>NZ_FRCM01000023.1 GCF_900142915.1 Mucilaginibacter sp. OK098
ATTGGTTTATAATCAGCGTGTTTCGCTTTTCTTCATGCGTTCCATGGAGGCTTGTCCGCTTTTGGGTTTACACTCCCGTCTCCGCCGGGTCTCTCTCGCCGTTATTGATGTTGTCACCAACAATCGACGATGTTTGTGTTTTGCAGGATGCCGCATGATTGTTTGTGGCTTTTTGCACGCCATATAGATTACCGCATGTTGGTCACAAGACCAACATGGGCATCAGGCAAACCAATTCACAATCGCATTTGAAAAACATTTATTTCTCTTTAGGAAACCAACCTCGAACAGAAGTCAATACTTGTAAGAATCCCCCAAAGGGATAACGTTTTTCTAAGACGAGTGTGAAGGTTTTATTATTTACATCTCTTAAAATTATTTTACTAAAATCGGCCCAACCTTTAGCGCCGCTGGCAATTTCACCCGGTATATCAATATTGCTATAAACGAGTTCTGCGAGATTCATAATTCTTAAACCTTCCGAATTCATCGAAAGAACTCGTTTTGTGGTTAACAAGGTCCAATCTGAAGGGTTAAACCTGCAAACAATTAGTGGAGTTTCATCACCTTCAAGGTAGTGTTGCAACTCGTCATACTCGTGCTTGTTTTCATCTGTTATGATTTTGGTATAAACCCCTTCACTGTTATTTCCACCAAATTTTTTTAGTAGAATAGGGATTCTTTTTGGGGTAATCGGCATACTTATTTATTAAAATTAGTTAATACTTTATTAAAATTTAGACCAGTCGAGGTTACTTCAACAGACCAACCACTTCTTGGAGCCGCTTTTATAAGAAAATTATATAACTCATCATGTCTGCGGCTTTTTGCACACCCCGCAAATTACCGCAAGCGTTCCATTTTTCACAGCGGAACACCCGGAACGCTATGGAATGATCTCATTATCAGTACACTGCATTTTTACACATTGTAAATGCCTGGTAATCAAGCGTTCCGTAATTGAATATTTCTTGATGGGTTTATGTAATTGGTTTATAATCAGCGTGTTTCGCTTTTCTTCATGCGTTCCAT
>NZ_FRCM01000008.1 GCF_900142915.1 Mucilaginibacter sp. OK098
GGGTCGGGGTCATAATAATGCTCCACATCCCAGCGTTCACGCGGTACTTCCCTGATCGCATCCACCCCATCCCTTAACAGCTCCCAAAACGCTTCCGGGTCCTTCGCTCCCGGGAACCTGCAGCCCATCCCGATCACCGCTATCGGCTCATGGTCATGGTTTGCCTGTGCCGGTATCACTTTTTCTTCCGCTTCTTTTACCCAGCCCAGTTCTTCCAGCAGGTGGTCTTTTAACGCATTTATTCTCGGATAGTTAAACCCTACCGTTGCCGCCACACTGATCCCCAGCTCCCGCTGCAGCCTGTTGCGCAGCTCCAGCGCCATCAGCGAGTCCATCCCCAGCTCCGAGAAACCTGCTTCACGCTCCTGCATCCTGCCCTCTTCCATACCGAGGATGCTCCCCAACAGGTTCTCCAGGTATATAGCCAGTTGTTCCCCTCTTGCCGCCATAGCAGCTTTCTCCAGTTCCTGCCGCATCGTGCTGCCGCTTTGCGCCTGTTTTACCAGCTTGCTTAACAGGTGCTTTTTGTGCCCTGCTTCTTTTATATATTGTTCCCAGTCTATTTCAAATACGCCTGCGTTGGTTTCTCCTGTAGCTAATACATAATCCAGCGCTGCCAGCGCCTTTTCGCTTGTTAAAGCGCTTATTCCCATCCTTTGCATCCTTGCCCGGTCGGCGCTGCCCAATGCCGCTGCCATGCCGCCTGCCGCCCATGGCCCCCAGCTGATCACCGTCCCTGCAAGGCCCTGCGACCGCCGGTAGCTGCACAGCCCTTCCATATAGCTGTTCGCTGCTGCATAGTTCCCCTGCCCGGCAAACCCTAACACCGCTGCTGCCGATGAGTAGCATACAAAGAAGTCCAGCGGCTCGTTTGCTGTCAGCTCGTGCAGCAGCCAGCCGCCTGCGGCTTTCGGATGCAGCACCTGTTCAAAACTGCTGCTGTCCAGGTTCTCCAGCAGCCCGTCTGCCAGTGTACCTGCCGCATGGATGATCCCCTTCAGTGGCCTTTTCCCTGACCTGATCGTTTTGAAAAGCGTTTCCATGTCGCTGCGGTTGCCCACATCGCCTTGTACTATTCGTATAATGGTTCCGGTTTGCTGCGCCTGCTTTGCCAGCGCTTCCGGCACGATTGTGCCGTTGCGGCTCAGCAGCAGGATCTCTCCCGCACCCCGCGCCGACAGCCAGCCTGCCGTGGCTATTCCCAGCGCGCCTGTGCCGCCGCTGACCAGGTAGCTCCCTGTTTTATCTGCTTTAAATGTTTTTGTTGTTTGCTTTGGCTGGATCTCTTCCAGTTTCGCTGCATATCTTTTCCCGTCCCGATAGGCTACCCGTTCTGCCACCGCCCTGCCGCCAAGTTCCGGCAGCAGCTGGCTTACCGGCCCACGGTAGTCTATCATCACCGGTTGCCATTGCGGCAGCTCGCTGCCCAAAACGCCTGTTAAGCCGCTCAGTGCTGCCTGGCCTGCTACCGTGCTTTCGGTCCCTTTTTCATTTACCGCCTGGCCGCCGTGGCTCAGCACCCACAGCCGAGCCGTTGCCGTCATGCCTGCCAGCGTCCTGATCAGCGCCTGCAGGTGTACCAGCTCCTGCACAATATGTCCTGCTGTGGCGCCACTTTCCAGATCAAGCCCGCGCCCGTAAACAATTCCTGTTATACCGCTTTGCAGTGCTGCCTCTACTATCGCCTTATAATGTTCTGCTGCCTGCCCTGCCGCTACTTCTTTTACTTTGGCTCCACGGCCCGTAAGCGCGGCTGACAGCTCATGCATCTCTCCACCATTGTCCATAAACAGCAGCCAGTTGCCTGGTGTGCCGTTCAGTCCTTCACCCGCCTGCAATGCCGCTGCTTCCCAGTTTACACGGTAAAGCAGCTTGTCAAGTACTGGATTGCCCTGGGTACTGTAACGCCGTTCCAGCTCTTCCAGCAGCCGGGGCAACAGCGATACTCCCTGCTCTTCCAGTTCCAGCGCCGTGCTCAGTTCTGCCCTGAGCGTTTCCAGATCTGTTGCGCCAAGCCTGCTCAGCAGGCCTGGTTCTTTTATCTCCTGTTTTTGTTCTGTTGTTACCCAGTACCTGCTGCGCTGAAAGGGATAGGTGGGCAGCTGTACTTTCTTCCTTTTGCCCAAAAAGCCTTCCCAGTTTACCGCGCAACCCGCTGCATACAGCGCTGCCAGGCTGGCGGACAGCTGTTCACGCCCGTCTTTCTCCCGTCTTAGGCTGTGCTGCCACTGCGGCTGCTTCCCTGTATCGTTCAGGCATTGCATCCCCAGCGGTAAAAGCACGGCCTTCGGCCCAAGCTCTAAATAAATGTCTATGCCTGCCTTTTCCAGCGTGGCCATTCCAGCCCTGAAGTTTACCGGCGCCAGCACATGTGCTGTCCAATAGGCTGCCGTAGTTATTTCTTCGCCTGCCTGTTCCCCGCTTACCAGCGAGATCAGCGGGATAGCGGGTTTGTTGTATTGGATCTCCCCGGCTATCTTCCCGAAGGCTGCCGTTACCGGCTCCATCAGGCCTGAGTGGAACGCATGCGACACCTCCAGGCGTACTGTCTTTATTCCTGCCTTTTCCAGCGCTGTTTCCAGTGCGTCAAGGCTTGCGCTTTCTCCCGATATTACCGTTTGCTGCGGGCTGTTCAGCGCCGCTATCCACAACTTATCTTTATAGCTTTTTAAAAAGCTGGTCAGCTTGTCTTCTCCTGTATATACATTCATCATCCCGCCCGCTTTCGGCAGTGCTCCCATCAGCCGCCCGCGGTTCACCACCAGCTTCATCCCGTCTTCCAGGCTGAAAACCCCGGCAACGCAGGCTGCCGTATATTCTCCTACGCTATGCCCCAGCACCAGGTCCGGCATAATACCCCAGTGCTGCCACAGCTGCGCCAGCGACCAGCCTAAAGAGAACAGCGCCGGCTGGCTGTAGGTCGTATCGTTTATTAATCCTTCGTCCCCTTTTTCAGGGTACAGCATTTCCAGCAGCGATATAGTGTGATAGCTGCTGAACAGCTTACTGCAGCGATCCAGCGCTGAACGGAATACCGGTTCTTCTTCATACAACGCCCTGCCCATTCCTGCATATTGTGAGCCCTGACCGGTAAACAGCCAGGCCTGCTGCGGAGTTCCCTGCTGCGGGGACTCGCCCTGATAAACGCCTTTTGCCGTCTTCCCCGAAAGCCAGCCTTTTAGCTGCGCTGTTACCGTCGCCGCATCTGTTCCTGTTATTCCCAGACGGTGGCTGAAATGGCTCCGCCCTGCGCCTGCTGTATAGCATACCGAGCTCAAATCCACCACTCCGCCAACGCCCTCTAAATAGCTTACATAGCGCTCCGCTAAATCCCGTAAGCTTCCTAAATCACGACCCGAGATAGCTAAAATATATTCTGCGGGTTCAGGAAGCGGGTTGGTAACCTCTGGTGCTTCTTCAATTATTGCATGAGCGTTAGTCCCTCCAAAGCCAAAGGAGCTTACAGCAGCTATCCGTTTTCCGTTATTAAAATTCCAATTTGTTTGTTTTGCGGCAATTTTCAGGCGGTTATCATCCCACTCAATTAGTGGATTTATGCTGCTGAAATTTATATGCGGGGGAATTTCTTTGTGCTGCAATGCAAGTATCAATTTAATAACACCTGCAATACCCGCTGCAGATTCGAGGTGACCGATATGTGTTTTTACAGAACCAACCATGCATGGGTTTTCATTCTGTCTTCCTTCAAGTAAAACAGAAGAGAATGAATTTATCTCTATGGGGTCGCCTAAAGATGTGCCGGTGCCATGCGCTTCCAAATAAGATACCTGTTCAGCACTTACACCGGCATTGGCTAAAGCCTGCCTGATAACCCTTACCTGCGAAGGGCCATTTGGCGCGGTAATACCATTGCTCCGTCCGTCCTGGTTTATAGCTGTTCCCCTTATAACTGCCTGGATCCTGTCGCCATCCGCAATGGCATCTTCCAGTCTTTTTAAAATAATTATTCCACAACCTTCACCCCTTACATAGCCGTCGGCGGCAGCATCAAAAGTTTTACACTTGCCGTCAGGCGCCAGCATACCTGCTTTTGCAAATACAACGCTCAGTTCGGGGCTTAATATAAGGTTTACACCACCTGCTAAAGCAGTATCTATTTCCCCGGTGCGCAAGCTTTGGCAAGCCTGGTGGATTGACACCAAAGAAGAAGAGCAAGCTGTATCAATTGACATGCTTGGCCCTTTAAGATTTAAAAAATAGGAAAGTCTGTTAGCAGCTATACTCGAAGCATTACCAGTGCCTGCGTACTGATCAAAACGGGTTACAGAATTCGACTGAATTCGCTGATAATCGTTGTTACTGATCCCAATGTAAATGCCAGTTTTATATTCGGGCAAATCAGATAGTGACGTTCCCGCATTCTCCAATGCTTCCCATGCAACTTCGAGCAACAACCTTTGCTGCGGGTCCATTGCAGAAGCTTCGCGTGGTGAGATCCCAAAAAATAAAGGATCAAACTCTTCCAGCTTATTTAAAAACCCGCCCCAGGTAATGGTATCAAGAATGGTTTTGTCTTCAACGATTTTTTCCAGGTCAGCTTCTTCCCACCTTCCTTCAGGCAATTTTCTAACAGCACTCACGTCCTGCTTTAATAGCTCCCAAAAAGCTTCGGGGTTATCGGCCATAGGGAACCTGCAACCCATTCCTACTATGGCTATCGGGCTGTACCCATTTAAATTTTTCTCCTGTGGAGCTGTTATTGCGGTTAATTGTTCATCTGATGATAAATAATTAGCCAACGCACGGATAGTAGGATAATTGTAAACCAGGGTAGCTTCCACCTTACGCGAAAGAAGGCTACCCAAAGCCCCTGTCATCTCAGCAGCAAACAATGAGTCCATACCCATCATTTCAAACGTATCGGTTGCTTTTATTGCTGCTGGGTTTAAGTTCATTTCCTTCGCCATCAAAGCTGTTATCCAGGCTTCAATAGTTTTGCCATCAACAGATCTTTCGTTTGATTCAACAGCAGATTCGCTTAACAAATCTATGGCAGGCGTATTGTTTACCCATTCAGCAACAATTGTAAGCTTGCTATCTGTAAATGCCTGTTTACAAGCTCTTCTCTGTATTTTTCCGCTTGAAGTTTTAGGTAACGATGCTGGCATCAGTAAAGAAATGGCATAAACCTGCAAGTCATGATCTAAAGAAACCTGCTTTCTGATAGCAGCAAATACATCTTCAGGATCTAATTTTGAAAGATGCCCGCGGTTAACTTCCTGTACAATTACCAGTTGTTCTTTTCCGCCCACCTCTATACTAAAGGCTGCGCCGCCATCCTGTTTTAATGCTGGATGGCTTTTTTCGGCAGTCACTTCAATATCCTGCGGATAATGATTCAGCCCTCTTATTATAATAAGATCTTTTAGCCTACCGGTAATAAAAAGCTCGTCATTATGGTAAAAGCCAAGGTCGCCTGTCCTTAAGAAAGGCCCTTCACTACTGTCCTTTAAGCGAGCTTTAAATACCTCTTCTGTCTCTTTTTCTCTTTTCCAATATCCAAGGGCACAGGAAGGGCCACCAATCCATATTTCACCAATGCAACCCGGTTCTGAAAGCTCCATTGTTTCAGGGTCAACAATAATTATTTTTGTGTCCAGCACATATGAGCCATGCCCTGCAAAATATTGAGAGCCCGGTTCACCATCCTTCATCACAACCACCAGGTTCTTTTCAAGGGCAGCGGAATTAATAGACAGGAAGGTTACCCGCTTGCTTTTGTGAACAGTAGATACTTTCAGTGTAGACTCGGCCAAACCATAGGCCGGAGTAAATGTTTCGGGCCTGAAACCATATTGCTTGTATTTTTCAGAAAACTCTCTTATTGTTTCTACCCTTACCGGTTCTGTACCAATCATGGCCATCTCCCAGCTGCTCAGATCCAAATCTTTGATCTGGTCAGTTGTAGTGCTTTTACAGCATAAAGAATAGGCAAAATTAGGGGCCGGGCTATGGGTGCCTTTATATTTGGATATTGCTTCGAGCCATCGCAGCGGACGCTGGATAAAAGAGGCGGGAGCCATTAAATAACATGGAAATCCGTTGTATAAAGGTTGTAAAAGCCCATAAATTAAACCAAGATCATGGAAAATAGGCAACCATGTAACCATAACACTGTTTTCGCTGTGTTCATAGGTAGCATCAAGATCCTGCAGGTTGTAAATAATATTTTTGTGGGTCACCATTACCCCTTTGGGGGTACCGGTTGATCCGGATGTGTACTGTAAATAAGCAATTGAATTCTCGTCAATAGTTATTTCTTTATAATCCTGCCAGCGTTCATCCTTTTCCAGGTCAGAAAGTATGCGGTTAAGGGCCTGCAGCTTGCTCTCATTGTTATCGTGTTTTTCAAAGTTTGGAGCAACATTCGAGGTGGTAAGCACCAGGTTTGCCTTCGCATCACTTATTATAGCGTCCAATCTTTCAAGCGACCTGTTTTTACGCGGCGGATAAACCGGTATAGCTACCACACCCGCAAAAAGGCATGCAAAAAAAGCAACAACGTAATCAAGCCCCGGATTGTAAATTAACAGTACCCTGTCGCCCTTTTTGGTAACACGCTGAATACAGCCGGCAAGGTGTAATACCCGTTTATATAATGATAAATAAGAAAAGCTTTCGGCTTGGTCTTCTCCATCTTTTAAGTAAACATAAGCAGTCCTTTCGGGAGATTTTTCCGATCGGAATTTTAAAAGATCAACCAGGTTAATTGCCTGCATATTAGTAAATAATAGGGTTTATACATTTATTTCCAGTACACAATTATTTACAGCGAAACCTTTAAAAAAGGGTTTTAAGCTGCAAAAGCCATTATTCTACTACTATTTAAGATTGATTTGGGATATAATTTTTCATATAGGTTAGGTTAAGGTTATAGGTTTCTACTGTAAAAAATTAACTAATTGTTTTTTTGCAAATAATACTGCTTACATAGTGTTAATACAATACCGAAATATTAAACGCAATATTAACATACCTGCATTAAGCCACAACTATGTTTGTTTTAATTTTTAGTTAATAAACACTACCTGTTTATACCAGGTTTTGATTAATCAATTCTCTTTTAAAATTTGTATGAAAGAACAGGATCCATTTGGATATCAATTTAACACGATTTTTTTAACCGAAAAAAGTTTTGCCTATCGGCATAAAATATTGTGAAAAATTCAAAAAAAATAATTAGTTACGTAAGGTTACTGCCCACACGCGTTGCAAAAGGCATAGTTTTTAATTTGATTGATATTAGTTTTGTCTAATAATGGAATAGAATTCGATTCCATGTTTGTTTTTTGTGATATCATGGTGTCCAGGTTTAAAGACCAAATATATATAATTAATTATTAACTTAATAATTAATTAAAGGGATATTTTTAAAAAACAGATATTCATGGAGTTAGCGATAGATTATTCCTTTTACGCTGATATTTAATTTCAATGAATACTAAATATAAATTACCGGCAACCCCAAATGATTCTGATTAATACGTTGTACAGTCTGGCATTCGTACTTTTGGGGTGCACTTCAGAAATCTGTTTACATTCTCTCTTTCAAAACCGTCGTTTTTTCCATTGATGGAGATTGCCCAGCAAAAACACGATGATAAAGAAAAGCGGCGTAATTAAAAAGCTACCTTCTTCACCAAATTCTGCTGGATCATTTCCGACACTTCAAAAAACGTCATCAGTTTTTGCCGCTCTATTCCGGCCTCGGCCAGTTGATTTATTTTTTCAATGCTTATTTCAATATGCGGTATGGAGCTGACGGCCGAGGGAGAAAGCGATATGTAATGCTGACGCCTGTCGTCGGGATTGATGTTTATTTGTACCAGTCCGCGTTTTTCTAACTCAAAAACAATCACTGCTGTACGCGATTTATCAATCTGAAGCAGCTCTGCAAGTTTGTTTTGAGTTACCGGTTTTTCCTGCGTGGCAAGGACCAGTAAAACTTCAAAGTGATGGTCGAGCTCAAGAGCAGAAAGTTCTTTTGAGATCATTCTTGTGTATAAATTGTTGATCTTTTTTAATCGTTGCGATATTAACTGTACACTTTTCATACGCTACTTTATAGGGGGTAAATCAATTTCCGTTATTTCTCTCATGTTCTTCCCGCGATGACTTATTTTCAGCATGGGCCATAGCAATATCATATTCCAGCTCGGGGTCAATATTCTGCTCTTCTACTTTTTGGGCTTTTTCCATCAGCTCCTCATGATGATCCTGCAGCCATTTCAGTTGTTTTTTACCATACGAAAAACGGGTAAACAATACAAACAACAGAGGTACAATAAATATGGAGATAGTTGATGATGCAATCATGCCGCCAAGCACAGTTACTCCAATGGTATTCCTGGAAGCTGCGCCAGCACCGGTTGCCAGTGCAAGCGGCAATACGCCAAGTATAAATGCCAGCGAGGTCATAATAATAGGCCGTAAACGTAAACGCACGGCTTCAAGGGTTGATTTGAGAAGCTCTTCGCCACGGTCAACCCTGATCTTGGCAAATTCAACGATCAGGATAGCGTTTTTGGCTGATAATCCTATCAGCGTGATCAATCCAATTTGGGCGTACACATTATTGGTTAGCGCAGGGATGCAGGTAAGTGCCAGGATAGCGCCAAAAGCGCTTATCGGCACAGCAAGCATTACCGAAAAAGGCACCGACCAGCTTTCATACAATGCGGCCAGGAACAGGAACACAAATATGATACAGAACAGAAAGATATAAACCGTGGTTGAGCCTGCTTTGATCTCTTCATAGCTCAATCCGGAAAACTCAATAGTGTATCCCCGGGGCAGCACTTTGGCTGCCAGTGCCTTTAAGGCGTCCAAACTTTGCCCGCTGCTATAACCGTCAGGAATGGCGCCGTCAACTTCGGCCGACCGGAAAATATTAAAGTGTGAGATCAGCGGCGCGGCAACAGTAGGCTTATAATGAATAACTGTGCTCAGCGGCACCATATCACCGACCGAATTCCTGACATAATATTTATCCATGTTTGATATCAGCGACCTGTAGGCTGTATCAGCCTGCACCACTACGTGGTAAGTTCTGTTATACAGGGTAAAGTTATTCACAAACAAGCTGCCCATATAGGCCTGCATGGTCGAAAACACGTCAGAAATATTTACACCTAGCTTTTGGCATTTTTCCCTGTCAACCGTAAGATCATAGCTTGGCGTATGAGCCGAAAAGTAGCTAAAGGCGGTGGATATTTCCGGGATCTTATGCGCTTCGGCAACAAACTTTTTAATAACTTTTTCAAACTGGTGAATATCGTCAGTAGAGCTTCCCTGTTCAATTTGCATGCTGAACCCTGCTGCAAGGCCAATGCCTCTTATTGGCGGCGGCTGGATCACCACCACACTTGCATTTTTTATCCCGGCTTTGGCAATCCGTTTTTTTATCGCATCAGTAATGCCCGCTACTTGGGTAGCCGGCGTGGTACGGTCATCCCACGGGGTGAGCATACAAAACATAGAGCCGTTGTTCGAATTTGCGCCGCCATTTAATATGTTAAAGCCTGATATGGCCGTGTAGTGCAAAATACCTGGTGTTGAGCCAACTATCTTCATCAGCTTTTCCATTACGTTTACTGACTGCGTGGTTGAAGACGCTTCCGGTAATTGGTAGGTAACAAAAAGCCGCCCTCCGTCTTCCGAAGGCACAAAACCGGATGGCTTGGTTTTAAATAAAAGGATAGTGCCCCCGCAAATACATACCAGTATAATAATTACAAACCTTGAATGTTTAATACTGCGTTTTACCCCATTTGAATATTTGAAGGTTACTTTTTCAAACCAGGTATTAAAATGATAGAAAAACTTATCAAGCCAGTTTGATGATTTTTTGTTCACATGGCTGGGCCGTAAAAGCAAGGTGCACAATGCGGGAGTTAATGAAAGCGCAATAAAGGCTGAAAACATAACCGAGATGGCGATAGTGATAGCAAATTGCTGATACAGCCGGCCTACAATACCGGGAATAAACCCTACCGGCACAAATACCGAAGCTAAAATGAGCGCTATGGCAACTACCGGTGCAGAGATCTCTTTCATGGCGTGGTAGGTAGCCTCTTTGGGCGACATGTGCTGCTCATCAATATAATGCTGAACAGCCTCCACCACAATAATGGCATCATCAACCACAATACCTATGGCCAGCACAAAGCCAAACATAGTTAGGGTGTTTATGGTAAAGCCAAGCGGTATAAAAAAGCAGAATGTAGCCAAAATTGATACCGGGATAGCCAAAATTGGGATCAAAGACGACCGCCAGTTTTGAAGGAACAGGAACACTACAACCGCCACCAAACCAAGCGCTTTTAGCAGGGTGCCGATAACCTCCTGCATAGAAACCTTTATGATAGTTACAGACTCAAACGGAACGGTATAATCAACATCTGCCGGGAATGATTTTTTCAGCTTTGCCAGCTCGGCATAAACGTTCTCAGCTGTTTGGAGTGCATTGCTTCCCGGCGATTGATAAACCTGGATAGTTGAGCACCGGTTCCCGTCGGCAAAGGCGTTGCTTGAAAAAGTGAATTTGCCAAGCTCTATCCTCGCAATATCTTTAAGGTAAACCAGCTCGCCGGTTGCCGGGATGGTTTTTACGATAACCTTTTCATATTCGGGCACTTTATTAAGCATCCCGTTAACCAATATACCGATCTCATTTGACTGTGATGATTTTTGCGGAGGAGCCCCTGCCGAGCCCGCTGCCACATATACGTTTTGCGCATCCAGCGCAGCAACCACGTCAGCAGGTGTTAAATGGTACGATGCCATTTTTTCAGGATTCATCCAAATCCGCATGCTGAAGTTATCAGTACGGGCGCTTACATCACCAACTCCCGGAACGCGGAGAATAGCATCTTCAATAAACGTATTGGTGTAATTATCAAGAAAAGTGATGTTATGCGTTTTCTTTGGCGAATAAATAGCGATCAGCATCAACTGGTCAGGGTTGCTTGCGCGCACTGTTAAGCCAAGCTTGCTTACTACAGATGGCAGGATGGGTTTAGCTATCCCTACTCGGTTCTGCACGTTCAATGCGGCAATTTGCACATTGGTGCCAATATTAAAGGTAACCCTTATGCCTACACCACCGCTGTTGGTACTGGTGCTGGTCATGTATTCCATTCCGGGGGTTCCGTTCACCTGTTCCTCAACAGGGATTGCAACCGTTTGCTCCACCGTTTGGGCATCAGCGCCTGTATACGATCCGTTAACCGAAACACTCGGCGGTGAGATATTGGGGTACTGATCAACCGCTAAATTAAAAAGGCAAATAGTACCCGAGATCATCAAAACTATTGAGATAACAATTGCGGTAACCGGCCTTTTTATGAATGTATTTGCAATCATATATGATCGGGGTTACTAAGCGAACGTGATTTTTCAATCTCGTATTCCAGCTCGGGGTCAATATTTTGTGCTTCTACCTTCCTGGCTTTTTCCATCAGATCCTCGTGATGCAATTTCAGGTATTCCAATTTTTCTTTACCGTAGGATAAACGGGTAATCAACACGTACAGCACAGGCACTATAAATATGGCAATGGTTGATGCGGCAAGCATCCCGCCCAAAACAGTAAAACCAATGGTACGCCTGGCTACCGCCCCCGCGCCCGTCGCCAAAACCAACGGCAACACGCCCAGGATAAACGCCAGCGACGTCATGATAATAGGCCGTAAACGCAGGCTAACCGCATCCAGGGTTGATTTTAAAAGATCCTCTCCCCTGTCAACCCGCACTTTTGCAAACTCCACAATCAGGATGGCATTTTTGGCCGCAAGACCAATTAACGTTATCAAACCTATTTGTGCATAAACGTTATTGGTAAGCCCGGGTACAAACAGCAGGGCAAGTATGGCTCCAAAAGCGCCCACCGGCACAGCAAGCAGTACCGAAAAAGGCACCGACCAGCTTTCGTACAAGGCCGCCAGGAAAAGGAACACAAATGTAATAGAGAACAGGAAAATATAAATGGTGGTTGAACCTGCCTTTTGTTCCTCATAGCTCAAGCCAGAGAATTCATAAGTATAACCTTCAGGCAATGTTTTAGCCAGCTCCTGCAAAGCGGTCAATGCCTGGTTGCTGCTGTAACCATCGGCATTTGAGCCGTCAATTTCTGCTGTGCGGAAAATATTAAAGTGCGAGATCAGCGGCGCTGCTTCTGTTGGCTTATAGCTTATTAATGTGCCAAGCGGAACCATTGTGCCTGCCTGGTTGCGTACATAATATTTATCCATGTCTGACACCACAGTTCTAAAAGCGGTATCGGCCTGCACCACTACGTGGAAAGTACGGTTATATGTGGTAAAGTCATTAATATACAAACTGCCCATATAAGCCTGTATAGTTGTAAAAACATCGGCTACGTTAACGCCCAGCTTTTCGCATTTTTCCCTGTCAACATTCAGGCTCACATTAGGAGTATGTGCGGTAAAAAAGCTGTAGGCTTTAGTTATTGCCGGGTTTTTATTTGCCCGGGCAACAAAATCATTTACCACCTTTTCAAAGGCATGCACATCGTCATTTGTGCTGCGCTGCTCTATCTGCATGCTGAAACCTACTGTTGAGCCAACACCTGGTAACGGCGAAGGCTGAATAACCTCCACATTGGCATTATTGATCCCTGCATCACGAATGCGTTTTTGCAGTACGCTGATTATTCCGGGCACCTGCTCGCTTGATCTCGAACGGTCATCCCATGGGGCAAGCTGGCAATAAATGGTGCCGTTATTTGAGTTGCTGGCATTGGTTACCACGTTAAGGCCTGATAGGGCTGCGTAATGCGCCACACCCGGCGTTGTGCCAATAACATGCATCAGCTTGCTCATCACATCAACAGATGCTGCTGTAGACGAGGCCGGCGGAAGCTGGAAAGTGACGTATAAATTTCCATCGTCTTCAGAAGGGATGAATCCCGATGGTTTTGCCTGGAACATAAAATAAGCGCCTGCACAAATGCACAACAATAAAATGATGATATACCTTGAACCCGCGATGCTTTTTTTAACCCCATTGGTATATTTAGCGGTAACCCTGTCAAACCAGGCGTTAAACTTGTTAAACCATTTAGTTAAGCCCCTGGCTTTTTTGCTGGTATCTGTCGGTTTTAATAATAGGGTACACAGGGCCGGGGTTAATGATAATGCTATAAAAGCAGATATAATTACCGATATGGCGATAGTGATGGCAAACTGCTGGTATAAGCGCCCAACTATGCCCGGAATAAAGCCAACGGGCACAAACACCGCAGCAAGGATAAGCGCAATAGCTACAACCGGCGCCGAAATATCCTTCATAGCCTGGTAGGTAGCTTCCTTGGCCGACATTTTATCATGATCGATATAATGCTGCACGGCCTCAACCACAATAATGGCATCATCAACCACAATACCAATGGCCAGCACAAAACCGAACATGGTTAAGGTATTTATAGTAAAGCCTAAAGGGATAAAGAAGCAGAACGTACCAAAAATAGATACAGGGATGGCCAAAACAGGTATTAATGTTGACCGCCAGTTTTGCAGGAACAGGAACACCACAATGGCAACCAGGCCCAGCGTTTTTAATAAGGTGCCCACAACATCCTGCATTGAAACTTTTACTACCGTAACTGATTCAAACGGTACGCTGTATTCAACATCAGCCGGGAAAGTTTGCCTTAATTTTGCCAGCTGATCATAAACCCCCTTTGCCGTTGCCAGCGCATTACTTCCGGGCGCCTGGTAAATTTGAAGGTAAGATGCCCGGTGCCCATCAACAAACGAATTGCTCGAAAAAGTAAACTTTCCAAGCTCAACCCTTGCCACATCTTTAAGATAAACCAAAGCCCCCGTTGAAGGAATTGTTTTTACAATAACATTTTCAAATTCAGATACTTTGCTCAACCTGCCGTTAACCAAAATCCCCAGCTCGTAGGTCTGACTCGATGCCTGCGGTGGCACTCCGGCTGTTCCGGCTGCTACCTGTACGTTTTGGGCATTAAGCGCATTAATAACATCGGTTGGGGTTAAGCTGTATGCAGCCATTTTTTCAGGATTCATCCATATGCGCATACTAAAATCGTCGGTAAACCTGTTTATGCTGCCTACGCCCGGCACCCGCAATAATGCATCCTGGATAAATATATTGGTATAGTTATCAAGGAAAGTAATGTTGTGTGTGTTTTTTGGCGCGTAAATAGCCACCATCATGAGCATACTTGGGTTAAGCGCGCGTACGGTTAGCCCTAACCGGCTAACTACCGCAGGCATCAGCGGCGTAGCAATACTTACCCGGTTTTGAACATCAAGCGCAGCCACATCAATATCAGTACCTATTTTAAAAGTAACATTCATTGACATCAGCCCATTATTGGTGCTGTTGCTTTGCATGTATTCCATGCCCGGGGTTCCGTTAACCTGTTCTTCTATAGGAGTGGCCACGGTTTGTTCTACCGTTTGCGCATCGGCGCCTGTAAACTGGCCATTAACCTGTACAATAGGCGGGGTAATATCCGGATACTGGTCAATAGGCAGCAGCAGGATACATACTATCCCTGTAATTACCAGCACAATAGAGATCACTATGGCTGTTACAGGTCTTTTTATAAAGGTATTAGCAATCATATTTTAATTTCATCTAAATAAATGCAGCTTACACCGCTTTAATTTTATTGCCTGCCGCCTTTACCTTGTGTTGGAGCAACCTTGTTAGCTGTGGTTATTTGCGAGCCGTCATGCAGTAACTGAACACCGTCAGTAACTACCCTGCTGCCGGGGGTAATTCCGCTTTTTATAATTACGTTAGGCCCGATTGTTTGACCAACCTGTACCTTTTTCTGAGCCGCAACAAGCGCTTTTTTCTTTTTGGTAGTATCAGGGCCGGTTTTATCATTTATCATACTATCCTTTGCCGTAAATACAAAGTATTCGCCCATTTGCTCAACAACAGCCTTGCTTGGCAATACCATTTGTGGTGATGTTTCTTCGTTATGAACGCGCACCACGCAGCTCATGCCCACCCTTAAATAATTTTTAGGATTTGGAAACACCAGCCTAACCCTGATTGAACCTGTTTGTGAATCAACTGCACGGTCAATAACGGAGATCTTCCCGGTAAACGGATAAAGTGAATTATCAGGCAGAAGAATGGTAAATAAGGAATCTACATTATGCTTGCCATCCTGAAGCTTTTCAAAATGCGGCAATTGCTTTTCATTAATAATAAAATCAACCGCTACCGGATCAACTGTTGATATGGTATTTAAAACCGTTGTGCCCGGGGTAACCACATTACCCAGCTTTACCTGGCTAAAGCCTATCGTGCCGTCAAACGGCGCAGTGACTATCGCATACGTTAAATTGGTTTTAGCAGTTTTAACCGCCTGCTCTGCCGATTTAACCGAGTTCTTAGCATTTTGCAGTGTAATTATCGCATGGTCATATTGTTGTTTAGCCACGGCATTGTAGTTGTTCAGGTATTCATACCTGTCGGCATCCTGCTGTGCCTGCGTCAGGTTACCTTCCGCCACTCTTTGATTGGCAACTGCAGCATTGTAGTTGTCGAGGTAGATCCGTTCATCTATTTCATACAGTTTCTGGCCTTTTCTAACGTTGGTTCCTTCTGTAAAAAATATCCCGGTAATGGCGCCCTGTACCTGCGGAAGCAAGCTTACCTGGCTTAGCGCTGCCGTTGTTGAAGGATAATTATCAAAGTATAAAACATTTTTTGTTTTTAGCTTTATCAAGCTTACCGGCACTTCGGGGTTCACGGGCGGTTGCTTTTTTTTACAGGCGGTAATTACCAGGCAGCTTAAAAAAATAGCATTCAATATTACTCTATTCATTGAGGCGGTTGTTTTAATAATTAGTAAGAAATAATTCCCATTGATTTTTCAAGATCGATTTTGCTTGATAACAGCTGAAATAGCGCATTCAGATAGCTTGTTTCGGATGTTATCAGGTTTGATTCGGCAGTTATCACATTTAAATAAGGCACAATACCCTGTTTGTATTGAAGGGTTACAACAAAATATACCCGTTTTGCCATAGCCACATTTTTTTGCAGCAGCTGCAGGTTATAAAAATTGCCCTTATAATTGGCTATAGCGGTTTTATATTCTTTGTTGATCTGCAGCTTCAGGTCTATTTCATCCCAGCCGATAAGCTGTTGCTGCAGTTTTGCCTTTTGCAAATTGTGGGTTCGTGAAAAACCGGTAAAAATAGGGATGCTGAATGAAAGGCCAACCAATTGGCTTGGATATGAGTTTGACAGCAGATTGGAAAACCTGTTATTTTGAAAAGCCAGGTTATAATTATAAAATGCCGATAAAGTTGGTAAATACGAAGTTCGATAATAATTTACCGCCTGCGTTTGAAGGGCTTTGCTGGTTTCAACCTGCTGAAATTCAATGCGTTTTTCATATTTCAACTGTTGCGCGGTATCAATATAAATGCCCTTTATCATTTGCACCGTGTCAAAGCTTACATTAAACTCTTTTTCCACAGGGAACCCCATCTGCTGTTTTAAAGCGGCATATTGCGGAACCACATTTTCATTAGCCTGCTTTAGCTGTGCCCTTGAATTATTCAGGGTGATGGCCGCTTCCTCGTAGTCTGTTTCATCAACAATACCGCCTTTGTACTGATGATATGCATCGCGTACATTTTTACCAAGACGGGTGGTATCTTCCTTTAATATATTGATCTGCTCCAGCGTAAGCAGCACGTTATAGAATGATTTACTTACTGACGAAACCAGGAAGATCTTAGTACTGTCGGTAACCAGCTGCGCCTGCTTTAAATACAAAGGCGCACTTTTATAGGCGTACAACAAGGTTGGACTAAATATGGCTTGCGAAACTGAAATACCCGGGATAAATGTATTGGTGTATTGCCCCCTGGAAGACGATGTTGATGCGCCGCTTGGCGTAGTTGTGCCCGGACTGCTTACACTACCACTACTTGATGTTTGCAGGTAATGGATCATGTCGCCCGAGGCGGTTGCCTGCGGAAGCCATCCTGATAAATTTACGCCGTTTGTTTCTTTGGCGATGCCTACATTTATTAAAGCTTTGTTTACACCTGGCTGGTGTGTCATTGCGTAATCAATACATTGCTGCAGGGTAAAAAACTGCCCCGAGCTATTTTTGCCGGTATCCTGCGGATTGAAAGGCACTAACAGTGTGTTTTTGCTGGTGTCGGGCTGGATAACCGGCGGCAAATTATTTTTTTGCTTTACCTGGCATAAGGTAGCCAGCGGTAAACAATATAAACAAGAGATAAGTATTTTAAAGCGGATATTATCCATATAAAAAGCTATGCAGCATTCTTAGTTAAGAATGTTGTGTGTTAAAAATTAAACTTACGTTATGTCACAATAGCAATAGCCAGATATCGGCCGCTGGGCGAGTATTTCCGGTTATCTTAATAGGGGCGAACAAATGTGGCAAAAAAACAGGTTCTGTTACAAGTAACATTTTTGTTAAGCTGGTTTAATCATATAATTGTTACGATTGACAACCATTTTATTACTGATAATCAACAAATTGTATCGCCTGGCATCAGTGCTACGATTGTTAAGCTAAAAGGAAAAGTGAGAAGTTATTATTACGTGACCATCTCTTATTATAAAGAAGATTGCACTAGTGTCATGCCACTTATAAATTGACGTTTAGACAGTAATATTTATGCAAAAAGTGTAAACCTACTTTTTAAAAAAAATATTATAAATACTTGATTAATAACAACTTAAACATGTATTAACTTTGAATTGTGTTAACCCTTTGTTAACTTACACTTTAAGACAATGGAAGATAAAGTAACGTATGACCTGCACTCGGACGGCAAGCCATCGCGGAACTCTCATTTTTAATACGAAAGCGATTTTATTCTGCATTTTCCGTTGATACAGGATCCTTCCGTTTTTTATTATCTTTCCATACAGTGTAAAGAAAATTTAAGACTAAAGGTATTAAAACTGCCAAAACTAAGTACGTGTTTTTATCGGCGCTATCTAATTCACGTTTTACAGAGTCCTCGAAAATTTGTTGCCTGGTGGCGTTTTGGCTGGTTAAACCATTTACTTGGTCGCGGATCTTATTAACTTCATCTTTTAACCTGGCGATGGTTAAAACTTCATCAGGTTTAAATGGGTTTATTGCCTGCCTTAACCCTATGGTTGATTGATTTAACTTATAAATTTCCGCTTCCAATTGTTCGAATTTTAGCTCATCGTTAAGATTTTTAGATGTGTTAGCTTTATGGTTTTTCGTTGAATCAAGCCTTCTTCTAATCAAATACGTCTGATTTATTTGCACTATACTATCTAACTTATGCTGTTGGTATTGCTGTTTTAAGATATCTTCTTTACCTGCATCTCTAAAAAACACATTGTAAAGCAGGAAAGTTGTCGCACCGACAGCAAGAACAGAAGCAAGCTCCCTCCAAATATAATCGGGAGATAGAAATGATTTCTTTTTAGGTAGACTTGTTTTTTTTTGCACAGTGATAAAATTTGGTTTATCAAATATAAACATTTCCTGTCCTTTATTAAATACTGCGCTGCCTCCTTTTTGGAGCATGTTTGAAGCTATGAATTCCTGTATAAAAACCTTTTTTGTTTATTTAATTTGAACCCAAGACCGTATATCAATTTATGGTTGAAATAACACCAGTTGCCAATAGTGCATCATAGTTATTTTTTATTTATTTAGCTATTCTGATCGGTAACGGGATCCAGGCTAGCCCAAGATCCCTGCCCATATGGCTGATGCTATAACCTTTACCGGCATCGTACAACAAAGCTAATTTATTGCCGGCTTTTATAACCGATGGCATACCTATTGCGCCTTTTGCCCAGCTGCAGTTGGTACCGTCAAGCACAACCGCTTTATTTTTACTGTCCCATTGAAGCACACTTTTAGACCAATACACCCATATGGCATCGGTATATTCTTCTCCTTTATCAGTTATCCCGATGTGATTGGTAAATAAATACCAGGTTTTATTACCGGCGTCAAAAAACAGGGATGAGTTTTCCACCTGTTCCGTTAACGGAAAAATCGGTTTGTCGTTTATCGCCCATGTGCTGTTCAAATTATTGGTTTTGGCTAAGCCAAGTGTTCTTTTAATTCCTTTGCTGTCTTCTGTTGCGCCACTAAAAAATTGCAGGTATTGGTCTTTATATTTTACAATAAACCCCGGGCTTGCGGTCACGGTGTAAAAACTGTTTTTCTTTTCTAAAAATGGCTTTACATCATATTGTTTGATCCATGGCCCTGCTAACGATTTGGATTTTGCCTTCATTGTTAAATACGGAAACGCCGGGATCCGGTCGGGCGCTTTAGTAGTATTAGGCGTGCCCAGGTAAAACATGTGCCATTCATCTTTTTCCTTTATTACCCACGGTGCGGAGGCGCTTTTAGAATCCGCCTTTGAGGAATCACCCAGGGTAAGTATAGCGCCTTTTTTTACCCAGTTTCTTAAATCTTTGCTTTCGGCCAGGCAGGCCAGCCAGCCCGTTTTCCCTGCGCCATCATAAAACAGGTAATAGGTATCGCCAACTTTGTTCACTATGGCCTCCCTCGCTCCATAGGTATCGCAGCTATCCGGTCCGTCGCCATGTTTTAAAACGGCACCTTCATCGGCACACAAAACCCTAAGGGCGGTTGATGGGCGGCCATCCATATATTTACTTTTCTGCGCAAATAAATTGCAGGAGGTGCCGGCAAGAATTACAAGAAAACTGAGCTGACAGAAAAAAGATCTGTTCATAAATCAAATTTAACAGGGTTTGTATAACTTTTTTTGTAAACAAAGATGCCAATCATAAATACTTAAAACAGGTAAACAAAAGTATTTAAATACAATTGTTTACCTGTTGGGGCTGTGATTATGGCTTGGTAAAAATTAATAGCCCGGGTTTTGCGTCAATTTACTATTGATCTGAATTTCCCGGAACGGAATTGCATAGATCAGTCTATTAGCTGTAACGTTAAATGTAATTGGTAAAAGCCATGGATTTAGTGCTTTCTCCCTAACACCTTTTGCATTCAGCACATCAATAGCCGTACCGTTGCGCACCAGGTCTGTCCAGCGGTGGTTTTCAAAAGCTAGCTCGTGGCGCATTTCGTTTGATACATTTAGTTGGGTAGCTACAGCTAATGCCGGTAAGCCGGCTCTTGCCCTCACCATGTTTAAATAAGGCAATGCATCGCCTGCTTTGTTCTCATCAACCAGGCACTCGGCCAATAATAACAACGCACCTGAATAACGGTAAACAGGCCAGTTGTCGTCCGTATTATATTCTACCTGGTATGGTGGATGCAGATACTTTTTTATAAAATAATAGTAACCCAGTCCCGCGGTTGGTGTATAACCAACCGGGCTTTTAACGGCCGTGGTTGTAAGCACCTCGTTTGCAACGGTACCTTCTGCCACGGCAATTGACGCAGGCAGCCGCTGGTCGCCGGCCTCGTAGGAGTCAACCATCTCTTGCGTCGGAACATTCCACCCCCCGCTGGCAAGGCCGCCACGGGCATTGGTACCGTGGAGGCCCAATATGGCTTCGGAGTTGGTAGTTTTAGGGATAAACCTCCAAATAAAGTCGCTTTGCTGTCCATCGTTACCTGCTTTATATTGAACTTCGAATATCGACTCCGAGCTATTTTTATTTGCCGGATCAAATACATCAGCATATTTAGCTAACAATGCATAATTCATTTTTGTGATGTCTAACAAAGCCGCCTCGGCCTTAGGATAATCTTTGGTGGTTTTTGACATGCAGGCATAAGCCAGCAGTATTTTGGCCGCACCCTGGGTTGCCCTGCCTGATTGAGGAAAGGTTTTTGCAACAGGTAACAGCGGGATAGCTGCATCCAGGTCCTTTATAATTTGAGCATACACCTCATCGGCTGAGTTTCTCGGCAAAAACGCGCCGGCCACATCAGTAACTTCCACGAGTTGCAAGGGTACGCCTCCGTAATGCTGTACAAGGTCATAATAATAAAATGCTCTTAAAAACATGGCTTCACCGCTCACCTGGTCTTTGTCCGCCTGTGCCAGTGTAGATTTGGGCAGTCTTGATAATATGGTATTTACGGTAGCAATGCCTGAATAATCATTCCCGTAGCGGTTACCTGGATTATTTGGCTCCTGGCTTGATATGTTGTTATCAATAAACTCTGCCATCGCTTCGGCGCTTGTTGAAGTGCCCCTGTCGGCAGAATATATGGTAAAAAATGTATTGTCCGACCGCATTTCATCCATATAAATGCCGGTAAAAGCAATTCCCCTTAAATTAGTATAGGCGCCGGTTAAAGCCTGGTTATACTCGGCCGCGTCTTTAAAAAACGACGCTGAGCTTAATGATGTTTGCGGAACCAGGTTCAGGAAATCCTTTTTACAGGATACCAAACCCATAACCGCCAGTAATATATATGATAGCTTTTTCATGGTTTTATCTTATTAAATTATACTAAAAACTTGCGTTAACACCTACTGAAAGTACCCTTGGGATTGGATAGCCGGTAAAATCGCGCCCCTGGTTCAGCCCGTTTAAGCCTGCAATTCCTGCTTCGGGATTAAGCCCCGGGTATTTAGTGAAAATAAAGGCATTTTGCGCGCTCAAATAAGCCCTGAAGCTTTTAAAATATTTGCTTTTTTTAACCGGCAGGGTATAACCAAAGGTTATGTTTTTTACTGCCAGGTAAGTCGCTTTAAATACCTGCCTACTGGTGAAGTTGCGAAAATCAGCAGTGGTGCCGCTTCTTGTTCTTGGGTAAATTCCATCGCCAGGGTCCTGTTCTGACCGCCAGCGGTTAGCTACGCCTTTCCTCACGTTAAATACACCATCAAGGTTTTCGGTTGATTGAAAAGCATCGTCGGCAATATCATTTCCTACTGAACCTGCCATAACAATACTCAGGTCAAGATTTTTGTACGAAAAACTATTAGTGATTCCATAGGTAAAAGTAGGGTTCGGGTTTCCTATAAAAGTTCTGTCGTAACTGTCAATCTTTCCGTCCGGAACACCGCTTGGCCCGCTTACATCTTTAAATCTTGCGGTTCCAACCATGGCAGTAGCATCATGGGGCTGGGTGTCAAATTGCTGCTGGGTCATGTAAACACCGGTATTAATGTACCCATAAAACATGCCTATCGGGTGGCCAACTGCTGTGCGGTTATCGTCCCAATATTCGCCATAGCCTCCAATCGGTGCATTGTTTGTACCCAGTTGCTTAACTATGTTGCGGTCGAATGAAATATTGAAACCGGTATTCCATTTCAGGGCTCCCGTTAAATTTCTGCTGTTAATGGAAAACTCATGTCCCCAGAAATCAAACCGGCCAATATTGGAGGTAATAGTTGAAAATCCCGATTGTACGGGTACATCTATCCCGTATAATAAGCCATCGGTTTTTTTCTTGTAATAATCATAGGTAAACGAAATCCTTCCGTCAAACAGTTCCAGGTCTAAACCGAAATCATACCCGGTAGTAGTCTCCCAGGTTAAATTGTTATTGCCTATTCCGCTCAGCACCTTTCCTGGCGTTACCTGGTTACTGAAAACATAATTACTGGTATTTACCGATGCCAAATAGGAATAATCGCCAATGTTATTATTACCTACTTTTCCATAACTGGCTCTCAGCTTCAAGAAATTAATGGCTTTTATGTTTTTCATAAACGCTTCGTCAGATGCAACCCAGCCCACGTTAACAGAGGGGAAGTTTCCGTATTTGGTATTGTCGCCAAATTTGGACGAACCATCCCTGGCAAAAGCTACCTGCAACAGGTATTTTTGATCGTAGTTGTAATTAAAACGCCCTATATACCTCAGGTATGACCATTGGGTGGCGCCAACGTTTCCTATCCGGGTAGTGGCTGCATTTATCCACTGGATATTGTCATCAGGGAACTGGCTCCCATCGATACTGCTGTTCTCAAACGAGTATTTTTGGGCGGTATAACCTGCCAGCACATCAAAATTATGCTTGCCGCCTACTGTTTTTTTATAGTTTAAAGTATTTTCACTCAGCCATGTTACAAAATTACTGGTATTATAGCTGCCTGATGCCGGGTTTGGTGGTGCGCTTCCCAATCCGCCCTGGGCCGTGGATGGCGTAAATTGCCGGTTGGTGGTATTATCCGTATTTACATTTATGGTCGATTTAAATTTCAACCCGTCAATGATCTTAAGTTCCGCAAATCCGTTTGCAAGCACCCTTGCTGCCTTGGTTTTATTGGTAATTTGCGTTAATACAAGATAGTAGTTAGGATTTGGGAACATCCCTGGTTGTGAAAAAGATACCGGGTAAGTACCATCCGCATTCTTGTAATTTACTGTGGGATCCATTAAAAAAGCGTTCTCAATAATATTACGCCCGTTATCTAACCCCGGCACCACCTGGTTGTTTCCATAAGAAAGCTCTAAATTAACACCCAGCGTTAACCTGTCCGAAGCTGTGTAAATATTGTTGCTCCGTGCAGTAAAGCGCTGGTCGTATGAATTAAGCATCACCCCCTCCTGTTTGTTATAGTTAAGGTTTACCACCGATTTTAAATCAGTGGTACCTGAAGTGATCGCGAGGTTGTAATTTTGGCTTATCGCATTCCGCAACAAAATATCAAACCAGTTTGTCCCCGGTTTCCCGGCATATTGGCTGGGGTTGGCATAAATTGCCGGCACGCCACCTGTGTACCCTTCGTACGTTGCAGCATCTTCGTAATATTCTTTTTTATATTCCGCAAATTCCTGTGGATTCATAAGGTCTGGTTTCCCGCGGTTGGGTACAGACTGAACCCCGGTATAGGCGCTAAATTCAATACTTTTTTGACCCACCTTTGCCTGTTTGGTTGTTACTAATATAACCCCATTAGCAGCTCGCGAACCATACAGGGCGGCTGAAGAAGCATCTTTCAAAACAGTAATTGTCTCAATTTCATCAGGGCTTAAGCTCTGCAACCCGCTTTGCGACGGAAAACCATCAATTACGATTAAAGGATTATTCCCTGCGTTAATTGACGCCGCCCCCCGGATGCGGAAACTCATTTCAGACCCCGGGGTTCCTGAATTTTCATTGATTTGTACACCCGCGAGCTTACCCTGCAGTTTTTGCCCGATATTGGCTACAGGCATATCTTTAACTTCCGAAACCTTAATCTGGCTTATGGCCCCTGTAACCTCACGTTTGCTCTGCGTTCCATAGCTCACTACTACCACCTCTTTTAAACTTTGTGACAGCGCGGATAAGTTTACACTAATTTCCGTACTGCCCTGAATGGTAATTTGTTGTTGTTTGTAGCCGATATAGCTGAATACTAAAACACCACCAACCGGGGCGCTAATTTTAAACTTTCCGTTAGCATCGGTCTGCGTACCGGCACCTGTTCCCTTTAAAGATACGGTAACGCCCGCTATTGATTCAGAATTCACAGAATCTCTGACAGTTCCGGTTATAGCAAGCGGGGCCTGCGCTTTTGAACTTAGCGGGAAATAGAGAAGTAAGCTAATAATAAAAATAGCGGCATACTTCCACGATTCGATTAGTAAAATTTTTCTTTTCATAAATTGATTTGATTGATTAGTTTATTTGGTTTATTTAAGACATAGCATGGCCAGGGCATCAAAAAATCGCCTTCTTTTATGAGTACTTATAACTGTAGGGGCGGGATTATAAGCTGATGCTAATCAGGAAATGATACATGTTAACGTAACTGCTAAGGGCCATGCGACTGCGTTTCTTTGCAGGCTGGCAAAAATTCGCCGCCCCCTAAAACCAGGACATTTAACTTAGTCTTTTTGACAGTACCGGTTTTGTGTTTGACAGTAATTTTTATTATCATAATAAAAAAACTAAAAGTTAATATATTGATAATAGGCTTATTTGGTTAGCCTGGTTAAAACCATGATGTTATTTAGTATTATAATTGTCACATCAAATATATCTGATAGTTTAAAAAATATAAATACTCTTTTTGGGCATTAATTTGTACTATTTGATATTTTTTTGATTTTAAAACCTCTGCGAAACCCTTTGAAATTGACACAGCTCCGCCTGCCAGGTATCTGGTATAAAAAAATCACTTCAGGCCACAGCACAGAGTCATATATGAGAAATATCGCTGATGCAGAAGCTATTAATCTGAAAGTAATGTAGATTCACACAACTGTTAGGGACTATGAGATTGGGTTTCTTTGCAGATTGGGGAAAATTCACCAGGTCCTAAAACCAGGGTGCTTAATTTAGCCTTTTTGACAATACCGTTTTTACATCGGGTAGCAATTTTTATTATCATAATAAAAACAAAAGGTTAATATTTATTCAGGCTTCCCGGAGGGGCAAGGGAAATTGGTTATTCAAATTTAGCCAATCGAATAAAATAACTATCCTGATCTGTCTGCACGCCTTTAGCCTGTATTTGATAGCAAGGGATTGTTTGCCGGGTTATGCGGTCGAAAATTACCTCTCGCCAAAAAATCCTACAAACCACAACGCAGGGTCCGCGATGCGAGACCCTGCTGAGACGGAAAGTTAAAGACACCTTAAACATTTAGCCCCCTCTAAATCTCCCTCGGCAGGGGAGACTTTAGCTTCGCCCATGTTTATTTTTTTCAAGTCCTCCCAACCAGGCTACCGTGTACCCACATCTTTTATTTCAATTAATTATCAAGAAAGGCTGCTCCGGTAGGAGCAAAATATTGGTAGAAAAATAGAAAATAATAAATTTTCGCTCCGTAGGTGCGAAACCTATTGGACTATTTTACCACGGATTTTCTTTAACCAACCAAAAGGCGGAATAGGTGTTGTACCTACGGCACAAAAAATATTTTTTGACATTTTTCTACCAATATTGAACCCCGCTGGGGTTTTATAAAAAGATGTGGGTACACGGTAGCCAACCAGGGAGGATTTAGGTTGGGCTACTGGATGTCGCTGTGTGGTTAGTTTATAGCCAACATTCTCTTAACTTAATAGGACTGGAGAGACCGGCCGGGACGGAAGATTGCTAACAAAAAGATAATACGGGCTTAAAATCAATTTATCATCTGATTGCTATCCTTAACCAAGAAAAAGTTATGGCCCTGATCCCGTTCCCAATCAATACGTTTGATCATTTCCTAATCTGCTTGCCGGATCTTCTTGAAGACGAAATATCACGGGCTTCCATCCGGCTCCGGTTGCACAACAACCCGAAAACAGATGAAGAACGCAAATCGTACCAGGAGGAACTCGACTGGTTGAGCGCCCTAAAATACATCAGCCAATTACGGAAAGGGAAATTAAGCAGAGAGAATTTTGGCCTGAAAGTGCAATTAACCGCGTTATAGGCAGGCAACTCCCTCCCCGCAGGGCCTTCTGAAAAGCCCTCTGCACCGCCTGCCATATATGCGGAAATTATCCAGCGCCAAAAATTTCTGCAAGCCAGGGTACAGAGTCCTCTGTGAGAGTCCCTGCTGAGACGGAAAGTTATAATTACCTTTACAACTATGCAAGACAATTATCCAATACATTCGAACGTGCTTAAAGCCGACCCTGAAGGCGTTTTACTCTCTATAAGAAC
Organism: Mucilaginibacter sp. OK098; assembly: GCF_900142915.1. Classification (GTDB taxonomy): domain Bacteria; phylum Bacteroidota; class Bacteroidia; order Sphingobacteriales; family Sphingobacteriaceae; genus Mucilaginibacter. The sequence goes on from NZ_FRCM01000008.1 coordinate 26,580, forward strand.
AGGCGCAAATGTTGATCAGTTAGACGACCATGGAAACTCACCTTTACATTGGGCAGTTCTTCGTGGCGATTATGATATTGTGAAGATACTACTTGAGGCCGGAGCTAATCCAAATATTATTTCAACTGACGGTGTTACGCCTAAGTGGAGTGCCATCGACTTTGGCCTTAATGATATTGAACAGCTTCTTACGAGTTATGAAGGTAAGGTTCTCACCGATCATAAATTTGATAGAACATCCTGGTCAGTCTTCAAAGATGCACTTGGTCAATCCTTGCCTAAGGAAGAAGAATGAGGAAATGTGACCATGAGAATGGCCAATAAAGTTTCTTTCGTTTCAGCTGAGTCCTTTTAACAAACCTTAATAGTTTGTATTTCTAAAAGCGCACCCAGTTTTATTATTTTCGATGCGATATGACCTTTGCCCACGGCACAATGATGCGCCGGGCCATAAGAATTCCATGATTCTACAAAATTCCTTGCCCCCATCGGAAACCTGTAACGGCTATTGGTATTACCAATCTCCAAAATAGGGCCTGAAACTGATTCTGCTTCCGCTGTTAAAAACAGCAGCTTTCCATCCCGCGTTTCAACAACCGACAGCAAGGTAACCGGGCCATATTTTACCGACATTTCAACAGATAAGCCATCGCCTACTTTACCGTGATATACGCGCAGCGGTTTAACTTTTATCTTTCCTTCTGCAATTGCAGGGTGGCAAGGGCCATCATGTCCCATTAACACAATATCATCAGTAAAATCCATCGCGTAATACTCGGTGAATGATCCACCGGCGCCAAAACTGTCCATAATTTTCATTGCCTGGGCATTTTTCACTTCATACTCGCCCGCCACCGGGATCCCTTTGGCTGTAAGTAATGATGTTCCTAAAATTATGGAAGCCATCGTATTTTCATTTATAGCGTTCCCTGTCCCTTTATGATAATAGGCAAGAGAACCAAGATTGTATTTTTCTACCAGTTTATCCAGGGCAACAGCTGTTAACGCGGCCCATTTTATCTCATCCGCCATACAATCGTCCTGTACATCAAAATACGCATGGAACTCATTGATCTTATTATCAGCCTCTTCATCTGTAACACTATTACGGATGCCCGACAGCTCATCAACCTCAATAATTTCAATGTAGCCTCCAAAAATTGCGCAGTGCAAAGTCAGGTTCGAGTAAATATCAAGCATGCCGCCATAATAATTGCCCATAATTCCAAGCGTATTGTTGTACATGGTATTAGCTACCCTTGCAGCGGCTATCCACTCTTCAACCTCATGCCAAACATGTTTATCGCCATATAACATACCTGTTACCTGGTAAAATGAAATATTTGCGCGCTTAAAAACATTTGCAATTTCAGGCACTGCGCAGGCAGAACAATAGGCAAGCCATTCGCCGGTCATTGCTTTATAATCCTTTAAGCTATTAAATGATGCATAATCAATGGCAGCCTCCGGTGAAAGATTTAATACAATTATCGGCACTTTTGCCCTTTTAACTACAGGCAGTACCGTGGCAGATAAAGCGTATGTGGTTACGTACAGAAATATCAGGTCTACACCCTCGCTCCTGAACCGGTTGCCTGCCTCAAATGCTTTTTGCGGCGTATCTATCATTCCGGCATTTACAATTTCGGCATTAAAATCCTGCAACTTATCACAAACCACATCAATATATCCTGAAAGCCGCTTTTCAAGTCCGTCAAACTGGTTCCAGTAAGTGCTCAGGCCAATGCCAAAAAGGCCAACTTTTATTAATGATTTTGGGGATGTTTTTGTGATCATTTAATTATTTAATAAAACTATAACCCTGTTGCGCGACCAATAAATTAATTTACTGATGTTAAAGAGTTTTGGGCAATTTGTTGTAATAACAGGATCTTAATTGGTAACCAAAGTTATTTTGTACAGAAATGTTAAAGGCGTATGATTTGATATTTATCTTGTAATTTTTGACTTAACCGCAATTACAATTAAGCCCTTTAAATAAATTTACGATATTTTTTTCTCCCTGCATGTATCTGCTGCTATTTGAAAAATCAATTTGTCTTATTTGACATTTGACTATTCCATTTTGACATAAATTTACTTTTAAAATAACCTGGTTGTTCATTAGTTTAAAAGTTTGATACCTTTAAATTTATAAACTTATACATTCAAGTACTGAATCCTGCCGGTCCGACGCTTTATTAAACAGGCCATATTAACCTTTATTGTACATTTTTTATTATCAAAATGATCAATTACTATAAATACCTACCTGTAAGCAAAGAAGATGAAAAATGGGGACTTTGCGTTGTAAACACAGGCTATACGCAGGTAGAGGCTGCAGGTTTTTACCCTCCTAAAAATCACCCTGCACACCATTATTTTAACTGGAACGCCGGCCGTATTTTAAATGAATATCAAATAATATATATTACACGGGGCAAAGGCATTTTTGAATCAGACAGCTGTAAACAAGTTGAAGTTAAAGCAGGCACCATTATAATGCTTTTCCCGGGAGAGCGGCACAGGTATAAGCCAGACAGTAAAACAGGCTGGGATGAATACTGGATAGGCCTGAAAGGTGAGATGATAGATAACCTGGTTAAAAGAAACTTTTTTAAGCCGGAAAGCCCATGCTTATATATTGGGTTTAATGAAGATACATTTAATATCTTTAACGGTATAATAGAAAGAACCAAGCACGAAAATGCCGGTTATCAGCCACTTATATCAGGTGCGGCAATGCATTTATTAGGCAGCTTTCATTCTATAATTAAACAAAACTCGGTTGAATGCGAAAGTAAAGAAGTGATCATTAATAAGGCACGCCTGTTATTCCGGTCAAATATAGCGGAAGACTTTTCCCCCGAACTTGCCGCCGAAAAATTACAGGTTGGTTATTCATGGTTTAGAAAAGTATTTAAAAATCATACCGGCTTATCACCCGGTCAATATTACATTCAGCTTAAAATTGAAAGGGCAAAAAGCATGCTGAATGACCCGGGGATCCCTATAAAACAAATTTCAAATGATCTGCGGTTTGAGTCTTATTCTTATTTCTCCAAGCTATTTAAAAAAAGAACAGGCATAACCCCATCCGAACACCGAAAGAAAGCGCAGGGCATTATTAGCAATGATTTATCATTAACAACAAAGCAATTATCAGATAATACCAAAAGATATTTAGTAAGTTAAAATAGCTTTGTGCAACACTAAGTCACTTTACAAAAGGACATCGAAAAGGTCCCTGCAAAATATGAGAGCAATTCTATTTACATTATTAGTACTATCAATAGTTATTCAAACAGCTTACGCCCAAACCATAACTAATTTTAACGGAAGCGGTGGCCAGGTAACTAAATTTGATAATCTTGGTAATGCCGTTGATGCGCATGATGGCGAGATTGCCTTATTTAACGGTGTTTATTATCTGTATGGTACCAGCTACGATTGCGGCTTTGAATGGGGAAACAAAAAAGCCCCTTTTTGCGGCTTTAAAGTATACACCTCAACCGATTTACAACATTGGGCGGATAAAGGCTTTTTATTTGACGCCAAAACAGCCATTTGGCAAACCCGGTGCGATGGTAAAACTTACGGCTGCTTTCGTCCGCATGTAATTTTCAATAAAAAAACAGGCTTATATGTTCTTTGGATAAATGTTTACGATAACCGTGTTGGGTACCGCGTTTTTACCAGTAAAAAACCCATAGGACCGTTTACAGAAGTAAAGGAGCCAACACTGGCAGTTAATAGCGACATGCCCGCAGCCGGCCTGAACAACGGCGATCACGATACTTTTGTTGATGACGACGGAACCGGGTACCTGGCATATACCGATTGGCGTACCAAAGGCAGTATTGTAATTGAGAAATTAAGTCCCGATTACCTTACGGGCACGGGCTTGCATGTTAAATCTATCACCACCGGTAACACCGAGGCCCCTGCTCTGTTTAAGCGTAAAGGGATCTACTATTTAGTGTATTCCGATCCTAATTGCGGTTATTGCAGTGGCACAGGCGCTTCCTACCGTACCGCTAAATCTCCGTTAGGGCCATGGTCCGAAGGTATTAAAATCACGGATAATTCCTGCGGCGGGCAGCCTTCATTCGTATCAACTATTAAGTTACAGGCCGGCACTGTATTTCTTTTTGGGAGCGATTTATGGAACAATGCGGCAAAAAACGAGGCCCTCGCTAATTTTTATTGGGCGCCGCTTACCTTTGCTGCCAATGGATCTATAAATCCGATTACCTGTGAAAAAAATGTTAAATTTTTTAAAGCAAGCGCCAAAAATCAACAGCTTAGTAATGATTCTTCCTCTGCTGAAAATTTTACTTCCGGTTGCGATATCGGGCAAAACAATGAGCGGGCCCAGGGTTTTACAGCGCAACGTAGCGGAATATTAAATAAATTTGCCTTTACCACATTTAAAAGTGGGTATCCTGATGCCGCATTAACAATTGAGTTGTACCGGTCTGATGGTACTGTCAAGCCCATTGGGCATCCACTGGCAAGTGTTAACTTACCGGCTGATTCTATTTCCTGGAGCCCGAAAACCAGGTTATTTTATCCTAAAGTTGCGGTTAGCGCAGGGGAACACTATACTATCGTGATCAAATCGCCTGCGTCTGCAGGTTGTTTTGGGTTTGAATACAGAAATATTTCCTCCGGCTCTGACGATCCCGCTGCGGCGAGCCATGATGGTGGCGTAAATTTTATTGAAGAAAAGAACAGGGCTCTTAAATTCCAGGTTTTTATCCAATAGTCGATTTTCCGGATCGCCCAATTTAAATGGGAAAAAACAATAGCACCGCGAGCTTGGCGACCCAATTACATTATGTCAGAAAGTACAAAAAAAATCGCGTACTGTAATAACAGGGAGAGCTTCTTTTACGATATTTTTGAAAAGCAAACCTAATTTTCAAAACAGTATGAGAACTGAGCTTACCCCACAAGCCATTGCCCAATACCAGGAGGACGGCTTTTTAGTTGTAGATGATTTCTTGTCTCCCGAGGAGCTGGCAACATGGCGCATTGCGCTTGACGAAGCCGTTGAAAAAAGAAAGGGGAATAAACTACCCGACCGGAAGGAAGTTTACGGCAAAGGCGATGATGCAGATAAATCTTATTACGACAATGTTTTTGACCAGCTGATCAATCTTTGGATGGACAACGAAAAAATGAGGGAATTAATGCTTGATGAGCGGCTTGGCAAAATGGCCGCTCAGCTATCCGGAGCTCAGGGGATCAGGATCTGGCATGACCAGGCATTGATTAAAAAACCATGGGCCAATCCAACATCCTGGCATTTAGATACGCCGTACTGGTCGTTTAGCGATCGCAGGGCTTTATCTATCTGGGTGGCGCTTGATGATGCCACTTACGAAAACGGTTGTTTGTTTTTTATACCGGGCTCCTATCGCCAAACAACTTTTGAAAATCCCGGAATAGGCAAAAACATGGGCGCCATATTTACAACTTATCCCGAATTAAAAGGCAACAAATCTGTTGCGGCGCCAATGAAAGCCGGAAGCTGCTCTTTCCATAATGGCCTCACTATCCATGGGGCACATGCAAACATGACGCCCGGATACCGAAGGGCCATGACCTGCGCCTATATGCCCGACGGCAATACTTTTAACGGTATCCCCAATATTTTAAGCGAGGAAGAAGTTGCCCGCCTGCAACCAGGCGACCTATTGAACAATGAAGCGTTAAATCCGTTAATTTATAGCGAAAGATAGCTTCCGGAAAAAATTTGGTATCACTATTTGTGCCTGATGATTAAAAATGTACCGGCAGTTATTGAAATACTTTGCCGCTATCATCATTAATAGCAATCTTCAATTTATATATAATTATAAAATATGAAAATGTTGCTTGCCGTTACTATGAGATCAACAATGTTTGGGGTCCTCATTACCTGGATTACAGTTTTTCCATCATCAGGTCAAAGTTCAAATCAGCAAAATATTATTGAGACCGGAGCCGTACCCAAGGTTTTTTTACAGGAAGGTGTATCTGTTCCAAATGATGAATCAGCGCCGTCTTTTACGCCAGATGGTAAAACCGTATACCTTTCAGACCACAACACCATCTGTTTTTCAAAAATGATAAATGGCAAATGGACTAAACCAAAACCAGTATCGATCTCAGGCCACTGGCATGACTGGGATGCCTTCCTGAGTCCGGATGGAAAACAGCTTGTTTTTGTTTCAAACCGCCCATTAGAGGGCATGCCACAGGACAGCGCTCAAAAAAAGGGGCACCTTTGGTATTCCAGCCATCTATCGGGAGAGAACTGGTCGGCCCCGCGGCATATTGGCGCTCCTGTTAATTTAGATGGATTTAATGCTTATGCGCCTTCAATCAGCAATGCCGGGTCGCTCTGTTTCTGTTCCCGCGGGCGTGACGGCAATAAGGGAATGTGCGGCTATTATACGAAATGGCTGGGTGACCATTACGACAAACCTAAATTACTCGCTTTAAATGGTGGTAAGGACATATTCGACCCATATATTTCCCCGGATGAACGTTATATAATATTTGTAAGCGAAAAGAGCCTTTTCATAAGCTATCGCCATGGCAATGATTGGTTACCAGGTCAAAAATTGAGTACGCAGGTTAACAACGGCGGCTCTAACGGCGGTCCCTATGTTTCGCCCAATGGTAAAATGCTTTATTATTCATCCAGCCTGGTGGAGGGCATTTCAATGATCCCGGTTAATATTCCGAAAACTATTCATTAAAATTCAATAAATAAAAGAGATCAAATTTACTACCATGGTCAAATTGTTAAAAAGGTTTGCACTATCAGGATCTGATTAAGTTTACTTGTTCTTGTTCTAAAATGATAGTATGTTGTTAAATTTATTTTCACTATCCCACAGGTAAATCTTTTTTAGGAGCTGTTTTAGGTGCAGGTTTGTGATCAGGATCTTTCTTGTGAGGCCCATCGCCTTCAAGATGCGGCCCCTGAACCGGATCAGCGGCGCAAGGTTTCCCATTACTACAAGCCTGGAATGTTGGATCAGCCCATTTAGCGGATGAATAAACCCTAACACAGTCTCCCTTATCAACAGCATCAAAAAAGGATTCAGAATCGGCTTTATGAACTGAGGCAGCATTCCCGTCTCTCAACCGGGCACAACCATGAGAGTGTTCCCCCGGAATTGGCGTTGGATCTTTATCAAGCTTTTTATCTGATTTATGCCGCCAAAAATCACTGTGAAAACCAAAGTCACCATCATAATTTACAAAATTAATTAAGCCTTTCCCTGAAAGTTTTTGCTTATCCTGGATAGCATACATCTGGCATCTTACTTCCTTTTTTGTTTTCGGCCCAACAATAATATTCTTGAATTCTACAAAAGTATGGCTCGCGGGAGTTCCGCTATAAATTCTAACACCGGGGATACCTATATTTAAATGAATTTCTTTTTTTGTACTTACAGCACCAGTATAACAGCAATTAGTTAATGCAGGTTTTTTCTTTACCGGTTTTTTACCTTTTCTTTGAATAAGCTTGGTTCTTATATTATTATTTTGTTGTACCACATGCGTTAGCTCATGTGCTAATAAGTGTTTACCCGTATCTGTTTCGGGTTGATATTGGCCGCTGTTAAAAAATATGTTATTACTTACCGTAAACGCCTTTGCATTTAATGCCTGGTTCAATTCGGCCGGTTCATTTCCTGTATGAATTTTTACATCGCTAAAATCAGCCCCAAAGCGGTTTTCCATAAAACTCCTGGTATCTCCCTGCAGCGCGTTTCCTCCACCCATACTTGATTGGATGCGATTGGAAACCGAATTGCTCACAGTACCCGCACCATCACCTTTTGCCTGTATAAAAGGAGTAACCTGGCTTGATAAAGGCTTGAGGCGAACATGCTCGTCATCATAATCACCGCATGAACATCCTGATTTTCGCTGGATAAACGATGTTTCAGGCATTCGCATCACTTTATCGGCCATGGCATCTGCCTGGTGTTCCAAAGGGTTATTTGCTGTGCCGGCAGAAGGCTTTAGCTGAATGGGTAACCGATTATTAAATTCACTTTCCTTTTTATGCAATTGTTGTGCAGGCGTGGCCTTGCCAACCAAAGCAGCGGGGCTGTTTTGGGATTCATTGGTTGTTGAGGTATTTTCGCGCATATCTATCTTATTTATAAATTCCCCATAATAATAGTATAAGTTGATTCGCCTAGGGCCTGCATGTTTTTAAAGCCATTTGCTTTAAAGGCATCCAATATAATTTTAATTTCCTGTTCATTATGGGTCCAAACGTTCAGGCTTAGCTTGGCGCCCGGCGCCATTGCTTTTGCTGCTCCGGAAGCAGACCTGGCCCAGTCTACGTCCATATATCGCAAACGATTTGAGTAAACCTTTTTAAGGGAACCGGGTTTAAAAATCTCACCTATATCCTCAAATCCTGCCTTAATATGATTAGGAATTCCTCTGCTTGGTCCGCCACTATCCGGGTTAACCGGGTTTAGATTAGTTGCTTTTTCTGATTGAGATTCTAAGCCACCACCAACATTAACGGTATCATTAACAGCCCGAACGTTTGATTTACCATAGATCTTTTCAAGCTCTGCAAGTTTGGCTTCTCCTTCCACAGCATCTATATAGCCTTGTTTAAGTGCCTTAATCTCATCAGCAGTTTCAACACCTGTTACAATATTTTTAACCTTTAGCTCGTTGAAAAAGATTTCAAAACTCACAATTCCTTTTCGCAATCTATAATAAGCAAGTCTTGAAAAACGATAAACTAAAGTTGGGTCAATGCCACTGTATAAACGTCCTTTTATTTTATTGAACTGTAAAAGGGCTTCATCATATTTGGCTGTAAGTCCCGGTAATCTTGCTTCTGCTTCTGCCCCCCGTATTAGTGCCTGCTTTAGCTTTTCGTCAAGGCCGGGGATTTGATCCAGGCTATTTTTGAACTTTGATAATGCAGAGCCAACTTCCTCTGTTGTTTTTAATTCTTTTGCAGCGGCTGCAATCAATTTAACAGTTGCAGCACTAACCGCAGCCAAATCAATACCTGCAGCAACAAACGACACAATAACCCAACCCATTGAGGGTTCTTCCGACAATAATTGTGCTCCGTAGGCCGCAGTTTCTATATTATATTTTTCAAGTTCGTCCAAGGCCTGTGATGTGCTGATTGCAAGGCTGGCTCCTCCCGCTAAAACAGCTACTGTACCACCTCCAAATGTAAGTACGCCAAGAGCAAGCGCAAATAATGTTATTGCCAGCGTAAGTTCGAGCTGATCAAATTTTCTTTCCTCATTTTTAAATTGAATGATTTTTGCATAGATTGAATTTTTATTCATTGATTCAACCTTATACACCTCATTCATTAAACTATCAAGTTTATAAATAAGCAGCGGATCTTTTTCAATATTTTCCCTTGTATCTTTAATGTTGGTCTTTCGGCCTCGGATATAAGTAAGGATTACGCTTTGCAGATCTTCTTTGCTAGTTGCCGATAACAGCGATTCCCTTTTAAACTCTTTATCCAAAAACAGGGGATTGCTACCTGTAATTTGACTTAATACGTCTTTTGCCTGCTGGTAATTGGCTATACCTTCATTAACTTTTTTAGATGATTCTTCGTTTTTCTCATTGGCAACATGCCCGGCACCCTGTACTGTACTAAATCGGGCCTGCTCACTTAGTTCCTTAGCTTCAGCCTGTAACACTTTACCTTTGGCATAGCTTGCCCTTGCTGGCTGTAACTGATTAAAAAGGGCATCAATGGGTGCCTGATTTTTATATTTCTCTTCTGCTTCAAACAAAAAATGCTCATACTTAGCTAGTATATCAAACGCTATTTCTTTTGCACGCAGCAGCAATTCTTTTTCGTAATCATCAACTAACTTTTCAAAATCCGGGATACTATCAAAGCCATTTGCTTTTAAATTTGCCAGCAGATCTTTCTCTGCCTGCTGCACATCCATTATTGGCATCATAGGCGGTGATGACATTGACTGATCGCCCTGTCCAATATTACTAAGTGCCTGGCCCGACTGGTTGATCGTAACCCTCATGGCCACTTTATACTTCACATATAAATCAAAAGTTGAATCTAAAAACAACAGTTTTGCCTTCAAGACTTCCCGTCTTTTTGTATTCTCTCCCTGTTGTTGCCTTTCTGCCAAAAATCTATCTATCGATTCCTCAATCTTTGATAAATCGTCTGTTTTCTGGTTAACTTTATTCAAATAGTCTTCTAACTCCACAGGTGATAAAAGTGCTAATTTTTTGTATATCTGAATAAGTCTTTCATAATCCTTATAAGTGTAGTTTTTGTAATCCACAATTCGCCTTGCCTGCCTGGAAATACCTCCCAAATAGTCAAATTGATTTTCAAGATTTTTTCGCAAGTCATCTTTTAAGCCCTGTTGCCAATCTCCTTTACCGCCGTCTGCGCCCTCCGGAATTCCTGTTATTCCACTAAACCGTTTTTCTATTTCCGCATCAATCTTCTCCTTCGTCTTATCATCTGTTGCATATACATCAATCGGGGCGTTAGGGTCTGGTTCCTGAATGCCCATTACCTGCCTGAAAGCAGTTTTTGTTACAGAGACCGGGACAGTCTTACCTACATCATCCTGGGTTAACAATTTGCCCGCATCCATACCCTTACCGTTCCAGTTAATACCAGTTCTTTTATGAAATATTTGCATATCAATATATGCCTTCCACTCTTCCACATTCATCACCGACGGCACTTTTACCCTGAAATAATATTTATCACCCGCAGATTTAGGGTCGACTTGTTTTTGAATTATTTTTCGTTGTATACTCCCCCCCTGCTGCACCACATGTGTCAATTCGTGTGCTAATAAATGTCTGCCCGAATCGGTTTCCGGCTGATATTGGCCGCTATTAAAATAAATGTTATTACTTACTGTAAATGCCTTTGCATTTAACGATGTGTTTAATTCTGCTGATTCACCTCCGTTATGGATCTTTACGTCACTAAAATCCGTTCCGAAGCGGCTTTCCATAAAGCTTTTAGTATCCGCCTGCATAGTGCTCCCCCCACCCATGCTTGACTGGATCTTACCCGATACAGCATCACTTACAGCACCCGCGCCATCACCCTTTGTCTGTATAAACGGCGTGATCTGGCTGGCCAATGGTTTAAGGCGAACATGCTCATCATCATAATCACCACATGAGCATCCTGATTTGCGTTGGATGAATGATGTTTCGGGCATCCGCATCACTTTATCGGCCATGGCATCGGCTTCATATTCCAAAGGATCATCGGGCGCGCCAACAGCAAGCTTTAGCTGGATGGGCAACCATTGGTTTAAACCTGGTTCCAAATCAGAAAGCTCAGGTACAGGCATATCTATATTATCCAATGCAGCCGGGGTGGCCTGGGGTTGATGAGCTATTTGAGTATTTTCGTGCATATTTATTATCTGTTGCTTCCCTGTAATCTAAATTTGCTTTTAGTTATTCTATTTTAATCTTCGTGCCCGCTCAAAAACATGAAGGTGTTCCCGGTAATAGGCTGTTGTACATGGCGGATATATAGCTATCTTATACAGAACTGTCTTATCAGCGTTAAGCAATATTGAAATTCCTTTAGTGCAATAAACATACTCTGCTTCAACGCAAAGCATTCTTCCTTTATAGTAATCCAGAATAGTTTCAACCGCACCCAGGCTTTTCATTAACGCTTCTTTATTTTGAACAGGAGGATACTCCGTTTCTATTTTAAGAATATCTATAAATTGCATGTCTGTCCAAACAGTAAGTTGAATGTTATTAAATGGCAGCAAATATTTCCTGAACATGGCCTCGTATAAATTCTCGCCAAGATTAGCTTTGCCATAGCCTTCCAAAGCTGAAAAATGCTTTTCAATTTCTTCCGTTTTAAAGCAATCTGGATTTGTTGCGCTCCAGTTTTCAAAGTCCATTTTGCCAAGTGCAGAAAATAATGGTTCACAATTTACAGTCTGTTCCATAGTATAATTAATTTTTATAAACGTAGTGGTTAATCGTATTAACCACCTATTAAATCAACGCGGCCACTAAAAAAGGCAGCCATTAGGTTTTTTACACCAACTATTCCGGCGGCTCTTTCTGCATTGTCAGTTTCATCGTATTTACTTCGCGGGGCAATTTGGTGTTTTACTTTTGCCTCATGGTACGGCCCTTCAACTGCTGAACGTAACGGTTCATCAAAAGTAAGCGTATCCCATACCATCCCTGTAAAATAATCGGTAACACCTTCGCGCAAAGTGCGGTTACCGCGATGTTCGCCAGCATCACCGGCAAATTTGGTATTCCTGTAGGTTACATGCGCAGGAGCTTCTAAAGTATGGATGTATTCATGAATGCATGTTTCAAATAAATCCCACATTTTAGTTCTATTTTCTGCATTATTGGCGCCTTTGTAACGTTGTAATTGAACTACTCCCCCCCCTGCCTGGCCAGGCCAGTCTTTTTGAATAGAAAATAAATCTGTTTTACGCGTATCTAAAAAACCCTGCTTAATTTTCAACAAGATAGCGTTTTCGGCCGCGCGTGATGTCACAGCGCCATGCGCCTTGTTTATTTTCTTGATCGGCTCATATCCAAGAAATGCATCTAAAACATCTATCGCCATATCATCAGCATAAGTAGCGTCCTTTGCCATATGATCTCCTTCACTCTCAAACAGGTCTACAAGATTAGTTCCCGGCGTAAACTCAGCGCCCTTTTTATAAGCTCCAAATACCTTGTCCGTATTAACTTTAGAAAGATGGGCAACATCCTTAATTCGCGACCATGATTCAATATTAACAGGATCAAGCCGCAGGGCTTCATCTTTCTTAGCTTCAGCAAATGCATCGTCAACTGTAGCCGTTAGTGAGGCACGTACTTCATCTTCATATGACAATCCGCCAACGGTTAGCGGTAAAGGTTTAAAAGTAGGTAAACCACCCCTCTTTGTATGCGGTTCAGTATTAATAGCGGCATCGAAATCTTTAGCCTCATTGCTTGAAATTTTTCTCGTTCCGGCACCAGGGTCAAGCGGATCAAACTCTCCTGCCCTGTCGGCTGCCGGTTGATGCGTTTGGTGCAGGGCATCTAGTGCGTCAAAGGTTTTCTTGTCAAGAATCCCTGTTTCTGTAAGTGATTGGGAGGATTGAAATTTCTTTATTGCATCTGCCATTTCAGATCCAAAAGATCCGTCAATACCAAATTTTGGTAAAAGGAATCCTGCATCAACCAAGGCTTGCTGAATTATACTTACCGCCCTGCCGCTTGACCCAATTTGCAGTGTACGTTTACCAGCACTTACCAAAACCAGGCTGTCATTTTGGTCAAAACGAGGCGACATTCTTTGTATTGATTGTGCTACGGGTGTCTTTTTTTGTTGTATTGTATGTGTCAGTTCATGTGCTAACAAATGCTTACCAGAGTCAGTTTCCGGCTGATATTGCCCGCTATTAAAGTAAATGTTATTACTTACGGTGAATGCCTTTGCATCTAATGATCTGTTTAATTCTGTTGATTCACCCCCATTATGGATCTTAATATCACTAAAGTTTGCTCCGAAGCGGCTTTCCATAAAGCTTTTTGTATCGGGCTGTATCGGGTTCCCGCCTCCCATGCTTGACTTTATCTGACTGGAAACAGCATCACTTACAGTACCATAACCATCACTCTTTGCCTGTATAAACGGTGTGATCTGACCGGCCAATGGTTTAAGGCGTACATGTTCATCATCATAATCACTGCATGAGCATCCGGCCTTCCGCTGGATAAAAGAAGTTTCGGGCATCCGCATTACTTTATCAGCCATGGCATCAGCTTCATGCTCCAAGGGGTCATTTACCGCCCCAACTGATAACTTTAGCTGGATGGGAAACCTTTGGTTTAAACCCGGCTCTAAATCAGAAAGCTCAGGTACAGGCACATTCATGTTATCCAATGCAGCCGGTGTGGCTTGAGGTTGATAAGCTATTTGAGTGTTTTCGTGCATGGGCTATATTATATGCTATATTTAAGACAGTTGATTTAAAACCATCAGGTCAGGTATTCGTAATTTGGATATTCTTTTACAATCTGCTTTTTTATTTCAGCCGGAATAGCTGAGATAGCGCCGCCGGAAACAAATTTTGTTGAACGCACCATCGCTGTTTTTGATGTGTACTCCCATTGAATATACAACGAAACCTGGTAAATGGCTTTGCCTTCCTGGATCAGGAAGTTATCAAAATGATCTATTTCTACTACTTTTGTCGCTTTGGCATCAAACTGTTCCAAAATAATTTTTTTGTCATCCGATGGCCTGTCAAAATCAATAATGCTGGTATCGGTACGGTTCTTTGAACCTGCGTGGTCATAAAATGGGGTCTTAGATGTCGAGTCAACTTTATATTTCGGTTTTTTGGGGTCGGTTGTAAGTTCCAGATATCCATTTACGCTAACCGCAGTCTTATCCACCCATACTTGTGTATTATCAGGCTGGGTCGCAATAATTTCGGTCCACATAGTTTGAATATAATGCGAATCATCAGCCTTAGCCCCAGCATAAGCAATAGAAAATCCATCGGTGGTTTTGGAGCTACCAGGTGACTTTCCGCTATAACCAACGTTGGTATGAACAGAAACCTCTCCGCCCCCAACCTTAGCTTTGTGATCTTCGTTGCCTGCCCTGTCAATATTTACCATTGACAGAAAAGACGTTTCAGCCGGCGGGGCATTAAGCAGAAAAAGCGCCCTGTTCAAATCAGCGCCGGTAATGTGTAATTTGATATCTGCGTCAAGATCGGTTGTGTTATCCTTTTTATAGGTTGTTTTAAGCAGTGTCGCTTTTGTCTCATCGCGGTTTAGCGTATTAAGGGCTGCGAGTACATCTGTAACATTGGGTTTGGTTGCAGAAAGATCGTCGTGTATTCTTTTCGACAAGGCCCTGGCATCGTCAGATGGTGTGCGCCGTATAATTCCGGGGGTACCTGATCCCGATTGTTGCAAAGTATGTGTTAACTCGTGAGCCAGTAAATGCCTGCCCGAATGCGCCTGAGGCTGATATTGGCCATTATTAAAATAAATATGGTTTCCTGCTGTAAATGCTTTTGCGCTTAACGAATGGTTTAGTCCGGCAGACATACTATCATCATGGATCTTTACACCACTAAAATCGGCTCCAAAACGGCTCTCCATAAAACTTTTCGTATCACTTTGTATTGAGCTTCCGCCTCCCATGCTTGATTTTATCTTGCCGGAAACAGCGTCACTAACAATACCTGCACCATCACCTTTAGCCTGTATAAGTGGTGTGATCTGGCTGGCCAATGGTTTAAGGCGCACATGTTCGTCATCATAATCACTGCATGAGCATCCGGCTTTCCGCTGGATAAATGATGTTTCGGGCATCCGCATCACTTTATCGGCCATGGCGTCAGCTTCGTATTCCAAAGGATCGTTAGAAGCACCGACGGAGAGTTTTAACTGAACAGGTAATCTGTCCTTTAAATCCGTTTCCGGATCAAACTGTACCGGTGGGTGCATAGCTTTATTAGCCAAAGCCGCCGGACTGCTTTCTGATTGATTTGCTATGGAAGTGTTTTCGTACATCTCAAAATCTTAGATCCCATGGAATATTCAACAAAATACCTCCCGAAAATCCGGCCACTGGCGGTTGCCAGGAGCCGCCGGTAGGGATTGCTTCCTGTAAGCTCCCCATTACCTGGATCCCTATCTGCGGCACACCAAATGCTATATGCCTGTGTGCCATTCGGATATGATCATAAAGCGGAGGCGAAGGCGGCGTTAAAAGTATTTGGGCACCCACAGCAGCTTGTACAGCAGGAGAAACTGTAGCAGAACCAGTAACAGAGCGGCTCCAATTAGCAGAAGCCATGAATTGTGTAAACCCACTGATTTGAATCCAATTACTGAGCAGCGGGATAACATATGCTGCTTGTCCTCCTGTCTGGATGTTAAGAACCTGGCCCGAATCATCCAATGTAACACTACCCTGGGCGGAATACTCCCCACCCGCATCGGTACTTGTATGACGGACCCATGTCATGGTAAAAGAAAGCTGATGCTGGTTGACCAACGGATTGGCCGGATCTACCGGTGAAACAGCCTGGGCAAATCTCGGAACAAAAGTATAGCCGATAATTGCCTGCACTCCGGGGGCGCCCGGTGCCGGAACGGCATACCTGCGCCTTACCTGGATGGTAACTTCCTCTAAATTAACAGACGCCCCACTGCCCAATGATGCCAAAGCAAGAGCAGCTACATGCGCAACAGTAGTTTCTCTGCCGTCAAGCACCACTATTTCGGCCCGTTCAGAAGGGATTGACGGCTGATAAAAATGATGCGCATCCAGCCAGTCATCAACCCTTGCCAAATCCATAGCCCTGCCAAGCCTAAGGTATTCGGCCGGAGTTTGAGGAAATAGGGGCAAGCCCGGCACCAGGTTACCAATGCCAACAAAAGCAGCGCCGCGCGCGCTGTAAGGAACATCGCGGGCAAGTAAAGCGTTAATTACACGCCTAACAGTGTCCACTGGCTGGTGCGTCTCTTCAGCCACCAGGTGCACGGCATCACCAACTGTCATATCCTGGCCTCTTAAAATAACGTGCCGTTCATCCGGGGCAGGTGGTTGGCTGGCCGGTGGTGCAAATTGGTTTTGTTCAAGCCAGGTCCTGATGGTTGCTTCAGGCGTAAGTACAGGCGCAGGCGGATGTTCACCGTGCATCTGTAACATTATTCGATCGCTTGTCCTGTTAATATTATGCGATCCGCCCTGTTGCTGTACCACATGCGTTAACTCATGCGCCAGTAAATGTTTGCCACTGTCTGTTTCGGGTTGATATTGACCGCTATTAAAATAAATATTGTTGCTTATTGTAAATGCCTTTGCATTTAATGATCTGTTTAATTCCGTTGACTCACCTCCATTATGGATCTTTACATCACTAAAATCCGTTCCAAAACGGCTTTCCATAAAACTTTTTGTGTTGCTTTGCATTGGGCTGCCCCCTCCCATGCTTGATTTTATCTTACCGGATACGGAATCGCTCACCGGCCCTGCACCGTCACTTTTTGCCTGAATAAACGGTGTGATCTGGCTGGCCAATGGTTTAAGGCGCACATGCTCATCGTCACGATCTGCACATGAGCACTTGCGCTGGATAAATGATGTCTCGGGCATCCGCATCACTTTATCAGCCATAGCATCAGCCTCATGCTCCATCGGATCATTTACCGCACCTACAGAAAGTTTTAGCTGGATGGGTAAATGTTCGTTCAATGCTGTTTCTAATTCATCCGGTTGCTGTGCAGGCACAGTTTTACCAGCCAATGCAGCAGGGCTGCTTTGTGATTCATTAACTGTTGATTTTTTCTCCTGCATACTCTTTTTATTTTGGATTTTTTAATTAGGTCATCAGGCTCCGCCACTTGCAATGCTGTACATAAAGCGTGAGTAAGCATATACATTGATCAATGAACCAGGTGGCGTAGTCTCACCCGGAGGATAGATAGCTCCGCACGCTCCCGCGGCTCTCAAAGCTTCGTGCTCAAACATAACTGCCCTGCTTGGCTCAACACCAGTGCTATCAGCATCCGGCCGAAATACAGGAGGGCATAAATGTGTTGGCTCAGTGGTAGTAGGGCAATCGGTTCCGGCCCACCATGAGTGGGGCGGTGCGCAATAGGTGTATGATGCTTCGGTATCACACCTCCAGGCACTTGCACTATGCAAACGGGCATCAGCAGCCACCATCCGATCATGAACTATGGTGATCTGCGCCGGTGTTAATGTGCCGAAATAGTGCGCCAATGAAGCTGCTGCCCTTCGGCTTGTTCCGCTCTGCAGATCAGCAACAGCCTGTATGGCCCGGGTCGACCGCCGGCGTGCCCGCGTTAGCGCACTGGTGATGATATCATTCTGTGCCGTCGAGCATCCCGGAAAACGCCGGATAGTGTTGTTTGCTCCCTGCTGCACTACATGCGTTAACTCATGTGCCAGCAAATGTTTGCCACTATCCGTTTCGGGCTGATATTGCCCACCGTTAAAGTAGATGTTATTACCTACCGTGAACGCCTTGGCATTTAATTCCCTGCTTAACTGAACTGATTCATTACCGGTGTGAATTTTCACATCGCTAAAATTCGCGCCAAAACGGCTTTCCATAAAGTTTTTGGTCTCACCTAACATAGAACTCCCACTACCCATACTGGATTTTATGCGACCAGATACAGCATCGCTAACCGGCACAGTACCATCACTTTTTGCTTGTATAAAAGGCGATATTTGGCTTGCTAATGGTTTTAAACGAACATGCTCATCGTCATATTCACCACATGACCCTGCTGCTTTGCGCTGAACAAATGGAGTTTCAGGCATCCTCATCACTTTATCGGCCATCGCATCGGCCTGATGCTCTAAAGGGTCGTTAGTAGCGCCAACCGTTAATTTACGCTGGATAGCAGCTGTCCCCGCAGAAATGATTCCTGAATTCTCACCGCCCTGGTAATGATTTTGCCTGCTCATATTTCAATTAATTTAATTGTATCCTATCATTTCACATCAGCGCACCCTATTCCCAACAACCCAATTGGTTGTTGTTAGCGTTGACAACCAATCTGAAAAGGGTGCATATGCATCTGCTGTAACATTATTGCCCACATTCATTATCCTGTTGTTTATATGCGCTCTCGCAGGATCTATCTGGTTCGCTGATGTCCCGCTGTCATTTAAATATTCATCCCCTAACCCTATCATATGGCCAAATTCATGGGCTGATGTATTTTGGGTAAAGGTTGTATTGTCGTTTCCATCGTTCACAGAAAAACTGGTGCCAGCCCGGATTGCAGACCCTTTGGCACTGTGATTTTTATTGGCATTCTCATCAAGTTGCACCCTGGAACCACTAACATTAGCACGAATATTAACATCCTTGGTATCCATAATCCACGCTGCTTTCTTCTGTAAAATATTAGAAAAGGCTATTGATTCATCCATTTCGGTGGCCATTTTATGGACAACGTTTTCATCAAAGTTGATTTTAACATGGGCTGATCGTTTTTTACCGTTTGTTTCTTTTAACAAAAAACGATCATCCCAAATATCCAGGATAGCCTTTTCATAATCACTAACATAACCGTCGCGTTTTGCGTCATCCCACCCATGAGGAAACATCCATGCCAATGAAAAAGTAACCGTAAAGGCAGAAGAGCTCTCATCATATGAAACCTTCGCTTCGGGAAAGGTGGAGCTTCTGCCGCTTTTCACCTGCTTGTTATCCCAGCCATCAAGCTTATACTCTGAAGTTGTGCTCTGTGTGCCGCTGGTAACTACATTTCTTTGAACTTTAGGGCCAATATTATTTTGCTGCACCACATGTGCCAGTTCATGAGCCAGCAAGCGTTGTCCATCGGATGCACCCGGCGCGTACTTTCCAGAATTAAAATAAATATCGTTGCCAACGGTAAATGCCTGGGCATTTAAATCATTGGATATTTGCGAAGCATAATCGCCGGTATGGATCTTTACACCTGAAAAATCACTGCTAAAGCGATTTTCCATAAAACTTTTTGTGCTATCAGCCATTGGGCTGCCGCTGCCCCTGGTAGTTTCTATTTTATTTGAAACTGCATCGCCCGCTGCGCCATCACCTTTTGCCTGGGCAAATGGCTTTGCCGGACCGTTTGATGGCTTAAGGCGTACGTGCTCATCATCATAATCGCCAGGCGAGTGCGCGGCTGCTTTACGCTGGATCAGGGTTGTATTCGGTATTTGCATAACGCTCCCTGCCTGAGCTTTTCGCTGAATTGCAGCGGTACCTGCGGGCGTCGCTGCTGAATTTTCAATACCCGGTTTACGCTTATGCCTTTTCATACCTTATTAATTAATTCCAATAGCAAAACCCTGCAGGCTACCTCACATTGTTTTTCCTTCTTTTTTAAATTCCTTTTTTATCCCAAGGATGATATCATCAACTTCAATTTTTTTATCACTCCTGTTTAAAGCCATTAACGAGGCATACTGAATAACATTCATAATTGAACCCCCCGAAAGTTCGTGCTGATGGGCTATCTGTTGTAAATGATCACTATCCGGCGGGATACATTCAGTGCTAAAACCTGCACTCCAAATCCTTAGCCGTTCACGGCCCTGAGGTTTTTGAAAATGAATTATTGAGTTTAACCGGCGGGTAAACGCTTCGTCAACGTTGTTGCGCATATTACTGGCCAGGATCACTAAGCCGGGATAATCTTCCAGCCGCTGTAACAGGTAGGCAACCTCCTGGTTAGCATATTTATCGTTTGAATCTGAAATGCTTGTCCGTTTGCTAAAAAGTGCATCCGCCTCATCAAAAAACAGGATCCATTTTTTATTTTCCGCTTTCTTGAAAACCTTTTCGAGGTTTTTTTCCGTTTCGCCTATATATTTCGAAACCACCATTGAAAGGTCTATCCGGTATACATCCAGGTTAAACAATTTGCCCAAAAGCATTGCGGTTAGTGTTTTACCTGTGCCCGGCGAGCCGTGGAACAATGCTTTGAAACCAGGCTTTATCTTTTTGCTCATCCCCCAGTCTGTTTGCAGCGTTTGCCCATATTGCAGCCAGATCCGTATTTCATCCAATTGCTGCATGGTGTATTCATCTACTATCAAATCGCTCCATTCCATTCCTGTGGTTAGCCTTTTCGCCGGAAAATCCGGGCTAAACTGGGGTTTGCGCAAATTACCTGTAGTAAAAAAATCAACGTATTCATCAGTTACATTTATTATACTGCAGTAAAAAGGCTCGGTAGTGCTGCCCTGGTCAAGTTGAAGAATGTTATGGGCAAAAAAAACGTGATCGGGTTCAAAAATCCTGTACAATTTAAAACGATAGCTAAGGTCGTTTCCGCCTAACAAAAAAAGAGCTGTCTCAATTGTAGGTATAAAACCGCCGTGCCTGCTTCCTTTAACACCGCCAAATTCGGTGTAACCCCTCCCTGTGGCTTTATTTACAGAAAAAAAAGCATCCAGTAAATGAGGTTGTACATAAGGCATCAAGGCCAGTATTAATAGCAATCGTTCATCCGGATTCAATTTGTAATAACTAACAAAATCAGAATAAACAGAATGGTCATTACTAAGATCAGGGATTGGAACATCGGTTATAGCCGGGGTTATATCATCAGAATTTACAATAACTTCCGATTTCTCCTTATCAGCACTTAGATACAGCTTTTCAGCAGGAAAAAAATCCAGCAGTTTTTTATTAACCACATTTACAAACCAGGTGATCTCTCTTGCCAAAGTTTCCGCGTTCTGATCAATCACCCCCGGCACCGGGGCAGGTTTGGGTTGTTCTATATTTTTTACCGATTTCTTCATAATTATAATTTACCATTCAACAGATAACAGGTAGTTGTTCCATACTAAACTGATAGTAGAATACCCCCAGGGAATATTATCAAGTAATACATCCATTGTTTTTCGCTCAACCTGTAAAAGCCAGGCATTTTCCTTTTTTGTTATCAACCCGTCCCGTTTAAGAAAGGCTTCGCGCAGGCCATCAATCGATGTGTTTTTAAGCGCGCTCCAATGTGTTATCACAGCGTTTAAAAGCGATTCGCCTTCTTCCATCTCTTTTTCTTCCAAAATAATATTTAAAGGAACCGGCGTCTCTACAGGCAAACCGCATAATATTTTTTCAAAAACAAGGGAATATTCCGGTACAAGCTGATGCCCGTTGCTCAAAAATTTTAATAAATGAACGGCTCTGAAAGCGCAATCCATGTTTTTCCAATTACCGTTCTCCAATAAATTCAGCTCGTCAAAAAATGCCTTTAAGAACGGCGCCAGTAAAACAATACCAGCGTATTTAACCGAATATTTATCAACAGCCTCTTCAACTGAATATTCCGAAGGCGCAGTTTGCTCTTCAGTAATATCATCTGCCTGCTTTAAAGCGGCATTTGCTATAAATTCACTATTAATTGTGGTGCTAATATTTGCAAATTCAGTAATCGTTGAATCGGCAAGTGCTTGGTTTTGGATAAAAACAGTTTCAATATATGTCTTGAATATTTGTGCCAAAACTTCAATATCATCAATATTTGAAAATATTAAAGGGGCATTTTTTATCAGGATATCATTAATAATTGGTTCATTATTAATTACCTGCGCATCTGTAATGCCTGCAAACTGGCTTTGCAAGCCTGTGTTTTTTAACTCATTTATTTTATCAATAAGCCTGGCAATCCAACCGGCAAATATTTCGTTCACTTTTTTAAGATCAGCTGATAAATTTATAACCAGGCTTTTTGACTGATCATTAAGCTGCCACAGAATGCGCTGCCATATTTTCTCTTTTAACTTGTTTTGGAAAAAGAAACGCCTGAACAAATTCCCCTGATTTATAAATACATCTGCACATATTTCATCCAGGTTTACCGCTGTTTCATCTGTCCACCATGGCAATGTGCCATTTACCAAAAAGTACAAAAGTATTTCGGCTTGTGATAGCTGGCCTGAAGCCTGCCGCTGAGCCGGTTCAATTTCCGAAAGCCTTTTTGTTAATTCGCGTTCAAGCTTTAAGCTTAATACTTTTTTAAAATCGGTTCCAAATGTATGCCTGCTAAAAGCACCCAGGTCCAGCTCAAGCTTATCTATTTTCAGATTCTCATTTTCACCTATATGTGCCGAACAAACTTCTTCAATAATTTCAGCTATCTCTGACTGAAAGGTTTGAGCAAAGTTTTGCCGCAGGTTAAATGACATCTCCTCATCGGGGCAAATAACTTCAAATTGTAAACTATTTACTGCGTGTGTCATTTACATCCTCATTTATAGTTGCCGGTGGCGGCGCGGTTTCATGGCTACAATCATCATCGCACACACCGCAAGGCTTTAAGGTATTAATAATATCAACCAACGGGTTCACCACTCCATAATCCGGCACTTCTGTTTGCGCCATTTCAAGCAGCCACGCATTATATGCTTTTTCAAACCGCTGCATTTCTTCGATGCCAATCCACATTACTTTTGTTTGGACATGTGCCGGCGATTCTGATAAAATTGTTTTTTCAACCAGGTTTCTGAAAGCCGGGTTGCGGAGCCGTTTTGGCCAGCAAGGCAACACTACTGTAGTTTTAAATGAATAAGGATCGGCATTCCCGTCACATGGGGATGCATTACAATACAGATCCATCTCGTATCCAAAATATTGTATCAAACCGCTTATTTCCTTCTCAATATCAAATGGATCTGAAGCAGCGGGAGTGCTATCTGTATTTTTATTGAATATATAAATGCTCTGTGCAAGTACTACCCCATTATCGCCATGAATTATGAAGCCGTATTTTACCGGGCTTTCCTTGTCAGCCACAATTTCATAGTTCCCACGCTCTGATCCAAATTCGCACAGGTCATTTATCCGTTGTACCAAGTCTTCATATTTTCTAAATTTTAACAAAACAGGATTAGGATCGCCCGGGGTAACTTTCTGAAAAAGAACAGATTTTTCATACAGATCTGTGCCTGGGGTATGCCTCAAATATTGAAGGATCCATGGCATGGTATCATAACATTTTTCGGCAGGTAACCTTGAAATCTTTTTCCGGTAAGGCGGCTCTTCTATAGCCTCATCCTGCACTGAATTTAAATCACATCCATCTAAACAAATATTTAAAAAGCTCACCGGTTCATCAACATTATTTTCGTCCAACACCTCATCCAGCTTTGGCCGTAATAAAATATGCTCAACCATGTGCATGCCTTCATTATTGTTTATCAGCACCATTATCTGCTGTAACCTCTCAAATGCTTTATCTCTGTCTTCCTTTTTTGTAAAATGTTCGCTGCTCCCTAATAAAACTGCAGTAGCTGCATCAGTACTATCATACAAGTCAAACCAAAATTTTCCAACTAATCCTGCTGCTTTACGGCTGCGGGTTTTTAGTTCATCACTAAATTTGAAATAGGTACGATCATCGGCATGCTCCAGTATATCTTCCATTAATAATTCAGTGCAGCAGCCCTGCATTACTTCAACGCTCGTAAAAATCACTTTGGTCTTATCTTTCGGATCATGTATTTTAATAACATTAAGCGGCACTCCACTTTTTGTTACTTTTTGTACAGGTGGTTTATTAGGATCATCCTGCTCCATTAAGGGTTCACTCACCAGGTAATCAGGAACCAGCGATCTTCTTTGTATGTCGCTAAAACCAAGCAGCCTGCCTATTCTCCGTTCTGCTCCCGATACATTATTTGTATTCCAAATTTTATTAATTGCATAATTATAGGCCTTACCTCTCTGGCTGCTTATAAATTTATACTCATCGTCCTTAAGTATATTTATCTTGTCAGCGATCAGTTTTTTAGCTACATCCTGCGGTTCAAGCCACCCCATTAGCGATTCGTATTCAGACAGGTCTTCGCTGAAACGGGCAAGCATATGATTTAAAAAAACATTGCGGCGGTCACTAAATAATTTTGGTGTTTCTACAAGATTTTGGACAACTGCTACAAAATCCTGTAAGATCAGATCAAAGTGGTTGCTGCCATGGTTTCCCTTATCTATCAGCAACTCATTTAAATTTTCAATCTCGGTAAGCGCGCGGGTAAAATAGGTGTGTTTTACAGTATCATCAAAAGTAAAAAGGTCTCTCAGGTGATCAAGCTGCACCAGGTAGTCAGCAAGTATTTGTTCAAAAAACAATAAATATCCGCCAAGCTGAAGCGCCTGGGCCTGGCGTGCCTCATCAGCATTGCCAGGAAGTCCCGCACGATCGCTCACTCCATAAGTAATAGGCAATGAGTAGGTAACCGGGTAATAATCCTCCAGGTTCATATACTCGCCGTTTGGTACCGGGAAATCCAGGTCAGTGCCCACAAGCTTATACTTACGCTCGGCGGTTTTCATGTCTTTAAAAGTCTTCAGCATTTTAGCAGGCAAACGGTCTTTGGTGCTGCCTGTATAGTAGGTAATAAATTCGCGCTCTTTGCAAAACATTATTTGCGACATAGCCGGTTGGATCCGGGCTATTTTGCGTTCATTCTGCAGTTGATTAACCCACTCATAAAAATAGTTTTTGGATGCAGATTTGCCTGTTACGCCATTAAATGGTAAATGAAGATAAGTTATGGCCTTTATACCTTTAATGTTTGTTATTTCAGCAATTATATCAGACAGCATTATATTACGAAACAAGCTGGTATGTTCCAGGTCAACATCGTCAATAAATCCATGTTTTAAAGCCGGGCCTTCAAAGATCTCATCAACCTGGTAATTTTTATCAAGCATTTGCTGAATGGTATAAAAAGGTACCGATGGT
Organism: Mucilaginibacter sp. OK098; assembly: GCF_900142915.1. Lineage (GTDB taxonomy): Bacteria > Bacteroidota > Bacteroidia > Sphingobacteriales > Sphingobacteriaceae > Mucilaginibacter. Next base: position 51,900 of record NZ_FRCM01000008.1, read on the forward strand.
GTAAAATATTTGTAGATGGTAAAAAACATTTGCGCTAATACCAGGTCAGGGTCGGCATATTCTTCCAGTACTATAGAGGCGCCTATCCCAAAATCAAGGTATTCAACCGCATCTATACTTAAAAAATCTTCGCATAAATTACGGTTTGCAGCTAAGCGGTCAATTACTACCTGCCTAACCTCCTCACGTTTTCCTCCATCAATAACGTCTTCTTCATATTCAATCATTACATTGTATAAACCTTCTATCTCAACAATTTCCGGTGCAATGTAGGTGTTGTTCGCCGCGTCGCGCTGCTCCTGCTTTAGTTCTGTTATTTGGTTTTCAAGGTCGCTAATGTCTGCTTTCAGCCTGTCAATAACAGTTACATCTGAATCGGCCGGTAATTTTGAAAGCTCATCCATTTTTGCTTTCAGCTTTGGAACAAGCGCATTAATAGCAGTAGTTACATCAGCTAGTTTCTGGCTGCGTTCCGCTTTTGCAGCAGTTATACTTACATCGTTAACGCCAAGCTTTCCGTAACAGATCTTTTCTTCTTTATCCTCACAGTCGCAATCATAATCTATCCTTTTTTCAAAATGATTATAATCAATCCAAATAGGCACTTCATAATCTTTGCTCTGGGTTAGCCAGGCATTTCTTACCCCAACAATATCAATAATCAACTTTCGATAATCATTAATATTAAGAGCATTGTTATGTAAAATATGTTTGGCTGTATAAAAAACCTGGTTCCAGGTATTATTCGTAAGCTGCTTAGGGGCAAGCAGATCTTTTATATCAAAGTCCGTTCTGTATGAAAGATCGGTTATTGCATAACATACGGCTTCTAAAATAGTGATCCCGGGGTCAGAGAAATTATAATTCGTCCAAATGTCGCTACCTAATTCTTCAATCAGTTTAATACCCTCAGAGCGAAGTGAAGTATAATCTTCTGCAGGGAGAAGCGGGTTATTTTTTATTAATGAAACCGAATTTGACATAGCAGTAGTTTTTATAGAAATGCTTTTGATATATTTATTATTGCCTGCTTTAATTTGTATTTGCAGGCTTGTACATTATTTGTTAAGTTGTTTTATTATCAGGGCTTTTAGCAGGATCAGTAGTATCATTCGCAGGCTGATCATTGGTTGGGGCCGGGTCTGCTGATTTACCTTTAACCACACTTTTAAAAAAATCCTCAGCCTTTTTTACCGCAGCTTTACCCTTAGTGGTAAATTTGCTGGTTTGATCTTTCAAAACTTTATCGATCCCGATAATTGCATCTTCAATTTTCTCGGATATTTTTTCCATCTCCGATGTCTTATCAGTTGCAGTGATTGCTTCCGTGTTATTATCAACAGCAGCTGCATCAGCAGTTGGCGTAGTATCAGCAGCTGTAGCAACGGCGCTGGCCGGATCTGAAACATTTTCGGCTAAATTTGTTGTACTTGCTACCTGAACAGCAGGTGTTAAATTCTCTGTGGTTTTTTCCGCTGTAACTGTTGTATCCGCTGTTTTAGCGGCGGTAATTTCCGGTGCTGCTGCTTTTTCGGCTACAACCCCTGTCTCAACCACACTTTCAGCAGGTGCCGGTACAGCAATTACTTTATCCTCGGCTATGGCAGGTATTGCTGTATTTGCGGCTGGCGCTGCTATTTCGGCCATGCCCTTTTCATCTACCGCTTTATTAATAGCAACAGATGTTACCCCGGGTGCAGTTGCAACTATGGTGCCTCCGGCCGGCCTCGGGGCTTCCGTTACTATACTCACACCTGTTCCCGGGTGAAACGTATCTATCGGTAATCTTGCTACGGGCGGTTTGGCCATCAATCTTTTTTCACAAGGGGTTAGCTCTGTCGGTTCATCATAAAGCAATATGATATGTTTAGGGGCCGATACCAGCAGCGATACCTGAGATGATGGCTTTGCAATTACATCCCCTATAAAATAACCCTGATCTTTTAAAAACACTTCAATATCATTACATCCTGATACGGTATCCAATGCGGCAACAAAATCTTTATTGGTTACTTTTTGTGCATTGTGTTGTTTTGGCGGGCAGCATTCGTCACGGCAAACCCCCATTAAAAAATCTGTTATAAAATCAACATAAGGCCTCTGCTCAATAAAGTTGATAATTGCCGATGCATAGATTTTTTGTCCGAAATCAGCCTCAATGGTTTGATCAAAAGCCCAGGGGGTTAAGTATTGAACAATTTCATCATTCAACTTTTTCAGATAATACCCTTTATCAATCCCGCTTAAAAATTTCACCCTAAAAAACACGATCACCTGCTCATACACCGGGTTACGGGCATGTACCTTTACAAATGGTGAAGTAAGGCCGCTTAAGTAATTTACTATTTCAATTAAGGTTAACCTGCTTGTTTTAGGCTGCAACGGGTTTGCTGCATTATCGTTTTTAAGATTTGGAACCGGAACTATAAGTACATTGCCTGTTGCCGATACCGGGCCGCAGCATTTAATTTTTCCTAAATGCTCCCTGTGTGTCACCGGTTTACGGCAAACACAACCAGGATCGGTATTGGTAACACATTTTACTTTAAAAACATTCGGAAAGCGGTCTAACACCAGGTGTTCGTAGTCCCAGCTGGTTACAGCCCGGCCTTTATGGCGTAACCTTTCGCTTACGCGGGTATAATATTCTTTTCCAACTTCTTTATGTTTTCCATCAAACGATGCAAATGGCTGCTGTACTTTGCTTATCTGTGCTACCGCAACTGACAATTTACTGATAGTACCCGCAGGCAGTGCATTATCAAAATGCTGCTGGCTATTTCCCTGGTCATAAAATTGCACTTCTGTTGCTTGTGCTATAACATCAATTAATTGCGGAATACACTTGGAGCCAGAGGTTACGCTTGCACAAAACCAATGTAAGCCGTCCGTAATTATAGTATGGTTGCTATTTGCATCACCCGGAACATCAAGCTTAACAATTCCGGTTGTCTGAAAACCGTAAGTGCTGTCTGATACCAGGTTTTCGGCTTTTAATGGCCGCCATTCATTATAGATCAGGTACGACCAGTTTATTACCGGCGGGTCATCATCTTCATCAATTGCGCTGCCATCGGCAAATTCAAAAAGCAATGAAAGGGTTTGCAGCGGCTGTAAATTTTGCACACCGATAAATAATTGCCCTTCTTCCTGAATCAGTGCCGAATATTGGTTATTCCCCCCATTGATCTCTTCATCTAACCCGCTCGATTCCAATATCAGCTGGTTTAATCTCCTGTCGCCGGTTAAAGTAGGAAACTTCTTATCCGGATCTATGTATTGTGTATTATCAGCAACTTTACTTAAAAGCGCATTTTGATACTTGATGTTTGGGTTTAAATAGGTAAACTGGGGTAAAAGAGCGTCATTGGCATCAACCATTAAAGGGTTTTTTATTATGCCGCGTGCTAAATTTTCATTTAAAAGATTATTCTTATAGGTCTTTCTGTCGTCGTTATAGATAGGAAGATCAATGGTAGTTTCTACTATTCCAAACGGGTAAACATGAAAAAATTGATCTACCTGGGGGTCAAGGGCTGTTAGGTTTGAAATATAACTAACCGATATAATTTTTATTTGTAACCGGGGCGCAATGTTTAAGCGCGACTGGATATCTCTATAATTATCTGAATCAGGACCAAAAACATTATCTATCCTTAAAAAACCCTTATCGGCATTAATATCATATTTTGGGAAATATTCAATCGGAGTTCTGTCAATACTTATAGTATCAGGAGGGGTGTAGGTTGCACCGGGAGTAGACGTGCTCTGGTTTAAAATATTAAACGTAAGGCTTGCTTGCGTAAACTGCCCTCCCGTATAATCTACCAGGTTCATCCAGTCATTGTTGCTCAGCACACTTATATTATATTCGGCAGGCATATCACCTTCGTCCTCATATTGTATTAATCCATCCTGAGTTTTCGTGATATTTAAGGCAAGCTGGCCAAGCGGTTTATTAAACACTTCATCGCTGCCAATGTAGAAAGAGGTGCCGAGTGTTGGCGTTGTGGTAAATGGATCAAATGCTTTACCGGGGGTAGCTGTGGCAGTATCATTTTGAATTACAAGTTTTTTTAACCCGTCAAAATGCTGAACCAAAACATCGCCTTTAGGGCTAGTTGGTGTATTGGCGAGATTTATTGACCCTACCCGTACAGCTATTGAAAGCGTGGTAACGGTTAATTTTTTATACATAGCAGCCGATAAGCCAATATCAGGCCCGATAAGAATCTGTGCTACCGGGTAATTTGTGTTAAAAGTATTCCCGGTATGAAGCTTGGCATTAAACGCAATGATGCCCTGCTCTACAACGGGCAGGTATATATATATTGCTCCATCAACAAAAACATAACCTGTAGTACTTACCAAGCTGGTATCAAAAGAGCCTGTATTAATTAACTTTTCAAGCCAATCTTTACCATTTACTATAGGTTGGTCAACAGCTAACCACCCTTTTTCGCCGGTTAATGCTATTTTTATATTATTTAAGCTGGTGGTTTTACTAAGCGCATCTATTGCAATCTTTATAAGCCTGTTGCCTCCCTGCAATACCAACTGCGGCGATGCTATGGCAAAACCTATTGCGGCTTTATTTTTTGTGCTTAGTTCAATCTCCTTTTTGCTGATAAATTCACAAATATTTTTAACTATGGGCGTGTTTAGCACACCATTATCAAAAGTTGGCCATTTTGGGTTGGGCACAGTAAATTTTTCGCCATACCCATCTTTTGAGTTGGCTACGGGGTTTGCGTATATAACATCAATGTTTTTAAGCTTTTCATCCGCATCGGCAGGTGTTTTAAGTATAAATATATTTTTAAGCTCTTTAACGGTGGCCTGGTTAATAACAAAATCGTTTTCGGTTTTATACACCTGGTCTTTGCCTGATGCATCCTTACCTGCGCTTAATGATGTTCCCTGGGTCAGGTCATATTCGGCAACGTTTTTTGCTAATTCAAAAACTACAAAAGCCTTGTCAGGTACGGATGGTTTATCCTCAAGCCGCAGTATATCACGATAGTAAAAATCAAGCATTTTACCGGTAAGCCCATTCATTTGCTGCTGTGCCAGGTTAAAGATCTTTAAAAAGGTAATAAACAATGCCATATAAGGCTGATGGGCCGGATATTGCGTTAAAGCAAAATCAATATAACTTGTTGACTGATTAACAATATTGCTGATAACCCCAAAAAAAGCATGAAAAACATCATCTACATAAGGAACAGCATTCAGGATCTTATCCTCAGGTGTTATACCATTGTAAATATCAAATTCAGGGTCAATCTTATCACTCAAGCCCCACTCATCCTGGTTTAAAATTTTAGTATAATCAATGTTCAATACGGTTTTTGAATCAACTACAATAAATCCTTCTTCATAAGCTACAGCTTTTTTAAGTTCGGCGCTAAGTGATGATTGAATTGCCAGGTTTATATCTGCGTATAAAGGATTTTCAGGAATTGCTATTGAGTACCATTGATCTATTTTTACCGCAATTGCAGCTATATGCGTAAACAATGACGCATACAAATCAGTAGTAGGCCCGGCCAGTATTTTATTGCTGGTATCGTTATAATCGTTTTTTATCTGATCAAGGTTAACCGTAGCAATAGAAGCTGCAATAACAGCCATATCTCTTTTAAAAAACTCTGACCAGCTTGCTTTATTTATATCTGCAAGCGGGCTATCAGGCATGTCATAAAACCTGATCTGATCGGCATACCCTGCTGCAAATACCAGCAGGTCTTCAATACTGCGGCCATCAATTGATACATAGGCCGGATCCAGGGCTTTAAGATAACGCTCTAACTGGCCTGAACCTTTCAGGATTATTTCGTTATGGCAATTACAGTTTTCCATTTTAGCGTATTTTTGATGTTGGCTTTAAAGCCGTTTTTGTAAATAATTATATTGATTCGACCAGAACCACTTTCACGTTGAAATATTTGTTGCTTCGCTGATATAAAATGGATAAACATAATTATAGCGCGTATTAGTTGTTATGATGGTATATTGAATGTCGATCTGTAACACACCTCCGTTCTGATCAGGCGTAGCTGTTACGCTTTCCACTATGATCCGTGGTTCGTTATACACAAGCGCGTCATTAACTATTTTTTGGATCATAGCAATGTTAGGCGCATTCATCGCATCAAAAACGTGAGGCTGCAAATTGCATCCAAAGGTTGGCAGCATAATCCTTTCACCTGTTATGGTTGACAAAATTATCTCTATGCTGCTGCGTACATCCGGTTCATTAACCAGCATATCAACAGTATATGACTCTCTGCGAAAAGTTGGGGGAAAGCTCCACCCTGTTCCTAAAAATGATTGGTCTGTTATAGCCATTGTTCAAATATTTAAAAATCAACCTCCAATTAAAACTGTAAGGCAGCCTGCAACTATGCTGCCGCCATGTGCTGTTGAATCACCTACCCGGGCAGCCTGGTTACCACTTATCATTACCGTAGCAGATCCCATTATAATGCTATCAGGCGGCCCTGCGCAGGTACACATATTTCCAACTGTTGCCGCCGGCATTCCGCCAATTAAAACCGTTGGAATTCCCGGCGGTAAAATAGGCCCGCCTGTGTGTGGAGTCGGTGTCGGTGGCGGATTCGTCATCGGGCATACATGATTGTCGGTTACGCGGGCTGCTGGTGGCATATGTTTATATTGTTTATTCTCCTATTTAATTAATCATTACCATCGTGCCTTTTATAGTCACATTTCCCATTCCTGCCTCTATGGTAATTCCGCTTGAGTCCATTTTTATGCTGTTCTGATTTTCATCCGTCATCACAAAAGCACCTGAATCGTCATTTAAAATCACTGATTTTTCGCCTGTTGCAGTGGTCACAGATAAAGTAAGCCGCTTATTAGTGTCGTCAAAAATCAGCTTAACACCTTCTTTGGTCACAAACCCATATTGCTCCGCACCTGAATCTACAGGCAGGGGTGATTGTTTTGAGCTGCTGCTATGCAGGTATCCGAGTATAATCGGCTCACGCGGATCATCATTCAAAAAGCCAAGTACAACCTCATCTGATGCCTGCGGCCTGAAATACACGCCCCTGTTTGCACCGGCATCAAGGGTTGCTACCCTGGCCCACATCCCTTCATTACCTGATGTAATGGTGGGCACCTGTACTTTTACCCGGTACTGGCCGGCATCAGCATCGTCAACATCTAAAACTGTACCTATAAGCAACCCATTTATGCCAGGCAGTAAACCCGAGGTCGGCTTATCCATTACTTTTTCTTTCCAGTAAAAAAGGTCTTCGTTCCAGCCAAACTGGATATCAGTAAGCCAGGTGCCATCAAAAATATGCTGAACGCCACTGACAAATACATCGCCGTTAAACCGGTCGCCCACCCCTCCAAGGGTGATCATTGTACCTGGTTTTACAGTTGAATTTCCCTGGATGCGTACCCGTCCCACATTCTTTGAAAGGTGGTTCCGCATAGCATAAGCATCGGCCCAGTCCTGCAATTGCGGTTGGGTTAAATGTCCCGCATGGTTAAGTTTTACCTGCGCACCTATTACACCGCCTATATCATCTATAGAAATATTGCCATTATCAGCAAACGAGGAATCGCCTGGGTCTGATTGTTCCAGCTGTTGTTGGGTATAATCCCATGAAATGCCTGAAACACCGGAAAGTTGCCTGCGGGCATCCATTTCGGCTTCAAACTCAAAAATAGTTTGCCCGTATGTTGCCGTTAGCACAGAGGTGCCCGCTGTTGGCTTTTTAATAACCAATTTACCGTCATCTGTTAAAACGAGCATTCCATTGGCCTCGGCACGGGTTACAATAAAATCCCAGTCGGTAGAGTCAAATTGCACTAACTGAGGGTGAGATACCGAAGTCGTATCAAGGTCTGTATCCAAACCTGCATTGCCGGCAAGCGTACTTATTACATCACTATCCTTTTGATCAATGTAATAAGCGCTTTTACGGTTAGCCGTAAGCTTTATTGAAGTGTCTTTGGCTTCAACTATAAGCATTGAGCTCCCTTTTTGAGTGGCTTTAATAGCATGCTTAACAATTATTCCTTTAAATACAGTATTCACCAACCCCTGGTAACCCAACTGTACCTCAACCTGGCTGCCAGGTTTATAAGTATCATCATCGCTAAGCGGAAAATCGGCATCAGATGCAGAACCGTCAACAAAAACAAGTTTTGCGTAAGCCACCTTATTAAAGGTTTTATTTACCAGTATAGTTAAAAGCGCAACGTTTGTACCCAATGCAGTGCCATTAATAAGTACTGTCTGGCTGGCTACAACTGTTGATTGCGGTGCTCCCGGTGGTAAACTGTCTAACATGTCTTTATCGGTTATTAATATTTTATACTCTTATTTATTTTGAAATGGGCGGAAAAATAAGGGTGCTTCCCGCCTGTAATTTCCTGAAGTTTTTAAGCTTATTAACTTTTGCCACCTGCAGGTAGTAACGTTGGTCTTTATATACCTGATTGGTTAATAGTGGCAGCAGGTCTCCCTCTTTTACTTGCACAGAATGCGTAAGATCAGGCGATGAAAGCATGTTCAGGATATTGCCCAGGCTGGTTGTACGCTCGGTAAATGAAGCGCTGATCTTTGCCCTTATAGGAAGGCCAAACATGTCAAACATGGTATAGGTTACCGTTGAGCTGGTTAATACACAATTGCAGATAAACAAACCATATTGCAGCAACAGGTAATTTGGCCTGTGAATGTCGCCACTAATTGATGTTGTTGCCAGCCTGAAAAGAATTACCTGCGCGGTTACCGGTATTTTTACACCGTTTGTATTTACACCGGTGCCGTCAAGTGTCAGTTCTATCGTAAATGTACGGGGGTCTACCCTTAAAAAATGGGGATCAACTCCCGACTGGCCGGTTGGCGCATCACTATCATAAACAATATTTTCACTAATGGCTATATTTTCCGGATTGAACATAGCCAAAAAAGGTACAGCAAGCTTAGGTATCCCGTTCTCGTCTGTTTGTAAGATCTTAAGGTTAAAGGGCAACATTGCCGCACTTTGAGTATCCATCAGCGTTCTTGTTTTTCTTTAATAATTTCTAATACTTTTTGTATGGCTTCATATTCCGCAACTTTGCTGCCCGCCTGCGAGGGCTGACTGCTGTTACTGTTGTTCGCCGGGGCCGGGTTAACAACCGCCCTGATAATTATTTCATTGATCTGTACAGGCATAGCTTTTACATTTTTCGTTCAAAATATTGATAGGCCAGTTCTATAGTTTCCACTACAACCGAATTATCAGTTGATTTAAAGTCAGATGTAGACCACTTTAGAGGATAAGCCTGCACCACATTCCAAACAGCATAGGGCTGGCCTGCATCATCCAGTAACGTTATCATAATATCAGCAGGCTTGAAATCGTAAATCGGCACAGTGAAATAGGTGTTTTGTGCCGATTTGAACCATGCGAGCAGGGCTGTTCCTTTTAACAATCCTCTTTTCAGAATCAGATTTGGATATTTCGCCCTTTTTGGGAACTTATATACAAACCTGTTCTCCCCGCCTTCGCGTAATTCTTCAGTTTCAATTTCTACCGATAAACCACTAACCTCCTGGAAACGCTGTTCAGTATCACTGTCAGCGCCGCTTACTCCAACAAATTCAACTTTGAAGTGAAAGCCTGCCGGTGGATAATAGGTTGCCATGTTGTTATGCTACTTTCCTTGAAATGCCTTCGTGAACAAGCTCTAAAGATTCGATAGCTATTTCGTTGCCGGTAGCTTTTAATCCAGGCCCGTCAATTTTCACAGGCCATGCTTGTGCTATGCTCCAAACAAAAACAGGGTTATTTTCATCATTTAACAATGTAATAGTCAGGTCCCTGCGGTCAACGCCTGGGTTTCCAGCATTATTCAGCCAATCAAAAAGCAAGTTATCACTGGTAACCATGCCCTTTTTAATGGTTATATGAGGAGCCTTTGAAAGCCCCTGGCGTTGTAGTGATAATGTAGTTGATGACATTAAGCCATCTCTGTATTCAATAGCTTGAACTTCTTGTGAAAGCCCGCTTACTTCTGAGAAACCAATAGGTGCACCGCCGCCCAATGAAACACTGAAATGGAAGACTGGTAATGGATAATTTGCCATTTTTGTAGTTTTTATGTTTTACAATAATTTGAAATACTATTTATTACTTGTTATTACGAGGTTTGCAACATTTGCTCAAACTGCATAATGATAAATTCGGCCGGACGTGCTACAGCCATCCCGATTTGGATGATAAGCCTTCCTTCTAAAATATCAACAGATGTCATTGTGCTGCCAAGGCCAATATTTACAAAATACGCCTGCTCTGGTTTTGCACCGGCTAATGCGCCATCGCGCCATTTCATGAAAAGATAATTCTCAATCATGGCCTGTACTTTTACCCAGGTTGCTGAAGTGTTTGGCTCAAAAACAAACATGCCTGTTGAATTTTTAATTGACTGTTCAACAGTGATAAAAAAGCGGCGTACATTGATATATCTCCATTCATTATCATTACCGTCAAGTGTGCGTGCGCCCATAACTACTGTACCAAAGCCATGCGTATTCAATATGGCATTTACTGATTTACCGGTTTGATCATTTACATTCATCAGGTCCTGATCAATCCTGGCCACAGTAACGTTTGCTTTAACTACATCAGTTAAGGAAACATTTGCAGGGGCTTTCCACACACCAATTTTTTTATCAATACCGCAATAAACGCCGGCCATAGCAGCTGAAGGCGGTAAAGAGATATGTACGTTCTGATACTGGCCCAGGATGTAATTGTATAAGGTTGAGGCAGTAGTTTTAAGCGAAAGCATTGTTGCTCCGGCTCGTGGATTCGGAGCAGGTGTAGCCCCATTCACTGTATAATTGTGAATTGTCAAATTATCAAAGGTAAATGCATAATTATAAACAGTTTCCAGGTGTGGATAGTAAACTGCTGCGTATTGCAAAGCAAACGGAGCCGCACCTGTTGCATTTATATTGTTAATGGTATTGTTAAGATCAGTGCTGATTGAAGCAGATGTTTTTGGAACTGTTGGCCTGGCAGTATCAAGAACTGCAAAACGATCGCCCAGGGTTGCTGCCTGACTAGCCATATACTGATTTATAGCACCAAGGTTGGTGGGTGTAGTAGGGTCGGCATCCAGGTGGATTGCTTCAGGACATAACAAAATTGTTGGTCCGTCTATCGCTCCTACCGCATCAAAGCCACCTTCCAGGTCGGTCAGCGCAATTGAATTGGTGTATTTTCCAACAGATGTTATGTAACAACGTGTACCTCCATTAGCAAAATAATGCTTTACTGCATGGTATAAAATATGAGGACTCATATGTGCGGAATCAAGGGTAATCACAGCACTGTAACCCGTTGTTTTTCCGCCTGATTGTTTCTCATCAACATCAATGGTAATATGAGTTGGGTCTTCAACATCCGGTCCGCCAAAAAACTGCACGTAATCACTCATGCTATTGATGGGTGTAGGTACCTTTGCCAGGTCGTCTGTAACCAGGTTAGTAGCTATACTTGTATAGCCTACAAAAGCAGGAACAGCAGATTCTACTTCTGCTATTGAAGGTGGAAGGGTAGATATTTCCTCTACATATACACCCGGAGATCTGTAATTTGCCATTTTTTTTATTGGTTTTAAAGTGTTATAAATACGTCTGAATAAATAGTTGGAAGGCTGCCCGAATCAATGATAGCTGTTGATGGATAAGGCAGGCTGGTTTTTACAACTGCTGTTTTAGCTGGTGTTTTTGTGTATTTGCTTAGTGTTATTATAAGCGGATCTTTTGTTGCGCTTGTTGATGATGTATATTTTTCAAACAGGGTAATATTGCTCATCGATACAAATACCAGGCTTAAATCAGCGCTTGAGGCCAGCTTAAATTTAATGGTTGTATCATTGGAGCTTATAGCCAGTTGTTTTATAAAATCCGTTTTTTGAACCGGGGTAAGTTTGGCCATTTCAAGGTAAAGCGGGCTATTGGTTTGCAACTGGATAGTATAGCGCCACACGGTTGGACGGTTTTTGAACAATGCCACATAATTTGGCCTTGCAGGAACAAGTGACCTGTCTGGCTCAACGATTCTGTAATTTGCAGACAAGCTTGCCGATAACGAAAGCTCTATTACTCCAAATACCTGCTGGTTAGCCATGCTACCCAAAAAGTAAAATGTATCTGTCACAATATTATTGATCAACAGTTGGCAACACCCTGAAGGCAGCGAAGAAAGATCAAACGTAATGTCTGACTGGGTGCCCTGAACAATAACAGACCTGGCGGTAACTACAGCACCGGTTAAAAGATGCTTAACTTTTGCTTTGCTTGCAGTTATAACTCCAGCAAAATTAAATGTATAATTAGCAGAAGATTTTTTAAGCTGATCAACGTTGCCGTCAACCCCGGTTGCGTTTTTTGTTAAATGAAGGTTATTGCGGGCTGCGGCTAGGTCCTTTACCTGGTTACTGAAGTAATAAATATTCCCGGCATTTAACTGGGTTGGCAGGGTATCAAAATTAACCAGTGCGGGGTTTTGCAGCAGCATGAAAAAGCTAAGTTTATCCGCATTGGTTACAGCATTCCTTAAAAGATCATTACCCGCCAGATTTTTTCCTGATGTGCCAGCCATTACCACAAAGCCACCTGTTGTGTCAGTATTTTTAAATACCATATTTTTCGCCTTCATAAAGGCCATACATTCAGCTGTTGGCACAATAGTGAAATCTAATTTGGGAGTTGCCTGGTAGCTTGCGCATATTTGATTACTATAAAATAATTGCATAACCTGCATGGTTACTAATTCTGAATATTTTACTATTACTGTAGCCATAATAAATCAGTTTTCAACAAAATTAAGTTCACTAATTGCGGTAACCTTATCGTCGCTTTTGGTTTCAAACACAGTAAGCATTTTTACCCGGTAAACTGCACTCGGCATATATTTGGAACTCAGCATTCCCCATAGGTTGTTCTGCTGTTCAAATGTCAGGCTCACCAGTTTAAAGCTTAACCTGTCAATCAGTTGCCACACCTTATTAACAGGGTCGGTTACTGATGCATTGAGCGAGGGGTATTTCTGGCTGTCAAATACAGAATGTGACTGAAAAAACTCTATCACGTCCGAAAGGTCACGCAATGCTGTAGGATAGTCGGAATTGTTTGCTACAAAAAGAAGAAACAGATCAATCTCAACCGGTGGATTTAGTTTTAAAAACTTTTTGTCATCTGTTGGCAAATAATAGGATTGCTTACCTTCCCGCCTTTCTTCCTCTATATTTACCAGCATTATAGTAACATGCGTACTATCCGTTATATTAATATTTCCATTAGGTAAAACAATCGACTTTAAGTCAACCACATTACCGGCACTATAGATTGAAGGATCTTGCTCCCGGTCAACCATGTAGTTCTCCAGCTCTTTTTTTATAAATTCAAGTGCAGTACGAATCATATACTTGTATTAATAAGTTATCAAACTTTGTGTCTTGTATAATTGGTTACTCAATATTAAACATCCAATATTAAAGCGATCATATTTTAATATTAAATTAAAATATGATATCAAAAATTATATCTGTATCAATCTAAAAGATAATTTATAATTAAATTCAGTAACAGACCACTGTATGGATCGCTGGTCAGGTTCAGTTAGGTTTCAATTTTTTATCTGGAATAAAGTTATTTACTAACCTATTGGTGCACAAGAGTATTTACACGTAATTACGTAAGTATTTTTACGTAAAAATAAACAGGTGAAAAAACTCAAAAAAGCCACAAAGCCCCATAATGTTCAAATAATGATTGTTTTTTAATTAATATGAAATAATTATAATTCATTAAAAAATTGCCAATTATCGTATATTAATACCAATCGTGATATTTAATAAAGAATTTGATAAGTTGGATTAAAAATCAGGGGGTATCATTCATGGCAATAGGCCGGTGATAATTACTCTTTTGAATTACGGGAATTTGAGTTGATGCGGGCTCCATATTACTATTAAATTAACAGCGCCCCTAAATTGAGATACTTATGCTATCTTTATGTAAACTTAAGCACCATGTCAGCAATTCATTTTATCCTGTCGGCTATTTCAATTGGTTTTGCAAATACCGTTATTGAATGGTTTTTTATCGGCTTTTTGTTTCATAAATACCAGGCTCTTACCCCTCAAACCTGGCGACCGGAAAACTACTCAAACTATACTTACAGTACTTTGCTATCGCTTTTATTCGGTGTGCTGTTTACTTTATTTTATCTAAAAATCGGGGCGCATTATGTGCTGCCGGGGAGTTTGTGGTCACATATCAAATTAGGGCTCATCTGTTTCGCATGTTTCAGTTTCGTTTCAGCCATTAACAACTCTATCTATATTAATTACGATAAAAAATTTGTCGCCGGTTTGTTAATCGCTTCATGCCTTACTTATATTTCGGCAGCAATAATTGTAAGTTTATTTTACTGGCGATAATTTCTGCAAAACAGGAAAGCCAATGAATTCTCATTGGCTTTCCTGTTTTATAAAACTGGTCTTTCACCGGCTTTATGAAAAATCTATAATTATTTTGATGACTGGTAATAAAGCACGACAACACCTCCCTCCAGTGGCTGGGTTTTAACAAGCTTCAAACCGGCAGCATACATTCCTTCCTTAAATAAACGCTTTCCGCTCCCAATAATAATGGGATGGACCATGAACCTGTATTCATCAACAAGATCAGCCTCCATTAACAGCTGAACAAGCTCACCGCTGCCTTCCAGCATAATTTCATTACCGGGCAGTTGTTTCAACTTGCCGATCTCTTCAGCTATGTTTTCTTTAATAACGATTGTGTTATTCCAGTCGGCTTTTTCAAGCGTTGATGAAACTACATATTTGGGCACACTGTTCAGCTTGTCTGCCACCCCGTCCTCATTATTCTTCATGGCCGACCAGTAAGGCGCCAGCATCTCATAAGTTTTGCGTCCAAATAATATAGCATCACAAGTTCTGTGGCACTCCTGGATATAGGCTTGCCTTGATTCACTGTCATATGGCATAAACCACTCGCCCATTTTTTCTGCATCAAATACGCCATCCAGCGTAATCCATTCCGAAACTATTAGCTTTCTCATTTTAATTTGATTTAGTTTGTTTTTAATAACACAAAGTAAGGGCAGCCAAATTTTGTATGATAGAACAAATCCGACAATTTTAAATTTTTCAACGCGGAAAGTCAGAGGCTCGTTTTAAATATTCAAGGGGTGAGCAATTGGTAAATTCATTAAAGGCCCGGATCAGGTGACTTTGGTCTGCATAGCCGTTTTCATAAGCAACATCAGCCATCCCCGAAAATTGATTCTGGCTGAGTTGCTGAAGTGCCGAATGAAACTGGCAGATTCTGCTAAATGTTTTTGGTGAAACACCTACATGAAATTCAAACAATCGTTGAAGGGTCCGTTCGGTAACATAAAGCTCTTTTTGAACATTGGTAAGTGATATTAAACCCTTACTTTTTTGTATAGTCTGTGTAGCAAATGAAATGGGATTGTTTATGCTAAGTTTATTAAGTCCCGAAAGTTTTAGCACATAACTATTCATCAGCTGTAAACGTTTATCTAAAGAAGTTGCATTGAGCAGCTGTTCTTTCAGGCTCATTTCCCTGGCAGGTTCCGTAAGGCTTAAATCAAGGCCAATATCTGTTAACTCTTTTGCATCAATTCCAAACAAATTTTTTAAAATATGCGGATACAGAAAGTAAGCTATAACAACAACATAGCCGCGGGTATAGAGTTCAATTGGTTTAATGTTTTGCCCGTAAAGCACTAAGTTATTATTGTTTTTATTACTGTTTATAATCAGCCCCGTATCGGTGATCTGGAAAGTAATACTGGGAGAGCCATTAGCAATAAGGGGGAGAATTGCTTCGCGGTAGATATTATTATTTTCAATAACAACTATGTTACTTACATAAGCAGCAATTGAAGGGTGAGGAATAATTGATTGCGTTTTCATTCCCTGGATAATATAATCTTACTATTTAAGCATCTAAGTTAAAACCATATACAGCCTTACGTTATACCGCTAATTTACACATATAAAGCAAATTGATTATAAGTTACCTGTATTAAGATCTGTTATTTAGTTTCAGCAGTTTGCTCAAGCTGCCCAATCTTATCAAACATAACTTTGAAAGTGTTCCATGGGGTTTTATCACCGGCTGCGGGATTTACCGTTTTTCCGTAATACCCGTCAAGAAATTGAACCGGCGATGACCATACAGTTTCTGCAATTCCGTAAAAACGCCCTTTAAGCTCCTTACCTGATATAGCCCGTGAACGGTAAAAGTTTTCTACCTGGCTTACTGCTACCTGAGGGCGGTTCCAGGCACAGGTTACAACCCTGAGGCCTTTCATAGCAAAATAAACTGCAGTTTGGTTATCCTGATCGTATTGCCAGTCGCAGATCACCACATCGCGGGGGATCAGGTCGATGGCTTTATAGGTATTATTATAACTGGCTGCCCACTCACCAATACCTGTAGTCCTGCCGTCAATTAAACGGTCGCCCCAGATCCACAGCTCGCGGTTTTGCCCGGCAAGGTGATCACGGATAGTTTGTACCTCGTTGGCAAAAAGAACGGCTTTATCGCGGCCTGCGCAACGCGGGCACTTATCCTCGCCCAAATAAAAAACCTCATCCATGCCTGCATGGAAAGCTTTGGCTTCAAATACATCAGTAATCTCATCCACCAGGTCGAACACAACCTTGTGCACGCCGGGATGAAGCGGGCAATAGCTTTTGCAATACAAACCATCGGCATTGGGCCATTTATATTCAGCAGCAGTAGCCGGCATTTTTACCCATGGGTTTTCATCAAATTCGGGGTAAACCTTCAACAGCATCCCGGTTTTACTGGCCCATGACTGGTGCCCCAGCAAATTAATCTGCGGAATAATACTGATGCCATTCTTTTTACAAGCCTCAACCAACTTTCTGACATCGCTTTTTGACAGGCATATAGAATCCCGAAGCTCCGGGTGGCTTTTAAATTGGTAATTGAAATCAACCCGCAGGATCAGCGTGTTTACCTTCCGCGGTGCCAGTTCTTCATTAATAAATTTAACAAAATCGGCTACGCCATTTGGCCTCGGGGCTGCAATAGCAAAACCTTTTACCTGGTATAGGCTATCGGTACTTTGCCTTGCAAAGGCTTTAAAAGTAAAAAAAACGACTATCAGCAACAGTAAGCATTTAGGTATTTTCATTGGGATAAAGATTTATTTAAGTTAACGAAAACTAAGTTACCATAAATAGCAGCTTTATTTAAAAATGAACCCGGTTTTTAGCAGTTGTAGTGCAGAAATAGTACTATCAAAAGAAGATCAGTCCTCCCGGTGACTTCAAAGTATATGAAATATTTATACCACGCCGGAGCCTACTCTTTTAAGCTTGTTTTTTAAGAACTTTAACCAGTTGTTCTACCAGTTCTGCTTCTTTAAAGGGTTTGCCTATTATGCCCGAAAAACCCTTCTTCAGGAACTTTTTTGCATCTGTTCCATCAGCAGCGCCACTGATCATAATTACCGGTAGTTGATTTAAAGGTTTTTTTAATTTTTTTATTTCGGCCAAAAGCTCATAGCCATCCATTTCAGGCATCTCAATATCAGTTAAAACAACCGTTATTGCATTTTCAGCAATCAGATCCAATGCTTCTTTTCCATTTGTCGCCTGGTGAAATTTTACATTCCACTTATCCACCATCATCTTCAGAAACATTAAATTAAGTTCATTGTCATCAACTGCCAAAATACTTATGCCATTAAGTAATAATAGCGGATCGTCAGTACCCTTTTTAGTAATATCATCACTGTCATTTTTTTGATAGGGGATAAAAAAGCTGAATGTGGTACCCGCATCCGGGCTACTTTTTGCTGTGATCTTTCCACCTTGCATCTCAACCAACTGTTTACAAATAAATAACCCAAGCCCGGTTCCTACTTTACCTTTTGAAGAGCTGGTTTGATAATACTTTGAGAACAATTTAGCCTGTTGTTCTAAACTAATTCCGGCTCCTGTATCGCTAACGGTTACCTGCAGCCTGTTCTCCGCCCCTATCAGCACAGCGTTTACCGTAACGCCACCCGTGCCGGTATATTTTATTGCATTGCTTAGCAGGTTGGTCATGATCTGCTCAAGTCTGAAGCTATCCCCAAGCAAAACAGCTTCTTTATCCCCTTTAAAGTTATATCCAATGGTCAACCCTTTTTTTGTTGCACTGAATTCCATACTTTCTATAACCGTTTTCAATATAAAATCAGGATTAAACGGATCATTGTTGATTTTAAACTCGCTGCTTTCCATTTTTGCTGCATCAAGCGTATCATTAAGGGTACGCAGCAACATATCAGAAGAATGGCTTATGGAATCAAGCATTTCCGTTTGTTTTTGCGACAAGCTGGATTTACCGAAGATATACAGAAAGCCTTTAATGGCGGTAAGAGGGTTACGGATCTCGTGGCTCATATGTAGCAGCAGATCCATTTTTTGCTGGGCTATAGCAACAGATCGTTCATTTTCTTTCCACAAATGCTGTTCAGATTTATTGAGCTCAATTATAAAAAGGATCAGTAATATTGCAAATACCAGTACTAGGGATAAAGCTGCCAGGTAAAATTTATTCAATAATACAGTAGTTTCCAGGTAATTTTTAAGCGCCACCCGCTTAAACTCATCCGCCATCTTGTAGTTAATTTCCTTCACATCACTAATGATGTGTTCCAGTTCATTACTAATCCGGGTATTCACGACTATCAACTCCCGCTGCTTATTGAGCAGATCCATGTTCCGCTCCTGCAACTCTTTCAACTTCTTTGAATAAAGGTTTTTGTCTTTGGTTAAAATTTGCTGTGTGGTAATGTCCGTTACTTGGCTGTTGTTACTATGCTTAACAGCAACAGAACTGTTATTTTTATTTATAATAGCATCTTTTATCCTCCCCAAAAGCCCTTTTTTCTTTGCATTGTTGGCTTTCAGGATTGAATCTGTACTGCTATTAACACTTCTCTGGTTAACATTTACATTTGTGCCGGATTCTTTTAAATTTTTATCAGCCTCTTTATTGAAATCAGCATACACAGTAAGCAGGGAATCAAAATTGTGTTTAAGTACATATAGTTTATCTGATAGCTTTAATTTTTTCTGAAACCATAACTTTACCATATTGCCTTGTGCCGAAGTTAGGTGTGCTGTATCAGCGCTTTCTTTCAGCAAAGTATCTATCTCGTTAAAAGACTGTGTTAGCTTTATTTTATAGTCTGCCCTCTTTTTTCTGCTGGCACTTAATAAGGATTCCTGGAAATCATTTTCCGACTCATGGAGCAAAAGCAATGCATGTTCCGGCTTGGCCCGGTCATCTTCAACGTTGCTTGCTAGTTTGGAAATACTTGCTAATTTTTTATTAATAGTGTTGCGTACAAAGAACGCCGTTATGGAAAGAACTATAATAAATGTAAGAAAGGCAAGAAGAATTTTCCTCGCCATGGCTTTTGTATAAGGTACTCTCATTAAATGGTGTCAGCTCTGTAATATTGAAGATATCGGCTATCTTCAATAAATAATTTATCAGGCTAAAAGTACCGTTTTCTTCCCGTTCAGGATGAATTGCATTAATTTATTTATTAAAAAGATGCGATTTATTTCTAACAAGTTAAATTATCAGGCAACAATTGCGTTTATTATTAAAAAGCACTCATTTGGGGATGTATCCAATGGATACTAAAAAGTCGTTTTCCTTCTTAAATGCATCAGCTACCATTGCCGGGTCAGGGTCAAAATCCTTATACTGGATCTTCAAATTCCGGGTTAGTAAATGGCCAACTCCGGGGTAAACAAACAAGATACACTTTGCCCCTGCTTTTACTGCGGCGTCGCGGAATGCCGTCGCGTCCTTTGCAAAAACGATACTATCCTTTTCCCCCTGGATTATTAATGTCGGGACGAGTTTTTTGCTGATATATTCAGATGGCGAATAACTGGCCGGATCACCTTTTCCGGCCATAAGGCCAACAAAATAATTATCATGCGCCATATTCAGCGCTGGCGAATATAACATTAATGCATTGGGGCGTGCCCTGCCAGGAATTTTAATGCCATTAATGGCCGGGATCAAAGCTGCTGCAGCTACCAAATGCCCCCCTGCCGAAACACCGTAACCAACAACCCTTTTTGTATCAATCCCCAACTTAACAGCCAGGCTGCGCGCCCAGGCAAAAGCGGCACAGGCATCATCCACCCCGTTAATGGGTGTTAAGCCGTTATTTGCTAAACGGTACTCTATAGCAATTGCAACCATTCCCCGTTCCGCAAATTGTTTTGCCCGGTCAAAGGTCCATGCTGCTTCACCCAAACGCCAGGCTCCTCCATGAAATAGCAAAATTGCCGGGTGCTTACCTTTTCCAACAGGCTTAAAAACATATGCTTTTAATGTTTCATAGCCTATTTTTCTGTAAACAAATGTATCTGGAATTGTATTTGTCTGCGCCATTAAGGCCGAACTGGTTAAAAGCAGGAAAATCAAGTTTAAGAGTAAAGGCTTAATGTGTTGCATAGCTTTAGGTTTTAGATCTGTGTAAAGGATGAGTAAAACCTTCAAATGTTGCATCGTGTTTTAAAATATGCAATCCATTGTTGAAAAAATATAGCCCCCTCTCTCCTTTTTCATAAATTAGATTTATGAAAACAAACTGTACCCAAATCAGCTTGAACTACCGTCTTAGCAGGGTCCACGGTGCAAGCCCCTGCGGGAACGGGAGATAATGTATAAAGCCAAACTGATTGAACTGCTGATTATTCCACACCATCAACGCAATACTCCGCAGGGTCCGCGATGCGAGACCCTGCGGGAACGGTATGGTATAGTTATTTCTTATTAATCTTCTTCAACATTATATCCGCCGTTTGCAAAGCGCCTTCCACCCAGCCCTGGGCATCCGAGTAGGCTTCGCCGCAGATGTAAAGCTGTAAATTATCAATGGGTTGTGTAATCTGATCCCGTACCTCCGAGCTTTTTACACCGATGTTCCAACTGTTCCAGCCGCCGCCAAAAGGGTCTTCGCCCCAATCGCGGAAGGCGGCGTTTTTAACAATAGGTGTATGGCTAAGGCCATGCATGAGTTGTAGCTGCCTTGCTACTTCATCAACCATGGCGGTTGGGGCCTGGTATTCGAACCAATCCAGGTCGGCTTTGTCGCTTTTGGCTTCTCCTAAAAACGGGTCCTCAATTTTGGCGTGGGCCTGGCCTTCGGCCCAGGCTTGTTTGCGTTGGGGGCGCAGGCCATCCCAAAAACCGATGTTGTTGCCATCGTCATAGCTGGCCAGCAGCATTGATTCGCCTTTCGTGGCTGGCTTGCCATTATTTTTTGGCCAATAGTAGGTTTGCCTAACCGGCAGGTCGGTTACACTCCTACCCGATTCAACCGGGACAAATTTGCCTGTTGCTTTATCCGTATAGCCAGCCGCCATCCACCATGGGTTAGCATACGTGGTAAACAATTTAAACAGCGGGCGCGGTGTAACGCTGCTGATCAACTGCTTTATTTGCTGCAACGCCGGGCTGCCCGGCGCAAGCAGATCAAGCGAGCGGCGCGGCATGGCAAGGATTAATGAATCGGCAACAACGGTACTATCATTAAAAGCCAGATGAAACTTGCCGTCAATTGTTTCAAAACCGTTTAATTTAGTATTCAAATGAATTTCGCCACCCAGCTGAACAAAAAAGTCGGCCAATGTTTTAGGGATCTGCTGAAAGCCTTTTTTAAAGCCTTTGTATTGCGGTACTATTCCAAAATCTGTCAGGAACCATGGAATAGCATCGGCAGCATTCCAGTTGGATAAGGTTGAATTATAACCGCCCGCATCCATCCCAAACTGGTAAGCCTCGCCGCTGATAACGCGGTACAGCACATTCCAAAAGCCCTGCTTATAAAGCGGTTCTCCGGCAAATTCGGCTTTTTGAGCCAACTGGCGCCTTTCTTCTTCGGTTAGCTTAGGATTGGTAATTCCGGGTACTATTTGCTCAATAGCATTTACAATAATGCCGCCCGGCGACCCACCTTTTTCAAGGAATGAAAGCTTATAAGGAACTTTATCAGGGTTCAATGCAAAGTCTGATAATCTTAAATATACGCCCCGCAGATAAGCTATATTTTGATTTTCATCTACCGGGAAATCATATAATTCTATTTGGTTATCATCCGGCAGCTGTTTGTTTAGCTTTTTGATCAGCGCAACTATCAGCGGCTGGGCATTTTCAAGGATGCGCATTCCGCCAAGTTCTGCTACCATTTCGGGAATATTTGGCGGAACAACAGACAGCAAACGACCGCCTATATGGTCGCCACCTTCAAATACAATAATTTTTTTTGCAGGGTATTTTTGTTTAAGCTTCCATGCGCTGTAAACACCCGAAACGCCACCGCCTACAATGGCGATGTCAATGGTCTCATTTTTTTTCATCATGAATCCTCTTTGCGGAGAGGCGCCGTTGTTAAAGGTTTTAGGATTAAATAATGCAACTTAATGCCTTTATTCAAATATTAGATTTTTTACTGATTTATGCGTGTTTTATTTAAAAAATATTTAAAATCGAACGGATCGCCAAAATAATTTACCGCCCCAATTCCTTCGTTTACCGACAACTTCTCCCCTCTCACAAGGTTTGACTTCGCGTGACAAAACCCATCTGTTAGTTTTGCTCAACATTAAATTTAACACCATGAATATAAAAGCCATATCAACCATCTTTAGCAAGGATGCCTATATAAATACTACAGATAATTCGAAAAACCCGAAAAAAGAAGATCAAACAGCAGCTCCCGAAGTTTCGCCGGAAGCAGGTGAAACTAAAACAACCTTATTTTACAATTGGCGGCAGGAAACAGATACCTCAGCGATTTTTGTGCCGATGTGGGGGTAACAACTGATTAAAATCTGTTACTACAAAATGGGCCGAGCCGATGGCTCTTGGGAATTATAATTCGATTTTCAACGGATTAAAATCTGTTACCACAAAATGGGCCGAGCCGATGGCTCTTGGGGCTATGATTAGCTCAACGGATTAAAATCCGTTTTAAACAACAAAGCCACCTGATAGGCGGCTTTGTTGTTTGGTATTGCGAATAAAGCTTATTCGTGTAACACCAAAATAGCTTTTACCGATTTGTTCATTACCTGGTTTATGGTACTACGGTTAAATAAACGGTAAACTATATTGTGGTGATGTTTTACCAAACAAAGTATATCTATTTCATTTACTTCTACAAAGCTTAGTATCCCGCTTAAAGTGCTGCTGTTAGTAATATAATTAAATTCAAGGGTTGTGTTTTTAATCAGTTCCTGCAGCTTGCTCTCTTCGGTCTCAATATTTTTCTTTTCCGAATTCTCAGCAACGTACAGCACCTTCATTTTTTCTGATCCAAAAGCCAACACCATTTCATTCAGTGCGTTCACATCATCAGCAGAAAGCCTGGTTTCATAATCGGTTGCAAGCGTGATTACCGGTGTTTTCGAAAATTTGCTTTCCAGCGGGATGATCAGCGTAGGTATTTTAACGGCTTCAACCATTGTACTGGCGTTACTGCCAACAATGCCGGTAATCCCGGTTGAACCGGTAAGGCCCATCACCAGCAATTCAACATGGTGTTGATTTATATAATCGCTTATCACGCTTTTTAACGAGCCTACTTCGCAAAGAGAGGTTACGGGTATATCAGCATATTCGCTATCTGCAGAATAGGTAGCCACCCACTCCCTTAAAGCCTGCCTTTTATTATTATGATAATCTTCAATAAAAATAGCATTGTATATGTTATTTCCAACGCCTTCCATTGACGGGATAGCGTTTATGGCACATACTTCCATATTTAATATTTTAGCCAGCGCCATAGCATATTCCATTGCATTGGCTGCACTGCTTGAAAAATCTGTTGCAACAAGTATCTGTTTCATTTTTTGATAGTGTTAAATTTAGGTATTACCGGTTACATTAAATAAATAAATGGAAGAACATAAATAATAAAAGCGATAAAATAATTGCTACCGGCAAAGTTAAGATCCATGCCAGCGCTATGCTTTTTAAAGTTTTGCTATTTAAATTACCCTTTCCGCCTGATGCCATCATTGAGCCCGCAATACCGCTTGATAATACGTGTGTGGTACTCACCGGTAAACCAAACGCAGTACTTAGCCCAATGGTTGATGCGGCTATGATTTCGGAAGTTGCGCCCTGTGCGTAATTAAGATGTTCGTTACCTATTTTCTCGCCAATGGTTACCACAATCCGTTTCCAGCCCACCATGGTGCCAATACCTAACGAAACAGATATAGTAGCTATTACCCAGATCGGTGCAAAATCTGTTAGTCCGTTTAAATCTTTTGAGGCTGATTTCAGTATTACAACATCTTCTTTGGCAAACTTTGAATCTTTATCGCCAACAAGTCCGTCTATGCTTTTAACTACCGTTTTTATTTCCTTACGGAACTTGTAAGTTTTAGCTGTATCAGCAGGGTTTTTACTTACCAGCTGAGTTTTGGTTTGCACAATGGCAGAATCAAGGTGAAGGATCAAAGCATGAGTTTTCCCAACAGCAGAAGCAGTATTTTTACTGATCACCTGCTCCGTTTTGTTTAATGCTGAAAGGATCTTATCGTTTGAAATAGAATGATTAACGGCAAATTTAACAGGTAAAAATGCAATCAGGATCAGCATCAATAAGCCTACACCTTTTTGGCCATCGTTACTGCCGTGAAAAAAGCTTACCAACGTACAGGTGATGATCAGCAATATACGTACAAGGATTGGCGGTGTGTCATTTTCGCCTTGTGGGATATGAAACAGGGCCTTTGATTTTACCACGTTCTTTAAAAAAAGCATCAGCAAGGCTGCTGCCCCAAAACCAATTAAAGGCGACAGGATTAGTGATAATCCTATCTCTTTTGCTTTATCCCAGTTAACACCTGCACCACCATAATACCAGGTAAATGCAATACTTGCGCCTATCATAGCGCCTATAAGCGTATGTGAGCTTGAGCATGGGATGCCTAAATACCAGGTGCCCAGGTTCCATACAATTGATGCCAGTAAAACGGCCAATACCATACAGGCCCCTACGCTAACGGGCAGCTTCATCAGGTCATCTAACGGTAGCAACTTTAAGATGCCCATTGCGACCGCTACACCACCAAGAAAAACACCAAGGAAGTTAAAAAAACCCGACCACGGAATAGCATAAACAGGCTTTAATGCTTTGGTGTAAATAACCGTAGCTACAGCATTTGCAGTATCATGAAAGCCATTAACAAATTCAAAGCCAACAACTGCCAGCAGGCAGATAAAAAAAACAATGGTTAATGAAGCGCTTAAACTAACTTCACCAAGCAACGGGAGTGTGATTGCACTTAATACGTTGAGCATAATCTTTCAGCTTTTTTTAGGGGGATAAATAGTTAATTGTGATGCAAGTGATTATTACTCAAAGAAATAGATATGCAGTGTACTTGCCTAAAATTTGGGATTATCAAATTGTTATTTTATTGGGGAATTTATGTTAGGTGGATGATAACTGTAAGTAAATCCGGTTGCTGCAACCAAATTCATAACCGGTGAAACACCAGGTGATGATTTTTACCGATCCAACCCCTTCATTTACCGACATCTTTCCTCCTTCTGCAAGCTTTATCTTCTCATCCTAAAGCCCATCAGTTAGTTTTGATCAACATTAAAATTTAAGATCATGAACAATCAAGCAACATTTGTTTTCACTAATGACGATTATATAAATACAACCACCATTTTTGGCGGAATCAAAAAGAACATCATCTCAAAAGACTTCAGGGGTGGCAGGGTTAGCAACATATTTGGTGCTACCGAGCTGGATTTTACTAATGCCGATATTGCTGGAGTGGCAGTACTGGATATTTCACAATGCTTTGGCGAAGTTAAAATTGCCGTGCCAAATGACTGGTGGATAGAAAGCAACACCACTCAATTTTTTGCTACGGTAGAAGATAATCGTACAAATGCCATGAATGCTTACGATTCAAAAAAAATCCTGGTTTTAAGAGGAACATCGGTGTTTGGCGTTGTAGAAATTTTAAGCAACCTGTAGCAATTGCTACAGATTGCTTAAAATTAAGATCTTTATAAGTGCTGCAAAATATTGATCAACTTGCCGAATGGGTCGCGGGTGTAAAATCTTTTTACACCCCAGGCTTCATTTACCGGGCCGTATTCAACAGGGAAGCCGGCATTTATAATCCGCTCAAGGGCGCTATCTAAGTCGTCAACCTCAACGGAAAGATGTGGAACCAGGGTATCATTACCGCCTTGTGAAGCAAAGCTGATCTGTACTTGCTGCTGCTCGTCCAAACCATAAGTAGCAATCCATCCATGATCCATTAACACATCAAGGCCAAGCACATCTTCATAAAAAAGCTTAGCTGCCGCAACATGTTGCGTTTCAATATTTACCACAATTCTTTTAACCTTCATACTTATCTTTTAAAGCATAAAATCATCATTAACAAACGGGGTCACCTTAACTATTTCAAAAAGTTTATCATATGCAGGATCGCTTATTATCAGCTGCTCAAAATCAAGATCAGACAATACATTGAGCAAAATACAAATACTATCGTCATTTAGCACTTTCCCATACCTTACAATTTTTTTGCGCTCGTAAAGATTTTTATAATAGACTAAATGCGTTGTCATGAGCACATTTTCATTCTCCAAAAAACAGTTTTGCTTTTTTTTCAGGATAACCATCACTTCATGTTGCTGTGCAAATTTTTCTTCATCTTTCATACACATCTTTAAACTACCTATTTAAACCAAGCGGCATAATCCTTTATAAAATCCGCTACGGTACGCGCCGGCTTGTTTAATATTTGCGGTACTATATCACTTACAAATGGGGTTTTACCACTACGCTGAGCTTCTGCGTACAAAAGCAAAGATTTTACAGCCATTTCCGGCATTCCTTTTTGCTCCATTTGCTGCCTGGCTTCATCGCTACTAAGCCGAACGTAGGTAACGTTTTCACCAACTACTTTGCTAATTATTACAGCTATCTGGCTAAAGTTCAACGCTTCACCACCGGTAAGCAAATAGGATTTATTGATGTGCTGCTCTGGCTCAGTAAATACTTTAAACGCTACCTCCGAAATATCACGCAGATCAAGATATGCTCTTTTGCCATCGCCGGTTGCTTCATAAATTTTCCGCTGGTTTTTAACTGAATTTGACAGTGCACCCAGCCAGTTTTGCATAAAGCCATTTGGTTGAAGAATGGTATATGCAATGCCTGATGCTTTTAATATGGTCTCAACATCGGCGTGCACCCGGGCTATCAATAAACCCGGAATATAAAACGGCGACTTTTCATCAGCACCTCCTGATGATAATTTTACAATATGTTTTACTCCCTGTTCCCGGGCAACCGCTATCACGTTGCCTTGCTCCTCTACAAAATTGGGACTATGGCCTGATAATAGGAATAAGGCCTTACTATTTTCCATTGTTTTATACAGGCTTTCCTTATCTGCCATATCTGCTTCCATCCACTCAACAAATGGCATTGCAGCGACTTTACTTTTATTGCGGGTAACAGCAATTACCGGGTGTTCTGCTCCTGATAAATATTCAATTAACGCTGCACCTATTTTTCCTGTAGCACCGAATACGGTGATATACTTTTTGTTTTCCATTTTTATCATTTACTTTTGATATTCAAAGGTATGGGCTGCCAAAAAGCGCTGTAAACGCAAAAGGAAGTGGTATCAACGCAAAAGGAATTATTATGAACGGCATGAATCAATCCGGAGTTTATGAGCAGCAAAGGATCATCCATGATGAAACCGGGTACCGGATCCAACTGGATGAGGTAACCCTAAGCCAGGTTGATTTAAAATGGGGCGCTTACGTTAATCCGGAAGAAAAAGTCCTTTTGTTCCACCCGGATAAGTCTGCTATTATTTCACATTTCAGGATGTATGACCCAAGAGTTGTTGTTGATTTAAAAAGAAAGAATATCAGGGAAAAGCAGTTCGTTATATACCGTGAAGATGCCGGGCCATATGAGCTTTGGATTCCGCCTACAAAAGACAAAGGTTGTTCGTTCTTTGAGCTGATCATGAGCGATCATTTCTTTAATAATATAATGACCGATGAAAGTGAGTTTATGTCGAGCTTTCACCAGCATACAACCGTGAGCACACCGTCCCTGGATTTTACGGCTCAAATGAACCCTGCTATGTATGGCGTTATTAATGAAATGCGAAACTCGCCTTATACGGGTTATTTAAAAGGCATCTACCTTGAAGCAAAAGCCATAGAGCTTTTTTTGATGCAGGTTAATCAGTTAGACCAGTTGGAAATTGCAAGGAGATCAAAGCTAAAAGCAAGGGATATTGAAAGCCTGCATGCGGTAAAAGCTTACATGGAACTAAATTATAATAATCCGTATTCTATTCCCGAACTTGCACGAATAGCGGGCATTAACCAAATGAAGCTAAAAAACGGCTTTAAAGAGTTATTTAACACTACCGTTTTTGGCTACCTGAGCAATTTGAGAATGCAGGAAGCCAAACGGCTTTTAATTGATGAAAAAATGTATGTTAACGAGGTAGCCGACCTGGTTGGTTATAAACATCCGCACCATTTTACGGCAGCATTTAAGAAGAAATATGGTATGGTTCCTAAAGATTTAAAGAGCTGATTTTATGGCAGTACGTCGTAGAGACGCGATGCATCGCGTCTCTACGATATATTTCTAATTTAAACCACGTTTTTCGCCATTTCCAAATGCACCTTACTTCCTGAATGTGTTGCATCCAATTCAAGTACCTTATTAAACATTTGAGTTGCTTCTTCTGTCCTTCCCAAACCAAGATATCCTAATCCCTGTATAAAACAAGCATGAATACGGTTACGCAGATCCAAATCGTCATCAAATATCAACAGATTAGGTAACGATACGGCAAAGTAATCCAGCTTTACTTCATCATCGGTATGTTCAATACCATATGCTACCAGTTTATTAAAAATGGTATTTGCAGTTTCATTATTGCCAAGCTGTTTATGGGCAAGCCCCTGGTAAAAGATCTTATCAGGTTGCTGATCGTTATAAAATATGGCGGCAGATGGTTCGCTTAACCCTTTGGTTGCTTTTATAAAATACATGTTTGCTAATTCCTGCTTATTTAATCCTGAGTAAGCGCAACCCAGCCAATAATCAATATCATTTTCCTGTGCGCCATAAAGTTTTCCTTCACCTAAATTATGCGGGTAGGTTTGAGCCTTTTCTAAATATTCAATGGCTTTTTCATACTGTTTTTGCTGGATAAACTGCTTAGCCAATTGAACCAGACTTAAGAGGTATTGGTATGAAACTTTACCTTCTCCGCCCTCCCATGGATGGAATATTCGCATTTCAATTAAATCCAGGGCAGTTTTATAATCACCTATAAAATTATACATGCCGATGCGCTCCAAATAAGTATCATCCCGCTGTTCTGTTACAGTGAGATGATCTTCCAAAAACTTTAATCTTTGTGTCGGCGCCCGGTTTAATCTTTTGTAGAGTTGATCAAGTTCCATCAGCACACGTGCATCAGTTGGGTCGAGCGAAAAGGCCTTTTCATAGCTATCAAGTGCCTTTTGCGGATCGTTTTGTTTATTGAAATAGGCAATACCCAGGTTCCGGTGAGCGGTAGGGAATGCGTTATCCATTTGTACCGAAGCTTCCCAGCAGTTTATCGCGTCAGTGTATTGCCGCTTATCATAAAACAAATTACCGAGGTAATAGAATGCCTTCGCGTCTGCAGGACTCATTTTAATAGCAGCCTGCAAAATATTTATTTCAATTAACCGGTTTGGAAAGCATAAATAAGGATTGGCAGCAGCGGCTCTTTCAAACCATTGTTTTGCCTTTTGCTGATTGCCTGCTTTATAGCTAAACCAACCCAAAGTATAAAACACAATAGGGCTGGTATCGGTTTCTTTTACGGCATACGCCAATAGTTGATCAGCTTCTTCATATAAACCGGATGCGGCATAATCCAATGCATATTCAAGCAGATTCCGTTCATCTCTCCGTGAAAGTATGAGCAACTCGTTTGTCAATCGTTTTGCCTTATCATCCTGGCTGTTTAATTTGCTGATCAATGCTTTCTCAAAAAGTGCACCCAAATTAAACCTGTCAAGTTTTAAAGCTTCATTCACCGTTTGCAGGGCGCTGTCAAAAAGCAACAGCTTACGATAAGCGGCCGCCTTTACTACCCAGGCCTTGCTATTGTTGCGGTTCCTGTCAAGCGATTGGCAGATATGCTCCAAAGCCTTTTCATAATGGCCTCTTTTCAGATCAATCAATGCAACAGAAAAATAACCGCTGTCTTTCCACGCATTGCTCCATGTTGCTTTATAGAAAACTTCATAAGCTTCATTTTCCCTTTCAAGATAGGCTAAACATAAACCCAGGTTATAATAAGGTTCGCTATCATATGGGTTGGGATTGCGTTGCGTTATGGTTTCAATCGCTTTTCTAAAATAATGTTCGCTTTTGGCAAATTGCCCTTTGCTTAACAGCCACTTACCCATTGCATTGTTATTCCTCGCATCTGACGGATCGCGGCGCAAAGCTTCCTCATAATAATCTACCGGATTATAGGTTGCATGGCGGTATTGCTCCAAATGCTGCCCGGTTAAAAATAGCTGCTCTGTGCTGGCAACTTCCTTTGGCGGCAAAGCTGGTTTTGCAGCTGCCGGCATCTCGTTTTTACGATTGCCTGCAGGTTCATACCGAAGCAGTTCCTTTCCATCTACAGAAGAGACTTTTATTAACAGCTCATTTTCATCAAAATCATTTTCAAGCGGTAATTCTTTATTAAAGATCATCTCAGGCGAAACCGTTATTGCCTCTTTAAATACTTCCTGTTCTTTTATAAACAAGGTTAGTTTGATATCTTCATGTGTAGATGTTGCGTATACCTTTATAGTTAGGTTATTCCCTGCTTTGTCGGCTGCCAACAGGATGTCTTTACTGGCATTTTTTACCATGCCCAACTCCTGGTAAGGCATAAAATATTGCGTAAATGATTTTTCCTCGTAGGGCATCAGCCAGCTAAAATCAGGCTGATTATCCGTAAACACCCCTGTCATCAGTTCAATATACGGGCCGTCTTCATCAGTAAGGTTCCTGTCCCAGGCCTGTCCGAAATCGCTGTGGCCCCAGGTCCATTGTTTTTTACCCGGAGATACATGATGATCAGCAACATGCAATAAGCCGCCTTTGCTGTCATGCTCATAACCGCCAACAAAATCATAATCTGAGTTAATGGCCATGTATGATGTAGGTACAGGGATATTTTTATACATGGAAATATCCGTCCCCGGCGAATAGTCAACTTTATAATAAGTACCAGTAGCAATTGGAAAATCAGAAACATCGCGTTTGCCGTGATCAAAAACAGCATTAACATCAGGCGGAAAAACCGACTGATAGTGATCATTTACCTTTACTGCCGGGTTGGCCCACCAGAGAAACGTTTGTGGCAAACTAGTGCGGTTGTATAATTTGGCGTTGATTTCTATGTAAGCTTTATCAGGGTATAAAGTAAAGCCGGCCATGCTTTTGGTATGGAACATTTTTTCCACTTCATTAATCCATATGGTCTTGCTACCGTCGGAATTTTCAGATAAAGTATAATCAACAGGCTCAAAGGTGCTGGGGCGGTGGTGCTGCGGCCAGTTAAACTCAATCCCGCCCGAGATCCATGGCCCGGTTAATCCTACCAAAGCTGGTTTAATCACCTGGTTGTAATAAATAAAGTGACGTTGCTTGATCTTGTCATAAGCCATCTGGATGCGTCCGCCAAGCTCAGGCAGGATCATTATCCTGAGATATTTATTTTCTAAAAACAGCCCAATGTATTCTTTGTCGGCCTTTTCATCCTCAATCTTTTCAATAACCGGGTTGGGATATACCACGCCGCCGCTTCCCTGGTACACCCGCTTTTCAAAAAACATGGGGTTTTTGTCCGGCTTGCCAATGCCATAGGTTGGTATAATTACCTTTTCTTCCCAAACTGATACTGCTAAATCATTCATTATTATTAAAATTATTATAATATACTCATTGCCGCCTCGCCTAAACTACGTAGCACTCGTGAATGCCTTATAAAACCAATCATGCTGTGAATAATCCTCTCCAAAAGAGAGGACTTGAACTTCGCGCTTCTTTTGCCCTCCATGTATGTGTATCCATCCCGGCAAAGCGTTCCATTTTTACATGCGGAACACCTGGAATAAAGTGAAACATTCTGATTATCAAATATTTAGCTATTTATCAAGAATTAAATAAGTACAAGTAGCTTATAATCAGAATGTTCCACCTATTTTCATATCAAACTCACGTTAATTTATTATAATTAATACCTCTGCACTACCTAGTGTCCTGCTAAATGTTGTTCCAATTCTTCCAATGTTTGGCCCTTAGTTTCCTTTACCTTGCCTTTAATAAACAAGAAGCCTAAAAAGCAGATCCCCGCATAAAGGTAAAACGGACCATAAGCGCCAAGCTTTTTGGCCAGGATAGGAAAAGTAAAAACCAGTATAAAATAAGCTCCCCATAATGATACGATTGCAACCGATGATGCCAGTCCACGAATTTTATTAGGGAAGATCTCGGAGATAAGCACCCACGTAACCGGTGCAAGCGACATAGAATACATGCTGATCGCCAATAAAACAAATATGGAAACCAGCCCGGCAGATGAATGATTTTGTAATAAAAATGCCAGGATGATATACACTACCGATAAGCCAAGCGCGCCACCAAGCATTAATGGCCTGCGACCAAGTTTATCAACCTGCCACATGGCAATCAGGGTGAATACCAGGTTAACCACGCCTATAGCAACCGTTTCAAAAAGCTGCCGGTTAAGGTTTGCGCCTACCGACTCAAATATGGTTGAGGTGTAATTAAACACCACATTTATCCCGCAAAACTGTTGAAATACAGCCAGGGTGATGCCTACAATAACGGCAGGGCGTACACTTTTTTCAAATACAGCTTTGTAGCTTTGTTTTTCGGCCCCAACCATTGACTGTTCAATGGCTTTAAAAGTTTGCTGAACAAAAACCGCCGAACCTATTTTATCGAGTACTCGTTTTCCCTGCTCAACTTTACCGGCTTTAATTAACCAGCGTGGACTTTCAGGCAGCCATGTTACCCCTATTAAAAATATTGCGGATGGAACAACCCCGAGGCCAAACATCCAGCGCCAGGCATCCACGCCTTTATCCGCCAAAAAATAATTAACCAGGTTAGTAACTAAGATCCCGATAACAACGGTAAGCTGGTTGATGGCCACATTACGCCCCCGCACCGCAGCCGGCGAGATCTCTGCAATATACATAGGGCAAAGCATGGAGGCCATACCCACCCCGATACCGGCAGCAAAGCGCATCGCCACAAACCAGGTAAGTGTTTGAGCAAGCGCTACCCCGATAGATGAGATTGCAAAAATTATGGCTGCAGTCATTAGTCCGGGTTTACGCCCATAACGGTCAGCAACCCGGCCCGCAATCAGGCATCCAACAATACAGCCCAATGCTAATGAACCGGTTAAAAAACCTTCCCACCAGGCATCAAGCGCAAATTGTACCCGCAAAAAAGGCAACGCTCCGGATATAACGGCAAAATCAAACCCGAACAAATAACCGCCAAGGGCCGAAATAAACGAGATGCCAATAATGTACCGGCTGTTAAATGTTGATGCTTGGTTCATATTTGAATATCGGGAATTAAAGTAAATTCATAAATAATCTCTTCTCTGTATTGCTCACCCGGTTTTAAAGCGGCTGATGGAAATGAATCATGGTTTGGCGCATCAGGATAATACTGGCATTCCAGGCATAAACCATCGAAAGGTTTATAAGGCTTACCCAAATGCCCGGGATAAATGCTTTCTAAAAAATCTCCGGTATAAAACATTAATCCCGGATAAGTGGTGTAAACATTCAGTCTTCGCCCTGAATTTTCATCATCCAAAACAGCAGCTAACCGGATGTTGTCATCCTGATTATTGAGGATGTAATAATGATTAAATCCCTCACCTTTATTTTCTTTGATCTTATCTCCTATCCTATCCACTGAAAGAGCGCTTTTACCCGCCGGAATTACTTTTCCGGTGGGAATGTATTCCTTGTCAGTTTCCAGTACCTGGTCTGCATAAATGGTTAACTGATGATTAAGCATTGAGCCCCCTTTTCCTGATAAGTTAAAATAGGCATGATTGGTAAAATTGGCAATGGTTAGCTGATCGGTTTCTGCAAGGTAAGTGATTTTAAGCTGATTATTTTCTGTCCATTGGTAACTGACTGTTAGCCCAAGATTACCCGGAAACCCACCATCCCCATCCGGGCTGTTCAATGTAAAAATCAGCTTATCATCCTCAATTTTATAATCAAATACCCTTAAATTATATCCGCTACCCCCCCCGTGATTAGTATTGGTATTATCATTTGCTTCAAGGTGGTATTGCTTACCATCCAACTTAAAGGCGGCATTTCCTATCCGGTTGGCAAATCGCCCAATTGTTGATCCTATATAACATTTGTCAACCAGGTAATCTTCCGGCTCATCAAAGCCGGCTATCACGTGTTCTAATTCTCCATTCCTGCCAGGCGCCACTACTGAAACTATTGTCGCTCCATAATTGGTGAGTTGAATAAAGGCTCCGTTTGCGTTTTTTACTGTGAACAACAAGAGCTCCTTATCATCGTAAATTCCGAATTTTTCAAGTGTGATCATTGGATCTATAACTGGCATTGTAAAA
Organism: Mucilaginibacter sp. OK098; assembly: GCF_900142915.1. Taxonomy (GTDB): domain Bacteria; phylum Bacteroidota; class Bacteroidia; order Sphingobacteriales; family Sphingobacteriaceae; genus Mucilaginibacter. Next base: position 86,793 of record NZ_FRCM01000008.1, read on the forward strand.
TTCAATGATTTAAACGGGCAAATAAATAGGTATTATTATTATAATGATGGATTATATTATGGCAATTATTAGATTTGTTGATAATGCTGCAGACAAATAAAGATATAAAAAGACGCGAAGGCTTTGAAGGACAGAAACTTATTGTGCTGCCTAAAAAGATCATCACGGGTTTCTTAAGTAAGGACCCGGTAACCCGGCAGATCTATATAACTGATATTGGCTATTACCCGAAAGCTAAATTTCATTATGTTGAACGCCCCGCGGGGATTAGCCAGCACATTATTATTTATTGTACAGAAGGAAACGGCTGGCTCGAGATCAATAAAAAAAGGGTTGAGCTATCGCCTTCGCAATTCATCGCCATTCCGGCAAATACCCCACATAGGTACGCAGCAAATACAAATAAACCATGGACTATTTACTGGATGCACTTTAAAGGTGATACAGCCGGATTTATTATCAACCTGATATTGAAAAATTCGGAGAACTATAAACCGCATTTGGCTTTTAATGAGGACAGGATAAAGCTATTTGAGGAGATTTGTTTTAACCTTGAAAAAGGCTATAGCGAGGATACTTTAAGGTATGTAAATATGATCTTTTATCATTTTCTCTCTTCATTGATCTATGAAAATAAGTTCAACCATATTGATAAGGCCGAAGATGATGTGGTAAGTAAAACAATTGCTTATATGCAACAAAAGGTCAACGTAGCCATTAAACTGGAAGAGATTGCTGCATTTGTAAATATCTCTGCATCACACTTTTCTGCTATTTTCAAGTCAAAAACCGGACACTCGCCTATTGAATATTTCAATCAGCTTAAAATTCAGAAAGCTTGCCAGTACCTATCATTTACAAACATGGCTGTGAAGGAAATAGCGATTACATTAGGGATAGAGGATCAGTATTATTTTTCGCGAATGTTTACCAAGCTAATGGGCATTTCTCCTACCAAATACCGAAAAAAAAATCAGGCTGCGGAATAAATCATGCCTTGAAAATAAGCTATGTACAGATATACCTGGCGCTAATACCTATGGCCTGTTTATTATGCCGCCGCCTGAACAAAGAAGCATATATCTTTTAATTACGGATGCACCACTGCCCAGCCCTCATAGTGGCGTAAAATAATTTCGCCGTTACCACTTGGTACGTAAGATATAAAATCGAACAATTCGTTTTTATCTATCTTACGTTCTCTTACCGTGTTACTGCACTCAGCTAATATTACGCCCTTGGCCGCCAATTTTTTTAATAACTCTTCATATACTCCTGATTTCATGTAAACGGCAACGCCATCGCCAAATACAATCAGTTCCATGTGCAGTTTACCTTTTAAGCGCGGGTCATCCAAGGCATTATCCATATTGCGGAGCGTACCCCTTATTTTTTTCTCATCGCTTGAATTCAGCACATATAAAGCATCATAATGGTCCAGTTTAGGCTGTGCACCTGTAAAACCGGCCCCTTCTGATTGTGCCCTGGCTTGTTCGGCAAAAGTTATTAAGGCAAATACTGCTACAATTAAAATATACTTTTTCATAAGTTTTTATTTGTGTTGATATGTGTTTTCTGAAATGCTGCTATAGGTTTAAAAGGCCCCAGCTTGTGCTGCTTTTCACTAAACGAATCAGGATAAGGGCCAAATGGTAAATCTATTGGTTTTTTATTAATATCAGTCCAGTCGTTATGCTGGTCTCTGTGCGGCCGGGGTTGCGAATCTATATAGGCAGCTACATTCCATGCTTCCTCGTCAGTTAGTTGCGGGTTTTGATACGTTGCTCCATAAGGCATATTATTTTTAACAAAGCCAGCCAGGTTTATTACACGATACATTCCCGCCCCATCATTATAACTATGCACACCCCATAGCGGCGGATAGGTATACGATATTTTATCTGCCGCAAGCACGCCTTCGCCGTTATTACCGTGGCAGCTTTTGCACTTTGATGCAAATACTATTTTTCCTTTAACCGGATCAGCCGGACCGTCCAAAAAAGGCAGTTTCTCTGTAGCATTACCAAATAACTTTTGCCCTTTTTTAACATCCCGGCCAATCCATTTCATATAAGCCAGCATTGCCCTGATCTCTTTTTTTGAAGTGTCCGGGCTTTCACCCCCAAGGCTCCGCCTAAAGCACTCTACAAACCGTTCAGTTGCAGGCTCAACTCTACCCGAGCGATTGCTCATTTTAGGATAACTTGATATAAAGCTTGCAAAGTTGTTTCCGAATAGCCTGCTTCCTCCATCCAGATGGCAATTCTGGCAATTCATTCCATTGCTAATTTGTGCTATGCTACCTTTTGGCCCTAAATAGTTCGCCGTATGGGCAATCAGTTCCCGGCCGTAATTGATCATCTCTCCGGCTTTACCGGCAGGTATAGTGCCTGCACCAGGGGCTTTCCATGCATCGGCAGGGATGGCCCTTGAAGATTTATCTGATGCTGATGATTTTGGATCCGCAGGAACAGGTGACGCTGTATCAGACTTGGTAAGTTGTTGCGGAATGTTTACCGGGTCGGCATCTAATAAAACAGAAATTAAAATAACTATGCAAACTACAGCCACCAATGCGATAAAAACCACATACTTTGACATTTTGACAATAGCTTTTACCAGCTCTTTTTCTTCGCGGACTTGCATATTATTTTATTTGTGATCCGGCTAATATATTAAGTGTCGTTTGATTTAAAGGCAGTTATTCACATAATATAAGCATACCTGCAAGATGCAGTTAATAACCTGAAAATGAATATTAAGATTACTTTGAAGTAACGAATATGGTACAAAATTATATCAATTTGTATAAACTTTTAATTTAATATTATCATTAGATTAGCTAATATATCTTAATTATAAGCCAATTTTCCGTTATTATGTATAATAATGGGGCCCCGTTCTTATCCACAAATTAATTTTAATTCACAAAATTAGATTTTACCTCCAAATTTTACTCTATGAGAAAAAAACTTTACTTTCAAAAATTTGCTTCGTCCTTTCAAAGTATTGTCTTACTAACATTCATTACTTTGTTATTCAGCGGCGCAGCATTTGCTCAAAGTACCTCTGTCACTATTACAGGTAAGGTTACTGATGCACAAACCAACGAAACACTTACCGGTGTTACCATAAGCATAAAAGGAACCACAAAAGGTGTATTTACAGATGTAAACGGAACCTATTCAATTACGGCAGATCCTGCAGCCACATTAGTATTTACCTACATCGGTTATAAAACAACCGAAATAGCTATAGCAAACCGGTCAGTAGTAAATGCTAAACTGCAACCATCATCTGAGCAATTAAAAGATGTGGTGGTTACCGCCTTAGGTATAAAAAGAGAAAGACGGGCCTTAGGTTATTCGGTGACAGAAATAAAAGGATCATCACTTACCGAAGCCCGTGAAACCAACTTTGTAAACGGACTGGAAGGAAAAGTAGCCGGTGTTAACGTAAGCAATGTAGCAACAGGCCCGGGCGGTTCTGCAAACGTAATAATTCGCGGTATTTCAGACATCACAGGCTCAAACCAGCCTTTGTATGTAATTGACGGAATCCCTATGCAAAACAGCACCTACAGGCAAACTGACGTTGGCGGTGGCTACGGCGGCTCTGATGGCGGTGATGGTACTATCAACATCAATCCGGATGACATTGAAACAATCTCGGTATTAAAAGGAGCTGCCGCTTCGGCGTTATATGGATATCGCGGTAGCAAAGGTGTTATATTGATCACCACAAAATCAGGTAAAAACGCAAAAGGTACAGGTATTGAGTTTAATTCAAACTATGTTATTCAAAATGTTATTGATAACACCGATTGGCAAAAAACTTACGGACAAGGATCTGACGGGGTTAAACCTGCTACAGGCAGCCAAGCCTTTGAATTAGGGTTATCAAGTTGGGGCCCAAAGCTTGATGGCTCGCAAGTTTACCAGTTTGATGGGGTTTTAAGGCCTTATTCTGCTGTTTCTGGTAACATGAATCGTTTTTACAAAAATGGCGGTGCAGCAACAAACACCGTATCTTTCAGTAAATCATTTGGTGACGACGGGAGCATCCGCTTTTCAGCAAGCGATCTGCATAATAATAGTATTATCCCAAATGCCGGATACCAGCAGCAATCATTTTCATTATCTGCAAATTACAAGTTTGATAAACATTTTGATGTACAGTTAAAAGCACAATACATTAATGCGTTTACCCACAACAGGCCAAGTGTATCAGATGCTGCCGGCAGTTTAAACTTTGCCCCAATGTTCCTCCCTCCAAATGTGAATGTAACATCCCTGGCGCCGGGTTACAAGGCTGATGGCTCTGAAAATCAATTTTTAGATGATGCGTACACTACCAACCCTTATTTTGTGGCTTACAAGTTCATCAATAATACTAATCGTAACCGCTTTATAGGATCGGCAGATGCCAAATATACTTTTGACAATGGCCTGTATCTCCAATTACGAGCAGGTGAAGATTACTTTAACGACATTAATACTATAGTAACTCCTAACGGCACGGCCTACCAGTCGGACGGAGCTATGACCCAGGAAACCATTAAATCTACAGAACTGAACATAGATGCCATAATTGGCAAATCGTTTAAAGTCACCAAAGATTTTAACATCGCAGCCCTGGTAGGCGCTAACTCCAGGAAAGCTGTTACAGATCAGCTTGATGCTACAGGTAATACCTTTCAAACACCATATCTGTACACAGTTGGTAACCTTGCCAGCCCTACTGAATATCAAAGTAAGCCGGTTGTGGTAAATAAATCCATTTACGGCACGCTTGATCTTTCATATAAAAACTACTTATATTTAACCGTTACCGGTCGTAATGACTGGTATTCAACACTTGCTCCAGGTAAAACAAATTACTTTTACCCTTCTTTAAGCGGTTCATTTGTTTTCTCTGAACTGCTTCATTTAGATTGGATGGACCTTGGAAAGTTAAGACTTGGCTATGCTAACGTGGGTGGAGAGGCTGATTCACCTTATCAAACTTTATTAGGCTATAATAATATTGGTAATTTAAGTGGGCACGCCATAGGCAATATATCCAATGGAGGCACTGTACCAAATTCAGCTTTAGAGCCTTCTTCGGCAAAAGAGTTTGAAATAGGAACAGAATTGACCTTTTTTAAAAACAGGCTCCATTTTGATATAGCCTATTATGACAAGAAAGAGTCAAGGGAAGTTATACCTGCCGTTACTTCCAAAACATCCGGGTATGATGCCGTTTTGCTAAACTCAGGCACTATCCAAAATAAAGGTATTGAGTTTTTAGTATCGGGCACACCGGTTAAAACACAAAATTTCAGCTGGACAGAGATCCTTAACGTTACATTTAATGATAATAAGGTATTGACCCTTTCAAACGGCTCAAGTAATTATCCTCTTGGGTATTCACGTGCCGGAGAAGACGAAGGTAATGGGATAGCTTACATGTCGCAAGTAGTTGGTAAATCTGCTTACCAGATCTTTGCTTTAGACCCGGCACGGGATGCAAGCGGCAAGCCAATCATTAATCCTGAAACAGGAGCACCTGACCCAACTACTGCTACTTATAAAGATCTTGGATCAGGAATTAGCCCGTGGACAACCGGTATAACTACTGAATTCAGGTATAAACATGTAAATCTTTCTGTGCTGGTAGATGGAAAATTTGGCGGAAAGATCTTCTCAGGCACTAACTATTACGCTTATACATATGGCCTGTCTAAAGAAACGCTTCCGGGCAGGGATCTTCGATATGGAACCCAACAGCTTTATCCGCAGGATTATTATAATGCATTGAGTAATAATGGCTCAATGTTCCTTTATAATGACAGCTTTATTAAATTAAGACAGATTGTATTAGGCTATACCTTCCCGGCCAGTATGTTCAATAATAAAATACAAGGCATAACATTAAGTGCTGTTGCCAGGAATGTGTTTACCATTATGAAGCATACGCCAAATATCGACCCGGAATCTAATTATTCAAACGGTCCCCAGGGTATTGAACAAGCTACGGTACCTTATACCAGGACATTCGGGCTTAACCTTAATGTGAAATTTTAAGATGATTATTGAAAAAATTAATAAACTGCTTAACATGAAATTACAATCCATATATATACTTGCAAGTGCCTTTATGCTAATGGCCCTTGTTTCGTGCAAAAAAGACCTGATAAAAACAAATACCGATCCTAACTCTGTATCTGTTAACGTATTTGATCCCAATAACATACTTACAGCAACCCAGCTTTATTATACCGGCAGTACCGATAACGCAATTGAGGTGGAAGAAACCGAGATCCAGGGCGCCGGCTGTATGATCCAGCATTGGGCTTCAACTTCCGGGTATTTTTTTGGCGATAAGTACATTGGCGCACCGACCAGCGGAGGTTGGGGCTCATTTTTTGACCATACTTATACTTCCACCATAAAGTATGCTGTAGATCTTTATACCAATACAACCGGTAAGCCTCAATATAAAAATCTACACCAGATAGCGAGAATATTGAAAGCGTTATCATTTGAACGCATTACTGATGTATATGGTGATGTGCCTTATTTTAATGCGGGGCAAGCTTATACTAAAGGCATTTATTTTCCTAAATACGACAAACAAAAGGATATTTATGCTGACTTGTTAAAAGAGGTGGAACAGGCAACCGACAGCCTTGATGAAAACGCCGATAAACCCACGGGTGATCTGTTTTATGCGCACGCCGATGATCAGATTGCCGAATGGAAAAAATTTGGCAGCACCCTGTTACTGCGTATGGCCATGCGTTTAACAAAGGTTGACCCCGCTACTGCAAAAGCCTATGTTACTAAGCTAGCAGGAAAAACAATGCAAAGTAATGATGACAATGCCATTGTGGCTCATGGCACCAATGATCCGCTTACCATAAACAGGATCTATCGTGGAATAGGTGAAGATGGCAGCATACAGTTGTCAGGACAGATAAGTAATACTTTCATTGACTTTTTGAAGAACAATAATGACCCCCGGCTACCTGTTTTATCGTACGTTTATCCGCCGGATTTTACACCAGGGGGTGACCCTTCAGGAGGATCATCTGATCCTGCAGATCAAAACGGTTTGCCAAATGGATATGATGACGGAAACACTGCGCACGGCATTATTAACTACCTTGGGCCACCACCTTACCTGGGTAATACAAATTTGTACTCACGCCCAAGCCCTATAATATTTAATGCTACTGCACCAACTTTAATTTTAACTTATGCCGAGTCGGAGTTTTTATTAGCTGATGCGGCAAAGCGCTGGGGTATTGGCAGCGCAGTAGATCATTACAATAACGGTGTAAGAGCTGCCATGGCTGAATTATCCATTTATGGAAGCGGTGGTTCAATAGCCGATGGTGATATAACCGACTATTTAGCTGCAAACCCTTATGACGATACTGATGGATTGAATATGATAAACACCCAATTTTGGGCCTGCACATTTTTTAATGAATATGAAGCCTGGGCCAATTATCGCCGCACAGGTTTCCCTGTTTTAAATGCTGTAACCTATCCGGGCAGCCAATCTCCCGGTGTAATACCCAGAAGAATGTATTACTCTTCTGTTGATAAACAGGTTAACACAACAAATTACAACGCAGCCGCAGCTGCAATGGGCGGGGACAAAATAACCAGCCGGATGTGGTGGGATATTCAATAATTATAGTTTTATAGCTCTTGTAAATTTTCAGAAACAGCCAGCTAAAAACAACTCGTTAACAAGCCATCTTTCAATAAAAAAAGATGGCTTGTTAACGTATACGGCTATTTTAAAAGCTTGATTATTGAAGTAATTAAAAGAATTATACCTTGAATGATTATTTAGCCTTATTTTAGCGCCTTAATAAAGTATAGCTGGGTTATAGCTATAATTTAACATTTTTTAAGATTTAATATGGATACTTTTGCATTCCTTTATACGTTTGCATAACCGATGGGCCTGCATAAGTATAATATTTATTCATCATTAAATAAAACGTTCCTTACACCATAAAATGAAAAAAACACTTACACTAATTTCAATTATTACACTTATTTCTTTCTATGCCAAAGCGCAGGATTCTGAACCTAAAGATTATGTTAAAAGCTATATCGCACTTATAGGCGGATTGTCAAATCCAATGGGTAATTTCAGTCAAAAAACCTATGAAAACAACCAGGCCGGGTTTGCTAAACGTGGCGCAACTTTTGGGCTTGAAGGTGCAGTTTATGTTTATAAAAATTTGGCCATTGGTGCACTTATTTCATTCCAGGATCAGGGTGAGTTAACTACTCCTGATGTACAGCTTCTTGCTAATGGTTATAACAATGTGCTTAAAGTTAACTCTACCTTAGTTCAGGGTGTTAACCGCTACCATAACTTAAATTTTATGGGTGGCCCCCAATACTCCTTTACCTATGGTAAATTTATCCTTGACTTGCGTGTTGATGCAGGGTTAATTAAAAGCTCATCAACTCCGCAGCTTACCATATACGTTTCCAAGAACAATACATCACAAACTATTACCCAAAACAGTTCAACAGGTTCGGCTTTTGCATATGGTGGCAAAGCTGGTTTACGCTGGGCATTTGCTGATGGCTGGGATATTGGCGTGCGATTTAACTACGTAAAATCTGACGGGATTAAAATTTCTACTACTGGTGATGTTTCGGCGCTTGGAAATACTGGCCGCATTGTAACAAAACAACCTATAAGCGAGATCCAGAGCACTTTTGGAATCGGGGTTCATTTTTAATCATCACTCCATCATTAAAATATTAAAAAGCAGCTATGTAAATGGCTGCTTTTTTTATTCAATTTTTTTGACTGCTCTACAAAACCTATATTACTTTTTGTTAAATCGGCTATAAATGATCTGTAAAACTTTCATTTCTAATTTTTTTCTGATAGTTTTAGGGTTGTTTCCCGATTAAAATTAAACAATTGAAAAAATTGATCGCTATTGCATTGCTTAGTTTGCAAATGTTCACCATTTGCGGGCATCTTTTGCTCTATCAATTTTTTGTTTACCGGTCTGATAAATTGTTTAATGACCGGATAGGTAAAAACTTGTATAATGTGCATGACCTGGTGCTAATAAAAGTCCCCTCACATACAAGAGTAACCCAAAGCTGGAATTATTTTGAAAAAATAAACGGGCAGATCCGGTTTAAAAATACCTGTTACAACTATGTAAAACTTAAGCTGACCAGGGATACCATTTACCTGATGTGCATTCCCAATTACGAAAAAACAAGGCTGTTTAATCAAAATATCATTAATGCCAGTCATATCGCCGATGTTCCAGTTAATAAAAAAGACCATGTTCCTTTTGGTAAAGCAATCGACATAGGTAAATATAATTACCCTGTAACATTGTTTAAATTTTCGGCCCAGGTTACTATTTTGCAAAGTAGTAATACCAAATACTGCTCCAATCCTATCCAATATTATACTGACACCCCACATCAGCCTCCAAAAATGTTTTGTTAACTATCATTAAATTAACATTTTTGCTAACCTGCTCTGTAATCAATATACGGGGCTTAAGTTTTCATTTTACATGCTGAATTTTAATCTTCAACAAAAACTTCATTATACATTACGTTTTGCAATAGCTATGTGCTTCATAGGCCATGGATCGTTCGGAATAATTACCAAAGCAATATGGTGTAATTACTTTGCTGTGTTTGGCATAGGTAAGGTAATGGCCTACCAGCTAATGCCCTGGCTTGGCGGCTTTGATATTCTTTGCGGCATAATTATGCTGATATATCCTTTAAGGATCATCCCTCTTTGGCTGGTAATATGGGGTATGGTAACAGCCTTCTTACGCCCAATGTCTGGTGAGCCATTTGCCGAATTTATTGAACGCGCCGGAAACTTTGGCGCTCCATTAGCGCTTCTGCTATTATCAGGCGGCATACAATTAAATATTAAGAGACTGTTTACTCCTATTAACCCCAATATTGGGGTTGATCCCAAAGTATTATCAAGAGTTACATCATGTTTAAAGGCAGTAGTATTCCTGCTGCTTGCAGGCCACGGCTGGCTTAACCTGATCGAGAAGAAGGGCCTTATGGGGCAATACACAAACCTTGGCTTTAGTAACCCTGCAAGTGTCGCCCATTTAATTGGCGCATTAGAAATTGCGGCAGCAGCAGCCGTGCTGATAAAACCTATCCGCCCGGTATTGCTGGTGTTTTTAACCTGGAAAATTATCAGCGAGCTGTTTTACCCGCATTATGAAATATTTGAGTGGGTTGAACGCGGTGGCAGCTATGGCTGCATCCTGGCGTTATGGTTTGCCCTGTCGCAGAAAGCAGAAGCCCCACAATCCGTAAATAATTTACAAACAACGTAGTTGGGGGCATTGGGCATTAGTCATTGGTCATTAGTGAATTGGGTACTAATGACTAATGACACAATGCCAAATGGCTCCTTAAAAGAAAGAGCATTCTTAAATTGGCACAAATGACTAATGACACAATGCCCAATGACTCCTTAAAAGAAAGGGCATTCTTAAATTGGCACTAATGACCAATGACACAATGACCAATGACTTTTCACTTACAAGGCGGCTCTTCAATTCCTATCTTCTTTTCTATCTTCTTTTCTATCCTTTTGTCGGGTGTGAACCAGATGCACGCTACAACTATATAAAGGGCGAAGCCAACCTTTGAGTTTAAAAATGAAACAATAATTGCAACCGCATATATAATGGTTGAAATGGTACCTTTCCGGTCTTTTCCAATTGCCTGTGCCAGCAACGAATCGCGGCCGTGATGCCTGATAAGAGCCATCAGGAACAACAAATAGGCTAATGAGCACATAATCAAAACAATTCCGTAACAGGTAACTGGCCAGTGGGCAAAATGATTCTCCCCCATCCAGGAGGTAACAAACGGAATCAATGATAACCAGAAAAGCAAATGCATATTGGCCCATAGGATAGCGCCATTTACCGATTCAACAATCTGCATGGTATGGTGATGGTTATTCCAATAGATGCCTATATAAACAAAACTAAGTATGTAGCTACCAAAAACAGGCAACAGTGGCAGCAACGATTTGATATCTGCCCCGTGAGGCACCTTCAGCTCCAAAACCATTATAGTGATGATGATTGCAATTACCCCATCGCTAAATGCTTCTAAACGTCCTTTTTCCATAGTTAAAGTTTAATCAGCCTGTAAAATAAAAAAATATGGCGAAAGGAGAAAGTAAAAGGCGAAAGGTATAAATTCTAATGGTCAATTATTTCATTGATTCACTCCAATTTAACGCAGGCCTTCGACCTGCGCTGGCATATTAGGCCCTTACAGGGCCAGAAAAATGAAAATCCCAAAGGAAAGGGCTAAATCCCCCAGCGCAGGCCTTCGACCTGAGTGTTTTAATCCGGTAATGCGAAACAAACATAACTATCGCCTGACTTGCTTCCTATTTTGCCGCCTCCGCAGGCTATAACCACATATTGTTTGCCATCTACAGCATAAGTTGCAGGTGTAGCATAACCGGCGGCAGGTAATTTTGCTTCCCAAACCTGCTTGCCAGTATTTTTGTCAAAAGCCCTTATCTGTTCGTCTTTTGTTGCTGCAATAAATACCAGGCCGCCCTTTGTTACCAGCGGACCGCCATATAACTCCGTTCCGGTAATTGGGATTCCTTTTTTTGTAAGCTCAGGGTATTCACCTAATGGCACTTTCCATAAAATCTTCCCCGAGGTCAGGTCGACCGCGTTTAGCGAGCCCCACGGTGGTTTAATGCCGGGATAGCCGTCTTTATCTAAAAACCGGTTATAGCCATTCATTACATAAGGGATTGTATTTACAGGGTTGGCAGATACAGGCTCCTTAGCCATCAGCCGGGTTACCGGTTCCTTTTCAGGCAATTTCAATACAAACGCAAGCAAAGCTTTTTTCTCATCGGCAGGGATCTGTTTAAATGAAGGCATCATATTACGCCCGTTTGCCAAAATCTGGCTTACCTGGTCTTCATTATATTTTTTGTCGATGTTGACTAATGATGGGTACGATGTGCCATTACCCTTTAATTCCGCTCCATGACAAGCAATGCAATATTTGTTATAAATAGCATGCCCCATCCCCTGCATGGTGTGATCATCCGTATTTTTTGGCACATCAATCATTACCTGTGCCCATGGCATTTCGCTGTTGCTGATGTACATAATTTTAGATACAGGGTCAACAGCCGCACCGCCCCATTCACCGCCACCGTCAAAACCGGGGAAGATCCAGTCGCCATCTTTACTTGGCGGGGTGAACATGGTATTATACTTTACCTGTTTGTATTTATCAAGCATATCCTTGTGCGTTTCAGGGCTGAGATCAGTTACATCCTCGGGCCCGAAATGCTGACGGGCAAAAGATTGAGGCAATGTGGGAATCGGTTGTGTAGGCCATGGCTGCTCGCCCGGTAGCGCATTTTGCGGCACAGGTTTTTCTTCAATCGGGAATATAGGTTGACCGTTAGTTCTATCGAACATAAAAATATAGCCATACTTGGTTATTTGCGCCACAGCGTCAATTGTTTTGCCGTTATGCTTTATGGTTACAAGGTTTGGGTTAGCCGGCAGGTCACGATCCCACAGATCATGATGGACCACCTGGTAATGCCAGATGTATTTACCTGTTGCCGCATCCAAAGCAACAAGTGAGTTAGCATAAAGATTTGCTCCTTTACGGTTGGCGCCATAAAAATCGCCGCCTATTGAACCTAGCGGGATATACACAATACCCCGTTTTTCATCAAGCGACATGCCCGACCAGTTATTTGCACCACCCAATCTTGTCCAGGCATTTTTATCAGGCCATGTTTCGTATCCTTTCTCTCCTGGATGCGGGATGGTATGAAAGATCCACCTGAGCTTGCCAGTACGTACATCATAGGCACGGACATGGCCCGGTGCAGCATCTTCCGATTCGTCAACACGGGCGCCTATTATCAAAACATCTTTATAAATTACACCCGGCGTAGTGCCTGATACATATGATTTTGTTTCCCTGCCCAAATCCTTTGTCAGGTCTAAATACCCGCCCCTGCCAAAGCTTTTAATAGGCTGGCCATTATCTGCATCAATGGCATAGGTTTTTGAGCCGACGCTATAAAAAATGCGTTTGTTTTCGCCGTTTTCATCTTCCCAGTAAACTACCCCTCTGCACACCTTGTAATAATCTTTTTTTGAAGTGTCCTGCGTTGCAGGGTCAAACAGCCATTTTTGCACGCCGGTTGCAGCATTTAGTGCAAACAATTTTAGTTTGGGGCTGGTTGCGTAAAGTATGCCGTCAACCATTACCGGGTTACACTGATTTTGGCTGTGGTTGGCGCTATCCTTATCGTTTGAGCTATAAGTCCATGCAACTTTAAGCTGGCTAACATTTGCTAATGTTATCTGCTCATTTGATGAATACCTGTTTCCTTCTTTTGAGCCGGCATAGGTACGCCATTCACTATTATCCGAAGCTGATGAATGCTTTTTACATGAAGTTATGGCGCTTATTGCAAGTAGCAAACAAAATAAGGGAAGAATTTTCATAAACGAGTTTAGCTTTTAATTGGAGCAACTAAAGCTAATCACATTATGTTAAAAACAAAATAGCGTATGCAATACTTGAGCGTTAGGTTTTATTAACATGTTTCGTATGGGCCTCTCCCGCAGGCCTTCGACCTGCGAAATAAATGGCGTTAGAAATTCTAAAAGCAATTTCCTTTTTGCCTGGTTTAATTAACAAAAGGCATCACAATAGCTTCCATCACCTCAGGCCTGCGGTAAAAAACAATATGATCAGACTGAGGAATAATGGCCAGGCTTGCATTTGGGAGCTGTTTATAAACCTTATAAAAATTATCTATTGTGTTATACTGATCCCTGTCGCCGCCAACCACCAGTACCGGGCATTTAACATTTTTTAATTCCGATGGCTCAACTTTAACCTGCGTTAACCATGCATGTTTTAATTTATCAACAAACTCATCCCATCTTTCCGGTTCAGGCATTAATTTTTTGCGGTCCTTAACAAAATCTGGGTAATCCATTTCCATTGTTTTGCCGGTTGTTTTTTCAAGATCTGCTGTTACACCCGGTCTGTAATCTTCCTTCGAAATATTTCCGCCCGCAAAAACCAGTTTCCTTACTATTTCAGGGTGTTCTATGGTTAAATTCATAGCAATTACAGCGCCATCGCTAAAACCAATAACTATGGTACTATCGCTTGTAAGGTGTTTAATAACGGTATAAGCATCCTGCGCCATTAGTTTATAAGTAAATAACTGGTGGCCAATCTCTGATTTCGCATGTCCGCGTGTTTCAATTGCTATCACCTGGAAATGCTCGCTCAGTTTTGGGATCAGTTTTTCATATTCTGAGATATCGCCAAACAAACCGCCGTGCAACAATACAACTGGGCGCCCTTTACCGTACACCTCATAATAGATCTTTGTGCTATCCCCAACTTTTAAATAATGCCCGTTAGCCGGATTATTACCATATTGAATACCGTTGCTTATTTGTGCATTTGCAACGTGTGAGGCAATTATTATAATAAGAAAAACAAATATTGTACGCATGATAAATGATTGTTAAAGGTTTGTTACTACTAAGTTTTTATAGGCCCCAATACTGCAGTTCCCTAACCAAAAGCCAACTGATCCGGTTTTAAGGCTGGCATCAAGGTTAGTATAGACCATTACAGGCTTTGGCTGTTTATCAACAAATACAGTTAGCGTACTGCCTTTAACAATTAGCTTTACATGGAACCAACCATGCAGTGGTAGTGTAGCTTTGGCCTGGTATTTATCGGCCTCATAATCCCACCAGTTAAATTCAGGTTTCTTTTCGGGCATGTATTGTACTGCGTTGATAGTACCTGAGCTTTCGGGCCTGAAATAAAGGGTTTCGTAATGATGTGCATCGCTGATGCGGAATGCCAGGCCAACAAAACCACCTTGCTTACCGGGCCAGGAAAGGTAAGCCTCGATAATGCCATTTTTAAAGTTTAATTTTTTAGGATATGCTACGCTTGCAGACTTATAATTGCCTATTTTTCTTTTCAGCAAGAGCGCATTATCAAAAGCATAATCCAAAGTATCGGTACGGGGAATTATCCAATCTGCTACCTTAATAGCTGAATAATTATGAACTACCGGTTTTTTCTGAGCAAATACCCACGTAAACATTACGAGCATTAGCGATGTAAATATTATTTTCATTTTTTATGTATTTAGATGCTTATTTTTAAATCAAAACTCACAAAACATTAATAAACGCTGAGTTCAAAGCCATTTCAATTTTGTTCAATTTTTATAAACTGATTTTAGGGATGAAAAAAATAAAACGAGGTGGCTATTTTTAACCCGGATGGAAAAAGAAAAACAACTGTTGTTATTATGCCGTAAACTGATTGAGCAATCTCTTAATTGGGGTGATGGTAGTATATGGAGCAATGATGATTTTGAGCAGCTAGGCGAAAAGATCTTTGATAAAACAAAGGTTAAGCTCAGCGTATCAACCCTAAAAAGAATTTGGGGGAAGGTACGCTATGAAAACTTCCCCACTACGGCCACACTAAATGCCTTAGCCGGTTTTGTAGGATACGAGAGTTGGCGCGATTTCAAACAGAACAACCTTGTTGAAGATGAAATACAAATAACAGATGAGCTCGCCCCTATTCAAAATGATGAAGCACCAGCGGCCGCTGTCAGCAAAATCAAATGGGCTGCAATCCTAATCATATCTGTTTTGGCTATTGGAGCAATTATTTTTGTGATATCTCAAAAAAAAACTAAACCTGTTGATCTCAATAAAATAAAATTTGAAGCTATAAAGGTTTCTGACTCGCTGCCTAATTCTGTTGTATTTAATTATGATATCGCCCCATTTAAAGCTGATAGCGCATTTATCCAGCAATCATGGGATCCAAGCCGGATAGAGAAGATCCCTATAGGCAGCAAGCAGCATACTTCCATTTATTACGAGCCGGGCATTTTTATTGCAAAGCTTGTGATCAATAATAAAGTAAAAAAGAAATGTGTGCTTTATATAAAAACCAAAGGCTGGAAAGCTATTATTAACAAACGCCCGGTTCCCACCTATCTCTCGGCAAAAGAAATAAAAGGCAATGGTTTTATGGGGGTATCTGATGAAACGCTTCATAAAAAAACAGGTCTGCCCGTTTTTAATGATACATGGACATATTTTTTAAACGTGCATGAGTTTAAAGATATTGACGCCGGTAACTTTACTTTTGAAACCACCCTGAGAAATGCATCTGCAGTAGAAGCATCTGTTTGCCGTAAGGTAAGGGCCATAATTTTAGGCAGCAGCACCGCCATTATTATTCCGCTGGGCGATAAAGGTTGCATTTCGACGCTGGACCTGTGGACGGGAGATCAATGGATTGGCGGCAAAGACCATGACATGAGCGCCTTCGGCTGCGATTTCACTAAACTACAAAACCTTAAATGCCGTGTCGAAAAAAACTCTTTTAAAATTTACCTGAACAACGAGCTGATATTTAGCACTATACAAAAACACAGCCTTGGCGAAATTGTAGGCATAAGATTGGAATTTGAAGGGAGCGCCGAAATTAAAAACGTAAAACTATCAACGCCGGGCTCAGGTTCTCATAACGACAATTTTTAAAACCATCTACTTTGCATCAGGCGTTTCTATATGAACGTCCCAAACCCGGGCCTCTTCAATAACCTCCGGATCGTGCGAGCAGATAAATAAACCTAACAAGGCTTCGTCCGACATGTTTTTCATTATATGTGCACCAACAGTTTTAAGCGGCTCTCCAACGTGGCCAATCCTCATTATTAAACGTTTGCCTATCCGTTGCAACTGGATCACTTCAAATTTCTTTTCGGGATAAAAAATCTCGCCTTCCGGGTCTTTCATGTTTTCGCCATTGAGAGATCGCCATTGCATTACGGTTAATCCATCGCCATGTTCAACCGTATTCAACTCAATTGATTTCTCATCAGCTGATTCTCGGATCATCCAGCCAATTTTACGGTGATCATTACCTTTTGCACCTAAAAATTCAAAATTGGCCGTAGCAATAAAATCGCCCTTTATTTTTTTGTAAACGTATTGAAATTCATCCCGGTTAAACCAGATGTTGTAGCCTGATCCCTTTATAAAGTAGGTATGCGTTACCTTATCATACTGCGCCGAGCCCGCATTTTTTGGATGGCCTATGTCACCATGATAATCAAAGATCCCAATAGCATCAGTTTGTGCCAAAGCACTGTTATAAATACAAGTAGATAATATAAAACATGTAACTATCGAAATAAGAGATTTCAGTTTCATAAAAAGACCGGTATATGTTTACAGCTAATAAAGCTATAAAAATACCAGCCTTTGTTATGGTTGTTTTTTACCTTTTACTAATCAATTATTGCCTTTAACTTCTTCTTTTTTGTCTTTTTTATGCCCGTTAAAGTCAAACATCCGCGAGATAGTGAACCCTAAACGATATTGCCCCCTGCCATAGGTGGATTGTGTGCTGCTTAGGTAATTGATTTCGTTAACAGCCCGGGCATTAGTAACGTTAAGGGTAAACACGTGGCCCCCTGTTTCAACTTCATAGCCAAAACCAAGCGGGTCGGAAAAGCCGTTGCCTTTAGTATGCTGATAAGATGAGAATGAATGCGCATAATCAACAATAAAGCCGCTATGGTTTGAAATCTTTAAACGCAGGGTTCCTGAAAGCGCAAAAAAATCAAGGTCATTATTGGGCACAAATGGTATTGGCGTATTGTTGCGTACAAACGATGGGGCTATTTGCAAAACATTGCCCGGTGAAAAGCTATGCGCTATAATGGCTTGTCCGAAATAGGAAAACCTGTCTGATGTTTTGATAAAGTTCACGCCATAAGGCCTGAAACCCGTTTCGCCAATTAAGGTAATGGCAAATGGCGAACCATCGTTAGCCTGGTGCAATACAGCATATTTTAGCTCCAGGTCAGCCAGGCCGCCAATTGTGCTCCGGCCCATGTCAATGTTAAAATTATCACTCAAACCGTATTCAAATCCTATATATACATCGGCAACGGCATCTAACCCAAAATAGGTTTGGCCACCGCCTACCTTACCGGCAAAATCTCCAAAACGATGGATGACCAAAAAGTTAAGGTTATTCTTCTTTATTGTTTCGGTGCTTTGCGATAAAACAAGCCTGGATGATTTATAAATGGCAATTGGCCCTTTTGCATCATCTTTACTCATTGAATTTAACAGCGAATCGGCTGCGGTTGCTTTTTTATCAGAATCGGCTTTTTGAGCCATTGCGCTAACGCTTATTACCAGGAAGCTTAACAGGGTTATACATCTTTTCATGTCAGAATTATTTAGTGTGATTTTTTTATTTATTAGGAGCGTAAGTTGCTGCAACATTTATCTTAATGCTTTCGGCAATGTTGTGAAACACAAGCCGTGGGATCTCAATATGATGATCGGCACATTTAACCATAAATTCCGATTTCAGGCTTACCACACCGCCTTTAACCGTTATAGTGCCGGGTATTGTTCTTTTAGCGGTTACATTGTGCGCAGTAAAATCTCCGGTTACATTTACCGGGTAGCTTCCATCTTTGCTGACATCTACCTTCTCGGCAATTTTACCCTTAAAGGTTGCCCGCGGGTACTTATCGCTTTCCATATAATCGGAATTAAAGTGTTCCTGCATTAATGATTTTTCAAACTTGAACGAGGTAATTGCTACGCTAAAATTTACTTCGCCAGTAGCCACGTTTAAAACTGATACACCTGTAGATGTTGCTGCTTTAATATCCTCGATTGGCGCAGTTGAAAACAATGTGACACTGGCATTTTTACAGACATAGAGGTCCTGTCCTGTCTGGAAGGTTGTCATCCAGGCAAGTAAAATAATACTGATATGTTTCATTTTTCTAGGGTTTTGTTAACGAGTTTAAGTTCCAGCTAAGCCCAACGGCCACACCTGTTGTTTGTAATTTAACCTGGCTGTAGCCAACGTTTGAAAGCGGGAGTTTCATGTATGGTTGCACACTGATCCCCACTTTTGAGTTTATTTGTCTTTCGTAAGTGGCATTTAAATTCACTATGCCAAAAAAGTATTTCCCCGGGTTAGGTACCGTATAATTTAAAGGACCGGTAGAGCCCCCATATTGATAAGTAAACTTATAGCTTTCATGAAGCATTAAATATGATGATAACCCGGTGCCAATTGATATTTTATCCTGGCGCTTATGATAAACCTGGTAACCAACATTAAGCGGGATGTCAAGCATACGGCAATCAGCAGTAACATTCAATGGCTCAACGGCCCATTTATAACCGGCACCAGTATTATAGTTGTTAAAGTTGGTTATATACGGCTTAACCGAATATAAGGCACCAGTGCTTATTGTTAACTTACGCGATACCCCCACAGCGAATGTCATACCTATATTTGTTCCAACCTTGCTTTGCTGAAAAGAGCCAACCCCATTTAAATCAGGCGCTGCAACCACGCTTAATGCATACTGAGGGCGAAATCCAGCCTTCGGCTTAACTTTATTACTATTTTTAGCTGTAGCCGGGCCTGTTGTTGGACTATAAGCCGGTTTGTGAAGATCAATCTGTTTAACCTGCTGATCAGCCATTGATCCCGGATTAAAAACCGGAGCCGCATTTATTGCCATTAATTCCGCATCTACCCGATTATTTGACATGTCAATTCCAATCCTCTTTTCAACAATCGTATCTTTTTGAGATCTACCCGGAGATAAACCCAATACAGGTTTCTGATTCTTATTTTTTAGCGCATAATTTACATTATAAGGCGTTTTTTGTACCGGGGCCAAAGGCTGCTGTACAGCTTTTTGCTCCTTAGTTTGATCCTGTGCCTTTGATCCTGCTGCCGCCTCCTTGTTCATTGCAGTATCTGTGGCTTTTGGCTGAGCAGTTGCCTGCCCGTTTACAGTAGTATCAGCTGTTTTGCGCTGAACAGCCATCTGTACCTGGTCTTTGGTTGATTTATCACCGTTTTTTGGCCTGAAAGCCCACCATCCTAACAACAACAACAACATTGCAGCTATACCGCTTAAAATTGGCCATAAATAGCTAATACCCTTACGTTTGGGTTTACCAAGCATTTCTTCAAGCGCATCCCAATCCCCCTCCTCGTACCGGATCTCATCGACCGGGTCATCCAGCTTCTTTTTAAAAAGATCGTCTAATCTTTTTTCGTTCTCTGTGTTCATTCTCAAATACCTTTGTTTAAATACACCCCATTCATGTTTATTGCTTTTATAGCAACAATCGAGGTGGAATCCATGCCAGTGTTATAATTAGCATTATTGGCAGACGAGTCTGCTTTAAATATCATTTGCTTTAGTTTTTGCCTTGCCTTATGCAAATTTGACTTTGATGTACCGGCGTTAATATTAAGCATTGTTGCAATTTCTTCGTGCGAATAACCCTCAATAGCAAAAAGGTTAAACACGGTTCTGTAGGCCTGGGGAAGTTTTTGAACCATGGCCAAAAGATCATTATAGTTCAGGTTTTTATCAGCAATATCTCCATCGCTAATGTGTTCAGCCTGGTCAAGGTCTTCAGTATAAGCCATTTTAAGATTAGCCCGGTAAAAATCAATCGAAACGTTCATCATGATCTTTCCAAGCCAGGCTTTAAACGGCCTGCTTGTGTCAAAACTTTCTATATGGGTAAATACTTTAAAAAAGCCCTGGTTCATTACCTCAGCTGCCTCATCGCGGTTCCCTGCATAACGCAAACAGATCCCCATAGAAAAACCATAGAAAGCTTTGTAAAGCATTTTCTGGCATTTTCTATCCTGTTTTATACAGCCCCTGATCAGATGATGTAAGTCTTCTTCTCCCATATGGGTTATATCCTGTTATCCATATTAATTCCCATTACTTAAACGCTATCACGTTAATTAGTCAAAAAAGGTTGCCTGACAGCTTCAAAAAAATTATACCTTAAATTAATTTCCTGATTATCAATAAGTTAAAATAAACTATAATTTTCAATTTTGTTAACCGATTTTAATTGTAATTCCGCAAGCCTGTAATTATTAAAAGTAATTTACTCAAAATTAGTTAGCCAAGGCAACCCTTTTAATTAAATACACGATATAATTAACAAACACACGCCAGCAAAGGCACATAAATTTAATTAAATGGTTCCGGTTTCTGTTATTATAATCACTAAAAATGCCGCCGATATAATTAAAGGTTGTATAGAAAAAGCCAGGGAGCTAACCGACGATATTATAATTATATATAATGGAAGCGAGGAAGAGGCGCCAGGTGTGGCAGATCCAAATGATTGCAGGGTTTATAAAAAAACATGGGACGGCTATGGCGCCAATAAAAATAAAGGTGTTGAAGCGGCAAAGTATAACTGGATATTAAGTATCGATTCTGACGAAATACCCGATGATGAACTGATAAGCGCTATTCATAATTTGAATTTTAGCGATGTTAAAGTTGTGTATGATATTAAGTTCAGATCGTACTTTGGAAAAAAGGCCATCAGGCATGGCAGCTGGGGAAGAGATCATCATATCCGGTTGTTTAATCGCGGGTTTGTTAAATGGTCTGAAACATTGATCCATGAAAAATTAGTACTGCCGGCTTACATAGAAAAGAAAAAAATAGATGGGTATATGCACCACTATTCGGTAAATGATGCTTATGAATTTGAAAGCAAATGCAGCTACTATGCAAAGTTAAGTGCTAAAAAATATTTCCGCGCCGGAAAGAAAGCAACTTTTACCAGGCTGTATATATCCCCTGTGTTTAGTTTTATTAAAAATTATATCGCTTATTTAGGTTTTTTGGATGGGCGCGAAGGTTGGAAAATAGCTCGGACAATAGCTAAAAACACAAGCCGTAAATATCATTTTTTAAGCCAAATGGAAACCCATGGGGAAAATAAGCAATCGGCTAAGGATAACCTGGTGGTTGAGTACTGACAAGCGCCGGATGTCATGGTGAGGCACTCGAACCATGCGGGTAAAGGCCTCTTCACCATGCTGAGCAGGCGGACAGGCCACTGCGCTCATGCTTCGAGTGCCCTCAGCATGACACCCTTTGGTGTATTCAATATTTCAAAACCTTTTTATAAAACTGAATAGTTTTAGCTGCAATTTTACTTATCTCAAACAGCTCCCTAACTTTTTCATTACCGGCTTTTGCCAATCTTGCACGATCAACCGGGTTATTCAGCAGGTACAAAATAGCTGATGCAATTTGACCAACATCATCGGGATCAATTAACAAACCATTTACCCTATCATCAATTAGTTCAGGGCCCGATGTACGATTTGAATTAATAACTGCGGTTCCACAAGCCATTGCTTCCAGGGGCGCTAAAGCAAACGCTTCTGCATATGAAGGAAAAATACTTATTGCCGAGGCTGCTAAATGATCATATAATTCACCTGTTATTACATGCCCCATAAAGCTTACCGATGCTTTTGCATCATCCGTTAATTGAGCGATAACTTTTTGTTGTGAGCCTTTTCCTAAAATCAGCAGCCTTGCATCTGGCATGCTTTTATACACAATATTCCAGGCTTTGGCTAACTGGTAAATTCCCTTTTTGGCTACCAGCGTACCTGTAAAAATAACCTGTTTCGGATTTTTGGGAACATTCCTGGCAGGCAGATCTGTTTGAATACCGTTATATAAAACCTCAATTGCCTTATTGTATGAAAGATATACAGCACTTTTATCAGCAGTATAGCTGCTTGCACTTGATATTGCTGCTGCCTTGTTTAAAATAGTTTGTTCCATTTTAACAACATGGGCCGGCGCTTGCAGGTTTGCTTCCCTCGCAAAATAGGTCATCGAGCCATTCATTTTAACAACTACAGGTACAGATAAAGCAGGGAAAGGAACATAAGTGCTGCAAAACCTTATGTAGTCGTTATAATCAGGCATTTCAATAATGTCAATCTTATTCTCAACAATTAGCTGCTCAAGTTTGTCTTTATAGATAGCCAGGCTTTTTTTGATGTCCCGCTCCATCAACCCCGAATCCTTTAGCAAGCGGGTACCAATGCGGGATCTTAAAGAAGTTTCATTGCTCAAAAATCTAAAGTTAAAACCTCTTCTGAAACGATAGACCGTAACGCCTTCGTCGTTAAATTCATTCGCTCCGCCATAACCCGGGCCATACAAACCGGCTACTATTACCTTATGTCCAAGCTTTACCATTTGCCGGGCTATCAGCCTTACGTAGGTACCTATACCGCCATGCTTGCCGGGAGGGTATTCATCGCATAGATATAGGATATTCATTTTGTAAGTAAATGCTTAAAATTATAAATATGCTGCTTATTTATCTGTTTTGATAATACGGTAATTAACAGGTATAAAACAATGGCAATTACCAACTGAATAAGGAAATGAACATTAAGGCGCGTAGTAACAAAATAAATAATAATTGCTTCGGTGGTAAAAACAATAATGGGGCGCAAAGAGATCTTCATAATTTCTTTACGTACCAGCCTGTAATACAAACAAGCCTGTAATATAGTTGTAGTTAAGAATGCGATGGATGCGCCCAACCCGCCAAACCTTGTAATTAAAATTAAATTCAGGGCGATATTGGTTATAGCGCACACCACTGTTATAAACGATACCGACTTATATTTTTTAGCCCCAAAGCTTAATGACCACAGCAGGTTTATAAAAAACTGCAATGGAATACATAGCGATAATATCAAAAACTCTAATGAATTTGATGCCCCGTATTTGCCGTTGGTAATTAAAGTAAGCAATGGCGCCCATAAAATATTGAGCAATAATGGTATGGATGCGGCAAAAAATATTTCGACGATGTTAAATGATTTGATATACTTTTGATACTCTATATCAACAATGTTATTTCCAGATAAAAGCCTTGCGAAACGTGGCAAAATTATCGGCGCTATAATTAGCATAGGCAACCTGGCCAGCTCATAGGCCCGGTAAGCAAAACTATAATCAGCTAAAACACTGCTGGTTGTCATAATCCCCAGCAGGATCCAATCCATCCGCGACAGGCTTATATCAAAAATAACCGAAATATATTGTGCAGATGATTCTTTAAGCAGTTTTTTGTAGGCTTTAAAATGGAATTTAAAACTAAAGTTTGTTTTGGCAACCAGGTATATCATTAATCCGGAAAGCTCAAATACAGCGGTGCAGATCAGTATAATTAAAACTGTATTTATATAAAGCTTCCCTTGAGTCATTAAAAACCAGGCGGCGGCTATTTTGCATACATTGCTTATAACCGCAATAATGCCATACGGAGTAAACTGCTCTTTTGCATTTAAAAATTGCTTCAATGGCACTCCTATAAAAATTACTCCCTGTGCTAAAAAGAACCATGGGAGGTGTTTATAAATGCCGGCCGGGCTTTTTATCACCCCATTAAGTAACAAAAGCAGCAAAAAGGTTATTAAAAACCCTGCAATTGAATGTATAAAAAAGGCAGTCGCCGCCCAGTCAGATCTTTTTGATGCTGCTATCCGGCGTACTACAACCTGCTCCAGGCCAAAACCAAGTATAGTAGTTAAAAATACAGATACGGCGTTTGTCCAGCTTATTATGCCAAATTCATCTTTGGAAATATAGATCGAAATAAAATAAAAGAATACCCCACCCAGGATCTGTACAGAAATTGCCTGCAAGCCTGAAGAGAAGATCTTTACTAATAGCTTATTTTTAACCAATGCTGTTTTATTTCTGAGTTCATCAAAATTAGGATTATCTTTCAATTGCAGCGCTTTAGTCCATTACGTGAAATATCTTCATTTGGCTGCCTTGAACTTAAAATAGTTTTCTACCAAAATTAATTGATAAAATAGCGTTCTCCGCGCATTGTTACAGGCAACCCTTTCAGTTTTAAAGCCGTAGTCTATAATAGCCATTATATGGTTTTGAAGCTTGATTAATTGATTGCGAATGTTGAACGGTATTGTTGATTTTAATTTTAGAAAGGTCATAAGCAAGATAGACTGGAAGCTGCTGTTGTTTCTTATGCTCTTTTTAAATGTAAAGCTGGCCATAAAAATCCCCGCCATTATTATTATTTACCTCCTGAGGTTCAATTTCAGGTTTAAGTTCAGTTTTAAAAACTCAAGGCTGCCACTTTTCTACTTATTAATAATGCTTATTCCTTTTATTGATCTTATAGTTAATAAAGGTTATACCAACCCTAATTATCTTGGTGTATTTTTTATGGGGATGGGATTCTGGCTGTTATGTATTTTAGCCATTCACCAGGTTAAGCTGTCTGTTGAAAATACAGAGGCCGAGATCATCCACAGAACCATCCTGGTATTTTTTGTAATTAACGCCTTTATTTCCTTCTATAATTTTGCCGGTATTGTATGGGAAACCGGAGCCATTAATCCCTACCGGTACCAGGGGCAGTATCAAAAATATTTTATAGGCACTGGCGATTATATAAAAGGCCTAACCTTTGATACATCAACAACTAACGCCGCTTTAAATGCCATTGGGGTTATTTATTTTTTAGTAAGAAAAAATAACCTAATGGTGCTTTTATGTATGGCAGTGCTATTATTTACGGGCAGCAACTTCCTAAACATAGCATTGATTTTCATACTTGCCCTGTTATTTATTTTCAGGAGCACTAAAGATCAAAAAAGCCTTATTGTTGTTTGCCTGATGATGCTGGTTGTTTTTATGGTAAAAATTTCGCCGCAAAATGACCGCTATGCTGTTAAAACCTTTAGCGATGTTATCCATCCGCCAAATCCTCAGCTAAGTAAAACGGCAATAGCTAACAAGTGCACCAATATCCCCACACTTGAGGAAACAAGGCGGAGAATTGCCATACATTACCTGGATAGCATTAAAAAATTACCGGGTAAGAAGCCTAAAAAGCTACTACCCTATTTAGCTGTATTGCCCAAAACCGGCCAGGGAAGGATCTTTGTTGATACAGCCGACATTAATTCGCTTGCATACCAGTCAATAATTGACACCACTGCTCAACAGCATATATTATTAAACTTTATTGATGCTCATAAAAACAGCCTTCCGCTATCGGCACAAAAAACATTTAAGCCAGGTTTACCGGGTAAAATAATCGGGTTTCTCCAAACCGTATTGTTTTTTAAAGAACATCCGTCAAAAATAATTGCAGGCGCGGGTATTGGTAAGTTTTCGTCAAAGCTGGCTTTCAGGGCTACCAGTTTTGGCTTTGCCGGTGGATATTCTGCAAAGCACAATTACATTAACAGCGATTTTTTAACCAATCACCTGGATGTTTACCTGAATTTTTTCAGCCGGCGTTCCGGGTTGCATTCATTAACCAACAGCCCCTATTCTGTTTATGACCAGCTTATGGCTGAATATGGTTTGCTTGGCTTACTGGTCTTCGCTATATACTACCTGGGATTTTTTGCCAAACATCATAAAACACTTACATACGGTTTACCCCTGCTGCTGTTATTAATGATGATATTTTTTACAGATTACTGGTTTGAGCAACTATCGGTGATTGTATTTTTTGAATTGCTTTTACTGCTCAACATTAAAGAAACTACTAATAAAGCACAATTGAATTATGGATCTGAATAATCCAAAGGTTACTGTTTTAATGCCGGCTTATAATGCCGGTAAATATATAGGTGAGGCAATAACATCTGTACTGGATCAGTCATTTACTGATTTTGAGCTTTTGATAATCAATGATGGGTCTACAGACGATACCGAAAAAATTATCCGGTCGTTCAAAGATCCAAGGATTGTTTTGATAAGCCAGGACAATAAGGGAGTTTCTGCCGCGCTAAATTTGGGATTATCACATGCACGGGCCAACTATATAGCCAGGTTTGATGCTGATGATATTTGCCTGCCAAACCGGTTAAAGATTCAATATGATTTTATTACAGCTTATCCTGAATATACCATAATAGGCTCGGCCGTTGAGTATGTGGATGCCGACGGTCATTATATTTTTACCCATCATCCCGAAGGGCATCTTAATGAAGAGATCCAGCAGCTTAAATATTCTGTCTGCCCGTTTATTCATTCCAGCGTGTTTTATAAAAAAGATGCGGTTGTAAATAACGGAGGATATAATGAGCATGCCTATACCTATGAGGATCATTTTTTATGGGTGAATATTTTAAAAAATGAAAAGGCCTGCAATCTTTCACAGGCACTTATAAAAGTAAGGCTAAACCCGGAATCGATAACGATAGATGAGAAGTGGCGCACACGTAAATTCCGTTCCATAAAATACTCCACATTAAAAAATAAAAACATTACTGAAGCCGAAGGGAACGAGCTATCCCAGATAGGTGGTAAACAATATTCGCCCAAAATAAAACAAGGCGCTTATTATGCGCTGTGCGGTAAAAAGTTCCTGCTCAATAATTACCAGCCCGAAAAGGCCCGGCTAAACATGATAAGAGCCATTAGCCTGCACCCGCTGCGTTTGGACAATTACCTGATCTATACGGTTAGCTATTTCCCTGAACGATTTATTACCTGGCTGCATAACATCAGCATGGGTAAATTTTAAAACCAAAAATGAAGATGAAGGTAGCATTTATAGCAAGATCAACATTATATACGGTACCCGGTGGCGATACTGTGCAGGTTGTGCAAACAGCCCGGCAGCTAACCAATATGGGTATTGAAGTTGATATATTGCTGTCAAAAGAAGTGATACCCTACGAAGAGTATGACCTGCTGCATTTTTTCAACCTGATTCGCCCGGCCGATATTCTTTACCATAGCAAAATGGCCAAAAAGCCTTTTGTTATTTCAACCATTTTATGCACCTACGGCGAATACTATAAATATAACCGTGCCGGCCTGGGCGCAATATTTACCCACCTGCCCGCAGATGGTGTAGAATACTTAAAAACCGTTGCCCGTTGGATTTTGGGTAAAGATCATCTTTCGAGCATTGATTACCTATGGAAAGGGCAGCGCAAAAGCATTATTGAGATCCTGAAAAGGGCAGACATGGTGCTGCCTAACTCCGAATCGGAATACAGGCGGGTACAGGAAAGCTATCCTTGCAAGGTTACCCATATGATCATCCCAAATGGTATCAACCCGGATAAGTTTCCTTTTAACACAACTTTAAAGAAGGACGAAAGCCTGGTGATCTGTGTAGCAAGGATAGAGGGACGTAAAAATCACCTCAACCTTATAAAAGCTTTAAATAATACCCGGTTTAAGCTGGTAATTATTGGCGCCCCTGCACCTAACCAGGATGATTATTACCAGCAATGCCGCAGTATCGCAGCAACCAACATTACCTTCCTCGACAGGATCCCGCAACAGGAATTACTGGAATATTATCAGCGAGCCAAAGTACACATTTTACCCAGTTGGTTTGAAACTACAGGTTTAAGTTCTATCGAGGCAACCGTTATGCACTGCAACATAGTAATAACTGATAAAGGTGATACAAGGGATTATTTTGGCGATGATGCCGTTTACTGTGATCCGTCAAAGCCTGAAAGTTTACTGGCGGCAGTTGAGGAAGCAAGTACAGCGCCATTCAACGAGAACTTACTGGATAGAATATTAAAAAATTACACCTGGAAACAGGCCGCAGTACAAACATTAAAAGCATATCAATTAGCAGCTATAGCATGAAATTAAGAATAGCAATATTAGGCACCCGGGGAATTCCGAATTATTACGGGGGGTTTGAGCATATCTCGGAGTATGTTTCAGAAGGCCTGGTAAAAAGGGGGCATTCGGTTACAGTTTACAATTCGCATAATCACCCCTATAAAGCGGATAATTGGAACGGGGTGGAGATCAGGCATTGTTATGATCCTGAATACCTGATTGGTACCGCCGGGCAATTTATTTATGACTTAAACTGTTTGCTGGATGCCCGCAAAAGAAAATTTGATGCTATTTTAATAATGGGCTACACCAGCAGCTCGGTTTGGGGTAAGCTGTATCCGGCAAAAAGCACCATTATTACCAATATGGACGGGCTGGAGTGGAAACGTTCAAAGTACTCTCCAAGGGTACAGCAGTTTTTAAAATATGCCGAAAAGCTTGCTGTAAAATACAGCCAGTTCTATGTCTCCGATTCCCTGGTTATTAAATCATACCTGGGCGAAAAATACAACATCAACAGTAAATATATTCCTTATGGGGCTGATCTGTTTTCGGAAGCGGAGCGTGAACAAGTGGACAATGGGGAAGCCCTGAAGGAAGATTACTTTTTGCTGATGGCCCGCATGGAGCCCGAAAACAATATTGAGACCATACTGGAAGGTTTTAATAACAGCAGCTCGCACCGTAAATTCAAAGTTTTGGGCGATACCAGCAACCGGTTTGGCAAGTTCATTACCCATAAATTTAAAAACGATGAGCGCATTGAATTTAAAGGGTCAATTTTTGATACCGGCAAGGTACGCGCATTGCAAAACAACTCGTACCTGTATTTTCATGGGCATAGCGTTGGCGGTACTAACCCATCTTTATTAGAGGCAATGGCCAGTGAAGCTTTGATCGCCGCACATAATAACCCTTTCAATAAATCGGTGCTGCATTCAGATGCCTTTTACTTTTCAAATTCAAAAGAGGTACGGAATATTGTTGAAACGGTTCAAAGAAAAGAAACTGAAAAAACAATGGTTAGCAATAATGTATACAAAATTAAATACCAGTTTAACTGGGAAAAGATAATTGACCAATATGAGCAGTTTATTATAGAATGCCATAATAATTCAAACTATGAGCGAATTGTTTAGGATTGAGGATAGCCTTACTAATAAAATAAGTTATTATCACCTAATGCTGTTAATGGCATCATTGCCGTTTGACATGTTTTATAGTCACCTTATTTTAATAAGCTTTGCCATACATACCCTGATCCATCTCAACAAAAAAACAGTTAAGCCAATCTTCACTTTGCGAACACTGGCTTTACAATCCGTATTTTTTGTAACGCTGATCTGTATTGTTTATACCACAAACACCAACCAGGCTTTTACAGAATTAGGCCGGCGGAGTATCATTTTCCTGATCCCCATATTATTCTGTCTTAATCCGCTCGATATAAAAAAATACAGGCCGCAACTATTACTATCGTTTGCCCTGGTTTGTACCCTAGCTATTATTTACCTGTACGTTGACGCATTTGTTACGATCCGGCATTACCATTTGCCATTTTATGTACTGTTTTCCAAGTTTTTTGCCAATCATAACTTTTCAGAACCGATTAATATGCATGCCACATTTTTTGCTATGCAGGTAGCATTATCGCTGGTTTACCTTTTATCGGTTTTAATAAAGGAGAAGGCGTTTTATAATAGGATTTTTTATTTAACGTGCTGCATGATACTTACTGCGGGGCTTATTCAGCTTAGTTCAAAATCGGTTTGTATTACGCTGCTTCTTATTGTAAATATTGCCATCCCTTATTTTTTATTGCGGGGCGCAAGGCGCCGTAAATTCATTTTGGTTACCGCATCACTATCTGTTTTGTTGATGGCCGGTGTTTCATTGTCAGGCACCTTCAGGGAACGGTACATTACCGAGTTAACAACTGATCTGTCGCCGGCAAAAGTTAATGAAGTTTTAGATTCCCGCCTTACCAGGTGGAATGTTGTTGTTAAGTTGATAGCGAAAAGGCCGTTAACAGGTTATGGAACAGGTTCGGAAATTGGTTTGTTACATGAGAGCTTTTTCAATAACAAATTATATAATTCGTTTTTAAACAATCTTAATTCACATAATCAATATTTGAGCTTTCTTTTAAAATCAGGAATTGTAGGCCTGCTTGTTTATATAGCCACTTTAGTTTTTGGTTTCCGGATCGCCTTTCAACAAAAAGACCTGCTGTTTATGGCGTTTATGGCAGTTATTGCAACGGTTTCACTTTCCGAGAATTTCCTGGATGTTGATAAAGGGATCATTTTCTATGTGTTTTTCTTCCCGTTTTTTATTTTTTCGAATGAACGCACGACTATAAATTATGCACCAATAAAACCGGGATAAATATTTAATAACATTGGCAACCAAACAGTTAATTGCTCCGTCATTATTATAAAGCTACTTTCAATATACAAGTAAATGCAAAATTATTCATACCCGTTAATCAGTAAAAACTTGTCAGTGATTAAAGAAAACATATTAGAGACCCTGGCTTATTTTGACATGTTTGATTATCCTTTATTAAGAGGAGAGATTTATCTTTTTCTTAAAAACAAACAGGAGTATGGAGTTTTTGATGATGCATTGAAATGCCTGCTCGAAGGAGGTATGATTCACCAGTTTGATAGGTTTTATACCTTAAAAAACGATCACCTGCTAGTTGTACGGAGAAACGAAGGGAATAAAAAAGCCGCTGAATTAATTAAAATAGCCGAAAAGGTAGGTAACCTTTTAATCCGTTTTCCCTACGTACGCGGAATAGCTATATCAGGCTCATTATCGAAAAACTTTGCAGATGAAAACTCAGATGTTGATCTTTTTATTATTACTGCCAAAAATAAGCTGTGGATAGCCCGCACCATTATGCATTGCTTTAAAAAATTAACTTTTTTGGTTAATAAAGAGCACTTGTTTTGCATGAACTATTATATTGATGAGCAGCAACTGGAAATAACAGAAAAAAACCTTTACACTGCAATTGAAATAGGCACATTGATACCCTTGCAGGGTGACACCGTGTTTGAACGGTTTTATACTGCAAATGCCTGGACCATGGAATATCTTCCAAATAAAAACATGCGGATAGCTTCGGCAAAGCCTGTTAAGGGTGGATTTTTCAAGAGCTTTTTAGAATGGCTATTTAACAACCGGGCAGGCAATACCATTGATAATATGCTGATGAAAATTACCGGTGGCAGATGGCTAAAAAAAACACAGCAAAAAAAGCTGAACAGTCATGGAATAATTATGGGTATGGATACCGGCAAACATTATGCAAAGCCCGATCCCAGGAATTTTCAAAGCAAGCTATTGGCAAGATATCAGTTTAGGGTTGACAGGATTTTGCGTGCCTATGAAGATAGCCTGGCACATTAAAAAACGGGGTATTGTAGAGACGCGATGCTTCGCGTCTAAAAATATGCATTGCGAACTTGTATTGAGGTAACCTGTCCTACTGCAGACGCGAAGCATCGCGTCTCTACAGGATTATTTCCTTTTTAGCGAGATAATATAATAATCGCCGATGAATTTCCACGGCCAGGAACCTTTTAACTGATCCTCCTTATTTTTCAAAAACCGGTAAACCGAAGGATGCTTTTCTGCGAAGCCTCCGATGTATGATGGCGGTACAATGGTACACAGTCCTTCAATTCCCAACAGACAAAACTGATCTTTTAGCTGATCTATGATAAATGAAGGATTGTAATACCAGCATTTAAAGTAAACACCTTCAATATGGGCTTTGCTCCCATCGCTGCTAAAGAACCTTCTGAATGCTGTACGGAATTTGCCTTTAAATATCAACAGAGTTTCCCACAGGCAAAATTTCGGTAAAATAACAAGAGTTACTATTCCGCCTGGTTTTAGCAGATCATTGAAAGATGTTAGTACTTTATCCAATTCATTTGTACAATTAAGGCCTGCAAAGTTGGAAAAAATCTGATCATAAGGCCCTTTATTTTTTAGCTGACCGAGTTGCGTATAGGAACATATTTCAGTACTTACCTGATCTTCCATACCGGCCAGCGCAACTTTCCTTTTTAGTTCATTTTGCATTCCTACCGATAGATCTGTAGCATGTACCTTGAAGCCTTTTTGTGCAAAAAACAAAGCATCTTCGCCGGTACCGCTGTTTAATTCGAGGATAGAGTTGCCCGGTGATAAAAGTTGTAAAACATGATTGCGAACCCGTTCCCGTTTATATTTAATAATGGTATTGCCAGCGTATAACTCATCGAAGATTACGGATTGTGTGGTAAAAGCCGATTCTGCCTGCTGTTCATTAATATTTGCCTGCATGGTTTCCATTACGCTTCCTCCAGCTTTCTTAGCTTTATCCCTTCAATAAGCGTAGCGGGTGCGTAGTATAAAACAGATGCCGCTTTCCTGATGTTTTTAATATTGACGCTCAGCGGGTTATTGATCAGTTTAACCAGGCTGTTTTTCGCCAGGTGTTTATGATA
This sequence comes from Mucilaginibacter sp. OK098, assembly GCF_900142915.1. Classification (GTDB taxonomy): domain Bacteria; phylum Bacteroidota; class Bacteroidia; order Sphingobacteriales; family Sphingobacteriaceae; genus Mucilaginibacter. Next base: position 119,939 of record NZ_FRCM01000008.1, read on the forward strand.
GTTTTGATGTACGTATTTATGCAGTTGCTTATAATACGATGGCGGAAACGTGTTAGTGAACATCAGGGCCATTTCATCAGAATCTGTCCAGTTTGTTTTTTTCTTCAGATCGGCTTTTACTTTTTCATAAAATGAAGTGCCGGGCAATGGATACGATACCGAAATACCTATTTCAAAAGGCAAAAGCTCATTAATCATATTGATGGTGAGCCGGATATCCTCCTTCAGCTCGCCGGGGTAACCAAACTGAATAAAAAAGGATGGCTTTATACCATGCTCTTTCATCAGGTGGGTAGCTTCGCGGATCTGTTCAACCATAATGCCTTTATCCATGGCATCCAGGATCTTCTGCGAGCCGCTTTCAGCGCCAATCCATACGTTTTCGCAGCCTGAGTCTGCAAGTGCTTTTACCGTACCTTCATCTGCAAGCAGATCAGCCCGTGATTGGATCTTAAACCTGATCTTAATATTTTCCTCATGCAACAGCAATGCTAACGCTTTAACCCAACCGGGTTTTAACCCGAAAATATCATCGCAAAACCAAATGTGATCCATTTGGTAGCGTTCTTTAAGCAGCTTAATCTCAGCAACAACATTTTCCGTGCTGCGGGAATTATAGCGGTTACCATAAATTGGCTTGGCACACCAGTTACATTTAAACGGGCAGCCACGGGTAGTGCTCATGTTAAGCGAGAAATACCCGGCATGTTTCAGCCATGTTTGCCGGTATGTATCTATATTAATCAAATCCCAGGCTGGTAATGGCAGGCTGTCCAAGTCTTTCAAAACCGGGCGTCCCGGAGTTTTAGTAACTTTTCCATCTTTAATGTAGGCCAGTCCTTGTATTGTATCATAATCACTAAGGCCGTTTTCAATATGGTTAGTTAATTCCAATAAAGTATGCTCGGCCTCTCCTATTATTACAAAATCAGCGCCTTCATTTAAATAGCTTTCATAACGGTCGGTTGAGTCGGAGCTTGAAACAATTACCGTGCACCCTTCAGCTTTAGCTATCTTACACATGCTGAAAGCCGCCTCGCGCATGTTAGTAAGACACATTTTGGTGAGGTAATTAAAGCCATCATCATAAATCACAAAAAAATCAGGCTTGCTTTCTGTTAATGCAACTGTAACTTCTACGGGATCACTAACAAACATGGTATCAAAAAGCGAAACCGCGTAATCATTTTCGCGCATCAATGCTGCTGCATATATGGTACCTAATGGCGGATATGGCTGCCCCAAAGCCCATTGCTTAGGGTCAAAGCGTAAAAAGTAAGAATGTGAAAACAAGATACTTTTCATACTATGCAAGTTTTGTAAAAGGCGAAAGATTTAACGAGCATACGCATTTTACGCAGGCTGCATTTTTACTCATGTCCAAATTTCTCCTGAAGTTTATGGCACTTTCACTATTCAGAATATTTTCCAGCGATGAATCCCTGATATTCCCTATCACATCATGAAAAAAGCATGGCCGTACATTGCCGTCTGCTTCAATTACGGTTGATACCCAGGGAGCGTTGCACTTTTTAAACGGAAAGGGATTCAATCCATAAAACGCGGCATAATACTGATAAATGTCCCGGATCTTTTCCTTTGATTCGGCAATAAACCTTGTTTTAAAGTTATCCTCGTTATTGGTTATCCGGGTTATCACCTCCTGCAATTCGGGCAGCTCGCGTTCTGATATTAAGATCTCATCTTGCTTCGGCTCTTCCCAGGCCATTTGCCGGTTAAAGGCATGGCTGCTTACATCCGCAGGCAAAAAGCTCACCTGGTCAATCCCCATCAATTTTGATTCATTAATTATAGCATCCCAGTTCCTGAAATTAAGGCGATGGATCACTGTGCGGGCTGTTATCCTGTAGTTTGGATTGATTGATTTGATGTACTCCACTCCTTCCTTTAGTTTACTGAAAGCGTTGGGAATATTGCGGATAGCATCGTGCAGGGCTTCATCACCATCTAAAGAAACTATCAGGTCATCAACCAATTCTAAGATCTGGCGGGCATTCTTTTTAATGGTAAGCCCGGTTGTAAGCAGGGTGACCTTAATTTTATGCTGTTTCAGTATCTCGCACAACCTAAAGAAATTGACATTAAGCAGCGCCTCCCCTCCGGACATTAACACCTGCTGCGTTCCGAATTTTTTTAAGGCTCCCAGCAAAGCGGTCAGATCTTGCTCTGTTAGCTGTTTCAGGTTTTTGTTATCCTTCCAGATATCGCACATTACACAACGGCAATTGCAAGCGCTGTGCGGCATCAATATAACTATAGGCAATGCAGATATGATACTTGTTTTTAAAGTACGATACCTGTTATATGAACGATATAAGGATTGCCCTACCATATAATTTAGTGTTTTACTACGACCCAATAAAAAGGATCCTTTTTAGTGATCTTATTGATCAGGCGTTTCGGATTAAATAATATTTTATAATTGAACGGCTGCAGGTCATTTATTGAATGATGAAAATAATGAGCTGCCATTTCAGGATAACCTAACATTTCATAATATTCTTCCGTCCGTTTTGCCGCATTTGCAACTTCATTTGGCTTATAAAAATTGGTGTCCATTATATGGATCTCTCCATTTTTATTCAGGCATAAAAACGCACTTTCCAGTATGTTTTTAACAGACGAAAAATATTGAACAGATGCAGCGAACAGGATAATATCAAACTTTTGATCCTTAAACATTTTAGGTTCAAAACCTCCGCAGATAAACTCAAGATTATCCTTTTGAAAAACCCTTTTAGCCTGCATTATTTCCGGCTCATTAATATCAAGCCCGGTTACATTTGAATTTTTAACAGTTAAAAGTTTTGAAGAAAGCCAGCCATTCCCGCAGCCTATTTCTAAAATATTAAGCGGTTTGTTTTTTCCGTTAAGATAATCGATCAGTCTTTGAGCCGACCGCCTCCTGCTCTGCCATTCTTTAAAATGGACGTGATTGGCTTCAATATCAGGTAAAAACATAACCTGCCCGTCTGACAAAACACGTTTCTCTTTATATCTCACATCAATATAAAGATCACCAAAACCTGAACCTTCGGCTTCCTCTTGCTTACTCTCCTTCTTTAATTCAGTTATGTTCACGGTGCTTCAATTAAAATCCCTGAATTTCCGGCTGGCGGTATCTCCAAACTTTTTGCAACAGCTTTATCTCGTACGGATATTTGTAAAGGTTTACCTTATAGCGGAGCCCCGCTACCAGTTGGATCGCCTTTCTCTTGATCAGGTTAAGGCGGATATCGGTAACCGTAGGATACACCCCGTTCAGCACTGTCTCAAAGTTCCTGATCTTGTCTATCATCTCGGGAGTTAGCCATGGTGTAAGCGGGTTTTTCCGAAGGTCAAAACTTTCCCATGCCGGGCTGATCCAGTCTTCCAGCGTTTGCGGGAACCTGAAACCGCTGGCCAATACCTGTTTATACATCTCAGAGCCTTCTGTAGGTACGGGGCTATAGGTATAAATAATGATCTCCGTGCGCGGGTTTACATGCTTAACCTTTTTTATAAAATCAATCTCGAAATCAATCTGGGCCTGCACCTTTTCCTGGGTTGGCGCCGGTGTGCCCAGCACAAACGAGTATTCAGGGATGATATCGAACTTTTTAAGCCGTTCAGCAAATTCAATGATCTGGTTCCCGGTTTGGGTGCCACCTTTATCCATTTGCGCCAGCACCTCATTATTACCGCTTTCCGCGCCAAAGAAGATGATCTTACAGCCTGATTCACGAATAGCAGTTAATGAGGAATCCTTAAACTTACTCATGGTATCTATCCGCGCCATTCCCCACCAGGTCATGTTTTCATCTTTCATCAGCCTTGAAAACTCAACGGCACGTTTTTCTGAAACAAAGAAATTGTTATCATGAAACTCAATAGCATCGGCGCCCCATTTATCTTTTATGTATTTAACATCTTTATAAACAGCCTGTGCCGATTTGCCTTTCCACCGGGCCTCATAAATTGGCACAACCGCACAGAATGAGCAGGTGAACGGGCAGCCTATGCTTGAATGATAGGCAAGTGTTTTTTGGCCCAGGTATGTTTTCCCTAAAAATTTGGTGATAGGATAAAAAGTATTCAGCTTATCGTATGGTAATGGCGGCAACGAGTCCTGGTCTATCAGGTCTTCTTTGGCCGTTTTTGAGATACTGCCATCAGGCGCTTTGTAGATCAGGTTTTTTATAAACTCAAACGGCTGATCATACTCTAAAGCATCAATCAAATTTGGGAAAGCATGATCTCCGGGACCATTAATAATAAAATCAACATAACCAGAATAAAGCACCGAGTTTGGCTGGTTTGACGGAAAATATCCACCCCAGATCATTTTGGTATAGGGAAATTTTTCTTTTATAGCCTTTGCAGCCAAAATTGCCTGCCGTAATTGCGGGCCGGGCATAACCGTAAACCCCAGGTACTTAAATTCACCCGTGTTTAAATACGATTCTATTTTTTTTATGGGATCGGCTTCGCAATTGCCATCAACTATTACCCAATCATATTTTCCATCAACCGATGCGGCAATGTTTAAAATAGAATTTGGGATCCTGTATTTATTTATAGCGCTTTTGGGATTGAACAGTAGTATCTTACTCATGTTATATTCTCACAATATATTTGACAACAGGGCTGATCTCCGTAATACCGGCGGTAGTTATCCCGCCGGTATTTCCTTAACGGAGACGTCAGTTCACACAAAAACCAATTTAACCCCAATTAAACAATTACTCTGTAGTAATTACGCCCTGCTAAAAGCTAAGGTTGCCTGCTTTAATAAATAAAATTGCATAGGGCAACCCTCGTAAATAATTATACGTAATCTTTAGGTATACAACCTTTGGTTTTACATTTAAATTATACCCTGTTTTGATAGCAACATTAAAAAGGTACATTCATAAAAAGATCTTCCCGTCAATTATAAAAGAGCAGGGAGTTGTGGAAGCCTATGACATTTGGGCCGAAAATTACGATGCCCAGCCCGGTAACCTGATGCTTGACCTGGATGAACTGGTTTTTGGTGAATTACTGGGCACCATTGATATACAAAACAAAGAAATTGCCGATATAGGATGCGGTACCGGTCGGCACTGGCCTAAAATTTTAAAGGAAGATGTTGCAGGCTTAACCGGTTTTGATGTTTCGCAGGGAATGCTTCAGAAGTTGAAAGAAAAATTTCAAGGAGCCAATACCCATACCATTACAGATAACGCGTTTTCTGATATCGCTGATCATACTTATGACATCATCCTTTCCACCCTTACCGTTGCCCATATTGAAAATATTGAGGAAGCTTTGCAAGCATGGAGCAGGATCTTAAAAACTTCCGGGGATTTGATCATTACCGATTTTCATCCCAACGCTTTAGCTTCCGGCGGTCAGCGAACTTTCAAACATAATAATGGCCACATTGCTGTGCGCAATTTTGTGCATTCAACCAACGCGATAAGGGAAATACTTTTGAAAAATAATTTTAGGGTGGTTAGTGAAGTTGAAAAGAAAGTTGATGAAAAAGTAAGGCATTATTACCAGGCGCAAAATGCACTGCATGTATACGATAAATTTAAAGGCTTCCCGATAATTTACGGGATCCATTTCAGGAGGGGATAAATGATCCTTGGCAATATAAATATAATTGGCAATAACGAACCTGTAAACATCAGGGTTTGTAATGGAAAGATAGCGGATATTACTCCGGTATCTTCAAAAAACAAAACAGGTCACTTACAGCTAACTTTTGATGATGCCATTACATTTCCGGGACTTATAAACTCTCATGACCATTTGGATTTTAACCTCTTCCCTCAACTTGGCAACAAGAAATATCACAATTATACCGAATGGGGTAAGCATATCCACAAAACCTATAAAGATGAGATAGCCGCCGTTCTGAAAATCCCGGGGCTGTTAAGAGCTGAATGGGGTATATACAAAAACCTGCTTTGCGGTGTTACAACAGTGGTTAATCACGGTGAAAAATCAGGGTTGAAAAACGAGTTGATAACAGTGTTTGAAGAAAGCCAATGTTTGCATTCTGTCCATTTTGAGAAGAACTGGAAAATCAAGCTGAATAATCCCTTAAAGAGAGACCTGCCGGTAAATATTCATGTTGGCGAGGGCGATGACTGGCTGTCATTTAGGGAAATCGATCACCTGATCCAATATAACCTATTAAAAAGGAAGCTTATAGGGGTCCATGGCGTATCCATGTCGGCAATGCAGGCAGAAAAGTTTGAGGCACTGGTTTGGTGCCCTGAATCAAATTATTTTTTGCTGGATAAAACAGCGCCGGTGGATGAGCTTGCTAAGCATACCAAAATATTATTCGGCACAGATTCAACACTAACCGGGAGCTGGGATATTTGGGAGCACCTGAAATTGGCAAGAAAAACCAAATTACTTACCGACGAAGAGTTATATGCAGCCATGAATCAAAATGCGGCAAATACCTGGCAATTAAATACAGGCAGTATTAATGAGGGAAAGGATGCTGACCTTGTAGTTGCAAAACAACCTGCCGGAAAGAAAGGCCTTGATGCCTTTTTTGCACTTACTCCTGCTGATATATTACTGGTAATTCATAAAGGTGAGATTAGGTTGTTTGACCAGGCCATGTTGCCTCAATTACAGCCTATTGAATTGGACAACTACAGTAAAGTTTTTATAACCGGCGCGTGCAAGTATGTAAAAGGAGATCTGCCGGCATTGATAAAAATGATAAAGGCATACCAGCCGGATGTTAATTTCCCCGCAGATATAAATGAGCTTGTACCATTATGACCCTATCTCAAAAAATAAGCTCAAAATTGGCCGGGAAAATCAAATACCTGTTTAGGGATCTATGTCATGGATTAGGGTTTTATAAAAACTTCTACAGATCAGCAAGGGGAAGCAGGATCTTGTTATATCATGGCATTTGCGAGCATGATCATTTAAAATTCAATACCCTTTTCCTTACAAGGAAAACCTTTGAATCGCACCTTAAATTCTATAAAAAACATTTCAATGTACTATCGCTGGATGACTATTATCAACAAAAACTTAGCAATACCAGGTTCAATGTCTGTTTAACATTTGATGACGGTTTTGCTAATAACCATAAATATGTATTGCCACTTTTGGAACAATATGAAATACCTGCTACATTTTTTATTACCGCTATTCAAGTAGCAGGCTATGATATTTTGTGGAATGACTTTTTAAGCATTGCCGGTAAATATGGACCGGCTAAATTCAATTTTAAAGGCGAGGCTTATATAAAAGATCGCTATAACAAATATCTCTCAACTGATAATGGCATAAGTTTAGCCGAAAAATTAAGATTTAGCGGGTTTGATAAAAAAGTGGAGATGATGAAAGCGCTTTACCCTTTAGCACCATTTAAAACTAAAAAACAGGATGAAGATTACTGGCTGCAAATGACAACCCGGCAGATCAGGGAGCTCTCCGCCTCCCCTTTCGTAACTATCGGCGCTCATGGTTATTATCATAATGACCTGGCAAAAATCAACATCCGTGAAACAGCAGAAGAACTGGCCCTTACAAAGCAATATCTAGAAAATATTATTGAGAGGCCTGTAAACAGCTTTGCATTTCCGTATGGGTCATATAACAATGCCGTTATGGAAGCAGCTAAAAAGGCAGGCTATGAAAAGCTGCTTGCAACAGAATTTGTTAGTGCCGAAGATCACGATGATAATGCGATGCGCGAACGCTTAACGGTAAATCCGTTTATATCTGTCAATAATCAAATGTATGCAACTATAACCGGTAGTTATGAATAATAATCATCCAGACGTCCAATACATTGTAGAACGGCTAAATGCTAAAAATTTAACCGATATAGAACGGTTATATGTTGCGGTTTATGGCAAACAGGTGGCTCCCGGCTTTTTTACAAAAAAGTATAACACCGCATTTACAGGCGTTGAATATACAGGCTTCATTGCCTACAATAATCAGCGGCAGCCCATTGCTTTTTATGCGGTTATTCCCTGCTTTATAAAGTACGGTGATCAAATTATCCTTGCTGCACAATCAGCAGATACCATGACACACCCGGATCATCGCATTAAAGGGTTATTTGTTGAACTTTCGCTAACTACTTTTCAGCTATGCCGCGATTTAAATATCCAACTGCTTTTTGGGTTCCCTAATCAAAATTCATTGCCCGGCGCTGTAAATAAATTGAGCTGGCAAATAACAGATACAATGGATTGTTTTATTATCCATACGGGTAACTTTTCATGGAAATGGGTACTGGATAGGTTCTCTGTCCTGAAAATTTTATATGGTCGTTATCAAAAACGCATTTTAAAAAGGTACCTGGCTAAAGAAAACAGAATTGATAATTCAGTATTTAAAGATGACTGCTGTGGCGTATACCGTGATGAGCTTTACTTTAAATATAAAACCTATACCGATACCAAATTCATAAAAATAAATGCTTCAATTTTGTGGGTAAAAATAAGCGACGTACTTTTAATAGGTGATATATCCGTATTACCTGATGATTTTGATGATACGATGTATGAATTAAAAAAGCTTGCCAATAAGCTCGGCATAAAGCAGATTCATTTTCATGCATCGCCCGGTACAACTTTGCATAGTCTATTCGCTATGCGCTTTAATTCAATCCCTTCCTTCCCGGTATTATTTAAAGTTTTGGATTGGGATTTACAGATAGATAAGATTAAATTCACTTCAGCAGATATAGATACCTTTTAATATGGGTTTTATAAACAAACTTTTTTTTGGCAATAAGAAAATAAGCACCTTTAAAATAGCAAGGCTGCACGCAAACGAAATTGAGGAAAAAGTTTATTTAAGAAATGGCATGCACCAGGCGGATATCACCTCGACCAACAGCATGATCTGCCTCGATCCGTTCTGCATGGCAGCGTGGTTAACCACCGGGCAGGCAGCTTTAATCAGCAACCAGCAAGCGCAAATCCATTTTATGAAAGGCAGCCAGTTGAATGCGGCTATCGATGTGTCATTAATTGAAAAGATTGCCACACCCCATGGTGTATTATTTTTATACAAGGTCGGGCGTGTAAAAAACTACCAGCTAAGCACCCTTCACAGGTTAGTGTTGTTCACTTACTTTCTGCGTTCAAAAGCCAATACCTATTACAGTCGCAAGGTTATAAGCGCCATGTATTCCTATCCGCGAAGCATTATCATTGTATCTTATAAAGATGCTGATTACTGCAATATATTCCCAATGGATATTCACGGCTATATAAAGGAAGAAGGAATGTATCTATTAGGTTTAAGAACCACCAATGTTACTCTTGATAAAATTCTTACTGCCAAAAAAGTAGTGGTTTGCAATACCAATGATGTTGATATAAATACGGTTTATGATTTGGGGAAACATTCTAGCAGATCACCCACAACACCTGATCATTTACCATTTAAAACTACGGAAAGTGAGCTTTTCGGATTCCCGGTGCCCGATTTTGTTGGCTCCTATAAAGAAATAGAGATCATCACCAACAAAAAAATGGGCTATCATATGCTGATGGTTGGCAAAGTTTTAAATAAAAAACAGGTAAAAAGTAATCCGTCATCACTTTACCATATTGGTTTTTTACAGTTTCAAAACAGTACTTATAAAAGTATAGATGGGTTATTTTAATTTAAAGTGAAGCATTTATGCTGTATGTATCCATAAGCTATAGTTACTCCCCTGACTTTAACACGCCCGAAAGCTGGTTTAAAAGAACAGCGGGCTACGCTGAGATCTTTGAATGGCTGGCTAAGGAGAATAAGGTAATCAGCGTAAAGCAGATCAATTATGAAGGAGTGGCCTCGCACAATGGCGTTGAATACCAATTTATAAACTTAAACCGGGAAAAAACGCATTTCCCGTTCCGGCTAAACAGGTTTATAAAGGGCTTAAATCCTGATATGGTGATCGTACAAGGATTACATAACCCAATTCAGTTGATCCTCCTCCATTCTATCTTAAATAAAAACACAAAGATCATTGTCCACCATCACGCCGAAAAGCCCCTGCCCGGCATCAAAAAATATGCACAAAAATTAGCCGACCGTTTTGTTGATGCTTATTTGTTCGCCTCGATGGACATGGGATTGGATTGGGTTAAAAAGGGCAACATCTCATCGGCCAAAAAAATTCACGAGGTAATGGAGGTTTCTTCCAATTTCTATCCTGTTGATAAAGCATTGGCAAAGCATAAAACCAACGCATCAGGCAATGCAGTTTTTTTATGGGTAGGCCGGCTAAATGACAATAAAGACCCGCTAAATGTGGTAAGGGCGTTTTTGAAATATGCAAAAAACAATCCTGCCGCACGTTTATACATGATCTATCATACCGATGAATTGCTTGGAGATCTCAACGCCCTGCTTAAAAATTCCCCTGCAGGACATGCAATTATTTTGATCGGAAAGGTACCCCACGATGATTTATTGTATTGGTTTAACAGTGCAGATTTTTTGATCTCAGGCTCACATTATGAGGGCAGTGGCACAGCTGTTTGCGAGGCCATGTCATGCGGTTGTGTGCCTGTTGTAACTGATATCTTCTCATTCAGGATGATCACTGATGATGGTAAATGCGGGCTGTTGTATGAGGCAGGAAATGAAGCTGCTTTATTGAATGTATTGAATCAAATTGGTAAATTAGATTTAGAGGAAAAACGGGAATTATGTTTAAGCTATTTTAGGGAGAAATTGTCATTTTCGGCTATTGCGAAGCAGATTGCTGAGATTGCTGAGGGGTTAAATTAATTAAAACATGTCATTGCGAGCGAAGCGTGGCAACCGCATGCCATGCACAACCGCCAATACAAGTTCTACACCTTTCTGTTCGCTCTGTATAACATGCGATTGCTTCGTACCTCGCAATGACATAGGGGCGAATTAGTTTTATAAAGAATCCGGGAACAATCAATCCACAAACAAGCTAACCATATTCTTGGCAATCTCTTGAATAGTACACATTAAAACCGGCTCATGATCTGTCTTTTTATTTTTAAGGATAGAAAGCAGTTTGGCGTTCATTTCTTCCGCGCTATTTACAACATGATGATGGCGGTAATTTTTATCCATCGGCTTGCAAAACGAAACCACCTGGGCACCAGCATATAAAGCCTCGGATAGTACAGCGCCAAATCCCTCATAGTTTGAGGGGTGTAAAAATATTTTTGACCGCTGCATTAACTTTAATACTTCTTTATGGGGCAGCTCGCCTTTGAATGTAAGGTTATTATCTAAGTTTTTTGACCGCGCTAATGATCTTAACCAATCCAGATCCGGACCCTTACCACAAATAACAGCTTTAATATGCGGGTAAAATTCTTTTAAATAACTTACCGACTCAATAAAAACGTCATACTGTTTTAACGGAATTAATGCCCCTGCACCCAAAATATCAAGATCTCTTCTATGAGTTGCTGTACTAAACTGAGAAGGATCAATTCCCACTGGAATTACCTGGGCTGGCGTTATTCCATAATTTTTCTTTACTTCCCTTACAACAAAATCTGATAACGCAATCAGCTCATCTCCCTTAGGCTTTATCCATTTAAAATACTTGTTATATTTCCTGGCATCCTGGCCCAGCAGCCAGCTATAGTGAGTTAAACCATGTTTTTTTGCAAACCTGCTGCCTACAAATGCACATTCGCCAAACCAAAAGCTTAGTAAGCCTATTATTTGATATTCTTTATGCAGCTTTTTTAGGATCAGCCACGCTTTTTGCCATGTAATAAGGCGAAAGATCCGGCCTTTATCTTTCCCGCCAATAGCAATTACCCTAACACCGTGCCATTCATATTCGGCTGCGAAAAACGGGTATTGAAAAGTTAAAACAACAATATTAAGGCCCGGACAAACCTCTTTTAATGCTTTTACAAAGATCTGCTGGGGAGGCAAGCAAGTGGTATCGGCCTTATCTTTAGGAAAGCCGGGGCTGAGAATCACCAGAGTTTGCCGCTTATGCTTCATCTATCGCTATTATTTTATTACAATAACTCAGGCTGCCTTTATTATGTGTAATGAACAGGATCATTTTACCCTGCCCGGCAAGTACTTGTAATTGTTTAAGGATCTCGTTTTCCGAAACACCGTCCATTTCGCTGAATGGCTCGTCAAGGATCAGCAGGTCAAAATCATGGTATAAGGCCCTTGCCAGCATGATTCGTTGCCGCTGGCCTCCGCTGATATTCTTCCCGTTCTCATTAATGACCTTTTCAAACCCCTCAGGATATTTATCCAATAGCTTATCAACTCCGCTTAAGGCAATCGCTTCCCTTCGCTTGTTGGGGTAATGGTCATATTCAGAAAGTGTAATATTTTTAAGGATAGTATCATTAATAAAAAATGGCTGTTGCTTAACGTAGGAGATTCGGTTACGATAAAGCGCCAGTTCATCAGCATCGCATATTTTTTCATTTATGCTGATGTTGCCGGAATCAGGCGTTAAAAAACCAAGCATCAGGTTAATAATAGTTGTTTTCCCTTTACCTGAATTTCCCGAAATACCAACAAGATCTCCCGGTATTACTTCAAAACTCAGGTCGTTTAAAACCAGATGCTGTTTATATTTAAAGCAGATGTTTTGATAACTTATTGATCTGATGGGTTGAGATGGTTTTTCATCTTTTGCTGGTGATGTTTTGGTGTTATCCGGCAAAAGATCAGTTAAAGTAAACTGGTAAGTTTTTATCTGCCCGGTACAGTTCAATATTTTCACAATACCGGGGATGATCTTATAAGCGGCAGCCATAAAAACGCCAATGGTCAGCATGTTTATAGCAGGTGCATCAGCAGATAATTTATTGATAACCACCAATATTAAAAAACCCAGCACAGCAAAGATCTCTACCAGGCGCGATGGCAGGCTTTGTAAAGTTTGCTGGGTGGCTATATTTTCATTCAGTTGATCCTGGTACCCGGAATAGCGGTCTGTAAAAAAGCCTTCTTTGTGGTAGATATTACTTTCAACATAGCCGGCAAGCGCTTCATGCAAGTGTTGCAGTGTTTTCTCGCTGGTTATTTTTACCTGGCTGCGTACATCTTTTAGTTTTTTACGGATATACCAGCCCAGCAAAACTACCGGCGGCAGCAAAAGCACAAACAGCAATAAAAAGAGCGAAGGATGATAAAACAGGATTGCGCAAATAGTAAAAAAGATCAAAATAATTTGAGATACGATCTGCTGAAAATTGGTAAGGATATAATGACTAAACTCAATCGGTTGCTGGCTAATACGCCTCACCAGCACTGAAGAATCAATTGTTACAAAGCGGCTGTAATCATCCGATAAAAAATTTAACAAATTTCTTTTTGACAGCCTTGATGCTACATTATAAAAAAAATGGTGCTGCGATTTTAGCCCGGTAAAACCAAACCAGTTTTTGATGCTGAAAAGAATAAAAAAGATGCCGATAAGCAATAATGAACCGGGGTTTAATAGTGCCTGTGGCAGGAATAAAATTTTAGCCGGCGCTGCGTTTTTTGTATAAAGGTTTAATACAAACAGCAACATCGCCAAAAAGGCAATATCAAGCATACCAATAACAAGGTCGAAGACAATTAGCTTATATAGCTTTATCTTTTCCCTGCTATTTAAAATAGCTGAAATACCTGATAAAATTTGCTTCAACTGCTTAAGGATGTGCTTTGAGTGATTGGGTTAATTACCTATAATCACAGTACGCGCGGCCAGGCAGATTGGTTGCCTGTACATCCGGAATGTTTATTAGTATAGAAGTTGGAAAAATTGTCATTGCGAGCGAAGCGTGGCAATCGCAAACCATGCATTTACGCTTTGCAGGTAGCACATTGTTATACTGCTCTGTAAAGTTCGCGATTGCTTCGTACCTCGCAATGACAAGGGGATGTATTATAGTATATCTAATTAAAATTCAATAATTTATATTACGCTGCATCTTTTGTTTCCAAAATCCCTTTCCAAAAACCGGCTGCTAAAAGGCCGCCAAGTATTGGAGCAACAATAAACAGCCAAAGCTGGCTAAGCGCTTTACCACCGGCAAACAATGCAGGGCCTAAGCTACGGGCAGGGTTTACAGATGTACCTGTTATAGGAATAACAACAAGGTGGATTAAGGTAAGCGATAAACCTATTGCAAGGCCGGCCATTGCAGGGTTTGCACGTTTTGATGTGGTTCCGTAAATTACAATAAGGAACAGGAACGTAAATACCGTTTCGGCTATGAAAGCTGATTGGGTTGAGTACTTACCAAGGTAAGTTTCGCCCCAGCCGTTTGCACCAAGCGCATATTCACCCATGGAAAAGCCTGGTTTACCTGATAACAATAAATACAAAATCCCGGATGCGCAAACGGCCCCGATACATTGCGAAATTACATAGCCAATACAGTCTTTAAAGCTTAATTTGCCCGCAGCCAGCATTGAAATTGAAATGGCTGGATTAATATGACAACCGGAAATAGGCCCGATTGTATAAGCCATAACAACAACGCTAACCCCAAAAGCCAATGAGATACCCAGTAAACCAATACCTGAAGGGGCAATTCCTTCAGCATTGGCGCCGGCAATAACAGCCGCACCGCATCCAAACAAAACAAGGCAAAATGTACCGACTAATTCGGCTACGTACTTAGTAATTGGTTTAGTTTCCATAATTCATCAAAAGATTTAAGGTTAAATATTCTATTAAATATAGATAACTAATTACCAATTATAAAAATTTGGGGATAAATAAAATATTAAGTGAACAATATGGTAAACTCCGTTTTCTTAGGAGTTACTGTTTTTAATGAGAACTCAAAACCATGATTAACCAGGATCTCCCTTACCAGGGTAAGGCCTATCCCCTGCCCATCTTTTTTTGTACTGAAAAATGGAGAAAAAAGATTTGCAGTTTGCCCGGCGCTGATGCCCGAACCTGTATCAGCTATAACAAGGCTCCTTCTATCCTCCGTTGTAGTAAAAACTATTTCGCCATTAAAATCAATCGCCTCAATAGCATTTTTAACAATGTTAATTAATACCTGCTCCATTTGCTGCTCATCGGCCATAATATTGAAAGGCCCCTCTGTTAGTTGAAATTTAAATTCAATCTCTTTCTCTATGGCTTTAATACCCATTAGCTTAGTAACAGCGTTAACCAACTGGTGCAGATCAACAGGTTGTTTATTTGCAGCAGGAAGCTTTACCAGCTCAGCAAAATTGCGCATAAAGAAATTAAGGTTTTGGTTGCGGTCTACAGCTACCTGCAAAGCGTCTTTAAGCGTATTAAACTGGTGACTTTCCCAAAGCTGGTCGGTTTTCAAAGCAGATTGCATGATGGAGTTAACCGGACCAATCGTATTATTAACCTCATGGGCCATCATCCTGATCACTTTGCCATAAACATTCTTTTCTGCTGCAACAATTTCAGCGGTCAGATCCTCGATCATAATAAAATGCCGGGAAAAACCACGGTCAATAAAATGCGATTTTTGAAGCTTATAGGTATTTATCCCGACAGCTTTAACCATAACCGTTTCGCCCGATCTTAAAAGCTTTATCTGTTCAAATAATGGATGAGCGAGTTTATCAATAGGATAATTGAGCACCTGGTTTGCCGTTGACCCTATAATTTGCAATGCTTTTGGATTGATCTGCTGTACCTTATCGTCAAAGTCTAAAATAACTATCCCGGTCGGCGATGTAAAAATGAGTTTTTCTAAAAAGAAATGCTGTTGTTCCTGCCGGGTACGCTCTGTTCTTAGTTCATCCATCATCTGATTATAAACATCTGTTAACTGATCTATCTCATGCTTGCCGGTTGAGAGGAATTTCACATTAAAATCACGGTCCTTTATTGCATCCACACCCTGCATCAAGGTTTTTAAGGGCTGGATAAGCTGTCTGTATAATTGTATTGCTACAACTATTGAAATAATTACAAATACCTCAGATACAATGAACCAGACTTTGTTGTCATTAAAAATAAAATAAGTAAGCGTAAGCGCTACCAGGTGTATTATAACAACAAATAAAATATACTTAGTCCTCAGCTTCATCGTAAGGGATTTGATATTTATCCAGGCGGCGATACAATGCGCTGCGGGTAAGGCCCAAAGATACAGCTGCTTTTGCAATTTTATTTTTATGATACTCCATTGCCCGTTTTATCATCTCTACCTCTACTTCTTCCAGCGTTAATGTGCCAATACCCGGTAACCGGATATCTCCCTTTTTAACAGGTGAAAGCTCCAGTTGCGAACGAAAATCGTCAATATCCAACTCATCGTTTTTACTCACTAAAATAGTTCGTTCCACTATATTCTTCAACTGCCTTATGTTGCCGGGTAAAGGTAATTGCTGTAACCATTTCATTGCATTGGCGGCTACCGATAGTGATGGACGGCCATAAATTTCCTTTAAATTATCAATAAAGTAATTAACCAGCAATGGAATGTCTTTTGACCTATCGCGCAAAGCGGGCAGATAAATGGTAATTAAGTTTATCCTATATAACAAGTCTTCCCGAAAGGTGGTTCTGCTTACCATTTCGTTCAGGTTCTTATTGGTAGCGCAAACTACCCTCACATCTACAGTTTTGGAGCGGCTGCTGCCCAGCACTTCATAGGTTCTATCCTGTAAAACGCGTAACAGCTTAACCTGGCTGCCGGCGTCAAGGTCGCCTATTTCATCCAAAAATATAGTCCCTTTGTTTGCCATTTCAAACCTGCCGGTACGGTCAAAACGGGCATCGGTAAAGGCGCCGCGCATATGGCCGAACATTTCGCTTTCAAATAACGAGGTGGAGATGCCGCCCAGGTTAACCTTTATAAACGGCTTATTTTTACGTAAGCTATTTTGATGGATAGCCTCGGCGATGAGCTCTTTACCTGTACCACTTTCCCCCATTATCAATATAGACGCATCAGTGCCGGCTACCCTGCCAATGGTTTCTAAAATATTCAGCATTTTAGGATCTTCCCCAATTATGTGCTGAAAGTTATAGGTTTTATCAAGTTCCTTTCGGGTGTGGTGCTCTGTCTTTTTTTCTTTCAGGTCAAGCAGTGTTTTAACCGATTGCAGCAAATGATCATTGCTCCATGGCTTATTGATAAAATCATTTGCGCCCAGCTTCATGCCTTGTACAGCCAGCTCAATACTTGCCCAGCCCGTTATCAATATAATGGGGATGGATGCATTTAACTGCTTTATTTGACCCAAAAGCTGCATCCCCTCCTTACCCGAAGTATCGTTCGAGAAATTAAGATCAAGGATGATCAGTTCCGGCTCGTTCTTCTTTATACTTTTTATAGCCGCAGCCGGCTCAGCACAGTCCGCTGCATCATACCCCTCGTCTTTTAACAACAGGAGCAGTGAAGTTCTTACCGCGATATCATCATCAATTACTAATATCATATTTACATACAAGTATAAGAATAACCGGGATTAAGTGATTAAAGGATTTTGCCGGATGTTTGGGTAGTTCAATATTCTGAACCGGGATTAAACAGATTATGAGATTTTTCAGATTTTGGCTAATGGATACAGCCGATAGTTTTCTTTTACACCTGCAATTCCATTTGATAAAATCCTTTAATCACTTAATCCCGGCTCTTTTTACATCCAACAAAATCCCCTTAATCCCGGTTCAGACTACTCCTCATGCAACGCCACCGCCGGATAAATTGCAGCAGCTTGCTTACCTGGGTATAGTGAACAAACCAGCACCAGCAAATAGATAAATACGATTGATAATGCCATAGCAACCAAATAAACACTTGCCTGCAGATCAAACACATTTAGCAGTGGGAACTGAACTGCAAAAAAAGACCCGACGATTAATGATAATGTTGCCAGGATCATAGATTCGGAAACCAGTTGTGATGATACAGACTGCCCGGTTGCACCTACGGCACGCCTCAGCCCGATCTCGCCCCTCCGTTTATTAATATTATACCACATAACTCCGAACAGCCCCAGCGCCACGTTTATAACCAAAAAGCAGGCAACTATCAGCGTTACAATCATAGGCACCAGGCTAAAAAGATTGGTGCTTTTCCTTTTATTTACCATATGCTCAATCTCCACATTGGAGTTTTTCATATAATTGGCCAGGGTCTTATACAAATGACCCTCAAACGCAGCGTCAGCATTGGGTGTAACCTGGATCATCATCTTACCCAACCCACGATACGAACCTGTATCTGTTCTTATATAAATAGCCTCCTTTGCAGGGAAATAATCGCCTTTTGCTTTAACACCCTGTACTACACCAATTACCTTCATATTGAATTTCTTTTCGTCCTGGCCAACCAGCTTACCTATTGCTTCGTCCTTGCCAAACAATTTCTCCTTCAATTCTTCATTAATTACAACCGACTTGTATTTTGCAGCTGCATCCTCTTTACTAAACCATCGGCCTTCAGATAATTTCAGATTGAAAGCATGCTTGTAATTATCGTCTGCGTTGTAATAGTCAGCATTGGGGTTTAACTTTTTATAATGAACGTCTCCACTCCACCGATTATTCGAAAAGGGAACGTTATCGCTGCAAAAGCTCACTTCTTTTACCTGGGGCATTGTTTTTATGTTTTGCCGTAAGTTTTCGTAAAACATATTAAGCGAGTCGGTATTTTTTGTACTGATGGTATTATTGTAATTAACCATCCAAAGGTTTTGATATTCAAATCCCATAGGCTTTTTATAATTGTCGTAATAAAACACTATCAGTGAAAACACTGCGAATATGATCAGGAACGAGACCAGCATCTCGGACATTAATAAAAAGTTTTGTTTCTTTTTATTCCAGATCAGTTTAAATAAATGCTTGAACATAATATTTTGATTTAAATGATTTGATAATTAATTATTGACCTTTTAAAGCAGTCACCACATTTAGTTTTGACATTCGCCAGGCGGGATAAACTCCCGACAGCAAACCAAAAACCAAACATACCAGCAAACCAATAAACAATACCGTAAAATTGATAGACAGCTCCAGGTTTGGAATAAGGTTTGCACTGTTCAGCACCTGCAAAGCTATGAATGACAGCACCATCCCTATTATTCCGCCCAATAAAGTAAGGATAATATTTTCGACTATAAACTGGTAAACCAATGTTCTTGACGAGGCGCCAAAAGCTTTCCGCACACCTATCTCAGACGAGCGTTCCATAATACGGGTGATATTAATATTCACCAGGTTTAAGGTAGGCAATAACATTAATATGAACGCGAATATGCTGATGGCGGTAATTACAATAAAAGTTCCGGAATGCTTTTCGTCCCCATTATCAACATACGACCTGATATAAGTATCAGCATGGCTAAAAATATGGTCGAACGTCTTTTTGTCTTCCACAGGCAGCCTTTGTATCATTTGCTCATACTCATCATGCATTTTGTCTACATCGTCTTTTGAATTAGCAAGTAGAATACCAAAATAATCACCCTGATATCCTTTATTGCTTTTATATCCCCCATCCTTGGCTACCGTATAGGGAAGATAAATATCACTGTATAACATATAACTGGTAACAGGCACGCTTTTTATTACACCAATAACCCGGTATTTTACATTATCGGCTTCAATGTTCTTGCCTACTACATTCGGAACATCACCGAAATATTCCTTTTTCATATCCTCAGATATAACGGCCACCTTGTCAGCATTTGTTACTTGTTGCTTGTTAAACGCCTTTCCTTCTAAAAAATCATATTCAAGCACATCCCAATATTCAGCATTGGTGTACTTATAATTCACTTCTATTTTCTTATTGTTAACATAAGTATTCGTCCCGCTAAAGCCTGAAGAAATGGCTATTTTAACAGGTGTTTTTAAACTCCCGGCGTAATGTGTTAAAAAATAAAACGACGGCGGCCCTGAAGATGTAGCGTCTTTGCCTACCTGGGAGATCCGTGATACATATAATGAACGGTCGCGTTTTTTATCGGGATAATTATCGCCGACAACCTTATCAATAAATGCGGTTAATACCAGCAATATGGTAAGCGTGAAGCTGATGCCGAACAAGCTGATAAAAGTGAAGAACTTTCTCCTGCGTAATACCGCTATGGCTATTTTAAAATAATTTTTAAACATGGTTTTAATTTTTAAAGCCGATAATTACTGAACCTGCGAGCCATCAAATAAGCGAACCAGGCGATGGGTTTTGTGCGCCATATTTTCATCGTGCGTAACCATCACTATGGTGGTACCATCTTTTTGATTAAGCTGCATCAGGATGTCCATAATTTCGTTGCCCATGGCGCTGTCAAGGTTCCCAGTTGGCTCATCTGCCAAAATAATTTCCGGGCGACCAACTATTGCCCTCGCTATAGCTACACGCTGTTTTTGTCCGCCTGATAATTGGTTTGGGAAATGTTTTACGCGATTGGCAAGTCCGACCTTTTCCAGCGCTTCGGTAGCAAGCCGCTTTCTTTCCTTTGCAGATACAGAAGAACGGTATAGCAGCGGTAATTCCACGTTATCCAGTACCTGCAGATCATTTATCAAATGATAGCTTTGGAAAATAAAGCCCAGCTTCTGGTTGCGGAAATGCGCCAGCTGTTTGTCTGACAGGTGATCTGTTTTTTGATCAGCTATTTTAATAGCCCCTTTTGATGGCAGATCAAGCAGCCCTATAATATTAAGCAGGGTGCTTTTTCCGCAGCCTGACGGCCCCATAATGGATAGGAACTCGCCCTTGGCTATATCCAGGCTAATGCTGTTTAGCGCCAATGTTTCTACTGTATTGGTGCGATATACTTTTTCGATGTTTTGTAGAGATATCATTTGTTTAATTATTGAATTTGTGCTTTTTTATTGTTTGATTGAAGTATAGTTATATTGTTGATTTTTTTATTAGTCGAATGCTTCAAAGATTAGCTTTCGCCTTTTACTCTTCACCTCATTTATAGGTTATTTTTTCGTTTTTTTCAAAATCGTAGAGTGATAAGTAGCGCAATTGGTAATAGGCGCTCCAAAAATCACGGAGTGATTGTACATAATCCCGTTTGGCCTGGTCGTTTTCCTGGAAAGCGATGCTGAGATCGGTTATACTAAGGTCACCCAAAACATACCTTTCCCTTGCTATTTTATATTTTTCTGATGCTATGCTATCCGCTTCAGCTGTGAGGGCCAATTGATCTCTCATCACATTAAATAAAGAAACCTGCGTTACAATTTGTTGCTTAAACGTTTGCTTATCCTGCTCAACCGAATATTCGGTGAATTTTTGGTTTGCTTCTGCTGTTTTTATTTTTGCTTTTGACCGGCCCCAATCCAGCACAGGGATAGAAAATTGCAACTCGATCAATTGCTGATTCTGCGGCGACTTATAAACACCGGGAATATTTTTGGCAGAGTTTGAGGTACCAATATTTGCAGTTAAAGTTGCCGTTAAACCTGTTTGCCCATGAGCTAAGGCAACGTCACGCCTTGCTTCGGCAATACGTCGTATAAACGCTATAGCGTCTGACCGGTTTGAAAACGCTTCGGCCAAAACTTTGTCGGCTGTCACGGTCATCTGGCTTATTGTTTCAGGCACCTGCAATACAATTTTTTGAGCGCTCTCCTGCCCTATGTAACTGCGCAGGTTAAGCGTAGCTATTTCCATATCGCGCTTTGCGGTACCCACAGATTTTTTTGCATTTAGCTGCTCCAGCTGTAATTGCAGGATCTCGTTTTTTGATACTTTACCCAGGTTGAATTTTAAGTTGGCTATCTTCAGGATCTTTTGGGTATTTGTAAGGTTAGCTTCTGCGGTCTCTAAATTTACCTGTGCAAGCAGCAGATCAAAAAAGTAGCCGGTTACTGTTATAGAGATCTGCTCCTGCGCTTCAATATAAGCCTGCCTGCTTTCGTTATATAACAAAGGTTGGATCTTTTTATCCCATTTTAAGCTGTTAAACTGGCCCAGTGGCTGACTAAAGCCTATTGCATACGGAACACCATTATACAAAATGCTATTCCTATCGAAATCATCAAACCGCTGTAATTGGGTTTGGCCATAAATGGTAGCACCGGTTGCTGTAATGCTCTGGCTGAAGTTTAAGGTCAGCGATGAATTATCATAGTGAATTGGCTGGAACAGGATAGTGCCATCCGGCTGTACAACCGGGGTGCTTGTTTTGCTGTAACCGGGCAAATTGCCGTTTAATGATAGCTGAGGCTGATAATTTGACTTAAAGGTACGCCATTGCCAATACTTGGTTTCACGTGTGGTAACGGCCTGCTTTGCCGCAATAGAATTATCTTTCGCCATTGCCACCACGTCCTTTAAAGTTAGCAGGGTTGAATCAACCCCACTGCTGCAAAACGCCTTGAAGCTGATGGTTAAAAGTAATATTGTATATAGAATTCTCATTATTTCTGAACTAAGATTTTTAAGATTCGAGGATGATATAATTTTTTGCGCTTAACTAATCTCTGATTAACTAGCCTCTAATCTCTACCCTCAATTAATAGTGACCTCTTTTGAATTTTTATACTCGCTCATATCCGAATTGATCACCATATCACCCGGTTTTACGCCGTCTTTGATCTCCACAAAATCAAAATTTGTAAGGCCGATGTGCACAGTACGTCTTTCGGCTTTGCCGTTGTTTACTACAAAAATGTCCTGCAATTCAGGCCCTTTGAAAGCAGGGCCGTTTGCTACACGCATAATGTGGTTATGCGTGGCGGTTACCAGGTAAACATCCACCTTCATATTGGGGCGAAGCTGTTTATTATTACGCTCGTCCAGCTGAATATCAAAAGAGATAATGCTATTTTGAATTGATGGGGATACATTAACCACGTGCCCGCGCAGTTGTACTTCATTTATCAAAACAATAACGGGCAGCCCGGCATGCAATTGATCCATTGAATTATCTGAAATACTGCCCTGTACTTTAAAACTTCCCAAATCGGCAATCCGGGCCAGCGATTCGCCTTCCTTTATATTTGCGCCAATATTCCTGTTTACATAGGTTACTACGCCTGCCCGGGTTGCCACAATATTTGCCAGGTTCAGCTTGCGCTGCAAGGCATTTAAATCGCTGCTTAAAATATCGGCTGCAATTTCGGCCTCCTTTATTTCTATCTGCATGGTTTGCTGCTTATTTTTCACCTCGTTTTCAAGTTGCTTCTTTTCCAGTTGGGCAACTTTTAAATTCAACTCGGCTTGCTCAATACCTTCGCGGGTACCGCCACCGGCCTTAAATAAGCGTTTGGCATTTTCAACAGCATCGGCCAGGTTATCAATACGTAATTTTTTGATATCATTGTTCGATTGGATGTCATAGAAACTTTTGCTTAGATCAAGCTTCAGTTTTTTCACTTCATTCTGTTTTGATTCAAGTTGAAATTTCAGCTTCTCGAAATCTGTTTGAGTAGCAGATTTATCGAGCGTGAGGATTGACTGGCCCGCCTTTACCTTGTTACCGGCATCCATAATCACATTCTTTATAGATGCGTTTATCGGGCTGGTCAGGATCTCTTCAAACTCCGGTAAGACCTCGCCGGTGGCATTTAATGTATTTTCAATATTGCCTGTTTCAACTATCGCGGTTGTAATCTCCGATCTTTTTATAGATGATTTTAACGTTGCTCTGATAATCCATATCAAAGCAATAAGCATAGCTATAGCTGCTAATGCAATTGCAATTGTTTTTTTTCTTCTTTGCGAAGTAACTTCCTGTGTAATTTCTGTATCCATTATAGTACCTTGTATAGCATAGTTATTTGCAATAGCCATACCAAAGTTTAAATACTTATAATCAAGTATTTACATAATGTATAATTTCAAAAAGTGATCGATATCGGACAAAAAGTTTGAAAACGGACCGCGAATCGCAGATTTTAAATGATGATTAAACTGATTTAGCTGAGTTTTAAAGCACCATTAAAACCTATTTAGCCGGCAGTTAGGATCAGTGAAATCCGATAATCAGCTTTAATCCGTGATCCCGAAGGAGTCTTTCAATGCCCGCCTGGCTGCGTGATAACCACACATGCCATGCACTCCCCCGCCTGGCGGCGTGGATGATGAGCAGATATAAATTCCTTTTGCAGATGTTTTGTAAGGCGACCATCGCAATACAGGGCGCGTAAATAACTGACCAAGATCTATCACTCCGCCATTGATATCGCCGCCTATATAATTGGGATTATAATGTTCCATTTGGGCCGTATTCATTTTGTGCCTGGCCAGGATGGTATCCTTAAACCCGGGTGCAAAACGCTCTACCTGGTTCTCAATTATGGCCGCCATATCTTTTTTAGATCCATTAGGAACATGGCAATAGGCCCAGGCGGTGTGTTTGCCTTCCGGCGCCCGCGTGGGGTCAAATATACTTGGCTGGGCCAAAAGCACATATGGTTTTTCAGAGTGTTTACCTTGCCAGATCTGCTTTTCGCCATCGGTTATCTCCTCAAATGTATTGCCGATGTGGATTGTACCGGCTTTGTGGCAACCGGCGGCTTTAAACGGAATCTGGGCATCAAGCGCCCAGTCGATCTTAAAAACACCCATTCCATACCTGTAACGTTCCAGCTGCCATTTATATATTGATGAAAAACGATGCCCGGCAATTTTTAGCAATTGGCGTGGTGTTACATCAAACAAAACAGCATGCGCATATGGCAGTTGCTGTAATGAAGTTATCTGAGTGTTTGTTTCTATTTTACCGCCTATCGACAGAAAATATGATGCCAAAGCGTTCGCTATTTGATTTGATCCGCCTTTAGGAATTGGCCAGCCCTTTAAATGGCCGTTAGCCATTAAAACGAGTGCTATTGCCGAAGTTGCTAAATTACTTAAAGGCTGTATAGCGTGTGCTGCCATACCCGCAAATAAACCCCTTGCTTCAGGGGTTTCAAAACGTTTTACCAGATGAGCTGCGGATGTTAAAGCAGGCAATCCAAACCTTGCCATAGCCAGCGGATGTTTTGGATAATGTAACGGGCCTAAAATATCAGGTGCAATTGCAGGCCAGTCTTTTACTACCGGTTTTATTAATTTAACGTAGGCATTCTCGTCTGCTCCTAATAAACCGGCGGTTTCTTCAACAGAGCCTTTTAGGATGGCTGCAGTTCCATTATCAAAGGGATGGGCCGCAGCTACTTCGGGATAAATATATTCAAGGCCATGAGCGCTTAAAGGAAGTGTTTGAAAAAACGGAGATGCTATGGCAAGTGGATGAACAGCCGAGCAGATATCATGCATATAGCCCGACAAGGTAAGCCGCGCCGAACGTAAGCCGCCACCTATGGTTGACTTGCCTTCAATTAATAAAACTGATAATCCTTTTTGCTGCATTAAAATAGCAGCAGCCAAACCATTTGGTCCGGAACCAACTATAACAGCATCATAATCGCGTTTTTCAAGGTGCATTTAAAAGTCAGAGTAAGCAGTTGGGTGCAGGAACAAAATATCAGCCTTAGAAACATTGTTCTGGAACTCCTTTTTGGCCACCAATATTTTCCATTCCGGGTCATTTGAAAAAGTATCCCAATGTTTGTCTCTGTCCGCTTTATTATTAAAGGTGGTCATGTACATTAGGTTTGGCATGTGGCTGCCAGCTAAAACCTCGGCATAAAACACCGCATTAAAGCCAAGCCTCTTAAATAACGCCACTTCGTTGCCGTCGTTAAACATCTTTACCTTGTTAATATTATACTTTTCAGTTGCACTTTCATAACTGCGCAACTCATAAACTCTGTCAGTTTTATTACCTGTGAGCTCCGGAACTGCAGGCGACAGCATCTTAGGGAAAGCACTTAGTAAAATGGTTTCCATCCTGGTATATGGAGCTTCATTATGTGCGGCATCAATGTAATCTTTTCCATCAGTTAAATATTGCTGATCGGTAGCCAGTTGCTTATCGGTCTTTTTTATTTGCTCCCAGTTTTTATAAGGGATCAGAACATAAATACGCTTACCGGAAGTATCAGCCTCTACAGGCTTAAATACACCTACGTTTTTAATGCCTATCCTGTGCAAGGCTGGTAAATAAGCGTTCTGCAAATAATTATCTACCCGATCTGCCTGCGCCTGGGTTTTAATGTGATAAATTTTTAGCTGGTAATAATAGCTTTCTGCTGCACTGGCAGAACTGCTTGTGCAAATACAAGCCAAAAGAGCAAAAACAAATAAATAATGATACAGGAAGGCGTCAGTTGAGCGCATAAAATTTAATTTGGGTGAATTTACCTAATTTTATTATTAGAAAAGGCTCAAATTTAATTAAAGGGATTACAAACCGATAACTGTTAACTGCTAACTATTTACTTAGTATCTGCTTTCCCCATTTTTCCAAAACATCCATAATATCCCCTATTTTCATAGGTTTGCTTAAATAGTCATTCATACCTGCTTTTAGGCAATTTTCCCTGTCTTCGGGCATTGCGTTGGCTGTCATGGCAATAATAACCGGCTGATGTGCCAGGTGATCTCTTATAAAATGTGTAGCTTCCAGTCCGTCCATATCGGGCATCTGAACGTCCATCAACACCATATCGTACTTTTTAACAATTATCGCATTTAATGCTTCATGCCCGTTTGCAACCACATGCGGGTTATAACCCATTTTTGTTAAAATACGCACAGCCAGTTTTTGGTTAATTAAATTATCCTCGGCAATTAAAATTTCCAGGGGATATAATGTGGCAAACTCCTCTGAAAAAGTTGAGACAGCCTGGGGTTTTTTAATTATTTCGCCGGTTGCCTTTAGTTGTTCTGCAATGTGCTTATATAATATGTGGTGCCTTGTAGGTTTTGTTAATATGGCATTAAACAGGTGCGCTT
Source organism: Mucilaginibacter sp. OK098 (assembly GCF_900142915.1). Classification (GTDB taxonomy): domain Bacteria; phylum Bacteroidota; class Bacteroidia; order Sphingobacteriales; family Sphingobacteriaceae; genus Mucilaginibacter. Next base: position 146,716 of record NZ_FRCM01000008.1, read on the forward strand.
CATTTTTGCTTTGCGCATTACCCATAGAACTTAATAAGATTATAGGTATTTCCGGAAATTTCTTTCTGATTTTTTTTGCCAGCTGCACCCCATCCATATCAGGCATGTTCATGTCGGATATGATGAGATCTATTACTTTTTTTGATGCGAGTACATTCAATGCCTCTGCACCCGATTCAGTTATCACCGGCAAAAATTTCCATTGCTCCAGCTGGCTCTTCAGGATCTCCCTGTTTGTGGCATTATCATCAATAACCAAAATAGCTTTCCCTTCAAGCTCCCTGATATTCAGATACACATAATTACGCTGATCATTAGTACCAGCCTTCGATTTAATAGAAAATGAAAATGTGGTGCCAATCCCAACTTCACTCACAACGTGTATTTCGCCCCCCATCAGGTTAACCAGTTTCTCGCTTATGGCCAAACCCAGGCCTGTGCCGCCATATTTACGCGTTGTACTTGAATCAACCTGTGAAAAAGCTTTGAACAATTTATTTAATTTATCAGCCGGAATGCCTATACCTGTATCGCGGACGCTAAAATGTAATAGCAGTTCATCAGCTTTAATATCATCCATCTTAACACTTACAAACACCTCCCCTTTATTGGTAAATTTCATTGCATTACTCACCAGGTTTATCAGGATCTGCCTGAGCCTTAGCTGATCGGCAATAATTTGTGGTGGTACATTATGATCTATCTGGTAAACCAAATCAATCTGCGACGCTTTTTCGGCGAACAAATCCAATACACTCTCTACACAATCCCGCAGGTCAAAGTCCTGATCTTCCAGCTCCATACTGCCCGATTCGATCTTTGAAAAATCAAGCACATCATTTATAATGGTCAATAATGATTCTCCGCAGGTTTTAATGGTTTCTGCATACTCGTCCTGTTCGGGTGTGAGCGATGTGCTTGACAATAACCCGGCCATGCCAATAACCCCATTCATAGGTGTACGGATCTCGTGGCTCATCATCGCCAGGAAACTACTTTTGGCTTTGTTAGCGTTTTCGGCTTCTTCCCGGGCCTTTTCAGCAGCCTCGCGCGATTCGCGCTCGTCAATTGTCATTTTTGCAAGGCTTTCCGTACGCTCCTGTACTTGCTTTTCGAGAATCTCCTTTTGTTTTTTGATGGATTGAACCCGTAATTTAAACAGGGTATAAATTGCGGCAACAATTAATACCAGTACCAATATTATAAACCACCAGGTTAACCAAAATGGCGGAACAATGGTAATGGTAAGCCCGGAGGTAACCGGCGACCATAGACCTGAACTGTTTTGATATTTTAATTTAAAGGTATAAGTACCGGGCGATAGGTTAGTGTATGAAGCAGTGTTTCTGTTGCCAACATAGTTCCATTCCTTATCAAAACCAGTTAATATGTAGGCATAATTTTTTTTATTTGCCAGGGTAAAATCAAGGGCGGCATATTCCATAGAAATTACCGATTGACTGTACGATAAAGTGATATTTTTTGTATCAGAAATGTCCTGTTTTAAAGGAGATGGGTCATTGCTATTTTTTGCTATAACCAGCGGTTTGTTAAAAACCTGGAATGATGTTATAATGATGGGTGAAAATCCTGCGGGCTTTAAGATCTGTTCAGGAGTAAAGGCGTTAAACCCGTTTATGCCACCAAAATACAATTTGCCTTCTTTACTTTTAAAGGCCGAATGCGATTTAAATTCATCGGCCTGCAAACCGTCCTCAACCGTGTAATTATTAAATTTATTGGTAGCCGGGTCATATTCAGAAAGCCCGTTATTGGTGCCGATCCAGATCTTCCCGTTGTTATCTTCCCGCACAGTATAAATAATATCACTTGGTAAGCCGTCTCTTTTAGTAAAGACTTTAAAATGCCTTGTTTTTGGTTCGAACAAATTAAGCCCCGCCAGCGTACTTAGCCATATGTTCCCTTTATGGTCTTCATAAAGATCTGGTACTGTGTTGTTACTTAAACTGTTGGCATTTTCATCATGCTGGAAGCGGATAAATGTGCCGGTGGCGCGGTCAAGCAAATTTAGCCCCCCATCGAAGGTGCCAATCCACAAGTTGCCTTGCCTATCCTCTAACAATGAATAAACCCGGTCGCTGCTTATGCTTCGCGGATCATTAACATCATATCTAAAGGCTTTAAAAGTATTGCTTTGTTTATCGTATACATCAAGTCCACCATTATAAGTACCTACCCAGGTCTTTTTATCGCGGGTATGGATAAGGGCATAAATATTATTGCCGCTTAAACTTTTGGGATTAGCCGGGTCATTTTTAAAATTTTTGAATACATTGGTTTTAGGATTAAAAACACTTACGCCATCAGCCCATGTGCCAAACCAAAAATCCCCATCGGCATCCTGGTCAACTGTTAATACATAATTACCGCAGATCCCATTTTTACCTAAAGGCTGTTGTTTGTAGTGTTTTACGGTGCCATTTTCCTGGTTAAACATATCCACCCCTCCGCCATCGGTACCTACCCACAGGTTTTTCTTTGCGTCCTCATACAGGTCGAGCACAAAATTATTCGATAAACTATTGGGGGATAAGCTGTGCCTGTAATGCGTAAAGCTTTTTGTACTTCTTTTTAAAAGGTTAATCCCTCCGCTAAACGCGCCTAACCACATATTGTTCAGCCTGTCTCTGCAAATAGTATAAATGCTATTTCCGTCAATACTATTCTTATCAATATCATCGTGTTCAAAATTGGTAAAGCGGTCTTTCCCAATATCAAGGATACTAACTCCTCCATTTTCGGTACCTACCCATAATTTACCGGTTTCGTCCATATTTATAGAATAAACAGCATCGCTTGATAGGCTGTTCAAATCCTTGTTATTATGCTGGTAACGGCGAAATGTTCCCCTTAAAGGATCAAACAGATTAACACCCTGATCATGAGTACCTATCCAGATCCGGTGATCCTTATCTTCAAAAATACAGTTAATGTTATCACTTGATATGGAGTTAGCTGCAACACTATACCTGTACTTAGAGAAAGAATTATTTTTCCGGTTAAACAGGTTTAAGCCACCTGATAATGTTCCAACCCATAAATTATGCCGCGAATCCTCAAATACAGCGCTTACATTATTATCGCTTATGCTGTTTGGATCGGATTCAGAGTGAACAAAATGCCTGAAGGAATTTGTTTTCGGATCAAGGCAATCAAGCCCTCCTTTTTGGGTGGCTATCCATATTTTACCGTACGAATCAAGCGCCAGCTTATTTGTAGCGTTGCTCGAAATGCTGTTAATGTTGTTGTTATTGTGAAGATACCTTACAAAGCGCCCCGTTTTTCGCTCAAACTTATTAAGGCCCGACAGGGTAGCAGCCCAAATGTTTCCGGCATTGTCTTCAATAATATCGGCAATTTGGTTGTTGCTGATCGTATTATCATCCTGGAAGCTGTGATTATATACAATGAATTTATACCCGTCGTACCTGTTTAAACCGTCACGGGTGCCGATCCACATAAAACCCCGGCTATCCTGCATGATACAGATAACATTGATCTGCGATAAACCTTCAGATGTACCTATATGCTCAAACTTAAGGCTCTGATTTTGTGAAAAGCCATTTGCCGTAACAAACAAGAAAAATATTAAAATAAAATATCTTAAAATACCTTTCATAAGCTACTGGTTTTCAAGCAATAACAATTGCGATATAAAAATAAGTAAAACAATGAGATAGAGGTGACTTTACTGTTGGTTTATAATAATTTCCTTATACGTGATTTAGCCGCTATATGTTTAATTATAAGATATAAAAAAACAGGGATGATAAATCAATATAATTTATCATCCCTGTTAATAAAATTTGCGATAAAGGGTATCGCTTCAATAAATTCAGTCCTTATTTAACCCATTGGGTTTCTAAAAGCTTCATAAAGTATCCGCCAACAACGCTGCGTGCCTGGAAACCAACCATCTTTCCATCTTTAGTTTCGTGCCAATCACTAAGCGGAACATGTGAAGGGGTTTCAGTTGCATATTTGTAAACCGGATCAACCAATGCTTTAAAATCCTTTTGATTATCAGCTAATGATGCCGTCCAAAGGATCCAGTCAGATTTTGTGTAAGTTTTGCGACTGTCCAACGGCAAGCCGAACTCATTTTGTTTGGTTAAGTAATAATCAATCTCTTTTTTATAAACCTGTGCGGGGAACAAATGCAAGCCTAATACCTTGTCCCAGATCAAATTATATTTTTGGCTCCAGGTATCTTTCTTCTCAAATACTAACGAATAGTGGTCGCCTGCATCAGCAAGTTTCTGCCACCTGTTTGCCATATCCAGGGCAATTGCTTTGTACTTTTGCGCAACAGCTTTTTGGCCAAGTTTATCGGCAAGGTCTGCATAGGCTCCTAAAGCAACGATTGCCTTTACCGATAAGTTTGCATTGCGTGCCAAATGCCCGGCAAAATCATCAGTACATAATTGATTACCGGGATCAAAACCGTTCTCGCTTAAATAATTTGCCCAAATGCTTAATGTTTTCCAATGCTTTTTGGCAAATGCGGTATTGCCCTGGGCCTTTGCAATAGCAGCGGTGAGAATTATCATGTTTCCTGATTCTTCAACCGGCATATTCTCATCATAAGTTTGCCCGTTTGCCAATGGGTAAGTTCCCAGGTCATGCGCTGCAAAATCATGCTTCCAGTCTTTACCCTCGCAATAAAAGAAGATGCCATTTAACATTCCTTCCAACAAGGTTGGGTTGTAGATGAGGTATAATGGCGCTGACGGATAGGTTACGTCAACCGTATTTATTGATCCATTGCTGAAATTCTCTTTCGATAAAAACAGAACGGTTCCCTGCGGGCTTTTCAGCAGCTGATGTGCTGCAATACTTTGGCGATAGCCTAATACACACAGATCGGCATAGTTTTTACCGCCAGCTTTAAGGGCAGCGCTGTACATGCTTCTATTAAATGCATCACACTTTTGCATTACCGATGTATAATCAGCAGCGGCAGTGGTTAATTCCTTTTCAATAGTTGCCCCGGTTGTTTTCCACCAAGGCTTTAAATTTTGTTTGAAGTATTGAACCGAATACAGGTCATCATACCCAAGTTCAACAAATTTTTCTTTTGCAACAGCACTAATGCTTCCAAAATCAAACACAGTGTTTAAAGCTAACTGGCGCCCTTTTGTTACGGCGCTGCTTGTTGCTGGACCGATAAAGGAATTTACCGCATCACCTTGCGAAGTTATGTATTGAGTTGCACCTACAGCATTTGGAACAGCCACGTACATATAACCCCAGTCGATCCGAAGATCGTCTCCTTTTTTCTGTAAAATGGGTTGCGCAACCGTACCTGCTTTAAGGATAGATAATGATTGCGTAAGATATTTTTGCGTGATTACCGCCTGCGATGGCGTGTTAACTGCAATGGAAGTTGAGGCGCCGAAAAACACCTTTACCTTATGATTTTTGCCATCGTTTGATTTTACTTTATAACTTATGTACGAAACAGGCCTTGAAAAAACATTAAGGTCATTCATTAACAACGGCGAGGTAAACGTAACCTTGAGGTCAATGCCAATGCATTCAAAATTATAGATGGTTTGCGTTGCATTTACCGTAACGTCTTTTTGTTTGGCAAGCAAGATCCCGGTGGCCTTTGCTTTAGGCTCATTAACAAGGCCGGCATCAAGCCATGCGCCCCCGGCTGTATTTGCACAATGAATTGCCAATATGTTTTTACCTTTAACCAGCTTTTCTTTAAACTTCTCCTTTAAAGGGATCATTTTAAAATCACTTGTCCATCCAACTGTATTATATATTTTTTCGCCATTTAAATAAACTTCTACATTGTCATCATGGTAAAGCTTTAAAAACAACCTGTCGATATTCAGGTCTGTAAGTGTAAAAGTTCTCCTTACCCAAATGTCTTTGCTTGTCCACAAGGTTTTAGCCTGCGTTTTATCATCAGTGAACGGGGCTGACCCTGTTTTCCATTTACTGTCATCAAATTTCGCATCCTCCCAATCCTTTGCAGGCTCAGTTTCAGTATACTGGCATTTGTAAGCTACTTCGTCCGAAGCGGGTAAAACTGTTGTATAAGCAGGCACATCTTTTCCAAGAAAACGGTAGATAGTATTATCCACCTTTATCATACCTATTAATGATTGGTCTTTACCCGTCCAGTGTCTTGTCGGATGCGCGTTTAAGCTATCCGTCATTGACCAGATACTGAAATAAGTATTATGCGTAATTAATGGATAAGCCGGGGCCTTTTTTACCTGTGCATTAACTAAATTACAGGCACACGCCAGCAGCAATAATGCTATCGTTAGTTTTTTGTTCATGATGTAGGGATAATATTTACGCCGGCCTCAATAATAACTCATAGCCGATGGTTCACAAATATAAACTATGAACCATCAACTATGAAGTAATTATTATAACTCTCTTACCCAGATGTTGCGGTAGCTTAGGGGCTCGCTTTTGTCGCCATGTGCCTGCAATTTAATAGAAGCAGGGCCATGTTTCTGGTATTCAGGCTTTCCGATGTATAGTGTCGGGCCTTTTAATTCAAAATTATTTTCAACCAGTACACCGTTAAAAAACACGGTTACTCTTGCGGTTGTTTTTACGGTACCGTCTTCATTAAATGTCGGAGCGGTCCAAATTACATCATAGGTTTGCCACTGGCCGGGCATTCTGCCTGGATTAGCCAAAGGAATAGCCTGTTTATAAATACTGCCCGCCATACCGTTAACATAAGTTTTGTTGTTGTATGAATCTAAAACCTGCAGCTCATAACCTGCGTCACCTTTACCTAAAGATGCTAAGAAAATACCGCTATTGCCTCTTGCCTGGCCTGATCCAGTTATGCTTGCAGGAACTTTCCATTCAACATGCAGCTGGTAATTAGTAAATTTTTGTTTGGTTTCAATGTTACCGTATTTTTTATTTACAGTAAGCACATCACCCTTAACATTCCATTTGGCATCTGATTGATCATCAGCCTGTACCCATTTATCAAGGCCTTTACCATCAAACAATATAATGGCATCAGATGGTGCATCCCTGAAAGAGCTTCCGGGTGTTACCACTTTTGGGATTGGTTCCCAAATCTCAGTGTCCTCGGGCTTTGCCTGCTGTGCATTCGCCATAAAAAAGCTTCCGGTTAATACTGCAGTAAATAGAAGTGAATATTTCATTTTATTTTAGTTGATTAAGTTGGATTGAGTTGATTAGGTTGATTAAGTTAGCTGCTGATTAAGTTTGTCATTTTTAAACTTAATCAACCTAATCTAACTTAATCAACCACTTAACTACACGTGTAACGTGTTCTTCACATAAGCCGCGCTTTCAGCAATGCTTACAAAAGGATCAATGTTTATGTAGTTTTCCTGTTCAACAATAAAGTGTTTTAAGCCAGCCAGTTTAGCGTGACTCAATATTGTTTTAAAGTCGATGCTGCCTTTACCTATTTCGGTATTAAGGTCGGTTTGTGTTTTGTCCCTGTCTTTTATATGGCATAAAGCAAACCTGCCCGGGTGCTGTTCAAATAATTTAACAGGATCCTGCCCTGCACGTACCACCCAAAAAATATCCATTTCCATGTGAACCAGCTTTGGATCGGTTTCTTTTAAAATGGTATCGTAAAAAGTAGTGCCGTCAATTGGTTTCCATTCAAAGTTGTGGTTATGATAGCCTAATTGTAAACCGGATTTCTTACATAATTCGGCCGCTTTATTCATTTTTTCTGCGACCGTTTTAAACTGGTCAGCGCTTTTTAAAACTTCACCATTTATTGAAGGAATAATTATGTAGGTCATTCCAGTAATATTGGCCGCTTCAAGATAAGTTTCAAACGCATCTGTTTTATCATGAACCAAATATTCGTTCATATCAAAATGCCCGCTTGGTGTTGTAAGACCGTTTGCTTTTAGCAAGCCGCTGAAAGCTTTGGCATCAAGTCCCCAAAAGCCATTTTGCTTTGAATAGCCAAATGTTTCCACTTCCTTATAACCGGCTGCGGCTACTTTGGCAATCACGCCTTTTACGTCTTTAGGCAGCTGATCGCGTAAGCTGTATAGCTGCAATCCAACAACTTTTGTACCTTTTGCAGATAATAAGTGCGGCGCTATCATCAAGCCTGCGGAAAGCATCCCGGCTTGTGTTAAAAATTTTCTCCTGGTAGTCATAGGTGGTTTTGTTTAGTTATATTTTAGTTCATAGTTGATGGTTCATAGTTCATAGCAGCTGCGGTTATTAGCATTCTTTTTCTTTTTCCACTAATGACAACTGACTAATGCCCAATGACCATCACCTAAACGTCACAAATATGGATAGCCTTCTTCAGTGATGCTATTTTATCCGGGTTTTTAGGAACAAACTCCTGCCCTACATAGCCTTTAAAGCCTGTGGCAACAATTGCTCTCATAACTGCAGGGTAATAAAGCTCCTGGGTGTCGTCAATTTCATGACGGCCGGGAATACCTCCTGTATGAAAATGGGCAATATATTGGTGATGGTCGGTTATATTACGGATGATATCTCCCTCGTCTATCTGCATATGATAAATATCATATAACAGTTTAAAGCTTTCAGAGCTTATTCTTTTTGCCAGTTCAGCGCCCCAGGCAGATTTGTTGCATTGATAGTCTTTATGATCGATCTTGCCGTTAAGCAATTCCATACATAATACAACCTTGTGCTTTTCGGCAAGCGGGAGTAGTTTTTTTAACCCTTCCTCACAATTTTTCCAGCCGGTTTCATCATCCTTGCCCCTGCGGCTGCCGCTAAAGCAGATCAGGTTGGTATACCCGTTTTTAGCTACCAGCGGAATCATATCTGTATATTGTTTTATCAGCCTTTCATGGAACTCAGTATCGCCAAAACCATCAGTCAAATTAATTTCGGCGCCATTGCACATTGGCGAATACATGCCATGTTTTTGAAGTGTGGGCCAATCTTTTGGTCCGCAAAGATCAACGCCGGTTATGCCTATTTCTTTTGATACCACACAAAGCTGATCAAGCGTGAAACCACTATAGCACCATGGCGAAACTGAATGGTTTATATTTCCTTTAAGCTTGTCAGATACTTGTTCCTGCATTTCTTCCTTTTTAAATGATGATAGTATCCCCGTTGCTGTTATAGCAGCGGTTCCGGCAACTATGTTTTTTATTGCCGATCTCCTGTTTTGTGTAAATGTCATATAATTGGTTCAGTTTAAATTTCTGTTTGTGCAGAAGGCTCCTCAATATCCAACCCCGGTTTTGTTTGTATTTGATTTGTATCCCTAAAAAACAAAAGGAATAGTAATAACACACCTGCAGCAATTCCTCCGGGGATTAACCAGATAGTTTGCCAGTTATGTGAAGTTGCAGATGTTTGCCAATGATCAACTATAGGGCCCGACAGGTAGAAACCTATCAGCATGCCAACACCGTAAGTAGCCAATGTAATAAAACCCTGTGCCGCGCTTTTAAAACGGTCGCCGGCCAGGTTATCGGTATAAATCTGACCTGTTACAAAAAAGAAATCGTAACAAACGCCATGGATCACTATCCCTGCAATCAGCATCCAGTAGTTATTTTCAGCGTTACCATAGGCAAAAAACACGTAGCGTAAGGCCCAGGCAAGCATCCCCATAGCCAGCATTTTTTTAACGCCAAGCCTCACAAAAAAGAATGGCATGGCAACCATAAATGCAAATTCAGACACCTGCCCTAATGTTTGGATCCCTGCCGCGCGTTTTACACCTACCTCATTTAAAAACGGATTGGTGAAATTATAATAAAAAGCCAGGGGAATACAAATAGCAACCGAGGCGAGAAAAAATACCAGGTACGATTTATTCTTTAGCAAGCCGATAGAATCAAGGCCTATTATATCGCCAATCGATGTTTTTTGTCCCTTCTTTACCGGGGGAGTATCAGGTAATGTAAAACTCAGTAAACTTAATACTACAGAAGCTATAGCGGCCATTTTAAATGTTAACACTAGCGTTCCGCTTTGCTCCCAGCCTAACCAGCCAATTATTACGCCTGCAACTATCCATCCCAAAGTTCCAAAAACCCTGATCCATGGAAACTCCTTGCTTGGATTTTGCATTTGTTTAAATGATACCGAATTAACCAGTGCAAGGGTTGGCATATAAATCACCATATATGCCAGGATCCCAGGGTAAAAGCCATCAAATGTTGGTACGGTTGTTTCGTACCACAATAAGGCAGCCCCTACCAAATGCAAAACGCCCAAAATTTTCTGAGCCGAAAAGTACTTATCGGCAATAAGCCCAATAATAAACGGAGCAACAATAGCACCTAAAGCCTGTGTTGCATAAGCCCCTGCGTTTTGGGTACCTGTAGCGCTTAAGGTTTTTGTTAAATAAGTACCCATAGTTACAAACCATGCTCCCCAAATAAAAAATTCGAGGAACATCATTGTAGATAGTTTGACTCTGATAGTTGAGGTCATGGTTTATAGCTTAGCAGGTACTTTGTAAATACTTATTTATGAAGCGATAAAATATATTTAACTATTGTTTTAGCGTCACCAACAGAAAGCGCAGCATGCGGAGTCATTGGAATATCGCCCCAATTACCTTTGCCCCCCTTTATCACCTTATCTGCTAAAGTGTTGATGTTATTATCAGTTGGCGGATATTTAGCTGCAATGTCTTTAAAAGCAGGCCCTACCACTTTTGTATCTTCTTTATGGCAGGTATTACAATCAGACGCTGCAATCAGCTTAATAGCAGGTGCGGCCGCGCCTGCGTCACTGGCGCCCGTTTTATTGGCGCTGGTATCAGCATTAGGCTCCTGGGCTTTAGCTGTTTGGTCTGCGGCTTTAGTGCTGTCTGCTCCACCACCTGATTTTGAGCCGCCACTGCAGGCAGATATAACTGCACATATAAATAGTATTGCAAAAACTTTTTTCATTGTTGTTGTTTTGTTTGTTTGATATATGGGGTTTATTAAATTACAATTATAGTATTTTTATTGTTTTTATACTGCTGCTGTTTTTAATGGGGCAGTTTTATTTTTTGATCGCATATAAATTACCAGGCCTGTAAAGGCTACAATTAATACCAGCGGGATAACCAATGTGGTTTGCAAAACTTTAGGGCCGGCCGTTGTATTATCGCCGCCTGCTGCTTTAACAATGTTATCATAATATTTGCCCATCACTATGGTATAAAGTGATACAGCAAACATCCCGGCGCCGCCCATCAGGTTTAAACCAATGGCACCTGTTTTTGGAATATTGGTATTGACAAAACCCAGCATAGTAGGCCAAAAAAAGCATACCCCCATGCCGAATATAATAGCGGCAAAAAATACGGCGTCGCCTGTTAAAGTGCTTAACAGGTAGATCCCCGTAGCGGCAAGTATAGTTGAGATTAATAATAAAACCTGGGGCGAAACCATTTTTAAAACAGGTTTTGCAAATGCCCTGCCCAGCACCATCACCCCTGTATCCAGTGTTAATATTAAAATGGCATTTTGGGTTACGTTTTTCAATAATACATCAATCCATTGCCCGGTAAACAACTCCGTAATGGCTGTTCCAAACATACAGATGAACATAAAAATGAATAATGGGTTCCAAAGCGCCTTGTACATTTCTCCAGTTGATACGCCAGAGGCAACGCGTTCTGTAACAGGAAAATCCAGCTTAGAAAACAGGTAGCCGTAAATTAATGTCGGGAGCAGCATAACGCCTACTTCAATCTTCCAGATCAGCGGGTCTGCTTGTCCTGCGCCCGCAAGCTTGTTGATCAGCAAAACTATGAGCGTACCTATTACTATCCCTCCGGGGAACCATAAGTGAAAATGGTTAAGCTTGGTGGTTTTATTATCGGTATAAAGTGCAGTAACCAATGGATTACACGCAGCTTCTACTGTTCCGTTTGCAAGGCCTATAAGTAAAGTTGAGATGTAAAGTGTCCAAAATCCCTGGGCGAATATGGTGAGTAAGATCCCGGCGAGATGGAAAATAAATGCCATCACCAATAACTTTTTCATGCCTATAGCATCTACTATAAATCCGCCGATCACCACGGCAATTGGAAACCCATAAAAAGCGGTAGCAGTTATAGATGCCAGTTGGGCTTTATCCAGCTGAAAATCAACACCAAGTTTGTTAAGAATACCGGCACGAATGCCAAATGAAAGAGAAGTAACTAACAGCGACAAACAGCTTGCCCTGAACAGTTGCGTACGGTTAATGGATTGCATTTTAATAATTTTAGGTTTAATAGTTTATTAATTGGTTTACCGGGTGAATATATCAATTAAATGCCAAGAGTTTTCCTGTTAAATGCATCGTCAGATCCTGACGCTGCAAAATCATCAAAAGCTTTTTCAGTAACACGTATAATATGGTTCTTAATAAACTCCGCTCCTTCGCGGGCGCCATCTTCCGGATGCTTTAAAGCACATTCCCATTCAAGCACAGCCCAGCCTTTATAGTCATATTGCGTAAGTTTACTAAAAATACCTTTAAAATCAACCTGCCCGTCGCCTAAAGACCGGAAACGGCCTGCACGGTTAATCCAATTCTGATAGCCGCCATAAACGCCCTGCTTCCCTGTTGGGTTAAATTCCGCATCTTTAACATGAAACATTTTTATCCGTTCGTGGTAATTATCAATATATTCCAGGTAATTAAGACACTGCAGTACAAAATGCGACGGATCATATAATAAACAAGCCCGGGCATGGTTATTTACCTTGTCTAAAAACATTTCATAGGTAATGCCATCATGCAAATCTTCACCGGGATGAATTTCATAGCAAAGATCAATACCACAATCCTCGTAAATATTTAAGATGGGTTCCCAGCGTTTGGCCAATTCGGTAAAGGCTGTTTCAACTATGCCGGCTGGTCTTTGCGGCCATGGATATACCATAGGCCAAAGCAATGCGCCGCTAAATGTAACTGATGCATTAAGCCCAAGGTTTTGTGAGGCTTTTGCCGCATATTTTAATTGCTGCACTGCCCACTCCTGCCTTGCCTTAGGATTTTTTCTAAGCTTTTCGGGAGCGAATCCATCAAAAAGATCATCGTAAACCGGGTTCACCGCTACCAACTGTCCTTGCAGGTGGGTTGAAAGCTCGGTAATTTCCAGTCCGTATGACTTGATCTCGCCCTTCAGGTCATCAGCATAAGACTTGCTCTCTGCAGCTTTTTGCAGGTCGATAAAACGTGAATCAAGTGTTGGCATCTGGATACCTTTGTATCCAAGGCTTGCCGCCCATTTACAGATGCCTTCAAGGCTGTTAAATGGCGCCGTATCGCCTATAAATTGTGCTAAAAATATTGCCGGTCCTTTTATTGTAGTCATTGGTAGTTAGTCATTGGTGGAATTGTCATTGGTCATTGTGTCATTGGTCATTGTGTCATTAGTCATTGGTGGGATGTGGGGTGTCATTAGTTCAATGGTTCATTAGTTCATTGGTAAATGACAGATAATATTTAATAAGTGCCACCATTTTCAAATCAATAAATCAACACATCTTCAAATCATTCGCACATCCGCATATCCGAAATCCGCACATCATCCTCAAATAATGTAATCAGTCCACTTCTCGTTGCTGTTGTTTGAGGCTACCACATTTTCAATAAATGCCATGCCCCTTATGCCGTCCTCAATGCCTGGAAAATCCAACCATTCGGGTTTTGGTTCTTCGTTATTTAGCTTTGCCTGTAATGATAATGCAAAGTTGCGATACAGGTTGCCGAATGCCTCAAGGTATCCTTCAGGGTGACCGCCGGGTGTACGCGTGTTATGTACAGCGTAGGTTGATTCCCTGTCGCCATAATTACCACCGGCCCTAATAGTTTGGGCAGGTTTATCAATCCATTTTAAAGTAAGCGTGTTTGGTTCCTGCTGGGCCCATTCAAGGCTGCCATTTTCGCCATAAACACGAATTTTCAATGCATTTTCTTCACCGGCTGCAACTTGCGATGCCGTTAATACACCGGTAGCTTTATCTTCAAAACGCAATAGTATAGCGCCATCATCATCCAACATACGGCCTTCAACCACTACGTTTAATGAAGCATTTAACTGGGTTATTTTCAATCCTGAAATATATTCAGCCAAATGTGCCGCGTGCGTGCCGATATCGCCCATGCAACCGCTTTTTCCCGATTTTTTCGGATCAGTACGCCATGCAGCTTGCGCGTTGCCTTCTCTTTCAGAAAGCTTGCTCAACCAGCCCTGGATATATTCAACATAAATTTTTCGCACTTTACCTAAAGATCCGCCCTTTACTATCTGTTTGGCCTCCTTAACCATTGGGTAGCCCGAATAGGTATGAGTAAGCAATAGCATCAGGCCGGTTTCTTCCAGCTTTTCTCTTAATTGCTTTGCTTCATCTAAAGTAAAGGTTATGGGTTTTTCAATTACCACGTTAAAGCCATTATCAAGCGCCATCATTGCCGGGGCAAAGTGTGCAAAGTTTGGCGTAACAATGGTTACAAAATCCATTCGTTTATCGGCAGGCAGCTTGCTTTCTGCCGTAATCATTTCCTCGTAGTTGGTATAGATCCTGTCTTCGGGTAAAAATAAGATATGCCCGCTTTCAATAGCTGTTTCTTTGTGGATGCTTAAAGCACCGCATACCAGTTCAATTAAGCCGTCCATATTAGCGGCAATCCTGTGAATAGCGCCTATAAATGCGTCTTTACCCCCGCCGATCATCCCCATGCGGAGTTTTCTATGAGCCATGTGTTGTTTTTTGAGTTTATTAAGTTGATTGAGTTAGATTAAGTTGATTAGGTTAGGATAGGCCAATTAAGTTGGATGAGTTGTACGCCATAAAAAAACTAATCAACTCATTCAACCTAATCAACCAATCAACTAACTTATCAGGTTGCCCAGGCTTTATCGCCTTTTTTGTAAGGGACGTTTCCGTCATAGTGTCCCGGTACGGCAATATAGCGTAATGCTTTTGTAGCGCCTATTTCCGAGGTAAAGTAGCCTAGCAAAGTAAGCTCTTTCATCATTCTGAAATAGTGCGGCGCAACTGTCGGGCCTTTAAAGTCCGGATCGTTTCTGTGCTTACTATCTTCCATTTCAGAGTTTGCGTTCTTTTTGGTATATTCTTTCTGTTCTTTATCCAAATCAACCAGCAGATCTGTTTTTTGCTGAGCCGTTAGTGACATGAATTTACTGCTGAATTTCTTCTGACTCGCATCATCCAGCTTTGAAATACCTTCTAAAAACGTTTTTTGATTCTTGGGCCAATAGCAATCCTGTACCATTAGCGCCATAAAATGGCCCACATTGGCAGCTTTTGCACCCGGTGAACTTGTTGTTGTTGGCAAAATGGTATCTGCAACTTCATTTAAGAAAGCAATATTATCTGCAACAAATAAGTCCTCAACTTTTCCGGCGCCTGATTTACATCCCGAAATAAAGAATTCGGCACCTATTACAGCACCGCCCATCAACAGGGCTACTCTTCCTATGGCGTCTCTTCTATTCATTTTAATTATTGAATTAGTGAATGTTTATAATTAGTGAATTAGTGAGTGAATTAGTAATTAATTTGAAAATTAGCTAATTTGAAGATCGTTTGCAATGTTTCATTTTCAAATCTTCAAATCAACTAATTTTCAAATCACTAATTCACCAGTTCAATCCTTTATACTTTAAGATCCCAGCCTTCGCGGTACTGGCGTTTAACGTATTGGTTAACAGCATCAAAATTAGTAACCTTCATGGCATTGTTATCCCAAAGCAGTTTTATCCTTCCGCCCTGAAGCTCATGACCGCGTACAGCAAGGTTCGCCATCAATAAGGCTTCCGTAAGCGGACCAGCCTTATCAAACGATGAGCTTAGCTCCGTTTTGCCATACCCGGCAATACAGCCTTCAACCCATTGTGCATAGTGGCCGTTAGCGCCGCCAGGTACCCGCGCCCATTTTTGAGGGGCTTTTGCATCTTTGGTCAATGCCTTTGGCAATAACGTAGGCGCATCAGAATATGTGCTGGCAAACATCTTTCCTTTTGTACCGATAAACAGGGTGCCATTTCCCGGCTCGCCTCCCCAATCTTCATTTGGCAACAATTCGATAGGTCTTTCTGGCTGAATACCACCGTCCATCCAGTGCAGGGTAACATCACCCTGGGTTTTATCTGTTTTTGGGAAGGTTAATGTGATATGGCTTGATGGCGGGCAGCTTTCAGGGAAATGCCCTTCCTTAAATTCATCAACATAAACACCGCCCACACTAGCCTGCACATCATTGGCGTAGCGAATACCCAATACCCTGAAGGGAGCTTCAACAAGGTGGCAACCCATATCGCCAAGGGCGCCTGTACCGTAATCCCACCAGCCGCGCCAGTTAAATGGCACTAATTTATCAACATAATCCTTTTTAGGCGCAGTTCCAAGCCAAAGGTCCCAATCCAGTTCTTTCGGGATATTTGGTTGTGGTGGCGGCCATGCAATGCCCTGCGGCCAAACAGGGCGGTTTGTCCAGCAATAAACGGTATGCACATCACCTATCAGGCCGGCATCATACCATTCAGACATCAGACGGGTACCATCATTTGATGAGCCCTGGTTGCCCATTTGCGTAACTACCTTATATTTTTTTGCAGCATCTGTTAACATACGGGCTTCCCAAATATCATGGGTTAAGGGCTTTTGCACATAAACGTGCTTGCCTAATGACATTGCATGGTAAGCTATTATTGCGTGGTTATGATCGGGAGTTGAAACAGAAACCGCATCAAAATGCTTTGAATCTTTTTCCAGCAATTCGCGCCAATCCTTATAATATATTGCTTTTGGAAAATCTGACCGTGATTTAGCCGATCTTCTGTCATCCACATCGCACAAAAAAGCAATCTCGGCTTTGCCGCTTTTATAAAAGTTGGCAATATCGCTCTGACCTTTACCGCCGGCGCCTACACTGGCAATCAACAATTTATCACTTGGTGCAGTATAGCCTTTACCGCCCAGCACAAAGCGGGGCACTATCATAAAACTTGCAGCAGCTATAGTACTGGTTTTCAAAAACTCCCTCCTGGTAGGACTTGTTTTTTGTTCAGTCTGTTTTTCTTCAGCCATGGTTTTAGTTTTATTATGTTTTAAATAGGGTTAGATGTTGTTCTTTTTCAATTCTTCAACTGCATGGTTAGCGGCGCGGGCAGTTAATGCCATGTAAGTAAGTGACGGATTTTGACAGGCTGCTGAAGCCATGGCAGCACCATCAGTAACAAACACGTTCTTAGCGTCCCACACCTGGTTCCACTCGTTCAATACCGAAGTTTTAGGATCGCGACCCATGCGGGCGGTTCCCATTTCATGGATGCCCCTGCCTAAAACGCCTTTGCTTGTAAAAGAATGTACATTTTTCACACCTGCAGCTTCCAGCATTTCTTTGGCATCGTTCTCCATATCGATCCGCATTTTGCGTTCATTGTCTTTAACTTCAACGTCAAACGATAAAATGTTCAATCCCCATTTATCCTTCTTAGTTTTATCAAGGGTGATCTTATTTTCATGGTATGGCAATGTTTCGCCGAAACCGCCAATTCCCATGCTCCAGGTACCAGGCTCGGTTAATGCATCTTTAAATGCACCGCCAATATTCATTTCAGCAATATCCCTGCTCCAGTTTTCACGGCCTGCGCCACCCTGGTAACCGAAGCCCCGGATATAATCGCGTTTTTCGCCGTTCAGATTCCTGTAACGCGGAATATAGATACCGTTAGCCCTGCGGCCAAAATAATATTTATCATCATAGCCTTCAACCGTACCTGACGCACCTACACCCAGGTGGTGATCCATTACATTGTGGCCCAATTCGCCGCTGCTGCTGCCCAAACCACCCGGCCAGATATCAGTTGCTGAATTCATCAGGATCCAGGCGCTATTTAAAGCAGATGCATTCACAAAGATGATCTTTGCAAAGTATTCGTAAGTCTGATTTGTTTCCGCATCAAGCACCTCAACTCCTTTTGCTTTTTTGGTATCCTTATCGTACAATATTTTAGTTACGATAGACCATGGGCGAACCGTTAGGTTCTTTGTAGCCATAGCAGCAGGCAAAGTAGCTGATTGGGTGCTGAAGTACGCTCCAAACGGGCAGCCTAACCAGCATTTATTCCGGTATTGGCAATTTGTACGGTTATTATGCGGAAGGGTAATGTTAGCCGTACGGCCTATAACCATAGCACGCTGGTCTTTATAAAAAGCCATTAAACGCTTTGACACATCCTTCTCCACAACGTTCATTTCCATTGGCGGCATAAAATCGCCATCCGGAAGAATAGCCAAATGATCTTTATTACCAGAGATGCCTGCAAATTGTTCAGCATAGCTATACCACGGCGCAATATCTTTATAACGGATAGGCCAGTCGGTGCCGATACCGTCTTTTAAGTTTGCTTCAAAATCAACATCAGCCCAGCGGTATGATTGCCTGCCCCACATTAATGAACGGCCACCAACATGGTACCCTCTGAACCAGTCGAAACGTTTAACTTCGGTATAAGGGCTGTCCTTATCACTCGCCCAGTAATCTAAATTAGTTTCGTTCAAGGGATAATCGCGTTTAAGAACGGGATAATCCTCAATCATTTGTTGCGTACGGCCACCCCTGTGAGGAAATTCCCAGGGATCTTTATTCGCGTTCACGTAATCTTTAATGTGCTCAATGTTCCGGCCACGCTCCAGCATAATGGTTTTTAAGCCCTTTTCGGTCAGCTCTTTGGCAGCCCATCCGCCCGAGATCCCTGAACCAATGACAATGGCGTCATAAGTATTTGCAGACATATATTAATAAATAAAGGTTAAAGAAATTATATAAATCGGTTAATCGTTAAATGTATGAACAAAAAATTGCTGAACAAATTTTCATTGTGTTTTTTTAACACAATAATGGGTTTAAATAATGTATGGGCATTTTTTGAGTCAATTTGTTTAAACTTTTGAGCCATAAACAACCCACTAAATATTCCCTTTTTTAATTTCACCAACAGCATAATCAGCCGCGCGGGCGGTAATAGCCATATAAGTGAGCGATGGGTTTTGGCATGAGGTTGATGTCATGCAGGCGCCATCGGTAACAAAAACATTTTTACAGGCATGAACCTGGTTCCATTTATTAAGGATAGATGTTTTCGGATCATTCCCCATGCGGGCGCCCCCCATTTCATGGATGTCTAATCCTGGTGCCCTATGGTCTGTTGACGGCCGGATATTTTTAAAGCCGGCAGAGGTAAGCATCTCCGTAAGTTGCTCTATAAAATCCTTCTTCATCTTCTCGTCATTATCATCATAATCTACCGAAACATTTAACAACGGCACACCCCAGTCGTCTTTCAGTTTTGCATCAAGACTTACATGATTGGTATCCTTCGGGATGGTTTCTCCCATAAATTGTACGCCAACATACCAGGGGCTAAGGTCACCTTTTACCAGGCCCTCTTTCAGGGTTGCCCCAACACCATCATATTTATGCTGCTGGTACCTGTAGCCGCCAAATGTGCAGGCATAGCCACGAAGAAAATCAGTTTCCTGTTTATAAACATTCCTAAAACGGGGGATATAGCCACTGGTTGGCGAGCGGCCGTCAACCGTCCACTCTTTCAGGCCATCATATTCAGCACCAATATTGGCCGAGTAGTTATGGAACGCAACATATTTACCCAATACACCACTATCATTACCAAAACCATTGGGAAAACGGTTTGATGTGGAGTTTAGCAGCAACAGATTCGTATTTAAGGCCGCGGCATTTACAAAAATTACGCGTGCATAGTATTCAATAGTTTCTTTTGTGTTGGTATCAACAATCCGTACGCCTGTAGCCTTGCCCTTTTTTTCATCGTAGATGATGGATTGCACTACCGAAAATGGCCTCAAGGTCATATTGCCTGACTTTTGTGCCCATGGGATTGTTGAAGCATTACTGCTGAAATAGCCACCGAAGGGACAGCCACGCTGGCAAAGGTCGCGGTTTTGGCACTGGGTTCGCCCCTGGTCAATGTGGATCTGGTTGGGTTTTGATAAATGGGCGCAACGGGCGCTTATTACATACCTGTTTTTATAATTAGCCTTAACATGGTCGCTAAAATATTGCTCCACGTCGTTTAAGGGGAAACCCGGTAAAAATTCGCCATCCGGTAATTCAGGAATTCCATCTTTATTGCCGGCTATGCCAGCAAATTTCTCTACATAGCTATACCATGGCGCTATATCTTTATACCTTATCGGCCAGTCTACCGCATAACCATCCCTGGCCGGGCCTTCAAAATCAAAATCACTCCAGCGCTGGGTTTGCCTTGCCCATAATAACGATTTACCCCCTACTTGGTATCCGCGGATCCAGTCGAACGGTTTTTGCTGTACATATGGATGTTCCTTATCCTTTACAAAAAAGTGAGCCGAATCTTCGCCAAAAGCATAACAACGGCCAACTATTGGGTTGGCTTCCATTACCGCTGCTGGCAACTGACCATGATGCTCAAACTCCCATGGATATTTATTTGTTGTAGGATAATCTTTTATGTGTTTTACATCCCGGCCGCGCTCAAGCACCAAAGTTTTTAAGCCGTTTCCGGTTAATTCCTTAGCAGCCCAGCCCCCGCTTATTCCTGACCCGATGACGATGGCATCAAATGTGCGCTCTTTAACGCTATCAACATTTAAATTGGCCATAGCTATGCAGACTTAAGATTAAGTTTTTTAATCGGGTAATGAACAATGTATCTGCCAGGCACCAGTTCATAAACAATTTGCTTGGTCATGAAGTATTGAGATGTGGTGTAACCAAATATGGTTTGCCTTTTTACGTCCCAATAAAAACCTGTTATAGGATCCGGCTTTACAGGTTTTGCCGCTTTAACCGCATTGGCGCTTTTTTCAATACCTGTAAGGATAATTTCGCGCTGTTTAATATCAAGGTCGCCAAACTGTTTACCGTATTTAGTTTTAACCATGCTGGTAAAAGCTTTTAGCCCGGCAACAAATGCTTGCTGCCTCTTTTTGTCATAACAATCATCAATCATTTTTAAAACAAAAGCAGGCAGGTTTAAATCTTTTGCACCGGGCGTATTTGTTTTTGGGATGATGGTTTCAGCAACATCGGCAATAAGCCTTTGCTGGTCTTCATCAATATTTACATGCTTTAACTGAACATATGAAGTACCGTCATGACTCATGCATGATGGCAGCAATACTGCGCCGCCAATTACCAAAGCCAGATTTTTTATTACGGTACGCCTGTTCATTTATGCTATAATTGGGTGAGCAAAAAAATCATGTATAATTAACATTTATTAATTTAAAATGCAAAATTCATTGGTAAAAATTACCGGTTTTATTATTATTACTATTTATAAAACAAGTTTCTTAATCTCTTATTATATAGACAGGCTTCAAAAGGAGCTGTAAGTTAAAATAATACCACTAAAAACCCCACTTTTTCATGGTTTGTAAGTCAATTTTTACACAATCTACCGGATCTTTCCCCTGGTACGATTCCTGTTCGATAATAAATTGTGAGGTTCCTCCCTTTCTCCTAGCTGCCTTTACAATATCTTTAACCGGCAGTAACCCTTGTCCAAGTATTGTACTTTCATAACCATGCCCCATTTCGCCCTGGTTGGCACTTTTTATTTCATCTTTTACATGCATCAGCTCAAACCTGCCAGGGTATTTATTAATAATTGCAAGGGCATCTCCACCGGGTACGCCATACATATTGCCAATATCCAATTGCTGTAAAACCAGTGATGGATCGGTATTTTTAAGGATAAACTCAAATAAATTACCATCCTCAACCTTTGTGCTAAATTCAAAATCATGATTGTGGTAGCCAAAACTCATTCCGTGCGCTTTACATAACTCACCGCATTTGTTAAACTGTTCCATAAAACGTTTTAACCCATCCAGGTCAGTACGCAGGCTTTCATCCAGCCATGGGCTTATTACATATCTTTGGCCAACCTCTGCAGCATCATCAATGGTATATTTCCATTTATCGGTAAAATCTTTTTTGTCAGTGTCCCAGTCATGTGCAGTCATTACCGTATGGCCGCTTGGCATTTGCATGGAAAGGTCATTTAAGATCTTTTTAAACTCTTTAGCGGTATAGCCATAAAATTTGCGGTTTATATAATTGGCATGCTCAACATGCTTTACTTCGCCTTCGCTCAATTTTTTAAGAGTTCCCATTGGGTCTTTGCCCATTGCATCCCTTACACTATAAAGCTGTACACCAAGCCTGGTTAGTTTTTTAGGTTCGGCCAATAAAGTTTCAGGAAGTAGTGCAGCGCCTGCTACAACAATTGCGCTATTTTTTATAAATGTTCTGCGTGACGGATTCATTTTTTCAGGTTTTAATTAGTTGCGATTGGAAATACAGGAAATAATAAACTGGTATTACTTACAAAGGCTAAGTGCTTGCTGTCAGGCGACCATGATGGGGTATTGATGGTTCCCTGCCCACCGTAAAGATAGGCAATAACTTTTGACGGACCACCACCTACAGGCATTACCCTAAGGTAAACATGCTTATAAAAAGGATGATCGCCGGGAGACACTTCATTTTTCAGGAAGGTAATATACTCTATCCATTTTCCATCAGGCGAAACGTGAGGGAACCAGTTATTATAATCGTCGTTTGTTAGTTGTGTTTGCTCGCTGCCATCAGCCTTCATACGCCAAACCTGCATTAAACCGCTGCGTACAGAGTTAAAGTAAATGTATTTTCCATCAGGCGAGTATTCGGGGCCGTCATCAAGCCCGGGGCTGTTGGTTAACCGTTCTTCGGGGCCACCAGCCGATGGGATACGATAAACGTCATACTCCTTATTCCGTTCTCCGCAAAATACGATGTATTTGCCATCGGGCGACCAGCCGTGCATGTATGACGGACCAATCTCATTCATCCTGCGCGGCTCTCCTCCTTTTGTTGAAACAACCCAACCAATAGAGCTGCCTGTTTTGTCAGCGCTGCTTATGGCCAGCCATTTTCCGTCAAATGACAGCACATGATCATTATTGTTATTTTTTGCCGAACCTGTATTAAATACAGTCGGCATATTTGTTTTCAGGTCGAATTTATAAAGCAATCCTTCGCTGTTATAAAGCAGGTTCCTGCCGTCAGCCATCCAATTGGGCGCCTGCAATGATTTTGGCGACTGGTAAACAATCCGGCTGTTTTGTGTTTCAAGATCAAGTATCTCAATACTGCTTCCTAAATATTGGCGGTAAGGCACCAGGCTGGCCGGTGCGGGTACTACTATTCTTGTATTATTAAATGTAGCCTTTTCGGTAACATTTGTGTTGTGCGAGCAGATGAAGATGCCAACATATACATCATCCCCCAAATCAATATCACTTACTTCTTCCTCAACAAAAAGTTCGCCTTTGTGCGCTACAGACATGATGTATTTATTGCCATGCCTTTCCAGCTGGATAACATCAGCATGTGTAAGCGTTGATTTTTTCTCCTCAGTTTCGCCGCCAACCGTTTTACGAAATTGCAGTGAAGTTAACCCATCGCCATGTACTACCGCATTTACATGTTTTGAATTTGAATCGAGCGATGTACGCACCATCAAGCCAATCTTACGGTGATCTTCAACACCTTTGCCAATAAAAGCGGCATTGGTGCGTAATATAAAATCGCCTTTCATGCGTTTCCAGACAAAATGAAAGCCATCGGCTTTTGCCCAAATATTAGCGCCTGAGCCTGATAAATTGTACACCTGCAGTATTGGATCATAAGTGCCCGTACCTTTATGTTTTACAATCCCAACATCACCCTGCGCTTCAAAAATGCCTAAAGTTGTATTTTGAGCATGTGTTTGCTGGTGAAAAAGAGCAGAAGCAGCTAGGAAAAGAAAAAAATAAAAAATCTTTTTTTTCATTTGAATTTAGGGTTTAACGGTCGGTAATGGGTTTACTAAGTTAAAAATCCATTTGTAAATGATATAATACTTTTTTAACATTAAACCATTTTTAATAAAATCAAACAATATTGTTACAAGCTGCAGCATAAAACAGCAAAAGCCCCTAAAACAGGGGCTTTTGCAATAAAATTAAAGTATTTTTTTGGCTGTATTATTCAACCAGCAGCACACTCTCTTTAGGTACTGCAAATTCGTTTTTATCATCAACAATCACTTTGCAATGATCGGCATAAAATTCCTTCTTCGAATCGCGATAAGAACTAACAGCACCAATAAGACTTAACAATTTAATATAATAAAATGCAAGGTCAACCTGGTACGGTTTAAAGCCTGAACGGGCGCTTTTTGGATACAGGTGGTGGTTGTTATGCCACTCGCCGGCTACAAACCCAGGCCAGA
The DNA here is from genome assembly GCF_900142915.1 of Mucilaginibacter sp. OK098. Taxonomy (GTDB): domain Bacteria; phylum Bacteroidota; class Bacteroidia; order Sphingobacteriales; family Sphingobacteriaceae; genus Mucilaginibacter. The sequence continues at coordinate 171,035 of NZ_FRCM01000008.1, forward strand.
TCTGGTTTATTGACATATCGTTGCGATTATAATCTACCCCGTCCCTGCGTTTATCCTCACCCTTGCCATGGCCTTCGTAATTAAATGTACGCACGCCTACAGCCCAAAAACCTGCCGCGCCAAAAACTGCACATGCTAATGCCGGGCCGCCTATTAAATAGAAGGCTGCAAACCAAAAGCTCCAGTTTAATATTATACCTATAATGGTGCGAAGCGGACTAACCAATGTGCCCCACTTTTTATATTGTGTATATGTGTTGGTTGTTACACCGGTATGCTTCATTAAATTAACACACTTGGCATAATTACTTTCGCTCATGTTACGGTTTATCGGCTGATGATTTACATCGGCTAAAAAACAATAAAGAAAGCCACCTTGTGCGTTGTAAGGATCGCCGGGCTGATCAGAAAGCGCATGATGCACGTGGTGCGAAACTGCGTAGATCTCTTCAGGGATTATTTTGAGGGTAAGGTTTTGGGTAAAAAACCGCCAAAAATTGTTGCTGAATTTATAAGCGCCATGGGTACAATAACGGTGGTGCCATATGGTACCGTGTGTACCCATAAATATCATACTGTAAACAAAAGCCACCACGAGCCCTGTTATCGAAAAATATTTAAACAGGAACAGGAATAAAAACGGTGCTAAAAATATGATCATCATCCAGCTAAGAAACGACAGCCAGTTCTTTTTGGATTTAAAAACATTCAGCCTTGAAAAAAATTCTTTTATTATTTGACTGTTGGTAGGTTTTACAAGGTCGCCAAATTTATCCTTCCACCCGTAAGCAGGTGGTTCAAGCACTGTGTTTAAAAAAGCCATTTAAAGGGTTTAATATATAGTTTAATTAGAGTAAGAACACCGAAAAGTAGTTATTATTTCATGAACGCAGGCAATTAAAACACAACCATAACGAATAGTTAATACACAAATCCCCTGGAATTGTCATAATAATGTCTGCAAAAACAGCTCTACGATACTTTAAAGGATGATTTGGAAGATTTAAAAAGTGTTTAAAAGACACGAAAATATCTTCCAAAAAAATAAATTATTTTATGATTATTAAACATAAGCCCGCACCAATGGCAGGTTAAAGTAAAATGTGCTGCCTTTTCCAACCATTGAACTTACCGATAATTTACCGCCGTTAAGCTCAACCAGTTCCTTACATAAAAGCAGGCCTATGCCGGTACCCCTCTCGCCGGAGGTACCGGAAAGTGAAAAATGGGTATTGATAGAAAAGAGTTTTTCAATCTCATCAGCGTCCATTCCTTTGCCGGTATCGGTTACACTAATTATTATTGAGTTATCTTCAAGTTGGGTAGCAAGCGTAATGTTCCCTTTATTACCAGTAAACTTAATGGCATTGCTTACCAGGTTCCTCAAAATAACTTTTATGTGATTTTCATCTGCCAATACAGACTGTCCGGCATAAGCCTTGTTGGTAAAATCAATACTTTTTAATTGCAGATGGTGCATAAAGGTTTGTTCCATCTCAACACCCAGTAAAAATATATCAACGTTTGTTGAGTTTACATTTTTTCCTTTTATCTGGCTCCCGGCCCATTCCGTAAGGTTTGAAAGAGTTAGCTCAGTGCCTTTCATAATAGGGCTTATCTCTTTCATTAATTCGCTCACTTCACCGGCATCAAGGTAGCCATCATTAAACATCTCAATAATGTTGCTCATATTTGCAATAGGCGTGCGCAAATCATGACCAATAACCGCCAGTAATTTATCCTTAAGGTCATTAACCGATTGCAAGTTAGTAGCCTGCATCTCAATCAATTCCTTTTGATTTAAAAGAGCGCTATGCTGGTTTTTTAATTTATTGCTCAGTAATTTCTTTTGTTTATAAAGATAGAAGGTAATAAAAAGCATGGATATTAATACCACCAGGGATGCAGCGAGTATTAAGATCAATTTGGTTTGGGCTTTTATTTTAGCTTTATTTTCCCTGTCGCCAGCCTCCATTAATTTTATATCATTAAGCTTTGAGTTTAGGGCGCTATGATCTTGTATAAGTTTAATGGTTTTTAGTTTAGTTGATGTGCTTATACTATCATCCATAACAGCATATCTTTTTTGATAAGCCAAGGCACTTTTGAAATCATTTTTTAACTCATAGCTATTAACAAGCGCTTTATATCCTTCTACCTCCGCATCAATTATGCCAATGCTATCAGCAAGGGTAATGCCCATTTTAGCGTAGCTAATTGCTGTATCGTATTTATGCAACTCATTGTACAGTAATGCATACTCGGTATATAATTTAGCCCTTAAACGCTTGTTAGATGTTATTTTGCTCATGCTATATGAAATACTATCATATTTAAGTGCAGCAGGGTAATCTTTTTTAAACCTGTAAATACCGCCTAAACGCGCATACAAAACAGCTATATTTCCTTTGTCATTAATCTCCTGGTTTAATTTTAATGAATATTGAGCCGCCTCAACTGCCTTATCATAATTTTTAGTGGCGCAATAAACGTATGATCTTTCACTATACACCTCGGCCAGCAATGCCTTATCTTTCCCTGCCAGGTATAGCGCCTTATCTAAATTAGCTAACGCTTGTTTATAATTGCCCAGATCAGCATAAGTACGACCGAGCGCGTTAAAACAATCGGAAAGATCAAGAGACTTGCCCGCTGGCAAATAGTTGGTTGCAGAGTTAAGGTAAAATAAACTTATTGGATAGTAAGATTGCGACCAATATATAAGCCCGATATTATAAAAACTACGGCCTTTTCCTGTGGCATAATTTGATTCCTGGGAAAGCAAAAGGGCCTTTTCGGCTAATCTGCGTGCTAAATCCGGAGTGTTAAGATAAATATTATAGGCTGTGTTATTTAAATTATCAATGTGCTTGTACAAAGCGGCGGTATCCCTTACGGGAGGATGGTCATGAACAACCCTTTGAGCTACGGATAATTTATATATTAATAACAGGGATAATAATAGTATAAATCGCCTCATTCGCATTTGTACGGTTGAAGCTGTTGAAAAGTTGTAAATATTGGAGGTGCTGTAAAGGTTGTAAGGGTTAGAATTGTAGTAGGTGTTATGTGTAGAGCAATCACAAAATCAACAATTCAAAATTCAATTGGCTGCAACAATTACATGACAATGAGCTTGTAATGCAACATTTATATGACAAGGATATAAATTATTAAACCATAGGCATATCTTCATGGTTGGTAGCTGTTTATAGACATTTCTGATATGAAAAAACCCCTATTTTCGTTTCTTTTTTTATTCCTGCATTACGCCGCAGCTTTTGCCCAGCAATCGCCCAAACCGCCATCACGGGAGGTATTCGGTACTATTGTTGACAGCACGGGCACCGTGCCAGCTGTTAATATTAAGCTTACATCAGCTACTGACAGTGTTACGGTAACCAGTAATCTAAAAGGTGTTTATGATTTCCCGATAGTTATCTCAAAAAACTTTAAAATAACGGTAACCGGAATTGGCTACCAGCCTTTTACCCGCCGTTATGTTATGGATAATGGCACCAAACCTATAAAGCTTGACCCTATTAAGCTAAAAGCGCAAACCAATATGCTTAGTACGGTAACAATAAATGCTGTGATACCGATAGTTATTAAGGAGGATACCATTGAATATAAGGCAAGTGCTTACAAGGTACGGGAAGGATCGCCGGTAGAGGATCTGTTGAAAAAGCTTCCGGGGGTTAGTGTTGATGCCAATGGCAATGTTACCGCGCATGGCAAGCAGGTGTCAAAAGTAAGGGTTGATGGAAAGGATTATTTTACCGGCGATGTACAAACTGCTACCCAGAATTTACCTGCCGATATAGTTGAAACCATCCAGGTTATTGACGACTATGGAGACCAGGCGAATTTAACGGGGATAAAAACCGGGGACCCGGATAAAATTTTAAACATCACCATTCAAAAGGGGAAAAAGAAAGGTCAGTTTGGACAAGGCACCATTGGCGCAGGGAACGAAGGGCGATACCAGGCCAAGCTATCAGCCAATGAATTTAATAACGACCAGCAGATCTCATTGCTTGGCACAGTTAATAATAATAACACCAATGCATTTAACTTAAGCCAGGCAGGTGGCAGCGGCGGAAGATCAGGACGTTCGGGCGGTGGTGGTGGCAGCAGCGGAAGCGGTGTTAGTACAGCTAACGGCATTACAGATAATAAATCATTAGGGCTAAACTACCGCGATGCCTGGGGTAAAAAAATAACCGTTTACGGAAGTTACAGCTTTGCTGATAAAAACACCAATACAACCAGCACATCGCTGCAACAGGATATTTTCCAGTCAGGTTCATTGATAAATAATGATAACACTACCGATCAAAACCACAGCATTAATCATCGTTTTGATTTTAACCTGGAGTATAAGATTGATACTTTAAACTATCTGAAATTCAACCCAAACTTCTCATACGGCACGTCAAATGATAACAATAGCGATATATTCAGTAATATGCGAAACGGGGTAACGGTTAATGGTACGGAGTATTCATTAACCAATTCTTCTGCACCAAGTGGCGGCACTTCCATACTTTACAATCATAAGTTTAAGAAAAAAGGGCGAAATTTTAGTATAAACGCCGGTTATAGCTATACCAAGCACGACCAGGATTTTAATGATAAGTACACAACAGTTCAGGATAGCATTGTAAATCCCTTATACCAGCAAATAAACACCAACAGTAATTCAGATAAATTTAACATTCATCTATCATATCTTGAACCAATAGGCAAAACAACCTATCTTGAAGCTAACTATACCTACAGCTACACAAATACCGATAACAACCGGCACAACTACCGCATTGACCCCAAAACCGGCGTACAAACCTATGTTGACTCGTTAAGTACGCTGTATAATTACCAGTTTATTACCAACCGCTTTGGGTTTAACCTGCGTGGTATAAAGACAAAATATAATTATACGGTGGGCATTTCTGCTCAACCGGCTACCTTAACCGGTGAATCGCAAAATTTCCGTACCTCTACCAATACTTTTAATTTGGTACCTACAGCAAGGTTTGTATATAATTTTCAAAAAAATCATTCATTAACCATTAATTATAGTGGAAACAGCAGCCAGCCAAGCTTTGCGCAGTTGCAGATCCAACCCGACTATTCAAATCCGCAAAATGTGGTTTATGGTAATCCCGATCTGAAACCATCTTTCAGCAACAGTATTAATTTAAGGTATAACCAATTTGACATAGCCAGCGGAAATTCGTTATTCACCAACCTGAGTTTCAATACCATTGAAGATCAAATTGTTGCCAATACTGCGCCGGTAGTTTCAAATACAGCAACCAGTGGCACGGGCGGCACTGTTTCCACAAGTACCAAACAGGAAACCCATTATTTAAACACCAATGGTTATTACTCTATGAACGGTAATTATGCCTTTTCAAAACCATTTGATAATCGCAAATTCACGGCAACTCTTAATGGTGGGGCATCTTACAACAATAACATATCATACATTGAAGATCAGCGTAATCTTGGTAAAAACTGGGTTTTAAACCAGGGCGCAAAGCTGCGGGTTGATATCGACAGCGTAATGGACACTGAAGTAAGCGGCAATTACAGCATCAACAATACCAAATACAGCCTGCCATCTTCTATAAATACAAATGCCAAAACCTGGACAATTGGGCTAGACGGCCGCAACTATTTTTTTTATAACTGGATATTAGGCTATAACCTTACCCAAACCATAAACCAGGGTTTCAGCAGCACGGTAAAGGCTAACCCTACCCTTTTAAGCTCGTATGTTGAATACCAGTTTTTGAAAAAGAACATCGCCTCGTTCCGTTTCCAGGCGTTCGATCTTTTTAACGAAAACACCGGAGTAAGCCGTACAGTAAGCGGCAACCAGATAATTGACGCCCGCACCAACCGGCTTGGACGTTATTTTATGCTAACATTTACCCTGCGTCTGCAAAAATTTGCCGGTGCTCAACCAAAAGGTGGTCGTGGCGGTGGCGGCCGCAGAGGCGGAGATTTTGGCGGTGGTGGTGGCAGACGAGGTAACGGATAGGCTTCTTCATTTTATTTTTTGAATTTGATTGCACATGTTTTATATTGGCTGAAACCAATTAATGTGAAATACTGCTCATTTTTAATTATTAGCCTGTTATACATAAGCAATTGTTTTGCTCAGGATACTGTTGACCGGAAAAACTGGTTAACCAATTCAGTTATTGAACGGTTTAGGGTTCTTAAAACTGATGAAAAAACAAGGGTCGGGGCATATAAGGCATTTTATAAACGCAGAACATTAATAGCCAGGGGCGATTACAATAAAGGTGAAAGAATTGGCATCTGGACCTTTTATGATGATGAAGGAAAATTGAATGAGAAGTTCGATTATGATAAAAACGAATTTCTGTTTGAGGCGCCGATTGATACAGCAACAGAGATCCAGTTTAAGTTTGATGCCAACGTACTACCAACCGACAGGCTTACCAGGCCGCTTAAAATTGGGGGCACTTATTATGGTTTTATCCCTTACATAAATATATTTAAAGTACCATTTGATACCTATGGTGTTAATATGGACTATTTTGATGCCGTTGTTGAATTATTGATAAGCCCCGGTGGAAGGCTGGCAGATTATAAAGTTCATTTATTTTCAAAAGTATACCAGTATACCCAAATTATTAATCTTGCTGTTGGCTTATTTAGCGAAGAAGATAAAAAGTTTGTCCCCGCTACTTTAAACCGGCAACCCGTATTGGCCCGGATATTTATACGATGTTCAGTTAATGATGATGGGAGTTTGGATTTTTATTGATTTATTAGTTCATAGTTGATGGTTCATTGTTCATGGTATGATCATGCCTGAATATCATTGACTTTTAAAAGGAGTATACAACAGCCCTTTCTTTTAATATCCTCGTTTACTACTGAAGCTATCTTTCTATGAACTATCAACTATGAACTATGAACTAAAGGATTCATCACATTTTTCCGGACTTTAATCACATTTATTTCCGGGTGAGCTTTTTGGGTGGTAAGCTTGTACTATGAAACTCAAAAACATAGAAATTGCCCTTGCAACCATTATACTGCTGTTAGCTGTTTATAGTTTACTGGGCTCTGTTAACGGATATTTGGCCGGGCGTTATTCTGACTCAGCTTATGGAAGGGAGCTATTTAAGGCCAAAGGACTACCCTTTAACTTCTTTATCAATTATTTTTTTCCGATCCTGATAAAATATGTTGCTATTTATGCCTCCTTCATCTGGATTGCCTGTTCACTTCCGGATAAATTTATAACACAGCAAAAATGGCAAAAAGCAGTTTTATCAATTATAGCCGGCATAATTGTAATGTGGCTGCTGTTTGTTTTGAGCGATTGTTTAAACAGGCCGTATGATGATTATATTTTACCGGAATCATTATTCCGTGAGTTTGGAGTAGCCGTAGGTATGAGTGGACTGATGCTGTTGTATGAATTTTTTAAACAACTGGCAATATGGTTGTTAAAACTCGATGAGGCTAAAAATTCGTGGAAAAACAATCCACTTATAACAAATGTGATATGGTTTGTTTTAATATGGGGTGTTACACTATTTGGGATTATATTATTGCGGCCATATTGGGGTGTTGGGTTATTTATAGCGCTTATAGCTCCCTGCGCTTTTATAACGTACCTGCTGTGTTTATACTTTTTAATTCCAAAGTATTATCATCAGCCCGAAAAAGGGGCATTTTGGCTGCTTTTGACTCTAATTACATTGGGCATAAACATCCCCTTTAATGGCTTTTATTCAGGAAGAGCAGCTTATAGCGGACTAGACTTCCTAATCCTGTTTCTCTTCATCTGGTTTTTACAGGTTGCCATACTTTTGCCTTTAAGTTTATATCTCTATAAAATAAAAAAAGAGCGCTCAGCCGAACTTACTACCTTAAAAACCGAGCTGGGCACTTCAATTGCGGGTTTACAGTTTCTACGCTCACAAATCAATCCGCATTTTTTGTTTAATGCGCTGAATACGCTTTACGGCACAGCCCTAATGGAAAATGCAGAAAAGACGGGGGAAGGCATTCAAAAGCTTGGCGATATGATGCGCTTTATGCTGCATGAAAACAACCAGGAAAAGATCGCCCTGAGCAGAGAAATCAGTTACCTGCATAATTATATCGATCTGCAAAACCTCCGCATAGCATCCTCACCCAATATCAGCATCGACATGCAGATTGAAGACATAGTTGGATACTATGAGATTGCCCCGATGCTGCTGATCCCTTTTATTGAAAATGCCTATAAGCATGGCATCAGCCTAAAAGCAAAATCATGGATAATTGTAAACCTGTTTAAAAAAGATGATACATTGCACCTGGATGTACATAACAGCATCCATCCGGAGAAAGAAAATGACCCTGAACGCTGTCATTCAGGAACAGGTCTGGAAAATGTAAAACAACGCCTGCAGTTGCTATATCCCCGAAAGCATGAACTGGTTATCAGGCAAAATACCCATGAGTTTTTTATCCATCTATCGCTTACGTTAACATCACAAAAACCACTTTAAACTAAACCCATGAAAAATATTACACTTATGCTTGCCGTTATTTTATTAACGACCTTAAACAGCTTTGCCCAGTTTAAAATAAGCGGAAGGGTTCAAAATCATAAACGGCCCGACTCCCTCGTATTAAACATACCCTTTGTATATGGCTATTACAGCGAGAATGATATAAAGATCCCTATTGATGGGACGGGTAATTTTAATTTCACAGTCCCAGTAAAATCGCAAAAGTTTGCCACCCTGCGTTACAAAAACAAAATGAGCACGCTACTATTAAGTGAAGGTAAATCACTTTCGATACTTATGGACTCAACAGGGATGATCACAAGTTTTGACGGTAACGCCGCCGAAGAAAATAAGATACTTTACCGTGCAGATTTGAATGGCATCCCGTTTTTTTTGCAGGGTGATTATAAAAACAATCCTTATGCACAATTATCGGCTCCTGAATTGCAGGAAAAACTGGTAAAGCCATGGTTTAAAATCAGGGATGAAAACATTGAACGGGTATGGGCGTCAAAATTATCAGTACATGATAAAAAGTTAATTGCAGCCGAAATTACTTACCAGGCTTATGGTGAGCTGAGTTATTTTGCACACGGAGTGATATATACGAACAAGAAATTAGTTAACGAATTTAGCTGGGCTATTTACGATAACTTAAAACCCGATCCGGAGATCTTTCCGGCAGGCCCATGGTATTATTACTATGCCGGGGACTATATTAACTACCTGGATAGTAAAATATTTGCAGATTACGGGCCGGATGATGAACGCAGTAAAGCACCTTTTTTAAATACTTATCATATAAGCCTTGACAGCGCAATGACGCTGGTTAAACAATACGGTAACAGCTATATCCATTGGTTTCTAATTAGGCAATACTTTACAAAAAATGTTGCTGAACAATATCTTGCCCAAAGCATCTGGAAGGAATGTCGGGATAAGGATTTTAGCCGCGTGAAGCCACTTATGCATGATTTCATACTCAATTTCCCTAACAGCCCGAACCTGGATCTTTTGCAGGATAAGGTTAATAAGCTTGAAGTGCTTTACAAACAAAATGAAAGCAATAAGGACATCCATGTTTTTGACGGCTACGATAAGGTAAATTCAATATATGAAGTAGTAAATTCTTTTAAGGGAAAAGTAATATATTTAGATGTTTGGGGAACATGGTGCGGGCCTTGTAAAAAAGAGTTAAGCTATAATCCGCAATTAAAGCAACACTTTAAAGATAAGGACATTGTGTTTGTTTACCTGGATATGGATGAAAACAGCAAGGATGCTGAATGGCGAAAATTTATAAAGATAAATGGCTTAACCGGCATTCATTTAAGGAAAAACAACCCGGAGATCCAACAGTTTTGGGAAGAGTTGCTGCCTGGTAAAAAGGAACGGCTATATCCAAGCTACTTTATTTTCGACAAAACCGGCAAGCTGGTACAGGCCGATACCAAACAACCCAGCGACGGCGCAGTACTTTATACAGAATTAGAAAAATACCTTTAATGATAAAAGCTATTGCTATTGATGATGAACCATTTGCGCTCGAGGTGATCCGTTCGCTGGCTGCCAAGGTGCCTTTTATGCAGGTTGCAGCCTATTTTACCGATGCTTTTGAGGCCATTGATTATTTAGCAAAAGAACCGGTTGACCTGATTTTCCTGGATATTAAGATGCCTGATATATCAGGAATTGAGCTGATGGAAAGCCTTCAGCAAAAACCCCTGGTAATTTTCACCACCGCATATTCCGAACACGCGGTAACCAGCTATGAATTAAATGCTATTGACTATTTATTAAAACCTTTTGCGTTTACACGTTTCCTGAAAGCCTGCAACAAAGCGCATGAGCAGTTATTACTCAAACAGAAAAATACACATGTGGCCGACAGCATTTTTATTAAAGCGGGTTATGAGCAAATAAAAATAGTATTTAATGATCTGCTATACCTGGAAGGAGCAGGCAATTATATGAGTTTTATAATGAGCGATGGGCGCAGGATAATGTCGAGGCTTACCATTGCAGAAGTGGTTTCATTATTACCTGCTGATATTTTTGCAAGGGTACACCGCTCCTACATTGTTAATAAAAATAAAGTGGACAGGATTGAAAGGCACCAGCTGCATATAGAAAAAAATGTGATACCAGTTGGCGGGGCGTTTGATGCGGGCGCATTACTTCGCCCCTAAATTGTACAGGCGCCCCGGCAAACCGGAGCGTCTGTACCTGGTTTTATAAACTCCTTTTTATCCCCATTTCCAATCCACGTAACTCTGCCAGGCCTTTTAACCTGCCAATTGCCGAATATCCCGGGAAGGTGTTATAATTAAAATCATCCAGCAGCTTATGCCCATGATCGGGGCGCATAGGGATGGCTACATCTTCTCTCCCGCTTTCTGAACGCCGTTTTTGTTCCAGGATCACGCTTTTCATAACGGCATACATATCCGAGCTTCCACCTAAATGGTTGGCTTCGTAAAAGCTGCCATCGGCTTCACGCTGTACGTTACGCAGGTGCAGAAAATGGATATGTTTACCTAAGCGGTCAACTATCCCCGGCAGGTCGTTATCTTCCCTTGCACCTAACGAGCCCGTACAAAAAGTGAGGCCATTACTATCAGATGGAGCAGCATTTACAACAAACTCCAGGTCAGCTTCTGTTGATATAACACGCGGCAACCCAAATATCGGGAACGGCGGGTCATCCGGATGGATGCACATTTTTATGCCAAGTTGCTCTGCTTCGGGGATAATTGCCTGCAGAAAATAAGCCAGGTTTTGTTTTAACGTCGTTGCATCAACATCCTTATATTTTTCAAGATGGCCTTTAAATTCATCAATTGTTAAAACTTTATCAGTGCCTGGCAAACCGGCCATAACATTTTTAACCAATGCTTTTTTAGCATCGTTATCAATACTATCCAAATAGTTTTTTGCCGCTTTTTGCTGATCGTCATTAAATTCACCAAATGCAGCTTCACGCTCAAGGATATAAAGATCAAACGCAGCCAGGGCAGGGGCATGAAAGCGTAAAGCCGATGCACCGTTGGGCAGGCGGTAATCAATATCGGTGCGGGTCCAGTCCAGCACCGGCATAAAGTTATAGCAAACGGTTTTAATGTTTGCTTTATACAGGTTTTTAAGCGTGGCTATATATTTTTCAATATATTCATCACGCTGTATGGCGCCTGTTTTTATGCTTTCATGGATGTTTACACTCTCCACAACCGACCAGGTGAGGCCGGCAGCCTGGATAATATTTTTGCGCGTTTCTATCTCGTCTAAACTCCATACTTCACCACTTGGGATTTGGTGAAGTGCATTTACCACTCCAGTTGCGCCTGTTTGACTTATGGTTGTTAGCGTAACGGGATCTGTAGGGCCGTACCAACGAAAGGTTTGTTCTAAATTGCTGAACATTGTTTATAATTATTTGCTATAAAAATAAGATTATCTTTTACTACATAATTAAAAAATGAAGAAGATTTTACTATCTGCGGCCTGTCTTTACAAAAAATCGTGCTAATAAAATTCGCTTACAATATCTAATGCCTTATTCCGGTCTTTTTCTTTTCAAGCGTCATTGGAACGACGTTTGTACGCTTTTTTAAAATACAATGTACCACATGGAAACTATTTATTACATTGACCTGCACATCAAAACTCCTGATGGTTTTGAAACTTATGGCACTTTTTACCTGGGTAGTAACAGGGAAAAGGCAAAGGCTATCTTCAGCCAATTAAAGGGAACCGATGAGGTATCGGAAAAATCAATTTTGCATATGGACTTCACTGAAATGACAAATGGCATTCCGTTACCTATTCAGATTTTGCATTGCACCATCGATGATATCGCTGTTAACAGCCGTATTATCACGAAGGATATCTTTAAGAACCTGGCATTGGAGAACAAATTGAGCCGCTGAAAAATTGACACCGGGACTGAAAAATTTTCATTTGTGGTCTGTCAATTTTTCATTTGTCTACCTGCTATTGCATGGCTATTAAAATTTGGCATATGGCTTGTAAAAACTTAACCGGATAAAGATCCAAGGTTTAATAATTGATTGTTCATTTATTTTTTAGAAACATTTTAAAGGAGAAAAGACCATGACATTGGTTAAATTTAACAACAACAAGAACAACGCATTATTGCCAGGCTTTAGTGACGTTTTTGAATCCATTTTTAATGACACTTTCTTTAATGACCGTATGGTGACCCGTGTGCCCGCAGTCAACATCAGCGAATCGCCGGATCATTTCCATATCGAACTGGCTGCACCCGGCTTGAAAAAGCAGGACTTTAAGATCAGTGTAGATAACAACCAATTGAATATTTCGGTGGAACAGCAAGTGGAGAACAACGACCGCAAGTACAATAAACGCGAATACAGCTACAGCTCTTTCGTTCGTTCGTTCACTCTGCCTGAACTGGCAGACCAGAGCAACATCGAAGCCGCTTATACGGATGGCATTCTGAAGATAGATGTGGCTAAAAAAGAGGAAGCGAAGACCGTGAGCCGCCAGATAGCGTTAAAATAATCAACACTATCTTATATTTATTAGTAAGGGAAGCTGTCGCAAAAGGGACAGCTTCTCTTGTTTTCAGGATAATTTCTCTTAACCCAAGGCCTAAAAGAAAAAGCCAAACAGGATTGCATTTAAGCCTCACACGCAAACCCACTAAAACTAAAAACCGCCTCATATTAGCTATGAGACGGTTTTTTCTATTTTTGAACAGTTCCCAGTTACCAGAACATCGTGTATAAAAACGTAAGAATAACAGCGATTACTATAGCTCCAATTGCAAAGCCTCTGTCTGTTTTAAACATCTTCACATCTACTTCTAAACCGTTTGGACGTAAGCCTTTAGCATTTTCAATCATTGATATGATATACATACCTACGATACATATTATAAAAACAAAGCCCATCCTATCTAAAAAAGGAATTTCAAATACGCCATCGCCATTCAGTTTTGAAAAGCCAAATGGCTGCAAGAAGGAAAGATTAGTCCAGTAGGGCAAAAACTTAAACACTATAGCGAACCCTAAGCCACCAATGGTTGCAAACAATGCAGCGTTTGAAGTTGCCTTTTTCCAGAAGAAACCTAAAATGAACATGGCAAATATACCTGGCGAAACAAAGCCTGTGTACTCCTGTATATACTGGAAGCCCTGTTTTCCTTCACCCATCAGCATATCTCCAATCACAAAAGATAGCAGCACACCTAATACCATTGCAACCACTACAGCTACTTTACCTGTGTTAACCAGGTTCTTCTCCGAGGCTTGTTTATTTATCGCCTTTTTGTATATATCCAATGTAAATATAGTAGCTATACTATTTGCTTTACCTGCTAACGATGCCACAATAGCCGCTGTTAGCGCTGCAAATGAAAGCCCTTTCAGGTAGTTCGGCAGCAAATTAAGAATGGATGGATAAGCTTTGTTAACATCTAAGACGCCTTTTGAACTTAACATTTCCTGGTGAAACATCCCCTTCTGATAAAGCACATAAGCCGCTATCCCCGGCAATACCACGATCACCGGCATAAGCAACTTCAGGAAGGCTGCGAAAAGAATACCTGCCCGGGCTGTTTTAAGATCGGCGCCAAGCGCTCGTTGTGTTATGTATTGATTACAACCCCAATAATTTAAATTGGTGATCCACATACCGCCAATAAGTACCGAAAGGCCCGGCAAATCGAGATAATTTCCATTGTCCTTCTTAAATATCATTTGGAAGTGATCACTGGCATCTGCACGCAGTAACTTAAAACCATTCCACAAACCAGTTGTACCTGATTTTTCGCTTATCAAATGAAGCGCGATATAAGTAGCTGCCAGTCCTCCCAATACAAGGAAAAACACTTGTATAACATCGGTATAGCCAATAACCTTCATGCCTCCCAGTGTGATAACTATTGAAAAAATGGCTAATAACCCGATCACCAATTTAAGGTCTAACCCGGAAATACCTGCTATTGCTACCCCGCCTAAATAAAGGATCGACATAAGGTTCACAACGATGTATAACATTAGCCAGAATATAGCCATGATCATGGCTACAGTGCCGTTATACCGCTGATGAAGAAACTGCGGCATGGTGGCTATTTTGTTTTTAAGGTAAACAGGGATAAAAAAAACAGCTACAATAACCAATGTAGCGGCAGCCATCCACTCATAAGTACTAATAGCCAACCCCATCTTAAAGCCTGAACCGCTCATCCCCACCATCTGCTCGGCCGAGATATTTGAGGCGATCAATGATGCGCCTATCGCCCACCATGTTAACGAACCTTCGGCTAAAAAATAGCCTTTTGAAGTACCATCACTTTTGTTTTTACGCTTGTAGACCCACCAGCCATAAAGGGATACTATTACAAAGTAGACAAGAAATACAGCGTAATCGCCGTAAGAAAGGGTTTTTAGGTTCATTATTTAATTCAATTAGGTTATATGTTGGTTTGACAATTATAAACTATAAATATCTATTTATCAAATTTTCCAGATATTCTTGTCTGCCGCTGCTGGTTTTAGGTTCGCCATTGTCAATTGCATAGGCACGCAAGTCCTCAAGGGAAAGCTTACCATCTTCAAATTCTTTACCTTTCCCGGTATCAAAAGAGGCGTACCTGTCTTTCCTGATCTCCAGGTATTCTGATTTTTGGAGAATATTATCAGCAGTGATCAAAGCCCTTGCAAAAACATCCATGCCACCAATATGCGCATAGAAAAGATCGGCAGGATCGGTTGAGTTACGGCGGATCTTGGCGTCAAAATTTATACCCCCGCCCTGGAAACCGCCTGCTTCCAGTATGATCATCATTATTTCGGTAACCTCGTTAATATCGTTCGGGAACTGGTCGGTATCCCAGCCGTTCTGGCTGTCGCCGCGGTTGGCATCTATCGAACCTAATAAACCAGAATCAGCAGCTACCTGCAATTCATGCTGGAAGGTATGGCCGGCCAATGTGGCGTGGTTAACTTCTAAATTCAGCTTAAAATCATTCAGCAGATCATATTTCTGCAAAAAGCCCAGTACCGTTGCAGCATCATAATCATACTGGTGCTTGGTTGGCTCACACGGTTTTGGCTCGATAAAGAAAGTGCCTTTAAAGCCTTGTTTACGGGCGTAATCTTTAGCGGTATGCAAAAACTTTGCAAAATGCTCCTGCTCGCGCTTCATATCAGTGTTCAGCAAGGTCATGTAGCCCTCTCTCCCACCCCAGAAAACATAATTCTCACCACCAAGGGCTATAGTAGCATCTAATGCAGCTTTTACCTGTGCTGCAGCATGGCTAAGCACATGAAAATCAGGATTGGTGGCAGCGCCATTCATATACCTGCGATTGCTAAACAGGTTTGAAGTTCCCCAAAGCAATTTCACACCGCTTGCTGCTTGTTTTTGTTTGGCATAATCAACCAGTGCCTGTAAACGGCGATCGTTTTCATTCACATCGTTGGTATAATCAACCACGTCAACATCATGAAAGCAATAATAGGTCATCCCCATTTTGGTGATAAATTCAAATGCCGCGTCCATTTTATCTTTTGCCCGTTCAACTGCGTCGGTTTTTTCATTCCATGCGAATACATGCGTAGGCTCGCCAAAAGGATCGGCGCCGTTTCCGACGAATGAGTGCCAGTATGCGCATGCAAAACGTAAATGATCTTTCATCGTTTTACCGGCAACTACCCTGTTTTCATCGTACCAACGGAAAGCCAATGGATTATCTGATTGCAGCCCTTCGTATTTTACCTGGCCTATTCCTTTAAAAAATTCTTTTTCGCCTGTTATAATGCTCATAATTTCACTGATTTTTGTTTGATTTCACTGATTAGATCAGACTTACGAAGTTTTAAAAACTTCGTAAGTCTTCGATGGGTTATTTAGTTTGTTAGTTGTTTCTCCAATAATGCTTTCCATTCCTGGTAAGCGGGTTCAAGTTGTTTTGTTGATGGTTGTACCAATTGTACCGGGTGCATGTGTTCAAATGCCTGTTGGGGCGATGAAAAGATCTGCGCGCCTATGCCTGCGCCCAATGCCGCGCCTACGCTGCCGTCATTCTTATAAAGCTCAACCGGTACGCCGGTTATGTTTACAAAGCTTTCGGTAAATAATTCGCTTAAAAACAGGTTATTTTTACCGGCTCGGATAATAGTTGGATTCATCCCGTTTTCGCGCATTATATCCAATCCGTAACGGAATGAAAAAGCGATACCCTCCTGTACGGCCCTGATCACATGAGCCTGGTTATGAATGTTCAGATCGATATTATGAAAATGAGCGCCAACTATTTTATTGTTCAGCATCCGCTCTGCACCATTACCAAAAGGCAATACACACAAGCCTTCGCTGCCTAAAGGCGCTTCAGTGGCTTTAGCATTCAATTGCAGGTAGCTTTCTGTTGCGCCAAAAGTTTGCTTAAGCCAGCGGTACATGCTACCCACTCCGTTTATACATAGAAGTACACCCAGGCGCTTTTGTTGCTCTGTATAGTTTACATGCGCAAACGTGTTTACCCGCGATTGTTTATCATACCCCAATTGATCAGTTACTCCATATATTACGCCGGAAGTTCCTGCAGTTGCGGCAACTTCACCGGGGTTCAATACATTTAGCGAAAGCGCATTGTTGGGCTGATCGCCTGATTTATAGGTAACCGGGATGCCCGGTTTTAAATTTAGTTTTTGCGCCACTGACGACTGCAGGTTTCCGTGGGATGAAAACACTTCTTTAACCGCTGGAAATAAAGCCTCACTAAAGCCAAAATAATTGACAATATCTTTTGACAGGCTATTGGTTTTGAAATCAAAAAATACCCCTTCGGATAAGGCAGATACAGAGGTAGTGACCTCGCCTGTAAGCTTCATGGCAATAAAATCGCCGGGAAGCATGGCTTTATCTATCTTATTATAAATTTCCGGTTCATTCTTTTTTACCCATGCCAGTTTGGATGCTGTAAAGTTTCCGGGTGAGTTTAACAGGTGCGAAAGGCATTGCTCATGCCCTATAGCATCAAAGGCTTTATCGCCAATTTCAACAGCGCGGCTATCGCACCAGATGATGCTGTTACGCAGAACAGTCTGATCTTTATCAACCAAAACCAAACCATGCATCTGGTAGGCAATGCCTATCGCTGCAATATCTGCAGGGTTATAGGCAGCAGTTTTATTACAAAGCCCGATAGCATGCTGCGTATGCTCCCACCACATATCAGGCGATTGCTCGGCCCAGCCGGGTTGCAATGCTATAATGGGTGATTCCTCATCGGGGTATTGGGCCGATGCCATTACTTTTTGCGATGCGGCATCAACAACAGAAACTTTTACAGAAGACGTACCTATATCAATCCCTAACAATAGCATGATGTATAATGATTAACCCTAAGATTGGATTGTTTATAATTTGTTTAACGCAACGAATTTAAATTTTTTTTTCAATATGCAATCGATTGCAGAAAAATATTTTATCATCTTTACAAATATTTATGAACCGAAAGAAACGTGTTACCATTTATGACATTGCCCAAAAGCTCAATGTTACTGCATCCACAGTTTCAAGAGCCCTTAGCAATAATGGGTATGTAAACGAAACTACGCGGCAGTTAGTATTAAAAATAGCCGCCGAACTTAATTATAAGCGCAATACGCTGGCATCAAATTTAAGGAAGGGTGAAACCAAAACTATTGGTGTGATAGTACCCCGCATTAATCAAAATTTTTTCGCGAATGTTATAGCGGGGATTGAGGATTCCACTTATCAAAAGGATTATAATTTGATCATTTGCCAGTCGGATGAATTGCATGAAAAGGAGATAAAGTGTGTTAATACCTTAATTAACCAGCATGTTGATTGTATTGTGATCTCGGTTTCGGCAGATAGCTATAACTATGATCACTTACAAAATGTGATAGACCAGGGCATCCAACTGATCCAGTTTGACCGTGTAGCCGAAGAATTAGAGACATTAAAGGTTATAAATGATAATGAGCAGGCTTCATTTGAGGCTGTTTGCCATTTAATTGAGCAGGGGTATAAAAAAATAGCATTGCTGGAAGGGCCGCAAAACCTGAACATCTTCCGCCAGCGAAAGAGCGGGTATCTTAAGGCGCTAAGAAAATTCAAGATTAAGGTTAATAATGCCTATGTGGTGGAAAATGCATGGACGAAGGAATTAGGCGCAGCAGCAACAAAAAAACTGCTAAGCCTCCCCGATGCACCGGATGCCATATTTGCTTCAACATCTGATTTTTCGGCCCTGGGGGTATTGGAAGTAGCTAATGACCTGCATATAAAAGTGCCCTCACAGTTAGGCATCTGCGGTTACTCAAACGAAGCTTTTACAGAAATAACGAGTCCGTCAATAACTACTATCGATCAGTTCAGCGTTGATATGGGCAAAGCAATTGCCAATTTATATTTTGATGAGATGGAAAAGGCAGAAGCATCAGTAACGCCTAAAATAATCAGTATTAAACCGAAGCTTATAGTTAGGGGGTCGACGATCAGGAGAGGTTTAGAAGAGAATCAGGAAATCAAGAGCCAGGAATCAAGATAAAAAGAGAAAAGAATCAGGAAAGCAAGAGTCAAGAATCAAGACAAAAAAGAGAATGGGTATTTCTTCATTCCTATTTCTTGACTCTTGATTCCTGACCTCTTGATTCTCTTTCTTATTTAGTGTGCGTGATGACCATCGGCGCCATGCGCGTGGCCATGTGATAATTCTTCGGGGGTTGCCGGGCGTACATTAAGGATGTTTCCTTTAAAGTGAAGTTCCTGCCCTGCCATCGGGTGGTTAAGGTCAACAATAACCGAGTCTTCAGCTATTGAAACAACCATTCCCTGGAAACGGTTACCATTGTTATCCTGTAAAGGAATAACAGTACCAATTTCAGGCACACCGCTTTCTTTAAACATATCCAAAGGTAAATTTGCTACGGCTTCTTCATCGTATTCACCATAAGCATCTTCGGCTGTTAAACGAAAATCATAAGTATCGCCTGTTGAAAGGGCGCTTAAGTTTTCTTCAAATCTTGGCAACATTTGTCCTGCGCCATATAAAAAAGTAAGCGGTTGCTCTTCTGTTGCGCTTTCCTGCAATACTTCAGTTCCATCCTGGTCAACATACAGATCGTAAGTTAATGACACTACGTGTTGTGGGTTAATCTTCATTGTAAATGTGTTTTGGACCGGGATTCAGCAGATTTAACGGATTAAATCAGGATACTTCCGGTTTGACCGGGGTTAACAGATTTAACGGATTAAATTAAGATACTTCCGGTTTATTATGATGTTATTTTATTGATTACTTATTTGACAGGGATTCGGCAGATTTAACGGATTATATCTGATTCTTCCCAGTTTGTTAACTGTGTTTATGTCGTTTATTATTTATTAAAATCTGCCTTACTAATCCTTAAAATCCATTAATCCCGGTTTAGTTAATCCCGGTCAACGCACTCTTTACATCTGTTGCAGGTAGTCCGCAGGTTTTGTCTTTACAAATAAATATTTGTGTAACAGCCCCAAACCTGTTCTGCAGCAAAGGTAAACTTCCTTTTTTACCACCCAACATAATTTTGTTTGGGATGTAATTATTTTCTATTTCCCGGCGTTTGCTCTCAAAATCTTCACCGGTTATTGCAATTTCATAAATGCCGAACACCTCTTCCATTAACAACATAATCCAGTTGGAGTACGAAGAACCATACCTTGCAAGGTGTGGTACAATGTTTCGCAACAATTGCGCCGAAATCTCCTGGTATTGCTCCTTGTCAAATAACAGGCCAAGTTTTTTAAGGTTGCGGGCCATCACAGAGTTTGATGCCGGGATAACCCCATCCATTATTTCAGATTTACGGGCTATCAATTGTTCGTCATCAGCGGCCGTAAAAAAGAAAATGCCTTTTTCTGCATCATAATAATGTTTTATGGCCTGTCCTATTAGCTTTTTGGATAATGTTAGCCATTGTTCATCAAAGGTAACCTCGTATAAAGCAATCAGTCCGTCAATTATATTGGCGTAATCATCAAGAAAAGCAACCTGGTTTTTATCTTCAGCTTTATAGATGCGTGACAACCTGTCAGCATCGTTTATCAGGTTATTTAAAATGAAGCCGGCATTTTTCAGGGCGAGGTCAAGGTATTCAGCTTTATTAAATGCCCGGTAAGCATTGCACAGCCCTTTCAGCATTAAGCCGTTCCATGAGGCCAGGATCTTATTGTCCAATCCCGGCCTTATGCGGTAGCTGCGGGCATTAAATACTTTTTGTTTTGATGATTTTATTTTGTCAAGAAGCTCGTCAACAGATAACCCTAATTTTTTAGCCAGCTCATCATCGCTTTCCTTCCGGAACAATACGTTTGAGCTTTCCTCTTCCCAATTGCCATCTTCGGTTATGTTATAATAAATGCAGAATATTTCGGCATCCTGTTCTAAGATCTCCTCAATTTCGGTTTTTGTAAAAATATAGAATTTGCCTTCCTTGCCATCGCTGTCAGCATCCAGAGCAGAATAAAAGCCATAATCGGGCGACATTAATTCCCTTTGTGAAAACTCAATGATCTCGTTTGTTATCTGCTGATAAAGCGGATCAGGATTCCATACAAATGCCTCTGCATACAAGCTAATTAACTGTGCATTATCATAAAGCATCTTCTCAAAATGCGGCACATGCCACCTGCCATCAACAGAATATCGCGCAAAACCACCGCCAACATGATCATAGATACCACCGAAGGCCATTTTGTGGAGAGTTAGCTTTACAGCCTTAACCACTTCTTCATCCTTCATTAAATGGGCATACCGCATTAAACACTGCCAGTTATTTGGCATCGGAAACTTTGGCGATGAGCCCATGCCACCTTCTGTTTTATCGAAATAGCCCTTCCAGCTTTTGATGATCGGCTCCAGGTCTGCTTTGGTATATTCTTTTTGCTCCTTTACAAAGGGCACTGATTCATATTGCTGGATGCCTTCTGTCAAGCGGGTTGCATAGTCTTCCGCTTCTTCCGGTTTTTGTTTATAAAAATCGGCAAGGTTAAACAGCAAGCTTGTCCATTCGTTTTTACGGAAATAGGTTCCGCCATAAATAGGCCGCTGATCGGGCAGGCAGATGCAATTTAAAGGCCAGCCACCCCTGCCGCTCATTAGTTGGATGGCGCTCATGTAAACCTGGTCAACATCCGGGCGTTCTTCGCGGTCAACCTTTATACAAACAAAATATTGATTCATTACTTCGGCCACGCCTTCATCCTCAAAGCTTTCGTGCTCCATTACATGGCACCAGTGGCAGGCGGAGTAACCAATGCTTACCAGGATCAGCTTGTTTTCGGCTTTGGCTTTTTGTAAAGCTTCTGGTCCCCAGGGGTACCAGTTAACCGGGTTATTGGCATGCTGCAGCAGGTATGGCGAAGTAGAATTTGCAAGATGATTCATAGCTGTTTTATTAGCCTGCTAAATTGCGAATATTAAATGCTCTTAATTTAATATCAATTGGATTTGATAAAAGTTTTACAAAAGGGGAGAAATTAGTAACATATTCTTCGCTCACGCTCAGAATCTTCAACAAACAACACCAACAAAGGTGAAAACTCAATCAACCACTCACTCAATCAACCTAATCAACTTTCTCCCCCTCTGTATCATCCATCTTACAAATTATCAAATTCATAATTTATTTAACTAATTTGGCCCCGAAATTATCAAAATACAAAAATGCGCTTTACAAAACTTACTAATTACCTGGGTGCACTTGGTTTGCTCCTTGTTGCAGGATCAGCATCGGCACAAACCGATTCTATAAAATATAATCACCTGGATGTATTCGGACCTATTACCTGGCCTGTAACCGGCGATGGCACCCGCTCGGCAAGCGGACAGCCCGGCGAACACTACTGGCAAAACCGTGCCGACTACTTAATAAAGGCATCGTTAAACGAAACCCCACAGGATACTACCGTAACCGGCGAAGTAACTATTTCATATACCAACAACAGCCCGGACAATCTCGACCACTTATGGCTGCAGCTTGATCAGAATTTATTTAAACCAGATTCACGCGGTGGCGCTACTACGCCTATCGGCGGCGACAGGTTTGATGTTAAAGGTTTTAGTCGTGGTGGCTATCATATCGAATCGGTATCGATAACTTATAAAGGGCAGACCTATAAAACAACGCCTGTTATTACTGATGCCCGGATGCAGATCAGGCTAAATACGCCTATGGGGCCTAAAGGCGAAAAGATCCAGGTTAAAGTAAACTACAGCTTTTCTATTCCATTTTATGGTGCCGACCGGATGGGCCGCAAAAAATTCAAAGACGGCTACGTTTATGAGATAG
This sequence comes from Mucilaginibacter sp. OK098, assembly GCF_900142915.1. Taxonomy (GTDB): domain Bacteria; phylum Bacteroidota; class Bacteroidia; order Sphingobacteriales; family Sphingobacteriaceae; genus Mucilaginibacter. Next base: position 193,938 of record NZ_FRCM01000008.1, read on the forward strand.
CGGAATGGTATCCGCGCATGTGTGTTTATGACGATGTGGAAGGCTGGAACACCCTGCCTTATATGGGATTAGGTGAGTTTTATTGCGAATACGGCGATTTTGATTATTACATAACTGCCCCCGCAAACATGACTGTTGTAGGATCAGGCGATTTGCTGAATGCATCGCAGGTTTTAAGTGACATCCAGCAAAAAAGGCTGGAAGAGATGCGCAAAAGCGATAAAACCGTTATGATAATTAAGCCCGAGGAAGTTGGCCAGGCCGCTACACATCCTTTTAAAGGCTCATTAACCTGGCATTATAAAATGCTGAACACCCGCGATATTGCATGGGCAGCCTCAACCGCTTTTATTTGGGATGGCGCAAAAGTTAACCTGCCGTCGGGTCGCAAATGCATTGCCATGAGCGCTTACCCTGCCGAAAGCGCTGGCGATGATTCATGGGGACGTTCTACCGAATATCTTAAAAACAGCATCGAGATCTATTCAGGCAAATATTTTGAGTATCCATGGACCTCCGCCGTAAACGTATCGGGCGTTGCTTTGGGTATGGAATATCCGGGCGCTATTTTTTGTTTGAGCGATCTGAAAAAAGGCGGACTTTGGGGTGATGTAACGCACGAGATCGGTCACAACTGGTTCCCTATGATAGTTGGTTCAAATGAGCGTAAATATATGTGGATGGATGAAGGCTTTAACACCTTTATAAACCAATACTCTACAGAGAAATTTAATAACGGCGAATATTTTGACAGTAAAGCCAGGCCATCAAACGGCATTGCCCGCTTTATGGCAAGAGCAACAGATCCGTTGATGGCTGCTCCTGAAGCTATGGGGTTGAATGACTACGGTCAGTATTATAATAAAACCTCGTTAGGTTTAGATATATTGCGTAATGTGGTATTAGGTCCTGATCGTTTTGATTATGCCTTTAACGAGTACATTAAGCACTGGGCATTTAAACACCCGCTGCCGTATGATTTTTTCCGCACCATGAATGATGCTTCAGGCGAGGACCTGAACTGGTTCTTCAAGCCGTGGTTCTTTACCACTGATAAGCTTGACCAGGCTATACAATCGGTTACTTATGTAAAAGATAATGCGGCAAACGGCGCTTTAATTACCCTGGTTAACAAAGAAAAAATGGCCATGCCGGTTGATCTGAAGATCACCCAAACCAATGGCAAAACCGAAATCCTGCACCTGCCGGTAAACGTATGGCAACGCGGCGGCGTTTGGAAATTTATTTATCCTTCAACAGTTGCAATTCAATCAATAGAAGTTGATCCTGACAGGCAATTGCCTGATGTTGACAGAAAGAATAATGTTTGGGGAGCAAAGTAATTGATTTCGGAAGTCGGATTTTTTCACTGTTGTTTGTTTTCAGTGGTGTTCAAGAAGGCTTCGCCGTTTCGATTTCGGAATTATTGAGTTGATATTTATTGAAAAGACCCGCTTTGAGAAAGGCGGGTCTTTTTTTGTTTATTGGGACGCAGAACCGCTTTCAATGTAAACATATTATAAACAGCACAATAAGTTTCTGCTTGTAATTTATAATTGAATATTTTTTAATTATCTTCCTCAAACAATTTCGTAGGCATAACGATATCCATGACTAACCCTTACACAATGAAAAACAAATCCTTAAAACCGGCATCGGCATTTACCTGCATTTACAGCCATTTAGAAAATTATTTGCTCCTGTTTAACCAAAGCATAGGGGATTAGTAATTGCCAAAAACCCATCCATATAATCTGATCAATACCCCCAAAAACCATCATTATATGAAAGCTTTTTTAGTAATAGCTACCGCATTTTTAGTATTTACAATAACCTATAAGGCACAATGAAAAACTTCGGGTACCAGCATTATTCTCCTTTCTGCAAATCCTGGTTATAACGTTGGCATAGGAACGGGAGCGCCAAATGTAAAATTGGAAACACAGGCCACTACTGAACAATTGTGCATATCCTATTATGCTAGATAAAAACCACCATTTACCTAATGTGGCCGCCGCTGCCGAAATTAAAAAGAACGGCATTAACCCGGGTGAAATGAATAAGGTGTTGGTGCAAAAGCTGACGCTTTATTTGATAGAGAAGGACAAAAAGGAAAAAGATCAAGCCTCACAACTCAAATTATTAAAAAATCAACTAAATAAACTTAGTCAAAAGTTCAGTTACAAAATAAAACATCTAAATAATGACAAAGCAAAAATTACTATTCTTAATTATTTTCAATTTAGTGAATTTGAAACTTTTTGCGCAAGTACAGCAGCAATCTGATGCAACAAACGTTTTACCTTCACGTCATTTAATCACAGTAGGAAGCCCTTCTCCAACGGCGGCAGGTTTGGGAGTTTATTCTAATTATCCGGTAGCCGATTTTACTGGCACTCCTAAAATTAACATTCCCCTATATGAAATTAATGAAGGGGGGTATAAACTCCCGATATCATTTAGTTATAACGCATCAGGCATTAAGGTTAACGATATAGCCAGCTGGGTAGGGTTAGGATGGAGTTTAAATGCTGGTGGCGTAATTACCCGTAATACTATGGGCGGTGCTGATGATGTTAGTAATGCTTTATTAGGACAAATCCCAAATCCGATCCCAGGTGTAAATTTAGATGCAAATAATGATTTTTACGCTTGGGCCTATTCTGCTGGGCCAGGAGTTAACGGTTTTTTGTATTCTAATTATAAAGGAGGAGTATATGGTAATAATTCAAAGGATAAATCATGGAACACCAATGATAAATCCTGGGCCTTGTCCTATATGCGCTATCAAGGTATAGATACGGAACCTGACGTTTTTCATTTTAATTTTAATGACCATGTTGGAAAATTTGTTTTTGACCAGGGCACAGGCGGTATGTTGAACTTCGCAGGGGCCGGAAATCACAAGGCATTGCTTATTCCTTACCAGGATGTTAAAATAGAATATAGTTTCAGCGGTATAACAAACCCGAGCGTTCCATCGAATGCAGGAAGTTCCTATTGGATAAAATCTTTCACGATCACCGATGAGGATGGTAACAAATATTTTTTCGACCAGCAGGAATACACCTCAACTATCAGTCATTTCTCACCGTTCTTTGATCCGATTACACAGCCGCATGACAGTTATCCGGGCAGTGATTATTTTACCTCATGGTATTTGACAAGGATAACAACAGTATTGGGCAAAACAATTAATTTCACTTATGCTGGTGAGAATTATGTTACCGATTTTCCGATAGGCCTTGAATGCCGCGGCTTCAATATCAGTAATTATGCAACGGAATACACCAACACCATAGGCAGAAATACAGTTTATGGCAAAAGGCTGACAAGTATTGAGGGAGATGATTTTAAAGTTTATTTTGACGCTAACCAATCCCGTCTGGATTTAATAGGGTCAAGCGCTTTAACCGGTATCCGGATCTATTCTAAAGATGCCGCCGGTACCCAAACCATCATTAAACAATTTGCATTAACCTATCATTATTTACAAAGTCTTATAGACCATAATCTCGACTATAATCCAAATGCCCCTACGACCCTAAGCGATCCTGCCGCACACGGCGACCCGAATAAAAGGCTGATGCTGGATCAAATAACCGAATTAGGGTCTGATGGGGTTTTATCAAAAAAACCTTATTTATTCTCTTATAACAATGATATCCCGCTACCCAACCGCTTTTCTGCTCAGGAAGATATATGGGGCAATTTCAATAATAACGGAAGTTATAGTAAAATACCAACCATTTACATATATACTACGGGATTTTCCGGTCGTAAGAGATTTGCTGTTTATAACATCGACAACACCCCGCCAAAGTTTACTATTCCGGGAGCTGACCGTTCTACCAATGCCGCAGCAATAATATCCGGCACGATCAATCAAATTACCTATCCAACGGGCGGAACAACCTCTTTTCAATTTGAACCCAACACTTTTTTTGATGCAGGGGAAAACAGGACAGGAGGTGGGCTCCGACTAAAACAATCTACCACATATGATGGCATAAGCCATGTCAACGATATTATAAAACAATATTCCTATTTGCAAACGGCCAACCCGTCTCTTTCAAGTGGAGCTCTTTTTAATCTTCCGGTTTATGCCTATGCTGAAAACTTCTTCCGTTATTGGCCGGGAACTCCTAACACAGGACCAGGAATAGATTCAGAATTTGATCCAAACAGGATAGATTATTACAACCATAACCTTGTAATAGGAAATGTACCGCAATATTCGATGAGTGGATTTGACGGCGTAAATGTAGGATACTCTGAAATAACTGAAACTGCAAGCGGGAATGGTAAAACGATACGAAAGTATAGCACACCGGGGAGGTATGGAGACACCCAGGATACCGGGAGTGGCTGTGATCCTAATGTGGTTGGTTATTGTGATGGTTTGTTCAGTACACCTTCAGGAGTTATTTCTAAAGTAATCATGAACTGTTATGGTACTTTTAACGTTGACAATACCTATACTCCGGATCTGGACGGTATGGATAATAGTTCTTATACTTTACCACTTGCGCCAAGTTTAAACTATGAATGGAACAGGGGATTGCTAATGTCAGAAGTTCATTACAATCAAAATGGCAATCCGGTAACGGAAGAAAATAACACCTATAATATATATACCCCTCAAAACATTGGACCAGCTTATGTCTATGGCATAAGAAACCGCTTAGTAAGCAATTATCATTTCCAGATATCCTCCTGTAATTACATACAATACGAATGGTTTTATCCGAATTATAATCTATATTCCGAATATCCTACGATAGGCAATATTGCCAAACAATTGTCCGGAAAGACAACAAAAATCTACAACAGCGACAATCCATTGTCCTATGTAATCAAAAACACAACTATCACCTATTCTCCTAATTGTCTTAAACCCAATTTTATTGAAAGTACAAATAGTAAAGGGGAATTAATTGATCGATATATTACATATCCGCTTGATTATAAAAATATTTTTGCAAATGCTGGAAATACAAGTGCCCTGGCCATCTACAATTTACAATCGCAGCATATAGTTAACCCGATTATTGAGGATTATACTACTAAGAAAAATGCAAACGGAACAAATCCTCAGCTCATTGCGGGGTACCTAACCACCTACAAAGCCAATCAACCACTGGCGGATACTATTTTCCGTATTGAGTCTGTAATTCCTATAGCCAACTATTTGCCGGCGGGGATAAGTAATGGTGGAATAACAAAAAATCAAAATTACAAACCCTTTTTATCGTTTGATGCTTATGATCTCCATGGAAACATATTGCAGCAGCATACAATGGGAGGCACTAATCAAGCCTATATTTGGGATTATAATGGCCAGTATCCTATAGCTAAAGTAACCAATGCAGTATCTGCGGATATTGCGTATACCTCGTTCGAGGCTGATGGCAGCGGTGGTTGGAATTTAACAAAGTCGGCAATTTTGGCTGATGCAACTGCTCCGACAGGCACCAAATGTTACGATTTAAGCAGTGCACATATTAACGACAATCATCTAAATTCGGGAAAAACTTATATTATTTCTTATTGGATTAAAAATCAGGTTACAGCACTTGGGTTAACTAATGGCTCGTCTTATCTTACTTCTAACATAGTTGTTAAAGGACAAACGGTAAACGGATGGACTTATTTCAAACACATTATTTCAGGAACAGGTATGGTGCAGTTCGTTGGCAGCTGCCTAATCGATGAATTAAGGCTTTACCCTTCCGATGCTCAAATGGAAACATATACTTATGCTCCCATTACGGGCTTAACCAGTATGACGGATGCCAAGAATCAGACCACTTATTATGAGTATGATAATTTACAGCGTTTGATCAATATAAAAGATAAAGACGGAAACATCATCAAACACACGGATTATCATTACCAGGGCCAGTAAACTTAGTATCAACCACCTATCTTATCAATATGTTTAACATAACTATTAATATAAAAAGCAGGCTGAAGTTTTCGATGGCGGTATTTATGCTGCTTCTTCCGGCTTTGAGCTTAAAGGCACAGTTAGTGGGGCCAACAATGACAGGCACACCTGCAGCAGGTTCTTATTACAATTACAGCAGTATAACGCTGACCGACTTCGGCTTTACGGCCAGCGCGGGAAACAGCCTTCAGCTGTATATAGCCAACCCTGACTGCCAGCTGCTAAGCACGGCAGCGAGTGCCAACCGGAACTATATTCTTACCTCCGTTCCAAGGACGGCAATAACTGATCAGAATAGCCTGGCCGGGCGGGGCACTTGCGACCTAATGCAGACGGTGCAATACATTGATGGCCTGGGCCGCCCCCTGCAAACGATACAGGTAAAAGGCTCCCCATTAGGCAATGATATTGTACAGTCCATTGCATATGACCAATATGGACGTAAAGCACAAAAATACCTGCCCTACGCAGCAACCACAAATGATGGGAGCTTCAAAGCAGATGCATTTACTCCGGGAGCAGGCGTATCAAAATTTTACAACCCAACCGGCAATGGTGTCAGTGGCACACAACAGGTAAACGGCATCGTAGTAAACCCGTTGCCATTTGCACAAACCGGCTTTGAGCCATCTCCATTGAACAGGGTTATTGAACAAGGTGCACCCGGGACGCCGTGGCAAGTAGTTACAGGGGGTACAGGCCATACCGTCAAAATAACATATACCAATAACAATGGAAATTCCTATACGGCCGACCCGGTAAACGGCAGTAAAGCAGCGTTATACAATGTAACTATAAATGCTGCCGATCAGAGCCGTATGTTGGTACCCAACGGCTACTATACCGCAGGAATGCTATATGTAACCATTACTAAAGATGAGAACTGGGTGAGCGGCAGAGCAGGTACCACAGAGGAATATAAGGATGAAGATGGGCGCGCGGTTTTAAAGCGTGTTTATAGCGCTGATTCCGCACAGCCGGTACTAAGCACCTACTACGTATATGACGATTTGGGTAACCTGGCCTTTATACTGCCCCCCGCAGCAAACGGTGACGCAGCAGCAACCATAAGCCAGCCTACACTGGATAATTATTGCTACCAGTACCGCTATGACGGCCGTAACCGGCTGACAGAAAAAAAGATCCCCGGCAAGGGCTGGGAGTTTATGGTGTATAACGCACTCGACCAGATAACCTTTACACAGGATGCTAACCAGCGCAGCCAAAACCCGCAGGTTTGGACTTATATGCAATATGATGCGATGGGCAGAGAGGTCATAACAGGAATTTGGTCATCATTAGGAGCTACAGGAAGTGCTGCCGATCCAAACATTTCCACACCCAGCCGTGTGCTTGAACAATGGCTGGTTAACTGGCAGGCGGGTCAAACAATCCTATGGTTAACCAGGGATAACAGTACAGCAACTGGTTATGCAGCAATCAACCCACAAGGCACCTTATTAACTGTTAACTATTATGATGATTACAACTTCCCTGGTAACCCATATACAAGTTTTACCGGTTCATTAATCCCTCCTACCGGCCTGTTAACCGGCACTAAAACGGCGATATTAAATTCAGACGGCACAATCGGATCAATGTTGTGGGGGGTACATGGTTATGATGGCTTTGGGAGAGAGACATTAACCATAAAACAGCATTACCAGGGTGGGCAGCCAGCGTATAACACCGGCAATTATGACATTACCACTAGCACTTATAATTTTGATAATCAAATTGCCCATACCTCCCGGGCTCATATTGTATCACCTGGCAGCACACCTAAAATTGGTATTGGAACACAATATTATTATGATCACATGGGCAGGCAGACCCAAATATGGAAAGTAGTATGGGACGAATCCCTGACTCAACCAGGCGGTACGTTGATTAGCCAGGCGGATTACAATGAAATAGGACAGTTAAAAACCAAGCACCTTCACAGCGAAAACAGCGGATCAAGCTTTTTGCAGGATGTGCCTTACACTTACAATGAACGCGGCTGGATTAGCGCAGCAGGTGCAAGCAGTAACCTGTTCAGTTTCGGCCTGAGATACAATAGCCCTGATGCAGGTGTAACACCTGAATTTAACGGAAATATTTCCGAGATGTTATATTTAGGAGTACACAGCGGCAGTAAAAGCTTTAATTATACTTATGATCCTTTAAACCGTTTAACGGATGCCGCTTCAACAAGTAACCTGCTAAATGAGCACATTGGTTACAATATGATGGGGAATATCACAGCATTGACCCGAACAGGCGGCAGCCCTGCAGTTTTGGCTTACATCTATTATAATGGCAACCAAAGCAATCAGCTGCAAACCGTAACCAATAACGGGACTGCCTACAAAAGCTATACTTATGATAACAATGGCAATGCCACTTCAGACGGAAATACGGTTAGTAAAACTATCAATTATAATTTACTGAATTTGCCCAGAACAGTAACCAATGGAGCCACACCCCTTGCCTCTTATACCTACGATGCAACAGGCCACAAACTACAGAATACTGGCAGTGACGGAACGTGGGATTATATTGACGGGATAGTGGTTAATAATTTCAGTGGTACTATTACCCAGTTTGTGCAAACCGAAGAAGGTAGAGCGGTGCTCCAGGGCACCACTTATCATTATGAATATAACCTGAAAGATCATCTGGGCAATGTAAGGGCAAGTTTTGATAAAGACCCCACAACCGGGAATGCAAGGGAAATACAGGAAGACGAATATTATTCATTTGGTTTAAGAAAAACAGGTGGCTACGATTTTTCGAATCATAACCGTTTTCTTTATAATGGAAAGGAGGTTCAGACTGATTTAACTAATCAGTACGATTATGGCGCAAGGTTCTATGATCCGGTGGTAGGAAGATGGGCAACAGTTGATCCACATGCAAGTAGTTACGTTTCAATATCTCCGTACAGTTACGTAAGTAGTAATCCAATAACTTCAATTGATCCCGATGGCAGAGACTTAATCGTACTTAATGCTACCTCACATGTATTTGGGGCAGGCCATGCAGCTGTATTAATTGGTAATTCAAAAACTGGATATAAATATTACGCTAAAAATGGTACTACAAAAAATTTCGGAACCCATGGTAAATCTGATGTTAGCCCTGAAAAAGGTGCAAAGGTTTTTAAAACGCTAAAGGATTTTGAAAATAGTCAAGAAAACAAACGTGATGGCCCCTACGATCGAACTTATGAGATTAAAACAGATGAAGCAACGGATAAAAAAATGGAAGCGGCGGCTAAAGAAGCTGTAGAAAGCGATTACAATGTTTTAGATCAGAGCTGTATAGATGTCGCTTCCGATGCACTAAGTGCAGGGAAGTTGGATCCCGGATATGATAAGTCATATAATCCTGAAATGGACATGGACCGAATAACTATGAGTAGAATACCTAATTGGAGATTTGATAGTATAGTTAGAAATAATCCAGGAGGACACCTAAGAGTTTTTGTTGAAGGCGCTCCTAAAAAGGAAAGAAAAGGAACAGTGACAGCAGAACCTCTATCAAAACCTACTTTTTTACCTAATGACCCTCCAAAATAAAATCAATAAAGTTATATGAAACTAAAGAGAGCAAAGCTTATTAGCTTATTAATATTTATGTTATTGTTAAGTGTAACTGGAGGACACTTCTTACCTCCGTTTGGAGTTTTGTTTTCTCCCATTATAATGTCGTTAATGACTTATTTAATTCTATTTACACATAACAGTTTCAAAATACTCGCAAAATCAGTTTTGTCTTACTTATGTATAGGACTTAATGACGTTGGGATCAAACTTTTTGCTGGAGGTGTACATGATTTTGAAGGAATGGGATTTGTACATTTATTACTTTTTATCGGCTTAGCACCATGCCTGGTTATGTTGCTAATGGCTGTTAAAAGTGACGAGCACTCTAACAAGTGGATTAAAGTACTTAGTATTGTTGTATTTATATTATTGATTTACATTCATATTCAATTATTTCAAACATTAGGTATTGTAAAATCCCGCTATATTTAGTTTGCTCCGGTGCTGTCGCAAGTTTGTTGTTTTAAGCCCTCCTACTGCCACAAGGGCTTTTTGAGGCTCCCCTGCCAACAAGCGCAATAGCCTGCAGGACAAATAACCCGCAGGCTATTGCGCCAGGCGCCATGGGAAACAGCGAGTTCACTGATTAAAGGATTAAGGAATGGTAGCATAAAGAATGCAATCATTCTACTGTTAAGTTTGCAAGAGGGAATTGGCTCGATAAAGGTCCTGTATGAGGAACATTTGTTGGTGAAGTATTACAATTAGGCTTCGCAGAGGCTGACTTTGCAAAAGTGAGTGAGATTAGTGAGTTGAGTAGGCTTGAAGAAGCCGCCGCTAAGGGAGTATCGAAGTTTACAGGGTCAATTTTCCGTAAGAATCTAATTAAAGAAACCGGAATAAGCCCAGGCTGCAACCGAACGACTGTGGAAAAGGGCAATTTACAGCTCAATAATATTTTGCATAATGTTTAAGATTTAGCATAATTTTATAAAAATCAATTTAAACCACCATGAAACTTATCGCGTTAATATTAATAGCCCTGGTTGCAATTGAACATATTTATATTTTATGGATAGAGATGTTTGCATGGACAACCAAAGGCCGGAAAACTTTTAAAAGCTTCCCGGCAGAACTATTTGAGCCAACCCGAACGCTTGCCGCTAACCAGGGGCTTTACAATGGCTTTTTGGCGGCAGGCTTAATATGGTCGTTGCTGATTGGTGATCCTGTATGGGCTAAAAATGTGGCGATGTTCTTTTTGGGCTGCGTGATAGTTGCCGGTTTGTATGGAGGATTAACAGCCGGAAAAGCCATCCTGGTTAAACAAATGCTCCCCGCTGCCATAGCTTTGGGTGCGGTGTTGGTTTGGATGTAGATTGATCATCTTGTTTGTATGGGGAGAGATATCCAACCATCCTCCGGCATGGATATGCAGCCGAACGGAGGATGATTGGAAGAATATAAGTATAAAGTTGTTTGTTTGTAGGCCCCCTCCCTCACCGGTAAACAAACAAACAAAACCTTATCCCTTTTTATTGGCTGCTTTTAAAAGCCAGTCTACCTTGCCAAGGGTGATGCCCAGCTTATCAGCAATTTCGCGCAGGGTAAGGCCCTGCAGCCGCAGATTAACCACGTCCTCTATGTGTTCACTTTTTACAGGCGCCTTTAATTTGCGAAGGTGATCAAGCTCATTACCATAGTTTACAAATTCGTATTGCAAAAAATTAAAAGGCTTGCTGATCCGGCACACGCAGATGTTATCATACCCGTAAACCTGCTCAGTATTGCGCTGTTTTATCTGCTTTAAATAACGCAAGCCTTTATCCTGGGTACTCTCGCCAATGGTAAAGGCGCTATCGCAAAAGTTCATCAGCATTTTACTGCCCTGCAGGTCGTTAAGCGTTATTTGCTGGGTTAGGTCGCGCTTTGGGGTATGCGCCAGCACCAGCATCGAAAGATCGTATTTCTTCTTTAAATTCTTTAATTGCTTCATCAGCGGCAGCGCATCCTTGGCCTGCTCGGTTTCGTTGCGCAGGTAGGTAAGGTTATCAACTATAATAACTTTTACTTTGCTTTGCACAATGGCACGTTCAAGGCCGGCAATAAGGTATTCATCAAAGTCTTTAAACCCTTCGGGCACCTCGTTATCCATATTCATCTCGGCCCGGTAAAAATCAGGCTTAAAAATATAATGGTCTTTATAACCGGCAGAATAACGCGCCTCAAACTGCTTATCAGTAAGCTCAAAATCGCAGTATAATACAGGCTGTGGCGCTGCCTCAAGCTCAAAAGGCGGCATACAGTTGCCTGAACTTATACCATTGCCAATTTGTACGGCAAGTATTGATTTGCCCAGGTTACTATCTGCAAAAAGGATACACAGCTCTCCCTGGTACCAAAACTTACCAAAAAGCATTTTGGGAACAGGCCTGCCGCTTGCCAGCCTGAGACAATTATTTATTGATTGCACCTGAATCAGGTCTTTAGGGTCTGATTGTACCGGGTTTAATTGCTCCGGGAAAGGTTCAAGCTGTTCAAAGGTTTTAACGTGGGTTATTTCGCATGCTTGATTGTTTTGTTGTTGATTGTTTTGTTGCATAATTATGTGTGTTTATTATTTTAATTGATGGTGATCTGCTGCTTCACAGATCTTAATACAAGCTACTGCCCCGGAAAATTGAGGGCGCCCGTCATTTGGTAAATACGCCATACACTGCGTTTTTACGGCGACCCGGCAAAATGATATTTTAGAAAACACTCCCCTTTAACCACTTTAACCATAAAGGGCCTGTATCCCCCTTCATCAGGAAGACCTTGTATTATTTTTACACTGTGTTTTGTTTGTTTACCGGGACCAGCCTCTACCTACACACAAACAAGATGTGGTTAAGGTTGCGGCTGTACTGAATCTGCCTGATGTTGTTTGTTTGTTTAGCGGGGATGGGGAGTACCTACAAACAAACAACATACACTGCTCTCAGGAAACTGAACAGTACAAATATACAGATAAATCTTTAATAATAAAGAATATTTTGTAAATAAATTCTAAGCTATACAAAAAGAGCAAACACCCGGAACTATGAAGTATTCCTAACCGCCATAAACAAACAGCATCCAAATTCCGAAATTCATTTCCTCCTTTCGCCTCAAAATCCTAATTTCGCCTTTGCAGAAAAGAGGAACAGAATTTGGATTATTTACAGGGATTAAACCCCGAACAAAGGGCAGCAGTTGAACAGATAAACGGACCGGTAATGATAGTTGCCGGTGCAGGATCGGGCAAAACACGGGTTATTACTTTCCGGGTGGCACACCTGGTCAATAAGGGTGTTGACGCGTTTAACATCCTGGTGCTAACGTTTACCAATAAGGCCGCACGCGAAATGCGCGACCGGATCACCAAAATTGTAGGTCCGGATGCCAAAAATATCTGGATGGGTACCTTTCACTCTGTTTTTGCAAAGCTGCTGCGCATTGAGGCCGAGAAAATTGGCTATCCCAGCAACTTCACCATTTATGATACCGACGACAGCAAGAGCTTGTTAAGGGCCATTATAAAAGAAATGAACCTTGACGATAAGCTGTATAGCGCAAACATTGCGCTTAACCGTATTTCGGCTGCTAAAAATAACCTGGTATCGTGGATGGAATACCAGAAGAACGACCAGATCCAGGCGGATGATATCGCAACCAGGAGGCCTATGTTAGGCCTTATCTATCAAAACTACGCTACCCGCTGCTACCGTGCCGGGGCAATGGATTTTGACGATCTGCTTTACAAAACCAACGAACTGCTTAAACTGCACCCTGAAGTACTGAACAAATACCAGCACAAGTTTAAATACCTGATGGTTGATGAGTACCAGGATACTAACTTTTCGCAGTACCTTATTGTAAAAAAACTGGCCGCGGTTAATGAGAACATTTGCGTGGTTGGTGACGATGCACAAAGTATCTATGCTTTCCGTGGCGCCAATATCCAGAACATCCTGAATTTTGAGAAGGATTACCCGGATCTGAAAATATTTAAGCTGGAGCAAAACTACCGGTCGACCCAAAATATTGTAAATATAGCCAACAGCATTATCGCCAATAATAAGGATCAGCTTAAAAAACGGGTATTCAGCGAAAAAGAAACCGGCGACAAAATTAAAGTGATGCGCGCCTTTAGCGATAACGAAGAAGGCAAGCTGGTTGCTGAGGATATTATGCAGCAACGGAGTACAAAGGGCATGAAATGGCATGACTTTGCCATCCTTTACCGTACCAACGCGCAATCGCGCTCAATGGAAGAGGCGTTGCGTAAGCTGGGCACTCCTTATAAAATATACGGTGGCCTATCTTTTTATCAGCGTAAAGAAATAAAGGATCTGATAGCTTATTTCAGGATCACTTTTAACCCTAACGATGAGGAAGCTATAAAGCGGGTGATCAACTATCCGCGTCGTGGCATTGGCGACACCACCGTCGACCATATTATTGTTAGCGCCGATAAAAACCAGGTCACACCTTTCGAAGTGATCATCAATGCGTCTCAATACCTTGACGGACGAACAGCAGGCAAGGTTAGCATGTTTGCTACCCTGATCCAGAGCTTCCAGGTGATCACTAAGAACCTGTCGGCTTACGAGGCTGCGCTACATATTGCCCAGCATTCGGGTTTGTTGAAGGACCTTTATGAGGATAAATCTGTAGAGGGGCTTAACCGCTATGAAAATATCCAGGAGCTGCTAAACGGGATAAAAGAGTTTTCTGAACGGGAGGATATAGAAGAAAAAGGCCTGGACGTTTTTATGCAGGATATAGCGTTGTTAACCAATGACGATAATGATAAAAATAAGGACGCCGATACGGTTTCGTTAATGACCATCCACTCTTCAAAAGGACTTGAGTTTCCGCACGTGTATGTTGTTGGGTTGGAAGAAAACTTGTTTCCATCGCAAATGTCGCTTAATTCGCGCAGTGATTTGGAGGAGGAACGCCGCTTGTTTTACGTGGCTACCACCCGCGCCGAAACCAAATTAACTATAAGCTACGCAACCAGTCGTTTTAAATTCGGAACGCTGATAAGCTGTGAGCCGAGTCGCTTTCTAGATGAGATTGATGCACAATACCTGGAACTTGATTTTACGGCAAAACCGGTTAGTAGCAATAATCCCTTCTTTGATGATGAACGCAGCGCATGGACCAGCAAAAGCAGCAGTGATACCTTTTCAAAGCCTAAGCCGCCGCCAACAGTAAAAACAACCTCGATATTAGCCAAAGCACACGTGCCTACAGCCGGCTTCGCTCCTTCTGATACCTCGAACCTGCAGGTTGGTATGGAAGTTGAACATGAAAGGTTTGGGTTTGGCAAGGTATTAACCCTGGAAGGGAATAAACCCGATGTGAAAGCAACCATCTTTTTTAAAGAGATAGGCCAAAAACAATTGCTTTTAAAGTTTGCCAAGCTACGAATAGTTAACAATTAAGCAAGTTTTTTCCTATTTCTGTAGAAAACATTCCACACATTTCCCGATAATACATTTATTAATTCTACAGCAAATGCATTTTGCCCATTAATTAACATGGCATAGAGTTTGTCTATACTATTACATCCCTAATGTAATTTAAACTTTTGATTAAACGATTATGACAGACAATCTAAAAAAGAAGACCAACAAATCAGTTGGAAAAAACATCCGCACCATACGCCACCAGCGTGGCTGGAGCCAGGAAGATGTTGCAAACCGTTTAGGGATTTCTATTCCTGCTTTTTCTAAAATTGAAACAGGAGTTACGGATATTAATTTATCACGTTTGGAACAAATTGCAAATATTTACGAAATCAATGTGGTTAACCTGTTAGCATTGGATGCTGAAGATATTGAGCCGCAGGTTTCACATCTGAATATTGCTCAAAAGAAGATCATTGATCGCGAAGCTGAAATTGCAAACCTGCAGCGTAAAGTTATCCTGCTTTATGAAGAATTAAGAAACAGGATCCCTGCGATGGTTTAATTTCCACCCGATTGTTCAATAAATATGACACTATTGTCTAAACATTTGGATATTTGGCACGTATAGATATTTATCTTTTTTAGTAAATCAATTATAATTCCCCTATAATATACTTAAAAACCAATCAGGGCTAATGCGTTGGTTGGTTTTGGAGTAAAAATTGCAACATGGCAGGCGAACAACTTACTAGCTATGCCAAATTATTTATTATCAATTTCAAAGACTGAGGCTTTACAGGATGGAACCATCCACGACCCCAAAAGCAAATTAAAAGTTAAGGTATTTGATCTTTTAAAATCACGGTTCACCCCAAGCTCCGGAGAGAAAATATTTTTTGTAACTGCAGGCGATGAAACGCTGGCATTTGAAACTAAAGGCTACAAAAAGCATCGTGAACTACTAATTCTTCAAATGATAGCATGGTATTGTTTGTACCTGGGGCTAATTGAGGCTCAAATTCATACAAGCTGGCCGTTAGCCATGTAGGTGTGAGGAAGTTGATAGCCGATGGACCATAGTCCATGGTATTTATTGAGCAGAGCGCGCTAACTTACTTTCAACTACAGTCCATGGCCAATGGACTATGGTGTTCATGGGTATTTATTAAGAAAACGCTCCGACCTGCTTTCCACTACAGTCCATGGTCTATCGACTATGGACTATCGACTAAAGACTAGTCTTCACCGGATCGTGTAACATATCGCTCATCTCAATTATTTTATTATCAATTTCACCCACACACTTGTTCATCATTTTGATACACTCGGCCTGATCAACCAGGCCCTCTTTTTCGAGGTTCATTAAGCCCTTAAGCGTAGCTATAGGCCCACGGATTTGGTGTGACAGATAAGAGGAGTATTCGGATAGTTTTTTGTTTTTTACCTGCAGATCCTTTGTTCTTTCATCAATAATTTCTTCCAGGTGATGATTGATCCGGTCGAGGTTATCTTTTTGTCTTGAAACTTCGGCGTTAAGGTTTGTAAGCTGCTCATTAGTTTTTGCTTTACGTTTTACGTTGCTGATTAATAAGCCAACCAATACCATGAGCAAACCTGCAACTATTGCCACCCCCCAAAACTTTACCAGATCATATTTCTGGCGCTCCAATAAAAATTCATTTTCTTTTTGACGCGCCTGCTGCTTAACCTGCTCAAGCTTTACATTTATTTGCGTTTTGGAGTTTTCTTTATATATAACGCTGTCTTTATGATAAATATCTTTCAAAATATAAACAGCGGCTTTATAATTTTTCCTTTTCAGCTCCAGCTGATAGCTGGTAAATATAAAATCTGATTCTATTACATCGTTTTTAATTATCCGGGCACAGGTTAATCCTTCCCGTATTGATCTTTCAGCTTCCTTAAACTTATTTTGAGCGATGTAAATATCGGCAAAGGTAAGATCTATACTTGCAACTGTTATATTTAAATCCAGTTGCTTTGCCTCCCTGTTTGCTTCTAATAGCAGTCGTTCCGCTTTATCATACTGATTGAGGTTATAATACATTACCCCTTTGTTTTGCAAACATTGGATCAGGTTTACGGTATCTTTTAAAGCAGCATAAAGTACATTACTTTTATCATAATAATTTAATGCCTGGGTGAAACTATTTTTCCGATAATAAACGTTACCTATATTTAAATATATTGGGGCGATTAGTTTATTATCAGACAATTTTTTCGCTATTACCAGGGCTTTTTGAAAATACTCTAATGACAGATCGTAATCATTATCCCTGTATAAATTTCCAATGCCATTATATACTTTTCCTTCACTTCGCAGATCTTTGATTTTTTGAAAAAAGTCAAGCGCAACTAAAAAATTATCTATCGATTTTAAAGGCTGATTTAAATAATAATACCCTATCCCCATCACCCTGTACGATTCGCCAATGCCTGGTTTATAATTTAACTTCTGCGCAATCGCCAGTGCTTTTGTGGCGTTCGAAACGGTTTGGTCAGGATTATTCATGCGGTTATCAAAACCCTGTTTATTCAGTTTGATAACCGTATTAGTGTCTTGCGCCATACCCTGCCCGTAACCTTTAATTAAAGTACAAATTGCAAGTAAACAAAACCATATAAGTATGAAGGCTTTTTTCATTAAGACATTATTACGGTTAAAGGTCTGGTAAGGTTATACTAATTTACTATAATTTGATTTATTATCTACGGTATTAATAACTTAATTAATAATTTATTTTGTTTATTGAAAAATATTTATTAAGTTTGAGCCTGATAAATTATTGGAAGACCAATAAGTTAATTTTGACATGTGATTTCTTGATGAACTAAAGTAGGTTTGGTGTATTTTTATGCTTCAACCTTTATCATCGGCATTTCGTTATTCACCGTTAACTTTCTGACAATAAGCAATTTAAATAGTACTATAAAAAAGATAAAGATAATTTACACCTATCTTATTTTTAGTTGAAGTTTTTAAAAAAATAAGGAAATAATGTCCCTTACAGCTTTAGCAGTTAACCTGCAGCTGTTGTTTCACCAGGCACAAAACAGGCTGAAATGAAACTTTAAACGGTATTTAGAAGCACTTATACGCAATACTTTTAAAAAAGATACACAGTAATATTAATTAATTGCAAAACTTAAACTGAATAACTGGTTCAAATATTTTTTATATAAGTAATATCATTTAACACTCAACATGAAAAAAGTACTATTCTGTGCAGTAGTCCTTTTAAGTTCAGCAGCGCTCTCAACCTCTGCTCAAACTTTAAAGGGTAACCCAACTGCAGTAACTTTAGCTGACAAACACACGGTTGGTAGCGGCGATTTGGCTGACAAACATACTGTAGGCAGCGGCGACTTGTATGACAAACATACTGTAGGTAGCGGCGATCTTGCAGACAAACACACTGTAGGCAGTGGCGACTTGTATGACAAACATACTGTAGGTAGCGGCGACCTTGCAGACAAACACACTGTAGGCAGTGGCGACCTTTATGACAAACATACTGTAGGTAGCGGTGACCTTGCAGACAAACACACTGTAGGCAGCGGCGACTTGTATGACAAACATACTGTAGGTAGCGGTGACCTTGCAGATAAACACACTGTAGGTAGCGGCGACCTTGCTGATAATACTGTTGACAGTGCTGATTTAACTGATAAACACACTGTAGGTAGTGGTGACTAAATTTATTACTTGTATGCTCAACTGATTAAAGTTTTCAGTTGAGCATATAAATTTTTTCTAAAAACGAACCTCTCCGGTTCTTTTTTTTTGCCCCCATACGGGGCCTTTATACCATTCTCATTTCTCTGTCTGCATTTCCAGGGCTAACAACTTGATTATTCTTTTCCCGTTTAGCCGGGTTATAATTTTAATTATGCATTATTAAAACCTCGTTAATTCCATGTTTAAAACGTTCTCGTAATTGCCTGTATTTCTCAAAAAACAAACCCTATATTTGCTCCAAATTGATAGTTATGCAGCTTATAAAAGAGTATGTTGAACAGCACAAAGAACGTTTACTGGAAGAATTGTTTGCCCTTCTTCGTTTTCCTTCCGTTAGTGCCGACCCTAAATATAAACCCGAAGTATTAAAAACTGCTGAATTTGTAGCTGATAAATTGCGTGATTCGGGAGCGGATAATGTTGAAATTTGCCAAACTGCCGGATATCCTATTGTATATGGTGAAAAAATAATCGATTCATCAAAACCTACGGTATTGGTATATGGCCACTATGATGTGCAGCCGCCAGATCCGCTGGAACTTTGGAAAACGCCACCATTTGAACCTACCGTTCGCGATGGCAAGATCTATGCCCGCGGTGCTTGTGACGATAAAGGCCAGTTCTATATGCACGTAAAAGCATTTGAATTAATGATGCAAACCAATACCTTACCCTGCAACATCAAATTTATGATTGAAGGCGAAGAGGAAGTAGGCTCATCAAACCTGGGTATATTTGTAAAGCAAAACAAAAACAGGCTAAAGGCTGATGTTGTATTAATTTCAGATACATCCATGATCAGCATGGAGAACCCCTCGCTTGAGACAGGCTTACGTGGCCTATCATACCTTGAAGTTGAAGTAACCGGGCCAAACCGCGATCTGCATTCAGGTGTTTATGGCGGCGCTGTTGCGAATCCCGCAACTATACTGGCCAAAATGATAGCTTCACTGCATGATGAAAACAATCATATCACCATCCCCGGCTTTTATGATAAAGTAATTGAATTGACCAATGCCGAACGAAAGGCATTAAATGATGCGCCATATAACGAGGATGCGTATAAAAAAGACCTGGAAGTTGATGAGCTATGGGGCGAAAAAGGATTCAGCACCCTTGAACGTACCGGCACCCGCCCTACCCTTGAGGTAAACGGCATTTGGGGTGGCTATATTGGCGAAGGCGCTAAAACCGTATTACCGTCAAAGGCATTCGCGAAAATATCAATGAGGCTGGTACCCAACCAGGTATCAGACGAGATCACCCAATTGTTTACAGCTCATTTTGAAAAGATAGCCCCGCATTCAGTAAAAATTAAAGTTACCCCGCATCATGGTGGCGAGCCTGTTGTAACACCAACAGATAGCATAGCTTATAAAGCAGCACAAAAAGCAATAAAGGAATCATTTGGTAAAGATCCTATCCCAACCCGCGGTGGTGGCAGCATCCCTATTGTAGCCCTGTTTGAGGCCGAACTTGGTCTTAAAACCGTATTAATGGGATTTGGTCTTGACAGCGATGCCCTCCACTCCCCTAACGAAAAATACGATATCTTTAATTACTATAAAGGCATTGAAACCATTCCACTGTTTCATAAGTATTTTGCGGAGTTAAGTGGGGAGTAGTCCGAAAGTCGGGAAAGTCCGGAAGTCCGAAAGAAATGAGGGAGACTGCCTAGCTGCTGTCTAAAATACTTTTTTACTTTCGGACTTTACTGACTTTCGGACTTCCGGACTACAAATATTTGCAATTCCACACAAATGCCTTATATTTGCGTTGCTACATTCAGGTAGTGTTCAACTTTAGCCTCTAATTCCTACTCTAACCGGGAAAAATGTCTGTGCTAATTTTAAAAATCTTCGCAAATTAATTAACCGGCTTAAAAACTATGCCTCAAGAATTTGATTATAACTCAACCAGGAATAAGTTAATCCTGTCTGAATATGGCCGCAACGTACAAAATATGGTAAAATATATTGTTGCGCTGCCTACAAAAGAAGAACGTAACCGCTATGCACAGGTTGTGATAGACCTGATGGGGTTTTTAAACCCGCACCTGCGCGATGTTGCCGATTTTAAACATAAACTGTGGGATCACCTGCACATCATCTCTGATTTTCAGATTGATGTAGATTCACCGTATCCCAAACCATCTCCGGAGGCTATCCACCTAAAACCGGAACCATTAAAATATCCTCATCAGCGGATAAAATACAAGCACTATGGTAAAACCATTGAGCTGATGATAGAGAAAGCCAAAAGCATTGAAGATCCCGACCGTAAACGCCATATGACACAGGCGGTTGCTAATTTTATGAAAATGGCCTACGTGCAATGGAACAAAGATTCTGTTACTGACGAAAGTATCTTAAACGACCTTTATAATTTATCAGGCGGCCAGTTAAAACTGGAAGAAAACATTAACCTTAACAGGGTTGAATATCGCGCAAATCCGCATAGCAGCAGCACCAATAATAATAACCGCGGACGTACCAACAACAATCAAAATAACCGCGGACGTACTAATAACAACAATAACCCGCGTAACAACAACAATAATAATCAAAATCGTAACCGTAATAGCGGCGGTCCGAAAAAGTATTAAATTGTTGATGGTTCATAGTTAATGGTTCATAGCAAAAGACTGTGAAACATAGATAATATCTATAGTAATAAATGATTGATCTGCATAAATAACAGAAGTATATATTTGCAGCTGCCATGAACTATGAACCATCAACTATGAACCATTAACAAACTACCTATGAGTAACGCATTTGAAATAATTGGCGGCACACCATTAAAAGGCGAAATAATACCACAGGGTGCAAAGAACGAGGCATTACAAATTCTTTCTGCTGTACTTTTAACAAGTCAAAAAATAACCATCAGTAATATTCCCGATATAAAAGATGTTAACAAGCTGATAGAATTACTGGGGGATATGGGCGTTATTGTTGAACAACTGGCACCCGATACCTATAGTTTTGAAGCAAAAAACATCGATCTGGACTTCTTCCTATCTGATGCTTTTAAAGAAAAAGGCGGTGGCTTGCGTGGCTCGATCATGATTGTAGGCCCGCTTTTGGCACGTTTTGGTAAGGCATCAATTCCCAAACCAGGCGGCGATAAAATTGGCCGCAGGCGTTTGGATACACACTTCCTGGGCTTTGAAAAACTTGGCGCCAGGTTCGATTACGATCCTTCAAACGGATTTTTTAACGTAGATGCCTCCAATTTAAAAGGCACTTATATTTTATTGGATGAAGCATCAGTAACAGGTACGGCCAATATTGTAATGGCTGCAGTGCTTGCAAAAGGTGTTACTACCCTATATAATGCGGCCTGCGAACCTTATTTACAGCAATTATGCAAAATGCTTAACCGCATGGGTGCAAAAATCAGCGGCATAGGTTCTAATCTGCTAACTATTGAAGGTGTTACCGAGCTTGGCGGAACAGAACACCGTTTGCTGCCGGATATGATCGAGATAGGTTCATTTATCGGGCTGGCAGCAATGACAGAGTCTGAGATCACCATCAAGAATGTATGTTATAATGAATTAGGCATGATTCCCGATGTGTTCAGACGCTTGGGCATCAAGCTGGAGCTTAGGGGTGATGATATTTACATCCCTGCTCAAAAACATTATGAAATAGAGACATTTATTGATGGATCTATCATGACCATTGCCGATTCTCCATGGCCGGGCTTTACCCCCGACTTATTAAGTATTTGCCTGGTCGTTGCTATCCAGGCCAAAGGGTCAGTGCTGATCCACCAAAAAATGTTCGAGAGCCGCCTGTTCTTTGTAGATAAGTTACTGGACATGGGCGCACAGATAATTTTATGCGATCCGCACCGTGCAACTGTTATCGGTCTTGATAAACAGGTTCAATTACGCGGCATCTCTATGACTTCTCCTGATATTCGTGCCGGTGTATCCCTGCTTATAGCAGCATTATCGGCTCAAGGCAAATCCACCATTTATAACATTGAGCAAATAGAACGCGGCTATCAGCATATTGATAAGCGCCTGATAGCTTTGGGAGCAAATATTAAGAGGATTTGAGGAAGTCCGAAAGACCGGAAGTCAGTAAAGTCCGAAAGAAAGATTTGCGAAAAAAGTTCTTTCGGACTTCCGGACTTTACCGACTTTCGGACTAAATATCTACCTTTATCACAAAGCCACTTATAAAATATGCCATACCAAAACCGGAGATCAACGTATGCCCCCTTTATACTGATCTTTGTTGCTGTTAAAATTGGGTTAAATTTATTGGCAATAGCACATTTTGGTTTTCACCGGGATGAATTGCTGCACCTTGTTTTAGCCGATCATTTGGATTGGGGCTACAAAGAGGTCCCGCCGTTTATTGCATTGCTGGCAAAAATAAGCGCAGTTGCATTTGGCAATTCGGTTTTTGCAGCCCGTATTTTCCCTACTATCTGCAGCGGGCTCATTATTTGGTTTACCGGTTTAATTACCGTTGAATTTGGCGGACGCAGGTTTGCTATTGCCCTTGCCTGCCTGGCCCTGATATTTTCTCCTGCTTTTGCTGCCAGCGGATACCTTTTTCAGCCTGTGGTTTTTGACCAGCTTTGGTGGGTATTGGCTGTTTGGCTGCTTACCAAATATTGCAATACCCCGGCTGTTAAATATTTGTACCTGCTTGGGGTAGTGGTAGGCCTTGGCTTGCTCACCAAATATACCATGGCATTTTTTACTTTTGCTTTAATTATTGGCCTGGTATTCAGTAAAAATCGCAAGCTGCTGCTAAACAGACATATAATTGGAGCTGCAATGTTAGCCCTGCTTATATTTTTACCTAATTTAATCTGGCAGTTGCAGCATCATTTGCCCGTAATAACCCACATGAAAGCTTTACGGGAGGAGCAGCTGGACTTTATAAAACCATCAGATTTTATTAAGCAGGAACTTTTAGTAAACGGGGTAGCCTTGTTTGTTTGGCTAACAGGTTTTGTATTTCTGCTATTTTCATTCAGGCTCCATAAATTTCAATTCCTGGCTGTTGCGTTTGTTTTAATATTTACTTTTTTGTTGATAATGAACGGCAAAAGCTACTACCTGTTTGGCGCCTACCCCATGTTGTTTGCTGCAGGTGGTTTTGGTTTTGAACGATGGTTAAAAACTTCGGGTTATGCACTGCGCAGTTTGGTAATTGCTCTACTTACCGTTCCAAATTTGTTACTATTTCCGTTGGTACTGCCTGTTTTACCGTTAAACCAAACTTTGGCTATATTTAA
Source organism: Mucilaginibacter sp. OK098 (assembly GCF_900142915.1). Classification (GTDB taxonomy): domain Bacteria; phylum Bacteroidota; class Bacteroidia; order Sphingobacteriales; family Sphingobacteriaceae; genus Mucilaginibacter. Next base: position 217,887 of record NZ_FRCM01000008.1, read on the forward strand.
CTTTGCACACAACAACCTACATTTTTTAAGCTTTGCTACCCGGTGGGAAGACCATAAGCAACACGCTACAACGCAGGATTATGGTGATATGTTCGGCTGGGATGAAATGACTGCCAGTGTAGTTAAAGCCTGGAACAGCCTAACACCTGAGCAACAAAAGCACACTCAGATTTATGCGGATAACTATGGTGAGGCTGGTGCTATCCATCACTTTGGCAAACAATATAATTTACCTGAAGTGATTTCCCTAAACAGTAGCTTTACTTTATGGGCACCTGATAACCTTAACGCCCAGTATATCATTTATGTTGATGATCAGGGCGGCGGAAATATTAAAACGTTTGCTTCACATCTTGAAAGCTATCATAAAGTTGGCGAAGTTAAAAACCCGCTTGCTGTTGAAAAAAGAACTGGCATATTTATCCTGGTACACCCCGGACCTGAATTAAACGAAAGATACAGGAAGGAACTCGCTGAAAAAAGATTGAAATAGGTTGGAATGTGCGGATGTACATATTTGAAAATTGGTTGATTTGAGGATTTGAATAGTTATTTTGTATTTTTGTATATGTTCTTAATTCTGTAAAATTTATGGAGCTTATTTTAAAAACCAATAATGAAAGCAGTATTGCAAAAATCATTGCTTTAGCTAAAAAGTTGAATATTACTATTGAGCAAAGAGGCAAAGTTGTTGAAAGTGAAAAGGAAGAATTAGGTAAACGCATTCTTAATTTCAAAGCAAAGGAAACTTCTTCATTTGGAGATGCGGTAGAATGGCAGCGCAATGAAAGACAGGATCGTAACCTTCCCTTTTCAAAATAGTTATGTTTCTTATAGATAGCAACATCATAATATACTCCTATTCAAATCAATACGAATACTTAAGAAGCTTATTTTTTAAAGAATCGGTTTTTGTTTCTGAGATTACCCGGGTAGAAGTACTTGGATATCATAAATTAACCAATGAAGAAGAAAGCTACTTTCAGGACATATTCAATTTTATTCCTATTATTTCTCCTTCTCCTAAAATTTTCGACACCTCGATAAGTATTAGGAAAGCCTATAACTTAAAATTAGCTGATAGTATTATTGCTGCAACAGCTTTGGTTCATAATCTATCAATATATACGAGGAACATAAGTGACTTTGAAAAGACAGCACCAATAAGTTGTGTTAATCCAATAATTTAAAGTCATTTACCATGCCCATGTGGTATTTAGGTTTAATAAGGTATTTATAAATCTTATCGTAGACGCGATGCTTCGCGTCTTAAATATTCAAATCAATTCCACACATTTATAGCGGTAGACGCAAAGCATTGCGTCTCTACGATCTTTTTGAACAAATAAAAAGGTGTCATGCCAATGCAAAACACCTTTTACCGTTATCCTTTTACCTACTCCTTACCCTGAAATAGCGTTTATAATATCATATTGTGTAATAATCTCTATCTGCCCGTTATCTTCTACCAGTACAGCAATATTATCCTTATTGATCATTGCCGAGATCTTGTCTATCGAAGTATTCAGATCAACGAAGGGGAACGGGCTGGTGGTAATATTTTTTATGGGCTGAGATTTAATAGATGGATTTTCTATCAGCGAGTTTAAGATATCGCTCTCCGTAATCTTGCCTATTACCATTCCTTTTTGAGTTACCGGGATCTGCGAGATGTTGAGCGATTTAATAGTGTTTATAGCCTCCAGTACAGTTTTTTCGCAATCAATGGTAACTATCTGCTGGTTTTCCTTTTTTTGAATGATATCGTGTGCGGTTAGTTTTCCGTCCTTTAAAAATCCGCGGTCGCGCAGCCAGTCATCATTGTACATTTTGCCCAGGTAACGTGTGCCATGGTCTGGGAATATGATCACCACAACATCGCCTTCCTTAAATTTATCCTTCATTTGCAGCACACCGGCAACTGCAGAGCCTGTAGAATTACCTGCAAAAATTCCTTCCTTACGGGCAATTTCACGGGTCATTAAAGCGGCATCTTTATCAGTCACTTTTTCAAAATGATCTATCAGGCTAAAGTCAACGTTTTGCGGTAAAAAGTCCTCACCAATCCCTTCCGTAATATATGGATAGATCTCGTTTTTATCCATAATCCCGGTTTCTTTGTATTTTTTAAATACCGAACCATAAGTATCTATGCCCAACACCTGGATTGCCGGGTTTTTCTCTTTTAAATATTTGGCAATACCTGATATGGTGCCGCCTGTACCCACTCCTGCTACCAGGTGCGTTACCTTACCTTCTGTCTGTTCCCAGATCTCAGGCCCTGTAGATTCATAGTGAGCCTGCGAGTTTGATAAGTTATCGTACTGGTTCGGCTTCCATGAGTTAGGCACCTCGCGCTCCAATCGCGATGAAACAGAATAATAAGAACGTGAATCCTCCGGATCAACATTGGTGGGGCAAACAATTACCTCTGCGCCAAAAGCACGCAGGGCGTCAAATTTCTCTTTTGATTGTTTATCGGTACTGGTAAAAATACATTTATAGCCTTTAATAACAGCCGCAATGGCAAGCCCCATCCCAGTATTGCCTGATGTACCTTCAATAATAGTTCCGCCGGGTTTAAGCAAACCGCTTTTTTCGGCATCTTCAATCATTTTAAGCGCCATCCGGTCCTTAATTGAATTACCGGGATTGGTAGTTTCAATCTTGGCCAAAAACGTTGCCGGGATGTCTTTTGTCACTTTATTTAATCTAACCATCGGCGTATTGCCAACGGTTTCCAATATATTATTGTACCACATAATTTAAAAGTCTACTAATCTGGTATACAAAACCGATTATAGTTCAAAATTAGCTTTCTGTTATGATATATTTCTTAGAAACTATTTAAAAAGAGTAATTAGTTTAACATCCTGTTATTTGTAAGGCAGATCCATTTTCGCTAAAAAAAGTACTTCAGCACTGCTTTTAACCTGAATAATATATTCTTCGGGGATATTAAAAACAGCCTGATGTGCAAGATATTCTCCAAGTTTTTTTCAAATTAATTTGAAAGCTTGTGTAGCTGTTTACAATTTTTTAATAATTCCTTTATCCATGTTTAACACATCAAGATTAGCCTACTTATAATTTACTGGTTGTCAATAGCATACTTCCATATTCATACTTAACATCAAAAGATCATTACCTCAATTTGGGGTTATTCATAACATCAAGTTTATTCTTTGCTAATAGTTATACCGTTGTTTTGACAATTAAATATCAGTTCAATTTAAATACCTCATAATCTATATTTTGATTATGGCGTGTAGATGTGAGTAGTATAATTTTAAAACAGCCTATGTATCATTACTAAATAATAAGTGTTTCTCTAACATTAAATATCAATTCACCTTAACGTATAAACTATGGAAAAAACGTACAACCTGATTTTATGGGCATTTATCAAATTAAAACATAAAGCCTGTTTTTTGCTGTTAATTATGCTGTTTGCAATAAATGCATCAGCACAGCAATCGCGAGTTATCAACGGAGTTATCACTGATGACAAGAATTTGCCGTTACCCGGAGTTGCAGTATCTGCAAAGGCTTCTGGCAAAAGCACATCAAGTGATGTAAATGGAAAATTCTCCATCCAGATCAACGGCAATGACGATGTGATCCGTTTTACCTTTTTAGGATTTGTAACGAAGGAGATGCCTGCCGGTACAAATGATTTTCTGAATGTTAATTTACTGCCCGATGTAAGGCAATTAAAAGATGTAGTGGTAATTGGTTACGGTACATCAAGCCGTAAGGATGTTACAGGCTCCATCACTTCACTAAAGTCCGAAGATTTTAACCTGGGTGTAATAACAACTCCGGCAGAATTACTGCAGGGTAAAGTGGCAGGTTTAAATGTCACAAAAAGCGGTGACCCTAATAAACAGCCGGCTACAATTTTAAGAGGGCCCTCAACCCTGCGTGAAGGCGGTGCACAGGAGCCTTTTTATGTTATTGATGGCGTACCGGGTGCTTCTATTGATCTGCTTGCACCGGATGACATTGAGAGCATTGATGTTTTAAAAGATGCTTCTTCAACCGCTATATATGGTTCAAGGGCTGCGAATGGCGTAATTATAGTTACCACTAAAAGAGCAAAACCCGGACAAACAAGGCTAAACTACAGCGCTTATGTGGCGATGGAAAAAGTATCGAAAAAAATTGATATGCTAAGCGCCGATCAATTACGTAAATACTTAAGTGACAATGGTGTAAAGCCCCTTGCCAAACCTATTGATGATGACGGGTCAAACACTAACTGGCAAAATTTGGTAGAACGGACTGGCTACTCACAAAACCATAATTTATCTTATGGCGGGGCATCTAAAAGCGCAGAGTATGGTGCAAGCGTTAACTATTTTAAAAATAATGGGGTTTTAATAAACACCGGTTTAGAGCGCACCATTTTCAGGGGATATATTAACCAGCGGTTTTTTAATGATAAATTAAAGCTGGGTATCACTTTAACAAACAGCGTTACCAATAGCAACGATATTCCACAAGGGAATAATATGCCTTATGGTATGCCGCAGGGAAATGTATTGTCGGGTATGTTGTTCTATTTACCAACGGTAAGCCCTTTTAACCCTGATGGCAGCTACAAGGAAAACTACACCAGGACAGGAAGCGGGCCATTAAACCCATTATCGCTGGCAAATAATAATAGTATTAAAACCAACGATACTAAAACTTTGATTAATGGCATTGCACAGGTTGATATTTTACCAGGCTTAAGGTTTACACTTACAGGATCAACCCAAAAAGATCAAAATAATATCAACGCCTATGAAAACAGCTTGTCTGGCCTGGCAGTTGGTGCGAATGGAGTAGCCAACCGGAGCGCGTTTTTAAATACCAGCCAGGTATTTGAGTCGTACTTTAATTACGACAAAGATTTTGGCCAGCATACCATTAAGCTATTAGCCGGGTACTCTTATCAGCAGGATAGAACCAATGACGGTTTTGGTTTGCAGACTCAAAATTTTTCAAATGACAATTTAACCTATAATAACTTGTCATTGTCAAATCCATCCTCACTTGCACAAATAATTTTTAATCCTAATGTAATATCAACATTGAGGTTAATATCTTACTATGGCCGTGTTCAATATCAGTTTAGCGATAAGTATTTGTTCCAGGCATCCTTAAGGGATGATGGCTCATCAGCATTTGGTATAAATAAGCGTTATGGATTGTTCCCTGCTGTGTCTGCAGGATGGCGGATCATCAACGAAAAATTCATGGAATCTCTTCCGGTAATCAGTGATCTAAAACTAAGGGCCGGTTACGGGGTATCAGGTAATAGCTTAGGGTTTAACGCATTCTCTGCGTTGTTAATTTATGGAACTCCTCCGGGAAACAGTAAATTCTTATATAATGGCAACATAACCAATGCGCTTGGCCCGGTGAGAAATGATAACCCCAATTTGAAATGGGAAAGCACTGCTACAACCAATATTGGTTTAGACTTTGGTATATTAAAAAACCGGATTACAGGTTCTGTTGATTATTACATCAAAAAAACTTCCGATTTGATCTATGATCAATACCAGGTATCAACCACGCAATATTTTGTGCCTACAATTACCGCAAATGTTGGTAAAATAAAAAACAGCGGTGTTGAATTTGTAATAAACGCGGTGCCGGTAAAAACTTCAGCATTTACCTGGAAAACGTCATTTAATATCTCGCACAATAAAAATGTTGTAGAAACCTTATCTAACACCTTATTTGCAACGCCTTATATCCAAACCGCGCAATTAGGCGGTAAAGGACAATCTGGAAATTACAGCCAGATTGTACAGCCCGGCGATGCTTTGGGAACTTTTTATTTATGGCATTATATGGGTAAAAATGCTTCAGGAGTAAGTACTTATCAAAATGCTGCCGGGCAGGTAATTGCTACCCAGCCTTTAACTACTGATCAAAGAGTAGCTGGGAATGCACAGCCAGACTTTATATATGGCTGGAGCAATAGTTTCTTCTATAAAAACTTCGATCTTAACTTTTTAATCAGAGGTGTTTGGGGCAACAAAATTTTGAATGCAACATTAGCTTCACTTAATAACCCTGCCGATTCCAAAATACAAAACATTCCAAGATTTACCCTTGGCGAATCATTTAATGACATTAATGGCTATTTAATATCTGATCGCTTTTTAGAAAGCGGCTCATATTTACGCCTTGATAATGCAACACTCGGTTATACTATTAAACCAAAAATTCAGGCAATCAAAAGTATCCGCCTGTATTTATCAGCCAATAATGTTTTTGTAATCACCAAATACAAGGGAATTGATCCTGAAGTTAATATCGGCGGTTTAACCCCCGGTATTGATAACCAAAACTATTATCCGCGTACACGTACGTTCATTTTTGGTTTAACCTCATCATTTTAATAAAACTTTAACGCAACAGAGATGAAAAGAATAACAATATATTTAACGGTGATTGCGGCGATAATCACCATAAACTCCTGTAAAAAATTAGATGTACCTGTTGAATCTCAATATGTAAAATCTAACTTCCCGGTAACCCAGGCAGATTATATTGCCTTGTTAGGTACCATGTACTCTAACTTGTCTTCAAATTATGCAGTGCCATACTGGCGCATGCAGGAACTGTCGACTGATGAGGCGATCATCCCGGCAAGGGATGGCAACTATGATGATGGCGGCCAATACAGGCAGCTACATTATCACACCTGGACTTTTGACCATCCTAACGTTATAGGAATATGGCAATGGGGCTTTGGCGGTATCAATAACTGTAACCGCTTAATCAACCTGGTTAAAGCATCCGGATCAAGCACCGCTTTAAAAACATCAGGAATTGCAGAAATTACAGCAATGCGCGACTTGTATTATTTCTTTATGATGGATCTGTATGGTAATGTGCCTATTATCAATACTTTTCCGGTAAATGATCCGCCATCAACTCAATCAAGGGCAAATGTGTTTAAATTTATAGAGACAGATCTATTAAATGTTATCCAGCAACTGCCATCAAAAACAAATAATGCGGCAACTAACACTTTGCAATATGGGCGCCCTACCAAAGAAATGGCATTTGCCCTTTTGGAAAAAATGTACCTGAATGCAGAAGTATATACCGGCACACAACGTTATAATGATGCTGTAGCCATGGCTGATAGCGTTATGAAGAACCAGAATTATAGCCTGGATGCAAAGTACAGGGATATATTTTTACCTAACAACGGGCCACAGATAAAAGAGACTGTATTTGCAATTCCTTATGATCAGCAGATCCCGGGTAACCAGTTTACAAGGTTTGGCTTTTTTTACTATTTAGCGTCATATTATGGCATGAATGTAGGTTTAAGTATAGCCATGAGCACAACACATGAATTTTATAACAGGTTTAATTTACCGGGCGATACGCGTACAAATACCTGGCTGGTTGGGCCGCAGTATGTGCCGGATGGTAATGGCGGCTTTACTTCACAACCTGCTTATTACCCTGGTACTACTACCCAAATAGTTATTACCCCCGACCTGATCCTGGTACCGCCAAAGCCAATGGACGTAGGCAACACCATTGCAAGCCAGTCTGAAGGGATCCGTTCATTGAAATACTATCCTGATCCAACCATTATCCAGGCAACCCGTTTAAATGGCAATGATGTACCTGTGTTCCGTTTAGCCGATGTGATGTTAATGAAAGCCGAGGCTATATTGAGAGGGGCCACAGCCACAACGGTAAATGGACAGCTGCAAACCCCGTTATATTTAGTTAACCAGGTCAGGACACGGGCGGGAGCAGCACCAGCCGCTTCAGTTGATCTGCCATCATTACTTGACGAGCGGGCAAGGGAGCTTTCATGGGAAGGCTGGCGCAGGAATGACCTGATTCGTTTTGGGCAGTTTGAAGTTGATTATCCTTTAGCCAATGATCCGCTTTCAATGAATAAGGATGTAAGCAGAAGGCTTTACCCAATTCCATCAACTGAAATTAAGCTTAATCCTAAATTAACTCAAAACCCGGGCTATTAATTTATTTTTATATGATCAGGTTATTTTTAAGCACACTGGTTATAGTATCCCTGCCGTTTATGGCGGGGATACCTAACGTTGATGATCTGCCTATAAACCACATCCAGGTAATAGGTTCACATAACAGCTATAAGCAATCTATTGATCCTGTTTTATTTAAATTGATCCAGCAAAAGGACTCCGTTGGGTCAAAAAAAATAGATTATAGCCATATCACATTGTCACAGCAATTAGACCTTGGGCTGTTGGATCTGGAAATTGATATTTATGCCGATACCAAAGGCGGTAAATATGCCCATCCGAAAGGCCTTACCTGGGCCCCCGGACAGGAACCTTTTGATAAGGAGGGGGTGATGAATGAACCCGGGTTTAAAGTTTTGCATATCCAGGATATTGATTTCAGAAGCAACTGCTTAACCTTTAAACAATGTTTGCAGGAACTGAAGCAATGGTCTGATAAGCATAAAGATCACGACCTGGTTTTTATTACGATGAATGCGAAAGATGAGCGCATGAAAAAACCGTATTACACTGTTCCGGAAAAATTTACAAGTGCAATTTTTGATCAGTTGGATCAGGCGCTTGTAGAAAACCTGGGCAGGGAAAACCTCATCATTCCGGATGATGTAAGAGGGAAATATAAAACCCTGCAAAGCGCAGTTTTGCACGGTAACTGGCCAAAGGTAAAGCAGGCAAAAGGCAAATTTATATTTGTATTGGATGAGGTGGGGAAAAAAAGAGCGGCTTATATAGCAGGCCATCCATCATTAAAAAAACGGATCCTTTTTACCGATTCAGAACCCGGCACGCCCGAAGCGGCAATACACATTATGAATAACCCTAAAAAGGATCTTTCTAAAATAAAGGCACTGGTTAAAAAAGGGTATATTATCCGTACCCGGGCTGACAGTGATACCGAAGAGGCAAGGGAAAATGACAAATCAACATTTGAAGCGGCAATGGCATCAGATGCGCAGATCATCACTACGGATTACTATCAAAAAAGCACACATTTTAAATCAGACTATGTGGTTAGCTTTGCCGACGGTACCTATTTTCGCCCGAATCCTTTGTTTAAGTAAACGGTAAAAAGCAATAATAAAATGAAAGCCTGTGTTCTTGATTGAGCACAGGCTTTGTAATAACCCAGGATCGTATTAACACGGCAGAAAATTAAAAAATCAAATGCTTAACCGTTAAACCGTTATTTATCAGCTGTTTTAATGATTCAATACCTATGTGCAGGTGTGTTTCAACAAATTGCTCGGTTACAGATGAGTCACTTTCAGCAGTTTTAACCCCCTCCGGGATCATCGGCTGATCAGATACCAGTAATAATGCGCCGGTCGGAATTTTGTTGGCAAAGCCCGTCGTAAATATGGTTGCGGTTTCCATATCAACAGCCATTGCACGTAATTCTTTCAAATATTTTTTAAACTCCTTATCATGCTCCCAAACGCGGCGGTTGGTAGTATAACATGTTCCTGTAAAATAATCACGCCCATAGTCGCGTATGGTGGTTGATATGGCTTTTTGCAGGGCGAATGAAGGAAGGGCGGGCACTTCGGCAGGTAAATAATCATTGGAGGTCCCTTCGCCTCTTATCCCTGCAATAGGTAATATTAGGTCACCCACTTTATTTTTCTTTTTCAAGCCACCGCATTTACCTAAAAATATAACCGCTTTGGGCTTTATGGCAGTAAGCAGGTCCATTATTGTTGCTGCTACTGAACTGCCCATACCAAAGTTTATAATGGTTATTCCATTGGCTGTTACGCTTTGCATAGGTTTATCCATACCTAAAATAGGTGCGTTATCATTCCATAGCGAAAACAGCTGAATATATTTCGAAAAATTGGTGAGAATAATATATTGGCCAAAATCGGCCAATGGGCGACCGGTATAACGTGGCAGCCAGTTAGTAACAATGGCTTCTTTAGTTTTTAAACCTGGAGTTACAGCAGTTTGGATCTCTTTTGCTTTCTTTTCAGTCTGCTGATCTTTTTTAACATCTAATTGTTCGTTCATAATCTTAATATCTACTTTGTTAGTTCCTCTGCAGGGGTCAGGGGCTTTTATACAACAAACCCCGGTATTACCCAGGGCTCATTTGTTTCTTTAAATATAAGAACTGGTTGTATGCTTATTATTAAGCCACTTTTAATTTTTTAAGATCAGCTTTCTCAAATTTTTCGTGTGCATAATCTAATGTTACATTTAAACGTTTGATGTCTTTTTTCGATGGAAACTCAAACATGGCATCTATCATTATTGCTTCACAAATTGAACGCAGACCACGGGCACCAAGTTTAAACTCAACTGCTTTGTCAACAATAAAGTCAAGTACCTCCTCTTCAAATTCAAGTTTTACACCTTCGTATTCAAACAGTTTTTTATACTGTTTAAGTAATGAATTTTTGGGTTCGGTTAAAATATTGTGCAATGCTTCCCGGTCTAACGGATTTAAATAAGTAAGCACCGGTAAACGGCCAATCAGTTCAGGGATCAGGCCAAATGATTTTAAATCCTGCGGGGTAATGTATTTATACAGGTTTTTCAAATCAATTTCATTGTCATCACGTTTCATTTTATAACCAACAGTTTGCGTACGCAACCTGTTAGCTATCTTCCTGTCAATACCATCAAAGGCGCCACCGCAAATAAAAAGGATATTATTGGTGTTAACAGTTATCATTTTCTGGTCGGGGTGCTTACGGCCTCCCTGTGGCGGCACATTAACGTTTGTACCTTCCAGTATCTTCAATAAGGCTTGTTGCACACCCTCGCCTGATACATCACGTGTAATTGAGGCATTATCGCTTTTACGGGCAATTTTATCAACCTCATCAATATAAACAATACCGCGCTCGGCAGTGGCCACATCATAATCGGCAGATTGAAGCAAGCGGGTAAGGATACTTTCTACATCCTCGCCTACATAGCCGGCCTCGGTTAATACAGTAGCATCGCAAATACAAAAAGGAACATTCAGGATCTTGGCAAGTGTTTTTGCAAGTAAGGTTTTACCTGTACCAGTTTCGCCTACCATAATGATGTTTGATTTTTCAATCTCCACATCATCCTTATCAACCCTTTGATTCAAGCGTTTGTAGTGGTTATAAACGGCAACGGCTAAAATCTTCTTTGCGTCGTCCTGGCCAATAACATACTGGTCAAGGTGACTTTTTATTTCAGCAGGCTTCAACATTGCCGGTGTAGTTGGCGATGTTTTTACCTTACGCACTTTAAGCTCTTCAGCCAATATTTCGTTAGCCTGGTTAACGCACTTATCACAGATGTGTGCATCAAGCCCCGCTATCAGCATCAGGGAGTCCTGTTTACCTGCACCACAAAACGAACACCTGATCTCCTTGCTGTTTTTATTCATCTGATTTACTTTTCTTATTCAAATTTAATCAAAAAAGTCCGGAAGTCCGAAAGTCCGGGAAGTCCGAAAGTAAAAATACGCATTTTTCTTGTCTTTCGGACTTTACTGACTTTCGGACTTTCCGACTAAAAAATTATTTTTTAGGATTATTTCCCCTTAAAATTTCATCAACCATACCAAATTCTTTTGCCTCTTCGGCTATCATCCAATGGTCGCGGTCTGATGCATCCCAAACTTTTTCGTAAGGTGCGCCGCTATGATCTGCAATGATCTGGTACAATTCTTTTTTCAGTTTGGTTATCTCGTGATACGTAATTTCTATATCAGATTGTTGCCCCTGTGCACCGCCTGATGGTTGGTGAATCATTACCCTTGCATGTGGCAATGCGGCCCTTTTACCTGCAGCGCCTGCACATAACAGCACAGCTCCCATTGAAGCGGCCATACCTGTACAAATTGTTGCTACATCGTTTGATATAAATTGCATAGTATCATAGATCCCTAAACCGGCATAAACCGAACCACCAGGTGAATTAATATAGATCTGGATATCGCGCTTTGCATCAGCCGATTGAAGGAAAAGCAATTGAGCCTGGATAATGTTTGCAATATTTTCATAAATCGCATCGCCAAGGAAGATGATCCGATCCATCATTAAACGCGAGAATACGTCCATCTGTGCCACGTTAAGCTGGCGTTCCTCAATAATATAAGGCGTCATACCGGTTATCCCGGTTGGCATGCGAGTTGCGTCAACACGCGAAATAAATTTATCTACATAAATACTGTTAATACGGTGGTGCTTAACAGCATATTTCCGGAATTCATTTTTATCAATGTTACTGCTCATGATTTTTTTGTTAAGATGCGGGTTTTAATCGCGATAAATATAGTTGTTACTTAAATACAAATTGTACCAGAAAGTTTGTTAAAAGTAATTTTATTTGGAGAAGTCGGGAAAGTCCGAAAAGACCGGAAGTCCGAAAGTAAAAATCATTAAAAGATTTCCAACTTCGGACTTCCAGGATAGATACTGTATAACGAAACTCGTTAAAACCTTTAATCTTCCAGACCATTCTGTCTTTCCGACTTTCGGACTTTACTGACTTTCGGACTTATTGAGCAAACAGTTTCGCAAATTCAGTATATAAGATTTCTTTCTTATCTAAAGTAGCAACACTCTTTACAAAATCAAATACCTTTAAAGCCTTTACCTCTTCAAAAATTTTGTTTGCATTCTCCCTGTTTTGCAGGTATTGAACGGTGTATTGGCCTAATTGCTCCTCATCAATCCCTTGCGGGCTGTACATTTTGAATTGCTGCTCTAAACGGGCTTTAGCCAAAGCAAAAACCTCATCATAATTTACATCGAGGTTATTTTCTTTGATGATCTTGTTTTCAATCAGCGTCCATTTAAGGTTCTTAGCAAAATCGCCGTAACCACCAGCCAGTTCTTCAGGAGTAAGTTTTTCGTTTGTTGCCGTTAACCAGCGTTTCAAAAACTCGTCAGGCAATTCAAACTGAACCTTGTTTAAACCATATTGATAAATATCATCCTGCAATTTGCGGTCGGCATCCTGCACCATCATGGTTTCAATTTCTTCAGTTATTTTAGCCCTGAACCCCTCTTCAGTAGTTACTGTACCTTCACCAAATAATTTGTCAAAGAACTCCTGGTTCAGATCACTCTCTTCTAAACGGTTAACATTTTTTACAGTTAAGCGAAAGTTTGATTTCAGATCTGCCGCTGTTTCTTCATCAATTTTTAATAAACCTGCAACCTTGGCTGCATCGTTATCAAAAGCTTTTTGAATATCAAGCGTTACCTCATCTCCTTTTTTCAACCCGATCAACGATGCTTTTATGGTTTCATCTTTAACCTGGTCTAAACGTACAGATGCGGTATTGGTAATTCCGTCCTCAAAAACAGAACCATCCGGCGAAAGTTGCACTAAATCTGAATAAAGCACATCTTCATCTGCCGATACGTCAGGATTTGTCATTTTGCCATAGCTGCGGCGGATACTTTTTATCCGCGATGCCAGTGTTTCTTCATCAACCTTAATAATATATTGGGTTAATTTATCCTTTGCTGAAAACTCGATGCTGAATTCAGGGGCCAGGCCAACTTCGTAATTAAATTCAAAGTTATCGGCAAAATCCCAGTTGTATTCTTTTTGATCACCGGCTTTTGGAAGCGGCTGACCTAAAACTTCAAGTTTCTCATCCTCTAAATATTTATTTAAAGTATCAGACAGCATGTTGTTGATCTCATCAACTAAAATACTTTTACCATACATCCTTTTTATATGCGATGCAGGCACCATACCCGGGCGAAATCCTGGTATTTTAGCCTTTTTTGCCTGGTCCTTAATTGCTTTATCAACGCGTGGCTGATAATCTTCGGGATTGATATTGATCTTTACAACTGCATTCAGGTTATCAATCTTTTCCTGTGAAATATTCATTTTTACCGGTATTTAAGCGTAAATTTTAAAAAGCAGGCAAACGGAATATATACTCCGGTAAAAGCTTCTGCTTTTGGAGGGGCAAAAGTATGAAAAAAGTCCGGAAGTCCGAAAAGTGTGTAAGGTGAGGAGAATAAATTTATTTGTGCCGTTAAAATAACTTATAGCCCTGCTAAACACGGCATTAAAAAAAAGCCCGGTGGTAGTAAAGATTTTTTTATCCTCTCCCCCCGGGCTTAATAGTCTGAAAGCTAAGATCAACCTACTTTGGTGATTTTTGATGAGCCTGAGTTATCGTTAACAATTGTAGGGTTACCGCTATAATTAACAACAGACGCGCCTGATGTGTGCAAGGTCATAGTATCGGCTACGCTTACATCGTATTTACCAGCTCCGGAGGTGTGTGTGGTAAAGCTATTTACAGCAAATCCAAGAGCGCTAAGCGTACCGTTTCCGCTGACGCTAATAGTATGTGATGGGGCCGATCCGGTTAAGTTAATAGTGGCCTGGCCGTTAACACTTGTAGTAAGGCCGGTTGCAGTAAGATCAAGCGTAAGGGTTCCGGCGCCTGAAAACTGAAGCGACAGATTTTGTGCGGTAATTGTTCCGCTGGCTGTTATCTGGTCTTTCCCTGCTGCTGAAAGGCCTGATAATGCACCTATGCCAATGCTAATAGATACCGTGCTGGAGCTGCAAATACTTTTTGTAGTAGAAATAACAAGGGTACCGAATTCTACGGTTGTTGTAATGTATTGCAGCAGGTTATCGTCAGCAGTAATTGCTACCAGCATGGAATTATCCTGCGTTAAGATTACAGTGTAATCTCCCTCAAGGTTAACCTGGGTAAAATTACTCATTTGACGTTTGTCGGTTGTCGAGTTTCCTGAACCATCAATACAACCCCACTGACTTTCTGATGTGCCACCGTCGCTTGATGCGCCTGCCGATAATACGGCTAAACAGATACTTTTCATATTTTATGTTTTTTAAGTTTAGTGGCATAAAACTAAAAAAAGCCATCAAAATATGATAGCTTTTAATCAGAATATACGCCAAACTATACCAGCTGGTTTAGTTTTTGTTTTTAAACCGTATTTATTTAATTGAACTGTTTGCCTGAAATTTGATTACTTTATTACTAACAGGCTTAACGGTTTTTAAATAAGCATACATTGCTTTAAGATCAGTTTCGGTAATCCCGCTGTAATCATACCAGGGCATAATGGTTTGATCGTCATCCGGCAATGTCTTGGGCGCTTTTGTCGCATCACTAAAATTTTTAAATCTTTCAACAAAAGCGGGGGTTGTCCAATTGCCTATTCCGGTGTTTTTATCAGGGGTGATATTGGCTGAACGAATAGTATAATTACCTAATCTAAAGTCGCGGCCACCGGCAAATTCCATTCCGGCTACCATCGTGCCCTTGTCATTTTGTGTATGGCAGTCCATACAGGCAGCCGCATTTACAAGGTATGCGCCATATTTAACAGTATCTGCGGGGTTAGGAATAGTGCCTAAGCTTGCTTTCTTAGGAAAAGTATGCATCAAAATATTAAGCGGGAAATTATAGGTTGCCTTTGGATAGCTGGTATTTATAGGTTTTAAGGTGCGCATATAGGCAATAATAGCATATACATCTTCCCGGCTCATTTTTGAGTATGACGGCCACGGCATTAATGGAAATATAGCGGAACCGTCCCTCCGCACCCCAGTGGTAATGGCCCGGAAAAGTTCGCCATCTGTCCAGTCTTTCAAATTATAAGGGGTAATATTGGGCACGTGCACGCTACCCGGAAAATCTACTTTCCCGTCAAAAACCTCCCCTCCTTTTCCAAGGCTACCACCAAGTACCGGTCCTGCAAATCTCGACCAATCACGTTGCGAATGACAATCAGTGCAAAGAGATACGTGATTTGCCAGGTAGTTACCCCGCTCTATCCGTTGCGGGGTTAATTCAACCTTAATATCTTCTGGTGCGCCAACATTTGGAAGGGCTAATGTGATGTATGAAATTGCAATAACAATAACGAGAACAATTGTGACTACTGTATACAGCAGAATCTTTTTAAATTTTTTCATATAAGGATTGGATGATGCGTAAATTTAAAAATAATCCTGTAAAAACAAAGCTGTTAATGCATTACATTAATAATAATCCCAGCCTTAATAAGCAGCATCATTCACCTCGATCATATAACCATCAGGATCTTTTAAATAGATCTGTTTTACTCCATCAGCTCTTACCACAAAAGTGCCGGCACTCCCCTTCTGTCCTTCAAAATAGATATTTTCCTTTTTCAAAAACTGGATGAAATCTGAAAGCGACTGTACACTAAAGGCAATGTGATTATTTTGAGCAATGGTTAGATCCTCTTTTTTCCCTTCAATCAAATGAAGCTGCAGATACCTCCCCATTTTTAGCCACTTAACATGCTGACCCGGGTTGGGGATTTTGGTGGTATCCAGGTGAAACAGCTTCCTGTAAAAAGCAGCGCTTCTATTAACATCAGTTACATATAAAGCTACATGGTTAAATGCAGCATAAGGCTTTTGGGCAAAGCCTGTTCTAATTATAAATAGCAAAGCAAATAATAGTAAAGCTCGTTTCTGCATAGCCAGGGGCGTTTTTAAAGGTGCAATATACTTATTTAACGTAAGTTCGACATAAGCAAACGGTCACCTCCCCCCAAACCCTCCTCCAACCGTGTTGAGGCAAAGCGTAAGTTTGTGTATCCACGCCGCCAAAGCGTTCCATTTTTACACAGAACGGGGTGAAACGCAGTGAAACATGCTGATTATCAATATTTTAAATTCATGTCAAGATATAAGTATCTGATAATCAATAGATACAAAATTGGTGATTTTTAATGAATCGATGTAATTTATTTATAATCAGTGTGTTCCAGTTTTTGAGTTGCCCAAAATCACGTTATTTATGATCTTTAGCTGATTCAGCGAAACAAAAAAGCCATTCCTTTCAGAATGGCCTCCGCTTTGTATTTAAAAATAATCAATTGGCTTTTTGTACTGACGCTCCGTCTGAATTATTGGTATGTACGCTTGACGGATTGCCAAAGTATTTAATAATTGATCCATCACTGGCACGCACATTCAGTGAGTTTAAAATATTTAACTCGCTGTATGAACCATCAGATGCCTTAACAGCGCTGCTGCCGCTTACAAAATCCTTTGCGTAAATTTTGCTACCATCACTTAATTCAATATTGAATGATGAACCCTGCCCTTTTAAATTCAACTCTGAAGCATCACTTGCATGGGTGGTTACCTGTTTAGCGGTAAGATCTAAAGTTATCCTTGAACCGTCTGAAAGTTTTAAATAAAGATCCTGTGCGGTTATTTTACCATCGGCTGTTATTTCGGAAGCGTCTGATGATGCCAGTCCCTCAAGCATCCGAACCGGCACTTTAACTATCATCTCGCCGCTGTTACACATGTTTTTCCGGGTATAAATACGAAGTTTGCCATCGCTTACCGTAGTTTTAATATATTTAAGCAAGTTATCGTCGGCGGTAACATTTATAGTTGTTGAGCTATCCTGCTTTATGATCACCTTAAACGAGTCAGATACCTCCAATCTTTTAAAGTCTCCGACTTTACGGTTTTCGGTGATCTGGTTGCCTGAACCTCTTACACAATGCATCCTGCATGATGTTAAACTGGCAAGGGTAATGCCTGCAACTACTGCTAATATGGTTAAATAGATCTTTTTCATTTTGTTGATGTGTGATTGATTTTTTTGGCCTTTTGCTGTTGGACTACAAATAACTTGTTTAAGTTACACAAAAAGTAAAAAAGCTACCATATGGTGATAGCTTTTAAATATATGCTGTGTATTTATAAGATGAAGATTAAAGATCAGCCAGGTCAAATTCTTTGGCGGCAACTACTTTTAGTGTTTGTTTTTTTGAAGTGTGGGCAGCAACCAGGTCTTTGTGGTTAACGTTTTCTTCGTGGTTGTATTTTAAAGCGTATTCATTTACAGTGCCGCTTAAGTTTGCTTTGGCATCGTCATTAACAGTTACGCTGGCACTGAAGGCATCTAAGTTCAATTTAGCTGAAGCGTTGTTGTGCAGATCAACATCAAATTCAATTTTTGAAATATCACCGAATGATTTTATTTCAGCATTATCAAAGGCAGAGATTGAACGCAGATCATTTGCAGTAACCCAAACCACTAATTTATCTGTTTTGTATGATGAGATCCTTAGTACACCGTTTTTGCTTTGAACCAAAGCGCTTTCGCTGTAGTATTTGTTATAAACCTTTACCTGGTCGGTTGCACCGTCAGAAATGTATAGTTCAACATTTCCGTGTACTTCAATTTTATTAATGGCGCTGATGTCTGTTAAAACTGTATAGCTGTTATCAGCATTTTTTGCAGTGGCTGCATAAGTTGAATTTGTTACTCCTAATGCTACAACGAGCACTGCGAAGATGGTTATGATTTGAGTTTTCATGATGGTTATATTTTGATTGTTAAGTAATTATATTTTCTAATTTTTAAATACATCTATATGACGATTGCACGTAAAGAACGTTACACGAATATGCCCTCTATTAGGTGTGGAGGGCGTTTTGTTCGGTAAATAACGAAAATGTGTCGGTGAAAAAGTGAAGAAAAAAGTTCATAGTTGATGGTTCATTTAGTTTATAGTTGATGGTTCATGGAAAAAGTAAAAGCAATGTTTGCTCTAACCAGCGCAGGGCATTGCCCTGTGCTTACATATTAGACCCTTTTAGGGTCAGGTAAACTTTCAACTCCAAGCCCTGAAGGGGCTATATCCATCAGCGCGGGGCAACGCCCCGCGTTATTTTGCAGTATAAGATTTGCAAGAAACCCCTATCTTGCCATTCATAAATATTAACTATGAAATATGTTTTAGGGGTTGATGTTGGCACAGGCAGTGTAAAGGCTGTGGCTGTAAATTTACAATGCCAGTCATTTGAAGATCACCAGGTATATTACCCTTTCAACTCACCCAAACCCGGTTATCATGAGCAGGATCCCGAACAGATCCGGGCTGCATTTATAGCCAGTATAAAAGGCATCATTGAAAAAGTGGGCAATCCTCCGCTGGCCATTAGCCTTAGCAGCGCCATGCACAGTTTAATCCCTGTTGATGAACATTGCCAGCCCTTAGCACCAATGATAACATGGGCCGATAGCCGCAGCGCCGAAATAGCTAAAAGCTTAAGAGCTACACAAAAAGGCTTATCCATTTATAAAGCTACCGGTACACCACTGCATGCCATGTCGCCTTTGTGCAAGATCATCTGGATCAGGGAAAATGATCCGGAATTATTTAACAGCACATATAAGTTTATCTCCATAAAAGAATACATCTGGCACAAGCTATTTAACGAATTCAAACTCGATCAATCAAATGCTTCCTGCACCGGTTTGTTTAATATTGATCAGCTTAAATGGCATAATGAAGCGCTTGAACTTGCAGGAATAACAGACCGATCTTTATCAAACGTGGTAGCTACAGATCATGTTAAAAAGTATAATGAGCAAGAATTAAATTTTCTCACCCCAAACACCCCATTTATTATTGGCGCCAGCGATGGCTGTTTAGCTAACCTGGGCAGCATGGCGGATAAGCCGGGCATTGCGGCAATTACAATTGGCACAAGCGGTGCTGTCAGGGTGGCCAGCAGCAAGCCCCTGCCCAATGAAAGCTCAATGACCTTTAGCTATATATTAAATAAGGAGACCTATATCTGTGGCGGCCCGATAAACAATGGCGGCATAGCGCTGCAATGGTGGCTAAAAAACATTAAACCTGAACCAGCCGATGGTGATTATGAACAGCTTTTTCAGCAAATAGCAGGTGTACCCGCAGGCAGTAATAGCCTGCTTTTTTTACCCTACTTAACCGGCGAACGTGCCCCCATTTGGGACAGCGAAAGCTGCGGTACTTTTTTTGGCGTTAAACTGCAGCACACCCAGGCACATTTTTCAAGGGCCGTCTTAGAAGGGATCTGTTATGCATTGAAAGATGTTTTAGATGCCGTGCAGCAAAACTCTGTCCCCATTACCCAAATAAATGTGAGCGGCGGCATTGTGCGGTCAGATCTCTGGGTACAAACTTTAGCAGATATCACCGGTAAAAAACTGGTGATTGTGCAAAGCGATGATGCCTCAGCAATTGGGGCCGCCTTTATGGCTTTGAAAAGCATCGGGATAATCAGTGAATACCCTACTTCGAATTTCGGGAGATTAAAAACGTTTGAACCTGAGCCAGCAAACGTTGCCGTTTATGCGCAAAGTTTCGTTATTTATAAACAGCTTTATGCTAATTTGAAGGAAACTATGCATAAGGTTTATGAAATGAATGGTAACTAAAAAAGCCACCTGCATTAAAACAGATGGCTCTCAAAATATATGTTGAACTTTTGCAAAAGTTGAATTATTATAGATCAGTAAGGTCATTATTGATAGCGATTTTGTTTTCGCGGTAGTGAACTGCTGTAAAGTTTTTGCTTTGTACGTTTGAATCTAAGTCCCTGTTAAGGTTTAACTCAGTTGCTGAACCATTTAAATCGGCTTTCGCGTTATCTTTTACGGTAACGTTTGCACTGTAAGCATCTAAGTTTAATTTGGCTGAAGCGTTATCATGCAGGTCAACATCAAACTCAATTTTTGAGATCTTACCAAATGATTTTACTTCGGCATTGTCATAAGCAGAGATTGAACGAAGATCGTTTGCGCTTACCCAAACCACCAATTTTTCAGCTTTGTATGAGGTGATGCGGAGTACGCCATTTTTGCTTTGTACCAAAGCGCTTTCTGAATAATATTTGTTGTAAACTTTCACCTGGTCTGACGATGCGTCAGAAACATATAGCTCAACATTTCCGTGAACTTCTATTTTGTTGATGGCGCTGATATCGGTTAAAACAGTGTAAGTGTTGTTATCGTTTTTTGCAGTGGCTGCGTAAGTTGAATTTGCTATTCCTGACACTAAAACTAAGGCTGAGAATATGGTTAAAATTGCGGTTTTCATGATCTTTATATTTTGATTGTCAATTAATTATATCTTCTAAATTTTAAATACAACTATATGACGATCACAGATTTGAAACGTTACAACAATATGCCCTGTATTAGGTGTGGAGGCGGTTTTGTTCGGTAAATGCGGAAATTTTGTCGGTGAAAATGTGAGGAAAATATTGTGCTATAAATAAGTTACATAGCCGGTAACGCTTTTAATGATAATGTTACCGACATTTATATAAGCATAAGCAATTTAAAGGCGCTATTTCCTAAATAGATCTCTGCAAACTGCTGTGAAAAACATCTTAAACTTTTAGCATATGAAAAAAACACCATCACGATTGCTCACGGTAATTTTACTAACGGCTACATTCATCATGATCTTTGATCCCGTTTTTGCCGCTTTCTTACAAGATAAACGCCCAGCAACAAGACCGAGCAATACGCAACGCCCCCCTGCTAATCGGCCACCCGGTAACGGGCAGCGTCCTCCGGGTAACGGGCAACGTCCCCCGGCCAACAGACCACCAGGTAATGGACAGCGTCCACCAGGTAACGGACAACGTCCGCCCAGTAACAGGCCGCCAGTTAGCAGGCCGCCGACCCACAGGCCACCAACAGGACACAGGCCGGGCCATAGACCGGGCCACAGGCCACCAACTGGACACAGGCCGCCTATTTACAGACCGCAACGCCCCGTATTTATTCATCGCCCGCCACGTTACTCCTACCGCTATCACCCTTACAGGCCTTATAGCTGGGGCCCGTCATGGCATCCGCTGGGCTTCTTTGTGGCAGCACTTGCAACAACCGCAGTAATTATTGCTATAAATAATCAGCAATATCAATATGATAACGGTGTGTATTATCAATCCACAACCGGCGGTTACAAAGTTGTTGCGGCTCCGCTTGGTGCAACTGTTAATGTTTTACCATCCGGCTACAGCGTTATACAACTGGAAGGTGCAAGCTATTATTATTACGGAGGTGATTATTACATTAGGAACAGCGATAGCTACCAGGTAGTGGCTCCGCCTGTTGGAGCTTTTGTAACCAGTTTGCCGGATGGCGCTTCTGAAACCACGGTTAACGGCAATCAATACCTGTATTACAACGGAACTTACTATCAGCCCGTTTCTGCTGACGGACAGAACGGTTATGAAGTAGTGGATATGCAGGAGCAATAATTTCAACAAAAAAAGATTGGTCAACTTTAAAAAGTTGACCAATCTTTTAAAACAAAAAAGCCACCTGCATCAAAACAAGTGGCCCTCAAAATATATGTTGAACTTTTGCAAAAGTCGAATTAAAGATTGGCAAGATCATCGCTGATGGCAACAGGTAAGCCAATTCTGTTGTCTTTAAAATGAGTAGCTGTAAAGTTGCTGCTGTTTATAGTTGCTGAAACATTACGGATTAAGCTATACCTATCTGCTGAACCGCTGATATCAGCTTTTGCATTATCCTTTACAGTAACGTTTGCACTGTAGGCCTCTAAATTTAGTTTGGCTGAAGCATTATCATGCAGGTCAATATCAAACTCAATTTTTGAGATGTTACCAAATGATTTTACTTCGGCATTATCATAAGCAGAGATTGAACGAAGGTCGTTTGCACTAACCCAAACTATCAATTTTTCAGCTTTGTATGAGGTGATGCGGAGTACGCCATTTTTGCTTTGTACCAAGGCGCTTTCTGAATAATATTTGTTGTAAACTTTCACCTGGTCAGACGATGCATCAGAAACATATAGTTCAACATTTCCGTGAACTTCTATTTTATTGATGGCGCTGATATCGGTTAAAACTGTGTAAGTGTTGTTATCGTTTTTTACAGTGGTTGCGTAAGTTGAATTTGCTATTCCTGACACTAAAACTAAGGCTGAGAATATGGTTATGATTGCGGTTTTCATGATCTTTATATTTTGATTGTCAATTAATTATATCTTCTAAATTTTAAATACACCTATATGACGATCACAGATTACAAACGTTACAGCAATATGCCCTGTATTAGGTGTAGAGGCGGTTTTGTTCGGTGAATACGGAAATTTTGTCGGTGAAAATGCGGGAAAAAGTTCATGTTGGTGGTTCATAGATCATGGAGGTGTTTATGATCGATAAAATAAGCTGTAATAAAGCATACACAAAACAAACAAGAGTGTTAAATGTAATTGTATCTGTAAAACTTAGAGACTAAAGCATATGACAAATAAACCTGTCCGTTCCCATACAATACATTTAGGCGACACACGTTTACTCAAATTTTTTACTGATAACCTTGACAAGATCTATTGCGCCAAAAAACATATGGTAGATCGTTTTCCTGAAATTGCTAACGAGGCCCATTTTTCGGATCTGAACCTCGCAATTATGGAAACAGTGGATGATGTAAAAAAACAGATCATCCGCATGGATGAGATCTATCAAATTTTAGGCGCCAAAAATTCTGTAGCAGGTTGTTCCGGGTTGGCAGGAATGATAGAGGAAGCTTTTACAGCAATCAGCGAGCAAAAGGATGATACGGCCCTAAGAGATATGTCAATCCTGTTTTACCTGCAAAATATTGAAAGCGTTGAAGTGGCATCCTTCCAGGTGCTGCAAATGATGGCGGTAAAAATGAAAAATTCTGAAATACTTCAATTACTAAAAGAAAACCTGGATGAGGCTAAGGACGACCGGATGCTCCTGCTGCTGATAACCGCTAAATATGTTGCGAGTTAAGCAAAAATGTATCTATTATTTATAGTCATCAGGAAGCACCAGGCCTTGTTCCCTGCTTTTGCTGAGTGGCGGTAAAAAAATCTCGGCCCTTAGTTTATCTACGTTGCTAATATCTTTTATACTGGTTATTACCCGCGCTTTCTTTTTAGCATCATATTCCCAATAAGTGCCAAATACCTGGCTTTTAAATTTTGTATAATTATACCTGTCAACAATCAGCGCATAATAAATCGGTGGGAAATTACCCTTTAAAACCTGCTGTTTAATAAGCGGCGCAAATAGCGCCATATCCTGTGCGTCATTAATTCCGTCCAAAGGGATATGAAGCATTAAGGTAAATAAACTGGCAACTGCCTCATTTCCTATCTCCTTGTATCCGGGGAACCCTATCTTTTTTACAATTTCTTTTAGTTCATCCGTATTTGCAGAGTCAATTTCACTCCCGGCAGATTCAAATATCTTTAAGTCAATTTTCCTTGCTCCATACAGATCTCTTATCGCCTGGTCTCTTTCCAGCATTTGGAAAACTTCGATCATTTGATCGGGATATTCGATATTTGAATAATAGATCTTTCTTGCTTTTTGGTAGCGCAGATCAAAATTTGTTTTTGCTAAATATCCTTTAATCAGTGTATCACTGTTCAATTGATCAATAGCAACTCCCTTAACAACAGCTTTATAAATATAGTCATCCGTTTTTTTAAGGTTATTAAATTTCAAATAGATAAAGGCTAAATTTCTATCAATAAATCCATCTGTACTATTTAGTTGTTCTGCCTTAATGTATAGAGGTAAGGCCTTTGCAAACTCACCTTTTTGTTTCAGAGAATCTGCTTCCCCGGTTGTTTGATAATAAGCGCGTATTTGCTGAGCATGGCTATTAAATACAAGAGTGATGAAAAACAATAAGGTTAAAATCCGGATCATACTGCTATAAAATAAGGTTGTAATTTACTCCTTAGTTTATAACACTGAATGTATTTAACCTATTTTAACAAACTTGCTTTCAATAACCGGAAGGTTGTTAAACATTTTTTAAAATTGATATAAAACAAAAAAGCTACCTGTTTAAAACAGATAGCTCCCGTAATATATGTTGAACTTTTGCAAAAGTCAGATTTACATATTGATCAATTCATTGTTGATCTCAGCAGCGAATGACACTTTATTTTCGTTATAATGAGCAGCTGTAAAGTTGTTGCTTTTTACATTCGACTCAATATCCCTGTTAAGGTTTAATTCAGTAGCCGAACCTTTTAAATCAGCTTTAGCATTATCTTTTACAGTTACACTTGCACTGTAAGCATCTAAGTTTAACCTTGCTTCAGCATTATCGTGTAAGTCAACGTTAAATTCAATTTTTGAGATCTTACCGAAAGTTTTCACTTCAGCATTGTCATAAGCAGAGATTGAACGAAGGTCATTTGCACTTACCCAAACTACTAATTTTTCATTTTTGTAAGATGTGATCCGCAACACGCCATTTTTGTTTTGAATAAGGGCGCTTTCTGAATAATATTTGTTGTAAACTTTTACCTGGTCAGACGATGCATCAGAAACATAAAGCTCAACATTTCCGTGAACTTCTATTTTGTTGATAGCACTGATGTCATTTAATACGGTGTAGGCATCTATATTAGCAGCAAAGGTTGAGGTTGTTAATCCTAATACAATAACTAACATTGTAATTACGGATAAAATTTTGGTTTTCATTTTTTTATTTATTATTATTGTGACTCTAAATATGTTGTACTCTTCTATTTTTGAAATACAACCATAAGACGGCATCTATTTTAAAACGTTACAGTAAAACTTTACTTAATAGACCAACGCCTTATTTTCGTCTGCAAAAGTGCACTTTTTATCCACGAAATTTCTCATCTTAGTGTAATTATTACACCTACTGAATTCATAGACATTATAGAGCTAATAATAATTTAAATATCTAATTATCAGCCATTTAATAAATATCCAATAACTCCCAACCTGTTTTCAATCACCGATGATCAGTTCTCTGCTTGTAAATTTGATTTTTTTGGCGGCGTAAAATTGGTTGGAGGTCGCAATTTTTTTTGTGCAGTTCTGCTTTTTTTAGAAGTGATCAAACTTACGAAGTTTTGAAAACTTCGTAAGTTTGTTAATATTCATAAGATTTTTGCTTAGGCAAACTCAAAGAAATAATTAAGATGATGGTGATCGCAGTTTTTTTCCGCAGTTCTGCTTTTAAAAGTGGTTAAACTTACGAAGTTTTGAAAACTTCGTAAGTTTTTCGGAGGATGGATGATCTTAAATTGACTTACCCAATCACCAGCTTCTCCCCTGCAAACTTTATCTTACCCGCATCCAGCAATAGCCTTATAGTGTCTATCCGCTCCTTCTCTGTTCCGCTTTTTGCAGCTGTTACAAGCGATGCAAGGTCATGTGGGGAAGTACTTAGCAGCGTAACAAGCTCATTGGTGATATCGTCATAAATTTCTTCAGCGTTTGTTTGTCGCTTTTCGTCAAGACAAACATCACATACACCGCATTTGTCAGCATTAAGCTCATCAAAATAAGTAAGCAGCTGCTGACTGCGGCATTGTTTATGCTCCGCATAAGCAAATACGGCCTCCATTTTTTTGCGGTAAGTGGCCTTGCGCTCCTCGATTACTTTTTTGTTGATGTATAACGCATCGTTATGCTGGCGGGGCTTTAACCAGGTAACCTGTGGCATATCAGTTTGTTGCTGGTAGCTTAATATCTTATATTCATTCAACTGCTTTAAGCCTTCAATTACCTGCTGCGCATTCATACCTGCACGACGCGCCAGATCAAACTCCCTGATGCGGACATAATTGTCGAATGAGCCGCCGTATGAACGCAATATGGTTTTTATAAATGGGTCCCAACCCGGGTTTTGGATCTGGAAATTATACAATTCTTCATTCTGTACGTCAAACTTAAACCGCGACGGCAAAAAAACACTTTCATTAAATGAAAGGTATTCGTCAAGCTCCAAAAACTTAAGCGCATTTATGGTTTTTATGCTATCCAGCTTAAAGCGGCTGCAAAAATCGCCAAGGTCAAGGTCAAGACTGATCCCCTCGCCTGCCTCGTAAGCCAGATGGTAATAATTAGCCAGGTAATGGTAAACCTGCTTAATTTCAGGTATGGTTGGGAAGCTCAGCTCAAATTTCTTTTCCTGCTTTAGCCTGTCGGCATAATTATATAATAATACACCATAGGCTTTTTGTTCGTCCCGCCCCGCCCTTCCGGCTTCCTGGTAATAAGCCTCCAGGCTTTCGGGCAGATCCTTATGGATCACAAACCTTACATCCGGCTTGTCAATCCCCATCCCGAATGCATTGGTAGCCACAATTATCTGGGTGCGGTTGGTTTTCCAGCTTTCCTGCTTTTTTGATCGCAGGCCTGATTCCAATCCGGCGTGATAAAAGTCGGCCTTTATGCCATTATTTGTATAAAACTTTGCTATTTCGGCAGTTTCCTTGCGGGTGCGCACATAAACAATCCCACTACCCTTTACGCCTTTAGCTATATCCAGCAGCTTGCGAAACTTATCTTCTGTATTTTGAACCACATAGCTGATGTTTTTACGCTCAAAACTTTTTTGAAAAACAACCGGGTTCTTAAATAGTAGCTTTTGCTGAATATCTTCCCTTACTTCAGCAGTTGCTGTGGCGGTAAGCGCTAAAACAGGCACATCAGGATGCAGTTCTCTTAAATCTGCAATATGCAGATATGGCGGCCTGAAATCATACCCCCATTGCGAAATACAGTGCGCCTCATCAACGGCTATCAAATTCACCTTCATGTATTTGATCCGCTCGCGTACCAGTTCAGACAACAAACGCTCAGGCGACAGGTACAAAAACTTCACCTCGCCATAAATACAATTATCAAGCGCAATATCAATCTCACGTTTGCCCATGCCTGAAACTATAGACACTGCTTCAATACCTTTAGCCCTTAGGGTTTCAACCTGGTCTTTCATCAAAGCGATCAGCGGGGATACAACAATACAGATCCCCTCCTTTGCCAGCGCCGGCACCTGGAAACATACCGACTTACCGCCACCGGTTGGCAATAACGCAAGTGTGTCACTCCCCAATAAAACAGATTTGATGATCTCCTCCTGCATAGGCCGGAAGCTATCATGATTCCAATACTGTTTTAATATTTCCTGTAGTGTCATGTCGGATTTCGGATGTTCGATTTCGGATTTAAATATGATTTATTAATATTCGAATTTATGGGTTGTAAAGATAATCCCGAATTTGTTTAATAAATCATGCTTATCCTTAAAATCCCATAAATCGTGTAAATTCGCGGCATAATATCCTGCACACATGAAAGCTATTTACACTGCTCTTATATTCTTATCTCTTTCCCTTAGTTTATCAGCCCAAAAATGGAACGTGGAAAACCCTCCCGGCCCATCCAAAAAGGTAACCATAACAACCGATGAAGGCACCTGGATGAACCTGGATGTTAGTCCTGATGGTAAAACAATAGTTTTTGATTTATTGGGTGATATTTACAGCATGCCGGTTACCGGCGGTAAGGCTGCCCTGCTTGCGGGTGGCAAAGCATGGGAGGTTCAGCCCCGCTTTAGTCCGGATGGTAAATCAATCTCCTATACCAGCGATAAAGAAGGCGGCGATAATATCTGGATAATGAATAGCGATGGTGGTGGCAAGCATTTCATTACCAAAGAAAACTTCCGCTTATTAAACAATGCATCATGGACTCCTGACGGGCAATTTTTGGTTGCGCGGAAACATTTTACGGGTACTCGGTCATTGGGCGCAGGCGAAATGTGGCTTTATCATAAAACAGGTGGCGATGGCATTCAGCTTACCAAACGTAAAAATGACCAGCAGGATGCAGGTGAGCCAATAGTTTCGCCGGATGGTAAATTTATTTACTGGAGCGAGGATGTTACCCCCGGCCCGAATTTTGAGTATAATAAAGACCCTAACAAAGGCATTTATGCCATACAAAGATTAAACCGCCAAACAGGTAATATCGAAACGGTAACCGGTGGCGCTGGTGGTGCTTGTCGTCCGCAGATCTCGCCCGATGGTAAGCTACTGGCTTTTGTGAAGCGGGTAAGGTTAAAATCAGTATTGTTTATTCAAAATTTAAATACGGGCGAAGAATGGCCTGTTTATGACGGACTTTCGCATGATCAGCAGGAAACATGGGCGGTATTTGGCGTGTATCCAAATTTCAACTGGACACCAAATAGTAATAACCTTATATTTTATGCAAAAGGAAAGATCTGGAATTTAGATATTACTTCGCTTAACACAACGCAAATTCCTTTTGAGGTTACTTCAACACAATCCATCACCGATGCGCTTCATTTTCAGCAAAAGGTTTTCCAGGATGAATTTCCGGTAAAGATGATCCGCCAGCTAACTACATCTCCTGATGGAAAGGTTGTTGCTTTTAATGCCGCAGGTTATATTTATATTAAAGGCTTGCCCGATGGCAGACCTACAAGAATAACCGCCACTAACGATTTTGAATATGAACCGGCTTTTAGTCCTGATGGCAAATCATTGATTTATGTTAATTGGACCGATGAGCTAAAGGCATCTATAAATAAAATAGACCTTACTACCTGCCAGGTAACCCGCCTTACTGCCGAAAAAGGCTATTACTACTCACCCAAATTTTCGAACAAGGGCGA
Organism: Mucilaginibacter sp. OK098; assembly: GCF_900142915.1. Taxonomy (GTDB): domain Bacteria; phylum Bacteroidota; class Bacteroidia; order Sphingobacteriales; family Sphingobacteriaceae; genus Mucilaginibacter. The sequence continues at coordinate 247,197 of NZ_FRCM01000008.1, forward strand.
TAAAATAATTTTTAGAAAAGGTGAAGGAAATGGAACATCCGGCTATGCTTTTGGTAAAAACCCGGGCATTTACGTTATGCCTGCCAACGGTGGTACACCAAAAATGATCATTGATAATGGCATTTACCCGCAATATTCTACTGATGATTCCAGGATCTATTATCAAAGTGAAGAAGGCGATAAAAAAGCCTATAAAGCAATGGATACAACCGGGGCCAACCAGCAAACGCTGTATACCTCAAAGTATACCACACAGTTTAACCCAAGCCCTGATGGCAAATGGATGGCGTTTACGGAACTGTTTAACTGTTATATAACACCAATGATCTATACAGGCAGTCCACAGGACCTGTCAGCAGCAAATAAAGCTGTCCCACTTGACAAGCTTACCCGCGATGCAGGTACTTACCTCCATTGGAGCAAAGACAGCCAGAAATTAATGTGGACGCTTGGACCTAAATATTTTGTACGCGATATCCGCAGTGCCTTTCCTTTTATTGACGGTGCCGACAAAACCCCGGCAATAGATACAGCAGGAACCGATATCAACCTAAAACTAAAAACGGATATTCCGAATGGGGTAATTGCGTTTAAAAATGCGCGGATAATTACCATGAAGGGCGATGAAGTAATTGAGCGTGGCACAATCATCATTAATCAAAATAAGATCTCTGCAATCGGCAAATCAACCGAGATCGCTGTACCTGATAGCGCTAAAGTTTATGACATGAGCGGTAAAACCATTATGCCGGGCATTGTAGATGTGCACGGGCATTTGGGAACCAGCCCTGATGGCATCTCGCCGCAGCAGGATTGGCGATACTATGCAAACCTGGCTTTTGGTGTAACTACGGCTCATGACCCATCAAGCAATACGGAGATGGTTTTTAGCCAAAATGAGATGCTAAAGGCCGGCAACATGGTTGGCCCAAGGGTTTACTCAACCGGTACTATATTATATGGAGCTGACGGCGACTTTAAAGCCGTAATAAACAGCCTTGACGATGCGCTTTCAAATATCCGAAGGTTAAAAGCGGTAGGCGCATTCTCGGTAAAAAGCTATAACCAGCCCCGCCGCGAGCAACGCCAACAGGTTATTGAAGCTGCGCGCCAGCTGCAAATGGAGGTTGTGCCCGAAGGTGGCTCAACATTTTTCACCAATATGAATATGATTTTAGACGGGCATACCGGCATTGAGCATAATATACCCGTTTGGCCTGTTTATAAGGATGTAAAAACACTTTGGAATGCCAGCAAAACCGGCTATACGCCTACTCTTATAGTAAGTTATGGAACCCAGTTTGGCGAAAACTTTTGGTATGACCGTACCGAGGTTTGGAAAAACGAACACCTGCTAAGTTTTACGCCACAGGCAATTGTTGATGCCCGCTCAAGGCGCAGAAGTACTGCCGAATATGGCGATTACGGACATATTGAAGTATCAAAATATGTAAAGCAGATTGCAGACGGCGGCACAAAGGTTAATTTAGGCGCACACGGGCAATTACAGGGCCTTGGCGCACACTGGGAGCTATGGATGCTTACTCAAGGTGGTATGACGCCTATTCAGGCTATCAGATGCGCTACAATTAATGGAGCATCCTACCTGGGCATGGATAAAGAGATTGGTTCCTTAGAGTTAGGCAAGCTGGCTGACTTGATCATATTGAATGATAATCCACTGGATGATATCCGTAATAGCGAAAAAATAAAATATGTAATGGTTAACGGCCGCTTATACGATGCTGACTCTATGAATGAAATTGGCAACCGCGAAAAACCAAGACAGCGCTTTTGGTGGCAACTAAACCGTGGCGCCATATCCGATCTGCCAGTTGGTAATACAGAAACGTATTTGTTTACCACGCAGGATGGGGATTGATGTGCGAATTTTGAATGTGCGGATGTGCGAATTTAATGCGGAGTGCGGATTGTTGAATGCGGATTGATTAAGTCCGGAAGATAAAAGCATGGTGATGTCTAACGATAATGTCTGGCATCTTCTCATTTTCTTTCGGACTTTCGGACTACTTCACGAGCCACTCATAAAACCCAGGAAAATCGCCGTTCCATTGTTTTTCGTTGTGGCCGGCACCCTTTATAATTACAACGGGTGAGTTTTGTTCATCTTTTATTTTATTGCGGATAATAGCTGCCATCTTTTGCATATCGGCCACCATGCTGTCACTTTCGGCATTACCGCAAACAAAATAGAACCTTGATTTCGTTGGCAACTTTTGTTGCTGTGCATATTGGTAAATTTCTGGCGCTATCCAAAATGCAGGGGAAAATATGCCTGCGTTACCAAATACGCCAGGGTATTTTAGCGCAGCATACATGGAGATCAGCCCGCCCATTGAGCTGCCAGCAACTGTTGTATTAGCAGGATCTCTTTCGGTGCGATAATGTCCGTCGATATATGGTTTAAGAGTTTTTACCATAAAATCAACATAATCATTGCCCCTGCCCTTTCCATATTTTGAATCATAAGGATCATATTCCGTTATCCGGTAATCACCGCCATGATCAATCCCAACCACAATGCATTCCTTTTGACCGGCAAGCTTGTCGAGTATCTCATCAATACCCCATTCGCCATAGCCCGAAGTGTAGTTATCAAACAGATTTTGCCCATCGTGCATATATATTACCGGGAATTTCTTTTTTGATGATTGATAATCTGCAGGCAAATAGATCCATACCCTTCGTTCCCTCCCCAATTGCGGCATTTCAAATTTTTCACTGATAATATGCACCTGCGGACTTGCGGTATGTGCCTTGGGTTGCGCCGCAAAATTATCCTGCCAGCCTTCAATATTCATTACTATTGCGGTATCATTTAAAATGGTAACACTGCGGTTATCAATAGGTTTGCCAAGCCTGGTGCATTCAACTGTTTGCCAACTGCCGCGGGTTATTTTAAAGTGGTAAATACCTTTTGGCAAATCCTTTAAAAGGCGGTAAGATCCTGAGCCATCCGGGGTCATTTCCCAGGCTTTATCAGCAGCGCTCCAACCGTTAAAATCTCCTGCTAAAAAAAGGTGCTCGTCAGCCCTTTTTAAAGGGCTTAAATTACCTGTTTTAAAGGCTATTTTTTGCTGCCCAAATAACAAAAAACTTTGGCCCAAAAGCAAAAACGCGCAGAAAATATTTTTTTTCTTCATTATTAATTGTAGAGTAAACAGTTATTTTCCGGGAACGTTCCCGGAAATGTATTTCATATTAGTAAAATTGTTAGTTGTGTAATTTTTACACTTAACAAAATTTAAAACTACGTTTTCTCACAAAATTATAGGTAAAAATTTAAATAGTATCAAAGCAAGAACCTCCATTTCAATGTTTCTTTAAGGTTAAATCAACCCCAATAAAACTCATTAAAATTATCTTTTACATAATATTTGCATTTATTACTTCTAAGTGTAAATTAGAAACGTGCTGTTTCAGCAAAAATAACAAACCAATTGTACCCGGCATATAATGCCCTTAATTAATTTAAAAAATAAGAAGTATATGAGAAAAAATTACTCAAAAAAGTATGTACTCCTATGCGCATTTCTGATGATGTCAGTTATTGCATTTGCGCAAACAGGCGGCATAAAAGGTAAGGTGATTGATGAAACCAATCTTGCCCTGCCTGGAGCATCCGTTAGCATTGATGGAACCACTATGGGAGCAACCACCGATGCTAATGGCAATTATAACATTACCGGTTTAAAACCCGGCAATTATTCAATTACTGCCAAATTTTTAGGCTATATAGCTTTTCAAAAAAGCGTTACTGTAGGCAGCAATTCAGTAATTACTGTTGATTTTGCTTTAGAACCGCAAAATACCAACTTAAATGAAGTTGTTGTTATTGGTTACGGTACGCAAAAAAGCAAGGATCTTACCGGTTCAATTGCTACTGTTACTGCAAAAGATTTTAACCAGGGTGCTGTAACTACCCCGGAGCAATTAATCCAGGGCAAAGTTGCTGGCGTATCTATTATATCAAACAGTGGAGCTCCTGGCTCAGGTAGTACTATCCGCATTCGTGGTGGTGCATCAGTGAACGGAAGCAATGCGCCTTTGATTATCCTTGACGGTGTTCCGCTTGCTGAATCAAAGAATCCTGATGGCACAGTAAAAATTTCCGGCATTTCTGATCCGTTAAGCTTAATTAACCCTAACGATATCGAAAGTTTCTCCATATTAAAAGATGCTTCTGCTGCTGCTATTTATGGAAACAGGGCTTCAAATGGTGTAATCATCATAACAACAAAAAAAGGTAAATCGGGCAAACCTGTTATTGATTTCAGTACGCAATTTTCTGTTTCAAAATTAACTAAAGAAGCACCTGTACTTTCGCCATCCCAATACCGTGCTTACATAAATGCAAATGATACTACTTCTGACAAGAGGTATGTTAAATTAATGGGGAATGCCAATACCGACTGGCAGAAAGAAATTTATCAAACCGCAGTAAGCACCGATAACAATTTAAGTGTTTCGGGTACTACCGGTAAGTTACCATACCGTGTTTCTGTTGGGTATACTGATCAGAACGGGATCTTAAAAACAACCTCATTGCAACGGTATACCGGCAATATTAACCTTAGCCCCAGTTTATTTACCGATCACTTAAAGATCAATTTTAACTTAAAGGGCGTAGAAGCAAAACAAAGATTTGCTGATGAAGGTGGCGTTATTGGTTCTGCGGTAAACTTTAATCCAACCGTTCCGGTTACATCAGGCGATGCTGCCTTTGCCCCATATGGCGGCTATTGGCAATGGACTGATCCAAACAATACCCCAAGCGGACTTAAAGGCTTGGCCCCTCGTAACCCTTTAGCTATGTTAGAGCAAAGGAATAACCGAAGCACAGTTTATCGTACAATTGCCAGCCTGGCTATGGATTACAAATTCCATTTTTTTCCCGATCTGCATGCTAACGTAAACTTATCATATGACGGTGCAAAAGGCACAGGGCATGATGTAATACAACCAAATGCAGCAACTAACTATGATATTCTGCAAGATGGTACTTATCACAGCGGCTACAACAGCCAGTATAAATCAACCAATCAAAATAAGCTTTTTGAAGGTTTTTTAAGCTATTTTAAAGATATTAAAAGCATAAAAAGCCATGTGGATGTAATAGCCGGTTATTCATGGCAGGATTTTAAAGATGTTAACTTCAGTTATCTGAACCATTTTAGTGACGGCACAGTTATTAATACTTCGTTATTTAATTATCCATATTTTATTAATGAATACCAGTTAACATCATTATATGGAAGGTTAAACTACAACTACGACCAAAAATATTACTTAACAGCCAGTTTGCGTAGTGATGTTTCAACCAAATTTGCACCAGGCATCCGTACAGGAAATTTCCCTGCGGTAGCTTTGGCCTGGAAAATTAATAACGAGGATTTCCTGAAAGGCAATACAACTGTTTCAACGCTTAAATTACGTTTGGAATATGGCCAGACAGGTAACCAGGAAGGTATTAATGATTATGAGTATCTGTCGCAATATAGCCTGAGCACATCAACAGCTCAATATCAATTTGGCAATAACAAGTATTATCAGCTATACCGTCCAGGTGGTTATTATCCTGGCAGAACTTGGGAAAGAACTAATTCAAGCAATGCAGGCCTTGATTTTGGCTTCCTTAACGACCGCATTACCGGTTCTGTTGATTATTACTACAGAAAAACTAAAAACTTGCTTGTACTTATTGGGCAACCTGCGGGGACCAATTTCAGCAATCAGATTGTTGGTAACGTTGGTGAAATGACCGATCAAGGTGTTGAATTTAACATTACCGGGAAAATAATTGATCAGCAAAGTGTCTCATGGACAGCCGGTTTTAATGTTACTTACAACAAAAACAAAATCACCAATTTAACTACCATACCTAATCCAAATTATCCGGGTATCCAGGTTGGCGGCATTTCTGGCGGTACCGGTAACTTTATCCAAATTGATCAGCCAGGGTACGCCCGTAATACATTTTACGATTATCAGCAGGTTTACGGCGCAAATGGAAAACCTATTGATGGTGTATTTGTGGACCAAAATGGCGATGGTATAATAAATGATAAAGACCGCCTTCATGATCATAGCCCTGATCCTAAAGCATATTTCGGCTTAAACTCTGATTTCAGATATCAAAAATGGAATTTAGGCTTTGTAGCGCGCGCCAGCCTGGGTAACTATGTTTACAATAACGTAGCATCAAATACCGGCGTTCAGCGTAACTTCCTAAATCCTATAGGTATAATCAATAACGGCTCAAGCAGCGTATTAACCAGCGGTTTGACCGGTAATAGCGATAAAGATGTATTATCAGATTACTATGTTCAGAATGCTTCCTTTTTTAGGATGGATAACATACACCTGGGGTATAACTTCGGTAAAGTGTTCAACGGAGCCGGCGATTTAAGGATAAGTGCAAACGTGCAGAATGTATTTATTATCACACAGTATAAAGGCGTTGACCCTGAAATCTCAAACGGCCTGGATAACAATTTTTATCCACGGCCAAGGACGTACGTGTTAGGCTTAAATCTGTCAGTAAAATAATTAGACATTCATTGTTAAAGAAATTAATATGAAAAGGAATTCATTAAAAATTTTATTAGTCACCGCTACTATAGGCGTTGGGTTAATATCGTGCAATAAAAATAAAATTCTTGCACCAAACTACCAGGTAACTTCCGAAAAGGTGTACAGCACCGCACTGGGTTACAAAGAATCATTAGCAAAGGTTTACGGAAGTATGGCTCTTACCGGTAACCAGGGCCCATCCGGACAAGGAGATGTACAAGGGATCGATGAGGGTACATCAGACTTCTTTCGTTTACTTTGGTACGCCCAGGAACTACCTACAGACGAAGCGGTAATTGGATGGGGCGACCCTGGAGTACCCGATTTTCATGCTATGAGCTGGTCATCAGGAAACGTTGTTATGACCGGGTTATATTACAGGTCTATGTACCAGATAACCTTGTGTAATGATTTTATCCGCCAGTCTACCGATGCCGAAATATCAAAACGCGGCTTTTCAGGTGCTGATGCCGATAATATCCGTCATTACAGCGCTGAGGCTCGTTTTTTACGCGCTTACCAGTATTCCGTTATGATGGACCTGTTTGGCAATCCTCCATTCGTAACTGATGCTAATGCAGTTGGTTCAATTATTCCTCCGCAAACAGATCGTAAAACACTTTTTAACTATATTGAAGGCGAGCTAAAAGCTATTGATCCGCTATTAGCTAAACCTAAAGCAAATGAGTATGGCCGCGCAGACGAGGCTGCCGCCTGGGCATTGTTAGCACGGATCTATTTAAATGCTAAAGTATATACAGGAACTGACCGCTATACAGATGCTATTACCTATGCCAAAAAAGTTATAGAAACCGGTGGTTATACGCTTATAGATAAGTATGATAACTTAATGACCGCCGATAACGAAAATAATAGCAATGAATTTATTTTAACAATTAACTATAATGGTGCAAAAACACAGGGCTACGGAGGTACAACCTTTTTAACTCACGCGGCTTGTGGCGGATCCATCCCTACTACTTTATTTGGTGTTGATAGCCAGTGGGCAGGTATCAGAACAACAAGCAGTTTGGTTAGTTTATTCCCGGCAAATACATCGGATGTATTTCCTAATAATGGTAACCCTGATACAAGGGCTGAATTCTGGACAAAGGGACAAAACCTGGCTATTAATGATATAACTTCATTTAATGACGGTTATGCGGTTACTAAATTCAGAAACGTAAATGCAGATGGTTCGGCACCTTCAACAACAGCTTTCTCTGACGTTGATATGCCAATATTCCGTTTAGCTGAACAATATCTTATTTACGCTGAAGCAGTTACAAGAGGCGGCACTGGCGGTGATGCAGCAACGGCTTTAAGCTATATTAATACCTTACGCAAACGTGCTTATTCAGGCAGCACAAGCGGCAATATTACCCAGGGCCAGTTAACTACCGATTTTATTTTGGATGAAAGAGCGCGTGAGTTGTTTTGGGAAGGTTTCCGCCGTACAGATCTTATCCGTTATGGAAAGTTTACAGGCGGTACCTATTTATGGCCATTTAAAGGTGGAGTAAAGAACGGGACCAGTGTGCCTGATTTTCGTAACCTGTACGCAATTCCGGATCAGGACCGTGCGGTTAATCCTAATTTAAAGCAAAACGCCGGTTATTAATACAGGCTCAAATTATTCAGATTATAATACCTGATTTAGGTTAAAATCAATAAAAACATTAAAATGAAAAAAGTATTAACAAAATTTTTAGCATTGAGCAGCATTGGGCTGCTCATGCTATCGGCCTGTAAAAAAGATGGTAGTTTGGTAACTACAAACGGGGGTAAACCAGGAGCCCTAAGCGCGTCAGCAACAACATTAGTATTGGATAAAACAAAACTTACCGATACGTCAAAGGTTATGACTTTTACTTTCACACAACCTGATTTTGGTTATAACGCAGCCGTAACTAATACCTTGCAAATAGATGCCGTGGGTGATAATTGGGCAAAACCCGCCTCGGTAACAATAGGTATTAAAAAGGGCGTACAAGGTTATTCAACTGCTGATTTTAACACATTATTGTTGAAATTAAATTTAGTTGGTGGCGTTACTTCGCAAGTACAGGTACGTGTTCAGCATTCTTTAGGTGCCGGTTCTACACCTATATATTCAAATGTGCTTTCACTTACTGTTACACCGTTCAATTTAACATCTTTCTTATACACTGTGGGCGCATACCAGGGATGGGATATTAGTCACCAGGATAGTTTGCTGTCAGCTACAAGCAATGGTATTTACATTGGTGTATTAAACTTTACTGCCGGCAATAACCAGTTTTTGATAGTGCCGGGTAGAAACAGCTATGATAACAAATATGCAACTAACGATCCTCAAAATGCTACAAGCAGTACAGTAGCGGTTGGCGGACCTAATAACTTATTTGCTCCGGCTACCCCGGGCTTTTATACAGTAACGCTTAACATTAATGCAAAAACCATTTCATTTACACCGTTTACGGCATATTACAGCGTGATAGGTGATGGCGCTAAAGGATGGAGTGACGGTGATGATGTGGATATGAAATCTGCCAATGATGGCACTGGATTATGGACTATTACGCTTCCATTAGTTTCTACAGGTTCAATTAAAGTCAGGAAAAGTCACGCTTGGGCCATTGGTTATGGGATTCCTAAAACTGGGGCAGATGGTAAAACGTTAGCATCTACAGACGACAACAATATTCCTGTACCCACTTCAGGCACCTACAAAATAACTTTCCTGCCAACAGCAGACGATAAGACAGCCGCTTATACTTTAATAAAACAATAAAACAGAGTTGATTGGGATTGATTAAAAGGCCCGCCTGGTTAAAACCAGCGGGCTTTTTTTTGGCCGCTGATTTTTAATGTTTAACTTGATTTCGCCGATTAATGAACCAAATATTAAAAAATGACTAATGACTTAATGACCAATGATATTCCCCGAAACAAAAAATGGTTCACAATTCATTACCATGAACTATGAACCATCAATTATGAACCCAAAAGAACTACCTGTTCTTTATATCAACATACTCCCTGTTAACAGCGCCTACATAGATCTGGCGCGGGCGACCAATAGGCTCTTTGTTTTCCTTCATTTCCTTCCACTGTGCAATCCACCCTGGCATGCGGCCTAATGCGAATAATACGGTAAACATATCAGTAGGAAAACCAAGCGCCCGGTAAATAATACCTGAATAAAAATCAACATTTGGGTACAACTTACGCTCAACAAAGTAAGGGTCTTTCAATGCTACTTCTTCCAGCTTTTTAGCTATCGCAAGCACTTCATCGTCAATGCCCAATTTTTCTAAAATATCGTCGCACGCTTTTTTAATGATCTTTGCACGCGGATCGAAGTTTTTATATACACGGTGACCAAATCCCATTAAACGGAAAGGGTCATTTTTATCCTTTGCTTTTGCTATCCACTTATCGGTATCTCCCCCATCCTCTTTTATCTTTTCAAGCATTTCAATTACAGCCTGGTTTGCTCCGCCATGCAGCGGGCCCCATAATGCAGAGATCCCTGCAGAAACTGATGCATAAATATTTGACTCAGACGATCCTACGATACGTACAGTTGAGGTTGAGCAGTTTTGCTCATGATCTGCGTGTAATATCAGCAGTGTATTCATTGCGCTAACAATTACCGGGTCGATCTCAATTTGTTCTGTACGCTGCCCAAAGGTCATATACAGGAAATTGGTTACATAATCGTATTTATTCTGAGGGTAAATAAGCGGATGCCCCAATGATTTTTTATAGATCCATGAAACAACGGTTGCCATTTTAGCAAGCATTTTAATAATGCTTAAATGAAGCTCTTCTTCTGTTTGTAATGATTTTAATGATTCAGGGTAAAAAGCTGATAAAGCACACACCAATGATGACAGCTGACCCATTGGATGCGCTTTTGACGGAAAACCATCAAAAAACTTTTTCATATCCTCATGTACAAGGGTATGCCTGCTTATTTCGTATTGAAAATTGCTCAATTCCTTTTCAGTGGGCAGCTCACCATGAATAAGCAAATAGGCAACTTCAATAAAACTTGATTTTTCGGCAAGTTCTTCTATCGGATAACCGCGGTATTTTAATATCCCAAGTTCACCATCTAAAAAAGTAATTGCGCTTTTTGTAGCACCTGTGTTTTTGTAGCCGGTATCAAATGTTACGTAACCGGATTGGTCCCTTAATTTTGAGATATCAATAGCTTTTTCACCTTCGGTACCCTCAATTACGGGAAGATCATAAGTTTTATCGCCAATTTTTAATTGTGCTGTCTCCGACATAGGAAAATATTTTATTTGCAACAAATGTAATTAAATCTGCGTATTAATAACCCTTAAGATGATTGACAATTTGTAAAATTTTCATGCCTTATCTTCTTAATTTATGCCATTTTTTTAAAAACACCACCTATAACCGATCTAAAAAAACAATTAGTATGTCCATAAGAAGCAGGCTGCTTTTATTTATACAAAGTGATAATACCATTTACCAATTATTATTAATCGGGCTATTCATTGCAAGCCCTTCGCTTCATTACTTGTGTTTTTATAATTCATTTGATCCTTTGTGGCTGCGTTTAATCAGCAGTACGCTTTGCTTGACAGCACTTGGTTTTTCATTCCATTCCTCAAAATTGCTTAGCGTAGCAAGCCGGTATTTAACCATTATCTCTTTTTTAGTAATTAATAACGGCCTTTTATTAAGTAAAAACGGGTTTGAACATGTTTACCTGTTTAGCTCAATAACCATTTTTATAGCGTTAACCCTGTTTTGCAAAAAAAAGTGGGAATTTGCAGCAATATGCTTTCTTAATTTACTTACCACTGTTATAGCATATATTACTGCTCCAAAGCCATATATATCCATAACGGTACTGGTGCTTTTACTGTTAACATTTACATTTATTGCTTCCGTATCGTTTTTAGTTATGACGGCTTATCAGCTAAGGTTTAAAAAAGCGCTGTGCAATGTTATCGACTTGAATAAAAGCCTGTTGGTTAATGATGAGGAATTGCGCCAGAGCGGTAAAAAACTTGATGCGCTTATTAACTCATTAAACGATGTAATTTTTGAATTTGATGAAAATAAAATTTGTTTGAATACCTGGTTCAGCAGAATTGAAGGACGGGTAATTGACCCAGAAACGTGCATCGGTAAAAAACTGAGCGAGGTTTTAGGCGAGGAAAAGGCTAAAAAGTTTGATGATGCAATGGATTATGTAATAAAGCATCGTGAACCAATTTCAATAACTTATCCTTCTGATTTTGGAACAGGACACTGGTTTGTTGCCAGGCTGGTACCGGTATATGACAGGAGCGGAAATTATACTTCGAGGATCTCTGCATCAGTTAGCGATATATCTGAACAGAAAAAATATGCCGATGCCTTAAAAGAGAATGAAAATTTATTGCTTGAAGCACAATCAATTGCTAAAATAGGGAATTGGTATTTTGACCTTGCAACCAGGGAGACATTTTGGTCTGAAAGCTTATTTAAAATTTTAGAGGTTGAAAGCATACCGGAAAATATAGAAAAGTTTGAATATTATTTAAGCCTTATTCATCCGGATGACCGTGAAGCTGCTTATACTTATTTTACAAATATTCATAAAATTGGCGAAGTTGAATTTGAGCATAAATTAATCACCCCGGGTAGTACGTTAAAGTATATAAAAGTATTAAAGGGCGAGCTCTTAAAAGATAGCGAAGGCAATATAAAACGCATTATTGGTATTTTACAGGATGTTACTGAAACCAAACTATCAGAAAAGAAAATAAAAGTTAGTCAGTCGGAGTTATTAGAAGCCCAGGTTATAGCCAAAATAGGAAACTGGAAATGGGATATCACCTTAAATAAACTAACATGGAGCGACGAGATTAACAACATTTTCGAAATTGATCAAAAATCCACCAACGAAAATAGTTTTATCAAATTATTGGTAAAACACGCCCACCCTAATGACAGGCATATTCTTAAAAAGCATTTAAAAGATATTTCAAACATCGCCAATACATCATACCAATACCGGATAATTACAACAAGCGGAAATGTTAAGTACCTGAGTATTATTGTTGGTAAATTATTACGGCGCGATGATGGTTCTGTCCGTAAAGTTATTGGCACCATACAGGATATAACAGACCGTAAACAGGCTGAAATAGATTACCAGAGAACTGAAAATAAATATAAGCTGGTATTAGAAACCATTAAGCTGCCGGCAATATCTGTTGACAAACATGGCGATCTGATTTTTTGCAATAAGTTTATGTGTCATATACTCGGTTATGATCAAAGCGAAATATTGGGTTTAAACTGGTTAGAAAAATTTTTACCGGAAGATCAGAGAAATGGTTTATCAAAGTGGTTCCTCACTGGTTCTTTTGAGGCTCAATATATCAGCTCAGTAATATGCCGCAATGGCGAGCGGCGTAATATTAGCTGGCAAAATACGGTAAGCTATGATGAAAACGGCGTAATAAAAGAAGTTACCAGTATTGGAGAAGATATAACGCTTAGGCAAAGGGCAACACAAGCTTTAATTTCGGCAAAAGAGCAGGCCGAGAAGTCATCACATTTTAAATCGGAGTTTTTATCCATCATGAGCCACGAGATCAGGACGCCGATGAATGCTGTAATTGGCACTACCAACCTGCTGCTCAGTGAAAACCCCTCGCCCGAACAGCTGGAATACCTAAACATCCTCAAATTCTCGGGCGAAAACCTGTTGGCTATTATTAATGATATTTTAGATTATAATAAAATTGAGGCCGGGAAGCTGGAACTTAACTCATTGCCTTTTAATATTTTAAATCTTGCCCAAAAAATAAAGCAGTCGTTTTATGCCAGGGCGACCGAAAAAGATCTTGAAATTGATCTGTTTGTTGACAATGCCATTCCCGAATATTTAATTGGCGATCAGATAAGGCTTGGCCAGGTGTTAAATAACCTTTTAAGTAATGCCATTAAATTTACCCATAAAGGAAAAGTAAGTATTCTGCTTAATAAGGAAACAATTGATGACAACCAGGTTACGGTTAAATTTACCATTGCCGATACAGGGATTGGTATAGCAGCCGAAAACCTTGCCCTTATATTTGATCCGTTTATGCAGGAGTCGCAAAACCATGAAAATGATTATGGGGGCACAGGCTTGGGGCTTGCTATTACAAAACGTTTAATTGAACTTCACCAAAGTAATATTTCGGCAATGAGCGAGGCCGGAAAAGGAACTCAATTCTCTTTTTCCATTTCGTTTAACATAAGCAAACAAATACAGATTAATGAGTTGTTATCGCCTTCTGCTAACATTAACCTTGAGCGTAGCTTACAGGGAATGCGGATCCTTGTGGTTGATGATAACAAAATGAATTTGATGATAGCGTCAAAATTCCTTAAAAAATGGCAGGTGGAAGTTGACGAAGCCATTAGTGGTGATCTTGCCATTGATATGGTTAAAGACAATAACTATGATCTGATCATAATGGACCTTCAGATGCCCGTAATGGATGGCTTTCAAACAACACGGATAATAAGAAGAACAAACCCTGATATCCCGGTTATAGCTTTAACCGCCGATGCTATGCCCGAAACCCATAATAAGGCCCTGGCCGCCGGAATGTGCGGTTATTTAACCAAACCATTTGTGCCTGATACATTATTTGAAAAGATAGCAGGCTTTTATGCTGCAGTTGAGAGTTAGTTGATGGAAGTAGTTGATTGGGTTGATTAAGTTGGATTAGGTTGATTGAGTTAAAAAAACGCTCAACATTAACCATACACAACCACTCACTTAATAAACCCACCCTTCCTAATCTTTCGGACTTCCGGACTTTACTGACTTTCTGACTTAATTACTCCTTATCGCCTCAACAGGGTCAAGCCGGGCAGCAAAATAAGCCGGAATAATTCCTGATATTATGCCAATGCCGATTGAAAGGCTAACTCCAAAAATTATATTTGAAATATCAAGCACAACCTGTATATCAGCAGCCGCTTTTACTGCTGCGGTGGCCCCAAAAACCATACTTAGTCCAATTATTCCCCCCATTAAACATAAAACTACTGATTCGATCAAAAACTGTAGCAATATGAAGTAATTTTTAGCGCCCAATGATTTTTGGATCCCTATTATGTTGGTACGTTCCTTAACAGAAACAAACATAATATTGGCAATACCAAAGCCTCCAACTAGAATTGAGAAAAGCCCGATAACAAAACCAACCTTTTTCAATACACCAAAAACAATATCCAGTTGGTTGGAGAGTATGGTGGTTTTATTTAGAGCAAAATTATCTTCTATCCCCGGCCCTAAGCGCCGGATGGAACGCATTAAGCCCCTTACTTCGCTTTCAACTTCCAGGTCGCTAATTCCGTTTTTACCGCGCACAACTATCTGGGGGTTGTAGTTTGCATTTTGCACATCAAGAACATTTTTTGCAAAGTTTAAAGGCAGCAGGATCTCTTTATCGTCAGAAATTCCTAAAATATCATTTCCCTCCTTTTTAAAAACGCCTATTACGGTAATATTTCTGCCCATTATTTTCAATTGCTTACCTACTGCCCCGCCATCGGGGAAAAGATCAGTAGCAATATCGTGGCCAATTACGGTAACCGGACTGCCCGCACGCGATTCCATTTCAGTAAAATAACGTCCGTTTTCAAAATCAAAGTTCCATGTTTTATCATGGTCGTGCGATGTAGCGTCAATTTGTGCACCATCAACCGTATTACTTTGATATTTTACAATGCGGTTATCAATACTTATTTCATATGAAATTGCTAAAGCTGTTTGGCTGCGTTTCTGCAGCTCATCGTATTCCCTCAATTTAGGAGTGGGGCGTTGCAGATATTTCCACCATGGTGAGTCTTCATTATTTACCCAGGGCCATTTTTGGATGTAAATACTGTTGCTGCCCAACTTATTTACACTTTTTTGCAGGTTGTTCTTCAAGGTATCAACAGCCGAAAAAACGGAGATGATGGTAAAGATCCCGATAGTAACACCAAGCAATGACAGAAAAGTACGCAGCTTGTTTTGCCTTAACGCATCATAGGCAAATAGAAAGCTTTCTCTGAAAAGTTTTAAAAATATCATAGTATAATGATTATGCAGCTTATAGTATTGATTTCACCTATTACCGGGTGATTTCACTTATTAAAAACTTTGATTACACTAATTATAAAGCGCGATACCAAGGTTTGATAATTTTAGACCATTCAATTGCAATTAAGTTACAATATTTCAAACTATTATTAAAAATTGGTGTAATAATAAACAATCGTTGAAATCATATTTAAAGTAACCGGCATAATCATTTAATATTCAATCAGTGCAATCATTTTACAATCGGTTAAATCAAAAATATTTCCGTACATTTGCGCCCTTGAAAATTCATATCTTTTAGCATGAAATTATCTCAATTTAAATTCAATCTGCCCGAGTCATTAGTTGCCCACACCCCTGCGGGCATTCGCGACGAAGCAAAATTAATGGTTTTACACCGCGATTCAGGCAAAATTGAGCACAAAATATTCAAAGATGTGTTGGATTATTTTGATGATAAGGATGTAATGATCCTTAATAACACAAAAGTATTTCCAGCCCGTATGTACGGTAATAAAGAAAAAACTGGCGCAACCATCGAAGTTTTTTTATTACGCGAATTAAATAAGGAATTAAGGTTATGGGACGTTTTGGTTGATCCCGCCCGTAAGATCCGCGTAGGCAACAAATTATATTTTGGTGATGATGACCTTTTAATTGCCGAGGTAGTTGATAATACAACGTCACGTGGCCGTACCATCCGCTTTTTGTTTGATGGTACAGACGAAGAATTCCGCAGAAATGTGGAGATCTTAGGCGAAACCCCGCTGCCAAAATATATAAAACGTAAAGCAACCAGCGAAGATAAAGAGCGTTACCAAACCATATTTGCAAAACACGAAGGTGCGGTTGCAGCTCCTACAGCAGGTTTACACTTTAGCCGCGAGCTGATGAAACGCCTTGAGCTTAAAGGCATTGAATTTGCAGAAGTTACGCTTCATGTAGGCTTAGGCACATTTCGCCCGGTAGAGGTAGAAGACCTTACCAAGCATAAAATGGATTCTGAGCAGTTTATTATTGAAGAGAAGCAGGCAAATATTGTTAATAAGGCAATTGATCGTAAAAGCCGGATCTGTGCGGTTGGTACAACATCAATGCGCGCTATTGAATCTGCAGTATCTGCAAATAAAACACTGAAATCGGCAAATGACTGGACCAGCAAATTTATTTTCCCGCCGTATGATTTTAGCATTGCCAATTCAATGATCACCAATTTCCACATGCCTGAATCAACATTATTGATGATGGTTAGTGCTTTTGGAGGCTTTGAAAATGTAATGAATGCCTACGAGGTTGCAGTAAAAGAAAAATATCGTTTTTACAGCTATGGCGACGCCATGCTGATCATCTAATTTCGGAAGTCGGAATCGATTTCGGAATTATAGAAAAAAAGGCCTCTTTAAATTTAAAGGGGCTTTTTCATTTTTGCTTATTTAAGATTGATTTATAGCTTTGACTAACGATGGCTTCAGAAAATCCCAAATCTCAAATCTCAAATCTCAAATCTTACGCTATTATTGTTGCCGGAGGTTCCGGAGCCCGCATGCAATCTGCTGTTCCAAAACAGTTTTTATTGTTATGCGGCAGGCCGGTTTTAATGCATACCATTGAAGCTTTCCATCTCTCAGCTGTTAAACCTGCAATAATTATAGTACTTCCTGCTGAATATCACGCTTACTGGGAACAGTTATGCATAACACATAACTTTAAAATACTACATCAATTAGTAACGGGGGGCCAAACACGTTTCCATTCAGTAAAAAACGGGCTCGATATGATTGATGATGTTGATGATGCGCTTATAGCGGTACATGATGCCGTAAGGCCTTTAACCAGCGGCCAAATTATAGAAAAGTCATACCAATATACCATTGAATATGGAAATGCCGTTACAGCCGTTAAAAGCCGCGATTCCGTAAGATTAATGGAAGGCGTTGTTTCTAAAAGTTTAACCCGTGATGATGTTTACCTGGTGCAAACCCCTCAAACGTTCCAATCGGCACAAATAAAAAAGGCTTATCAACAGGTTTACAGCGAAAAATTTACTGATGATGCCAGCGTTGTTGAAGAAACAGGTGTAAAAATTAACCTGATAGATGGAAGCCATCAGAATATAAAGATCACCTTTCCGGAAGATCTTGCTATTGCGGAGATGATTTTGAAGAAGGTTCATAGTTGATAGTTCATGGTAGAAAATACTTATCCGGCTATGAACCATGAACTATCAACTATGAACCAAAAAACTATGCCCTTCTGATAATTCCTAAAAGCAAAGCAATTACAGCGATTACTAAAAGAACGTGAATAAGGCCACCGCCAACCGGGTAAACGAAAAACCCAAAGATCCATCCTATTACCAGGATAACTGCGATTAAATAAAGTAAGCTTCTCATGTTTGTAAAGTTTTAGTTGATAATATTTACACATTAACCAAAACCATTCCAAAAAGGGGCGAGAACAAAAAAACCCTGCTTAGCAAGGTTTTTTGTTGATTACAAGTACTTTAGTATTCGTCTTCGTTAAAAAAGAAGTCATCTTTTGTAGGGTAATCAGGCCATATCTCTTCAATATTTTCGTAAGGCTCACCATCATCCTCCAACGCCTGTAAGTTTTCAATAACCTCAACAGGTGCTCCGGAACGGATAGCATAGTCAATCAATTCATCTTTTGTTGCAGGCCATGGTGCATCTTCTAAGTGCGATGCCAGTTCAAGTGTCCAATACATATTCTCTTATTTATTTTTATTCGGTAAATTTAATTTTTCGCAAAAGTATAATATTTTTTATTTGATTATCAATATTTTTTCTCATTTAATCGCGGTTCATGGTTAATGGTTCATAGTTCATAGTAAAAATGGCAATTAAATGGTTCAGATGCAGCTGCTATGAACTATCAACTATGAACTGTCAACTAATCAACTGCCTATCCGCGGGATCCATTGATTTTCGGGGATCTTATTTTCATTTCCAATTTTCCTGGCTAAGGTAAACAGATAATCGCTTAACCTGTTTAAATAAATATTCACTTTTTCGTCCACTGTACTTTCTTCGGCCAGGTGCACAGTAATTCTTTCCGCCCTGCGGCAAACGCAACGTGCTATGTGGCAATAAGATATTGTACTGCTTCCACCCGGCAAAATAAAATGACGCAGTTCCGGCAATTGTTCATTCATAGCATCCATTTCCTGTTCAAGCAATTCAATGTCAGCAAGGTGAAGATCAGGTATTACCATCCGTGATTTTTCAGGATCAGCAGCCAGTGACGATCCGATAGTAAACAGCCTGTCTTGTATTTGTTTCAAGATCTCTTTATCATGCGGCGTAATATCCTGGTCGCTTATCAGCCCAATGTATGAATTAAGTTCGTCAACAGTTCCATAACTTTCAATCCTGATATGGTGCTTAGCTACCCGCGTACCGCCAATTAACGATGTAAGGCCTTTATCGCCTGTTTTTGTATAGATCTTCATTTTGATTTCGGAGTTCGGCTGTTCGATTTCGAATTTAGGGTTTTGATTTGGAATGTTGCTGTTTTAAACGTAAAACTTTACAAAAGTTCTATAATAGAAACACTACCGGGAATTAAACGTTATATAAATTATATCATCAAATTTGATGTTGATTTTTGAATATCTCCATTTTGATTATAATCTTTGAAAAACAAATCATCGTGAAAAAACCCCTGATCATCATACCCTTCTTTTTAATAGCTATAATAACATTATCAAGCCTTAAATGTGGCAATACAACTGATAAAGCTTCAACAAATAACAATCAGCCCCATAAAACGGCTATAACAAGTTTTTTAAGCGAATCGCAATTTAATGCTTTATTCCCTCAGCGCAATAAGTTCTATACCTATGCAGCATTTGTAAAGGCCTTAAAAGAAATCAGTTTGGTTTCAGTTAAAATAACCAGGCGCGGCGTTTCAATCTATCAATTTATCCGTACAGATAAAAGTACCGGCAAAGCAGACGTTATCCGCCAGGATGAGGACTGGAACGAGGGCTGGGCCAAAAAGAAGCCAGATAGCAGCTATATAATTGACTACGGAAATTTTTGCGTCGAAAAAGATCTGCAAACCAACAAAAAAGAGCTGGCCGCCTTTTTTGCAAATATTGCTCACGAAACCCGTCATGGTGAAAATGGTAAATATAATGATGGCTTAATGTTTATACATGAAAGCAATACATCGTTACCTTATATAGCTGATAATGACACCTACCCTGCTGCACCAGGTAAAAAATACTATGGCCGCGGTCCATTACAGTTAAGCTACAATGGCAATTATGGTTATGCTTCCGATTGTATTTTTGGCGATAAAAAGATCCTGCTGAACAATCCCGACCTGGTTGAAACCGATCCTGTAGTTGCTTTTAAAACGGCTATTTATTTTTGGATGACCCCGCAAACCGCCAAACCATCGGCACATGATGTTATGATAGGCAAATGGCAGCCTAATGCCGCCGATAAAGCTGCAAACCGCACACCCGGCTTTGGTATGACCATTAATATTATAAACGGCGAGGTTGAGTGTAATAAAGGTGAAAACATGTTCAGCATGAATGACAGGATTGGCTTTTACCAATACTTTTTAAAGATCTTTAGCATTACTGATGCAAATTGTGCCTGCTCATGCGGGAGGATGAAAGCGTATTAGCAAAAATACTCCTGGTAACACAAGGCTGCCAGGAGTATCTTTTTAAAAATTACGAATATTGAAATATTAAACCGTTAAAGGCAACTACAAATATTTGTAATTAATTATTCAGCTTGATCATATCCATGGTTAGCTTCTTATCTTTCTTAAAGTAGTTTACCTGCAGTACATGATTAGTTTTGGCCCTAAGTAAACGCGAAAAGGTTGCTTTTTCATTTTTAACAGGGATCTTATCAATAGTTAGCTTACCATTATTGTACTTTATTTGTCCGAAATTTTTAGTTTTTTTGGCGTCGGCATCAAGTCTGTCATAATCAACAAAACTAAAAGTAATGTTAGCATTATCTTCACTTTTTAAAGTGTACATATAATCCATCCAGCCCAATGCATTTGCAACGGTACCTAAAAGATAAGGGGATAAAAGGCCCAGGTAAGAAGGAAATAAAGGAGTGGTGCCCTTAGCTTTAGGTATTTCCTTGGCTTGTAATATATTTCCATCCAAATCATATTCCAAGACCAACATATTTTCTAATTGTAATTTTACAGGACCACTCTCACTGGAACCTAATAATGACATTGCTATCCCACCGGCATCCACAGCCTTTTTAAATTTTTCGGCTATTACCAGGTTTGAGTTTCTATTGGTTCTAACAACATCATGTATATATAGATAATACCCATCTTTTAGCTTATGGTCTTCAATCGGTAAATATTTACCTAATGTTTCCTCAAAAGTTTTAAAATTACTTTTCAAAAGCTTTCCGGTTTTATCAAATTCTAAAAAGGCCATGCCGTCCGGGGCCTTGGTAAATGTTTTTGTAGTTTTATAATTCAATCCTATAACTATAACTTTTCCGTCTTCAAAAATAGCATTAATGGGCACCACATGGTTATCATCAAACTCTGTTGACACATCAAATAACTGATCTCCGGTTTTTGTGTTGTTTGCTAATATCGTATGCTGCGTTTTAGCATTGTACATTCCTTTTTCAACACGGGCTACGGCTGTTAAAATCATTTCATCATTCCCGTTTAAAAATGTCGGTATCATAAATTTCGACTTACCTTCCGGCTGGTATGTTTGCTGCCATGTTTTTTGAGAATTTCCATTAGCATAGCTTACAATAAAAGCATCATTAGGGTCATTAAAAGTATAATCAACAAAGCCATTATTGTTTACAATGTTTATATCGGGATTAACCATTTGCCGATAAATATGATATTTAGAATTACTGTTGGGCTTATAATTAATTTTCAAAATGTTTGATGCTACTTCCTTAGCTTCCTGGTCGTAAACCTTTAATTCGAATGTCCGGTTTTTATCGTCATAAAATTTAAAGCAAAAGTTATTTCCATCGTAACCGCTGCCTACCAATTCCCAATCTTTGGGCCCTGTAATTTCTTTTGTACCCAGGTCATTTAAATTTTCATCCAATAAATTTAGCTTGTAAATGACGTTTTTTTTATCTGCCTTGTCAAATTCATAAAAGCTGAAGTAGCCTTTTACAACATTGTTTTTGGTAATGGCTCCAATGTTACGGACAGTCACATTTTTCACCTCATTAAAGGCTTTTGTAGCGTTTTGTGTAAATCCCTTTAAACTTAAAAGGGCGAAAAAAATAATTAGTAGTTTAAATTTCATAATGGATTAGGGAGTTGGACTTTTGTTAGTTTTTAGAAATTGTGATTAAAAGTTTATTATTTTGATAATAGGTGTTTGTAATGTCATTCAAATTTTCCAGGCTTATGCTATCAAGCAATTTAAGCAGCACGGCATATTCATCATTATCGTTATTTGAAACATACTGACTATTAACCACTTCGTGCAGGTTATGAGCTTTATAATGTTTACCTAAAGATAGCATTGTACTATAGGTTGCTGTTTTTATATAGGCATTTGATGAAAAAATGCTATTATTTTGAATAAGCTGGTATAAATACAGGCCCAGGTTATCCATATCTTTTGAGCATTCAGCCTCATCAAAAAGGGCTACTTTTTTTACCTGTGCTAATTTTTGTTTATTCCCAACCCAAAAGTCGTTGCCTGGTTTAGGCTTATGGTTAAAAAAGAATTCCATAGCAATTTTTCTTTTTGCACAATCAGGATGAGTTTTTAAAGAATCCGTTATTTCTTTTTTTCCTGCCGCCCCGAAACTCATTTTCTTTTCATGCTTTAGCCAGTTTTCATCCAACCCTATTCTCTCCCGCTCAAAAAAAGCATGTATCGTACAGGTAGTTGCTTTGATTTCAGCTGAATCTAAAAGGTTAAAAATTCCGGGTACTGTTTTAGCGCCATAGCTTGTATTACAAAACAAAAGCATACCTAAAGAATCTGCAGCATTTTCCTGGGAGCGGCCATGCTTTCTGCGGTCAAAAACATCGCTTACCAGCAGATTTTCCAATTGCTTTTTAGTATTATATTGTTGTTTTTCTATATGCTTAACCTGTGCCAAAAACTCAGGAGAATTATATTTTTCTAACTGCCTTACCAGTGCGGTGTTTACATGCTTAAGCAAAACATGCCCTAGTTCATGACAAAAAACCATTGCTAACTGGCTTTCATTTTCCATAAGCCCAATCAAACCTAAGTTGCATACAACGGTGCCATCTTCATAACTGTAAGCATTAACGTTTGAGGTACGATCTACAAAAAAGTGAAACCTGTTTTTATCCAATGAATTTTTCTCAAGGATATGATTGAATATTGAAGTTAAATATGGATAGGCTACGGTATCAAACAAAAAACCTTTTTCATTTAACCTTTTTATTAATTCTGTATTTTTTTCATTAATAAATTCTCGATAAGGTTTTTGTATTTTTTTGTTTAAAAGCGCTGTATTTTCTTCGTTGGTCTTTTGCAAAAAACCTGTATATGCATCAATATTTTTATACGCATAATTGTTATTTTGTGCTGACGTATTAAGCCTAAAGCTCAATAGCAATAAAAGGGAAAGAAGGATGTGAAAACAGTTAGGATATTTTGTTAGCATAAGCAATGAAGAACTTATGAATATGTGTATTCTTCATTTGCTAACAAAAATATCTTATTCTTTAAACTTTGCAATAGTTTTAATATTTAAAATTCAATAACCTTTAAATCTCTTCTGATTGATTTGTCGATAGGTGGTAAACTAATAGTGCTGAATGATAATTAAATACCTTTGAAATTCAACGGGTAAATTTTATACTTGTAATAGCGAACAATAGCGACCGGGTTTTAACATTAAACTATAACATATTGAACTACCCCTTTGATACCACCGGACTCTGCTCCGAAGAAATTGACAGGTTTCATGATGCCTACCAGGCCCTCAGAGCAAAATTCCATATAGAATTTACCGGTGAGATTGATTTCCACCTGGAACAATTTGAAGTATTTAAGCACTCTCTTGATGTTAAGGTAAGGGACTCCTATGTAATAAAACATCAAAATAATGATAGCTACGTGCTTTTTGTAGAAAATCAGTTAAGAAATTTGGGCAAAGGCCACATCAGCGGAACTTGCGAGTACCAAACCTGGGCGTTAGCTTATTTAAAGCACGATTTTGGCCGCATATTAATAAGGCGGGAGACCCTTGCCGATAAAATAATTGAGCTGATCCATCCCGTTGAACTTGATTTTGCAGAAGATAAAGCCTTTAGCGATACATTTTATGTATTGATTAATGACCATGAAAAAGCTATTACGGGGATAAATCGCAATTTTCGCAATGTAGTGATGGATGTTCGGGATGATGATTTTGTAATAGAGATAGTGGAGCATACCCTTATTATTGGCAACCACAAACCCGTGTCGCCTGAAAAAGCTATCTATATGGCCGAATTTGTAGCAAGGCTGTGCTCAACCTGCGATTAGCTTTATTAAAATAATTAAAAAATCAGATTATATATTTCTGATATGTTTTATTATTTTAGAACCCGAACCTTACGCTTAATAAAACCCATACCAAACAATGAAAAAATTAACCAGAGAACAACTAAGAAATGTTACAGGCGGTTTACAGGACCCGCCGACAGGATGCTTTTGTTTTACTCCTGAAGAGGGACCCGGAGGTGGATTAGATCCGATTTCTTGTTCCCTTGGCCTTAATCCCGAACTGTATTGCCCTGCCAGCCAGCTTTTAGGATGCTGCTAAGGTAAACCAACACAAGCTTTGTCAGCCTTTAAAAAGTTGACAAAGCTAAATTACTTCGGCAGAATGGTATTAAGATTGGTGTACAACCAGTGGGCTAAATAAATTCTATTTAACGTTGCCTTCTTTGGCAGGCACTTCAACAAATTCTTTTAACACCGGGCTATTTCTGTCAACCTTTTGGATATTGGGATTGGCATAATCGTTTTCTACCAATCCATCACGCATCCGTACAATGCGGTGCGCATGCAGGGCAATATCTTCTTCGTGTGTTACCAGTATAATAGTATTGCCCCTGGCGTGGATATCTTCAACCAGTCCCATTATTTCAATTGATGTTTTGGTATCAAGATTACCGGTAGGCTCATCGGCTAATATAATTGATGGGTTATTGATTAGCGCACGAGCTACGGCTACACGCTGACGCTGGCCGCCTGATAGCTCATTGGGCTTATGATCCATACGATTACCTAAACCTACATTCTCTAAACTCTTCTTTGCGCGGGCCTGCCTGTTTTCTTTATTAATACCGGCATAAACCAGCGGAAGGGCCACATTATCTAAGGCAGTATTACGTGGCAGCAGATTAAACGTTTGAAATACAAAACCTATCTCTGTATTTCTAACTTCGGCCAGCTCATTATCTGTCATGTGACTTACGTCAATGCCATTTAAAATATACTCGCCTTTGGTAGGGGTGTCAAGGCATCCAAGAATATTCATCAGCGTTGATTTGCCCGAACCTGAAGGCCCCATCAATGCAACAAATTCTCCCTTTTTAATAGTCAGCGTAACAGATTTCAGGGCATGAATTATTTCAGTGCCAATAACATATTTACGTCCGATATCTTTAAGGGTGATAAGTGGTTCCATACTTTTTTTTGATTTGACTGTAGTGGGGTATGTTTTGTTACAGGTAGAAGTCAGAAAAGTCGGAAAGTCCGGAAGTCCGAAAGATTATTTGATCATCTTATTACTCAACATTTAATTTTTCGTCTTTCGGACTTCCGGACTTTACTGACTTTCGGTCTTCCCTTCTTACTGACTCTCAGACTTCAAATCTATCACCTTAGCCACTAAAAAATAATCATCGTCATGTTTAGGAGCATTTTGTAAAGCTTCCTGGTGGGTTACCTGCTGCTTAACTATATCCTCTCTTAAAACATTTACTTCATTGGTCATATAAACAAGCGGTTCAATGCCCGAAGTATCAATTTCATTAAGCTTAGCCATAAAATCAAGGATCTTGCTCATATCCTTTATCATTTCCTGCTTTTCGTCGCCACTAAGCTCCAAACGGGCAAGGTGTGCTATTTTATCAACTGTTTCCTGGTCGATGGTCATGCTGTTTGCAATTTTTGTTTAATAATTTCGTGAACCTCATCCCGCAGTGTATCGGCGTCATCTATAGTTAAATGGGCCGTTTCAATAGGTTTGTGTACAAATATATCACAAATGCCCGGCCTGCTGCCATATTTACTCCCTGTATCCCATAAAACTTTCCAGGTATTAGGTGCTGATATGGGGATGATAGGTACTTTTAATTCAATAGCCAAACGGAACGCTCCATTTTTAAATGGGTATAAAGTTGGCGGATAATCATCAGGAATAGTTGCTTCGGGGAAAATAACTACACTCACCCCGTTATTTATTCTTTCGGCTGCGGTTTTAAAAGCCCGGAATGATGACATTTTACTATCCCTGTTCACCGTAATATCTATCGTTCTGAAAAAGAAACCAAGCACCATATTACTCAATAATTCTTCTTTACCAATAAAACAATGATTATTTTTCACAGCCAGGTTAATAGCCGATACATCAAGGTTTGAGGTATGATTGCCACAAATAATATAGGTGCGTTTCCAATCGACCGGCGCTTCATAATCAATATTAAAAAATATGCCCGAAATAAGGGTGCTGCAAAAAATGATGAACCGCCTGAAACCGTTTATATGCTTATACCGCGATTGTCTGCGCGATAGAAAATATAAAACAGGCCAAACCAATAAAAAAAAGAAAGCTACACTATACCTGTAAAAATGGGTGTGGATCCTTTTTAAGATGAGTTTCATGGTCATCAAAAATATAAAAAAGTTGAATATTTAGAGATTAGAGGCCAGAGATTGGAGATTAGTTTTTAAACCCGGCTAATGCGCTTATAAATGATATCATAGATTTCGTCTTTTAATTTATCCACATCATCTTCAGTCAGATGTGCTGTTTCGATAGGTTTATGAACATGAAACTTACATATGCCGGGGCGTGTGCCATATTTTGTTCCATCGTCCCAAAATTTTTTCCAGGTGTTTGAAGAAGATACCGGGATAATAGGAATTTTATGATCAATGGCCAGCTTAAACGGGCCGTTTTTAAACTCATGCAGGGTCGGCGGGTAATCATCACTTATTTTCCCTTCGGGAAAAATAATAAGTGTAATGCCTTCCTGAAGTTTTTCAGCAGCTTTTTTAAAAGCTCTGAATGATGACATTTTACTATCCCGGTTAACCGGGATATCAACCGAACGAAAAAACAACCCGGTTACCAGTCCATCCTTTAATTCTTCCTTGCCCATGAAACTGCAATTACTGTTTACCAGTACGCACATTGCCGAAATATCAAGGTTTGAAGTATGATTGGGGCAAACAATATAGGTTTTGCTCCAATCTATAGGTTGTTCATAATCAAAACGATAAAAAAAGCCGGCAAGCGCCGAACTGAAAATTGCCCAGATGCGCCTGAAACGGTTCATATTTCGGTAACGGCTTGATTTACGAGAAAAATAATAGAATAAAGGCCAGAATAAAAAGTAAGATAAAGCTACACTTAACACATAAATATATACGTGTACTTTCTTTATGATCAATTTCATCGCCATCAAAAATATAAAAATTACTTACTTTCGCGCCATGGAAACTGTTGTTAGTGGTATTCGTTCAACCGGGAACTTACACTTAGGAAATTATTACGGGGCAATACAAAATTTTGTAAAAATGCAGCATGAATATAACTGCTATTTTTTTATTGCCGATTTGCATTCGTTAACTACGCACCCCACCCCTGCCGATCTGCATGGGAATGTAAAGCAGGTGCTGGTTGAATATTTAGCCGCAGGTATTGATCCTGAAAGAGCTACCATTTATATCCAATCTGATGTACCGGAAACCTCTGAATTATATCTTTATTTAAACATGAACGCCTATTTGGGCGAACTGGAACGCGCAACATCATTTAAGGATAAGGTACGTGCTAATCCCGATAATGTAAACGCCGGATTATTGACTTACCCGGTGTTAATGGCTGCCGATATTATTCTCCACAAGGCAACAAAAGTACCTGTTGGTAAAGACCAGGAACAACACCTGGAAATGTCACGTACGTTTGCTAACCGTTTTAACAGGCTTTATAATAAAGATTATTTCCCCGAGCCTTATGCTTTCAACTTTAGTGATAACCTGGTAAAAATCCCGGGACTTGACGGTAAAGGAAAAATGGGTAAGTCAGAAGGTGAAGGAAATGCGGTTTACCTTTCAGATTCGCCGGAAATTATTCGCAAAAAAGTTATGCGGGCAGTTACTGACGGCGGCCCCACAGCTGATAACCAGGAAAAACCTGTAGAGATCCAAAACCTGTTCGATATTATAAAAGTTGTTTCGTCTGCCGATACTTATGAGCATTTTGATAACCTCTATAATACCTGTCAGATCCGCTATGGCGACCTTAAAAAACAGCTTGCCGAAGATATAATTATTGCCACAGCCCCTATCCGCGAGAAGATCAATGATATATCACAGGATGCATCATACCTGCGCCAGGTTGCGCGCCATGGAGCTATAAAAGCACGTGAAAGCGCATCAAAAACCATTAAGGAAGTAAGAGAAATCATAGGCTTTAAGAACTTTTGAGTTGGCTGATAGTTAATGGTTCATAGTTCATGGCTAGAAAAAAAGCAATTCATTGTTGATAGTTCATGGTGCATGCTGTATATTAGTCGGAGTTTCATTTCAGCACAAATAGCAAATGCATATTAAAATTGAGCTTAAAACCATTAACTATCATCTGTTAACCACGAGCTTTCTGCTATGAACTATGAACCATTAACCATGAACTAACATGCACATTGCTATTGTAGGAAACATAGGCGCCGGTAAAACTACCCTTACCGAATTACTGGCAAAAAATTACGGCTGGGATCCGTTGTATGAAGCGGCTGATAACAACCCATACCTGGAAGATTTTTACAGCGACATGAAACGCTGGAGCTTTAATCTGCAGATCTACTTTTTAAATACCCGTTACCGCCAGATCATTGATATTCAGAAAAACGATCATAATATTATCCAGGATCGTACCATTTATGAAGATGCTTATATTTTTGCAGAAAACCTGCATGATATGGGTTTGATGACCACCCGCGATTATGAAAATTATGCGGCTATATTTGATAACATTACTGAGTTTATAAAGCCACCCGATCTGCTTATTTATCTGAAAGCATCCGTACCTACCCTGGTTAACAACATCCAGCGCCGTGGCCGGGAGTATGAATCAGGTATCCGTCTTGATTATTTATCAAAATTGAACGACAAGTATGATAAATGGATAAAGGGTTACAAACTGGGCAAACTACTTATAATTGATAAAGACAACATTGATTTCGCCAACAATACCGAAGATTTAGCAACTATTGTTCAATTGGTGGAGAGGGAGTTGAACGGGTTGTTTTAGATTTGAGAATCGGGATTATTAATTCAATTATGAAAAAATATCATCTCGTCTTAGTAACTC
Source organism: Mucilaginibacter sp. OK098 (assembly GCF_900142915.1). Classification (GTDB taxonomy): domain Bacteria; phylum Bacteroidota; class Bacteroidia; order Sphingobacteriales; family Sphingobacteriaceae; genus Mucilaginibacter. The sequence goes on from NZ_FRCM01000008.1 coordinate 276,471, forward strand.
TCTTCCTTCTGATCGAATGTGAATCAGCACCGGCTATCTTCAAACAACAAAATAACTGGCAGCAACTGAATTTAGGGCCGTTTAAAATTTCTGTTCCACAAAATTGGAAATATGAAGATCCCGGAGAACAGGAAGATTCATTTGTTGGACAAATCACTGGACCGCAATTACAATTATCCTTTGATTATAGTGGAATGGGCTATGCTAATCATTTGCTAAAAACAGAAAAAGAGTACCTGGATAGTCGCGGGTGGTGGGATCATCGTCTCACTTTTCCTTATTGGGGAACTGAAACAAAAGTTCATCTTCCGGATCAGTTACAAAAAACTAAATTCCCAAAAGCTAATTACATTGCTGATCTAACTTATAAGGGAAAGACCGTGTATCTACCTATTGAAATTCCAGCTTTCATCAAAGAGAACAACATCCAGGTAGACAGTGATAAAATGTATGTTACAAAAACTATTTGGTCAAAAACTCCGGGAAAAGGCATGACTGGTATTTATATTCATAGCAGATCATCGAGTTTGAATTTTCAAATGAGTGGATCTAATCTGTCAGCAGAAAATCAAAAATTAGCATTATTGGCTTTTAAAACAATTCATCTTAAAAACAAATGAAAATCCTTGGCATCATCCCCGCCCGCTTCGCTTCAACCCGTTTTCCGGGCAAGCCATTAGTGGATATTGCCGGTAAAAGCATGATTCAGAGGGTTTATGAGCAGGCTAAAAAATGTATTCATTTAACAGAAGTTATTGTTGCTACTGACGACACCCGCATTTATGACCATGTATTAAGCTTTGGCGGCGTAGCCATAATGACCTCCGCCGATCATCAAAGCGGTACCGACCGCTGTGCCGAAGTAGCCCTGCAGCACCCGCAATATAATGTAATCATCAATATTCAGGGTGATGAACCTTATATCGACCCGGAACAGATCAGCAAAGTAGCTTCCTGTTTTAACAATGCCGATACACAGCTTGCTACTTTGGTTAAGAAGATCCAGAATGAGCAGGAGTTGTTTAATGTAAATTCGCCAAAGGTGGTTATCAATAAACTATCCGAGGCTGTTTACTTTTCCCGCTCACCGCTCCCCCACATCCGCGGACAGGAGCAGCAAAACTGGCTAAGCCATTTCACCTACTTTAAACATATTGGGATCTACGGTTATCGTGCTGATGTTTTGCAGGAGGTAACTAAGCTCCCGGTATCATCCCTCGAAAAAGCCGAAAGCCTTGAACAATTGCGCTGGATTGAAAATGGCTACCGCATTAAAGTGGCGGAAACTGAACTGGAAACTTATGCGATTGATACGCCTGAGGATTTGGCTAATTTGAAGATGAGTTGATTTGATGATTTGAAAATTCGTTTTGCAAGCATTTGATTTCCACTTTCAAATTTCCAAATCATAAAATTTTCAAATCAATTCTACAACTTCATCCACTATCCCCAATAATTTTCTTACTTTTGTATCCCGTACACAAACAATTTGTTCCGGCCCAAAATCCGGGCCAAACACACACAAATCATGACTAAATATATCTTTGTTACGGGTGGCGTTACCTCATCGTTGGGGAAAGGAATTATCTCTGCTTCTTTAGCCAAACTTCTTCAATCACGCGGTTACCGTGTAACTATTCAAAAATTTGACCCTTATATTAATATCGACCCCGGAACATTAAACCCTTATGAACACGGGGAATGCTATGTTACGGAAGACGGAGCCGAAACTGATCTTGACCTTGGTCATTATGAGCGTTTTTTAAATACCCCAACATCAAAAGCTAACAACATTACTACAGGCCGTATTTATCAAAACGTAATAAATATGGAACGCGAAGGTAAATTTTTGGGTAAAACCGTACAGGTTGTACCACACATTACCGACGAAATAAAAAGAAACTTCCGCATCCTGGGCGAAAGCGGCGATTATGATATCGTAATAACTGAATTAGGCGGTACTGTTGGTGATATTGAATCATTACCATACATTGAGGCTGTACGCCAGTTCAGGTGGGAAGTTGGTTCAGGTAATTCACTGGTGATCCATTTAACGCTAATCCCTTTTCTTGCTGCCGCAGGCGAGTTGAAGACCAAACCTACCCAGCACTCTGTAAAAATGTTGCTTGAATACGGAATCCAGCCTGATATATTGGTTTGCCGTACCGAACATCATTTAAATACCGACATCCGCAAAAAAATAGCATTATTCTGTAATGTTAATATAAACGCTGTAATAGAATCAATTGATGCCCCATCAATTTATGATGTGCCATTGCTGATGCTTAAAGAACAGCTTGACAAAACTGTGCTTACCAAATTAAAGCTACCTCATAAAATTGAACCGGAACTGGTAAACTGGAAAGATTTTTTAGGCCGTTTAAAAAACCCGACATCAGAGGTAAAAATAGGTTTGGTGGGTAAATATGTTGAATTGCCTGATGCTTATAAATCTATAGTTGAGTCGTTTATCCATGCAGGTGCTAAAAATGAATGCAAGGTAAAAGTTGAATACATCCCATCAGAACAATTAACACCCGGGAATGCCGTTGATAAGCTAAAAGGGTTACACGGTGTATTGGTTGCCCCTGGTTTTGGAGAGCGTGGTTTTGAAGGCAAGATTGAGGCTATCCGTTACGTACGTGAAAATAATATTCCGTTTTTCGGGATTTGTCTTGGCATGCAATGTGCCGTTGTTGAATTTGGCCGTAATGTTTTAGGGTTAAAAGATGCCAGCAGTACTGAAATGAATCCTGAAACTCCATACCCTGTAATAAATATGATGGAGGAGCAAAAGAAAGTTGTTAATAAAGGGGGTACCATGCGCCTTGGAGCTTATGCCTGCGATTTGAAAAAAGGCAGCAAAGCCGAGAAGTTTTATGGTAAAACACGTATCAGCGAGCGCCACAGGCATCGTTATGAGTTTAATAATGAGTATTTAAAGGATTATGAAAATGCCGGTTTAGCACCATCTGGCTTTAACCCTGAAAACGACCTGGTTGAAATAGTTGAGCTTAAAAATCACCCGTTTTTTGTTGGCGCGCAATTTCATCCCGAATTAAAATCAACAGTTGCAAATCCGCACCCACTTTTTATTAACTTTGTCGCCGCTTCAATGGCGTATGCACGTAAGCAATAGATATTTGTACGATACTTAGAAATGGATAAAAATACGTTTACAGGATTATTCCTGATCATGATCATAATGGGTGCTTCATTTTTCTTTATGAAGCCATCAGAAGCTGACCTTAAAAAAGAAAGAATCCAGGCACATGCTGATTCTGTTAAAAAAGGCCAGATCAAATCACCTGCAATTACTACTGCAAAATATGTTGATACATCAAAAGCAAAAGTAGCAGCAGTAAATAAAACGGTTGATTCCGCACTTTTAAAAAGCCCTTTTGGCGCAACAACAATTGGCAGCGAAAAATTTGTTACGCTCGAAAATAAAGACATCCGCGTAAAACTTAGCACACAAGGCGGCAAAGTATATTCGGTTGAATTAAAAGAGTTTAAAACCTTCGACAAAAAACCACTCGTTTTATTCGATGGTCCAAAAAATCACTTCGGTTTAACCTTTAGCGCAGGCAATAGCAGCATAAATACTGATAAGCTTTATTTTACACCAACTACCGGCGATCTGCAGGTTGCTGAAAAAGACTCTGGTAGTGTTACCATGCGTTTAAGCTATAGCCCTACGCAATATATTGATTACGTATACTCGCTAAAAGGCACAGGCTATAAACTTGGTTTAACAGTAAAATCAACCGGGTTAGACCAGGTAATTGCTAACAGCAATACAATTAATATTAACTGGGCATCAGGCGCCCGCAAACAGGAAAAAGATATTGAGCAGGAACGCAGGTATTCAACTGTATCCTATAACAATACCGATAACGAAAATGATAACCTGAGCGAAACAAAAGATGATCAGAAAGAGATCAGCGATAAAAAGATCCAGTGGGTATCATTCAAGGCGCATTTTTTCTCAAGCGGATTGATTGCTAAACAAGGCTTTAATAAATCAAACCTGGCTGTAAACACTGATGTTACGGATACAACTAACGTTAAGCAAATGAGTGCCAACCTTGTGCTGGCTAAAAGTGCTGATGGAACGTTCCCTGTAGAATTTTATTTTGGCCCTAACCGGTTTTCAACTTTAAAAGACCAGGGATATGGTTTGGAAAAACAAATTGACCTTGGCTGGGGTCCGTTAAAATACATTAACCGTTTTGCAGTATTACCGGTATTTAACGTGCTGAAAAAGTTTAACTGGAACTATGGCTTAATCATATTAGCCTTAACCATCGTACTTAAGCTGGTTTTATCACCGCTTACTTACAAATCATACCTTTCAATGGCCAAAATGCGGGTTTTAAAGCCCGAGATGGATGAAATTAAAGCAAAAGTTGGCGAGGATAATCCTACACTATTACAGCAGGAATATTTAAAACTTTACAAAAAAGCCGGTGTAAATCCATTAGGCGGATGCTTGCCATTGCTGATCCAGATGCCTATTGTAATTGCCTTTTTCCGCTTTTTCCCAAGCTTATTTGAATTGCGCGGACAAAGCTTTTTATGGATGCATGATTTGTCGACGTACGATTCAATGATCACATTTCATGCTAATATTCCATTTATTGGTAACCACATAAGCCTGATGTGTTTGTTGATGACTATATCAACTCTTATCTATACTTATTTTAATAACCAGATCTCGGGTGCTACAGGGCAAATGAAATATATTGGCTACATCACTCCTATTATGTTCATTGGCTTTTTGAACAGCTACCCGGCAGGTTTAAATTATTATTACTTTTTGGCCAACATGATGACCTTCTTACAGCAATACATTATTCGTTTAATGGTTGATGATAAAAAGATCCATGCACAGATCCAGGAAAATAAAAATAAACCGGTTGATCCTAAAAAGAAAACCGGCGGCTTCCAGGCCCGGATGGAAGAAATGATGCGCCAAAAACAACAGGCCACCATTGCTCCTACAAAGAAGAAGTAAATTAGTTCATGGTTGATGGTTCATAGATCATAGCCAAAATATTTTCATAAAAAGGCCGGAATCATGACATAAGATTTCGGCCTTTTTCGTGTTATCTATATAACGGTTTTACCCTTTTTACCATGAACCATTAACTATTAACAATAAATTTAACTAAATTTATTAGCAAAAACTTATTACATTTACATCCATGTATGCAATTGTTGATATTGAAACTACGGGTGGGCATGCCAGTGCAAATGGTATTACCGAGATAGCTATTTGCATACATAACGGTAAAAAAGTTATTGAACGTTATTCAACTTTGGTTAATCCGCGCAGGGATATTCCTATTTATATAAGTGCATTAACCGGCATAACCAATGAAATGGTGGAGAATGCCCCGCCATTTGAAGACGTAGCACATGATGTTTATCACCTGCTTAACAATAAGATCTTTGTAGCGCATAATGTAAATTTCGATCATTCCTTTGTACGCTATCACTTAGCTGCAGCAGGTTATGACCTTCAATGCAATAAATTATGCACTGTAAGGCTTGGCCGTAAAATAATACCTGGCCTTCCCTCCTACAGCCTTGGTAAGCTATGCCGCCATTTAGGTATTGAGAATGAAAGCAGGCACCGCGCGGCCGGTGATGCCGAGGCTACAGCGCAATTATTCTCTTTGCTATTGCAAAGCGATAAAAGCAACCATATTCCGCAGGCATTAAAGCAAACCTCAAAAGAACAGCGGCTTCCTGCCAATTTACCAAAGCAGGATGTAGAAGCCCTGCCACAATCGCCCGGCGTATATTACTTTCATGATCAGAAAGGAAAAGTTATTTATGTTGGCAAGGCAAAAAATCTAAAAAAAAGAGTTTGCAGTCATTTTACAGGTAATAACCCTGGCCCGCAGCGACAGGAGTTTTTACGTAATATTTTCAATATAACTTTCCAGCAGTGCGGTACCGAACTGGTTGCCTTTGTAATGGAAGCCGTAGAAATAAAACGTTTATGGCCAAAATATAATCGTTCGTTAAAACGGTTTGAACATGCCTATAGCTTATATGCTTTTGAAGACCAGCGCGGCTACATGCGTTTAGCCATAGATAAACACCGTAAAATGACGGGCGCCATTTACAGCTGCAATACCCTGTTTGAGGGTCGCAGCATATTAATGAAGTTGATCGATGCCTTCGGGCTTTGCCCCAAATTGTGCTTTATCCAAAATAACAATTCGGAATGCAGCGGCCCAAATACCGGTAATTGTGCCTGTGAAGGCCATGAATTTGTAACAGATTACAACCAAAGAGTAAGTTTAGCTATTAATGAGTTAAACAAAGCGCTGCCTACATTTGCAATCCGCGATGCCGGGCGAACCGATGATGAGCACAGCTGCCTTTTAATTGAAAAAGGCAAGTTTTACGGAATGGGTTATATTTCTCATTATTTTAATGCGGATACACTTGATCAGCTAAAAAACCACCTTACACCCTACCCGGGGAATGATTATATCAGGAATATGGTGGATAGTTATGCAATAAGATACCCAGATAGGAAGATGGTGTTTGCGGGGTGAGAGAAATATATTTTCAAATTAAATATTAAAAGAATGTTTGTAACTTTGATATTATGACTACGCTTACAGTGAATATCGATAACAAGAAATCTGAAAAGGCAGTTAAAGCTGTTTTAGATGCTTTAGGCTTAAGTTACAATGTAGAACCTACTCCTGTTGATGTGCAGCGTCCACTAAATAAAGCCGAACAACGAGTTTATAACAACATGAAGCGATCTCTGGAGCAAATTAAATTACATCAGGAAGGCAAAATCGAATTGCCTGACGCAAGAGTATTGCTCAATGATCTATAGGGTTAAAACTACTCTGGATTTCGACAAAGAATTCAAAAGGATATCCAAAAAACATAAAGGAATTAAATCTGATCTTGCTAAGTTGATTGATGACTTAGAAGTGAATCCAACGAAGGGTACAGATCTAGGTCAAAATATATATAAGATCAGGATGTCAATTTCCGGAACCAATAAGGGTAAATCCGGTAGTGCCCGAGTTATTACTTGCGTTGTTGTGGTAAAAGAAATTGTATATCTTTCTGAAATATATTTAAAAAATGAATACGATACTGTTGATGCAGATATTGTTATCCAACGTTTGAAAGATAGCGGATTAATCTGAAGAATACGAATCACCGCCAAGACACTGTATATCAAATCACCCCCGCTTTCTCCAACTCCACCTGCATCTCCTGCTGAATTTTCAATGCTTCTGCTCTTGCGGCTTCGGCAAAGTCTTCGCCATTTGAGGCATAAATTATGGAGCGCGATGCGTTGACTATCAATCCGCAATCTTTATTCATTCCATAGTGGCAAACCTCGGCAAGGTTACCGCCCTGCGCACCTACTCCCGGTACCAGTAAAAAGTTATCAGGTGCAAATTTGCGGATGTTGGTAAACTCGGTGCTTTTAGTGGCGCCCACAACGTACATTATCCGGTCGGCATTAGCCCAGGTATTGGCTTTTTGGATCACGGCTTCGTATAATAAGCCGTGCTCCGTTGTTAAATATTGAAAATCCTTGCTGCCTGCTGACGAGGTAAGCGCCAGGATGATCACCCATTTATCTTTATATTCAAGGTATGGCGATACAGCATCATGCCCCATATATGGTGATAAAGTTATCGCATCAAAGCTCATGCCCGCGGCCGATTCATCAAAAAAAGCTTTGGCATACATGCCTGACGTATTGCCCATATCGCCGCGCTTGGCATCAATTATATTCAGACATTCTTTTGGCAGGTATTTCCAGGTTGCTATCAGGCTTTGTAAGCCGCTTACGCCATGCTTTTCATAAAACGCGGCATTAGGTTTGTATGATACGCATAGATCATGAGTTGCATCGATTATCCTTTTGTTAAACTCAAATATCGGGTCGGGATATTCTTTTAAAAACGCCGGGATCTTCTCAACGTCAGTATCAAGCCCTACGCATAAAAATGTTTTTTTTTGTTTGATCTGGTTAATCAGGTACTGGCGGGATATCATGTGCGGTGTTTTATTTTTTTTTGAATGCCCAAAAAAACTAAAATTTAGTTGAAGTGTTAGCCCAATGAAGGATATTTTTTTAAATAGTTTGATAATTTAAATTAATTGAGTAGAATTGCAGTGTTTTCCGTTGAATTTTTCTTGCACTAAAGAAACAATTTAAAACTCCACGTTATTTTATTAATTATTTACATGGGTTTAGATGTTGCATAACTAAGTTGCATAATAAATTTATTTCATATTAAAACATCTCCATTTATATAAATATAAATAGAATTTGCTAAAATACATTTACAGTTAGCTAACGGTACATAGCTTATAATCAAGTAAAAACACCGCGACTCCTTAGTACTATTGAAAATAATTACGACTACAAAAAATATTAAAATCCCTTTGATCTATAATTCATAATATGTTTGATACAAACGAATTGAACGACAAACTCGTTTCTGAGTTACGCGAAATTGCCAAAAACTTAGGTATTGCCGAAGCTGATGAACTTAGAAAAGCTGCGCTTATCACAAAAATTGTGGAACAGGAGCAGCTGATTGAAGCAGCCCGCGCACAGCAGGATACTGTTAACAGCAATTACGCTGCAGTTGAAGCACCTGCACCAGCAGCAGAAGCTGCCGAAAAAACACGAAAAAGAATCCGCACTATAAAAAATAGTAATACACCGCGCGTTGAGGTGCCGTTGGATGATACCAACCTTTTTGATATGCCCGATGACGAAGCCGTTGTTGATGAATCAGAAAATGCTGAGCAGCCCGTAGCAGAAGAAACAAGCGCCGAACAACCAGCAGAAAACGAAGGCGAAGCAAAAAACGAAGAGATGGTAACTGAAGGCCGTCCTCAAAAATTTGAGCGCCGGGTTAACAACCAAACCAGCCAGCAAAAAAGCCAGGAACCTGCTATAAACCTTGATTTTGATAACGTTATTGTAAACGAAGGCGTACTTGAAATTATGCCCGATGGTTATGGTTTTTTGCGTTCATCAGATTATAACTATTTAACATCGCCTGATGATATTTACGTATCACAATCACAGATAAAACTATTTGGCCTTAAAACAGGCGATACTGTACGCGGAAGCATCAGGCCTCCGAAAGAAGGCGAAAAATATTTCCCTTTAGTACGTGTGGAAGCCATTAATGGCCGGATCCCTGCAGAAGTACGCGACCGTGTTCCTTTTGATCACTTGACCCCGTTATTTCCTTCAGAAAAATTAAGCCTGTTTACTGATGCCGGTAACTATTCTACCCGTATTATGGATTTGTTTTCGCCAATTGGTAAAGGACAACGTGGTTTAATTGTGGCGCAACCTAAAACAGGTAAAACCATGCTGTTAAAGGATGTGGCCAACGCTATTGCCAAAAACCATCCGGAGGTTTACCTTATTATATTACTGATTGACGAACGCCCGGAAGAAGTAACAGACATGGCCCGGAGCGTACGCGCCGAAGTTGTATCATCAACATTTGATGAGCCTGCTGAACGCCACGTTAAAATTGCTAACATTGTTTTGGAAAAAGCAAAACGTATGGTTGAATGTGGTCATGATGTGGTTATATTATTAGACTCTATTACACGCCTTGCCCGTGCTTATAATACGGTTGCTCCTGCATCAGGTAAAATATTATCAGGTGGTGTTGATGCAAATGCATTACACAAGCCTAAACGCTTTTTTGGAGCGGCTCGTAATATTGAGGATGGCGGTTCATTAACCATTATCGCTACTGCATTAACAGAAACCGGATCGAAAATGGACGAGGTTATTTTTGAAGAGTTTAAAGGTACCGGTAACATGGAGCTGCAATTGGATCGTAAGTTATCTAACAAACGCATCTTCCCTGCTATCGATATTACTGCTTCAAGTACCCGCCGTGATGATTTACTGCTTGACCGCGAAACATTACAACGGATCTGGATTTTACGTAATCACCTGGCAGACATGAACTCACAAGAATCGATGGAATTTTTACAGGGCCAGATTAAAGGCACAAGAACCAACGAAGAGTTTTTGATTTCTATGAATTCGTAATAAATTAATTTTTATGAAGTTATATTAGCAGAAAGTTAACAGATAACTTCCTGTTTATTTAATAAAATCTTGATACCTTCATAGCGGAATGAAGAATCGTGTAAAAAAACACTTACCAAATGCTATTACCTGTGCAAACCTGTTTAGTGGTTGCATAGGTATAGTTTTAGCATTTAAAGGTGAACTTATAGCTGCCTCTTATGCAATTTTTCTGTCGGCTATTTTTGACTTTTTTGACGGGCTTGCATCACGGGTACTTAAATCATTTTCAGGCATAGGTAAAGACCTTGATTCACTGGCTGATATGGTAAGCTTTGGCGTATTGCCGGCCGTAATAATGTACCAAATATTGCTACAAGCCCGACAGATTGATAACATAAGTCCATATTTAAATTTCATAGCATTCCTGATCCCCGTATTTTCGGCGTTAAGACTTGCTAAATTTAACGTGGATACCCGCCAGGCTGAACATTTTATAGGGTTGCCTACACCGGCAAATGCAATTCTTATCGCTTCTTTCCCGCTAATTCTCGATCATCATAACAGGTACTTTACCCCATCCCTTCAAAATCCATATGTATTATCAGTGCTGATAATTATAATGTGTTCATTATTAGTGATAGAAGTGCCAATGATGTCGTTAAAATTTAAAAACCGCGATTTCAACAAAAATATTTTCCGCTATTTATTATTACTATTTTCGGCAATACTGATACTATTTTTTAAATTTGCAGCGGTTCCGGTAGTTATAGTATTTTATATCATTCTATCGTTTATCCAATTCAAATTTTCAAATGAAGATATCCTGGGCAGGGCACAAAAAGAAGGCTAAATGCTAAGGATATACTCCTATTTAAACAAATACTAATGAAAAAATTCCAGGCTGAAATTGACGTAATGCCAAAAAAAGAAATACTTGACCCACAGGGTAAAGCAGTAACAGGGAGCATGAAAAACCTGGGTTTAGCAGAAATTCAAAACGTTCGCATCGGCAAGCATATTACTTTAGAAATTGATGCTGAAAGTGAAGAAATTGCACATATTAAGGTTGATACCGCCTGCAAAAATTTGTTGGCCAATTTAATTATGGAAAGCTATAGCTTTAGTGTAAAGGCTATTTAAAGAGATTAGTTAATTAGAGGTTAGAGATTAGAGATTAGTTTTAAAACCTAAAAAAGGAATTATCAAGGCATAGAAGAAGTAAGCGCAACAGCTTTTTTCTTACTAATCTCTAATCTCCAGCCTCTAATCTCTATTTACAACCCCGCTGCCCTATCTGCCCTAATTTTTACAAGTCTGTCTAAATTAGGCGTAATAATACTGCGTACCTCGTTAAATTTCGAAACCAGTAACTTCTCGTCGGAGGCACCTTCTTTGGCCATTATTTCAACTTCCTGTATAGTTGCCTGGCTTATAGGCATCCCAAAAAAACCAAGATTAGGCTTTAATTTATGTGCTGCCGAAGCCGCAAGTACCCAGTCTTTATTATCTATAGCAGTAGTAATAGTTTGTAATAACTCAGGGGTTTGCTGCAGAAACATATCGATTGATTCTACGATAAACTCATCACTGCCATCAGCAATCTCAAATAAAAAAGAAAGATCGAGGTCATGTTCGGGAAAAATATGTGACATATAGCGGTTTATATTCTTCAAATTTATAATTTTTTCACAATCAAGCTATCTTTAAGTTCATTTTTGATGAGCAAAATTGATTTATTTATAGCAGGGTGCACTAAATCGGGCGCAATTTCGGCAAGAGGCTCCAACGTAAACCTCCTTTTATGCAGTTCAGGGTGCGGAACATGTAATCCTTCTTCGTTAATAATTTCCGCTCCGTAAAATAATATATCAATATCTATGGTGCGCGAGCCCCATTTTTCTTCACGTCTCCTTCCTAATATAAGCTCAATAGCCAATATTTTTCGGAGAACCTCCCGGGCAGAAATATCTGTTTCTATAACTACAACCTGGTTTAAATAATCAGGCGCATCTGTTTTACCCCATGATTGGGTTTCATATATTGATGAGGCTTTTATAACCGGCGCAATACGCAGCTCAATAAGCTTAATAGCCTCTTGCATAAAGTGCTGCCGGTTGCCCAAATTACTACCAAGTAGTAAAAAAACATTATTCATGTTGTAACAAATATTATAGACAACGCTCTTAACATTATGTGCATTGAATTACTAAGTTTGCATAGATAAAAGATTTATAACATTTAATGAAACAATTTTTCAAATTTGTCTTCGCCAGCATGCTGGGTTTTATTTTAGCAAGTGTTGTAGTGATAATTGCTATTATCGTATTTATTGCAGGTATAGTTGATGCGGGCAATGACAAATCGATCGTGGTTGATGCTAATTCAGTGCTTCAATTAAAATTGAATTATCCAATTACTGAGCGCACGCCTAACAATCCATTGTCAGGACTGAGCTTTTTAGGCATTGACGGGGAAAAATCTATTGGTCTTAATGACATATTGGCCAATATTAAAAAAGCAAAAACCGACTCAAACATTAAGGGCATCTTTCTTGATGAAAGCATCTTATCTGCTGGTGAGGCAACTACCGAAGAGATCCGCAATGCATTGATCGACTTCAAAAAATCGGGTAAATTCATCATTGCCTATTCAGAAATTTATACACAGGGCTTTTATTACCTGGCATCGGTTGCTGATAAGGTATATATTAATCCAAAAGGCATTTTTGATTTTAAGGGCTTCAGCTCTCAGATCACCTTTTTAAAGGGAGCCCTGGATAAATTGGGCATCGAAGCACAAATAATAAAGGTTGGTACTTATAAAAGCGCAGTTGAACCTTACTTTTTAACTAAAATGAGCGATGCAAACCGCTTACAGGTTAACTCCTACCTGGGCTCGTTATATGATCATTTCTTAACCGGCATCAGCGAAAGCCGCAAGATCAATAAAGATTCACTATTTAGTATTGCCAATGGACTAAAGGTGCGCCTACCAGAAGATGCACTTAAATACAAGCTGGTTGATGGCTTAAAATACAAGGATGAAATTTTAGACGAGCTTAAAAAGCGTACGGGTGTTGATGCCAAAGACGATTTAAAAAGTGTTGAACTGAGCGATTATGGCTCAAGCGAAACCTCAACTGATAATAAAAAGGAAACTTCAAAAAATAAAATAGCTATTGTATATGCGTCGGGCGATATTGTTGGTGGTGAAGGTGATGATAATAGTATAGGCTCTGAAAGAATTTCAAAGGCATTGCGAAAAGTAAGGCTGGACAATAAGATAAAGGCCGTTGTTTTCAGGATCAATTCGCCCGGTGGCAGCTCACTTGCCAGTGATGTAATATGGCGCGAGGTAATGCTCACCAAAAAAGTTAAACCTATTATTGTATCCATGGGCGACCTCGCTGCATCAGGCGGTTATTATATTGCATGTGCTGCTGACTCAATTATTGCCGAGCCTAATACCATAACCGGCTCTATAGGCATTTTTGCAGTATTACCTAACATGCAAAAGTTTTTTAACGATAAGTTGGGGATAACTTTTGATGGCGTAAAAACCGGAAAATATGCCGATTTAGGCGATGTTTCCCGGCCTTTAACACCTGAAGAAAAAGCTATTCTGCAAAACCAGGTGAACCAGGGCTATGATTCATTTACTAAAGCTGTAGCTGCAGGCCGGAACAAAACACAGGCATATGTCAATAGCATTGGCCAGGGCCGGGTTTGGACAGGCACACAAGCCGTAAAAATTGGATTGGTTGATCGCTTAGGAAATATTAATGATGCCATTGCATCTGCTGCTAAGAAAGCAAACATTAAAAAATACAACCTGGTAGCCTATCCCGAGCAGAAAAGTTTTTTAAACAAGTTTGGCCTCGGCATGAATGCTGAAATAAAGGCACACATTATGAAGGCGGAACTGGGCGAAAACTTCAAGTACTACCAACAAATAAAAGGAGTTACCCAACTGATGCGCACCCCACAGGCACGTATGCCTTATGATATAGCGATTAATTAGTTTTAAATATATTTTGATTGGAAAGCCGCCTGTATTGGGCGGCTTTCGTATTTTTACACCCTCATTCAAATTATGGAAAACAAACCTATAGCCCGTAAGCTTCGCCTGTTATCGCAACTGATGGAGCTGCATGAGGAAAATCCGTTTAAGATAAAATCAATTGCAAATGCCGCTTTTAAGGTTGATAAGCTGCCCTACCCTGTTGCAGGTAAAACTTTTGCAGAGCTTGAAAAAATTGAGGGTATAGGTAAAAGCACCGCGGGTAAAATTACCGAGTTGCTTGAAAAAGGTACGATGACCGACCTGGATGACCTTCTTGCCAAAACTCCCGAAGGTATTGTTGAAATGATGGGCATAAAGGGTATAGGTCCTAAAAAGATTGCAACAATCTGGAAAGAGCTCGGTATTGAAAACATTGGCGAGCTATTTTACGCATGTAATGAAAACCGTTTGGTTGAAGCCAAAGGTTTTGGACTAAAAACACAGGAAGAGATCCGTAAGGTTATTGAATTTAACATGGCAAGCCATGGTAAATTTCTATATGCGAAGGTTGAACAGGAAGCCAAGGACTTTTTAGAACAACTAAAAAGCATTTTCCCGGATGCGTTAATAGAATTTGCTGGTGAGTTTCGCAGGTTTTGTGAGATCATTAATGTTTTAACTATCGTACTTGGCAGCCGCGATCAGGAAATTGCTTTTAATACCTTGCTGCATTCTGATATCATTAATGGTATAGAAGCCGATAAGGATCATATAAAGGGGCACCTTGAAAACGGGTTGAAAATTGAGATTGTATGTGTAGAAAAACGTTATTTTTATAAAGAGCTGTTCATCCAGACAGGTAATGACGAACACGTTAAGGCCATTCTTGATAAGGCAGCTGATCTTATCGACCAGCCAACAAGTGAAGAACTGATCTATACCAAAGCAGGAATGGTGTTTATCCATCCCGAGTTAAGGGAAGGGACAACTTTTATTGAACGTGCAGTAAAAGATTCACTTCCGCAATTGATTAATCACAATGATCTTAAGGGAACATTACATAACCACAGCACCTGGAGCGACGGGATAAATACTGTTGAAGAAATGGCCCTGTACTGCCGGGATGAATTAAAGCTGGAATATTTGGGCATGTGCGATCATAGCAAAAGCGCATTTTATGCAAAGGGGCTTAGCATTGAACGCGTATTACAACAGCAGGAAGAAATAGATCACCTCAATAAAAAGCTAAACGGCTTCCATATATTTAAAGGCATCGAATCGGATATTTTGTACGATGGTTCTCTTGACTACCCGGATGAGATCCTTAAACGTTTTGATTTTATTGTAGCCTCCGTTCACTCCATCCTTAAAATGGATGAGGAAAAAGCCACTTCACGTTTGATAAAGGCTATCGAAAACCCCTATACTACCATACTTGGCCACCCGACCGGCCGTTTGTTGTTAAGCAGGAACGGCTATCCTATCGATTATAAAAAAGTAATTGACGCCTGCGCTGCAAATAATGTGGTGATAGAAATAAATGCTAACCCGCTCCGCCTGGACCTGGATTGGCGCTGGCACCAATATGCGTTAGATAAAGGTGTTTGGCTTTCCATTAACCCTGATGCGCACCGAAAAGAAGGTTTTTTAGATATGTATTATGGTACATTAGTTGCAAGAAAAGGCGGACTGTATAAAGAAAGATGCTTAAATGCGTTATCATTGCAGGAAATTGAGAAGTTTTTTGATAGAAAAAAACTTCAATGATCAGAGGCTAGAGATTAGAAATCAGTCGGAAAAGTCCGGAAAGTCTGAAAGAAAAAAGGATGGATGCAATAGTACCAATGACCTAATGACAAATGACCAATGACCATATTAGATAAAGTACGATCCATACAGTCATCACAAAAACAGCCTTCAATTTTGGTTATAGGCGACCTAATGATTGACCATTATATTTGGGGCAATGCCACACGCCTATCACCAGAGGCGCCTGTGCCTATAGTAAATGTAAAGAATGAGTCGACAACGCTGGGTGGCGCGGGTAATGTTGTTCAAAACCTGGTGTCACTTGGTGCAAACGTTACCGTTGCCGGGGTGATTGGTGACGATACAATGGGAAATCAGCTAATTGGAATATTAGAGGCTGAGGGTGTTACAACCGATACTATTATTAAGGACAGTTCAAGGCCCACAACAGTTAAAACCCGTGTTTTAGCCGGAAGGCATCAGCTGGTAAGGATTGATAAGGAAGTTACCGATGCAGTTTCCGTTTTAATAGCTAATGAGCTTACTGATAAGCTTGTTGAAATTATCGATAGTGCAGATATCATCATCTTCTCTGATTATAATAAAGGTTTATTTTCACCAGCGCTTACTCAACGACTAATAAAAATCGCCAATGATCATCAAAAAAAGGTAATTATTGACCCTAAAGGGCTGAATTACGAAAAGTATAATGGGGCCTATTTAATAAAACCCAACCGGAAAGAACTGGCCGAAGCAGCTAAAACCGAATCGATAAAAAACATTGCAGAACTACAGGAGGCGGCGAAAACTATTTTTGAACAAACCCAAACCACTTATTTAGTTGTAACCCTTTCGGAAGAAGGGATGGCAATTATCACTGAGCAAACCAGTAAATTACTGCCCGTAAAAGCAAGGGAGGTTTTTGATGTTACCGGTGCCGGTGATACAGTTATAGCTGCTATTGCTTATTTTATAGCATCCGGATTCACTGTTGAGGAAGCTTGCGACCTTGCCAATCATGCCGCAGCAATAGTGGTAAGGCATGTGGGCAGCGCAACTACAACAATTGATGAAATTGTAAAAGACATGACTGAATAGTTTATTAGTTCATTGGTTCAATAGTTCATTGGTATATTTGCGCGTAATACCTTAAATAAATTAAATCCGAAATCTCGAAATCGAAAAAACAAATCCGATATCGAAAATCCGAAATCCGAAATTCAAAACATGGTTATTGAAGAACTAAACGATCATCAGCAGCTTATAAAAAAGGTAATTGAACAACTCCCGGGCGATATTGAAAAAGCCTGCGAAATGATCGTATCTGCAATACAAAATGGCAACAAGGTGTTAACAGCGGGCAATGGTGGCAGTGCCGCTGATGCTCAGCACATTGCAGCCGAATTGAGCGGCCGCTTTGTTAAACACCGTAAAGCTTTGCCCGGTATTGCATTAACAACTGATACATCGGCGTTAACTGCTATAGCTAATGACTACGGCTACGATCATGTTTTTTCAAGACAGATTGAGGCTCTTGCACAACCGGGCGATCTGTTTATCGGTATTTCAACCAGTGGCAACAGCCAGGGGATCTTGAATGCGTTTGAAACCGCCAGGAATTTAGGCTGTAACACATTAGGGCTTTCCGGCTGGAGCGGTGGCAAAATGAACGGTCTGTGTGATTTAAATGTTATTGTACCCTCCGAAGTTACAGCACGCATCCAGGAAATGCACATTTTGATAGGGCATATTCTTTGCAAAGCTGTTGATGATTTATTTTAACCTTACTTACAATAAGACTTACGAAGTTTTGAAACGGCAAAGCCCTCAACGAGGCCTTTAAAAAATAAAAACACCGAGTTAAACTTCTTAAGTCTGAAGATCACTCAATGAGAAACAATTTAGAAAAAGAGTTATTAAATAAGATCCAGCCTTTAGCTGCGCTTAAAACCATGATTACATCATGGCAAAAAGAAGGCAAAAAGGTGGTATTTACCAATGGTGTGTTTGATTTGCTTCATATTGGCCATGTAACTTATTTAGCGAAAGCTGCCGAATTGGGTGATAAACTGATTATTGGGTTAAACGCAGACAGTTCGGTAAAACGGATTAAAGGCGAAAGCCGCCCTATAAATGACCAAAATAGCCGGGCTGCATTGTTGGCTTCCCTGTTTTTTGTTGATGGTGTTGTTATGTTTGATGAAGACACCCCACTTAATTTAATCAGCTATTTATTACCTGATATATTGGTAAAAGGCGCGGATTATACTGTTGAAAATATTGTAGGGGCTAAAGAAGTTATAGCTAATGGCGGCGAAGTAAAAACCATTACTTTTGTTGAGGGGTATTCATCAACCTCAATTATTAAAAAGATAAAAGAAAGAGAACTATAAAATGATAAGCGGGCTTTGTAATAAAGTGTTTTTAAAGGCGATATATGATTATCATTTATATAATGATATAAACACGCATTACGAAAACCCTTATGAAGTGGCTTCATTCGAAAATCTGCTTTACACCAAATGCTGGATAGATACTGCCCAATGGCATATGGAAGATGAGATCCGCAACCCGGTCATTGACCCTGTTGTAGCTTTGAAATGGAAACGCCGCATTGATAAATCAAACCAGGAGCGCACAGACCTGGTTGAGGAAATTGATAACTATTTCCTTAATAAATATAAAGATGTTAAGCCTGTTTATTCGGCTCGTATAAATACCGAAAGCCCCGCATGGGCTATTGACAGGCTATCAATTCTTGCATTGAAGATCTATCATATGCACGAAGAAAGCATCAGGCCAAATGTTAGTGAAGCCGATCTGGATAAGCGCAAAACAAAACTGGCTATCCTTTTACAACAACAAACAGACCTTTCACTGGCAATTGATGAGCTGATTGAGGACATCCAAAATGGCGAAAAGTACATGAAGGTTTATCGCCAGATGAAAATGTACAATGACCCTGAACTGAACCCTGTTTTGTATAATAGCAAAAAGTAGATGCCCGTGTCAAAGCATATATTGGCTGTACGTTTTTCGGCAATGGGCGATGTAGCTATGACAGTTCCCGTTATAAAAGCCTTGCTAAATCAAAACCCCGGACTAACAATCACTTTTGTTTCGAGACCTGAATTTGTTGATTTTTTCAAAGGCATTCCACGGCTTACCTATTTTTCAGCCGATCTGAATGTTGAATACAAAGGGTTTGCAGGAATAATAAAGTTATTCCGGGTACTCAATAAAGCTGCAAAATATGATGCCCTTGCCGACCTGCACGATAATTTACGAACAAAACTATTAAGAAAACTCTTCCGGCTTTCGGGGCTGACTTATGCTTATATTGATAAAGGCAGGGTGGATAAAAAACTATTAACCCGTTTTCCGGATAAAATGCTGAAACCGCTTAGGTTAACAACAGAGCGTTACGCCGATGTATTTGAAAAGATAGGCATCCGGGTAAAGCTTGATCATCAACTGGTAAAAAACCCACAACAGCTTACTGACGAAATACTTGCCTTAACCGGCGAAAAAACAAAGCCCTGGATAGGCATAGCTCCTTTTGCAAAACATAAGGGCAAAATTTATCCATTGGAGCGCACTGAAGAGGTCATTAAATTATTAAATAATAAGGATCTAAATCTATTCCTTTTTGGCGGTTCGCTACTTGAGGAAGAAATCTGCTTGCAATGGCAGCAAAAATATAATACAGTTACCTCATTGGTTAGGCGCATAACAATGGAACAGGAGCTCGCACTGATAAGCAACCTTGATGTGATGATGAGTATGGATTCGGCCGGAATGCACCTGGCATCGTTAGAAGGTATTCCTGTTGTTTCTGTTTGGGGCGCTACACATCATTATGCCGGCTTTTTAGGTTATGGCCAGTCAGAAAGCAATATAGTTGCCGATGATATTGAATGCAGGCCATGTTCAATTTATGGTAACAAACCCTGCTTTCGTAAGGATTATGCTTGTTTATACAATATCCAGCCTGAAACAATTGTTAACAGCCTGAGCAAATTTATAAGTTAAAAAACAGGCCCAATCAATAAAAAGAAACTACATCATTCAAAACAATTTATATAAAAATAACCTTCATTTAAATACCAATTAGTTGTACTTTGTAGTGTTTTTATTTAAATAAAAATCACCCGGATTTAACCGAATTTCATGAGCTAATGATTTGTGAAATTCGTATAATTCGTGATCATTAATTAACATTCCTATGAAAAAGTTATTGCTGGTAAGACACGCAAAAGCGGAAAAAGATACAGGTGCAAAGGATTTTGACAGACCGTTAAAATATATCGGCATGCAGGATGCTGCTTTTATGGCAGACAGAATTAGAGATAAATCTATAATTCCGGAACTGATTATAACCAGTCCCGCTTTAAGAACCAAAACTACTGCCGAAATATTTACTGAACATTTGAGTTTACCACAAGCAGGAACAAAAAAAGCTATATATGAGGCCAGCGAAAAGACCTTATTAAAGATAATTAATGAGTTCCCTGATGAATGTGATTTTATTGGGCTTGTTGGGCATAACCCGGGTATTGCCTACATCCTGCAATATTTAACCGGCGAAACCAGGGAAGTTCATACCAGTACAGTCGCACTAATTGATTTTGAGATAGATAACTGGGCTTCGGCCAGCAAAGGATTAGGTAAGTTGGTTTATTACAGCTCACCTAACGAGAATTAGTCATTGGGCAATTGTCATTAGTCATTTGTAATTAGCTCGTAAGAATTTATCACTAACTTGTATAGCCAAAAATCCAATGACCAATGACCAATGACCAATGACCAATGACCAATGACCAATGACCAATGACCAATGACCAATGACCAATGACCAATGACCAATGACCTTTTAAGAGATACAATAAGTCTTCCCCGGTAGTGATCTTATATACCCCTGCATTTCCATATTCAATAAATTCATAGCCAGCTTACTGGTAGGCATACTGGCTTTTATGGATAGGTCATCAATAGCCAGCGGCCCGTTATTTTCTTTTATAAAATTAAATATAAGGCTTTCGTCTGATGACAGATCAAGCGGCAATACAAATTGCTCAATAATCTTTTTTGAACCATCTCCTTTTTCCCAGCCTAAGCTATAGGCAAGATCGGCAGTACAAGTAAGCAACTGAGCTTTATTGTTGCGGATCAGGAAGTTGCAGCCCTCAGAGTACTCATCCCCCAGCCTTCCGGGAAAAGCGAATACGTCCCTGTTATAGGAGTTTGCAATCTCGGCAGTGATCAATGCGCCACCTTTTACACTGGCTTCTATTACAATTGTAGCATCTGCAATACCGGCTACTATGCGGTTCCGTTGTGGAAAATTCTCCCTGTCGGGTATGGTTCCCGACGGATATTCTGATAACAAGCCTCCGTTTTCCAGCATTTTTTCAGCCGTCGCCCTGTTTTGGCTGGGATACATTCTATCCAATCCATGACCCACCACGCCCACCGTTGGTACATTTTGCTTTAAACATTCTTTATGCACAGCAACATCAATACCCAAAGCAAGCCCGCTTACTACAAGTACATTATGTTGTTGCAGTTCCTCCACCATTTGGCGGCATAACTGTTTACCATATTCGGTAGCGTTACGGGTACCAACAATGCTTACTATATGCTGTGTATTAAAGTCGGCGGTGCCTTTGGCGTACAATAAAACAGGCGAATCGTTACAGTTTTTTAACCGTTTGGGATATCTCGCATCGGTATAAAATATAACCTCTACCCCATTCCTTTGAATAAATTTCAGTTCATCTTCAGCCTTTTTAAGTGCAACTCCAAAATCAAGCTGACTAACCGTTTTCTCCCCTATCCCCGGCACTTTTAGCAGTTTAACAGCCGAAGCACTGAATACCTTTTCAGCATCACCAAAATGTGCCACCAGTGATTTGGCTAAAGTAGGGCCGATATTTTTTACGAAAGTTAAAGCAACACGATGAAGTAGTGACATATTTAAGTTATTAGCGGTTAAATTAACATGGCCGCTTTATCCCTCTAAAATATAAAAATCCTAACAATTTTAGCAAAAAATAAAAAACTACAAAAATAGTTTGCAAACTATAAAAATAGTTCTACCTTTACTTAACTATAAAAATAGTTTGCCATGAACATTAAAGAATTAACGAAAGCCGAAGAGCAGGTAATGCAGATCTTGTGGCAGTTAAAGGAAGCCATTGTAAAAGATATTATTGAAGAAATGCCTGATCCCAAGCCGGCTTATAATACTGTTTCAACAGTTGTAAGGGTGCTGGAAGGTAAAGGATTTATTGACCATAAAGCTTACGGCAACTCGCATGTTTACTTCCCTGCCATCAGCGATGCCGAGTATAAGAAGTTCACCTTTGACAAAATGATGAAGAACTATTTCAGCAATTCATACAAAAGCCTGGTATCATTTATTGTAGATGAAAAAGAACTCGACATAAAAGAACTGGATGAATTATCTTCTTTAATTAATAACCTTAAAAACAAAAAATCATGAGCTGGCTGCATTATCTTTTGGAGGCTAATATCTACCTGGCAGTATTTTACCTGCTATATTTTGTTTTGTTAGATAAAGAAACACATTATAAGTTGAACAGGATCTACTTGTTAACTACCTGCGTTTTATCATACCTGATACCACTGATTCAAATCGGAGCATTGAGATCATATATGTACGGCGGCCAGGTTATAACCATTATTACAAATCCCAATTTTAAGCCGATTGGCACAACGGGGATATTTCATTTTACTTTGCAGGGCAGCCTTTTATATGCTTATATCCTTGGCACTGCCGCTATGCTGATAGTATTTATATTTAAGATCTTCCAGCTGGTAAAGCTAACCCACGCTCAAAAAGATATGCTGGATGACAAGTATAAGTTGGTAACGGTTAAAGATTCAAATACAGCTTTTTCATTTTTTAACTATGTTTTTATAGGTACGAAGGTATCAGGGGCTGATACAATCATCAGGCATGAATTGGTGCACATCAACCAAAAGCATTCATTTGATATTATTTTTTTGGAGCTGATTAAGATTGTTAGCTGGTTTAACCCATTTATATACCTGTTGCAAAGAAGCCTTAAAACAGTGCATGAATATATTGCCGACGAACAAACAGCCGCCTTTGAAAACGATACCCTCGCCTACTCATCCTTCCTGGTAAGCAATGCTTATGGCATAAGCGGCTCATCCATAACGCATTCATTTTTCAATTATAATTTACTAAAAAAAAGGATCATTATGTTAAACCAAAAGCGCTCGGGTAATTTAGCAAGGCTAAAGTACCTGGCAGTAATTCCCGTTTGCGGGGGATTACTCTGTATGTCGACACTGGCATTTTCAAAAACTTATGGATGGGTAAATATTTTACCGGCTAACAATTTGCTTAGTTTGCAAACACCGGTAACCAAAAACCCGGATGTTTTAAAAAGCAAAATTCCTGATACTGTAATGTGGTTAAAGTTAGATACCAGTAAAAAAATTCCGCCACCGCCACCACCAGTACCGCCAAAAAATGCAAAATCAGGTGATATGATCCGGGTGACAGACGTTAAACGTTCACAGGCATCGTCAAAAAACACAAAGTCGCCTGATGTTGTAAGGGTTAAACTTTCAGCCCCGTCAACATTCTCAACGGGTGTAAAGTCGGAGGATCCTGTAGCTATTACTAATATAAAATTGGCTCAGGCATCAGCAACAAGCGATAAAAAAATTAAAATAGCTGACGCACGGGTCAAAACTGAAGGGGCCCAGCAAAAAATACCTCCCCCGCCGCCGCCTACTATGAAACCTTTAAGCCCTTTTGAAGCGTTGAGTAAATATGTGGCTAAATATACAAGGTACCCGACGCGGGCCTTCAAAAATAATCTTACAGGTAGTGTTATTGTTCAGTTTACTGTAACAAATGAAAATAAACTAGCTGATATTTCCATTTTAAAAGGAATTGGCAGCGGTTGCGATGAGGAAGTGAAAAGGGCAGCAACTGCTTTTCCTGGTACAGTTAATGCCACTGTCGGGACCTATAAGCTTGCCGTTACTTATTACCTAAAAGGACTGGAGCCGCCAAAAACAGCCAGTGGTGATCTGTTTGAAAAAGATCCTTCATTCGTAGGAGAAATTATCATTATGGGATATCCTTCGAAATAACTTTTATTCCTCTTTTAATATTGAGGAACAATTGCTAAACGGCGAAAACCGCTTTGGCAATTTGTTATGTTATAATGATTTCACCGATTATTAATTTGATTACACTGATTGCGATTGAATTATCAAACGTCAACGATCCTCTTTAAATGATATTAATATTCGTCAAAACCAGTGCAATCACTCTTAAATCAGAGAAATCACCAAAAAAATCGGTGCAATCCTCTTAAAAAATCAGTGTAATCCCGGTCACCCTTTAATGTAAATCACCTGCTTGGTTTCAAAAAACTCTTCTTCAAAGTAGTCTTTCAAATAATACTGAGTAACCTTTAGGCCTGATTCTTTAATTTCCTGTTCAAGATCTCCTCCCTTTAAGTAAAGAATTCCATTAGGAAGTGTATTTTTTGATTCTTTTTTAAACTTGCCACGGATCCATGGATAAAAATCCTTCAGTTGCGTTACCGCCCGGGATACTATAAAATCAAACTTTTCATCAATCTGTTCGGCGCGCTGATGAGTGGCTTTAACATTTTTTAACCCCAGGGCGCTTGAAACTTCCTGCACCACCTTTATTTTTTTTCCGATAGAATCAACTAAATGAAACTGTGTTTCAGGAAATAATATGGCTAAGGGGATGCCGGGAAAACCTCCGCCAGTACCTACATCAAGCACGTTTTCGCCTGGTAAAAATGATAATATTTTAGCTATGCCCAGGGAGTGTAAAACATGGCGTTCGCCAAGCAGGTCAATATCCTTACGGGATATTACATTGATCTGGTTGTTCCAAAAGGTGTACAGTTCGGGCAGCCTGTTAAAATGCTGTTGCTGTTGCGCAGTAAGATGAGGGAAATATTTAAGCAGATCGTTAGATATCATCCCGGTTAAAGCGATTAATTATATTTCCAAGCAGGTACCTGGCCCTGAATAGCTGGGCTTTAACCGTACCTAAAGGCAAGTCGAGCTGCTGGGCGATTTCTTCGTATGAGAGCTCATCAAAGTAGCGTAACGTAATCAGGTTCCGGTAACGCGGGGGTAAACTCTCTATCAGTAATTTAAGTTCCTGTGTTTGTTGTTTTTTTATAGATGTCTCTTCCGGGTTAAGCACATCAGCCTTAATTTGCAGCTGTTTTTCCTCTCCATCCTCATCCGTCATCCCGTGGATCGACATTGTATTCAATTTTTTTTTCCTGATAAAATCAATACAGTTATTAGTGGCTACACGGAAAAGCCAGGTACTAAAAGCGTAATCGGGCTGATATTTATCAAGTTTTTCAAAGGCTTTAGCAAAGGTTTCAACGGTAAGGTCCATTGCATCCTCTTTGTTATTCACCATTTTTAACACCATAAAATAAATGGAATCCTTATACCTGTGCATCAGATCAGCATAAGCTTTTTGATCACCCTGGCGAGCCCTTACAACAAGGTGAAAATCATTCTTTGCGTTCTCGGTAAAATTCGAATTTATTTCCATTGAGTGGTTTTTATAAATGTTCCAATTAATCCAAAGGTATTTAGATAAATATAATAAACCGCATCAAAAAAGGGCAGGTACCATAACAAATCCTTGCCATCCAATCGCTTAAACAGCTTACTATATATGATCAATTGAAAAATCAACCTAAACATAAACAAACCTAAGGCTAACAGCGGTTCAAAGTTGAAAACTAGGCATAATGTTAATAAAATATAGAACAGAAAGCCGCTTACAGCATCAATGCTCAGCATCCGGCGATGCCTTTTCTTATATAATTTACCAACGCCAAAGTGACGTTTTTTTTGTCGGAACAATGATTTCAATGTGGTTTTAGCATCGGTATACGTAAATGCTTCGGCGTTAATTTCAATAGCCGTGTTATCCACTGTAGCATTTTGATTTACAAAAAGATCATCATCTCCTGATATAACATGCATGTGTGCTGCAAAGCCTTTAGCTCCAAAAAATAACGTTTTGGTATAGGCCAGGTTTCGCCCAATACCCATATAAGCATCGCCATTTACTGCAGACGACAAATAGTTTATTGCCGTTTTTATAGTTTCGAAACGGATAAAGGGGTTAAGAAAATTACGGGTCTTTTTATAAGGAGAGTAACCCAGCACAATTTGGACGGGATTATTAAAACTTGAAGCCATATAAGTTATCCAGTTATCCGAAGCCGGGATGCAATCGGCATCAGTAAATAACAAATGTTCGTTTTTTGCAGCCTTAATACCAAGGGTTAAAGCAAACTTTTTACCGGTTTTAAAGCGGTCATGTTCAGTAATTGTTACAATTTTCAGGCGGGGGTAGGCCTTATTTAACTCCTCCAAAACCTCATCAGATGAATCGTATGAACAGTCATTTATAACAACAACTTCAAAATCGGGGTAGTTTTGCTCTAAAATAGCAGGCAGGTTTTCGCGTAAATTATTAGCCTCATTGCGTGCGCTTATAATTACTGATATGGGTACAGACGCTTCCGGCAGTGTTTCAGAGGGCTTATAGCGGGTTAGCCTGCTTTGATTAGTAACCAAAAAATATAGCTGAATTAAAAAACAAAACTGGAATAAAATGAATAATGCTTCGCGTATGTATGTTTCCAAAACCCTCTTTAAAATAATGGTGCAAAGTTGTTAAAAATTGTTGGAAAGTTGTAAGGTTATAAGGTTGTAATGTTAAATAAATCAAAAGATTCGCTCACATATTCATAACATTTTAACCTTACAACATTCCAGCCTTACAACATAATTAATTTACTAATTTTGCACTCGCAATAATGAAATTTAACTTAACAGCACAAGATCCGCTTTCAAAGGCCCGGGCGGGTGAGATCACTACTGATCACGGCACTATTCAAACACCTATATTTATGCCGGTTGGCACGGCTGGTACTGTAAAAGCAGTACACCAGCGCGAGCTTAAAAACGACATAGAAGCGCAGATAATTCTTGGTAATACTTACCACTTATACTTAAGACCGGGTTTAAATACGCTGGAAAGTGCAGGCGGTCTCCATAAATTTAACGGATGGGAAGGCCCTATATTAACAGATAGCGGCGGCTACCAGGTTTATTCACTAACCGAAGTACGTAAAATAAAAGAAGAAGGTGTTACTTTCCGCTCGCATATTGATGGGTCAAAACATCTTTTTACACCTGAAAATGTAATGGATATTCAGCGCATAATTGGCGCTGATATCATAATGGCCTTTGATGAATGCACACCCTACCCTTGCGAATATAATTATGCCCGGCGATCAATAGAAATGACGCATCGCTGGCTCAAACGCTGCTGCGACCGCTTTGACAGTACAGAACCAAAGTATGGTTACAGTCAAACCTTGTTTCCTATTGTGCAGGGTTCGGTGTATAAAGATCTGCGGGTAAAATCAGCAGAAGTTATAGCTTCATTTGAGCGTGAGGGGAATGCAATTGGCGGTCTTTCTGTTGGTGAACCGGCAGAAGAGATGTATGCCATGACAGAAATTGTTTGTAATATATTACCGGAGCAAAAACCGCGTTATCTAATGGGCGTTGGAACCCCCATTAATATATTGGAAAATATTGCTTTAGGAATTGATATGTTTGATTGTGTAATGCCGACGCGGAATGCCCGAAATGGTATGCTTTTTACAAAAAACGGCATTATTAACATCAAGAATGAGAAGTGGAAAAACGATTTTTCGGCTATTGAGCCGGATAGCGAACTGTTTGCCGATACGGCTTATTCAAAAGCCTATTTGCGCCATTTAATCCATTCGGGTGAGATGTTAGGTGCGCAAATAGCTACATTGCATAACTTGCATTTTTATTTATGGCTGGTTAAAGAGGCCCGTAGAAAAATCATTTCCGGCGAGTTTTATAGCTGGAAAAATGTAATGGTTAACCGTTTAGGACAAAGATTATAAATGAAGGCTATTTTAAACAGGTATTTAAAAACTATTGATTGGTATATTATTAATAAATACCTGGGCACATTTGTATTTACGCTTGGGATTTTTGTGGTGATAACGGTAGTTTTTGATATATCCGAACACCTGGATAATTTCCTTAAAAATCATTCTACTGTACAGGAGATAATATTTAAATATTACGCCGGGTTTATACCTTTTTATATGAACCTGTTATCGCCATTGATCAATTTCCTGGCGGTAATATACTTTACAGCCAAAATGGCCAATCAAACTGAAATAGTGCCGATACTAAGCGGTAAGGCCAGTTTTAATCGATTTTTGAGGCCTTATTTTGTTTGCGCCACGCTTATATTTATTGTATCGCTTTTTGCTAATATCTACCTGATCCCCTTCACCAATAACCTGAAAATCACCTTTGAAAATTCGCACCAATTTAATGGTGACGACCCTACAAAAAGTGAAGTGCACATACAACTAGACAAGCATACTTTTGTTTATGTACAATCATTTGATAATACCATACATACCGGCTACCAGTTTATATTGGAAAAATTTGATGGCGATGTGCTCAGGGAAAAGCTTGTAGCAAATACCATTGTTTACGATTCGCTTAAAAGAGTATGGACGATAAAAAACTATACGATTAAGTATGTTAATGGCCTGAAAGAGAAATATGTGGATAGTGCAGGCAAGTCAAAAGATACTGTTTTAGATATGCGGCCTGTTGATTTTATAGTTTATGACAATGTTTATACGGCAATGTCTACTAAAGATCTGAACAGGAACATTGAAAAAGAAAAGATAAGAGGAACAGGCGCATTAAAAGAAATGCTGTACGAAAAATACAGGCGTTTTGTATACCCTTTATCATCGTATGTACTCACCTTGATAGGCGTATCTATATCATCCCGTAAAGTTAGAGGAGGTATAGGACTGCCCCTCGGAATAGGCATATTTCTCTGTTTTGCCTATATTGTTATTGACCGTTTTGCATTGGTTTTTGCCGTAAAAGGTAGTATGATCCCCTTGATAGCTGTATGTATGCCTAACGGGATATTTGCTTTAGTTGGGTTATATTTACTTTCAAAAGCACCCAAATAATGACCCTGGAAAATAGCCAAACAAGCCTGAATAAAAACTTACTTATTCTTCATTTTACAGTTTTTATATGGGGCTTTACTGGCATACTTGGGGCGCTCATTTCTATATCGGCAGTAAGCCTGGTTTGGTACCGGGTGCTCATTGCATCGGGATCATTATTCCTATATTTTAAGATAAATAAAACAGCGTTAAAGATAAGCGGCAGCACCTTTTTTAAACTGGTGTTTACAGGCGCCCTGGTGGGCGGGCACTGGATTCTTTTCTTTGCTTCAATCAAACTATCAACCGTTCCGGTTACCCTTGTTTGCCTGTCATCCATCACCTTATTCACGGCAATTTTTGAACCGCTGATCAATAAAAAGAAGATCTCAAAACTCGAAATATTAGCGGGCGCATTTATCATAGCCGGGATAATTTTAATTTTTAAATTTGAAACAAAATACACTAAGGGCATAATAGCAGGCCTGGTAAGCGCAGTGTTTGCAAGCCTTTTTTCCATCATAAATTCAAGGCAGGTTAAAAAATATGAAGCGCCGGTAATCGCATTTTATGAGCTGTCCGGCGCTTTTGTCTGGATCACTATTTACCTTTTATTTACCAGTGGCTTTAACCAATCAATGGCCCTTAAAGGCGCAGATATTGGATACCTGTTTATCCTGGGAACCATCTGCACATCCCTTGCATACGTTGCCGGAGTATCTGTAATGCGCGAGCTTTCGGCATTCAGAGTAGCTCTTATTACTAACCTCGAACCCGTATATGGCATCATAATGTCGTTTGTATTTTTTAAGGATACGAACAAAATGAGCCTGGGATTTTGGGTTGGCGCAGTAATAATCCTTTCAACTATCTTCCTGTTTCCGGTTGCACAAAAACAAATAGCAAGGCGAAAAAATCGTTCTTAACGTTGTTAATTGTCTCTTCTAAAAGCTCTCCGCAAGCTTCTTATAACTTCTCAATACAGTATCTGTTTCTCCCTCAATTATTATCACTAATGTAATTTACTTACGGGGTGGGGGATAAAACACCTACGCATTATTTAGCCATTTAAGCCTGCAGAAGCCATTATCTTTTTTCGCCACCACTGGATACCACAATATAGGCTTCACTGCAACAGGGGGCAAATTTAAAAAATAACTAAGTGTATTTACAAAATATAATAAGCAGCCACCTAATCAATGGTAATTAGTCTATAATTTGCATTTTTTTCAATTAAATAAATCATAAATTAAGATTACATTATTTTAATATTTACCTTATAATCTAATACTTATACAGTTTAACAAAATTAAAAGTTTAACAAAAAGATTGTTTTATAAATTCACAAATACTAATACTTTTAGCTAATAATAACAAACAACACAAATTATCATATCAATTAATTAATAACCAATCAATTATATCATATTAAATAAAGGTATAGTTTAAACTAAGGTTCTGGATTGCATTTTTGTACTTAGTGTAACCAAAGATTAAATACAGAATTTTAAAAGTTTTAAGATTTATCGCTCATGTATGCCAAAATAAAAATGCACTGAAAATAAACATGAGTTTTAAGCAAGGAAATTGGCCGGAATTATTTCATAAAATCACCGGAGTAAATTCAATCAAAACAGAAAAGCATGATAAATACTTTTTGAATCCCGGGTGATCGTTTTGCTTTTCAGCTATCGGCCCGGTTAAAACTTTTGATAGCTTTTTAATTGACCCACCCCACCCGGGAAGCATAAAAAATACGACTTGAAAAATCAATGAATTAATGGCCTCTATTTTTGGCGAAGCAATTTTACCTTCTCTAAATTCCTTCACTGAAAATTCAACAGATTTTTATTCCACATTAAAAAACCGGATATTGTATTAAATGTTAAACTAAATCATCATGAGAATAAAAACAATTGTTATCATCGTCATCACCATACTGCTCACCATTGTGCTGATGCAAAATACCGGCCGGGTTAATTTCGATTTTTTGTGGGCCACATTCTGGATGTCGAAATTAGTTATGCTCTTTTTTGTAGCGGCCATATCCTTTGTATTGGGGGTGCTGGTTGGCCGGCCAAAAAGGGTTAAGCGCCTAGGTGGTGACTATACCGACCCAAATTTAGACAAAGGAAATCCCAATACACTAAGCGACGAGGATAAAGAATATATTAATTAGTTATATGAATAAGAGAATAGGATTTATAGGGCTCGGAAACATGGGCATCCCGATGGCAAAAAATCTAATCAGCGCAGGCTATCAATTACAAGTTTATAACCGCACCATTTCAAAAGCTGACGAGCTTGACAGTACTTCTGTAGTAGCATGCAAAACCCCTGCTGAAGCAGCCGATGGTGTGGATATAATTATCACCATGCTGTCGGAAGACGAGATAGTAAAAGAGACAGTTTTGGGAGAGCAGGGGATCCTCAAAACACTGGCAAAAAACGGCCTTCATATTTCCATGAGCACTATCTCTCCCGACACTGCGCAGCTACTTTCAAAGGAGCATAAAAATGCAGGGAGTCGCTACCTTGCCGCGCCGGTATTTGGAAGGCCCGAAGCAGCCGCTGCCAAAAAATTATGGATCTGTATTTCGGGCGATCAGCAGTCGAAAGAAATTGCAAAACCCGTGCTGGAAAATTTGGGCCAGGGTATATTTGATTTTGGCGAAGATGCCGGCGGAGCGAACGTTGTAAAGGTTGCCGGAAACTTTATGATCATGGCCTCATTGGAGATGATGGCCGAGGCTTATACCCTTGCCGAAAAGAACGGACTCGACAGATTAAAGGTCGCTGAGTTTTTCGGCGCTACCCTGTTCAATACACCGCTGTTTCAAAATTATGGAAAGCTTATTGCAGGCAAACAGTACCAGCCGGTAGGCTTCAAATCGAAATTAGGCTATAAGGACGCGCGTATTGCATTTAAACTCTCTCAGCAAGCCGAGAGTCCAATGCCTATCGTTTCGATCGTCCACAATCGCCTATTAAGCGCCGTTGCAAAAGGCTGGGGAGATACCGACTGGGTTGAAGGCGTTGGGCGCGGGGTTAGTGAGGATGCAGGCGTTTAATTTCGGAAGTCGGATGTTCGATTTCCGAAATCAATAAAACACCTGGTTATCCTCTTCCAGTCCACTTAAATCCGGTGTTTTATCAAAGATGCCAAAAACTGAGGCTCCGCTCCCGCTCATGCTGGCGTATAGGGCACCAGCTTCGTACAATGCAGCCTTTACACCTCTTATCTCAGGGTGGTCTTTAAATATAGATGCTTCAAAATCGTTTTTAATATATTTTCTCCATTCGGTAATAGGTTCATAGATCAGATCCATCAACGACTCTTTAACCGGAGCTGGTTTTACCCCGCGATAAGCTTCGGCAGTTGAGATCTGAACCGGCGGCATTACCAGGATTATTTGATATTTTGAAAGGTCAAGTCTTACGGGTTCAAATTCATCTCCTATCTCAAAAGCAAACACGGGTTTGTTCTGGATAAAAAAGGCACAGTCGGCGCCAAGCTTCCGGGCGTAGTTGATCATTTGTGCATCGGTCATCCCCAAATTGAAATTTTGATTTATGAGGCGGATAAAAAAAGCAGCATCTGATGATCCGCCGCCAAGCCCCGCTCCTATTGGAATATGTTTGTGCAAATGAATTTTAACGGGCGGCAGGTCGAAATCTTTTTTTAGCAGGTGATATCCTTTAATGCAAAGGTTATCCTCCATCCTTCCCGGGATCTCCAGGCCGGACGATTCAAAGCTTAATTCGTCGGCAACAACAATTTCCAGGGCATCCTTTATGTTTACCGGGTAAAAAATAGTTTCCAGGTTATGGTAACCATCATCCCGGCGGTTAATTACGTTAAGGCCTATGTTTATTTTTGCGTTGGGAAATGTTATCATTTGTTGGTGTTAGTTGATTGGGTTGATTAAGTTGAACAACGCCCCAGCGGCTGTATCCAATGTCATTAAGTTAAGAGAACGTTGGTTATAACTAACCACATAGCACGTCCAGTAGCCCCACCTAAATCCTCCCCGGTAGGGAGGACTTAAAAAGCGCGAAGCTAAAGTCTCCCCAACCGGTGGAGATTTAGAGGGGGCTACCACACTTTGGGGGAGAATCATATTTGTGTTACCCCTTAAATTATTGACACTGCAGGCTGCGTCCTCACTGTGTGCACCTTTTGCCGCAAAGTTATTATGTTATTTGTGATTAGGAATGATTAACAAACCTGTATTTTTGCACATTCTTAGGATAGCCAAATAAGATTATTTTTATTTGTATTTATTTCTGTTGATTGAAAAGGCGTAGGTGTTGTTGTAAGAACTTAATCAACCTAATCCAACCCAATCAACTTAATCAACTCAAAAAATGAAACAGTATCTCGACCTGATGAGCCATGTTATGGAAACCGGCGCTCAAAAACATGACCGTACCGGAACCGGAACCTTAAGTGTATTTGGTTACCAGATGCGTTTTAACCTTCAGGATGGCTTCCCGATGGTGACCACTAAAAAGCTGCACCTAAAATCTATCATTCATGAGCTGATCTGGTTTTTGAGCGGAGATACCAATATAAAATATTTAAAAGATAACGGCGTGCGCATTTGGGACGAGTGGGCTGATGCTGAAGGCAATCTTGGCCCGGTTTACGGTTACCAATGGCGATCGTGGCCAAAACCGGATGGCGGACACATTGACCAGATAACCCAGGTTGTAAATCAAATTAAAACCAATCCGGATTCACGCCGGATGATGGTGTCGGCATGGAACGTTGCTGATGTTAACCAGATGGCTTTGCCGCCATGCCATAGTCTGTTTCAATTTTATGTAGAGCCCTCCAACCCTCTGAAAGGAGAGAAACGTGGTAAACTATCTTGCCAGCTTTATCAAAGGAGTGCGGATATATTTTTAGGTGTTCCTTTTAACATTGCTTCATATGCTTTGCTTACCATGATGATGGCCCAGGTCTGCGACCTTGACTACGGCGACTTTGTTCACACGTTTGGCGATGCCCACATTTATAACAACCACCTGGAGCAGGCACAGCTGCAATTAAGCCGTGAACCACGCCCCTTGCCAACCATGAAGATCAATCCTGATGTAAAAGATATTTTTCAATTTAAGTTTGAAGATTTTGAACTGGAGAATTATGATCCGTGGCCGCATATTAAGGCGACCGTGGCAGTTTAAAAGAAATCTGCCTGACGGCATTGCGAGGAACGAAGCAAACCCTGCACATGCTAATCATGAAACGAAAAGCTATATGTTGATCAAAAGGCTTTAGCTCATGATTTGCATAAGGTCCATTGATTGTCCTGCGAAGAGATTGCTTCGTTCCTCGCAAGGACGGAATTGTTGAAACATTTATATTAATTTAATTCAATGACGATAACGATAGTAGTAGCCATTTCCGAAAACCACGCCATTGGTAAAGACAATAAATTATTATGGTATCTGCCTAAAGACCTTAAACACTTTAAAGAGATAACCACTGGCGGTACCGTAATAATGGGTCGTAAAACTTATGAGTCGGTAGGCAAACCGCTGCCTAACCGCCGCAACATTATAATTACCCGGCAAGCCATAACTATTGAAGGCTGCGAAGTGGTAAATTCAATTGAAGCTGCCATTGCTCTTTGTAAAACCGAAGAAGAAGTATTTATTGTTGGCGGGGCCGAGATCTATAAACAGGCTATGCACCTCACAGATCGGATCTATCTCACCATCGTTCACAAACAATTTGATGGCGACAGCTTTTTCCCTGAAATTGATTTGCATGAATGGAAAGAAGTTTTCCGCGAGGATCATCAGCCCGATGAGAAAAATTTATTGCCTTACTCATTCATTACCTATGAGCGGGGGTGAAAAGAGGTAAAAGGAGAAAGGTTAAAGGCAAAAGGTCAGAAATATTCCGGTTTTTTATTTAAACGAGAAAAAACTTACAACTTCGCATATATTTATCGATTCTGATAATCAAATAGTTACACAAAAAACCTTTCGCCATTTACCTTTAACCCTTAACCTTCTGAACTGTTTTAAATTAAAAATTTCATGCTTAGGAAATTTTATTAGATTTGCCGTCTTATTTAAAATGCTTATAAACTAATTAATTACATATTTTAATTCACAATGCAAGGTAAAGGGGTTGTTAAATTTTTCGCCATATTGATGGCTGTTGTATGTATATACCAGCTTTCATTTACTTGGGTCGCCCATAAAGTTGAAAATGATGCGCAGGTGTACGCAAAAGGTGATACCGCAAAAGTAACGGCGTACCTGGATTCAATTTCAACACAACCGGTGTATCCGCTTTTAAAGCACAATTTTCAATACGTTAAACAAAGGGAGCTTGCCCTTGGTTTGGACCTTAAGGGTGGTATGAGTGTAACCATGCAGATCTCGTTGAACGAACTGGTAAAAAAATTATCAAATAACAACCAGGATCCGGCATTTAACCAGGCATTGGCTGCAGCTACAGTTGATGGTGTAACCAGTCAACAGGATTACATCACCTTATTTGTTAATGAGTACGAAAAGATCAATCCTAATGGAAAGCTTGCCGCCATCTTTTCAACCAAAGACAACCAGGATCACATTAAGTTTAATGCAAGCAACAGCGAAGTTCAAAGCTACCTGAAAGATCAGGCAAGCGTGGCTGTGCAACAATCATACACCATTTTAAATACCCGTATTGACCAGTTTGGTGTTGCTAATGCCAACATCCAATTACAAAAAGGTAGTGACCGCATCTTAATTGAGCTGCCGGGTGTAAAAGAACCTGAACGTGTTCGTAAACTTTTATCAGGTACGGCAAAACTGGAATTTTATCAAACTTATGATAACAGCCAGGTTTACCCGCTGCTGACTAATATAAACGGTTTAATTGCAGCAAAAATAAAGGCATCTAAAAAAGATACTACAAAAGCAGTAAAAGCAACAGATGCTAAAACAACTGCTGCTGTAAAAGCAGACACCTCTAAAAAGGGAGCTGCTTTATCATTACTGAACAAGGTTCAGAAAAATGCCGGTAAAGATACATCAGCCTTAGGTGCAAAATCACAGTTTGCTGATCAGTACCCGCTGTTCACTGTTTTAAAGCCACAGATGTACCAGGGACAAAACGGACAAGGTGAACTTGCGCGCGGCCCTATTGTTGGCCGTGCTGAAGCGAAAGATACTACACAGGTTAACAAATACCTGCGCAGCCCCGAGGTTAGAACTGTAATACCACAAAGCATGAAATTCCTTTGGTCAGTAAAACCACAGGACAAAACAAAAATATTTGAGCTGTACGCTATAAAATTAGTTGGCGCTGAAAACGGGCCTGTGCTTGCAGGTGATGTGATTAATGATGCCCATAATGATGTTGACCAAAAAGGCAGCCCTGAAGTTGTTATGGTTATGAACTCAGATGGGGCTCAAAAATGGCGTACCGTAACTGCTGAAGCTGCTGCTGATGTAAACAATAAACAATCAATAGCCATTGTGCTGGATGATAACGTTTATTCAGCTCCGGTTGTACAAAACGAAATAGCTGGCGGGATTTCTTCAATTTCAGGGAACTTTACCGTTGAAGAAGCAAAAGATTTAGCCAACGTATTAAAAGCAGGCCGCTTACCTGCTCCGGCACATATTGTTGCTGAAGCTGTGGTTGGCCCGTCATTGGGTCAGGAATCCATCAATGCAGGCTTGCTATCAAGTCTTGTAGGCTTGTTGGTAGTGCTGGTATTCATGATAGCTTATTACAATCGTGCCGGTACAGTAGCTGTTGTGGCGGTTGTAATTAACATCTTCTTTTTAATGGGTGTATTAACCAGCCTTGGGGCTGTGTTAACCATGCCGGGTGTTGCGGGTATAGTGCTCACCTTAGGTATCTCGGTTGATGCTAACGTGTTGATCTATGAACGTGTGCGGGAGGAGTTGGCTTTGGGTAAATCTTTAAGGATTGCCGTTGCCGATGGATTCAAACATGCGTTGTCATCTATTCTCGATTCAAACATAAGTACTTTCTTAACCGGTTTAATCCTGTTTACTTTCGGTACAGGGCCTATCCAGGGTTTTGCAATCACTTTAATGATAGGTATTGCTACTTCACTGTTCTGCTCATTGCTAATATCAAGGCTGATATTTGAATACATGCTTGAAAAAGGTTGGGATATTAAATTCTCAAACCCATGGAGTTCACATACCTTCAAAAATGCTAATTACGCCTTCGTAAAAAACCGTTTCAAATTCTACATATTCTCAAGCGCTTTTATTATTGCCGGTTTTATTTCAATGGGAATACAAGGCTTTAATTATGGCGTTGACTTTGTGGGAGGCCGTACTTATGTAATGAGGTTCGCTACGAAGGACGTAAGTACCGAAACCGTACGTAAAATTGTTGATAAAAATTTAGGTGAAGGTAACGAGGTTAAAACTTTTGGTACCGACATTAGCATTACAACCAAATACCTGCGCGACAAAGATTCACCAACAGCCGATGCTGAAGTACAAACAGCTTTAATAAATGCATTAAATACCAACCCGGCAACGCATGTTACCGCGAAAAGTATAATGAATTATCAAAAAGTTGTTCCCACTATAGCAAACGGTCTTAAAAGGTCTGCCGCTTTAACGGTAATATTTGCCATCATTATTATTTCGGCTTATATATTGATCCGTTTCCGCAAATGGCAGTTTAGTTTGGGTGCGATGTTTGCAACTGCACACGATGCCTTAATGGTATTAGCATTCTTCTCTATATTTAAGGATGTGCTTCCTTTCTCGCTTGATATCGACCAGTCGTTTATTGCGGCGATATTAACGGTAATAGGTTATTCAATTAACGATACAGTTGTAGTATTTGACCGGATCCGGGAGTTCCTTAACCTGCACCATGCAAAAACTGATGATCCGAAAACAGTAATTAACGAT
This sequence comes from Mucilaginibacter sp. OK098, assembly GCF_900142915.1. GTDB lineage: Bacteria > Bacteroidota > Bacteroidia > Sphingobacteriales > Sphingobacteriaceae > Mucilaginibacter. The sequence continues at coordinate 314,340 of NZ_FRCM01000008.1, forward strand.
GCGATCAATAATACGTTGAGCCGTACCATTATTACCGCTTTAACAGTGGTATTAATATTGCTGGTATTATTCATCTTCGGTGGCGATACTATCCGCGGGTTCTCGTTTGCATTGTTGATCGGTGTGTGTTTCGGTACATACTCGTCAATCTGTGTGGCAACACCGATAATCATCGACTTTGGAAAGAAAGATCTTAGATAAATAAAAAATAATTTATTGAAAGGCTCCAAAGAACATTTGGGGCCTTTTTTGTTTCATATATATTTGTAAACACAACCCTAACATGAATACAAAAGATAAAGCTAAATTTCCGCAGGTAGTAATTGTTGGAGGTGGTTTTGGCGGTCTGCAGGTTGCCACTCACCTTAAAGATAAGCCAGTGGACATATTGATGCTCGACAAGCATAATTATCACACCTTTCAACCTTTGCTGTACCAGGTAGCTACAGGCAGCCTGGAAGCCGGGTCCATAGCCTTCTCGCTGCGCAAAAATTTCGCGGGGCAAAAAAACTTCCGGTTTAACATTGCTGAGGTTTCAAAAATAAACACTGAAAAAAACACCATTGACACTTCAATCGGCGAAATTGCCTATGATTACCTGGTGATTGCAACAGGCTCAACAACCAATTTTTTTGGCAACAAGGATATTGAGCGGTTTGCCATGCCCATGAAGTCTATACCCGAAGCGCTAAACCTTCGTTACCTCATTTTGCAGAATTTAGAAGAGGCGACATTAAAAAGCACTAAGGAAGAAAAAGATCCCCTTTTATCATTTGTGCTGGTTGGTGCAGGTCCTACAGGCGTTGAGCTGGCAGGTGCGCTTGCCGAAATTCGTAATCATATTCTTACCAAAGATTATCCTGAGCTAAAAAAGGAGGATATGAAGGTTTACCTGGTTGATTTTTTGCCCAAAGTGCTTGGCCCCTTCTCAGATGAAGCATCAAAAGGTGCTTATGAGTTTTTAACTGAGATGGGTGTTGAAGTGCTGCTGAATGTAAAAGTTGACAGCTACGATGGCGACGAAATAAAGTTTGAAGGCGGAAAAACCATTCGAACCAAAAATGTGATCTGGTCTGCCGGGGTTATGGGCGAGGTTCCCGAAGGCCTGAATAAAGATCTTATAGTTAGAGGTAACAGAATAAAGGTTGATAATAATTGCAGAGTTGAAGGCACTGAAAATATTTTTGCCATAGGCGATGTAGCCGCAATGATAACGAATGAAACCCCAAAGGGCCATCCCGGAGTAGCCCAGGTTGCCATACAAATGGGAAAATATGTTGCACAAACCATTATTCAAACCCTTAACGGCGAGCCGACAAAACCTTTTAAATATTTTGATAAAGGCTCTTTGGCTACCATTGGTCGTAATAAAGCAGTGGCTGATCTGGGTAAAGTAAAATTCCAGGGATTTTTTGCCTGGCTGGTTTGGATGTTTGTACATTTGATCTCGCTTTTAGGTTTCAGAAATAAGGTAATCGTATTTATAAACTGGGTAGGCAGCTATATTAGCTTTAATGGCGGCAGCAGGCTGATCATCCGCCAGTTTAAAAGAGAGACCTTAGCTGATAAAACCAAACAAGTATCAAAACCAGATTAACTTTGACAAATTCGCCCATAAAAATAACCGAATGTCCCCGTGATGCCATGCAGGGCCTTCATCAATTCATCCCTACCGATCTTAAAGCGGCGTATATTAATCTGCTGTTGCAGGTTGGTTTTGATACCATTGACTTTGGAAGCTTTGTATCACCAAAGGCTATCCCTCAAATGCAGGATACTGCAGCGGTTTTAAGCAGGCTTGATTTAAGCAATACCAAATCAAAGCTGCTTGCTATTATTGCCAATTACCGCGGTGCCGAGGAAGCGGCAAAGCACCCTGAGATAACTTATCTTGGTTTCCCGTTTTCCATTTCTGAAACCTTTCAGCAGCGGAATACGAATTCAGGCATTAATGATTCATTTGATAACGTGAGAAGGATCCATGAGCTATGCGATAAAAATAATAAGCATCTGCTTGTTTATCTGTCCATGGGTTTTGGAAACCCTTATGGGGATGAATGGAATGAAGATATAGTATTGCAATGGGCAGAAAAGCTAATTGACGAAGGCATCCAATATATCGCGCTAGCTGATACTATCGGCATTGCCAGCCCTGAGCAGATTAGTAGCATTTACCCTTTGTTATGCAGCCAATTCCCGGATACAGAATTTGGCATTCACCTGCATTCAACACCTGATACCTGGCAGGAAAAAATTGAAGCAGCCTACAAAAGCGGATGCAGAAGCTTTGACACTACTGTTAAAGGATATGGCGGCTGCCCAATGGCAAAAGACGAGCTTACAGGTAATATCGCTACCGAAAACCTAATTGGATACCTGCAATCGCAAAACGAGCCTATAGAGCTTGATATGGGTAAATTTAGAGAGGCGATGGAATATTCTGGCAGGATATTTATTTAATTTATCCAGTTTTAATATCCGTAAAATAATAATTCAGAAGAGGCAAAAGCCGGATTTCTTAATTAACGTGAGTTTTTGATATAAGGAATAGTGGAACACGATGATTATCAACTACTTATAGCTATTTAATCTTTAATAAAAGACAAATCAACTGATAATCAGTATATTACACTCTGTTCCGGGTGTTCCGCGTGTAAAAATGGAACGCTTTGCCAGCTTGCAGATACACAAACTTGCACTTCGCCTCATCTAAAGCTACAGTTGCAGGCGGTTATTCTAAATCCAAATCGAACATCCGAAATCACCCTCTCACCATTTTAAAATGCCTTATCCCGGCTTCTTCAAACTCCGGTCCGATTTTTTCAAAACCAAACTTTTCATATAAGCTTACGGCCTGGATCTGAGCATGCATATAAATATACGTTGCATCGGCAGGCAAATCGTTTAAAACAGTTTTAACTAATACCTGCCCCACCCCCATTCCCCTGAATTTTTGCAATACGGCAAAGCGTTCCAGCTTATAGCCCTTATCAGTTTTACGCCAGCGGGATGCCCCGGCAGGCTCACCACCTACGGTAGCCAAAAAATGAGTTGATTCATCTTCAAACTCCCATTCCAGTTCGGGAGGGCAATTTTGTTCGTCTACAAATACTTCACGGCGGATGGCAAATACTTTTTCAAGATCGGCAGGGTCACTTACTTTGTTTGCTTTTACTGTTACGGGCATTTTTATATGAGTTTCGTTGCATTAAGCTATTTAGCTTATTTATATTATTCTCTTCGGCTGCATCAATTGAATGGGTGCAGGTCAAATCTCCTTCTTTTTCGGCTAATTTAGCTAATTGCACATAAAATTTATGCAAATGATCCAATTCAAGTTCGGTTAGGTCTTCAATATTTACCATACGATTACTGGTACCCTGGTGCGAAGCAATTAATTCATTCAATTTCAGATGAATTGCCTTTGAATCCTTATTCTGCGATTTCTGGATCAAAAAAACCATTAAAAAGGTAATAATGGTTGTGCCTGTATTTATTATCAACTGCCAGGTATCCGAATATTTAAAGATAGGCCCGGTAACAATCCATAAAACTATAACGCTTGCTGCTATAATGAAAGCGGCAGAACTGCCGGTTGCTATAGTGGCCCAATTGGCAAAACGTTCAAATAAATTTTTCTTTTTAGCCATGATAATTGTTTAGGTACAGAACCAAAAAAAAGCGCCAATGTTTAGAACATTAGCGCTTTTTATAGTAGTTGAATGGGTTGATTAGGTTGGATTGATTTGATTAAGTTCAGATTTTAACCAAATCAACTACTCACCAAATCAACCTGATCAACTTATAATTTGCTATTAACATCGATGCAATTTAAATCGCCAAACGCTTCAGTAAGCCTTTTAACAAAGCTTTCTTCGCCTTTACGCAACCAAACGCGCGGATCGTAATATTTTTTGTTTGGAGAATCCTCGCCGTCAGGACTGCCTATCTGGCTTTGCAGGTATCCTTCTTTTGATTTATAGTAATCTTTTATACCTTCCCAGTATGCCCATTGCATATCGGTATCAATATTCATTTTTATAGCGCCATAAGAGATTGCTTCCCTTATCTCCTCCTGGGTTGAGCCTGAGCCGCCATGGAATACAAAATTGATAGGCTTTTCAGCAGTAAGTCCGAAATGTTTTTTAACATACTCCTGAGAGTTATGTAAAATTACCGGCTGAAGCTTAACATTACCCGGTTTGTAAACACCATGCACGTTACCAAATGCTGCTGCAACAGTAAAACGCGGACTAACCTTTGAAAGCTCCTCATATGAGTAAGCAACATCTTCGGGCTGCGTATATAAACGTGAGCTGTCAACATCAGAGTTGTCAACACCATCTTCTTCACCACCTGTAACACCTAATTCAATTTCAAGCGTCATACCCATTTTTGCCATACGGGCAAGGTATTTGGCAGAGATCTCAATATTTTCATGCAATGACTCTTCAGAAAGATCAAGCATATGCGATGAGAATAATGGTTTCCCTGTTTCAGCAAAAAACTTTTCACCATGATCTAACAAACCGTCAATCCATGGCAAAAATTTCATAGCAGCATGGTCTGTATGTAATATTACAGCTATACCATAGTGCTCAGCCAATAAATGCACATGCTTTGCAGCAGAAACACCGCCAAGAATGCAAGCTTGCAGTTTTGAGTTATCTAATGATTTACCTGCATAAAACTGCGCTCCGCCATTTGATAATTGGATAATTACCGGCGAATTAACAGCTTTTGCAGTTTCCATAACCGCGTTAATGGTATTGGTACCTATTACGTTTACCGCAGGCAAAGCAAACTGGTGCTTTTTTGCTGCTTCAAATAGCTCCTGCACCTGGTCTCCGTGCAAAACGCCCTTATAATTTTTTAATTCCATTTAACTTTTAATTGGGCCCCGAAGTTAAAAAAAAATATGGTCATAGCTAATAGTCAACTTTATAAAGCGAACTTTTTAAATGTTTTTGAATAAACAATTGTTAATTATGTTTATCCTAAAAACCATCATTAAAATCATTGCTAAATTTAAATTTTCACAATAATCAGCGGCAGGTTGAAAAAAAGACTACAGGCCGAACAACCTTGTATTACAGCGCAATTAAACATTTTTATCTCATATCTCTCATCTCACATCTCATATCTCTGTTATAACATCTCATATCTCAAAAAAAATTTCGTTTCTTTGCATTCAATTGAAAGAGTTAGATATAGATATGGCTTGGTTTAAACGTGAGATCAAAGGGATAATTACGACCACTGAGGAAAAGAAGGAAGCCCCCGATGGCATCTGGAACAAATGCCCTGAATGTAAGAAACCTCTTCACTACTCCGAACAGGTTGAAAATCAATATGTTTGTCACTATTGCGGTTATCACCTTCGCATAGGTTCAAAGGAATACTTCTCTATCCTTTTTGATAATAACGAGTTTACAGAACTATTCCCTGACCTGATCTCAGGCGATCCCTTACATTTTGAAGACACCAAAAAATATACCGACAGGCTGAAAGAAACCATGAGCAAAACTGGTTTAAAGGATGCTATCAGAGCGGGAGCGGGTAGCATTGGCGGGCAACCGCTGGTTATCGCCTGTATGGATTTTAACTTTATTGGTGGCTCAATGGGATCTGTAGTAGGCGAGAAAATTGCCCGCTCCATTGATTATTGTATTGCAAATAAAGTCCCTTTCCTGATGATCTCAAAATCAGGCGGTGCGCGGATGATGGAAGCGGCATTTTCATTAATGCAGATGGCTAAAACTTCGGCTAAGCTTGCTTTGCTATCACAAGCTAAAATACCTTATATATCCTTATTAACCGATCCTACTACGGGTGGTGTTACCGCATCATACGCTATGCTGGGCGATATTAATATTGCAGAACCTGGCTCATTAATAGGCTTTGCCGGACCACGCGTTATAAAAGAAACTATAAAAAAGGATCTTCCAAAAGGGTTCCAGACTGCTGAGTTTGTACTGGAACACGGATTTTTGGATTTTATAGTGGACCGCAGGGAAATGAAGGAAAGATTGTCTTCATTTTTAAAGATGATGGTAAATTAAAAGCATTAAATATTCTCATATAAAAAGAGGTTGCCAAAAGCAACCTCTTTTTATTTAAAAGGCTCAGGTCGAATCTTATTTAAAAATTCCTGCATTCAGCGTGGTAGGCCCATCTACCCATCGGCTCATTTTATCCCAGTTGGGTCCTTCAACCCCGGTGTTTTCCCTGCCCATATAATTTCTTAACCTGGGATCGCCTCCTTTATTAATTTCGGCGGCGCTAGCTTTTTCAGCATTTGAAAAGGGCCTTGTAGCATGATTTTTGTCATCTTCCATCTTTTTAAAAAGATCTTTCTCAAAACTTTCCATAACCTATGATTTAATTTATAATTGGAGCTATTAAAATAAAAAAGGCTATCGATACCGATAGCCTTCCGTTTAAATACTGATCTATTATCAGAAAATTATTGTCTTATAAACTTTCGGTACCCGGCTCATGACCAACCATTCTGCCTGTCGTTCGTCCATGATTACTGGGTTTGAAATTAGTTTCAGGATTCCCAACCGAAGGGAATTCCTTTTGATTTGGAGGGGTAACATCTGTTTGCTCGCTGTACGAGGCGTCGTTACCTTCCTGCTGTTGCTCTTGTTCAATTTGGTGCGGATAACCTGATTTTTCTTGTTCAGACGCTCTCTTTTCAGGAATTTCGTTCGGGCGACCCTGGCCGGGACGTTCCTGATTTTTTCCGGAATTTTGATTATTTGAATTCATGGCACTTAAATTTATATTAAATATACCACCAATTTCAAGGTTTTGTTTTATAAATTATAAAAAAAATCCTACTTCAAAGAAATTTGACTATATAAAAGCAAACAACTTAAGCGCTTACCAGGCAAAGCTCACGAACCTTTGCAACTGTAAAATCTACCTCTTCTTTGGTACTGTACTTTGAAAAAGAAAATCTTACTGATGGCCTTGACGAGCTGGCGCCAATAGCTGTCAATACATGCGAGCCAATATCACTACCCGAACTGCATGCGCTGCCGCCTGATGCTGAAATACCGGCTATATCAAGGTTAAACAGTAGCATATCTGCCATATCCATTTCAGGAAACTGCACATTTAATACGGTATATAAACTCTTTGCAGGATCAGTTTCACCATTAAAATTTATACCAGGGATGCTTTCAAGCAACTGATCAATCATATAGGTTTTTAAACCCTGGATATGCTTTTGATGCTGCTCCATTTCGCTGTAGGCTATCTCCAATGCTTTGGCAAGGCCTACTATTCCGTAAATATTTTCGGTACCACCGCGCATGTTGCGCTCCTGCGCACCACCATATATTAAAGGTTTTATTTTTATGCGATGGTTTATATGTAAAAAGCCTACCCCCTTGGGGCCATGCAATTTGTGCCCGGCACAAACCAGGAAATGAGCCTTCAGCTTGCTCAGGTCGTGCTGGTAATGGCCCATTGTTTGCACGGTATCACAATGATAAATAGCATTATATGCCTCGCAAAGATCGCCTACCCGTTCCATATCAGACAGGGTGCCTATCTCGTTATTGGCATGCATTAATGATACAAAGCTGCGTTCGTTATCTTTTAATAGGGTTTCCAGGTGATCATAATCAACACTTCCTTTACTGTCAACATCAACAAAGCTCAACTTTATAACACCTGCCTTTTCAAGCGCTTCCATGGTATGCAGAACAGCGTGGTGCTCTAACCGGCTGGTTATAGCATGCTTAATATTATGATCATTAATACCACATCTTATAGCCATATTATCAGCCTCTGTACCGCTTGAGGTAAAAAAGATCTCGGCAGGTGATGTGTGCAGCAGGTTAGCTATAGTTTTGCGCGATCTTTCAATCAGTGTTCTTGCCTCCCGCCCATGTGAATGAATAGATGAAGGATTGCCGTAAGTGCTCTCCATAACAGTATACATTGTTTTCAGCACTTCAGGATCTAGCGGTGTGGTTGCAGCATTATCAAAATAAACACGCATTTTGTAGTAATTATTGATTGTATGAATTAATGAATTAGCGATTTGTCGCATCGTTAATTCACCACATTTTTTTTTGTTATTTTATTTTCTTCCGGTCTTTCGGACTTTACTGACTTTCGGACTCCTACCCTAACTCAATTTTAAAATCTCTTTTATATCGGCAATTATCTTATTGGCTAAATTATTCGCCACTGTTTCTGAATTACCTTCTGAGTAAATACGAATAATAGGTTCGGTATTTGACTTGCGCAAATGTACCCATTCTTTGTCAAATTCTATTTTCAGGCCATCAATTGTGCTGTATGGCTGTTTATTATATTTTTCTTCAACCTTTAACAGCAATGCATCAATATCCATTTCGGGTGTTAGGGTGATTTTATTTTTTGAGATAAAATAACCGGGATAAGTACTTCTTAAATTAGATACCGATTTACCATATTTTGCCAGGTGGGTTAAAAACAAGGCTATGCCTACTAAAGCGTCCCTGCCGTAATGCAGTTCAGGATAAATCACCCCGCCATTGCCCTCACCACCTATTACAGCATTTACTTCCTTCATTTTTTTAACCACATTCACCTCTCCTACTGCCGCCGCATTGTATTCACCACCGGCGCTTTCGGTAACATCACGCAACGCACGGGTTGATGAAAGATTTGATACCGTATTGCCTTTGGTATGCTTTAAAACATAATCAGCAACGGCAACCAGTGTATACTCCTCGCCAAAAACATTACCATCCTCACAAACAAAGCAAAGACGGTCAACATCAGGATCAACAGCTATACCCAGGTCAGCTCTTTTGTTTACTACCTCTTTTGAAAGCGCAACAAGATTCTCGGGCAATGGCTCGGGGTTATGCGGAAAATTACCATCAGGCACACAATATAGCTCATGAATAGTTTTTACACCCAAAGCTTTTAGCAAAGCAGGCACAAATATGCCACCGGTTGAGTTAACGCAATCAATAACAATTTTAAAATCAGCTTTGGCAATTGCAGCTACATCAACTAAAGGCAGTGCAAGTATTTTATCTATATGTTTTTGTAAATAGTTATCACTATCGTCAACCTTGCCAAGGTCATTTACGTCAGCAAACTTAAAGTCACTATTTTCGGCTATTTCAAGCACCTCCTTACCATCCGCATCGCTAATAAATTCACCATCTGCATTTAACAGTTTCAGTGCATTCCATTGCTTTGGGTTATGGCTCGCGGTTAAAATAATGCCACCTGCAGCTTTTTCATCAGGTACGGCTATCTCAACCGTAGGGGTTGTTGAAAGGCCGAGGTCTATTACATCTATACCCAGCCCCTGCAAGGTGCCAATAACAAGACTGTTTACCATATTGCCGGAGATACGTGCATCGCGCCCAAGCACAATTTTTTTAATTCCGCTTTTATTAACGGCCCAGGTACCGTATGCAGCAGTAAATTTTACAATATCCAAGGGGGTTAAACCCTCGCCAACCGCACCACCTATGGTACCTCTTATTCCCGAAATTGATTTTATTAGTGTCAAAATGTAAATGTTTGTTGTGGCGCAAAAATAAGATATTTAACCGAAGCAATAATAAAAATCGTATTGTTTTAACCCCCGCCTAATTAGTTATATTTACCGCTTTGTTAATTTAAGCTATTAGGAAAGCAATGCCTGATTACCTTTTACAGCTCGACCGGCATTTATTTTATTTCATTAATCACGACCTGGCTAACCCGTTCTTCGACTGGGTAATGCCATGGCTGCGGAATCCTAAATTCTGGATCCCGCTGTACCTGTTTATAATTGGTTTTTGTATTTATAAATTTAAAAAGCAAGGCTTAATAATCATACTACTATTAGCGCTATCAGCAGGGCTTGCAGATTTTACAAGCGCAAGCATTATAAAGCAACTGGTTAAAAGAGACAGACCATGTCGCGACGTAGTTGTTTCAAAAACAGATATTGTCCGCGTAGCATGCGGAACGGGTTATAGCTTTCCATCCACCCATGCAACAGATCATTTTGCAATGGCTTTTTTCCTGATCATGCTGTTTCAAAAAAAATGGAGATGGATCTGGCTTTGGGGAATCCTTTGGGCTGGCACAATCAGCTTTGCACAGGTATATGTAGGCGTACATTTCCCAATTGATGTTTTTTGCGGAGCTATTTATGGGATGTTTGTGGGGTGGATGTTTTCTATCCTGTTTAAGAAGATCCTGCCAGGCTTTTAATTTCGGATGTTTGATTTCGGAATTCTTCTAATTCTTATTCCAAAATCCGAAATCGAACATCCGAAATCCGAAATACACCTACCCTCTTAACTTGTCCAGCAAATCGCTTAACTGGCCGGCCTCTTCTTCAGTTAAATTATTTTGGAGCAGGTCTTTGATTTTAAAATCCTCGTCCATCTTGGCCAGTATTGCAAGGCCCTGATCGCTGATCCTTATATCAACTGCGCGACGGTCCTTTGTATTTGTACAACGGGATACCATGCCTTTTTGAACAAGACGATCCACAATGCGTGAGGCGTCCGACATTTTATCAACCATCCTGTCTTTCAGTAAATTTACAGTAGCCGGTTTTGGATATTGGCCTCTCAAAATTCTTAATATGTTAAATTGTTGCAGCGTTATATTATTTTTTTCGAAAAGATGACGTGATTGGTTATTTACCCAGCTGTAGGTATATGAAATATTAATAACCGCTTTCTGATAGTTGTTTTCAAATTTGCTGCTTTGTATTTCTTCGTCTATCCGCATAAATATTAACTCTCTTAATACAAATATCCTTAATTATTTCTTAACATCCTTAGCCTGTTTGGCTTTTCCATAATCCCAGGGGCAGTTTAGGCATTTATTTTTACAGCAATACCCGCGTTTTAAGTGGTATTCTTTTGTAAAAACCAAATTACCATCTGCATTTATGTAATAATCAATACCTTCTACAAGCATTTCAGTTCAAAATTTTTACAAAAATATGATCCCCAAAATACTTTTTCAAATGCATTCCGTTGCCATGCAGTGTCCATATTTGTACGGGTTTTACATGTTCGATAGCCTGCAAAATATCATTCCAATCTACATGGTCAGATATAAACAGCGTATCCTGCTGGTTTACCTGCAAATTTTTCCACCCCGAAGCAAACAACCTTTTAACACCTGTAGCTCTTATATAACTATCAAAGGTAAAAGGTGGCACAATGTAAACAAACTCCTCCTGGCTTTTCATCAGCTTGCGGCCATATAGCTGGCATTTACCCGGTGCAAATCCCATTTTTTCATAAATGGTGTTAATAGGCATTATGCGGTGATGCACCAATATTTTCTTTTGCGGCGCATGTTCATTTATCATATTTATCAACCTTTGGCTTTTTCCCAAACCATAAGCGCCAAGCAGGACGTTGATTTTTATGTCGTTCAGCTTTTTTATCTCTTCAACCGGGTCCGGGTGTAAAACTGCAGGATCGGCAAAGGTGCTTTCGGTTATCAGTACATCGGCATTTACCCATTCAATAGGCTCACAGGTTGCATCAGGCTGAACTTTATAGTCACCAGTATACAAATATTTCGCCCCTTTATATTCCATTAAAACCTGGGCCGATCCTAACATATGCCCTGCAGGTATAAATGTTATTTCAACGCCCCCAATATTAAACGTTGAATTATAGGCAGCAATATTAAACACCTTACCGGCATTTTTACCGTACCGCAGCTTCATAAAAGCATGTGTGGCTTCGGTACAATAAATGTTTGTATTACCTGGAATAGCGTGGTCTGCATGGGCATGAGAGATCACTGCATTTGCAACAGGCTGCAAAGGATCTAAGTAAAAATCGCCGTATTTACAATAAAGGCCGTTGAGGTTGAAACTTAGAAAATCTTCTATTATATCATTGGTCATTGTGTCATTAGTCATTGGGTTGGCTGGCTTAAATAGGATATAATTTATTTCCTAATACATAAAAGAGAAACAATGACTAATGACCAATGCCTAATGACAAAAGCTCCTGATGCAATTCCAAAACCTGGGGTATTACTAATTGCACATCATCATTTTTAATTGTATAATCGGCTAATGCTGTTTTCTTTTCTTCTGAAAACTGTTTGGAGTTGCGACTTTCAACCTCGGTGCGGCTTAAGCCATCCCTTTGCATTACACGTTTTATCCTTGTTTCAATGGGAGCCTGAACCATTATGGAGTAATCGCACATTTTGTACGAATCGCTTTCAAACAACAGTGCAGCTTCCTTTAAAATATAGGGTACATCTCTAACTTGTTTAACCCATTCATCAAAAGCTCTGAAAGTTGCCGGATGTACCAGCGAATTTAATTTTGCAAGTTGCTCAGCATCGTTAAAAACAATATCCGCTATATGCTTACGGTTTAAAGAGCCATCGTCAAAATAGGAAAGCTTGCCAAAGGCTGATTGAATACCTTTAATAAGGATTTGATCTTTTACCATTACCTCCTTGGCTGCATCATCAGCATAAAAAACAGGGACCCCCAACAGCTCAAACACTTTGCTGACAGTAGTTTTGCCGCTGCCTATATTGCCGGTTAATCCTATTTTGAGCATTACTTTTTTATAATAAAGTCAATATTCTGTGGTTCTATTTTTACTATTTTACTATACGCGGGCGATTTAAAGATCACAACCGGCAATACTTTATAGCCATGCTTTCTCCATAGGTCAAGATCTACCGTTGCTTCAAAAAAGTCTTCATCAGTTTGGGCATACCTGCTTAATGAGGTGGTAAATGTTACTTTAACCTTTTGAGGGAAGATCTTTACATCGTCATAATCATGGTTATTGATCAGCTTAACCGGGATCTCCAGCGTTTTTTCAGTATATTCATCAACAGGCAGCGTTACTTCCACATTTTTAGGAAATACACTCACATTTCCTTCCTTAACCGGCTGAAGCGTTAAACGGGTATTAATAGTTTCACTAATGCTATCCAGCTTTAGCGTGTCAGATTTCCAGGTTAGTATATTATCAATAACATTTGCCGGGCCATTTACAATAACATAGGCAGGGTTAAGTGTAATATTACCCGATTGTGAGAACTGGTGCTTATACATTACCGAGGTTACCAGCTCAATAGGCACCCTTTTTACTTTACGGTTCGAAAAATCAAAATAAAGCGTATCAGGGTTAAAGCTTGTTATTTGCTGATCTATTTCTTTTTTACTATTTACCTGGCTTAACTGCGAGCTAAGCACAACATAGCTTTTGTACTCAAGCGACCGGAGATCAATTGAAATAGAATTCACTTCATTATGCATTTTTGAGAATAGCATTTGCCACCCGCTGCCATTTATAGTGGCATTCACTGTATCAGACTGCAACGAATGGAAGGCGCGTTTTTGAGGCGTGTTCTTAAAATTTAACGCTTCTTTAACGGTATAGCTGTAGGTGTTTGACAATACGGTAAAGATCCAGGCAAGAACGGCCAGTACCAGGCATGTAAAAAATGCCGATGCTCTTCTTCGTTCTGTTGCAGATAATTTTATTATTGCCATTTTTGAAAAAGGTAAAAGGTGAAAGGTTAAGGGTTAAAGGTAAAAATCAAAAGGTGAAAGGTAAGGCTTAAAACCTTTTGCCTTTCACCTTTAACCTTTCACCTCTCTTATTACCCTTAGCCTTTTACCTAAGCCTTAGTAACTACAGCTGGCGTATTCAGCGCCTTTGAAGCTTCTAAAGATATTGCCGTTTTATCGAAACGGATCTTACCGTTGTCAACTTCAACTAAAAAGGTGGTTTCATTAACGTCAATTATTCTGCCGTGGATGCCGGCAGTTGTAACTACCTTATCGCCCTTTTTTAACTCGTTAACATATTTTTTTTGATCTTTTTGTTTTTTTACCTGTGGCCTTATCATAAAGAAGTAAAAAACCACTGCAATTAAACCGAAAGTTATAATTTGCTGAATCCCAAATCCTGAACCAGCTTGTAATAAAATAGTTGCTATCATTTTAAATTTATATAATTTTTTATTTTGTGGTTACCTCACCAATTAAATGAACCCTGTTTTGTGCGGGATTAGTATTGGCTGTAATTGTTATTTGTTTATCCTGCAGCCCCATTTTTGCAGCGCTGTCAAAAGTAACGTGGATAGCGCCGCTTTCACCTGGTTTAACAGGTGTTTTAGGCCATTCAGGCTTGGTACATCCGCAGGTGGCAACAGCATCTGTAATAATTAATGGTGTTTTGCCTGTATTGGTAAATTTAAAATCATAGGTAACCTTATCGCCGGTTTTGATCTTACCAAAATCGTGCGTTTCTTTTTCAAATTTCATTACCGGTGCATTGGCAGCATTAGCCGTGGTGGAATTATCAGCCGTTGTACTACCGGTTTTGTTTGAATTACAGGCAGTCATTAACATTCCTGCCGCTATTAAGCTTAAAAAAAGGTTTTTCATGTAATTATTCAATTAATCCTCTGCCTATTTTCTTTATTTTATTCTGAGTTTTCAGGTCGCCCAAAATCTTGTCTAATATACCGTTTATAAATGAATTACTTTTGGGTGTACTAAACTCCTTAGAGATTTCAAGGTATTCATTAATGGTAACTTTAACCGGGATAGACGTGAAATTAACAAACTCGGCAATAGCCATTTTCATTAATAAAGTATCCATCATTGCAATACGGTCAGGTTCCCAATTTTGAGTTTTACCGGTTATTAACAGCTGGTAATCCGCATCGTGACGAATGCTTTCTTCAAACAAATTAACAATAAACTCCCTGTCTTCTTCCCAATTGCCGGTTACCTCGGCTAATTCATTCAGCCCGGGCTCATCATGTGAAAAGTTTTTAAATGTCTTTGCAATTAATGCCTGTAAAACATCTTTATCCACCGGCCAGTATAAAAACATATCTTCAAAAACCTGCTCGGCAATTGATGATTTTAAGATCACCTTTTTGAAAATGAATTTAATAATGTCTTTATCGGTTTGGATAGTGTCACCCGTCTTTTTCAGGTACTCTTTATAATCCTCGGAATTTTTAAGGATAATAAATAAAGATTTTACCAACTCGGGTTCAAAACTCCATTCTACTTTGTACTTTTTAAGCCCTGCTAAATAATCTTTGTTCTCATGCAGGGAAAGAATAAACCTGTTGCTCAGAATTTTAACATTAGCATTGAGGTCATCAGCCGTAGGTAAATACTTGTTTGCCCTTTCTTCGGCATCATTTGCTGCATAGCTCGTAATTTCTGAAATTAATGACAGCATCCAGATATACATTTCGTATACCTTATCAATTGTTTGCAATAGATATTTTTCATGCTGTTTGATGTCGCCGCTGTTTGATTGGTGATAAGCGTATAACGACTGAAGAACTTTTACCCTTAGGTGTCTGCGGTTTAACATTTTGTAAGAACGATTTTAGCCCACAAAGTTAGTGGGTTATTTGGTATTTTAATAGGTTGATTTCACTTTTTTAATATCAGCAATTCTTTTTTCGGCAATTTTATTAGCGGCATCAGTTGTAGAAATGCTTTCGGCTTTAGAAAGCTTTAAAACATTACGGGTAGCTTCGTAAATATTTTCGGTTAGCTGCATGGTTCTTTTTTTACTAAAGCCCATTAGTTCTGAGTAGCAGTTAATAATTCCTCCTGCATTTATTACATAATCCGGTGCAAATAATATGCCTTTTTCAAGCAGCATTTGCCCGTGAATATTTTCGTCCTCCAACTGGTTATTAGCCGAACCAGCTATAATAGCACACTTAAGCTTATTAATTGTTTGTGTGTTAATGGTTGCACCCAACGCACACGGGGCATAAATATCGGCATCAATATCAAAAATAGTATTGTTTGAAACCGCTTCGGCGCCATATTTTTTGGCTACCTGCCCTAAAAGATCCTCATTAATGTCGCTGGCGTAAACTTTTGCATTTTCATCGCGCAGCAGTTTCACCAGTTTTTCGCCCACATGCCCAATCCCCTGCACGATTACTGATCTGCCGGCTAAGTTATCATTGCCATAAAGCTCTTTTATACAAGCCTTTATTCCCATAAAAACCCCCAGAGCAGTTATTGGAGAAGGGTCGCCGCTACCACCTATGGTTTCAGGCACCCCAGTAACATGCTGGGTTTCCATCCTGATGTATTCCATATCCCGCGGGTTGGTGCCCACATCTTCCGCTGTAATAAATTCGCCGTTAAGGTTTTTTATAAAGCGGCCAAACTTACGCAGCAAAGCCTCTGTTTTATCCTTATGCGAATCGCCTATGATAACTGCTTTACCACCGCCCAGGTTAAGACCTGCAATAGCAGATTTATAAGTCATGCTTTTCGACAGCCTTAATACATCATACAAAGCATCAGCTTCTGATTTATAAGCCCACATACGCGTGCCGCCCAAAGCGGGACCAAGCGTGGTATCATGAATGGCTATTATTGCTTTTAAACCTGTATCGGGATCGCTGCAAAACACAACTTTCTTATGTCCGTAAGCCTCAAGCTGGCTAAATATTGATTCACTGGAGTTTGAATTCGGCATCAGAGGTAACAAGGTAAATAATTCCTTTCGGATTGGACAAAAGTATGTGTTTTTTTTATTGCAGCAAACTTTTGTTTAGACCGAATGTCCGAAAAGTTCGAAAGTCTAAAAGAAATTGGCGGTATTGGAAGTTGGTGTACTAGCTTACACGGCATATTAACTTGAATAATTAATTACATTAACCTACTTTTGAACTTTCCGACTTTCGAACTTTTCGGACTTTCGGACTTTCAACTTTATGAAGGACCTCGCATACCTCAACAAATTTTTCTATAAATACCGCTGGCGACTTATTCCCGGTGTCTTGTTTGTTATAATTTCAAATATTTTTGGGGTGTTACCGGCGCAGGTTATCAGGGTGGCATTTGACCTGGTTACTGAAAACATAGCCCTTTACCGTCTTTTCTCCGGCTTTAACAGGCAGGATGTTATTTACCAGATCTTTGGCTCTAGCCTGCTTTTATTTGGGATCCTGGTGCTGGTGTTAGCTTTATTGCGCGGTTTGTTCCTGTTTTTTATGAGACAAACCATTATCCTGATGTCGCGGCATATTGAGTATGATTTGAAGAACGAGATCTACCATCATTATCAAAAACTGTCCCTCGCTTTTTATCGACGCCACAATACCGGCGACCTTATGAACAGGGTAACCGAAGATGTTAGCCGGGTGCGCATGTACCTTGGGCCGGGTATTATGTATACCATAAATACAGTGGTACTTTTTATAATGGTTATTTACGTTATGCTTACCGTAAATGTAAGGCTTGCCATATTTTCCGTATTGCCCTTACCCATCTTAGCCATAATAATATACTACGTAAATAATACCATCAACTTTAGAAGCGAAAAGATCCAGCAGAGATTATCAGCCCTTTCAAGCTTTGTGCAGGAAAATTTTTCAGGGATCAGGGTTATCAAATCATATGTGCGCGAAGGGCATGTAACCGGCAAGTTTGCTGCTGAGAGTGAAAATTATAAAACACACTCCATGGAACTTGTTAAAGTACAGGCCATGTTTTATCCTTTAATGCTGCTGCTGGTTGGCTTAAGTAACGTTATAACTATGTACATAGGCGGCATTGAAGTAATGAAGGGTAACATTACATCGGGTAATATTGCCGAGTTTATAGTTTACCTTAATATGCTTACTTTCCCGGTTATCTCATTAGGCTGGGTTACTTCGCTTATTCAGCGGGCAGCTGCATCACAAAAACGGATTAATGAATTTTTACAGCAACAGCCGGAGATCATATCGCCGAATGTTGAAAAAATATCTGTAAACGGACATATCGAATTTAATAATGTATCCTTCATTTATCCTGATACCGGCATCCAGGCGCTAAAAAATGTGTCATTTACGGCCAACCCCGGCGAAATGATTGCAATTATTGGTCGCACAGGTTCGGGAAAATCAACTATCGCCAATTTAATTATGCGGATGTATGATACTACCGGTGGCGAGATTTTGGTTGACCGGGTAGCCATAAATAAGCTCAACCTGGAAGGTTACCGGTCGCAAATAGGCTTTGTACCGCAAGAGGTGTTCCTGTTTTCAGATACGATAGCCAATAATATTGCTTTCAGCGCTGATGTTTTAGATATGCATAAAGTATCGCAAGCCGCAAAAGATGCCGCCGTTTATACAAATATCATGGAACTTGAACAAGGTTTTGAAACGCTGATAGGCGAGCGCGGCATAACACTTTCAGGCGGACAAAAGCAACGCGTTTCAATAGCGCGTGCAATAGTTAAACATCCGCAGATCCTGATCTTTGATGATTGCCTGTCGGCTGTTGATACCCGTACAGAGGAAGAAATATTAAATAACCTTGGCCGTAATATGCAGGGCAAAACCAGTATAATTATTGCCCATCGGATCTCGACTATAAAAAATGCCGATAAAATTTTGGTGATGGATAATGGTGAAATTATTGAACAGGGAACCCATGCTTACCTAATGCAGCAAAAAGGCGTTTATTTCGAATTATACGAAAAGCAGCTGCTGGAAGAGGAAGAAAACGTGTAAAAGAGATCAAAAAATAGAATAATTACAACAAAAGTTCATTATTGTTAGAATAAATACTTGTACTTTGAAAAATTATTTATATTTATGCCAACCAAAACTAGTTACGATAAATATATTATGGGAGATTTTGAAAACAGAGAGCGTGAAGAGGTTTATTCAAAGAAGGTAAGAGCAGGGAAGAGGACTTATTTTTTTGACGTAAAGGCAACCCGTTCAAACGATTATTATGTTACTATTACCGAAAGCAAAAAGCGTTTGGAAGATGGCGTCTTTATTAAGCATAAGATCTTTCTTTATAAAGAAGATTTCGAAAAATTTGCTGATGGCTTAAAAGATACTATTGAGTACATAAAAGCAAACCAGGAAGTTGTGGAGAAACGTTACGAATACAGCGAAACCCAGGAAGTTGCTAAAACTGCCGATGAGGATTTTTCTTTCGAGATTTAATTGAACAAACTAAACTAACTAAACTAATATTAACCCCTGCCTAACCAGCAGGGGTTTTTTGTTTAGCTAAAAATTTGTTGTAGCCTATTTACCTAAATGCTAAAGCCAGCCGCTCTGGGAATAAGATTATGTATTAAAGCAGCATGATGTGCCGCTGCCGCAGGATGAAGAATGTCATGCATTATAATTGAGGCAATGCTGAAATAAATTATCAAACCGGTTACGTCAACAAGGGTGGCTACAAACGGTGCAGAAGATGTTGCAGGGTCGGCGCCAAGTTTTTTTAATACCAGCGGCAACATCGAACCTGCTAATGACCCCCAAAGCACAACACCAATTAATGCAAAGCCAACTGTAAATGCAATAAGCAGCCAATGCGGACCGTAAACGGTACTAAACCCGCTCCATATAGTTATCCTAAAAAAGCCAATCACACCCAAAATTACCCCCAGCATTAATCCCGAAAGTAATTCCCGGCGCATAACCCGCCACCAATCGGCAACCGTTACCTCGCCTAACGCCATAGCCTGTATAATTAATGTTGATGCCTGTGAACCACTATTACCGCCGCTTGATATGATCAGCGGTAAGAAGAATGCCAGCGCTACCACTACCCCTATCTCATCACCAAAATAACCCATTGCAGTGGCGGTAAGCATTTCGCCTAAAAACAAAACAATTAGCCAGCCGACACGTTTTTTTACCAGTTTAAATAAATTTATATCAAGGTACGGTTCATCCAGGGCCTCAGTACCTCCTATCTTTTGGATATCCTCGGTATATTCTTCGTTTGCTATCCACAAAATATCATCAACCGTAACTATACCTAATAACACATTAGCATCATCCGTAACCGGCAAAGCCACCCTGTTATTCATTCTGAATATGTTGATAGCCTCCTGCTGCGGATCAGTAGCTTTAAGGGCTATCAGCCTTCCGTCCATTAACTGGCTTATTTTTGTATCAGGATCAACCAATAAAATTTCCCTTATCCGGATATCATCCAGTAAAACACCTTTATCGCCCAACACATATATTACATCAATAGTTTCCGAGTTTTTACCGTATTCGCGAATATGCTTCAGCACCCGCTTAACATCCCAGCTTTTTTTCACTGCAATATAATCAGGCGTCATTAAGCGGCCTATGCTGTCCTCTTCGTACCCAAGCAATTGCAAAGCTTCTTTCCGGTCGCCAGGTGAAAGGTGCTGTATTAGTTTCTGTACAGCATCACCATGCAGCTCGCTAAAAAGTGCGGTACGGTCATCCGGAGGCAGCTCATTTATCAATCCGGCAACCCTTTGCCCCGAAATTTTTTTGATAATACGCTCCTGTGTAGGAAAATCCAGGATGCGGAATACATTTACAGCGCGGTTAAGCGATAATGTTTCAATAAACAAAGGGCCATGTTTAGGAAGTTCATCTATCAGCTCTTCAACTTCTGATATATTTAAGTTGTTCAAATATTCCTGTAACAGCGTATTATCTTCATTTTCCAGTAATGCGCTTATCTGTTCAACCATTTCTTCCATAAAAAATCCTCCGTTTACATATTTAAATCTGCGTGTTTTTTGTATTGCCGCAAAAGTCGTTTATTTTTTCAAATCACGGGCAATTTTTTCTGTTATCTTTGCAGCTTTTTGGGAGTGGTTCATAGTTGATAGTTCATGGTTCATGGCAGCTTCTATGAACTATCAACCATGAACCATGAACTAATTTATAAAAAATGGGACTTCAATGTGGTATAGTGGGTTTGCCGAATGTGGGTAAATCAACACTTTTTAATTGTTTATCAAATGCCAAGGCGCAGGCAGCAAACTTTCCGTTTTGCACCATTGAGCCAAATGTGGGTGTAATAACCGTTCCTGATGAACGCTTAACCAAGCTTACAGAAATAGTTAATCCTAAAAATGTTGTTCCAAATGTTATTGAGATAGTTGATATAGCAGGCCTTGTTAAAGGCGCCAGCAAAGGCGAAGGTTTGGGTAACCAGTTTTTAGCCAACATCCGTTCAACCAATGCCATTATACACGTTTTACGTTGTTTTGATAATGATAATGTGATCCACGTGGATGGTTCTGTTGATCCTATTCGTGATAAGGAGATTATTGATACTGAGCTACAGCTTAAAGATTTGGATTCGATAGAAAAGAAGATCCAGAAAGTTGAAAAAATGGCCAAAACAGGAGGCGACAAAGAGGCTAAAAAAACCTTTGATGTGCTTACTGTTTACAAAAATCATTTGCTGGCAGGTAAATCAGCCCGTACGGCTCCGGTTGCTGAAGAAGACCAGGAATATATTGCCGACATCTGGCTTTTAACCGCCAAACCGGTAATGTACGTTTGTAATGTTGACGAAGCATCGGTTAACACCGGCAATGCTTATGTTGAAAGAGTAAAAGCAGCAGTAAAAGAAGAAAACGCGGAAGTACTGATCATATCGGCACAAATAGAATCGGAAATATCCGAGATGGAAACCTACGAAGAACGCCAGATGTTCCTGGACGATTTGGGACTGACAGAATCAGGCGTAAATAAACTGATCAAAGCAGCATATAAACTGCTTAACCTGGCCACTTATTTTACTGCAGGTGTACAAGAGGTACGGGCATGGACCATCACCAAAGGCTTTACTGCCCCACAGGCCGCAGGTGTTATCCATACCGATTTTGAAAAAGGTTTTATCCGCGCGGAGGTTATAAAATATGAAGATTTTGTAAAATTCAATGGCTCGGAAGCGATTATTAAGGAAAACGGTAAATTAGGCGTTGAAGGCAAAACATATATTGTGCAGGATGGCGACATTATGCATTTCAGGTTTAACGTGTAGAGGAAAGAGACAAGAATCAAGAGACCAGGAGTCAAGAAAAATTGTCTGTATATCAGAATGTAAAAAGCGTCCCGGATCTCATCCCGGGACGCATAATCATCATCAAGTGATGATAACTAACCTAAACTATTATAAGCCCTTGCGTATTCAACGGAGTTTTTGACGGGTAAAAATTAATTTACTATAGGTAGATATAGGGTCCGCCTTTAAAGCCTCCGCTTACTGAATTTCGCCATCAGCTTTCAACTTCGCTGCCGCTTCAATCATCATTACGCCGCTTAGTTGTGTAGTAAGGTCAGTACTGCCTGATGGAAGTATGTTCCAATCGGGACTGATCATCATTGATGGCCTTCCAATACCTTTCAGATAAAGCGTTTGGGCATTTTTTTGCAGAAAATTGGCATATTTAATCTTATCAGCGGCATCCAGATCCGGCAATTCGGCTAACAATGTCAGGTACCTTACTGCAACTCCTTTAAACAGACCGCCGTCGCCCTGCCCTTCACTTTTAAATATACCGTTTGCAGTTAAATTGGGATCTGCAATTGCATTATTTGCTGTAAGAATAGCATCCTGCAGGTAGGCTGGGTCTTTTGTAATGTTATAAAGCTCAACTGCAGAGCCGATAAACAAACCCTGGTTATAAGTAAATATCCAATTATCCACCTGTCCGTCCTGGTTCCGGTTAATTCCATCAAGCACCACGCCCGATGTTGGGTTCACCAATTTGGCTTTCATCCAATTGTAAAGGCTTTTGGCTAAAGCCAGGTCCTCAGGCTTATTTTGCAGTTCATAAAACCGCGCAGCCAAAATTGTCATATTACCGGTTGACGGGATATTTTTATAGTATAACTGTGTCCGTTGCCAGGCAATACCTCCCCCTGTTATGCTGTTTGAACCGCCTTTAATTTCAGCATAAAGAATTTGGGCAACGTTCAAATAATCTGCATCGCTGGTGATGTTATAATCCCTCAGGCTCGCATTAGCCAGCCAACCCATATCGTCATAAAATTCGTTTGGATATGCACCGCCGTTAGCTATTTTAATACCATTTAACAGCGTTTTCATCCGCTGGGTATAAACCCCGCTTTTTGTTCTTAAATAAGCATCAGTTAAAACATCCAGCATGTGTGCATTCGGCCAATAGTTGAAGGTGTTGTTGCCGCTATTATTTTGAATAAAGTAATTCCCATCAGCAGATTTAAACGTACCATAAGTAAAGGTTTGCAGTGTATCAGCAAGTGATGCATAATTATAAACAAACGGTTTTACTGTAGTGGTATCGGTGTTTTTGGGAGGCGGTACCGAATCGTTCTTTTTTGAACAAGACAATAATGCCAACCCAATAAACAACGTTGATATGGTTAGGGTGTAATAATTAATACGTTTGAATTTCATAGTGTAGAATTAAAGATTAATGGGTTACAGCTAATTAGCTGTAACCCATTAAAGCCGTTTATTTTAATGTAATTGTATTGGTATAA
The DNA here is from genome assembly GCF_900142915.1 of Mucilaginibacter sp. OK098. Lineage (GTDB taxonomy): Bacteria > Bacteroidota > Bacteroidia > Sphingobacteriales > Sphingobacteriaceae > Mucilaginibacter. The sequence continues at coordinate 337,632 of NZ_FRCM01000008.1, forward strand.
TTAGGTATACCGGGGCTATAATTAACATTCACATTGGCATTTTTGTTATTGTAACCCGGGTTAACTTTGAAACAAAAATTAAACTGTGAATTATCTACCGGGTACATGTAATAATAAGACGCAGGCGTTGCAGCAGAAGGGTCCTGGTTATCGGAGTTTATACTTCCATACCATTCTACTGATTGATTTCCGGCTGAATCCATTACAGTAAATTTATACTTGTAACGGCTATCCAAACCATATGACTCTTTCGGAATGGTTATAGTGGTGTTATCAATCTCCCACTGGCTGTTACCTATATAAGGTAGTTCAAAATAAACTTTATTATCCGGCGCATTAAAGAATCCAACGGAAACAATCTGCGTGATAGTAGCAGCGGCATTACTAAGGTCAATAGAAATTCTGTAAACATTTTTGCTGCCTGTTACGGTTGTACTGCCACCTGCCACAACAGAGGAATTGTTTTGTACAGAATATACAGCAGGTGTTCCGCTGTTCTTATCAATTAAAGTGTAGCTACCCGGCTGTAAAGAAGTGTAAAGCTCAAAAAGGCCATCACCTGTTTTTTTGAAGGCAATTGCCTGTGTAATATCACTACCCTTCTCTGTAGCCGTTCCTGTAAGATAAAGCGTATTTGGAAGAACAGCAAAGCCGGCAGGCCTGGTTATCTGAATTGTATGAGTTGTTGTACTAACTTTTGCATTGGTTGCTTTAGAAACAATAACAGTCCATTTTAATGTTCCGGTACTTAACGACGCGATGCCTGCCAGTGATGCAACGGTGTTCAAAACCTTTTGTGTTATTGTGGCCTGTGCCTGCACCCCTGAGCCATCAGAAAGCACCTTGTAAACCGGTTTGCTGAAATCGCCATCTGCTTTATCAAAAGCTACCTCATAAAGTACCAGGTCCTGTGTTGTGCTTGCACTCCATTTAAACTGTATACTTGGGCCCGTTGAAGGTGCCAGGGTGAAGCTTGCCGCATTTTCAGGTGCCGCAAGTGCGGTTACCGGGGCTACGTCGGTATTAAGGGCCCTTGTATCCTTTTTACAGGAAGTTATTGCTATAATGGCTAACATAACCACAAAGCTTAATTTTATAAAAGTCTTCATTTTTTCTGTTTTATGGATTATGAATTAATAGCCTGGGTTTTGAGTCAGATTTTTGTCAAGACTAAGATCATTTGCAGGTATTGCCCATAAATAATCCCTGGCCGGGTTAAATTGCCTTTTCTGGGCCCTGATATAACCGTTATCCGTAGTTAGGTCTCCAGAGAACCTGGCGCCATGCGCATAGCCGTTCATCGTAACTTCAGCTATTTTCCATCTTCTGATATCATCTGCTCTTATACCTTCAAAGGCTAATTCTACTCTTCTTTCCCGTCTGATAATAGTGGCCATATCACCGCTGGCAGGATAATTTAACGCACCCGGATCAGTAAAGCCGGCCCTCGCCCGCAAGGCGCCGATAGTTTGGCTCCAAACGGTTGCATTCATTTGCCCCAGGCTGTTTTTTGCTTCAGCATAATCAAGCAAAATTTCGGCATACCTGAATAAATGCAGGTTCAAGCCTGATACATAACTGGCCAATGCATTTGGATCGAAATACTTACGCCAATAGTAGCCTGTTGGCGATGAGCTTTCCCTGTCTCCAACAAACTCGTCGGGACCGTTAGGGTTACTGGAATTATCAGAAGGATCACTTCCGGGTTTTATATAAATGGTTTTACTTGTACCATTTACGCCGCCACCGTTATTCCATTTGTATCCATCATAAACTACGGTGGCAGTAAGCCTCGGATCGCGGTTTACGTATGGGTTGTTTATATCATAACCAGATGCAGGGTCAGTAATTGCTTTTCCGTTTAGCATAATATAATCGTCAACCAATTCCTGTGTTGGCGAATTAGCAATTACGCGGCCACCTACTGATAATGGGGCAAAGTCAAAAAAGTCTGACCAGGTATATGTAGTAGGCACGTATTGTAATGAAAGGATGGTTTCGTTATTGGTTTTGTTTACTACCTTATCGCTAAACAAATCGGTGTAGCTTGAATTTAATGAATAGGTGCCGTTAGTAGCCTGGTCGTTCATCAGCTTTTCGCAAACGGTCACCACATCAGCCATCCGGTCGCCCTGGTATAATAACACTCTTGCTTCCAGCGCCAAAGCGGCGCCTTTGGTGATCCTGCCGTTTTCACTTGCCGGAAGTGCATCTTTTGAGGGCAGGTTAGGTATAGCCGCATCCAGTTCGGCAAGAATAAATTTAACAACATCTGCTTTCGGCGTCCGCGCTATCACTTTTGCCTCATCGGGAGTAATGTTGTTTGTAACCAAAGGCACATCACCATACCATTTTGTTAAGTTAAAATGTGCAAAAGCACGTAAAAAACGTGTTTCGGCTATCATTCTGTTCAATACATCTTTAGATAGCGTGGTATTTTGGCCAACAAAAGTTAAAAACTCATTACACGACTTTATGTCGGAGTAATAATTTGACCAATCTCCAGCAAACTTTCCGGTAGCAGCGGTTGCATTTCCGCCAGATATGATGGCAGGATCTCCGGCGCGTGAATATGCGTTATCAGACAATGCTTCGGCGCTAAAATACAGTCCATCATTATAAATTAAATGGTAGTTATTGTATAATGCGTTGTATACGTTAGCATCAACTTTCCAAAAAGTAGCGTCCGAAAATCTATCAGTGGGAACAATATCCAGTTTTTTACATCCTGCTATTGCGGTAGTTATTAAAACTGCAATGAAGAGCTTTTTTAAAAGGTTCATATTTCTATATTTAAAATGTTTTTATTAAAATGTTAAATCAATCCCTACCCCGTAAAATGCCGATAGCAGGTAACTACGCGGGCTGTTTGAGCTTGAGGTTATAGCCACATTACTGCCAAACTCTGTTGTTTCAGGATCTGCAAACTTTAGCTTGGTAAGCGTGGCCAGGTTTTGCCCAATAAGGGAGATCCTGAACTTTTCGATCCCCAATTTTTTCACAACGCTTTTAGGAAGCGTGTATCCGATATTTACATTTTTTAGCCTTGCATAAGCGGCGTTATACTTAAAAAGATCGGATCCGGTTTGCCAGTTGTTAACGTTTGAAGGACCCGAAGTAGCTAATCTTGGATATTTGGCGTTCGTATTTTCAGGAGTCCAGAAATCAGTTTGATGGTCATAAAGGGTCGCTCCGTACCCTCCCTGGTAAGGTTCAACCAATTCACCTCTCAAAAATTCATCTCTTTTACCAACTCCCTGTACAAATACCATCGCATCAAAGCCAGCTACAGCTATTCTGTAGGTAAACCCAAAAGTGTATCGTGGAAATGGATTGCCCAATTCGGTTTTATCTTTTGCATCAATTACCCCGTCATGGTTTAAATCCTTAAACTTTACGTCGCCGGGGCTAACTGCAAGGCCCGCTATTTTAGGGGAAGCTGCTATATCGGCCTGACTTTGGTATAAGCCATTTGTTTCGTAGCCATAGTATTCAGTTATTGGCTGGCCTACTTTTCTTATCAATGCGTAAACGTCCGGCTGGTTAATTTGCTGTGTTGCCGTTCCGGTTAACTTCAATAACATATTTTGATTGTCGGCTACATTTACGCTAAAGCTTTGCGTAACTTTTTGACCTCTTAAGGTATAGGTCAATTGAGCTTCCCATCCCGCATCTCTAACTTTGGCAACGTTGGCATCCGCAAGCCCGGCGCCAAAAATTGAAGGAACGTCCTGCGGTGTTTGTAAAATATTACGGGTTACTTTATTAAAATAATCAAATGAGCCAGAGAGCTTATTATTGAACAAACTAAAATCAACACCCAGGTTAAAAGTTGCTGCGCTTTCCCATGTCAAATCAGGGTTCGATTGAAAAGTGCCGGCGCCACCCACCAATGTGTTATTAAACCCATAGGCAGCTGTATAATTAAAATAGGTAGTTTCGTATTGAAAGTTGCCAACATTTTGATTGCCCAATATACCATAGGATGCTCTCAGTTTAAGATTGTCAAGGGTATTGCTGAATTGCTTCATAAAATCCTCATCTGTTACCAGCCAACCTGCGGTTACTGACGGAAAGAAACTCGCCCTCTTGCCGGGTGCAAACTTGGATGACGCATCGTTGCGAAACACAAAATCTAAAAAATACTTGCTTTCATAATTGTAATTTACACGGCCAAATACCGACAGCAAGCTGTTGGCATCAATACCAACGCTATTGTTTGAGCCGGTAGGGCTTATCGTAGTACCTGTTGTAGGGGTTCCTAAAGTGGGGTCAGTAAGGCTTTTCGATAAGTTGAATCCTCTTCCGCTATAAGTTTCGCTCGAAACACCAACCGTAGCACTAATTGAATGCTTGCCTATATTCTTATTATAATTTAAATAAAGCTGGGTGTTAAACAGGTTGCTTTTGTAATTTCCATCATTAACAGAAAGGTCATTATTGGCTGATGCTCCCGCGGGTAAAAAGTCAACTACTTTATCATTATAAAAGCTGCCGTTATTATCAAGGGTGCCGCCAAAAACACCGGTTAACTTTAAGTCTTTGGTAATGGTTAAAGTACCGTTCAGGTTCCCAAAAATCTCATCATAATCGGTTTGGTTAAACCCTCCTAATCTTAACATGCCCAATGCATTTTGCTGAGATGATACCGGGTTGGTTAAATAATTACCATTAGCATCCTGCCAGTTAAAATTCGATGGTACGCGATTGGCATCGGCGATAGTAAAACCTTCATTGGCAGCAGTTGTTTTATTCCGGCTTTTGGTATAATTAAGTATTGCGTTAAATTTAAACTTCCCTATTATTGAAGTTTGATTTAAGCGCAAGTTATATTTCTGATACCCATATTTACTGCCTGAGCCGCCATTGCCAACAAAGCTGTTCATTTGGTCCTGGTAGCCGCCTGATATAAAATAAGAATTGGTTTCGCCACCACCTGTTATGTTTAAATTGTGCGACTGCAAAGGCGCATTGTATACCAAATGGTTTAAATCCCAGGTTCCTCTGCCTTCGTTTTGCAATTCCTGGATCTGCTCAGGTGTGTAAGCCGGCGCCAGGCCTGAATTAACCAGGGCCATATTTTTATCATACGCATTTTCTGCGGCGCCTATTTTATGCACCATTATGTCGGGCACCTGTACCCCATAACTACCGTTATAGGCTACAGTAGCTTTTTGGTTCAGCTTTCCGCTTTTGGTTGTGATTAATATTACGCCATTAGCTGCACGCGAACCATAAATAGCAGCCGAACCGGCATCTTTAAGTATAGTAACGTTTGCAATGTCGTTAGGGTTTATTGTATTCAAACTGCCGGTGCTTTGGGTTACAATTCCATCAATTACCACTAATGGATCATTGTTGCCTGTAGTGCCTATCCCTCTTATGTTAACAATGGGGTTGGCACCGGGATCAAGCGAACTTTGCTGAATAATTAAATTTGGCGATTCGCCCTGCAACGCCTGGAAGGTATTTAAAACAGGTTTCCCGCCAATATCTTTTGCGCCAACCGTGTTTACTGCTCCGTTTATGTTCGCCCTGTTTTGCGTACCGTATCCAACTACCACCACCTCGTTAAGCTTCGTACTTTCTTCCTTAAGCTTTATGTTAATTGTTGTATTGTCGGTAACAGGAACTTCCTGCCGAACAAAACCAAGAAAAGAAAATACAAGTGTAGCCCCATTATCAGCTACCGAAATATTGTACTTACCCTTCAAATCAGTGCTAACAGCGTTTTGGGTGTTTCTTTCCCGCACGGTTACACCCGGTAAAGGCGCTCCGGTAGTATCCGTTACCACACCTGTAATTGTTTTTTTAAGCGCCTGTTCAGGTAAAGGCTTCCTGGTAATTAAAATTGTTGTGTTTTCAATGGTATATGAAAGGGGCTGATTTTTAAAGCAGTCGTCCAGCGCATCCTTTAAATTTGTGTTTTTCACATCCAGTGTTATAAGCTTCGATGTTTTTAAATCGTCGGCATTATATAAAAAGTCATAGCTTGTTTGTGCCTGGATCTTTTCAAAAACCTCCTTGATGGTCGCGCCTTTAACCTTGAGAGTGATTTTTTGCGCGTACGTCGCTGCAGACACCTGTAAAAAAGTTGCCGTTAGCAATATAAGGGTTAATTTCATGACGAGCAGTGGTTTATGAATGCAGCAAGGTTGCTTGCTGCAAGTAAAATCAGTAAAAATTTTATACATTTGAATGTTAGATTAGTTAATTGATTGTGTTAAGCTGCAATTGTTTTCATTATCTGACTTTGGCCTTTGGGCTTATAACCAGGGGCGTTCTAGCGCTCCTGGTTAATTTTGCAGATAATTGTTGTTAAGCATATGTTGATCACTTCATAACAATTATCCTCCTTCCTTCAACTGTAAAATGAATTTTGCCTATCTTTTCCAGGTATTGTAGTAATTCTGTTATACTTTTTGAGCGATAAAATGTACCCCCGAATTTCTGATTGCTCACATTCCCCTGGTAACTTACGCTTACGTCATACCAGCGCGACACCTTTTTCATGATCCCGGTAATATCGTCATCATCAAAAATGAAATAACCATTTTTCCAGGCCATGGCATCTTCAATATCCGCGTCAGACACGGCTATGTTGTCCGAGTTATTATTGACGATTGCCTTTTGCCCGGGCCTGAGCAGCGACCGCGCGTTATTTTTGGTTACCTGCACAGCGCCTTCCAGTAGCGTAGTTGTGATCTCATTATCATCGTTGTAAGCCGCTATGTTAAAATGGGTACCCAGTACTTTAACCTGCACATTGTTTATACTTACATAAAATGGCATTTCCTTATTTTTTGCTACTTCAAAATAGGCTTCCCCACTAAGCGATACATGCCGCTCCTTCCCGGTAAATGCCACAGGGTAGCTAATTGATGAGGCTGCGTTTAACCATACCTTTGTACCGTCAGACAAAACAACCTGGTAAGTGCCGCCTCTCGGGGTTGAAAGCGTGTTTATATTATCCTGGTTTGTAGCTGCATCCGTTTTACTTGCAGTACTGTATAAAATCTGCCCGTTATTTGTTTTTAAAACATTGCCAGCTGCCGTCTGCGCCAGTAAACCGTTCGCTGCGTTTTTTAGTACGATTGTTTTACCGCCGGCTAATGTTAAAATAGCCTTGTTACTTCCCGGCACAATTGCTCCTGCCCCCTGATCAGCAGTATATTTTTTTGTTGCTTGATTCGATGTGTTTTTATTGAAGATGATTAAGGCAGCCGTTCCGAAAACCAGCAATGCCGCAGCAATTTGAAACCACCGGCGGCTGTAAAATTTGACAATAACCGGATAGGCTTCTTCAACAACCGGGGATTGAGTAAATCTTGGGTCTGATTTAATCCGGCTTAATACGTCAGCCGATTGCTTGCCCCTAAATTCAGGGCCTTTGTTAAAGTTAATCAGTTCCGTATCAATAACATCAGCAATTTCATCCGGATTGGTATTATTTAAATATTCCAACAGCTCGACACAATCAGCACGGCTTATTGTATCATTAAAATATTGATGCACCAGGCGCTGCAGCTTAGCTTTTTTCATTGTTCAGTATGGTTTATAATAATCCCGGACGGGTGGTTTTGTATATAGAACACCGGAGAATGGCGGAAGGACTAGTTGAAAATAAAAAAAATTAAAACAGGTTTGATTTTTCTCTTTTGGTGGCGCACTATTTCCACGTATGATGGCACATTTACCACCCTGATGCGCCAGAAGCCAGAACGGCCGGATTTGACAAAAATCAATAAACGGCCCGGAAACACCGGTTCGAACTCATCATTCATTCAAGACCGAAATCTTTTGACGAGAAAATGAGTTGGACTACTCGCTTCTTAAGCTTTTTACCGGATTAGCCAGGGCCACTTTAATGATTTGAAAGCTGACGGTAATTAGCGCGATCAAAATGATCACACCAGCGGAAAGTGCAAACACCCACCATTGCAGCGGTGCACGATAGGCAAAACCTTGCAGAAAGCCGTTAGTGGCATACCATGCCAGCGGCATGGCGATCGCGATCGCGATAACGATCAGCACGATAAACTCGCGTGACAAGAGGACAAACAAGGTATTTACACCTGCGCCAAGCACTTTGCGGATACCGATCTCCTTAAACCTTTGTTCGGCGGTGAACATGGCCAGGCCCAATAGGCCGAGGCAGGAAATGAAGATGGCCAGTAAAGCAAAAGTGTCAGCCAACCGATTGATGATCTGGTCATTTTGGTATAAATGCTCATATTCCTGATCGGTAAAATAAATGACCGCTGGGAAGGCTGGGTTAAGTTGTTTGCTTAACCGCTGAATTTCTGCCAGCGCGGTTGGCGTTTTACCCGGTTGCGTCCTGATCAATATCACACCGCCGTGCTGGTTCTCGCCGGCGGCCAGTACCATTGGGCCTACTGTTTCATGCAGCGAATGAAAATGAAAATCTTTGACAACGCCCACGATCATGCGTTTTTTACCCAGCCAGGTAATAGGCTGGCCTACCGGATGCTTATACCCGGTTAACCTGACGGCCGTTTCGTTCAGGATATAGCCCGAAGTATCCGCGGGATTATCAGCAGCGAACTCATGGCCCGCCAACAGCGTCAATTTCATCGTTTTGAAGTAATCATAACCGATGGCCACGTGGGTAAACTGCGTGTTCATCTTCGGATCATGACCGATCCAGTTTACGGCGGCGCTGCTGCCATAAATATCGACCGGCGGCATATTGATACGGCTAACCGCCTGTATGCCGGGCTGGTTTAACAGCTCGTTCTTAAAGACCGCGTATTTGGCATCAAGTTCCCCTTCAACCGGCAGATAGACCACGTTCTCGCGGCTATAGCCCAGGTCTTTTGACGCCATAAAGCGCATTTGACGAGAAACAATGACCGTGCCGGTAATCAGCAGGACGGCCAGTACAAACTGGAACACGACCAGCCCTTTACGAAGCAGTAAGGTACCGGTATCCAGTTTGATCGTGCTTTTCAATACCTTGACCGGCTTAAATGCGGATAAGATCAAAGCCGGGTAAAAACCGGATAGCAAGCCGGTCACCACCGTAATGCCCAATAGCTCTAACCAGAAGAGCGGCTGGCCGAATGGCAGCGCGATCTGCTTTTGGACCAGTCCGTTGAACCAGGGCTGCGCCAGCCATAGCAAGGGCAAAGCCAGCGCAACCGCCAGCGCGGTTACGATCAGCGCTTCCCAAATAAACTGGCTGATCAGCGCCGGCCGCAATGCGCCGATTGCCTTGCGCACGCCGACTTCTTTGGCCCTTTTCACCGATCGTGCCGTCATCAGGTTCATGAAATTGACACAGGCGATCAGCAGGATAAAAACACCGGTGATGCTGAAAATGTGCACATACGTGATTCTGCCGCCGTCAGGTCTGCCGCTTTGAATGTTATTGTTTAAATAGGCGTCGGCATAGGGCTGCAGGGCCAGGTCGGTGTAAGCGATCGCCTTTTTACGGTCGATATGCCAATACAGGTCAAAGAACCGGGCGATCTTGGTGTTGACGGTTGTCGCGTTCGCCTGCGGCCGTAGCATCACAAAAGCGTTAGGCCCGTTATTGCCCATTTCTTTGGCCCAGGGATAATTTTCCAGGAAGGTGTCCCAGTTGAGTAAAAAGTCGAAGTTTTGCGATGATTTTGCGGGCAGGTCGTCAAAGACGGCTGTGACTTTAAAATCCTTCCGGTTTTGGTAGCGGATCAATTGTCCGATTGCCTGTTCCGGGCTTCCGTAAAATATCCCGGCCATTTTTCTGGATATTGCAATGGAAGAAGGCGAGTTGAGCGCGGTTTGCGCAGTACCGGCCAGCAAGCGGTAACTGAATAGCTTAAAGAAATCCGCTCCCGCCGAATTGCCGTTCATCTTAACGACTTTATCACCGGCCCGGAAAGTGCTGGTCTCGCCGAAACCCATATTCGTGGCATATTGTATATCCGGATAGCTTCTTTTTAGTTCGTCCGCCAGGATGCCCGGCATTTCATAACTACCGGTTTCCGTATCGTTGTAAAAATCGCTTTTATACACTTTGAACAAGCGTTCGCTGCCTGCAAAGAAAACATCCGTGCTATACTCGTTCTGCACCCATACCAGGATCAGCAGACTGCAGGCCAGCCCGACAGCAAGCCCTGAAATATTGATGATGCTTTGCGCCTTATTTCTTAACAAACCGCGCCAGGCGGTCTTGATATAATTCCTGATCATAAAATTGCGTTTGATTTCTGAACGCAATGATACCGGCTGCAGGCGCTGCGGGAGGCCCGTATTATAACTTGGGCGCTGTTTGTCCAGCTCACTTTTGTATTCGGCCGCGCTTTTCCCGGTCAATTCCCGGAAAACCCGGTTAAAGGTCGTCTTGGAATTGAAACCTGATTCGTAGGCGATCCCCAGCAGGGTGAGCTGGTCATAAGCGGGCTGCCGCATTTTCCGGGATACTTCCTGTACCCGCAATTCATTGATAAAATCGTTAAAGTTCTTTTTGAGGCCCAGGTTGATGATGCGCGATAATTCGTGTACCGGGACGGTCAGTTTGGCTGCCAGCGATGGCAGGGTCAATTCGGGATCTTCGTGAAGCCGCCGTTCCTTCACGGTTTGTTTCAGCCACCTGCTTTTTTCCCGTAAGCCGTCGGCAATCATTTTTGGCTGCGCTATTGCGGTAAAAACTCCCGGCTTTAAGATCACTTGCGCTGCCATAACGACAAGTACCGCGGCGGAAGCAAGCAGGAAAACAGGACTAAACAATTCCAGCAAAACACTAAAGGCCAGCAAATACAAAAACGTTTCCAGCCGCCGGAATGCAAAACGGGGCCTGTCCATCCATACGGTCTGCATACGGTCGTAAAATTGCTGTATCACCCGGTGAGATAGGTATAAGTAAACGAGAATGGAAACGGATACCAGCCAGCCCGGCAACAGCGGGCTGAGAAACACAACAGTGAAATGCGCACAATCCATCCTGCGGAAAGGCTGCTCCGGCCGAACTGTTTTGCATGTAAAAAAATAAATCAACGGGCCCAGCGCCAACCAGAAATCTACCGGTAACTGCGCCAAATGCAGGGACCATACCACCAGCGCCAGGCTTAACCACAGGGCAGTAGCCGGAGATTGCTTTCCGGCGAATCCTAAAAGTATGGCCAGTGTAAGCGCGCTGAATATAGCCGCCAGGCAAAACAGATCATAAACGGCGATATGAAATATATAGGAATGCAAGTGGCTCATTCAGTCAATTTTTGTTCCAAATCTATAAACAATTGATTGATAGTAAATTACTTCGAGTGAAACTTACAGATTGTAACGGAAGCGAACGTCCTATGTTCGGTTTTGTCAGAAGCTAAGAATAAACGCTGCTGGATGTGCAACACTGTTTGGGTTTCAATTTAACCGGCCGGCCCTTTTTACATTAATGAGCCTTGAATGATTAATGATAATCATCCAATGCTGAATGCGCCATTATAAGTGGAAATAGTATGCCATCAAAAGCGGGAAATCACAACAGGCATCTCGCCCTTTAAATTTCGCATCACTTTTAATTCTCAACACTCTTTTTTTGCAAAACAATGCTATTAAATGGTCCTTAAAACAAAAGATTTAGGCCTTTAAAACAAAACCTGCCGTACTGCATCCCCGTACTTTTGTGTTATCAAATAATGATTAGTATGAAACAGCAAGAAATAACAGACAATTACAACGGTATTTTACAACAACCCATTGGCTCAGGCTTTACAGCCTTTTCAACAGCAACAGATGTAATGAACGGGATTGACCTAAGCGGCAAAACGGTCATCGTTACCGGTGGCTACGCCGGCATAGGTTTAGAAACTGTTAAAGCCTTAACCACCGCGGGCGCTAAAATTATAGTCCCAGCACGTGATATAAATAAGGCTGCCAAAAACCTGGAAGGAACAAAAAATGTTACCATTGAGCAATTGGACCTGATGGATCCGGCATCCATTGATGCCTTTGCCCGAAAGTTTTTGGAAACTAACGAGACACTACATATCCTGGTTAATAATGCCGGCATTATGTGGGTGCCGCTCCAACGCGATCTGCAGGGTTATGAGTCGCAGCTTTCAACCAACCACCTGGGGCACTTTCAGCTTACCGCCAGGCTTTGGCCCGCATTGAAGCGGGCAAATGGCGCGCGGGTGGTCCACCTATCTTCCTTCGGACATCAAATGGCCCCATTTAACTTTGAAGACCCCAACTTTGAGCATCGCGATTATGAAACGCTGCAAGGATATGGTCAATCAAAAACAGCTAATAACCTGTTCACAGTAGAATTGGACTATCGCGGCAAACAATCCGGCGTGCGGGCATTCTCTGTGCACCCGGGTTCAGTAATTGGAACAGACCTGGGCCGCGTAGCACCGATGGCTTTGTTTCAGCAAATGGGGACACATGACGCAAATGGTAACCTATACCCTGAGGTGGCAAAAAAGCTAAAAAACCTAACACAGGGCGCCGCTACATCCCTGTGGTGCGCAACCAGCCCCCAGCTTGATGGCATAGGCGGCGTTTATTGCGAAAATGCTGATATTGCTGAACCCGACCTGGGGAATATAGATCATCAGTATGATGATCCTTCAACGTTACGCGGGGTTAAGCCTTACTCAGTAGATGCAGATAATGCAAAGCGGTTGTGGCGTTTAAGTGAAGAGTTAACCAATGTCGTTTTTAAGGCAGATTAATTAATTTTGTGCGAATGATGGGGCATCAAATAGAATACATCCATAGTGACATCAAACGATCGCGCTTTGAAGATCAGTTTTTTAAAGCCGATGTGCTTTTTGAGGATCATTTACTGGTTTGGCTGATTTCCGGTGAAACCAGGATAGTACAAGCTGACCATACTTATCTGCTAGGCCCTGGTGACGTTCTGTTGTTTCCCCGTCATTTGTTGGCTACGGTGCTAAACTATCCTAAAGATGGCTTACTGCATCAATCGGTAACAATGCATTTTACGACGAACCATCTTAGAAATTACTACGATAAAAACACAGTGCCGGGTAAAACGGGGCCTGCGCCCACCCCGGCATTTCAAACTTTTGAACAGCATCCGTTACTTAAAAGCTGCCTGGCCTCTTTAATCCCGTACTTCGACCTTAAAGAAAAACTGCCGGATGCCCTCGCTTCGCTTAAAATAGATGAGGCGATTCACATTCTTATGGCCATAAAACCAGATATTGACCATGTGCTGGCCAATTTTGCAGAACCGGGAAAGATTGACCTTGCCAATTTCATGGAGCGAAATTATATGTTCAACATGCCTATGGAAAAATTTGGCTACCTAACCGGGCGCAGCCTTACAACCTTCAAACGCGACTTTAAAAAGGCTTTCCAAACCACGCCGCAAAATTGGCTAACCCGTAAACGACTGGAACTGGCGCATTATCAAATCAGGGAAAAGAACCGGAAACCGTCAGAAGTGTACCTGGAAACCGGCTTCGAAAATCTTTCACACTTTGGCTACGCATTTAAGAAGCGCTTCGGTTATGCCCCTACTGAAAAAAATGGATAGATATTATTTAAATAAGATAAGCCAGTACAATGCAATAGATGATATCGGAATACCTCAGCTGAGATCGCAAGGTCTTCAAAGCCTCAACCATATGGTTTTTTACCGTATTGGGCGAGATGTGTAATTGCTCGGCAATTTCCTTATGCGAAAGGCCTTCCACACGGCTTAACTTAAAAACAAGCTGCTGCTGGCGCGGAAGCTTTTCAATAATCTTATCGGTAAATTGCTCCAGGTCGCGGGCCAGTACTTCTTCTTCGGTACTATTTTGCTCCTCAATAAAATTGAGAAGGTTTTCAACAAAATCGTTTGATTTGCAAGCCTGCCTTAATGAATTAAGCGACAGGCGCTTTGCAACAACATACAGATAAAGCCACATATTACCTTCCGGGTCAAGCTTTTCCCTGCTGAGCCAAACATTGATGAATGTTTCCTGTACAACCTCTTCGCTCAGCGCCTTATCCTTCAAAAAACGAAATGCAAGCCGGTAAACCTTCTCGCTGTATTGTTCATATACCGTGGTGAATACATCCTCATTGCCATCAATAAGCTGCCTAATGCTGTTACTGTCAATGAGTTTGTTTTGCACTATAGTATATATTTATAATCGGTGGCTAAATGTAAAAAGTATTAAGTGAATATTAAATAATTCCTTTTAAAATATTATTTGTCTGCTTTTCTGATTTTTTTAAGAATGCCATAATGTTCGGAAGATGCTTTATCTGTTCATTTTGTTTTTGGATGATAAAAAAAGCGTGTTAAAAAACCGTCAAACACGCATACTTGCAACCTGGCCTCCATAAAAATATATTTATTTTTATCTTTAGCCCATTAATATTACCTATGGCCACTTTCAAATATTTAGCTAAAACCCCTCTCCTGTTTGTTATTCTTTTTTTGTTGCCATTTGCACAGGCATCAGCACAAAATAAATATGAACTTAATACCGGCTGGAAATGCCAAAAATTGAACGATGTGCGTGTTGATGGCACACAGATCTCAAAAACTGATTTCTCAATTAACAATTGGTTAAATGCCACGGTACCCGGAACCGTTTTAACTACATTGTTAAATAATAAAAAAGTCCCCGATCCTTTTTGGGGAATGAATAATGCACATATAAAAGATATATACAATACCGGGCGAGATTATTATACCTACTGGTTTGTTAAAGATTTTAACCAGCCCGCACTAACAGGAAATAACCAGGTATATCTAAACCTGAGAGGTGTTAATTATAGCTGCGAGGTTTATCTAAATGGTAAAAAAGTAAATAAACAAACCCATTTCGGGATGTTTTTACGGCAGTCGTATAATATCACCTCATTAATCAGCAAAAGCGGCAAAAACCGTTTGGCGGTATTGGTTTACCCACCCGATCCGGTTGGGAACCCTAATGGCGGACAAGGCGGCGATGGCCGGATAGCCAAAAACGTGGGCCTGCAATATACCGCCGGCTGGGACTGGATCCAGCCAATGCGCGACCGCAACACCGGCATTTGGGATAAGGTAACCATTGAAACAACAGGTTCAGTACGAATTACTGATCCGCATATAATCACGCTGGTTCCGGGTATAAGGCAGGTTGAAGGCAAACAGCAGCCGGCAATTATCAAATCATCCGCAACATTAGTTAATGCTACCAATAAAGCAGTTAACGGAGTACTACAGTTTATTATTGACGGGCAGCGGGTTGTAAAGAATGTAGTTGTTAAGCCAAACTCATCTGCAGAAGTTAACCTGAATGATCTGATCTTAAAAGATCCGAAATTATGGTGGCCAAATGGTTATGGCGCCCCTCATCTTTATAAAAGTTCCATTCAGTTTTTAACAGCAAATAAACTATCCGACAAAACTGATATTAATGTTGGTGTAAGGGAAATACAAACCAGCTGGAACGGGCAAACGCATAGCAGGCAGGTTGAAGTTAACGGGCAAAAGATCTTTATTAAAGGCGGCAACTGGATCATATCCGATGCCATGTTGCGCTTCACCGATGCGAGATATAATGCGGAGGTGCGTTTTCACCGGGATATGAATTTAAACCTTATCCGGGTTTGGGGCGGCGCTTTAGTTGAGCGGCCTGAATTTTATAATGCATGTGATGAATATGGAATGCTTGTTTTCCAGGATTTCTGGGTTTCTGGTGATGCTAACGGAAGATGGTTTGACCCTATGAAGAAAGATGACCAGTGGACCAGGCGTAAATACCCTGACGATCATAAACTATACCTTCAATCGCTTGCCGACCAGATAAAACTGGTACGTAATCATCCCTCCCTGGCTATCTGGTGCGGTGGTAACGAGATCACACCGCCGGAAGATATTTTACTGCCCGTACGCGATTCTATCCTGCCAAAGCTTGATGGCACCCGCTGGTTTGTTGAATATTCTAACTCCGATAAAATGTCGCTCAATACACTGGGCGGCAATGGTGACGGTCCTTATGGTATTCAGCCCGACTCGGCATTTTGGAAAGTACGTACCTTCCCTTTTAACTCCGAGATAGGATCGGTGGGGATTAATGATTTTGAATCGTTAAAGCGCTTCATCCCAACTGAAAACCTTGTTGCACCTGAATATTCGGAGGATAAGAAAAAGAATAAAGTTGATTCTGTTTGGGATTATCATAAATATATTGGCTATGATGCTTCAATTGAAGCATATGGAAAAGCGAAGGATGTAAAAGACTTTGCCGCCAAGGCCCAACTGGTTAATTACAACCAGTACAGGGCACTGATGGAAGGCTTTAGCGCACACATGTGGGATTGGTATACCGGCGTCATCATCTGGAAAACCCAGAACCCATGGACCGCTATGCGCGGGCAGATGTATGATTATTATCTTGACCCTAACGCCTGTTTATATGGTCTGCACAGCGGCAGCGAACCACTGCACGTGATGTACAACCCATTAAATGGTATGGTTACCATAGTAAATAACACGTTTACTACTAAACGCGATTTAATGCTCTCTATAAAAACTTATGACATGCAGGGAAAAGAAAAGCTGCTGACCCAGGTTTTTGAAGAGATCCAGCCACAATCTGTTAAGGGTTTTGTCCCGGTAAAAGGTGAGGTTGATGCACTTGCCAAGAAAGAAGGCGTATTTCTATCGCTCAGACTTACCGATGTAAAACAAAATATTGTGAGCGATAACCTGTACTGGCTGCCCGATGAAAAAGATATTTATTCCGGTTTGAAAAAGATAGCTGCATCGCAGGTTGAAACCATTGCCAAACAAATTGCCCCCGGCAAAATTGAAGTTACTTTGTCTAACCCTTTGAATGCGCCGGTAGCATTTTTCAATAGGGTATCATTGGTGGATGCACAAAGCGGCAATCGTTTGCTGCCGGTATTCTATAGTGATAATTATGTATCGGTTTTACCGGGCGAACATAAAACCATTACGCTGAATTATGATGCCGGCAAAATTAAAAGTACGCCGATGATTAATGTGAGTGGGTGGAATTTGAAGGATCAAACAATTAGCATTAAATAAAGAATTTAACCTTGTTTTGGTTAGCGTTGTGGTCAAGAACGCAGGCCTTCGACCTGCGCTGATATATTAGGCCCTTTCAGGGCTAGGAAAAACACAATATTCAAAGGTAGGGGCAACATACGATAGCGCAGGTCGAAGGCCTGCGTGATTGATAGAGTTCAAACCTGTGGTGTTCTAAACATTAAAATATAAATAGCCACAAATTAACAGCATACGTTATCGATGTTTATTTCTGACGATTATTGCGATAAAATGTTGTGAATCTGCGAGTTTCACTAATATTCAAATACACTATGCACCCAATCTCTCTGCAATCGATTTCATAAATCTTAAGTGCATGAGTAACAATTAAGTATCATTTCAATTTCACAGTACATTTTATCCCTTTTTTATTTAAATTGGACCCCGTTAAACCAATTTTAATTACCGATATATTTTATCATTAAAAAATAAGCCAATGCGACTTAAATTTACTTTTTTGCTTTTTATCCCCCTTTTGTTTTTGGGCTTTGCTCCTGTAAAACCAAAAATTTTGGTTTTTACCAAAACGGCGGGCTTTCACCATGCGTCAATCCCATTGGGTGTTGATGCAATTATAAAGCTTGGCAAAGAGAATAATTTTGATGTGGATACTACATCTGACGACAAAAAGTTTATTGAAAGCAATCTGAAAAAATATAGTGCCGTTGTATTTTTAAGTACTACCGGCCCCTTGCTAACTGCTAACGAGCGGAATGATTTTGAACGATATATCCAGGCCGGTGGTGGTTACGTAGGTATCCATGCCGCTGCTGATGCAGAATATGACTGGCATTGGTATGGCCGCCTGGTTGGTGGTTATTTTGTTAGTCACCCGGCGCAACAGGAAGCGGTGCTGCATGTGGTTGACAGAACCCATATTTCAACTAAACATTTACCTGCTGAGTGGAAAAGGAAAGATGAATGGTATAATTATAAAGAATTGAATAAAGATGTACATGTGCTGATCACCATTGATGAAACCAGCTATAAAGGCGGCATTAATGGCGCCAACCATCCAATGGCATGGTATCATAATTACGACGGCGGCCGGGCATGGTACACCGAGCTTGGCCATACCGATGAATCATATAGTGACCCGCTTTACCTAAAACACATCCTTGGCGGAATTCAATGGGCCATGGGCGATCATCATAAATTGAACTATGGGAAGGTGACTACCGAGCATGTTCCCGAAGAAAATCGTTTTGTAAAAACCCAGCTGATAACAGGTACTTTTTTCGAGCCGACCGAGTTAACTGTATTGCCAAATCTTGATGTGCTGATCACTCAGCGCCGCGGCGAAATAATGCTTTATAAAAATGATACCAAGGCCATTAAACAAGCAGGCTTTTTAAATGCATACTGGAAAACACATACCAAAGGCGTAAATGCCGAAGAAGGTGTATTAGGCATTCAGGCTGATCCGGATTTTAAAAACAATCACTACGTTTATATTTATTACAGCCCGGCAGATACAAGTGTTAACCGTTTATCGCGCTTTACATTTGTAAATGATACCATTGATAATAAAACTGAAAAAGTAGTATTACAACTTTATTCGCAGCGTGAGATCTGCTGCCATACAGGTGGTTCAATAGCTTTTGGACAGGATAATATGCTATACTTGTCAACAGGTGATAACTCAACCCCGTTTGATGAAGGCGGAAAACCACCATATAATACCCATGCTTTTGCACCACTTGATGACAGGCCAGGCTATGAACATTATGATTCAAGGCGTTCAGCAGGCAATACCAATGATTTGCGCGGGAAGATCCTGAGGATAAAAATGAAACCAGACGGTACGTACGACATCCCGGAAGGAAACCTGTTTAAACCCGGGCAGGAAAAAACCAGGCCTGAAATTTATGTTATGGGCGATAGGAATCCTTACCGCATTTCGGTTGATAAAAAGAATGGCAATTTATATTGGGGAGAAGTTGGCCCTGATGCAAATAAGGACAGCCTTGAAACAAGAGGGCCACGCGGCTACGATGAGCTAAACCAGGCGAGAAGCGCGGGCTTTTTTGGCTGGCCGCTCTTCATCGGGCCAAATATCCCGTATCGTGCTTATGATTATGCCACAGGTGTATCAGGTCCTGCATTTGATCCGGCAAAGCCAATAAATGATTCAAAAAATAACACAGGTTTAAGAGAATTGCCACCCGCACAACCGGCTTTTATATGGTATCCTTACGGGCCGTCTGCAGATTTCCCCGAGGTAGGCTCAGGTGGACGTACAACAATGGCCGGACCGGTTTATTATACCGATCTGTACCCTAAAGCAACCCGTTTCCCTGATTATTATAACAAAAAAATGATCTTTTACGATTGGATCAGGGGTTGGATAAAAGCAATAACCTTACAGCCAAACGGTGATTTTGATAAGATGGAAGCATTTTTACCCTCCATTAAATTCAATTCACCAATTGATATGGAGACCGGTCCGGATGGAAGGATCTATGTGCTGGAATATGGCAGCGGCTGGTTTACCAAAAACGTTGATGCAGGCTTAGCCCGGATTGACTATAACAGAGGTAACCGCGCACCTGAAATAACAAAAATTAACGCCAGCAAAACTTTCGGCAAGCTTCCTTTACCTGTACTTTTCACTGTTGTGGCAAAAGATCCTGAAGGAGATAAAATGAGCTATACCTGGAACCTGGGCAACGGCGTAACCCGGAAGACCCTGGTGCCAAGGCTTAATTATACTTACACCAAAAAAGGAAATTATAACGCAACCGTTGATGTTAAGGACGACCAGGATGCAACCGTAAAAAGTAAACAGATTAACATCCTGGCAGGCAGCATGGTTTCAAACCTGGCTAATATTAACGCAAACAGCCCGGGCAAAGCATTAATGCTATCGCTTGATTGCAAAACCTGTCATAAAATAGCTGAAAAATCAATAGGGCCAGCATTTACTGACGTGGCTAAAAAATATCCAAATAACAAGGCTTCAATGGCGCACTTAACAGAAAAAGTTAAAGAAGGCGGAAGCGGTGTTTGGGGTGATGTTGCCATGCCGGCGCATCCGGCGTTAAAACCAGCAGAGGCTAAACAAATTATAAGCTGGATCCTATCGCTTAAACAATAATAATTTCAACAAACAACCAGCAGGATAATTGATGATAATTATCCTGCTTTTTTATTATACCAATCAATTGTGTTATTAAATTTGACCGCACATTTGAACATTTGTACCTATACTTAATGAAAAAACTATTCCCATTATTTTTTATGCTGATCATATATTGTTCAGCTTTCGCACAAAATCTTACTGATATTTCGGGTGTTATTACCAACACACAATCCCAACCGGTAGCCGGCGTCACCGTAACATTACTAAACACCAATTACACCACGGTAAGTAATGCAAAAGGCGAATTCAGAATAAACAAAATTCCGGCTGGTAATTATATTATGCACGTCAGCAATGTGGCTTATGCAGAACGCAACACAACAATTAATGTGAGTGGCAAAGGCATGCTATTTAATATTAAGCTTAAGGATGTAAGCAACCAATTGGATGAAGTTGTTGTAACTGCACAAAAAAGAGAAGAAGAAGTGCAGCAGGTGCCTGTAAGCATTTCAACGCTTTCGGCAAAGCAAGTGCAGGCTTACCATTTGCAAAATCTTAAAGAAATTACAGGTATAGTGCCAAATTTATATTCCGCAGGCCCGGGCGATAACCGCAACGTTACCGGGGTAAGGGGCATTGTAACAACATCGTATGACCCGGCTGTAACAACCTATATTGACGGTGTAAACCAGTTTAGCCTGGATACCTACATCCCACAGCTTTTTGATGTGGAAAGGATAGAAGTTTTACGCGGGCCGCAAGGCACTTTATATGGCCGGAATGCCATGGGTGGTGTAATTAATGTAATAACCAAACAACCATCAAACCAAACAAGTGGCTTTGCGGAGATGGAATTTGGCAATTACGGAGAACAACGGTATAGCCTTGGCTTACGCGCCCCCTTAATTAAGGACAAGTTATTTTTAGGTGTAGCCGGTGTTTATTCAGGCTTTAACGGTTTCTATACCAATGAATTTAACAATACTAAATTTGATAAGCAGCACTTTTTTTTAGGCAACTATTATCTTAAGTTTTTAGCTAGCCAGAAACTTACGCTTACTCTTAACGTTAAGAATTACGAAAACCGCAATAACGGGCCGTTCCAACTGGCAAGCAGTCCGGCTGAGGCATTAAGCAATCCGTTTAAGGTTAACCAGAATGCCACTACAAAAATGATCGATAACATTTTTAACGCGTCCTTATCTGCAAATTATACAGGCAGCAATTTCAACTTCACCTCGGTTAGCTCATACCAGGAAAACTACAGGTATTATACCGACCCGATTGACGGTGACTTCTCTCCTCTTGATGCAGTATCACTGATCAATAATTATGGCGGGAACTGGAACAAAGTAAAAGTTGGTACACAGGAATTCAGGTTAAGTTCACCTGCATCTTCACAATCGCCTTTGAAATGGACTGCAGGGCTTTATGGATTTTACCGTTACAGCCCAACAAAAACTGGTACACATTTTGGCGCTGATGCAGCGCAAGTAGGTTCGCCTATAAGTAATTTCACCAGCATTAATACCAATATTGAGCGTAATTACGGTGCAGCAGCATTTGGGCAGGTAGTTTATACGATTAACCCAAAATGGGATCTCACAGCCGGTTTGAGATATGATATAGAGCACAAAAAAGAAGAAGTTAAAGGCGAATTTCAGCCAGATGGCGGAGATGCTATGATCACCCAGGCCGATACTTCATCAAAAGCAAATTTCAGGGCATTCACGCCAAAGCTAACCATTGCTTATCATCTAACAGAAAATAACAACCTGTTTGCAACCTACAGCAGAGGTTTCCGCGCAGGCGGCATTAGCCAGTTAGGCTCTGATCCGTCACAGCCGCCACTTTATGCTTACAAGCCGGAATATAGTGACAACTACGAGATAGGCTCAAAAAACTCGTTTTTACATAGGAGGCTCCGCTTAAATATTTCGGCATTTTACACACTAGTTAATAATGCGCAGGTGCCAACACTGGTATTACCGGATGCCATTACAGTTACCAAAAATGCAGGTAAGCTAAACAGCAAGGGGATTGAGGCCGAATTAGCCGCAACCCTTTTAAAAGGATTGGATCTTGATTATAATTTTGGCTATACCCATGCCCGTTATACCGACCTGCTAGTAGCCAGTAATGGTAACGCAGTAAACCTAAAAGGCAACCACCAGGTATATACACCTGAAGTAACTTCTATGCTGGCTCTGCAATATGCTTACGGGCTTGGCGGACCGCAAAATGCCCAATTAATAGCCCGCGGAGAATGGCGTTACCTTGGCAATCAATATTTTGACCTGGCCAACCAGATAGAACAAAAAGCTTACAGCTTATTTAATGCCCGTATTGGTGTAAGCACCAAAAACTTCGACCTCTTTTTATGGGGACGTAACCTGGCCAACAAAAAATATATTGATTACGCTTATGATTTTGGCGCATCGCACCTGGGTAACCCCAAAACGTATGGCGTAAGTTTAGGCGCTAAATTTTAAATTTATAGATAGTCAGGCTATAAATTAATAATTTGACAATATCTTTCAAAAAACGCCCCTGATTTGAGAAAGGGGCGTTTTTTGTTGGAGGATTTTTAATTTTCTTATCGAAAACTAAACAGCCGGAAATGAGTTCAATTGCGTGGTTGCTTAAAATCGCCTTTCCCTGTAGTCAAATAGGAAAATAAACTTGTTTTTATCCAATGGGTCCAACCTGGCTCACAGTCCTTGTAACACTCAACGTTCGGCGTAAGGCCTTCGTGCGTAAAATTCAGATCTGTTACGCCATTGTTTTCATTGAGTTCAAAAATTAATTTGGTGTTAGCCCATTCCTTTTTATCAGAATACCAGGGCATATTGCAGTCAGTAACTAACCAAACAAGCCTTTTACCGGGAATTAATTCCGTTACGGTAAAGTTAAAGAAAGAGTCACCTCCCATCTTTATTATAAATTGATCGTCTTGTTTTTCGGAGTTCCCGCTAAAAGTTACTCCCCACCATCCTGGTACATTGCTGATCTTTTTGATTGCCTCGTCTGCGCTGATTTTTGCAGAGATGCTGCTGTTAAAATCGTTCTTTTCCATTTCATTTAATTTTTAAACAAAGATCGGTCGACAGCAACTTTAAGTATTGTACGAATCGGAAGTCAGCTTGTATAATGTTTGGTAGCGAGTTCGTTCATGCTGTTTTGAAGGTCAGTTAGGGTAGATCCAGTGAACCTTTTAAATGCCCTGATGAAATGGGATTGGTCGTGGTAATGATGATAAATTTGTTCCTTTAGGCTCTGATAATTAGCACCGGCGGAGAATGCCTGGTAAAATTGCTTAAACCTGGTTATTTCGGAAAGGTTTTTTGGCCCCGTACCCAGGTGTTCTGAAAATTTTGCATGAAGCCAGCGCGAACTATAACCAGTTTCCTTTTCAAGTTGTGTAACAGTCAGAAGACCATCAGTACCCAATATTCTACCGATACAATAATCATAGATCGGGTCAGTCACCGTTTTCTCCAGCTGTTTGATCAAAAAGCTTTGTAGGAGCTCCAATTTGACGGCTATAGAATTTGTTTCAACAAGTTGTGATTGAAGTTTTTCGGCGTGGTTGCCGATCAGATCCGCCAAATCCACAATTTGATTTTTGACCTCAGCATACGATAAATGAAAAAAACGATACGCGCCGAGTGGGTTAAACTCGATGATTATCGTGCCGGTCTGTGCATCTTCATGTGAATCAAGGATGACAGGCGAATCGATCAGGCCCGCTAAACTCAGTTTATTTTCAGCTTGAATAAAGGTCTTATCGCCGATGCCGGCCACAATCCCGTTACGATAGGTAAGCGTTAATTTAAAATTTGCATTTGGGACGATCAGTTTTCTATCCATCGCGGGAAGGCGGCCGCTACTCTCGAACACATACATTTTGGCAACGTACCGGTTGAGTAAAGGGTGTGGCATGACCGGAATGAATCTAAAATTTATCATTTGTCTGTCAGTGCGAAGTATTATTACCGGTTAAAAATACTGCTAAAAAATAACTTTTCCCAATTTCTATTCCTGACCTGCTTAGGAAATAAAAAAGCCTTCAGAAATTACCTGAAGGTTCAATTAGCAGTACAGTTTTAAGCACAATGCTATTCGTTTCATGTTTTGAAGGGGTTTGAAGTTAAGTAATCGTTTTTCTTTTCTAAGTCTGTATTAAGGTTTAGTTTATAGGCAGCAAACACGAATAAAGAAGGCCCGCCTTATACCTGAATCGGTGGCTTTACCACAATATTAATTAATGACATAGATCAAGTTCAATTAGCAATTTTGTAACCGTAGAGTGAGCTGACAACTACCTGAAAAGAACTGCCACTGCTCACTGCGGCTGTTGCGGCCATACTTACAGTTTCACCTGCATTCAGAAACGTGACGCAAGACGTATTCAAACCTTCGAAAGTTACCGGATTGGATTGAAAGTTTTGAACGAGTGCAGTAGCGGACCCTCCAAAGTTCTTTATCAAGTACAAAGTAACAGACCCAAAACTGGGACTACCAGCCACAGAACTATTGTCAAATTGTGTACATCCGTAAAACATATAAAAGCCGCTGGTAGGGGCAGTGAATCGTCCGTTGGCGGTATTCAATACGTTGCCTGTATTAATTACGGTTCCCTGCGGATAAGTGATTTCGTTTTTAATTGAAAGCGATGGAGAAGCTGTACATGTTTGCCGCGTACTGGTAGGCACCGCTGAAAACGGATAAGTGGATGCCGCTGCAGGAACACTGTTAGAGCTTGACAACAGTACCAGTTCCCAGGTTGTTCCTGTGGTGGTGCCCTTGTTTATAAAAAATGCATAATATCCCGCTGGTACATCGACCGAAGCTACACCGGCACCGCTTTGGTTATCGATCAGTTCGGCTCCGTTGGCCGCCACCGTCAGTATTGCTGTTCCAGTATTCTTGAAATGATACATCCTCCCTGAGAAATTGCCCGCCCCACTTATGGCTGCGGGCAGCGTAAGCGTACCATTACTGCTGCCATTATAAGCATCATAAAAATCGTTAGCGCCTACGGTCCCGCTGGCACTAACATTCTTGTACGTAGCCGCAAACGATCCGTTTACGGTAAGTTTACTACCCGGAGTGTACGTGCCGATGCCAGTGTTGCCGGTTTGCGCATACAAGCTGCTGCAGGCAAGGAAGAATCCTGTTAAAATAATCGCTGTTTTGCAGATGTGTTGTACTTTCATTTTTGTAAGGATTTTAATTTTTTATGCTGGGATTGTTTATTTGTTTTTTAAGACAGTGAATAGAACGGTGTATTATTTAATGCAGTCACAGAATTAAAAAAAAATCCCATAATAAAAGGTTTATACTTCATTAATTTTGGAACTTTACAAAATCCAAATAAAAAGCAGGATTACCAATGTTATAACCAGCTGGAATTACGCCATTAGTTTTACCGGCTAACACTGTGTAGGTTCCTGGTGTTGCGAAATATAATACACGGTTTTGATCTCTGGGGATAAAAATAACCGCGGTAGCAGATCCGCAATAGCTTCTCCAGACATCTCCAATTCCGTTTATATAAAAGAAATAATCGTTACAATCTGAATTAATTGTAACGCCACAACGGAAAAAATACCAGCCTTTTGCCGGGACTGTCACTGAAATTCCTGTAGCCAAGCCTGAAGCACCTGTAGATCCTGTAAAAGGATTAACTAATGTTCCTGTGTAAGGAGTCCAGTTATTTGCAAATGCTGTAACACTGCTGCCTACAATGGCTACTTCCCAGGTAACGCCACTTGTAGCGCCCTTAGAGATAAACATACCATAAAAACCCGCAGGTAGTGTTATACTGGCAACGCCCGGCCCGCTCTGGTCGTCCATAAGTTCACTGCCATTGGCTACTATGGTTAGCGCACTGCTTGTGCTGGTGTTTTTAATATGATACACCCGGCCACTAAAATTGCCTGACCCTGAGATAGCAGCAGGTAATGTAACGGTACCGGCAGAACTGCCATTCCATGCCAGGTAGTAGTCGCTGGCCACCAGAGTGTATGTTGTGGCGGTAATATTTTTGTACGTAGCGGCAAAAGAACCGTTCACTGTAAGTGTACTACCCGGTGTGTAGGTGCCGATGCCAGTGTTGCCGGTTTGCGCATAAAGGCTATTGCAGGTAAGGAAGAGTCCTGTTATAATAATAGCTATTTTGCAGATGCGTTGTACATTCATTTTGTTGGTGTTTTTATTTTTTTATGTTAGTATTGTTTACTTCAGACTAAGTTTTTCTTTCTTTTAACCGGATATTATAATTATTTTGAAAATAACATTCAGGAACGACTCTCAAAAATGCCCGCAGCTATTCTTACGCCTGCAGATAATATGCTGTTTCTATTGCCATTTCCAGCATTCTTTGCTTATGCTTCTTTAACAGGCTATTCCACCAGAAGCTATATTGCCGGGGATAAGTTATCCTTTCCTGGTATTCACTCCTCGACAAATTTTCAAAAGCCAGCAGCTTATACATTACCTTTTTCGAATGGTCCACCACTGCGTGCGACCTTCGTGTATACCCGAATTGAACATTCAAAACCTGGTTGGTTTTTCCTGACAGCAACACATGCTCAAAAATTTCAACCTGTATAGTTGAGAATTTGCGGGTTTTTAGTACAGGTCGGGTTTCGTATTTTATTTCGTCTGCCTGCCTGATAGTATTGTGTATCATCATAAAATTGTATAAAGTACCTTGCATCCCCGGTTAACTAATCGGGCGGCCTGTCAATTTGAGCCGGCGCATTTGCGCAAACCCTTATAAACCACCCCACATTAATATTTAACAATATGAAATTCCGTTCTCCTGTTCGCCTGGTGCTGCTCTATAGTACAGCTAACCCCGTTACTGCATCCGTTCACCAGGCGTGTTTCACCATAGCCTTTTGCCGTGATGCGATTTTTATTGATGCCCCTGTCAATTATATATTTTACAGCCGCATCGGCACGTCTTTGCGATAAAGCCATGTTGTATTGGTCGCTGCCGCGACTATCAGTGTGCGAACCAAGTTCAATCCATATAGTCGGGTTGTCATTTAATATTTTAACAAGTTTATCAAGCTCTATTGAGGCGTCTGGGCGGATATTGGATTTATCGAAATTGTAGTAAATATTTTTCAGAACAATCTCCTTGTTCAATTCTATCTTTTCAAGATAAAGGTCTTTTCTTATTACGGTTGAGGTTGTGAGGTTTACCGTACTTGCGCTGGCAGCATCGCCCCGGAACCCGGTTTTCTCGCCCGTTAGGTTATAGGTAGAATTGGTATCCAAATCGAATTTAAACCTCCCGTCTGTATCCGTTTGTACTTTTAGTGGCATACCATTAAGTTTAGTGAGCGAAATAATGGTATTGGAAAGCGGTTGATGAGTATCCTTATCATAGGCAGTACCTTCCAGCTTAAATACCAGTACTATTGGCTTTGGCGTGTTAAAGCTGTAAATATCATCGCTGCCCAGCCCATTCGGTCTGTTCGATGAAAAATATCCTGTAGTCGAGCTGTCAAAGTTGTATGCAAAATCATCTTGAGGCGAGTTTAGCGGGTAACCCAAATTCACAGGGGTGGAAAAACTTCCGTTAACCGTTGTCGTTTTAAAAATATCGAGTCCACCCATGCCAATAAGGCCATCGCTGCTGAAATAAAAGTTATTATCATCGTCAAAATGGGGGGTACGTTCATTACCGGATGTGTTAATTGCGGCTAAGTTAACCGGGGCGTTCCAATCACCGGTATCATTTCTTTTGCAGTAATAAATATCCATTCCGCCTTTTCCACCTGGCATGTTCGATGTAAAATACAGCGTTTTTCCATCTTTACTGATGCAGGGGTCGCCCACAGAATACTCACCTACCTTATTATATTTAAATGCTGTAGCAACAGCCCAGTTGCCGGCGCTGTCTTTTTTGCAGCTGTATATTTCAACATTAATGGTTACCAGCTTACCCTTTCTGTCATATTCAGATTTTTTGGGGATCCGCGTAAGCGTAAAATATAGCTCATTCCCATTGCCGGTAAAGCTTGCCGGCCCCACATGATAATCTGTTTTTACGGTTACCGGAAAATAGCTTATATCGCCTGATTTGCTGTTTTGTTGATATAGACGCAGGTAGCTGTTCCCTGTCCATCCGTAAATAGTTTTGCCGGGTACATGCCCGCCATCGAATTTTAAAAATGGACGGCCGGTTTTTTGTATACTATTTACGTACGATGTTGAATCATTCCTGTCTGAGGCAAAAACAATATTGCTGCCATAAGCGGCGGCCCCCCAGTCTGATTTTGCAGTATTTATTGTTTTCAGGTTATTGATAATTACATGCCGTGGCGTTTTCATCCATATAGCGGCAGAATCGCATGATAAGATCCATATTGTTTTTTGTGCGGGTGTAACCTGTTTGTTAAGCTCGGCATATTTCAGGTATGCTACCTTGGCTTCGTTATACTTGGCATTATTCTGCAGGGCCTTTGCATAATTCAACAGATCATCAGGCATGCTGCCGGGCATGCCCGTGGCAATAGCGTACCAGCTTTCGGTTTCTTTATAATTTTGTATGTATGAATAGCATAATGCCAGGCGTTCGGCAGCATGGAATGTTTGCTTTTTCCGATAAGCCTGCTCATACAAATCAATCGCTTTAATATAATCGAATAGCTCATATTTTGCATCAGCCGCTTTGATAATATATTGAGCTTTTACAGGCGCAAAAAAAGCTACTGATAATAGTACAGCTAAAAATGTGGGTAAATATCGCTTCATCTGGATAAATTTTATCACTCTTAAAAATACCTTGGAGTCAACATTCTTGAATCCTTTTTTTCAAAGAAATATCCTATCGATATTTCATGCGTTCCACCACTGTATCCCTGCAATGGTCCTACAGATATGTCATAAGCATATCCTATGCGGAAGTTCTGGGCAGAGAAAATCTGGGCTGCCACTACAATTGAGTTTGCCTGCGACAAACCCTTCTGCAAATAGCTCTTGTTATATAATTTCACTCCCGTACGGTAAGAACAGCCTATCCATACTTTTGCCTTTAATAAAAGGAATGCATTCACATCTAAACTTGTTGGCCCCGCGCGGTCATCTTTTATAAGGAATGACGGTTTCAACTGAATGTCCTCTGATAGGGGTAAAAGCATGCCCGCCGTTAAATAATAATGCGGTTTGGGTTGTGGAATCAATGAAGAGTTGGGTATTTTATAAAATTGCGAAACCAGGTTATCAGCAGAAAGCCCTGCATAATATTTATCATCGGCATAATAAACACCTGTCCGTGCGTCGGCCATAATTTTGCTTTGGATGCCAGTAGGCAAGTAAGGTTCAGGGTCGTTAGCGTACAACTTTGAACCATCTATACCGAACTGCACAATGCCAACACCAAGACCAAACGCCAGCCGGGCGCTTCCATCAGCATTCATCTGGATACGATAAGCATAATTTCCATAGGCTGCTATGTTACTCTGTGCCCCAAGGCGGTCATTCGATAATTGAAGCGCCAAGCCAACCCGGTTATCATTTGCAATAGCATCTATAGCCAGCGATTCTGTTTGCGGCGCTCCGGGCATTCCCGTCCACTGGTTACGATAAAAGCCCTGTACATTCAGTTGCTCTCTGTACCCTGCATATGCAGGGTTAATGTAAATTCCGTTAAACATATATTGGCTAAACTGTGCATCCTGCTGGGCTTTACCTATTTGTACCCCTGCCAATACCACCAATAACGCTAGTAAAATCTTTTTCATTTTAATGCCTGTTTTTACAACAATAACACAATACTTCTTCCCTGATCTCATCATACATTATCGGGTAAATGCTCTTATTAGGGTTATATAGCCTTTATATACCTGCCATTCGTCACCGGCATGTTCCTTAACCCGTAATATGTAATAATAAGTCCCTTCGTTTAAGCCATCACCTGTCCATGTGTTTTTATAATTGGTTTGCTTAAATACTTCATTGCCCCAGCGGTTAACAATAATCATATCGTTCTCTGCAAACAGTTCCAATCCCCGTATCTCAAAGGTGTCATTATTGCCATCACCGTTTGGCGTAAATACGTTTGGTATATTTAATGCGTTCACAGCGTATTTAGTGAACCATACCCCATTGCCCAAAAGGTTTGCTATTAAATCCACATCATTGCTGGTATGAACACCAACCGCGGTATTTATGGTTTTATAGTAATTCCATTTTGTACCCCCGTTATACTGAGAAATTGCGGCATTTGCCTCTTTAAACAATGAGCCGTCAGTACTAACGTTATGCTGTAACGTCATATTTACTTTTGCCGGGGCTGATGAATAAATATGCCAGCTCCTGTCCATACCTTGTTTAGGGCTAAAACCAGTTGTAAGCGAAGCCCTGTAATCCTGTACGCTAACATATAATTTCCCGGCCGATTGCGGTGTTAATGTGGCTGGTGTGTAATCGCCTTCATCAATACCAACCGGGAATACAAATGCTGAGTTATCTGCATATTCTTTAACCATATGTCCATCAGTGCTGTTGCCTGTAGATACCATCCGGTTTTGACCGTAGTTTTCTATCTTTCCACTGGTATTAAAGGCCAGGTTATGTCCGTTAAGTATCACATTGGCATGGTCAACAGCCAAATCGAGTGTTCCTGCTATATTTAATGCAGCCGATGATTCGCCGCTTGCATTTGTAGTGCCATAACCAGGATCACTTATATCGCTTAAAATCAGATCGCTGTTATTCTGATGCTCTATCAGCAGGTTTATAAAATTGCCATTATTGCCGTCGATATTGGTTGGCCCCGAACGCATACTTGTATAAAACGGGTTAGTGCCCGGATTATGAATGACGATGCGACCACTTCCGCTGAACGTTGCGCCTGGCGCTATCCAAACATTTTTGCTCCAAATATCAAGCGTTCCGTCAATTACCCAGTTGGCATTAGGTCCAAAATAACTACCTTCAGAAAAACGTTGCTCCGTTGTCCCGGCAACAACATTTACTGTAGAATTATCAACCGTCATGCTTCCCGCGCCGTTTTGAGCCTTGAGTTGCAAAGCCCAAAACAACAGCAGGAATACTATATATATGTGCTTAGGGTTCGTCATCATTTTTTTGCTATTTCGTTTACAAACCTGCTAACCAACATGTTGCGCCATCGCTTTGCGTAAGTCTGTTCTTCTATTTTTCATAGTTCATGGGTATAGTAGGGTCAATTCATTTATTCAATCATGCTAGTTTCTTTCAAAAACTAACAAGCTTTATTTTTCAGCTTTCACCTTATTTTCGTTTTTATCAAGCAATAGTTTTTCAAGTCTTTCCAAACGCTCATTCATTTGCTCCTGTGATTTTTTAAGCGATTCGATTTCCTTGTCTTTACCATCAATTTTCTTTTGCTGATCGATTACATAGAGGTAAAGCTCTTCCAATTTCTCTAATGACTGTATTGATAACTTGGTCATATCAACTGCATAACCACCATCAGGCATTTTCTTGAGATCTTCAATAGGCGTAACGCCAGGCAAATGCTTCTTTGTTTTTATAAAATCAGCTACCTCGTTTAAGCTTATAAATTTGTAATCCTTATTAATTTTTGATGCGCCATCAAAATAATCCTGGAACACGTAATCGGCATAAAGACTGGAGTTGGTAACGATCGATCCGTTTACAGAAAGCATTTCATTACCGGCACCAGCAGTACCTGCAGTACCCACACCTCCAAAAAACGAGTTTCGTCCAATTGCTACCCCTCCCGTCATAAAAATATTCTGGGTATTTAGTGTAGCTTTTGTGGTTGTGCTCTGCACATCCCATGGTTCAACGGCTAAACTTGATTGCGACAATGTTTTTAAAACACCTGTTGTTGCATCTGCAACCACTATATTTTCGGTACCTGCGCCTGTTTGCAAACCCGATAAAGCAAGCGTGTTTGTGGCATCGGTTGTTACTGTTGTTGGCTTGATTAATGCGCCACCTAATTGTGTGTTGCCATTGGTAGCAGTTAAACCGTTATTGGCAGAAATCAATACGGGTACAGATGCTGATGCCACACCATTTACAGTAGATATCAAATTACCATTTGTATTAGCTAAAACATTGCTATTCACCATCGGTACAGCCGCTCCGGTCACTCCATTTACGGTGGTTGTTAAATTATTTGCTGTGGAAGTATTTGAAACGGTCGTGGCTGGTGCTGAAGGCGTATTTATTTTATACGGATCTGCTGCTGTACCTGAACCTGAAACTGTGGTATTGGTACCATCTACAATTAAGCCAATTCCGCCTTGCGGACCGGTTGCGCCTGTTGCACCGGTAGCACCGGTAGCACCTGCCGGACCTGTTGCTCCGTCTGCTCCCGCTGCGCCGGTGGCACCTGTTAAACCTATCGGACCTTGTGCGCCAGTAGCACCTGCAGCGCCGGTTAAACCTATCGGGCCTTGAGCACCGGTGGCTCCTGTGGCGCCCGCCGGGCCTGTTGCTCCGTCCACTCCATTAGTTCCTGCTGCACCGGTGGCTCC
>NZ_FRCM01000007.1 GCF_900142915.1 Mucilaginibacter sp. OK098
ACATTGACTGCGGTAAGCGGGCCCGGTTATAAGAATTATACAACAGCCGTACCAAATAGCGAAACCAGCCTGCAGATTATTGCCGTAACGCAGAATGCTGGGGCTACTATAAAAGTAAATGGCATCACAACCGCTTCAAATGTGGCCTCACAATCGATACCACTGAATGTTGGCGCAAATGTTATCACCACGGTTGTAACCGCGCAAGATGGCACAACAACCGATAGTTATATTATTACGGCTAACCGTGCGTCGGGAGCATTATCAACCAATGCGCTGTTAACGTCAATAAAAGCAAGTCCGGTTAGCACATTGACTGCGGTAAGCGGGCCCGGTTATAGGAATTATACAACAGCCGTACCAAATAGCGAAAGCAGCCTGCAGATTATTGCCGTAGTGCAGGATGCTACAGCTACTATAAAAGTAAATGGCGTCACAACAGCGTCAAATGTAGCCTCACAATCAATACCGCTGAATGTTGGCGCAAATGTTATCACCACGGTTGTAACCGCGCAGGATGGCACAACAACCGATAGCTACATTATTACGGCTAACCGTGCAGCACCCGGGATGGCGCTTCAATATGTTGAAAACCCTGCCGATAGTTTGAAAGCAGCAGATGACGGTATTGTGGTACATAAAGGACTTTCTCCAAACGGGGATGGCATTAAAGATGTATTCACTATAGATGGATTAACCACTTACCCGGATAATAAAGTAACTATCATGAACCGTAGCGGCATTATTGTGTTTGAAACAAAAGGTTACGACAATAGTTCAAGAGTATTTGACGGGCATTCAAACATAACCGGTAAATTGCAACAGGCGGGCACCTATTTTTATTCACTGGAATATCGTGTCGGCACAGCCAATAAACATAAAACAGGTTTCATCATACTTAAATACTAATCGGACAATAACGTTTGGATGCGGAGAGAATTACAACTCTCTTTTCCTGATCTTTTTAATTACACAGGTATTATTAGATTTAAAGTATGAGGAAGTTTTTGTACTTAATTTTTCTGATAAGCGCAGCATTTATCATTTCCTCATGGATGGGCATAGCTGTAAATAAAAAAATTAAACATAAATTCCTGGTGACAGGATCAATTATGCAAACAGTAAGTTATTGTAGTGGGGCCCGGCCCGCCCAGAAAATTTTGGATAGTTGTAATACGCCGAAAGGAATTTCATTCGGGAAACTTTTTATCAAATCGGGCGTGATGAATATAGAAGGGGCGCCGGTAATTCACGAGATCAAAGCGGACTCCAATGGGAATTTCTCCACCTATCTTCCCGCCGGAAATTATTGCCTGCTGGAAGAATGGAAAACCAAACCTTTTAAGCTCCCATTAAATAATGTAAATCAAACGGTAGATTCAGCTTGCTTCAGAAATTTATATAATGCTGCTGATTTTAATTTAAAGATCACCAATAAAAGTATCCACCATATGAAATTTGTTTTTCATCGGACTTGTCCCTATAATCAACCTTGCGTTTCTTATCGCGGTTCATTACCACAATAGAAACAAATAAGATTTTATTTACATTTTGGTTATCCCGGCAGTTCGATCCTGCTCTCCTCTACTGGCAGAAAGCCTTCGATAGATCGAAGGCTTTCTTGTTAATTAAGCGAATACAAAGTGTGTAGTGACTGACCATAAGCTAACTGCATTTTCAGGCATATCAAAAACCCCGCATTGTAGATATTAGGCCCCTATCCGTCGATAGCTTTTACTACTTAATTAAATCCTATCTTTATCTACTAAACACTAACGCAATGATTAAAAAAAGAGCCTATCTTTTATTGTTGTTCCTTATTTTACAAAGTTGCACTCAAACTTTTAATAAAGCCAAGTTAGACAGTTTTTTTGTCGCGCTGAGCAAGCATGATGAAAACATGGGTAGTATTGCCATCGCTGCCAATGGTGTGGTGGTTTATCAGAACGCAATCGGTTACAGCCAGGCAAATGACCGGGTAA
Organism: Mucilaginibacter sp. OK098; assembly: GCF_900142915.1. Taxonomy (GTDB): domain Bacteria; phylum Bacteroidota; class Bacteroidia; order Sphingobacteriales; family Sphingobacteriaceae; genus Mucilaginibacter. The sequence continues at coordinate 1,983 of NZ_FRCM01000007.1, forward strand.
AGACACCGGCAACAATTAAAACTAAATACCGGATAGGCTCTATCAGTAAGATGTTTACCGCAACTATGATATTTCAGTTGATTGATGAAGGTAAACTTGGCTTTGAAACGCCTTTGGCTAGTTATTTCCCACAACTCCCTAATGCCGGAAAGATTACCATAGGAGAAATGCTTGACCACCGTAGCGGTCTGCATAACTTTACGAATGACTCTCTTTATACCACATATAGGGCCGTCCCTATGTCAGAAGCTGAAATGGTCGCCATTTTTGCCAGGCAGAAACCCGATTTTGAACCGGATGCAAAGGCCGAATACAGCAATACCAATTTCGTGCTGCTGGGTTATATCATTGAAAAACTGACCGGTAAAACCTATGCCGAAGAATTGAAAAAACGTGTCACCTCAAAAATAGGCTTGACAGACACTTATTACGGCACAAAAGCCAACCCAGCCAAAAATGAAGCATACTCCTACAATTATCCAGGGCAATGGACGCAAATGCCCGAAACGGATATGAGTATTCCGGGCGGGGCGGGTGCTGTTGTATCCACGCCGACTGACCTGATTAAATTTATAAATGCGCTTTTTGAAGGAAAACTCATTAGCAGGGCTAGTTTAGAGATGATGAAAACGATGAAGGACAATTACGGTATGGCCATGTTCACGATTCCGTTTGATGATAAAAAGGGTTTGGGACATACCGGGGGCATCGATGGATTTTCCAGCGTGCTTATTTACTTTCCGGAGGATAAGCTGGCTGTAGCTTATACTTCCAATGGTGTTAGGTATTCAACTAATGAGGTTATCATGGGTGCATTAAGTATTTATTTTAACCGACCGTTTGCAATCCCTGAGTTTAAAACGATTACACTAACTACGGCCGACCTTGATAAATATGTTGGTACATATACAAGTACCCAAATGCCACTAAAGATTCGTATCACTAAAAATAACACTTTTCTCTTTGTGCAAGCCACTGGTCAGACGGTATTTCCTTTGGAAGCTAAAGGAGGTAACAAATTTTCTTTTGCTGGCGTTACTTTGCAATTTGAGCCGACTAAAAAAACTTTCACTTTAACCCAGGGAGGAGCTACCTATCTATTTACTAAAACCGACTAATAAGATCAAAGTGCAAATTTTCTTCAAATCCTCTAAGAAATAATTCGAGAATTGTCCAGTTGGGGCTAAGACTTGCGACTAAAGACTGTTGACTTAACACTAGTATTATCAAACTGAAATATATCTTTGTATTGGGTTTAATTCAATAATCATAATCAATGCATGAAAACCTTTTAGACTACATCAAACAACGCGCTACCTCGCCACTTACAAATGATGAAGAAGCGTTAATTGTAGCGGCTTTTCATCCAAAAAAACTCCGGAAAAAGCAATACTTTTTGGAAGAAGGCAATGTGTGTAAATACGTTGGTTTTATTGTAAAAGGCGCTATGCGACAATACAGCGTAGATGACAAAGGTGTGGAGCATGTGGTACAATTATACATTGAAAATTATTGGGCAAGCGACCGTGAGAGTGCTGTCATGCTTACACCATCGAAATATTATATTGATGCCTGGGAAGATACCCACCTACTCGTTGCTACAGTAGCAGACATGCTGGATCTGATAGAAAAAGTGCCTTCATTTGGACAAATGACAAGATTAATGGACCAAAGAAGTTTCATCGTTTCTCAACGAAGATTGAATTCTACCATTAGTAATACAGCAGAAAAACGCTATGAAGAATTTGCCGACAACCACCCTCAATTTATTCAACGATTCCCCCAACATCTCATTGCTTCTTTTTTGGGCATAACTAAAGAAACTTTAAGCAGAATTAGAAAACAAGCAATTAAATAACTTCCTATTTTAATTTTTGATTCTACAAAAGCGTTGATAAATATCAACGCTTTTTTTTATCATTTCTCATCGTTCCGGGGCGTGCTGTTGCTGCAATTTTACATCATAAAACAAACAGATGAAAAAGCAAACAATAGTAGTAATAGGAGCAACCGGCTCACAAGGTAAGGGTGTTGTAGATGCCCTTGTAAATGAAGGCTCTTTTAATGTGAAAGCAATAACACGTAATCCGGAAAAATATACAGGTAAGGCAAATGAAGCAGTTTACGCGGATCTAAAAGATTTGCAATCCTTGAAAGATGCTTTTACAAATGCTTATGGTGTATTTGTGGTAACCAACTTTTGGGAAGGTGCAGACGAAATAACCCAGGGCAAAAATGCCATTGAAGCGGCAAAAGCAGCAGGAGTGCAACATTTTATCTGGTCAACACTCCCGGATGTTGAGCTCATTAGTGAAGCAGGATTTGAAGTACCTCATTTTACTGGCAAAGCTAAGGTAGATGAGCTGGTGAAAAGTGCAGGGTTCAAATATGTAACCTTTGTTCAGCCACCATTTTATTATCAAAATCTTGTTGGAATGTTGGGGCCACAACCAAAACAAGATGGCACAACCGGTTGGACATTACCGATTGACCCAACAAAAAAAGCGATTCACATGTCGGACATTAATGACCTGGGAAAAGTAGTCGCTGGTGCATTTTTGCAACCCGAAAAAGTTGGAAACGGCAATTACCTTGCCCTGGCGACAGGGTTGTACAGTTTTAATGATATTATAGAAGCCTATAAAGCCAATGGCAAAGCGTACACCTTTTCACAGGTGCCGGCCGAAATATTTTCAACCTTTTTTGAAGGGGCAAATGAGCTAGCAGAGATGTTTGGGTACTTTGAAAAACACACTTATATGGGGCCTGATTCAACATCACGAATTGAATTGGCAAAAGAAACTGCCACCCACAAATTTGTGCCGTTCCAGGAATGGCTGAGTAAAAACAATTAAGAAAATGAAACCATCATGAGCTACCACTCAAAAAACAAAATGAGTATAGCTCATGATAGCTTCATCTCCATTTAAAAACAAATTATGTTCTGATGAAAAAGAAAACAAGTTTCTCAACAAAAGGTAATAGTGCTGCCGTAGGCCCGCTATCCATCCAGCGAATGTTACCTAATCGGTACGCTAACAAAGTTGGTCCTTTTGTATTTCTGGATTATGTTCTCCCCGTTGTTAAAGAAACCATAACCCAAAATGGTATGGGAGCTCATCCGCACCGGGGCATTGCAACATTAACTTATATTCTTCAGGGCGAAGTAGAGCATTTTGACAGTGCGGGAAATGAGGCGATAATTCGTTCGGGAGGCGCACAATGGATGAAGGCAGGTACGGGAATAATCCACGATGAAAATTTAAATTACGACTCCCAGACGGGGAGCAAATTTATTCAGGGTTTTCAGTTTTGGATAAATTTACCTGCAAAAAATAAAGCCGAAAAGCCTGCTCATATCGCTGTACAAGCCAACGAAATCCCCAAAAAAGAATTGCCGAATGAAAGTGGTTGGTTAAAGGTTATTGCTGGGAACTATGAAGAATTGAGTTCGAAGATCCCAAATTATTCAAGGCAGTTTTTGTATCATATTCAATTGAAAGCAGGCACACAATTTTCAGTAGCAATTGAAAATGAAACGGAAGTTGCGGCCTTTTTGCCCATGCAAAATGTGAGGCTAAACGACACCGAATTTCAAGTGGGTGAATTTATTGAGTTTGACAAAGTGGCCGGAGAAATTGAAATAAAAAACACTTCTTTAACAACAATCGATGTCCTGTTATTTGGCGGTGAAGAATATACAGAAGCTGTGGTAGCCGAAGGCCCGTTTGTAATGAATTCGCAAGCGGAAATAGCAACTGCCTACCGGGATTTTTATGCAGGAAAATATGGGAAAATAAAACTAACAGCACAAAAATAATTAGCCCGGGATGAATATCATCATAAAGTAATAAATGAATCTTATTATTTTACAAGATCTCGTTGACATTGAGCACACTGAATAGGTAGTTAATTATCGGGAAATGTGTATCGATGCCTTTAGCTCAACCATAATTATGTAAATTATTTATTTATCAGCGTTGAGCACTACCATGTTAATAAATATTGTCATAAATTGGTTACGTAAACCAATACCAATTTATGATACTATGGAAAACAATGAATCTCAGCCCCTGGCAGAACTAAATAAGAGTGCTGCCAAATGCCCTTTTTTGGGCGGAGCTCTAAAACAAAGCGCAGGTAGTGGCACCAGGAACCGCGACTGGTGGCCTAATCAGTTAAAATTGAACATCCTTCGTCAGCACTCATCGCTTTCCAATCCGATGAGTGCGTCGTTCAGCTACGCTGAGGAGTTCAGGAGCCTGGATCTGAATGCGGTAAAAAAAGACATCTTTGATTTGATGACGACGTCGCAAGACTGGTGGCCGGCCGATTACGGGCACTATGGGCCGTTCTTCATCCGGATGGCCTGGCACAGTGCAGGAACCTACCGCATCTCTGACGGCCGCGGTGGCGCGGGCTTTGGCACCCAGCGATTTGCACCGCTCAACAGCTGGCCTGACAATGCTAACCTGGACAAAGCACGCTTATTGCTTTGGCCGATAAAAAAGAAATATGGCAAGAAAATTTCGTGGGCAGACCTGATGATCCTTACCGGCAACTGCGCCCTTGAGTCGATGGGCTTCAAGAGTTTCGGTTTCGCTGGTGGGCGTGCGGATGTTTGGGAACCTGCAGAAGATATTTATTGGGGCGCCGAAAAAGAATGGTTGGGAGACAATCGCTATACGGGCAACCGTGACCTGGAAAATCCGCTTGCGGCTGTTCAAATGGGTCTGATTTATGTGAATCCGGAAGGCCCCAACGGAAACCCCGACCCGCTTGCTTCTGCCCTAGACATCCGGGAGACCTTTGGCCGTATGGCAATGAATGACGAAGAAACCGTTGCGCTGATTGCCGGCGGGCATAGCTTCGGCAAAACCCATGGCGCCGCCGATCCGGGCCAATATGTTGGCAGGGAACCCGCAGGTGCGGGCATTGAGGAGCAAAACCTGGGCTGGAAAAACACATTCGGCAGCGGTAATGCAGGCGATACGATTACAAGCGGTCTCGAAGGCGCATGGACCACCACCCCAACAAAGTGGAGTAATAATTACTTTGAGAACCTGTTTGGCTATGAATGGGAGCTAACCAAGAGTCCGGCGGGCGCTCATCAGTGGAAACCGAAGGACGGAGCAGGCGCCGGTACCATTCCCGATGCGCACGATTCATCAAAACGCCATGCACCCTTTATGCTTACAAGTGATATTGCCCTTCGGGTGGATCCAATATACGAACCAATTTCCCGGCATTTTTATGAAAATCCGGATCAGTTCGCAGATGCTTTTGCCCGGGCGTGGTTTAAGCTAACGCACCGTGATATGGGCCCGCGTGCCCGCTACCTGGGTCCTGAAGTACCTGCGGAAGAGTTGATCTGGCAAGACCCTGTCCCTGCAGTTACGCATGAACTGATTAATGATCAGGATATCGCTACGCTAAAGAGCAAAATCCTGGCTTCCGGACTTTCAGTATCCCAACTGGTATCAACCGCCTGGGCGTCGGCATCAACATTCCGGGGATCCGATAAACGTGGCGGCGCAAATGGTGCACGCATCCGTCTTGCCCCGCAGAAGGATTGGGAAGTGAACAATCCGGCTCAGCTGGCTAAGGTTTTAGAGACGCTTGAGGGCATCAGAAAAGAGTTCAACAGCGCTCAGGCTAACGGCAAGCTGGTTTCGCTGGCGGATCTGATCATTTTGGGTGGATCTGCGGGCATAGAGCAGGCTGCAAAGAATGCCGGCCATAATGTTACAGTACCTTTTGCATCGGGACGTGCAGATGCATCGCAAGAGCAAACAGATGTTGAATCATTCGCCGTACTTGAACCGGGTGCAGATGGGTTCCGCAATTACTTAAGTACCCGGCACACTTCGGCAGCAGAAGCAATGCTGGTAGACAAAGCACAACTGCTGACGCTGACCGCACCTGAGCTGACCGTTTTGGTTGGCGGGATGCGCGTGCTAAACACTAACTTCGATCAGTTTCAACACGGCGTCTTCACCAAACGTCCGGGGGCGCTTACCAATGACTTCTTTGTGAACCTGATTGATTTTGGCACGAAATGGGACGCGATTTCGGACGCCCAGGATGTTTTTGAGGGTCGTGACCGTAAGACGGGTGAGCTCAGGTGGACCGGCACCCGTGTCGATCTCATCTTTGGTTCTAACTCTGAGCTTAGGGCCCTCGCTGAAGTATATGCCTGTGAGGATTCGCAAGGGCAGTTTGTACAGGACTTTGTTGCGGCATGGACCAAGGTGATGAACCTGGACCGTTTCGACCTGGCTTGATTTCAGAATTATATTATTTAGTTTTAAAAGGTGGCCTTGAGACGGGCCACCTTTTTTCATTCAGATCGACTTGCTATTTATGTTTTTTATAAATATGACCATTGGGGTTTTTCATATTTTTATCTATTATATTTATATTATACAATCGATCAGCCAGGTTTGAAAGACAGCACCCGGTGAGGTCTAAGGTAGTTCTTAAATAAAAATGCCATACTAATCAACAGGAAACAGATGAACTATTGTATCTACAAACCACCCCAAATTCTGTCGGATCTTGTTTGTCACTATTGGACCCTGGATGGAAATGTGCCAATTGATCAAACGTACATTCACAGAACATTGGCTAACTTTTGCCCAGAGTTAATTTTCCATTACGGAGGAGTATTTTCGGAATTGGTTGCTAACAACCACATTGAAAAGACCTTTACCACAGGCATCCATGGCCAAACCAACCAAATCAGGCGTTTTACTGCAAAGGAAAATTATGGGATCTTTGGCGTATTACTTCAACCTTATGCCATTCCGATCTTGTTTGGGATCCCGTCAACGGAGTTCAGAAATGAACTGGTTGATCTGACATTATTAGGGCAAGACGGGAAAGATCTAACCGATCAAATGATGTCGGCAAAAGACAATACCCAACGATTGCAATTAATCAACCGCTTTTTAGCGCAACGCATAAAGGAATTTGACAGGCCTGAAATAGTATCTGCTACACAAAGAATTTATAATCGGAACGGGCTTGTAAACATTCAAAACCTAGCAGATCAATCTTCCCTCTCACAAAGACAATTTGAACGAAAATTCAAGGAACATATCGGATTTAGTCCGAAGTCGTTTGCAAGGCTAGTACGGTTCAAATCATTAATTAACACCTATAAAAAGAGGGATTCAACACTTACACAAGTTGCATATGACTTTGGTTATTATGACCAGGCCCATTTTATTCAAGACTTCAAACAGTTTTCGGGCTACAATCCTAACGCTTACTTCTCAGGGGAAGCAAAAGAGGTTTTTTATGCGCCTTGAAAGTGTCGTTTTTTTCCAATTTTGGAGCGTAGGCCCCCTTTTATATTTGTAGAAATAAAAACATACAAATATGGAAACAATAAAATTTGACAACGACATCAAGGTGTTCTATGTAACTGCAAAAACATTTCCAGAGGGCATTCCAGATGCTACCAACAAACTCCATAAATTATTCCCTTTTTCGAAAGAAAGAAAAATCTTCGGCCTGTCCCGTCCGGAAAATAATGATAAGATAGTTTATAGAGCCGCCGCAGAGGAATTAGAACCTGGCGAAGCCGAAAAGTTCAATTGCGAAACACTTATAATAAAAAAAGGAAAATATGTTTGCTTGCCTGTTAATGACTTTAGAAAAGACATTATGAGCATTGACAGGGCATTTAAACAATTACTTAGAGAACCTAATTTAGACCCGGAGGGATATTGTGTTGAATGGTACGCTACAGACAAAGAAGCTGTAAAATGCATGATAAGGCTGAACGAATAAACAACTGTCCGTTCTCTCTGAACTAAAAACAAACCTGCCTTTCTTCATCAGAAAGGCAGGTTTGTTTTTAGATAAAATTTATCGGTAATATCATCCCTTCCGCAATACTTCCCTGCCCTCCTCCTTTTTTGACTACAACAAAAGTAGATTCGGCTACATCGCCCGCTTTGCCGCTCTGCAACTTTGTATCATCAAAAAAATAGAAAATGAAAATTACAATAACAGGTTCGTTAGGACATATCAGTAAGCCACTAACAATGGAGTTGGTGCAAAAAGGACATGCGGTTACCGTTATCAGCCGCAAGCCCGAAAAACAAAAAGACATTGAAGCACTCGGCGCAAAAGCAGCCATTGGCACAATGGAAGACCCGGATTTCCTGGCAGCCACTTTCAGAGGTGCGGATGTGGTTTATTTGATGGAAGCGATGGGCGCAGGTAGTTTCTTCGATCAAAATTTTGACATTATGGCTGCACATACCAAAATAGCCAGCAATTATGCCCAGGCTATCCGGCAGTCGGGGGTAAAGCGCGTGGTGCATCTAAGCAGCATTGGCGCCCACACGGACAAAGGCAATGGCATTCTTGCTTTTCATTACAACGTAGAAAATATTTTGAAACAGTTACCAAACGATGTTGCCATTAAATTTATGCGTCCGGTTGGTTTTTACTACAATATGCTTGCGTTTATACAAACCATAAAAGCACAAGGCGCAATTGTGCAAAACTATGGTGGAGATGAAAAAGAACCCTGGGTTTCTCCTTTGGATATTGCAGCGGCTATTGCCGGAGAAATTGAAAAACCTTTTAACGGCAGAGAAGTTCATTACATAGCAAGCGACGAAGCTTCACCCAATGAAGTGGCAAAAATTTTAGGTGAGGCAATCGGAAAACCTGACCTGAAATGGTCGGTAATTCCTGATGGACAATCATTGAATGGAATGATAGCCGCGGGGTTCAACCCGCAGGTTGCCGAAGGCCTGGTGGAAATGAATGCAAGCAGGCGCGGCGGTGTGTTGTACGAAGATTATTACCATAACAAACCAGTGTTGGGAAAGATAAAATTGAAAGACTTCGCAAAAGAATTTGCGGCTGCCTTTAACCAATAATTAGTACATTGTGACATGGCAAACATCCAGCCCTATCGGATTAAAACGATCAGCGAATATCACCGGATCATGGGGCTTCCCAAGCCGGAGCATCCGTTAATCAGTGTGATAAATTTCGACTCCATTAAACAGTTGCCCTACAATGAATCCATAAGTTTGGTATTTAATTTTTATTCCATTTCACTAAAAAGAGATTTCAATGCCAGGATGAAATACGGGCAGCAGGAATATGATTTTGATGAAGGCATCATGTTTTTTATTTCACCCGGCCAGGTTTTTGGAATTGAGATTGGGAAAGATGAAGCATTAAGGCATTCGGGATGGTTGTTACTCATCCATCCCGATTTTTTATGGAATACGCCCTTAGCCAAAACCATAAAACAATATGAATTTTTTGGTTATTCGGTACATGAAGCCCTCTATCTTTCCGAAAAGGAAGAAGCAACGACTATAGGCCTGATGCAAAACATAGAGCAGGAATATCATGCAAACATTGATAAATTTAGCCAGGACATCATTATTGCTCAACTGGAGCTGTTGTTCAATTATGCCGACCGGTTTTATCACCGGCAATTCATAACCCGGAAAATAACCAACCATCATATCCTGAATCGCCTGGAAGACATCCTTACGGAATATTTTAGCAATGATACCCTGGCAAAAAAAGGATTGCCTACCGTTCAATATATTGCCGAAGCACTGAACATGTCGCCCAATTATTTAAGCGGCTTGCTAAAAGTATTGACAGGCCAAAGCACCCAACAGCATATCCATGATAAACTGATGGAAAAAGCAAAGGAAAAATTGTCCACCACCGGTTTATCAGTAAGTGAAATTGCATACGAATTAGGTTTTGAACATCCACAGTCGTTCAGTAAGCTATTCAAAACAAAAACCAACCTTTCGCCTTTGGAATTCAGGCAGTCGTTCAACTGACAAAATTAACTTCAGTAACATCGCTCCCTCTGCTTCACGGGAAAGCCTGCAACCCTAACTTAAAAATCTCATGGCCGCACCGCCCATGCCAGGCCATCGGCTCCACGGATCTCAATGTGCCCGGTTACTGTGAGGGTTTTAAGGTCAACAACAGCTACATAGTTGTCGGCGGTGCAGCCTATGAACGCGCGGGATCCGTCATCGTCTACCAGGATGCCTGCCGCACCACGGCCAGTATTCAGGCGTTTCACTTCCTTGTGCGATACCGCGTCATAAACAAACAGGTCGCCGGTTCTCAGGCTTGTGATCAGCGCCAGCTTGCCATCAGGTGTAAACTTCAGGCGGTTTGCGCCAAAAACTTTTGCATCAAGTGTAGCAGTTACCTTTTTGGATGCAATATCAATGATAGTAATTGTTCCGTCGTCAGCGCCGGCTGTCCATAATTCCTTGCCATCGGGCGACACGTCAAAGCCTTCTGAACCCTTTCCTACCGGGATAACAGTCTGTACCCAGTCCTGATGCGGTGGAGGCGTAAATCCTCCTCCCGGGTTTGGTGCGGGTTTAAGCAGGCTATCCACCAGGATACTCACCGTTCCCGACGAAACGTTTGTGGTATAGATCTTTTTGGCATCGTTGGTTACATAGATCATATGCGTACGGTCCTGTCCTGTTCCCATGCTCCAGTCGAGTTTATTTGTTGCAGGGTCATACCTGCCAACTGCTTTTGCCCCTTCGGCGCTAAACCACACCTTGCCAGCAGCAAACGTGAGGCCATGCGGACCCATCAGCGGGCGGGTATCAATGTTAAATAGAGGTTTTTGAACCACCAGGTCAATTACATTTAATTCATGCAGACTGCCCCCGCCATAGATAGAAACATAGGCCGTCTTTCCATCGGCTGACGCGATGACCTCATGAGGATCAGACCCTACCGGAACACGTGCAATAACCTTCAGCGAAACCGGATCAATGATTGCCAGGATATGATCGCCTTTTGAAAGTGCAAGCAGCGCACGCGGTGGTGTAGCCTGGCCCGCACATTGAGTTACAGCGCCAATTAAGGCTATCCATAAAAAACCAGCCGCAAACAAGCTGCCCAGGCTGGATCTTATAGCTTTAAAAATCGGGGTATAAATGGCTTTTTTCATATCATTCACCTTATTAAGACCGGTAATATTTGTTTGAAAGTATAAGTATCCCTTGTTATTTATCAATCACCAACACCTTGAAAGTGCCGGGGATCAAAGAAGGCCTGAATTCACCCTGCTTTTTGGGGGCAAAATCGCCGGTTGTTGAATAGATCTTATGGGTTAGCTGGTCAACAGCCATCGTCCTGGCTCCCTTTTTTGTCTTCAATGTTTGAATAACCGCGAACTTTTTTGATGACATTTCTTTAATAACCGTCAACGTTCCTTCGCCATTTGAAGAATAAACCAATTTTAAGGTCTTATCAAATCCCACAGCATCAGATTCATCCCCGATGGGCAGGCTTGCCACTATCTTTCCTGTTAGCGCACTCATTACAATCAGGGTTTTATTATCACAGCCAGCAAAAAGAAGCATGTTTTTCCTATCAATAGCTAAGCCGGAAGCCCCTTTTGCCGGGGCATTTGGCCAGGTATGGATCACCTTGTACGTTACGGCATCAACAACATCAACTTCAGCCTTTTCCGCATTGTTAACGTAGATCTTTCCGGCGCCGTCACTTACAGCGGTTTCGGGCCAGCCGGAGAGTTGGATTGTGGCCACAGGCTGATCAGTTACCGGATCAATCACCGTCATGTTTTTACTTTTGCCGTTACAGCTGATCACTTTTTTTGAAAAATCATCGTAAAAAATACCATCGGAAAACTCACCGGCAGGTACATGCGCCAATACCTTAAAAGTTTTCAGATCAAACACCAGCACGCTGTTTGAAGAGCCATTGGAAATATATCCTTTCCCTAATGCGTGCACCAGGGCAATGCCATGCACATCTTTATCAGTAGAAATAACGGCAATAGAATCGCCGGTAATTTTATTAATTACGTTAACTTTTGTACCGTGCGAAACATATAACCTGTCGGAAGCGGTATCAACGGTGAGGTAGTCATAGCCGCCGCCACTATTGATGTGAAAGATCTTCGAAATGTGAAACAGGGGTTTCTGCTGGGCATAGGCGCCGCAGGTTGAAACGATAAAAGACAAAAAAAGTATTGCTTTACTGATTTTCATGATTATTAGGCTGGTTATAGTGAATGATTAACATATTGATTAATGCAATTACCGAAAGTACACAAACAGATCCAAGGAGTTGTTTTGCTGAAACACATAAAATTTGTTTTTGATGTTCTAAGGTAACCACCAATAATGTCAATCTTTTTAAAAACCGACCAAAGAAGAAAACTAATAGACGTTAGGAAGGTTTTACCCGACCGGGGAAAGTGGAGAACGCCTGGCTAACCACGCGCATATTTACTATTCCGTCCCCGCAGGGTCTCCTGAAAGGGACCCTGCGCCGCCTGCCAGGTATGCGATAGAAAATTTATCCCATGCCAAAATATTCTTCAAACCACAACGCAGGGTCCTCTTTGAGAGACCCTGCTGAGACAGAAGCGTTCCATTTTTGCACCCGGAGCACCCGGAACACCGTGAAACACATTGATTATCAATCACTTTCATTTTTACCACCAATTAATGTATTGACTATCAAATAATTAAGTAGTTTTCAGGGAATTCCTTCCACACATTTAGCAGCCAGATAGTGATGCAAGCCCTTAAAGGGAATACCTCCCGGCAGGCTACACGCCGGCAACGCGTCCTATTTTTGCATGCGCGGAACACCCGGAACACTATGAAACATGCTTATTATCAATCATTTATGTCCATGCAGGGTTTCTTGAAAGGCCCCCGCGTCGCCTGCCAGGTATGTGATAGAAAATTTATCCCACACCAAAAATTCTTCAAACCACAACGCAAGGTCCTCTTTGAAAGACCTGCTGAGACAGAAGTCGGCAAATGCAATGACTAAACCACCAAATAAAATAATCCAAATAAAATGTCCGGAAACGTTAGCCCCAAACGTCTTAGTTATGCCGCGTGAAGGATTCACGTGTAATTTCTCAACATAAAAAAAAAATTATGAATGAATTGAAAAACAAAGTGGCAGTGATCTATGGGGCAGGCGGCGAAATCGGCGGCGCTGTCGCAGGTGCTTTCGCATGCGAAGGAGCCAGGCTTTTTCTTACCGGGCACCGCCTGGCGCCTGTGGAAGCAGTTGCCAGGGATATCGTGTCTGCAGGCGGCGTTGCCGAGGCAGCGGAGGTTGATGCCCTTGATGAGCAGGCTATAGATAAGCATCTGCAGTCTGTAGTGGCTAAGGCAGGCCGTATCGATATTTCGTTCAATGCGGTGGGGAACTCGCCAGCTAAGTACCTGGGGGGATCGCTAGTCGATATGGAGCTTAAACAATTCTCAATGCCGATCACGAGCTATACTACATCATACTTTCTGACTGCGCGTTTAGCGGCAAGACACATGCTCCCGAATAAATCCGGGGTGATCATGACCGTTACTGCGCCTCCCGCTAGAATAGGCACGCCAAACGGAGGTTATGGTCCGTCACAGGCTGCCAAGGAGGCGCTTACCCGATACCTGTCGCTTGAACTCGCGCCTCAGGGCATCCGAGTGGTCGGTCTGCAGCCGCACGGCATGCCGGAGACAGGGACAATAAGGGAAATATTTGAATGGAGGGCAAAAACCGCTGGCTTAACCTGGGAACAGTTCGGAGGTTATCTTGCAGGCATGAACCATCCTAAGCGCTTCCTCACACTCGCAGAGATGGCTAATGTAGCGGCTTTTGTAGCTTCCGATAAGGCAAGCGGGATGATGGGAACCACCGTCAATCTGACCATGGGCGCCCTGGACGACTAGTATCTGCTGACAAAAACTTATATAATATAAACATCAACATAAAGAAAACTATTATGACTGAATTTGTATATCTGTATCGGGGTTATGAACTACCTGCATCTCCTGGGGAAATGCAGAAGAAAACTGCCAAATGGATGGCCTGGCTTAAGGATCTCAGTGACAAAGGCCATTTGAAATCACTCGGAGAGCCTTTGCAACCTGGTGGTAAGGTAGTCAAAGGCACAAAAAAGCAGGTTATTGACGGCCCTTATGCCGAAGCTAAAGACGTGGTCGGAGGTTATAGTATCATTGTTGCCAGGGATATCGAACAGGCTGTGGAGTTTTCCCTGGAATGCCCTATTTTCGAGGATGGTGGTTCTGTAGAGATACGACCAATCGGACAGATAGAATTAGGCGATGGATATTGAGGAACATTTTTTCCGGCATGAATTCGGAAGAATTGTTGCCACGCTTACCCAACTTTTCGGAGTCGGTAACTTCGCATTGGCAGAAGATGTCACTCAGGACGCCTTCTGCCGTGCGATGGAGACGTGGAAGTTACGCGGTCTGCCGAAAAATCCTTCCGCATGGCTGATGGCCACTGCCAGGAACCGTGCCCTGGATATCTTGCGCCGGGAGCACACGGCTATAGTGTCCGAGCCAGAACTAACGCGGTTTCTTGAATCGGAATGGACGCTGGTTCCCACGGTAGAGGAGGCATTTAGTGCGCACGCTGTGAAAGATTCCCAGCTACGTATGATGTTTTCCTGCTGTCATCCCCGCCTCTCTGAAGATGCTCAAATTGCACTTATATTGCACATATTATGCGGATTCAATGTAAAGGAGATTGCACAGGCCTTCGTGAGCAGTCATGCCGCTATTGAAAAACGCATCACCCGGGCAAAGAAAATATTGGCGGGATCCACGAAGCTTTTTAATCTCGCCGATGCGGATTTTCCCTCCAGGCTTTCCTCCGTTCTGCAAGCATTATATTTACTTTTCAATGAAGGGTATCATGGATCTTCACCTGACGCAGTGCGCATAGACCTTTGTCAGGAGGCCATGCTGCTAATGAATTTACTCATCGGGCAACCTGCTTTAGTAACCCCCAAATCATATGCGCTTGCTGCGTTGATGTATCTCAACGCGGCCCGTCTGCCAACTCGTTTAGATGGTTCAGATAATCTTGTTTCACTCTTTGAGCAGGATCGGTCTTTATGGGATCATAACCTCATAGCGGAAGGACAAGCGCTGCTTAACCTTTCTGCCTCTGGAACAGAGCTGACAAAATATCATATTGAAGCGGCTATTGCTTCAATGCATACTGATGCCACTAGTAATGAAGATACCGATTGGAAACAGATAGTATCGCTTTATGATATGCTTATGGCTATCCACCCTTCCCCGGTCATTGCACTTAACCGGGCGATTGCCATCGCACAACTGGATGGCCCGGAACGGGGATTGCAGGAGATCCGCGTCATCCATGACCTTTATCGCCTTTCTTCCTACCCGTTTTATCCGGCTACGCTTGGTGAACTTGAACTCCGTCGGGGAAATTACCCGGTTGCGAAAGCGAACTTCTCCACAGCGCTTTCGTTGGCACGCAATCCTATGGAACGTAATTTCTTGCAACGGCGTATAGATACATGCAAAAAAGCAAACGTTCTTAATGTGATAAACAATTATTCAGAGTAAAAATCATGACTAAAATAATTTCCGATAACCCGTCTTCTTTGATATCCGAAAAGAGAACTAATAATAAACGACTGCTGGATTTTCTTCTTTCTCCAGTGGTATTGATCCGCCTCAGCTCGATTTTATTTTTTATTTTAACGATCGGACATACTTTGGCATACCCCTGGACCACGGACCAGGACCTCCGGGAAAAGCAGCTTGTTGCTTCGATGAAATCTGTTGACCTTGTATTTGTGGGAGAGCGCTCAAGCTATTGGAGCCTTTATTTTGGATGGGGACTCTACGTTGCTGTTCTTCTGCTCACATTGACAATTATCCTCTGGTTTTTGTCGAACGTTGCCAGTCTTGCCCCACGCCGTGTGGGCATCATGATTCGAATCATTTCGGCAAGCTGCCTGGCAGGGGCTTATCTCTCTTTTCGTTTTTTCTATATACCACCGTTTCTATTATTGTCGGTTATCTTCATAATTCTGCAGATGGCGGCAGTGCGGTTGATGAGACAGGCTTAATTCTTATCCCTGACCTGATAGAGAAATGGAAGAAATAGTAAAAGATATAGAGCGTTTTTGGTCCGAAGCGATGCAAAACCTTAAAGAGGTTGTAGAAAAAGGTGCCCGTGAAGTGGTGGACCTGCCTGCTCATGAACTTGGCTTGCCACTGCCCAACGTACCATGTTCGCAGGATGAGGAAAACCATTTCCGTCCTCGCAGGGTCTCCTGAAAGATTTAAGTTAACCCACAAAATTGCGAGCTTGGAAAGCGCAATAGGTGGCACCTACGGAGCCTAATATACTGGTTAACAAATTGCTATAAACAGGTGGCCCCGCTGGAGCTATCTCGCGCTTATATTACAATCGGTAATTACCTTTTGCGCAGCCCGGCCTCAGAGAGGCCCCGTGTTTATAGAAATATTAAACATAGGTTTCGACTCTGTAGGAGTCCCCTGCCGCAGTTAGGTGGCCCGCCTTACAGCATAAATTCGTGTTCATGAAGATTTTATGGGTTAACTTAAACCTGAAAGAGGACCCTGCGCCGCCTGCCAGGTATGTGATAGAAAATTTATCCCACGCCAAAAAACTCCGCAAACCACAACGCAGGGTACTCTTTAAGAGACCCCGCTGAGACACAAGGCCACAAGGGAGATCTTGCCTTATGGCAGGCGGGCTACCTAAACACCGGGCACAAGAACGCCATCTCTTTTGTCCAGGGCTGCATTCCCGCCAGGGGGGGACTTTATAAATTGGGCTATCTTAAAATAGTTACCGAGCCCGACAACGTGTGCTTCTCATCTAATTTAATAAGATAATAATAGGCGCCGGTAGCGAGTTCCTTCCCTTTATAAAGGCCGTCCCATTGTTTTGAGTAGCCTGTTGATTGAAATACCCGCTGGCCGTAACGGCTGAATATTTGCACATTACATTTTGGGAAAGCCATGATGTTCTTTATTTCCCATGTATCGTTTATGCCGTCACCGTTGGGGGTAAATGTGTTTGGCGGGACTATTTCAATTACCGTTGTGATATTTACGATGATCGGGCTTGAGGTCACTGTCGGCTGAGTTGTACAAGGCTGGTTATTTGTTAGCATACAAGTAACAACGTCCCCTTCGGCCAGGGAATTGGTAACGTATTGAAGTGAGTTTGATCCGGCGTTCGCACCGTTTACCAGCCATTGAAAAACCGGGGATACACCACCATCAACCGGCATGGCTGTAAATGTTACCGTTCTACCTTTGTAATATACATCTGTGTTTGATTTTATAGCAATAAACGGTGCATATACCTGATTTACCTTTAGCACAACCACATTACTGTTTGCAGTTGTATTTAACTGGCATATTGCAGCATCGCTCATCATTATACAGGTCACCCTGTCGCCGTCATTAAGTTTATCAGAAACGTAAGTAACACCGGTTCCGCTTGCAATATCGTTTACAAACCATTGATAAGTTGGCGTTGTGCCCCCATTTGTTGGCACTGCCGTAAAGCTAACAGCTGTACTTTGACAAATAGTTGTATTATCGGCAGTAATATTTACAGCGCATATTTCTGCAGGACCGGTTAATGTAATCGCATTGCTTGTTGCCGTTGGCAAGGTTAGGCACGGATAGTTACTTGTTATTAAGCACGTAATCACATCGCCTGGTTTTGCACCCGCGTTCGAAAATGTTGCAGACGTACCATTCACGCCTGAATTTAAACCGTTAATTTGCCATTGATAAAGCGGGGATGTACCGCCATTTACCGGAACTGCCGTAAATACAGGAGTAAATTTATCACATATGATTTCGGTATTTGCAGCTATTGTAACCTGTGGTGTTTCAGATGCGATAACTTCAATAGCGTTTGTTGTAACCTGGCATCCTGTTTTTGAAGTAACAACAGCCGAATAATTGCCCGGCGATGTTGCCGTATAAGTACCGTTTAACGGATTAGTAAATTTAAGCACCTTATTGCCCGCAAAATCGGAAACATACAAGCTGTTATTAATAGCTATTGTTATTCCTGAGGCATTTATGTTACGGGCTAATACGGTGCCGGTGATTGCACCGGCATCCCATTCCATAACCCGGTTATTACTA
This sequence comes from Mucilaginibacter sp. OK098, assembly GCF_900142915.1. Lineage (GTDB taxonomy): Bacteria > Bacteroidota > Bacteroidia > Sphingobacteriales > Sphingobacteriaceae > Mucilaginibacter. The sequence continues at coordinate 19,991 of NZ_FRCM01000007.1, forward strand.
AAATCAGAAATATATTTATTGCCAAACGCATCAACGCAAATATCAACCGGATAATTCAGTTGGTTAGCAGCGTTGCCCGCACCATGACCACCGGCAGCGGTTACCCCGGTTGTTGCGCCGGGAGACCATTCTTGTATCCGGTTATTATTTTCATCACTTACAAACAAATTGCCGGCATTATCAACAAAAAGGCCGGTTGGAATATCAAGCTGTTTGGCTGTCGATCCCTGGCCATGTCCGCCCGCAACAACGATCCCATTAACCGAACCGGGGGCATATTTCTTCACAACATAACCTAATTCTTCCGCAACATATATATAACCGTTATTATCTACAAAAATCCCGGTTGGAGCACTCAGATTAGTAATTAAAGTCTCGCCCGTTACTGCGCCGGGGGCCCATTTTTGCACGCGATTGTTGTGTTGGTCTGCAATATAAATATTCCCGGCAGCATCAGTGAACACCGCTGACGGATGATCGAGCTGATTGGCAGCATTTCCAGGTCCATTACCTCCCGCAACCGTTACGCCCGCAGTTGCCCCGGGTGCCCATTTTTGCACACGGGCATTATAATAATCAGGTATGTAAACATTATCTGCTGCATCAATCCACAAACGGTCGGGGCCATTTAACTGGTTAGCATTTGAACCCGCCCCATGTCCGCCTGCTACAACTACTGGATTACTGAATTTTCCGGCAGTTTGGGTTTCAACTGTTATTCCGTCCTTTTTCCATTCTATTTTTTCGGGCTGCTGGTTGCCGGCAACGGTCAATACACTGCCTGTACATTTTCCGCCGGATATAGTTGCAGTGAATGTACAAGCTGCGTTATTTTTAAGCACCGAAGATGTAACAACGGGGTGGTTTTTCTTTTTGGCTTTGATTGTATCCGGCACCTTATTGCTTATCACAAGCAGGCTATTCCAGCGTGTGGCGGTCTCTTTATTTTTCAATGCGAATCCCGGTGGGATTATAAGGAATAGTATGCCAAAATATATCAGGAAAAATAGTCTGTAGGTCCTCATTGTGCACCCTGTTTCTGTGACATGTTTGTTGCTAAGCCATGACACAGGGCGGCGTAAAGATAATTATTTTATGCCCTTTTAAGTATCGTCAACAACACCTGGATAAAGCTTTTGCATTTGAGGACCGTCAGCACGCTAAATACTGCAAATGCCTCTCCTCCTCCCCCGCCTGCCCAGGCATTTTGCCTGGGCACACAATAATTTAAGCGTCCCGCTTAAATTAAAAACCATCGCTATTTTTAAAAGTAAAAACTCCTATTTATTTCATGTCACGCAATGCCTCAACCGACGAACTTTATTTTTTAACCTTAACCGTAGTACACTGGGTTAGCTATTTTCACCAGGCGGTTATTGATCAGAAGATCGACTACATTCATGAAAATCCGGTAAGGGAGGAATTTGAGGGTGCGGGGCCTACGATAATAGGCTATTTACACCTATTTTTGCATTTTGAATCCTTGTTACGGTGTCGTAATATTTCGTAACGTCATAGTTTATAAAACCTTTTCCGTCCCTCATTTCTGCCAATACTATAACATCATCAGTTATGATTTCAGGCACTATCAAGAAGAAATGAGCAAACCTGTTCCGTTCATCTTGTGCAAATTGAATATCTTTAAAGACTTCACTATGAGGCCATGAATTACTGCCAGTTTTAACAAATCCTTTACTTTCAGCATATCTATTCATCAATGCCAGCAAAGAATCTTTCTTAGATTGAAACGTAAGTCGATCCAAAATTATAAATCTAAAGTCGACTCTTTTATTGTCATTGTTCGGGGTAAAGTAATCCATCAATAAATGTTCGATTGATTTTTCGAGTAGATTAAAGGTATCTATCAATTTGCCACGGTAGTAATAGGCTTGTTCAATATACTGGTGTCGCCAAAGCGAATATTGCATGCCGTTATCATCATTCATAAATTGTCAGAGTTTCGCTAAAAATAGTAAATATATTCCGTCCCCGCAGGGTCCCGCATCGCGGATCCTGCGATGTATCGCGCTGATGGTGTGTAATAACCCACTGTCAAATCACCAGCCAACTCTTCGAAATATAATGTAATAATTCCTATATTTACACATGACCAGAACCCGGCACGACCTAAAGAAAATATAAAAACGCACAAAGCTCTGTTACCAAAAGAATGGCTGTAAAATAAAGTTAAGATGATCAGAGAACCCGCGTTAATCCTTATTGATGAATTTGGTAATACCCATATTGACTTGTCCAAAGACGGCACGTTCTCTCATTTCATTTATGTGGCGCTAATCATCCCGCTTAAGCACAAGACCGAAGCGCTCAGTATCCGTAAGCAGATTAGTAAAAGTAGTTTTTTTGGAAAGGAGTTAAAATCCAGCAAACTTGGGCCAAAAATGTTCGACCGCAGACTGGCGGCCTTAAAAGAACTCGTCGGTGGGCTTGATTTCACAGTAGATATATTGGTGATTGACAAATCCAAACTTGATGAGGCGGACGGGTTGAAATACAAACAAGTATTTTATAAATATTTTCAAAACCTTTTCGTTGCCAAATACAGCCAGCGTTATGAGTCCTTCGAAATTATTGCCGATAAAGTTGGCGAGGCATTCAAGTATGAACTACAACAGTATGTCAGGGAACATGGCATACAGGCTGATCTTTTCAATCCAAACCGGACATTTCACTTAAAGGACGATTATACAGAAGAACCCTTGCTCCAACTGGCCGACTTGGTTTGCGGTTCAGTCGGCAAGATATTCTGCTCCAGCCATGCCGAAGCCCGGGCCAAAGAGCTTTTCCAGGCGGTCCATACTCGAGCATCGGTCGATTATTTTCCCAGTCAGCAGAAAGTATTTCTGCCGGCCGAAAAGAACCAGCAGGTTGATGAGCAGGTAGGATCGGTTACTATCAACCTTGTACTGGATTTCATGGAGAATAATCCGCTAAGAACCCAGCAGGAATACCTTCGCATGATCGATTACCTGCTGCTACATTACAATATTGACCGGGAAAGGGTTGTTCCCACATACGAACTGCTCCACTACCTAGAGCAATTCGCGCCGGGTACTACTGAAGAAAAAGTCAGGTATATGGTTCGCACGTTGCGATACGAAGGCTTGTTCATTGTAAGCCATGCTGGAAAATCGGGGTATAAGCTGGCCGCCAATTATCACGATATCGAACAATATTTTAACCATTTTCTGAAGTATGTCATCCCTATGCTCCAAAAGGTAAAAATATTGAACGAGTCCATTTCGGCCAGCACCTATAATAAAATAAACCCACTGGAAAAGGATGAGACTTTTCAGCAATTAAAAGAATTATTAAGCGCGCTGTAAAAACAATAGCCTGTTTGACTACCCCCTCTGGCGCAAATCTGATATGCCGGGTTAAGGCCCAAAAGCAACCACCCATCACCCAAAATCCGCCCCCAAAGTAACTCCCTTCCACTTCTCCAACTCCGCCCCCATTGCCACCAGCTTTTCCGAAGCCCTGTTATAAGCATCATTCCCAAGAAACAGGTGCATCGGCGGCTCCGGGCTTTCGGCTAATTCCATAAAGATCTCTGCAGCACGCTCCGGATCACCGGCTTGCTGGCCGTTCATGGACAGGTACCGCTCCTGGGTGTTTTTTACGGCTTCGTAACCGGCTATTTTGGAGGTGGTGAAAGCAAGTGAGTCTTGGGTCAAAAAGCCGGTGCGGAAACCCGATGGTTCGGCTACGGTAACTTTAATTCCAAATTCTTTTACATCCAGCGCAATCACTTCCGAAAAAGCAGCCACCGCAGCTTTGGTAGCCGAATAAACCGACCAGCCCGGCGCACCCACAAAACCCGCCACCGAACCAATATTTATAATATAACCAGATTGCTGGCTGCGCATCACCGGCAGCACGCTCCTTACCACATTAATAGTTGCGAATATATTTACATCAAAAATGTCGCGGATCTTCTGCTCCTCAATTTCTTCCACAGTTCCGGCCATTCCGTAGCCGGCATTATTAACCACCACATCAATCTGTCCGAATGCCGCCAGCGTTTGCTGGATAGATTCGTCAATACAATCCAGGTTATTCAAATCAACAGCCAGCGGGAGAAAACGGTCGCTGTCTATCAAACCAACCGCCTGGCTCAATGAGTGTGCATCTCGGGAAGTTGCGGCAACCCGATAGCCGTGGTCAAGCAGTTTTTTTACGAGGGTGAGTCCCAATCCCCGGGAGGCCCCTGTTACATACCATACTTTTGAAGTGTTCATGGTTTAAAGTTTTTAAATGTTTTTAATTCAGTTATCAAATAATTTTTCTTTTTCACCCGCTGCCGCGAAGCAGAGAGGGTCGCCCATCCGCTGGCTAGCGGAGTCGGCGGGGTGAGTCAAACCGCCATGCATTTGCGTCAATGCATTTGCGTCAATATCGCGCGCAAATTTACCCACCCGTCCGCTAGTCAGCGGATTCGCTCGACCTCCCTCCCTTCCGTAAACGGGAAGGAGGGAAAGAAAATAACATTACCCTATAGCTTTTAAATGATCAAAATGTGCCGTAGTTTCTTCTATGACAGACTTCATCAGTTCCCCGGCTTTTGTGTGTTTCAATACCGGCGCTATCTGGCCGCCCCAAAATAAGATCATATCCCATTTTTCCTGTTCTAAAGCTGCTTTCCTTAAATGCGACATAAACTGTGTTTGCAGCGGGAACGGTAAAAAGTCTTTCTCTTTATGCACCAGGTCCTTTGCAATGCGGCTGGTTATCCCCCTGCCAAGCCGCCCGGTAAATGCCCGCGATAAGGAAGTGTACTTAGCCGCATCTGAAAACAGCATTTGCCGGTGCATGGCTGTAGCGTTTGATTCATCAGTCGCCAGGAAAGCGGTGCCGATCTGCACGGCATCGGCGCCAAGCGTTAATGCTGCGGCAACACCCCTTCCGTTAGCAATACCACCTGCGGCAATAACCGGGGTCTTTACTTTTTCTTTGATCAGCTGCAACAATACAAACGTTCCTGTAGTGGATGATTCCGCAGGTGCCAGGAACGATGGCCGATGCCCTCCGGCCTCGAAACCTGATGCGATGATCAGATCCACACCTGCGTTTTCCAAAACAATTGCCTCATCCAGCGTAGTTGCTGCTCCAACGGTAACAATCCCAAGCCTGCGGCATTGTTCAAGGATCACGGCAGATGGGATGCCAAACATAAAGCTGAACACCGGTGGCCGCTGGTGCAGGATCACTTCCACCTGGTTTTCAAACCGGGATTTGAACGGTGCAGGTTTTTCAGGCAAAGCAATTCCCAGCTCATCAAAATAAGGCTTGAATAATTGTTGCGCCTGTTTAAACTGCCCGTCTGAAACTGTACCATCCACGGCATCCGTATCCGAAACCCACAAGTTAATATTATAAGGCTTATTGGTGGCCACCTTGATCTGCTGATCAACTTCAATGATCTCCTGCGGACTTAACGTATAGGCTCCATAACCCCCAAGCCCCCCGGCGTTTGATACGGTTGATACCAGCTGAACAGATGACAGGTTGCCGCCAAACGGCCCCTGCAGGATGGGATACTCAATGCCCAAAATTCCGGATGCTTTTGTTTTGTACCACATGGCTTTAAAATTTATTCGGCCACATCGCTGATCATCTTATTAACGATCAGCCAGCGGTTATCAATTTTATGGAATGACAGGAACTCGTCATAATTGAAATCGTACATTTTAACATGTACTTTGGCAACAGCTATGGAGTTCACCACATCAATAGAAATGATCGTCCCTTTAAATGGTTTGCCCGAATCTTTCGGACTTTGGCGATTAGCAACACCGTCAAGGTATTGCTCAAGCGTTTTGGCATAAGGCTGCCCCTTCACATCCCCGAACAATAAGGTGCCAGGATGAAAAATGTTGCCCAGGGTATTCACATTACCTTCATAGATCCCTTTGAAATAGTAAGTCTCCAATACCTGGGTGATTGCTAATGAATCTTGCTGATTATTTTCCATTTTGTTTGAATTTTGTGCTTTTGATACCAATACTAAACGTCGGGCCCCGTGCGATTCCCTCCTGTCTCCTTTTTTTACCCTCTTTGCGAAGCAGAGAGGGTCGCCCAGCGAAGCGTCGGCGGGGTGAGTCAAACCGCCGTGCATTTGCGCCAATGCATTTGCGTTAATATCGCTCGCATATTTACCCACCCGGTCGACGCTTCGCTGGACCACCCTCCCTTCCGCAAGCGGGAAGGAGGGAAAAAAAGCTTGATTTAATGACATTGTCCCTTCCCCAGGGAATGAATCGCACCACCCGCTGCTTTTTTTTGATTCTTCTAACATATTTGCTTTTGATACCAACAAAGTGCAGGCCAAAAAAGCAGTTAATAAAAGCGTTTTCATATTAACCCAGATTACGGCCGGCTCCTATACCGCCATCTACGTTGATGATAGCGCCGGTAATAAAGTTACTCTTTGCTACTGCATAAACCATTTCTGCAATGTCTTCCACTTCGCCAACACGGTTCAACAGGTGCAATCCGGCGGTTTGATCGGCATTATCACCATGCATCGGGGTGCGGATAGTGCCGGGCCCAATTGTATTCACCCTGATGTTATCCTTTCCAAACTCGGCTGCCAGCTGTATAGTAAGCGCTTGTATTGCGCCTTTTGACGCCATTTGCGCGGTAATGGGTACTCCCGCAAGAGCATGGTTAACCAGCGGCGTGCCAATATTGATCACTACGCCATCATGCTGCTTAAGCATTTGCGGAATAAAAGCCTGCGTGGTAAAGAAAGTACCCTTCAGGTTGGTATTCAAAAACCGGTCGAGGTAAGCTTCATCCACATCAAGGAATGGCCTGGTTTCAAAAATGCCGGCGTTGTTCACCAATACATCTGCCGAGCCAAATTTTGCTATTGCGGTTGCTACAAGTTGTTCACCTGTTTTTTTATCGCTTATGTCGCCGGCAACCATAGCGAGGTTTTCGCCCCCACCCAGTTCCTGGTAAGCCTGCTCCAATTTTTCAGCAGTTGATGAATTGATCACCACGTTGTCGCCATTTGCTAAAAAGTGGCGGGCTATTTCTTTACCTATCCCCGATGATGCACCGGTAACTATTATTGTTTGCGTTTTCATTTTATTTCTTTCTTTCAGCAGTAATACCTTTTTCTCTCAACACAGATACCTGTTCTCCGGCATGGCCCCAGTCGTCCAGGTCATATTCCTGGATCACTACGAAGGTTAGTTGCGGGTCTTTATTCAGCACATCACTCAACAGGTCGGTTACCCCTTTAATCAGTTTCTGCTTTTGCTCTCTTGTAACACCTTCACGGGTTACTTCTATTTTTACGTATGGCATGGCTTTAATTTTTAAGCTAAAACTGCTTTTTAAGCAGCTTTAGCGGTTACACTTACGTTCAGTTCAAAATCATTGTAGATCAGGGTATCGCCTAAATCCTTAAAGAAATTACCTGAGCGGAATTTCATTTCATATTTGGTACGATCAATTACCAGCTTACCTGTTGCGGTTAATACATCGCTGTTTACATTGATCACTACATCAAAACTAACAGGATGTGTAATGCCTTTGATGGTCAGGTTACCTTCAACCTGGTTACCTGTAACCGAGGCGATTTCCAATATTGCTTCCGGATATTTTTGGATAGAGAAGAAATCATCAGAAGCAAGGTGACCGGCGAATTGTGCGTTGGTTGCGGGGTCAGTCACATCCAGTATTTTGATGGAGGCGGTATCAATAATGAATTTACCGGCGGTAAGTTTACCGTCGTTCAAAATAATTTCACCTTCTTTAACAGCTATGGTGCCATTGTGAGCACCTGTTACTTTTTTGCCTACCCAGTCAATATTGCTTTGGGCGCTTACGATTTTAAATTTTTGATTTTCCATTTTGTTTGTGTTTTTAATTACATAACAAAGTACGGCAGGAAAATTCGGGTACCTGTGTGACCTACATCACATTTGAAACAGGTTATAATTTATGTGATCCAGATCACATCTTAAGCATGGTATAGCCGACTAAGGGTCTCTCTCGAAACACCCAGGTATGCAGCTATCAGGTTTTTAGGGACGATATTATAAAGCTCCGGGTATAGTTTCAAAAGCTCCTCATACCGGTATTTTACATTATTATTCATAAAGGATAGCAGTCTTTTTTGAGCGGCAACATATCCTTTATTGGTTCTCCACCTAAAAAAATGCTCCACATTGTGGAGTTCGTTACAGAGCTTTTCTCTATCGCTATTGCTAATGCAAAGCACTTCTGCATCGGTAATACAGTCTACATTGATGGTAGCTTTGGTATGATTATACAATGCATTGAAATCAGAAGTCCACCAGGTAGGCATTGCAAACTGCAGGATAAACATTTTCAGGTCATCATTGATAAAGAAAGACTTTAAACAGCCTGAAAGCACAAAGTATTCACAGTCCACCATATCCCCGGCTGTTATTATAGACTGCCCTTTTTTAAACGACAGCGGTTTAAAATGAGAAAAAACATAGGAAAGCTCATCATCAGTTAACGAAGCTATTTTGGCGATATGCTGTTTTAAGACTTCTTTGGCTTCCATCTGTAAATAAATTAACGGTCTTAATTAAGATTTTTGAAAGTTAAGAATTCTTATAGAAAAAAGTATAAAGATCGGGGTTGCTTTATAGTCCGAAATTTGCCGGCTAAGGGTACATAGAAAATTCCTTTTTGGAACTTTTTCTTATTTAAAATAAATTATTTATACATTCCACACTTTATAACGTACAACATTTAAAATAATAGTATGAAACACGATGAAGTGGTTGCGGCGCTCAAAATAATTGCAGACAAAGGACTGGCAATAAACTTAAGTAAGGATGATTTGCAAAGCTTAATATCCTATAAACTGATTGAGGTTGCAAAAGGTGAAGAAAATGAAAGATCTCCGGCAAGTACATTAACAAAAAAAGGCAAGGTAATGTTAAAAGCAAACTCGAAGGCGTAGATAGTTACTAATACTAAGCAAATTAAGAGTGTTCCGTTCTTCAAATTAAAAGCGCAGGTAGTTTAAGTAATTAAAACAACAGCATATAGGTTACATGCTTTAATAAGCGCCTTAACTTATCCAAAGCAATGCCAACCTGCCGCTCAACCGTTTTGGGCGAAAGGTTTAACTTAACGGCAATCTCTTTGTATTTCATGTGGTCAAACCTGCTCATCATAAATATCTCGCGGCATTTTTCGGGCAGGCTTTCCAGCGCAATATTTATTTGCCTGGTCATCTCTTTTTCTAAGTATGGGCTTTCGGCAGACAATACAACCTCACTTAAAAGCTGCTCTCTTTCGAGGTAATTAACATACAGGTTTTCAATTTTTTGATGCTTTAAATAATTCAGGCATTTGTTTTTGACAGACTTAAAAAGGTAAGAACCAACTGTTCCTGTGAAATTTATCTCGTGTCCGTTTTCCCAAAGTACAACAAACATATCAGATACTATTTCTTCGGCTGCGTCAATATCATTTAAAAACCGATTGGCAAACAACGTAAGTTTTGAATAATAGATTTTAAACAGGCATTCAAAAGCCCTGGCATCACCCTGAGTTAATTTGGTAACAAATAAATCATTCTCCGAAGCCATTAAGTGTAGTATGTGTTATATCAAATAATGAAAGTTATATTTCAAACAAGGTACTTAAAAAATTAAAAATCGCATAATTAACATTCATATAATAGTAAATTAATAAGTAAGAACAAGAAAATTATAAATAATCTCAGGTTTCTAAAAATTATCAGAAACCAGTATAGGGCAGTTATCTTCCGGCTGTTCGGGGTTACAGCAGTCTTTACATTTCTTCACGCCATTAACAAGTTGATTACGCAGCGCGATAAGACCAAGTATTTTTGCATCCAATAATTCTACTTTCGAAGCTATCATATCGCTTACATTATTACAAGTAGCCTCTTTAATTGCTATCATGCCTACCAGGTCTGCAATTTCATTTAGGGTAAACCCAAAGTTTTTTACCCGCTTAATGGTACGAAGCGTTTCCAATACATCTTCCTGATATTCTTTATAATTATTATCGCGCCTGTCCTTTTTCCCTACTTTAATCAAACCTTGTTTTTCATAAAAGCGGATCGTATCCCTGGAAAGACCTGATTTTGAAGATAATTCGCCTATTAACATAACTATTTCAAATTTTTACTTGACAGTGGAGTATACTCCACTGTTTATCTTTATATCAAAGATAAACGATATGAAACTATTTACGATGTCCTGTTTATTCCTGTTGATGGTTTGCCATCCGCCGGCACAGCAAACTAAACTGCCTGAGCCAAAAAAAGACAGTGTGCTGCATATAAGTGCTGCGCAATACGACAAGAATCAAAACACAATTGCCATGCTAAAATCCGATAAAAAAGCATTTACCTGCAAACTTAGTTCGCCAGAATTGCAAAAAAGAAAAAGCACCGTGATTGCTAAGCTTAAGAACATGATTGTGGAAAAGGTTGAATTAAATAATGGCTTCTCTTACAAGTTCAAAAATTCCGATGCGACAATAGATCTGTTGGCAGACTTCATTAAAACCGAAAGGCAGTGCTGCGACTTTTTCAATTTCAGTATGTTTGTTTCCAGGAACCAATATATCCTGATGGATATTTCAGGACAAAAGGGTATCAAAACATTTATCCACGATGAAATAGGCTTATAAAACATGGCATTGCTTAAATCTCTTAGCGTATTTATATTAGCAGGGCTTTGTGAAATTGGCGGAGGTTACCTGGTCTGGCAATGGCTGAAAGCAGATAAGCCGTTATGGTATGGCATTATTGGCGGGATCATCCTTGCTCTTTACGGTGTGGTTGCAACCTGGCAGATAGCTGATTTTGGCAGGGTATACGCTGCTTACGGTGGTATTTTTATTATCATGGCCCTGGTATGGGCATGGAAGGTTGACGGCTTTCATCCCGATAAATGGGATATTATCGGCGCTTTGGTTGCTATTATTGGCGCCTGCATTATTATTTATATGCCAAGAAAATAGGCATATTCGAGCCGATGAAGTTGCTAAAAATGTCACTTATGACCTTATGATGCACCACTTTTTGTAGCTATTGGTGCACCATTATGACCATAGGTAGAAATAATAATAATCGACAGATGGCAATTTATATTGTCATATATTTATTAACGACACATTGTTTCTGATCTTTTCTTCAAATAAGCCGGTTCGAAAGATTTCTTTAACATTTAATTTATGCAGAAAATCTAAAATAATTTTCTCGCTATATTCTAATACGAATCTTTTCGTATATTCGTTTTTAATTCGTATAACATTTACTAATATGAAAAATGCAATTATCTATGTTACACTATTTTTATTTGGATATGTTGCCTGCTGTCAAAGCAAACCTATTGGTATTGATACAACAGAAATAATTAATATTGGCCGTATAAAACAAGTCTTCAGCATAAAAGGTAAGGACGCTACAAAGCCTGTCTTATTGTATTTGCATGGTGCAGGTGGAAGTAATTATTCTTTAATCGCCAATGCTGATAAATTAACATCAAAACTACAGGAGCATTTTATTGTAGTGCTATGGGACCAACGGGAATATGGCAAAACCTCTCAGTTAAATAAATCGCCCGAACCGCTAACCGTCGGGCTTCTGGTAAATGACACGAAAGAGGTTGTTGACTATTTCCTTAAAAAGTTTAACCGAAAAAAACTCTATATCGCAGGGCATTCTATGGGCTCTGTGATGGGGATTTCCATCGCTCAAAAATATCCTGAACTGTTATTTGCGTTAGTTGAAATGAGTCCGCCTGTAAACGGGATAGCAAGTCAAAAAATTGGGCTGAATATGCTGAAAGCACATTTTAAAAAAATAAATAACGAAAGAGCGGTTAAGGAATTGGCTACTATTAAACTGCCAGCCAGGGATTTTGAATCCCTTTTCATTAAATACGTTTGGCAAACTGAATATGACGGAGAACATATCAGCGACACCTTGAGGGCCCAAATAAAACCTATGATGAAACAATGGATGGGAACCTCTGCCGCATCATTATCCAATGAAGTGTTTGAAATGAACTTTTTTAAACAGTTTCCTTCGCTGGAATGCCCTGTTTATTTTTTTGTTGGCAGAAAAGACTATATGACCAACGCGGCAATCAGCGAGAAATATGAGCAAAAACTATGGGCACCTAAGAAGCAATTGTTTTGGTTTGAAAAATCTGCCCACGGAATTCCCGATACTGAACCCGAATTGATGCAGGAAATAATTATCACAAAGATATTACCTGATACACAATACTAATGCAAACATAAGTATTAAGAAGAACAGGGGTATCAACTTACCACAGTGCTTTAAAAGCTACAAAAAGTGGTGCATCATAACCCCCAAAATAACAAAAAGTGTCTTATTGCCAATTTATTTTCTAACACTTTGGGGGTACGGGGTTATTTAATTGTCTGACAGATATCAGGACAATGGATAACGAAGACATTAAATTATTATTGGTAAGATATATTACCAACCAGGCAAGTGCTGCAGAAGTAAAAGAAGTAAAGCACTGGATAAGTTTACATCCTGAAAATGAGCTTTATTTTGTTGAATTGTATGAAGCCTGGCAAAATATGCTGTATATACAAACTGAAACTATTGACGAGGAAAAAGCCTACCAATTGTTTTTGGCCAAAACAGCACCGCAAAAGCAAACTGTAAACCTGTTAAAATGGGCTAAAGTAGCAGCTGTTTTGCTTTTCTTCATCCTATCATCTGTGTTTATAATATACCGTTACCCATCTCACAACAAAACTAAAAACCAGGTTGTCGCCCAAAATGGTTCTGTAAAAAAACTTGTATTAAATGACGGTACTATAGTATGGCTTAATGCCGGTAGTACCCTCAAATATGATGCTGATTTCGGCAAAACCAACAGAACCGTTTACCTTGAAGGAGAAGCCTTTTTTGATATAGGGCATCCTAAAAAAGCTATCCCCTTCCTTGTAAATACAAAAAACTATACCATCAGGGATATAGGTACCAAATTTAATTTAAAGGCCTATCCGAATGATCCGTTTTTTGAAACAACGGTAATAAAGGGCGAAGTTGCTGTTGAAGGCAATTCAGATACCAATCCGCAGGATGTTAATCGTGTTTATATAAAACCTCACCAGGTGCTTAAAATATACTATCGCCCCGAAAAAGCTGACAGTAAGGAGATTGCCCGGCCACGGGATTCGTACAATGAAGTGCGGGTATTGCAGATCGACTCGGCAAAAATGGAAGTTTATGATGGATGGAAAGATGATCTGCTGGTTTTTGACGGCAGCACATTGGGCGAGATTGCCCGGGTGCTTGAGCGCAGATATGATGTAAAAATTGGCATTGATAGCCGCGAGCTGCAAAACATAAGGTACTCCGGCAGCTTTAAGAATGTGCCCGATATTGACAAAGTTTTACATCTTATAAAACAGAATACCCCCATCAGCTATACCATTGATGGACAAAAGATAACTATTACCAAAACTAATTGATCACTTAAAAAAAGAAACGATATGGCAGAAAACTAACCAACCAATATAAAAATCAAACCCGGGATGCGCTAACACCCCGGGAAATGTATTCAATTAATAGCTAATACCCTAAAGCTTGGGGAAGCACAGTATTAACTAATTAACACACAAATTTATGATATTTTTTTATAGAAGACCTTCTATTGCCATGAGGTCGTGGCAAAAACTGCTCATAATTATGAAACTCGTCATCATTTTGCTTTTTACGGGAATTCTGCAAATACATGCGGCAGCCTATTCGCAAAACACTTATAATTTTAATGAGCAACGCATCTCGGTTAAGCAGATGTTCAAAAAGATAGAAAAAGCGGGAAAATACACCATTTTTTATCGCCTGGACCAGGTAAAGCTGGATCAGAAAGTGCAGATCAATATCAAAGACGCTAGTATTGATGACGTAATGAAACAAGTACTGCAAAACCAGGTATTGGCTTTCCAGGTTATGGGCGACATTATTGTGATCAAACCGCTCCAGGATAAGAATGCTGCTGATCAAACAATCACCGGTACAGTTACCGATGCTTCAAATTTGCCAGTACCCGGTGTAACCGTTAAACTAAAAGGCAGTACTATAGCGGCCAGTACTGATGCACAGGGAAAATACAGCATAACCATTCCAAACGCTAATGCCGTACTTGTTTTTACTTTTTTAGGCTTCACTACGCAAGAAGTATCTGTAAACGGGCAAACAGTAATTAATATTAAGCTGGTTGAAGAATCAAAATCACTTAACGAAGTGGTGATTGTGGGTTATGCAACCCAAAAGAAAAAGGATTTAACAGGCGCCGTAACCGTAGTTAATATGGCCGACCTTGTTAAAACCCCAACCTCATCCATTAATAATCAGTTGCAGGGGCAGGCTGCAGGTGTTTCGGTTATCGGATCAGGTCAGCCGGGGCAGGAACCCCAGGTACATATCCGTGGTTTAAATACTTTCGGTAATAATACGCCGCTATACGTAATTGACGGTGTGCCAACTACTGATGTAAGTACGCTTAACCCTAATGATGTGGAAAACATGCAGGTGCTTAAGGATGCCGGCTCAGCATCAATTTACGGATCAAGGGCATCAAATGGCGTTATCATTATCACTACAAAAAGAGGCAAAGGCAAGGTAAAAATACAATACGATGCTTACTACGGATCTCAAGTGCCAAAAGGCGGTAATGTTTGGCATACGCTTAGCTCGCAGGAAATGGCTAATTTAAAAAGGGAAGCTGAAGTAAACTCGGGTGTAACCGATTTTTCGGACCAGCAATATGGTGATGGGCCTACTTATGTTTTGCCTGATTATATTGCACCGGCTGGTGCGCATAACGGCGACGCCTCTGTTAATCCTTCCCTTTACTACGTAAATCCGTTTTATACCGATCCTAATGATTACAATAATTTTTACAGGATTACAAAAGCAAATAAAACAGGCACCGATTGGTTCCACGAGGTCTTTAAAACGGCACCTATAACCAGTCATAACCTTTCATTAAGCGCTGGCACCGACCAGGGAAGCTATCTTTTCTCGTTAAATTATTATAACCAACAGGGCACGCTTATTAATACATATGAAAAACGTTATACCATGCGCTCAAACAGCCAGTATAATGTGAGCAAGCACATTAGAGTTGGTGAAAATCTGGCTTATTCTGTTATAGACAACCCACAGGTTTCTATCAACAACCCGGATGCTGTTATTGCCCATGCTTTCAGAGAACAACCAATCATCCCGGTGTATGATATTAAAGGCAACTATGCAGGCAGTGATGGCCCTGGCCTTGGAGATTCTGCCAATCCGGTAGCTATTCAGCAACGTACCAAAAATGATAAATCATTAAGTTATCGCTTGTTTGGCAATGCCTTTGCTGAGGCCGACCTTGTTAAATCTTTAACCCTGCGCACTTCATTCGGTGGCGAGCTAAATTCAAGTACGGCTCATTCATTCACTTATCCCACCTATGAAAATGCAGAAAACTCATCATTGAATCAATATAGTGTAAGTTCAACCAGTGGTTATGATTACACCTGGACAAATACGTTATCCTATCATGAGGTTTTCGGCAAAAATGATATAAAAGCGCTTGTTGGTACCGAAGCTAACCGAAACGGTGAAAGTGGTTTAAGTGGAAGCCGTCAAAATTATTATTCGTTCGATCCAAATTATGTAAATCTTTCAACAGGTGCCGCCGCCGGGCAAAGTAACTCCAGTTATCATAACCCGGCGAGGTCATTGTTTTCCTATATAGGAAGAATTGACTACGCATTTGACGATAAATATTTATTAAGTGGTGTAATAAGGCGCGATGGGTCTTCTGCATTTGTAAGTCAGTATGGCTGGTTCCCGGCCATAAGTGCAGGCTGGAGGATCTCCCAGGAAAATTTCATGAAAAATATTTCATGGATCTCTGACCTTAAGCTCCGCGGAGGATATGGTATTTTAGGTAACCAGCTAAATATTACATCAGGTAACCAGTTTACCAATTTTTCAAGTGCAATTGGCCAGTCCTATTACGGTATCGACGGCACAAGCATAATCCCGGGGTATTATGAAAGTGATAAGGGAAACCCTGCTGCTAAATGGGAAAAGGATATAAACAGTAACGTAGGTATTGATGCTACTCTTTTTCATGACATGGTATCTGTTACTATAGATTATTACCGGAAAGACATCCGCGATCTGTTATTTAACCCTACCCTGCCTGGTACCTATGGCGATCCAAACCCGCCTTTTGTAAATATTGCAAAAATGAAAAACACCGGTATTGATGCTTCTATTACTGGTAACTTTAAAATCAGGAACGACTTTAAGATCAATGCCACCTTATCATTAACTACCTACAATAACAAGATCCTTAAAGTAGCAACCGAATCTAATTATTTTGATGATGATTTTGGAAGAAGGGTTGGAACCAACTTAGTACGGAACCAGGTCGGCCATTCAATAGGGGAGTTTTATGGATATAAAGTTGTAGGTTTCTGGAACTCACAGGCTGAAATAGATGCGGCAAATGCTAAAGCTCAAAAGGCAACCGGTGACCCATCGGCAGTTTATGAAACCGATATGGGAGTTGGCCGTTTTAAATATGCCGACGTAAATGGCGACGGCCAGGTAACAGATGCCGACCGTACTTTTCTTGGTAATCCAAATCCCAAATTCAGTACCGGGCTTAACCTGGGCGTGAATTATAAACAATGGGATTTCAGCATCTTTTTATATGGAAACTTTGGCAACAAAGTATGGAACAACGTTAAGTACTGGAGAGATTTTTATTCATCATTCGGAACGGCAAAAAGCCATACGGCACTATATGATTCATGGACTCCAACACACATGAATGCCAGCGCGCCTATCCAGGAATTAGGAGGCTATTTCAGTACCAATGGTGCAGCAAACTCTTATTTTATTGAGAACGGAACGTACCTGAGGGCCAAAAACGCCCAAATAGGCTATACATTTTCATCGGCAGTTTTAAAGAAGATCAGCGTTCAAAAACTAAGGGTGTATTTATCTGCCGCCAACTTATTTACCATTACCAAATATTCAGGGGTTGATCCGGAGCTTCCGGGCACAACAACAGATTTTGGGGTTGATGAAGGTACCTACTCAAGCTCGCGTACATTTTTAATTGGCGTTAATCTTTCATTATGATGAATATTTTAAATATAACCAACATGAAAACATCAAGATATATAATCATACTGATGGCCTTCAGTATGATAACATTAAATTATTCGTGCAAAAAATCGTATTTGGAAACACCCCAGATAGGATCATTAAGCCCTGAATTATTACAAACCAAGGCTGGGGTCGACGGGTTATTGATAGGGGCTTACAGTGCACTACGTGCGGTAAAGGCCGATGGGGCAGCTTTTGGAGGCGCAGACTCGTGGCAGGCATCGCCGGATAACTGGGTTTATGGCGGTGTGGCAGGCGGAGACGCACACAAAGGAAGTAACGCGGGCGATCAGGGCCCCATTGAATCAATTGCAGGTTTTTTTCCAAATGCAAGCAATCCTTTTTTTAATACAAAATGGATAGCTGATTACGAAGGCATTACCCGCTGTAACAATGTAATTATTGCAGCCGGTAAAACGCCGGGGTATTCTGCTGCCGACCTGGCAAATATTATAGGGCAGGCCCGTTTTTTAAGAGGGCATTATTACTTTGATCTGAAAAAGATGTTCAATAATGTGCCTTATATTGATGAAACAACACCAGACCCGGTTCAACCTAATACAACAGACATCTGGTCAAAAATTGAAGCTGATTTTCTATATGCTTACAATAATTTAGCGGCAACACAACCTGACGTTGGCCGTGCCAATAAATGGGCGGCAGGTGCTTACCTGGCAAAAACTTATTTGTATGAGCAAAAATATGCCAATGCAAAAGCAATATTTGATCCAGTTATTACCCAGGGCCAAACAGCGGGTGGCTTAGCTTATGCATTGGTGGCTAAGTTTCATGATAATTTTAATGCACAAACAAAAAACAACTCCGAATCGGTTTTTGCTATCCAGGCTATTGCAAATTCCGATCCGGGAGGCATAACACAGTCAAATGATGGAGACAGGCTTAATTATCCTTACGGAACCAGCAGCCCTTTTAATTGCTGTAGTTTTTATCAGCCAACAGTTGATTTGGTAAACCACTTCCGCACCAACTCAACAACAGGGTTACCATACCTTGATGATTTTAATACCCATGCTATACAAAATGATATGGGGATCCTGTCGGCTGCCGACTTCACTCCTGATGCCGGAACAATTGACCCAAGGCTGGACTGGACTGTAGGCCGGCGCGGCATTCCTTACCTTGATTGGGGCTTACACCCGGGTAACGATTGGATCCGCGACCAGGGCTATGCCGGTCCTTATTCTCCTATAAAACATGTTTATACCCAAGCCGGCCAGAATACCGAAGGCGACCAGCATTCATGGGGACCGGGTACAGCTGTTAATTATAATATTATTCGCTTTGCGGATGTATTATTAATGGCTGCCGAGGCCGAAGCGCAATTGGGTAATTTCTCGAAGGCCCAGGATTATGTTAACATGGTACGTAACCGCGCAGCCAATCCTGACGGCTTTGTGTATAAGTATGCAGATAATAGTAACCCCACTGGTGGATACTCCACCACACCGGCTGCTAATTACCTGGTTAAACCGTACCCCGATGGTAATTTTGCCGGTAATGGTTTAGCTTATTCATTAAAGGCCATATATTATGAACGCCAGGTAGAGCTGGCTATGGAAGGCCATCGCTTTTTTGACATTGTAAGATGGGGAATCGGCGACCAGGCGTTAAATGCTTTTTTTCAATATGAAAGCAAAATTACTACCGATATAACACCAGGGCATTTTACAAAAGGTAAAAGCGAGTATTACCCAATCCCGCAAGTACAAATTGACCTGATGGTGAAAGGCGGAAAAAGCGTACTCAAACAAAACCCGGGGTATAATTAATCATATTCTGAATGCTAAAAATAGTCCTGAAGTTTCTCGCATGGGCTATTTACAGAAAGCCATCTCCGGGTGGCTTTCTGTATTTATTGAGATCGCGTATTTTCCTAAAAAATGAAAAGCTACGATTTTACTGAACGCTTATTTATATTTTCCTTACATCTATAAAAAATGTGAGGTAAATAACTCATTTTGTTATAATTGTGACGTAAGAAATTTATATTTACTGTATTATAAACGTAAGCAACCCGCTTACGCTAGTAATAAGGTTTAGGTAAAACCCCCGAGCAGCAAGTGTAAGGGGGTTTTTATTTTAACAGGAGTGCTGGCTCCCCCATTGTTGGATGTGTTTCCGTAGCTGTTTGGAAGATTATAAAAGGCGCCCTTGTTAAACACTATTAGTTTTGACGTTCCAGGTTAGCGATAAAATTAATCTCCCAGGTCTTGCCCCCGTCATCCGAAAACGCCTGTTCAAAACGGTGCGATGTAGGTGTGATATCAGACCAAACCTGTCGAACCAGGACTGTTCTGCCTTTGAATGGCTCCTGATCAAAAAATTCGCCACGCCCGTTCTTGAATTCACCAATCATGGGCGTACCCATGGTGCCATCATTACTGGCGGCTGCGTTAAGACTCCATTGGTGAGACTGAGGGTTGTATAGAAACAAAAGCAGGTCTTCGATATGACCTGAAGGACCGTCAGCCTCAAGCTCCTCTATTTGTGCGCGTCCATCCCAAACTTTCCGGGCATCCAGCGTACCCTTCATTTCGATCCATGTTGTAGAGCCTGTTAATGGATGCAGGAGGCGTTTTATACTCGACTTCCACTTACCAACATGAAAGTCAAAATCATGCTGGCCATCGCGAAACTCAGGGGATTGTTTAAGATTGGCGGTGGCACTGGCATTGACCAACATAGGTTCCTTCGGCGCAGCCGGCTGGGCTTGAATAAATGGGGTATTTAGCGTGATTAGAATTAATACGCCGATAATTCTCGTGATATCCTTAATTTTTTTCATCTGTTCTGTTGTTTTGTAATTGATAATTCTTTTTCAAATCAAAAATACAGGCAAATTGGCCCTACAAAAAGATCCATTATAATAAAGTTAATAGAGCCAATTTACAAAATGGATTGCACCTCAGCTATTATTAACTTTTATCAGTATCAATAAAAAACTGGGTAAAGTAACCCATGATCAATTGTATAAACAATTAAAGAACGGGATATCTGGAGGTATGCTTTCCTTAAGTCACCTTTATTTCATTTTAGAGATCAGCTCTTTTTTATAAACCTTCCCGATAGGGACAAAGCTTTGGTTGGAAAGGATCAGGTTATCATCCTGGATGCGGTTAACGTACGTTTTATTAACTATGTAAGAGCGGTGTGCCTGTGTAAAGATCAGGGGGTCCAGCCTTTCCAGTATGCCTTTTAGCGTATGGTAAATTATATGTGTTTTATCGTTGGTTATAATCTTAACATAGTCCTTACATCCTTCAATATAAATAATCTCCTGCTGTTTAAGGTTCAGTAAGCCCTCTTTATCTTTAATAATAATTGTGCCCGATACCGCTTCTGCCGGCTTGGTGAGGCAGCCGGTTTTAGCCACGGCCTTTATAAACCTGTCATACGAAAAAGGCTTTAGCAAGTAATCCACCGCGTCCAGCTCAAAGCCTTCAAATGCGTATTGTTTATAGGCTGTTGTAAAAATAGTTTTAGGTGGATTTGGCAGCGCCTTTAAAAAAGTGATCCCGTTTACAAGGGGCATTTCAATATCAAGGAACAGTATATCAGTTTTGTGTTTCCCCAGATATTCAAACGCTTCAACGGCATTCCGGTAACCGGCTGCAAGCACCAGGCCTGGCGTTTCGGCAATATAATGTTCCAACACCTGGTGCGCAAATGGCTCATCATCTAAAATCACGCACTTTATCATAGTTTAATACTTAGTTCAACCATATACCGGCTATTTTCTTCGTTAAAAATAAGCTCATTTTTTCCCGGATAATATAATTCCAGCCGTTTTTTAATATTAACCAGCCCAATCCCCCCAACTTTGTTTTTCATTTGGAAGGGTTGCGCCGGCAGCATATCATTCTGAATGCGGAAGATCAACCTATGATTTTCAATAATAAGCTCGGCTGCTACTGCTGCATCATTTTCAAGTTTATGCCGCCCGTGCTTAAAACTATTTTCAACCAGGGGCAAAAAAAGCAGTGGAGGTATTTTTACTGCGGGCAGCTCATCAGGAACTTTCATTATGATGCTTGCCGCCGGAAATTTCTTTTGCTCAAGCTCAAAATAGCATTTTAAAAAATCAATTTCACTGGTCAGTTCTATCTCGTCGCGGTCGCAATCATATAATATGTACTGCATCATTTGCGAGAGCATCAAAATAAACCTTGAAGTATCCTTTGACCCGGTTAAGCTCATCCCGTACAAGCTGTTTAATGTATTGAATAAAAAATGGGGCTGCAATTGATTCTTCAGCATGTTCAGCTGCAAATGCAGGTGGTCTGTTTCTGCCTTATGCCGCTGCTGTTCGCTCTGATAGGAGAACCGTGAAAATGCGATGCATAGGAAAGCTATCAGATTGGTCATAGTCATATTCCAATCCATAAAAAAACCTGCAGATTGGATCACAAAAAAACGGTGTACAGGTAATCCCCCTGTAAATTGTTTAAAAACCCAGGCGACTGCCACATTATTCCAGGTGCCTATAAATATAAAATAGACGATAGTTAGCAAAATAAGCCAGCCATATTTTTTTAAATAAAGCAACTTAGGCACCCCCCATCTGTAATAGGGGATGAGATATAATGTTGAACAAATGCTATATAAACCTATTTGTGGAAAAGGGAAATTTTGCGGGTAAGCAGGACGAATGCCCGACTGATCCACGTAGTACGAATACTTATACAAACCAACATAAAATACCCAGATCAAGAGTTCAAATACGCCGGGGAAGTTTAATGATGATTTCTTTAGCACGGTTCTAAATTCGCACAAATTATTGAGGATCCCATCAGCTTTTTCGACCAAGGTGCCATTTTACACGACTAAAAAAGGTGCGTTTCTCTAATAACCAATGTTTGTAATGAAGTTATGAGTTTAACCAACCCGACAGTTTTGTTTACTGCTTTACTTCCATTTGGAAGTAAATTTTTTAAAAACTTGTCAAATGATTTGCATTTAACAACCATATGGTATATAATTGTACATTATTACAACCCAATGGTATTAATAAAGAGATTTTATTTAACTTTTACTACATCTTAATTATAAAAAATATGAATGCACAAACGCTTCTTTTAACGCTATTGGTACTGCATCTTACCGGGCTGGTTATTATGGCAGGTACCACATTTGTTGACTTTACCATATTTAAAACCTTTTGGAAGCAATTTGAGCTGGACCAGGAAAAATCACAGGGAATCCTGCAGGCAACCTCAAAATCTTCGAGATGGATAGGCATTGGCGCTGCTTTACTGGTGCTTACGGGCGTAGGGATGATGGCTATAACTCACGGCGCTTTTGGCGAACAAACCTGGTTCAGGATAAAGTTTGCACTGGTTATAATTCTAATTCTGAACGGCATCCTGGTAGGCCGGCGATTAGGGACAAAGCTGAGAAAAACAATTACTGATGGTGATGGAAATATTAGCTTTCAAATAAGCAGCATCCGGACCAACCTGAACCTTTTCTTTTTTTTCCAGTTGCTCCTTTTGCTAACGGTTGTTTTTTTAAGTGTGTTTAAGTTCAATTAACACTTTATTGATCCGGCTGTCGAAAAAAGAATCGAAATATTTTAAATAAAAATCAAAATGGAATTAACCACACCAGTTTATAAACTGTTAATTATAGGAGCAAACGGGGGTATTGGCCGCCAATGTGTTGAATTAGCTTTAAAAGCGGGACATCACGTTACCGCATTATTGCGCAATCCCGCCAAACTGGATCTCCAACATCCAAACCTTGAACTTGTAAAGGGCGATATTACACAACCTGAAACGTTTGAAGATCACCTTGAAAACAAGGATGCGGTAATATCCGCAATAGGTGTAAGCGGAGGATTTGGAGCAGATAAGCCCACGATACTATACTCACAAGGCAACGCTACCCTTTTACAGGCAATGAATAAAAAAGGGATAAAGCGTGCTTTTTTTATTTCCGCATCAGCCATTGAAATAAGCCCGGTATTGCCTTTTTATGTAAGATTTGCAGAAAAGTACATTGTGCAAAAATTATTAAAGCATATGTATGCAGACCTCAGAATAATGGAAGAGCTGATAAAAGAAAGCAATGCCGACTGGACAATTATACGACCGCCGCAACTGTCGGATAAACCCGTTACCGGTAAATACCGTATGGCCATAAATACTTTTCTGAAAAATTGCCTCAAAATTTCACGGGCGGATGTCGCTCATTACATCCTCAACAATATAGACACCAAAGCAACTTATAAGGCGGTTATTGAAATTGGGTATTAAAACTATCACAGACCCAAAGCGAGAAAAACGCCCTGTCTCACTATATACAAAAAGCCACCTGTTAAGTGGCTTTTTGTATTCAAATCAATATATTATAAAACTTAATTAAGCGCCTCGTAAATTTCTGCAGTTAATAACCCGCTCCCCCCGCCATAATGCTGTACAATAATTATATCCGGGTTTAAAGCCCTGAATGCAGCGCATAGCTTGTCTTCACTTTCCTTTTCAATGCCGCCGCCAAGCAATACCAGCTTATAGGCTTGGGTGCTGAAAGCCAGTATAGCCTCATCATCCGTACCTGCACCAGTTGCATTCCATTCCGGGTTATTATTTACTAACCGCACAACGGTTTGTAAGATCTCGGCATGCCTGCCTATTGCTAAAATTTGTATTTTCATATTTTTTTAAAGAGAGGTGAAAGGATAAAGGTAAAAGGCGAAAGGTTTCAGCTGGTTAAAAGATTCCTTCCGCCATTCACATTTCATCTTCCACATTCAAATACCTTTTACCTTTCGCCTTTATCCTTTCACCTCTCTTTAATCCTTTCACCTTACTGCAACATTGGTACTTCCATCAACAAAAACTCTGCATCAGTATCAGCGGTAATGGTAAACTTATCGGTGTCCCAAATACCATAGCCATCGCGGGTGTTTAAAAGCTGGTCGTTTACTTTTACATCGCCGCTTAATACAAATACGTAAACGCCGTTCCCTTTACCTTTTATAGCGTACTCAGTACTGATGCCTTTATCAAATTTGCCCAAATGGAACCATGCATTCTGATGGATCCAAACCCCTTCATCATCCGCATTTGGTGAAAGGATCTGTTGTAACTTATTGTGCCTGTCTTCCAGGTTCAAAGTAATTTGGTCATAACGCGGCTCAACATTCTTTTTATCAGGATATACCCAGATCTGCAAAAACTTTACCCGTTGCTCCCTGTCTTTATTATACTCACTGTGATAAATGCCTGTACCGGCGCTCATAGCCTGGATATCGCCATTTTTTATAACGGCAACATTGTTCATGCTGTCTTTATGTTCAAGATCGCCCTCAAGCGGGATAGAGATGATCTCCATATTATCATGCGGATGTTTCCCAAAACCCATGCCAGCATCAACGGTATCATCGTTCAATACCCTTAACGCGCCAAAGCCCATCCTTTCAGGATTATAATAACTTGAAAAACTAAAACTATGATAACTGTTAAGCCAGCCATGGTTTGCATGTCCACGGGTTCCGGCTTTATGTAATACGGTGTGTGCCATTGTAATTGTTCCTTCTTTATTTTATACAACAAAGGTAAGTCCTTCAAAATCCATGGCACTTGATGTAGGTTAAGAAATGATTGGGTTGATAGTTCATAGTTGATGGTTCATAGCCGGAGATGGGCATGAACGGTTATATGTCAGTAGTCGTTATCTTTTTTTAGACACAGCGCCTTATCAATAGTGAACTTTTTTGCAGCTACTATGAACTATGAACCATCAACTATGAACTCCCAATCAACTCTTTCTCAACAACCCACTCCTCATCCTGCTAAAAAATTCCGGTGTTACGCCTATGTATGATGCTATTTGTTTTTGTGGCAGGTGATCGATAAGCGTGGGATAGCGTTTGCAAAAAATGCTGTACCGTTCTTCGGCAGTGAGGCTCATGTTATCAACTATGCGCTGCTGGTTGGCTACCAGCGAGTTTTCTGTAAGGATGCGGAAAAAGCGCTCGAACTTCGGTACTTCGTGATAGAGCTTTTCCTGGTTTATTTTGGATAGGATGATGGCTTCCGTATCCTCAAGGGCTTCGATGTTAAGGATGCCGGGCTTTTGTGAGATCAGGCTGTACATATCTGCCATCCACCAGCCTGGCGGGGCAAAACTTAACACATGCTCAACGCCGTTTTTATCAACTGTAAATCCACGCAGGCAACCATCTGTTACAAAAATTGAATTTTTACAGATCTCGCCTTCATTAAGGGTAAGCTGTTTCCGTTTGATCTGCTTAGGTTGCAGATGCGAAATAAAGATCTCCCTCTCAGTATCATCAAGGTGAATATATTTTGAAACGTTATTTAGCAGCAAGTCAAATGGCATAGTATGTTTAAAAAGTAAGTTTATGGTATTTAAATGGAATCTTTATTTTACTGAACCAACCCAAACAGAAATTTAATATTAAGCAGCTGCAATTTAACTATATGATAACACAATATTTAACAACCTACAATATTGACAGGGTAAATTTGCAATATAAATTTTAGCAATAATACCCAAAAATGCGTTCAGCAATTTTAAGCGTAAAGTTACTAAAAACAGGATTTTTTGTTTTACTTCTTCTTAGCCCCTTAATTGTCCGCTCCCAGTTAGTTCCCCTACCAAATGCGTTTGCACATAATGATTATTTCCATAAACGCCCACTGTTTGATGCCCTTGAAAATGGATATACCAATATTGAGGCCGACATTTTTTTAGAAGAGGATAATTTAATTGTTGCGCATATTAACCCTTTCTTCAGAAGCGACAAAACCCTAGAAGCGCTTTATTTAAAACCCCTGGCCGAACACATAGCCAAAAACAACGGACAGGTATATAAAGGGTACAATGAGCCGGTTATTTTGATGATAGATATAAAAACCGGGGCCGATAATACCTATGCTAAACTTAAAACATTGCTTAAAAAGTATAGCTCCATATTGTCAAGCTATGATCACGGTGTTGTTTTAAAGGGAGCTGTTACTATTGTGCTATCGGGTCATAAACCTTATAAAATGATAAAAGCCGAAGAAAACCGCCTGGCATTTATTGATGAAGACCTTATAAAAACAAGCCAGGATACCACCTCGACTAACGTTTATAAATTATCAAGCTGCAAATACTCCAAAATTTTGAAATGGGAAGGGCGGGGAGACCTGCCGGATAACGAACGAAGGCGATTATGCACTTATGTGGTTATGGCCCACAGGTTCGGTAAAAAGGTAAGGCTTTGGGCCTCTCCCGAAAACAGTATTGTTTGGGAAGAGCTATTAAAGTGCGGGGTTGATCTGATCACCACTGATAAACTTGTTTCCCTTAAAAACTTTTTACTATCACGTTCTGTAAGTTATGAAAATTCAAGTATCATGATAACCAGCAACGCAAAATAAAAAATCAGGTTTTCAAGGTTTTTTGCTCATTTTGCAGCATAATTAAGGCCTTTTCGGCCCTAACCTTCCGCGTATCTTCCTGTTTTGCCGAGCCTACCCAATCGCAGTAGCCTTGCTTGTATGACCTGGACAGGTTATCAAAAAATGTTTTTGCTTTTGCATCCGTAGCCAATACCGCTTCCAGTTCAGCAGGGGTGCCTTCAATATGTTCGCCTTTTTTGAGCATGGTGTTTTTTAGATTTGAGATAAATATAAAAAGATATCCTGATTATAATTTACACATCCGCTCATACATTAATCCTCGTATCCGCACATTCGCACATCTGCACATCCGATCCTCACAACGTCAACGCCTTCATTTGAGGTTGAGCCCATGGCCCCCAATTTTTCATCAGCTGCTTAAGCGTTGTAACCAGCTCTTTATTGGTAACTACCTTTCCTTTTTTTGGTATTATCATAGCTTTTGGCTCAACAGGCGCATCTGTTACTTTAGTGGCAAACCAGCTTATGTTTTCGTGCGGCAGGGCTAAGCCCAGGATCATGCCGGGTAAGCCCGAAAATGACTCCGGGCCACCGGATACAGGGATCTTATCGGTATAAAAAGCTACTACGTAAACAGAATCCATTACCAGTGCATTTGCTCTGCGGCAAGTATAGCCGGCTATTTCTCGTGTTTCATCGGTAATTTTCCAGGTTATCTTGCGTACGCTATCCTTCACCATAAAAACCTCTTCATACACCTTTTTTTGTGTAACACTGGTTTTGGTATCCAGGTCGGTATAAATAACATTTGGCTGGCCCGACATGGCCAGGTCGCTAAAAATGGTGTTGGCGCTCTCCGACTCAATTGGTGCGTACATTGTTTTATTATCATTAAAAGTTAAAGTGCTTTTAACCTTTGTAAACTGCGATTGTGTTTTTTTGTACGACTCCAGGATAGGCGTAAAAAAGGCCTCGTTATCAGGTGTTATTAATTTCTTTATCAGCGCAAACATGTTTGCACTCTTTTCAAATTCAATAGTGCCGCGGGTTGTAAAGTGTTCATTTTGGGCAAATAGCATGTTGCCACTCAGTAGCAACATGCCTATAATTGTGATGATTTTGGTTTTCATATTTATTATTTTTTTACTGCCGGTCCGCCCATGCTGTTAAAATCCCAGGTTACGGAAAACATAAAATATCTTCTTATTGTTGTGTAGGTGTTTTGGGTGATATAGTTGTTGTTCACGGATCTGTCAAAGCCCTTGTTTTGATCCAACAAATCGTTCCCTGCCAATGTAAACTTTAAATTATCCTCTTTTAAAAATGTTTTGCTTAATGACGCATTTACTAATGTGCGGTGGAAGTCGCTGTTAAAGGTCTGCGTTTTTGCCTTGTACAGGTAATCGGCATCAGATGCGAGCTGAAACTTGCCGGGGAGATATATGGTGAATGATCCGCGCGCACTAAATCCCCGCCCGTTGCTATTAATGTTCGGTTGCAGCGACGATCCGCTAACGGTATAATTAGGTCCGAAAAAAACGTTAAAATCAAATTTCTTTTGGATGTATTCGTAAGCCTGTATACCGCCAGTGTAGGTATTTGATTTAGTAAAGTTAAGCGCGGAGTTTGATAAATTGTAAGAATTATTGCCCGATACATTACCGTTAAGACCGATGTTAAGATCAGTATGCCCTATTTTTCTTCCAACACTGGCATCCAGGTAAAAGCTTGACGGCTGTTTGGTATCCAGGTTTATATACTGGATGGTGCTTTTACCTGCCGAATTGGTTACCTGGTTACTTACAATCGGGTTTGATGTATATGAATAATTACCATATACATAAAAAGACATCCCGCTTAAAACTTTATAGGAGTTGTAATTAAGATTAAAGCTATTTTGAAATGATGGCTTAAGCGCCTGGTTGCCAATAACAATCAGCAAAGGGTCGTTATTTACCGCCACCGGCTGGATCTGATCAATTGTTGGTTGCGTAGGACTGCCGCGATAGCTAAGACCAAAGTACTTTTGCTGTGAAGGCCTGTATTGAAACCTAACCTGCGGGTTCCAGTTCACAAAATTTCTTTTAAACTCATAGTTTGTGGCTTCATCAACCTGGTTAAAGTTAACGGCTGTTACCTTAGTGCCAAAGTTCACCGTGATCTTCTTCTTTTTAAAATTATAAAACGCACCCACCTGGTTTGATAGCTGGTTAAGCTTAAAATTATTACTCAGTGAATCAACCAGCACATTATAATTTCCAGGAGATGACGGGTTAAATGATTTTCGGTCGGATGTACCGTTATCAACCCCAATGCTGTAATTAAAAATCAATGACGATGCTTTTGAAAGTGGTTCGGTATAGGTAATATTACTGGTTATTATATTACTTTTTGTTTTGTTTGTTTTGTACTGATCAATATGCTGCGTGCTGTCTAATTTCCCCTTGTCGTCATAAAAATTTGCATCTGATTTTAAAAAGCCTTTTGAATCCCCCTCGTTATATGATTCGCTTATCAATACAGAAATTGTACGTCCTTTCTTTTTAAACTTTTTAGTGTAAAAAGCGCTGGCATTAAATATCTGGTTGTTACTGTTATTGGTTGTATTGCTGTTGTTATCGTTTAATGCCGATCCATCCCCCCTGGTGCTTTTGGTAACATTACTATTATTGGTTTTACTGTTCTTTAAAGTGCCATCAGTCATTATTTTCAGGTTGGATGTTGTATCAAGCTTTACTTGGTAAGTAGCATCCAGCTTTTGCCTGAAAATATAATTATCATATTTTTGATTCGCATCTGTATTGATGGTGCCTGTTGGTAAATTATTTTGAGATAAGGTATTGTTTGTACCGTTAACCTCTAACGATCCAATCTTATAATTGGCGTTAATTGATTCTTTATCTTTATTAAATTTACTATCGTAATGTACGCCGCCGGTACGGGCAAGCGGGATCCCCTGGCCGCCATACTGACCGCTCCACCCTTCAATAGCATCTTCACCACCACTGCCTGTAAACATAAGCCCGCCGTCATCAGTAACCTCTAAGTTGCTGCCGCCATATTTTTGGCTGTCCTGCCAGCCTAGGCCCGTTTTACCAGTGTTGGCCACTATGGCGTAGGCAGAGAATTTCTCTTTGGCCTTAAATTTATTGTATAAGGCCTGCCCTGAATAATAACCGTCGGTACCAACGCCACCATCCAGCTTACCAAAATAACCATTCTTCTTATCGGCCTTTAGCTGTATGTTGAGCGTTTTGGCTTTTTTACCATCATCAATGCCTGTAAATGCCGCCTGGTCGCTGGCTTTATCATAAAGCTGTACTTTATCAACCATATCAGCCCGCAGGTTTTTAGTTACAAGGGTGGGGTCATCGCCAAAAAACTCCTCGCCGTCAACCAGTACCTTGGTAACGGTTTGGCCCTGGGCTGTAATTTTACCATCCTTATCCACCTGGATCCCCGGAAATTGTTTTAACAGGTCCTCAACCTTGGCATTCGGCTGCACTTTAAATGCTTTGGCGTCAAACTCAGTAGTATCGCCCTTCATTTTCATGGCAGCGCGGCTGCTTTTAACAATAACATCAGCCAATAGCTTTGCTTTAAGTATCATACTTAATCGCCCGAAATCACGCGTACTTTTGGCAGAATCTAACGTAAAGCGTTCAACATAATCGGCATAACCCGGGTAAGTAACCAGTAATATCAGCTTACCCTTTTTTAAGTTAGGGAGTGTAAAAGCACCGGTAGTATTGGCACGTGTAAAACTAACCAGGGTTGAATCTTTGGCATTTAAAACACTTATGGATGTGTTTGACAGCTTTGAACCCGAAGCCGTATCAGCAACCGAACCCTTAACCGAATATAGATTTTGCGCAAATGCCGAAAATGTTAACAGGAAGCAGGAAAGTAAAAGTAAAATTGTGAATTTCATATGTTAGGCTTATTGAAACTAAAGTATTAACTAAATTCTTAGTAATCAAAAACATTAACATTAATTAACAATTCTTATTGTATAGCTAATGCAATTTAATTGCAATTAACTTAATTACAGGTGTTTAATTTATTTAACAAGTAACTTTCTGAATGCCAGGCTATCGCCATTAAACACATTAAAATCAGTTACATGATTAATCCCGCTTACTTTCGCCTTGTCGCTGTGCTGCCAAAAGCTCCATTTTGTAGTACTTTCAATAGCTAGCTGTGGTTGATAGTAGTGTGCTATCCATAAATTATAACCGTCAAAATAACCGTCCAGGTTATCCTGGTAAAATTTTAGTCCTGAATAGATCATCGGTTTAATTTTGGTTTTTGCTTCTACATATTTCAAAAAGGCTTTTAGTTCTTCGCGCATTTTGGCTGGTGCAACCCCATTTAATTCTTCCACATCAACCACCATTGGCAGATCGCCCTTTTCTGTTTTTACGTTTTGCAGAAAGAATATTGCCTGCCATTTACCACTCGTTTTCGGTCTGAAATAATGATAGGCACCACAGATGATCCCGGCTTTGGGACCCTCGCGCCAGTTGCGTTGAAAATACGGATCAACAATAACCACACCTTCTGTAGCCTTTATAAAAGCAAAGCTGATGTGCACCTCGTCTTCGCTCATATTTTTTACCTTATGCCAGTCAATCCTGCCCTGGTAATAGGAAACATCAATGCCATGAATGGTATATTTATCAGGGATGCGGATGTTAAAACTTTTGTAGGTACGGTAATGCGGATCGGTGCCAACATCCCTGATCCAGCGCCAGGTAGATGTAAAGCATTTTATAACATAGCCATAATAAAACGGGGAAAGCAATATCAATAAAAAACCGGCCAAAGCTACTTTCCACTTTACCGGAAAATTGCCGGGCTTTTTCTTTTTAGCTGAAGCTCTCTTTTTTTGGGGAAAGGTTTTACTTACAGGTACTTTTTTTAAAGGGATAGTTTTTTTAACCGGAGTGCTCACGCCTACAAAAGTACAAAAGAGGAAATGAGTTTAATGATTATAAATTGAATGTTGCCGATGCTTTTAACTTAAACTACTTTTATTTTAATTTTCTGTCAGATTAGCTGGCAGTTGCAACGAAGCCCTTAAAATAAACAACTGGCTAACGGGTAACACACCTGGTAATGCAGACATTTCGGGCAAATAGGCTTTTCTTTAACTATTTGAGGATGTTTAAAGTTATTTCCTTATCCAGAAATTTCCTGGTTAAACGGTAACATATATACGTAATTCCCGGGGAAGCTAAAATATCAATAGAATAATGAATATGCTGCACTACTAATAAGCAGGCAACAATGATAGTAGCTATAAAGCCTATTATTTTGTCATTTCTTTTCTCAAGGCATAAAAACATTAAAGTAAGCGTAGCTATATGTCCCGAGAAAAAAAGGTCTTTGGTTATAAGCGCCTGCCCATAAAAAACTCCGGTTAAAGGGTCTGCCAGTGGGATCAACCCAACCGGTGGCGCAAGCGGTACAATGCTAATGGTAATAAAGCGGGTTATGGTTATAGGTATAAGGGCCCAGCAATAAATTATATATATAGAGGGCTTATACAGTGCCCTGTAGAAGGTAAGCAATACCATTCCCCAAATAATGGAAAAAATCAATACAGACACATTATGAGGCGTAATGGCTGCTAAAACGGGGTCGTTTATCAGTGTCCCCTCTCTTTTTTCAATATGACCGAAAAAAAGCGGCATCGTAAACACCACCGACAGCATAATTACGGTGCCTATGATAATTAACCGGCGTTTATAGGCTAATCTCCAGGTTTCTCTCCAAATGTTTCTTATTGACATTGTTGCCATACAGGTGCAGCATAAAACTTTAGCGCCCGCAAAAGTAAGAATAGAAAATTTATTAGGAAACCTTTAAATAATATTAAATTAACATGACTTAAATTATATTATTTAAATGCAATTGTGTTGCATTTATTATTACCTTTGCAAAATGAATCATCCAAAGCACTCTTCAAAGCTCGATAATGTAGGCATGACAGCGTCTATATTATGCGCAGTTCATTGTGCAATTGTACCCTTATTAATCACCAGCCTTCCATTGCTGGGTTTGGGGTTTTTAGCTAATCCATGGGTGGAATGGAGCATGATAACTTTTGCAGTATTTATAGGGTTTTATGCTATCGGGCTTTCTTATGTCCGTTCGCACCACCGGATATTGCCCCTGGTTTTACTTTTTGGCGGATTTTTAGTTATCATAATTGGCCATATATATGTTACCAGCTGGCGAGAGGCTATTATTGTGCCTTTTGGTGGTTTGTTGATTGCTACAGCTCATTTTTTTAATTATAAATACACTTCCATTTGCAGTGCGGATAATACCTTATTCCATTTAAAGCATAGCCATCCGCATAAGCATTAAACATTCTTTGCATTTTGCTCATTATCAAACAGGTTAATACTTTTTGCTGATGTGTGTTTTATTCTTTTTAACTTTGCAATTGTAAATTATTTAATATTTTAATGGTTCACACGCATAATAATAATTTTGAAAGCCTGCTTGAAAAGCATCATTTAAAGAAAACAGGGCCACGCCTTAAGGTGCTCTCCATGTTATCGGCAAAGAATGTGGCAACTTCGCAGCCCGATCTTGAAGGTGTGATGAATGATATTGACCGCGTTACCTTATACCGCATACTAAGCGCATTTGAAGAAAAGGGCATTATTCACAAAGTATTTGATTTAAATGGCACTGCAAACTATGCCATGTGCTCTCCGGCTTGCGATGAAGATCATCACCATGACGAACACCTGCACTTTAATTGCACCAACTGTAAAAATGTATATTGTTTGGACGAGCTTCATTTACCTGAAATAAAACTTCCAAAAGGATTTAAACCCGATGGTTTTACTTTATATGCTAGTGGCCTTTGCCCCAAATGCAGCAAACCAGTGTAAAAATTGATTGAAACAATTTAGTTATTACACGCTTATCTACCTAATGATCAAGGACACTAAACAATTAAAAGTACTCATACTTCTTAGCCTGTTTTTATTTTTTATATTAACATCGTTTACCAACGATGATGATCCGCCTAAATCATCTTTTAAATTTAAAACCGTAGTTATTGATGCCGGACATGGCGGTAAGGACCCCGGTGCCCATGGCTCATACTCATTCGAAAAAAATGTAACATTAGCTATAGCTAAAAAAGTGGAACGCCTGCTTAAAAAAGACATGCAGGATGTAAATGTGGTTATGACCCGCACTACTGATAAATTTGTTGAATTAAATAAACGCGCCGAAATTGCTAACCAGATCAACGCCAACCTGTTTATTTCTATTCACTGTAATTCATCGCCTGAGGGAACCGCTAAAATTGCCCATAAAGAAAAGGGGGTAATGCTGCTGGTTTACGGCTTTCACCGTAAAGAGGAGCAAATAGAAGCCCTGCGTGAAAATTCCGCCATCTACATAGAAAAAGACTATAAAAAGAACTATGCGGGGTACGATGAAAAGGACCCTGCTTCAATGATTATTTTAAATACTTTTATGCAAAAATACCGCAAGCAGAGTGTCCTGTTTGGCGATCTTTTGAATGATCAGTTCAAGAACAACGATGACCGTAAAAGTCGCGGGGTTAAGGAACAGGGGCTTTTGGTTTTGGCTCATAGCGCCATGCCTGCGGTATTGATTGAAACGGGATACATAAATAATGCAAGCGAGGAAAAATACCTGAATTCCGAAGACGGACAAAATGCAATTGCCGCTTCAATTGTGAGGGCTATTAAAATTTACCGCAAAGAGATTAACGCCCGTTGATTTTTATAAAAAATCCTTTTAAATAATGGCAGGCTTTATGTAATTTGTGCAAGGAAAAGCACAACTACTCCCCCATGAAAAAATTAATACTTTCCGCCTTTATCGCCCTGGCTTTTGCCGGAACAGCATCGGCTCAAAAAGCTTTCTCATCGGCAGATTTCACAAAAAACCTTGGCAAAACCGGGACCTTGTGCGATACTGTTTATTCGCTGCACGTAGTGAGCGATACCCTGGCATTATTGAACCTGGGCGGCGTTTACCCCAATCAGAAATATACAGTAGCCGTAAAGGGCAATAAAGTAAACCTGGATTATACCAAGCTAAAAGGCAAGCCACTTTGTGTTACCGGTGTATTTATAATGTTTAAGAATCGCCCCGAAATTGAGGTTACAGAGCCGGAGCAGATCAATAAGAATTAGGAAAGGTAAAGCGGCTTTCCTTTTTATCTTGCATCTTAACTTCTTGATTCTTGTCTCTTTCTTTAGCTCCAATTAAAATCAACCTCTCTCTCGTTCAATTTCCATTTAGTCGGGAATGGGTTTGTCATCCAATCCAGTGGCTCGCCAATGGGCTGTGTTTTGGCTGCTTTGGCAAAGCATTCTTTAATAAAGCCTTTTTGCTCAGCGCCTAATGCTTCGGGCTGTGCCGAGATAAATAAAGGAGCGCTGCTTTCGGCAAGTAACTGCATCCATTGCTTGTTCTTTTCCCAGGAAATGTCTGTGGTTAAGCCAACGCAGTCGCCGTCAACAGCATAAAAAGCATTATGTTGTGGTAACCTGAAGCCCATAGTATTTATACCCATTTTACGGGTGCGAGCCCATTCTTTACCGCTGGTATCGTCCCCAATCCGGTTAAGCTCAAATTGTCCGGCAGACAAATGGCTCATGGTGTTGCAGCCTATTACATAAATATGTTCGCCGGTGGCTTCGCGGATTGATGTATAAAGATGATTAATTACCTCGGCTGTGGTTTTGCTTTTATCATAAAAGCTCCAGCCTGGCGCAGTAAAGCTATCTTTCATCTCAAATCCCCACCTGCCACTTATGTCATTAGTAGTATAATCATGCTTTACCATTTCAAAACCCCACTGTTTATATACATCAAAATAGCCTTTAATGCGTTCAATGTTTTCGGGGATTGTTGGATCTAGCAACGGGCTTTTAGGATCATTCCTGCCGGGGATCTTTGGCAACAGCAGGCTCGCTTTTTCGTCATGCCTGGCACATAACGGGCGAATCCACAAACCAGGGCGCATGCCCAGTTTTTTGATCTCGTCACCCAGTAGGTGCATATCTTTAAACTTATCGTTAGGCTTTGCATAAGTTTCATTCCAACCTCCATCACCAGGCAATAAGGGCGAATACTCAGCCCATCCCGCATCAACTACTGAAAACGGGCGATTGTTGGTATCCGTCACCAGTTCGGCCATTAACGCGGTGGTTTCCTTTATCAGTTTTGCCGAATTGTTGCCGTAAGCATAATACCAGTCGTTTATACCATAAATAGGCTGCTTAGGCAGTCGGGGGTTATCGCACATTATTTTACAAAATCTGCGGGCTGTGGCAAATGCATTTTCTATTACTGTGCTTTCTGTTGTTACAATATCGGCAGCATGCAGTTTGCGTGCGCCAAGTTGAACGCCTGATCCGCCTGAGTGTGTATCAAGGGTTAGTTCAATGCTATCGGGGTTAACTCCCCACCAGCAAATGGTATTCGCCCCGGTTTTAACACCAAAGCAGGCCGTGTGCCTATCATCATTCAATAATACGTACCATGGGTTTTTAACATTGCTATCGGGAGATTTCCATGCCATATCGCCATAGGTACGTTCCCAATGATCACCCAATACTTTTGCTGAAGTATTTGTTTGATGTTTCCATTTAAGGCGAATTCCTGTTAAAGCAGATGTTGGTGATTGAATATATACCCCGCTAGCGTTCCCGTTTGTTTTTATGCTTACTTCAACATCTTTATAAATAAAGCCGCTGCCTGAAGCTTTTAGCTGAAACCAATCGGCGCCTGCCTGGCCCCAAACTTCGTCAGGGGCATTCATTAAAGCGGTATTACCGCTTGCATAAGTGATCCGGCTAAATAATACAGCAGCCATAGTAGTGGCCGAAAGCTTCACAAAATTGCGTCTGAGCATAAAATTTACAACAAAAGAGTATCAGGCTAATTGATTTAACTGTTAGACAAACAGTTGTTACGGGTAAAAGTAGGCTTTTATTGCCTTATTTTCAATTAAATATTGACATGCCAAAACAAGCTGAAATTAATTATGTACGCCTTCAAACTTAACCCCAAACCCATTTGTTACCAAGGCATTTGTAACACTTATATTTTTTTATAGGAAGCCAAAATAGAAATGTTTTTACGAAGCGCCCCCGGCGAATCCGTTGTAAATCTGACCAGTTCGCTTTTTTACATGGGCATAGCGATTCTTTACCAGGTATTTCTGTGGAGGACTTTGTTAGCATAGGGAAATGACTTAAAGTAAAACAAAAAATACTTATCTATCAAGAATTATTTATACTCTTTAGTTAATCAAAGATGCGAATTGTTTACTATACTGGTGCATTTTTTTGAGTTTTATCTTTCAACAACAGTAAAATACAACTGAAGGTTAAACTATTTACCAATGGGGAAGGCAGGTATTATATTATGGCATTGAATTTTATGATATAAAGGCTTTTTTTAACAAAATCAAAGCAGGTTCTACTTATAAACCGAATTGTGCTTTTCACAATTATACATTGTTGTAGTTTTAAATAAATTAATTATTTTACCTATAAAAGCCACCTTTTTACTATATTGATAAAAACGATAAAAAAATAGGTTAATTATAGATATAAACTATAGATTATAAATTCTTTATATAAATTCACTTCCCTAAAACTGCTATATTTGCAATGAAATTTTAAAATCATTATAAATATGCTAACTATAGGTCAAAAATTCCCACAGTTTTCTAAAACAGCTGTTGTAAGTATTGAAAAAGGAAAAGAGTTTGAAACTATCACTTCAGATTTTTTGGTAAATGAAGATAACGTTTGGACAGTAATGTTCTGGTGGCCAAAGGATTTTACTTTTGTATGCCCTACCGAAATTGCTGAATTCAATAAAAGCTACGGTGAGTTCCGCGACCGCGACACCCGCCTGATCGGTGCTTCAACTGATACTGAATTTGTTCATGCTGCATGGAGAAGAGATCACGCTGATCTGCGCGACCTTAAATTTCCAATGCTTGCCGATACTTCAAAATCATTGGCAGAAGAACTTGGCATATTAGAGCCAAATGAAAAAATTGCTTACCGTGCTACTTTCATTATCGATCCAACCGGTATCATCCGTTGGGTATCAGTAAATGATTTAAGCGTAGGCCGTAACGTTAAAGAAGTTTTACGCGTGCTTGATGGTTTACAAACAGATGAGCTTTGCCCTTGCAACTGGGTTAAAGGCGAAGAAACTCTTACTGTTTAATTATTTTAATATTATAGTCCCCGCATTTAACGGATGCGGGGATTTTTTATACAGGAAATTTTAAAAAGATGAACGAATCCACCGAGATAATAAACGAACTGCTGCAAAGCCTGGGCATTGATACCGCATACCGTACCAATAGCCTTACCCTGCTTGAAAACGGCGAGTCGCGCTACCTGCGCGACTTGAAGCTAAACTTTACAAGCACCCTTACCTCCGAACATTTGAGCGCAAAAGAATGTGCCTTGCTTGGCCTTTCAACCGCTATTAATAATAACAACACCTTATTAGCAAACTTCTTCACCAAATACGCTGAAGAACAGGAAGCTACCGCTGCCGAAATTGGCGAAGCTGTGGGTTGTGCATCATTATTGGCATCAAACAATGTATTTTACCGCTTCCGTCATTTTACGCAAAAGGAAAAATATACGCAGATCCCAGCCCGCATCCGTATGCAGCTAATGATGAAGCCTGTAACAGGTAAAGAATTTTTTGAGCTGATGAGCCTTGCCATTTCCGCCGTTAACGGCTGCGAAATGTGTGTAAATGCACATGAAGATTCTCTTATCAAATTAGGTACTACCGAAGAACGGGTCTTTGATGCGGTTAGGATTGCATCATTGGTAACAGCTACCGGGAAAGTTGTTTTTTAATTACCTCCCCCCTACAGGCCTGCGACCTGTGCTGGCGTATCGCGCCCTTTCAGGGCTTTGAATTAGTAAATTAATAATACAGCCCTGAAAGGGCGAAATCCATCAGCGTAGGTCGCAGGCCTACACTATTTTACGATGGTGCTGGCGTATGCCACCCTTTAAGAGCTTTGAATTAATACAATAACCACAGCCCTGAAAGGGCGAAATTTATCAGCGTAGGTCGCAGGCCTACGCTATTTTGCGACCTACACTATTCGGGATATTTTTACATAAATGATAAAGAATTGCCCGGCTTTACCCGCGTAGCCTTAACCGAAGGCACATTTTTCTGAACCCATTTCAGCATAAACTCTGAGCCTTCATCTTCACTGGCTATATGGCCCAGCACTACTAACGAAATTTTATCGCCCTTTGCCCTGGCATCCCGCACATATTCGGCAGTTTCCCATTCCGCAATCTCACCACAGATCAATACGTCAGGTTTTACCCTGCTTATTCCCTGGATCTGGCGCTGACCTCCTGCAGCGCCCGGCATAAATAACACGCGGGCGCATGATTGATCCGGATCGCCAATGTATCTTACCTTTTCAATACCCAGCCTTTCTTTTATATAGCCAACCAGATTTGTTAATGAAGTTGCAGGCATGGTTAGGATATTTGGAATTTTTTGATCGGCATACTTTTGCCATTGCAACTGATCAAGCACACCCATTGTAACACCATCAGGAACCAGGCGGTGAATATAATCGTGGTTGCGCCAAACAGCGATATTATGCTGCCTCAGCAAATCGGCCTTGTACTTGTAAACATCATCATTTTGCAGCCATGCGGTATCATCCGTATGGTTATAAAAAGTTGGCTCATGGGCAATAATAAAATTAGCGTCCAGGCTGATGGCTTTCCTGATCACTTCGATTGTTGCAAACATAGCCGTAACTATCCCGGTTACTTTAATGTCCCTGTCTCCTGATTTTAAAGTATCAACCGTTGTGGTTAAAGCCCCGCCAGGCACCTGTTTTATAAACAGATCCATTATTTGCCCTACGGTATAAGTTTCATCCATTTTAATAAAAACTGAAGCTTTATTTACAAGTGGTGCGAGCAGTAAAACGCCGGTAGTTTTTACAGCATTAACAAAAAACTTTCTCCGGTTAATAGCCGGATAGTTCAGCAGGTTAGGGTTGTGGCTCATTGCTTATTATTTTAGTTTAAATGTAAAACATTATTCAATAATTAATTTGATTGATGCTTTTTTTTTGACAGATAAGCAGCTTCCCCACTGATGTTTTTGCATTGGTAGTAGTAAAGTAGTGTGCAATTAATAGTATTGAATATTGCGGCGGATTAGATTTGTGGACGATTGCATTAAAGATCTTTCTCTTCCCTCTTTCCGCCGCAGGCGAAGAGAGGGTGGTCGAGCGAAGCAATGACCGGGTGAGTAGATTCTGCACGCGATAGTAACGCCAGTGCACAGCGGAAAAGCTTGGCGCAGAGTTGACTCACCCGACGAGGCTACGCCCGTCGACCTCTCTTCGCCTGCGGCGGAAAGAGGTAAAAAAAGAAAAGAAAGGATTTTCTCTATTTCTGCGATAGATAAAAGCTTTGTAACAATTGCCTGATATAAATAATGATATAAAATTCAGGCTATATATTTAACCAATAAACCAAACCTGCAGATTAACCGTCTGAACCAATAAAAATGAAAAAGAATACTTTAATAGCCCTTGCTGTTTTATTTATACAAGCTGTTTGTTTTGGTAAGCCACTTACAGATGGCAAAGATAATGGTGGCAAGTCCATTTATCAGGCCCGGCTGGATGATGCAGATGCTGTTTACTTTACTCCCGAAAACTTCAATATTAAAGCGGATGGAAAAACAGATGTATCGGCGGCCTTACAACAGGCAATTGCTGAAGTGAAAACAAAATACAATTTCGGCATCCTTTTTATTCCCGAAGGGAAATACCTGATCTCAAAAACCATATTTATTCCAACAGCCGTACGGCTGATTGGCTATGGCAAAAACCGCCCGCAAATTATCCTGGCAAAAAAATCTCCCGGTTTTCAAACGGCAGATTCAACCGATAAAGGTAAAGCAAAATACATGTTCTGGTTCGTAAGTAATCTTTCAAAACCGGGGGAGCCGCTACACGATGCAGGCGCGTCAACTTTTTACAGTGCTATAAATAATATCAACCTTAAAATTGAAGATGGCAATCCTGTAGCAGTAGCCATGCGTGCCCATTTTGCACAGCATAGCTTTGTGGCTAATGTTGATGTAAACATAGGCAACGGAAAGGCCGGGATGTTTGATGTTGGTAATGCGATGAATAATGTTCGTTTTTTTGGCGGACAATACGGCATTTATACCACCAAGCCTTCGCCCGGTTGGCAGTTTATGATCGTTGATACCTATTTTGAAGGGCAGCGCGAAGCCGCGATAAAAACGCAGGAAGGCGGGTTGACCATCGTTAGAATGAATGTTAAAAATGTGCCTACAGTTATCAGCATCAACCCCAATTATCATGAAAAGCTTTTTATGGAGAATTGCCGCTTTGATAGGATAAGCGGCCCGGCTATAATTATCAGTAACGAGGAGAACGCGTTTAACCAAATCAGCCTGAAAAATATTGATTGCCGCAATGTGCCCATATTTGCCAGCTATCGCCGTAGCGGCAAACAAACGCCCGGCAAAGAAACCATGTACAAGGTAAAGCGATTTATTGACGGCTTGCAGATGGACAGCCTTACTGCCGACCCAGTTTATAAAACCATTAACGATGTTGTGCCTTTATCTGTTTTCCCGGAGCCTGTTAAAAAAGATATTCCCGAGCTGCCTGCCATAAATACCTGGGTAAATTTAAAAACGCTTGGCGCCAAAGGCGATGGAGAAACGGATGATACAAAAATCATCCAGGATGCAATTGATAAATATCCAACCATATATGTACCGCAGGGCTGGTATCGCGTTAGCGAAACTATAAAGTTAAAATCTAATACTGCATTGATTGGCTTTAACCCTATTGCAACCCAGTTTTTAATAGCCGATAATACTCCGGCGTTTGGAGGCTTTGGCGGACCGAAAGCTTTGTTGGAAAGCGCAAAAGGCGGGGCAAACATATTAACGGGGATTGGCCTTTCAACCAATGAGGATAATCCGAGAGCAGTAGCCTGTAAATGGATGTCGGGCGAGAATTCTTATTTAAATGATGTAAAATTTATTGGCGGTCATGGTGGTTTAGAACGGCCAGCTAAACAAAACGAACCAAAAAAAGAACGGACGGGGATCTATAGCAAAGGATATAATGGTGCTGATCCATCATGGGATATGCAATACTGGAGCCTGTGGGTAACCGATGGAGGCGGCGGTACTTTTATGAATATCTGGACAGCGAACACTTATGCTACTAACGGCGCTTATTTCTCCAATACATCAACACCCAGCCATGTTTATGCACTTTCGGTTGAGCATCATGTACGCAACGAGGTAAGGTTTAATAATGTAAGCAACTTTAATGTGTACGCTCTTCAACTGGAAGAAGAAAGCCGGGAAAGTACCGAATGCCAGCCGCTGGAAGTGGAGAATTGCAGCAACATGGTTTTTGCAAACCTGTATACTTTCCGGGTTATCCGTGTAAATAAACCTGCGCCTTACGCCATACGGGAATGGGGCGGCAAAAACATTGAGTTTTTGAACGTGCACAATTACAGCCAGATAAAATATACTACTACGAATCCATTGTATGATATTAACAGCGATACAGAGGTAAGGCCATGGGAGTTTGCACGGTTATTAATTGATGACAATAACCCCAAGATATCAGCTAATAAAATAACCAGGCTGGCAACGGGATTTGAATTTGCAAACGGGGTTTGTGCCGATAGCAAAGGCAATATTTATTTCAGCGAGCAGCGGATGAAAAGGATCTATAAATGGTCGGCAGATACACGCACAATAAGCCTTTTGGCTGATTATCCCTGGGAGCCACTATCATTGGCTTGTGATAAGAATGACAACCTGCTGGTAGTTTTTAAATACGTACCAAAATCAGGCTACCTGGTAAACGGCAAGCCCGAAGAGTTTAAAAATCCACCCGATGCATCGGGTACATCATTCAGTGGCTGGGGAAATTCGGGTTTTGGCACTTTGGTTTATACTATCGATCCAAACGATCCGGACGAAACCATCCAAATGTTAAAAAAAGCACCGATGGGGAGTGTGAACCCGGTTTATAAAGCACTTTACCCGGCACACAGGTGGAGG
Organism: Mucilaginibacter sp. OK098; assembly: GCF_900142915.1. Classification (GTDB taxonomy): domain Bacteria; phylum Bacteroidota; class Bacteroidia; order Sphingobacteriales; family Sphingobacteriaceae; genus Mucilaginibacter. The sequence goes on from NZ_FRCM01000007.1 coordinate 62,774, forward strand.
GATTACCATGATTTTAATACCATATCGGTAGCTAAAGCCACTGAATGTTTTGTGGCGCCTGACGGAGTGACCATTATCCCCGTAGTGTATGACCTTGCCCGTTCAACTGCTTTAGCGGCAGCCATACCCGGCAAACCGCTTTATACTACTGACGAATATGATAAAAGGACCGTAAGCTTAAATGTAAGTGCAGATGGCTTTGTGTCCGATCTGAAATACTTTGCCGAACGCGGTGAGTTTGACACGGCAACAGACGACCAGGGAAATGTATACATAGCCGACGGACAGATCTACGTTTATAATCCTGCCGGCAAACAAATAAAAGTAATAAAAGTGCCGGAAAGGCCTACATCACTAACATTTGGCGCTAATAAAATGCTTTATGTTACCAGCCATAATTCAGTGTTTGAGGTGAAGGTGGATTAGTTAATTGATTAACTAATTAAAAAGAACAAAAGAGGGTGTCATGCTGAGCCCCGTCGAAGCGTGCGGGCAAATGCCTCTGCGCATGCTTAGCACACGGACAGGCCTTTGCGCTCATCCTTCGAGTGCCTCATGATGATACCCTGCGTGCGTTCGATTTATTTATATTGACATGAATTTCTAATTATTAGATATCAAAATATGAAACAATTAAAATTAGTAACAGCTTTATCGTTATGCTTAACCATAAGCCTCTCCGCTATCGCCCAACCCAAGAGACACGTTATCATCGGCTATGTAGGCGGCTACCGGGGATTAATTGATACCAGTATGGTAAACGCCAAAAAGCTTACTCATCTTAATTATGCGTTTGTGAACGTGAAAGATAACCGCGCCTGGCTCACCAATATTAAAACGGATACCACCAACTTTAAAAACCTGCTGAAGCTAAAAAAAGTCAATCCCGATCTTAAAATTTTGATCTCGATAGGCGGATGGGCATGGAGCAAGAATTTTTCGGATGCCGTGCTTACAGATACCTCACGCAGTGCTTTTGCAGCAAGCGCGGTTGAGATTACCCGAAAATACAATTTAGATGGTGTTGATATTGATTGGGAATACCCGGACAATATTGGCGATGGCAATGTTTTCAGGCCTGCTGACAAGCAGAATTTCACACTAATGTTTAAAGCGCTAAGAAAAGAGCTTGATAAACTGGAGAAAGAAACACATAAAAAGCTATTCCTAACCGCAGCAGTAGGCGGCTTTAAACGCTTTACCGAGCATACCGAAATGGATAAAGTAGCCAAATACCTGAACTATGTAAACCTGATGACCTATGATTATTTCCAGGATAGTTTGGGCATAGCAGTACACCACACCAACCTGTATGCCTCAAAAAAATACAATCCGAATTTTGACAGCGGCGATAAAGCCGTAAATGATTTTATTGCCGCCGGTGTTCCCGCTAAAAAACTGGTGTTGGGCGTTGCCTTTTACGGACATTCCTCGCGGGTTACAGATACCACCGCAAACGGCCTTGGCATAAAAACCGATGGTAAAATGCGAGCTGGCGGTTTTACCTTTATAAAGGATAGCCTGGTTAATGACGCAACTAAGGGCTTTAAATACTACCGGGATAATGACGCTGCCGCCCCATACCTGTTTAACTCGGTAACCAGGCAATTTATTACTTACGACGATGAATGGTCGATTAAGAATAAATGTGATTATGTGAGCAAAAAAGGGATGGCAGGGGTTATGTTTTGGGAATACAGCAGTGATAGAAAAGAATATTTGCTGAATGAGATAAATGCGGATTTGAAGTGAAGTCCGAAAGTCGGGAAAGTCCGGAAGACCGAAAAAAGAAAAATATAAAACTTTGTCATTGCGAGCGATAGCGCGGCAATCTCATAGCTATACAGGGCGAATAACTAAGTGTAAAACTTGCTTAGCGGATATACATTGCGACGAGGTTGCTTCGTCGTACCTCCTCGCAATGACATGTTTTTTATTTTGAGGGAAACTTACTAAGTTTTAAAAACTTCGTAAGTTTTTGGAAATCTGTTCTGATATTTTACCAGTTAAAATTCCTCTCCTTAGCATACTCCGCAATCCTGGCGCCTGCATCTGCATCCAGCAGGATCTCGCAGTTGGGGTGCAATTGTACTACCGATGCCGGGATATCTGTACTTATCGGGCCGAGAATAGCCTGCTCAATAATATCAGCTTTGTGAGCTCCTTTTGCAATCAGGATCAATTTGCGGGTATGCATAATGTTTTTTACACCGCGGGTTAGTCCGCCTAGCACGATCTCGGGTGGCACCTGCGTTTCGCGGCGTACACGGGCTTCAAAGTCAGGGTCCATTGGCGATACCCATGTTTCGCTTTCAAATGGCGTACCGGGCTGGTTAATCCCTATGTGGCCATTGCTGCCTATTCCCAGCATCTGCAGGTCGGCGCCGCCACGTTCGGCAAGGCGCTTTTCAAATAAAATACTTTCTGCCTCAAAATCATCCGAAAGGGTTGGCGGCATTATGAAATTCTCATCCGGAATACCCAGCGGACCGGCAATTTGGTTCAGGATCATAGTATAGCAACTGCCGGCATATTCTCTCTGCAGGTTGGTTAGCTCATCCACATTAAACAATGTTATATCAGAAACATCAAACGGGTATTGTTTAAAAATTTCAGACACAACACGGTGCATGCCAATAGTAGTTTGCCCGGTTGAAAGGCCGATCACCGAGTTTCGTTTCTCCAGCATCTGCGCAATAATTCTCCAGGCTGCGGTTATATCAAATTCCTGTTCGGTTTTTGTAATGGTAATTTTCATTTATAAGTCTTTTAACTGTTCTGTGAAAAATTGGTTAATGGCTGCTGCTGCTATAGCCTCGTCCTCGCCGTCAATAATAACGGTAATGGTTTCACCGCCTTTTATGGTTAAAGAGAGGATGTTAAGCATGCTGTTCAGTTTTACGGTTTTCCCAGCCTTTTGAAGACTGGTAATTGATTTAAAACCTTTGGCAAGTCTTATCAGCGTAGTTGCCGGCCGGGCATGTAAACCCTGCGGGGCTAGAATTATATAGTCTTTTGTTATCATTTGTTGTTTCGTCTTCGCAGGGTCTCCTGAAAGGGACCCTGCGCCGTGTGCTAAGTATTAACCATGCATTTTCCTCCCATCAAACATCATCCAGCGCAGGCTCCTCTGCGAGAGACCCTGCGGGGACGTGTGTTTTGTCGAAGGGCGACGTGCGCAGTGGCCTGTCCGCGTGCCAAGCATGGTGCTGAGGCCTTTGCCCGCGTCGTGGTTCGACAAGCTCACCATGACATTCCATCCTTGTCATCCCCTCTTTCGTTCTCGCAGGGTCTCCTGAAAGGGACCCTGCGCCGCGTGCTAAGTATTCAACCTTGCATTTTCCTCCCATCAAACATCATCCAGCGCAGGCTCCTCTGCGAGAGACCCTGCGGGGACGGGGCAGGGATTTTATTTTGTTATTCCTTCCAAATAAGCTATAATATCTTCCGAACTCTCCATCTCCATTACATTTTTGTACACCTGCCTGGCTTTTAGTTCGTTGTTATTTATAATGATGCTTTTTATGGCAGGGATCGAAGCCGCGCTCATAGAAAACTCCTTTAACCCCATGCCCAGCAGTAATAAAGTTGCCAATGGATCAGATGCCATTTCGCCGCACATGCCAACGTGAATGTTGTGCTTTTGGCCTTGTTCAATCACATTGCTGATCAGCCTCAAAACACCCGGATTAAAAGGATCATACAGGTGGCTTATCTTTTCGTTCATCCTGTCAACCGCCAGTGTATACTGGCAAAGATCGTTTGTGCCGATGCTGAAAAAATCCACTTCTTTGGCCAACAAGTCAGCGGTTATTGCCGCAGATGGCACCTCTATCATGACCCCTGTTTTGATAGCCACATTAAAGGCAATATTATCCCGCAATAATTCCGCTTTTGCTTCTTTCAAAATACTTTGCGCCGACCTGATCTCCCGGATATTGGAGATCATCGGAAACATGATTTTTAAATCGCCAAATACTGATGCCCTTAAAATTGCTTTAAGCTGAGTAATGAAAAGATCCTTACAATCTAAACAGATCCTTATTGCGCGGTAACCCAAAAAAGGGTTAAGCTCGGCAGGCAGGTTAAAATAGGCAAGGTTTTTATCACCCCCAATATCAATGGTACGTACAATTACCGGTTTGCCTTTGGCTTGCAGCGCAGCCTGTTTATAAAATTCAAATTGCTCATCTTCCGTTGGGAAGGTATCGCGATTCATGAACAACAGTTCGGTACGTAACAGCCCCACCCCTTCGCCGCCATTATCAAAAACATCGGCTAGGTCTTCGGCTCCTGAAATATTGCCCGATAACATTACCTGTAAACCATCAGTTGTAATGGCTGGCAGATCTCTTAACGTTTTCAGGCCATCAGCATGCTGACGGTAAGCATCTTTTTTTATTTTATACTCTTTAATCAATTCCTGGTCAGGGTTTATATGCACCTCACCTTTTAGTCCATCTAAAATAATAACATCATTATTTTTTATGCTGACCAGTTCCTCACTACAACCAACAACTGCCGGGATGCCTTTTGCTTTCGCAATAATAGCAGCGTGTGATGTTTTACTGCCCATCTGCGTGGCAAAACCAATAACGCGGCTCACATCCATGGTAATGGTATCAGAAGGGGAAAGATCTTCGGCTATGATGATCGTATCCGGCTCAAATTCGTAATTTCCTGAACCCTGGCCATTAAGGTTTTTTGAAATTCGGGCACCTATATCCTGTATATCAGCAGCGCGGGCACGCATGTATTCATCCTCCATGCTTTCAAATACCTGCACAAAATCGGCAATAACTTCTAACAGGGCATCATTTGGGTTTTTATGTTCGGTCTCAATCTTTTCAACTACACCGTCCCTTATCTCCGGATCGCTTAACAACTCAATTTGGGTCTCAAGGATGGCTATGTCATTATCAGAAATTGACGGATTATTTTTGATTATTTCAACTTCAATAATGGCATTGCTTATGGCCAGATCAAACCGTTCAACCGCTGCTTGTATTTCTGCCGAATCATTTAAAAGGATTCCGGTTAACACAGCCTCCTTCTTTTGAATTAGGAAGGCTTTGCCTATTGCTATACCCGGTGAAACGCCAATTCCTTTCATCTTCTCATCAAATTAAGCAAACAAATGGATCATGCTGCCAATAAAGCCCAGCGCCAGCAAACCGAGTAACAAATGAGTCGTTTTAGCGCCGTTCTTTACAAAATAGTAAACCAAAAAAGTTAACCCTAAGGGTATAATTGCAGGCACTACCTGGTCTAAAACGCTTTGGATCGTGATCTCTGATTTATCTGAACCTATGCTAATGGGTGTTCTGATTGACATTAGAGTAGCCGGCATCGCCCCAACTACCATTAAACCCAATATAGATGCGCCCTTGGTTAACCGGTCCATCACGTTGTTTTTGGCCAGGTTTTGCAGAAATTTAGTACCTGCCCTATAGCCAATAAAAGTGAGGTTATACCTGAGCACAAGGTGCGGCACATTAAATATCAGCAGAAAAAGAACAGGCCCCATTATGTTGCCCTTTATGGCCAGCGATGTACCAACCCCGGCAGCAATAACCTTAAAAGTGCCCCAAAATAACGAGTCGAATACACCTGCCAGCGGCCCCATTAAACCCAACTTTACCGTACTGATCGATTCTGCATCAAAATCAGGATCGTTGCTGTTCTGTTCTTCCATAGCAGCTGTTATCCCTAAAATAAGGGTTGAACCATAAGGACTGGTATTAAATAACTGTAAATGCCTTTTCAGTGCGGCCGCCATTGCTTCTTTGGTGGTATAAAGTCGTTTTAAAACCGGGATAATTGAAAAAGCGTAGCCCGTATTTTGCCAGGTTTCAAAATTGAAATTGGCTTCTAAAGCCATGGAACGTAAAAACACATTCCGGATGTCTTTATTATTTAGTTTTTTTACTGGCTTAGCTTCTTCCTTGATTTCATTAAAATCATCATCGTCTTCACCATCTGTTTTTGGCGTAACCTGGGTTACTATCAGGGCTATTATAATTCCCAGTCCGCCAATAGCAATTACCGGCAATTTTAAATAAGCCGCCAGCATGAAGCCCAGGAAAAAATATGGAGCAACTGTTTTGTTGAACATCAGGTTCATTAAAAGTGCGAAACCTAAGGCCGGCAGCATATTCCCGGCAACCTGCAAACCTGTTTGTACCCAGGCAGGGATCAGGTCCAGGAAGTCCTTCATTACTGTAGCACCCAATTGCAGGGCCAGCAGGATGATGATGCCCATTAATATAGGCCTGAGGATCCCCGAGAGGATATGCAGCTGCTGAATGCCGTTAAAGTCTCCCTCATCAGCATATTGATTAAACTTTTTATTGATCACCGCCCTGAATACAAAAAGACTGCTGATCAGCATTTCGGCCAGGATTGATACTGGCACGGCTATAGCCAGTGCAATGGCTGGTCCCTTACCGGAGATAATGGCGAAGGCCGTACCCAATACGCCTCCGGTTATAACATCAGGTGGGATAGCCGCCCCTACCTTTATATTACCCATAAATATCAGCTCCAAAGTAGCGCCAATAATTATGCCCTGGTTCAAGTCCCCAAGCACAAGGCCTACCAGCGGACCTAAAACCAATGGACGGCTCAGCAACGTGGTACCCAAAAAGTCTTCGGAGTGACCGAACATGGCTATGAGCGCAATAAGCAGGTATGAAATTGACATATGTTTTAATTAATGTATGTAGAGAGAATCAAGAAGTCAAGAGTCTGGAAACAAGATAAGAAAGAAATATTCTTGACTCTTACTCTCTTGATTCTTGCATCTTATATTAAGCTTCCCACCATTTGCTTTGTATCAGTAGGCACCTGTCTTAATTCCAGCTCTATTCCTTTATCCAGTAGTTCTCTTACAAGGGTTATATCATCATCATCAATAGCCACGGCTTTTGAAATAAGCTTGGCACCATCTTTTAACCTGATGCCACCAAAATTTACCGACTTTATTTCCGACACCTCGTTAACCAATGCATAGGCGTCTTTAACGCTGTTTATGATCAGTAATATCTTCAGGTTCCTGCTTTTTTCATCGTTTAAAAACACTGCGGCGTCTTTTAATGATTTAATTAAAAGCTTGGTTCCCGCTGGTTTGGCAAGGCCCAGGGCCATCTTTAAAAATTCGTCTTTAGCAACTTTATCATTTGCTATTAAAAGGCAATTAACACCCAACGCGGGTGTCCAGGTAAATGCAACCTGACCATGCACTAATCTGTCATCAATCCGGGTCAGTTTAATCATCCTGGTCTTCTTTTTGCTGGGTTAAAAGTCTGTTTACGTATGTCATTTGCTCTTTAGCATTATCAATTGCCGAAGTAATTACTTCTTCAACAGGTGTTTCGGCATCCGCCATTAAAATCTCCATCAGCAAGGGTAAATTAAACCCCGATACTACATAGACGTTTGATCTTAATGCATGTTGCAGCACCTGGTTAGTAATACTCCCACCCATTATATCGCAAAATACTATCAGCTCATCGTTATCGCTAACCTGGTCCATCACCTCTTTTATTTGTGTTTCAACCGAAACAGCATCATCTATATAGGCCTGGATTAAAAACACATGCTCAACAGCGCCAATAATTATATCTAACGATGATTTTACTCCAGCGGCAAACGTGCCGTGGGTAGCTATCAGGAATTTCCTTGTTCTATCACTTTTCTCCATCCGGTATTATAGGTGTTTGTTTAATAAATCAGCAATACAATATATGCATTTTTATGTTCTGCAATAATCAACCAAACTTTAGTTAAATACTATTTTTAAGGCCCTACAATACCACTACTGTGGTTTTTATAGGGTTTTATGCATTAATCCGTTAGAATTAAACACGATTATCCATAGCGATGGGTTTGAAATCTTCCGGGTTCGAAACGTATCCTAATGATCAATTATTTCCCCGAATCCCTCCTGTTTAACGCAGGCCTTCGACCTGCGCTGACATGTTAGACCCTTTCAGGGCCAGAAAAATAAAAACACTAAAGCCCTGTAAGGGCGACATCCATCAGCGCAGGTCGAAGGCCTGCGTAATTGATAATGTTTTCAAATTTTATCAAACCGTAGTGCTAATGTAGGGGTATGAAAATCCCTGCGTGAAATGTAATATATTAGCTTTGGACTTCCGGGATGCTTACCAACATCCATTAATAATATAAACCTTAATATAAATAACACAATGGTTTTATCACACATGAAAAGATCTATAATATATGTACTGCTGCTTACTCCTTTTTTACTGCGTGCGCAGTCGGTAAAAATAGTTACCAATCATGTTGGGTATGAAGACAACCGCGCCAAGCACGCCATTATAGTTGCAGACAGCAAGCTGAACATAAATACATTTAACCTGGTTGATGCCGGTACAGGTGTAAGCGTATTTACAGGTAAACCTGTATTTAGCGGCCCGGTTAACAAATGGAAGAACTTTCAATTTTGGACGATTGACTTTAGCACAATTACAACTCCCGGTACTTATAAGCTGCAGATCCAGTCTGCAAAAGGCCCTGTATCTTCCTATCCGTTTATCATCGGGAAAAACGTACTGGAAAAAGCTACTGTATCTGATGTGGTATATTATTTCAAAGGCCAGCGCAGTTCTGGCTTGCTGGATAAGGCCGATCATCATACCTTATTATCAGGTAAAACAACTGATACCATTGATGCGCATGGTGGCTGGTACGATGCTACGGGCGATTATGGCAAGCACCTTTCACATCTTTCATTCTCCAATTATTTCAATCCGCAGCAAATTTCACTAACAGCGTGGAGCTTGTTTAAAACCTACGAGCTTTTAAATGCAAGGCCGGGAACAGATTTCAGGCAGTTTAACCGCAGAATTTTGGACGAGGCTATGTATGGCGCTGATTATTTGGTGCGGATGCAGGCCAAAGGCGGATCATTTTACCGTTCAGTTGGTGCTCCCGGTCCCGGGAAATTGCCAAAGGACAGGATGATCCCTGCCGAAGAAGGCAGCTACCGGATAAAGAAAACCAAAGACCAGGCGTTTAATAAAGCCTCCACTGAAAAAAGCTGGCGGCTTTACCAGTCCAGCTACCGCTCAGGTGCGGGGATGGCCATAGCCGCGCTGGCAATGGCGTCAGCTTATCCGGTAAGCGGGGAATTTAGCAATGCAGATTATTTAAAAGCCGCCGAAAACGCCTTTGCTTTTTTAGAGAAAGATAACGAGCAAATGGATTATGATCACAAAGAAAATATGCTGGATGATTATTGTGCTCTGAATGCGGCTACAGAGCTTTATAAAGTAACAAAAAAGGACGTTTACAAAGCCGCGGCTGCAAAAAGGGCCGCTAATATTATGGGCCGCCTGGTTACCTGGAAAAATTATAAAAATTATTTCAGGGCCGATGACAAGGATCGTCCGTTCTTTCATCCATCTGATGCCGGGCTACCGGTAGTAAGCTTGTTATACTATTACCCATATGCTACTGCAGACGAACAGGCACGGATCAAAAAAACCACAAAAGAATCAATGGAGTTTGAGTTGGCTATTACACACGAGGTAAACAACCCGTTTGATTACAGCCGCCAACTGGTGCAGGATACTTTGGGAAACAGGCGAAGTTCTTTCTTCTTCCCGCATGGCAGCGACGCTTCCCCATGGTGGCAGGGCGAAAATGCAAGGCTTGGCTCGGTTGCCGCAGCAGCAAGAATGGTAGCCGCGTTGTTTAAAGATGATAAACCGTTTCACGATCAGCTGGACGGCTTTGCGCTTGACCAATTAAACTGGATTCTCGGGTTAAACCCGTTTGATAGCTGCATGCTGCAGGGGACAGGGCACAACAACCCTGCCTATGGTTTTTTCGGAACGTTTGAATACACCAATGCCCCGGGTGGTATCGTGAATGGTATAACCTCGGGTTTTGATAACGAGGACGATATAGATTATAATATCCCCTATGCCGTATCGGGCAAAGATTCAGACTGGCGCTGGGCCGAGCAATGGCTGCCACATACGGCGTGGTATTTACTGGCGGTTTCCTTAAATGATTAAGTTTAAAAAAAATGAAAAAATATATAACAAGTTTAGTTTTCCTTTTAACGCTTTGCAGCTTTGCATTTGCTAATGTTGATCATAAAACCCTGGCAATAGGTGAAAGTGCACCTGATTTCAGTCTGCCCGGTATTGACGGTAAAACCTATACGCTGCAATCGTTTAAAAATGCAAAGGTGCTGGTTATTGTTTTTATGTGTAACCATTGCCCAACCTCGCAGGCCTATGAAGACAGGATGGTTAAGCTTACCAGTGACTATGCCGCTAAGGGTGTAAGCTTGGTAGCCATTAACCCAAATAACCCGGCGGGACTTCGTTTGGATGAATTAGGTTACAGCGACCTTGGCGATTCATTCGAAGAGATGAAGATCCGCGCCAAAAACATGAAGTTTAACTTCCCGTACCTGTATGATGGCGAGACCGAAGTAACCGCAAACAAATATGGTCCTGTTGCAACACCTCATATTTTTATTTTTGATAAAGACAGGAAACTGCGCTACAATGGCCGCATTGATGATATGGAAAATCCGGCAAAAACGCCGCACTCCCTTGATGCACGAAATGCTATTGATGCCATATTAGCAGGTAAGGAAATAGCCGTGCCGGTTACTAAAACCTTTGGCTGCTCTATAAAGTGGGCCGAGAAAAGTGTTTGGATTGACAAGGCGCAAATTCAATGGGCCAAAGAGCCTGTGAAGTTAGATACCCTGAGTGCGGATGGCATAAAAGAAGTACTGAAAAATCATACCGATAAATTGCGATTGGTTAATTTATGGGCTACTTGGTGCGGCCCCTGCGTTGCTGAATTTAGCGACCTGGTTACCTTAAACCATACCTACCGCGACCGCGGCCTTGAGTTTGTAAGCATCAGCGCCGATGATCCTGCCAAGAAGGATAAGGCCCTGGGGTTTTTGCAGCGTAAACAGGCATCGGGGTTAAACTATATCTACACAGGAGATGATAAATATAAAATGATTGAGGCGGTAGACCCAAAATGGGATGGCGCTTTACCTTATACGCTTTTAGTTGAGCCCGACGGTAAAATTGTTTACGCCCACCAAGGAGCCATTGATGCCGAAGAGCTAAGAAAAATAATTTTTGATGACCCGATGATGGGCAGGATTTATAAAGAACCGGTTGCGAAACCGTAAGAAAAGTAATCGTAAGTAGAGTAATAAAAAGAATGTCATGCTGAATTTATTTCAGCACCCCACATGCCAGGTGTACTCTATGTATTTAAATGCATGATGGTATAGCATTGTGGCTAACTGTCCTGTGAGGTGCCGAAATAAATTCGGCATGACGGCGGGTTTTGCAGAATGCGAATAAAACATAACAAGTCAATATAAATGGACATGAAAAAAATATTATCAAGCAAGACTACTCTAATCACCTTGGTCCTGCTTTGTTTTTGCGGATTTCGAATCAATGCCCAATCCGCCAAATTCAAAGTGCTCGTAGTTGCATCCCAGGCAAAAGACCACTGGAAAAGTATCTCAGCAGGGAAAGAATTCTTTGAAAAGTTAGGTGCCGAAAATCACTTTAGCGTTGATTTTACAGATGATACCAGCAAGATCAATGATGCCAACATGGCCAAATACCAGGTGTTTGTAATGTTTCATTTGGCGCCTTTTGATATGTCGGCAAGCCAGCAGGCGGCTTTGCAAAAGTTTGCGGAGCAGGGTAAAGGCTGGGTAGGCGTGCATGCTGCCGGACTAACCGGCAAGCAATTTTTAGGACCAAATTCAACTGCAAAATATTGGGATTGGTTTGAAACTTTTATGGGTGGCGTAACTTATTCGCCCCACCCGGCTTTCCAGGATGGGATGGTTGTGGTGGAAGATCATAAACACCCGGTCACCAAAAACCTGCCGGCAAAATTCTGGCTTGCGGACGAGTGGTATGAATGGGATAAAAGTCCAAGGGGTAATGTGCGGGTTTTGGCTACGGTTGACGAATCAACCTATAAACAAAACAAGCCAATGGGCGATCATCCTATGGTTTGGACAAATGAAAACTTTCACCGGATGATCTATATCTGTATCGGCCATTCGCCAACATCATTAGTAAATCCAAACTATATACTATTAATGCGCAATGCCATTTTGTGGGCTGCGTCAAAATAAAAATATCAACCTAAAAATAACATGAAAAAAATAGCATCAATAATTGGGTTTTGTGTTCTGGGAATCTGCAGCGCCTGGGGACAAAAAGCGCCAAGGTTTAAAGTGATAGCCCTTTACGAGAATGGCGGTCATCATATTGAATATTCACGTGCCGCAAAAGTATGGCTGGATAAACTGGCGGCCGACAGCAATTTTACTATTGATTATATCCAGAATACAGATAAAATTGATGATGCATTTTTAGCCAATTACCAGCTGTTTATCCAATTGGATTACGCACCTTACGGCTGGAAAGAAAAGGCGGTAACCGCTTTTCAAAATTATATTGAGCAGGGCAAAGGCGGCTGGATCGGCTTTCATCATGCTACTTTGCTGGGCGAGTTTGACGGTTACCCGATGTGGCAATGGTTCAGCAAATTTATGGGTGATACCCGCTACAAAAATTACATAGCAACTTTTGTGAAAGCTAAGGTAAATGTTGAAGATAAAGCGCACCCGGTTATGAAAGGCGTGTCCCCTGCATTTATTGTTGAAAAGGAAGAGTTTTACACTTACGAAAAAAGCATGCGCCCTAATGTGCATGTATTGGCTTCGGTAGATGAGAGCACCTATGTGCCCAACTCTGATATTAAAATGGGCGACCACCCGGTAATATGGACAAATCCTAATTATAAAGCACGCAACATTTACATATTTATGGGGCATTCGCCTGTCCTTTTTGAGAGCAGGGATTACACAACCCTGTTTAGCAATGCCATTTTTTGGGCAGCGGGAAGGTGAGTGAATTCAGAAGTCGAAATGTCGATTGCGGAAGTTTTTAAAGTCGGGAAAGTTTGAAGGTTTTAGATAAGAAACAATGATAAAAAAAATAATTATAGCCCTAAGCCTGCTGCCGTGTATGTGTATCGCGCAAAGCGATACGCACCCGGTGGCAATGCAGATGCAAAATGGGAAGATCTATTTTGATAACGCTTACTCACTTAATGCAGGTCTTAAAAAAGATGAGCTTTTTAACCGTGCCGCTAATTGGTTAAAGGGTGCTTTTCAATACCCGGATAAAAGCATTGATGTTGCCGATCCAAAAAAGGGTGAAGTTGCCGGAACAGGCGTATTCAAAATTACAACAAGTGAATCAGGTCATTATTACTGGCTAAAGTTTACCGCGAATATTGTGGTGCACAACGCCACTTATGAGCTTAAACTGCATGATTTTTATGAAAAGCCGATTGAGCCCGGTATCTCCAATGAGTATTCAAAAATTGAGTATCGCTGGTGGGATTACCGGCAGGGCAAGCCCTGGGGACCGGAGGATAAACCGCTGTTTGAAGGGATGAATAAGGATTTGAACGAGATGATGACTTCCCTGGAAACAACAATGAGCAAATAATAATCTCATTCGCCTCACCCTGCCCTCTCCAAAGGAGAGGGTTCAAAAAAAAGAATATAAAAGAGCGAAGCTGAAGTCCTCTCCTTTGGAGAGGATTTAGGTGAGGCGAGTAAAAGCATGTTAAATAAACACCTATTTAATATAGAACTATGAAAAGAAACTTACTAAAAACGGCACTTAGCCTGTTCATATTACTGATTGGGCAAACCACAACCTTTGCCCAATCGCCAAAGTTCAGGGTGCTGGCGTTATACTCAACCAATGTGGAAAGTGATCATGTTGATTTTGCTATGCAGGCGATGAAATTTTACAGCAGGTTTGCTGCAGAAAAAGGTTTTGCTTTTGATACCACTTCCCGCTGGGAGGACCTGAACAACGAAAAGTTAAAAAATTACCAGGTGGTAGTTTGGCTTAACGAATTTCCGCACAACCAGGCGCAGCGCAGCGCTTTTGAAAAGTTTATGGCGAATGGCGGCGCATGGTTGGGTTTTCATGTATCGGGGTACAATGATAAATATACCAAATGGCCGTGGTTTGTAAGCTTTTTGGGCGCTACTTTTTATAACAACAACTGGCCGCCATTACCTGCTAAAATGATAGTGGATGATAACACCCACCCGGCAACAAAGCGCCTGCCTAAAACCTACACAGCGCCGATATGTGAGTGGTATGGATGGAAGCCAAATCCGCGGGATAATAAGGATATCAGGGTATTGATGACTTTATCTCCTGAAAACTACCCGCTGGGTAAAAAAGATATTATAACTGGGGGCGATATCCCTGTTGTATGGACAAATACCAAATACAAAATGATTTATATGAACATGGGGCATGGTGATAAGAACTTTGACTCAGATGTTCAGAATATGATGTTTGAAGATGCCATAATTTGGCTAGGAGATAAGAAATAAAACAAGCCGGGTGTCATGCTGAACCCCGTCGAAGCATGTGGGCATAGGCCTCTACGCGCGTCGCCCTTCGACAAGCTCAGGATGACACCCATTTCAATGTTCCCGCAGGGTCTCTCATAGAGGACCCTGCGATGTATAATGCTTGCGAGAAGCATTTTATTACCCACAAACATAACGCAGGGTCCTCTACGAGAGACCCTGCGAAGACGAACTGTTTTTAATGCAATGTTTAAGAGCCGGTTATCCTAAAGTTTGAGAAGAAACTGTTAAGAATCACTCTTTAAACAAAATAGCAATGGCAAAAACATGTTTACTTTACACTTTTTTAGTGCTGATGTTGTGCGCAGGGCAATCCTGCAAACAAAAAATGGATGACGATAGCCCCACTTACCCGCTTGACCCGTTAACAGCAACCGAGATGAAAAAAGTTGTCCAGATTTTAAAGGACAGCAAAACAACAACGGGTAAGGACATCTTTAATATCATCAACCTGAAGGAGCCGCCTAAAGCTGAAGTATTGGCTTATAAACCGGGCACACCTTTCAGGCGCGAGGCCTTTACCAGCTTTTATGACTATGCTAAAAATGGCGTTACCGAAGCGGTTGTAGATCTAAATGCAGGCAAAGTGATCTCCGTTAAAAGCATCCCCAACGTAATTGGCATGGGCCTGGAAGCCGACTCGGTAGCCAATGCTATTGTAAAAAAGGATGCCGGCTGGGTAGCGGCTTTAAAAAAGCGCGGGATCTCCATCGACTCTGTAACCCACCGAAGTATTTTTACAGGCGACATAGGTATTGCACCCATTGGACACCGTGAGCAACTGGTAATTGCACGGCGCAAAAAGAACAATGTTGATATTGAAGGCCTGATGGCCTACACCGATTTCACCACTGGGAAGATCCTAAAGATAGTTGATGAGGGTAATAGCTTTAGCGCCGCGGTTGATCTGAATTATTTTAATAAAGATTCAATCAAGGAGCTTAATAAAAGCATTATGCCGCTCATTATTACTCAGCCTGAAGGCCACACCTTTGATATTAAAGGGCATGAAATTACCTGGCAAAACTGGAAGCTGCGTTATGGCGTAGATAACCGCGAAGGCCTGGTTATTTACGATGTAAAATATATAAATAAAGGAAAAGAGCGTTCCATTATGTACCGTGGGTCGATGCCTGAAATGGTGGTGCCTTATGGCTCGCCTGATCTGTTCCAGGCATCGTACAACTTTTTTGATGCGGGAGAATACCGGTTGGGGCAGGGTATTGCACAATCAATGAGCCCGGGGGCTGACGCACCAGAGAATGCTGAATACATGCCAGCAGTTTTGCACCGGGAGAACGGCACTCCGTTCCAGATTGACAGGGCTGTTGCCATATTTGAAGAATATGGCGGAACACTGTGGCGCCACAGCACGGTATCGCGCAGGGCAACTAACCTGGCCATAAAGTATTATACCATGATTGAAAATTACGACTATGCCTTTACCTGGCGATTTAAGGAAGACGGCACTATTGATGTGGACGTGGAACTAACCGGGATAGTTGAAGTAAAAGGCGTGCACCGGGTTAATGAAATGGATAAGCCTGATAAGGACGACCTGTCATACAACGGGCATTCGTTCGGCACATTGGTTCATAAGCATGTGGAAGCGATAAACCACCAGCACTTTTTTGTTTTCAGGATGGATTTGGATATTGATGGCGCTAAAAATAACAGCGTAATGGAAATGAACTCCAAATTAGTGCCGCCGGGTAAGGATAACCCGTTTGGCAATGCATTTTATGTAGATGGTATGATGTTTAATACCGAGCTGCAGGCACAACGCGATGTTGATTATTTAAGCGCGCGTAACTGGCATATCTACAATAATAAAGAAATGAGTGATTACGGACAGCATGTAGGCTATATGCTGATGCCCGGCGCACAGGCCAAAACATTTGTACCTGAAGGCTCCTTATTGCGCAAGAAGGCCGGGTTTTTAAATCACCAGTTTTGGGTTACGCAATATAACGAGGGCGAGGAATATCCTGCAGGCAGATATCCTGCAAGTAATAAAGTATACGACGGGCTGCCCGAATGGACAACAAAAAACCGCGCCATTAATAATAATGACCTGGTGGTATGGTATGTAGCCGGCATAACTCACATTGTAAGGCCCGAAGAATGGCCTATAATGTCGGTACATCATATGGGTTTTTCATTGATGCCTTTTGGATTCTTTTCAAGTAATCCAACCACAAATAACAGCAATCCTGATTTTATAAAGCAGAAGTTTAAGGATGTGCCTGTTAAACAGGAAGGTTCTGATATCGAACATCAGTAAAACACATTTGCTCCGGCAGGATTAAGTTAAAAGAACGCAGGTGATAACAAACCACATAGCAATGTCCAGTAGCCCCACCTAAACGGCATAGCCCTCATGAACGCCTATTAAAAATAAACAACTGTGAATAATCCTCCCCGGTTGGGAGGACTTGAAAAAAACAAACACTGGCGAAGCTAAAGTCTCTCCGCTAACCAGCGGAGGAGATTTAGAGGGGGCTACCAGGCTTTTGGGGAGAATCACGTTTCTGTTATCCCTTAACTTAATGATATTGACAGAGTTGCCCCGGCAGGATTTCCCGTAAAGATCCTGCCGGGGCATTAAGGCTTACAGCTATTTTTCTTAACCTACATCAAGCGTTTTCCTTCCATTTGTCAGGTATCTTTGTATATAAATTTAAGGAGACCAAATGGAAAAATTAATTGAAAAAATATATAGCCGCCCAGCCCGTCCGGGTATGGTAGGCGATGGCTTTAGGGTATTTAACTACTTCCCTAATGCTGAGCTAACCCAAAAACGGGTAAGCCCCTTTTTGATGCTTGATTTTAATGCCGAATATGATTTTGGCCCGTCTGACCATATCCGGGGAGTTGATGTGCACCCGCATAAAGGTTTTGAAACCGTTACTATTGCATACAAAGGCAGTGTAGCCCACCATGACAGCACCGGTAACAGCGGTGTAATAAATCCGGGAGATGTACAATGGATGACAGCCGGTGCAGGGATCTTACATAAAGAATATCATGAAGAAAGCTTTTCAAAAAAAGGAGGGCCGTTCGAGATGGTACAGCTTTGGGTAAACCTTCCGGCAAAAGATAAATTAACCACACCAAAATATCAGCCTTTAACTGCTGACCAGATGGCCAAGGTTACATTGCCTGGTAATGGAGGAGTGGTAAACATAATAGCCGGTAACCTGAACGAAAATAAAGGCCCTGCAACAACTTTTACACCCGTTAACCTGTTTGATATCCGTTTAAATAAAGGCGGAAAACTAAGCACTAATATCCCGGTAACCCATAACTCAATATTATTGGTGATTGAAGGAAAAGTAACTGTTAACGGTGAACAGGTTGATCAGCATGATTTTGTGCTGTTTAAAAATGAAGGCGAAGCAATAAATATCATTGCGGATGAAGACAGTGTAGCCTTATTGCTAAGCGGCGAACCCATTAATGAACCGATAGCGCAATACGGCCCATTTGTAATGAATACCCAGCAGGAATTGCAGGTTGCTTTCCAGGAATTTCAAGCAGGAAAATTCGGGGTGCTTGAATAAATAACACTGATAATTTATTTTAAACAGAAAAAGCGGCTAATGGCCGCTTTTTCTGTTTAATGCTTTTGTAACTTATTAGTTTGATGCAGAGCTCCAACCGTCGCTCCAGCCACCGTTCAGGCTTGAGTTTTTCGACTCTTTTACCAACTTATCATACTTAACAACCTGGGCAGGAGTTAATACGCCTTTAATTTTTTTAATAGTTGCTACGCGTAAAGGAGCAACATCTGCTAACATTTTATTGGTGTTGCCATGCTCCTTAACTTTAATTTTATCAAATTTTTCTACAGATTCTTTATAGATGGCACTAACTTTTTCGGTTTGCTTATCAGAAAGATTTAGCTGTTTTTGTAGTCCTTTAGCCTTTTCTACAGGGTCAGCTCCAACTTTAGTAGCTTGTGCACGGCTTGCAGTTGTTATTCCAATAAACAAACAGCATATCAACAGAATTTTTTTCATCGTTTAAAATTTAATGCTTTATATAATATTATAAATATAGTATTCTTTTACAAAATAAAAGAGGTTCGGTTTTCATTATCATCTTTCCTTATAATAAGAATATTATCGTTCTAATATTTTTTAAGTATAATAAGTCCGCACCTAATTTAATTTGCTAACCATAGGCATGCACACAGGCGTTTTAAGCAATTTTTTAAATGTCAACTTTTTTAAATGAATCACTTCAGCGGTGTTATTATATTCCGTTAAATGCAGAAACTGGTTTGGGGCAATATTTTTAAATCGCTGAATGGTATGGCTGCCTGCCCAATCTATCTCAATCTCATCAATTGATTTTGCCTGCCCTATTCCAATTTCCTGTTGTAAAGGAGATGATCCAAAGCTTCCGCCTGAATTAACATCTTTATAAACACTTCTTTTAACACCATTTTCGGTAAAGCTGATCTTGATATGGCTGCCTATCGCCGCTTTATTTGCCTTTACGCCTTCCAGCCTTAAGTTTATCCAGTTATTATTGTTCTGACCCGGATTAACATATAATGAGCTTGTATATGAATCGCCTTTGTATGCCCCCCCAATTTCTGCATAAATATCCTGGATCCCTGTGTTCCTGATATCTGCAAAGGCAACTCCGTGCCCCTTTTGAAGGTTGCCCGTACGGGATGAAACTGTAACATCTGCAAATCTTTTCCCGCCCATATTTTTAAACATTTTATTTGGTATCAATGATTTAAAATCAGGATTGCCGGTACCAAAATACATGTCCAGGTAGCCGTCATTATCTATATCACCAAAATTAGCGCCCATGCTATACACAACTTTATCAAGCCCGGTCTCTTTAGTTACGTTGGTAAAAGTACCATCATGGTTATTGCGGTACAGATAGATATTCCCTACATGTGGTATGGGTTTACCCAAAGCTTCAGCAGCCGAATAATAACCCAGGCTTTTGCCCCTGGCGCCATAATCGCCAATCAATATGTCGCTCCACCCATCATTATTATAATCATAAAACCAGGTGGTAAAGGTGCTTGCAGTATTTTCACTTATTCCTGATTTTGCAGTAACATCTTCAAAGTCGACCCCGCCGCCCTTTATGCCTTTATTTCTTAATAAATACTTTTGACCATCCATGGTGGATATAAATACATCCGCCCAGCCATCATGATTAAAATCGGCAGAGGTTACGCCTTTTACATACGACATTACATCGCAGTGTGCTTTTTCGGCTATATCTGTAAAAGTGCCGTCGTGGTTATTAATGTAAAGCATGCATTTATGTGTTCCGCCCTGGTCAAACTCAAAAGGGTTCTCGGCGCCTATAAAAACGTCAAGCCATCCATCGTTATTAAAATCAGCCCATACCGCAGCCTGGGTAGGGTGTAAAAAGAACAAGCCGCTTTGAACAGTAACATCCGTAAATGTTCCGTCGCCATTATTACGCAGTAATGAGCTGGGCTGATTGCCAAAGCCCTGGGTATTCCAGGCGCCCCTCAAAACAAAAATATCTTTATAGCCATCGTTGTTATAATCTGTTTGCTGAATGTTTAATCCACCGGTTATTCCCTTTAAACCACTTTGTTCCGTAATATCGCTGAAGGTGCCATTTTTATTATTTTGAAAATAATGCATCGGGTCATCCAGGTCCCATCCTGATGTTATTATATCAAGGTAGCCGTCATTATTGAAATCATCAACTATAACGCCACCCGCGCGGCTGTTTACATTCAGCCCCAGGTCTGCGGCCATATCGGTAAATGGTTTTACTTTAAAAGCCGTATCAGCATCTAAACCGGGGATCAAAAATTCTTTGGGTACATCTTTAGGGTAACCACCCAACGTCATAAAGGCAATATTTAGCAGCCATTTTGATTCCAGGTCATCAGGCGTGCTTCTCAATATCGTTTCATATACTTTAATAGCATTTGTTGATCCGGTTTTAATTGTATGAACGCCACCATCCTTTATAGGGAAAATGCACGACGAGCCATTATGATTAAGCATGCAATTAGTTCTTTCCCCCAGCCGCATGTAAGCAATGCCAATATCAGGCATCAGGGGGCCCATATTCATGAAATCCATTTTATTGATCAGGTCCTCGTATGTTTGTACAGCCTGGGTTTCTTTACCCACTTTAACACTAAGCGAGGCTTTCAATGCCAGCAGGTTAGGATTGTTTTCGTTGTTTGGTTTACTAAGCAGTGAATCTACGTGGGCCAATTTCACCTCCGGACTGAAAGGATTGGCAAAGGTGTAATTTCTATTCCTTAGCTCTCTGAGCAGCCCTACCATTTTCCCCGCTGACGATGAGCGGTGATAGGCAGCGGCGGTGACTATGATGATCAAAAGCAGTAAAATAACTGCCCCGCCAATTTTTCTTTTAGTTGTCATATACAGACGTAATAAGTTTTTTCAATTTTTCAATAATATTTTTATAACCAGGTTGGCTATTAGGTTGAAAGTACTTCGGCAACACCCTTGTATGCTGCTTAAACCTACATGGGAATGGCACCAGGTGCATAACCGAAATCTCATTATCAATTGCGAAAAAGAAAGACAGCCGGTAACATTTATCTGTAATGT
The DNA here is from genome assembly GCF_900142915.1 of Mucilaginibacter sp. OK098. Lineage (GTDB taxonomy): Bacteria > Bacteroidota > Bacteroidia > Sphingobacteriales > Sphingobacteriaceae > Mucilaginibacter. Next base: position 83,888 of record NZ_FRCM01000007.1, read on the forward strand.
TCTGTTATTGAATTGTAACTGTATAGTAAAACACAATTAAATAACATGATTACAGGCATTGATTGCCTTAATTCAGTTGATTAATAAATGAGGGCTAACAGATAGATTTAGGCGGTTGTTCGGGGATATCAAGGCTATGACAGATTATTTGCGATACGGGTTGTACCAGCCTTTTTACAGAACTTTTAAAGGGAGAATTAAATTCAAACTTTATGAAAGTAAAGCTCAAATTATAGGTTAAGGTAGTTTTTCCGTAAGGAACATGCTCTTTTTTAGGGATTTTGAGGTCAATATTTTCAGCATGAATTACGTTTTGGTCTGATAGACGCGTAGTTTCATAATTAGGCAGGCATTTTAAATATATAGCGGTCCTGGTAACCCGAATCGCCACATAGTTATACGCTTCATTCGCAAACTGAATGCTGCCGCTAACTTTTTCATAAGCAGTCCAGTCGTTTACGCCTGGCATATTTGCAGGGATCTTTACTTCGGTAAGGTCTTTAACATTATAAAGTCCATCTTTTATTTGCGCATTAAAAAAAGCCTCGGTCCGGTAGCTTAAATATTGATGCACCATCAATTGTCCGCAGATACTTACCAGGTAAACACTTAAAAATAATATGGCAATCAGTTTTTTCAGAGGTCTTTTGGTTTAGTTTGAGTCCTTAAATATCATATTTATAAACAAACATTCAAAATTTATTTTCTTAAATGTTAATATCTATTAGTAATAGATATTATTTCATCCCATATCAGAAATCATCAAAAAGCTATTTATGATATATTTCATATTAAGTGCTGTAATGGATTTTTGGCTGATAATAAGTTTTAAGAAGGCAAGCATCTTATAAACAAACTCCATAACTTTAAGTTATCGGGTATTCTGTTTTATGATATAAATACATTTTAACAAGTATAGACATTTGCATAACTAAATAATATATAGTTATGCAAACCCCGCACCATATAACAAACAGCACATCATTAATTAATATTGATGACAATACAAAAAAGATCATATTCATTATCTGCGTCGCCTTTTGTCTTACACCTTTTGCAAGCCCGGCAATTGCCTTATTGTTAGGTTTAGTTGTTGCGCAAATAATCGGCCATCCTTATTTGCATTTAAATCATAAAGCCACTCATTTATTGCTGCAGGTATCGGTAGTAGGGCTTGGCTTTGGCATGAATGTGCATAGCGCCCTGCAGGCAGGTAAAGAAGGTGTTTTATTTACCATTGCATCCATAACCGGTACTTTGGTGTTCGGTTATTTTATGGGCAAATGGTTAAACATTGAAAAGAAAACTTCGTTCCTTATTTCATCAGGAACAGCTATTTGCGGCGGTAGCGCTATTGCGGCAATATCCCCCGTTATAAAGGCGGAAGAAAAGCAGATCTCTGTTGCGTTAGCCTGTGTATTTGTATTGAATTCTATCGCCCTGTTTATCTTTCCTGCAATCGGGCATTATCTTAATTTATCACAAACTCAATTTGGCTTATGGTGCGCCATTGCCATACATGATACCAGCTCGGTTGTAGGGGCGGCAAGTAAATATGGCGCTCATGCTTTGGAAGTTGCCACAACTGTAAAGCTGGCCCGGGCCCTGTGGATAATCCCGGTTACTTTTATGGCTACCTTCCTGTTCAAAAATCAATCGAAAAAAGTGAGCATCCCTTATTTTATCGGTTTGTTTATTTTAGCAATGATAGCCAATACTTATGTCCCGGTAGTATCAATTGTTAGCCCTTATTTAATAATTATTGCTAAGGCAGGTTTAACGCTCACCTTATTTTTGATAGGCGCAGGCCTGTCACGCAAAGTACTGGCATCTGTAGGTTTTAAGCCACTGTTGCAGGGTGTTGCGCTGTGGATAGCAATATCAGCAACGGCTCTGTATGCGGTTATGCATTTGGCGTGATAACCGGAAATCATTCTATTTAGGTTTTAATAAAGAATCCTGCATTTCAGAGCGTCTTGAGTAAAGATAAAAAAACAGCCCCCGCAATATTTGCAAAGGGCTGTTTCAGGATTATAGTTGGTTATTTATTTTGCGAACCGGGGCAGCATGTCAGTAGCTGCATTCATCATTTTTAATTTATACCTGTAGCCACCGCCAAAGGCATCTTCTTCTTTTAAAAATTCATGATCTTTTTTGCTGATCCAAAAGGTTTGCGAAAAATGGCCGCCACTATAATCGCCTTCAGTAACCAGTTTCCAGCAGTCCACTTTTTCGTTGCTTAAGGTGGGGATTACTTCGCTGCCGGTTACCTTATATAATATATATTTTGGCGGATCTAATCCGGCATCGTAAAAATTAATAGCAAAGGTTTTACCCGATGCCAGCGGCAACATTTCAAAGGTTTCTATATCCAGGTTCCAGTTAAAGTTTGGAGCAGTAAAAGCCAGCGAAAAATCTTTTTTTGAATTATCGGCTACACTATCGGCACCTGTAATTTTATCATTGTTCCAGTTATAAGCGCTAGTTTTATTTTGTACGGTTTCTGAATGGTAAACCGGTGCAAAATCAACAGCCTTGTTTATAGAATACACTTTGCGGTAGCTATTAGTATCACTGCCATACCAGTGTTGTGCTATTGTAAATACTTTTTCCCCGTTCCTGTTTTCAGTTTTAATATCCCTTAGCCAATACCAAAACCGCAACGTTTTTTGAGCTTTAGCCGTTTGAAAATATACCAGGTATTGCTTAAGTCCGGGTTTAAGCATTGAGGTGAGCAGGCGTTTATCTTTTAGGCGAATGGTGTCTGCCTGTCCATAGGCTAAGCTCAGCGAAAAGAACACAGAAATAATAAGGATGTAATTGAACTTTTTCATTGATGTATTAAAAAACATTTAGTGTGACGCTTTAGGAATGTTAACCGGGATCACCAATATATTTCCCTGGCTGTTGAAAATACTTTGATTTTCGGCTTCCAGCCCATCATAATTCAATGGTTTAGCCTTTATATTTCGTTTGTAAAAGCCTTGGATCCGGCTTGAGGAATAATACAGCATCTTACCATCGCGGGACACATACGGAGATGAATTAGAATCGCCGTTATTTACCTGTGGCCCTAATTTTTGCGCAGTGCTCCATGCATTTCCATTTTTAGGGCAGTAATAAATATCGTTACCGCTTAAAAACACCACGTAGCTTTCGTCAGGTGCAGTAAATGGGTCCTGTACATCTTCTTTGCCAAGCAAGATCAGCTGCTGGGGTTTATCATAATGATCGCCCAGCCATTTTGCTGAATAGCCAGCCATCCCGGCATTCCCTTCCCTGCCGCGCGAGCAAAAGAAAAGAGTGCCCGAACCGCTTACCGATGGCGCATAGTTACTGCTGCCATCCAAATTTATCGGGGCGTCTATGTGTTTTGGCGCCGACCATTCATCGCCCGAAATATGATCAACATACCAGATGTGGTAGCTTTTTTGCGGTTTTTCCTGGTTGGCCTCAAAAGGGCGGTTTGATATAAAGAACATTCTTTTACCATCAGGGCTCACAAAGGGATCGGTATCGTTATACTTTCCCGAAAAAGCCGCCACTGCCGGCCGGCCCCATTTACCGTTAACCAATTTTGAATAACAAATTGTCCAGTAAATAGCGCCGCGCGAAAAGTAGACCGTGTTACCATCTGGTGCAAAAGAAGTGGCCCATTCAGTATAAGGAGATGACACTGCGCCTTCGGCAAATACTTTTGGCCTTGAAGCGGTATCAACAATGTTTGGTTGTGAATTTTGGCTGAATACTGAGTAAATTGAGCACAAAGTAATGATTATGCCAATTGCAACTTCACGTGATAGCCAATATAAAAACTGCATAGTAAGATCCTTAAATTATAGTTTTAAATTTTATTTGCAAAGCGGATCAGAGTTTGAGACCGGTTTAATCACCCTAAGAGATCGTATGCTATAAACACTAACCTCCGGTCTCTAGCCTCTAATCACTAATTGATATCCTTCCCATCCTGCAATTTTTTTGCAAGCCTGTCCATAGCATCTTTGTTTGGTTTATTTGGCGCCTGTACCTGTGCTTTTTGAATATAGGTTAATGCCTTTTTGTAATCACCAAGGCCTGAATATCCCCTGCCCATACCTACATTGGTAATAAATTCATCAGGATGCTTATCGTAATTCATTTTAAAAATGGCGAACGCTTCTTTGGCTTTTTTAGCGGATGTTAAAGTCCTTCCATAGCCATATATTTCATAATCACTGCCAAATGGCAATCCTTTCTTCATTGTCTCCGCTGCTTCAGTACCCCGGCCAAGGCTGTCCAATACCGCAGCCTTTGTGCTCCAGGCCTGGAAGCTTTGACTGCCACCAAAAATTCTGCTTGTTGCGGTATCAGCCCACATTAAGGCTTCATCTAAATTGGTTTTATTTTGTGCGCAGTACAGTGCCGCCTGGCTCCAGCTTTCCCAGTTAAAACTCTTTTCGCCGCGCAGTTCCTGCTTGAAAAATGCAACCTGGTTTTTCACTGCATCGGCTTCTATCTTAAAGGGAATAACCAGTTTTTCCCATTGCAGCTGTATGATGGCGCTATTTGGCGTTTGGTCTGTAAACTCATACTTCAGCCTTTCAACACTTTTATCGGCAGGTATGGGCTTTACCTTTACCCGTAACACATCTTCATCCGGCTTATAATAGAATGAGCCCCACGAAGTTGAATTTTTTGAAAAGATGAGCGTACACTCGTCAGCACTATAAGCTATAAAGAAACCGTATTTACCGGCGGCTAAGGGTTGGCCTTCAACTTTTATATCGGTTGAAAATTCAATAGTGGTATTCTCGTTAGCCCCGGCCCGCCATGGTGCTGATTTTGAAGGACCAAAGCCCTGGTCAACGTAACCCGGCGGAACGAGTTCGCCCCAAATATGGCCGTCGCGTTTTTTAACGCCAGGCCGGCTGTAATGAATACTTACATCGGTAAGGCCAATTTGTTCGCTAACTGAAGCTCTTTTATTATCCCCGTCTGGCAGGGATGTAAGTTGTGCCTTAACAACATGGGCTAAGCCAAATTGAAGACATGCCATAATAATACAGGCGTTAAAAAGTTTTTTCATATTAAGGTTTATTAAGATCTGAAACGTAATATTTATTAAAGCTGGTTTTTATTACATATCCGGGCAAATCATTTAAACCTTATACCATTTATTTTAAATGATTTACCTGATAATATCAACAGCTGGTATTTACTGTAGGGCAGCATTTATTGAATAAAAAAGGCTAATTATTGAAAACCGGCGGTGGGAATGAAAAAGCTTTGTAAATTTAAAAATGAAATTTATCGGCAGTCAGGCAACTCTTAAACAGCTTCAATGGCTGATTTGGGTTGCGGTTTTTTTAATTATATTTTTTTCATACCTGCCCGAAGATGGCTTTTACCAGGCCGGAACATTCTCGCTATTAAATGTTTCTTTTTATGCTGTTGTTATATACGGGAACATTAAATTTCTTTTTCCTAAGTTTTATGAAACCGGTAAAAAAGTTCAGTATGCAATTTTCGCATTTATATTTGTTGTATCAGCCGGCCTGTCAAGAGGATATCTGCTCACTTATATTTATAATAAATACTTTGCGCTCAAGCCCGAGCTTATAACAAAAAGCAGCATTCTTAATTTTATGATAGCGGGCTTTTTAACATACCTGCTCAGCTTTATTTTTCGCATCGCCATTGCATATTTCACATTAAAGCAGCAGTCGGAAAAAATACTGGCACAAAAAAGCCAGGCTGAACTTAACCTGCTAAAATCGCAGGTGCAGCCGCATTTTTTATTTAATACCTTGAATAACATTTATTACGAAGCCTACCGCGAGGCCCCCCGAACAGCAAAGCTAATTGAGCGGTTGTCAGATATTATGCGCTATTTTGTTGATGAAAGCCCAAAGGAAGAGGTCTCACTGGCAACAGAGGTGCAGTTTTTGGAGAACTATATAGCGCTGGAGAAGATCCGGATCCGGCATGAAATAGAGTTAAATTTCATTAAAGATTGTAATGCCGAATTGCGAATTGCGCCAATGCTGCTGATGACCTTTGTTGAGAATATTTTCAAACACGGCATTGATAAGTCGAGTGATAAAAATAAGATCGATATTTCACTGGTTCAACAAGATGGCTACCTGTTGTTTGAAACCCGGAACATGGTTCATGATAAACCCGGGACAAACGGGCCCAGCGGATTTGGCATTGAGAACCTGCGAAAGCGCCTTACCTTGTTATATGGCTTAAATTTTGAGCTAAGTATTAATAATCCGGGCAATTATTTTACCGCATTTTTAAAAGTACCGATAGCATGAATTTAAGCTGCATAATTATTGACGATGAACCCAATGCAGTAAACCTGCTGGAGATCTTGATAGGCCAGAATACCAAATGGCAGCTTTTAGCCAAATGTTATGACGCTTTGGAAGCCATTGCATTTTTAAAGGAGAACAAACCCGATTTTATTTTTTTAGACATAAACATGCCCCAGCTAAGCGGGATGGAGTTGGCGGGTCTTCTATCAAAGGATACCAAAATTGTTTTTACCACCGCTTACTCTGAGTATGCTGCGGAAAGCTATGCCTTTCAAACCATTGATTACCTGTTAAAGCCTATTACCCTTAAACGTTTTTTGGAAGCAATGCAAAAGATTGAAACCTATTTCACTTTCCATGTTGCCAATCATAACACATTGCCGCCAGCTGGGAATGAGTACTTTTTTGTAAAGTCGGGCAAGGTGCTCAGGAAAATACTGATGGAGGAGATCCAATATTTTGAGGGTGAAAAAGAATATGTGCGCCTGGTAACTCCTGCCGAGCAGCTACTTATTTACAGGCGCTTAAAAGATATTGAAGAGCAATTAAATCCGCCATTTGTAAGGGTGCATAACTCCTACATTGTTAACACAAAGCAAATAGTTAAGATCCAGGACAATCATATTTACATTGCCAGCAAACAAATCCCCATCAGCGAAAAATTCAAGGATGGCTTCATGGCGGTGATCAATCAGCGGATCTTCTGATGGTTTTGAATCAATAAATCAAGTTTCAAACAAAAAATCCGAAATCGAAAATCCGAAATCCGAAATAAATTATAATTTACCCATCTTTGCTTCCCTATGGCCAATATCTGTTTAGTTGAAGACGAACAAAAAGTTGCTGCATTTATCAGCAAAGGGCTTGAGGAGCAGGGCTATAAGATCCACATTGCCAATGACGGCATTACAGCAAAGGCGCTGTTGCAGAATAATGATTTTGATTTGCTGATACTGGATGTAATGCTGCCTGACATTAATGGCATTGAACTTTGCCGGCAAATCCGTTTTACCAATACAAAAACCCCCATTTTAATGCTTACTGCGCTGGATCAGATCCAGAACAAGGTATCGGGTTTAAAGGCCGGGGCAGATGATTACCTGGTAAAGCCATTTCATTTTATTGAGCTATTGGCCCGCATCGAGGCCTTATTGCGCCGTCAAAAAGTTGTTGAAGTTGCTGATCATATCCTGGCATTTGATGACCTTAAACTGGATACCTGGAGCAATGTTGCAGAAAGGGCCGGGCAGCAGATAGCATTAACAGCCAAAGAATATACACTGCTCGAGCTATTTATGAGCCATCCAAACAAGGTATTATCACGGGAGTATATTGCAGAGCAGGTATGGAAAATTGACTTTGATACCGGAACCAATTTTATTGACGTATATGTAAACTATCTGCGTAAAAAAATTGAAAAAGGATTTAAAAACAAACTGATCCATACCGTAATTGGTATGGGATATATTTTAAAAAGCGATAAATAAACCGCTGGCATCTCCATGTATTCTTGGCGTCTTGGCGGTTATTTTACCGCGAAGGTCACAAAGAAACCCGCAAAGCAACACAGAGATTTAAGTGCAAATAACCAATGAAAATAAAGAACCGTCTTTCGCTTTATTTTACTGCAATTAGCGCAATTGTGCTGCTGATTGTGCAGGTTGTTATTTGCATTGCTTTTAACTCGCTTATCCGGTCAAACTTTTACGATCAATTAATGGACAGGGCCAATGTTGCCGCTAAATTATATTTAGAGGCTGATGAAATTTCGCCCGACTCCCTAAGCCATGTAAAAGAACATTATCTCCACAGCTTGCGCAACGAGGTAATTCGCCTTTATGATGAAAAAAATGCCGCCTCGTTTATAAAAGATAAAAACCAGTTTTGGGCAAGCCCGATAATTAACGAGGTACGTAAAAGAAAACAACTGGAATTTACCGAGGGGCAAAGACAAACGGTAGGCATTTACTATAACGACAACCAGGGAAACTTTGTAATATTGGTTTCGGCTATTGATATGCAGGGCACCAAAAGGATGCAGGATCTGATCAAATCAATGGCGATACTGCTGGTATGTGTTACTGCCGGGCTTTTTTTAATAAGCAGGTGGTTTGCCCAAAAAACGCTGGAACCCATAGATAAAGTAATTAAGCAAATGCGCCTGGTACGTGCCGGCGACCTGAGCTTAAGGGTTGATGAAGGGAACGGAAAAGACGAGATCAGCGCGCTGGCCTATAATTTCAACCGGCTTTTGGCACATTTACAAAACACGTTTGAACTGCAACAAACATTTGTTGTAAATGCATCGCATGAATTACGTACGCCTATAACAACTATAATAGGCGAAATTGAAATTGCCCTGAATAAGCTGCGTACCCAATCTGAATATGAAGAGGTGTTAAAATCTGTATTAAACGATGCTGAGCGGCTTAATGAAACTATTACCAGCCTGCTCGAACTGGCAAATGCTGATATGGACTACACGCATCCTGCCTATAAATACGTGGCCATTGACGAGCTTATATGGGAGCTTAATGATTATTGGACTGAGAAAACAGGCAAAGGAATGTTTGTTGTAAATATTTTGCAACTGCCTGATGAACAGGAAAAATTACAACTATTTGCAAATAAATCCTTATTAACAATAGCATTCAATAACATTATAAGTAACGCCTATAAATTCTCACAAAACAAACGTGTACAATGTGATCTGTATGCCGACGAAGAAAACATTATTGTAAAGATAATTGACCAGGGTATTGGCATATTGCCCGGTGAACTGGATAAAGTTTTTGAATCATTTTATCGCGGTACTAATGTAAAAAGCTTCCAGGGCAGCGGGATTGGCCTTTATGTAACAGGTAAAATCATCCACCTTTTTAATGGAACCATTTCAATTGATTCCATCCCCGGCGAAACCACCACCTTTACCATTAAATTCAGCAGGTAAATTCTAATGCAATTCTAATCTCGCTTTAATTTAACTCTAATATGCGAAGTATAATTTTGTGGCATCAAAATATACTATGCTCAAAAGATTTGTTCTTGTTATTTTATTACTGCAAACTGCGTTAACAATTCTTGTATCAAAAGTACACGCGCAAGGCCGGGTAAGCGATACGCTTAAGTTAACCATTAAACAGGCGGAAGACTTGTTTTTGAAAAACAACCTGCAGCTCATTATCCAGCGTTATAATATTGATAATGCCAATGCCCAGGTAATTACCGCACGTTTATTCCCTAACCCCGATTTCAATTTTTCAAACGGTATTCACACTAACGATGCTTCCCAGGGGCCTGCCTATAAAGATCATTCAGCCGGCATTTCACAGCTTTTTACAACGGCAGGCAAACGGAATAAAAGCATCCAGCTGGCAAAGCTAAGTGTCGACCAGGCAAAATACCAGTTCTTTGATTTGCTCCGTACATTAAAGTTCACGCTGAGAAATGATTTTTACACCATCTATTTCCAGGAACAATCTGCCAAAGTTTATAACCAGGAGATCAATTCTTTAGCTAAAGCGCTAACTGTTTTTAAGGCACAATATGCAAAGGGCAACATTGCCGAAAAGGAAGTGTTGCGCATACAATCACAGCTATACACCTTACAAGCAGAATATAATAACCTGCAAACAGGGATTGATACTGTACAAAGCGAATTTAAATTATTAACCAAAACACCTGCAAATACCGTTATTCAACCCCTGTCTGATTACACATTTGACGGAAAAGCTATTGTAGCCGGTGTGCCATATCAAACATTACTTGATTCTGCCAGTGTAAACCGTTATGATCTAAAGTTGGCTAAATCAACTGTTGATTATAATAACCTCAACCTGCAGCTGCAAAAAGCAACTGCTGTGCCTGATGTTTCACTCTCGCTTAATTATGATAAACTGGGCGGTTACGGCACTAACTTTTTAGGTGCGGGTATTGGGTTTAGCTTGCCTTTTTTTAACAGGAACCAGGGGGGCATTAAACAAGCCAGGATAGCTATTGATCAAAGCAAGGTGCAGTTGCAAAGTCAGCAGGATCAAATTGAAAGCGATGTGGCAACCAATTATAAAACCGCCTTAAGGCTTGAGAACCTGTATAACAGTTTTGACCCTGCTTTTAAAAATGATTTTAATCACCTGATCCAGGAGGTTTTTAAGAATTACGAAAAAAGGAATATCAGTCTGCTGGAGTTCCTTGATTTTTACGACTCCTATAAAACCAATACTCTGCAATTGAATGCACTGCAGCTTAACAGGGTAACCTCAATGGAGCAACTTAACTATGTTACCGGAACACCATTTTTCAATCAATGATCACAACTACAAACATGTATACCAAATATAAAATACTTACTACTGCTATCGCTCTTGCTGTTTCGGGCATGGCTTTGCAAAGCTGCCACCATGCTGATGAGAGCCAGGAAAAAGATACCCGTTTCCAGGTTACTGATAGCCTGATCAACAGCCTGCTTATTGACACGGTTAAAGAAGCCAGCGCCCTGTCGCAAATTACTTTAACCGGCAGCATTGCGCCTGATGAAAATAAAATGGTAAAGGTGTTCCCATTGGTCAGCGGGGTAGCCCAGGATGTACACGTTCAGCTTGGCGATGTGGTACATAAGGGCCAAACACTGGCAATTATGAAAAGCGCCGAAATGGCTGGTTTTACCCGCGATTATGTATCATCAGAGGCCGATGTAAGAAATACTAAAAGGGTATTTGAATCAACCCAGGACTTGTATAAAAGCGGACTTGCATCGCAAAAAGAGCTGGAGCAGGCACAGTCTGATTATCAGAAAGCCCAGGCCGAAGGTAAACGCGCCGGCGCTGTGATCTCTATCAATAAAAGCAATGCCAATGGTTATGAAGTTAAAACGCCATTATCAGGTTATGTGGTTGAAAAAAACTTGACCAATAATACCCAGGTAAGGGCAGATAACAGCCAAAACCTGTTCACCATAGCCGACCTTTCAACCGTTTACGTGCTTGTAAATGTTTATGAGTCTGATATCTCAAAGATCCAAACCGGCGATGCGGTAAAGATCACTACGTTATCATATCCCGATAAAGTATTTACCGGAAAAATAGACCGGATTGATAATATGCTTGACCCGGATAACAAGGTAATGCACGCCCGGATCAAGATAGAAAATCCTGGCAATTTGCTAAAGCCGGGAATGTTTGCCAATGTGCTGATAAAAGCAAAATCAGGTGAAACCCTGCCTGAAGTTAGCGCTCATGCTTTGGTTTTTGATAACGATAAAAACTATGTGATAGTAGTTGATGGTAAAGCGAAGGTACACATTCAGCCTGTTGACGTTGCCAAAACGGTTGAAGACAGGGCATATATCAACAAAGGGTTAAAACCAGGCGACAGGGTGATCACTTCAAGGCAAGTGTATCTGTATGAATCGTTGAAAGACTGAGTTTGAGAAATTTCAGAATTCGGATGTTCGATTTCGGAATCAGAATTCAGAAAAAATAAAAGATCAAAGCAAAAAATAAAGAATCGAACATTCGACATTCAAAATAAACAAATCCGAAATCGAACATTCGAAATCCGAAATACTAACACATGAATAAGTTCATAAAAAATATTCTTTCTTTCGCCCTCAAGAACAGGTTCTTCATATTTTTTGTGACAGCACTGCTTGCAGTTGCCGGCTATATCAGCTTTAAAACAATAAGTATTGATGCTTTTCCTGATGTTACCAATACGTCTGTTACCATAATTACCCAATGGCCCGGCAGAAGCGCCGAAGAAGTAGAAAAATTTGTTACCCGCCCAATTGAGATCGCCATGAATCCGGCGGAGAAAAAGACCAGTATCCGGTCGTCTTCGTTATTCGGTCTTTCCGTAGTAAAAATTACTTTTGATGATGAGGTTGATTATAATTCTGCGCGTTTACAGATTAACAACCACATAAGCGATGCAAGTTTGCCGGATAATGTGAATCCTTCCATTGAGCCTCCTTATGGCCCTACCGGAGAGATCTACCGCTTTACCTTAACCAGTAACCGCAGATCGGTAAGGGAGTTAAAAACTATTGAAGACTGGGTAGTTGACCGCGAGATCCGTGCCGTACCTGGCGTGGCTGATGTTAACAGCTTTGGCGGAGAAGTAAAAACTTACCAGATAACTATCAATCCGGCAAAAGCTGTTCAGTATAATGTTACACCATTACAGCTGTATGAGGCAGTGTCTAAAAGCAATGTAAACGTGGGTGGTGATGTTATTGATCAAAACGGTCAGGCATATGTAGTGCGCGGCATTGGTTTGCTTAATAACATTGACGAAATAAAAAATATAGTTATAAACAATATTAAAGGCACCCCAATATATGTAAAAACTATATCTGAAGTTACCGAGTCGGCCTTGCCGCGTTTGGGGCAGGTTGGCCGTGATAAAGATCCGGATGTTGTTGAAGGCATTGTCGTAATGCGCAAAGGCGAAAATCCAAGCGAGGTTATCAAAAACCTAAAACTAAAGATCAATGAGCTTAACAATAAGATCTTACCTGACGATGTTAAGCTAAAAACATTCTATGACCGTGAAACCCTGGTAAACTTTGCCACCGACACCGTTTTACATAACATGGCCGAAGGGATAATATTTGTTACAGTTATCGTATTCCTGTTTATGGCCGATTGGCGTACTACCTTAATTGTCTCGCTTATTATTCCGCTTGCCTTGCTTTTCGCCTTTATTTGTTTAAAGCTGAAGGGTATGTCGGCCAACCTTTTGTCGATGGGGGCGATAGACTTCGGGATCATCATTGACGGGGCCGTGGTGATGGTTGAGGGGATTTTTGTTGTACTGGATCATAAAGCCAAAGAAGTTGGCATGGACAATTATAACAAAATGAGCAAGCTTGGTTTGATTAAAAAGGCTTGCCAGGTTAACGGTAAAGGGATCTTTTTTGCCAAGCTTATCATCATAACCGGCTTGTTGCCAATCTTTAGCTTTCAAAAAGTTGAAGGTAAAATGTTCTCACCATTAGCCTGGACCTTAAGTTTTGCTCTTTTAGGCGCTGTTATACTAACCTTTACATTTGTACCCGCCTTAGCCAGCGTATTACTGCGTAAGGATGTTAAGGAAAAACATAATGTGTTTGTAGAAGCCTTGACCAAAGGCGCCATGCGCTTTTATTCGGTATGCTTTAAAAGCAGGAGGCTAGTATTTCCAATTGCCATAATTGCCCTGGTAATTAGTTTAGGCTGCTTTAAATTTTTAGGAACTGAGTTTTTGCCTGAATTAAATGAGGGCGCCATATATGTGCGTGCAACCGGCCCGCTTAGCATTTCTTTAAAGGAATCAGTTAAAATGGCTAACGAGATGCGTAACATCTTCCTGAGCTTTGACGAGGTAAAACAGGTGATGTCACAAACCGGCAGGCCAAATGACGGCACCGATGCCACCGGCTTTTATAATATTGAGTTCCATGTTGACATTTATCCTGAGGATCAGTGGAAGAGAAAGGAAACTAAAGAAGAGCTGATCCAACGGATGCAGGAAAAGTTAAAATTCTTCCCCGGTGTGGATATCAATTTCTCCCAGCCCATTTCTGATAACGTTGAGGAAGCGGTATCAGGAGTTAAAGGATCCATTGTAGTAAAAATGTTTGGAGATGATTATCCTTATATTGAAAAACAGGAAGTTGGGATCTATAATATATTAAAAAGGGTAAATGGCATTACTGACCTTGGGATACTTCATAATGTTGGTCAGCCCGAGTTACAGATAGACCTTAACCAGGAAGAAATGGCCCAATACGGTGTTACCGCCGCCGATGCCAATGCTGTAATTGAAACCGCTATAGGTGGCAAAGCGGCGACACAAATTTATGAAGGTGAGCGCAAGTTCGATCTCCGGATCCGTTATCCTGAGGACTTCAGGGGCAACGAACTGTCTATCGGTGACCTCCGCGTACCAACGCTTAATAACAATACCGTACCGCTGCGTGAAATAGCGAGTATCAGAAAAACTACCGGCGTTAGTATGATCTATCGTGATGATCATCATCGTTACGGGGCCATCAAATTTTCCATCCGTGGCCGCGATATGGGTAGCACCATTGAGGAAGCGCAGGATAAGGTAAATTCACAAATTAAACTACCTAAAGGATATAACCTGGAATGGGCCGGCGATTTTGAGAATCAGCAGCGCGCAACCAAAAGGTTAAGCCAGGCCGTGCCTATCAGCTTATTGATCATCTTTTTTATCCTGTTCATCCTGTTTGGAAATTTCAGAGATTCCCTGTTAGTGTTAAACAACGTACCATTTGCAATAATGGGTGGCATATTGGCACTGCTGATAACCGGGGTTAACTTTAACATATCTGCAGGAATTGGGTTTATTGCCTTATTTGGGATCTGTGTGCAAAATGGGGTAATACTCATCACCAAGTTTAAAAGCAACATTACCGAGCTAAAACATCATACCACCTGGACATCATTTGCAATAGCCCTAAAAGCAGGCGTTACAGATCGTTTACGCCCGGTGGTAATGACGGCCATGATGGCAGCCATAGGCTTGTTACCGGCGGCTATGTCGCACGGAATAGGTTCTGAAGCATCCAAGCCATTGGCTATTGTGGTTATTGGCGGTTTGATAACCAATACCATATTTAACCTGTTCGTCTTTCCTATTGTGTTCTTCTGGTCGTACCGCAAAAGAGTTGAAAGCGGCGTAGTGATCAGGAATAAAAATTGACATTAATACCCCTAGTTTATATTGATGTGTCTAAGGTGGTGCAGCGAAAGCTGCACTATCCGGAGACAGATTTTTGGAAAAGTCCGAAAGTCGGGAAAGTCAGTAAGAAGCTGCAGTAGAATTCACCATTTTACCAATGACTAATGGCACAATGACCAATGACTACTCTACACTAACCGTTAATCCTTCCTGCTGAAGGATCTTGCGGTAAACTTCCACTTCGGTAAATGAGCCCTCAAGTATGGCGCATTTTCCTTCGTTATGCACCTTCCATGCAATCTTTTCAGCTTGCGATTCAGAATAATCCAGGTACTTCATCATGCAAAAAATAACATGGTCAAAGGTATTATGGTCGTCATTCCATAAAATAAGGCGGTGCATTTCTTTAAGTCCCGCTAATATCTCCTCAAGGGTGAGGGTTTCTTCCTGTATTTCAGTTGGCATACGTAACCACAAAATTACTCAAAAACTATAATAAACTAGCTAAAATAATGTTCTATTGGCGTTTAAAGCAGTAATTTTATTTTCATGAAAGCATACCTCCCCTACTTTGCCTTTGTTGCAATTATTCAATTAAGCGCCATAAATTCAAGCTGCGCCCAATCAATACCTACCGGGACATTGCAGGCCCCTCCCTCTAATATTGTTATTGATGGCTCCATTAAGGAATGGGGCGACAGCCTGCGGTATTATAATACCGAAAAGCGGATTAATTATGCCCTTGCCAATGATAAAGATAACCTGTACATGGCCATCCGCGTTAATGACAGATCAGAACAGGCCCGGATCTTAAGAGCGGGTATTACATTAAGCATCAACACAAAAGGTAAAAAAAAGGAAAGCTACAGCATTACCTTTCCGCTTAACACCAGCGGAAACAGCACCCCGCTTAACCTGCAAAAAGACGACAACGGCGACATATCCAAGCAGGACCATGATGCGTTAATGCAAGCCGTGCTTACAGTATTAAGAGGCATAAAAGTTGAAGGTTTTAAAGATATTGAAGGCGATATGATAACTACCAGCAACACTTACGGCATTAAAACAGCCATTGATTATGATGATAAGGATTATCTTATTTGCGAGGCTGTCATCCCTTTAAAACTTTTCCATGCCGATGATGCTTCAAAAACCGAGTGGGCATTCAACTTTAAAATTAATGGCATAACCAGGCCGGCAACACCCGAGGGTGAAGGTCAGGAAGGCGGTCGCGGTGGAAGAGGTGGCGGGGGTGGTGGTCGCGGAGGCCGTGGCGGTGGTGGTGGCAGAGGCGGCCGGGGTGGCGCTGGTGGTGCCGGAGCAAGTTCAACAGATCGCAGCGCACTATTTAAATCGGAAGATTTTTGGGAGAAGTTTTATTTGGCAAAGTAACCTTCAATCCTGCTAAAGAAGAGAGAAATTAAACATCCATTACATTTAATGTAAACCTGACTTTGTTTTTTGAAACAGCGTTGTTTTTATGATAAAAACGAATGGCGCTTTCATTAAAAATAGGTGTTTGCCATTGTATATTTATGCCTTTTTTAGCGATAGCAACTTCACGTAATTTTTCAATAATAACGGTTCCGATACCATTTCCCCTGGTTTCGTTTTTAAGATAAAGGCAATCCATATACATAAAATCGGCAGCGTCCCATGTTGAAAAGTCAAACGTAAAGGATACAAAACCGTTTAAACAGCCGTCCTGTTCAACCACCCAGCAGTTTAATTTTACGGGTTCGTTAAACAAAGCTTTTTCAAGTTTTTCTTTCTTATTTGATGGATCAAAAGCTGCTTGCTCATAATCGGCATGTTCCTGCATCAGGATCAATAAGCTATCAAGGTCGCCCTTATTAACAGGCCTTATTATATAATTTGCTTTCACTTTAAAAGCTCCTCTTTCAAGTTATTAATAAATTCAATGATGTATTTTTTTCCGGTATCTTCATGGCGGATAGCGGCATAATGCGTACGGATAAGCCCCTTTTGCCCGATAGGCAATAAAGTTAGTTCAGCCGAAGCCGTAAAAGGCTTAAGCGCCCATTTAGGCATAGCCATGATCCCCATACCTGCCTTAACCATTTCAAGCGCTACCTCTGTAAGCGGTATTGCCATTATATTTCCAGGCTCTTTTTGGTGGAGCTTTAAAAAGTGCTGGTAAACGGTAACCGTATCTAATGGGTAGGAATGGATGATAAGTGTTTGACCTGCTATATCTTCTGCACTTAAATATTTTTTATTTGCCAAAGGGTGGCCCGTTGGCAATACAGCCAATACTTCGTCTTTAAACAGTTCAATATATTTAATGCTTTTATCAGGCCATGGGTCTGAAGTGATGCCCAGGTCCAATTCATTATCGAGCAGTTTTTGCAAAGGTTTATGGGTAGCCTCCATTACGATTTTTATATCCAGCCGGGGATACAGCAATTTCATTTTTACCATAAAAGCCGGCAGCCAATGATAGCTGGTATAACATTCCGTACTGATCCGAATAGCACCTGCGTGGCCGATCCTGAGGTCGCTGATCTTTTCATTAGCCAGGTCAATCTCCGCCAGCACTTTGGTAGCTGTCTCATACAGTATTTTGCCTTCCTCCGTAAGGATCCATTGGTTTTTCGTGCGGTAAAATAGCTTGACACCTAACCGCTCTTCAATATCACGAAGCTGGTGACTAACCGCCGATTGGGTAAGAAACAACTTGTCTAACGATCTTGTGATCCCTTTCTCATCAGCAATGGTTTTAATCATCCGTAAGTGTCTTATCTCCATCAGGTAAAAATAGCTTGTTACTTTTAATTAAAACAATGTGTTTTATTCATGTGCAAATGCAATACATCTCATATAAAATTAAGCTTAACCGACCCTACTTTTGGAGAGAATAAAAAATATTAAATCATGAAAACAGCAATTGAACATTACCAAAACAAATTATCTTTTGAAATGGACCCGTCTGATCTGTTTAGCTCACTTGAAGCCGGCGAACAGGTAGTTGTTATTGATACCCGCAAATCTTTCGGCTTTGAACGCGAACATATACCCGGAGCCATAAACCTCCCTCACCGCGAAATGAACGGGCAAACTACAGCGGGTTTCGATAAAAATCTCATTTATGTAACTTATTGCGATGGCATTGGCTGTAATGCCTCTACCCGCGGGGCACTTAATATGGCCAAACTCGGCTTTAATGTGCGTGAGCTGATTGGAGGCATTGAGTGGTGGAAGTTTGACGGTTATGCAACCGAGGGGCAAGAACAAAAAGCAGGGCTTCAAATTCAATGCGCCTGCTAATTATAAAAACAACTTTAATTTTTAACCCGGATCAGTTCTTTAAACTATAAGAGGCGGTAATTACAGATATATTTCTACCGTAATTACCGCCTCCCAAAAGTTGAATGTAAGAGTGACCAATAAGAATTTTATAATTCCACCAACCTGTTAATCAATTCATCCGCACATCAAAAATCCGCACATCATTCCACAACCCTAACCTTCAAAAAACTTGGATTAGCTTTTGAGGTATAAACACGATGTGTAGCAGTTTTAAAAGCGGTGCTGTCGCATTTCATAATATCAACAAAGGTTTGCGGGTTCCGGTCAATAAGCGGGAACCAGGTACTTTGTACCTGCACCATTATCTTGTGGCCCTTTTTAAAGGTATGCAATACATCCTGCAGCTCCCAGTTTACCGGGGTAACTTTGCCAGGCGTAAAAGGCTCAGGCTTTTCAATTGAGTTTCGGTATTTGCCGCGCATGGGCTCGCTACGTACCATTTGCTGATAACCGGCCATTTTTATATCCTTACCGGTAAATTTATTATTTGTAGCTGTATCAGGGTAAACGTCTAAAACCTTCACTACAAAATCAGCATCGGTACCCGTGGTTGACACTTTCAGGTTTGCCCAGATGTTACCAGCTATGGTTACATCGCTGGCAAGCACATCTGTAGTATAGCTTAAAACATCCTTACGATCAGCTAAAAACCGCTGATCGGCTGTCATGTATTCGCGGTCCATGTCCATGCTTTTATGGTCAAGGAATGGCACCGGGCTGTTTGGATCAGATACATATTCGTCATAGCTATCTTTTCCGGTAGCCGGCGCGCTGAACGACAACTTACCACCGGGTAATAAGTACAATTGTTTTTCCAGTGTTTCTTTTGGCGGCCAGGTTTTGTATGTTTTCCATTTATTTCCCCCCGTTTCAAATGTATTAATCGGGGCAATGCTCAAATCTGTACCTTTCAGGTAATGACTGAAAAATTTAAATTCAATATCATTCCTGTAATATGGGCCTGTAGGTCCGCCAAAGTCAACATCGCCTAAATGGTCGCCATCTCCGCGAGCCCAGCCACCATGTACCCAAGGGCCCATTGTAAAATATATTGGCGTTTTAGGGTTTTGTTTTACCAGTGTTTTATAAGTATTTATAGCGCCATAAAGATCTTCGGCATCATACCATCCACCGGTAACTAATACAGCTGTTTTTATATCGTGCAGGTGATACAACACATTCCGGTCTTTCCAGTGCTGATCATAATCCGGGTGATCCATCATTTCATTCCACAGGCGGATCGTATCTTTATAATATTTGTCGTTCGTGTTTTTCATCGGCCCCATCTTCATAAAAAAGTCGTAGCCGTCTTCAGTGCCTGGGTTAAACCTACCGCCCCTGCGCTGGGTTGGTTTATCGTCCTGCCTGTTGGTAAAACCAGGATAAAAACCAAAGTTAGCCACTAAAAAGAATGCGCCATTATGCCAGCCATCATCACGCCATAAGTCGGCAATAGGAGCCTGCGGCGATGCAGCCACCAATGCCGGATGGCGGCTCAACAATGCGGTTGTGGTATAAAAGCCAGGATACGAAATACCCCAAACACCCACTTTGCCGTTATTATTCTTTACGTTTTTTAGCAGCCAGTCTATAGTATCGTAGGTATCGGTGCCTTCATCAACAACATTCTTATCAGAGTGATCTTCCTTTTCAGGCGTCATCTCTTCATAAATACCCTCGCTCATCCAACGACCGCGAACATCCTGGTACACAAAAATATAGCCGTCGTGCAAAAACGCTGGCGACGGACCAAGGCTGCCTTTATACTTATCTGCACCGTATGGAGCAACGCTGTAACAGGTACGGTCCATCATAAACGGATATTTCTTTGTTGAGTCCTTTGGCACATAAACCGAGGTAAAAAGTTTCTTACCATCCCGCATCGGGATCTCGTACTCAAACTTGGTATAGTTTTCTTTTACATAAGCAGCATCGGGATTATTACCACCCGGTTGTGCTACAGAGATTAAAGCTAAAAGCGTAAAGCATAAAGCGGAGAGTATAAATTTCTTCATTAGTCAGTTATTACCCTCTAAAAGTACATAATAAAATAAAAAAGATAATTAAAATGAGTTGTCTTTATAAAATCGTTACTGAAGTTGGGTGGGCGGGTAGTTCTGAACCGGGATTTATGGGATTAAAAGATGAGAGGATTTCACCTGGATCCATCCTCAAATCCCAAAATCAAGCGAATCATGGTTCAAAAAAAATTAAAAAAAAATCCCCGGCCAAACAGCCAGGGATCTCTTAAATATCAATTAGACGAAATAATTATTTTTGCTGAATACCTTCGGCTAAAATAACAACCTTATTGTTTGATGCTTCAACAACACCGCCTTTTATAAACAATGTTTCTTCTTTGCCTGCGTTGCCGCCACGGATAGTTACCTTGCCATCTTCTAAAGTAGAGATGATAGGCGCGTGATGGTTCAGGATCTCAAAAAATCCCAAAGTACCAGGAAGGGTTACCGAGGTAGCCTCGCCTTCGTAAACTGTTTTATCGGGAGTAAGAATTTCTAATGTCATTTTGTTGATGTGCAAATGTGCGTATATGCAAATGTGCGAATTATGTTAATGATTGAATTTGCAAACGTGCAGATCGCTTTTTATTCGCACATCTGCACATCCCCGCATCCGCACATTAATTATTCGCTTCTTCCATTAATTTTTTACCTTTTTCGATAGCTTCTTCAATGCTGCCTACAAGGTTGAATGCTGCTTCAGGATACTCATCCACTTCACCATCCATAATCATGTTAAAGCCTTTTATGGTTTCTTTAATATCAACCAAAACACCTTTTAAGCCTGTAAACTGCTCGGCAACGTGGAACGGCTGTGATAAGAAACGCTGAACACGGCGTGCGCGTGATACAACTAATTTATCTTCTTCACTCAACTCGTCCATACCAAGGATGGCGATGATATCCTGAAGCTCTTTGTAACGCTGTAAAGTTTCTTTAACGCGCTGAGCGGTATTGTAATGCTCATCACCTAAAATAGCAGCGCTAAGGATACGTGAAGTTGAATCCAAAGGATCCACCGCAGGATAAATCCCAAGCTCGGCAATCTTACGTGAAAGTACGGTTGTAGCATCTAAGTGGGCAAATGTTGTTGCCGGTGCAGGGTCAGTTAAATCATCCGCAGGTACGTAAACGGCCTGTACAGATGTAATTGAACCACGTTTTGTTGAAGTGATACGTTCCTGCATGTTACCCATTTCTGTTGCCAAAGTTGGCTGGTAACCTACCGCTGATGGCATACGGCCAAGCAACGCCGATACTTCAGATCCTGCCTGTGTAAAGCGGAAAATGTTATCGATAAAGAATAAGATATCACGACCTTTACCATCGGCATCACCATCGCGGAAATATTCAGCAATAGTTAATCCTGAAAGGGCCACACGTGCACGTGCACCAGGAGGCTCGTTCATTTGTCCGAAAACGAAGGTTGCTTTTGAGTCTTTTAATGCTTCAGGGTCTACTTTAGATAAATCCCATCCGCCTTCTTCCATGGAATGCATAAACGCATCGCCATATTTTATAATGCCTGATTCAAGCATTTCGCGCAGTAAGTCGTTACCTTCACGGGTACGTTCACCTACACCTGCAAATACTGATAAACCAGAGTATGCTTTTGCAATGTTGTTGATCAGTTCCTGGATCAATACGGTTTTACCTACACCCGCACCGCCGAACAAACCAATTTTACCACCTTTTACATAAGGCTCTAATAAATCGATAACCTTAATACCGGTAAATAATACTTCAGTTTCGGTTGACAGATCCTCAAAACGCGGAGGCGCATTGTGAATAGGGCGACCATTAGTGTTATCAAGGTTAGGAATACCATCAATAGCATCACCAACCACGTTAAATACACGGCCTTTAATATCTTCGCCAACCGGCATTTTTATAGCTGATTCCAAATCCACAACCTTCATTCCGCGTAGCAGACCGTCTGTTGAATCCATGGCGATAGCGCGAACGCGATCTTCACCTAAATGCTGTTGAACCTCTAAAATAACCTTCTGACCATTTTCCTTTGTGATCTCTAATGCATCATAAATTTTAGGAAGATGAGCGTCATCTGCGAAGCTTACGTCAACTACCGGACCGATGATCCGTGATATTTTTCCAATGTTTGGCATATATTACCTGGTAATTTAAAGTATTTATTATGAAATATTGGGCATAAAAAAAATACCTTCTATTTCGGTGCGCAAAGTTATGATTTATAAACAAATATTAAAATAGCAGAATAAAGATTTTTTAGATGAATATTTAGTTGGCAGTTTTCGGTTGGCAGTTGGCGGTGTATTTGTTTAAAAACGAGCCTTTTTTACTGCAAACTGCCCGCTGGCAACTGCAAACTGCACTACTGCCAACTGATAACTATTTTCCCAACATGCTCACTGCTTTCCATCAGCTTATGTGCTTTGGCGGCTTCATCTGCCGGGAAAACTTTATTAATAACCGGCCTTATTTTGCCTGATACAATTAATGGCCATATTATTTTTTCGAGGTTACGTGCGATAGCTGCCTTAAAAGCTATTTCTCTCGACCTGAGCATAGAGCCCGTTATGGTTAAACGCTTACGCATTACCACAGAAAGATCAACCTGTGCATCCTTGCCGTTCATGGTGTTTATCAGTACAAGCCTGCCTTCTTCAGCTAATGATTGGAGGTTGCCTGCAGTATAATTACCGCCTATCATATCTAAAATAACATCAACACCTTTACCTTCTGTTAACTCTTTAATGATCTCGGCAAAGTTTTCTTTTTTATAGTCGATAGCCTTTGCAGCGCCCAACTCTTCGCAAAACCTGCATTTATCGTCAGATCCGGCTGTTACATAAACCTTGTGCCCTAAAGCATGGGCCATTTGAATAGCCGCAACACCGATCCCGCTCGATCCGCCATGAACCAGCAGCGTTTCATTGTTTTTTAGTAATCCCCTGTCAAATACATTGCTCCAAACCGTAAAAAAAGTTTCGGGCAAGGATGCCGCTTCTATAAAAGTGAGATTATCCGGAACAGGTAAACATTGACCTTCGGGCGCATTGCAGAATTCGGCATAGCCACCACCCATTACCAGGGCGCAAACTTTATCGCCAACCTTCCAGCGGGTAACTTCTGAGCCAACTTCAGCAATAATGCCTGCAATTTCAAGTCCGGGAATATCCTGCGGTGCTCCCTGTGGCGGGGGGTAGTTACCCTTGCGCTGGTAAACATCGGGCCGGTTAACTCCGGCAGCATGCACCTTTACCAATACTTCGTTAGATTGATAAAACGGAGTTGGCCGTTCTTCAATTTGTAAAACTTCAGGACCACCTGGCTGGGTTATGATGATGGCTTTCATTGGGTAAAGATAGGAGTAAAGTCAGTAGTCTTGAGTCTAAAGTCAATAGTCTTTTGACTTCAGACTCAAGACTTAGAACTTCAGACTCCTCATCATTCGCTCCTCAAACTCTCAATCGGGTTAACCAGTGCAGCCTTAATTGATTGAAAGCTTACCGTACAAAAAGCTATTAAAATTGCACCAAACCCTGTAACTGCTAAAACCCACCATTCAATATTTTGATGGTAGGCAAAGCCCTGCAGCCATTTTTGCATTATCAGCCAGGCAAGCGGCGCGGCTATTATTATGGCTACCAATACCAGCTTTAAAAAGTCTTTAGAAAGTAAGGCTACTAAACTGAATACTTCGGCACCCAATACCTTACGAATGCTTATTTCGCGATTGCGCTGCTCAGCAGCATAGGCAGCCAGGCCGAATAAGCCTAAACAGGCAATGATGATGGCTAATGTGGTAAAAATGATAAAGATTTTGCCCATGCGCTGTTCATTATTGTATAATGCGTTAAAATCATCATCCATAAATGAATAGTCAATATGCAGACTTGGTTGTAATGCCTTCCAATTATTTTCTACCTTTTGCATCAGCGCGGGTAAATTATTGGTATTTACCCTGATGCTTAATGATGCCAGCCAGTCATGATTCATTACCAGCATTACAGGCGTAATGTTATCGCGTAATGAACTAAAATTAAAGTCCTTTACTACACCTATAATCTTGTAATCCTTATTCATGTCAGTTATTTTCTCTGAACCCTCTCCTTTATAGCTTATCATTTTTGCCATGGTCTCGTTAATTATTACCGATGATGAATCGGATAAAAATTGTTCGTTAAAATTTCGGCCCTGTACCAGCTTCATCCCCATAGTGCCAATGTAGTCGGCATCAACCGGCCAAAACTGTGTTTCAATATTTTTGCTTGATCCAGAGCTAACATAATTGAGGGCGCTTAAATTAGAGGTTGGCAGGTAGTGGGTTAAGGTGGCGTTTATTACACCTGGTATCTGTTTAAGCTGTTGTTTTAATACTTTCGGATCAACAGCATTTGCGTTTTTTATGATAAGTACCTGGCTCCGGTTAAAACCGAGGTCCTTATTCCGGATAAAGGTGAGCTGATTATAAATAACCAGTGTGCCAATGATCAAAAATATGGAGATAGAAAACTGGAACACCACCAAAAAGCTGCGGAGAAAGCTACCTTTAAAGCCGGTTGCCAGTTTCCCTTTCAAAACCTGGATGGGCTTAAAGGCAGAAAGAAAGAATGCAGGGTATGAGCCGGCCAGCACGCCAACTACAAGTATAATAATAAGCATAGCGGGTAACAACCAGGTAAATGTATGGGCAGTTATGACTAACGACTTTCCAGCGGTTTGATTAAACAATGGCAATATCGCCCACGCCGTAAATACAGCTATAACGGTAGCTGCAAGTGTAACCATTATAGATTCGGACAGGAATTGGGCTATTAAGCTTTTGCGAGACGAGCCAAGTACTTTACGAACACCAACCTCACGCGCACGGTTTGCCGAACGCGCTGTCGATAGGTTCATGAAATTAATACAGGCCAGGATCAATATAAATATGGCTATAGCCGAAAATATGTAGATGTATTGCACATTTCCATTTATCCCAAGTTCTCTTTGCTTATTAGAGTGAAGGTGAATATCCTTCAACGGAGTTAAATTTAGCTTGATATAATTGCCTTTTGCTTCAAATTTTTTATAATCAAAAGCCGGAGTGGTTTCATTTCTGCGGATAAGGGCTGCAAACTTCGATTCCAATTTTTTACGATCAGCACCTTGTTTAAGCAGGATATAGGTATTGGTATTAAAGTGCGCCCAGCTGTTATCATGATTAGGCCCCATAGTTATAAAAAGATCAGCCTTAAAATGTGATTGTGCAGGCATATCTTCAATAACTCCGGTTACTTTATACATGGTACTGTCTGTAACCAAAAACAGGGTTTTGCCAACGGCACTGGTGGTATTAAAATATTTCAGGGCAATGGTTTGGGTAATAACCACTGTATGAGGTTCGGCGAGCGCAGTTTTTGGATCGCCCCGCAGTATGGGCAAGGTAAATATGCCGAATATATCGCCGGAGCAATAAAAAGCATTTTTTTCATCTATAACTTCGTTGCCTTTTTTAAAGCGGATGTTTACACCCTGCCCTATTCGCATTGATCTTTCAACTTCAGGAAATTCTTTTACCAGCGCATCAGCAACCGGGGGAGCGGTTATAGCAAATGATGTTTCATTAATGCCTGCTTTAAGATCAGTATTTACCCTGTAAATCCTTTCGTATTTGGTATTAAACCTGTCGTAACTCAACTCATCGATCACGTAAAAAACGATGAGCAGGCAGGTTGCCAACCCAAGGGCAAGGCCCAAAACATTTATAAATGTAAAACCTTTGTTTTTTAAAAGGCTGCGGAATGCGGTTTTGATGTAGTTTCTGATCATGGCAATAGGGATTAATTATTACCCTAAAGCTATAACTAAGTATTTAGTTATGCAACTATGATTTATCAGACCCTATTATATGTCATCTGATTTATACTCTTGAAGTCGCAAATTGCGACCTCAAGTTGGTGATTAGTTTAATTATTAACAAGCTTATTAAAGTAAAAAAAGAATTGATCGGGTTATTACAGATTAACTAAATTGACTTTTTAATTATAGAACCGATAACAAACATTCATTTTATTATTATTTCTTTGCATAAAAAATCAGCTATGCCGTTACAACCAGGTTCACCCGCTCCGCAATTCACTTTATTTTCATCAGCATTAAAAGAAGTCTCATTGGCTGATTTTAAAGGCAAAAAAGTAGTGCTGCACTTTTTTCCAATGGCTTTTACAGGCACTTGTACTACCCAATTGTGCACTATGCGCGACAATTTTGGCTATTATGACGGCTTAAATGCAACTATACTGGGCATCTCTGTCGACTCGCCTTTTACACTTGCTAAATTCAAGGAAGAAAACAACTACCAGTTTGATCTATTGTCTGACTTTAACAAGGAGGTTTCAACTGCTTACGGCGCTATATATGAGCAGTTTGTATTTGGATTGAAAGGTGTTTCAAAACGCGCTGCATTTGTTATAGATGAAGATCAAAATATCATCTATGCAGAAGTGCTTGAAGTGGCTACAGACTTACCGGATTTTGCCGCAATTGCAGCAGCTGTAAAGTAAATTTGAAAAAATATTATAACGGAATGAAATTTTTCCTATTTTTGCAGTCCGTTTAAAAAAGCACTTTATACCGCACTTGTAGCTCAATTGGATAGAGCACCTGACTACGGATCAGGAGGTTAGGGGTTCGACTCCCTTCAAGTGCACTTAATATTTAAGCCTTTCTGTGTTGTACCGAAAGGCTTTTAATTTGATAGAAGCATGCTAAACCTGGTATTGTTTGGTCCTCCCGGGGCAGGGAAAGGGACACAATCACAAAAACTTATTGAAAAACACGGATTGATCCATTTATCAACCGGTGATCTTTTACGGAGCGAAATTTCCCAGGGAACAGAACTTGGATTAGAAGCTAAGAAGCTGATGGATCACGGCACCCTGGTTCCTGATGCCGTGGTTATAGGCATGATCAGTCATAAGCTTGATGCAAATAAAGACGCAAAGGGTTTTATTTTTGACGGATTTCCGCGCACAGTGGCTCAGGCAGAAGCACTTGATCAGTTACTAGCCAGCAAAAATGCTCCTATTTCGGGCATGATAGCGCTCGAAGTTAATGATGATGAACTTGAGCAGCGTTTGTTATTGCGTGGTAAAGAGTCAGGCAGGCCCGATGATGCTAACCCGGAAGTTATCCGTAAGCGGATTAAAGAATATAATGATAAAACCGCACCTGTTGCCGGTTTCTATAAAGCTCAGAATAAATTTAAAAGCATAAACGGCATCGGGTCAATTAATGAAATATTTGATGCGATTGCTAACGTAATAGCTTCATATTAAGAAGTCCGAAAGTCGGAGAAAATATAGTTCGAAAGTGAAGGAGGTCGGTAAAGTCCGGAAGATTAGGCAGTTTGCTTAGCATCTTTCGGACTTTACTGACTTTCGGACTTTCCGACTCAAAACAAATAAAAATGTCTCAAGGTTCAAATTTTGTTGATTATGTAAAGATCTGTTGCCGCTCAGGCCACGGAGGGGCTGGCTCTGCGCATTTGCACCGCGATATACTAACTTCAAAAGGCGGCCCCGATGGTGGTGATGGCGGTCGCGGCGGGCATGTTATTGTAAAAGGTAACGCCCAGTTATGGACTATGCTTCACCTTAAATACCGCAAACATGTAATTGCAGGCGATGGAGATTCAGGTGGCAGCTCGCTACGAAGCGGTAAAACTGGCAGGGACGAGATCCTGGAAGTTCCATTGGGTACTACAGTAAAAAATGCTGAGACCGGCGAAATTATATTTGAGATTACGCAGGACGGTGAAACAAAAATATTAACCCCGGGAGGCAGAGGCGGACAGGGAAACTGGCATTTTAAAACATCAACACAACAAACCCCACGCTATTCGCAACCGGGTGAGGACGGCCAGGAAGACTGGAATATTTTGGAGTTGAAGGTTTTAGCCGATGTAGGCTTGGTGGGCTTTCCTAATGCTGGTAAATCAACCCTGCTTTCAGTAGTATCAGCTGCCAAACCTGAGATTGCCGACTATGCTTTTACTACTATTGTTCCAAACCTGGGAATAGTGGCTTACAGAGGCGGAAAATCATTTGTTATGGCTGATATCCCTGGGATCATAGAAGGTGCATCAAAGGGAAAAGGACTTGGATTTAGGTTTCTGCGCCATATTGAACGCAACTCTGTGTTGTTATTCATGGTACCTGCTGATACTAACCGTACTATAAAAGAAGAATACCTGATCCTGTTGCACGAGTTAAAGGAATATAACCCGGAAATGCTTCACAAGCCAAGAATACTGGCTGTTACAAAATCCGACCTGCTGGATGATGAATTAATGGAAGAAATGAAAAAGGAACTTCCGGCGGAAATCCCTTCAATTTTTATTTCATCAGTAGCACAAAAAAATATCGATGGCCTGAAGGATCTTTTGTGGAAAGAAATTAATCAGTAATTTCCCTATTATTAATTAAACTGAACATAGTTAGATCACCATATTAAGTAGCATATTTATGTTTAATTGCTAAGCGATCCTAAATACATTATGGTGATAAATGGAGATGAATGAATTAAGCCCAAGAATAAAACTACTGGACGGATTCAGAGCCATTGCCATAATATCAGTAATGCTGTTTCATTACTTTAACAGGTGGGCTCCCCCGGTAAATTCAATTTCCCTTTATCCATATAACAATAAGTATAATTTTTTTGGATATGGTTCCCTTGGGGTTCAGCTTTTTTTTATGATCAGTGGCTTTGTCATTTTTTTCACGCTCGAAAAAACTGATGGCTTTGTCACTTTCTGGAAAAAGAGGGCTATCAGGCTACTGCCCTCCATGCTTGTTGCTTCTTTACTAACCTTTATCGCATTCGTGCTTTTTGACGACAAGTTAATATTTCCTGAAAGCCATATGGCTATTAATTTTTTACAGGGTATAACTTTTGTAAACCCTGATTTGATCAATTATATTTTTCGCCCAAAATACAATCTTAATTATCTAAGCGGTTCGTATTGGAGCTTATGGCCCGAAATACAATTTTACTTTTTTGCAAGTGTGTTGTTTTATATCAGCAGGAAGCAATTTGTAAGAAATTTCAGCTTCATTTCAATTTCCATTGTTTGCTTTAACTATCTGATGCAAAACAGTGCCATTAAGGTTCACCTGCCTCAAGGCTTATTAAATTACTATTCTCTCTTTTTTCAATTCTTCAATTTAATTTACTTTCTGCCATTTTTTTGTACCGGGGTGCTTTTCTATTTATTGTATAAAAATAATGGTGTAACTACATATAAGATGAAGCTCTGCCTCGGCTTTTTTATTGTATATATAATTCATATTGGCTTTAGGACAGAAGTACGGTTAATTTATATGGCCTTTTTAGCGCTGTTTACCTGCTTTATTTATTATCCTAAAAAACTTTCCTTGTTAAATAATCGATTGATCTCAAGGATCGGGATCTCATCATATTTCTTATATCTTATACACGAACATATTGGGGTGCTATTGATAAATAAACTTGGCAAATACTTTTTACCTTTAGGAATGGCTTTCCCCCTTTTACTCATCTGTTTTTTAATGTTTTTCAGCATTCTATACAGTGAAAAGGTTGAAAAAAGAATAAGCTTTTACCTTAAGAAAAGATAAAAGCTTATCAATATTTTAAAGGATTAGAGATTGATCATGATCAAATCCCTCTTTCTAACTCAATCAGCGCCGCTTTATATCAGCTGAATATAACACATATTTATCACTCAGCATTGACAGATTAAAACCTGCGTAACCAGTGAATGATTTCATAATCATTTTCTCTTTAGGCCCGTTATAGCTTTCGGGCAAGATGATATAAAGCGGGCCTGCAAAACCCTCGTACCGGTAATCATCCATATCGATTTTCAAATCATCAGCTATTGGTGATAGGTTGATAACCCTGTTATGCAAAACCTCCTGGCCAATATCATTGGCGATAAATACGAAAACTGCATTCTTGTTTTCCCTATCAAGTTTCATAACCGCGTTTAGTGCCTGCTGATCAATATTGATCTGTGAAATGCCCGAAACCCCTTTTGCACTTATATTTTTATTTATACTGTATCCCTTTATCACATAGCTAAAGCTAAAAAAGGCGATGCACAGACAACCGGCTGCGAAAAGCAATTGGCATAAACGCTTTGACCCGATTACCAATGAAATCATCCCTGGAGTTATCAACAGGCCAATGATCCTAAAGTGGCGTGCTTCATATGATATGTTAAGCTGTTTAAGATAGGCAATCCCAAAAAACAGCAACGCGCCAAAGTAAAAAACAATTATAAACAGCTTGTAATTATTATTTGGCGCATTCCGGATCAGGCTAAAAACCAATAGCAAACTCAATATCGCCAAAACAATTACAATTGTTACAGATACGCCATAACCAAACATAGGCCTGCCAAAATTATACAACAGGCCATGAAAAAAATCATCCAGAGAAAAACCTGAAAGGATAGGTGTGGCGAGTGGAAAGCTAAAGGTCTCGGCAGTTAGTTTAAATCCCTTTGAAACAGAAGCCGGGCTTTGCCCTTTTGAAAGGAACAATACATAAATAGTTACCAGCGATAATGCTGCAGGAATACCGATCCACAATCCTTTTTTTATCCATTCAATAATACCTGTCATGCCTGAAGATAAGCGAATCCACAAACAGCAAAGCCCGGCAACATAGATCCAGATAAAGGATGATTTACAAAAGAAACCTATCCACCCCGATAAAAGAACAAACAGCAATAGCTTCCAATCCGTTTTTTGCAAGGCAATACAGCCGTATAAAAACCATCCCAAAAAGGCAAAAAGCAAAACCTCGCCGCCATTATAAAAAACGTATGGCACAAAAAAGGCCAGCTGGCAAACAATAAATACAAGGCTAAGGGCGGCAATAAAGGGAGTAAAGCCTATTTTTTTAAAGAAACTGTAAAACCCGGCTAAACCGCAAAGCTGGCATAATGCTACTGTTATGGCCATCGCCTGTCCAGTATTTAAATGCGCTACCAGCTTAAAAAAATAAGGCACAAGATATTGGCCGGGCGTCCACCATGTAAGAAACTCATTATAATTTTGCGCGATATCACTTTGATCCGGGGCTGTTAAAACGTTAAAATGGCCCCCTAAATTCATACAGCGTAATACGTTGAACCCATTTGCAGGATCAGGGAAAAGTGCGGGAGGAATAAAAAACAGGATCACGCCCATTATCAATACGGCTATGCCGGTAATTAACAGAATAATTTTATATGCGTTACTTTTTTGTGATGCCATTAATTAAGTTTAAGGGAAGGTTTTGCAAAACTACTAATTTATATAATTCAGAAAATAAATCAGGTTATAATTCGCTCACGCACTTTTACCGCCGGGTTTCCCTGGTAAATTGAGTATGCTTCCAGGTTTTTAGTGGCTACCGACCCGCTTGTTAATACAGCATGCGATGCGGCAATTACACCCAGATTAACTATTGCCCCCGCTCCTATCCAAACACCATCCTCTAATATTACAGGCTGAGTTATCAGGTCGAATGTCTTCTTTTTATAATTATGGCTTCCCGTAAGTAAAACAGCTCCCTGCGAGATACAAACATTATCGCCCATGGTAATTGCAACAAGGCAATCAATCCAAACATTTTCCCCAATCCATGTATGGTTCCCAATGGTTAAATGCCAGGGGTATTTTACATTAGCTCCTGGCTTTATAATAACCCCCTTACCAATTTTAGCACCAAATAAACGCAGTAAAAATATATTGAAACTGCTTGACGGAAGCAGGCCCCCTTTTAAAAATACTAAATTTACATAATACCACAACAGCCTTTTTATAGCATTGCCTCCCGGTTTAAAAGGCGAATTATTATATAATGAAAGGTCAGTTTTTAGCATCGTTGTTAATCAATATATCATTACGCTTTACCCAAAAGTAAAGCACAATGGCAATAATTATGTATACAATTATGTTAAAAATGGCATGATGATCAATTATCTGGCTCTCCCTCCTGTTCCAGAATAAAGAGAGCAGTACAAATCGGATAACGTTTAAAACCTCGATCCCCAAAATGCCACCAATAAGAAAGGCGATCTTTGATTTGAATTTTACAGGGTAAGCTAAAACAAATGCAGCAAAAAAGCTAATAACTCCTAAACCAAGGCATGAGTAAACCAGTTTAATAACGCCACGACCTGCAACCAAAAGCTCATACTGATTTTCAATAACCGCAAACCCAAGCCATGTAAGAATTTGAGCACTGCTTTTTATTAATATCCACCTCAATCCACTTATATAATTAAGGTTATTAGCCATAAACGAACTGTAATGACTACCGGTTGAAGTAATGCCAAAATAAAATATGTTGAAATAATAAAAGGCAGGAAAAAGCACGGCAAATATTATTATGAATCTTAAAGAGACATTACTTTTAGCGGAGTTTGTCTTCAGCGCGCTTTCTTGCTTTAGAATTTCATCAATTTTAATATCAACAATAAGGCGGAACCAAAATGCTTGCAAAAAATGAAAAATAACACCGGTGCGGCCGTCAAGAATACCGAGCTGAAAAAATATGCGATAAATAAAATAAAGCATCGGCCTTACATACCGTGGTAGCTTCCACCATAGCTGTTTTAACCATGCTGTGCGTTCATCAGGCGAACCCCAAAAATGCGGCCCAACCGTTTGGCTACGCATCTGCTGCATCCGTTCAACCTCTTCCTGGGCAACCAGGTCACTGTACCGATTATGTTTGGCAATCCAAAAGCTAATATTGTTTTCCTTTAAGTTTTCCTCTAAAATATAACCGTCTTTCCAGATAACTGTATTCCCGGGGACTATCAAACGGTGATCCATCATTTCATTAAGATCAGAATAGCCAACGCCAAACCTGATCATTTTAAGCAGGTAAAACGGCGAATAACCCCCATGTTTTATCCACCGGCCTTTAAAAAAGTTTTTACGGTTAAAATAAATGCCGTCAAGATCCTTATTATCTTCATCCTTGAAATTACTCAGGCGCTCTTTAAGCCCGGGAGTTACTATTTGGTCGGCATCCAGGCAAATTACCCATGGGGTTTGAATGTTAAAATTTTTTAATGCATAGTCCCATTGTTTGGGGTGATTTTCGAAAGCATGCTGTAAAACCGTTGCTCCATAATTTTCTGCTATCGCGATGGTATTATCCGTACTTCCCGAATCTAAAACAAAAACCGGTGCATCAAGACTTTGGATAGATGCAAGCAAACGGGGCAAATGAATTTCTTCATTATAGGTTATTATAATAAATGAAAATTGATTGTTCACGATAGCTTCGCTTTTATGATCATGGATTTCCAAAAATACGGAAACCTTCCACAGCCTCTGAATGCTGTAACCGTAAAACCGGCATTGGTTAATACCCTGGTCAGCGTATTTTTAGACCATAGCTTAATATGTCCGCCCAACCAAAGCGGATCCATATGGCTGTCCCACCTGTTAAAAATACTTAGCGTTAGGTTTTTTAAATAGCCATGATAAGGGGTGGTTATTATCAGCTCACCACCCGGTTTTAGTTGTTGTTTACAAAAATCAATAAATGCTTCCGGGTTGTACAAATGTTCTATTACCTCGGTTGATATAATGGTATCAAAAGGGATCCCTTGTAATTGCGGTGGCAAAACATCCGATGACAGGTCCTGTACAAAAAAACGGTCCGGGTTTGTTTTTTGTGCAATAGCTATACCTTTTTCAGACGCATCAGTACCATAAGCGTTATAGCCTTGTTCAAGCAGGTAATTTACCAGGTATCCATTGCCGCAGCCTAAATCAAGAATGTATTTATTTTTTTCCTTATCAATCAGGCTAACAAGGTCATTCAACTGGTAGCTAAAATTATGAGTAGGGCCTGCGCTATGAAATCCGTAATCCTGATAATCAGCCATTTATAACATTATTATACATATCGGTATATTGTTTAGTTAGATGAGCTTCATTAAAATCAGCCCTGATAATTTCCGGAGCACTTAAACGGATGCGATTAAGCTCGTCCTTTTTACCGTGAATAAAATTAATCATATTACCCACTGAAATAGCATTTAGCTCACACTCCCAGCCTAAATTATTTTGGTTAACGTAATCAGCTAAACCTACAAACGGGCTTATCAAAACTGCAGTACCCTGGCTAAGGCTTTCAATAACTACATTGCCAAAGTTTTCATCGTATGACGGTAAAACAAGCAGATGATGTTGAGCCAATAATTCAAACTTATTATCGCCCTGAAAGCCTATCCAATAAACATCTGCCTCGTCGCCATTTTTTTTCACCACAGCCTTTAGCTCGTCTACATACATTTTATCCCCACTCCCTGCAATGGTAAGGCTGTATGGAAAATTTAAAAACGGCAGGGCGTTTATCAAAATATCCAAACCTTTTTTTTCTTCTATTCTTGAAAGAAAAATCAGCTTAAAAATAGCTAAAGATTGAGCGTCCCCCGGCAAATCAGCAGGCAATTTTACAAAATTAGGCAAGTTACTAATCCGTTTGGGCTTAATGAGCGCATAGATAGCTTCACTTTCTTGATTTGATGTTACATGAATATGGCACCTGTTAAGTAAAGGCCTACCCAATAAGTGATGTATAAGCCATTTTTTGCCAATATTTTTGTTTTGAAACGAATAAGGGCTTAACGTACCCCTGGGTGATATAACAATGGGAACACTGCGCAATAATGCAATTAAACATGAAAATACCGACACCAGGTTCCACCAGGCATGAATATGAATTACATCAAAACCGCGAGCCTCCTTCCACAATTTTTTTAACAGCGCCGGCGAAAAATGGCTGTGGTCTTTTGTTAACCGTTTAAAATAGGTTACTTTAACACCGTCTACATTTACAGCCTCACCAGGGTTAACAGGCAACTCTTCTTTCCCGTTGGCAGTTGTTGCATAAGCTTCGATGTAAATACCAGCCTTTGTCAACTGTTCGCTCAACATGGCTACCGACATAGTTGGCCCGCCGTATATAAATGCCGGTTTGTAAGCAGCACAGATCTGTAAAATTCTCAAATTTCTTTTAATATATTTCTTGAACGCAATATTTTAAATACAACCAGCATTGTTATGTAACTCCAAAAAACGGAGTTAATAAGAAATTCAAAACTTAAACCCCGCCAAAATATTTGAAACAGCCCGCTGAATATGAGTGCCGTGCCTAAAATATAGCCCCCAAATAATTTTTCAGCTTTACACGCTATTATTTGAGCCATCGCTCCATATGCAAAAAGAAAAATGAAAACTCCAATTCCGCCGTATGATAAATAAGCATCAACAATAAAAGCAGGTTTAGCCGAAACATTAGAGTTTCTGTTTACTACCCCTGCACTATAAACACGCTCCATAATCAGGTCTTCAGTAATTGGCTTAGATGGCCAGAATATCCGTGGAACTATAACTATGGCTGATTGTTTTACCAATTGCGTTCCATAAAAATCCACCTTCGCAGGTGTTGATTTAACAAACTTGGTAAACATTTCTATTTCACTTAACCTATATACCAAAAATCCCCAATTGGTATTATCGTCAGCATCTTTATTAAGGGTAGCGTTAAGGGCTATCTGTGTAGCATCATCAGCACTTTCCTCGCCTGACCATACATTCCCCCGAAAATTACTTACATAAGCAGGCAAAAACACAAATAGTAAAATTAATAACGGCACAAAAACAATGGTCACAATCTTCTTATAGTTTGGGTATAAAAATACCCCCAGCACCACCACGCTAATAATAATAGGCTCCTTAAATCCGGAAGTAAGCGCCTGGTAAAAGTTAAAAATATATAGTGCAAGGCAAATTATGGTATTTATTACTTTTTGCAGAGGCAGTGCAAAAGCAAGTGCAAGTGTACCGGCGATAAAGCTTAAAGCGCTAAGTTGAAAATAGAGCTGAGATAGTCCGGGGATCCGCGCAAAAAATATTGAAACCGGGAAGGCAATTAAAGCTGTCATTAACAGCAAATTGGCCAACTTTTCTTTTTCAATATAATACTTTTGCTTTACAGGGTAT
Organism: Mucilaginibacter sp. OK098; assembly: GCF_900142915.1. Lineage (GTDB taxonomy): Bacteria > Bacteroidota > Bacteroidia > Sphingobacteriales > Sphingobacteriaceae > Mucilaginibacter. The sequence goes on from NZ_FRCM01000007.1 coordinate 120,257, forward strand.
TTCATAAATATCAATATCCCCGAAACAAATGCCGCATGCCCTAAACAATAATACCTTTGGCATTGTGCCGCCAAATCCAACGCATCCTGATCTATCGCTAACGCAGCATTTGTTTTGCTCAAATATTCATATCCCAAAAGACTTAAAAAATAAAATATTGAGGTGCATGCCATGTAGCCCGCAAAAATTATCTGGATAATAAATATTGGCCGCATTAATTGTTCCGCAACAGTTCTGTCATCCGGCAGGGGTTTTATTTTACCGGTTAACGTAACAAAGAAAATAAAGAATGAACCCAGCCATGCAATAAAATAGGAAACAGTAGAAAACGATTGAAATAACAAGGAAATAGCCCATGGCAAAAAGAGTATAAAATGTTTTGCTATATCGTTACCCTTTTTCATGAATTACGCAGGTATGCAAAATATATTACCGCCCTCAACATTTTCCGGGCTCTTTAAAAGTTCACAGCCAACCGGTGTTATCTGGTACATTGTGTAGCCAAACGATTGCAAAAGGGACCAGCAATCCTCAATTTTTTGCCCGTTGTTTAGCCAATAATGGTTATCGTATTCAAAAATTATCCGCGGCTTATGTTTCTGAAGCGTTTTTGCCAGGCCCTGTAATACCTGGTATTCAAAACCCTCTACATCAATTTTTATCAAATCAAGCGAATCAAGACTTTGGATCTCGGGGAGATTATCAGCAACCTTTATAAATACACGCTGTTTTTCAGATCCTTCTATATTACTATTTAAACTAAAAGCACCCTGGTTCCATGAGTTTTTATTTATGGTAAAATCAGCCTCGCTTTCCTTGCTTGATAACGCATAAGGTAACAGCGTAACATTAGCAACTTTGTTCAACAACATATTACGGGTAAATTTTTCCTGCAAATAAATAAGCGGCTCAAAAGCATAAACTTTACCTGTTTGCCCAACGCATTGCGACATCCTGATGCTTTGCAAGCCTATATTTCCACCTATATCTAATGCATTCCCGCCATTTTTAAGTGAGACCCTGATCAGTTTATTTATCTCATCTTCGTAAGTGCCGGTACTTAAAATGGTCCATTCAATATAGTTATCGGCACTGGTATAAATAGCTATATCCTCGCCGCTTAACCATACTATCCCCTCTTTTATACTTGCTTTAAGCTTATCAGATGCCTTCAGCAGGTTTGAAAGCCGTTCCTTCCCGGGAAGTTTCCAGTTACGGGTAAAATCAAGTTTAATACGGTCAATACGCTTCATTCAATAATTTATTTTCAATTGCTTCCGCAATATGTAAAAAGCTCCAGTTTTTGATGATCTGTTTTGATTGCTGTCCTAATTTAGCTAATTGAGCCTTGTCTTTAGTTAATTGCTGTAATTTTTCCACCAGGCTGCCCGCGTTATCACTTATAAAAACAGCGCCATTTCTTTCCTCTTCTATTAAATCAGCCGCACAGCCCACTTTATCTGATGCCAATACGGCTTTGCCGCAGGCCATGGCCTCATTTATACTTAAGCCCCATGTCTCGCTTTTACTGGGCAGGCAAAACAAGTCGGCCGCCTGGTACAAAACAGGCATGTAGGTTTGATTTTTAAACCCGGTAAAATGAACATTGGCAGCACCACTTTTATCAGCCTGCTCTTTTAAATCATTTTCATTGGGGCCGTTACCTGCTAAAAGCAAATGCACATTGGGCCGGTTCAAAGTTATAAATGCCGACAATAGTAACTCAACATTTTTAACCGGCTCAAACTTGCCCGCATACAGGATCAATATATCGTTATTACCGATACTGAATGATGACCGCAGTCCGCCAGCTTCATTGCTCCTGTCGGCTTCAAACCTGTTACTATCAATGGCGTGTGGTGCAAAGCTTAGCTGGCTCTCCTTCAGCTCGTAAGCTTTATAATAATTTCTGTTGTTTTTGCCTACATAAAAAGCATGGTTAATATGCTTGTACACCCATTTCAAAAAAACGTACCGAAGCGCTTTTTTTAATCCGCCTAACTCGTTCAGTAAGGTTGAATCACCACGAAAATATACGGGCACTTTACTGCTAAAGTAGCGGATTATTTTCAGGTGAGCGTTATATGCCCAGCCAAAGATCAATATAGCATCCGGCTGATATTTTTTAATCCTTTCAATTCCATCAGGATTAACAATTCCTTTAAAATAGTGCGAGCCGGGCTCAGTCGCCGTATTTTTCATCCACTCAAAGTCATATCCCTCCAGCAACGGAATGTCCCACTCAACTACTTTATTAAAGCCATGATCGAGCTTGTTAACAGCACCCTCGCCCAAAGTATAAAACACCTTAACATCTATTTTTTTACGCTGATTCAAAAGCTTAAACACTGGTGCGTAATATTGAATAGGATGGGTTGTTATAACCGCCAGCTTCTTCATTTGGCAGTTAAATTACCTATTGATAAAAATGGTTTTTCCAGCAAATTATAGCTAAGTGACGATAGCGGATATAAAATAACCGCGCTTATAACGGTGGTAACAACCGGCGCCGCAATGCCTTTTAATGATGGCATCAGCTGAATTGTGTAAGTAGCTATTACCGGGTATACCAAAGGATGCAAAAGATAAAAGCTATAAGATATACGCCCCATTTTTTTAAATAACCCATTGCCTAAAATAACATTGAGCCACTTTACCGAAACTACCGACAGATATAAGATCCCGGCGAAACCTGTCCCCATAAAGACATAGCCAAATAACTTGAATAAATTGGAATAATTAGCTGATAAGCTTAAAACTTGTTTAGATATTAAAACCCTGCCAGCGTAGGTAACAGCAATAAATAACATTAGCCATAAAAACCTTTTTTTAAAAAATGCATTGTTTTTTATCAGTAGCCTTGCAGCAATTGATCCGCATCCAAACTCCAGTCCTCTAAAAAATATTGTATCTGTAATCGGGTCAAAACGACTTTTTAAAATAAACACCAATACTATCGCAATTAAAAAAGCGCCTCCAAAAATAATTAAAAACGACTTTTTAAACCCAATCCTGTTTTGATAGATCAACAGCAAGGGTATGGTAAAATAAAATTGCCATTCAACGGTCAATGTCCAAAAATGTGAAGCGGTATTATATTGTATGAAAAAATAATTCAGATAAAAAACACTATGCAGAAAATTACTGAGCCCATCAATATTTTGATGATGAACAAACTTGCCGACAAGGATATAAATTATAGTAGCCACGTAGAAAGCCGGCGAAAGCCTTACCCATCTTTTTACCAGGAACCTAAAAAAATCATGATAAGAAAAATCACTTTTCGAAGCGTAAAAATAATACATGCAAAACCCACTGATCACAAAAAAGAGGTCGACACCATTACCACCAATAGCCAGCAAATTAGCCAGATCAAATTTACCAATATAACATCTCGGGTTACCATGAATCGTCCAGGTATGGATCCATAGAACGCCTATGGCGGCTAAAAATCTCAGTCCGTCAAGTGTTTGTATTCTTTGTCTCATAATGTTTTATGGCCCTGGTAAATAATTCAGCCTGTTTACCTGTAAGGTTTTCTGAACTGTATTTTTTGAAATTATTTGAAATAGATAAAGGCTTAAATAAGCCATTACCCCACCCTGTTAATGTTTTAAATAAATCAGCAACCAGGTGAGATGCATCTTCATTAAAGGTTAAAACAACGGCATCGCCGGTACATTCCTTTATAGCTTCAACGGCATTACTCTTTTCATTAAAAATTGCGAGTAGTGGTTTTCCGGTTAACAGGTACGGGTACACTTTTGAAGCTGTATATCTGGGGTCGTCCGAGCCGGGTATAAATAAAGCATCGGCCTGTTGTAAAGTTAATAAGGTATGATAATAGCTGATCCTGTCGGTAATTTCAACCACATTCTCATCAAGTCCGTATTTTTTTGCCAGTGGCAAAATTGTAGGCTTACCAGTACCTGCCGGCGCATAGCTGGTGCCTATAAAATAAAACCTCAGCTTGCCAAACACACCGGGATTTTCAGCAAGTCCTTTTTTTAGGGCTTCAAAAACCGGTGAAATGGCCTTTTGCATGTCCACACCACCACGGCCCACATACACAATGTTTTTAAAGCCGTTTTGCAATAATGAATCGAATTTAGTTTGATTATCCAGCGCTATTTTTAAATCCGGCTCAAAAGCGCCAAATGTAATGGTGGCAGATGGGATGTCATTTATAACAGGATACCTGGCTTTTAAATTGCTGATATAACCGGCAGATACGCTGATCAGTCCATCTGCCTGCTTCATGGCAATAGGCTCCAGGTATTTATGTAAGCGATAGGAGAACCAATATTTTGACGGCTGCTGATCCTTGGGTTTATCCTGGTAATAATCCGAATGCCATGGGTCCTGCATATCTATTACATAAGGAATGCCGAACCGCTTTTTCCAGTAGGCCCCTAAAATACAAAGCGGAAATTGGGTAGTTGAAAAATAAACAAGATCGTACTTTTCCTTTTTTAAGATCTCACTTACCTTTTTACGGTAATACCAAAGGGAGCGTAAAGCAAGACTGCCTAATCCAACTTTTGAGGTTAGTGCGCTGCTTAAAGCTTTTACTTTATAAATTTTTGTCGCTGCAGGGATACTTTGAACAAGCAGTTCATCCTGCACTACATCTGAGTATTTTTCATCAATTATCACTACAGTGGCATCCCAGCCAAATTGCTTAAAATAAGGCAAGCTCATCCTTACACGATGCATATCTGCCGCGTTTGAGGGTGGGAAATACGGCGAGATGATGAGAACTTTAGCGTTTGGCACTACTTAATGTTTGATTAACAAGATCTAAAAATCTTTCACTTTCATTTTCCCAGTTCAGGGTATTTTTAGCCAAAAGCCATGATTCCTCCCGGCTTTTTAAAAGCAGATCCCGGTTTTTATTATATGCCGATAAAACATCAGTCAATGATTGAACGTTTCCCTTTTGATAAATGTTCCCAATGGCTGGGTATTGATTCAATAAAGCGCTTTGGGCAGTGGTGTCACTTGCCGCAATAGCCAAACCGGCCTGTATATAAGTGAATATTTTATTGCTTAACGCAAAATCATTATTGATGCTAAACCCGGGCTCCGTAGCCAGCCCAATATCAAATTGCGCTGCAAACCCAACCAATGCCGCCGGCATAACCGGCTGATGGTAAAAGATCTTTGCAACACCATTATTTAGTTGTTCAATGAATGTTATCGTCTGTGTTGAATGATAGCCCAGCAGGTGCAATTCAAAATTCTCGTCTTTTAAAATATGCAGCGCTTTTACAACATCTTCTATCCCACGGCTAACACCAATAACCTGCGAAAACCAAAAGAGCTTTACAGGTTGACCGGCATTTAATTGAGGTTGCTTTACATCATTATTAAAAGAGAAAACATTTAGCAGGGTAACAGGCTTTTTATCCGGAAAAAGTTGATGATATGCATTAGCAGTTTGTGTGCTGCTTGCTGATAAATAGCTTACCTGCGGAATATACTTATCCTCAATAAATGCTTTTAAAACAACTTCGCTATCGTTGTTATCATTTGAGCTTTCATACCGGTGAAAATCCTCTGCATCAAAGCCGCATAGCTTTTTATGTTTTTGCGATGCTTTAACCACCGCAGGTAAAGCACCAAGATTATGCCCGATGTACAGATCAGCCTTGTGTTTTTTTGCTTCCCGGATTAAAAAATAGCTGCTCCTGGCAATGGCAAATTGCGCAAAGTACTTAATACCGGTATGTTTTGTAACCCATAAGGAAAACTTATGGATTATCCTGCTTAGTAAATAGGTGAACTTTTTTTGCTCCGGATCTCCCCCTGCTCTTACACACCTCCATTGTTTACCGGGTAGCAGCTTTTTATCAAGGTCGGTACCCCAGGCATTCCAGTAGGCATACAAAACGGTAACATCAAACCCTACTGCAGTTAAAGTATCCGCCTCTTTTACCAATCTTGGATTTAAAGACGGCTGCCCTGAAGAAACCAGTACCATCTTTTTCTTAGCAGGATTTACGCTTGCTGTCAATTCTTTTTAAACAAAGGGTACAGGTTATAGATAAAATCTTTATGAAAGGCGCTTCCGCCACCATAAACATAATGTTCGCTTGTTAATTTACTGCCAAGCAGCATTTCCTTCCTGGCCAGGTCATAATGCTTTGGTAAGCCTAAAAAATTTCCTTTTTCACTGGCAAACATCGCCAGCAAGGTTTGTTCCAGGTGCCACGATTCTGTTTTATACAAATTCCCTTCCATTACCCTGTTTATAAAGCTAAAAAAATGCTCATCAAAGTTGTGCAGTAACAGGCCGGAGTTAAAGAAACTGATCATCTCTGATGTAAGATATCTTGCCAGTGTGGCATCATCAAATGTATAAGAGTTATTTACATCGCGGTTATAACACCCGTTATAATTACCTTTTTCAACAATATCCAATATTTCATCAGGCCTTGAAAAAAAGAGCACATCAGAATCAATATGTAATAAGTAGTTTGTCTGTTTTTCTATAATCATGTCAAACAACTTTATGGATAAGAAAAACACGTCTCTTAATTTTTCACAATTTTCAAGTCCTTTTGACGACAGCAGGGTTTTAACCTTTATATTTTCATCACGCCTTAAAAAAACTTTAATCCCAGGGAACATTTTTTTCAGGAGCCTGATCTCTTTTTCAGTAAGCGTTCCGTCTTCGTGATAATGCAAATAAACATTGGGGTTCCAGAAACAAAAACTATAAAGCGCAGCTACCGATTCGTAAAAATTCTTTTTACTGGATACTGTGGCCAGGGTAAGGCTGGCGTTACTTTGTTGTAAAACGATTGGAGAAAGCGATTTGATTTTTTGTCGCAATAGTGCCCGGTAGGTTATCTTCTTTGTTTTTTCAGAAATCCTTGTATAATAACTGGTGTTGCTAAACTGAAGCTCATATTTTAATTTATTTATGATCTTTTTAATCATGATAAATCAAAACAATAAAAAGCATTAACAGGAATAATGTTAAACCTTTGTTTGTTATATTTTTGCATTATGTTCAGAAAAGGGTTAATTAACATTAATTGGAACATCAACTTCTATCCAATCGTCCGGATAAATATTCATAGGGTATTCCTTATTTAATCTGTAACCTAAAAAGTGCCTGGGGCAGTATACAACTTTGTGTTTATTACTATTTAAATAGGCAGCCCACCAGCTAAAAGTACTATTGGCAATTATGCAAACGTCGGCATTAAGCATATGTTGAAAGTCGACTATCACACTGTCTTTTGAAATATGTTTCCTTTCCAAATAGTCAAATTCCCCGGCAGCTATTTCGGGCATATCCGAAATAATAATATAATAATTAGTGTCGCTATGAATTTCTTTAATTAGCCGGTGATAATAAGAAAATGGTAATGACAGATCAGCATCTCCTAAATTATAAGAAGCCAGGTCTAAAAAATCAGATTTCCTGACATGAACAGTTACAATTTTACTTTCCTGCCTGGGGAAGGCGTAATTTTTATTATATGATTTTTTAATACTATTTCTTAATTCCAGATATTTTAACACTTCGGTTTTGTGTTCGGAAAAATACAAGGGCGATTGGAAATAACCATTGAATAATGTAGCATCGCCTTTATCGCTGAGCGTATTTGGAGAGTCGGTTCCTTTAGGGCTGCTTACCAGGTTTTTAATAAAAACCTTTTGGATTAAATTATAAAAGGCGGACCTAAGATAGTGGCTAAAAAATAATTTAAACCCGCTATGGTTAAAAAACAATATATCAATAATGTAAAATGAATTTCTTTTAAGTTTGAAATAGTTATACAATTCAATGGGCATTCCGTCCTTCAATAAAAAAAATACCTTCTTTTTTTTTAGCCCTGAATTTGATATGAAAGCGTACTGAAACAGTTGATTACCTAAACCGCCGGAAATTCGGATCCCTATCATTGTAAATTATTTATAGCAAGTAACATCGTTAAGCAATTATATCAATTAAATATTGAAAGGTATTTTTCCGCTATTTTAATATGACTAAATTTTCCCGCGGCTCTTTCCCGGCAAATCACCCGGTTAATAGTATTTAATTGGGAAATTTTATCTGTCATTTCAATTTCGTCGTTTACTATATACCCTGTAATACTATCTTCCAAAACCTCCGGTACCGAGCCCCGGTTAAAGGCTATTACCGGTGTCCCGCAAGCCATTGCCTCTACCATTACCATACCGAAAGGTTCATCCCATTCAATCGGGAACAAAAGGCCCCTGGCTTGCCTTAAATAGAAATTTTTTTCCTCGTCATTTAAAGCGCCAAGGTAAATAATTTGCTTCCCGTCTACTTGCGGTTCAATTTGCTGTTTGTAGTATTCAAAATTATCGGGCGTTTGCGGAATATTACCTCCTATCCATAATATATTGGATGTTGCTTTGGCAATTTTTATAGCGGTATGTACCCCTTTAATTTTATCCAGGCGCCCCAAAAACATTAAAGGAGCATCGTCACTTACCGATTCATTTAGCTCATATTTTGAAAAATCAATGGCGTTGTATACCGTTTCCCAATTACCGGCCACATTACCTGTTGATACGCAATAGTTGCTGCATGCTGTAAATATCAAATTACAGTTTGGAAGGGCGTTCACCATCTTTATACCCCTAACAGCTACCGGCCTGCCATAGGTCATTATTTTTTTTACTTGATAATTCAAAACAGGTAACAGATACATTAACCGCCCAAAATTGTGGATAATATCAAACTCATTCCTGTGTTTAAAAAGAAAGTACCATACCTCAAAAAGTTCTTTATTTTTTTGAAGGGCAGATCTTTCCAAATCATTCACCCCAAAAGAAAAACACTTACCCGAAATGTGAGAATCAGGGCCAGCCAATAAACTTACCTCGTGCCCCTGCCTTTTATACTCCTCTGCAAACATGTAAACAAGCCGTTCGTGCCCCCCGTAAAGCGGTGGCGGCACTGGTATCCCCGGGTCCATTATCAATAATATCTTCAAGCTATTTCCTGTTCTACTTCTTGATAGATCTGCATGTACTTTTCTGCAGAAAGTTCGAGCGTCAGGTTATTCAAAATGAATTTGCGGGGTTCAAATTTGTCATGCCTGCTTATAAATAAATTAAGTTTTTCAGTAAACTCAATTGCATTTTTAAACTTAACACCACAACTATCATCCCAGTAGGGCACTGAACTTACCGGTTCATATTTCACCTTTTCAGGATAGTAATATGGGTCCTGCCAGTAGCCTTCCCTGTCCCAGGCCAGTATTGGCGTATTGGTTGCCAATATTTGCTGATAAGCCAACCCCTGTGTCTCATGTTCGCACAAAAAAATAGCTGACCGGCTATTGGCAACCTTCTCCTGCAACTCGTCATGGGTATAGTTACCATACTTAACAAACTGGTAACCAAACCCACCTTCTTCCAAAACTTTCAATATGGGTTTTATTAAGGATTCGTTAAACGCATCATGATCCCATCGGATCTTATCGTAAATTAAGAAATCAATCTTTTTTTCAATTGCAGATGATTTCCATTTTTCAGTATCAATACCAACCGGCCAGGCTACTGCTTTATCACCGTAATAAGGGCTGCACATTTGCTGCATCCAGTTGCCAGGCACTAAAAAGCGCTTTACATTTGGATATTTTTCAAACAGATCAGGGCATTCAACCGGGTGCGAATAAACACCAGCGCCAAAAATGACAGGGTTTCTCCACTTCCTGTCAAACAGCAAATGAGGTTTGCCTATAATACAGGCTATTTCTTCCGGATGTGTTTTTATGTAAGCATAATTGTTAAACCTGTATGGAATATTAATTTTATCAAGCCCGCGCATCAACTCCAAAGCCACCATCATCACGCCGCCGGACCTTTGTTTGCCTCTTAACAACCGCCTTATCCAGCGCCTGGGGTAATGGTCAAACTTTACCCACCTATCCGGATCCGGTTCTTCATAAAAAATATTTAAAGGCTTAATATCGTTCAACGTAACAAGAGTTTCCGGCGAAGCCTTAATAGCTTTTCAGTATTTGCAAAACCAAGCTTTTGATAAAGCAATCCCAATACACCTTTTTCCGGAGGTTTAAACCCGGGGTTAAGCTCAAATATCCATTTAACAAGCTTTACGGCTGCGCTTAAATCATTTAATGCTATCCAATGGGCCAGGGGCCATAATATATTTATTGAAGCACCTATTCGCCTTGGGGTAAGCCTTCCTTCTTTACTTAATTGCTCAAGTATAATTTTATACAGGTTTAAATGCTGCTCGTTTTGCACCTGCTGTTTTAGTCCGCTGCTAATCTGTAACCTGTCGTGGTGAGCAACACGGTGCAAAAGCGCAGTACCAGGATGAACAACAGTTTTGGGATCTTTTAAAGCTACCTCTAATATAAAAAGCCGGTCGTCCCGAAAAGCAAAATCCGGCCTGTGAGGAATTTCTTGAATAAAATCCTTCCTAAACAGGAAAGCCGAATAATGCGATCCATCCCCTTCACCCAATTGCCCGGCTATAAAATCATCCGTTTCAATCCAGGGTTGTTTACTTATAGTTTGTCCATCATTATTAAAGCACCTGTAGCCGCTGATAACAACATCGGCATTATTAAGTTCGGCTAATTGAAACTGCTCATCATTTGCGTTGCTATTAAGCAAATCGTCCGAATCCAGGAATCGGATGTATTTACCATTGGCTGCTTTAAACCCTTTATTTACTGCCTGGCATTTACCCAGGTTGGGCTGATCAATAATAACCAGGTCTTTTTGCTGATCAAGCCATTCCCATGTGCCATCCGTACTGCCATCATCAACAACAATTATTTCAACACTGCAATTATTATTCCTGCAACTTTCAATGGTTTGCGGTAAGCTCCACAAGCGGTTATACGTTGGGATGATAATTGAAATATCTACATCTGCTATCACGTTACTACCCTTTCAGAGCTTTTAACTTTCCGGATCCCAAAAAGTTTATGATAGGTAGATCTGAATAAATTTTTCAAAAACAATTTAAACCGTTGGGGATACTCTATTGCTATTACACTTTTCACATTACCCAACCAGCTTAAATTATGGCTAAGGCGATAAACCTCGCGCCGGTAAGGATAGTGCAAGGTATATTCCCCCAAAAAATGAACAATTATTGGCGTCACTTTTTCAAAAGGATACCAGGGCCTGTGTTCAGCATGTGGCAGTGGCGGGTTAACCAAAAGTGTGCGACCATTTATTATATCTATTTTATATTCACCCGGACAGGCTAACGGATCGCTCATAATTGTTCCATCGTCAATCAATGGCTTCATATCTTCAAGCTGCATGGCCAACGCCATTATTACCTCATCATTCGGTCGGTTACGTAACCGAACAAAACCTATTTCGTCATATTGTTTTTCAATATCCCTTGCCCGTTTGTAAATGCGGGTTGCCACTTCACCTTTTTCAAGATAGTAGAGGCCCCCGTTAAATTTAGGGATGTGCGGTACATTATATTTTTTGCAGATGGCGGTAATATCACCAAACCATTCGCCCGATGAAATGTAATTTCCAACCACAGATACCGGCATCCCTTTAAAGCGTTCAAACACCGGCGAAAGGTCACCAAAAATGAGGCAATCGCTGTCAATGAAAAGTGTTTGTCCTTCGGGTGCTACCTTATCCAAAAATAATTTGCTCGAAAAACCTTCGCCAAGTTCGCCGGGTTTAATGGTTATTACTGTTGCTTTTGAAGTAACATCTGCCGACAACAATTCGGGGTGATCTGTTACAATGCTAAATGTTATATCAGCGCTTTTATGCCATAAATAAAAAGACCTCGCCAGGTTAGCTGCAAGGTTTATATACAAAGCTTTACCTGTGGCAATTGTTAATACAGTTCTTGTCAATTTGTAGCCGCCCCTTTAAACTTTCCGCTGAGCGCTCTGTAATATTTTTCGATGACTGAGTTCAATTCTAATATGGCATCCAATCTTCCTTTAGCGTGGTTAACATTTAACCTGCCTATAAATTTACCTGGATGATCTCCTTTTTTAAGCGAGTTAATTAAGCTTATTATATAAATATTAAGGCTGATCAGGAAGGTCCAAAACCATGTTTTTTTAAACCCGGGAAGTGTTGGGTTAAACAGCCAAAAATATGGGCGGTGCAAAATATTGCAATACCCGAATTGATATACCAGGTTTAATAAATACTGATCTGTAAGCCTGCTTTTTTGAATAAAGTGATAGAATTTCAAATCATCACTATAAGCTATATCATAATTTAATAACTTAATGGCATAGCACACTTCCACATCGCCGCCCGAACTTAGTTTATCATTTAACCTGTCAGTAGCTATGGGTTTAAAATCTATAGCTTTTAATTGTTCAAGAGCTGATTTTCGGGCAACTGACCCGGCACCATACACATAAGGACTGCTCCCTTCTATCACACCATTGTGCTCGCTTTGGGGCCCAGTGGCATAATGACTACTATAAGTAGCAAACCATTCCGGCGGGTCTGTTTCCGGCTTTGGGATTCCGCATCCACCTATAATTCCTGCATCAGGCCATTGTTCCAGCAGGTTATAAGCACTTTCAATATAGTTTTCGAAAAGCCAGTTATCATCATCACAAAAAATAAGGCAATCATAGCCGGCTTCTTCCAGGCCCTTTTCACGGGCAAAGCTTAGCCCGGCCAATTTCTGGTCAACCACTTTAAAATTTACACCATTAATATCATATTTGGCCCATTCCATTTCGGCGACCTGCGCTGTATTATCGGCAGACAAATTATTCACTATAATAATTTCCCATTTAATATCAACCGGTACTCTTTGGAGCGAGAGATATCTTAATGTTTCGGGCAACCGCAAGGCACTGTTGTAACAACAAATTATTACAGAAACGCCTCTCATTTATTAAGCTTTTGTTTTAATTGCTGGTACAACTTTCTAAGCCTGTAGTTGCTGTAATAGGTTTCGTGGCCGTTTATAACACAACGTTTTTTTTCACCCTGGGGGCCATCCAGCTTTGAAACCACATTGCACAATGCCGGGAACAGTTGATATTTGTTTAAATAAAGTAGTTTCTGCTCAATTAAAGTATCCTGTAATTGCTCCCATGGATCTTCCTCCAGCAGCTTTTCAATGGTTAAAATGCCTGATCTATAATCGTCAACATCAATTCTCACCAAGGACTCGGGCGCAAAATAACTTGTTATGTCGGGTGGCCCATAGTAAATGGGCAAAGTATGGGCGAGATAGCACTCCGTTATTTTCTCGGTGAAATAACCAGGTATTGCCGAGTTTTCAATTGCTACAGAATATTTGTAAGGTGCCAGCGCATCCCACTTATCATCAATAGGGTTAAATCCCCTGCCATATACATCAATCCTATCCTTAAAATGGCCAATCAGCTTGTTAACAAAGGCAAATCTTTTTTTGTGGCCTATTAAAATAGTGAGGTCTGAACAAACCACCGATAGCGATTTTGTCTTCTCAATTTTTGCAGTGCTGTAAACATCCGTAAATGATTTACTTAGCTGCCAATGATTTATTTCATGCGTTTGGATCAAATTACGGTGGTGCAGATCTTCCCGGCAGGTTATTACATAGTTAAACTGGTCTAAAAATTTTTGATTAAATTGCTTTTGCTCATGCGCCTCATCCGTCATATAAATAACGTTTGATGGTGGGCATTTAACCACCATCCGTTCATGTTCATGCGGAATATCGCCCCAAACTATCCAGTAATCACATTCCCTGCAATCGTTATCAATTTCAAATTTGTAATCAACAATCTGCGGGTTAAGCTGACTCTTTAAAAAATCATGCCGCCAAGGTGTGGTAAGCTTAATAATTTTCATGCCGATGCCAAAATTGTCATAATAGCCATTACACTTTAAACCTTAGGTATGTTAAAATTCGCGCCAACCGCCAGCCTAATATTTTACTTAACCATGTACCTACCGGGCCTGCTTTATACTTTTGGCCGTTATAACCATATTCAAGGGCTTTATTGATCGCTCTTTTTGAAAGTTGCCTGTACCTCGGATAGGCTGCAACACCAATTTCCCAATAATGCCGGGCAAAGACCCTTTCAAGTATAGGGTCGTTAAACCGTTCCTTTAAATAGCTATATTTCAAATCAATAGATAAAAGCATACTCTCATATGCAGATAAACTTTTTTGGCCCGATACTGTGTTATTGTGTTTGTGCTTACGGTAATAATTAGTGCCGATGGTGCTATATTTTATGCCTTCGGATGCTAATATTACCCTGCAAAAAAACTCGCCGTCATCATCAGGGCACCTAAACTCATTCCACATTCCGGCCTTCTCAATTAGCGTTTTTGGGGTAAGCCATGAGTTTGGCTGGATCATGCTTCCATAGCCCGGCAGCACATCGTCATCTGCATTTAATTTCAGCAAAAAATCTACCGGGTCATTGCTATCCTTACAAAACCAGTCGTCATCCTTTAACACAATTTTGCGATAGTCATCCCCATCGTCAAAATGCACAACCCGGCACAAGCCGATAAGGGTTTTTGAACCTTTTAAATACCCCATCTGCCCTTCAATTTTATCCGGACTTAACAAATCATCGGCATCTAAAAACTGGATGTATTCTCCTTTTGCTTCTCTTAATCCGTAGTTCCTGGCTGCGCTTGCTCCTTTATTTTCCTGGGTAAATGCCTTTACATTTTCATTGACATATTTATTAGCTATAGCCAGTGAATTATCGGTTGAGCTATCATTTATTATAATGATCTCCTTGTTGGGCCAGGTTTGGTTCAGCGCAGTTTCTATCGTTTCCGCAATGTGCTTTTCCGCATTGTATAATGGAATAATAATAGAAACTAAAGGATAAGAATATGTTGCCATTAACTTTTATTCGAAAAAATCTCTATCCATCTATCCCTTAATGAAAAGTTAGCAGGGGGTGTGTTGTTATGAAACCAGGGCTGCCTTAAATAAGCCACGTATTTATCCGGGTCTTTATCCAGCATAATTATCTGATCAATCAAGTCGCTAAAATCCAGTTTATTAAACTGCAGCTTCATTTTCAGATTTTTCCCTATTGATTTTAATTTCCGCCTGATCCTGTCATTAGCTGATTTATAATAAAGCGGCCTGATATCAGTAAAATTCAGCTGTGATCTGTTTTCTAGAAACTTAACCAGGCGCGAGTTATTAGGTCTAATAAAATCATTCGCGAACAAGAAACTTTGGGTATTAAATATTTCACTAATATTAGGATCACCGCAATAAACAGGGAGGCTTTGGCAAAGCATTGCGTCATATAATTTTTCCGTTTGGTAATGCGGATAAACATAATTTTCAAAAGCAATGGTAAATTTATACTGCGTTAAAAACTGGTGTTTAACCTCCCATTTACCGCCTTTGTATATGTTATCAACCGATGGCATATTGTTCATGCTTTTGCCAGGGGCATCCACCTTTTTATATTTTGATAATTGCCTAAAAAATTCTTCCCTGTACGGTACGGGGTGAGAATAAAAGAAATTGCAAAATTTTGTTTTTGATGCCAGAATGCGCTCAACATCCCAATCTTTTTTTACCAGGTCATCCGGATTTAAATTATGCCATTGGATCCGTTTATATTTAGGATTATTAATTTGCTGTTCCGATGGGATCCCAAAGGCCCAATCGCATGAGTTTAGATCTGGTATTATATTTTCGCAAAAGTAACCGATCCTAACATACGGACCCGGTTCAGGCACGTCATTACCATAAGGGCCAAAAAAAATATATTCCGGGTTATCACTTTCTACAAAATCAAACTTGTCTGCTACAACATTCAGGATATCGTAGATGGCGGTATGAAAAAGCAATCCATTTTGGCATTTAATTTTAATCCGCCTTTTCATTTATAAAATAAAGCGGGCATCAATAGCCCGGTTATAATCTTCAATAATGGTATATAGGTTATTATACACAAATCCTAAACGCTCTGTTCCAGCCTCACTGGATTGATTAGCGGTAATTACTGAGCTCCCCGCTTTATAATTTATAGCTTTTCCTACCGCTATTTTTAATTCCGAATAAAGTGAAATATCAGAACGGTCGCCTTTATAACCATACTTGGCTTTACCTATTAACCCTTCTGTTTTTAACCTGGCGGCATTAGTTGAAGAGGTAACATTCCCTTGTGTGCTTACAGCTAAAGCATTATAACCTGTGTAATAGGCAATGCTTGCTTTTAACCAGGAGCAACGGAGTGAATATTCCCAATCCAGCATAGCAAACTGTGTATCAAACAACCCTAAATAAGCCAGTGAACTTTTCCTGATCAACAGGTAAACATCACTAAAGGTAAAGCATGGAGTTTTACCTGCTTTCCACGCTTCATAATATTTTAACCTGCCGGTTGTTTGAATATTTTTCGGCGTTTCCAAATCAGTTGTTAAGCAATTGGAGATACAAATATCAACCTGCGGATTGCTCAACATAAAATCAGCGCATTTTCTTATCGCCGTATAAGAATGCACATCATCATCAATTATTTTTTTTATGATAGTGCCCTTTGCCATTAATAACGCCTTGTTCCAGCCGTGGGCCTGGTTATGGTCGGGTTCTGAAATAAACTGATGAATTTTTCCCTGCTCAAAAAGTTGTTGCAAATACTCCGATGCACCATCGGTACTATTGCCATCAACTACCACGATTTCCTCACCTGGCAACAGCTCATTTATCAATTTTTCTAAAGTGATCTTTAAAAACGGTAAACGGTTGCGGGTAGCTATAATAAAGGAAAGTTTATATAAACTCATTTATTTTGTGCAGGATATTAAACGCATAATTTTATCTAAGCCCAAACAGCCTTCTCATCCAATGATATGTTTTGTAAGGGGTATGGATAGCGATGAACACAATCAGGCTTGCTACTGATACAGGCACCCCTGATAAAAATAGCTTTAGCAACAAGCTTTGCGAAATATAAGGGTATGATTTGATATTGCTCCCTCCAAAATGCAGCACAATTGGTGAATAGGTTGATGGATACCAACTGCGCAGCTCAACAAATTTATTAGCCGGGTTACGCAATAACCTATCCCCTTTTAAAACATTTAGCTTACTTGGTTTTTGATCTGTCGATAGATCTGACATAAATCCACCATCGTCTTTAACAGGGGTCTGTTTATTTGATATCATTCCTATCGATAACAGCTCCTCTTCATTCTTCCATTTATTTTTGATGCGGTGAAACCCATACTCATCATACTTAACTGAAATTTCCCGGGCCCTCTCAAAAATACGCCCGGTTAAAGGTGTTCTTTTTATGTAATAAAAACCGCCGTTAAAAGTTATTGCATTATCAATTGAAAATTCTTTTCTCGCAAACACTGCGCCTTTAGGCCCGGTTCCCCAGTATTTTTCAAGCGGGGTAAGCCGGCCAATAACGGTAACATCCATCCCCTGGCAAGCTTCAAATAATGGATCAAGCTTACCATAACACAAACAGTCGGAATCTATGAATAAAGTTTCTTCTGTTTGCAGAAATGTGTCCAGGTATAATTTTGCCTCTATATAAAGCTTTGCCAATTCATCCTTTACCAAAAGAAATTTTATCCCTTCAAGGTCCTTCTCAGGCTTTATATTGGTTGCAATAAAAATCTGCAAACCGGGGTTGTGTATTTTAATTGATTCTGCACAATTTATTGCGAATTTCAGGTATTCACGTTTATTGGTTGCCAGTAATAAAACAGATCTATCTGCCATTAAACTTATGCTTGTTTTTTAACGCAACTACCTCACTATAAATTCCGGTAGTTTTAAAATTATATGCAAAATAATCAATAGCTATATTTTTCCAGGTAATGTGCAGGATCTCTTCCTTTGTCCCTTCACACTTTCTATAAGCTAAATAATGTTTGGGCCAATATTTTAAGTAGATACCCCAATAATACAGCGCCTTTTTTAGCCAGTAAAAAACAGACAGTTCCGATTTTTCAGCAGCTAAGGCCTTATCATATAAGTTTAGCACAACAAAGCTTTTGGCAAAGCCAATATGGAGTTTTTTTAAATAATCCAATGTAAGGCGATTGGTTGCTATATAATGCTTGAATGTTAACTGTGGCGTGTACAAAATTTTATAACCTGCAATCCGGACCCTATAACAAAGCTCCGAGTCGCCTCCAGATGAAAGCTCCTGCTTTTTCCTGTCGTTCAAAAACATTGGATATTCACGGGTAAGGGTTTTTAAAATAGATTTACGGATTGCCATACCCGCTCCATAAACATTACCTACCAATGTTTCTTTTGCAGCCTGCTTACCAATGGCATAACCATGATAAAAGGTATCAAACCAAAAAGGCTTTACTGATACATCTTCAAATTGAGCGGTTCCCCAACCTCCTATTATCCCAACATCCAAATTTGCCGTAAATAGCTTATAAACATTTTGAGCGTAGTTTTCATCAAGCCAATTATCATCATCACAAAAAACAAGAAACTCAAAAGCTGAAGCTGAAACCCCTTTTAAACGGGCGTTTGAAAGCCCGGGCTGCAGTTCAGAAACAATGCTAAGGGTAATATCATTGGGTTGAATTTTGGCCCAAACCAATCTGGCAACTTCACTTGTGTTATCAGTTGAAGCATTATCAACTAAAATTATTTCACAACTAATATCGTTTACAACTTGTGCTGCCAAATATTCCAGCGTCTTCTCAATTCTTAATGAGCTGTTATAGCAGCACACAATAATTGATACGCCATTTTTTAACATTTAAAAATCAATTAAGGTCCAATTGCCGGGATAAATTTCCCGGGGAGTTTCCAGTTTAATGCGCCATCCCAAAAAATACCGGGGAGCGTAAATGGTCTTTCCGGGCTTATTATTTAGCCATGCCCCCCACCAGCTAAATGTACTGTTTGATATAATACAGGCATCCGCATTAAGCAAATGTTGAAAGTCCATTATTTCGCTATCGGCAGATATGGTTTTATTATTAACTTCTTTAAAATTTTGATTTACAAAATCCCTATCGTCGCTAATAAAAACAAAATGCACGTTCTGTCCTTCAAACTTTGCAAGCGCTTTTTCATAATACGCCTTCGGCAGTGATAAATCGCCAGCTCCTAAATTTAAATGTTCAAGACTTTGATAATCTGTTCTGCGGATATGTACAGTTACAATTTTTTTATGCTGATAAAGGCTACTGTATTTAAGATTAAACGCCTCAATAAAAACATTCTTTATAGTAAACCCATTTTTGATCGTTTCTTTTATCGAATCAAAAAATGATTCAGATTGGTAAAAACCGAAGTATAATATATTGTTTTGCAGTGTTATTTCGGCTGCGGTGCCATTATAATCATACTCGTAAACCGCAAGTTTATTTACTTTGGCTAAGTATTTATAGTATGCCCTGCGAAGGTGAAAACTGAAGATATTTTTGAACCCTTTAATCTTAAATAGTTGTGTAAGTGCTTTGTTTGGCCTTGCAACTATATTGTTAAAGTATCTTTCTACGCTTGAAAGCTCTATATACTGATCAATATAAAAATTTGTATTTAGTTGCTTTGAAGCAGCCAGTATAAAAGCATATTGAAACATCTGATTCCCCAACCGCCCCTGCAACCTTACCGCTATCATTTGTTTAAACCTGCAATTCCTTTTAGTTTATAAATAACCTTATTAAAAAATGAAGGTGCCGGGTATGCTATATTTTTCACCCTTAAATGTTGCTTTGAATAAAATTCCTCTTTTGCCTCTTTATCAGTTAGCTTAATTGGGGCTTGTTTAAGTCTATAAAACCAATCGTACTTGCCTTTCCCCAGCATATAAGTTAAAAACGTTTCATCTATAATATCAAAAAACGGAAAAAGAGCATAAGTAACTTTAACAGAAACAGACCATAAATTAACCTCGGCATCATTCATCCAATATGAATTTGCATAATCAAGCCGGTGATAATAATGGGTATCTTTTAAAACAACCATTTTTGCACCGGTTATTATCTGCCTAAGGCCAAATGTCCAGGTATCAAGCGCGCCAGAACCTTCGGCATATCCTTTTGCATTTGTCCAACTTTGTTTGGTAAACAGATAGTTGCCATGCTGGCCAGGCGTATTTTCTCCGCTTAAATAACTTTGCGGACTAATTTCACCAGCCGGTAACGACCAAATGTATTCGGGTTTAAATTTATCTTCCAAAAAATAATGCTGATGCTGAAATGAAGCTACATCGGCGTTGTTTTCGGCAAGGTATTCTTTTAATGGAGTAATGCTTAACGGGGCCAAAACATTATCAGCATCGAGGCAAAATAACAGGTTGTGCCTGGCATTTTCAACCGCCGTATTCCTGGCTGCGGCACCACCTTTGTTCCTGATATGCTCCAGCAAAATAATTACAGGATATTTAATTTTAAGTTCCTTTAATATTTGTAAGGTGTTATCTGTTGAGCAATCATTGGTGATAATGAGCTCATCACCATCGGTAAAATTAGTCTCCATAATTGAATCAACAGACTCAGCTATGGTTTTAGCACAATTATATGCAGGGATGAAAAAGCTAATTGCCGACATTATTGGGTTTATATTTCATCATTATTTTCCGTTCAAAATACTGATAACTAAAGTGAGCCAGCATAATTACTACAAATAAATAAAGAATGAAGATACTGATATGAATAAAAGGGTTTGCAGTTAGCTTAAACCAGCCACCAAAAAAGCTTCCACCCATTACAAAAAATGCCTTTATAGGGTAATGAAATAGGTACACGCCGTATGATATTTTTCCTAAATAGCTTATTGGTTTGGATTGTAACACAGCAGGAAAAAGTGGCTTTTTTATAACTGCGGGCGCTATTAAGAAAAAGGCCAGTAAATTAACCAGGCTGTACTGGTAAAATCCCCTGATGTTTATTAAAAAATGGGAAG
The DNA here is from genome assembly GCF_900142915.1 of Mucilaginibacter sp. OK098. Classification (GTDB taxonomy): domain Bacteria; phylum Bacteroidota; class Bacteroidia; order Sphingobacteriales; family Sphingobacteriaceae; genus Mucilaginibacter. Next base: position 141,117 of record NZ_FRCM01000007.1, read on the forward strand.
TGGTTTCCGTAAACCAAAAGGCTGGGAAGTCATATCCTAAACTTTTCCCATCCACTAAAAAATAGCCTGCCTGCCGTAAAAAGTATAAACAGGTTAAACCTGTAACCAGGAATATAAGCATTACAACAAAAAAAGTACGGTAAGGGAATTTTATTTTAATGGGATATAAAGCAAGCAGGGCGCCTGCAGCAAGCGCATCGGCCTGGCAAAATGTATTAGTGTACAATAGCTCACCAAGCCAGTATTTATTTGAAACTAAATGTGTGCCAATTAATGCTGCCCAAAGCCTTATAAGCGGGCAAATAATTATTATAGCAATAACCAATTTTTTTAACTGCTTGCTATCAAGAAAGTAAACCAGGAAAGGGAAAATGATATAAAACTGCTCTTCAATAGCTAACGACCATAAATGGCCAAAAAAATCGTTAGAATAATCGCCAAAATGAAATAGCGGGGCCAGGTTAAGTTTTATGTTATAAGTATAGGTGAGATAAAAGGGCAAGTCGTACTTTATAGCATTTAAACCTGCTATTAAACTGCCATCCTTTGATAACGCGGGTATAAAACAATAGATCAGCAGAATAATTATAGTGGTACTGAAAATAAACAAGTAGTATATCGGAAATATTCGCAGCGCTCTTTTATAAAAAAAATTGGAAAGGTACTGCTTAAAGGCTCTTTGCTTTTCGTTCACCAGTATGCGGGTTATTAAAAAACCTGATAGTACGAAGAAAATGTTCACGCCAATCCATCCAAATTTTAATGAGAGGCTGTTATTAGGCCAGTGCGTTGAAATTACCAGTAAAGCCGCCAAAGCACGAATGCCGTCCAAACCGGGGATATAGTCTAATTTTTCAGGCTTGCTGTTCAAGTTCTTTTAATATGTATTTACACCATTTTTGGTAGTACAGCTCATTTTTCCAGTACTGATATGCCTTTTTCCCTTTTTTAATAGCTTCTTTCTTATCCAGGTTAGTCAGCAAATATTCTAACTCATCCACAGAGGATGCATAGTAGCTTATCTCATCCCAGGGAATAAACTTTTTAAACGGGCGAACATCCTGGTCGCCAATTAAGCAGGGTGCTATGCCTAATTGCATCGCTTCAAAAAACCGGAACGAATTACAGCTTGTTCCTCGGGGGCATAGGGCAACGTATGATTCAAGGGTTCTTAAATTGTAATTCTTAGCCCAAAGCAATCTTTTATAAAAACGCGTCGGAAGGCCACCGGCTATTAATACACCGGGATTTCCGGCAAACCTCTTTTGCATTTCAACTCTAACAGGGTGCGTATCAAAAGATCCGTTAAATGTGGCCAGATATTTCTTTTTAACTGGTACTGGCGGCTTACGGTGCGGGCTGCATAAAATGGGGATATCAATGCCGGGGTTAATAGTTCGCGCTGCTGTAAACACAACAGATCTACCGGTTCTTATCAACGAGCCACCGTCAAACTGTGTAATGGTAAAAGTTTTTTTATCATCAATTAACAATTTATCAACTTCATTCTGCAATTGCTCCAAACCTTCATTGTTGGTTGCAAAATTATGATTGATATGCCAGCGAGTCCAGTACACAGGCAAGTAATGCCAATCAGCCACTGCCGGATCATCTGTTATTAATTCCTTTTGCTTTTTTATCCAGATCAAAAAATCCTGCTCAATGCCATAATCTTTGTTATGGGCAGGATAGTTAAATGATTGACTTGCCGGTTGTAAAATATCAGGAATATTTAACAAATAAATTTTCATTTAATCCGATTAACCTGTCCGTTATTTAATATAGTCTGTAAATACATTTTAAAGATTGAGCGCCATTTTTACTTTAAATAACAGGGTTTCCAATTTATAACGGATATAGGAGTGATGATGCCACTTATAGCTAAAATAAAACCTGGGGATTTGTGTAAGCCTTCTATGTTCTTTGCTATCTACCGAAACAATTGATTCGCTGCCCAAATGAGTTACAACCGATGTTGATACCAGGCAGTTTTTTACTTTGTACTTTTCAAGCGTATTGGAAAAATCGTAATCACAGTACCAAAATACCAGGTTTTCATCAAGCATGCCTATAATATCAAAGATCTCTCTTTTCACAAAAATGCACCAGCCTATTAATAATCCAAAATACCCTTCAAGAGGAGGCGCATTTAAAGGGAAGCCCTCTTTTTTATGAAAGTTAGGGCAGTATGGTACAGCACTTAACATTGCAGCATCGTTATCCATAGCGTTTAATATTTCACTTGCCCATCCTTTGTGGAAAATCAGGTCGTTATTGCACAAGCACACGTACGGGCTGCTTGTTAATTTTATGCCGATGTTTAGATATTTATGAAAACCAAACTCTTCGGTTGGGTAAATGGTTGTTGAATTTTCAAACTGAAAGGGTTGCAATGTTTTGTTCGATTCAACTACTATCACATTAAAATGGATCTTTTCCGGGTCTTCAGAATCTATTAGTGTCGCAATAGTTTGTACAGTCAGGCTTTTGAGGTGTTCATCCTTTGAGTAACTTAGAATAATGATATCTATACTAACTGTTTCTTTCATTATTTAACTATATAAAATAAAAAGGCATCCCTTTTTTAAAGATCATCTTAAAAGCAAATTTTATAAAATATCCCGGCGTTTTATAGAATAAATACCCCTTTTTAAAGCTTAAAAGATATTTTAATGCCAATTTATAAATCCTTCTGTTCTCCCAGCCGTTTGAAGCACAGATCCAGATAAATTCGTTCAAAATTTTGTACTCAAAGCGGCATAGCTGACCAAAGCTGATGTTTGTACATAACGCAGGTAGTTTTTGTCGCCATTTTTCCTGGAATATCAATGCGTTTTCAATCCAGGTATTATTCATACTGCCAATAGATGAATGATGAACAAGAACATCATTTACACAATACATTTTAACACCCAGGTTATGCAACTGCATGCAAATATCCGTATCATAAAAATGGAAGCCTTTGAAACTTACCTCATCAAATTTTATTAGCTCAAACAGGCTTTTTTTTATACAAAACCATACACCATCAAATGCAACTACCTGTCGGGTAAGCAGCCCATTACTGTTTGATTTTAAAACAGGTTTCGGATCCTCTTGCGACGACTGTAAAATGTTTTCATAGAAAATTCCGCTACCCCACCATGCGCCCGGCATATAGCTATAATAAGGTGTTCCCGCTATACCTATTGCTCCAATTTGTACAGAGGTAAAGTGGTTTATTACGGCAGTTCCCCAATTATTTGTATGGTACACAATATCATCATGCATAAAACATAGTAGGGAATATTTGCTTTTTTTTACGCCTAAATTATACGCTTCACAAATACTGTACTCGTTATTTGAATTATCAATTAAAATAAGCTCGTAAGGAACACCTATAGTTGCTTCAATATTATTTACCAGCGTTTGATTTGTTGAACGGGAGCAAATTATGACAGATATCATTGATTATTTCCCCCGTTTATTACAGGTTCAATCAGCTTATTTATTTCATTGTAAATACCCGGCGAAACTATATTCGAGTTGTATTGAGCTAATACCAGGTCATTAGCCTTTTTGCCTATTTTATCAATAAGCGCCGGATCCACGCTTAATACATGTATTAAATTGGCTATTTGTGCAATATCCAGATAAGGAGCCAGTAAACCGGCGCCCTGTGCTATCAGTTCCGGAGTCCCACCGCTATTTTCAAATGCTATAATGGGTTTTTTAAGAAAGGCTGCTTCCAATACTATTAGCGGAAAAGGATCTTCTCTTGATAATAAAACAAAAACATCAAATAAATTAATAAAATCGAGCGGGTTGGGTTTGCTTTCTAAAAACACCAAACGGTTATCTATATCGCATTTACGGGCATCATATAGCAGTTGCTTCACAAAATCATTATCCTCGCCAGCCCCTAACCAAACTATTTTGAACTTAAAATCAGGATATTGCTCTTTAAGTTTTATGGCGAGTGGTATAACCTGGTCCGTTCCTTTTCTCCATTCAGGTGTGCCGCCCATACCAATTATAAATTCATCATGCCCGATACCTAAGTCTGCCTTACCAAGGGCATTACTATTTGTTAAGTGGCTATCAGTATTTATGAACTCATAATGAAGATGAATTTTTTCTGCAGGTAAATTAAACTCATTTATAAGGTTCTCTTTTACTGACCCTGAAACGGCAATAACGGCGTTAGTTTGTTTTAAGTTTTCCTCCAGGTATTCCCTTGTAAAAAAATAATTTAACACGTATGAAAGCTCATGTACACAACAAAGTGTTTTAATTGAATGGCTTTCCTTAAAAATTTTCAACCAGGGCAAGCTTACAATTGTATTGCCATAAACAAGGTCATACCTCCTTTTTGAAAAATGAGCGGCTGTTTTTTTATACTGTTCAACTAACGTTATTCCGAGCAGCTTTTTTTTAACCCTGTTGGTATACGTATGCTGCCCGGTAAGATCACTTAATACAAATGTTTTCCCTGCTTTTTCGAAGTCGGGCTTTAGAGGGCCGTCTGTTAACAGCAATATTTCAAATTGCAAAGCCGTGTTCTTTTTTAACCAGTTAAGCAGGTGCAATAAAACAATTGGAGCTCCGCTACGGGAGGCTTCATGACTTATAAATAAAACTTTTTTAGCCGGCTGAATTCTCAATTATCTATGAACGATTTTCAATTATATATTCTGCTTTTAATTTAACAACCGTATTGCTGTCGATGGATCTGTAAATCAAGCAATTTGCGCCAATAATAACATTATCACCAATCGTTACGCCCTTGAGTATGGTTACATTACTGCCTATCCAGCAGTTTTTCCCAATAGTTATTGGTGCAGTTTCAAACTGATCTTTTGAAACTATGAGCGTATTTTCCTTATAGCCGAATGTGTGGTTATGATCATATAATTTTACCCCTTCGCCAAACATGGTATTTTCACCGATACTTATTTTTTCGAGACAGTTAACAGAGCAGTAATTATTGAAAAATACATTTGAATCAATCACCAGCTCCGCTTTAGGCAACATTAATATGTGACAGTATTTTTTAAAGCGAATATGCGATCCAAATTTTATGCTGAAATTATCTGCAGGCAGGTTTGCTGTAAAATATGGTTCAATAATAAGCCCGGCCTCAATTGTAACATGGGGATTATGGTAAATATTATTGAGCTTGTTTTCCTCATAGAGAGCGTTCAACTTCGAGATGAATTTACCAATGATACGCTTTAAAGTTCTTTTCAAGATATCTGTATTTTAGTTAAAAAGAGTTGACTTTAAAAACCATGCGGGTTAAATAATATGACCGGCTTCCTAATATACTTATAAATAAAGAGCTTAATTTTCTAAAAGCCTTTTTTGAAACATTGTACATGCCATTATTTAAAAATAATGCCTCTTTAATTCTTCCGAGTTTTATAAAACCACAAATGGTTAGATTTATAAAACCATTTATCTTACGGATCTCCTGGTTTGATAATAGCTCCTTTTTAAAGTTCTTGATAAAAACTGTAGCCTTAGCCAGGGCCATTAAATTGCTATCGTTTGACATATTTGAAATGTGCCTTCTGTAGTAAAAAAGCTTCTCTTCCATCCCAAAAAACGAAACACCATTTATAGCTAGTCTTAACCAATAATCCCAATCTTCACACCCATATACATATGGGCTTTCATCCTGTAATCCTATATTATCAATATGTGCTTTTTTTATCAAGGCAGACAATACCGGGATATAATTACCCTGGTATTCTAATTTATAAATGGCAGAAGCGGTAAAGAAACCTGTAACGGTACCATAAGGTAATGCTGTTTTTATAGAGTTATCATAAAATGTAAAGCCATCTGTAAAAATAACCCCTGCTTTGGGTTCTGTTTTTGCAACACTTAATTGTTTCTTTAATTTATCGGGCATCCACAAATCATCAGCATCTAAAAATGCTATCCAGCTTCCTTTTGCATTTAATATTCCGGTATTCCTGGCAGCGCCGAGTCTTTTGTTTTCCTGGTTAATCAATTTTACCCTTGCATCAGTAGCAGCATATTTACAAGCAATACTTTCTGTACTATCTGTTGAACCATCATTTATTATAAGTAATTCCCAGTTATTGAATGTTTGATTTATAACGGAATTAATTGATTCTTCAATAAATTTCTCCGCATTATAGGCAGGCATAATTATAGAAACTAATGGATCATTCATTGGGTATCCGTATCCAGCTTTTGGGCAAAAGGTCTTGCGAATCCAAATAATCGGTTTCTGTGCTGAACCAGGTAGCCGGGGCTATCACAACTTTTTCTTTATTGGGGTTTAACCATGCTCCCCACCAGCTAAAGCTGCTATTGGCTATAATATGATGCTTGCATTTACTCATCAGCGCCATATCCTGCCAGCTATCGGCATCATAATTATGCTGTACCAGGGTGGCATTATCAATTACAGGTAACAGGTGTTCACCAACCCATTCAGGGTCGTCAGAAAAAAAATAAAAGCGGGAATCTTGTATTTTTTCTTTTATTAATGCTATTGCGTTTTGAAAGTAATTAACAGAGCACACTCCATGTAACTCATTAGTTGCTTTCGAGTTTACATAATCTCCCCGTCGAACATGGATACTTACTGCATTAGGCTGTTGTGTTATCGCATCTGCGATTTTTTGTGATTGTTGATTTAATGCTGGTTTAGGTATAAGAACGTTTCTTATCAAATCCTCAACCGCATTAAAATATTTTTCACTTTGCCAAAACCCTTCAAAATATATCGGCGGCTTTACTTCAAACACCTCATTAGTAAATCGCAAACTACTTTCCCTATAAATGGTGCTTTTATTTATACCTGTTTTGTTAAAGGCTTTCTGAATAAAATTGGGGCGTAAAAATTTGTTTATCTGTTTATCGCCAGCAATATTTATTGGGCTGCTAAAAAGGTCTAATTCATATATTCTTGGTGTAAGGCCGCTATCTGGTTGTTTAAAAAAAGACACGTCAAAATACAAGGAGGTGTTCAGTTTTTTTGATAAAGACAAACCGAAAGCATATTGAAACATTTGATTACCTAAGCCGCCCTGTAGCTTAATAATTATCATACAGCATTATTGGATCCGCTCCCAATTCTCCCAAACAAAATTAAATTGATAGGTTACAACATGAGTTGTTGATAGTTCCTTCCTGATTTTAGTCATTCGTTCAAGGGCATCAGGAACAAAACTGTGGAATTGAATTTGAAGATTTTTAATAATTTTATGATATCCGGTTTCAATCAAGTAATCCAACAAATCGTATTCAGCACCTTCAATATTTAATTTCATCAGATCTATAAACTCAATATTATGTTTCTTCATAAATTCAGCAGCATTTACAAGTTCAATATCTGCCATTAATGCCGCCTCTTTATGCATAGAAGAACCACTTTCATCTAATGAAATTTTTGCAAATGTGTTTTCATTAGATAAACCAAATTCGAAAATACTTATGTCAGGGTTATATAGGAAACGTCGTTCCATTGCTTGAGCAAATGGCTTATATACTTCGAATACGTAAATTTTAGAACGATATCTGCAGTAAATTTCTGATGACCATTGTCCTTCATATCCTCCTAAATCAAATACCAGAGATTTTTCATTTAACGCATAGTTGTATCTCATTTCATCTCCTCTTTCCTCATAAAATCTTTTTAAAGAAAGATCTAAGTCAGGAAGAATAGGAGTATGTATTAATTTTGCAATTTTATGAAAGGCATTATTTCCTTTTTGGCCGCATTTAGCCAATAAAGATCCGATATTTAATAACAGGTAATAAAGCTTTTTTTTCATTCTATCACTAAGATTAATTAATAGGTGTTATCCCATTTCAAACACATCATTATTGAATCTTAGGCTATTTTCCCTTTAATAGTGGTTTTATGAACACCTGTTTTGTTTAATACTTTCTGAATAAAGCCAGGATGTAAAAAGTGGTGTAAGGCCATTGTTTAGTTTAAAAAAAGACATAACGAGATATAACGGCGAATTTAATTTGTTTGATATGGAAAGACCCAAAGCATGCTGAAACATTTAATTACTAGGCCCCCCTGTAATTTAATTATCACTGGCATGTTTCTTTATAAACAATTTAATGTCATGCAGGTCTTGAAAGTTGGTTTTTAACCATGTCTCATCCTTGTTCCACCATTTAAAATCTTCCAGAAACTCAATCTCATCTTTTTCAAATCTGTATCTTATGATCTTTGCCGGGACCCCAACAGCCACGGCATATGGAGGAATATCATTTGTAACTACAGCGCCGGCCCCAATTATTACACCATTACCAATGGTAACATTATCCAAAATAATTGCATTAACTCCAATCCAAACATCGTTCCCTATTTTTGTTTTCCCCATTTCTTCAAAATAATTTTTGTCGCTAAACGTCATCCCATTTTGTTTGGATAGAGAAAAAAATGAAGGGTGTGTGCTTACAAATTTTGAAGATGGATGCATCCCCAGGCAAATACAAGCTCCCTGGGCTATTGAACAAAACTTACCAATATCAGTATTTACTACTGATACATTTGAGCTTAAATAGGTATAATCGCCAATGTGGGTGTTGTAAACGTAGCAGTCTTTACCTATTGCACAATTAAGGCCCATTGTGCTGAAATGAAAAGAATAGTTTAATTCGGGTTGCGGGTTACCTGTTGCCGGGGTTGATTTTTTAACCAGTTTGACTAATATTCTTTTTAAATAACTGTTTAGCGACATTCCGGTATTCCTAGCTAAGTGTGTTTTGCCTTTTTATTTTCGAAAATACATTATAACCTCTCAGGTAAACATTGATGCAAAGTAAATCATAATAAAAGAAGGCTATTTTTTTTATTATGGTAAGGTATATGCTGATTTTTTTTGGAAAGCCCAGCCCCGAGCTGCGGATAATAGTAAAATGACTGTAAAGGTAGTTGCTCCATTTTTTTTGCAGGTAGTGCAGCCCACCAAAATTCACCCTTATAAACAGCAAATTTTTTACCCGGGGGACATGCATTTCCTGTACATAGCCTTTTACAGGCATATAGGTGCATGTACGTAATAATTGGGGCACAACAACCAATTCGCCCTGCAACAATACGGACAGGTTAATTAACATATCCCCGGGCAGGTCACCCTTTTTTAAAATATCAATTACCTGCCTAGATCTGAGTACCTCAGTTTTAAATATTGCATAAAACAAATTTGCCTTGCCAAAACCCTCAAACTGATTTATATAATTTTTTATGCGTTTAACATCGTTGCCGGTGGTAAATTCCTGCAGCAGGGGTAGGTGATTTGGATAAGAAGCAATCCTGTTATTGTCTTCATCTACCTCCATAAAATCGCAGAACCCGACGACGGCTGCAGGGTTGGCAAGCAGCGACAGCATTATTTTTTCAATAAAATCCGGTGCCCACCAATCGTCATCAGCGGCCCACATAAAATATTGGCCCTTTGCCTTTTCAAGCAAAAAGCAAAAATTATTGTACATCGATAGCCGCCTTGGTTGTTTCCAAAAAGTTATTCTTTGGTCATTGGCGCCGTTAACAATCGGACCGAAATCGAGCGTTTCATTAAAATCCTGCGAAATAATTATTTCAAGGTTTTGATATGTTTGATTGGTTATACATTGTAAGGTATGCTTAAAGCCTTCTTCGCGATTATAGCAGCAAATACCAACGGTTACTAAAGGTTGGTTTTTAATTGTATCCGCCATCTACTTCAATATCCGTCCTGTTTATGCTTTGATTATTTACCAGTTCGGCTACAACATTTACCACATCTTCAGCCTTAATAAATTCATTATTAAACATCCTGCCGGCATGTTTTTGCCTGAAACCTTCAGTCATATTATTAAACACCGGCGAATTTTCAACAAGTCCCAATGAAACAATATTAAACCTTAATTGAGGATAGGCATTTGCCAAACTATGCATTAAGCCTGTTAACCCAGCTTTGGCGCTTCCATAGGCAGGATCAAAGCTGCCTTTCTTTTTAGCAACAGACGATATAAACAATACCAGTGCCCCCGGGCTTAATTTACCAGCCAAACCTTTTATGAGCAGGGCTGGCGTAACAAGGTTTATCTTTAACATCCTCAAAAAATGCTCCGCGCTTATATCTTTTGCGCCAACTGATGGGGTTAATCCCTGGAAAAATAGTACGGCTTTATAATTGTCTTTTAGTTCAGCGGTTATACGTTCAGTATCATCGCTTTCAAAATCAAAATTCAGTTGTTGACTTTGGTCATTACGATAAACATTTTGTATGGCATAAACATCTTTATATTTCTCATTAAAAGCTTTCGCCAAAAAACTGTTGCCCCCGAAAATCAATATATTTTCCTTCATTGTTTAACCATGGTTGCAACCAATGCCTGCGCACCCTTATTAAATATTTTTACAACTGTACAATCTTTTAAGCCAATCATATCCGCAATCCGGGTTAGTTTTTGTTTGGTATAGCCATTGTAGTGAAATTGCCCATCGCCATTTTGATTGCCAAAAAAATGCGTGGTTATCATTCCCCATCGCTGCTCAACAGACCGGCCATTGCCGAAGTAATGGTCTTTTGCACCTACTTTATAAAATTCTTTAAACGAGTCTTCAGCTTCTAAAAACTGTTTACATAACCACTCCATATCAGGCGTTTCTGTTACCAGCTTCCCGCCGGGCTTTAATACCCTTGCACATTCCCGCCAAAACTTTTCCTCATCTTTAAACCCAATGTGTTCCACCAAATGCTCTGATAAAATTTCGTCGGCTGAATTATCAGCATACGGCAAATTAAATATGTCGAGTTTTTCCACACCCGGAAAATCAACATACTTATCAATATTAATATACCCTTCTTTTACATTTTTACCCGAGCCTAAATGGAGTTTCATATTTTCGCCCTTTTTAATTTTTGTTTGCCTTGCAGTATATGCTTAATTTCAAGCGCCACCTGTACGCAGGTTGTAACTTTGCCTGATAGTACCGAAAAGTAATTTTTCACTCCCGGGTATAAGTGTAATTCAGTTATGCGCGCATCATCGCTGTTCTCATAAACCAAACGGGTGGTTTTATTATATCCTGCGTGTACAGCTTCACTTAAGAATGGCATAAACAATGCAGATTGTTCATAAATAGCATTTTCGGCATCTTTATCTAAAACATTATTTATCCCGAACCCGGGGTTATCAATTGCCAGTTGCGATTGAGTAACAGATTGCTTTACGTGGTATAACAGAAATTCATTTTTTATCCTTCCCCTGGGCATTACTGAACAAAATGGGCCATCCATAATAGTTAGGCCTTTTGCGGGTGTTGGGTATTTAAAAACCGGAATAATTACGTTTTCAAACAGCAGTTTCTTTTGCTCAACCCCAAGGTGTTTATTTATTTTATTGATGTTTGAATAAGTGGTGTTTATTACTACATCATAATGTTTTACTGTGTTGTTAAATGTTGCTTCAAATGTTTTATCGGCCAGCTGTTTAAGGTTAGTGCATTCCGTATTCAGCAGCAGGTTAACTTTCGATTTTTTTAAATTACTTTTGATAATTTTTTTTAATTTTTCATAATCCCAAACCGGCTCGGGCACTTTAAAACATTCTTCAATTTTATCCCTGTTTAAAAATTTATTATCAGGAAACTCGTTATCATAACCAATGCCAACATTATCACAAAAGCTTACAAATTCTGCGGGTGTGGTTTTGCTCCCTTCCTTAGCAATTGCATAATAATTTGGCAACTGATGAATTACTGCTTTGCCATAGTTAAATAAAAAAGATAACAGGCCTTCAATGCTTTGCTCGGCTGTTTGTATGCTGCGTAAATAATGATACCCCAGGTGTATCCGGTTATGGTTAACTCTTGATGCCAGCTGCATAATATCGTCTTCGGCCTCAATTAAATCAATCTGATTGTTTTTATCAGCCAATATATTTGCTGCTGATGTCCCAAAAAGTCCTGCACCTATAACTAAGATCCTCATTAGCCTATAAAATCTGCCTGCCAGCTAAACATCGGCCTTATTACCCCGCCATAGCTGCCTGCGTACTCACCCCTGGCCGAGTCACCTTCCAGGCTGTCTTTCACTAAAAAAGAAATGGAATCTTCAGCATAGGCATGCAGTTCAAAAGGATCGGATGTGATAACCGCCGGGCTTATTTTTATCTTGCCTTCTGAAAAGAAATTTCCGGGTATTAACATTTCGGCAGTGTACCTGCCTTTTTTTCGCGCCGAATTACTTTTCCAGTCAGAATTAACATCATGCGAGTCAAATAAACGTATGCCATGTTCATTATGAAAAACAAAGGCGTGGGTTAGCTTAACATCGTCAATTAATACTTCGTATTCCATTTTAATTATAACAGGTTTGCGGATATCAATATATTCATAAACCTCGTATTTTTCATTAAATACCCCGGCAGATAAAATGCGCGCAACGCCGTTGCCTGGGGCTTTGCCAGATTCCCATTGCATAAAAGAGGTTGATATTTCATCTATGCTTAAATAATTGGTGATAATTTTATGGGTTACGTCATGCTCTATCAGCAGTCCGTTCCGTAATAACATGGATGAACTGCAAAGCCGTGTTATAGCAGTTAAATTATGGCTCACAAACAGCACAGTCCTTCCTTCACCTTTACTTACATCGCCCATTTTGCCGAGGCATTTTTTTTGAAATTCTGCATCGCCAACCGCCAGCACTTCGTCAACAATCATTATTTCACTTTCCAGGTGCGCTGCAACGGCAAAGGCCAGCCTTACATACATGCCAGATGAATATCGTTTTACCGGCGTATCAATGTAACGCTCAACACCGGAAAAATCAACAATCTCGTCAAATTTCTGCTTTATTTCGGCCTTGCGCATGCCCAGTATGGCACCGTTTAAATAAATATTTTCCCTCCCGCTTAATTCGGGATGAAAGCCGGTGCCCACTTCCAACAGGCTGGCTATGCGCCCTTTTAATTTGGCCGTACCGGTTGTAGGCGATGTAACACGACTTAAAATTTTAAGCAGCGTACTTTTACCGGCCCCGTTGCGCCCTATTATGCCTACCGCAGCTCCCTGCTCAATTTCAAAGTTTATATCTTTTAAGCTCCAAACCACATCGCTTTCACCCTTTACGGCGCGGTCATTTACCTCGCCTATTTTTAAAAACGGGTCTTCTTTACCACGCAACTTTGCCCATGAGCGTTCCAGATCGCGGGAAAGTGTACCAGTACCGATCTCACCCAATTGGTAGGCTTTTGACAAATTCTCTACTTTAATTACTGCTGACATGAATTATACGGTATCTATAAAATTGCGCTCAACCCGGTTAAAGATCACAATGCCAATAAGCAGGATAAAAGTTGTTATTACAGTGGTAATGCCTAATGACAATATGGTGAATGTGCCCTGCCCTAAAAAGCCATATCTAAATGCTTCTATTATTGACGTCATGGGATTATACTCAACCAGCCACTGATACTTTGGATATTTAGCCTTTACAGTTGATAAGGGATAAATAACCGTGGTTAAGTACATCATCAGCTGAATACCGAAAGAGATGAGGAAAGTTAAATCTCTGTATTTCGTGGTCATAGCCGAAATGATCATTCCTAAACCCAAGCCTAACATTGCCATAAGTACCAGCAGCAGCGGGAACAATAACAAATAAGCATTTGGATGAAATGAAGCACCTTTAACCCAGTAAAATATCATCATTAAAACAAACAGCGCCATTTGAACAGCAAACCTGATAAGGTTTGATGCCACTATGCTTAACGGCACAATAAGCCTTGGAAAATAAACTTTTCCAAAAAGACCGGCATTAGAAACAAACACCGATGATGTTTTTCCAAGGCAGTCTGAGAAATAATTCCAGGCGGTAATGCCTGCCAGGTAAAATAGCGGCTGAGGCAAACCATCTGTTGGGATAGCTGCCAGGTTACCAAATACAAAAGTGTATATTAAGGTGGTAAATAACGGTTGGATAAAAAACCATAAGGGCCCTAATATGGTTTGTTTATAAAATGATACAAAATCACGCCTTACCAGCAAAACAAGTAAATCCCTGTAGTGCCAAATATCTTTAAGCTTTAAATCCAGCATGTTATTTGCCGGAGTTAACTCAATGTCCCAATCTTCCTGGCTTATCTCGCTCATTAACTAAACATTTTTTCTAATTTATTAATGTAATCATTTTCATTAAAATGCAACAGGCATTCATGTTGAAGATGTTGTCTTCTTTCTTGTGTTAAGGGATCCTGAAGGTAATTACTTATCGCGTTTTCAAGTTCAACCAGGTTATCCACATTAACCGCTTTTCCTAATTCGCCATTACATATAGCATCAATACTTCCATCGGCGTTTCCACATACAACAGGCAACCCACAAGCTAATGCTTCAATAAAAACGATACCGAATCCTTCTTTTTTACTTGGCAAAACAAACAGGTCAGCCAGTAAAAAATGATCGGTAATTTCAGCTTCCTCAATAAAACCCGTAAGTATAACTTCCTTATCAACTTTAGCGTCAACTATTAGTTTCCTGATCCTTATTTCTTCTTTATGATCATATTGCCCCGAAAGGATATATCTTATTCCGGGAAACTTTAATTTTAAGCAGCCCATAACTTTTATCACCTGGTCATGCCCTTTGTATTGTTCTGTCGAGGCTAAACGTGTTAAGGTAAATATTACCGGGGTATCATCAGTTAACCCGTATCTTTTTATCAATTGATGTGGCTTTGCAAACGTTACAGGCAATTTAATAAAAGGATCAACTGCATTATTTAATACTTCACATATACCGGCATCAGTATTGTGCCGGCTTATCATTTGCTGTTTGGTGAAGTTGCTTACACAAATCACTTTGTCGCAACGCTTTAAAAATACATTTTTTAATGGTGATAAAGGCCTCCAAACTTCAATTCCGTGGGCAATAAGCCACACTTTACATTTTGGGTTTATTGTTTTTATTAACAACCCTATAACAGCAAGGTTAATATGGCTGATAATAACAACATCGGGCCTCCTGGCGGTAATCAATGATTTTAAAACAAAGGCTATCCTGTTAGCACTGAAGCCCATAAATTGTTTAGCCGGCAAATACCGGTGTATCAGGTCGTTATTTGAATCATATACCGACCATAAGTTAAAGCTCCAATTATTACGCGTAGCCAGCAAATGTAAAGAATGCGCCAGCGTACGGGTCATTTTTTGGATGCCGCCGGTTGTACTAAAGGTTTGTAAGGTATATAAAATTACCTTTTTAGTCATTCAATTGGATTTGGTATAGGGCAAAAATTTTAGACCAATGTAAGTGGCCCTCTTTAAATTTCTTTACTGAATCTTGCGCCAATTTCCCTTTATAAAGGTTAGCGTTACTTATTTCTGTGTGCTTACCCATCCATTCCTGTAAAGGAAAAGTGAAGCCCATTTTAGGCCTGTTCCAAACTGCCTCAGGTAATAGGTTACCAAAGCTATCAATTAATAACTTCTTAGGCTTATTTTTATTAAATCTTATTTGGGGAGAGATCCTCTGCACTACTTGCTGAAAATCTTCGTCTAAAAAGGGGACTCTTACTTCTAAACCATGGCTCATGCTTAATACATCAGTATCTCTCAGTAATTGATTTTGCATATACAGATTTGTTTCAAACCAGGCAGCATGCTCTTTATTGTAGGATCCGAGGTCGGGTATACTGTTTTCACCAAACAAAATTTCATTTACCTGTTTTACATCTGTATCAAGTATTTGAGCAATATCATCCGGCACAAACAGGCCACGCAGCAAAAGGTAATCGGCTAAGGGGTGATCGTGTTCTAAAAAAGAGATCTTCCGGTACCTGTCTGCTTTAAAATAATTGGCTGCACCTAATAAAGGTGCAGGTATTTTCCGCAAGTAATGCAGGTATTTAATACGGTTAAAAGATGGATAGCCACCAAATAATTCATCGGCACCTACACCTGATAAAACTGCTTTTAATCCATCCTCATGTGCGTATTTACTAATAAACCAGGTATTGATGCCGTCTGTAGTGGGCATATCCATACTGCTGATTATCTGAGGGAGAAAAGTTTCAAAATCATGTTGCTGCACTAAATGCGTAAATTTTTCGCCCATTAATTGGTTCAGCACAACATTTTGATAAGCACGTTCATCATAGCTTTTCTCATTAAAATAAATGGAGATAGTTTTAAGATGCTGATTTTGCTCATTAGCCAATAGTGATACCAGGCTTGAATCTATTCCTCCGCTTAAAAACACGCCAATTGGTGCGTCGGCTATAAGTTGCCGCTTTATAGCCTTTTTTAAGTAGTCATGAATATACTTCTTTGCCTCATTAAGATCCGTTATATAATCAATACCGGATGATTTATTATTGTAAGCGCTAATATTATAAGTTTCACTTTGATGGTGCCATGCTAAAAAATGTCCTTTTGTAAGGCTATATACATTTTTCAAGGTGGTATATGGTTCCGGAATATTCCCTAAGGCTAAAAATCTTACAGGCCATGATTCTTCAGACTGTGTTGCAATGCCGGCCGCCTTAAATGCTTTAATCTCTGATGCAAAACTTAATTCACCATTATTTACATAATAGTAAAGCGGCTTTATTCCTGTTGTATCCCTAACCAAATACGTTACAGATTGGTCAACATCATACAATGCGAAGGCAAACATGCCTCTGAGTTTTGAAAAGGCCGAAGTTCCCCAATACAGGTAAGCAGCTAAAATAACCTCTGTATCGGTACCTGAATAAAATTTGGCCCCGGTTTTTATTAACTGCTCTTTTAATTCAAGGTAATTATAAATTTCTCCATTAAAGGTGATCCATGCTTTTTGCTGAACATCTGCCATTGGTTGATGTCCTTTTTTGCTCAAATCAAGTATGGACAACCTGCGATGCCCAAATGCAAGATTTACCTTTTCATCCAAAAATACACCTTCATCATCAGGGCCTCCATGTTTTAATGAATTACACATAATGCTAACCTTCTCACTAATTTCATTAGCCGGTAGTCTGTTTGAAATTATTCCTGCTATCCTGCACATAGATTATATATTCATAGCTTCGCCCCGTAAGTCACAGTTAATATTGTGTAACTTATTATTTATCAAATAGTTGTATTATTATTTCAATTATTATATTATGGCCTTAAAATAAGCAAAATGCCCGTTTAATACCTGTTATATAATATAAATCTAAAATCTATTAATTAGTGCAGCTGCAACATAAACAATTATTGAATACCCGAGATTTTCAAGGCGCAAGGCAAGTTGTTTTTGTGAACGATAGGATATGATCTCGCCAATAAGGCCCTTAAGTGGTCCTGCTTTTATCATAATCCTTTCACCGGGTTGTAAGTCCTCTGCAGTTATCTCTAATTCGTAAGGACTAGCCATCAATAATTTAAGCTCATTTATCTGTCTATCAGGCATTGGTGTTATTTTACCCGAAAAATATAAAAATCGGGCAATTCCTTTTGTCATTAATACTTCTGTTTGCTCATGCTCTTTTATATGCACAAACAGGTACGATTTAATAAATGGTTCTTCGGTCCATTTCTTCCTGTCACTCCATTGTTTAAGCTGGCGATGTAAGGGTAAATAAGTTTCAATCCCCTTGTTTACTAATGCCTGGTAAGCTTTTTTTTCAGCACGGGGATATGTATAAACCGGATACCATTTGCAGGCATCTTTATTAATTAAAGCCATATGTTAATACCATCAGCGTTTTTTGAACCAGCGCCTTAAGTCCCACCATTTATTTTCACCTTTATCTACATAATAGCCTGAACTTTCATAACCGGTGTAGTCAGAGTAATAGTAATATTTGGTTCCATAATTTTCACCTGTAAGTTTGGTAGTATAATACCTTGAATGCAGCAGATCCTGGGCAAATGCATTAAGTACTATTACCGTATTATCCAGGTGGTATTCCTGTGCAATTCTCTGCGGCACGGTTGCTGCATAAAATTTTGATTTACCAGATCTGATCACAAAAACGTTAATATCACTTACCCTTATCAATGGTATTGCATCAGATACTAAACCTATTGGAGCGGTATCAATCATTACAATATCATACCTGGAGGTAAGGTTGGCAATTAATTCAGACATTCTTTTCGAATGCAAAAGTTCTGAAGGGTTTGGCGGTATCGGGCCCGAGATGATGAAATCAAGATTTTCCTGATCAGAGTGAGAAATAATATTATCAATTGTGCATTGATTGGCCAAATAGTTACTTAACCCCAGATCATTAGGTACATGGAAAGTTTTATGCAGTTTTGAACGCCTTAAATCAGCAGCAATTAATATGACCTTTTTATCAATAAGTGATAATGTGCTCGACAAATTAACCGCAACAAATGATTTTCCTTCCCCGGCAACTTCAGATGTAACGCATATAACCTTGCTTTTTTTCTCGGAAGCCAAAAAACTTAAATTGGTACGAACAGAACGCACGGACTCGGCAAAAATGGATTTAGGTTTACTAATGGCTAATATTTGGCTGCTATACTCATCAATTTCTTCGGGAAACTTTCTTATCACACCTATAATAGGTATGGTTGTAAGGCTTTCAATAGTTTCTTTATCATAAATGTACGGATTCAGTATCCTGATCAGGATAATTAGTCCAAACCCGATGGCCAGGCCAAAAATTTGCGCTGAACGCTGAACGCCATGCTCATCCGGCGCAACCGGGCTATAATTAGGCTGTGCATAATCAATAATAGTAGCCCCAGGCAAGATCCCTGCACTGTTAATTTGCGCATCCAGCTTTTTTTCTGAAAGGAATGAATACACTTTATCATTAATGTCAAAATCCCGTTTTAAAGCAACCATATCACGCTCGGCCGATGGTAACTCTGCTATTTGTTGATTAACAGCCCCCAGTTGGCTTTGTATGTAATTTAATTTATTTACAATTAGAAGATGTGTGGCGTTAATGCTATTTAAAATATTATTCTTTACCTGTAAGATCTGCTGCTCAAGATCCTGGATAGTTTGAGAATTTTTTGTAAATGTTTTTAATGCGTTTTTTTTGTCGTTAATAAGTACATTCAGGCTGGAGATAGCGCTATTTAGCTGATCGTATTCAACCCCTCCAAGGCTGAAATTAGGAAGCTGATTATCTTCAGCCTTAATAATTTCCTGCTTAAGCTGGTCAATAGCCAGCTGGTCTATTTTCAGTAATGAACTCTGCGCCTCAATCTCTGTTACCTTATTTAAAGCACGGCTGGATGCTGAAGACACATCCATTATTTTCATTTGACTTTGGTATTTCTTTATGGAGTTATCAGACCCTTTAAGCTCTCCCGAAAGAAAATCTAACTGCTTATCAATAAACTTGATCATCTGCGAGGCTGATTGCGTCCGCTGGTTACGATCATAATTCAGGTATTCCTTCATTATAGCGTTTAGTGCATCAGCAGCAAACTGGGGGTTTGAATCAACTTCCTGCAACGCTATTATATTTGAGTTTCTGGCGGTTTCGCCGGTATGCAGCCCGCCCCTAACCCTGCCAACAAAATCTTCTGCAGAATTTAGCTTAAATAAAAACATTGCCGTTTTTGGTAAAAAGCCCGGATATTTAATACTAAACGCGGTTGGCCCCAGCGTAAAGGGTTTATTATAGTAATAGGTATTTTTAACTTCCCTTCCTGCAACCTTATAGCTTATGTTAAAAGAAGTGCTATTAACCGGCCTGTAAGTGATGAGGTCATGAAAAAAATCTAAGCTATCAAACTTAACAAGCTCAACGTCAAGTGGTTTTTGCGGGTATAGCTCATTTGTGCGGTTTAAAACGCGGCCTACAATGTAAAAGCTTATCCGGTAATCCAAATGTTTAATAGCATTCAGCAACAGTGCGGTGCTTTGCAGCACTATTGTTTCACTTTGAATTTTTGATGCACTTGTTCTGTCACTAACACCCGGTACACTTATAAGGTCAGATATTTCCGATTTTTTTTCCTCAAATTTCAGGGTAGCGCCTGTTGCATAAATTTTAGGGGTATACCACAAATATACGTTAGCAATGATAAGGCAAATTGTAACTGAGCCAACAATCCAGTACCATCTGCTTAAGAGTATTTTAGCAATCTTGATATAATCAATCTCCTGGCTGGGCAATTTTGGCTGAGCCTTATCTGTTTCTTCCATTTAACGATGAATAAGCGTAAAGATAATTAACGCCGTATTGAACAAGAGTAACGCAGGTTGAAAGACAGTGCTGGTAAAACTTTGAAAGTTATCAGTGCGGGTTGCCCGTTTATTTTGTGCAATGTAAATTATATCTCCATTTTGTAATACGGTTCTCGGGTCGTTAATTGATTGTATATTACTCAGATCAACTAAAATTACCTTAGGATTTTTTTCAGTCCCCCTGATGATCTTTATATTGGTTTCATTTGCTTTATCAGTAATGCCGCCTGCAGCACCTATCATCTCAATTAACGTTGTATGGGCTTTAGTTAAAGGGAAATTTCCCTGCCCTTTTATTTCTCCAAGTATTGTTACCTTCAGGCTTACAATTTTCAGTTCAATTATCGGGTTTACCAGCACATCTTTACGGTAGGCGTCTTCTACCAGCTTTTGAGCTTCGGTACGTGTATACCCGGCAACCTTTATGCGACCAATGGCAGGCAATATAACTGTGCCATCATCATCAACCTGGAAGTTCTGGTCGGTACCTGCAGAGGTTCCGCTCCCTAAAACATTGGTGTTTATAGCAGCACTTGACGTATTAGTAACAAGGTATTTAGTATCCTGCAGATTACGCACCTGGATAACATCCTGCGCTTTTATCCGGTATTCACTAATTACATCAGCGCTATTGTAAGCACTATCGCTAATCGCATTTTTTTGCTGAAAAAGCGTCTGGTACTGCCTGGTTGAGCAAGAGGTGCAAATTAAAAAAAGTCCGAAAATTAAATAAGTATAAATTATATGACGCATAGATACACTTGCATACTTAAATGTAATGATTCCAAAATTAAACAAAATTGCGAGTATAACTGCGTATTTTTGCTGAAGTGCCAGATTTTAAAATTTCTTTAATAACAGTCGTCTACAATGCTGAAAGCACCATTGCTGCTTGTATCGAATCTGTAATAACACAAAGCTTTAATAACATTGAACATATCATTATTGATGGGGCATCAACCGATGGCACAATCAAGGTCATTGAAAAATACAAGCAGCACCTAACTCACTTCGTTTCAGAACCCGACAAGGGCATATACGATGGCATGAACAAAGGTATTAAACTAGCCACCGGTGATGTTGTTGGAACACTTAATGCCGATGATTTTTTTGCTGATAATACCGTATTAAGCGTTATAGCCGATGCGTTTGCAAAAAAAAATACAGATATTGTATATGGTGACCTGGATTATATAAATGCAGGCGGAAAAGTTATCCGCAAATGGCGATCAGGCACATTTACATCCAAAAGCTTTAATCTTGGCTGGATGCCTCCGCATCCTACTTTTTATTGCAAACGTAATTTATTTGAAAAGTTCGGGTTCTACAGCCTTAATTATGGCACGGCAGCGGATTACGAATTAATGCTCAGGTACTTGTATATCAACAAGTTAACCGCATCTCACATAAATACAGTAATAATTAAGATGAAAACCGGTGGAAAAAGCAACAAAAGCTTAAGCAACCGCGTAAAAGGATTATTCTTTGACTTAAGAGCAATGAGGAATAACAAAATTTTGCTGCCAATTTTAGCATTAATAGTTAAACCGATACGCAAGATTATTCAATACTTTTAATCAAGGTGAAAGAATGTTAGTATGTTAATAAGAAGTGTCCATATTAATTAATATTTATTATTTACTTGCACCACTAATATTAACTATTGTATAACTAGCGTAACTATAAAGATGATGGAATTTTTACATAATTACACTTTTATATATTATGTCTTCATCGTCGCCATTTCTTTGCTGATCACTTCTTTTGCTATCCCATCAATTTTACACGTAGCCCGCTTTCGCCACCTATACGATGATCTTGGCCATTTCAGAAAAGAGCATGATCACGGTATCCCAAGGCTTGGCGGAGTAGCTATTTTTGTTGGTTTCACTATCACTTCGTTATTATTCTGTATGACTGATAAGTCATTACCTATAAATTATTTACTTACTGCCTGCATAATTTTATTTGCAATGGGCATAAAAGATGATCTTTCGGGTGTAAACTCCAATACAAAATTCATTATACAATTTATTGTTTGTGCCATACTGGTAATATTAGGTAATATACGCTTAACCGGCATGTATGGCGTGTTTGGCATTTACGAGTTGCCTTATGTAGTAAGCGTGGGCTTATCAATTTTAATAATTTTAATGGTTGTTAATGCTTTTAATTTGATTGACGGCATTGATGGTTTAGCGGCTACAACCGGCATTATTGCTAATGGCTCTTTTGCAATATTGTTTATATACGAAAAACAATATGAGCTGGCGGCGGTTTCGCTCGCTATGGCAGGCTCTGTATTAGGATTTTTGAGATTTAATTTAACCCCCGCCAAAATATTTATGGGCGATACCGGCTCATTATTAATCGGGTTAATATCGGCAGTAATGGCTTTAAAGTTTATTGAAGTAAATATGCATACCGTAAACAAGCTGCCCCAATTGTATGAGGCGCCTGCATTAACCGTTGCCATATTGATAGGCCCCATATTTGATACGATCCGCGTATTTGTGATACGGATATCAAAAGGAGGCTCACCTTTTAATGCTGATCGCAATCACATTCACCACCGTATGTTAAAGCTTGGTTTTAATCATTTACAAACCACCCTTATTTTAACCGGCGTCAATATTACAGCCATATTTATGGTGCTTTTACTAAAAGCATATAGTAACTCTATCCTTATAGTTTTAATTGTATTAATGTCGCTGACATTTAACTGGCTCATCACTTTCTTTATCCGCTCAAAAGAGCGCGAAAGTTTGGCGCTTCGCAATTTGTTTATTTAAGCATTTCTGCCAATTTATCCTTTCAAAATTACTTTAGCCGGTATTTACAAACCGCTTTAAAATATTTCTGCTCCTTAATTTTAGTTAAATTTGCAGCCTTATATTTTAAACCATGAGGATTGCTGTAAACGGGTTCGGGCGTATCGGGCGCATTTTTTTAAGAAATATTTTGAACAGGCCAGGTATAGCTGTTATAGCTATTAATGATCTGACTGATACTAAAACGCTTGCCCATCTTTTTAAATACGACTCTGTACACCGTGGTTTTAAGGGCACCGTCACCTATGATGACAACCATTTATATATAAATGACCGGGCCATAAAAGTATTTGCAGAACCTGATCCTACAGCATTGCCATGGAAACAATTGGAGATCGATCTGGTAATTGAATCAACCGGTAAATTCACCTCAAAGCAAGGCGCTGAATGCCACCTTGAAGCGGGTGCCCGCCAGGTTATCATTTCAGCGCCCGGCACTGACAAAAGTGTCCCCACAGTTGTGTTGGGTGTAAATGACGGCTTGGTTGACCTGAGGTCGCCAATATTATCAAATGCCTCCTGCACTACAAATAATGTGGCTGCCATGGTTAAAATACTTGATGATAACTGGGAGATTATTGACGGCTACATTACTACCGTACATTCAATGACGGGCGACCAAAACCTTCATGACGCACCTCATAAAGACCTGCGGAGGGCAAGGGCGGCATCAGGCTCTATCATCCCAACAACCACCGGGGCTGCCAAGGCTATTACCGCAATATTCCCTCATTTGGAAGGGCGGCTGGGTGGCGCAGGAATCCGTGTGCCGGTTTTAAATGGTTCCTTAACAGATTTTACATGCAGCTTAAAAAAACAACCAACAGTTGAGGCAATTAATCTTGCTTTTAAACAGGCAGCAGAAGGCGCTATGAAAAATGTTTTGGAATATACCGAAGATCCAATCGTATCAACCGATATATTAGGGAACACCCATAGCTGCATATTTGATGCCCAGCTTACTTCAATTGTTGGAGGACTGGTAAAGGTTGTGGGATGGTATGATAATGAAATGGGCTATTCAAGCCGCCTGGCTGATTTGGTTGAGAAGATAAGTAAGATG
Source organism: Mucilaginibacter sp. OK098 (assembly GCF_900142915.1). Classification (GTDB taxonomy): domain Bacteria; phylum Bacteroidota; class Bacteroidia; order Sphingobacteriales; family Sphingobacteriaceae; genus Mucilaginibacter. The sequence continues at coordinate 165,184 of NZ_FRCM01000007.1, forward strand.
AATTAGTTTCAAGTCAATTATAAATTGACGGTTAGTTTTTAGTCTCAATGCCAGTTTAAAACACCGGTACCTGGATCCAGTTTTCAGGATATATTTTGGATGGATGATCTTCACCCTTTAGGAAACCAAGGAAGTGTTTCGGGCAATAAACTGCTTTACTTTTCTTATTATTTAAATAAGCAGCCCACCAGCTGAATGTGCTATTGGCTATTATACAAACATCTGCATTCATCATCAGCTGAAAATCAACGATCTCGCTTTCATTCGAAAAATACTTATTTTCAAGATAATCAAACTCCTTGCGTATGGTATCTATTTCATCAGACATTATTACGTAAAAATTATCAGGGGTATGGACCTCCCTAATTACTTTATGATAATAACCCAGCGGTAAAACCAGGCTGTCTTTATTGCCTGTTGCAGTTTTATAATCTGCCATCCTGATATGGATAACAACAACAGATTGGTATTTTTTTAGCCAGCTAAACTTTTGAGCATACGCTTTTAAATATTTCGATTTTATTGAATACGCTTTTAACAGCTCATCCGCATATGCTTTAAAATATATTTCAGACTGGTAAAATCCATAATACAATGCACTATCATCAGCTTTTTGTAAAACCGAGTTTGGATCTTCGTTTATATCTATAAGGATATGCCGCTTTGTTAGCCGGTTACAAACCCTGTTATAAAAACCCCGCCTTAAGTAATGACTAAAAAACAATTTAAACCCAGCATGATCAAATAGCAACTTATCCAGGTAGTAAAAAAAGTTTTTTTCAAGCTCAAAATACTTGTAAAGGTCAATAGGGGTACCATTTTTTACCAGGAAGAATGGGGTATTAAGTTTTTTATGCTGATTGTAAATAAATGCATACTGAAACAGCTGGTTTCCAAGACCGCCGGATAATACTATAGCTATCATATTTCAGTAAACCAAAGGCAGCAATAATCATTGGGGATAAGCCTGAAATTCAAAGTCTGTTTAAATTATTAATCAGCCTAAAATTAAGGATATTATTTAATAATCAGGCAGACCCGGTTATTATGAAAAAAGCATCGGCCACCTTATTCAACCCCATTAATTAAATCTTCCTTAATCAGCCTACTTCACATACTGCAAATAGGCAACTGCGCTGGTAACCGGGTAATTTTTTTGGTTGTAGTAAGTATATGATGAAAAAGTTAGCAAATCGTCAGTTTTACCCAGCAGCAGGTTTTGTTGATCTGTAGCTAACTGGTTAGAGCCATACATTTTTGAAAACGTTAATAAACGGTGCACGTTTATCTTAACCACTTTTACGCCGCTTATAGTGGTATCTGATATCGACTTAAACTTTACGTTATTTAAGTTATCATCAACAAAGTTAAAAGTTGTTTGCCCTTCCTGGTTTAAGGTTGTAAAATCAAATGCCCCCAGCGAAGTTTTTTTAAGGTCCTCTTTTAAATGAACGGCCGATGTTTTCTTGTAGCCGTCGGCAAGTACAAAAAGATTTACATTTTCATCATATGCTAATATTAAGGTTTTACCCGAAACACTGGTTAAAACCTTTTGTCCGTAAATTACAAAGGCCACCATATGCAGGGAATCGTCAAGGCTTAGCTTTTTTATAGTATCTGTTGGCGACGATGCCGGGTTTCCTGTAGTTGGATTCCCGATGATTGGGTTGCTGTTGCCCGGTGTAACATCAGCTTGCTTGGTGCAACCCCAAAGTATCACAGAAACTAAGATTATCGAAAATAAGGTTCTCATAATAAAAACTCAATAGGTAATAAGTCAGGTATAACTATACAATAGTTGTGCTACTTTTATCGCATTTTGCCAAAAACGGTTAATTGCCTGATAAAACAGTTAATTATAGCGCAACATTATTTTATTGGCCAACTTATACGGGAGAAAAATTAATAAGTTTGGGGAAAAATCTGCTCACTTATATAGAAAACAGGTAACCATTTTAATTGAATGATAAAGTTTATTGCTGTTGATGAATTGCTTGCTATCCGTAATGAGGTTTTGCGCGAAGGGAAATTAGCCCCTGATGAATGCATTTTCCCGTCTGATAGTTTACCGGGCGCTTTTCATTTAGGCTATTACGCGGGCGATGAGCTTGCCTGCATTGCATCTTTCCATCCGCAAGGTTATGGCGAATTTACCGGTGCGGGTTACCAGCTGCGCGGCATGGCTACTGTTGAGGCATACCGGGGAAAAGGGTATGGCAACCAGTTGCTCAACTTTGCCATAGTTTACCTGCGGGGGCAAAAGGCAAATTACCTTTGGTGCAACGCCCGTAAAAAGGCGCTGCAGTTTTACCTGAATATGGGTTTCGAGGTTATATCTGCTGAGTTTGAAGTGCCCGATATAGGGCCCCATTATGTACTTTACGTTAAAATCAGGTGATTTTTGCATTAATTGAAACACCTTTTTAACTTTTACGTTCGGATTTTAGAATTAAATGCTGAATTTGGCGGCCTAATAAATTACTTACATCAAACTATATGAAGCTGAATAGTGTTCTGCCTTATGGCGGGCATATTCATCGTCATTAAAACTAACTGCTAAATGAAAACTATCGACCAAATTAGCTTTGCCGGAAAACGCGCCCTTATCAGGGTTGATTTTAACGTACCACTTGATAAGGATTATAACATTACCGATGATAACCGGATGACGGCTGCACTGCCTACCATTAAAAAGATCCTTAAAGATGGCGGAGCAGTGATCCTGATGTCGCACCTGGGCAGACCAAAAGGCGGTCCGGAAGAAAAATATTCGTTAAAACACATTGTTGCTCATTTAGCTGATCTGCTCGGGCAGCAGGTTGAGTTTGCAGATGATTGCATTGGCGCCGATGCCCTTGCCAAATCAAAAGCATTAGGAAAAGGCGAAGTGCTTTTGTTGGAGAACCTGCGTTTTTATAAGGAAGAAGAAAAAGGCGACAAAGATTTTGCCGAAAAGCTTTCAAAGCTGGGGGATATTTATGTAAACGATGCCTTTGGAACCGCACACCGTGCACATGCCTCAACAGCCATAATTGCACAGTTTTTCCCTAAAGCCAAATACTTTGGTTACCTGATGGCCGGCGAGCTGGCAAACGCCGAAAAGGTATTGAACGGCGCAGCAAAACCTTTCACCGCTATTATGGGCGGCGCCAAGGTATCTGACAAGATTGAACTGATCGAGAAGCTGCTGGATAAGGTTGATAACCTGATCATCGGTGGTGGTATGGCTTATACCTTTGCAAAAGCACAGGGTGGCAACATCGGCAAATCATTGGTCGAAGCCGACAAGCTTGATCTTGCGCTGACCCTGATCCAAAAAGCAAAAGACAAACGCGTTAATTTATTGTTGCCTACAGATTCAGTTATTGCTGATAATTTCAGCAACGATGCCAATACCGATAAGGCGCAAAACGATAATATAAAAGACGGCTGGATGGGTTTGGATATAGGTCCGGATTCAATTGCAGCATTCTCAAAAGTAGTTGAAGCATCAAAAACCATATTGTGGAACGGCCCTATGGGTGTTTTTGAAATGGCAAAGTTTGAAGCCGGCACCAAGGCAATTGCCGAAGCCGTAGTTACTGCAACAGAAAATGGCGCATTCTCATTAATAGGCGGCGGTGATTCCGCAGCAGCGGTAGCCAAGTTTAACTTTACCGATGACGTGAGCTATGTATCAACCGGCGGCGGCGCTTTGTTAGAATACATGGAGGGTAAGGAATTACCAGGCGTGAAAGCGATAAATGAATAAGTTTAGAATCAAGACATAAGAGCCAGGAATCAAGATAAATAGGGACTGATTTTATAAATATGTTAAAGAGGTGAGCTGTGCTTGCCTCTTTTTTTTGAACTAGGATTTTTCACAAGTTGTTTGTTTTTTTAAGGCATTCAAGAAGGTTTCACCGTTTACCTGATTTTAGGATTAAAGGATGAATGCCGGCAAAATCATGTCTATCCTTAAATCCTACAAATGATGGTTCAAATATTAGGCGCTAAGCACTTTTGCCTCACCTGCCCCACTCCTCCATAAACCGGGACAGGCAAGACAGCCGTGACAGCACACAAGCCCCTTTCCTAAATACGCTTACAGAAGTTAGAATTTGCAGAATTAAATATTAAATTTGTGTATACGCATTATGTTATGACTACCACAGCTATCCGTCAAAAATTGATGACCTATCTCGCCGACGCCGATGACAGTAAGGTAAAAGCTATTTATACGCTTGTTGAAGAAGATATGAATAAAACGGATGTCTTTAAACTGACTGACGAACAGCTACAAATATTAGATACAGAGCGTGAAATGCACCTGGCCGGTAAAACAAAATCATATACACGACAGGAAGCAACCGAAATTATTAAGGGACAGCGCAGTTTTTAATGTACAACCTGGTAATTAAACCGCACGCCCTTGAAATGGCAAAAGAAGCCTATGATTGGTATGAGGAACAGCAGGAAGGATTAGGCGATCTGTTTTTAAAAGAGCTGGATGGTTGTTTTAGCAGGGCAGAAAAATTGCCGCTTGCTTATGCCTGGATCAGGAAAGACTTTCGACAGGTTCTTCTAACCACTTTCCCCTACGTTGTTATTTTTGAAATCCTAAAAAGCGATGTTGTTGTGTATGCTGTATTTCACACCAGCAGAAGTCCCCGGAAGAAATTTAAAAAGTAGCACGGTCCATCGACCCCTCACCAGCGTATTGCCCATTTTTTCTGAACCATGATTTTTCACAAGTTGTTTGTTTTTTTAAGGCGCTCTAGAAGGTTTCACCGTTTACCTGATTTTAGGATTAAAGGATGAATGCCGACAAATTCATGTCCATCCTTAAATCAAGCTAATTATGGTTCAAAATCCTCCATCATTCAAAGCTGCAAATTCTTCTACCATCCGCACATTAGAAATTCGCACATCCGCACATCAATTCCCTCCTCATCCGCACATCCAAAATCCGCACATCCGCACATCAAAATCTCTTTTTCAGGCAGAAAATCGCCCCTTTACTATGCATGCATAAAAAACGTACCGAATACCGTTTTGAACTTTGGTCTATTTTGTTAAATATATTCTATCTTTATATCGATAAAATTCAATTTTTTATATTGATAATACTACATTAAACAAAATTAAATACTAATTACAAATTTTTCTTTTATCGCTTGGTATTCCTTTCAGCTATCTCTACCTTACAAATAGCAATTTGCAATACCAATGCAAACCTTAACTGTAACAAAAATTTTAGTACAAAAAGCCGGCAGCGGCATTAACGTATGAGCGCAAAAACTGAATCGATAGAGCTAAATAAATACAGCAAAAACTTAACGCAGGACCCTACCCAACCGGCAGCGCAGGCCATGCTTTACGGCATTGGCTTAACTGACGAGGATATGAAAAAAGCACAGGTGGGTGTGGCAAGTATGGGCTATGATGGCAATACTTGTAACATGCACCTGAACGATTTGGCTAAACTGGTTAAACAAGGCATCTGGAGCGAAGATTTGGTTGGCCTTATATTCCATACCATTGGCGTGAGCGATGGCATGAGCATGGGTACCGAAGGGATGCGTTATTCGCTGGTTAGCAGGGATGTTATTGCTGATTCAATTGAGGCTGTTTGCGGTGCACAATATTATGATGGACTGATCACCTTGCCGGGCTGTGATAAAAACATGCCAGGTTCAGTAATTGCCATGGGCAGGCTTAACCGTCCGTCTATCATGGTATACGGTGGTACTATTAAACCGGGCCATTATAAAGGTGAAGATTTAAACATTGTATCGGCATTTGAGGCTTTGGGCCAAAAGATAGCCGGCAATATAACACCCGAAGATTTTATGGGTGTGGTAAAAAATGCATGCCCAAGCGCAGGAGCATGTGGCGGCATCTATACCGCCAATACCATGGCTTCGGCAATTGAGGCTTTGGGTATGAGCCTGCCTTACTCCTCTTCAAACCCGGCTTTGAGCCAGGAAAAAAAGGATGAGTGTTTAGCAGCAGGCAAAGCAATAAAGATTCTTTTAGAAAAAGATATAAAACCATCAGACATCATGACCCGTGCGGCATTTGAAAATGCTATTGTTACGATAATGGTTCTGGGTGGAAGTACCAATGCGGTACTGCACCTGATAGCGATGGCTAAAAGTGTGGATGTAAAAGTTACACAGGATGATTTCCAGTCGGTAAGCAACCGTATCCCTGTTTTGGCGGATATGAAGCCAAGCGGTAAATACATGATGGAGGACCTGCACAAAGTAGGCGGCGTTCCGGCTGTTATGAAATACCTGTTAAAACTGGGTTGGATAGATGGCAGCTGTTTAACTGTAACCGGTAAAACCATTGCAGAGAATTTAGAAGAAGTACCAGAGATTAACTTTGATACACAGAAGATAATAATGCCGGCTGAAAACCCGATAAAAGCAACCGGCCACTTACAGATCCTTTACGGAAACCTTGCCGAAGGCGGCAGCGTTGCCAAGATAAGCGGTAAGGAAGGCGAACGTTTTGAAGGCCCTGCCCGTGTTTTTGATGGTGAGTTTGAACTTATCCACGGCATTACCAGCGGCCATGTAAGGGCTGGTGATGTAGTAGTTATCCGCAACATAGGCCCTAAAGGTGCGCCGGGTATGCCCGAAATGCTGAAACCTACAGGCGCTATATTCGGCGCTGGCTTAGGCGCTTCGGTAGCTTTAATTACTGATGGACGTTTCAGTGGTGGTACACATGGATTTGTGGTTGGTCACATTACTCCTGAAGCTTACGATGGCGGTTTAATTGCCTTTGTACAGGATAACGACACCATCGAGATTGATGCTATCACCAATACCATGACGCTGAAGGTATCCGAAGCAGAGATTGCTGCACGCCGAGTCAACTGGGTACAGCCAGCGCTTAAAGCTAAAAAAGGGCTGCTGTACAAATACGCAAAAACCGTTAGCACTGCCGCAGAAGGTTGTGTTACGGATGAGATGCCTTAGGAGAGGTGAAAGCTAAAAGGTAGCTCAACTTGTCATTGCGAGCGAGGAACGAGCGCGGCAAACGCGAACTCTGCAAGACCGACTGAAAAGTTCGCGATTGCTTCGTACCTCGCAATGACAAGGAGATAAAAGGTTAGAATTTTAATAAATCCGAATTCGAAAATCCGAATTCCGAAATAAATAAAAGATATGGAAGTTGCACAGGAAACATTAACCGCACCGGCTGCGAAAGAAGCCGTTGAACTATCAGGATCGCAGGCCTTGCTTGACGCTTTGATCATTGAGGGTGTGGATACTATTTTTGGCTATCCGGGTGGCGCAATTATGCCCATTTACGATGCTTTGTTTGATTATAAAGAGAAATTAAATCACATATTAGTCCGCCACGAGCAGGGCGGCATTCATGCTGGCCAGGGCTATGCACGCACATCAGGTAAAGTGGGTGTGGTATTTGCAACCAGCGGTCCGGGTGCTACCAATTTGGTAACCGGCTTAGCTGATGCGCAGATAGACAGCACACCTTTGGTTTGTATCACAGGCCAGGTGTTTGCTCACCTTTTAGGTACCGATGCTTTCCAGGAAACAGATGTAATAAATATTACTACCCCGGTTACCAAATGGAACTACCAGGTAACTGACGCAACTGAGATTCCCGAAGTTATTGCCAAAGCTTTCTACATAGCTAAAAGCGGCAGACCAGGCCCTGTTTTGATCGACATCACAAAAAACGCACAGATCCAGAAGTTTGACTATAAAGGTTATACCAAATGTGATCATATCCGCAGCTACAGGCCAAACCCAATTGTTAGGCCGCAGTATATTAAAGAAGCTGCCGAATTGATCAACTCAGCTAAAAAGCCGTTTATTATTTGGGGACAAGGCGTAATATTGGGCAGCGCTGAGCAGGAGTTTAAAGCTTTTATTGAAAAGAGCGGGATCCCATCTGCATGGACAATTCTTGGTGCAGGCGCTATCCCTACAGATCATCCGTTGAATGTAGGAATGCTGGGGATGCACGGCAATTATGGCCCTAACGTATTGACCAATGAGTGCGATGTATTAATAGCCATAGGCATGCGCTTTGACGACCGTGTAACCGGCCGTCTCGACAAATATGCAAAACAGGCAAAGGTGATCCATTTGGATATTGACCCTGCCGAGATAGATAAAAACGTAAAATCAACTGTACCTGTTTGGGGCGATTGCAAAGAAACCTTGCCTTTGCTTACTGCACTGGTTGAGGGGAAAAACCATACCGAATGGGTGAAGTTATTTAACGAGTACACCCAAAAGGAATACGATGCGGTAATTCATGCCGAGCTTAACCCAACATCGCCGGAAATGACGATGGGCGAAGTAATAAAACAGCTTAACGAATTAACCAAAGGCGATGCAGTTATAGTTACTGATGTTGGCCAGCACCAAATGGTGGCCTGCCGTTACGCTACGCTTAACAAAACCCGCAGCAATATTACCAGCGGTGGCTTAGGTACTATGGGCTTTGCCCTGCCTGCCGCAATTGGAGCTAAGTTTGGCGCGCAGGAACGTGATGTTGTTGCCATTATTGGTGACGGCGGGTTCCAGATGACCTTGCAGGAATTGGGTACCATTATGCAAACCGGTATTGATGTAAAGATCATCATCCTGAATAACAAGTTCCTTGGCATGGTGCGCCAGTGGCAGGAGTTATTTAACCAACGCAGGTATTCGTTTGTGGATATTCAGAGCCCTGATTTTGTGGCCGTTGCCGCTGCTTATGGCATTGCAGGCAGAGTGATTAACGACCGCAAGGACCTTCCATCGGCATTAAAACAAATGATGGAAAACAAAGGCTCGTTCCTTTTAGAAGTAATGGTTACCAAAGAGAACAACGTGTTCCCAATGGTGCCGCAAGGATGCAGTGTTGCCGAGATCAGGTTGAAGTAGAGGCCCCCCGGAGAAAATGTAGAGACGCAATACTTTGCGTCTCCTTAACAAAAGGGATTTAAAAGAAAATTAAATGGAAACCCAAATAGACAAACAGGAATTTAACATCACGGTTTATACAGAAAACCAGATTGGTTTGCTAAACCGGATAGCTATAATATTTACCCGCCGGAAGATCAATATTGATAGTTTGAATACTTCTCCATCAGAAATTGAGAGCATTCACCGTTTTAATATTGTGATAACTGAATCGGAAGATGTGGTGCGCAAGCTTTGCCGCCAGATTGAAAAACAGGTGGAGGTTTTAAAAGTGTATTACCATACCAATGAGGATGTGATTTGGCAGGAACTGGCACTTTACAAGGTATCAACCGATGTTATAGCCGAAAAGGTAAGCGTTGAGCGTTTGCTGCGCGAAAATGGCGCCCGTGTAGTAACCCTTAGAAAGGACTACACTGTGTTTGAAACAACAGGCCACCGCGAAGAAACAGACAACCTGATCAGCATTTTACAGCCCTATGGCCTGATTGAGTTTGTACGTAGCGCACGTGTAGCCATTATTAAGGACAGCGAAGGCTTCAACAGCAAGCTGCGCGATTTTGAAAGGCTTGAACCTGGTGAAGACGTAATTGAAAATGAATATTTAAACAAAGGGGATAAAGTATTCACCATGTAAGGCGAAAGCTAAAAGGTTAAAGGCGAAAGGTTTTAAAACCATCCGCTAATGACTAATGACACAATGACCAATGACTAGCTCATGCTTGAAGAAATAAGACAAAAATATCCATCAGCTTACAATGCTATAAAAGTTGCTACTGAAGCGAGTGGTTTTACCATGCCATCAGAAGTATTGACCTGTTCATTACTTAAAACGCTGGCGGCATCAAAACCGGGTGGTAAGTTTTTGGAGCTGGGCACAGGTACAGGTTTATCTACGACATGGATCTTAGATGGCATGGATGATTCGGCGTCAATGATCTCCATTGATAATGATGAAACGGTTTTAAGCATTGCCAAAGAGAACCTGGGCGTGGATAAACGCTTAAAGCTGATCTGTGCCGATGGTGCAGATTGGATCAAACAAAATGCCGGGCAAAAATTCAGCTTTATTTTTGCTGATGCCTGGCCGGGTAAATATTTGCTGCTGGATGAAGTGCTGAACATGGTTGAAAAAGGCGGCTTGTATATTATTGACGATATGCTGCCACAGGCAAACTGGCCAACAGGCCATGCTGAAAAAGCAACCGATCTGATCAGCTATTTAGATAGCCGCGAGGATATAATTTTAACAAAAATGGGCTGGGCAACGGGGATAGTGATCATAACAAAGAAGTAACGGGAAAGACTTACGAAGTTTACTTGCCAATTTGCTAGTAAACTTCGTAAGTCTGAACTCCACAAAAAGTAAATTATAAACTATAATATAACACAAACCAATCATCGGTGAAATCAAAAAAACCGGTGAAATCAAAACAAAAATAACGATGGCAAAATTAAATTTCGGCGGCACTGAAGAAAATGTAGTAACCCGCGAGGAGTTCCCTTTAGCAAAGGCACAGGAAGTATTAAAAAATGAAGTTGTAGCGGTAATTGGCTATGGCGTTCAGGGTCCTGGTCAGGCGCTTAATCAAAAAGACAATGGCATTAACGTAATTGTTGGTCAGCGTAAAGGCACAAAAACATGGGATAAAGCTGTAAGCGATGGCTTTGTACCCGGCGAAACACTTTTTGAAATTGAAGAAGCCCTTGAAAAAGGAACGGTTATTTGCTACCTGCTTAGCGATGCCGCCCAGATTGCATTATGGCCAACTGTTAAAAAACACTTAACCCCGGGTAAAGCACTTTACTTCTCTCACGGTTTCGGAATTACTTTCAACGAGCAAACTGGCATCATCCCTCCTGCCGATGTTGACGTATTTTTGGTTGCTCCAAAAGGATCAGGCACATCATTGCGCCGCATGTTTTTACAGGGCCGTGGCTTAAATTCAAGCTACGCTATTTTCCAGGATGCTACAGGTAACGCATTTAACCGTGTTATTGCATTAGGTATTGCTGTAGGTAGTGGTTACTTATTCGAAACTAACTTTAAGAAAGAAGTATACAGCGATTTAACCGGCGAACGTGGTACGCTGATGGGTTGTATCCAGGGCATCTTTGCAGCACAGTACGAAGTATTGCGCAAAAATGGTCACTCACCGTCAGAATCATTTAACGAAACTGTTGAAGAGCTAACTCAATCATTAATGCCATTGGTTGCAGAAAATGGTATGGACTGGATGTATGCCAATTGCTCAACAACAGCACAACGCGGTGCATTGGATTGGTGGAAACGTTTCCGTGATGCTACTAAACCTGTATTTGAAGAATTATACAAAAGCGTGGCAACAGGCGTTGAATCACAAAAATCAATTGATTCAAACAGCAAACCCGATTACCGCGAAAAACTGGATGCTGAATTAAAAGAACTACGCGAAAGCGAAATGTGGCAGACAGGCAAAACTGTACGCAGCCTACGCCCTGAAAACCAGGTTGTAGAAGCGTAAGGAGAAAGGTTAAAGCTGAAAGGCGAAAGCTAAAAGGTAAAAAAACGAAAAATAAAAATTTGTCATTGCGAGGAGGTACGACGAAGCAATCTCGTCGGCATGCTAACGAAGAGATTGCCAAGCTATCGCTCGCAATGACAAAATTTAAATAAATGATACTCGAACTAGCCATATTAAATATAATCCCTGGTATGGAGGATGCTTTTTTAAAGGCATTTTCAGTAGCGCAAGGGATTATATCAAAGATGGCCGGCTATATTTCGCATCAGTTAAAAAGATGCGTGGAGCATACAAGCCGCTTCATTTTATTGGTTGAGTGGGAAAAACTCACCGACCATACTGAAGGCTTCAGAGGATCAAAAGAATACCAGGAATGGAAAGGGATGTTACATCATTTTTATGATCCATTCCCAACAGTTGAGCATTATGAGGAGGCATAGCCCCCTAACCCTCTAAAGGGGGAATAGAAATAAAGTTGGTGAAATTACTGGGCAATCATGGAGATCAGCAAATGACCAATCGGTGAAATCAAAATCATCGGTGATTTATAGGAATGAAAGAGATATGAGACGTGAGATTTGATACATGAGATTGTTCATATTTCAAATCTTATTATCATTTTAAATAGATAAATAAAATAGAAGCATTAACCGATGTTAGATAGAGATAAAGGACTTTGCAAAGTCTCAAATCTCACATCTCGCATCAAAAAATCTAAAAATATGTTACACGATCCAAACCGCGTTTATGTTTTTGATACCACGCTTCGCGATGGCGAGCAGGTACCGGGCTGCCAGTTAACCACCCCTGAAAAAATTGAGATCGCCAGAGAACTGGAGGCGTTGGGCGTGGATATTATTGAAGCAGGTTTCCCAATTTCAAGTCCGGGCGATTTTCAGAGTGTTGTGGAGATCTCAAAATCGGTTTCGCATCCAATAGTTTGTGCATTAACCCGCGCAAACAAAGGCGATATTGATGTAGCTGTTGAATCGCTTCAATATGCTAAGAGGCCAAGGATCCATACAGGGATCGGATCGTCTGACATGCACATCAAAACCAAGTTTAACAGCACCCGTGAGGAAATATTGGTACGTGCTGTTGAAGCGGTAAAATATGCCAAAAAATCGGTTGAGGATATTGAGTTTTATGCTGAAGATGCCGGCCGTGCTGATATTCATTATTTAGCGCAAATGATCGAGGCTGTTATAGCTGCCGGTGCAACGGTTGTAAACATTCCGGATACCAACGGCTACTGCTTGCCAAACCAGTACGGCGATAAGATCCGTTTCCTAAAAGAGAACGTAAAGAACATTGATAAAGCCATCATCTCTGTACATTGCCATAACGATTTGGGTTTAGCTACCGCTAACTCAATTGCAGGTTTGCAAAACGGAGCAAGGCAAATTGAAGGAACCATTAACGGCATTGGCGAACGCGCAGGCAATACTTCTATTGAGGAAGTCGTCATGATCCTGAAAACACATCAGCTTGGTTTACATACCAACATAAACGCACGCAATTTTTACGAGATCAGCCAACTGGTACGCACGCAAATGCGGATGCCGGTACAGGCTAATAAAGCAATTGTGGGCAGCAATGCGTTTGCACACAGCAGCGGCATCCACCAGGATGGCTTTTTAAAGAACCGCGAGAACTACGAAATTATTAAACCCGAAGATGTGGGCTTCCCAAGTGCAACTATTGTGCTTACTGCTCGCAGCGGAAGGCATGCCCTAAAATTCCATTTAGAGCGTTTGGGTCAGAATTTGGATAAGAACGAGTTAAACGAGGCTTATAAAAACTTCTTAACTCTGGCCGACAGCAAATTAAATATAACCGATGAAGATTTGTTAATATTAGCTAATAACAGTATCAACGCATAAGTGAACGTTTTACAAATTGAGTAATACATAAGAAACTATAAAAATGAGCAAGACATTATTTGACAAGGTTTGGGACACGCATGTGGTGCGCAAAATTGAAGGTGGACCAGACGTGCTATTCATCGACCGTCATTTGATCCATGAAGTTACCAGCCCGGTAGCCTTTTTAGGCTTAAAGAGCAGGGGAATAAGCGTTTTATACCCCGACCGTACATTTGCTACTGCAGATCATAACACGCCAACCATCAATCAGCATTTACCGGTTGCCGATCCGCTTTCTGCAAACCAGTTGGATGCGCTTGAGTCAAATTCAAAAGAATATGGCATCAGCTACTGGGGACTGGGCCATCAAAAAAATGGTATCGTTCATGTTGTTGGGCCTGAATATGGGATTACCCAACCGGGTGCTACAATTGTTTGCGGCGATTCGCATACCTCAACGCACGGCGCTTTTGGTGCCATTGCTTTTGGGATCGGCACTTCTGAAGTGGAGATGGTTTTGGCTACTCAATGTATTATGCAGCCTAAGCCTAAAAAAATGCGCATCAACGTTAATGGTAAATTAGGCATTGGCGTTACACCGAAAGATGTTGCGTTGTTCATTATTTCAAAATTGACCACATCAGGTGCTACAGGGTATTTTGTTGAATATGCCGGTGATGTGTTTGAAAACATGAGCATGGAAGGCCGGATGACGGTTTGTAATTTAAGTATTGAGATGGGTGCCCGCGGCGGTATGATTGCCCCGGATGAAACTACTATCAACTATGTAAAAGGCCGCGAGTTTAGCCCTAAAGGCGAAGCATGGGACAGGGCATTAGCTTATTACAAAACCCTGAAGACTGATGCTGATGCTGTTTTTGATAAAGAATTAACTTTTGACGGTTCATCAATCGAGCCGATGATAACTTACGGTACTAACCCGGGTATGGGTATGGGAATCTCTCATGAGATCCCTGATGCCGCTCATGTTGAAGGTGGTGCTGCTACCTACGAGAAATCATTAAACTACATGGGCTTCCATGAAGGCGACTCAATGTTGGGTAAACCTGTTGATTTTGTGTTTGTGGGCAGCTGTACCAATGGCCGGATTGAAGATTTTCGCGCGTTTACCTCACTTGTAAAAGGCAAGCACAAAGCTGAAAATGTTACTGCCTGGCTGGTACCCGGCTCGCATATTGTTGAAGCGCAGATTAAAGAAGAAGGTTTGCTTGATATTTTAACCGAAGCAGGTTTCGCATTACGTCAGCCGGGCTGTTCAGCTTGTTTGGCAATGAATGATGACAAGGTTCCTGCCGGAAAATATGCTGTAAGCACATCAAACAGAAACTTTGAAGGCCGCCAGGGTCCGGGGTCAAGAACCATGCTGGCCAGTCCGCTGGTTGCTGCCGCCGCCGCTATAACCGGCGTAGTTACCGACCCAAGGACGTTAATAGAGGAACTTGTTTAATTTGTAAAAAAGTGAGTAGCGGGATAATTGACGAGCGTCAATGACCTAATGACTCAATGACTAATGACTAACAGAATGGCTTACGATAAATTTAATATACTAACAAGCACTGCGGTACCGCTTCCGATAGAGAATGTGGATACTGACCAAATCATCCCGGCGCGCTTTTTAAAAGCTACAGAACGTGTTGGCTTTGGTGATAATCTTTTCCGCGACTGGAGATACAATGCTGATAATACCCAGAAAAAGGATTTTGTATTGAACAACCCCATTTACAGCGGTAAGATACTTGTTGGCGGTAAAAACTTTGGCTCCGGCTCATCAAGGGAACATGCAGCATGGGCCGTTTATGATTATGGCTTCCGTTGTGTGGTATCCAGCTTTTTTGCGGATATCTTTAAAAATAACTGCTTAAACATTGGCGTATTGCCGGTTCAGGTTAGTCCGGAGTTTGCCGAGAAGATTTTTACCGCAATAATTGCTAATCCAAAAACAGAGCTGGAAATAAACTTACCGGATCAAGCCATTACGCTTTTATCAACCGGAGAAAAAGAAACATTTGTAATTAGTCCGTACAAAAAAGATAACATGATCAATGGCTTTGACGATATAGATTACCTGCAAAGCATAAAAGGAGAAATTGAAGAATTTGCGGAGAACCTGCCGCTTTAAAAAATAGAGTCAAGAATTCAAGAGAAAAGAACCAAGAATTCAAGAGTCAGGAATCAAGAAGGTAGCCAATAATAGCTATTGCGTTTTTTCTTGACTCTTGAATTCTTGACTCTTCTTCCCACCCAACCTAATACAATCCAGAAAATGGAAAGAAGGAAATTAGAAATAATGGACACTACGCTTCGCGATGGAGAACAAACATCGGGCGTGTCTTTTTCCATTTCAGAAAAACTAACCATAACCCAGTTATTACTGGAAGAACTCAATGTCGACAGGGTTGAGATTGCCTCTGCCCGCGTATCTGACGGCGAATTTAATGCAGTTAAAAGCATTTTAGTTTGGGCCGAAGAAAACGGATATGCTGACCGCATTGAAGTGCTGTCATTTGTAGACAATGGCGTTTCGATCGACTGGATGGTAAATTCAGGGGTTAAAGTTCAGAACCTGTTAACAAAGGGGTCATTAAATCACTTAACCCATCAGCTAAAAAAAACACCGGAGCAGCATTTTGCTGAAATAAAGCATGTGATTGAGCTTGCGCAGAGTAAAGGTATAGCTACCAATGTTTATTTGGAGGATTGGAGCAACGGCATGCGCAACTCCCCTGAGTATGTGTATCAGTATTTGGATTTTATTATCACACAGCCAGTTAAGAGGATCTTGTTGCCTGATACGCTTGGGGTATTAACCCCGGCAGAAACTGCGAAGTTTTTAACGGAGTTGATAGCCAAATATCCGGGCGTTCATTTTGATTTTCACGCACACAACGATTACGATTTAGGCACCGCCAATGTACTAGAGGCAGTTAAGGCCGGGGTAAGCGGATTGCACCTAACCGTAAACGGGATGGGCGAACGTGCCGGTAATGCCGCCATGGCCAGCGCCGTAGCTGTTATAAATGATTTTGCACCAGAGGTTGAAATAGGCGTTAAAGAATCTTCGATTTATACGGTTAGCAAACTTGTTGAAACATTTTCGGGTGTTAGGATCCCATCCAACAAACCAATTGTTGGTGACAATGTATTTACTCAAACCGCCGGCATCCATGCCGATGGCGACAATAAAAATAATTTATACTTTAACGACCTGCTCCCTGAGCGTTTCGGCAGAAAGCGGGAATATGCTTTGGGTAAAACATCCGGCAAAGCAAACATTGAAAAGAACCTGCAGGAGCTTGGTTTAAAATTAAATGATGCCGACCTTAAAAAAGTTACCCAGCGGGTTATTGAACTGGGCGATAAAAAGGAAACGGTAACTAAGGAAGACCTGCCTTATATTATTTCGGATGTTTTGGATAGCAGCCTGTACGAGGAGAAGGTTGTTGTAGAATCGTACGTATTAACAAATGCGATGGGTTTGCGTCCGTCTGCCACTATTTCAGTGAAAATCGACGGGGAGAAATTTGAAGAAAATGCGCAGGGCGATGGCCAGTTTGATGCTTTTATGAAAGCACTGGCCAAGGTTTACGTTAAAAAGGACAGATGCTTGCCAAAGCTGATTGATTATGCAGTTAGGATAGCCCCCGGCAGTAGTTCGGACGCACTTTGCGAAACCATTATTACCTGGAAAACGGATGCCAAAAAATTCATAACCAGGGGATTGGATTCAGACCAAACCGTTTGCGCAATTAAGGCTACGCAGAAAATGCTGAATATAATTTAAAAACGAAAGTCTTAACTTCGCCCAAGTATTAAAACATTGAAAATATTTAAAATAGTCTATCCATGCATTGCCTTCCTTTTCTTTGGAGCCGTAATTTATGTAGATTACTTTTATCATTTAAAGGATACTTATTGGTTAAACATTAAATCAATTGGTTACGTTTTAAATCTTATTTGTATGACTATTATTCTATTTAGAAAAAAGGATAAGAACGATAATGAGAATTAGCCTTGGTTTCAACTGATATTGTTTCCAATTTGAAATTGATTACCGCTGATCTCGATAAAACTGAAAAACACAAACAAAATAAATGAAACTAAACATCGCACTTTTAGCAGGAGACGGCATAGGGCCTGAGGTTATTGACCAGGCAGTTAAAGTATCTGACGCAATAGCAAAAAAATTCGGTCATGAAATTGCATGGACACCGGCTTTAACCGGCGCTGCAGCTATCGATGCCGTAGGCGAGCCTTACCCGGATTCAACTCACGAAGTTTGCATGGCAGCCGATGCCGTCTTGTTTGGCGCCATTGGCCATCCGCGTTATGATAATGATCCGAAAGCAACCGTTCGTCCGGAGCAGGGGCTGTTAAAAATGCGTAAAAAGCTGGGCCTGTTTGCTAATGTTCGTCCTACGTTTACTTTCCCGTCGTTAATTGACAATTCACCCTTAAAAAGGGAGCGGATTGAAGGCACCGATATGATCATCCTGCGTGAGCTAACCGGTGGCATCTACTTTGGCGAAAGAGGAAGACTGGATGATGGAAACACGGCATTTGATACCTGTACCTATACAAGGGCAGAAATTCAGCGCCTGGCTAAATTAGGTTTTGAAATGGCGATGACCCGCAGTAAAAGACTTTGCTGTGTTGATAAAGCCAATGTGCTTGAAACTTCGCGTTTATGGCGTGAAACCGTACAGGATATGGAAAAAGATTATCCTGAAGTTAAAGTAAGCTACGAGTTTGTTGATGCCGTTGCGATGCGCCTGGTTCAGTGGCCAAACACCTACGATGTAATGATCACCGAGAACCTTTTTGGCGATATTTTAACCGATGAGGCCTCTGTAATTTCGGGATCGATGGGCTTAATGCCATCTGCTTCTATCGGCATTCATACCTCATTATTTGAGCCTATCCATGGGTCATATCCGCAGGCTGCAGGCAAGGATATTGCTAATCCGCTGGCAACTGTGCTTTCTGCTGCTATGATGTTTGAGGATGCTTTTAAATTAAAAGAAGAAGCAGAAGCGATCAGAACTGTTGTAAACAAATCATTAGCTGAAGGCATTGTAACAGAAGACCTTGCCGGTAAAAACAAAGCCTACAAAACAAGCGAGGTAGGCGACTGGCTGGCTAAAAACGTATAGTGAGATAAGAAGATAAGAGTCAGGAATCAAGATGTCAAGAGTCAGGAAAGCTTCGATAGTTGTTCTTGTTTTTTATCTTGACTCCTGATTCTTGATTTCCTGAATCTCTTTATTAATGCTGCAAATCATTCTCCATGTCTGATGTTAAATTAGATTTCCAATCCGCCTCGCAGCGGCTAAACGGTGTTGTAAAGCACACGCCGCTTGAATACCATGCCGGGTTATCAAAAGCCTACCATTGCGAACTATACCTGAAACGTGAAGACCTACAAATAGTACGCTCCTACAAATTACGAGGCGCATTTAATATGATCAGCCAGTTAACGGCAGATGAGTTAAGCCGTGGCGTGGTTTGTGCAAGCGCAGGTAACCATGCACAGGGTGTAGCTTTTTCCTGCAATAGAATGGGCATTAAAGGCGTGATATTTATGCCTGAGATAACCCCAAAGCAAAAGATCACCCAAACAGAAATGTTTGGCAATGGCTATGTGGAGATAATTTTGGTGGGCGATACTTTTGATGATTGCCTGATTGAGGCGCTTTCTTATACCCAGGCACACCAGATGACCTTTATTCCCCCGTTTGATAACTACCGTGTTATTGAAGGGCAAGGCACTGTAGCCGTTGAGATTATGGAGGACCTGCCAGGTACCGAAGTGGTGATAATGCCCATTGGCGGCGGCGGACTGGCAGCCGGAGCCGGAAGCTACTTAAAACAACAAAACCCTAATATTTTACTGATAGGCGTTGAGCCGGAAGGTGCGCCTAGCATGCTCAAAGCCTTTGAACATGGCGGCCCTGTTAGTCTGCCGGATATTAACCGCTTTGTTGATGGCGCTGCTGTAAAAACCGTAGGCAAGCTAACCTATGAGCTTTGTCGCCAGGTTTTGGATGAGATGCTTACCGTTGCTGAGGGTAAAGTGTGTACAACCATTTTAAAATTGTATAACGAGGATGCCATTGTTGTTGAACCGGCAGGCGCATTATCGGTTGCTGTGCTGGAGGCTTGTAAGGATAAGATAAAAGGCAAAAAGGTGGTTTGCGTAGTTAGCGGTGGTAATAATGATATCGAGCGCATGCAGGAAATCAAAGAAAAATCGCTGCTGTATGAAGGGCTTAAACATTATTTCATCATAAAATTCCCCCAACGGCCGGGAGCTTTAAAGTTGTTTGTAAACAATGTGCTTGGCCCCGGTGATGACATTACCCGTTTTGAGTTCATCAAAAAAACGTCAAAAGAAAGCGGTCCTGCACTGGTAGGCATCGAGTTAAAATCAGCTGGCGATTATCCTGCGCTGCTAAAACGCATGGAAGAAAACCGTTTTGAGGTTGTAGAGCTTAACAAAGATCAAACTTTGTTTGAGTTTTTGGTGTAGTTTTAAAACAAAAGCCATTAAGCAAATATTAATGGCTTTTGTTAATTCCAAAACGGTATCTCATTAAAATATAGCCATCATTTTATCCAAACTCTGCTCAAGACCGAGTTTCGCAAATTGAGACATTTGGCCAAAGTCTGCATATTCCGTAACCGTCATTTCGGTTTTATTATTACCAAGATCTTTAAAAGCAACTACCGTACGGATATCTACCGGA
This sequence comes from Mucilaginibacter sp. OK098, assembly GCF_900142915.1. Taxonomy (GTDB): domain Bacteria; phylum Bacteroidota; class Bacteroidia; order Sphingobacteriales; family Sphingobacteriaceae; genus Mucilaginibacter. The sequence goes on from NZ_FRCM01000007.1 coordinate 185,253, forward strand.
AAATCAGGCGGCATACCCAGATCGGTTGGGTTGGCTTTGTTGCCATCTTTATCAGCCAGGTTCATAACAAATTCTATCGTTTCATGCAGTACTATCTTTTTATAGTTCCAGATGCTAAACGTGTCCTGGCCGCCAAAGCTGGCAGGAGCCCGCATGCAAACTATTGATGTAGCACCTTCACGAAAATCAATTATTGCGCTTGGGCAGGTAAAATGATCGGGGCCCCACCAGCGCATAACAAGCGCGGGCTCTGTCCATGTTTTCCATACCAATTCAACCGGGGCATTAAAAACGCGGGTAACTTCAAGTTTTGGATTCATGTTATTTAGTTTTTAAGATTCTTAAATATCCGCCAAATAAAGCAGTTGGCAGGGCGAGTATAACCAGTGTTGCAGGGTACCATACAGGTGGCTCCTTTACAACAAGCAGGCCAATGACCGATAATATTAAACCAATTACTCCGCTAATAAAGACATGGAGCATTGGTTTGGCCGGCGCCAAAGCTGCAGTAAGATAACAACCGCCAATGCCATAAATGGTGCGGTAGATAATTACAATAACTATAAACCACCATGCATTTAAATGATATGGCAATTTCATTATGCCGGTTTTTTGTAATGCAAGATCAGTGAGCGTTGAGATGATGATAACAACAATAAATCCTGCCAGTATGGCCCAGATGCTCTTTAAGGTATTGTTCATAATTTAATATGGTTTTGTTTAATTATTGGTTTGAAGTTGGTTAAGCAAATCATCAAGTTTATCAAGCCGTTTTTCCCAAAGTTTTTTATAGGGTTCAACCCAGGTGGCTACCTCATTTAATCTATCTAGTTTTATCTCGCAATAACGCTCCCTTCCCTTCTGGTTTATTACAACAATGCCGCATTCGGTTAATATTTTAACATGATTTGATATAGCCTGCCTGCTAATATCAAAAGCATCAGCTATACCATTTAAGGTAAGGCTTTCATTGGCTATTACTTTAATTATCTCGCGCCTTACCGGGTCGGCTATTGCCTGGAATACATCTCTTCTCATCTTTTTCTTACAATTACGCAATCATTCGATTGCAAATATAAATGCAATCATTCAATTGCGCAAGTGTTTTTTCAATTTATTTTTTTGCGTGATTTCACGCATTTTTTAATCAAAAAACACATATTTCCTGTTTTTGCGTTATGATATAGGATATCAATATGCATAAACAGAGTTTCATCCGATCGGTAAAGGGGAAAATTATTATTGCTGCCATACTGGCCTGCTTTGCCCTTTTTATGGCCTGGAGCACCAGTAAGGATGCTTTTACGGCTATGCTGAATGCGTTTTCAAACGTTTCGGCCCCAAATGAAAAGCTGCGCCTTGTTAATGACCTGTCGCGCGGAATAGCCAGGATAGACCAGGTGCAAAAAGCCCGTTTACTAAACAACCCCGACAAGTATTATGGCTTTAATGATTCAAAAAATTTGATCTTAAAAATTGATACGCTACAAACGTTGTATCCTATAAAATCAACACAGGTGTTAAGGCTTAATACCTTAAGGAAATTATTGCAGGACCGCGACCGGTTATTTGCAAACTACGTTAAAGTAAGAGAAGGGCTTATTGACAACAAATCCTTTTCGATCCAGGTGGAAAGCTTAAATGATATAGTGGATAAAAGCGCACAGCAGACCGATAGCATGGTTACCACAACCGAAAAAAAGACCTCAACCACAACCGTTTATCCTGCTGCAATTTCAGCGGATGATAAAAGAGATAACAGGAGCTTTTTTAACAAACTCTTCGGCAAGAAAAAAGCAAAAGATACAGACTCAGCAAGCAAGCCTTTCCAGATAGTTGCCGAGGAATTAAATGTAAAACACGATACATTGGCAAAGGCTATCCAGGATAGTTTGCTGAAAGGACTGGGACAAACCATGAAGGACCTGGAAAAGATCCAGAAAAGAAAAAGCGCCCTGTTTGTTAACCGGGAAACCGTGCTAACCCGGTCGAGCGCAAATATTATCCGCCAGATAGTAACCATCCTCAAAAAGGTGGAAACTGAAGTAGTTGTGCAAACCGACTTAAATAACCAGGCTGCAAAAAGCATGGTTCACAGCAGCATTAAGCGCATCAGTATAATTATGCTGGCATTTGTTATCCTTACCGTTTTACTGGTGTATTTTATTTTGAGGGATATCTCGCGCATAAATAAATATCGTAAAGAACTTGAACTGGCGAAAGACGAAGCTGAATACCATGCGCTGGCCAAGCACCGTTTCCTGTCGAATATGAGCCATGAGATCCGCACACCGTTGCAATCCATCATAGGTTACGCCGAAATGATCAACCAGCAGGAACATCCGCAGAAAAAAGATATCGAAGCAATTTACCGGTCATCGGGCCATTTAATGCAGATAGTGAACGAGGTGCTTGACTATAACAGGATCATATCAGGTAAATTCAGCTTTGCAAATCAACCGTTTGATATGCTGACCCTGCTTGATGAAGTTATATTTGTAATGCGCCTGGAAGCTGATAAAAAGGGCATTGATCTTGAAACTGATTATGATAATACAGTTCCGGCTTTTGTAACCGGCGATCCGTTCAGATTAAAACAGATCCTGTTTAACTTATTGGGCAATGCTATTAAGTTTACACAACAAGGCGGGGTTATTTTAACCGTTAGAGCAGAGCAGGTTGACGGGCAGGTGCAATACCATTTTGATGTAACAGATACTGGCATAGGCCTTGCCGTTGCAGATATAGAGCGCATTTTTAATGAATTTGAGCAGGCAGGCGACGAAAAACAAAGTCGCGCCGGTACTGGTCTTGGCTTGCCTATAACCAAAGAGCTTATTGAAAGCCAGGGGGGCAATATAACCGTAAAAAGCAAGCCGGGCAAAGGCAGCAGCTTTAGTTTCGGCCTGCAGTTTGCAAAGGCTCAACAAGAGGTTAAAACTATTATACCCGCTGCACATGCAACATCCGGTTTAGCTACTAATAAGGTTTGGATTATTGATGATGATACTTTTATACTTGAGCTATGCTCCCGTATCTTTGATAACAACAAGATTGCATATCGTTGCTTTACCTCGCCTCACGAGATCTTAAATACACCGTGGGATGCGGCTGTAAAGTATTTGCTGCTGGATATCCGGATGCCCGAAATGAGCGGCATGGAGCTTTGCCGGTTGCTCCGTAAACAGGTACCCGCCGATGTAAAGATCTACGCCCTTACTGCGCAGGCCCTTCCCGGTGAACGCGAATCAGTTTTAGCGCAGGGATTTAATGGCCTTCTGATGAAACCTTTTAGGGAAAGCGAGCTGGTTGCACTTATAAAAGACAATCCGGATGCCGGTGAAAAGAACAGCATACCGCAGATCAATATCAAAGCCATTGAGAAAATGACCATGGGCGACACGGAACAAACAGCTAAAATACTTGCCCGCTTTGCCGTGGATAGTATGAATGATGTTGAGCAATTAAAGGCAGGTTTAGCTACAGAAAATATTGAAAAGGTATTGTTGCTTACCCACCGTATTGCAGGCCGTACCGCACAGGCAGGTGCAAGAGAACTGGCAGAAAGCTTTCGTTTAGCCGAAATGGAATTAAACAGGGATAAAAAAATTACCGCAACCAGGATTGAACATATTTTAGCCCTGGCCCAAAAGCTACATGACCTGGCTGTTGTAACCCGCGATTATAGTTTTATAGAGACGGTATAAAACAGTGCCAAGTCAAAAGTCATTATGTGTATCCACGCCCGCAAAGCGTTCCATTTTTCCACGCGGAACACCCGGAACGCTGTGAAACATACTGACTATCAAATGTTTAGTTATTTATCAAGAATCAAATAGATATAAATTACTCATAATCAACATGTCCATCAATCTTTATATCGAACTCGTTAAATTATGTTAATCAATGTAAACCCAGTTTTTGTTAACTGAATCAATCCAAGCCAGAATTGTGCATCAATTTGTGGTTGCTATAACACGGGTAGAAATCAGCTATCCAGGCCGTAACGCTCAATTTTACTATAAAGCGTTTTGCGGTCAATATTGAGCAGCTTGGCGGCTTTTGATTTATTATACTTTACCTGGATCAGCGTTTTTTGGATCAGTTGTTTTTCATTCACCTCGTTTTGCGCCTTAAGATCAGATTCCCGGTTTTGGTGAATATTGTTTGACACAGAGAACAACATTTCATCGGGCATAGTGTCAACACCGGCTATATCATCATGGCTTAGCAAAACCATCCGTTTAATTACGTTTTTAAGCTCGCGCAAATTACCCGGCCAATCGTATTTATGCAGGATCTCTTTTGCCTCTGTAGATAGGCTACTAACCTTACGGTCAAGTTCTGCATTTGCCAGCTTTATAAAATGCCTGATAAAAATATCTATATCGTTTCCCCTTGCCCGTAACGGGGCAAGCTGGATCTTAAACTCATTAATGCGGTGGTAAAGGTCCTGCCTGAAATCGCCGCCGCTTACGCTGTTTACCAAATCATCATTGGTTGCTGTAACTATCCTTACGTTAACAGGTACTTGCTTGTTGCTGCCTAATGGCTGGATTGTTTTTTCCTGCAATGCCCGCAGCAGTTTTACCTGTACATCATAACTCAGGTTACCTACTTCATCTAAAAATAGCGTGCCTCCGTCAGCATATTCAAACATGCCTTTTTTGTCGGCAATGGCGCCGGTAAAAGCACCTTTTATATGTCCGAATAATTCGCTTGCGGCGAGGTCTTTTGAAAGTGCACCACAATCAATTGCCACAAATGGCTTTGCCTTGCGTTTACTTTGGCGGTGAATGGTTCGTGCCACATACTCTTTGCCCGTACCGCTTTCACCCTGGATAAGTACAGCCATGTCTGTTGGCGCAACCACGTCAATGTGCTCATGCAACTTGTCTGAATCATGGCTATTGCCTTTTATAAATTCGGGCTGATCATCCTGAACCGCAGCCGTGGGCTCTTTTTTCCCGCCCAAGGCATTGCTCATGATCATCAGCAATTCATCAGGATTAACCGGCTTTGTAATATAATCAAATGCGCCCGACTGGATAGCATTTACCGCAGTGCGTACATCATTAAAGCTCGTCATAATAATTATCGGAACAGTTGAACCTGTACCCCTGGCGTTAATAAGCACATCAAGGCCAATACCATCGGGTAAGCGATAATCAAGCAATAAAAGATCAAATGTATTTTGAGCGATAGCTTTCAGGCCATCCTTAATATTGGAGGCTGTAGTTATATCATGCCCATGCTTTTGTAAAAATCCCTGCAATAATTGAGAGAAGGTAAGATCGTCTTCAACTATTAATATTTTTGCCATAAGCTTTTATAGTGATGCAAGGCAAAAATACAAAAGGCCCCGATATAATGGGGCCTTTTGAGGGATAAAACAATATGATTAGAGTTTATTGAATTATTTTTCCGTCTTTGTCAAACTTTAAGGCTTTTGTTTCTGTGCCTTTTTTAACATCAACCTCATAATATTGGGTAGTTCCTGCTGTTACTGCAAAAGCTGTTGATGGCACCCATGTTTTGAAAACATCGCTTGAAAGCACTGTTTTAACCGGATCAGGAAGTGCTTCAAGTTTTATAGGGGTTTTCTGTACGCTGTCTGCCTGGGCTACAATTGCAACAGTGTGCATGTTTGTATTTAAATTGTTTGCCTTAACTGTAGCTAATCCTGCTACAACTAATACTGCTGCTGATAAAATGAATTTTTTCATAAATATAATTTTTTGTTTTTTATGTATGATGTGATACCATGATACATAATGGTGCCATAAACAGATTAAATATACTACCCACTTAAAATCAGCAACTTAGTAAAATTCACTTGAAATATAGTTGCTGACTTACTCCACAATTTGAGGGAAAAGGCAACAGAAAATACGGGTTAGAAAGTAAAGGGAGATTTTATAAAGAAGAGCAAAAATTACTTTTTGGTGCGATAGTACTTATAGATTTTCACCGCCGACATGAGGATGACCGATAAAAGCACCAGGCCTACAATGCCATAGATCCAGTTTACAGCATTTTTTAATACGGCCAGAAAAACTATGGCGAACAGAAAAAGGGTGGCTACCTCGTTCCAGATGCGGAGCTGGGTGGATGTCCAGGTGAAAATCCCTTTTGCCATCTGTTTCATTTTATTTTGGCAGATGAAGTGGTATATTATTAACCCTACAACAAAAGCAAGCTTAATATGCATCCAGGGCTGCTGGAGCCATACCGGTGCAAGGCAAAGCATGGTAATGCCTGCAGCCAGCACCAATACCATTGATGGCACTGCAATAATATACCAAAGCTTACGCTCCATTATTTCAAACTGTTTAGAGAGAATAGTGCGATCGGGATCGGGCTTGTCCTGTGCCTCGGTATGGTAGATAAACAAACGCACAATATAAAACAACCCCGCCATCCAGCAGACTACAAAAATGATGTGTATGGATAAAATATAATTATACACGAATTCTCTCTAATTTATTCAAATTTCACGAATTATGGTTATCCAATTTATTAAAGCAGATTAGTGAAATTCGCCCTAATTCTTGAAATTCGTGTCAGTTTCTGTATTCTTTTATCACCTCAACCGCGTACTTCACGTTATCAAACGGAATATCCGGCATTATGCCATGCCCAAGGTTAAAGATAAAGCCTTTTTCATCCTTCATCCTGTCGAATAAACGATAAATACGTTCTTTAATTACTTTTTTGTCAGCATACAAAATATGCGGATCAAGGTTGCCCTGTACAGCTATGCCGGCAGGTAAACGTTTTTTAATATCGAGCAGGTCAACGTTCCAGTCGATAGAGATCACATCAGGTTTTGCCTCTGCCATCAGCGGTGCAAAAACCGAACTGCCTTTACAGAAAGAAATAACCGGGATATCCTTACGGTTAAGCTTGCTGATGATCTCAACAATGTAACGGTGTGAGAACTCTTTATAATCATCCCATGATAAAGCCTGTGCCCAGCTGTCGAAGATCTGTACTGCATTTACGCCGGCTGCAATTTGCAGGTTCAAATAATCGGCGGTTACGGTTGCTATTTTTGATAACAGCTGGTGAGCCATTTCCGGCTCATTATGCAGCATCAGTTTGGTAAGCTTAAAATCTTTTGACGACCCGCCTTCAACCAGGTAACTCATTACTGTAAAAGGAGCTCCTGCAAAACCAATCAGCGGAATACTGCCGTTTAGCCTTTGTTGAATTACTTTTATAGCATCAGCCACGTATTGCAGCTTGTCGCCCACATCGGTTTGCAAATTATCAATATCGGCTTTGGTACGAACCGGGTTGGCAAATTTAGGCCCTATATTTTGTGTGAAGCTCAAATCACCGCCCATGGCTTCACCGGTAACCAGGATATCTGAAAATAAAATAGCGGCATCAATCCCCAGCAAATCAACCGGAAGCATGGTAACATCGGCAGCCAATTCCGGGGTTTTGCACATCTCTAAAAACGAATATTTATTCTTGATGTCCCAATATTCTTTCATAAAACGGCCTGCCTGGCGCATCATCCATACCGGTGGTCGTTCTGTTTTTTCAGAAAATGCCGCTTTTATTAATAACGAATCTCTCATAATGTGAAGAGAGTCAGGAAATCAAGAGTCAAGAATCAAGACTTTGTTCCTGATTATGACCGGCATCCCTGCTCTGTTTAACGTAACTTAAATTTTAATATATAGAGGGGCAGGAGTTATGAATCAAGAGAAAGTAAATCTTGACTCTTGATTCTCGCATCCTGCCTCTATCTTATGTGTTTTTTTAATTCCTGGCGAAGGCGTTCAATAACACCCTTCATTTTTGCATTTATATTTTCCTGGTGCTTTTCAGTAAGTTGTAGATAAGCATCAGCCTTTTCAAAGTTGCCCTGCCTTATGCTGATGTTGGCCACATGTACCAACGCTGCCACATGATCATTAATCGAGCGCAGGGGATATTGGGCAGCTATTTCATAATGCTTTTCGGCATCCTCAAAATCCTGTTTTTGCAGGCAAACGCCGCCCATCAAAAACTCATAATAACCCCGGCGATTTTTGCTTAGCCATTGCGGATTAAAGATCTCCATTAATGTGCGCTCTGCTTTATCGTAATTTTTATGATGAAAATATTTGGCCGCAACAATAAGCGTTCCCTGCCTTATGTAATCCCAGGCAAGCAACACAATAAACATCAGGGCAACTGACGCAAACATGTATTGCCGCAGATAAACTAACAACAGCAGCGACAAAAAAAATATAAAGCCAATAAATAAGCGTGTCCTGTTTGCAAACATTAATGCTGGGTATCAGTAAACTTATAACCTACACCACGGATAGAATGAAAATAAACCGGGTTTTTAGGATCTGGTTCAAAATATTTACGGAAAGTGAGGATAAAGTTATCAATGGTACGGGTTGACGGGTAAACGTCATAGTTCCATACAGTTTCCAGGATCTGCTCGCGCGATACGGCATCATTACGGCGCTCTATCAGCAGCTTAAGCAGCATGGTTTCCTTTTTAGTTAAGGGGGTAATCGACTCATCGCCATTTACCAGCTCAAAAGAGTTAAAGTGGATGGTTTTATCACCTATCTTATAGCTGTTAAACTCTTTAAGGTCATCGCCTTTAAGGCTGCGTTTTACAAGGTTGTTCACCCTTAATATCAGCTCTTCAAGGTTAAATGGTTTGGTAAGGTAATCATCGGCACCTTTTTTTAAACCTGCTATTTTATCCTCGTTGGTATTTTTAGCGGTTAAAAACATAATGGGCACTTCAGAGTTCTCCAGCCTGATAGTTTCAGCAACTACAAAGCCATCAATCTCGGGCATCATAACATCCAGTATTACCAGGTTAAAACGCTCTTCTTTAAATATTTGCAATGCCTTTTTACCATTGGTGGCAGTTGATACCTTGTAACCTTCAAGCTCAAGGTTAAGCTTTATGGCCTCAAGCAAATGCTCTTCGTCCTCGGCTAGTAAAATTCTTTTTTTGTTTGGCATGATAATTTAATTATACACTAATATTCACGAATTTAATCGAATTTCACGAATTAAAAAGGTTCCAGCTCTAAAAGCAGATTTGTGAAAATTCGCCCTCATTCGTGTAATTCGAGTTTTTAATTCTATTTAATCAAAAACTACTTCAAATATACTACCTACCGGGCGGTTATCCTTCACCTTTATGCTGGCCCGGTGCTTCTCCAATACTTCTTTTACAATATACAGACCTAAACCGGTACCTTTTGTGTTGCGGGTATCCTCGCTGCCTACACGGTAGAACTTATCGAAAATACGATTTTTTTCATGATCTGCTATTCCTATCCCATGATCGGCCACTTCAAGAAAAATTTTGCCTTCTTTTGAAAATAGTTTAACCGCTACGGTTTCGCAGGGGCCAGAGTATTTAATGGCATTTTCAACCAGGTTGGTAACAACAGATGTTAAAGCAAACTTATCGCCTGTTATCTCAATTTTGGGTTCAATTTCAGCATCAATTATCTGCTGTGTGCCCTCGCATTTGGTTATCTGCAAGCGATTTACAATACTATCAACCAAAACGGAAAGGCTGAACTTGTCTTTAGGAAAAGTATAACTGTGGTTATCAATTTTTGAAGCCAGCAACATGTTTTCAACCATATCGTCCAGGCGGTCGATATCCATTAGTGATTTACCTATAAAGCTAAGTACCTGATCTTTTGTAAGATCTCGTTTCTGGATGGTTTGTAAAAGGATCTTGATTGATGCCAGGGGCGATTTAAGCTCGTGTGTTACTGAAAGCAAAAAATTCTTTTTTTGCTCCTGCAGCTTACGCTCCCGGTTTATTGACCGGTGCAGTGAATACGCCCCAACAAAAAACACCACGATGAATATGGAGCCTTCGCCCATTATCATCCCGAAGCTGCTGGGCATCATTTTAATAAGCAGGTAGCCCCACCATATCAATTCGGCCAAGGCGTAAATGATAAGGGCGTAGAAAATTACGAATGATCTTTTCATAACAGTTTGTTTTAAAGTTTGCAGTTGCCGGTTCTCAGTTTGCAGTTGGTTATTAACTAAAGATAATTCAAAACTGCCAACTGCCAACTTTTTTCTCTGCCAACTATTTTTCCCGGAACACTACTTCAAGGCTATCAAATATAGCACGTTTTGCTTTCTCAAGGTCTATTTTGGTGTGAGCGGATGATATAAATCCAACCTCGTAACCACTCGGGCCTAAATAAATGCCCCGGTTAAGCAATTCACGGTGTAACTTTTTAAATTTATCCATGCTGGCCGCATCAATTTCATCAGCCCTGCGGATAGTCTCCTGGTCTGTAAACGCAAACCAAAATATGGAGCCGATGGTAAATACTTTAAACTTATAATTACGGGCAGTGGCAAAACGCTGAATAGCCTCGGTAAATTCTTCCGTTTTATTATTCAAATCGCGGTAAAAGCCCATGCGGAGCAGTTCACTTAGCTGTGCAATACCGGCAGCCATAGCAACCGGGTTGCCTGATAAGGTACCCGCCTGGTAAACCCCGCCATCCGGAGAAACATGCCCCATGATCTCTCCCGAAGCGCCATAACAGCCAACGGGCAAGCCACCGCCAATGATCTTTCCGTAAGTTATAATATCAGGTTTAATTTGATAATAACCCGCAGCGCCTTCAAAACCAATCCTAAAGCCGGATATCACTTCATCAAATATCAGTAAAGTACCGTTTTGGGTACATACTTCGCGCAGGTATTTCAAAAACTCCTTTTCCTGTAAAAGTAAACCGTTATTTGCCGGTACCGGTTCAATAATTATAGCGGCTATCTGGTCTTTAAACTCCTCAAACGCTTTTTTAATGGCTTCCTTATCATTTAATGCAACAACAATGGTTTCATCGGCAAATGATTTTGGTACACCTGCTGATGAGGTTTCGCCAAAAGTAACCAGACCGGAGCCGGCCTTTACCAGCAACGAGTCGCTGTGCCCATGGTAACAGCCTTCAAATTTTAAGATCTTATCGCGTTTGGTATAGCCTCTTGCCAGCCTGATAGCCGACATAACGGCTTCTGTGCCTGAGCTCACGAAACGCAGCTTTTCAATAAATTTATTGTTTTTGATAATGAGCTCGGCCAGTTCGTTCTCCAAAGCTGTTGGCGCACCGAACGACATGCCATTTTGCATCACTTCTATAACCTTTTCGCGAACCTTTGCATTATTATGTCCAAGGATCAGCGGCCCCCATGAACAGCAAAAATCAATAAACTGGTTATCGTCAGCATCCCATAAATAGCAGCCATCTCCCTTTTTTATAAAAAGCGGTGTACCGTGAACAGATTTAAATGCCCTTACCGGTGAATTTACCCCACCCGGAAAAAATGTCTTAGCCTTTGCAAACAGCTCAGCTGATTTTTCCCTAACAATATCAGGCTTGCCTGTTGAACCCGAAGGCTCATTCCCCTCTGATGTAAATTTCTTTTTTATTGAATCAAACATAAATTTATATTTTGCCAGCGATGTTTTTTTCTAACCTCTAATCACCGGCCTCTAATCTCTAACTACAACCACTTATTCAGCAAAACCTCCTTAGCATGATACGTTAATATCGCGCTGGCGCCTGCACGCCTGATGCTGGTAAGCACCTCGGTAATGGCGCGTTGCTCATTTAACCAGCCTTTTTGAATGGCTGCCTTTATCATAGCATATTCGCCGCTTACATTATACGCTGCAACGGGCAGTTCCGTATTATCCTTTATTAATTTAATTATATCAAGGTAAGGCAGGGCCGGTTTAACCATTAAAAAGTCGGCGCCTTCCAGTTCATCCAAATTGGCTTCAATTAAAGCTTCCCGCTGGTTGGCAGGGTTCATCTGGTAAGTTTTTTTATCGCCAAACTTAGGGGCCGAATTCAATGCATCTCTAAATGGACCATAAAACGCACTTGCATACTTTGCCGAATACGACATGATAGATACATTGGTAAACTTATTATCATCCAATACCTTGCGGATATAGCCTACACGGCCATCCATCATATCGCTCGGGGCAATAATATCGGCGCCGCATTGTGCATGGGCAAGCGCCATTTTACCAAGCACTTCCAGCGTTTCATCATTAAGGATCTCGCCATTCTCTACAATGCCATCATGACCATCACTGCTGTAAGGGTCCATCGCTACATCGGTAATTATACAGGCTTCAGGGAAGGTCTTTTTTACTTCGCGGATTGCACGCAGGTAAAGGCTTTCCTCCCTATGGCTTTCAGTAGCGTATTTATCTTTTAACGATTCATCAATATTCGGGAACAGGTCAAAAGAATTAAGTCCGAGTTTCAGGCAGCTTTCAATCTCGCGCAGCAAATTATCGATTGAATAACGGTAGATGCCCGGCATGGAAGCCACCTCAGTTTTTTGTGCATTACCATCAACTATGAACAGCGGAAAGATAAGGTTAGCCGCGCTAACATGTGTTTCCTGTACCATCTGGCGGATAACTTCACTTTTTCTGTTTCTTCGTGGTCGTTGCATTTTAGTTCATGGTTAATAGTTCATGGTTAATAGCCGGAGGTTCATAGTTCATAGTTAAGAACACTTGCTTTTTACTATGAACTATGAACCTCCGGCTATGAACCCCTCAGCACCTGTGGCTCAAACAAATTGTTCCAAATACGGCTTCTGCCAGGCCTGTTTCATCAGGCGAATAAGGCAGGGTATATTTTACGCCCATTTCATCCAGTTTTTTGCCGGTTGATACGCCTATTGCAATGATCTTTTGGTCGGGATCAAGCAGGTTATCAACAAAGTAAGCTTCCACATTTGACGGACTGGTAAATACCATTATCTCCGCACCGGTTTGCGGTACATCGTCTTCCAGTATAGTTTCATAAACCGTAAGATCAATGATCTTTGTATCGGCAGATAATGCCTGCTGAATGCTCCGCATAGAGTTTTCGGCAGATGGAAATACCACGGTCTTTCCGTTGGCAAGGGCTGCAAACTCGGCTGCCACCTCTGCGGGGTCGCCATCGCCGGTAAAGTCAACAAAGTGCCCCTTACGGCGTAGCATGTCTTCCGATCCGCTTCCCATTACCCCAAACTTTACTTTTTTAGGCAATAACGGATCAAGCTGGAAGAAATATTCAACCGCATTTTTACTGCTAAAAAACAGCCAGTCGGCATTTCTTAAAATATAGTTGTCAAGTTTGGTAATCACTGCAACCGTGCGTATGAGTGAACGGGCTTCAACTTCAATATCATGTTTCTCCAGCGCCTTACGGAAATAGCTTTTTTCAGAAAGCTCACGCGAGATAAATACCTTCATCGGGAACTTACGGTCCTTACTAAAAAACAGGGCTACTTTTTGAGCCAGTCCTTCAGTGGTTGACGCTTCTAAAAACAGCCGATCGGGGAACTCATCACCTTCATCAGCTTTTGAGGTAAATACCTGGTAAACGCCATCTTCCTTACGGCAATAGCAGCCTAAAGGTAAATGGCAGCCCCCGCCAAACAGTTGTAAAAGTGTACGTTCAACCGCAAGTTCTTCGGCAACATCAGGGTGGTTCAGCGGTTGCAAAGCTTCAAATAATTCTTTATCATCTTCGCGGATCTGGATTGCCAGCGCACCTTGTGCCGGTGCGGGGATTAGTTCAGTAGGCGTTAATTCCTCTACATAAAAATCGCTCAAATCCAGTCCCAGCCTGCTTACACCGGCTTTGGCCACCATAATGGCATCATAATTTTCATCGCGCAGTTTATTTACACGGGTGGGTACATTGCCCCTAAGGTCTTTTATATCCAGATCAGGGCGATAAGCCAGCAGTTGTGCCTTACGCCTGTTTGATGATGTACCGACAATGCCGCCATATTTAACTGATAGCTTTTGGTGCACATCAACACAGTCCTTCAGTATCAGCAGTAGCTCAGATGGATCTTCCCGTTCTGAAACTGCTGCGATAATGAGTCCCGGAGGGTTTTCGGTTGGCAGGTCCTTGTGCGAGTGTACCGCTAAATCAATGGTGCCTGCCAATAATTCTTCTTCAAGTTCTTTGGTAAAAAAGCCCTTGCCTTCCAGCTTATCAAAGCTCAGGTTAAGGAGGCGGTCGCCCTGGGTTTTAATGATCTTCAGCTCAACAGCAATGTTAAGTGCGGCCAGGCTATCTTTTATAAAGTTTGCCTGCCAAAGCGCCAGATCACTGCCGCGGGTTCCTATTATTAATGTTCTGTCCAAAGGGCCTAATTATTTGCAAGGGCAAATTTAACATTTTACAGGGATGTTTAGAGGGATAATTAATGATATGAAAGTGGGGTGACGGTTGGGGTGGGGTTGAAAGGGTTGTAGGTTATTTGTCTGAACCATGATTCACCTGATTAAAGGATTAAGGGATGCCTGTCGCTTTGCTTTTATATTTGTTTACCATCCTTCAATCCTTTAATCAGGTGAATCATGGTTCAAAAAAGCGTTAAGGATGGAAGTGGGTACCGGCCTGTGCTTAAGGCCTGCAGGCGTATGAACGGACAGCCTGGGCCGAAGGCAACGCCCTATTAATTATTATTGATCAATATATCTTTAGCCATTATCATGGGTACGCTGATATACTTTTTCTCCATATAGTTGATCACTTTTTCAAGGATCTCGCGGCTATGCTGGTCCATGCCTTGTACTTCATCGGCAAAAACTGAATTGATTGCCGTATTGCGGATCTCTTTTATTTTTTCGGGGACCTGGCGCATGGCAAGCTCTATGCGGCGTTGTTTAAGCTCCAGTAAAAAATCGTTAATGTTTTGTTCAATAATTCCTTCGGCAAGGGTAAGTTCTTCGTAACGCTCCTGCAGGTTCTTTTTGGCAACTTCGTTTAAGGAGTGTACCTCAATAAAGTTAACCGGGTATTTTTCAAGTACATCAGGATGGGTATCGTTCGGTACTGCCAGGTCAACAATGGTTTTGCGGCCGGTATCGCCATTTAATAAGCCCGCATAAATTTCGGGCGTAATAATGGGCTCGGTAGCCGATGTACAGGTAATAATGGCATCAAAACCTTTATCGTAAGTTTTTAAAGCTCCCAGGTTAAATGCTTCGCCGTTTAAATCAGCAGCTAATTGCGTGGCATTGGCAACAGTGCGGTTAAATACCGAGAAGTTTGAAAATTTATGCTTTTGAAGATATTTTGAAATGTTGCGGTTGGTTTCGCCTGCTCCTATGATCAGGATGCGGGCATTTGTACAGAGCTTAAGGTCGCGTAGTTTGCGGTAAGCCAGTGAAACCACCGAAATAGGGTTTTTTGAAATATTGGTATTGGTGTAAACCTCTTTGGCCGTTTTTACTATACAGCTCATATACATGCGCAGTCCGTCGCCAGTTAGGCCTGCTTCTTTGCAGTTTTCGTAGGCCTTGCGTAATTGCGAAAGGATCTCTTTTTCGCCAACTATCAAACTTTCAAGTGAGCACGAGGTACGCAGCAGGTGTTCAAGCGCTTCCCTGTCTTCATAAATAGAAGCCGAATCTAAAAAGGTGCCGGTAGATACCGGGCAAAGCCCCATATCAATAGAATCCATAAACTCCTTGGCGAATGCTTTATCAACAACATGCGACGTAAGCATCACAAACTCAACCCGGTTACAGGTGGCAAGATAAAAAATCTCGGAGATGCCGAACTGGGTTTTTACCTTATGCAGCTTATCCGTTAGATTTTCCTGGCAAATCACCAATTTTCCCAACTCCTTCAGCTCAATCTGTTTATGCGTAAAAGCGATTACCTTTAGATACTTCAAAGCTATTTTAAAATTTGACCCGACAAAAATAACAGGATTAATAAGATGCAGTGTCAACCCTTTGTCATACAGTTGTATTTAGAATGTTTATAAATAAAGAGTGTTTTTTTAACAATTAAATCTATTTTATAGGTAAAATCATACATAAATAATGAATTTATTAAAAAAGGGCAGTCTTTTTATCCTTGTAATTGGCTACCTGGCAGCCGGGGCCAACCACTTCCGGTCGCCGGGAGGTTACATAAACATCATTCCGCAGTATATTCCCCTCCCAAAACTTATGAATATTCTTGCAGGCTTTTTTGAAATATTATTTGGCTTGATGCTGATTTTCAAAAGAACAAGGCGATGGGCTGCAGGGTGTATTATTTTAATGCTGATTGCCTTTTTGCCGGTACATATTGATATGGTTATCCGTGCGCCGTTCTGGCTGGGCAGCCTTTATGTAACGCCGCTTATTGCCTGGGTGAGGCTGGTGGTTTTGCAGCCGCTGCTGATATGGTCGGCGTGGTGGTATACGAAGAAATAATAAAGGTCTTCTTTGTGTAGCAGAGGAGGGGTGGCGAGCGAATCCGCTAACTAGTGGACGGGGTGAGTCAACCCGCTATGCATTTACGCCAATGCATTTGCGTTGATATCGCCTGCAGATTTTACTCACCCGGTCGACGCTTCGCTGGACCTCCCTCTCTTCGCTGCGCGGAAAGAGGGAAGGGGAAAGAGAATGTTTGTTTTCGCACAAAATCAGTGTCCCACAAGGCCATCGAAAGCAATTATTTAATCATCCAATATCATATCTTTGATATAATTATGATCAAAAAACAAAACTTCAACATTCCAGGCGCTAAGGGCCGTGGTATGCTGATGGATCTCACCTATAAAACATCCCTTAAAAATGCACCGCTGGTAATATTTGCCCACGGCTTTAAAGGGTTTAAGGACTGGGGGGCGCATAACCTGGTGGCAAATTACTTTGCCGAACATGGCTTCCGATTTTTGAAATTCAATTTTTCGCATAACGGCACCACTGCCGATAACCCAACAGACTTTGCCGACCTGATAGCCTTTGCCGATAACACTTTTTCAATTGAGCTGGAAGATTTAAAGGCTGTTATTGATTTCGCCTGCGGCGGATCTGGAATAGCGGCGGCGGCGGGTGTTTATTTAATAGGCCATAGTATGGGTGGCGGCATAGGTATTATAAAAACTGCCGAAGATAACCGGGTTAAAAAGCTGGTTACCATGGCTTCTATATCGGGCTTTCGCAATTTATGGCCGAAAGAGATTGAAGAGCAATGGCGCTTAACCGGCATCACATATATACAAAATAAACGTACCGGCCAGCAAATGCCTTTAAAAGTTAGTTTGCTTAATGATTTGGACAAGAACCCCGCTCGCTTCGACATCCTGGCACATGCTGCCAAAGTAAAACAGCCCTGGCTTATTGTGCATGGGCAGGAAGATGCTTCTGTACCGGTAAGCCATGCTGAGGAGCTGAAAGCTGCACAGCCCCATGCTGCCTATTCAGTAATTCCCGGCGCCGACCATGTGTTTGGAGCAACCCATCCCTATGTTGAACAAAGCCTGCCCGCTCATTTACTTGAGTTTTGCAAGCAGGCGATTGTCTTTCTGAAAAAGTAATTTTTTTGTCATAACTATACCGGCATTAAACTTACTGCTAATCTTTCTGTTAAGCGTACCGGAGCATGAATGTAACAATTCAGCTTCATCAATATCTCACTAAAAACCCCATGTATATTTGGGGAATCAATTTTGACACCTATTTTATGAGTTTATCAGGGGCGAGTAAAAAGGGGAGAAAGTTTTTAAATCCGATCCCAACCGATGAGGCCGGATTTGACAAAATGATCCCCATATTAAAAGAGTATTATCATAACAAAGCCGAAAACACGCCCAAACAACAGTTAGGTCCGTTTAAAACCGATGTTTCAGTTTTTCAAGCCCCTCCCGAAACCGGGTTAAGGATCACATTGATCGGGCATTCGAGCCTATTGATTGAGATTGACGGCAAACGTATCCTTACCGACCCGGTTTGGAGCGACAGGGTATCGTTCAGTTCCTTTTTCGGGCCTAAGCGGTTCTTTCAGCCGCCGATAGCGCTGGATGAACTGCCGCCTTTGGATGCCATTATACTCTCGCACGATCATTACGACCACCTGGATAAAAACACCATTAAGTTTTTTGCGGATAAAACCATTCCATTCATCTGCTCGCTTGGCGTTGGGCAGCATATTGAGAAATGGGGCATAGAAAGAAACTTTATCAGTGAACTGGATTGGGGCGACAGCATAATGCTTGGCGGCGATTGTAATATTATAGCAACCCCGGCAAGGCACTTTAGCGGCAGGGGTGTTGTTGGCCGTAATGAAACCTTGTGGTCGTCATTTGTGATCAAAGGGTCGCAGCATAATATATTTTTTGGCGCAGATTCGGGCTGGTTTCCTGGTTTTAAGGAGATTGGCGATACCTTTGGCCCCTTCGACCTCACCATGCTGGAGATAGGCGCCTACGGCAAGTTCTGGCCCGACATTCACATGGGTCCTGATAATGCCTCAAACGCTCACCTGGCGCTAAACAGCAAGCTGATGATGCCCATCCATTGGGGAACATTTAACCTTGCCCCTCACGCCTGGTACGAGCCAATTGAACGGTTAGTAACCTACGCCAAAGAAAAAAACATTGAACTGTTTGTACCCGAGCCGGGCAAACCTACCGAGGTGAAGCCCTATGTTTCGGGATGGTGGCAAAAATATTTGTGAAGATGATGTGCAGATGTGCTGATTATTGATGTGCGGATGGTTTTGTCTGAATCAGGGTTTCTTTTTTGAACCATGATTTGCTTGATTAAAGGATTAATTGATTCCTTAATCCGGGCAATCTTTAAATCCCAGGAATTCCGGTTCAGACAATCTGTTGTAACGCCTGTAATGTTTGTATTGGGGGATAACGTACATAACAGGTGTTACAACTATAGTTCAACCAAAATCAGGGAATCTTTGTAAACTCATAGGCATCGCGCTCCACAAAATCGGCTACTTTAATCCTGATGCCTTTTACCGTACCATTTTGCACTATAAACGGAAACACAGCTTTACCTAAGGTAGGGTCGGAAAAGGTGGCGTAAAAGCGGTTGCCGCCAAGTGGCTGCAGATGGGTGTACATTTTAGGGTGATGCTCAAAGCGGATCTCCAGGTCGTTATTTTCACCTTGTGTAATAGTAAGCGATCCATAAAGACTATTCTCATACTTGCCAATATAGCTTGATGGCAATAAAGCAGGTTTTGGGTTAAACGCAACCGAATCACGTAGCTTTTTATCGGCCACCTGTTCAACCGCCGCATCATTTTTATAGGCAGCCAAATAGGTATCGCTGTAATCGCGGTATTGCTTTTTAAAATAAGCATCCATTATTTCCCAGCGCAGGGCCTCAAAAAAGTTATTCTGATCGGTATTGGTTAATATAACTATCCCTAGGTGCTCATCGGGCACCAGCGTTACTGACGATAGGTAACCGTTTATACCACCGTCGTGCATTATAAGGTGCTTCCCGACATAGTCCTGTATCATCCATCCAAGTGCATACAGCTCGTAATTGGTTGAGCCATCCGGGTGGTTAACCCGGCCCATAATATCCTGTGCCTCGCGTGTAGCCTTAATCGCGGCAGCCGGGATTATCTGCCTCGCTCCTACTTTACCATCGTTAAGCAAAGCAAGCACCCATTTGCTCATATCGTTTATTGACGAACTTATACCGCCCGCAGGCGCAAGGCCATCTATCTGGCAGTAAGGAATTGGCGATAAACGTCCGTCAATCAGCGTATGAGGAACCGTTCTGTTTAATGATTTAGGCAGATCGGCGCTTAAGGCTAAAGTATTGGTCATGCCGAGTGGCGCAAAAATATTTTCTTTAAGATAGATCTCCCAGGGCTTGCCTGTTACCACCGGAATGATCTCGCCCGCGGTTAAAAATGCGGCATTGGTATACCCCCACCTGGTGCGGAAAGGATAAGCAGCCTTAAGCATGCCCAGCCGTTGTATAATATCGCTGCGGGTTAAGTTGGTGTTATAAAAAGTAAAATCGCCCTGAAAAGTTTGGAAGCCCAGGTGATGGCAAAGCAGGTCGCGGATAACGGCCATCTCACCGGCGGGTTTATTGTCGAGCTTAAACTGCGGCAGGTATTTGGTAACCTTATCATCCAGCGAAAGCTTTTTGTCGTTCTGCAGCATGGCAAGCGCGGTAGCGGTAAAGGCTTTTGTATTGCTGCCGATCATAAACAGGGTATTAATATCAACCTTGGCAGGCAGGCCCAGCTCCTTAATGCCATATGCTTTCATCAATACTATTTTGCCATCCTTAACAATACATACGGCGGCACCCGGGATACGCCAGTTGGTTAATGCCCGGTTAATATAAAAATCAATACTATCCTTAACAAACTTACTCCTGTCAATATGCTGTGCAAAAGTTAACGTTACACAGCTAAAAAGGCCAACCGCACTTAGTAGTATTTTTTTCATTACAGATATTTATTACAGGCTATAAAGTGCTAATTTAACGCAAAATTTACTGACCCATTATTTATAAATAAAATAAAGCTAAAAACTGACCCAATGAATATTAAACGTTACCGATTAAAACTAATACCCCTCCTTTTTTTAATACTGATACTTACACAGTTGTCTGTGAAAGCACAGCGTGGCAAAACGCACTGGGCGGCGGATGGCTACCAATACTATCGTGGAGATGCATCCGGGATAGTGGAGCTTGACACCCGCGATGCCAATAAAAAAACTGTTTTGGTAAGCACTGAAATGCTTACGCCACCGGGAAAAACCCCGCTTAAGGTGGCTAACTTTATCCTGTCAAACGATGGACAAAAGGTATTAATATTTACCAATACGCAGCGGGTTTGGCGCTATAATACCCGTGGCGACTATTGGGTGTATGACCTTACCGCAAAAACTTTAAAGCAGTTGGGCACCGCAAGACCCGCATCGTCATTAATGTTCACTAAACTATCTCCCGACGGAACAAAGGCTGCCTATGTTAGCGAACACAATATTTTTACTGAAGACCTTGCAACTGGTGCAGTTAAGCAATTAACCTTTGATGGCACCCAAACAATGATAAACGGCACATTTGACTGGGCCTATGAAGAAGAGTTTGACTGCCGTGACGGTTTCCGCTGGTCGCCTGATAGCAGGAGCATTGCTTACTGGCAGATAAATGCGGCAAATACCAAAAAATATTTGATGCTGAATACTACCGATTCCATCTACCCATACGTTGTTCCGGTTGAGTACCCTGTTGCAGGTGAAAACCCAAGCGCATGTAAAATAGGCGTTGTTGATATTACTACCGGCAAAATAAGCTGGATGGATATTCCGGGTGATGCTATTCAGCATTATATCCCGCGGATGGAGTGGACTACCAACTCAAACGAAATTATATTGGAGCAATTAAATCGCGCTCAAACCGAAAGCAAGGTCTTTACAGCCAATGTTTCAAACGGTACGGCAAGGGTGATCCACACAGAGAGCGACAAAGCCTGGATCGACGGCAAATCGCGCTGGAACGGCGGTGACCCTGTAGGCTGGGAATGGATAAACAAAGGCAAGGACTTTTTATGGATCAGCGAAAAAGACGGCTGGAGACATATCTCGAGAATTGACAAGGATGGCAAAGAAACCTTAATTACCAAAGGCGACTATGATGTGGAATCTCTCGACCTGGTTGACGAAGCAGGCGGTTATATTTATTTCTTGGCTTCGCCTGATAATGCTACCCAGAAATACCTTTACCGCATAAAACTAAGCGGCGGCAAAGCCGAGCGCGTAACGCCTGCGGATGAGCCCGGAACCCATAGCTATGAGATCTCGCCGAACGGAAAAATAGGGCTGCATAATTTTTCAAACAGCTACACGCCGTATCAAAGCGAAGTGGTAAGCCTGCCTGATCATAAGCATCTAAGCGGAACCGTTATAAAACTAAACCAGGACGCTAAAAACAAACCGGAATTTTTTAAGGTAAAAACTGTTGATGGCGTTACTATGGACGGATGGATGGTTAAACCAACCAACTTTGATCCTACAAAAAAATATCCGGTTGTGTTTTATGTGTATAGCGAGCCTGCAGGGGCAACGGTAACCGATGCCTATGGAGCAACCAGGAACGGCGAATATGTTGGCAATATGGCTGACGATGGCTATATCTATATCTCCCTGGATAACCGCGGAACACCCGCACCAAAAGGGGCTGAATGGCGTAAATCGATCTATAAAAACATTGGGATAGTAAATATTGAAGACCAGGCAATGGGCGCTAAAGAGATCCTGAAATGGCCGTTTGTTGATTCAACCCGTGTGGCAGTTTGGGGATGGAGCGGTGGCGGCTCATGCACGCTTAACCTGATGTTTCAGCATCCTGAAATTTACAAAACAGGGATAGCTGTTGCTGCTGTAGGCTGGCAGTTAACTTATGATAACATTTACCAGGAACGTTATATGGGCGTACCCATTGACGATGCAAGCCGCGAAGTATTTATAAAAGGGTCGCCTATTACCTATGCTAAAAACCTGCGCGGTAATTTATTATATGTACACGGTACCGGCGATGATAACGTGCATTATAAAAATGCCGAGATGCTGATCAATGAGCTGGTTAAATATAACAGGCAGTTCCAGCTAATGTCGTACCCTAACCGTTCGCACGGCATTTATGAAGGGCCCGGCACCAGCTTGCATTTGCGCACGTTGTACACGCAGTATTTAAAAGAGCATTGCCCTCCGGGAGGCAGATAAGAATTAATAAATTTTGACCGAAGTAGCGGTTAACCTTAAAGTTAACCGCTATTTTTATGCTTATTATTTTTAATTAAAGCCATAGGTGGATCTATCTTTCAATATTTTTCAAATCTTAATTCTTGTTGGTGCAATCAACGGGTTTGTGTGGAGTGCATTAATATTTATACAAAGGCAAAAAAATATCAGCATATACCTGGGCTTATTCGTTTTTTTGTTTGCACTGGCAAGTATTAAGATTATTCTCCAGGAAAAAATCCCCTATTTTAACTCATATCTCCCTATTCCGTTATTATACCAATTCGCTTTAGGTCCGCTCTTATATCTTTACCTTAAAACCGTTTTAGGAGCTAATTATAAACCATCCAGCAAACAACTTTGGCACTTTTTACCCTCATTGCTCTTTGATATCCTTCCTGCTGCCCTATTGTTTATTTTTAATTTTACCAAGTATACTTTTCAAATACAAAAACTAAGTTTTATGAGTGATATACTGGCGTGTTTTCTCTTCATAGCTTATTTGTACTTTTCACTTTCACTCATTATTAATAGATACGGAAAGAACCCCCTTGTATTAAAAAATGAAAAAAAAATTGGATGGGCTAAAAAGTTTATGCTTGCCTCAACTTTAATAGCCGTTACCTGGTTAATGTACATAATATGGGTAATTGTATTAAATGGCAAATTAGTACTTGGCATGATGCCCTATTATCCTATCTATTTAATATTTGGTTTTTGTATTTACAGTATCGGGATAGCAGGGTATTATAAACCTGAGATTGGATTACTAAAAATACCCGTCAACGAAAGAAATGAACTTTTAACAAAAGGTGAGGTAAAAAACAACAAAGAGATAATTCTAAAGGCAATGGCTACTCATTGTTATTATACTGATGAAAATATAAACATCCAAAAACTTTCAAAAAAAATAGGAATCAATGTAAAAGAGCTGTCCTATATTATAAATGTTGGGTTTGGGAAAAACTTTAGCGATTTTATCAACGAGTTCCGTATTACTGATTTTAAACAAAGACTCGAAGACCCTAAAAATATAAAATATAATCTACTTGGGCTGGCTTATGAAGTAGGATTTAATTCAAAGGCATCTTTTTACCGGGCCTTTAAGAAGGCTACCCATAAAACCCCCGCAGAATTTTATAAACAACAATATAAATCTATCTGATTATTAAGTTTCAAAACCGGTTTTGAGACTCCGGTGGATGTTTACCCGCCTATTTTCGTGAAAAAATATTCTAGTCATGAAAACTTCTTTGATTTTTATTATTATGCTGATCGTCCTGACAGGCTGTTCATCAGGCATGAAGCCGCAATTTAGAACCGATCATTTTATGTTTATTTATAATGCCAAATTCGATAAAAAAGAGGCTAGGGACGTTGCTAATGTACTGGAAGCTAATTACGTAAGAATCAGCAAAGATCTTAAAACTACACCAACTGATCCTATTGAGGTGTCGCTATATACAAGCAGATGGACTTACGCCACTACGCATGGGCATTGGACTACCGGGGGTAATATTGAAGGTTCGGGTAAATTACATTTTCTTCAACATGGCTGGGATGAAATGGACATTAAAAAAATCGCGATTCACGAATTTTCACACGCAGTAATGTTAAAGCTACTTTTAGACCGTGAACCAAAACCACTTGATGTTACAGGTTTTGATAAAAAATTCAATGCATTCCCGGTGTGGCTATATGAAGCCATAGCAGTTTATGAAGCTAAACAATTTGTTGACCCTAAAACCCTACCCTTTTTTTCCAATAATTCATTTCCTGACCTAAATGAGTTAAATAACAGGATCAAAGGCTCCAAAATATATAAGGTTGGTTACACAATTATTGAATACTTGCTAAACAAATACGGGCAGGATAAATTGATTACCCTGATAGCATCATATGGCAACCTAAAGGTATTAAATACCACTGACAGCTCCTTTGCTAATGGATGGCATGAGTTTGTTAAAGAAAAATATTTGAATAAGTGATTTAAGTTGGGGATTCAGTAAACAAACAAAAGCCACCAGGTTATCCCTGAGTGGCTTTTTTAATTAGGGTTTATAATTGGTTTAGTATTCTGTATTCTCCGTATCAGCAATTACATCTGCTTCTTTTGAAGTTTGTTTGCCGTCGTGCTCAAAATCAGTTTTGCGGCCAAGCAGGGTGAAGTTTTCGGCAACTACCTCTGTGGTATATTTTTTTATTCCTTCTTTATCTTCAAATGAACGGGTGCGCAGCTTGCCTTCAATATAAACAAGCTTACCCTTTTGCAAAAACTTTGCTGCTACATCGGCAAGGCCCCGCCACATTACAATATTGTGCCACTCGGTTTGTTCAACCTTGCGTCCATCTTTATTAAAACTTTCGGAAGTTGCCAATGGGAAACTTACTACTGAAACACCACCTTCTAAAGAACGGGCCTCCGGATCTTTACCCAGATGGCCTACCAAAATAACTTTATTAACGCCTGACATATATATTGTAAAGCAACAAAAAATATATTACAAATTAAAAATATTTTTTATAAATATAAATATGATTTTTGGGATGGCTAATTTTTTAAGGTCTTCAACTGATGTATAGAACCAATGTTCCTTTAATTTCAGCGGTTGATTCTGCAATATTACCAGGCGCACATAAAGCCTCTGATGGGTAAGAACATGTTTTTTTACGGCTGAGATCTCAGCAATTTTCAAATCCGGTCCAAAAAATTCGATCACTTCCGGCTGGAGGAATAATTCGCCGGGTGGTAATAAGGATATTGTTTCAATTAAAGGCAGATCATACATATTTGCCCAAATATCAGCCTGGTCTCTTTTGTTAATCAGCACGTTATGCCCATCGGTAACTAAAAAATAATTAAAATACCGTTCGCGCACTTTAACTTTATTCAGTTTAACCGGTAAGAGATTAATTGCGTTATGCGTAAAAGCATAGCAACCTGTCCGTACCGGGCAAATTCCGCATGCGGGATTCTTAGGTTTGCAAATTACTGCGCCAAACTCCATCATGGCCTGGTTATGCGAGCCCGGCATTTGCTTATTAAGCAAATCATTTGCTGCCTGCTGGAATATCTTTTTGCCCTTTGTGCTGTTAATGGGCTCATCAATGCCCAGGTAACGCGCTATTACCCGATAAACATTACCGTCAACAACAGCCCTGGCTTCGTTTAACGAAAATGAGGCTATCGCCGAAGCTGTATATTCGCCAATGCCTTTTAGCTTTATAAGCTGATCATACGTATTTGGGAATTGGCCATTATATGCTTCTTGCACTAACCGGGCTGTTTTAAGCATGTTACGCCCACGGGAATAATAGCCCAGGCCCTGCCATAGTTTCAGGATCTCGTCCTCGCTGGCGGCAGCAAAGCTGCTAACATTGGGATATTGTTCAAGGAAGCGGTTAAAGTAAGGCATCCCCTGCTCCACCCGTGTTTGTTGTAAAATAATTTCCGAAAGCCATATCACGTAAGCATCGGTAGTATTGCGCCAGGGCAGGTCCCGTTTATTTTCCTGGTACCAGTGTCTCAGTTCGTTATTAAAATCCATCTGGCGCAAAAGTACTAATGAAATGATGCCATTTTATGGTAATTTTTGGGGCCTTTTAGCTGAATTACAGCATGTAATAAAAAAAATATGTTAATTATTTCAATCTTTAGTAATAAAGAGATACTTTTGCAACCCCAAATCAGTTAAGTAATAGTATAATAAATAAAAGAAAAAGCAGATATGACTAAGGCAGAAATTATAACTGAAATCTCATCCAAGACAGGCATTGAGAAAGTTGACGTTCAGGAAACTGTTGAGGCGTTTTTTAAAGTAGTAAAAACCTCAATGGTTGGTGGTGAAAACGTTTATGTAAGAGGTTTCGGTAGTTTTGTTGTGAAGAAAAGGGCGAAAAAAACTGCCCGTAATATTTCAAAAAACACTGCCATCATTATCCCGGAACATTTCGTTCCAAGTTTTAAACCGGCCAAAACTTTTGTTGATAAAGTTAGAACCGGTAACAAGATTACCAAATAATTTACTGCGCAATGCATAAAAAACAAATAGTTGTAATTGTAATAGTTGTTACCATTATGGGCTTTTTGTTTTTTATGCCGGTAAAAGGGCTTATAAAGTCGAAAGAAGCACAGGGGCATACCAATACTACTGCTGCTAAAAGCCGGCCGGTTACAACTGTTGATGTAGCAATTGTATCGGCAGCTGCTAAAGTTTTAATTGGTCCGTCATTATCTGCACAGATAAATGATACGGAAGGCCAATTAAAAATTGCAACTGCTGATGCTGATAAGCTTAATCTGCAAAAAAAACTGGCCAAGCTGTGGGATGATGTAAATCAGCCTGCACCGGCGGCGTTTTATTACCAGGCCATTGCCCAAAAGGAAAACAAGTTTGACGAATGGCAAAATGCAGGCACCCGTTTTAACGACGCCTACAAAACAAGCCAGGACACAGCGTCGCAACCATCATTTGTAATAAATGGCATTGCGAGTTTCAAAAACGCTGTTAAGCTTAAACCTGCAGACCTTGATGCTAAAACCGGTTTAGGTGTTGCTTATGTAAACCAAACCAGCTCAGGTATTACTGATCCCGACGGAGGTTCGCCAATGCAGGGGATCATGTTGTTGCTTGATGTTGTAAAACAAGACCCGAAAAACAGGAATGCAAATTTAAGCCTCGGTTTATTTGCCATGAAATCGGGCCAGTATGCAAAAGCTGTGCAAAGGTTTAAAACTATAATTGCACAGAAAGCTGAAGTTGAGCCCTATTTTTACCTGGCAGAAAGCTATAAGCAGCTGGGACAGAAAAAGGAAGCTATTGACGCTTATCAGAAATGTAAAGAGATGATGCCCGATCCGGCATTTAATCAGCGCATTGACGAGTATATTAAAGAATTAAAGAATTAATCACAAATAAAAATTATTATTATGCCGAGCGGTAAAAAACGTAAAAGACACAAAATGGCTACTCATAAACGTAAAAAACGTTTAAGAAAGAACAGACATAAGAAAAAATAAGCAGTGTTGTTAAGTCGATAGTCTTTAGTCGTAAGTCTAAAGTCTGTTTGACTCGGGACTATAGACTCAAGACTATCTTTACTTGCACACTAATACCCCCTTATATTCCTGTTCACATACTAACAGGCAAATTTGTTTTTTACCCACTTATTAACGTGCGGTTTGATAACCGCTTTAAGAAATGGAGTAGCAATTGATAAAAGAATTAATTATCGATTCATCCCCCAGCGGGACTACTATTGCATTATTACAGGACAAACAGCTTGTAGAGCTTCATAAAGAGCAGATCAGCAACAATTATACTGTTGGTGATATTTACCTTGGCAGGATCAAAAAGATCATGCCTGGGTTAAATGCTGCTTTTGTTGATGTAGGCTATGAGAAAGATGCCTTTTTGCATTACCTTGATCTTGGCCCGCAGGTGCAAAGCCTGCTTAAGCTAACCAAGCAAGTACGTAGCGGGGGATATCAGTCAAAGCTTTTAGATAACTTTAAGCTCGACGGTGATATTAACAAGGGGGGTAAGATCTCGGAGTTATTATCAAAAAATCAGCTTATACCGGTACAGATAGCCAAGGAGCCTATTTCAACAAAAGGCCCCCGCTTAAGTTCTGATATATCTATAGCTGGGCGATATGTAGTATTGGTGCCGTTTTCGGAGGTTATCTCTATCTCAAAAAAGATAAAGAGCAACACCGAGCGTAACCGGTTGCGTAAAATTGTTGAAAGTATAAAGCCAAAGCATTTTGGTGTTATTATACGTACAGTTTCTGAAGGTAAAGGCGTTGCCGAAATGCAAAAGGACCTGCTTGATCTGATATCAAAGTGGGAATCATTCATTACGCGCCTGCCATCCATTGAGCCTGCTAAAAAGGCGCTTGGTGAGATCGACCGTACATCAACCTTATTGCGGGATATCCTCAATCCAGATTTTCAGCATATTTATGTGAATGATAACAGCATGTTCGAAGAGGTACGCTCTTATGTTCATGAAATATCACCCGACCTTGAAAGCATCGTCAGGTTCCATAAAAACAGTGTGCCCATATTTGAGCACTATGGTGTTGATAAACAAATTAAAGGGGCTTTTGGTAAAACCGTAAACCTTGCAGGCGGCGCCTATCTGGTTATTGAGCATACCGAAGCCTTACACGTTATCGACGTAAACAGCGGTAACCGTACAGCCAGCAAAGAAAACCAGGAAGAAAATGCTTTCCAGGTAAACAAAGAAGCTGCTAAAGAAATTGCCCGCCAGCTCAGGCTGCGCGATATGGGCGGTATTGTGGTTATCGACTTTATTGATATGCACAAGCCAAACAACCGTAAAGATCTGTTTGATTATTTACGTGGTGAAATGGCGCACGACAGGGCCAAGCATACTATTTTACCGCCAAGTAAATTTGGCCTGGTACAAATAACCCGTCAGCGGGTACGCCCTGAAATGAACATTGTTACCAACGAGGTTTGCCCAACCTGTAATGGTACCGGTACCATAAGGCCAACAATTTTGTTGCTTGATGATATCGAAACTAATTTTAATTATATATTGGTTGAGCAGAACGAGAAGAACATTACGCTTACTGTTCACCCATACATTGAAGCCTACATTAAAAAAGGCTTTATAAACCGCCAGATGAAGTGGTTTTTAAAATACAACCAGTGGATAAAGGTTAAAAGCAACCCCGCTTACCAGATCACTGAGTTCCATTTCTTCTCAGGCGCTGAAGAAATTAAATTGTAGATGTGCGGATTCCGGATGTGCAGATGTGCGGATGAAAAAATAGAAAAAGAGCAGATGTTTTAAAAAGCATCTGCTCTTTTTGTTTTAAGGGCTATTCATTTACTAATTATTTTAGCAAAACATTGTGTATATTGCAGTTAAAATCCGCACATTTGCACATCAATAATCCGCACATCCAAAAATGGCTAAATCAAAAATCGCATACTTCTGTCAAAGCTGTGGCTACGAATCGGCAAAGTGGCTGGGTAAGTGTCCGTCATGCGCGCAATGGAACACCTTTGTTGAAGAAATACTGGAAAAGCCTAATACATCTGTCCCCAACTGGAAAACTGCCTCTACAACGTTGCAAAAGGCAAATAAGCCGGTTCAGGTTGCCGATATTACTTTTACAGATGAAGACAGGCTGATTACCCCCGATGCGGAATTTAACCGCGTTTTAGGCGGCGGAATAGTTGCCGGATCGTTGGTATTGATTGGTGGTGAGCCCGGCATAGGTAAATCAACCCTGATGCTGCAGCTTGCCCTGAATATGCCCAATCTGAAAGTACTTTATGTATCAGGCGAGGAAAGTGAGCGGCAGATAAAGATGAGAGCGGAGAGGCTTCAGGAAGTTGGAGATCAGAGATCAGAGGTTAGAGATCAGAGATTAGGAGAAAAATTTAATAAATCCGAAATCGAACATCCGAATTCCGAAATCAATAAAGGTTGCTACATTTTGACGGAAACATCCACCCAAAACATATTTAAACAGATTGAGGCTTTGGAGCCAGACCTAGTGGTAATAGATTCTATTCAGACTTTACATTCGGCACATATTGAATCTACACCCGGCAGTGTGTCGCAGGTTAGGGAATGTACTGCCGAGATGCTGCGCTTTGCCAAGGAAAGCTCTACACCGGTATTTTTAATAGGCCATATAACTAAAGACGGCATGATTGCCGGCCCGAAAATACTGGAGCACATGGTTGATACCGTTTTGCAGTTTGAGGGCGACAGGCACCATGTTTACCGCATATTACGCACGGTGAAAAATCGTTTCGGCTCATCGTCTGAGCTTGGCATTTATGAAATGCTTGGCGAGGGCTTGCGGGAGGTATCAAATCCATCTGAGATCCTATTATCGCAACGCGATGAACCATTGAGCGGCATCACTATTAGCGCCACACTAGAAGGTATGAGGCCGATGCTGATAGAAACCCAGGCACTCGTGAGTATCTCAGCATATGGCACGCCACAACGTACCGCAACCGGCTTTGACACCAAACGCATGAGCATGCTGTTGGCGGTGCTTGAAAAACGTTGCGGTTTTAAGCTGGGCGCAAAGGATGTGTTTTTAAATATCACCGGCGGGATCCGGGTTGAAGACCCGGCTATTGACCTGGGGCTTGCGGTTGCCATTATTTCTTCGCACGAGGATATTGCTATTTCTACAAAAACCTGTTTTGCGGGTGAAATTGGTTTATCAGGCGAGATTCGTGCTGTGAACCGTGTGGAACAACGGATTGCCGAAGCGCAAAAACTTGGGTTTGAACAGATCTTTATCTCTAAATATAACCTCCCCGCCGGCGGCCAGGACAGAAAGAAGATAGACCTGTCCCGCTATAAGATAGAAGTACGGGTGGTAAGTAATATTGAGGAGGTGTTTGGAATATTGTTTGGATAAATTACTACGCGTTAATGACAAATGGGATAAAAACACCTTAATTAATACAATTATCTTTCCTCCTGGTATCAACAATATAAATTATCTTCCAGCCACCGGCAGTTTTCATTAACGAAAAAACATCTACCCCACAATGACTGAATTTATCGCCCAGGTAAAATTTATAGGGGGCCCAAACACTGGCCAGGTCGCCATCAATTTTGATATCGCCGTAGGTAATACGTTCATCATAGATGGCAGTGTGTGGTGTTCCAATAGCTTTTGCAAAATCATTGGCGCTATCAGTTGAAATTGCAGCTTTGCCTTCTTTATTTGTCGAAACGCTTTGCAGTATCATTTCCTTTGCAAAAACAGATTTCAATAAAGTGCTATCGCCCTTGCGCATAGCATCAAATAGGGTGTTGATGGATTGCTTAACACCATCTATTGCCGATTGCTGGGCAAATGTGCTGATTGAAATTAGCAGCAGGAAATTTAGGAGTAATAACTTCTTCATAATAATTATTTGATACAATTTAGGGAAAATCAAGTATTGAGCAAATTAATATATTTCTTTTAATTCCACGTCATGCCGAATTTATTTCGGCACCCCATATGCCATATATGCGCCTTGCAAGCGTGAATGTTCTGTGGGGTGCCGAAATAAATTCGGCATGACGGTTTGGGTTATAAAAAAAGCCCTGCATTTTCATGCAAGGCCCATATAAATCATTATAAGATCAGTTAGGACATTTTAAGCTTCTTCTGAATATCGGCTACATAGCCTTTAAATTTCTTATCGGTGTCAATCAAATCTTCAACTGTCTGGCAGGCATAGATCACGGTTGAGTGGTCACGGCCGCCAAAGAAATGTCCGATTGATTTTAATGAGCTTTTGGTATGCGCTTTAGCAAGATACATAGAGATCTGGCGAGCCTGTACAATTTCGCGTTTGCGGGTTTGTGATTTAACCATCTCTATTGGCACTTCAAAATACTCGCAAACCAGGTTCTGGATATACTCCATCGAGATCTCTTTTGAAGAGTTCTTCACAAAGTTTTTCAACATTTGTTTAGCCAGGTTCAGGTCAATCTCCTTACGATTAAGGGTCGACTGTGCCAGCAATGATACCATTGCACCTTCAAGCTCACGTACGTTATTGTCAATATTATGGGCAACGTACTCAATTACATCGTTTGATAATTCAATGCCGTCCTGGTAGGTTTTATTTTTAAGGATAGCCATGCGGGTTTCCAAGTCAGGAATTTGCAGGTCGGCCGAAAGTCCCCATTTAAACCTTGATAACAGGCGTTCCTCTAAACCGGCAAGGTCTTTTGGCGCCTTATCCGAAGTGATGATAACCTGTTTGCCTGATTGATGCAGGTGATTGAAGATATGGAAAAAGAAATCCTGTGTTTTTTCTTTACCGGCAAAATTGTGCACATCATCCATTATCAGCACGTCAATGGCTTGGTAAAAGTTCACAAAATCATTGATGTTATTATGCTTTAAAGCATCAACAAATTGCTGTGTAAATTTCTCACATGATACGTAAAGCACCAGCTTATCAGGCAATGAGTTTTTTATTTCGTTGCCAATGGCTTGTGCCAGGTGGGTTTTGCCTAAGCCAACACCGCCATATATCATCAAGGGGTTAAATGATGTGCCACCGGGTTTTGCCGCTACAGCATAACCTGCCGAACGGGCAAGCCTGTTGCAATCGCCTTCAACAAAATTATTGAACGTGTAATTGCGGTTTAACTGCGGATCTACATTCAGCTTTTTTAGTCCCGGAATAACAAAAGGATTCTTTATGTCCTTATTGATCGAAATAGGTATCGGCATAGACTGATTTTTTGACTCAGCGCCATTCCCGTTAGAGGGTATATTTGTGGTGTATGGCTTGCTGGATGATGATTGTTCTACAACTATATTATACTCCAAACGCCCATCATCCCCTAATTGTTTTTTTATTGTTTTGCGCAGCAGGCCAACATAGTGCTCTTCAAGCCATTCATAGAAAAATAAACTTGGTACTTGTATGGTTAAAACACTCCCTTCCATCCTTAAAGCTTTAATTGGCTCAAACCAGGTTTTAAAGCTTTGAGCCGGTATGTTGTCTTTTATGATTTGAAGGCAGCTATTCCAAACGTTAGTACAAGTTTTTTCCATAAGTATTTTATTAAAATATTGATTTCCAACCCCCAGCGAAACATCTTTTGGAACTGCTACGGAACATCGAATATTCTAAAAAAAAGTGGATAAAAAAATTAATTTTTAACTTTTTAGGAAAATAAATTTATCGAATTATAACGCGTTTTATGCTGTAAATTGAATATTAAATATTACATTTCGCAATAAAAAGGGTCCCGATATTTTATTATTTAACTATTTCAATACTTTTTTACTTAGTCCTCCAATTTCGACATTCAGCACAAGTTCCCTGCCCACTGCAAGGGCTTGGCATTTATCAATTTTCAAGCCATTATAACGGTTCTTGCCCCTTAAAGTTTTAAATATTTTTTAAGTGGCTGATTATGGTGTGAATAAGTTTTTACGGATGTGGATAACAAATTGTCAGTAGGATATTTTGACAGGTTTTAGCTGTTAATATTCGCCAAAAACCTGTCGTAATGCGTCAGATATTTCCCCAAGTGTGGCATAGTTCTCAACAGCGTCCAAAATAAAGGGCATCAGATTTTGATTACCCCTGGCAGTTTCGCCAAGTTTTTGCAGGCAGTTTGCTACGGCATTATTATCCCGGATATTTTTAAGTACAGCAATTTTTTCCGCCTGTTTTATCCGGATAGCATCATCAACCCTGAACACATTTATAGCGCTTGCTTCAGTTTCTGTAAACTTATTAACGCCAACTAATACTTTCTCACCGCTTTCAATTTCATTTTGATATTTATAAGCTGAGCTTGCAATTTCCTGCTGAATATAATCCTGCTCAATGGCCTTTACCGAGCCACCCATTGCATCAATCTTATCAATATATATCTGGGCAGCTTTCTCAAGCTCATCAGTCAAAGCCTCTATAAAATAGGATCCTGCTAAAGGGTCAACCGTATCGGTAACGCCGCTTTCAAATGCAATGA
Source organism: Mucilaginibacter sp. OK098 (assembly GCF_900142915.1). Lineage (GTDB taxonomy): Bacteria > Bacteroidota > Bacteroidia > Sphingobacteriales > Sphingobacteriaceae > Mucilaginibacter. The sequence goes on from NZ_FRCM01000007.1 coordinate 219,326, forward strand.
TCTGCTGGGTACGTAAGGCAATTTTAGCTGCGGCTTCCGTAGGTAAGGATATAGCCTCATCATAGCCGTTGGTATGTAAGGATTGTGTGCCACCAAGTACAGCGGCCAATGCCTGGTTGCTTACCCTTACAATATTATTCATAGGTTGCTGCGCTGTTAAGGTTGAGCCACCTGTTTGCGTATGAAAGCGCAGCTTTTGCGCACCGGCATCAGTAGCGCCCAACTCCTTTGTGATATGCGCCCACATGCGCCTTGCGGCCCTGAACTTGGCTATCTCCTCAAAAAAGTTATTGTGGCAGTTAAAAAAGAAGGAAAGCCTTTTTGCAAAAACGTTTATGTCCAGTCCTTTTTGCAAGGCGGCCTTTAAATAGGTTTTCCCGTTAGCCAGTGTAAACGCAAGCTCCTGCACGGCCGTTGAGCCAGCCTCACGAATGTGGTAGCCTGATATGGATATAGTGTTCCATTTAGGCACCTCCTTGCTGCAATATTCAAATACATCCGTTATCAGGCGCATTGAAGCTTCAGGGGGATATATATAGGTACCACGGGCAGCGTACTCCTTTAATATATCGTTTTGGATGGTTCCCGAGATCTGCTTCAGATCAGCCCCCTGTTTTTTTGCCAAGGCGATGTACATCGCTAACAATACAGGCGCTGTGGCATTAATGGTCATTGAGGTAGTAATGTTCTTTAACTCGATGCCGTTAAACAGGATCTCGATATCCTGTAATGAATCTATGGCAACGCCCACCTTGCCTACTTCTCCCTCGGCAAGCTCATGATCTGAATCATAACCTATCTGGGTTGGCAGGTCAAAAGCAACCGATAGGCCCATAGTTCCCTGGCTTAACAGGTAATGGTATCTTTTATTTGATTCCTCGGCGGTTGAAAACCCGGCATACTGGCGCATGGTCCAGGGCCTGCCCCGGTACATATCTTTCTGGATCCCCCGCGTGAACGGAAATTCACCGGGCAAGTCGGCCATGCCAGAAGGCTCAGTATAAACCTCTTTAATTTCGATCCCTGATGTGGTGGTAAATTTCTTTTCGGCCATGTGGTTTATAAAATATTCAACTAATCTCTGATCCCCAGCCTCTGATCTCTAAATCAAAACAACTCCTCAAGATCTTTTCTCAGCATGCTTGCGCCAAGTTCATAAGGGTTATCTTCAAGCTGACTTAAGCTTCCCAGTATAATCTTACTCAGGTCAAGCCCTGTGGCTGTTTCAGGCGCTCCTTTAATAGCATTGTTAACAATGCCTAATGTATCCTCTTTAACATGTTTTACTACACCCCATGCCCTGCTGCTTAAATAAATTTGCTGGGTTATGTTGTGCTGGTATTCATTACGGATCTCATCAACAATTAAGCTATATAACTCATGCGCCGAATAGGAAGGCGCATTTAAACGGATCAGCATATTGGCAGGGTTAACCCGCTCAATAAATAACACACAGCGCTCATACGCCTGCAGGCGCAGTGGCAGGGTTTGGTTGCTGATGGTTTTCCTGAATTCAAGCAATTGGATCTTCTCATCCCTGTCGAGGTATGGCTTTATAAGGTAGAAGGCTATCCATACAATACCCAAACCGGCTATAGTATATTTTACGATATCTAAAAAGTAAGGCAAAAAGTTCATGCTGAAGAATGTTAAATAGAGGTCATAAATAAACCTGTTGCGACAAAAATCCGCATTTTACCTTATATTTGTTTAGTTAATTAAAAAATAAGATGAGTACTGCTGTTGAAACCGCACCCGCACCGGTAACCTTTACACAAGGGGCCGTAAAAGAACTGTTCAAATTAAAAGATCAGCAAGAGCTTAATGATGATTTTGGCCTGCGCGTAGGCGTTGAAGGCGGTGGCTGCTCTGGTATGAACTATGTTTTAGGGTTCGATCAGAAAAAAGACGGCGACCAGGAATTTTATATCGACGGGATAAAGGTTTATATGCACAAAGCGCATGGTTTATACCTCGCCGGGATGCTGATAGATTTCCAGGACGGTTTGAATGCCCGTGGTTTTACCTTTAATAATCCTAATGCTGCCAGCACCTGTGGTTGTGGCACTTCGTTTTCTGTATAATCGCAAAATGATAAACATCACATACAGGCAGCCAACAAGCTGCCTTTTTTTATGCTTTATTTTATCTCTTCAATTGTTTTTTTGATCCAGTAAGGCACAGCCCCCTCGCCATACCCCTGGCTGTTAAATCTTATAATGCCTTTCCTATCAATCACAATGCTTGCCGGGCATTCGTTTACCCCGTAATAATAAAACAAAGACATCGAATCACTAACTACATGATAATTGAAAGGAGATACTTTTAAAAATCGTTCAACATTGGTTTTTTTGTCTAAAGTTATGGCAATAAACACCACCTCCTTATTGTTTTGATAGGCCTGAACCACACGGTTTAATTCAGGCATTTCATAACGACAAGGCGGACAGGCAATAAACCAAAAGTTTATTACAACTATTTTACCTGATAAATCTTCGGGGTTTATAATAGCTCCATTCACATCTGTAATTTTCCTGAACTTAAATGCATCGCCTGACTTAAAAAATTTAGTCTCTTCCGGTTTGGGTAAATTTGCAAATTGTTTATCTTCTTCTGTTTCGTTTCTCCTGGTTAATATAAATTCGGTACTGTCACTGTCGTGATGAATTGGCTTTAACCTGTATTTACCACCGGCCAACAACTTACTCCAATTTGCATAGGTACATCTATGCCCATTCTCGTCATTTACAATAGTTTTTTTATTAAACGCATATTCTTCAATAGGTTTTGTAATTTCTATCTGGGCATAGGTATTTATCGTTATTAAAATTCCAATCAGTATTAACAGCTGTTTTTTCATTTTACTTCACTTCCTCAATGGTTTTTGTAAATCCGTCAAGGGTATAAGGACCATACCCCATGGTATGAAACCTTACTTTACCTTCTTTATCTAATATTACACTGGTTGGATAGCTTTTTATTTCGTATTGGGCGGCGATCTCTTTCCCGTCATCAACAATGTGATATGCAAACGGGTTGTCCTTCAGGAATTTTTTAAGATCGTCCTTCTCATCCAGGGCAACCGCTATAAATATAATATTAGGGTTATTTGCATAGGATAGCGCAATTTTATTAAGCTCAGGAATTTCATCCTGGCAGGGAGCACTTAATAAACCAAAAATTTAAAACCACAACCTTACCTTCAAGGTCTTTTGGCCTTATTTTATAGCCTTCAATATCTTTTGCACTAAAAAGCTCTAATTTTTTTCCCGTTTTAATGTAGCCGCTTTCATCCGTTGGGAGCCTAAAACCTTTCATCATGGCTCTTGTGGCTTCGTCAATTTTCATCAGGGTGAATTCATCAACACTATCCTTTCCGGGATTTATAACTTTCAATGTATAATTACCCGTTATAATTAACTTGTGCCAGTCTGCATATGAATATCTAACCCCTGCTGAATCTTTTACAACAGTGTTTGAATCAACTTTATGGGTTCGTCGTGTAATTGAATTTGAAACTTGCGCATTAGCCGCCATGGTGAGAGCTACCAGGGCTATAAACAGGAAAAAGCTTTTTCTTATTATCATGATAAGTGTTAGATGAAATAAAGATACAACCTGCCCGAATATAAACAAGATTATTAATTTTCGCAGATGAAGCGCATTAATCATTGCCTATTAAACAAAAAAAGCACCTTGTCCAGGTGCTTTTTTATTCAATGTCAATTTTACTATTTCAAAGAGAAGCTGGTTTTACCCATGGTATACCCATCGGCATAAAGCAACACGGTATATGATCCTTTTTGGAAAGCAACCGGGTTGTTCCAGTCAATAGTATAGCCGCTGCCATCATCTTTAAATTCAATTGCAGTTTTGTAGGTAAACTGAAGATCCTGCCCATCGGCATTAAATGTACCTGAATCAGTACCTGTTATTAAATTGCCTGTTGGGTCAATTACACGCACATAAATATCATGCATTGATTTTTCAGCAACAGCATTGCTTGCAATTGTAAAGTTTATCTTAATTTTTTTTGCCGGACCAGAGCGTTTTGTGTCCACCTCTTTCCCGCTGCCCCTAACTTTATACGCTACTATATCAACAGTAGCTACTTTAAGCGCCGATGCTACCTTAACCTTGGTATCTAGATCCTTGTTTCGTTTTGTTAAATCACTGTCTTTTTTTGCAGCAGTAACTAAATTGGTTTTCAGGGTATCTCGTTCACTAGCTAATGAAACGTTTTGTTTTTTTAGCTCATCAATATCAGCGGTATATTTAGTTACAAAATACCTCAATTGTTTTACATCTTCCTGTGCTTTGGCCAGTTCAGCCACTGTTAGTTTACCTTTGGCAAGCTCAACGCGTAAAACCTTTATTTTAGCCTTTAGCGAGTCGTTTTTCGCCTGCAGGGTTGCCGACATTTTTGTTTTGCCAACATTTACCTGCTCAATTTGCGCTTCTAAGCTGTCGAGCTCGGTTTGCAGCCTGGTTTTCTCATCATTTTGATACACAACTTTAGTATCAGATTTATTTTTTTGCAAATACAAGTACACATCCGTGGCAAGCAAAGCCAATACTACCACTATAAGGAAGTAAATGACGTTTGAATTTTTTTTAGGTGTTTGGCTTGTTTGGTTTTCCATAACAATTAATTTTTTTTAAGTTTTCAATAATAGTTAAAGTATGCCGGTTTTATAATAATAAATGTTATAACTTATTGTTTTTATTATTTCCGGTATTTAATTATTGATCTATCCCATTCAATATAAATTAAAGTGTGAAAAATATAACGCAAGTATTGCCCTAATTGGTATAATATTTAGTTTGAGCCGGGCTAAAAATAAGCACAATATGATTAAAACACAAAATACGGGCAATTATTATACCCTATACTAAAACTGCTAAGCTATGAGTTTATATCTTTGCAGCTTTTAATAATTTGTTTAATGCGCATCTACCGCCAGGCACTTTTTTTAATTTTTACTTTAATTATTGTTATAGAAGCAAGGGCTCAGCCTATCCGCAGTATTGATTCACTGCCTGGTGAAGACCCTTTGATTAAAGATACTATCGCTCCTAAACGCGAGTTCAGGGGCGTATGGATTGCTACTGTTGAAAATATAGATTGGCCCAGCAAACCGGGATTAGGCACCGATGAGCAAAAACAGGAAATGGTTGACAGGCTAACTATCCACCAGCGGCAGGGTATTAACGCAGTGATGTTTCAGATAAGGCCGGCTGCAGATGCGTTTTATGCCAAAAGCCGCGAACCATGGTCAAAGTGGTTAACCGGCAAACAAGGAAAAGCCCCCGACCCGGCATATGACCCGCTTGAATTTGCAATTAACGAGGCCCACAAACGCGGCATGGAGCTGCATGCCTGGTTTAATCCTTACAGGGGAACTAATGATGGTAAATTTTCTTTATTGGCACCATCGCATATTACCCGAATAAAACCAGAATGGTTTTTTACATATGGCGGAATTAAACATTTTAACCCCGGTATACCGGAGGTGCGCGATTATATTGTCAAGGTGTTTTTAGATGTGGTTGACAATTATGATATAGATGGTGTACACATGGATGATTATTTTTACCCATACCCAATTGATGGCCAGCATATAAATGATGCGCAAACATTTGCCACTTATGGCGATGGTTATGATGATATAAAAGACTGGCGCCGACACAATGTTGATACCCTGATCAAGATGCTAAGCGACAGCATTCATAAACATAAACCACACATAAAATTCGGGATCAGTCCGTTTGGGATCTGGGCAAATACTTATCAGAACTCTGAAGGCTCTGAAACGCATGGCGGCTCATCTTATTATGAAACGTTCGCAGACTCGCGCAAATGGGTAAAAGAGGGTTGGGTTGATTATATTAACCCGCAGCTTTACTGGCCCATTGACAACCCCTCAGCCGCTTTTAACAAACTTCTGGACTGGTGGAGCGATAATACTTACGGGAGACATCTGTACATCGGGATGGCGGCATACCGGATAAACGAGCGGAAGGTGAACAAATTTAAAAATCCGGCTCAAATGCCCGACCAGATAAAATACCTGCGTAAAAACCCAAGGGTGCAGGGCAGTGTTTATTTTAGCTCAAAGTCATTGCTAAATAACCCGCTTGGTTTCAGCGATTCGCTTAAACAAACTTATTATAATCACCCTTCATTACCACCGGTAATGCTTTGGTTAGATTCAATTCCGCCAAACCCACCGATAAATTTTACTGCTACAGCAGGAGTAAAAGGTGTTGAACTAAAGTGGGCAACTCCCCCGCTGGCCAAAGATCTGGAACCTGTGTATGGTTATGTTGTTTATCGTTTTAACGGAAATGAGAAGGTAAACTTAAATGATCCCAAATATATCCTGCATATCCAATATAACACCAGCACCTTTTTTATCGATGCCAGCGTGAAGAAAGGAAAAACCTATCTGTATGTAGTTACGGCAATTGACCGGCTAAAAAATGAGAGCGAACCATCGCCAACTGTTGCTGCAACACCGAAATAATTAGGTTAAGAGTCAAGAAATCAAGATGCAAGAATCAGGAAATTAGTAGCTGTTAATGCTCCCTTTCTATCTTGATTCTTGCGTCTTGACCTCTTAACTCTCTTCTCAACTAACTGTTCATAACAGCGCCGCAATTAATATCAATTACCTGGCCGGTTATGGAGCTTTGGCTTAACAGGTAAGCAACCAAAGCGGCAATTTCTTCGGGACTGCTCATGCGCCTTAAGGGCACACTTTGCATAGCCATATCATAAAACTCCTGCTTGCTTATGCCAATACTGTCTGCAATGCCCCGCAGGCCGCTTTGAGCCATATCCGTATCAACCCAACCGGGGCAAATGGCATTCACCAGAATATTTTGTGATGCATACTGTGCAGCCCATGATCGCATTAAGCCCAGCAGCCCCGCCTTTGATGCGCAATAAGCCGAATAATTAGGCACACCCAGCCTAGCCAAAACTGACGAGGTAATAAGGATCTGTTTTTCGCCGGATGCCCTGTTTAAGTGCGGCAAAAAGGTGTTCACAAAATTATAAGTACCTGTTAAATTGGTTTCAATAATATCGTGCCAGCGGTCGGCCTCGCCCCAGTAATTTTCTCCTCCAATGCCAGAGTTGGCTATTAAGCCGTTAATAGCCGTTTCCCCTATTTGTGCGGCTGCTTTGCTTAAGCTTTCTTTATCCCTTATATCCGCAGTTAATATTTGATGATCACCTGCAGAAAGCGTTGCTAACGTTTCCTGTAATTTATCGGTGTTACGTCCCAATAAAATACAGTTATTCCCTTTGCTGCTTAGTTCCTGCGCTATTGCACGGCCAATACCGCTCCCTGCGCCGCTAATGAGATATGTTTTATTCATGATAATATCCTTTACGGCTAAAGTAGTTTTTTGAAAGGAATTTTAAATTTAATTATTATATTTACGAAACATTCGTAGATAATTAACAACATGAAACGTCTTCTGATTTTGGCAGGCCTATTCTTTATAACATTTTCTGGCTTTTCAAAAAGCAATAAAGCCGCTGTTGACGCGCCTGAAGTGCTAAGCAAAGTACTGCATAAGTTAGCCGGTTTAAAAAGCCTCAGCTATACTTATAAAAGAACTATTGATTATCCTGGTGAAGCTTATCATGAAGAGATGACTGTTAATTCATATCTTGATTTTGAACCTGCTGCACAACTTATTGGTGTAAGATATCAATTTAGCAACAATGATCTGTTGTCCGTTTACAATGGGTCAGAAAGTTTTTACTGTGATAAAAAAGAAAAAACGATCTCGGTAGATAATTCACCTAAAGCGGAATCGTTCAAGTATTCATCCAATCTTTTCAATTCATATCTAACCTTAAAAAATGCTTTACCCGCAATAATTGCCGATAATAGTATTCCGAAGCTATTGTATGATACAACTATCGCAGATAAGCGCTTTTTTGTGGCTGATGTTATATTAAAAAACAAAACCCTGAATTCTTTAGGCGAGTATGTGCCAACCACTAAAGAACTAAAGTTTAGCTACAAGCTGATTATCGATAAAACCACTTTTATGCCGGTTGAAGTTATCCAGCATACCTTAAACACCCTGGATATGACCAAAACGCAATTTACCGGCATTGATCTAAGTCCGGCGGCTAAAACCGAAACATCATGGTATGCTTCCAGCTATGATTCTTATTCGCCCGAAAAGGCTAAAGAAAATGTCGCTTTAATAAAATCAGGAACTCTGGCACCGGAAAGCAGCTTAACTTTTTTTAAAGATCAGAAAACTACAGCCATCAGTGCTTTTAAGGGGAGTGTTGTGTTACTTGAATTTTGGATAAAAGATTGCGGTCATTGTATTGAAGATGCGCCCCTGCTCAATGCTTTATACAATAAATATAAAGACAAAAATTTCAAGTTACTCGCAATAAACTCGCACGATACAAAAAACATGATCGATTTTTTTGTAAAAAAGCATAAGGTAAAATATGATGTATTAACCGGCAATAATGAAATTGAAAAGAATTACGGGATCTCCGGGTTTCCAGCTATGGTGCTGATAGACAAAAACGGGACGGTAGTTTATTCTGCCTATGGCTTTGATGAAAAAAAGCTGGAAGAGATGATCGATCAAAGCATTTAACTGATAAATTTTTTATCACGGAGATTGTTCAGGTAAATTTCAATGTCCATATCACTCATGCCATAGATCTTTTCTGTTTTCCAGAATTCCAGGTAGATCTCCGGTATCGTCCTCACGCCGTAATTATAAATTTCCAGCAGCTTTTGTTCAATGTAATTTAGTCCCTGTTCATTTACCTCCAAGCGTTTAAGCTGCGCCTGTAACGCCGGTTTTAAAAAATGCTGACTACCCCAGAAGGTAGTAGTTGCTAAAAACTCCTTTAGCATTTCAGCATCCCGGCTTACATAAACTTTCCAGGCTTGCGCGGCGATGGCAAAATCCTTCTCGCTCAGCTGTTCTCTTATATTATCGTAAAGATATTCCAGCTCTTCACCATTTAGTTCGCCCATTCCTCTGAAATCATCCTTACCTGGAAAATCACCCGGGCAAATCAAATAAATAGCAGGTGCAGACAGATCTGTTTTTTGTTCCAGGTAAGCTATAACACCCAGCAAATTTGCCTGGCAATGCAAATCGAATTCAAACCACAGGTTTATTTCATCGTATTGTTCGCTCAGTTTTGTAAGCTGATCGAGCATTTTATGCTGATAGTTCTCCGGCTTTTCGTTAAACGCTTCTAAGATCCATTCTTCACGGTTTCGCCAGAAGTGCGCTGATGAAATATTTTCTTCAAGGGGACCTTCTGAAAGCACTTCACGCCAAACTATAACATCGCCAGCAAGGCCGGTTTGTTCAAAGCCGCGTAAGGTTGAATCGCCGTTAAGGATATGAAGAGTGTTCATATGGGGTGGATTTTATAAACGCAAAACCAAAGCTAAGATTTTGGAGATAAATTAATTCAGCTAAAATTAATAATGACGTTGCATAGATATTGGATGTTGTATACCTGCCTAAAGTGTTACGTACCTACGGCCAATGTCATTAAGTTAAGTTTTTTTGCCCTCTTTTTTGCTTGCAAAAGAGAGGGCGGTCCAGCGCAGCGTAGACCGGGTGAGTCCTCTGCAAGCGGCGTTAACGCGAATGCATTGGCGCCAATACGCGGCGGTGTAGACTCACCCCGGCATTGCTTCGCTCGCCGACCCTCTCTCCGGCAAGCCGGAAAGAGGGTGAGCTGCAATTTTCCCTTAACTTAATGACATTGACCTACGGTAAGAGAAATATTTTCTCTCTTTTTTCTACCAATATTGGACCCCATCGGAGTCAGAATTTGGTTTAGAAATGCGCCAACCCGTTATCCTTTCCTATTGCCACCATGCAAGCGGCTCCTTTAGGAGCCTAATATTGGTAGAAAATATAATTGTAAAAAATTTAGCGTGCCATAGGTACACAACCTATAAAAGCGACATTAACGCCAATGCAGATTAAGTTTTGTAACGATAAACTACATAAGCGTAAACTCCTTATAAACAACAAATCCCGGCTTTAACCGGGATCTGTTTATACTATTATTAAACACTGTTTAATTAGATATCTGAGGCGTTGTTGTGCTGGTAAATTTATTATCAAGGCTTATATAATCTGTAAGTATCTGGCCTGCTTCACGTTTTAAGAAATCCAGGTCCTCATTACGCGGACGGGTTTGCCCTTTCTTTAAAACCGGTAAGCCCATTGCCACCCTGCGTAAATTATTTTCTTCAAACGCCTTTTTATCATCAGCATCGCGTTGTTCCTTTAGTTTTTGCTCATTTAAGGTAACGCTTTTCTCTGCCTCGTGCTTTTTAATCTCGGCGATATCTTCCAGCATGTATTTGTAATTCGGGCTGCTTTCCATACGCTGATCGTGCAGTTTCTTTAGCTGCGGCAACACAGCGCTAAAGTCGCCAACCCTGGTATAACTACTTTTTGCGATCACGTCAAACGGCATGGCTGATGGCTCGGTATCTTCGCCGTATTTGTCCAAAGGAATAACCGACGGGAACTGGATATCAGGGGTAACGCCTTTGTGCTGGGTTGAGTTACCTGTTATCCGGTAAAATTTGGCAATTGTTAAATTAAGCTGACCAAACACACTCTGGCTGCCTGTTGTTGCTGTTACTGCTTTTTTATCTTTACCAACCAGGCCTGCTACACGTTCAAGCATTGATGGCGGGATTACCCTATCCAGGTCAATCGCATTTTGCACTGAGCCTTTGCCATAGGTTTGGGTACCTACAATTATACCGCGGCCATAATCCTGTATAGCGCCTGAAAATATCTCAGTAGCTGAAGCGCTGAAACGATCAACCAAAATTGCCAGCGGACCTGAATATGAAACTGAAGGGTCTTCATCCTTGTCAACTTCTATCTCGTCATTAGGGTTCCTTACTTGTACAACCGGTCCGGTTTTAATAAACAGGCCTGTAAGGTCAACGGCTTCCAGCAATGAACCACCCCCATTTTGGCGCATATCCATCACTATACCATCAACCCCCTGAAGTTTTAGCGAGTCGATAAGCAGCTTAACATCATGCGTGGTGCTCTTGTAATTAGGATTGCCTGATTTATAATCGTTAAAGTCGATATAAAAAGCAGGAACTGAAATAACCCCTATTTTAATGGTTTTGCCATTTTCAATATATGTGCGGATCTCTTTCTTGGCTGATTCATCTTTCAGGATAATCTTTTCGCGTACCAGTTCAACAACTTTTGGCTTGCTGCTCACACTCATCCCTTTTGGCAAAAGCTCTAACTTTACCGTTGTACCTTTTTTACCTCGAATCAATGCGATGGCATTTTCTACTCGCCAGCCCACAACGTTTTGAAACTCGCCGTCAGCGCCCTGTGCAACCCCAACAATGCGGTCATCAACGTTTACCTGCTTACTTTTTTCAGCTGGCCCACCGGCAGTTAACGATTTAATGATCACAAACTCATTCTCCACATTTAGCCCGGCGCCAATACCTTCCAGCTGCCTTGACATCTCTATATTAAAGTTAGCTGCATTTGCCGGGTTAAAATAATTGGTATGCGGATCAATAGCCTCAGTAAAGGCATCCATAAATAGCTGGAAAACATCCTGGTTGTTTAGCTTATTGGCTTGCGATAATAAATTTGTATACCGTTTTCTTAATGTTTCTTTATTCTTGGCAACATCGGGGCTGGCCAGCTTTAAATTAAGCATGTCGTACTTTACACGTTCGCTCCAAAGTTTGTTCATTTCGGCTTCAGACGATACAAACGGAAGGTTATCCCTGTCGTAAGTGAAATTTTCATTCTTCGAAAAGTCAAAGCTGTTGTCCAATTGCGTTAAGGAGTACTTAATACGATCGATATAACGCTTTTGGTAAACATTAAATATGTAAAAAACATTACCCAGGTTGCCATTTTTCACATCGTCATCCAATACGGTTTTGTACTTATCAAAATCCTGGATATCCGAAGCCAGGAAATAATTGTGGCTTTCATCCATCATTTTTAAATAGCGATTATAGATCACCGTTGAGATGGAATCATTAAGCTCAACTTTTTTATAGTTGTATTTTGATATCATCGTAGCTATTGTTTTACAAACAATGCTTTGCTTCTCATCAGGCTGTATATTATTTGAGCCATCAACCTTTACATGTTTGGCGGGTTTAGCGCTGCACGCCAGTGTGGCACCAAGAACCAGCACTAAATATAATTTTTTGAACATATCTTTTACACTCTTTAAATCGGGGGTTATATAAAACATCAATACTTATGCCTAAAATTCAGTTTGCTAACTTAAATAAAAAGAGACAGCCCAATGCCGTCTCCTAATGAATAACAATATTACAATAATGTTTGAATTGTTTTCACAAAATGCGCATACATTTTACGATAATGTTACAAATTTATTGTGCTGGAGAAAAGAATCAAGACATTAAGAGTCAGGAATTAAGATAATTAAGAACCGGAAAGTTAAAATATAACCAATAGATCAATGTAGCCACAAGGACTTCAACAGCATTTTTTCTCTTGAATCTTGCTTTCCTGACTCTTAAATCTAATTTTTATTCTGCTTTTGAAGTGCTTACGGGTGGGGCCTCAGCATAACGCACATCGGTTTTTGGGGCATTATTTTTATTTTGTTTGATGAGTGCCATTTTTTTCTCAATGGCTGTAACATCAACATTAAAGCCCTTTACGCTGGCTATATCATGCGCTTCAGTAAGGTCCTGCTGGGCCTGGGTATAATCGCCAAGGTCTGATTTTATAGTAGCAAGGTCTATTAAATTAGCAATGGTATGTTTATCATCATTTTGCTGGCGCGATATAATATTACTTTGCAGCAAGTACCATTTAGCTTCCGAATACCGGTTTTGCTGAATGTACAACCTTGCAAGCTCACTAAAATTATAGCTGGCATCGGTGTATACCCTAAAACGCATATTATGCTGTGCCGTACGCATCACCATGTTTTCGGCCGCCTGAAAGCTGTATTCACTACGGTCTAACGTAATATTATGAATTTTACCAGGCTTTAATACGGGGGTAATATGTATGCGTGAAACTGAATGATCGGTTACCTGCTCAATCAGCGGAAATCGTTTATGGCTTTTTAAATCAATACGGTACCATTGTGCAGAAGCCGAAAGGCTAAACACGCAGCAAATAATAAGAAGGGTAAATCTCATTTAATCTTTTGTCCCGAGTTTAAATTAATAATGTAAAAGTAAATAATTTTCAACAAAATACCGAAACGTGAATTTAACGCATAAATTATGGCTTATTATACGAAATACTTTATAAGTTGTTTGGAAAATATAAAATAAGCGAAAAGAAATAAAAACAGATATATTTATAAATTGCATGCTGACCTGAATTAAAATCGCTTTCTTATATAATATACATGGCCTCAACATCCAAAAAATTAGGCATCTGGACAAGTACTTCCTTAGTGGTGGGCAGTATGATAGGCTCCGGTGTATTTTTAGTGCCTGCAGCAATGGCTTCATATGGCAGTGTAAGCTTATTGGGATGGGTATTTTCGGCCATCGGCGCCTTTTTTCTTGCGCGGGTGTTTAGCCTGTTAAGTACCATGATCCCGATAAGTACCGGCGGACCCTATGCTTATACACATTATGGTTTTGGCGATTTTGCAGGCTTTATGGTTGCCTGGGGTTATTATATTTCAATTATTACAGCTAATGCAGCCATAACTATTTCGTTTGTAAGCGCCATGAGCACCTTTTTTCCGGTACTGGCAACAAATGCGGTTGCTGCAATTTTAACCGGCTTAAGCGCTATATGGTTTTTAGCATGGGTAAATACCAGGGGAATCCCGGCATCGGGCAAGGTGCAGCTGGTAACAACCATTTTAAAACTGCTGCCTTTGCTGGTGATCTCTATTGGCGGACTATTTTTTATCCGGCTCGAAAACTTTCACCCCTTTAATAGCAGCGGCGGCTCGGTTTATGATGCCATTAATACCACTGCCACTATAACCATGTTTTCGTTTGTAGGTATTGAATGTGCTACCATCCCAGCCGATAGCGTTGAAAATCCGGGAAAAACAATTGCCCGCGCTACCATGATTGGGCTGCTGATCTGTACGCTGGTTTACATATTAGGCAGTGTAAGCATAATGGGTATTATTCCTGCTGCCCAGCTTAAGCATTCTGTTACGCCTTATGCCGATGCTGCCGCTATTATGTTTGGCAGCAATGCCCGATACTGGGCCAGCGGCGGCATGGCCATTGCAGCCTTTGGAGCACTTAACGGATGGACACTGATCCAGGGTAAGCTGCCTTATGCCATAGCTAAGGATAAACTATTCCCGGCAGTATTTGGCTGGCAGAATAAAAAAGGCGCACCATTTGTCGGCATCATTGTAAGCAGCACTTTTGTTTCCTTATTTATGATGATGAATTACACCAAAGGCTTGGTTGAGCAATTCAAGTTTTTAATATTACTATCTACCCTAAACACGCTGGTGCCATATCTTTTTTGCGCAGCGGCATATGTTATCATCCGGTTGAAAATAAAACAATCAAAAGGCTTATTTACAGCGCTCCTTGTTGGCATGCTGGCTTTTGCCTATTCCATATGGGCAATTGCAGGATCGGGCCAAAGCACCGTTTATTGGGGTTTTTTACTGCTTATGGCAGGGATTCCTTTTTATGTTTGGGTGGTTTACAAAAAGAATAGCGAAGCAGATAATAACTAGTGATTAAACATGGTGTTACTTATACCCAACGGATTAAAATCAGTTGAGACTTAAAGTAATTGATTTGTTACCATAGATCCATCAAACCAACGGAGAGATCGCGAGTCAAAGAAATAAAAAAAACTTTATGAAAAATCTAATCACTATCACAATTTTATTATTGTCTGCATCTTTATTGACCAAAGCGCAGGACACCACAAAAGTTAAGGCCCAGCCAGACAGCGTTATTAAAATGATTCCTTTTGGAGAGGGTAAGCATTCGTCATACCTTTTTACTATTGGCGGCAAGCTGCAAACACCGGAAGATATTAAGATCAGGCTATTAAGCTATGCGCCATCGGCAGCTGAGTATTCGATAGCTAAAAATAGCGCTACCTGGGGCTATATTTCCTGGGCAGGGTTTGGCGCATCAAGCATTGCCGCAGTAATTGTATTTGCGACCCATAATAAACACACAGGCGAAACAACAGGATTTGTTAATGGCCAACCGGCGTTTATTTACCAGCATCATAGCCAGGCAGGGGCATACATTTTAACGGGGGTGGCTACTGCATTTTTAACCTCGGCAATAATTAACCTGGTTAAAGCAGGCAAGCACGGTAACAGGGCTTTGAAATTGTACAATCAGCGCTTTGAATAAGGAGTTATTGTATAAAGATTTACGAAGTTTAACTCGGTAATTTATTTGTTTTTAATGGCCTCGTTGAGGGCTTTGCCGTTTAAAAATTTCGTAAATCTGATAAGTATTAAGCAAACACCTCTACACCATTATCATATGCTGCCCAAACCATATAGGGATGTGTATCGGCATGATAAATTTCACCGGTGGCGGAGATGCCTATTACTCCTGCAAAGCCATCATAGGGTTTTAGCTCATTCAGAGTTTTTTCTGTTGCCATTGCCAGCGGCATAGCGTCAGTTACCCGGGTTACAATGTTTGAGGCGACTGCTCCACTAACAATATCTTCGCCCACACCTGTGCATGAAATGGCTGCAAAAGCGTTGGCATAATTGCCCGCAGTAGTTGCCGAGTCACTTACCCGGCCGGGAATTTCAAAACCTTTACCTCCGGTTGAGGTTGCCGCTGCCAGGTTACCATAAACATCAAGCGCTACACAGCCAACTGTGCCCAGTCGGATGGAATCACTGAGCTTTTTTTCGTATTCCCTTCGGCGTTGCGGTGTTTCGGGATTATAATATTTAAATTCGTTTTCGCGGGCAAAATCCTGCGCGCCTTTGCCGCTTAAAACCCGGTCTTCATAAGTTAAAAGCTTTTCGGCTATGCAAATAGGGTTTTTTACATCCTCAATGTTTATAACGCCCGAAAACTTCATGGTCTTACCATCCATCAACGATGCGCTAAGGCGGATTTTACCATCACTCTGGATCTGTGAGCCGGTACCTGCGTTAAACAGTTCGCAATTCTCCAGCAGGTGTACCGTATAAACAACTGTTTCAACAGCGGTATGGCTTAACAAGTATTTATGGCCAAGCTTTATTATTTCGGCAAGCGCATCCTGCTTGGCCTTTTTTACTTCCTGGTTAGTTTGCGATTCGCTAAAAAAACCACCGTGGATTATTATCTTCATAAAGTAGAAATATTAGGAGAGTCAAGAAGTCAAGAGTCAGGAATCAAGATAAGAAAAAAGAACCGTGCCCTTTCTTGACTCTTGTATCTTAACTTCTTGATTCTATTCTTCTCAGCTTCCCGGAGTACTATTCAATACCCCATCCTCAGCCTTTGCTGCTTTTTTTATGATCAGCTGGTTCTGCAGCAGGTCGTACTTGTCAAATATAGACATTACGCTTACCCGCATATTTTTTATTGATACCGGCGAACCCATTTCCACATCATAAATATTTGTTTCGGCCATTTTACGCCCGTTAACTAAAATAGTTAAACCCGAGCCTATGGCTTCCATCATGGTGCCTTCTGTTATCAGTAAGCCCGCATCTTCACCTAAACCTATCCCAAGCATGCCTGGGTTGCTGGCCACTGCATATAATAGCCTGCCAATGCGGCCGCGTTGTACAAAATGTGTATCAATAATAACAGAATCAATAAAGCCAAGGCCGGCCGTGATCTGTACCTCACCCTTGATCAGCGCTTTGCTGCTTTGCCCGCGATAGATCATATTGGTTGATGCCGCAGCCGCACCAGCTGATGTGCCTGCAATTACAAAATGCTCGTTTTCATAACGGTTCTTCATGATCTGCAAAAATTCTGTCCCGCCAAAAATTGAGCTTAGCCTTAGCTGGTCGCCACCGCTAAACATTACCACATCTGCTTTGCGGAGGCGGTCGAGATATTCCGGGTTTGAGGCATCTTCGCGTTTGCGGATATCCATTACACCGATATGGTTAACAAGCAAATAATTAAATGCTTCGGTGTATTCTTCGCCAACCAGTTCGGGGATCTGAGATGCGGTAGTAATTACCTCAACAATTGACCCGCTTTGTTTTGCCGACTCGGTAATGATCCTTTTTAAGATCCCCTGCTCAAAAAATTTAAGATGATCAGGCTTTAAAATATCCTCCTGGGCGCTTAAATTAGTATTCATGTCAACAGCGCCACCAATAATTATCAATTTACCTTTCGGGACAGTCATTTCTTAGTTGATTAAGTTAGATTGGGTTGATTGGTTGATTGGGTTGGATTAAGTTGACTGGGTTTATTAAGTTGATATGCCAACTCAATCTAACTTAATCAACTTACTCACCTGATCAACCACTCCCCTTACAGGTTACAAATTAAAATAAAAACCACCATAAAGGCAGGCTGTTATAAATAATAATGCCTTTTTTGTGTTAAAAATTTTATTAGACTATTAAGTTTTTTAGATTTAGGAGAAAATTACCCCCCGATAGTAAACGAAGCACTCATAAATGAAGATAGAAAATATACAAGTACTGCGCGGCCCGAACATTTGGAGTGTTAGCCGGAAAAAATTGATCCAGATGAGGCTGAACCTTGAGGAACTGGAGAACCAGCCGACAAATACCATTGATGGCTTTTACGAAAGGCTTGAAAAACTAATACCTACACTTTACAGCCATCGTTGCTCACCCGGTGTACCCGGCGGTTTCTTTCAGCGGGTTAAGGCAGGTACCTGGATGGGCCATGTAATTGAGCATATTGCATTGGAGATCCAATCGCTTGCCGGTATGGAAACAGGCTTTGGCCGCACCCGCGAAACAAAAACGCCGGGCATTTACAACGTGGTATTTACTTACCTTGAAGAGAAGGTAGGGATCTTTGCTGCCGAATCATCAGTAAAGATTGCTGAGGCGCTAATAAAAGGCCAAGACTACGACCTGGAGCATGATATCCAAAAAATGCGCGAGATACGTGAGAATACCCGTTTGGGGCCAAGTACAGGCTCAATTGTTGAAGAGGCAATTGCACGGGATATTCCATGGATCAGGTTAAATAACCAATCGCTGGTACAATTGGGCTACGGCAAAAACCAGGTACGTTTCCGCGCCACCATGACGGAAAAAACCAGCTGCATAGCGGTTGACATTGCCAGCAATAAGGACGAAACCAAGCGTTTATTACTTGAACAGGCCATTCCCGTTGCCAAAGGCATCACCATTTCATCACTTGAGGGGGTAGACGAAGCTATCCGTAAAGTAGGCTTTCCACTGGTATTTAAACCATTGGATGGCAACCATGGCCGGGGCATCTCTATCAACATAAAAACTCATGAGGATGCTGTTGAAGCTTATGAATTTGCCGCTAAGATCTCGCGTCGCGTAATTGTTGAACGGTTTGTTACCGGTTACGATTTCCGTGTACTGGTGATAGATAATAAAATGGTTGCCGCCGCCCTGCGCGATCCGGCCCATGTTAAAGGCGATGGCATATTAACCATACAACAGCTGATAGACAAGGAAAACGAAGATCCGCGCCGTGGTTACGGGCATGAGAATGTTTTAACGCTGATCTCTATTGACCGCGACACGCTGGACCTGCTGGAAAAGAAGGGCTATACTTTAGAAACCGTTCCCAAAAAAGGCGAAAAGGTTTTTGTAAAATCAACCGCCAACCTAAGCACCGGCGGAACATCTGTTGATGTTACCGACCATGTGCACCCGCAAAACGTATTTATCTGCGAACGCATCTCCAAGATAATAGGCCTTGATATTTGCGGAATTGATATTATGGCTGAGAACCTGACCGAACCGCTTACCGAAAACGGCGGTGTGGTGCTGGAAGTAAATGCCGCACCCGGTTTCAGGATGCACATAGCGCCAAGCGAAGGCTTGCCGCGTAACGTTGCCGGCCATGTGATTGATATGCTGTATCCCCCGGGGAAATCGGCACGCATTCCTATTATAGCCATAACGGGCACCAACGGAAAAACCACAACCACCCGCCTGATAGCGCATATTGTAAAAAATAACGGTCACCGGGTTGGGTTTACCACATCCGATGGCATCTATGTGCAAAATACCATGATGCTAAAGGGCGATACAACCGGCCCCGTTAGCTCTGAGTTTATTTTGAAAGACCCAACGGTTGACTTTGCCGTACTTGAAACTGCCCGCGGCGGTATTTTACGAGCTGGTTTAGGCTTTGGCTTTTGTGATATTGGCGTAGTTACCAATATCCAGGAAGATCACCTTGGTCTGGCAGATATTCATACGCTCGATGACCTTACCCGCGTTAAAGGCGTAGTGGTTGATTCGATTAAAAAAGATGGCTGGGCGGTATTAAATGCCGATAATGAGTATTGCGTACGTATGGGTAAAAATGCGCATTGTAAAGTGGCCTATTTTAGCTTGCACGAGAACAATCCAATCATCAAATCGCATTGCAAAAAGGGTGGAATTGCCTGTATTTACGAAAACGGCTTTATTACCATTCAAAAAGGCGACTGGAAGATCCGTGTGCAGCGCACTACCCTGATCCCGGTAACATTTGGCGGCACCGTTCCTTTTATGATTGAGAATGTGCTGGCTGCCACGCTGGCAACCTTCCTGTGCGATTTTAAGACCGAGGATATTAAGATCTCGCTCGAGACCTTTATCCCATCGGCAGCGCAAACACCGGGCAGGATGAACATCTTTAATTTTAGAGACTTCCGCTTTATGATCGACTTTGCTCATAACCCGGCAGGCTTTAAAGGCATAAAGGCGTTTTTAGACCATATTGACTCTCCTCTAAAAATAGGCATCATAGCAGGCACCGGCGACAGGCGCGATGAGGACATCCGCGAGCTGGGCAAGCTATCGGCAGAGATGTTTGATTATATCATCATCCGCCAGGAAAAACACCTGCGCGGCCGTACTGCCGAAAACATTGTTGGCTTACTTAAAGAAGGAATTGCATCAGTAAATACTACCGTACCTATTGAAGTTGTACCAAAAGAAATTGATGCTATTAAACATTCCATGAGCCTTGCCCGCCCCGGTACGTTTATAGTTGCACTAAGCGATGTAATTGACAACGCAATTGAAACCGTACAAAACTACCAGGAGCAGGAAAGGAACGGGACGTTTAATATGTAGGGGGAAGAGATTTCGGAATTCGGATTTTCGATTTCGGAATTGAAGGGATAATTTAAAATTTGTCATTGCGAGGAACGAAGCAATCGCGAACTATGTATTTACGCCATGCAGGTTCTACACTGTTCTATCGGCTCTGTAAAGTTCGCGATTGCCGCGCTACGCTCGCAATGACATGATGATGATTGCACATTAACCTATCGAGTTAAATTTATGAATAAACAAAAATCTACAATAACCCTAATAGCACTCTCATTTGCTTTTACCTCCTGCCTCACCTCAACCAAAGATTACACTCCTGCCGATGCTCATTCGCATAACGATTATAAAAACAGCATCCCGTTTTACCGGGCTTATGATGCCGGTTTTGGATCGATAGAGGCGGATGTTTTTGCGGTTAACGGGCAGTTGCTGGTGGCACACAGTGAAGATGAGATCACTCCAAAGCGCTCGCTTAAAGGAATGTATCTTGATCCGCTTATAGAGAAATTTAAGCGCGATACCACTCGAAAGCTGAGGCTGCTCATCGAAATAAAAAAAGATTATACCATTACCCTCCCATTGGTAATTGAAGAGCTTAAGCCACTTAGTCAATATTTGAATTACCCCGGCCATGCGGGCAGGCTTTCAATAGTAATGACGGGGGCCGTTCCGCCGGGCGCCGTAATGTTAAACTACCCTGCATGGTTAAATTTTGACGTGGATCATATTGGTGGGTTTACCCCGCAGCAGCTTACAAAAGTTGGTTTGATAAGTGTGCCGTTCAGCAGGTTTTCTAAATGGGATGGCGCAAGAGATATAAGTCAGCCTGATGTTGATCGCTTAACTGCTATGATTGACAGCGCCCACGCCATTGGCAAAAAAGTCCGCTTTTGGGAAACGCCCGATAACCCGGCCTGCTGGAAAGAATTGATCCGCTTACATGCGGATGTGATAGGAACAGACCGGATTAATGAGCTGGCAATTTATTTGGATAAAAAGGCGTATTTGGAATAATTGCTGTTTCACCGTGTTTCGGGGTGTTCGGCACAAGTACCGAACGGAACAAGATAATAGAGTTATCATATTATTATAATTATTCACTGAGGTACATAATTGAGTGTAAACCTTATTCAATGAAAATATTAAAAAATGGATATTTCAAAGGAGTTGGAGTATTATTAATAATAGTCTCTTTAATGTGGGCTTTTTTTATTCTGGTACTTTATTCTGATAGCATGATGAGTGATTCTCATACCATGTTGAACTCCATCATTTGTTTGCTATTATTAGGTATTGGTTTATTTTTAATTATTGGATCACAAAAGCGATAATATTATATTGATCAGCTAGTGATTGTAGGGTCAATAAGGGTAGTTGCTTTATTGTTATAATGGAATAATTAATATATCAAGTTAAGAAAGAATGCCTTGTTCTTGTTCCGTTCGTTTTTTGGACGACACAACATGAAACAGCGTGAAACAGGCTTTTCAGGGCAAGGTCCAGGAAAACCGTGTTTCGTTCTATATTTGTGTCGAACACCCCGAAACAAAGTGAAACAAGTTTTCTTTACCCCATAGTTGTCTATCCGCAAAAAATATCGGGTATTAATTAATAATGCCTTTACCTTTGCCCCAATATGCCCTTACTTGAGATCCTGTTTCATGATGATCACCTGGTAGCCATCAACAAGCCGCATGGCCTGCTGGTGCACCGCTCATCAATTGCTAATGATGCTACCGAGTTTGCCCTGCAAATGCTGCGTGATCAACTTAACCGGCATGTATTCCCCGCACACCGGCTCGATCGTAAAACAGGCGGCGTACTTTTATTTGCGTTAAGTAAAGATGTGGAGAGGCTGATGCAGCAGCAATTTTCTGAAAACCTTGTCGATAAAAAATACCTGGCTATAGTTAGGGGACATACCCCTGATATAGAAGAGATTGATTACCCGCTGCGTAAAGAGAACGGAACTTTACAGGAGGCATTTACCAAATATAAAACACTTGCCCGCGCCGAGCTTGATGTACCGCTGGGCAACCACCCGACTTCCCGTTATTCATTGGTCGAGGCTAATCCTGAAAGCGGGCGGATGCACCAGTTGCGCAAACACTTCGCCCACGTTTTTCACCCTATAATTGGCGATCGTACCCACGGCTGCAACAAACAAAACAAATTATTTAAAGAGCGCTGGGAGTTGGATACCATGCTGCTGCATGCTTCGCAATTAACATTTAATCACCCGGTTACCAAAGCGCTGGCACATATTGAAGCGCCTTTACAGGATGAGTTTTTAAGGGTGATGGGGATTATGGGGTGGGATTTAAATGGGTGTCACCCTGAGGCACTCGAAGGGTGAGCGCAGTGGCCTATCCGCGTGCTAAGCATGGTGCTTAGGCCTTTGCCCGCATGCTTCGAGCGCCTCAGCATGACACCCCTTTTTATTCCGCTCAAGCAATCCGTATACATAAAAAAAGCATCGAAAATAAATCCCGATGCCTTTTTAAGTCTTGAATCCTGGTTCCTGACTTCTTGCTTCTTTTCTTCCTAATTAAACCTCATATTTATATCACCGCCTGATGCATGTGCACTAACAGGTATACCCCCGCCGTTTACGCTTCCGTTTATGTGGTTTTTGCTCCACTCGCCACTAAAGCCACTTATTTTTGATGGATTAATGCTTTCACCCCTTATATCAAGGTCTAACCCTTGTTTTTGAGGTAATTCTATCTCAATATTCCCTGAGCTGGCGCTAAGTCTAAGGTATTTGCCAACTTTGGTCATTTGTGCAACTAAATTACCGGCGCTGGTGCTGGCTTCCAAGCTGCAATTCATTCCTTTCAGGTCAATTCCGCCGCCTGATGTGTTGGTAGATAATTCGCCCTCAATATTGCTGCCTTCAACACCGCCGCCGCTGGTATGTGCAAGGATGTTGCCCTTTAGGTTGGCAAGCTCAATGCCGCCGCCCGAAGTCATCAGTTTGATCTTTCCGGTACAATTTTTTGCAGTAATGCCGCCACCACTGGTACTCAGGTCTATATCCTCATTTGAATTTGAAACATCAATTCCGCCACCAGAAGTTCTGCCGTGGATAACACCATTAAGCTTATCAATTCTTAAGCCGCCGCCGCTGGTTGAAAATGTTTCATTTCCTTTTAAATTATCAAGCTCAATACCACCGCCGCTGGTTTTTAAACTGGTGGTAACCCCCTGCGGAACATATATTTTAAATGAGATGCTCATTGACCGCGTCCAGTTCGAAAAATTGTGCTTGTTTTTTACGATAGCGCTTAACTCATGCCCGGTAACCGAAATATTCATGTCGTAATCTTCAGCAAGGCGCTTTTGAATTTCTTCTTTTGAGAGCTCGCGGCCATTATTGCCCCTAATGTATACTTCTACTCTTGGTGATTGTCCGGCCTGACCACTTACAGAAATACCCCCTGCAGATGTACTTACCACAACGCTGTTGATGGCATCATTTGTTAATGATTTGGTAAGATAGGGTGTTTTGTTTTCGTGATCCTGTGCCAGTGCAACAACGCTTTGGCAGGCTACTATAAATAAGGTTAAATAAGTTTTCATAATTTTAAGTTTGTTTATCTATCAGACTTAAAATTATACTGATACGTTGCATCCGGGAAGATATTTATTTTTGATACAGATAAGTCTCATCATACCATTAAACCCTTATTCTTTGGCACCGACAAATAATAATGCCACAACAGCATGGTAGCAATAGTTCTGTACGGCTGCCATTGAGTTGCCATCTCTGTCATTTGTTCTTTAGTTGTATTGGCAGGCAGCTTTTTAACCCGCTTCATTGCATTTACAGCTGCAAGGTCGCCAACCGGGAATATATCCGAATGCTGTAAAACAAACATCAGGTAAACATCGGCCGTCCAGTTGCCAATGCCTTTAAGGGCTACCAATTTGGCACGGACTTCATTGTCGGGCATGTCTTCCAATTCAGCTAAATTTAGCTGTCCGCTTAGCAAGGCTTCTGCAAGGTATTTGATATAGCCTGTTTTTTGCCGGCTGCAATAGCAGGCTTTCATTTCCTCGTCGGTAAGCAACAGCAGCCTTGCAGGGGTTAGTTCCTGCAACCTTTCCTTCAATTTGTTTAAGGCTGATAGTGCCGATGCCAGCGAAACCTGCTGCTCCAAAATAATGTGCACCAACGTCTCAAACGTATTTGGCCGCGACCAAAATGGTGGATAGCCGTGGGCTTTGATGATAGCTGCAAGATTAGGATCAGCGGCAGCGAGCTTATCGCAAATAGTGTGGTAAGTAGATTGGGTAAAGCGATTGATCACAAATTGGAATTAAAATTGAACCATTATCAAAAATAGCATTATAAAGTTTGTTTATTATATTTGATATGGGATGAAACTTTCAAAACCATGAATGAAGAAAACTCTTTTAACAGTAACAATAACCTGAAAGGTAAATCTTTAGAAAGCCAATTAACACCAGCGCAAAAAGAAATCTGGGGAAATATACGACAAGGTTTTATAGAGTTAAAACTAGCTGAAGAAGGGAAAGTTAAATTTCGTCCAATACGGTAACTACTTGATGAACTTTCCTAGGATGAAGAGGATGCTTATTTATTAACAGCTATGGAAGAAGTTAAAGATGAAAAAACAGTTTCTGAAAAGGAAGCAAATGAATTTAAGAGATGGCTAAGGTCTTCTGTTCAAGAATATCATAAATCAAAACGCAATAAAAACTACTAAGACCTACTATAAATTCTTAAACAATGTTGGCCCGTTTTCTCCCCCGAAAAGATGTTTATCGTTTCTTTCCATAAAACATAACGTCAACCTCTCTGTTATTTCAAAAAAGCATCTTGCTAAAAATATTAGGATTTAGCGTTTTCTTTTCTCAATTTTACCAATATGAATAACCTGCCCCCATTAGCCGAGCGGATGCGCCCCAAAAATCTGGATGATTATGTGGGGCAAAAACACTTAGTGGGCAAAGGCGCCGTATTACGCAAGGCTATTGAATCGGGCTCGCTGCCTTCCATGATATTTTGGGGACCGCCCGGGGTTGGGAAAACCACACTGGCTTATATCATTTCACAAACGCTCGACAGGCCATTCTTTTCCTTAAGCGCCATTAACTCGGGAGTTAAGGATGTGCGCGAGGTGATTGAAAAAGCTTCACTGTTAAAAGCAGAAGGCCAGATCCTGCCGGTTTTGTTTATTGATGAAATCCATCGTTTCTCCAAATCGCAACAAGACTCATTGCTTGGGGCCGTTGAGCGGGGAATAGTTACATTGATAGGTGCTACTACTGAAAATCCTTCATTCGAAGTTATTTCGGCTTTGCTGTCGCGATGCCAGGTTTATATCCTGCAGCCGTTGGATGAAGATGATTTGATGAGCCTGCTGCAAAAAGCGATGAAGGAAGATGAGGTAATCAATAAAAAGAATATCACCATAAAAGAAAATGAGGCTGTACTTCGCTTATCAGGCGGCGATGCCCGAAAGCTGCTCAATATTTTCGAGCTGCTGGTAAATGCGTTCGACAGTAAAAAGATCACCATTACCAATGATGCAGTGCTGGAGCATGTGCAGCAAAATATGGCCTTGTATGATAAAACAGGCGAACAGCATTATGATATTATTTCGGCCTTTATTAAATCCATGCGCGGCAGCGACCCTAACGGTGCAGTTTATTGGCTGGCGAGGATGATAGTTGGCGGTGAGGACCCTTTATTCATTGCCCGGCGGATGCTGATCCTGTCATCAGAAGATATTGGCAACGCCAATCCAAATGCCCTGCTGCTGGCACAAAGCTGTTTTGAAGCAGTTAATAAAATTGGGATGCCCGAGTCGCAGCTCATCTTGTCACAAACGGCCATCTATTTGGCAACATCTGCAAAAAGCAATTCGGCAACTACGGCCATTGGCGCGGCAATAGCCATGGTTAAACAAACCGGCGATTTGCCTGTACCACTGCACCTGCGCAATGCGCCTACCAAATTCATGAAAAATATAGGCTATGGTAAGGATTATAAATACGCCCATAGCTATGAAGGGAATTTTACCGAGCTTGACTTTTTACCCGATGCCATAAAAGGGACAAAACTGTATGATCCGGGTAACAATGCCCGCGAAAACGAATCAAAAGAGAAGCTGAGAAAGCTTTGGGGCGACAGGTATAAGTATTGAAATCCTTGAAAGAGTAAAGAGTAAAGAATCAAGAGCCAAGAGTCAAGACAAAAATATTCTGACGGGCATTATACTTGTGTTTTATATTTAATAGTTTAACTTTCGATTCCTGCCTCTTGATTCTTGGCTCTTGGCTCTTTTTTAACTATTATTACCCTTGTAAATATTTTATCAGGCATAAATGACATCAACTTTCCTCCGGCACGAGTTAAAAGCTTTCTGGCGATCAAAAAATACAGGTAAAAGTATTGCTATACGGATAGTAATGGGATTTTTTATCCTGTACCTGTTTATTAACATGTTTGTTTTAGGGCTGTTTTTAAATGATATTTTAGCAAAAGTATTTCCAAAGGAGGATCTTGTTGTTTCATTCTGCGGTATCCTGCTGATGTATTTTCTGTTTGATCTTTTTACACGCTTACAACTGCAGGAACTACCTACCCTGCGCGTTCAGCCTTATTTGCAGCTGCCTGTAAAACGCAATGCGCTGGTACGGTACCTGGCATTTACCTCCTTACTTTCGGTATTTAACCTTTGGCCTTTCGTGCTGTTTGTGCCATTTATTATAAAAATCATCTCTACTGATTCGGGCGGTGTAGTAGCGCTTGCCTTTATAGTATCATTGGCGGGCCTCACCGTATTTAATAATTACTTTGCCCTGTACTTAAAAAGAAAAGCCAATTTAAACGGCTGGATCTTTTTAATAGCAGCTGGTGTGATCATCCTGATCGGCTTGTCTGATTTTTTTTGGCACCTGTTTTCTATCCGTAAATTCTCATACCTGTTTTTTGGGAATTTAGTTACACACCCGGTATTGGCAATTGCGCCCTTATTGCTTGGAGCGGTAATGTATTATCTTAACTTCTCGTATTTAAAAGATAATCTGTACCTGGAAGAGCTGGGCTCGCGCAAAGTTGCTAAATATAAAAGCAGTACCGAATATCCTTTACTTAGCCGCTTTGGCAGCGTGGGCGACCTGGTGGCTAATGAAATTAAATTAGTGTTCCGCAACAAGCGCTCTAAGTCGGCATTTATAATGGGGCTGTTTATTATGCTTTATGGATTGATATTTTATACCAACCCTAAAATGAATAATGATAGCTACAAGGTGTTTGTAAGCATGTTTATGACGGGCATCTTTATCATTAATTACGGTCAGTTTATGTACAGCTGGCAGGCATCGCACTTTGATGGATTGCTAGTCAGCAAAATAAAGTTTTCTGAATTTTTAAAGGCCAAGTACTTGCTGTTTACCATTATATCAACCTTCTTTTTGCTGCTAACAACCCCTTACGCTTATTTTGGCTGGAAAACCCTGCTTATTGAAGTAGTAATGTATTTATGGAACATAGGTGTAAACACTACGTTGGTATTATTTTTTGCAAACCGAAATTACAAACGGATCGACCTTTCAAAAGGTGCTGCATTTAACTGGGAAGGGGTTAGCGGTAACCAGTGGATCTTATCTATCCCCTTGCTGGTGGCTCCATATGTAATTTACGGGCCATTTGCAATACTGCATCATAATGATGCGGGCCTGGCAATGTTAGCAGTTGTTAGCCTGGTATTTATTTTTATGCGCGGTTTCTGGATCAAAAAGCTGGAGGCTGATTTTTATAACAAACGATACACAATAGCTGAAGGGTTCAGAAATAAATAATATGATAGAAATTAAAAACCTTAAAAAAGTTTATAACGGCGTTACCGTTGTAAATGTGCCCGGTGTTGAGATAAGGAAAGGCGAAAGCGTTGGCCTGGTGGGCAACAACGGCGCCGGTAAAACAACTTTGTTCCGCATGGTGCTTGACCTGATAAGGCCCGAAACAGGACAGGTTTTATTAAATGGCGAAAATGTTGCAGGACACGAGCACTGGAAAAACTATACCGCATCATACCTTGATGAGGGATTTTTGATAGATTACCTTACACCCGAAGAGTACTTTTATTTTATTGGCGGCCTGCACCAGCAAACCCAGGTGCATGTTGATGATTATTTGGCAGGCCTTACCGATTTTTTTAATGGCGAGATCTTGAAAAAGGGCAAATACATCCGTGACCTTTCGAAGGGGAACCAGTGTAAAGTAGGTGTGGCATCGTGCCTGCTGCAAAACCCGGAGCTATTGATGCTGGATGAACCTTTCGCCAATATAGATCCAAGTACACAGTTCAGGCTAAAAAGCATTTTGAAGGACCTAAATAAAAACAAAGGTGTAACCACACTAATCTCCAGCCATGACCTTAACCATATTACCGATGTATGCGATCGCATTTTACTGATGGAAAAGGGAGTGATCATAAAAGACATTGCCACTAGTTCATCAACTTTAAACGAACTGGAAGAATATTTTGGTGTAGGACAAACCATCTCCATAGAAACAAAAGTTGACGCAGAATAAAATCATTAAATAATCTCTGTGAACTTTGCGCATCGCTTTGCGGCCTCTGTGGTAAAAATTAACTACGGAGTTAACAGAGAAGGCATAGAGCGCACAGAGAAAAGAATATACTATTAACATGTACACTATCCGGAAAGCAACATTAAACGATGTTGGAACAATAATAGACCTGGCCGAAAAAGTCTGGTGGCCCTCCTACTCGCCTATACTTGAAAAAGAACAGATCAGCTTTATGCTGGGCGAAATTTATTCGGTTGAGAAGATCACTTCACAAATTGGAAATAACATTCAAAGTTATTTACTGCTGATAGAAGAGGACAAGCCAGTAGCATTTGCCGGGTATTCGCCACGCGACGAAAATCCTGAAATTTATAAGCTGCACAAACTTTACTGCCTGCCCGAAACACAAGGGAAAGGTTATGGCAAGATCCTGATAAACGAAGTGATCAATAAGACTATAGAAGCAGGTAAACACACCCTGGATTTAAACGTAAACCGCTACAACAAAGCCAAAAACTTTTACGAAAAAATGGGCTTTGAAGTGGCTTATGAAGAAGATATTGCCATTGGTCCCTATTGGATGAATGACTTTGTGATGCGGAAAGAATTATAGTTGTATATTTAACTCATTATGAGCATAATATACAAATCATTCCTGAATAAATTAATAGCTGTTGCTGGTTTAATTGCCTTTATGTTTACCGCGGCATCGGCACAACCAGCATTTGATTGTGCAAAATTGTTGAGTCGGGCCATAGCGGGTGATAGCGCACAAATTGCGGTAAATAATATTAAGCAACATGCTAATTGTTTTGGGCTTGACAGTGTCGACGTTAAAATTTGGGCTCAAGCTCCGGTTTTGGGTAGCCTTTTAGTAAAGCGAGCTTCAATGGGCAATGAAAATTTAACCTATAACGATCTGTTAACAGAGTTTAATACCGCTAAAAAAGATACGGGCTATTTATCCATGCGTAATTTAATAATTGCTCAAACCACGCTCGAAGCCACAAAAATATCCGTAGCCTCGTGGGACAACAGCGTGAAGCTTTTAAAAGTAATCGGAATGCCTGATAGCGAAATGGAAAATTTTCATCAATTTATGCTGGAGAAAAAAGATAAGAACTGGAACTACAGGCAGCTTGTTGTTGCTTACCGGATGAAACAAATGGACGCGCCAAAAGGCAAAAATTGATCAATCCTACCCAAGTTTGTTTATCAACCATTGATCAATTGACATTGCACCGCTGCCTTTAATAATAATTATGAGCAGCATAGCCAGCAGCATTACAAAGTACTCTATCCCTTCGCCTTTCTTTTTCCCAAACCAATTCAGCATCCACCCGTCGGGCGAGTGAACTACCAGGGCGCCAGTAAATATAATGAACGCCCCACCGGCAGCAAAGCGGCCCAATAATCCTATTATTAACGCTACACTGCCAAAGGATTGACTGATAATAATTAGCCATGCAATAAATTGAGGGACTTTTTTTGTCTTCAGATCCAATAGTGTAGCCTTAATTCCAACACCCCTAAATCCAAGTTTTTGCATGCCATAAGGCAATATAATTATCCCGCAAATTATCCGCAGAAAGGTGTACACATAATCAGCATCTGTTTGCAGCAATTTTTGAATAACATTGCTCATTGCTTTGGTTTTTGTTGTTAACTGACGTTAAGCTCAGCTGCTTTACTATTTCTCTTTTGTAAAGATACATTAAGTGTTACTTTTAATAGGATCCAGGTTATAGCAATCATTAATGCGGAATGTAAAGCTGTTGCTGCCTCAATTAGCATTTAAAAACAAAAAAGACAACCTGCAAATTAATGAGGTTGTCTTTATTAAATATGGAGTAATTTAAACTTATTCGCCTGTTGGTTTCTGCCAAAAAGAACCTGGGTTGTTAGTTGAATATTCAGCCTTATTGCCCCCGAATTTATTTGTGCTGTTTATTGTAGTAAACTTGCCGGGATATAAGTTTACATATTGAACGGCCGGTTTGCCTTTCTGCATGGTTTCCAGGTCCCACTCGCTTTTTGCGGCACATCTTATCCAGTAAAGATTTTTTGACATGTAATTAAGGTAAACCTCTTGTGTTTCTTTGTTCTTATGATTCCAGTTGGCATCTTCATTCAAAACCAGCGGACTGTCATTGATCAACCGCTCCCTAACTTCTTCAATGCTTAAATAGTTCCCTTTGTCGTCTTTCATATATGCGCAGAAGGTAGGATCCATCCAAATCCATTTATTCAACGTTTTTGACCATACAACGGTAATTACATGGCAGTCAAAATCTGCGGTATCTTTTGGCATACAGGTTACCAGCCTTGCTTTAAAGCCTTCCGCCTGGTAAGCATCTTTTAAAATGGTGGCCATCATGCGGCAGTTCACGCCGCGGTCATCCTTTTTGCAAACAGCTATCAGATCAATTGCATTTTTTGATGGCGGGTTATTTGAATTGCCATCATGTCTTACAACATCATGTACCCAATAAAGCAGGTTTTTAATTTTGCTGATCTCATCACCATTACCACTCACAGAATCAAGGTTGAATTTGGTTTTAAAGTTAACCAGTTCAGGAGCGCTTGCAGCTTGATAAGTGAATACCGGAAGATCAGCTTTTTCCTTATTATAAGGACCAGCTTTTTTAAGTACATAATTATAATCTCCTTTTTCTCTTAATTGGGTTAACACCTCTTTAAATTCCTTGTTGTCACGCAGAGTGTTCAAATCGCTGTCAATTTTAACCTGGGAATAGTCGGTAAATCCAGATGAACAGGCTTTTTTTAAGTATTCAATAGCTTTTTCTTTTTGCCCGTTCATTGCAGTATAACAAGCCATATTATAATACATGCCCGGCAAATAGCCGGGGTTATTTTTTTTAAAAGCCGGCGACAGCTTATCATACTTGTCAAACCATTCGTTTCCCAGCGCAATAGATTTAGGATAATCTTTTAAAGCATAGGCGGCATGCATACTGCTATCTGTTTTAATATAATAGGCATTAAAATCTGCCGCTTCTTTACTCTGCTGTGCATTAGCTAAAAGGGTTGCTAAGCAAATACCACATGCTAATAATAGTTTTTTCATTGTTTTTATTTTTTGTAAGATGAAATATTTTGGCAATAGGTTGCTCGTTCGGAATAATTTTAAGGTTAATTCCGTTAGGTAATTCTTATTTTAATTAGATAGGAGGAAAAGAGAGTGGAATTATCCTGTATCAAGCGCTTTTTTTACGTCATCCTTTTTATTTCTTGACACTGGTATTTCCGTGCCGTTAAATAATAATAAATGGTCGCCGTATTCCTTTTTCCAGCTTTTTACAAACTTTTTATTTACCAGGTGCGACTGATGGCAGCGGATAAAACCGTAATCTTTCAGGATCTCTTCATACTCATAAATCGGCTTGCTAACCAAAAGCTCCTCGCCATCCTGCAAAAAGAAAGTGCTGTAATTGTTTGACGATTCGCACCTGATTATTTCATTTGTTTTTATAAACCTTGTTTCCTTAAGTGTGGTAAGCGCAATACGCTGATCTTCTTTATTCTGCTGACTTTTTAATAAATGGATCAGGTTTTCAAGCTGCTGGTTCTGCACCTTAAGCCGGCATTTCTTAACCGCTCTGTCAACTGCCGATTGTAGTTCATTAATATCAATCGGTTTTAGTAAATAATCAATAGCAGCAAAGCGCATGGCCTGTATAGCGTAGTTGTCAAAAGCGGTAACAAATATTACTTCAAAATCATAATTGCTTAGTCCACGTAATAAATCAAAGCCGGTTTTATTAGGCATCTGGATATCTAAAAAAACAATGTCAGGCTGCTGTTTTAGTATAATGGATGTACCATCATCAGCACTCAAGGCCGTATCACACACGGTTATTTGCGGGCAATAAGCATTCAGCAACTCCTGCAGGTTGTTTAAATTATGCCTTTCGTCATCTATTAAAACCGCCTTAATGCTCATAAAAACCAATTTTTAAAGGTGAGCTCTATTTTGGCTCCTGTTGGAACGTTCTTTTTTACTTCGAATGTTACAGGCTGATCTTTTGTAAACTCATTCAGCAATTTTATCCTGTCCTGCGTAAGCTTTAATCCAAAACCTTTGCTGTTTACATTCGCTAAAAAACCTTCGCCGTTATCTTTTATTGTTACTGCCATATTGTTCTGTTGCTTTGCAAAACCAATGGAAACCAACCCCTTCTCCTGCAAAGCAGAAACCCCATGCTTAACCGCATTTTCAACCATCGGCTGTAATAATAATGATGGGATTTCTGTTTCATAAATATTGATCTCTTTATCTATGTGTATTTCATACTTAAACCCAAACCGCAATTGTTCCAGCTTTAAATAGGTCTCTAAAGTTAGTATTTCCTTATCCAGTGATGTTTGATCCTTATTACTGTTATTTAATGATTCGCGCATTAGTTTAGCAAAATCAGACAGGTATATGTTAGCTCCTTTTATATCCTGCTTATTTATAAGCCCCTGTATGGAGCTTAACGCATTAAAAATAAAATGCGGGTTAAGCTGGGCGTAAATACTTTTAAGCTCCAATTGCAGCTTTGTTTTCTTCGCCAATTCCCTGTCGGCCTTCTGCTTTTGTTTAATATGCATTATTAAAAACAGGATAAACCCCATAAAAGCACATATTAAAATACCCGCGATAATTTTAAACAAAGTTGATTGATACCAGGGTGTTTTAACTTCAAAAGGGTAACTTGTTACATTTTGGCGCTGTACATTATAGCGCATTTTTAACAAATATTGACCCGGCGTAAGGTTTTTGAGCCACACAAACTGGTTGTCAAAGTCATTTACCTTCCAGGGAATAAAAACTTCTCCATTTTTTTCAAGCTGGTACTCCACTTGCTTTCTGTTATAAATATCAGCCAGCAAATAAAATATAAGGTTATTATCGGTTGGCTCAAGTATCAACTTTTTAGGTCTTAAAGTCTGCGGATCAAGCTGATCAACCGTATAGTGTTTCTTCCATCTCCCTATCTCTTCATCAGTTGCCCTGTATGACCATGGCCGGCTAAGTCTTTTAAAAAACAAATCCAATTCATTAGCGGTATAAATTTCGCCTACAACAGGTTTTATGGCCGGCCATGCAACAACAGAAGTGGCTACTATTTTATCGCTTCCCTTTTTCCTCACATCAATTATCACCTTATTTCCTATACTCGTTCTATAACCACCCAGGTAGGCCATTTGCGGCATTCCGGAAACCGCCCCTACGCTGTAGTCAGTAAATTTTGTGATAGCGCCCCATGGCTCAATTACTTTGTTATCACCGTCCGTTACCCTGAACTCATACTCTGGGGCGTTGGTTTTATTTACACCATGTAACAGAAATTGAGCCTTTGCTGTATCAAATGTTGTAATTGCTGTAAAATTGTGTGGCCTGCCTTTTTGAAAGGCAGCAGAATGGGATAACGAGGTAAAAAGGCCGTCGCCCGGGTTCATTATCCAAAAAGAATCATTGGTTTCATATACCGCAGTAATTATCCCCAGGTTGGAAGCTTTATCGGTTGTGCCATTCGGATAGCTTTGCGAGTACAAGCTGTAATTAAATTGCGCTTTAGTTGGCTTTGCTAACGCGATGAGTAGTAATAAGAGCAGGCTGATCTTTTTCATATCTTTTTATTTATGATCAAATATCTGCTGCTCATTTTTAATATTTTTCAGCAATGTGAATCCTGCAAATTGTAATGTGAATTTGGTATTAAAGCTAACAAAAAAGGCATCTGCAAATAAATGCAAATGCCTTTTTGAGCATTATTATACCTTTTCGATTATAACGTAGCCATATCAATAACAAACCTATACCTTACATCGCCTTTTTCCATGCGCTTGTATGATGGTGTGATATCTTTTATATCGATAATTTCAATATCTGATACGATATTATGTTCGGCACAAAAATCCAGCATTTCCTGGGTCTCGGCTAATCCGCCAATACCTGATCCTGCAAGACTCTTACGACCGGCAAGTAAGCTAAATGCAGCTACTTCAGCAGGCTTAGGCGGAACGCCAACGCAAATGTGTACCCCGTTTGTTCTTAATAATGATAAATACATATTAAAATCATGCTCGGCTGAAACGGTATCAAGTATAAAATCAAACGTTCCCTTTGCTGCTTTTACTTGTTCAGGATCAGTAGTAACTACAAAGTGGTGTGCCCCTAACTTTTTAGCGTCTTCCTCTTTTTTAGGCGAGGTACTTAATACCGTTACTTCGGCGCCAAACGCAACACCAAATTTAACAGCCATGTGGCCAAGGCCGCCAAGACCAAGTACTGCCAGCTTATGGCCCTTACCAACCTTCCAGTGTCTTAACGGCGAGTAGGTAGTAATACCAGCACAAAGTAAAGGCGCCGTTGCAGCCAGGTCCAGTTTATCTGAAATATGCAGCACAAAATCTTCATTAACCACAATGGTGTTTGAATAACCGCCATAAGTTGGTGTTTTGTGATCCTGCTCCAACCCGTTATACGTTTGCGAACTGCCATTTAAACAGTATTGTTCTAAATCCTGCTTGCAGTTCTCACATACGCGGCATGAGTCAACCAGGCAGCCGGTTCCGGCAAGGTCGCCAACTTTGAAATTCTTTACATGATCGCCAACCTTAATTACGCGGCCAACAATTTCATGCCCCGGAACCATTGGGAAGATCCCCGGGAACCAGTCGTTTTTAATCTGGTGCAGGTCTGAATGGCAAACACCGCAAAATAAAATATCAAATTGTACATCGTGTGGCCCTACTTCGCGGCGCTCAAAGGTCCAGGGTGCCAGGTCAGTATGTTCATCCTGAGCAGCATATGCTTTAGTTTCAATCATAGTAGTGTTTTTTTGTTAGTGAGGAATTACCAGGAACCGGAGCGATTCCTGATAACAAATATACAATTGCACTTATGTAATTAAAAATGTGCAGCCGTCTTTTAATGTATTGTTAATGTCAGAATTAAGAGACGATCATAAAAGGTTATTTCTCCCTTTTAATTTTTACTATTACTGGGTGATATAATAAAGATATAACCAAAACTTAAGCAAAAAAGCTCCCGGAAATTAATCCGGAAGCTTTATATAAATATCAACATTAAACTATTTTTATTAAATGGCAGGAAATATATTTTGGGCTAGTTTTCCCAAAACGGGTATAGGCTTTTCTTCTCCGTTTCTGGCACCAGTTAAACCAATTATCCAAAGAAGGATAAATAATGCGTTTACAAAAACAATAACATTAAAAGATGAGAATATGCCTTCTAATAATCCCATCCTATCTA
This sequence comes from Mucilaginibacter sp. OK098, assembly GCF_900142915.1. Classification (GTDB taxonomy): domain Bacteria; phylum Bacteroidota; class Bacteroidia; order Sphingobacteriales; family Sphingobacteriaceae; genus Mucilaginibacter. The sequence goes on from NZ_FRCM01000007.1 coordinate 255,431, forward strand.
AAAATAAAAGCACTCCATATCTTATTGAGATATAAGTAATATATAAAAGAAGAGTTTGCCTCAATTGAAAACTGCTTAAGCTTGTTTTCTCGGTTTGATGATATCCAAAATAAGATACCGACCACCCTAAAACAAAAAAATAACTGCACAACCCCGCTGTTTTCCCATCATCCTGTACACCGAAAATTTCATTCCCTCTCATAAATTGCTGTCGATTTGATTTTAATAGTAAATTTCTTAACAACTAACCCGTTTGTTTATAGTAGAATATTTATTCCTTATAAACCGGCTGTTATACGAAAGAGCGAATGCTTTTGTTATCATATTTATGTAAAATATGCATTGAAGGGCCAAGGTCCGGCATAAACAAAATATGGCTAAAACCAGGCTTTATTTAGTGGTGAACTTAAGGCCGAACCGATGGCTTTTCAGATGATGCAGAATGGTTGTCACTCCGTTTTCAGTATTATGGCATAGGTATCCGTCTGGTAAAAAAGCAAAGCAGATACAAACGGGAATTTATTCTTTGGCAGCAAATTTGAACCCGTGTAGTGGATATGTAGTGCTTAAATTCACCTTAAATAACCATAACTTTTTAAGTATTGTATTTAAAAACTTGTTAGTTAGCCAATTTTTTTTGAGTTTTGTTAATTGGTTAATGCTATATTAAATATAACATTAACATCCCATTATTGCCAATGAGTGATTTTACTGAACTTTCTGATGAGGACCTTCTTTTACTAATAAAGCAGGATAAGCTTAGTGCGTTTAAAGAGTTGTATGGCCGTTATTGGAAAAAACTTTACAGCAATGCTTATAAACGCTTAAAAAGCAAAGAGCTGGCAGAAGAAATTGTACAGGAAATATTTACTAACTTTTGGTTAAAAAGAGAATCACTACAAATAACCACTGTTTCTGGCTACATGCATTCGGCAATTGTTAACCGTGTAATTGACCAGTACCGTAAAGAACTGGTAAGGGTAAAATACAGGGAGGCTTTTAAGGTTGTTCATTCGGAGGCCGATAATTCAACCGAGGATGCAATAATGCTGAAGGACCTGGCTTATTCTATTGAAGCGGAGGTAAGCCAATTGCCAGACAAATGCCGATCGGTATATGAATTAAGCCGCAATGAACATAAAACCAATAAAGAAATAGCGCTGCACCTCGGCATCTCAGAAAAAACGGTTGAAAATCATTTAACCAATGCGCTGAGAAAACTCCGTATCGGTTTAAGCCACTACCTTTTCATCCTCATCATTTTCATCTATAAATAATTTTTTAAGAATTATTTTATCCGGGCTTAGGGGATACGCCTCAGTTAAACGTTAAGTATTATATAAACCCAATTATTTTCTTTTCATGGAAGGATCTAAACTAGCTGAATTGCTGGAGAAGTATATTGATGGCAATTGTACGGAGGCTGAAATAGCATTGGTTAAAGAATGGTATCAGTCCTTTGAACAAGAGCATGACCATATTTCGGGCATAAGCTTGTTTGAAGAAAATGAGCTTAAAGAACGGATCTATAACCACATCCTCCATAATACAGGTGAATCTGAAGATGAGGAAGAAGAATCCCCTTCAGAAAGATCTAATTGGCTGGTGCGCAGGTGGCCTGCCATTGCAAGTGCAGCTGCAATAATTGTAGCAATTGGAGCATTAGTGCTGTATCAGCATAATCAAATAAGAACAATGCAAATGGCTGCTGACGATGCTTCGCAGCAGCAAATGGAGTCTATTACCAATAACTCCGATCAGATCTATAAAGCAAAACTTCCTGATAACAGTTCTGTTTGGCTAAACCCGCGTTCGCAGTTAACATTTCCAAAGACCTTTGATTCAAAATCAAGGATTGTCTCTATATCGGGCGAATGTTTTTTTGAAGTAACCAAAAATCCAAAATGTCCTTTTATAATCAACAGTCGCTCCATTATTACAAAGGTTTGGGGTACCAGTTTTTTTGTTCGTGATAATGACCAAAGTAATACTGCAGAAGTTTCAGTACTTACCGGCAAGGTTTCGGTAAGTATTAAAACCGCTCATAACATCGACCAGCCTTCATTAAAGCTTGAAAAAGGCGAGGTGATGCTTTATCCCCATCAAAAAGCCATCTATTTAATTGATCAGCACATTTTAAAGCCCGAAACTGTAGAAAATGATGCCACGCTTCAGATCTGGAAACGCGTAAACCTGTTTTTTGATAATAAGCCACTTGGAGAAATAATCCCGGTGCTTAACTCAACATTTCATGTCCATATAAAGGTGAGGAGCGAGAAATTAAATCATTATATCCTGAATGCCGATATGGCTGGTTTTAATTTACCCGATGTATTGCAAGCATTAAAAAAGTCCCTGAATGTAAATTATGAACTGGGGGACTATGAAACCGACATAGAATTAGAATAAACCAATTAGCTAACCTAATAAATAAGCAGATGAAAGAAAAATTGCAAACATAAACCTATAAAATCCAACCAACCTGGTGCATGGCATCAGCATAAAAAAACTTAGAAGTGTTACGAGCACTTCTAAGTCAAAGTCGGCCCCGCGTGGAGAACACCAAACTAATGGTGAAGGGGCTTTAATTGTCTCATTTTTAACAAAGAAACATAAACAAATATATGAAATTTCGTTTACGAAGCCCTATTCCCTGGTTTAAAATCATGAAGATTACATTTAGTCAGATCCTGATAGCCTTGATGTTAAGCGGCATAGCTTATTCAAGCCCATTGAAGGCCCAGGACGTTCTTGACAAGACGGTAAATATGTCATTAAACAATGTTACGCTGCTGGACGCAGTAAACTATTTGCGAAAAAATAATAACGTAAAATTTATTTACAGTAAAAACGCTATTAATGTTTCGCAAAAGATCTCAGCAAATTTCACTAATCAATCTCTTAAAACCGTACTCGATCAGCTTTTTAAAAATAATGGCATTGATTACGAGGTATTGAAAAACAGGATAGTTCTTGGAAAATCAACTGATCTAACCGAGCCTTCAAATTCAACAGCAGCTACGGTTGATAAAGCCGATGGTATAAGCAATGCTGCAATAACTATCCCCGTATCAGGTAAGGTTATTGATGAAAAAGGCTTACCAATACCGGGTGCAACAGTTCTTGAAAAAGGCACTACCAATGGTATTACCACAAATAGCGATGGTACATTTAAATTAAATGTAAGCAGCTCAAATTCTGTTTTGGTTATAGCTTTTGTTGGTTACACAAGCCAGGAAGTACCGGCAAGCTTACAAATGCCAATTACCGTTACACTTATTGAAGACGTTAAGGGGATTAACGAAGTGGTGGTAGTTGGTTACGGTACACAAAAGAAAAGTGTTACAACAGGTTCTATCTCAGGAGTTACCGCTAGAGAGTTTGAAGATCAGCCAGTTACCCGTATTGAACAAATATTACAGGGCAGAACCTCAGGTCTTACAGTCACTACAAATGACGGGCAGCCGGGTGATGGGTCTACAGTACGAGTAAGGGGTGTAACTACATTTAACAATAATGATCCGTTGTGGGTTGTTGACGGTGTGGTGGTTGATAATGGCGGTATTGGCTACCTGAATCAGTCGGATATTGAATCGATCGAGGTATTAAAGGATGCCGCTTCATCAGCTATTTACGGTACGCGGGCTGCTGCAGGCGTTATCCTGGTTACCACCAAAAAAGGTAAAGCCGGTAAAATGCAGATCAATTATTCGGGTTATGTTGGCACATCTGCACCTGCCAGAAAATTAGATCTGCTGGATGCAACACAATATGCAACATTAAGAAACGAATCAAGTGTGGTGGCTGGGGCAAAAGGAAATGGAATACTATTTCCTAATCCCTCATCATTAGGAAAGGGTACCGACTGGCAATCTCTGATCTTTAATAATAGTGCGAAAGAAACAAACCAGGAATTAAGTTTCTCCGGAGGTAACGAAAAATCAACATATTATACTTCTTTTGGTTATTTAGATCAAAACGGTATTGTTGCCTCCCCAATTTCGAAATATAAAAGGGTAAATTTCAGAACGAACCAAACCTATAAACCATCAAAATATGTGAATTTTGGAGAAAATATTGGCTATACCTACAACAAATCAATTGGCCTGGGTAATACCAATAGCGTATTTGGTGGACCTTTAAGTTCTGCCATCAATCTTGATCCTACTACTCCTGCCGTAATAACCGACCCTACCGCTGCCACCGCTTTATTAGCAGCTCATCCAACAGCTATTGTAAATGCGCAAGGGTTTCCTTATGGTATATCAAGCGCCCCATCATTGGTAGGGCAGGAAATTACCAACCCGTTGGCATACATCCAAACCCGGTTGGGAAATTACAGTTGGGCCCACAATATAGTTGGTAACGCTTACTTAGAAGTTAATCCAATAAAAGGGCTGGCTATAAAGTCAACTCTTGGTACTAAAATGGCATTCTACGGCGATGAAAGCTTTACGCCGGTTTCTTATCTTAATGCATCAACCTTTACCACTCAAAATAACTATAACCGTGATATGACCCGTGTTTTTAACTGGAATATTGAAAACACGGCATCCTACACACACAGCTTTGGTAAACATCATGCTAACGCGCTGTTGGGGCAAGGATCATATATTGACGCAGCCAACGTGCAATCAGGCGTAACATACTACAATTTACCTGTAACTACCTTTAAAGATGCTTCATTAAATTACAATATTCCGGCCGTCCAAAGAATAGGTTATGGAAGTGAAGGGCAGGCACATCATATCAGTTCATTATTCGCACGCTTAAATTATGATTATGATGAAAAGTACATCCTTCAGGCTGTGATCAGAAGAGATGGTTCATCACGCTTTGGAGAAAACCATAAATATGGAACATTTCCATCCGTATCATTAGGATGGGTACCCACAAAAGAAGCCTTCTGGCCACAAAATAATGTTGTAGACTTCCTAAAGCTTCGTGGGGGTTACGGTGTTGTAGGTAATGACGCGCTTCGCGATAACGCATTCCTTTCAACAGTTAGTGGCGGCAGAAACTACAGTTTCGGCACAAATGATACCTATATTAGCGGTTATAGCCCGGATGCGCCATCAAATCCCAATTTGAAATGGGAACAAACTTCACAAACTAATATAGGTTTAGATGCGGTTTTATTTCATGATTTTAATTTAACACTTGAATGGTATAAGAAAAAAACAACCGGCATCCTTCAAGCAGTCAACATTCCATATTATGTAGGTGCGATCAACAACCCTTATGCCAATGTTGGCGATATGGAAAATACAGGCGAAGAACTGACATTGGGTTATCACAAAAAAGTTGGTGATTTTAACATTGGTTTTGATGGAAACATATCTCACCTTAAAAACAGGGTTACCCGTTTAGCTCCGGGACAGCTTTATTTAGACGGAACAGGCGTTCAAAATGTTGAGGGCGGTGTAACCCGTTCAACAGTGGGACAAGCCTACGGCTCTTTTTATGGCTATGATAACCTTGGAATATTCCAAACCCAGGCTGAAATTGACAGTTACATTTCGCCAAAAACCGGGCAAAGAATACAGCCTAACGCTAAGCCAGGTGATTTTAAATGGGCCGATTTAGATGGTAATGGAACTATAGATGATAAGGACCGTAAATATATAGGTAACTCATTGCCTTCCTGGCAGTATGGCTTAACCTTTACTGCGGCATACAAAAATTTTGACATTGTGATATTTGGACAGGGCCAGGCCGGAAATAAAATATTCCAGGGGCTACACCGCCTGGATATTCTTACTGCCAACTATACTACAGCTGCCTTAGGAAGATGGACCGGACCGGGAACATCAACTTTTTGGCCGCGTTTAACTGATGATGATGTTAACAAGAATTTTGAACGTAACTCCAGCTTCTTCCTGCAGAGTGGCACTTATTTCCGGATCAAAACATTGCAGTTAGGGTATACCCTTACAAAGGATTTAGTGAAGAAATTAGGATTACAAAGAGTGCGGGTTTACGCAACCGGAGAAAATTTAATAACGTTTACGAAATATACCGGCTATGACCCGGATATCGCCGGAAGCATTGACCAGGGCTTTTATCCGCAGGCCCGTACATTCATACTTGGTTTAAGTGTAGGTATTTAATATATAAGAACATGAAAAAGTATTTAAAATATTTATCAATTTGTGCTGTTGGGCTTCTGATTGCCCCGGCATGTAAAAAAAGTTTCCTGACGGTAAATCCAAAGGGGACAAATCTTGAATCACAATATTACCGTAATCAAGCTGAAGCCTTTACCGGCCTGGTAGCTGTTTACGATATTGTTGGTTATCAAAGTGGTGGCCTTTTAACAAAGGAAGATGCGATGGATGCCGGTTGTGATGATCATGTAGCCGGTGGCGGTGGCGCAGGCGATATTACCGATTTGCAGGTATTTAATAATTATACCCTTAATGAAACACAAGGCCCATCAAGTGCCTTATGGCAGGGGAGTTATCAAGGGATCTTTCGTGCTAATGTGCTTTTATCAAAGTTGCCGGGAGTACCTATGGATGCGGGGTTAAAGAAGAGGTATGCTGACGAAACTACCGCACTGCGCGCCTACTTTTATTTTGACCTGGTTCGCCTTTTCAAAAACATTCCGTTAATATTAACCGAAGTTGCTTCAGATCAGATAGACAATGTTTTACAGGTGCCTCCGGCAACAGTGTATAGCCAGATAGAGTCAGATCTGAAAGCTGTAATTGACTCAAAAAGCATCCCTGACAAAGTTGATGTTACAGCAGATGGCGGCCGGTTAACCATGGGTGCCGTACACGCGCTGTTGGGCAAAGTATATCTTTTTGATAAAAAGTATACTGAAGCTGCTGCACAATTTGCCATTGTTAATGGTACACCTGGTCAGCCAAATTCTACTTATGGTTATCAATTGCTTGCTAATTTTGCTGATCTGTGGAAGGTTTCCAATAAATTCAATGCTGAATCCATACTTGAAGTAGGGCATTCATCAAAATCAGGAGGTAGCTGGAGTTGCGCTGCATGTACTGAAGGAAATCTTTTAAACATATTGGTAGGCCCGAGAGGATATAACCCCAAAACTGCTGCTGCTCCTGATTATATCTCAGGTTACAGCTTCATTCCATTCACAAAAGAATTCTTTGATTTTATACATTTTGACCCGCGCAATAAAGCAACTGTTGCCAATTTAGACAGCCTTAAAGCAAATGGGATAGCTGATTATTCTGCTGGTTATGCTAATACAGGGTTTTTTGTTGGAAAATTTGCGGGTCATCTTGCTGACAAAACTACAGGTGGCGGTGCTCCTGAATTAAACTATCCGCAAAACATATATGAAATCCGATTAGCTGATACCTATTTAATGGAAGCCGAAGCGCTTATTATGGCTAATGGAGATTTAACCCGTGCCGCTGCTTTGATGACAGCTGTACATACCCGTGCGTATAATGATGGTAAAACACATGCGCTTGCAGCAACAATGCCCGTACTTAAAAATGAGAGGCGTGCTGAACTTGCTGCCGAAGGCCATCGCTGGTTTGACCTTGTACGCTGGGGAGATGCAGCTTCAGTACTTGGATACAAAGGCTTTAAAGCCGGCAGGAACGAGATCCTTCCAATTCCGCTTAATGATTTGAATGCCACCAAATTAAAGCAAAGCAAAGAGTATGGTGGTACTCTGTAATTTAAACTTATTTAATATTTAAATCAATGAAATTAAATTTATTTAAAGCTTACGCCCTAATTTTAGGGGTATCGGCTATTGGAATATATGTTGGCTGTAAGCCTGAAAAATTTGGAGATGGAAACGGGTTAACACCTACCAACCAGGCATCATTTACTATTACGCCTGTTGCCGGCAAGGCTAATCATTATGTATTAAAAGCTGTTGAAACCGGTGTACTGGGTGTAAAATGGGATTTAGGCGACGGAGGAGGTTCAAACCCCGGAACCGCTGTTGACAGTGTGTTTATTCCGGATGCAGGAACTTACAATATTACATTAACTACATTAGGTATTGGGGGCGCTACAAAAACAGCAACGCTTCCTGTTACTGTTCCCACATCCGACCCTGTATCAGGAAATCAGGTTTTAGGTGGTAAAATGGGTGCAGGTGATGATGCTTACTGGACACACTTTATTGTTGGCAGTGGAAATAATATGGTAATTGATCCGAGTAAAGGCGTAATGGTTGCTAATGAAACGGGTTATCAAGCCGGTGCTATTTACCAGGCCTTTAACCTTACTGCCGGGAAAAAGTACATGGTTGATATGGTAGTTTCGGGCAGCGGCGCTACCAATAGCTGGTTTGAAGTTTGGGTTGATACCAAGAAGCCTGTTAACGGGCAGGATTACAATACCGGTACTAAACCAATTTCTTTAAATACATTTGCGGGATGCGGCAAGTCGCCTTTCAATGGTAAACTATCAGCACTTTCATGTTCAGGTAGTGGCAATCCATTCACTGTTATAACCACCGGCAATTATTACCTGGTAATTAAATGCGGTGGCCAGGATACAGGGCTTACCGGAATTTCTTTTACCAACGTAACGTTAAGAGGAGTTAATTAATAGTAATAATACAAACAACAGGCTGTTTATTAAAGCAGCCTGTTGTTACAAAAAAAATTACTTTATGAAAAAATCAAACTTTATACTATTTCTATGTTTAGCATCAGGTATGCTATCATGCTCAAAAAAACAGGCTGTATTACCTCCGTTTGTGCCGGTTACACAAACGCCTAAAGTATATACCTTTGATACAATAGCAGCCTGGGCAGATGAATTTGATACAAATGGTGCTCCCGACCCTAATAAATGGGGATATGACGTAGGTGGAGGCGGCTGGGGAAACCATGAGCTGGAATACTATACCAATACAGTTAACAATGCAAGTATTACCAATGGCATACTAACCATAACTGCAAAAAAAGAAAGTATTGGCGGAATGAATTACTCTTCATCGCGCATGGTATCAAAAGCTTCAAACGATTTGCTTTATGGCCGGATTGAAGTAAAAGCCAAATTGCCAGTTGGCAAAGGAACCTGGCCTGCAATATGGATGTTGCCAAATGATTATGCTTATGGTAACTGGCCAAACTCTGGCGAGGTGGATATTATGGAGATGGTGGGTTTTGATCCTAATAATGTTCACTTTAGTATTCATGATCAAACCAACTTTGGCGGAAACTCTAAAACAAGCACTTTAAATATACCAACTGCCGAAACTGATTTCCACATTTACCGCGCTGATTGGACTCCGGATGGTATTAAAGGCTATTATGATAATACGCTGGTATTTACTTTTTTAAATGATAAAACAGGAAACTCAGCAACATGGCCGTTTGATAAACCATTTCATATATTATTAAACCTGGCTATTGGCGGCGATTGGGGTGGTTCACAAGGTGTTGACGATTCCATTTTCCCTACCGCCATGCAGGTTGATTATGTGCGTTATTATAAAATGATCACCAATTAATTATAGCGCTTTAGCTGTAAAACATTTCAAATCATCACAAATTAATTTGACACCGGGTCGAAAAATCAGGCATAATCATTATGCCTGCAATTATCTGCCGGGTATGTTTTCATTTATTTAAAAAATACTTATGGAAAAGATCAGGAAATATACTTTAATGGTTACGATAGCAGGGCTTTTGGCTTTTGGGTTTGGATGCAGTAAAAAGTCGCCCATCGGCGGCGGCGAAACACCACCACCCATAAAACCGGTTACCCCGGTTAAAACCGATGTTTCAATGTGGGTTACCACTGCTGATCAGTTTCAGCTGTTGAACAAACAAAATGTATCGCTGATTTTTAGTGCCGGTTCAAATCAAAACACAACCATAAATGTTGATACCACGCAAACCTATCAAACAATTGACGGCTTCGGCTTTTGCCTGTCAGGCGGCAGCGCTTACCTGATTAATAGTTTAAGCGATGCAAAGAAAACTGCATTGTTAAGAGAGTTATTTGCTACAGACTCAACCAGCATTGGCATCAGCTATATCCGTATAACTATAGGTGCGTCTGACATGAGTGCAGGTACTTTTAGCTATGATGATGTTGCCGGCGATGTTTCCTTGCAGAACTTTAGTCTCGCTAAAGAACAAACGGACCTGATCCCCATCCTGCAGAAAATAATAGCTATCAACCCAAATATTAAAATTTTAGCCTGCCCATGGAGTGCCCCGGCCTGGATGAAGGATAGTAATAGCTTTACTGGCGGCAGTTTAAAACCCGCGTATTTTGATGCCTATGCAAATTATTTTGTAAAATACATCCAGGGAATGAAGGCCGCAGGGATAACTATTGATGCCATTACCCCACAAAATGAACCTTTAAATGCTTATAATACGCCTGCTATGCTGATGCTATCCGCAGATGAAGGCTCTTTCATTAAAAACAATTTGGGGCCTGCATTTAAAACTGCCGGAATAACTACAAAAATTATTGTTTACGATCATAATGCCGACCACCCTGAATATGCGACTCAAATTTTAGCTGATGCGGCCGCCAATCCTTCTGTTGACGGGTCCGCCTTTCACCTTTATGGGGGCTCTATAAATGCTTTATCGCCAGTACATGATGCCTATCCTGCTAAAAACATTTACTTTACTGAACAGGCAACATTCCAAAGCGATCGGTTTGGCAGCGCTTTAGCATGGCACATAAGCAACCTGATTGTTGGAGCAACCCGTAACTGGAGCCGTAACGTTTTGGAATGGGTGCTGGCTACCGACGCGAATAACGGCCCGCATACCGCAGGCGGGTGCAGTACCTGTTTGGGAGCAGTAACTATAAGCCCTGAAATTACGCGTAATGTTGCTTATTATATTATAGCACACGCATCAAAATTTGTAAGGCCCGGCGCAGTAAGGATAGCTTCTGATCAGCAAAACACCCTATTGAACGTAGCGTTTAAAAATACTGATGGCTCCAAGGTGCTCATCGTAATAAATACATCAACCGGCGATCAATCATTCAACCTGAAATTTAACTCAAAAATTGTTACCACAACACTGCCTGGCGGTGCTGTTGCAACTTATAAATGGTAATTACAGGCACTAATTAATAACATTGGCACACTATAATGAAAAGTAAGCGCATTTATTTTTTAATACTGATTTGTTTGGTGCCCATTGCTGCCATTTATATCCAATATATAAATCAGTCGGAAAAAACAGATGCCAGGGGGGATAACTATGCCGGTTCGGATAAATGCATAAAGTGCCATAAAGCCGTTTATACGGCATACTTGGAAACAGCGCATTATCAATCATCCAAACCGGCATCTGCCCATAACATACATGGAAGTTTTGATAATTACCACAACGTTTTTTCAATTACCGAGCACTCAAAAGTGATTATGGAAAAGCGCGGCAACAGCTTATACCAGGTTGCTTATGAAGATGGGAAACAGGTAAGGGCCGAACGTTTTGATATTACATTTGGCGGCAGAAAGGCAGAAACATATTTATATTGGAAAGACAAACAGTTGTTTGAGCTGCCAATCTCATACTTCACCTCTTTGAAAAGCTGGACAAACAGCCCTGGCTATGTTCCAAAAGAGCATGCCTATTTTGACAGGCCTGTAATACAGCGCTGTTTTGAGTGCCATAGCAGTTACATAGAACAATTGCCAATTACCAACCTGGAAAAGCAGGAAGCCGAGTTTAATAAAAGTTCAATTGTTTATAGTATTGATTGCGAAAGGTGCCATGGCCCTGCTGCTAACCATGTAAATTTTCATACGGCTAATCCGGATGAGAAAAAGGGAAAGTATATTGTTAAATATTCATCGTTAACAAGGGCACAAAAACTAGACGCCTGTGCAGTATGCCACGGCGGCGGTAAAGATGTTTACCTGGAATCGGTATTTAAATTTAAAATGGGCGATACGCTGTCAAAATTTAAAGAACCAAGCTTTTCGTACCAGGACCCTAACCCGGCAACGCTTGATGTTCATGGCAATCAAAACAGTTTGCTGGCGGCAAGCAAATGCTTTTTAATGAGCAATATGGACTGCAATACCTGCCATAACGTACATGTAAATGAAAGCGCCGACCTGGTTGCTTACTCACAAAAATGCATGAAATGTCATAATGAAACCAATCATAATTTTTGCAAAATGGCCCCTAAGTTAGGTACATTGATCAAAAATAATTGTATTGACTGCCACATGCCGCTAAAACCATCAAACGAGATCTCAGTTGCATCAAAAGGCGGCAAAAAGGAAATACCTTACCTGGTACGAACACATCACATTACCATATACCCGGAAGAATCAAAAAAGATATTAGCATTTGTAAGCGGTAAGGCAATTGGTAAATAATCGCCATTCTTAAACAGGCAATGGGCCGCTGTTAATATATACCCTTTCTTTTAAGAGCCCACTGCAATAAATAATATCCTTTCTGATTGTTTTTAGCGTTTCAGGATTTTGGCCAAGCCGTTAATTGAGACAAAGAATTATTCCGTCATCTGTAATTAATTGATAGCTTAATACGTAGTTGTATAATCAGAAAGTATTTGAAGTACCACTCTGCATTTTTAACAAATCAGGTAGAAATTAATGTTAAAATTAGTTAAATGATTTTCTGGCAGGTGAAATACCAAAATAAACCAGAATTGATCCGGATGTTTATGTAACAAATCCATTACAATACTTACAGGTAATTCTATTTATCCCTGTTTAAAATTATTGGCAAGCTATTATTGAACACAAATAAAACAAATAAATATGAAGAAGATCATCTTAAGTATGTTAATGGGAGTGGCAGCAATCACTGCTGTAAGTGCCCAGAGAGTAAAAAGCCCCTTTGTTCCGGCAACAGTAAAATCGGCGTTAACTGCAAAGTATCCCGCTGCTGCCGACGTAAGCTGGGAAAAGGAAAAGGGGAACTATGAAGCAAACTGGGGTGGTAAATCAGGGGAAGATATGTCTGTACAGTTTACACCGGATGGGGCTTTCGTTGAACAGGTAGTGGCTATAAAGGTGAGTAATTTACCAGCTGGTGTTATCACTTATGTTAAACAACATTATAAAGGGGTTAAAATAACTGAGGCCGGTAAACTAACTGATGCTAAAGGCACCCTAATGTACGAAGCCGGGGTAAAAGGTAAGGACCTTGTGTTTGATGAAAAAGGCAATTTTCTTAAACAAGATTAATTTCCATGATTAATGATTCCACCTATTTTGGCAGCCTGTTATGGGCAGCCATTTTTAATTTCAGTAAATTCAATAAAGTTTTGCTTAACTTGAATATGTATTGCAATATTGACGGGCATATGCCTTTGCACCAAATTAACTTTTGCTAAAATCACCTATGATAAAACTCTTTGCTGGATCATTGCTCTTCCTTTCCATTTTACTATTAGGAAGTCAGCAGGTTATTGGGCAAAAAGTAATTATTAAGGGTAAAATAACAGATGCAAAAACTGGTGAGCCTGTTACTTATGCTACCATTGGTGTTAAAGGAACAGAGATAGGTACAAGCACAAATTTTGACGGCTTTTTTAAATTGGAGTTTATAAAAAAGAGCGACTCTATTACAGTAAGCTGCATAGGATATTTGCAGCAATCATTTCTGATTGGCCGTGCATCTGTACAAACTATAAATATTCAGTTAAAACCGTCCTCCCAATCACTGAACGAGGTCAGGATCACACCGAAAGGTTATATGAACCCGGCCTGGGCAATTTTAAAGGAAATGGTTAAGCATAAGCCGGTGAACGACCCGCGTAGTATAAAATCTTATCAGCTGGAAAGCTATAGCCGCATTGAATTGGACGCGAGCAACTTCAGTTCTAATTTACTGAAAAAGAAATTTATCCAGCAGGCAATTTCAATGGCAGATAGTATGAAAATAGCAGGGGTTGATAATATGCCTGTGCTCCCGTTATTTCTTTCAGAAACCGTTTCTGATTTTTTTTATCAAAGTAATCCGGAGGCTAAGCGGGAGGACATAAAAAAAACAAAAACAAATGGCGTTGGTTTTGAAGACGGTGCCCTGCTTGCACAGTTAACAGGCAGTACTTTTCAACAATATAACTTCTATAAAAATTTCGTTAGCGCCGCAGGAAAGGAATTTGCATCCCCAATTTCTGACGGTTGGAAAAATTGGTATGACTATGAACTGGAAAATCGAAATGCCATAGTGGATGGAAAAACCTGTTACCAGATCTCCTTTAAACCCAAGCGCTCCCGGGATCTTGCTTTTACCGGTACAATATGGATAGCGCAGGAGAATTATGCTTTATACCAGATCAAGGCAACTATTGAACCATCAGCAAATTTAAATTTCATCCACCGGATCTCTGTTCAGCAACAGATGGACGGCAAGACACCTGACAGGCCATGGTTGCCGGTAAAAACCCGTATTTTAGTGGAGGTTGAGCAACTTTCGAGCAACTCAAGCGGCCTGCTGGCCAAATTTTACACTGTAAATAAAATAATAAATACCGACGGGGTTTATCCACCTGACTTTTTTAAGGATAATATTACCGTAGACCCGGATGCACGACAATCCGATAATCATTTTTGGGACATGAACAGGCCCGATTCGTTAACGAACGCTGAAAAATCGGTGTATAGTTTGATTGATACGGTTAAGACGCTTCCAACGATTAAAAACTACCTTACAGCTGCAGATCTGCTGATCAATGGCTATTACAGGGCTGGCAATATCAGCCTGGGGCCTTTCCTGAATACTTATAGTTATAATAATGTGGAAGGAAACCGGATCAGGCTAGGGTTCAAAACAAATTCAGATTTTGATAAAAAATGGATATTGGGCGGTTATGTTGCTTATGGTTCTAAAGATCTGGACGTAAAATATGGCGCTTCAATAGATTATATACTATCCCGGAAGCATTGGACAGAAGCGGGTATCAGCTTTACGCATGACCTGAACCAGGTGGCCTTATTGAGTGACAATTATTTGTACCAACGCAATAACCTATTTTCTGCATTTACGCGATTTGGCCGTATTGATAAACGAAAAGTATTTGATCAGGATTTGTTGAACTTCTATGTCCGCCGTGACCTGTTTAAAGGTTTTACAGAAAAGATCAGTTTTTCACAGTGGTCTTTAGATCCGTTATTCCAGTTTAACTTTAATGACCCAAAAGGTGGCATAAGCCAGCAGTTATTTGTTTCCGAATTTCAGTTTGAAACCAAATGGTCTCCTGGGGTTCAACCCCTGATTTCAGAAACTATCAATCGTCCGGTCAGTATTAAAACGGATGTTTCCAAGCCTGAATTTACTTTCAGGTACACATTGGGATTGAAGAATTTATTCGGCAGTGATGTTACCTATCACAAATTCAGTTTTAATATAACCCAGACCTTAAAAATGGGTAGTCTTGGAAGAGGGAAATATTCATTTTCGTCGGGCTATATCCCTTCAAGTGTTCCTTTTCCTTTATTGGAAAATCACCTTGGCAATACCACCTTCATTTATAACCCAAATGCCTTTAACCTGATGCGCTTTTTTGAATTTGCCAGCGACAAATACGCCAGTTTGAGTTATACGCAGCATTTTGAAGGGCTGCTATTAAACACGATACCCGTAATTAAGAATTTTAAATGGCGCCTGGTTGGAACAGCAAATATTTTGTATGGCAGCATATCACAAACTAACCAAAATAATATTCTTGACCGCAATACCCTTAAGTTACAAGGCCTGGGTACTACTCCGTACGTTGAAGCAGGTTACGGAATTGAAAATATCTTTAAATTCTTTAGGGTCGATTTTATCCATCGCCTTACTTACAGGGATAATAACAATGCTTTGAATGGAAGTGCTAAAAACTTCGGGATTAAGATTTCAGCACAGATCAGGCTCTGATCCAGTAAATATTAAGGGAATGATCCCTTGATGTTAATCTGACACAACTCTAAATATTCCAGAAAAATTGTTCGCCGGCTGATGAAAAAAAGACTTAAACCATGGCTTACGGCTATTTTCAATCCAAATAATTGTATTTTATATTGGGTTGGCTTGTTTTACTTGACGGGAAGTTTTGGAAAAATGTTTTACTTGAAAGAAAAAAGGCATTTACATGTTTCGTAAATGCCTTGATTATTTAAGTGGAGAATATCGGAGTCGAACCGATGACCTCTTGCATGCCATGCAAGCGCTCTAGCCAGCTGAGCTAATCCCCCAAAATTGTGGAGTGCAAATATATATCTTTCGGGCAGAAATCCAAAGCTGTTTTAAATTCATTTATTACTTGCAGGCTATAGTCCTATTCAGCTTCAAGTACTCGTTCTTTCACCATAAATACAGGCAGCGAGCCAAGGTTAAGGATTCGGTCGTGAAAGTTTCTGATATTAAACTTAGTGCCTTCCTTTTTTTGCAGTATTTGTTTCCATTCCATTATCTGGCCAGCTCCGTATTTATAGGTAATGCACTGCGCCGGCCAGCGCTTTACACGGGCTATTTCGCGCATGGCAATATCGTCCTGGTTTTTAATGTTCTTTTTCCAAAAAGAAAGGGCTTGCTCATCTGTCCAACCGTAATAATTAAGGCCGATATCCATTGGTACCCTTACAGACCTTACTATATCCCATTCCCATTTACCAAGCTCGTCATACCGGGTTTTATAAGCGCCAAGGTCTTTTCCAAGTTCCTCCACATAAGCCCCCCAGCCTTCCTCTAATCCTAAATAATAAAAAAGCTGCTGCACCTTTGATTGTTTTATGGCAGCATTTATGGAAGATTTATAATGATGCCCAGGTACCGCTTCATGAATAAAAAGCCAGTCAACCTGTCTTTTATTATAGGGTTTATTAAACTGGTTATAATAAAATACGTTGTTATCATAATAACCCGGGGCTTGCGCCATTGCTTCATTTGTGCTTTGTTCAATTTTTAAAGGCTGTATTTTGTGCTTATTGAACACATTACCCATATTTTTATAAATGACCG
This sequence comes from Mucilaginibacter sp. OK098, assembly GCF_900142915.1. Taxonomy (GTDB): domain Bacteria; phylum Bacteroidota; class Bacteroidia; order Sphingobacteriales; family Sphingobacteriaceae; genus Mucilaginibacter. The sequence continues at coordinate 272,350 of NZ_FRCM01000007.1, forward strand.
CCCGTGTTTGCTCAAAATACTTCAATACATCTTTTGGGTCGTTAATAAAAAACTCCTTATCATTTAAGTGTTTGTAAAAACCGTCTTCGCTTAAACCGCTTTGACTACGGATGGCTTCGATATGTCCTTGCACCCTTTTTATTTCCGTTAGTCCGAATTGGTAAATTTCATCAGGCGTAACATTGGCGCTAAGCCATCTTTTTAAAAAATACTTATACCAGGCTTTCCCGTTGGGGATGGTGTACAATCCTCCTGCAGAAATTTCTTTTGGTTTATTTGCGTCCCATTGTTTTTCCAGGCTCAGCCGTTCCAAATTCATACTGGTTTCATAAGCTATAAGCTCATAGTCCTGTTTTTGGCTTTTGCTCAAGCCCTCTGCGGAGAGCTTTTTTTGTTCAGCCTTAATAGTTTCGAAAAAAGTTATCTGTTTTTGAATTTCATCTGCCGGTTTTATTTGTTTCAGGGCAGTTACATAACTAAGCTCCATTTGCGGAATTTTTAGCGCAGCATATCCTTTTACAAATTTATCAGCGAACTGATCAAAGGTTTCAGAAGCTTTAAAGCCGGTTAAGCAAAACAGGGAAACATATAAATAGATCAGTTTAAGTTTCATTTTATAATTGTTGGGCTCTCTTAATTATTGCGGATCAAAGTTATAAATATACATGATAAGGTGAGCGGCCCGACGAATTACAAAAAACCCTTAAAACAAGTAAAGCCCCTGATGGGCAGGGGCCTTTACTAACCAATTATAAACCTAAATTATGAGAAGACTTTTTTAATATTTTGATGGTGTAAAAATAACACTATCTTTTCATATAAATCGAATTTTTTTGTAATTTTTTTGTAAAAAACTTCTTTGCTGCTATTCGATTAACAAAAATACAAACATTTTGTTAAAAATATAATAATTAGCAAAAAAAAGTTAAAATTATTTATCACTTACTTATATCTAACAATATTAAGCATGCAAAAACAATTTTATTTCACATAAAATAAGCTTTTATAAATTTTTTACTGAAAATAACAATAAAAAATTGCTGATTTTTCTTTTAAAAAACAGATAAGCAAGCAACATACTCTAAAAAACAATCTATAAATATAAAATTATCTGATTTTTCCTCTTTATATCACAAAATATCTACCAATCAATTGAAAAACTAAATAATTTCAGACTTAACGGCAAAACTTTTTAATAATTGTCTCCGGCTTACCTTAATTAAATTTTCAAAAACAAGGCCCTCCTTTAAAAAGTCTCTTGAATTGGTATAATGCGTTGTAAAAAATTGCGCAAATCAAACATCATTTTAAAAATGCTTTATCACTTTTGCGGATAATTTTTTCAATTACCGATGAATAACAATGCCCTCCTTAAAAAACATCCGGAACTAACCACTTTAACGTTGTGGATAATGACTATTGCAACCAGCCTTGTAGTAGCTAATTTATACTATAACCAGCCTTTGCTTGAAGATATTGCCCGCACTTTCAATACAACCCGCGCAAGGGCAGGCCAGGTATCCGTGCTTACTCAAATAGGTTATGCCACAGGTTTATTTTTCCTTGCTCCGCTTGCCGACATGGTGAAACGTAAGCGTTTAATGATAATTGTTTTTGCATTCATTATACTATCCCTTTTACTTACCGCCCTGGCTCCAACTATTAATGTGCTTATTTTTGCAAGTTTTTTGATAGGTGCAACCTCCATGATCCCCCAAATATTAGTCCCCATGGCTGCACACCTGGCCAAACCTAATGAACGCGGAAAAAAGATCGGGGTTATTATGAGCGGCTTGTTAATTGGAATTTTGCTATCGCGAACCTTTAGCGGTTATATTGGCGAGTATTTTGGCTGGCGGGCAGTGTATTATATAGCTGCCGGTATAATGTTATTAATGTGGCTGATGATCGGTTTGTTTTTACCCGAGGTTGAGCCAGATTACAAAGGCACCTACAAACAATTAATGGCATCACTCGCCCACCTGGTTAAGCACGAGCCTAAATTACGGCTGGCAGCTTTACGCGGTGCCCTCTGCTTTGCGTGTTTCAGTGCTTTTTGGACTACTATTGTGTTTTTACTAAAGCAAAACTTTAACATGGGCAGCAGCGTAGCCGGGGAGTTTGGTCTTATTGGCGCATTCGGAGCAATTGCCGCTGGATTAATGGGCAGGTTAAGCGATAAAATGGATGCCTATAAATTATCAGGCTTTACACTGTTACTGATCCTCATCTCATTTATCATCTTTATTTTTTCGGCACATAGTATTGCCGGTTTAATTATCGGGGTGATTATTATGGATATGGGCGTACAGGCAACCCATATTTCTAATCAGTCGATAATTTTCGCTTTAAAACCCGAGGCGCGGAACCGCATCAATACCGTTTATATGGTAACTTATTTTATAGGCGGATCTGTTGGAACCTTTTTTGCCACCCAGCTTTGGAAAAGCTATCAATGGAATGGCGTATGTATTACAGGGATCACTATATCAATAATAACACTGGTTATCCATTTTCTAAATCATCCTAAACCCGTAAATAAACCTGTAAGCGCTTAGCTTTTGACTACTGTTTACAACAGGTGTACTAAAATATTATACATTAAACTACACAAATAATCATCCTTCAATACAGGATGATTATCTTATTTATGCTGTATATCACCACTTTGTAAAATAAACCTGAGCTAACAATGACTATTCTTTGCTTCAATCAAAATTTTGGCACTGAATTGGACTACTATAAATCAAATGCAATACAGGATGGCACTTGACAGCAAAAAGAATCGCGAAGGCGAAGAGAAAGAATGGGAAAACCCTGTTGATCCGGCTAAGACTTCGGACGAGCGGGATAAAGAGCAGCTTTTAAGACAATACAAAGAAGCCAAGCGCAGGAAAGATAACCTGACAGAAAACAACGAAACTGAAAAACAAACAAAATAAACCATTAACTAAAAGAACACCTACCTATGAAAACTTATAAAAAAACCACCCCCAGTAAATTATTAGCAAATTTTGATGCCGAATTAATGAACTTGCTAACTAACGATTTGAAGTTATTTATGGCAAGAAATCCATTTTTAATGAGCAAGAAACAGGCTATGGTACAATCTACCCTGTCAGTAGCCTGACCATCATATATCTACCTGTTGAAAAACAGAACTAAAAATTACCTATGAAAACGATAGCGCTTTGCAATTTGCAGAGCGCTATTTTTTTGTAGCGTATTTGATGATGAGCGCTGCTGTTTTAGCCGAAGCGCCTGGTGTGCCCATTTTTACATCAAGCTCATCATAATCACCCATCATTCTGCTCCTGTAGTTTTTGTTATCTATGATCTTATCCAGCTCGGCAGTTATATTTTCTGTGGCGCAATCTTGCTGGATCAACTCTTTTACAACCAGCTTGTCCATTATCAGGTTCACCAGCGAGATGAATTTTATTTTTACAACCAGCCGGGCAATACCAATTGATACCGGGTGCCCCTTATATACAACTACTTGCGGCACATTAAACAGGGCGGTTTCCAGCGTTGCTGTTCCGGATGCCACTATTGCCGCATCTGCGTTATTGAGCAGATCATAAGTAGCGTTGAATAAAACCGGGATATCTTTTCCGATGATAAATTGCCGGTAATAGTCCTCCGTAAATGACGGTGCGCCTGCAATAACAAACTGATGATTCGGAAACTGATCTGTCACGCCTAGCATTTCAGGCAACAAACGGCTGATCTCCTGCTTACGGCTGCCAGGGAGCAAAGCAATGATCTTTTTTGGAGGCAGCTTATTATTTATGATAAAGTTTTCGTCGGGTTTAAAAGCCGCCACTGCATCAAGCAAAGGGTTGCCAACATAATCAACCTCCATTCCCCACGCTTTATAAAAATCAACTTCGAAAGGCAGGATACAAAACAGGTGATCAACTATCCGTTTTATTTTCAGCACCCGTTTTTGGTTCCATGCCCAAACTTTTGGCGAGATATAATAGCAAACCAATAGGTTATTATTTTTGGCGAATTCGGCAATTTTTAAATTAAAGCCGGGAAAGTCAATCAAGATCAAAACATCCGGTTGCCAGGCGGCTATATCAGCCTTGCAAAACTTCAGGTTTTTTAAAATGGCATTCAGGTTAAGCACAACTTCAATAAAACCCATAAAGGCCATATCTGCATAATGCTTTACCAGGGTTCCGCCTTCGGCCTGCATCAGGTCGCCGCCAAAAAAACGAAACTCTGCCTGTTCGTCGCGCTCTTTTAAGGCTTTCATCAAATTAGCCCCATGCAGATCGCCCGAAGCTTCGCCGGCTACCAGGTAATACTTCATCGCAAATGAACTTTAAAAATGAATACCAGCAACATTATTATAAAAGTAGCCAGCATGATGCCACGGGCGGTTTGGTCAAGCTCTTTTTTAAGGATAAAACGCATCATTATCAAATTCAAAGCAATAGCTGCAAAATAGGGCAATGCAGGGCGATTGATGATCTCCACGTTAGTTTTTAATAAATATGCCGCACCCCATGCAATAACAGGAAATATAAGGGCGGCTAAAATGCCGGTGATGAAACTATTTTTGTTTAGCATGGCTTATATATTAAACTTCCATCCATTTAAAACCTGGATAGCATGGTGTGCCGTCATATCAAACTGTACCGGCACTACAGAGACATAATTATGTTCCAGTGCCCAAACATCTGTATCCTCGCCATTGTCGCTGGTTTGAAAAACACCGGTGAGCCAGTAGTACGGGCGGTTATGCGGATCCATCCGCTCATCAAACTCTTCTGCCCATTTGGCATTGGCCTGACGGCTGATCTTTATCCCTTTTATATTATTACCTGCCGGGAAGTTTACGTTTAATAAAGTAGCTGTAGGTAAGCCATGCTCCAAAACCTGCAAAGCTATCTCCTTTACATATTTTAAGCAATGCGAAAAATCAGCCTGTAAGGTATAATCGTCCAATGAAAACCCGATAGACGGGATGCTTTCAATAGCGCCTTCAACAGCTGCCGACATGGTACCGGAGTATAGTATATTGATAGAATTATTTAAACCGTGGTTGATGCCCGAAACACACAGATCAGGCTTTTTCCCTTTAAAAATCTTATTTACTGCAAGCTTAACACAATCAACAGGCGTGCCGGAGCAACGGTACATTTCAACCCCTTCGTAAATATCAACCTGGTCTAACCGTAATGGTTTGCCAATAGTAATGGCATGGCCCATCCCTGACTGCGGGCTATCAGGTGCCACAACTACAACCCTGCCGATCTCGGCCATGGTATCCATTAAAGCTTTTATACCGGGTGCGGTTATTCCGTCATCATTTACAACAAGTATGGTGGGTTTGGATTTTTTCATTTCATGCAAAATTAATACATTTAACTTATGCCAGCGGATGAAATGCACTAATGCTACCTGTTGCCTATCAGCTAGAGACGCGATGCATCGCGTCTCTAGCTGATAGGCAACCCTGGAAAAACGGATAAATGGCGTATAAAGACGCGAAGCATCGCGTCTCTACAATTATTAAATCACCTTCCTCACTCCCGGGATCCTAACAATCCCAGCAGCCAGCAAAAAACTCCCAACAACAGCCAGCGGCCCAACCACTAAAAGTTTTAACGCCGGATCAACTGACCAATCTCTAACTACCATTGATAGCGAAATAAGCACCAGCGGGTGAAAAATATAAACAGCAAACGTGTACCGGGATAATTTATCAAGGATGGCTGATGGCTTGTTCCACAGTTTTTTGCCATAACAAAGTAGCATGGTTATTATTGAAAAGCCAATTACCTGTTCCCAAACTGCGTATAATAAGGACTGCCAGTGCCATCCGCCGGAGAACCAACCGAGCGGCATATCCAGTTTTATTTTGATGATATAAAATAAAGGGAAACAAAGGATCAGGAATATTACCAGTATCAGCATTTGTTTACCTGTTTTTGGAGATAAAGTATTTAACCAGTTGTTTTTATAAGCCATTAAACCAAATATAAACAGGGCAATATATTGCGAAAAATGCCCCGGCTGAAAGCCAAGCGGCTTTAACACCCAGCCAACCGGGAATGTGGTTCTTACCAAGAAGCTAATAAAGCCTACTATTATGGCATGTAAAATGATGATGCCTCCTGACGGTGCCGGCAAGTTTTTTGAAGCGCTATTTTTTATAACTGCCCGCCATAGTACATAAATAAGCGTAAACAACAAAAGTGCAGCAACAAACCAAAGTACGCCAAAATCAATCCAGGAATGAAAACCACTTAAGTACTGCATGTAAGTAATATGATGACCTTCCGCAAAATAATAAACCAGGTAACTCAATATAGGTGATAAGATAAGCGAATAAAACATCAGCGGCAAACCTAACCGCAGCAAACGATCGCTTATAAAGCGTACAGATCCTTTCTTTTCAAACGAAGGACCAATAAAGCAGGCTGATAGAAAAAAGAAAAAGCCCATAAAGAAAGCCTGGTTGATAGCCACAAACATCGTCATTGGAATAAGGGCACTTGCGTTGGTTGTTTTTTGACTATAGTACCATCCACCCGGAGCCCCATAAGTAATAAAAGAATGATGCAGGATCACCAATACGGTAAGCAACACTTTCAGGTGGTTGATATAATAGATCTTTTTAGGCTGTTCGGGAATAAGAGCTGATTGTGAAGCAGACATAAGCTTTTGAAAAGGTTAAATAACATCCCAATAGACACTTAATACATTAGATAGTTACAACAAGCACAAAAAAAGGGAGACTCCCGCCTCCCTTTTCAAAGTTTAAATGTCCTTATAAACTATTGAGCCACTTTACCAGCTCATCGCGCGTTTTTCCTGTTTTTTTCTGAAGCTTTCCTAAGGTTTCGTCATCCTTACCTTCTTCGTGGATTAGGTCGTCATCGGTTAGATCGCCGTAAGCTTGTTTTATTTTACCCTTCAACTCGTTCCAGCCGCCTTTTAATTCTAATTTGTCCATGATGTTTTTTATTTAGATGTGTTTGAATAACATCCGGGACATCATTTTGGTTTGAGAAAAGAGAGACAAGAAGTCAAGAATCAGGATTCAAGATTAAAAATACAGGGATGGTTCTCATCATTCTTTCTTGATTCCTGACTCTTACAATCTTATCTCTTTCCTTCCTACAACGCTCCTGCTTTTATCTCATCAACAACGGCCGGATCAAGCAGTGTAGAGGTATCGCCCAAATTACTGGTATCGCCCTCTGCTATCTTCCTTAAGATGCGTCGCATTATCTTGCCAGACCTTGTTTTAGGCAAACCGCTTACAAACTGGATCTTGTCGGGTTTAGCTATAGCGCCGATGATCCGCTGAACGGTCATTACTATATCCTTACGCGCAAGTTCTTCATCGCCATGCTGGTTAGGGCAAACCACAAAGGCATATACACCCTGGCCCTTTATATCATGGGGGTAACCAACTACAGCCGATTCAACCACGCTGCTGTGCATATTAATAGCATTCTCCACTTCGGCAGTGCCAATCCTGTGACCGGACACGTTCAGCACATCATCAACACGACCAGTTATCCGGTAATAACCATCATCATCACGCAGACAACCATCGCCGGTAAAGTATAAGTTTTCGTAGGTAGCAAAATAAGTGGTACGGCAGCGTTCATGATCGCCATACGTGGTACGCAGCATACCAGGCCATGGGAAACGAATACATAAATTACCGCTTACACCATTACCTTCAACCACTTTTCCATTTTCATCAACCAGAACAGGCTGTATCCCAGGCAGCGGCAATGTAGCATATCCGGGTTTGGTTGGGGTGATGCCTGCAATTGGCGAGATCATAAAACCACCGGTTTCCGTTTGCCACCAGGTATCAACAATGGGGCATTTACCAAGTCCTATTTTTTCATCAAACCAGTGCCAAGCTTCTTCGTTGATGGGTTCGCCTACCGATCCCAATTTTTTTAGCGAGCTAAAATCTTTTCCTTTTAAAACATCATCGCCAAAGCTCATTAATGAACGGATTGCGGTTGGCGCCGTATATAATATGTTTACTTTATATTTTTCAACTATGTCCCAAAACCTTCCGGGGGTAGGCCATGAAGGAATTCCTTCAAACATAACTGTTGTTGCGCCCTGGCTTAATGGCCCGTAAGCAATGTATGAATGCCCGGTTATCCAACCGATGTCGGCGGTACAAAAATAAACTTCGCCCTGGTTATATTGAAAGGCATTGGCAAAGGTATAACCGGTATAAACCATATACCCGCCGCAGGTATGCACCACACCTTTTGGCTTGCCGGTTGAGCCGGATGTGTAAAGAATAAATAACATATCTTCCGCATCCATCTCTTCTGCAGGGCATTCTAAATTTCCCTGTGTTTCAACTTTCTTTATTTCATCTTCCCACCAAACATCACGGCCCTTGATCATTGAAACCGGCGTGCGGCTGCGGGTAAGCACAATAACTTTTTCAATGGTAGGGCATTGTACCAATGCATCGTCAATAATGCCTTTTAAAGGAATAGGTTTATTACCGCGAAAGCCACCATCGGCAGTAATAACAAGCTTACAGGTGGCATCATTGATCCGGTCGGCAATTGATTGTGCCGAAAAGCCGCCAAATACTACGGAATGGATAGCACCTATGCGGGCGCAGGCTAAAACCGCAATTGCCAGCTCAGGCACCATGGGCATATAGATACAAACCCTGTCGCCTTTTTTTACGCCGTTATTTTTTAGCACATTGGCAAACTGGCAAACTTTATTATGCAGCTGGCGGTAGGTTAAAACCCTGTGATCTTCCTGCGGATCATTAGGTTCCCATAAAATAGCAGGCTTATCGCCTAAAGTTTCCAGGTGACGATCAAGACAATTCTCGGTAATATTAAGTTTTGCGCCCTGGAACCATTTAATGTTTGGTTCTTTAAAATTCCATTCAAGCACTTTGTCCCACTTTTTGCGCCACAAAAAATTGCTGGCTATGCCTTCCCAAAACTCTTCAGGATTAGTTACGCTTTGCTGGTAAACTTGTTTGTATTCTTCAAAAGATGCGATCTTCATTGCGGTTTTCATAGTATCTGGAATTGGTGGGCGAAAATTACTAATTTCCGGTTTAATAGCTTGTATTAAATAAAGATTTATATAAATTTTAAAAAGTATTACTATCTTTTTAAAATATCAACATAAGCTATCTCTCCTTTGCCTTATATAAACAATGCTTTTACCAGTCAGTTTTTCCACTGAAACAACCGAATAAATATATTTTCAAATATTTTCAAAACTGTATTGCCTATTTCACATAAAATCCTGATATTTGCAAACTCTTTACAAAAAGGGATAATTAAAAAGATTTGTCATGTCAAGAATTTGTGATCTAACAGGAAAAAGATCTTTAGTAGGTAACAACGTTTCTAACTCAAACGTTAAAACCAAACGCAGATTTCATCCAAACTTAAAACTTAAGAAGTTTTATATTCCTGAGGAAGATAAATGGATAACCTTAAAGGTATCTACTTCAGCTGTTAAAACTATCAGCAAAAATGGTATAACTGCTTGTATCAATAAATTTGTAAAAAAAGGATACATTTAGTAGAAGGTTAATTGGTTGATTAAGTTTATTGGGTTGATTAAGTTCAGGATACCAATTGCTACAAATCACTAATTCACTCATTCGCTAATTCAATAAATAAAGAAAATGGCTAAGAAAGGCAATAGAGTTCAGGTAATTTTAGAATGCACCGAGCATAAAACAAGCGGCATGCCTGGTATGTCTCGTTATATTACCACTAAGAACAAGAAAAATACAACAGAAAGACTGGAAATGAAGAAATTCAACCCGGTTTTAAGAAAAGTAACTGTTCATAAAGAAATTAAGTAATTAACTGATTAAGCTGATTGAAAATCGCTAATTCATTAAATCACTAATTCAAAAAATAAAAAGACATGGCAAAGAAAGTAGTTGCAACGCTAAAAGTAGCAGGTAAAGGCAAAGAATATTCAAAAGTTATAACAATGGCTAAATCACCACGTACCGGTGCTTACTCATTTAAAGAACAGATCGTAGCTAACGATTTCGTTAAGGATGCGATAGCCGGAAAATTATAATAATAATTTTTGATCAAAATATAAAGCCATCTTGTATATACGGGAAGGCTTTTTTTGTTGAAGAGATTTTGATGCGAATGAATTTAATAAAAACAGATTTAAACTGATTATGTCTATATACTTACAATCAGCACATATTAAATCCGCACATTTGCATATCCGCACATTCGCACATTAAAAACATGGGATTATTCGATTTTTTCAAAAAAAAGGAAAGCACTCCACAAGAGCAAGAGGCGCTGGATACCGGTTTAGAAAAAACAAAGGATAACTTTTTTTCAAAAATAACCAAGGTAGTTGCCGGCAAATCATCTGTAGATGATGATGTACTGGACGACCTGGAAGAGGTGCTGGTAACATCAGATGTGGGTGTAAAAACCACGTTGAAAATCATCGAGCGCATCCAGGCGCGAGTTGCCCGTGATAAATATATAAGCACATCTGAGCTGAATTCCCTGTTAAAGGATGAAATTCAGAAACTCCTCGCCGAAAATAACAGTAACGATTTTACCAGCTTTGAGTACGGTACACATAAACCATATGTAATAATGGTAGTTGGCGTAAATGGCGTAGGCAAAACTACCACTATAGGTAAGCTGGCCCATAAATTAAAACAGGCGGGCAATAAAGTGGTATTAGGTGCTGCGGATACCTTCCGTGCCGCCGCGGTTGCGCAGATCCAGTTATGGGGCGAGCGGGTAGGTGTAAAGGTTGTGGCGCAGGCAATGGGTTCAGATCCTGCTTCAGTAGCTTATGATACTTTGCGTTCAGCTGTTGCCAATGGCGATGACGTTGCAATTATTGATACTGCGGGCCGTTTACATAATAAAGTAGGCTTAATGAATGAGCTTACCAAGATCAAAAACGTAATGCAAAAGGTTGTTCCCGGCGCCCCGCACGAGATCTTGCTGGTACTGGATGCCTCAACCGGGCAAAACGCTATTGAGCAATGCAAGCAGTTTACAGAAGCCACCGATGTTAATGCATTGGCTTTAACCAAGCTCGACGGCACTGCAAAAGGTGGTGTGGTGATAGGAATTTCGGATCAGTTTAAGATCCCGGTAAAATATATAGGCGTTGGTGAAAGCATGAATGATCTGCAGTTGTTTGACAGGCAGGGATTTGTAGATTCACTTTTTAAGAATTAAAGGATTGTCATTGCGAGAAAGAACGACGAAGCAACCTCTTACCTTGCAATTTCCGCCATGCACAGTTCGCGATTGCTTCGTTCCTCGCAATGACAAGTTGTGCATTGCATTGAGTTCTGAATTATGAAAACAAAATCAATTAGCAAGCCAGTAATTACAAACAAGCCACGGGTAAACGTAGTTACTTTAGGTTGCAGCAAAAATATTTACGATTCTGAGATCTTAATGGGTCAGTTGAAAGGCAACCATTTTGACGTGGTGCATGAGGCTGAAAAGGTAAACAGTGATGATATCATTGTAATAAACACCTGTGGCTTTATTGATAACGCCAAGCAGGAATCTATTGATACCATTCTTCAGTACAGTGAACTGAAGGAACAGGGAAAAGTTGGAAAAGTGATTGTTACCGGTTGTCTTTCTGAACGTTACAAGCCCGAGCTTGAAGCCGAGATCAGTAATGTGGATTCATGGTTTGGCACCAATGACCTGCAAAACCTGTTAAGCTCCGTTGGCGCTGATTACAAACACGAGCTGATAGGCGAACGCCTGTTAACTACTCCCAAACACTTTGCTTATTTTAAAATAGCCGAAGGATGTAACCGTCCGTGCTCATTTTGCGCTATCCCGTTGATGCGCGGTAAGCATTTAAGCTCCCCTATTGACCAATTGGTTAAGGATGCGAAGGTTTTAGCCAAAAACGGCACAAAAGAACTGATACTTATTGCCCAGGACCTAACCTATTATGGTTTGGATCTTTATGGCAAACGTAACCTGGATGAATTGCTTCGCCGCTTATCTGATGTTAACGGCATTGAGTGGATCAGGCTGCAATATGCTTATCCTTCAGGCTTCCCGATGGAGATCCTGGATGTAATGAATGAGCGTGATAATATTTGTAAGTACATGGATATGCCATTGCAGCACATCAGCGATGATATGCTAAAATCTATGCGCCGCGGCATCACTAAACAAAAAACCATCGATGTGGTAAACCAGATCCGTGACAAAGTTCCGGGGATTGCTATGCGCACCACGCTGATAACGGGCTATCCCGGTGAAACCGAACGTGATTTTGAGGAAATGCAGCAATGGGTTGAGGATACAAAGTTTGACCGCTTAGGTTGCTTTACCTATTCGCACGAAGAAAAAACGCACGCCCATTCATTGGTTGATGATGTACCGGAGGAAGTGAAACAACAACGTGCAGATGCCATAATGGAAATTCAGCAGGCAATCTCATTCGATAAAAACCAGGAAAAAATAGGCAATACCTATAAAGTGTTGATTGATAAAAAGGATGGCGGCTATTTTGTTGGTCGTACGGAATATGATTCGCCGGAGGTTGATAACGAGGTTTTAATTGATGCCAAAATTGATTATGCTACCATAGGCAGCTTTGTAAACGTGCAAATTGATACCGCCGAAGACTTTGATCTTTATGGACATATTGTAAAATAAAGCCTTTTTGATTTATAGGATGTTTATTTTATAATTTTAAAGTATAAATTCGACACCTTTAACAATGGATGACATTTGATGTTTACACCGGGTTTCCCTAAATCCGAAATGGAACATCCGACATCCGAAATCAAAAAATGGACTCAGCCTGTATAAACTATAAAGACACGGGATCTTTCTCCCCAACCGTTATTGATTACCTGGAAGATGCCCCTGCGCTTCGTCCGTTTTATGGTTACCGGCCGGATCTCAATGGCTTTGCTAAAATGCTGAAAAGCAAAAAGGTAATTGCCGACCGTGAGATGCTGGTAAAGATCGTGACAGACCAATACAGCAAAATGCCCTACCAGGATGAGGTTCAAAACAATATATCCCTTCTCAAAAAAGACAACTCATATACTATTACTACAGGCCATCAGCTAAATATATTCGCAGGCCCCCTGTATTTTATTTATAAAATTGTTACGGCTATAAAATTGGCCGGTCAGCTAAAAGCGCAATTTCCAGATAAAGATTTTGTACCGGTTTACTGGATGGCATCTGAAGATCATGATTTTGCCGAGATAAACTATACCAATATCGGTGGAAAAAAAGTGCATTGGTGGTATGAGGCTTCTGGTGCTACCGGAAGGATAAACCCGGATACCATGCGCCAGGCGCTTAATCAATATAAAGGCGCTTTGGGTATTGAGCGCCATGCTAATGAGCTTGCCGAAATTGTTGAAACTGCCTACACAAAATTTGATAAGCTGGCCGACGCTACCCGGTATTTGGTGAATGCTTTGTTTGGCCAATATGGCTTAGTAATTATTGATGCTGACGATCACCGTTTTAAACAATCATTTGCACCGATAATTGAGCAGGATATAATTGAGCAGAACAGCTTTAAAAACATTGAAGCTACCAATAAGCAATTGCATGATTTGGGCATACACATCCAGGTTAATCCCCGCGAGATCAATTTCTTTTATTTGATGGATGGCCTGCGCGAGCGGATAGTTTTTGAGCATGATAGTTACAATGTATTAAATAGCGAGATCAGTTTTACAGAAGCTGAATTAAAGGCCGAGATCAGTCAGTACCCGGAACGGTTTAGCCCAAATGTGGTGATGCGCCCACTTTACCAGGAGTGTATTTTACCAAACATTGCCTATATAGGCGGCGGCGCTGAGGTAGTATACTGGCTGGAACTAAAATCAAATTTCGAGCATTATAAGGTTGATTTCCCAATCCTGATCCTGCGTAATTCTGGTTTGGTGATAGGCAAGGAAACTGCTTCAAAAATTGCTAAAATGGATCTGCAACCTGCCGACCTGTTCAAAACCAGTGATACCATAAAAAACGACTGGATAAAAAAGCATAGTCAGCATAATTTAACGCTTACAGAAGAGTGGCGCGAACTGACCAGTGTTTTTGAAAAAATAAAGCTGCGCGCCTATAAAATAGATAGCACTCTTGCTCCATCAGCAGATGCGGTACAGACCCGGTTAAAACATGCGGTTGATAACCTGGAGAAAAAACTGATAAAGGCCGAAAAACGCAACTACCTTACCCGTCTTGAGCAGGTTGAACATATCAAGAGCGATATTTTCCCAAAAGACAGCCTTCAGGAACGCTCCGAAAACTTCGGCCTGTTTTATGTAAAATGGGGGCAGGAATTTATTGATGAACTCATCCGCCACTTTGAGCCACTTGATTTTAAGTTTACAGTGCTGACGGAGAAATCCTGATAACTTAATTATCCAGCACTTTTCACCAATAAATTACTCTTATTTATCTGGTAGTTATCGAATTAGTAAATTATATTTAGCAATTGGTAAATATAACTTCACAAGTCAAATTCGGAATGATATATAAGCACATAAAGTCAGGCAGTGTTATTCGCATCCTTGTATTTTTAACAGTCTCATTTTTGATATCCTGCTCTAAAAAAACTGCGGATACTCCCAATAAGCCAGTAGCTATTACGTCTTTAAGCGTAAACACAGGGCCATACAATACTAGTGTAACTATTAACGGCACAGGTTTTAGCGCTGCCATTGCCGAAGATAAAGTATTATTTAATGGAAAGCCCGCTGAAATTAAAGCCGCATCAGCCACAAAGATAATAGCTACTGTTCCAGTGGGCGCTGGCACCGGAGTTGTTAGTGTTTCCGTAAAAGATGCTACCGCAGTACCAGGCCCTGTATTTACTTACCAGTTTACTGCTGTAGTAAGCGCATTTGTGGGTAGCGGTAAATCGGGATATGATGATGGGCAGGGTGCCGCAGCTTCCTTTTCAACTATCTCTTCGCTTGAATTTGATGCAGACGATAACTTATATGTAACTTCCGGCAACGCCATCAGGAAGGTTAGCCCTGATGGGCTGGTAACTACTTTAGCCGGCAGCAGCAAAGAAGGAAGTGATGACGGTAAAGGAGCGGCCGCATCTTTCAAATATCCGCAATGTACTGCAATTGATGCAGCCCATAATATCTATGTTGGCGACACCGAGAATAGACTGATCCGTAAAATAAGCCCTGATGGGGATGTTACTACTATTAGCGGCCACATTGGGGGAGGCTATGCCGACGGAAAATTAAGTGATGCTTTGTACGTTGACCCCGATGGGATGGCCTTTGATAAAGCAGGCAATCTTTTTGTAAGTGATGGCCGCAATAATGTTATCCGAAAAATCTCGACTGATGGAATAGTAAGCACATTTGCAGGCGGCGGCCCGTTTGCGAGAGGTTCAAAAGACGGAAATGGCACCAATGCTACTTTTACTGAGCCATTCTCAATCGCGTTTAATTCTTCAGGAAATCTGTTAGTAGCAGATTTCTCCAGAAGTTTAATCAGGGAGATTGCACCTAATGCCGATGTTACAACATTTGCAGGTGGTAATAGCAAGGGCACCTTTATTAACGGGAAAGGAACTTTAGCATCATTTTTTTCTCCCTGGGGTGTTGCTGTAGATGCAAAAGATAATATCTATGTAACCGACTTTGGTAACAATGTGATCAGGATGATAACGCCCAACGGTGAAGTAAGCACGCTAGTGGGTAGCGGTGCTTCAGGCGCTGCAAACGGACCGGCTGACAAAGCCTCATTTAACTCCCCCGGCGGAATAGCGATTGATAAGTCGGGGAATATATACGTGGCTGATTTTAATTATTTGATTCGAAAAATAACTTTGAAATAAAAGTATATGCAATTCAATTCTACAATCCTTATCATTCCTGGCCTTGGCAATTCAGGCCCGCAGCATTGGCAATCTATTTGGGAAAACAAGTTTAATTTCACCCGTGTTGAACAGAAAGAATGGGAAACCCCTGTTTGCGCTGACTGGATAGAAGCTATTAACAATGAAGTAAGCAAACATGACCCTGCTAATGTGATATTGGTTGGCCATAGCCTGGCTTGCTCAACAATAGCCTATTGGGCGCAAAAATTTAACATTAAAATTAAAGGCGCCTTATTGGTTGGGCCAAGCGATACCGAGGCAGATACCTACCCACCCGGAACAACAGGATTTAAACCTGTACCTCTGGTTAAACTACCATTCAAAACAATAGTGGTAGCCAGCACAAACGATTTTTATGTAAAATTTGACCGCGCCGAACTTTTTGCCGATAGTTGGGGTAGCGAATTAATTAATATTGGGGATGCGGGGCATATTAACGTGTCATCGGGTTTCGGAGAGTGGGATGAAGGGTTGGAGATATTGAAGGAGCTGGATAAATAATTAATTCCCAAAAGATTTACGAAGTTTTTGAAACTTCGTAAATCTGGCTGAATGCAAACCCGCTATATTTGCCCATGCTAATCTCTCAATCAGCTCTCCGTAATTTCACCCAAAATATCTTCCTTTCCATGGGCTGCAGTAATGAACATGCTGTTCTGGCTGCGGATGTATTGTTGCAAGCAGATCTTCGCGGAATTGATTCGCACGGTGTTGCACGCCTGGTGGGCTATGTGCGCCTGTGGGAAAGCAAACGGATAAACACTAACCCAAATATCACCATTGTACACGAAACACCCACCACAGCCACTGTTGATGGCGATGCGGGTTTAGGTCTGGTCGTTGCTCCCTTTGCTATGCGTTTAGCCATTAAAAAGGCTGAGCAATACGGCTCCGGCTGGGTGTCTGTACGAAACTCCAACCATTTTGGGATTGCAGGTTATCACAGCTTGCTGGCGGTTGAAAAAGACATGATCGGTTTTGCCATGACCAATGCCAGTCCGCTGGTTGCACCAACTTACTCAAACGAAAGATTACTGGGAACCAACCCCATGTGCTACGCTTTTCCGGCGGGTAAATATCCACCGGTAGTGGTTGATATGGCTACTTCGGCGGCTGCAAACGGCAAGCTGGAGATTGCGCAGCGTGCCGGAAAACCGGTTCCCGAAGGTTGGATCCAGGATGCTGATGGTAATTATACCACCGATCCGCATGCTTTAAAATCCGGTGGCTCGCTTTTACCATTAGGTGGCGATAAAGAACATGGCAGCCATAAAGGATTTGGACTAAGCGCAACGGTAGATATTCTTTCGGCAGTATTATCTGGGGCTAATTATGGGCCATGGGTGCCCCCGTTTGTTGCTTTTTTACAGCCTCCGACAGACCCTGTTGGCCTGGGCATCGGTCATTTTGTTGGGGCTATGCGGGTGGATGGCTTCCGCCCTATTGATGAATTTAAAGCACATTTGGATAACTGGATCACCCGTTTTAAATCGGCACAAACAGTTGATCCTGATCAAAAAGTTATTATCCCCGGTGAGCCGGAGCTGGAAGCCGAAGCAGATAGAAAAGTAAACGGCATCCCGTTAGTTGATGCTGTTGTGGAGGATTTGAATGGGCTGGCTGAGAGGTTTGGGATAGGCCCCCTGGCCCCCTAACGGGGGAATGCTTGATTGAGATTTAACTTAATCAACCACTCTCTTAATCAATTCAATCAACCAATTTACCTTATCCACTTAAAGATCCTTCTCCAACGGGTCTGGTGTAAAAAATCTGCGATTTCATCGGTGCTCATCCATATAAACAGCGCTTTGCCAACAATATGATCCTCTGGCACAAATCCCCAAAAGCGCGAATCTTCCGAGTTATGGCGGTTATCGCCCATCATCCAGTAATAATCCTGTTTAAAGGTATAGGTTGCAGCTTTTTTTCCATTGATTATAAGATCCTTGCCTGAGATAGTAACCTTGTTGTTTTCATACACCTCAATAGCCCGTTTATACATTGGGATAGTTAAGTCATTCAATGTAATTGTCCAGCCTTTTTTAGGGATGATGATTGGGCCAAGGTTATCTAATGTCCATCTGAAGTGTTTGTCGTGCGGAAAGATTGATTCTTCAAACCCTGAGATATTCTGGTAATATTCAGTTACCGATTTAACGTTAGCATAAGCGCTCATTGCTTTGGCAGATTGGCGGGTCATCAGCATTTCATAGTCATTATCACCAAATTGCTGCCGTACATCAATATGCAGTTCCCGTAAAATAAGCGAATCAAGCAGTTGGCCGTTTGTATGTACAATATATGCAGGCTGCCCATCCACTGGGTTTAGCGCTTTTTTACCATTTATGTAAACCTGCGCATTGATGATCGTCAGTGTATCTCCGGGAGTCGCCTGGCAGCGTTTTATATAGTTTTCGCGTTTATCAACAGGCCGGTAAAACGGTGAATCAGCATCCATCGGATAATTAAAAACAACAACATCACCCTTTTTAACAGTGCTTAACCCTGGCAGGCGAAAATAAGGCAATTTAATGCCGTCCCAGTAAGCTTTAGTATTAATAAGCGGCATGGTATGATGGGCAAACGGAAAAGAAACCGGGGTAATTGGCGTACGCGGACCATAGTTAACCTTACTCACAAATAAATAATCGCCAATTAAGAGCGAACTTTCCATTGATCCGCTTGGGATAACGTAAGCCTCAATAAAAAAGGTACGGATCAGCGTGGCGGCAAGCATGGCAAACAATATTGCTTCTGTCCACTCCCGGGTTGATGATTTAACTAACTTTTCCCGGTGTGCTTCCTTAAACCCAATATTTGCAGATTGCCCAAGGTATTGGGTCTTTTTCTCAAAACCCCATTTTGGGAGAAATATAAATGGCAATAGTATTGCAGCGGCCTGCTGCCTTATGGTAAATTTTCCATATGACTTAACAAAATCCATATAGATCCCGATACCAACAATAACATTAAATACCGGGATAAAAAGCCAGAAAAGCCACCAGGCGGGCCTTCCGCTTAGCTTTAGCATGATGTAGGTTGAATAACCCGGGATCAGCGCTTCCCAGCCCGGGCGGCCTGCTTTTTTAAACAGTTTCCAGGAACCGGCCCATATTAATACCAGGAACGCGACAACAGCATATACCATTACAAAACCTTAATTTATTCCTTTAAATAACCTGTCCCAGCGAATTTGACTAAATAGCGGCGCTTTATCATCTGCACTCATCCAGATAAAAGATGCCTTTCCTATAATATGATCTTCCGGAACGAAACCCCAAAAGCGTGAATCATCCGAATCGTGCCTGTTATCGCCCATCATCCAGTAATAATTCAATTTAAAAGTATAGCTCTTGGTTTTTTTGCCATTTATGAATATGTCATTCCCTTTAACTTCCAGTCTATTGTTTTCATAAATATTTATGCAGCGCTCATATAGCGGGTAGGTCATACTATCAAGTTTTACTGTCCAGCCTTTCTTGGGAATAATTATAGGACCGTAATTATCCACGTTCCATTTATAATCAGGCTGTCTGCCATTAAGCATTAAACTTGCGGGACCTACCGGATGGATGGAGTTTGTTGGATAAACCGGACTCTCTGGGTCTGTTAATCCTTTTGGTGAGATATGCGGCTTTATTGATTTAACGTTTGAATATCCCTTTAATATCTTAGCTGCCTCAGCTGTCATGGTCGGGTTTGGATTACCGTCATACATAGAAACATGCAGGTCTTTTAAAATTTGTGGATTAAGATCGGCTCCTGTTGTAACATAAGTATAATCTATTTCCCCTTCAGATGGATTTTGTGAAGGCCTGTTATTTATATATACCTGTCCATCAACCACGCTTAAAGTATCTCCGGCAATTCCTTCGCACCGCTTTAAGAAAATTTCGCGCTTATCAACCGGGCGATAGTAAGGTGAATCGGCATCCATAGGATAATTAAACACCACAACATCTCCTCTTTTTATGCTGCTGAAACCAGGCAACCTTAAATAAGGAAGCTTTAATCCATCCAAGTATATTTTAGTAAACGGGAATGATACGGGCCGCATTGGTGTGCGCGCTCCATAGCTTAGCTTGCTTACAAAAAAGTAATCCCCTGTAAGTAAAGTACGTTCCATTGAAGATGTTGGCATAATGTACGACTCTATAAAAAAAGCACGAATAAATATCGCAGCGGCAACAGAGCATAAAAAAGGGACACCCCACACAATAACAGTAGGCGTTTTTGCAGGCTTTCCAAATTTTTCTTTAAACTCCGCAGTTGCAGATGGGCCTAAATATCGGGTATCATCAAAGCCCCATTTGGGTAAATAAATAAACGGGAAAAATGAGGCTGCAAGTTGTTTACGGATAGTAAATTTTCCATATGATTTTATAAAATCAATGTAGATACCCAATCCGGCAACTAAGTTTAATATTGGGATAAAAAGCCAAATGAGCCACCACGCAGGTCTACCACTTATTTTAAGCATTACGTAGGTTGAGTAAAATGGAACGAGTGCCTCCCATCCTTGCCAGCCTGCTTTTCTGAATAATTTCCAATAACCAGGAAGCATTAAAACAAAAAAAGGGGCAGCTAATATGCATACCCCTATATAATAAGCTATTCCCATATATTAATGAATGCCATTGAATAACCTGCTCCAGCGGATCTTGCTGAAGAATGGTGCATTATCATCCCAGCTCATCCAGATAAACAAGGCTTTGCCAACAATGTGGTCTTCAGGCACAAAACCCCAAAAGCGTGAATCGTCTGAATCATGACGGTTATCGCCCATCATCCAGAAGTAATTCATTTTAAAGGTGTAGCTGTCGGTCTTTTTGCCGTTAATAAAAATATCGTTGCCTTTAACTTCCAGCTTGTTGTTCTCATAGGTTCTGATACAACGCTCATAAAGCGGATAGGTCATACTGTCAAGCTTTACTGTCCACCCTTTTTTAGGAATAATTATAGGGCCATAATTGTCAACGCTCCATTTAAAGTCAGGCTGTTTGCCGTTAAGCATCAGGTTAGGCGGACCAACCGGGTGACCCGGATTTGTAGGATAAACCGCGCTATTAGGATCACTTATCCCTTTTTGAGAAAGGATCGGTTTAAGTGATTTTATGTTTGAGTATCCTTTTAATTTATCGGCAGATTCCTTCGTCATGGCCTGATAAGTATGCCCTTCATAAAGTGTTATGTTAAGCTCATCCGTAATTTGCGGGTTAAGATCAACACCGTTGGTTGAATAACTGTATTCCATTTGCTCGCCCGGTGGGTTGGGAGCGATTTTGCGGTTTACATATACCTGTCCGTCAACAACACTTAAAGTATCGCCGGGAGCACCCTGGCAACGTTTTATAAAGTTTTCACGCTTATCAACCGGCCTGTAAAACGGTGAATCTGCATCCATAGGATAGTTAAATACCACCACATCGCCTTTTTTAACATCACTTAAACCAGGTAAGCGGTAATAAGGAAGCTGGATCCCGTCCCAATAGGCCTTGGTATTTATAAGCGGCATGGTATGGTGGGCAAATGGGAATGCAATTGGTGTTATAGGTGTGCGGGCTCCGTAATTAACCTTGCTTACAAACAAAAAGTCGCCAACAAGCAGCGATCTTTCCATTGATGGGGTAGGTATTACATAGGCTTCTATAAAAAAAGTACGGATCAAAGTTGCCGCTATTACAGCGAAAACGATAGCATCAGTCCACTCGCGTACAGCGCTTTTCTTTTTTTTAGGGGTATCTTTCTTTTTACTCCAGAATTTCCAGTTCATGTTTACAATATTGGTAATTTATTTTAGGAATACAGAATCAAGAGTCAAGAAATCAAGAGTCAAGATGAAAAACTTTTCTGTCAATGCTTAAATCTTTTCTTATTTCTTCTAATCTTGATCCTTGTTTCCTGTTTATCTTTATTCTTATCTCTTGATTCTTGATCTCTTGCTTCCTGACTCTCTTCTCTTATTTAAAGTCAAACATATCTTCAACCGAGTGGAATCCTGTTTTTCCCTGGATCCATTCAGCAGCCAATACGGCACCTAATGCAAAGCCGTTACGGTTATGGGCGGTATGTTTAAATTCTATCGAATCGACCTCTGAATCATAGATAACGGTATGCGTACCCGGAACGCTGTCAATCCGAAAGGATTCTATCAGCAGTTGATCGCTTTTTACATTATCATCCGCAGTTTCGGCGCCGTCGGCAGTAAGAGAATTAACCCATTCTTTTTTCGAGTGGAGGTTTTCAACTATTCCTTCAGCAATGGTTATGGCTGTACCACTTGGCGAATCAAGCTTTTGGGTATGGTGGATCTCTTCAACCTGCACATCATAATACGGGTAATTGTTCATCAGCCTGGCAAGCACCTTATTAACGTGGAAAAATATATTTACGCCAACACTAAAATTTGTGGCATATAACAGGGCTGTGCTGCTGCGTTCATATTGCTCTTTTAACTTTGGCAGGTTACTATACCAGCCGGTTGTACCAACAACAACAGGCACACCTGCATTAAGGCAGTGCTCAATATTACTTAATACGGTACCGGGGGTGCTAAACTCAATGGCAACATCGGCCATTTGCAGGTTTTCGGCAGTTAGCTCATCCTGGTTATCCTGGTCAATTTTTAATACGATTTCGTGCTTGCGGTCGGTGGCAATTTTTTCAATTATCTTGCCCATTTTCCCGTATCCTAATAATGCGATCTTCATTCCGGTTTTTATTTTTTTGATGTGATGCTAACAACCATACTGCCTGATGATTGACAAGATCTGTAACCTTGAACAATTATCAAAGTGTAAAGGTAATTTTTATCCCCGGAATATATGAACCGATAGAATTTTGAGCATAAATAGTTGGCTGATTGATCAGGCCGGGCGTTATCCGCATTGAAAAATTATTGTCAAGCGTATAGCTATGGATAAATTTGGCGTCGATATAAGCGTCAACAGCATTTATACCCCAAAAAGCTACAGCTCCTAATATACAAAGGTCACGGTTGCGGCGGTAGCCATCTTTTGCATCATAAATTGCCTGATCGCTAACATTTGCAGCTTTATATTGGTTATATTCAGTATAATAAGGATCACCAGCCTTTGGCGTTATTAAATGATTGCGATATATTGACAGTTGCAAAAACTCCTTGTAATACTGGGCATTAAATACTATTCCCCAGCCAAAAAGACCAAGTGCGCCATAAATAACAGGCACTTTCCAAATTTTGTGATTATATATCTGCCCCAGTCCCGGAACAAGCAGGGAGCGGATAACCGCCTTATGCGGGCTGTGCAAAGTATCGGGATGATAAACTTTCTCTTTCCGTATTTTAGGTGCGTCTGATCTTATTATATCGGTATCCTGCCGCATTGCCTTAAGTGAATCCATTTTACTTTTTACAACAGTTTTGATTGTTGTATCGGGCTTTTGTGCCCTGGCAGTAAAAACAAATCCGGCAAGCAGCCAGGTAATAAGCAAATATTTATACATCTGTTACATTAAAAAACCCTTTGTTGTAAGGGAATATAGTTTACCAATCCATAATTTCGAGGATCCGGCTAAGATCACTTTCTGATAAAAAGGGAATCTCAATTGTACCCCGGCCCTGACCGCCAATTTTCAGCTTAACTCTTGAGCTGAATTTAGATGCCAGGTCGTCCTGTATTTTTTGAACCTGGAACGAGATCGGCTCAGGCTGTTTACCTTCCTTTTTTACAGGCGCCCTTTGCATATCACGAACCAGTTCTTCTGTCTTACGAACGGATAAACCCTGCTGAATAATATGTTGATGGATATATATTTGTTTTGTGGGATCGTCAATAGTGATCAATGCCTTGGCGTGGCCCATGGTAATTTCGCCTTCGCGGATAGAAGCCTGGATAGCCGGGGGTAATTTTAACAGGCGCAGGTAGTTAGTAACAGTCGACCGGTTCTTACTTACGCGCTCACCCAATTCATCCTGTTTAAGGTTACATTCCTCAATCATCCGCTGCAAGCTAAGTGCTACTTCAATAGCATTCAGATTTTCGCGCTGCAGGTTTTCAATAAGCGCCATTTCCAGCATTTGCTGATCATTGGCACTACGGATATAAACCGGGATGTGTGTTAAACCGGCAAGCTTTGAGGCACGTAAACGGCGTTCGCCGGATATCAACTGGTAGCTATGTGCGTTTAGCCGCCTAACAGTAATTGGCTGAATAAGTCCCTGTAGTTTTATTGAATCAGCCAGTTCTGTCAAAGCTTCCTGGTCAAAATCAGTACGGGGCTGAAACGGATTAACTTCTATTTCAGATAATTTTATCTCGTTTACCGAACCCAGGCTGTTAACTTCAGGGCCGGATGAAACGTTATTTGCTTTATTATTATTTTGACTTTGATTAACACTTTCCGAATCATTCAGCAATGCACTTAATCCTCTTCCTAAAGCGTTTCTTTTTTCTGCACTCATCTTTTAATTATACTATTGCTGTATTTGTTGTGGCTTCTTCTCTAACCAAACCATTTTTGCGTAAAATTTCGCGGGCCAGGTTAAGATAATTTATTGCCCCTTTGCTGGTAGCATCATGCATAATTACTGATATGCCAAAGCTTGGAGCCTCGCTTAAACGCGTGTTACGCTGAATAATGGTATCAAACACCATATCTTCAAAATGGCTCCTCACCTCTTCAACTACCTGGTTTGATAAACGCAGCCTTACATCGTACATCGTTAATAATATGCCTTCAATCTCCAGTTTAGGGTTTAACCTCGACTGTACAATTTTTATGGTGTTTAACAGCTTGCCTAAACCTTCCAATGCAAAATACTCGCATTGTACAGGTATAATTACAGAGTCGGCTGCTGTTAAAGCGTTAATGGTGATCAAACCCAGTGAAGGCGAGCAGTCAATTATAATAAAATCATAATCATCCCTTATGCTGTTTAACACCGCTTTCATTTTATACTCGCGGTCGGTAAGATTTATCATTTCTATCTCGGCGCCCACCAGGTCAATATGGGCAGGCAACAGATCCAGATTCGGGGTCTCGGTTTTTTGAATAGCTTCACGCGGGTCTATCTGGTTAATGATACACTCATAAATGCTATTCTTTATGTTCCTCGGATCAAACCCAATACCCGAGGTTGAATTGGCTTGCGGATCGGCATCAACCAATAATGTTTTAAACTCCAATACGGCTAAACTTGCAGCCAGATTTATTGATGACGTAGTTTTACCTACACCGCCTTTTTGGTTGGCTAAAGCAATAATTTTACTCATTTTATACGTTAAAAAAATTTATAAATGGGTTTTTCACTAACAACGAAATATAGGAACAGCAATTTATACTTTCCTAAGGTTTTTTATGCGGGATAAAGATACATATTTAAATAATTCCGAAATCCACAGGTTTTGCCTATTTACAAACAGTTTTGGGTCCGAAAGTCGAGAAAGTCCGGAAGTCCGAAAGAAAAAGCTTGCGAATGTATACAAGACTTACGAAGTTTTGAAAACTTCATAAGTCTTTCCATGATTATTTATTTACTTTGTTCATTCGTGATTTTTTAATTCACAAATTCAATAACCCAAACATGGTTACTATCATATCAGCCACTAATCGCCCAAACAGTTCAACGTATAAGCTGGCACAGTATTATCAGAAAAAATTAAAAGAAAAAGGATTTGAGGCCGGGATCTTATCTTTAACCCAATTGCCGGCAAATATAATTGAAAGCGATCTGTACAAAAAAAGGAGCGAAGAATTTATGCCGATACAGGATCTTGTGTCAAAAACCGATAAGTTCCTGTTTATTATCCCCGAATATAACGGCAGCTTTCCCGGAGTTTTAAAGGTTTTTATAGATGCCTGCAGCTTTCCCGAAAGCTTTTATGAAAAAAAAGCAGCGCTTGTTGGTTTATCATCCGGTAAATATGGAAACATTAGGGGCATTGATCACTTTACCGGTGTTTGCCATTATATGCACTTAAACATTATGCCGTTAAAAATTCATATCGGCAGTATTAATAAAGAGTTTGACGCGGATAATAATCTTTTTCAGAAGGATACCCTGAAGTTTACTGAAGAGCAAATGGATAAATTTATTTTGTTTTGATTGGGAGATTACACCGATTTTTGTTGATTTCACCGATTGGAATAATCATATAAAGCTTATTAAATAATTTCACGCAAATCAATACTATTGATAATCAAATTTTTAGCCTTTAGCTTTACGCATTCTGCTTTTAGCTTTTATATAATCACCTTACAATAAACACCCATCCTGAAAGTTTAGGCGTGTTGTTTTTCAAATCGATAACATAGTAATAAGTGCCTTCGGGCAGGGCCGAACCGTTATAAGTACCATCCCAGGCTTTGGAATAGCCTATACTTTGGTAAACTTTTTTGCCATAACGGTCAAATACCAGGGTCGAGCTTTCGGGATAGGTAAATAAGGCTTCAATGTTCCATTGGTCATTAATGCCATCGTTATTTGGCGAGAAAGTATTTGGTATGATTATCTTTTTATAAACCTTTACAAAAACAGGAGCGCTGACGGAGATGCCACAGCTTTGCGATGTTACCGTCATGGTATAAGTAATATCATCAGTAGGATTGGCAATTGGCGTGGCTGATGTCGGGTCGTCAAGCGCGGTAGCCGGCGACCATAAAATGCTGCTGATCTTATCCCCTTTTACCGTTCCACTTAACTTTACCGATTGTCCCTCAAAGATGTTTTTATTTCCGCCGCCATTGGCTACCGGGTTCTGATTTACGGTTACTATTATTGATTTGGTATCGGTACAATAATCATTGCTCACATTAACATTATAGGTAGTTGTTACAAGCGGTGTGGCTATTGGGTTTGGCACATCATCATGATTAAGCCCGGTGGATGGCGTCCATTTGTAATACAATCCGCCCGATGCGCCAAGCTGTGTGTGTTCGCCGGCACATATAGGTGCAACGGCAATTACATTTGCTACAGGCTTTGGAATAATACTAACCTGCACATTTGCAGGCGCCCCTGTGCAATTTTGAGCTGATATGGGTACAACTGTGTAAGTACCTGCATCTGCCAGGGCAATGTTATTAATAACCAGCGGGTTTTGCAAAGTTGGCGCCAGGTCGGGCCCCGACCATATATATGTTGCCCCGCCAGAAGCGGTTAAGGTTAAGGTAGTGCCTTCACAGAAGGTTTGCGGCGCAATGGCTGCAGCAACAGGAAGCGGGATTACCGTAGCGGTTAATGGCAATGAGTAAACCCTGCAGTTAAGTGATGAGATATCCCCGCCATTTGCCACAACACCAACCCGGTATAAATAGGTCCCTAAAACGGTGTTATCAGCAGGCCTTATATAGGTATCGGAATTGGCTCCAGGTATGTCGGCCCAATTATTGCCGCCGGTATTATACTGCCATTGATATACCGGGTTGCCATTAACTTTGGCTTGTAGGGTAACCATGGTATTACTTCCTATACATACATCCTGCGCTGCTGAACCACTGAAAGATCCAAAACCAGCCTGCACCACCTGGCCGCAGGCACGAAAGGTAATGTCATCCAAAGCCAGGTCATTCCCGCATCCTCCCGGTGCATTGTTTATCATTTTTACAATAACGTTGGTAACATTAGCGGGGGTAGTAAAAAAGGTGCCGTATTGTGCCCATACCGTTTCGTCTGTAGGCGGTATATTACCTGTATTATAGGTTTTAAGTACCTGCCCGGTAGTTGTTTCGATTGAAAATGTAATATTAGGTTGGGAAGAAGCGCCTCCACAAGCTGATGGAATGATAAGATTAGTTATATAAGCAGCAAACTCATAAGTAGTATTGGGGCATAACTGGCCGGCATCTGCACTTTGGGTATAAAACAACCCCGGATTATTTGATGCATTAACTATCATCATATACCCGTTAGGGTTACCTGTGTGGTCATGTGAAAGGGTGTGCCAGGTTTGGCCAAAGCAGCCGTTAGTACTACTGGCAATGGTATAACTTCCATCATTAGGGCAATCGCTTCCAAAGTAGTTGTAATTGGTTACATTACTACCTAATGGGGCTCCCTGGTTAGTACCCGATCCAAAATCCTGGTTAATAACTGGATCGCCCAGGCTCCCGGTACAAACCTGCGCCTGGCTTTTGATGGCAAGAGTTATACAAACTACCAGTAAAAATAACTTAAGCCAAATTGGTTTCATCACCAGGTAAACAACTGTAAAATAATTGGTTTTATTCCAAAAGTAATTTAATTACTCAATGCGCGACCCGTAATTTGAAAAAACGGCCAATTATTAGTGAATTTGATAGAGAAAGGACTGATATCGGCAATAAGATATAGCAAGTGATGGCATTGAAGGGCAAACTAACCCCAACAATTAATTATATTGCGGGGGTTGCGCCCCTGGTTTATCTGTGTCATCCATTATTGTGACTATCCTTCTAAAATTCTGTTGATATTTACTCTTAAAGGAATACTAAGCTGCATTAATTTATAATTAAATAAGCTATTTTTGTGTTCCATAACTCCTATGATAAAACACTGCCTTAGCTTATTTATTACGCTTTCTATTGCTTCAGGGGTTAGCGCTCAAAACATTCACATTAAACAAAAAAAAGATACTGCTAAACAGTTAGAGCCGGTTATTATCAGGGGCTATTTGTCTGATCAGCCCTTACTAAGTGTGCCCGCATCTGTAAGTGTTATCAGTAAGGCGCAATTGAGCCTGCAGCCCGATAATTCATTTGTTTCGGCATTAAACAGTGTGCCCGGTGTAAGAGCCGAGGAACGGTCGCCGGGTAGTTACCGACTGTCTATAAGGGGGAGCCTGCTGCGTTCGCCATTTGGCATCAGGGATGTAAAGATCTATTACGATGAGATTCCGCTTACTGATGCGGGTGGCAATACTTATCTCAATGCTATTGATATTAACAGCATCAACCATATTGAAATATTAAAAGGACCTGATGGCAGCTTGTTTGGTGCAAATTCAGGCGGGGTAGTTTTGTTAAGCCCGGTTAACCTGCACACGGATAGCAATTCTGTTTTGCTTGGTTTAAACGGGGGGAGTTACGGGCTGGTACATGAAAATGTGGCTATCCAGAATCAAATCGGCAATTCCCGTTTAAGTTTAAACCAGGGTTATGAAAGCTATGGGGGCTACCGCCAGCATAGCTATATGCAACGTCATTTTATACAGGCGGTAAACCGGTGGACCTATAATGGCAAAGACGAGCTTCGGGCATTGGCCTTTTACTCCGATTTGAATTATCAAACTCCCGGGGGACTTACCTTAGCACAATACCAGGCAGATCCGCAATCTGCACGGTTGCCTACCAAGTTTGTTCCGGGGGCCATCGCTCAAAAAATAGGCATCACTACAAAAATGTTGCTGGGTGGCGTGGTTAATGAACTGCATATAAATAACAGGCTGCGCAATGTACTGTCGGTTTTTGGCTCTTATGTTGATTTTTCCAATCCCTTTATTACCAATTATGAGCAGCGCTACGAAAGCACCTATGGCTTGCGGACCTATTTTGAACTAAGCAGCGAAAAGCATACAGATTACGGGTGGAAGCTGAATTTAGGACTGGAATGGCAGCAAACCAAGGCTGATATTAATAATTATGGCAACAGAAAAGGCGTGAGAGATACGGCCCAAACGCTCGACAAGATCAACACCAACCAGCATTTCTTTTTTACCCGGTATGTGTTCGATCTGTATAAGCGCTGGCATGCAGAAGCGGCTTTGAGTCTTAATTTTTATGATTACAAATTCAGGAACGTTTACCCAAATGCCGAAGCGGATTTTACCAACAGGCATTTTACCCCGCAACTAATGCCGAGGGTAGCCTTATCATACGATGTAACGGATAATTTTATATGGCGTGCATCTGTAAGCCGGGGTTACTCCACACCTACTACTGCCGAAATAAGGCCCACCAATAATATCATCAACACCAATTTACAGGCGCAATATGGCTGGAACTATGAAACAGGTTTCCGCCTGCGTAATGCCGACCAAAGTATGTTTTTGGATGCTTCAGTATTTTATTATGTTTTGCATAATGCCATTGTGCTGCGCCTTAACCCGGACGAAACTGAATATTATATAAATGCAGGTGGCACACATCAGCCGGGCATTGAGCTTTATTTTTCAGATTGGATCATCAGTCAAAATGGTTCCGGCTTTATAAGGGGGTTGCAGTTTAATGAATCGTTAACGCTCAACAAATTTACCTTCAGCGGTGATTACCATAATGCTACTGCTAACTACCCGGACAATAAATTAACAGGGGTGCCGGGGCAGGTAATTGTTTCCAGCTTTCAAATTAAATTCCCGGATCGCTTTTACCTTTTTATTGAGCATAATTATACCGGGCGCATTCCGCTTACTGATGCCAATACCGTTTTTGCATCGCATTATAACCTGTTACAAACTAAAGCAGGCTGGCAATTTACAGTTAACCGCAAAAGTAAATTTGAAATATACGCAGGTGCAGGCAATCTGCTTAATGAAAAATACAGCCTTGGGAATGATTTGAATGCTGTTGGAAACAGATTTTATAACCCTGCGCCGCTGCGCAATTATTTTATTGGCTTTAACGCAGGGTTTTAAAATAGTTATAACAAAGGCAAACCTCAAAATGCCCCTGTTACTTTTTGTTAGGGAGTAACAGGTTCTGAAACGTTGCTACCCCGGCCTTTAGTATCAAAAGCTTTAAATTTCACGTTGTTATTATCAATTTTAACACCATCGTTATATAATGCGCTTTTAGCATCGGGATCTTTTCCGTTTGTTGTATAGCGGATGGTTAAGCCCGGGAACTGGATATTGGCAACATATTTACTATCCTGTAAGGCAACACCCGGCTTTGGTACCCTATAATTATAGCCGCCGTTATAATAGCTTAAACGGGGCAGCTCTCTTTTGCCTAATACATTTAAAAAATTTACCCAATCCTTTTGGTAAAGCGAATCGCTTTTTGCGACATTTTTTTCAGTTGCCCAGGCGGGATCCTGGCTCCAGGCGCGTTCGGCAAAGCCTAATACTCTTGGTAACAGCATGTATTCAAGGCGTTCGGTGCTTTTTATATTTTCGCCCCAAACAGCACTTTGCAAGCCTAAAATATTGCTTTTTCCATAATCTGTAAGGCGTTGTTTACCGATGAAAATGTTCCTGTTTAACGGCAAGCCATCTTTATCAACCTTTGAGTTTTTAAAGTAATCATATGGGATGAACGAAAAGGGCTTGTCGATATCAGAGAATGCACCCCAATAATATCCCGGCTCATCAAATGATTTATAGTTTGCCATATCAAAATACAAATTGGTTACACAGGTAAGCACTGTTTTATAGCCTGCATTTGCCAGTTTATACGCCAGGTCCTCATTACCGCCGCCCAATGTGTTGTTCCAAACTTCGGCCTGCAAATGTTCAGGCATAAAATCAGGGTTTGGCACGTAAACAGGCTGACCATCAAGCGCGGTTTTACGCAATGCCATTTCTTCCCATCCCGACAGGTAAAGCCCTTTTGCTTTTACAAGCTGGTTAACCCGGCCATAAAAGTAGTACCACAGGTCGGCGGTGCTTCCAATTTCGGGATGTGTAGCTTTTAAAGCTAAATATGCCGGAGATTTCTCCCAAACGTGTGCCGGCACCTCGTCACCACCAAAGTTGATGGTTTTTAAAGGGGCACCTGCTTCTTTATACATACTAACAATATCGCCTATTACGGTTTCAACAAAGTTGTAGGTTGATGGCAGGGATACGTCAATAATATTATCTGTCCAGTATTGGTTGGAGCTATATTCTGATTTGTCGTTCAGATCATAAAGCAAATATTTTTCTGCTTCTGCCTTTTTACCTTCCGCCATTAACCGGGTGTACCGGGCATTCATTGATTTAATGGCTGCACGTGCATGGCCGGGAGCCTCAATTTCGGGGATCACCATAATATGCAGCTTATCTGCATATTTCAGGATCTCAATATAATCGGCCCTGGTATAAAAGCCGGTGCCGGTTTTATTATCTACTTCACCGCCTGAGCCGTGTGACGGTGGTAAAAATTGCTTGCTATCTAATGTATGGCCGCGTTTTGAACCAACTTCTGTTAGCTCAGGTAACGATGGTATTTCCAAACGCCATCCTTCATCTTCAGTTAAATGAAAATGGAACACATTTATTTTGTAAAGCGCCAAAACATCAAGCACCCTGAAAATTTCTTTTTTTGGCTGAAAGTTACGGCCAACATCAAGCATAAAAGCGCGGTAGCCAAAGCGTGGTTCGTCTTTGATTTCTACACAAGGTATTTGAATTTCTTTTTGCGGATGAGCGTATGCTGATGGGGGGATTAAGGTTTTGAGAGATTGAATAGCATAGAAAATACCTGTTGCGGTAGTTGCATTAACATCTATCCGGTCGGCCTTAACGGTTAACTCATATGCTTCGGCACCCAGGCCCTCTTTAAAACTAAAATTTATAAAACCGGATGCCTCAACCTGATGGGTTCGGCCCGAAGTCTTGTTAATTACCTGCGCGAGCCATGTGTTGAAACGCATTACTTCACCGGCAAAGTGATCATCAAAATGAGTGCTCACATTTTTATCAAGAACAAAAAAGCCCCCGGTTTCTTTATAACTCACCGGTGTAGGGAACACTTTAGTTAACTGTTGCTCCGGCACATCGGTTATATTTTTATTCTGATCATAAATTATAGCCGTTGTTACCAGTCCCGGGTAATTGGGTTTAAAGGGTTTAATGGTAAATGCGCCGGTGTTGTATCCTTTATCGGGCTGGCTGTCCCAAACCACATAAAATCCTTCCGGGCCGTCGGTATTGGTAATTACCGGTTCTTCATCAACAAACTCTATCCGTAATGATTGCCCGGGCTTTATTTCGGTAAATGTGGCTGTTGGGGTTAAACTAAAAAGATCGCCATTTACAAATTTGATGATTGCGTTGCCGGTAACGGTTTGCTCGGCCATTAAACGGGCTGAGTTAAAGTACATTTTCCAGCCGGTGGCTGGGAATGTTGCTTTACCATTGTTGGTAATGGTTAACGCATTTAATGATTGCGGTTTGTTCTGATAATTATTTTGCAGGGCTTCCCATGCTATACTCAAATCGCGGGTATTAAACTTTGGTTCATCAATGGGTTTGGCGACCAGGTTTAAACAAAAGGCAGCCATTAAAATAACGAGAAAATATCGCATAGAATAATTATTAGGTTGTAAATGAGGTAGTAAATATAAGCTATTTATGAAAATTCACTAACTTTTTAAAATATTTTAAAAAGTGTATTTATTACAGATAAAATTGCTCCAATAGCCGACAGAAAACCATAAAATACCGATAAATGGCCATTGGCAACCGATATACCCCTTTGAAACCGACTATAAATCAATATAATATGACTTGCCGACTAAAGCAGCGTATTTGTCTACAATAGGTGCCTAATGGTCTATTTTGTTTTTTTAGGAGATGAAATGGTTGTTGCTTTGAACATTGAAAACAACAAACAAGCAAAAATCAACCATTAAAATATTAAGAAAATGAAAACATTAATTTTAACCATCGCTATCCTGTTCGCAACACTGTTAGGCATCAGCCAGTCAACCTATGCAGCAGGCAACACCACTGAAGAAAGTACTACTTTAACAGTTGTAAGCAATATCAGTGAAATTGAGATCCACGGTAATGTTGAGCTTTATGTATCAGACGGCCCCGCCGACCAGGTAAAAGTTTACAACAAATACTATTCAGATAATGCATTGGTTCAGGATGATAAAGGTGTGTTGCGCATTTCATCATACAATACGCAAAAGCTAAAAGTATGGGTTACCGTTAGCCAGCTACAAAAACTAAGCGTATATGACAATGCCGAAGTAAAGTCATTCGGAAAGCTTTCAGCAATTGATCTTGATGTAAGAATCTACAACAACGCATCGGCGCAACTAGATCTGGAAGCTTATGCTGCCAGCATCACTTTAAATGATTACGCCAAAGCTGATCTGACAGGTAACGTGAGCGAAGGCAGCCTGCAATATGATCCAACCGCACGCTTAAACACAAGTAATTTTAACATAATACGCCTAACCAACTCTCGGAAATTTCGCAGTGCTAAAAGTGATAGTAGTGATGAGCTGTCAATAATTTAATCCCCTATATTTATATTTGGCAAAAGCGCGCATAGAATTAATTTTCAATGCGCGCTTTTCATTTATCAGGCTTTTCAGCATACTTAAAAAATAAGATGCCGGTTGTTTTTTACCTTAAGCCAATGTTAAATATTGCCCCATAGCATTATGGAATACATTTGTTTCGTTATTTTAGCTGTGTTAAATCTAAAAATCGGGATTTGATCAGCCAGATTTTTGCCGGTCACAACTAACGCTTATGAGCCTATCCATCAAAAAAACAATATTTAAAACTTTAAAAATAACAGGTATAACCGTTGGAAGCTTGCTGATACTTTTATTTGCTTTGCCCATTTTATTCCCGCAAACGGTTAGCAATAAAATCAAACAATGGGCTAATGGCAGCATAAACGGGCAACTGGAGTTCTCTAAAACAAGGCTCTCGTTCTTTAAGCATTTCCCAAGCCTTACACTAACCCTGTATGACTTAGACCTAAAAGGAAGCGCACCGTTTCAAAAAGACACGCTGGTGGCAGCAAAAGAGGTTTCCTTTGGGATTGATTTGAGCACGCTGTTTCAAAAAAAACTTACCATTAATAAAATTTTCCTTAACACTGCTTTTATCAATATCCAGTCGGACAGTGCGGGGCATGTAAACTATAATGTTTATAAGGGTAAAAATACAGCCTCATCTCCTGCGGATACCAGCAGCGCATCGTTAGGTATAAACCAGATCCTGATAGAAAACAGCAGGTTTGTATACAATGATCCATCGTTGCCTGTAAAATTTGTTGCCCGCGGTATTAGCTATACGGGGCAGGGCGATCTAACTAAAGATGTTTTCGACCTGCATACCCATACCGAAATGCAGGCAGTTGATTTCTATTATAACAATGTGCCTTATGTAATATCGAAGAAGTTGAACGCTGACCTGATCACACAGATAAATACCAAATCGCTGGCGTTCGTTTTCCAGAAAAACGACTTATTATTAAATACATTACCCGTTAATTTCATTGGCAAATTTGCGTTCCTGAAAAATGGTTACAGCATGGATTTTAATATTAATTCGAAGGATAGCCAGCTGCATGACATTATCACAGCACTGCCCCCATCCTATTTAAAAGGGCTGGATAAAGCAGATATAAAAGGTACCGGGAATATCAAATTCAGGCTTGCCGGTTTATACAATGCTGCTGACAGTACACTGCCCAATCTGAGCCTGAATATCAAGATCCGCAATGGCTACATCAATAGCCCAAAAACGCCAACCCCAATCAGTAATTTATACATGGACTTTGATACCCAATTGCCGGGGCTTGATCCGGACAGTTTGAAGATCAATCTGGATTCACTGCACTTTAATATGGGTAAGGATTATTTAAATTCTGTTGTTCGCGTTAAGGGAACCAAAGCGCCTATTGTTTATGCCAAACTGAATACCGAGATGGATCTTGCAAAATGGAATGCTGCGTTTGGTAAAATGCATGTAAACCTGAAGGGGCAATATGCATTACATTTACTGGCGCAGGGTAAGTATGCCACCACTATCCATCGTGTAAAAAATCGCAAACCGGATACGGTTATTACCAGCATCCCCCAATTTAATGTGCAATCCACTTTTCGCAATGGTTACATAAAGTATGCAAGCGTGCCCGAGGCTGTAAAAAATATCAGCTTTGATATGAGCGCAGTTTGCCCGGATAACAATTACCAGCATACCAGTTTTTCGATAGATAATTTGAATGCCAGCGTGCTGGAAAACTTTATTAAGGGCCATTTTAAAATGAATGCCGAACCCGGTTTTCCGATGGATGCCGATTTAAAGGCAAAGTTTAATATGGCCGATATTAAAAAGGTTTACCCGATTGACAGCCTGGGTGTATCGCTCGCGGGTAACCTTGTTGCCGACCTGCAAACAAAGGGCAAATACCTGCCTGCAAAAAAGATTTATCCAACTACCAAAATTAATGTTCAGCTTAAGGACGGGGTGATCCAGACAAAATACTATCCGCACCCTATCCAGAATATCCAGGTAAATACCAATATTGTAAACAGTACCGGAACACTGGCAGGAATGAAAGTTAATATTAAGCCTGTTTCGTTTGTGTTTGAAGGGAATCCGTTTACGTTTAGAGCAAACCTAAAGAACTTTAATAATATTGAATATAACATTGCGTCGCAGGGCACGCTTGATGTGGGTAAGATTTACCAGGTATTTGCTATTAAAGGATATAATGTAAAAGGGCAGATAAAAACTAAACTTTCATTAAAGGGCAAGCAAAGCGATGCTGCCGCAGGTAACTATGCGAAGCTTAATAACTCGGGGAGTATGCAGGTAAAAGAGCTTGCTGTTAAGTCTGATCTTTTCCCAAAACCTTTCCTGATTAAGAATGGTACATTTAGCTTTAAGCAGGATAAGATGAACTTTGATGCCTTTACGGCAACATATGGTAAATCAATAATTACTTTAAACGGTGCATTGTCAAACGTTATTGAGTATGTAACCAAACCGGGCGCTGTACTTAAGGGGGACCTGAATTTTGGCAGCCCCAACATTGTGGCAGATGATTTTATGGCTTTTGCCAGTGCATCGCCAACTCAAAGCGGACACCCGGGATCGGCAAGCACCGGTGTGATCATGGTGCCAAAAACACTTGACCTGAACTTTACCGCGGATGTTAAAAAGGTAAAGTACAATGGCCTTGAATTAACAGACGCTAAGGGGCAAATGGCTATTACAAATGGTAACATCGTTTTAAAGCAAACCGGCTTTACCATAATAGGAGCCCCTGTGACCATGGATGCAACCTATAGCAGCCAAAGCGCAAAAAAAGCAGTTTTTGATTATCATATAAGCGCTAAGGAGTTTGATATAAAAAGAGCATATAACGAGATCAAGCTTTTTCACGATATGGCCTCTTCGGCAAAAAGCGCGTCGGGCCTGGTAGCGCTCGATTATAAGCTAGGCGGCAGGCTTAACAGTAATATGCAGCCGGTTTATCCATCATTAAAGGGTGGCGGCGTATTGTCGGTTAAAAAAGTATCCGTACATGGGTTTAAGCTTTTCGGCGCGGTAAGCAATAAAACCGATCATAAAATTGACAGCGGCGATGTTTCAAAAGTGAATATAGAAACCACCATTGCCAATAACATCATCACCATAAAACAAACCAAAATGCGCATGGCCGGGTTCAGGCTAAAATTTTCGGGCCAGGTAAGTTTTGACAATGTGCTGAACCTGCAGTTCAGGCTGGGCCTGCCGCCGTTCGGCATATTCGGCATCCCGATGACCATCACAGGCACACAGGCAAACCCGAAGATCCGTTTGGGCAAGGCTAAGAAAGATGATGAGATTAAGGAGACGGATGATAATGGGGAGTGAGAGACTTTTTTCTATTTATGTTATTCCGGAAGGAACCTGAACTAAGACAAAAGGGTCTCGACACACCAACTACTAATCCCGGGTTTCGTTCGATTTAGTAAGGCACATGTATAGAAAAGTGCCCTTTCGTATACATATCGTAGTGCACATGTATAGAAAAGTGGCATTTTCTATACATATCAATCTACAAGTCTGAGTAACTTAATCGTCTTCTACACCCCAAACCTGATCCAACCATCCCCCTCATATCCAAAAATAAATTGCTTTGGGTGGATAATCTCGGCAAGGATCTCAATTGAATCAACAATCCGCGGACCAGGGCGGTTAAAGTATTGGTTGCCATCGGCAATATAAACGCGGTTATTTTTTACCGCTTTCATATCGTTAAAACCGGGCAGCTGTAATATAATATCAACTTCTTTTAAAGTGCGCTCAATTGAAAATCCGCAGGGCATTATGATGATAACTTCGGGGTTTTGTAAACGGATCTCACCCCATTGTATATAAGGCGAGTGTTTTCCTGCTTCGGTTAATACATTTGTTCCCCCGGCAATGCTTACCAGCCCGGGCACCCAGTTACCGGAAAGCATCATAGGTTCCAGCCACTCAATACAGGCAACCGTGGGCTTGTTATCGCTGAATTTCAGTTTATGGCGGATGATATCAACCCGCTCCTGCAGGTCTTCAACCAGGGTATCACCTTTATCAGCCACGTTCAATGCTACTGCAACGGTTTTAATATCATTAAAGATCTCGTCAAGACTGTTGGGCTGAAGCGATACGATATGTGCTTCTTTATCCAGGTAGTTTTCCAACGCCTGCTCTACCTCTTGCAATGATACCGCACAAACTTCGCATTGTGCCTGGGTGATCACCACATCGGGCGCCAGTTCCTTTACCACATCGCGTTTTACGGTATAAACCGACAAGGCATCGGCAAGGATCTCTTTTACCTTAACATCAATAGCGGCGCTGCTTAAATTATCAGGGAAGTTTGCTTCAGAACATACCGGTAATTGTTTAACCGATTCGGGAAAATCACACTCATGCGACCGCCCAACAAGGCTTTGTTCGAGGCCTAAGGCACAAACTATTTCTGTTGCGGATGGCAGTAAGGAAACTATTTTAAGTGAGCTCATATTAAGGCGCAAAGGTAGGGATTGTAAATAAAAAGGAAATGTAATTATTTGTAGTAAGATATACTTGGCCTCATTCTTTCCCTCTTTGCGCAGCAGAGAGGGTGGTCGAGCGAAGCAATGACCGGGTGAGTAGACTATGCATGCGACGTTAACGTAAATGCATTGGCGCAAATGCGTGGCGTATAGACTCACCCCGACGACTCCGCTAGCCAGCGGATGGTCGGCCCTCTCTTTGCTTCGCATAAAGAGGGCAAAAAAATTTGTAACAATTGCCTGATCTAACCGTCAAAACTTTCACAAACCCTTGCGTTATGAAATGGAAGCTTCCTTTTACAAAGAAAACCGATAGCACTAAACCGAAAAAATCAAAAACACGCGAGTGGGTTGATGCTATATTATTTGCAGCTATTGCCTCTACCATTATTCGGGGATTGCTGTTTTCGGCATATGCAATACCATCAGGATCAATGGAAGGCACTTTGTTAACCGGCGACTATTTATTTGTAAGCAAAATAAGCTACGGCCCAAGGATGCCGTTTACACCGGTTTCAATCCCATTTTTAGAATCAACCATAACAAGATATAACGTTAAAACCTACTGGGATGGGATTAAGCTGCCTTATTTCCGCCTGCCGGGTTTAACCGAAATAAAGAAAGGCGATATAGTTGTCTTTAATAAACCTGAAGAAGCCGATCCGTCATACAACAGGCCGGTTGATGTGCGCACAAACCTGATAAAACGCTGCCAGGCAACCCCGGGCGATGTTTTTACCATTGTAAACGGCCAGGTATTTATAAACGGTAAAGCAGCGCCTAATGCCGAAAAAGCACAAACATCATACGAAGTAGTTACCAATGGCACCGATATTAATCCGCAGGTATACCATGATATGAGCATTGAGCTGCTTGGGCAAAAAGACGCCAATACTTATGTGATGATAATTCCGAAAGCTTATGTGGCAACACTAAAAGGCTACTCTAATATAAAGAGCATTACACCTGTTATTCAATCTGCCGGAGAATATGCGGCTGATGTTTTTCCGCATAACGAAAAATTTAAGTGGAACCAGGATAATTTCGGTCCGCTGGTTATGCCAAAACGCGGGTATATAATTCCGTTAAATGATTCTACCATGGTTTTATACCGCAGGGCAATTGAATTGTATGAAAACAATAAAGTGGCCATTAACGGTAAGGCCATCCTTATAAACGGCAAAAAAGCTGACAGCTATACCTTTAAAATGAACTACTACTGGATGATGGGCGACAATCGTCACAATTCGCTCGATTCCCGCTTTTGGGGCTACGTGCCCGAAGACCATGTGGTTGGCAAGGCTATGATAACCTGGATGAGTATTGATTCGACCGGGACCTTTTTTGATAAAATAAGGTGGAACCGAATTTTTAAGCCTATTAAATAATTTTAAACCGGCTTATTATTCCATGCTATAGCTTATTGCATTTATAGCATCGAAATGTGCCTGCAGCACGCGCAATGTTTTAGCGGCAAATGATTTTATGTCAGGATCAGCACAGTTTTTTGCAGCGTTTTCAAACGTTGCGATTTCTTTTTTATAGTCTTCAATCATATTACTGATATAGGCTTTATCAAAATCATTTCCTGATTTTTTTGATAACATGCTTATTTCATTCTGCTTATTCGGGTCAGCAAATGTTAGCAAAGAGATATTTTTGGCTGATGCCAGGCTTTTAATTTTATTACTTATTTTGGAATGTGCTGCAATCATTATCATTCCAAAACTTTTAATCCGTTTATTATTGCTTTTTTGCCGGGCAAGCTTACCCAGTTCCGTTTCTGCCATGCTATTCCTGGCTGCTTCGGCTATAAAATCCGCATCAGCCTTTTCAACAATTACGTTTTCTTTCCCGCTACTTTTTTTTACGGTAGTAAAACTATCAACCATACTGTCATCCTTTATATTGCTTTTGCATGCCTGGAAAGTTAACAGAACCGTTGTAATAGTAATTGAAAGCTGTAACTTATTCATAATCATTTATGTTGATAGCTATCTTATTAACAAAGCATAGCTGCTTTTAGTTTCTATATTTAAAAACGTTAAAACCCGTAAAGAATTTTTATAAGTGGTTATTTATTGCGTTAGCTTAAAGTTTTATTATTTTTGGACCATAAAATCAAAAAAACTATGGATTTTCCGGCAGGATTAAAATACACTAAAGACCACGAGTGGATAAAAGTTGACGGCGATGTAGCCTATATTGGGATTACCGAATTTGCACAAGGCGAATTAGGCGATATTGTTTATATAGATATCAGCTCGTTAGGAAAAGAAGTTGCCAAAGACGAAGTTTTTGGTACTGTTGAAGCGGTTAAAACCGTATCAGACCTTTTTATGCCGGTTGCCGGAACAATTAACGAAGTTAACCCTGCGCTGGATAAGCAACCCGAATTGGTGAACTCCGATCCTTATGGTGAAGGCTGGATGGTTAAAATAACCCTATCAGATCCCGCATCGGTTGAATCATTATTATCAGCTGATAGCTATAAATCGCTTGTTGGCGCTTAATGAAAGCTATTATTAAATATTACTGGCCCGCAATTTTGTGGGCCTTATTTGTTTTTATAATGTGCAGTGTAAAATTAGGGGAAGTGTCTGACTCACCTCTATTTTTCCCCGGCTTTGACAAGCTGGTGCATTGCGGATTCTTTTTTGTGATGATTGTTTTTAGCACCACAGGCTACATAAGGCAACAATCTTTACGCAGTTTATCGTACAAGGTGTTAGCACTAATTACTGTACTGGCCATTGCTTACGGCGGCATTATTGAATTATTGCAGCTGTATATATTTACATGGCGCAGCGGCGAATGGAATGATCTTTTTGCCGATACGATAGGCGCATTAATGGCAGCATTTAGTATATTTATAACGGTTAAAGCATTAAACCATGATAAAGAATAAATTTATACTATTAGGGTTGTTAGGATTACTCGTCCTTTCATCATGCGGCATTTTCCATAAAAGCTGCGGCTGCCCTACATTTGGAAAAGTAAAATATGCTGCCCCGTACAAATCCTCTTCGCTTATTGCCTAAAAGCATATAAAGTTCTGCCAGTAACCTCCGTGAACTTCGCGCCTTCTCTATTTCTCTGCGTTAAAAATTTACTGCAAGGTCTTTGGGAATATTGAAAGGCACAAATATTTAAAGATCCATTACCTTCCTGTTTTAAATTTAAGTGTACCCAAGCTAATCTGTTGGTGAGAATCCCCTACCTATTTGTTAAAAATTGTTAAATCTTGATTTTAAACTACGATAATATCGTAGAATTACGAATAATTCGTAATTTAGCTGCGCAGGTATTATTTAAAATTAGTGTATCATTTTTAAACTGTTTATGTCAAAAAACTTACGCCACACCATCACAGCTTTTAGCCTTATTTTAGTATCATTAACCACTTTTGCGCAACAGGCAAAAAGGCAGGTAAAAGGAAAACTGGTTGATGAAACCAATAACCCAGTTGATTATGCTACTGTATCAGTAGTAAACGCCGCTGACTCCCTATTGGAAAAAAGTTCAGTATCCGGCAAAAATGGAGGCTTCGAAATAAACGGACTTAAAAACGGAAGCTACAGGCTGATTGTATCACAACTGGGTTTAAAAAACTTTGTACAGGCTTTTAGTATCAGCGCAGCTAAACCCTCTATTGATTTTGGCACACTGAAAATGGTAAAGGATGTACATAACTTAAATGAGGTTGATGTTAAAGCAGAAAAAGCACCCATCACCATTAAAAAAGATACCGTTGAATTTAATGCGGGCTCGTTTAAAACGCAGGCAAATGATAACGTGGAAGCGCTGTTAAAGAAAATCCCCGGCATGGATGTTGACAAAGACGGCAAAATAACTACGGGCGGTAAGGATGTAAAAAAGGTAATGGTTGATGGCCGCGAGTTTTTTGGGAACGACCCAAAAGCGGCTACAAAAAACCTGCCTGCTGATGCTATTGATAAGGTGCAGGTAATTGATGATAAAACTGATAAAGCAAAAAACACAGGTATTGATGATGGTCAGCGCGATAAAGTATTAAACCTTACCCTAAAGGCCGATAAAAAGAAAGGCTGGTTTGGAAACGCTACCGCGGCAGGCGGCACGCAGGATAAGTACCTTGGCCAGTTTAACTTAAATCATTTTGATAACAAAAAACAGCTGTCGTTCCTGTTTTTGAGCAATAATGTTAATGAGTCGGGCTTTAGTTTCGAGGACTTGAATAATTTTACAGGGGGCAATGTTTTTGATGCTTTTTCATCAGGCAACGGGAATAACTCCATATCAGTTAGCAGTGGAGGACGGGTAAATGTTAACGGCGCGTTTTCAGGGGTAAATGATGGCGTAATTACCAACCACAGCGGCGGGATCAACTATTCGGATATTTATGGCAAAAAGGAACAGTTGAAATTTAACGTGAACTTTATTTCAGTGATCTCCTCAAACATGCTGCAAAAGATGTCTGACATCCAGGATAATCCAAATAACTTATTCACCAATCAAAAAACGGGTGGCAGTAATACAATTAACAGCTATCGCCTAAACTTTACTTTTGATTATAAGCTGGATAGTTTAACCAAT
The DNA here is from genome assembly GCF_900142915.1 of Mucilaginibacter sp. OK098. Lineage (GTDB taxonomy): Bacteria > Bacteroidota > Bacteroidia > Sphingobacteriales > Sphingobacteriaceae > Mucilaginibacter. The sequence continues at coordinate 315,506 of NZ_FRCM01000007.1, forward strand.
ATTAAATTTAAGCCAAGTATCAGCACTACGCTCAATAAAAATAATTCATCGTTATTTTCAAATACTCTTAACGGTGCAATGGATAGCATAAACAACATAAGCCAATTGCTGAACGGTAAAAAAACAAGCCCGGCGTATGGCGGCCTGTTTTCTGTTAATCATAAGCTGCATAAGGGTAAAGGATCACTTAACTTTTTTGCAAACGGCAATTACTCCAAATCTGATTACGATTACACCAATATATCAACATCCCGTTATTTTGTAAACAACCAAAACGGGAATGACATTAATCAACAAGCCAGTCAGAACAATAACGCTACTTTTTTTAGCGGCACGGCGTCATACGTAAGCCAGTTAAGTGCTAAGCATAAACTAAACCTTACCCTTAGCCAAAGTTTTGATTACCGCAAGCAACTGGCAGATCAATACACGTTAGATTATAACGGAGCCACCGGGAAGTACGAGATAATAGATCCGCTGCTGAGTGGAAATTTTGACAACCGCAACTGGCGGTATACAACTACTGCTGGCCTTAACAAAACTAGCGATGAAGTAACTTTAAACTTCAACTTTGCTGTTGCCGATTTGGGTTTGCAGGGCGATTTCACCAGCAATAATAAATTCAGCACGGTAAAACGCGATGCTTTTGCGCTGGTACCCAATGCCAGTTTTTCCTACCGTAAAAAGAATGGGCCAAACTTTTACTTAAATGTTGGCACCGATGTTAGTTTGCCGTCAGCTACTGACCTGCAGCCTGTATTTAATAATACTGATCCGTTGTATATCAAGCAGGGAAATCCTAACCTGGTGATGTCGCGCTCATTAAACACCAATTTTAACTACAGCTATTTCGATATCAAAAACAATTACTACTTTAACCTTTACGGCAACTTTACAAATACCTGGAACGGGTTTTCAACCGCAAGTACAGTGGATGCAAATGGTATAACAACCTCTCGCCCTATTAATACCGATGGCAACTACAATTCAAACTTTGGCTTTAATTACGGAAAGCCTACAAAAATTAAAGGGTTAAAATTTAGCTTAGGTTTAAACGGAAGCATTAGCCGCTTTGTGAACATAATAAATGGCAATGAAAATGCCGTACGCCGTCTTTCACCGGGCTTAAGCATGGGTACCAATTACGATATTGATAATTTGCAGTTGGGTTTAAGAGGCTACGGAACATATAACAATGCCAAAAACTCCTATCAGTCATTAGCCGATCAGCACTATTATACTTTTTATAATACATTTACCGCCAGTGTAAAGCCAATAAAAGATTGGCGCATATTCAGCGATGTTACCCAAAGATTATTCAGAGGTGCGCCTGCAAGCGCCAATACCTCGTTTTATATCTGGAATGCAGGACTTGAGCGCACATTCTTAAAAAAACAAAACCTTACTTTTTCTCTAAATGCATTTGATATTTTAAATCAAAACTCAGGGATTCAACGCAACATATCAACAACCGGCATCGTAGAAAACGATCAAACAAATACTATTGGCCGCTATTTTTATGCAAAGCTTATTTATAAGATAACTAAGGTTGGATCGCCTGCTAAAAGCACTCCCGGCATAATTATTATGAGGTAAAAATTGGTCGTCAACAAATGCTTGTAAAGGCTTATCTTTGGCTATATGCCTGATAATAAACCACCGGTTACCGGAAAGTATATTGATCCTTTAGTTGACTTTGCCTTTAAGAAGATTTTTGGCAGCGAGCCTAATAAAGATCTGCTGATCGCCTTTTTAAATGAGGTCTTCCGGGGACGCAAATACATAATCGACCTGGTTTACAACAAGAATGAACATCCCGGTGATTTAAAGGATGAAGGCGCTGCTATATTCGATTTGCTTTGTACCGGTGAGAACGGTGAAAAGTTTTTGATTGAAGTTCAACGTGGGCGTCAAGGTAATTTTAAAGAAAGAGCTTTATTCTATACATCGCGGCTGATAAGTGATCAGGCTCCAAAGGGTAAGCGTAGCGAATGGGCTTATAACCTTACTGAGGTTTATCTTGTTGCTTTGTTAGAAGATTTTACATTACAAATAAGCAACGGCAATGAATACCTGCATGATATTTGTTTATGTAACCGTGAAACAGGTGAAATATTTTACGATAAGCTGGGTTATATTTATTTAGAATTGAATAAATTTGTAAAAGAGGACACCGAACTGGAAACTGATTTGGACAAATGGCTTTATATTTTAAAGAATATGAGCCGTATGGACAAGATTCCGGCTTACCTGCGAAAACCCATATTTGAAAAACTATTCAGCATAGCTGAATATACTAATTTGACAAAGGAGGAAAAGACCATGTACGATAGCAGCATGAAATATAAATGGGACAATAAAAATGTACTGGATTATGCGTTGAAAGAAGCTAAACTTGAAGAAGCACGGGCAATTGCCCGTGAACTTAAAAAGGAAGGCCTGGATATTGCCTTTATTGCCAGGACCACTAAGCTAGCTATTGAAGAAATAGAAAAGCTATAAAAACCAGATAACAGCTTATTACAGTTCGCCTGCTAAAAGCACTCCCGGCATAATTATTATGAGGTAAGTATTACTTGTGTAAATTTTGATTGTTCTTATTTGGATTTAATTTAAATAAGCTATACATTTGGCCTAAGTTTTAAATAAGAATATGACGCTTTCAGAACTTGCACCAGGCGAAATTGGGATTGTAAAAGAGTTTACCGACCTTGAGATGTCAGTAAAATTGATGGAAATGGGATGCTTACCCGGCGAATCGATCACCGTTTCGCGTATTGCACCGCTTGGGGATCCGATGGCTATTAATGTATCAGGTTACCAGCTGAGTCTGCGCAAATTTGAAGCTTCAACTATTATCCTGCAATAGCACGTTAACAATTGAAGGCCGATATAAGAGTTGCACTTGTAGGAAATCCAAACACCGGTAAATCAACTCTTTTTAATACATTAACCGGTTTAAATCAAAAAATAGGAAATTTTCCCGGCGTTACGGTTGATAAAAAAACCGGCTATTCCACTTTGCCCGATGGCCGTATTGCCGAGATCATTGACCTGCCGGGCACTTACAGCCTTTACCCTAAAAGCCAGGATGAATCTATCGTTTTCTCCGTATTGGCCGACAGATCAAATGCCCATACTCCCGATCTTGTTGTTGTAATTATTGATGCAACAAATCTTAAAAGAAACTTACTGCTTTATACCCAGGTTGCAGACCTGAAAATACCCGTTATTATAGCGCTGAACATGACGGACCTGTCGACAAAGGCAGGTATTAATATTGATATTGACCTTTTTGCCAAAAAACTGGGCGTACCTGTAGTTCCTATTTCGGCACGAAAGGTTGAGGGCATTGATAAGTTAAAACAGGCTATAACCTTTGCTAATAAAATTGCATTACAGGAGTCATCTATTGATGTAGAAGCCATTGCCCCGCAACTGATAGCGCAAATAAGCGAAGAGCTAAAGCTCGACAATCCTTATTTCGCCTTGCAGCTGGCCCATCAGCATGAAACTGTTAAGTTTTTAACCCCAACCGAAAGCGACCGTATAGAGGAACTGGAAAAAGAATTTTCATTCCACTCCCAAAAATCGCAGGCTACAGAGACTATTGCCCGGTATAGTTTTATTAATGATTTGCTATACGATACTGTTAAGATTCCCGAAACAGCTAAAGATGAAACATTAAGCAATAAGATTGATAAGATACTAACCCATAAAGTGTTGGGCTTTGTTATTTTCCTGGGCATATTGCTCTTTATGTTCCAGTCTATTTTTGCATGGTCGGCTTACCCGATGGAAAAAATTGGAGATCTGTTTGCATGGGTTCAAAATTCATTGCACCAATTACTTCCCGCAGGGCCATTAACCGGTTTATTAGTCGATGGCGTTATAGGAGGATTGAGCGGCGTAATGGTGTTTATCCCCCAGATAGCTATACTTTTTGCATTTATTTCGATCCTGGAAGATACCGGCTACATGTCGCGGGTTACGTTTATGATGGATAAGCTGATGCGCAAGGTTGGTTTAAATGGAAAATCGGTTGTTCCGCTTATTGGTGGTTTTGCGTGTGCTGTGCCATCTATTATGAGCACCCGTACTATTGAGAACTGGAAAGACCGGATGATTACCATAATGGTAACACCATTGGTTACCTGCTCGGCCCGGCTCCCTATTTATACGCTGCTAATCGCGTTGGTTGTGCCAAACCGTAATGTTTGGTGGATCTTTAACATGCAGGGATTAGCATTAACGGGGATGTATGTTTTCAGCCTGATATCAGCGATAGTTGTAGCCTTTGCGTTTAAGCTGATCCTGAAGGGCCGCGAGCGCGGCTACTTTATTATGGAATTGCCGGTTTACCGGATGCCAAGATGGAATAATGTGGCCTTCAGCATGTATGACCGTTCAAAGGCGTTTGTTTTACAGGCTGGTAAAGTTATTATAGCCGTATCGGTTATCCTATGGGTACTGGCATCATACGGCCCTGGTGACCGCTTTGCAAAAATCGAACAAAAATATCAGCAGCCTCAGTATGCAAAACAGCTTAACCCGGATGATCTTAAAAGAGCCATCAATTCCGAAAAACTTGAGAATTCATACGCCGGGGTATTGGGCCACGTTATTGAGCCAGCCATCAGGCCATTAGGCTTTGACTGGAAAATAGGTATAGCGCTCATCACTTCCTTTGCTGCCCGCGAAGTTTTTGTAGGCACAATGGCTACCATTTACAGTGTTGACGGCAATGCCGATAAAATAGAATCGGTACAGAAAAAAATGGCCTCGGCCAAAAATACTCAAACTGGCCAACCGGTATTTTCGCTGGCAGTTGCATTTTCATTAATGATGTTTTATGCCTTCGCTATGCAGTGCGCCAGCACGGTTGCCGTAGTTTACCGCGAAACAAAGAATTGGCGCTGGCCCGCTATCCAATTCGCTTATATGACAGTATTGGCATATGCCGCGAGTTTACTGGCTTATAATTTGTTGAAATAGTCATAGCGGATCAGGCTGTTTTGTCACCAGCGGATTGAAATAAAAGACCTAGTTTCTTCAGCGCATTTTCAGTATTAGCATCCCATAATTTACAATAGCTTATGCGTAAATAATTTTGATAGTCGCCTTTGGCAGAGAATAATTCACCAGGGGCATAACTAATTCCAAGCTTAAAAGCAGCGTCTTGCAGTTGTACCGTATTTATATATCCAGGTAATTCAACCCAAATAACAAGGCCGCCGATTGGGGAGCTGATTTTTGTACCTTCCGGAAAATACTGTTCAATCAGGTTTGTAGTTCGCACTAAATTTTTGTTCAGCTCAATTCTGAATTTTTTCAGGTGCCGGTCGTAAACACCAAAAGATAATAGCTCGCACAATGATTTTTGAGTAAAACTACAGGTTGGGCCGTTGTGCATGGACTTAAGACGCGCCACTTCATAAACAAACCTATCTGTTGCACACCAGCCAATACGGAGCCCGGGAGCAAGTGATTTCGAAAAAGAGTTGCAATACAATACCCAGCCATTTTTATCATAAGTTTTAATGGTATCCGGCCTGGTGCCTTTAAAAAAAATATCTCCGTATAAGTCATCCTCTATGATGGGAATTTCCATTTTATTGGCAAATTCTGCAAGCTGTTGCTTTTTCTCACTGCTTAAACATGTACCATTTGGGTTATTAAAATTAGCCACCAAAACGCACGCTTTAACAGCAAACTTGCTGCATGCATCCTCCAGGTCCGTTATATTGATCCCTGTTTCTGAATGGCACGGGATTGTAATTACTTTTAAATTTAAATATTCCAGGCACTGCATAATGCCGTAATAGCATGGGTCTTGTACCAGCACTGTATCGCCTTCTTTTGTAACCGCTTTAAGGCCAAGAATAACAGCTTCAGTGGCGCCATTGGTAATGATTATATCACTTGCCTGTAATGAGCCGCTCCACATGAATGACCTTTTAGCAATCTCTTCCCGTAATTTCAGGTTTCCTTTGCGTTCCTCCATAGCAAGGTAGCTTCCGCTTAAATCTCTCGAAGCATTTTGAATGGCCCGTTTAATACTATTAAAAGGTAATAAACGATGATCAGGAAGGGCGTTGGCAAAGGATACAAAATGCTTTCCGGCACCATCTTTACGAAGTTTTTGGATCAGTTGATCTATATGAACTGTTTTGGCAGACAATGTTACCGGGTTAGTTTGGGGAAGGGGAAGCTTTCTTTTAGACCGGTAACTTACAAAGTATCCTGATTTTTCACGCGCATTTATTAGTCCTTTATCAATTAGATGGTTAAATGCCTGTAATACTGTGCCCACACTTATGCCATTCTCTTTATGCAAACTACGTAACGACGGAAGTTTATCTCCGGCTTTATAAACATCATTTTCAATCATTGATGCTACTTTATTAGCCAGGGTTATATAAATAGATTCATGCATAGTAAAATCTGTTATAGTTAAATATTCAAAAACTGTATCTGTTATATATTGGCAAATTTAATGAATTTTGTTATTACAATATCAGCACATGAAAACATCCTTTTTTACTTTCCTATCCGTAATCATCATCCTAATAAATAAAACCCAGGCACAAACCCAGCAAATGAACATTAACCAACAACCGAGAGAAATAGTTAAAGCCTTTTTACAAATTGTAAGATCAGGAAAAAGCCCCGAAAGAGCAGCAGAATTTATGGCCGATACAGTTTTAGCCAATCAAATGAATGCTGAAAAACAGGAAACTATAAAAAGAACACCACAGAATTATTCGGAACATGTTAAAGAATTTAAGGCTCTTTACGGCCCATATGAATTTGAAATAACTGAATTGATAGCTAATGATAATAAAGTATATGCCCGATGGAAACAAACCGGGAAGCATTTAGCAGACATAGGTCAATTTAAAGCTACGGGCTTACCTTTAATAGAAATTGGAAGTGCAGTTTACCGCGTTGAAAATGGTAAGATAGCTGAATACTGGATACAAACAGACCGAAAAGGATTTGACTTGCAATTACAGCAAAACGAAGAATTAACAACCCATAAACTGCCAAACGGGTTTCCATTCACCGACGCTGTGGCTTTAGGGGAAACATTATACATATCAGGACAGATAGGGACTGACAATTTAAACGGCAAGTTGATAAATACCGACTTTAAAGCAGAAGCAAACCAGGTAATGAAGAATCTAGGCAGCGTTCTTCAAAAGCACAACTTAACCTATACCAATCTTATAAACGTGACAATTTACCTGACAACTATGGATAATTATGCCCCCACCAATGAGGTTTATCAAAAGTACTTTAATGGCCAGTTTCCGGCACGGGTATGTATTGCTGTTAAAGAGCTTCCCCTCCAGGCAAATATTGAAATTTCAGCAATCGCCAGGATCGGGAATAAATAAATAGATCCTACTCACTTAATCATAAAATATTAACAACCAGTTTATGAGTATAATACCATATTATCATGTCGACGTTTTTACAGATCAGCCATTTTCCGGTAACGGCTTAACTGTTTTTACAGATGCTGAAGGACTTAGCGAAGCCGCAATGCTTAAATTGACACAAGAAATGCGGCAATTTGAGAGTATTTTTCTTCAAAAAATTGATTCTGGCAAGGTGCGGGCCCGTATTTTCACTTGCCAGGAAGAGATGGATTTTGCAGGCCATCCGGTTTTAGGGGCAGCTGCCACTTTACACGATCTCTACCAACCTGACGCTGAAAAAGCGACCTGGACATTTATATTAAATAAAAAATCGGTTTCAGTAGTCACCGAAAAGAAAAACCAGTTTTACAGCGCAATTATGAACCAGGGAAAGGTTGAGTTTGGCAAGGAGTTAGACGCGGCAGAAACAGCCTTGTTGCTTGATTGCTTAAGTTCAAACCCGGGTGATCTATATCCGGGATGTTATCCAATAGTTGTTTCTACCGGTTTGCCTTACCTGATCATTCCCTTACAAAAAAATGGTTTCGGGGCAAAAATAAGGGTACCTGACCTGGAGGAAAGGATCCGGCAATGGGGCGCCATGTTTATTGGGATACTTGAAATTCCAACGTTACGGATAAGAAGTTGGGATAACGAGGGAACTGTAGAGGATATAGCCACAGGCAGCCTTGCCGGGCCTGCTGGCGCTTACCTGGTAAAACTCGGTTTTCAAAAACCTGGTTCTGTTATACAAATTAACCAGGGAGAAAACCTCGGGCGCCCTAGTCAGCTTTTTGTTGAAGTAAGGATAAGTAATGGGGAATTAACTGATGTTTATGTACGTGGCAACGTTTGTAAAGTTGCACAAAGCATTTTAACGGCGGGACAATATTTATAAGCTGAAAGCGAAAAGCCGAAAGCATAAAGCTTTTATTCCTTTTCTAATTTTTTTGCTTTGGGCTTTAAGCTTTAGTCTTTCCGCTTTTTATTATCTTTGCGCCGAGGTAAAAATTGGATAAAGTAAAAATTCTTGAAACATATCTTCCGCCTGATGCAGCCCCGCTCATTGGCCGGTGGATTGACTACTTTAAATGCGAATTCAAAATTTCGCGCAACCGCAACACTAAGTTTGGCGATTACAGGCCGCCGCACTCGGGTAAAGGGCACCGCATCTCTGTAAATTTTGATCTGAACCCTTATGCGTTCCTGGTTACCACAGTGCATGAGTTTGCACACCTTCATACTTGGAACGAACATAAGCACAAGGCCAAACCGCATGGTACCGAATGGAAGCTGAACTTTAAAAAAATGATGCAGCCTTTTTTTGAGAAGGACATTTTTCCTGCGGATGTTAAACATGCTATAACAGGTTATTTGAATAACCCGGCGGCATCCAGCTGTTCCGACCTTACTCTGTACCGTTCGCTCCGGATGTATGATGCGCCTAAAGAATCAATTGTAACGGTTGAAAAGTTACCTTTGAAGGCTATGTTTAAGCTAAAGGATGGGCGGATCTTCCGCAAGGAAGAGAAGCTGCGGAAACGCTATAAATGCATAGAAGTAAATTCAAGGCGCGTATATTTATTCAGCCCGGTTGCCGAAGTTGAACTGATTGCAGATTAATAAACGATTATGAACAATTCCGCACTTATTGATAAAACAGTAACCTTTGTTCGCCAGACATTACAAGATGCTGAAGGCGGGCATGACTGGTGGCATATTAACCGCGTATGGAACAATGCAAAGCTGATTGCCCAAACCGAACAGGCCGATTCTTTAGTTGTTGAACTCGGAGCCCTGTTGCATGACATCGCCGACAGCAAATTTCATAACGGAGATGAGGAACTCGGCCCAAAAACTGCCGGTGATTTTTTGAAGGATAGCAATGTTGACGAAGAAACCATTAACCATGTGCAGCAAATTATAAGACATATTTCTTTCAAATCAGGCTTTGATAAGGCAGGCTTTAAGTCTATTGAGCTGGATATTGTACAGGATGCCGACCGTTTGGATGCGCTTGGAGCCATAGGCATAGCCCGGGCCTTTAATTATGGCGGTTTTAAAGGCCGCGAGATCTATAATCCTGAAATTAAGCCAAACCTTAGCATGACAAAAGAGGAATATAAAAACTCAACAGCCCCCTCTATCAATCATTTTTACGAAAAACTATTGCTGCTTAAAGATAAAATGAACACCACTACCGGTAAAAAGCTGGCAGAGCAGCGGCATAATTTTATGCTGAGCTATTTAGAGCAGTTTTATTCGGAGTGTTAACATACAGTTTAAACCAATAGTATACTTTTGCCGTTAATACAATAAAACCAATAACAATCAGACCCAGTGGCATAGGCTATTAGCTAACTTAAACAGTATGAAAGCAATAACAGAACAAAAGCTGGCTAATAAAAATGTTACCCCAACAGCTATGCGTATATTGGTTATGAATACGCTGTTAGCGCAAAACGCAGCTATAAGCTTAAGCGATATTGAAAAAAGTTTGGCCCCGGCAGACCGGATCACTATATACCGAACCATTAAAACTTTTGAAGAAAAAGGATTGGTTCATGTAATTGAGGATGGCGCCGGCGCACCAAAATATGCTTTATGTTTAGAGGAATGTGATGTAAACGAGCATCATGATTTGCATGTGCACTTTAATTGCATCTGCTGTAAAGAAACCTTTTGCCTCCCAAATTGCAAAATCCCCGATGTTTCATTACCTGCTAATTTTTCTTCAACAGAGATGAATCTTATTGTTAAAGGAATTTGTGACAAATGCGCTAACTAATGCAATTCCATTGCATTGTTTTAATAACTTACTTTGCGGCATAATTAAAAAATTAGATAAAAAAATTTGAATAATAATAAATTTAGACAAGTCTAAATTTATTATTAGATTTGCTTAAATTTAATAAAATGTCTGTTATGAAAAAATACATACTCTCTTTTATATTATTAATTGCTGTTGTTAAGCTATCTGCTGCGCAGGATACTGTAAAGCAGGAACGCTTTAGCTTCCATTTTCAGCAAACTATTATTACACAATACAAGTCAGGGTTTAGTGCCGGTTATAGTGGCTTAAACAGCTTATCGACCAAAGAAGAAACACAAAGTTCCATCACTTCCACATTTTTTGGTGCGGCCCGCCTGTGGAAAGGGGCTGAAGCTTACTTTAACCCGGAGATCTCCGGAGGCGCAGGTTTAAGTAAAACATTGGGGATAGCCGGTTTTCCGAATGGCGAAACCTTTAGGGTTGGTTCGGCAGAACCTAAAATTTACATCGCCCGCTTGTATTTTAAGCAAAACTTTGAATGGGGAAATGAAAAAGATACTATACAAAGTGATGCCAATGTGCTGGGTGGTTTAAAAAGCAAGCGCTATTTTTCAATAGCTGCCGGAAAATTTGGAATGGCTGATTTTTTTGATGGCAATAATTTCAGTCATGACCCGCGCACGCAGTTTATGAACTGGGCATTAATGGATAACGGCTCATGGGATTATCCCGCAAACACACGTGGCTATACTATAGGTGCCGTTACCGAATTAGGTCAGCCTAACTGGACCCTGCGTTTTGCTTTTACCATGGTGGTAACCCAGGCTAATTCATCTGTATGGGATAGCAAGATAGGTAAAGCAAATACCCAAACTATTGAATATGAAAAACGGTACACTTTAGGTGGTCAAAGCGGGACATTGCGTTTACTTGGATTCAGGAACAATGGTAAATTCGGTAATTATAATTTGGCTGTTGCCCAAAACCCGGCTGCCCCAAATGTTGATAGTACGCAAGCTTATGGCCGCCATAAATATGGTTTTGGTATTAGTGCTGATCAGTATCTTTCTAAAGATCTTGGCGTATTTGCCAAAGCCAGCTATAATGACGGGCATACCGAAACCTGGTTCTTTACTGAAATTGATCGTTCTGTAAGTTTAGGCGCTGTATTAAAAGGCACTTCCTGGAAACGTAATGAAGATGAAGTTGGCCTTGCGTTTATTGGGAACGGTTTATCTGCGCCACACCGCAATTACCTTGCAGCAGGCGGCTATGGCTTTTTAATTGGCGATGGCAAACTTAATTATGCACCCGAAATGATTGCTGAACTGTATTATAAAATTAATGCCTACCAAAAGAAATTCTTTTTAACCCCCGATTACCAGTTTATTGTAAACCCTGCCTATAATAAAGATCGCGGACCGGTAAATGTATTCTCGATAAGAGCACATGTGGAGTTTTAACATTTATGTTCTATTGTCTCTTAAGCCACAGTAATTGGGGGAACACTTTCCAGGTTTTGAATACTCAGGGTTTTAACCAGGCAAACATTATCTGTTGCTGATTGTCATATAATTAACAATGAGCAATTAATTAGTATTGCTTAAACAGTTAATAAACAATTACCCCGATGAAAAAGATCATTAAAATATTCATTTTATTATGTGTGGCATATTTTGCCATACCCCAAACATATGCACAGGTTAGCGTAAGCGTAACAGTAGGTACACCGCCCCCGGCATTACGGGTTTATGTGCAGCCGGAATGCCCGGTTGATGGTTATATATGGCAACCCGGTTACTGGGCTTATGATAATGACGAAGGTGGTTATTACTGGGTGCCGGGTGTATGGGTGGCCCCGCCAAATCCAGGCCTTTACTGGACCCCGGCTTACTGGGGCTATACCGGCGGCGTATACGGATTTTATTCGGGTTACTGGGGGCCGCATGTAGGCTTTTATGGTGGCATTAATTATGGTTACGGCTATGGCGGCCATGGATATGGCGGCGGCAGATGGGACGGAGACCGTTTCCGTTACAACACTGCTGTTGTACGTGTAAACAGAACCGTAATACACAATACTTATGTTGACCGTACCGTTGTACGCAATACACGTGACCACCGGAGCTTTAATGGTGGCCGAGGCGGTGTAACAGCCAGGCCAAGGCCACAGGAGCGGGCAGCAATGAGAGAACGCCATATTCAGCCTACATCAAACCAGGTCTCGCACCAGGAAGCAGCGCATAAAGACAGGAACTCGTTTGTAAAAGCAAATCGCGGAAGGCCTGCTGCATCAGCGCCGGCAAACAGGGCTGGTGCAAGATCCAGTGCAGCAAGGCCAAACGGCACTCACCCTAATCGTAATCAACCACAGCAACAAAGGGCATCACAACAACGTGCTCCGCAGCAACAAAGGGCACCGCAACAGCGTGCTCCACAGCAACAACGGGCACCGCAACAGCGTGCTCCACAGCAACAACGGGCACCACAGCAACGTGCTCCACAACAACAACGGGCACCACAGCAACGTGCTCCACAACAACAACGGGCACCGCAACAACAACGGGCACCACAACAACGTGCTCCACAACAACAACGGGCACCTCAGCAACAACGTGCTCCACAACCGCATAATGCGCCAAGGCCAGAGCATCACCGGTAAAATATTTATCAAACAAAAACCCCGGCTGTTATATGGCCGGGGCTTTGTTTTTTAATTATGTTGAGTGAAAACTAATTCATGCGGTATGGCGCTATCAGGTAAAATTCAGGGATCAATACATTAAAAAGCTGGTTATCCATTAGTCGCGACATCTGGTATTCGCCTTTCATGCTGCCCATATCTGTTTTTAAGTTACAGCCCGAAACGTATTCATGAGCCTGCCCCGGCTCAATAACCGGTTGCTGACCAACTACACCTTCGCCTTCAACTTCGCGTTTTGCGCCGTTCGAATCAAAAATATACCAATGGCGGCCCAAAAGCCGAACTGCATATGAACCCATATTCTCTATTTTTACCTTGTAGGCAAACATAAAATGGTCATTCGCAGGATTAGAATACTCCGGCTGATAAATGGTTTCTACCGAAACTTTAACGCCGTCTGTAATAGTAGTAACCATATAAAAATCTCCTTAATTCAAATATATATTATCTGTTCAAATATCAAGCCATATTTGCAGAATATTTTTAAGTGGAAAGTCTGGAGTCTATCGTCTTAGTCTTTTTTGACCCCAGAATTAAGACTGCACGCTTAATATTTCATCCGCGTAGCGCGGATTTTGGCTTACTTCATGTAAAATTTCCATTACATCTTCTAAAGTGCCAGCAGTAACCAGGCGCATGCGGTATTCCTTAAAATTTTCAATCCCTTTAAAGTAATTGCTGTAATGCCTGCGCATTTCAAAAATTCCAGTTTTTGGACCTTTCCATTCAATGGACTTTTGCAAGTGGGTGGTACAGGCATCAATACGTTCGGCAATGGTGGGTTTATCCAGGTATTCGCCGGTTTTAAAGTAATGTTTTATCTCCCTGAAAATCCATGGATAACCAATTGCAGCGCGGCCTATCATCATCCCATCCACATCAAATTCCATTCGCCATTCTGCCGCTTTTTGGGGAGAATCGATGTCACCATTCCCAAAAATGGGGATTTGAATCCTCGGATTCTTTTTTATTTCGCGGATCAGCGCCCAGTCAGCAACACCTTTGTACATTTGCGCCCGGGTACGCCCATGAATAGTGAGCGCTTTTATACCTACATCCTGCAGGCGCTCAGCAACTTCGTAAACGTTTTTAGTATTATCATCCCAGCCAAGCCGGGTTTTTACGGTTACCGGCAAGTGCGTAGCTTCAACCACAGCCTTGGTCATGGCCACCATTTTATCAATATCCTGTAACAGGCTTGCACCTGCGCCACGGCATGCAACCTGCTTTACCGGGCAACCGTAGTTAATATCCATCAGGTCGGGCTTTGCAAGCGTGGCAATTTCAGTGGCCTCGCGCATGTGATCGATATCGCTGCCGAAGATCTGGATGCCGATTGGACGCTCGTACTCAAAAATATCAAGTTTCTGGCGGCTTTTGGCTGCGTCACGGATCAATCCCTCGCTCGAGATAAATTCCGTGTACATCATATCCGCCCCATATTTTTTACATACGTAACGGAAGGGAGGATCGCTCACATCTTCCATCGGCGCCAGCAAAAGCGGGAACTCCCCTAAATCAATATTTCCTATTTGTACAGACATCCAGTATATTCGCTGCAAAAATACGTATTTTAAGCCGGATGATAAACACACCGTACAAAGAGTTAGATAAGGGTGACAAATCTTCAGTTCGTCCCTGGTTGCAGCTTCTTATTTTCATATGTATATTTATTGGTGTCCTGATTTTAGGTAATCTTATCGGAATGGGGATCGTTACAGCGCTCTACGGCTTAAAAACATTGCTGGCATTGGGCAGTGTAACGGTTACCGCACCTCATTTTGTTCCGGCTTTATGGATAGTGCAAATACTGGGTACCACCCTGCCCATATTTATTGCGCCCATAATGTTTGCCAGGCTTGTAGCTAATGATCTGCAGGGCTATATAAAACCCGGCTTTCGTTTTCCGTGGCTTTTGCTGGTGGTCATCTTCGCGCTCATGTTTTTATCCAATCCGCTTATTGAGCTTTTATCAAACATCAACCAAAAAATGATTTTACCGCCCTGGTTAAAATGGATGCGCGATAGCGAAGATAGTGCGCAGAAAGTGATGGAAGCCATACTAAAAATGGACAACATCTGGGATGTGATAGCTGATGTGCTGATGATTGGCCTGCTAACCGCCATTGTTGAAGAGTTTATGTTTAGGGGAGTGATCCAAACCATATTTATACGTTGGACGAAGAATACGCATGTAGCAGTATGGATAACCGCTATTTTATTCAGCGCTTTCCATATGGAGTTTTTTGGGTTTTTACCCCGCTTAATGCTGGGCGTGTTCTTTGGTTACTTTGTAGCCTGGAGCGGCAGTATCTGGACGGGTGTTTGGGCGCATTTTATTAATAACAGCACCGTAGTTGTAGTAACTTATCTTTTCCAGAAAAAAATCATCAATGGCGAACCGAACGAGCAGCATATGTTTAACTATATTGGTTATGCAATAAGCTTTGTAACTGTGGTGTTTTTGCTTTTTATTTACAAAAGGATAGCTGTGGTAAAAGATCAAATCCAGGTTGAGTGATGGAAAAGAATTGGGTAAAAATATTCACATCCACTAACTTTTACCAATCAGAAATGGTGAAACAGGCCCTTGCGGGCAATCATATTGAAACCGTATTATTAAACAAGCAGGACTCATCACACCGGTCATTTGGCAACATTGAAGTTTATGTGCACCAAAATGATTTTAGCGATGCTATTGAAATTATTATTCTGAATCAAATTACCTCATGAAAACACGCGCCATAACCGGTTTCTTTTTTGTTATAGTTATGCTGGCATCCGTTATGTTTGGGCCTTACCTGTTCGGTGCTTTTTACCTGGTAATAAGCTGTTTTTGCCTTTTTGAATTTTACAAGCTTATTAAAGAAAATACAGCCAGCCCCAATGTTATAGCCGGATTAATTAATGGCGCGCTACTTTTTGCCGCATTTGCCTTATTGAGCTACTCTAGTATTTTTGGGATACCTGTTTTAGAAGGAAGAAATGTTGCGCATAAAATGCTGTTTTTACTTCCGTTATGTTCAAGTGTAATTTTTATACACGAGCTCTTTAAAAAGGCAGCAGCTCCATTTGCTAATATTGCTTTTACTTACCTCGGGTTAATATTTACAATAGTCCCTTTTGCATTTTTTCATGGACTGGCTTATGTATCAGGGGGCTTTAACCTGCATATCCCACTCGGATTTTTAATTATGCTTTGGGCTAATGATACCGGCGCCTACCTGGCAGGAAGAGCATTTGGACGTACTAAACTATTTGAACGCCATTCACCCAAAAAAACATGGGAAGGCTTTATCGGAGGTGTTTTGATAAGCGCAGGAACGGCATTAATACTAAGTTATTTTTATGCGGAGCTTGCCCGGGAACAATGGATTATCATTGCTTTATTGATATCATTTTTCGGCACCACAGGCGACCTGGTGGAATCCATGTTTAAACGAAGCATTAATGTTAAAGATTCGGGAGGCATCCTTCCGGGTCACGGCGGGCTATTGGATAGGTTTGACGGACTACTTTTAGCGGCCCCAATTGTATATACTTACCTTTACTTCATTTCAAATTAGTAGTTTTGTACAATTATCAGAATACGATAACACTATAAGAAACAACCCCCAATGATGACTTTTCATAAAGAAGGATACACATCCTTAGCTATTTGCGTCCTGTTCATATTTGTATTGAATGCATTTATATCATTTTACTTCCCTGAAGCGCATGTGGTAAAATGGATAGTTTATATACTTTCTTTTTTACTTTTTGTTACCATTGTGCAGTTTTTTCGCAGCCCGAAGGTGAACATTGACACAGATGATAAGTATGTACTTTGCCCTGCAGACGGGAAAGTGGTGGTGATTGAAGAAACTGTTGAAACAGAGTTTTTGAAAGATAAAAGGATCCAGCTTTCGATTTTCATGTCGCCAATAAATGTGCACATAAACCGTAACCCTATAGCGGGTGTAGTTAAATATTTTAAATACAACCCGGGTAAATACCTGGTGGCCTGGCACCCGAAATCATCAACCGAAAACGAGCGGACCACCATTGCTATTGAAAACAATAATGGCGTAACCGTATTGTTCCGGCAGATTGCAGGGGCACTTGCCCGCCGCATTGTGTGGTATGTAAAAGAAGGTGATGTGGTTGAGCAGGGTGCGCAGTTTGGCTTTATAAAGTTCGGATCGCGCGTTGACGTATTTTTACCATTAGGAACAGAAATAAAAGTTGAGCTTGGCCAGGTAGTAAAAGGCGGCCGCACCATATTGGCCCAGCTGGCTGAAAAGCCGGCGCCGGTTAAAGCCGAACCCTTTAAAGAAAAAGCCGAGCCGGGAGATACCTTTGAAACGGTGAAAGCTGCAAGGCCGGTTAAGAATACCATAAAGAAGGCGTAAAGGTTTTGAACCCTGATCGAGATATAGCAAAAATGCCCGGAAAAATCCGGGCATTTTTGTTATATCTATATTTTAAACTCTCTTTAGGGGCTGGACTCTACCTTCCTTTCTTGGCAGCCGGGAATTTCATTCTGTATTCAACATCAACTATCCCTTTTGAAATATCGGTTAGTTTTTTCTCTAACAGGCGTTTGCGGAGCGGGCTTAGCTTATCGGTAAACAACTTGCCTTCAATATGGTCATATTCATGCTGTATAACACGCGCAGCCATGCCTGAAAACGTTTCTTCATAGTGTTTCCAGTTTTCATCGTAATAAGAAATTTTTATGGTTGGCTTGCGGTAAACATCTTCTCTTATATCGGGGATACTAAGGCAGCCTTCGTTAAACGCCCATTCTTCGCCGGTTTCTTCTAAAATATTGGCATTTATAAAAGCCTTTTTAAAGTCTTTCAACTCAGGCTCTTTATCCTCAAATGATGAAACGTCAACAACAAATAAGCGCATGGATAAACCAACCTGGGGTGCAGCTAAGCCCACACCATGTGCGCCATACATGGTTTCGTACAAATTTTCAACTAACTCTTTTATATGCGGATATTCATCCGGCTCAATGGCTGTCGCTTTTCTTCTTAAAACAGGATCGCCGTATGCTATAATAGGAAATTTCATTGTGCAAAAATACGGCTTTATTGCTTAGGCTCAAATAGTAAGGTAATCATCCTGTCATTATCAAAAATTTCGTTACTTATTTCTAACAATTGTTCGGCTGTTACCGCATTAATTTTGTCGAATACCTCCTGCAGTGTGTCCACATAATTAAAATCAAGCAGGCTTTTAGCCATAGAAATGATCAGGCTCATCCGGTTTTCTTCGGCTAAGGCTATCTGGCCAATAAATTTTTCTTTGGCCTGGTGCAACTGCAGGGTACCTAATTTATTATCGCGCAGTTTTTTTAATTCTTTATGGATCAGCCTGGTTGCTTTTTCAGCTTTTTCGCTATCGGTCCCAAAATAAACGGAGAAAATCCCTGTATCGGTTAACGAGGTATAGTTTGATTCAACAGTATAAGCTATGCCATGTTTCTCCCTTATTTCAAGATTCAGTCTGCTGCTCATTCCCATGCCGCCCAACAGGTTATTTAAAAGCAATAAGCCATTTTTATGCTCATGGGCCGACGGATAGGCCCGGCTGCCAATAATGCAATGCGTTTGCGAGATGGGCTTGGTAATGATGCTTTTTGTTGAAAGGATCTCCGCGGGAGTAACCCTGTGTTTTTTTGAATAGTTTGCCGGGATAGCGCCAAAATATTTTTCGGCAAGTTTAGTTACCTTTTTAAAATCATAATCGCCAAAAACGGCAAAAATCATTTCTGAAGTGTTATAGTTTGCGGCAATAAATTGATTAATATCTGCGCTGTTCAATTTGGCAACGGTTTCAGGTGTGCCTAAAATATTATTACCTATCGGGTGTCCCCTAAACAATAATTCCTCAAAATCATCCTGAATGGCTTCCTCTGGCTGATCAAGATAAGAAGAAATCTCATCCAGTATTACTCCTCTTTCTTTTTCCTGCTCATCTTCCGGAAAGGTGGAATGAAATAAAATATCCTCAAAAAGGTCAATTGTACGCTCCAAATGCTGGTTTAACAGCGACGCATGGATGCAGGTATACTCTTTGGTTGTATAGGCATTAAGGTCGGCCCCTACAAGCTCAAGGCGGTTCAGGATCTGGTTGGTGCTGCGCCTTTCCGTTTCCTTAAACAGTAAATGTTCAATAAAGTGAGCCAGGCCGGTTTGATGTTCTGTTTCATCGCGCGAGCCGGCATTAACAATAAAACAGCAATGCGTTATTGTTGATGTTGCATGTTTATAAAGTATCCTGATGCCGTTGGATAACGTGTGAACCTGGTAATCCGTCATGATTGAGGCGCAAAGATAGGGTTTAAGTCGGAAAAGTCCGAAAGTCGGGAAAGACTGAAAGAAAAAGCAAAATTATTGATGGCTTTTAAACAGAGATAACATAAAGCCACTCAAATACTGTAACATGTTCATTATTTTTCTTCCGGACTCCTGGACTTCCCCGACTTTCGGACTAATTTTTACTAAATTTAGCACATGAAAAAACAAATAGCCGATTTAGAGTTTGAACCGCTTATAGAATCCGCAGCTATTGACAATCGCATACAAGCTATTGGCAAACAGCTGAATACTGACTATCAGCATACTATACCGGTATTTGTAGGTGTTTTAAACGGCAGCTTTTTGTTTATTGCAGATATTATTAAACAAATAGACATCCCCTGCGAGATCACTTTTACCAAACTGGCTTCTTATTATGGCGGTACCAAAAGCAGCCTCAAAATTCGCGATGATATTGATTTTAGCGTTGATATAAAAGGCCGGGATGTTGTAGTTATTGAAGATATTGTTGATACCGGCAATACAGCACACTATTTGTTAGAGAAACTTAAGTTAAAACAACCGGCCACAATAGCGCTGTGCTCCCTGCTGTTAAAGCCCGCTGCCTTGTTAAAGCCAATTGAAGAGCTAAAATATATAGGCTTTGAAATTGAGAATGAGTTTGTTGTAGGCTACGGCCTGGATTACAAAGAAATGGGCAGAAATTTGAAAGATATTTATAAAAGAGTGAAGTAGAAGAAGGACTTCGGAAGTCGGAATTTCGATTTCGGAATTGTTTTTATCCTCACGCCCTATGTTTGTGAGGACACAAACATGGGGCGTGGACAAGGAAAAAAGGATCTTGATCAACCTAACCAATTACCCTCAGCCCGCCATATAATGCATTTCATTGGCGGTAAGCTTGTTCACCATATCTTTTAAAATGGCGCGGGCGCGGTGCAGGTTGGTGCGGGATAACAACTCGGTCATCCCCAGTTTGGTGCCGATCTCCTGGTGCGAGTAGCCTTCAATGGCGTACATATTAAATACAGAGCGATAAGTTTGCGGCAGCTTCTGGATCATCTTCATCAGGTCCTTAGCTTCCAGTCCGTGGGCATTGTAGCCGCTGCTGAACCCGCTGTTCTCTTCGGTAAAATCTTCTACCAAAACCATTGGTTTAAGTTTGCGGTAACGTGATATAGCACAATGAACCATAATGCGGCGGATCCATCCTTCAAGATTGCCATCACCACGGAAATTGTGTGCGTTTTTGAACATCTTTATAAAGCCTTCCTGTAAAATATCCTGGGCTTCGTCTTTATCATGAGCATAACGCATGCACACAGCCAGCATCCTCGGCGCCAGGGTTTTATATAAAAGTTCCTGTTGCTTACGATCGTTTTTCAGGCAGCCTTCCCAAATTTCAGCTAATTTTATATCGGTGGTCATCATCTTGTTGTATTTGGTACCACTATGCCAATATTGATACCCTTATTTTAAATTACTGATTATCAAACAAATAAATTTTACACCATCTACGAAACTGTTCGTTTCCGAACGGTAGGTGATACAAAGGCGGACGATTTGGTTGGGATTCACAGATCATGGTTGATGGTTCGTTGCAGAACTGCCAACCGGGTAAAACAAATTGGTATTTTTATTAATTTTAAGCCTGTTAGCTTAATGATCACAATGAATGGAACTGCACAAAGCATCACCCTTAAAAGAACCGACTCTGATGACGCCGGTTTCCGTAATTTAATAATCCATCTGGATAAAGACCTGGAAAACCGATATGGCGCACAGCAAGGTTTTTTCAGTCAGTTTAACAAACTGGATAAAATTAAAAATGTGGTGATTGCTTATTTGGATGACGCACCTGCTGGCTGTGGTGCGTTAAGGCCGTATAACGAAACCGATATTGAAATTAAGAGAATGTTTGTTGCTGATGAACATCGGGGCAAAGGCATTGCAATACAGGTATTAAATGAATTGGAGGCCTGGGCGGCAGAATTAAACTTTCAAAATTGCATACTTGAAACCGGCACAAACCAACCCGAGGCTATAAGCCTTTATCTAAAATGCGGTTACGAAATAATACCTGCCTACGGGCATTATGTTGGGGTTGAGAATAGTATTTGTATGGGGAAGGGGTTGGGGTAGCCTGTATAAAACAAACATTTGCAATGTCCGGCAGAGCCGAAAATGTTTGAACCATGATTAATAGGATTTAAAGATGCCCATGATGTCTTGCGAATTTGTTTAAATTATCATTAAACAGGATTAAAGGTATCAGGAAAATCCTTCAATCAAGCGAATCATGGTTCAAAACCAACGCATATGGCAAATTATCAATGTAATCCCATTTTCCCTATCTTTGCCCTATCCGGGATAAAAACCCGGCAATAGCATGATAAAAGAAATTGAAATTGTTTGTCCCCCGGGGCAACAGGAAGATGAAGGCGCTTTAATAAAGATTGCCGCTACCGCATTAAACATCTCTCCGCAAAAGATCTCCGCCTTAAAAATTCTTAAGCGCTCCATTGATGCCCGTGGCCGCAGGGTGGTTTACCGCATGCAGGTGCAGGTGTTTATGGATGAACTATATGTGCCCGAAACTTTTACGGTTAAATACCCGGATGTTAAAACAGCTAAGCCTGTTATTATAATAGGCGCTGGTCCGGCAGGGCTGTTTGCCGCATTGCAATGCATTGAGCTGGGTTTAAAGCCTATAATAGTTGAACGCGGCAAAGATGTAAAACAACGCCGCCGCGACCTGGCAAACATCAACAAACAAGGCCTGGTAAACCCCGAATCAAATTATTGTTTTGGCGAGGGTGGCGCTGGCACTTATTCTGATGGCAAGCTATACACCCGCTCAACCAAACGCGGTGATGTAAACGCAGTATTAAAAACCTTTGTGGCCCATGGCGCTACTGAGGATATTTTGATTGATGCCCGCCCGCATATCGGCACCAATAAATTACCGCAGATCATCACCTCAATAAAAGACAGCATTGTGAACGCAGGTGGCGAGGTGCTTTTTGATGCCAAAGTAATCAGCCTGTTGGTTGAATTTGGAAAGATAAAGGGTGTTGAGCTGGCCAATGGCCAAAAGATAATGGCCGATGCGGTGATCCTGGCGACAGGACACTCGGCAAGGGATATTTTTGAAATGCTGCATCATCAAAACATTTTAATTGAAGCCAAGCCTTTTGCTTTAGGTGTAAGGATAGAACACCCACAGGAGATAATAGACCAAGCCCAATATCATTGCGAGTTCCGCGGACCCGATCTGCCGCCGTCCTATTATAACCTGGTTGAACAGGTGGAAAACAGGGGGGTATTCTCTTTTTGTATGTGTCCGGGAGGTATTATTACGCCCTGCGCAACCGAGGCTGAGGAAATAGTGGTAAATGGCTGGAGCCCTTCAAAACGGAACAATCCCTTTGCAAACTCAGGTACCGTGGTACAGATAAATTCGGAAGATGTTAAAGGCGACATGAATGATCCGTTAAGGATGCTCCGCTTTCAGCAGGAAATAGAAAAGCTGGCATTTAAAGCAGGCGGTGGAAATTTAGTTGCCCCCGGACAAAGGATGATTGATTTTGTAGAGAACCGGATCTCGAAAGACCTGCCTGAAAACTCTTATCTGCCCGGCACAAAGTCTGTTGAGCTAAAAGAAATTTTACCCGGCTGGATCAATGAACGCCTGCGTAAGGCCCTGCCCGCTTTTGGGCGCAAAATGAAAGGCTATTATACCAACGAGGCTATTTTAGTAGGTGTTGAGTCGCGCACATCATCGCCAGTAAAAGTGCCGCGGGATAAAGAGACGCTACAGCATCCACAGGTAACAGGATTGTTTCCATGCGGCGAGGGCGCAGGCTATGCAGGTGGCATAATTTCTGCTGCCATTGATGGAATAAACTGCGCCATTGCAGCATCAAAAATATAAACATGACCATTTCAGAAAAATTAAGCAAAGAATTAGAACAAGTATTATCGGGCGATCCCTGGTATGGTGCACCGGTTTACACTATCCTTGAAAAAGTAAGCTTTGAAACGGCTTATGAGAAACCTGCCGGAGCGGTACATAATATTGCCGGCATTGTGCTGCACATGCTCTCATGGACAGAAGAGGTGATGGACCGCATGAATGAAATGACAGCACAACAACCCTCAAGCGGCGACTGGCCCGATCCCGGTACACCTGATGAGCAAAAATGGCAGCAATATGTCAATGATCTGAAGCTGGTTAACGTAAATTTGCTGGGTATTATTCAAAGCTACACAGAGGAGCAATGGAGTGAACCCATTCTTGATGAGCGCAATTCAGAGCTGGGGACAGGTGTAAGCTATGAAGAATTAGTAAGAGGATTGTTACAACACCATGTATACCATTCTGCACAAATTGCGTTGTTAACAAGGATTATTGGATGATTATAATATCACGGCTTAATAATCAGTGAAATCATAATAAAGTGGATAAAAAAACATTAATATTAGGCGCAACACCCAACGAAGGGCGATACGCAAACCTCGCCGCCAACAGGCTGGTACGGAGCGGGCACACCATTGTGAACGTAGGTATAAAGGAGGGCGAAGTTGCAGGTGTGCCTATTGAAAAGCCGGAAACTATTCACAATGACATTGATACCATAACGCTGTATGTTGGCCCGGTAAACCAGGAAGGGTTGTACAATTATATACTGGATACCCACCCCAAGCGCATCATCTTTAACCCCGGCACCGAAAATTCAGAACTGCGCCGAATGGCCAATGAAAAGGGAATTAAAACGGAATATGCCTGTACGCTGGTGCTGCTATCTGTTGGGCAATATTAGGTTATTTGCAGAGACACAAAGTATTGTGTCTCTACGTAATATTATAACTGGTTTCAAGATCCGTTCCACCGCGAATGGTCTGATAGATAACACAATACCTTTCGGTAAGCTTTGAAAGGCTTGCAAGCTGCTCTTCTGTCGCATCTGAATCCAGATCAAAGCTAAGCCTGATCTGTTTAAACCCTACAGCAGCTTCTTTTGAAACCCCTAAAGTGCCACGGAAATCAAGGTCGCCTTCAGCTTTAACGGTGCCGCTTTTAATTTCTACCCCAATGGCAGTAGCTACAGCGCTTAAAGTAACGCCGGCACAGGCTACTAACGCTTCCAGCAGCATATCGCCAGAACAGGCAAGCATTCCGTCGCCCCCCGTTGCCGGATGAAGGCCTGCTTCAACCAATGCGCGACCGGTATCAACTTTGCAGGAGATACCTTCGCCAATATTACCCTGCGCTTTTAAAGTAATTAAAGCCGAACCGGGTTCTACCTTGTACTTTTCTTTGATCGGAGCCTGCAGCTCTTTTAACTCATTAGTATTCATATATAAATTGTATAGGGCAAATTATTTTGATCCGGCTAACCTTTCACAAACCTCCTTTATCGTATCACTCAAAGGCTTAAACTCAATCCCTATTGCTTTTTTTATTTTCTTATTATCATAATCGCGCTTCATGATAGCAGCCTGGGCTGAAACTTTGTCTAATGAAGGTGATTTACCGGTTAATACTCCAATTATCCGGGCTGCCCGCCACGCTAAATTCATCACCCAGGGTTTAGCTAATGTTGCCGGGGGTTTTATGCCGAAGCCATCGGCAATTTCGGCAGTAATTTGTTTGTATTTACGGTTTTCAGCGCTGATAATATACCTTTCGCCATTAATATCGCTATTCATTAACCCTATCATGCATTTGGCAACATCTTCCACATCAACAAAGCCCGAGCTGCCCGCAGTATAAAATTTAAGTCCCTTTCTAACGGTTTCAAATAGTTGCCCGCTGCCTGTTGTACCCGCATTGGCGCCTAAAATTATTGAAGGATTAACAATCACCGCATCCAGTCCCTCGGCAATGCCGCGCCAAACCTCCATCTCACTTTCCAGCTTTGATATGGCATAGCCATCGGTTTCAGTGTCACGGTCAAGGTGGTGATTTTCGGTTATCTGGTCGCCGGGTTTGGCAAGGCCGACAGCTGCAACTGAGCTTACATGCACCAGCCGGATATTTTTTTCCATGCACAAATTAACCAGGTTAGCTGTGCCGGTAACGTTGGCCCTGATCATGGGCTTTTTATCGGCTTGTTTTAATGATACCCATGCCGCGCAATGATAAACCTGAGTTACGCCATTAAGAGCATCCTCCAATGCAAAAAAATCCAGCAGATCTGCCTCTACCCATTCAATCTGGCAGGGAAGTAAAATATCAGGGATTAATGAATTAGTACGTCGCGTACAGCGAATGCGGTGCCCCTGCCCTGCTAGTTGCAAGGCTACTTCTGAACCTAAAAAACCTGTTGCACCGGTAACTAAGATCATATTTTGATGTGCGGATATGCCGATGTGCAAATGTGCAGATTTTAACTAAGATTCATAGGATTTGAAGATTAAAGGATTTCTTTTACCCGATGAATTATTATATACCTCTTTCTTCCGGACTTTACTGACTTTTCCGACTTTCGGACTCCAACTAACCTCTAATCTCCAGTCTCTGATCTCTACAACCAAAACTATCATTTACATGACACTACTTCGCCCCGTTTTAAGTAAATTCGCATCATATTATGACCATCACCCGCGAACAAATTTTACAAGCCCTGGGCAATGTTGAGGAACCCGATCTGAAAAAAGACCTGGTTACCCTGAATATGATCCAGGATATTCAAATTGAGGGCAACCGCGTTAGCTTTTCAGTGATATTGACAACACCGGCATGCCCGCTAAAGGCGATGATAGAGAATGCATGCCGCAATGCCATTCTTTATTTTGTTAGCAAGGATGCCGACGTGCACATCAATATGACATCGCAGGTTACCTCGCAAAAAAATACCGGGGTGCCTGGCGTTAAAAATATTATCGCGGTAGCATCAGGTAAAGGTGGTGTGGGTAAGTCAACCGTTGCGGTAAATCTGGCTTTGGGTTTAGCAAAAACAGGCGCAAAAGTGGGCCTGATTGATGCCGATATTTACGGCCCGTCTATCCCGATCATGTTTGGACTGGAAAATGCCCGGCCGCAGGCAAGTGAAGTTAATGGCAAAACCCGCATTCAGCCAATTGAGAAATATGGTGTTAAATTACTGTCGATAGGCTTTTTTACCGATCCAAACCAGCCTGTGCCATGGCGCGGCCCAATGGTATCAACCGCGGTTAAACAATTATTTAACGATGCCGACTGGGGCGAGCTGGATTATTTAGTGATTGACCTGCCGCCGGGAACCGGGGATATCCATATTACGGTAACACAAACTTTCCCGGTAACGGGTGCGGTAATTGTTACCACGCCGCAAAACGTAGCGCTGGCCGATGCAAAAAAAGGGATTGGCATGTTTATGATGCCCGCCATTAATGTACCGATACTGGGAGTAGTTGAAAACATGGCTTATTTTACGCCTGCGGAACTGCCTGAAAATAAATATTATATATTTGGCCAGGGCGGTGGCAAAAAGCTTGCAGCACAACTGGATGTTCCATTTTTAGGAGAGATCCCGTTGATAAAAGGTATTAGCGATAGTGGCGATACCGGCAAACCAATTGTTTTGGATGAAGATAGCATGATGGCAAAAGCCTTTACAGATATGGCTAAAAGCGTGGCACAACAGGTGGCCATAAGCAATGCCAAAGCTTTTGAAAAAGCCAATGCAGCGCAGCCGTTGAATAACTAAATAAGCAGTACCAGTACTGCTTTGATATACAAATGAAAAATATTTAATAACTTTACTTTATAAAATAGTACAAATGAGTTTATTAGATCAGGTGGAAGCAGCGTTGGATACGATAAGACCGTATTTGCTGACAGATGGGGGGAATGTTTCAATTGAGGAGATCACTCCCGATAATGTAGTTAGGCTTAAGTTGCTTGGCTCGTGCGGGTCATGCCCAATGAGTATAATGACGCTAAAGGCGGGGATTGAAGAAGCTATAAAAAAAGCTGTGCCCGAAATTACCGGTATTGAAGCTATAAACCTAACCGATATAGACGACCCGAATGCGGTGCTCCCTGAAAACCTCAGGTAGTGTTAAGATTTGTTAAATTGCCATGCAGATTGCAGCAATAACCTATTTTTGTTCAAAGGTTGAATCTTTTTATTAAAATACTGTAGAATATAACAATTTGTCATTCTGAGCGTAGTTTAGAATGACAAAAGAATTGATTGAATGAAGAAGTTAATTGGCTTTCTTTTCTTTTTATTTATAACAGCAACAGCTTTTGCGCAAAAGCAGGAAGCGCCTATTGTGCAGTTTAGCGGTATTGTGCATAATGCCGATAGTGTGGGGGTTATTGTGCCATATGTAAGCATTGTAAACACCACCAATAAAAACCTGGTTAATATTTCAAACTATAAGGGCTATTTTTCATTCCCTGCCCATGAGCGCGATACCATTCGTTTTACCTGTGTGGGATATGCCCCGGTAATTATAGTTATTCCTGCAAACATTACCTCAAAAAGCTATACTTCGCAGGTAATGCTTAAGCCACAGATCATTAACCTGCCGGTATTTCACGTTTTCCCCTGGGCAACTACTGAAGAATTCAGAAAAGATTTTATCTCCATGAAAATTGCGGATGATGACCTTGCAATTGCCCAAAAGAACCTGAGCCGTACATCTATTCTGAGCTTGCAGCGCACCTTACCACGGGATGGCTCCGAAATGAATGGGTTCCAGGATTTTCATAACAGCGTGCTCAACTCACATTCAATTACCAACCCGCTGTTGAATCCGTTTAACTGGGGTAGCCTGATCAAAGAGATCTCGGACGGGGATAAAAGCCGTACACCAGGCACTAATTAAGGGTAAAAGATTTAAGAAGTCAAGAATCAGGAATCAAGAGAGAAAGTAAACCCAGGTTAATTGCGAGCGATGGCGTGGTAATTTTGAGGTTATGTTTATCAACCATGCATATTCATCTAAAGATATAGTTGCATAGGAAAATGTGCTATAATCATCCGATTTATTCTGCAAAAAAGTCTTAATAACTGCCATTTTATTATATTGGCATCTATATTGTAAATCATTAGTTAATGAAGCAAAAATTTTATGATACTGCTGTGAAGCAGGAACGGGCTGTTTTAGTGGGCGTAATAACCCAGGGAGAAACAGATGAGCAGGCAAAAGAATATTTAGAAGAACTTGAATTTTTAGTGGCCACAGCCGGTGCTGAAACGGTAAAAACTTTCACACAAAAGCTGCAGAAACCAGACAGGGCTACTTTTGTGGGTTCGGGCAGACTGGAAGACATTAAGGCTTATGTAACAGCCGAAGAAATTGATATGGTAGTTTTTGACGATGAGCTTACCCCATCGCAATTACGTAATATTGAAAATGAACTACAGGTAAAGATCCTGGACCGTAATAACCTGATCCTGGATATTTTTGCCGGGCGGGCACAGTCGGCCCAGGCTAAATCGCAGGTTGAGTTGGCACAACTGCAATACCTATTACCACGATTAACCCGTTTATGGACCCACCTGGAACGCCAGAAGGGCGGTATTGGGATGCGTGGTCCGGGTGAGTCGCAGATTGAGACGGACAGGCGTTTGATCCTGAACAAGATCTCCCTGCTTAAAGACAAGCTGAAACAAATAGACAGGCAAAACGAGACCCAGCGTAAAAACCGGACCCAGATGATCCGCGTGGCTTTAGTTGGTTATACCAATGTGGGTAAATCAACCATTATGAACATGATCTCCAAATCGGAGGTATTTGCCGAGAACAAGCTGTTTGCAACCCTTGATACTACGGTTAGGAAAGTGGTGATTGAGAATGTGCCTTTTCTGCTATCAGATACAGTAGGGTTTATCCGTAAACTGCCACACCAATTGGTTGAGTGTTTTAAATCGACCCTGGATGAGGTTCGCGAAGCGGATATACTGGTGCATGTGGTTGATATATCGCACCATAACTTTGAAGACCAGATAAGAACGGTAAATGAAACATTGAAGGATATTGGTGCTATTGACAAAAAGGTGATCACTGTTTTTAATAAGATAGATGCTTTTCTGCCTGAACAGCACCAGCTGGAAGAACAACAGGATCCGTTAACGTTACATGACTTTAAAAATAGCTGGATGGCAAAAAATAACAGTCCGGCAATATTTATATCAGCCACAAAAAAGGAAAACCTGGAAGAGTTCAGGACGCTGTTATATGAGGAAGTGAAAGAGATCCATACGGCAAGATATCCGTATGATCAATTATTATATTGATCCCGATAGACCCTAATTGTCAATTGCGAGGTACGAAGCAATCGCGAACTATACTGGGCGAACAGAAATGTGTAGAACCTGCATTGGCGGTTGTGTACAGCGTGCGGTTGCCCTCCGCTAGCCAGCGGATCGCAATGACAAGGAAAAAAGAGTTTATGCCGTATGCAAAGCGTTGGTTGTAAAGTACAATATGATAATAACTATCCCCGCAACTATACGGTAATAGCCAAACAGCTTAAAGCCTTTCTTCTCTAAAAAGGTAATAAAGCTTTTAATTGCCAGTAAAGCAACTACGAACGCTATAGCGCTCCCAATAAGCAGGTATTTTATATCCTGGTGCATTTCATCAGCGCCTATTGTACTGTGTTTATGAAAATCCCATAGATCTTTTATAGTTGCGCCAAACATGGTGGGCACTGCAAGGAAGAAAGAAAATTCAGCTGCTGCTTTACGGCTCAATTTCTGCGACATACCACCAACAATTGATGCTGCTGAACGGGATACCCCCGGCACCATAGCCAAACACTGGAAAAAACCAATTTTCAACGCGGTTGAGTAGCTTATTTGCTCTTCATCGTCAACAGTAGGCTTATTAAACCAGTCATCCACAAAAAGGAGAATAATACCACCTACAACAAAAGCAATGGCTACAACAAGCGGACTTTCCAGCAATACATCTATTTTCTTTTTAAACAGCAAACCAAAAATAACGGCGGGTATTACGCCTATTACCAGTTTGATATAAAAGTTTATGGAGCGGAAAAAGCGTTTAAAATAAAGCACCACAACGGCAAGTATGGCGCCCAACTGGATAACTATCTCGAAAAGCTTTACAAATTCATCTTTGCTGATGCCCATTAGCGAGCTTGTAATAACCAAATGCCCGGTTGATGATACCGGCAAAAATTCTGTTAATCCTTCAATTATAGCAAGGATTATAACATGGATGATGTTCATAGGGGTTAAGTTGTTTAAGTTGCTTGGGTTGGATTAAGTTGAATAAGTTTTATCAGGTTGATGATTTTAACTCAATCAACCACTCTCTTAATCAACTCAATCAACTTTTACAGATGGCTTCTTAAATATTGCAAAAAAACCAAGGGCAAAGCCGCCTAATACAACTAAAGGGGCAATAACAATTTTTGTGTTGCTATAAATATCGGTAGTGCCGCTCATTAATATAAAGCCCAAAGCTACTACAGCAATGCTGATAATCAATAAGCGGTAATTGCCTTTATCAAATATAAAGCTTACCGGTTTTGTCTCTGTTGCTTTATAAGCCGGCTTAGCAGCAGCGGTTGTGTTTTTTACCGGGGCAGTTGGTTTAAATGGTTGTTGTGCCATGTTTAATATTTTCTTAATTATTGAATTAGTGATTTGGTGAATTTCTTAAATCCGAAATGGAACATCCGAAATCCGAAATACCCTCTACCTATACAGGTTATATATTTTTAAACGTAAAAACTTGTTCACAGCCAAAAAGGTGCTGAACCCTGATATAAAGATCCCTATGCCTAATATCGCAACAAATATTAACCCGAATTCTGTATAATTTCTGAGGATGATCAGGTCGGGGATTTCTTTGTAAGCCAGGGAAAGCGTTCCTACTAAAATTACAATAGCTATCAGTCCGCCTAAAAGGCCGTGCCAAATGCCATAAAGCATAAACGGCTTGCGGATAAACCCTTTAGTAGCGCCAACCAGCTGCATTGATTTGATCAGGAAGCGTTGCGAATAAATGGCAAGCCTGATGGTATTATTTATAAGTGCCACCGATAAAACTACAAATATGCCCGCAAATACAAGGATGATGAGGCTTATGGTGGTAATGTTCTCGTTCATCTGGTCAACCAGTGATTTTTGATATTTTACTTCCTTTACCAATGGATTTTTTAACAATTCGGCTTTAAACTTTTCAATATCGGTATTGTTGGCGTATTCGGCCTTCAGGTAAATATCCAATGATTGCGATAGTGGATTATAGCCAAGGAATTTTACAAAATCTTCACCCAGGTCTTTTTGAAGGTTACGGGCTGCAAGCTCTTTACTTACGTACTGGGTTTGCTTCACCATAGTATTGCCTTCTATCTGTTTTTGCAGTTGCAATACATCGGTTTCATGTGCTGCGTCATCAACAAAAACATTCAGCACAATATTTTCTTTTACATACCTGCTAAGGTTATTTGCCTCAACCAATATCAAACCCAAAAGCCCTATCATCGACAATACCATAGCGATGCCGAAAACGGTAGATATATATATCGTTTTGGTTTTTTTTGACGATGCGCTTGCTTCAAATTCTTCCATATGCAGATTTGTTTTGAGATGTGAGATTTGAGACGTGAGACAAATAACCTTAATAGTTTATTACCTCAATCACAATTCATTCCACCTAACTTATTTTGCGAAAATAAGAAACCTAAGCCTAAAGGTAAAAGTTTATCTGTTATAATTATCGTTATAGCATGTAAACAGCAAAAAGTTTAACAAAAATTAACGAAAAGAAAAGCACGAATTTGTACGAATTGGATCGAATTTCACGAATTAACCTTACCGTCGAAGATTAATTTCGGGACTTTGGAGATTTTAATTCGTGAAATTCGATTCAATTCGTGGCATTAGTGTTCAATTCATTTAATAATTCAGCAGCTTTTGCATGGTTTCTTCAAGACGGGCTTTTGCCAAGAACTGCTCCTCCAGCGCTTTGTTCATTGGGATAGCTGTATCAAGGCTTGCACAGCGCATAATGGGTGCATCCAGGTGTTTGAAGCAATGTTCTGCCAAATGCGCCGCTATCTCGCCACCAAAACCACTGGTTAAGGTATCTTCCTGTAAGATAAGTACCCTGCCGGTTTTTTTTGCGCTTTTTTCAACAGCGTCTTTATCCCAGGGCTGTAAGCTGCGCAGGTCTATTATCTCAACAGAAAGATCAGGATATTTAGCAGCATATTCAATGGCCCAGTGAACGCCCAGACCGTAAGTGATGATACTAGCTGCTGTTCCCTCCTGTATTACTTTGGCTTTACCTATCTCTATATAATAATCGCCTTCGGGCACTTCGCCGCTGTTGCTGCGGTATAAATATTTATGCTCAAAATACATTACCGGGTTAGGATCGTCAATGGCGGCCATCAGCAGCCCTTTAGCATCCGCCGGAAATGCGGGGTAAACAACTTTTAGTCCGGGAGTTTTGGTGAACCAGGACTCGTTACTTTGCGAATGAAAAGGCCCTGCGCCTGTGCCTGCACCTGCGGGCATCCGGATCACCACATCAACCCCCTGTTCCCAGCGGTAATGTGTTTTTGCCAGGTTATTTATTATTTGGTTAAAGCCAACAGTGGCAAAATCAGCAAACTGCATTTCCATAACGGCTTTATAACCATTTATGGCCAATCCCATAGCCGCGCCTACCACACCCGACTCGCAAATCGGTGTGTTCCGAACCCGGCCGCGACCAAATTCCTCCACAAATCCCTGTGTGATTTTAAAGGCACCACCATATTCTGCAATATCCTGCCCCATTATCACCAGGTTATCGTGCTTGCGCATGCTTTGCCTTAATCCATCGCTTATGGCATCAATATAACGCTTTGTTGTTGAAAGGTTGGAAGGTTGAAAGGTTGGAAAGTTGTAAGGTTTGTACATATCCTTTACTTCCGTTTCAACATCAGGGATAATATCAGGCTCGTTAAATACCCTTTCAATTTCTGATTCTATCTGGGTAAAAAACTCCTTTTTCATTTCCGGGATCCATTCGGGACGAAGAACATTTTCATCCAGCAAATAATTTTCAAAATTGCGGATCGGGTCTTTCTCTTTCCAGGTATCAAATAAATGCTGCGGTACGTATTTTGTGCCTGATGCCTCTTCATGTCCCCGCATTCTGAACGTCATACATTCCAGTAACACCGGTCTGGGGTTTTCGCGCATGCTGGCTGCCAGCTCGCTCACGGTATGGTAAACTTCCAGCAGGTTGTTACCATCAATTCGCCGCCCTTCCATGCCGTAGCCGATAGCTTTATCAACCAAATATTTACAGTTATATTGCTCGCTTACCGGGGTTGATAAGCCATAACCATTGTTTTCTATTAAAAATATTACGGGCAAATTCCAAACAGCGGCAATGTTTAACGCTTCGTGAAAATCGCCTTCGCTGGTGGCGCCTTCGCCGGTAAATACAAGGGTAGCTTTTTTGCGTTTGCTCAATACGTCGGCAAGAGCAATGCCATCTGCAAGGGCAAGCTGCGGCCCCAGGTGCGAGATCATGCCGATGATCTTATATTCCTGCGTTCCGAAATGAAATGAGCGGTCGCGGCCCTTGGTAAAGCCTGATGCTTTTCCCTGCCATTGCGCCATTAACCGCGAAAGCGGAATGTCGCGGGCGGTAAAAACGCCCAGGTTGCGGTGCATCGGCAAAATATATTCGTCGCTATTCATAGCCAGGGTGCTGCCAATGGCAATAGCCTCCTGCCCTATCCCCGAAAACCATTTGCCTATGCGCCCCTGCCTTAAAAGGATCAGCATTTTCTCCTCAACAAGGCGCGGCCATAGTAACTTTTTGTAAAACTCAAGTAATTGGTTACTATTTAGGTTTTTTCGATCGAAAATCATCTGGCAAAACTACTGAAGTTTTTAAAACTTTGTATGTTTGGATGTCGGTCATTAGTCATTAGTCATTAAGTCATTGGCCAGGACAGACGTATGTCTGACAAGTTTGATTTTTATTTGTAGTTTGCGGCATAATTATTCCGAAGGTGCAATAATTAACAAGAATCCTATGATGAAACGTACACCACTTTTACTCTTAATACTCGCGGCAGCTATCGGATTGGCTGCAACCACGCACGATTTTTTCCTGCTGCCCGAATTCTTTTTTATGCACAAGGGCGATAAGCTTAACCTACATTTGTTAAGCGGCGACTCCTTTATAAAAGATGCCGAAATAAACTATCAACCCAGCAAAACCACCCGGTTTATGCTGTACAACGGCTCAAAAAAAATCGACTTAAGCAAGGTTGCTAAAGACAGCGCAGCACCCGTATTAAGTTATGAGATGGTAAATCAGGGGCAGTCGTTAATTGAAATGACCAGGGGGTATGAGTTCAGCTTTACCTCGCGCGATGCCTATGCCGAGTTTTTAAATAGCCAGGGTCTGGATAAAATGGCCGAAAAGGTAAAAAGCGGCAACCAGTTCAGGGTGAAAGAAAAATATACGCGTTATTTAAAAACGCTGGTTTCTGTTGATAACGAGGATGGAAACGCTTTCGAGAAGATCCTTAACGAAGATTACGAGATAATTTTAAAACAAAATCCCTATAAGAAAAGGTACGGTGACGACATGATTGCCATATTAAAGTTTAAGGGTAAACCTGCGCCTTCCGCAGCTATGCTATTATACATAAAAACTACAACCGGCAACGTATATACGCAAAACCTTACAACCAGCGCCAATGGCGAAGTATCTTTTAACCTGAGCCGGGAAGGAGTTTATTTGTTGCGCAGCGTAAGAATTGAGCCAACCAAAGATAAGGATGCCGATTACGAAAGCTGGTGGGCCTCCTACACCTTCCCTTTCAGCAGCTCAGAGGATCTGCCGAATACTTATAAGGAATTTGGATTTGGGAATAAGCATTAGTTCTTAGTCTTGAGTCGAAACCGGTCGTCACAAAAACATCAACATTTACAACGGCTTCAGCCTTTTCCAACCAAACAACTATATTTGCCCTCATGACTAAAGAACAGATCCAGGATTTAAGGGATAGAGTAACTTCCCTGAGGAGGCATCTTTGACATCGACAAGAAACTCGATGCCCTGCAAATTGAACAGGAAATAACCATTGGCCCCCATTTTTGGGATCACCCAAAAGAAGCAGAAAAAGTTCTGGCTTCCATCAAAGTAAAAAAAGTATGGACCGATGCCTACCAAAAGGTAGTTGCCACGGTTGAAGATACAGGCGTGCTTTTGGAATTTTTCCAGGCAGGCGACGCTACCGAGGCAGAAATGCAGGAGCAATACAATGCCGCAATAAAAGAGATTGAAGAGCTTGAATTTAAAAACATGCTCTCGGCCGAAGAAGACCAATTTAATGCCGTACTGCAAATTACCGCAGGCGCAGGCGGAACTGAAAGCTGCGACTGGGCCGGCATGCTGATGCGCATGTATATTATGTGGGGCGAAAAGCATGGCTATAAAGTAACCGAACAGGATTTCCAGGAAGGCGATGTTGCCGGGGTTAAAACCGTTACCCTGCAAATTGAGGGCGATTTTACCTACGGTTACTTAAAAGGCGAAAATGGCGTGCACCGTTTAGTGCGCATCTCGCCCTTTGATTCAAACGCCAAGCGCCATACTTCGTTCGCATCCGTGTATGTTTACCCGCTGGTTGACGATACTATTGAGATTGAGGTTAAAGATGCGGATATTGAATTTGAAACCTTCCGCTCCGGCGGTGCTGGCGGACAGAATGTGAACAAGGTGGAAACTGCCGTACGTTTATATCACAAACCATCGGGCATTATCATTAAAAACCAGGAATCGCGGTCGCAATTGCAAAATAAGGAGAACGCTATCAGGTTGCTAAAATCGCAATTGTACGAGGCTGAAATGCGTAAGCGCATGGAATTAAGCAATGCGGTAGAAGGCAACAAGAAAAAGATAGAATGGGGGTCACAGATCCGCAACTATGTTTTACATCCTTACAAACTGGTTAAGGACCTGCGTACAGATCATGAAACCTCAAATGCAGCAGCTGTATTGGATGGCGACCTTGATGAGTTTTTAAAGTCGTATTTAATGGAGTTTGGCGGGCCAAAGAGTTAAGTTTTGGTTGATTGGGTTGATTAAGTGAGTGGTTGATTAGGTTCGTTTTTTATATCAATAATTATAGATCATGAAAACAGTTTTGTGTGCCCTGATGCTTGTGTGTGCGGTTATTTTAACCCATGCGCAGGAAAAGCCCTTGCCTTTGTATCCCAATGGGGTGCCAAATGCCAAACCCACGCCAAAAACATACGTCGAAAAAATCAATAAGGATTGGGCCTCCTATGTTAGCGTTCCCACTATTACGCCTTATTTACCTGAAAATGGAACTGCCAATGGTACCGCTATAGTGATCTTTCCGGGAGGCGGCTATACTGGCCTTTCTATGGAGAATGAAGGATCGAACATAGCTAAGGCATTTAATAAAATTGGCGTAACCGCCTTCGTTGTAAAATACCGCCTGCCAAGCGACAGTATTATGGTTGATAAAACTATCGGCCCATTGCAGGATGCGCAGCAGGCGGTTTTAATGGTGCGCAAAAATGCGGTTCAATGGGGTTTAAGGGCAGACAAAATTGGCATCATCGGATTTTCGGCTGGCGGTCACCTTGCATCAACGGAAGGAACGCATTTTGATAAGGTACTGGTTGATGATAAAGAGAACATCAGCGTTAGGCCTGATTTTATGATGCTGCTTTACCCGGTTATCAGCTTTGGCGAAATGACCCATTTTGGTTCGCGCGAAAGTCTGCTGGGTAAAAAACCCGGAGTTGACCTGTTAAACCTGTACAGCAATGAAAAGCAGGTAACCGCCAACACGCCGCCAACCTTTTTGGTGCATGCAGAGGATGATACGGTGGTTCCCGTACAAAACAGCCTGATGTTTTATGAGGCCTTATTAAATGCAAAGGTTAAAGCCGAAATGCATCTTTTCCAGGCAGGCGGCCATGGTTTTGGGTTAAATAACTCAAAAAGCAAAAATAAGTGGATTGACTGGGCAAAGAACTGGCTGGATGAGAATGGTTTTTTGTAGATCTTAAGAAAACCTTATAGGTAAGGCCGTTAAATCTATCTCAATAGTTTAATAGAGTTTCGCACCTGACGGCGCGAAAAATGATTGTATTTTATTATTCTACCGACCTTTTGCTCCTAAAGGAGCAGCTTTAAAACAAATGCTTCCACACTACTGTGCCTGCATAAACGCATGGCGCAGAGTTGACTCACCCGACGACTCCGCTAGCCAGCGGATGGTCGACCTCTCTTCGCCTGCGGCGGAAAGAGGTGAGGAAAAATAAAAAGTTTTTTTAGCCCTCTTTACGCGCAGCGAAGAGAGGGCTGGTCGAGCGAAGCAATGACCGGGTGAGTAAACTCTGTGCGCGATAGTAACGCTATTGCACTGGCGCAAACGTACGGCGGCGGCCCCCATCCCCCCTCTCTGCTACCCCATCTAAACCAGTAACATTACTTCAATTTCGCCAATGCTTCTTTTACCCTTGGGATAAGTTGTTGAATATCCTGCAGTGTGCTTGCACCTACCGATGCCCTGAACCATGGCATCTCGTCATCGGTACCAAATGCCGCGAACGGCACAAAGGCTACCTTAGCTTCTTTAATCAAATAAAAATTAATATCGGCGGATGTTTTTAATACTGTGCCGTCGGGTGTGGTTTTACCGGCGTAGTCAATCTTTATGGTCAGGTAAATGGCCCCCATCGGTTCAATGGCATCAACGTTAAATCCTTCTGATTTTAGTTGCTGAAAGCCCTGGTACAGCGTATTAAGGCTGTTTTGAATATTGCCTTTTAACTGAGCAAGATAGCCGTTAACATTATCGTCCTGCTTTAAAAACTTTGCCATAGCAACCTGTTCCGCCTTTGGCGACCATGCGCCCATGTGCCCTACAATTGCTTTCATGTGGCTCACAACATCGGCCGGACCAAAGCCCCAGCCAACACGTACACCGGTGGCGGCAAAACATTTTGATGCACCATCAACAAACAGCGTTACATCTTTTAACTCAGGGCGTAAGCTAACCGGGTTAAAATGCTCGTGCTTTCCAAATGTTAGCTGCGAATAGATCTGATCATATAAAAGATAAAGCGGCTTTTCGCCTGCTTTACGGGTTTTGTTTTCGGCAATCACCAGGTCGCAGATCTCTTCCAGGTCCTTTTTGGTGAACATGGTGCCGGTTGGGTTAAGCGGCGAGCATAATGCAAGCAAGGTAGCACCTTTTAAATGCGGGGCTATCTCATCCGCAGTGGGCATAAAATTATTTTCAGGCGAGGTAGGGATAATCACAGCCTCGGCTTTCAGCAGGTCGCAATAATGATTGTTGTTCCATGACGGTGCAGGGAAAACCACCTTATCGCCCGGGTCAACAACGGCTAAAAATATAGAGTAGATCAAAGGCCTTGACCCGCCTGATACCAGGATCTGATTTGGGGCATAATCCAAA
Source organism: Mucilaginibacter sp. OK098 (assembly GCF_900142915.1). GTDB lineage: Bacteria > Bacteroidota > Bacteroidia > Sphingobacteriales > Sphingobacteriaceae > Mucilaginibacter. Next base: position 354,171 of record NZ_FRCM01000007.1, read on the forward strand.
TTAAACCTGCTCTTTAAAAACGCCGAAACGCTTTCGCGCAGGTTCAGCATCCCATCGGCAGGGGGATAATTAGTTTGATTATCGGCATAAGCATCAACAATACCTTGTTTTAGCTGGGCCGGGATAGGGTAAATATTAGAGTCGAAATCGCCGATGGTTAAATTGGCAATGTTTTGTCCCTGGCGTTTAAGTTCATTTATCTCGCCGGCAATTTTAATAATTTCGGAGCCGTGCAGATTTTGGGCTAATAAAGAAACACTCATAATAAATGTGCGAATTTTTGATGTGCAAATGTGCGGATTTTAATTTGAAAATTTGATGATAGGGTGATTTGAAAATGCATTTGGCCAAACTGAAATAATAATCTCCGGACTTACTTTCAGCGAAAAAACTTACCGATGATATCCGGTGGAAAAGCTGGTATCGCAGGGTTTCAAGGGAGCGAAGTAGGGTGCCGGGATTGGAGGCTAGTGATTGGAGATCAGTAGGCCTGTCAAACGCATTAATTGCGGGAATTCTAAAGGGGAATGACAAGGGGTGGCCTGTCATGTTGAGCCTGTCCTTAGGTTGCGCGGGTTGCTTCGAAGCTATATTCCCTCTTAGAACTTAAGCATCTTCCCGCTCATAGCCGCGGAGGCCTAGTTACTTTTTGTCTTGATACAAAAAGTAACCAAAAAAATCAAGACAGAAAAAAGCTTCCCCCCGCAGGCCAGACTCCCCGGCCCGCTTTTCTGTCGTGCCTTTGCCCGCTTTTGTTTTTGGTTCAAATATGTGTTGGTTCTTCGATTAGGCTAGGTCGCGGATGTTGGTGGTTTGAAGCGGAAAAACACAAAACCGGGTGTCATGCTGAGGCGCAAGCCTGCCCTGAGTTTATCGAAGGGAAGCATGTGGGCAAAGGCCTCTGCGCCATGCTTAGCACGCGGATAGGCCTCTGCTCACGTCGCCCTTCGACAGGCTACCCATGACAAGTTTCAACGCCACCAGATTTACGAAGTTTTAAAAACTTCGTAAATCTTTATACCCTTGCCATTTCTCCTTCAGACTTCCCAGGGCGTTTATATCTCAGCAATGACGATTTATTAAAACTGCGAATTCATTTTAATAAACTCCTCCGAAAACTGGGCGAGATACCTGTCTACATTATTCCTTATCTCTTCCAGGTCGCGGTTTTCAAGTTTGGCCAGGATTTGCATCAGCAGCAGGTTATTTATTTTGTTGTAGGCATGGGTTGATGCGGCACTGCTGATCAGCGTAGCGTTCATGTCCATTGAGCGGCCCAGTAAGTCGGCCTTAATTTTGTCGTTTTCGAATTGATCGTTCATGGATTTGGGGTATTAATTGGGTGTTGTTAATGAACGGGGAAGATGCGGAAAAGTTTTGATATGTGGGGAGGGAAATTCGGTGGTAAAAAGGGTTGATGGTTTTTTTGAGAGGCTTTTACTTGATTTAGAGGCTTGGTAAAAACTACGGAATTGGGGGATGGGCAAGGTTTAATTGTGGCGAATTTGCCATAATTAGATGCCGTTGGATTTTTCTAATAGCGCTTTAAATTTTTCAATAGCTATGAATTGAATTGCCAACTCATTGGAATATTCAACCCCTTCAAACTCATGCCAGGTAGGATCAATCCTATAATCAAACGTCCCCCCAAATAATTCTGGCAATCCCCATTCATCGGCATAAAACCATTGGCCATCAATTAATTTAGAGCGAATAAGTGTTTCTCTTTCAGATAACTCAATGTTATCAGGATTGGCAAATATTACTGCACCATACTTTTTATAGTTGGCGCTATCGCGGTATAGGTAATTAAATTTAATGTTTCGCATTAGCCAATGTAGAAACATCAAGATGTTTTGTCAATCGGATATAAGTGAACTTTAACTAACCAATAGCAAGTTTCCCACTTTCTTTCCAAATATATGCAGGCATGGGTTCATTTAAATGCCACTCTACGTTCATCGGCTTTGATCCGCTTGAATTAATGAAGTTTGCTTCCCCTAAAAATACATATGACATTGTAAACCCAAATTCATCCTCATTCTGCTCTCTTACAAACAGTAATATTCGTTTATTTAAATCTTCTTGATTTATATATGATAATCCTTTGGGAGATTCTGGGGAAGTTGCATTCTGTGACTGCCAATGAAATAGATATTCATTAATAGCATAGTCATCATACAGTGTTGTTGGAGAGTATTCTTTTTCGGATTTTTTTAACGTTACAAATAATGCTTCTGTATTTAGATACTTATTTAAAGCAACACCTTCGCGGTTTGAAGATGATTTTTCAAACTCATGAAGACGCAATGCCACTAAGATCTGATCTCGATTGTAACGACTGTGTACTTTTAAAGGAAATGGATAATCTAATTGAATATCCTTTTCAACAAAATCAATCCTGTCAATCAAATATTTTATTACTTCTTCAAACTCTTGAATCATTAGTGGATTTTTGGCAAGTTGTAACATGCTTTCTTTAATAGACTTAAAACCAGCTTTTAATCCTTCCTTTTGCCATATATCATAATGCAACATTAATAACATTAGCCTTTCTTCTTCCGTTTGAACATCAACATTGAAGTTATTTTTGATTAAGTAATTAATGAATTGCAAATAGCTTATTGAATTGCATTGAAGTAATCGTTTAATGCCTTTTGTTATTTCATCTTCATTGGGTTCTATAAAGTCTTGAATTATCCCTGCTTCTACACAAAGTCTTTTCCAATTGCCCTTTTTGTAAATTAATTGTAATTCAATGTGCTGGAATTCGATAAAGTTTTTTAGCGTGAGAGAGGCTGTTGATTGGTGTTTAAAATTTTGAATTTTTATGACCAGTTGTCTTCTATTAAAACCAATTGCAGCCGCAATATTTTTTAGAATGATTTCTTTCGCTTTCTTTTCTAGTATGATAGAGCATCCTAAAGGTAAATGAGGAAACTCATCTTCAATTTCTTTTATAACAGATGTATGAGTCTTTCCCACCAACGCTCTAAACTTATGTGCAAAATCATATTCAGGTCGAGCATTTCCTACAAAATCTAAAACAGTTAAACAATCTTTATTTGGTGCAAGTCGTAAACCTCTTCCAAGCTGCTGAAGGAATATTGTTAAACTTTCCGTGGGTCTAAGGAAAAGAACTGTATCAATTTCGGGAATGTCCACACCTTCATTAAAAATATCCCTCACAAATAAGTAATTGATTTCCTTATTCCTTAGTTTTTCCCTTAGTTCTGTTCTATCTCCGGGGCTGTTACTTGTTAAATAATCCGCTTTTAAGCCTGCAAGTGTAAACTTTTCAGCCATATAGCGAGCATGCTCTTGACTAACACAAAAACCAAGAGCGATAACATCATTTACATCGGTTAAATACTTTTCACAGTTAATTAAAATATCACCTATACGACGATCATCTTCAGTATAAAGTTTGGTCAGTTCATTAATTTCATACTTTCCATTTTTCCATGATAATTTCGATAAATCAACGTTGTCCGATAAGGCAAAATATTGAAATGGAGAAAGCAGTTTTCTATTTAATGCTTCAGGCAATCTAATTTCAGCAGCAATTACTCCGCAAAAATCATTTAAAATATCATCACCATCACTCCGTTCAGGTGTGGCTGTTAATCCTAGTAGTATTTTTGGTTTAAATTTTTCAAGAATAGGTCTATAACTTGATGCAGCTATATGGTGCACTTCGTCAATAATTATAAAATCAAAAAAATCCTCAGAAAGAGCTAATTGACTTATTCGATTATTAATCGTTTGAACTGAAGCAAACACAAATTCATAACTATCTGGCTCTTCCCCGTCAACCCAGAGGGCCCCGAAATTAGCGTTTCTTAAAACGTGTTTAAAAGTAGTTTGTGCTTGTTCTAAAATCTCTTTGCGATGCGCTACAAATAACAGTCTTGCTCTTGGTTGATTGTCTTTAAAGTATTTGTAATCAAAAGAAGAAATCACAGTTTTGCCTGTACCGGTAGCTGCAACAACTAAATTTTTATATCTATTGTGGACGATTCTTTCAGATTTCAATTTCTCCAAAATCTCTTCTTGATAAGGGAAGGGCTTTAAATCAAAAAAGGTTGAAATTCCTTCTTTATAATGTGAATTTTGCTTTAAGGCTTTTTTTAATTTTTGTTTGTCTTGGCCTGATTCATAAAATTCAAAATCCTTATCCGCCCAATAGGTATCAAAGGTTTTTTTGAATTTATCTATTATATGACCGATTTCTTTAGCTGTAACTTTTAAATTCCATTCTAAACCATTTGTTAAAGCCGACCTTGAAATATTTGAAGAACCAATATATCCAGTATTAAACCCCGTATTCCTTAAAAACAAATAAGCCTTGGCATGCAATCGTTCATGCTCAGAATTATATGATACTTTTATTTCAGTGTTTTTTAAGTTGGATAGAAATTCAACAGCTTTAACATCTGTTGCTCCCATATAGGTTGTGGTAATAATTTTAAGCCTTTTTCCACTATTAGTAAATTCTTCCAATTCTTCCTTAAAGATTCGTATGCCTGAGAATTTAATAAAAGAAACAAGCCAACAAATTTCATCTGCAGAAAGTATTTCTTTTTTTATTTCACTTTCTAAAGTAATTCCTGAATTACTACCTGTAAAAAGCTCACTTTGACTTAATCTCGTATAAGGCGTAATTTGTTTAAGTCTTTCATTAAGATCTGGATAGGGGGAATCAAGTTTAGAAAAAACAGCCTCTAATATTTTCCCTTCATTATAAATTAAGTTATTTGAGAGGCCTAATTTTGGTAGTTCATCTATTAAAACTTGAATGAGTTTATTAGAAAGCTCAACTTGGCGAAGTGTTTTATTTTCATCTTTAATCTCATTTAGAGCAAACTTAATTGTCTCAGCTAAGTATAAACTTAAATATCTTGAGGCCTCTTCTTTATCAAGTACAGTACTTTTAATAAAGAAGTTATCACCATTTAATAAGCTTAATTGATTAGCAATTAGCTTTGTTATCAGTTGCTCATAAATTCCTAGTTCAAATTGCATTTAGATATTTTAGGTAATTATTAAGGATAGGGATATCCGCATCGGCCCAATCCAAATCTAACAATTCACTTGTATTTAGCCATTTAAAATCGGCGTGCTCCCTTAACTCGATTTCGCCGCTAACACATTTACAAATGAAGGGAATAAGCTTTATACTTATAAATGGGTAATCATGAATGTTTGGGGCAAGACTCTTAGTAATTTCGATCTCAATATTTAGTTCTTCTTTAATTTCTCGAATTAAACATTGTTCAGGTTTTTCATATGGCTCCATTTTACCGCCTGGTAGTTCCCATTTTAATGGTAAGCTCATTATGGAACTTCTTTGAGTGGCTAACAATTGGCGTTTATCATCAATAATTAAGGCACAAGTAACATCAATTATTTTGCGTGACACCTCTTTCATATCTAATTTTCTACCTCACAAAATACATGTTTACAATCACTATTCAAGCATTCCTCAATATTCATTTTGAGTAGGGTATGGGAAAAGCTGGAAATGAGATCAGTCCGTGTATCACAAATTGGGCAGGTTGTGGGCTGGTCTGTGATTAGGTAAAAGGTTGGCATAATCCAAATTTACAATCTTCCACCCACATAGTTTACAATCCCTCACCAAAAATGAATTGGCTTGTTCCACATTTGTAAACCCATAGCCGGATTAATTACTAAAAGGTCAACCTTATTCGGTGTAATATGCTTGTTCCACCTGTTCCATCTGTTCCACTTGTTCCATGTGTGCACAAGCGGGAGCTGCGAAGCATTGTTTTTAGCCATTTTACCTATAAAAACCAATTTTGATTTGAAAAAGGTTTGTTCCACGTGTTCCACTTGTTCCGCATGTGCACATCGTTCCGCGGAACAAACACAGCACTTTCGTCATTTCTTCCCCCTTTTTGCTTTCGCCTTTAACCTTTCACCGCTCCCCCAAAACATCTTCCGGACTTTCGGTCTTCCCGACTTTCGAACTTCCCAATCTTTTTATTATTTTTGGCAGCAAAACCTACAAAACGATGAGCGAACTCATTAAAAAACAAGTTACCGACGCCAAAGCGCACATGGATAAAGCGATTGACCATTGCGACGGCGAATTACAAAAGATCCGCGCGGGCAAGGCAAGTCCTTCCATGCTTGATGATATAGTGGTTGATTACTATGGCAGTCCGACGCCGTTGAGCCAGGTAAGCAGCGTTAACACGCCCGATGCCCGTACTATTGTGGTGCAGCCCTGGGAGAAATCGTTGCTGAGCGCCATCGAAAAAGCCATTATGGAAGCCAACCTTGGTGTTAACCCGCAAAACGACGGGGTTATTATCCGCATCAACGTACCCCCACTAACCGAAGAGCGCCGCCGCGACCTGGTTAAAAGGGCAAAGGCTGAAGCTGAAACCGGTAAAATTGCTATCCGCAATATCCGCAAGGATGCCAATGAGAAGATCAGGAAACTGAAAGCTGAGGGTGTATCGGAAGATGAGATGAAAACCGGTGAAGGCGAGATCCAGAAACTTACGGATGCTTATATCATAAAGGTTGAGGTGCTTTCTGATGCCAAAGAAAAAGATATTATGACGGTTTAATTTGCCGTTTTGATTTTATATTGAAAAGCCATTTGCTGACTAGCAGGTGGCTTTTTTGGTTTTCCATCGGCGCTTCTTTAATGTCTTCGTGTCCCTTTGTGCATTGCTCCGTGACCTCTGCGGTAAAAGAATTAACCATAAAGGTCTCAAAGAAGCCACAGCGCACACAGAGAAAGATTGGGACTTTCAAAATAGGCCTCTAAAATAGTCCAAATGTCAAATTAAAGTGAATGAGGTGCTTAGCCGTCCGCTTTTTTTATTTTTGTAAAAAAAGTTTATTCACGAATGAAGATTCTCTTATCATACTTATCAAAACACCGCTGGGTTGTTGCGCTTGCGCTGCTAATGGCGGCACTAAACATTGGTTTTTCACTGCTCGACCCTTATATCACCGGCCGTATTGTGGATGAGGTTATCGAAAAACGTACCTTGTTGCAATACAGTCAATACATCCACAACATAATTGTGTTGGTAAGCATGGCCATTGGTGTTGCCATGGTATCGCGTATAGCCAAAAACTTCCAGGATTATTTTACCAATATCATTACCCAAAAAGTTGGCGCCGAAATGTATGCCGATGGTTTAACCCATTCGCTTGAACTGCCCTACCAGGTATTTGAAGACCAGCGCAGCGGCGAGACCTTGGGCATCCTGCAAAAAGTACGGCTGGATTGCGAGAAATTTATCACCTCGTTCATCGGCATTTTGTTTGTGAGCCTTATCGGGATGGTTTTTGTAATTGTGTATTCAGTGCATGTAAGCTATAAGGTAACACTGGTTTATTTTGCCGCTATCCCCATCATCACCTTTGTGAGTATGGCCATGAGCCGTAAAATAAAAACCATTCAAAAACGCATTGTATCAGAAACCACAGCGCTTGCTGGTTCAACCACCGAGTCATTAAGAAATATTGAACTGGTAAAAAGTCTTGGTTTAGTAAAACAGGAGATAGAGCGGCTAAATAATACCACCTATAAAATACTTGGGCTCGAGCTAAAAAAAGTAAAATATGTGCGCAGCATGAGCTTTGTACAGGGTACAACCGTAAACTTTGTGAGGAGTGTAATGGTGGTAGTTTTGCTGCTGCTTATTTTCCAGAACACCATTTCACCGGGACAATATTTTAGCTTTTTATTTTACTCGTTCTTTTTGTTTAACCCCCTGCAGGAGCTTGGCAACGTGATCCTTTCATGGCGTGAGGCGGAGGTATCTTTGGGGAATTTCACAGGAATCCTCAACACACCCATTGATAAAAAGCCTGAAAAACCTGTACTGCTGGAGAAAGTTAAAACCTTAACCTTTGATAATGTAAGCTTTAAGCACTTAACCGCCAACCGTAACGCGCTCAACAACATCAGCTTTGAAACAAATACCGGCGAAACTATCGCCTTTGTTGGCCCTTCGGGATCAGGGAAAACCACGCTCGTTAAATTATTGGTTGGACTTTACCAACCATTAGAGGGTGACATTTTATACAACAATATCCTAAGCAAGGAAATTGACCTCGACCAGCTGCGCGAAAAGATCGGCTTTGTAACCCAGGATACCCAATTGTTTTCCGGGTCGATAAGGGAGAATTTACTGTTTGTACGCCCGGACTCCACTGATGAAGAATGTATGGATGTACTGGAACGTGCGGCCTGCCAAACTTTAATGTCGCGTGCCGACAAAGGCTTGAGTACCGTAATTGGCGAGGGTGGCGTAAAAGTATCAGGTGGAGAGAAACAACGTTTATCAATTGCACGCGCCCTGTTGCGCCGGCCTGATATTCTTGTATTTGATGAAGCTACCTCATCCCTTGATTCCATTACCGAAGAAGAGATCACCGAAACTATCCGTGACGTTTCTGTATTCGATAACCACATCACCATACTGATTGCCCACCGTCTTTCAACCATTATGCATGCCGATAATATTTACGTGCTGGAGAAGGGCCACATCATTGAATCGGGCAAGCACTTTGACCTCATCGCCCAAAAAGGATTGTACTACGCCATGTGGCGCCAGCAGATCGGGGAGAAGGTTAGTGTGGAAGCGTGAGGAAGGTGAAAGCTGAAAGGTAAAAGGCGAAAGGTATTTGAATGCGGAAGTCGGAATGCCAATTGCGGAATTAGACAAAAAACCTTTTACCCTTCGCCTTTATCCTTTCACCTCAACTCACACATTAATAATCCCCGTTTTTATAGCGAAGATAACCAGGCCTACCAGGTTTTTTGAGCGGGTTTTTTCAAACAGGCGGGCACGGTAACCTTCAACGGTACGGATGCTTAAGCAGATCTTATCGGCAATTTCCTGGTTTGAATATTCCTGGCAAACCAGTCGTAAAACTTCAATTTCTCGCTCGTTGAAATCAGCCAGTGAATGTGCGGCATCTCCGGCCGGGTTATTGCCCGCCAGCTGCTTAATAAGTGTTATTGAAAGGTGTTCGTTAAAGTAATAGTCTTTATAATAAACGGTTGATATTGCTTCAATGATCTCCTCGGGTTCGGCATTTTTTAGCAAATAGCCTGACGCACCCGCTTTCATCATATCCACAATGTATTTGTCCTCGTTAAACATTGAAAGTGCAAGCACCTTTATCTGTTTATATTTTTGCTTAACATACGTTGTGGTTTGTATGCCGTCCATTTCAGGCATTTTAATATCCATCAATATTACGTCGGGCGTAATATCGGTAAGCATAGCGGTTAATTGTTTGCCGTTTGAGGCCTCAAGCACTAAATCAAAATCGGCACAATCTTCCAGGGTAGCTTTTAAACCATTTCTGAAAATCTTATGATCATCCGCAATGGCTAATTTAATTTTTCCCATGATTTAATTAAAAGTCAATAAATATAAGTTAAAATCAGTAATTATACTATTACTCTAATAATTGTAATGGTACCATTCCTGGGTTTTGTATATACATTTATCTCACCATTAATAAGTTGAACACGACTTTCGAGGTTTTTAAGCCCGTAACCGTGCCTAACATCATCCATATTAAATCCTTTACCATTATCTTTAAATTCCATTAATAAACTCGTGGCATCTTTTGTGATGGTTAAGTGAATAATGGTAGCTTCTGAATGTTTAATAACATTATTAAACAACTCTTGTGCAATCCTGTAAAATGCCAACTCAATTTCGGGCGCAAGCCGTACGTCGTCAAGATTATTTTTACAATGAACCTTGATACTCGTATTTTGCTCAAATTTCAGGCACAACCCTTCAAGCGCTTCTTTAAGCCCGTAATCTGTTAAAACAGGAGGCAGCACATTATGAATAATATTACGAATCTCCTGGATACACTCATCAGTTAGCTTTCGGGTATCAGCCAGTAAAGGCTCCTTAGTTTCGCCCACAGCACTTTTATCAAGCCTGTGCAGATTGAGTTTTATGGCCGATAGTACCTGGCCAACACTGTCATGCAGGTCTTCGGCCAAGCGTTTTCGTTCATTTTCCTGGGTTTCAAAAACGGCATTAAGCAGGTCGGTTTGTTTTTCGTCATGCAGCTTACGCAAATCTACCTGGTTCTTTATCATTTTTCGCTGGTAGATGATAACGAAAAAAAATAAAAAACCAATAAGTATAACAATTACAAGCGTACCTGTAATTAATACCGGGATCAGGTCGTTTTCTGGAGTTGAGGCTTGCAAAGGAGTCCTACTGTAAATAAAATGTTAGCGATAATATTAGTTACGTTGTTAATCATATAGTATCCTTCCTGATGCGTATCTAATAATTGTTTAAAAAGCATAAACAAAAAAGTATTGATCGCAAAATAAAAAAGTACCCCAGCATTTATCCAGAACAATCCCTGCTTTTCAATATGTATAAATTCTTGCCGGTTTAATAACTGGTAAAAATACGCTAATGAAAAGCAAATAAGCAATACACTTAAAATAGTATTGGCTATAGAAGGATATTCCCAAATGTCCTCCACAAAAATCAGATTAATTATAGAGATAAGAAAGGTTGCCAGGCCCAATATTATAATTGTTTTTTTTATGGCTATTTTAATAAACGCATGGTAGTAAATAGCCGTAAAAAACAGGATACTGATTAGGATGAAAAGATGCAACAGTGGAAAATTATTGGTCACAACCATGGGTTTTGTTACCTGTAATACAAAGTCAAACAAAACCGATACAATGAAAAAGACCGCTGCTATTTTTAATACCCTATCTAAATATCTATAATTATATAATGCTGCAATAACTGGTAAAATACCTGATACAGTAGAAAAAATATTCAGAAAGAAATCTACGGACATAAAGTTATTTAATTACAACTCCGACTTATGCACAGACATCAGGCTTTTCGGGCAGCCAGGCGAACCCGGGCAAGGAGAAGATTGTTGGGCTAATACATCAAACGCTTTTACCGTTTTCATGTCATTTTTAGATAATTTTTGAGCAGAGGCCGTGTTAAGCATATCATGACCATCACAAGTTACGCCTGTTATGATAAGGTGTCTTTCACCGCCTGCTTCGCCATGACCCTTGCTGTGTGCGTTATGAAAACGCAGACCTACACAACCCGGCTGACTCAATATTTTTTCCAGTATTTCTTTACCAAAAAAATGTGAATGAGGCTCGTGCGGATGCCTGTCCCTGTGATTTTTTGTCCAGATAATAGATAATTCCAGATCCCATTCCTCACCTTCTTTACCGCTAAGAAGATTGGGCTTTTTTGATTGTTCCATTTGTTTAAGCAATTAGGTTTTTATTAATAAGTTTTGATAAAACTAATGTTTATAAGTTATTATTTCAATTGCGCTCAAAGGTACCTCTAGACTGTTTCTAAATGAAAAAACGCACAACTAACTCATTGTCAATCACAAACACATTGATATGGCTTTTTAGCAGATAAAACATTGCGTAGTTTTACGCAACAGATTCCGTGGTACTACGGATTGAAAAACGAATGGTTTTTGGCGTTTTACCCCAATTTGTCATTATTATAATAGCTTATAAAAAGGTTGGTTGCCGCATCTTTAGGGGGCAGTCAAATATTACATCCGGTTAACTTATTGCTTATTATATTGCGCCATCAATTATCATAACCTCTTTACCATGGAAAATTATTTAGCCGAACTTTATGAACGCGACCTATTAAGATTAAAGGACGAGATAAAAAGCTTTAAAGACGATTACAACATCTGGCGTAAAAATGATGGTATAAGCAACTCGGCGGGTACGCTGGTGCTACATTTAACTGGTAATCTTAATTTTTGCATTGGCACAAAGATAGGAGGCACCGGCTATGTTCGGAACCGCGAACAGGAATTTTCGGCAACAGATGTTCCGCGCCTGGAGCTTATTGCCGGAATTGAAAATTTAATTGAAGTGGTAAAAACCAGCTTGAAGGATCTAAGCCAGCAAAGACTGGAAGAGATTTATCCACTTGAAATGTACGGACAAAAAAGCACCGCTTACTACTTAACCCTCTTTCTCGCCCATCTGAACTATCATTTAGGCCAGATAAATTATTTAAGAAGAATACTGGAGGGTTAAATCAGGATAATTGTAGTGTCAATCATAAATTAACGCTTAGTCTGGAGTCGACATCACACCAGTTCCTTTTGTATTACATAAATGGAGATTTGCTTCCGGGTTACAAAGCCTAGTGATTTGTAAAGATCTATTGCCCGCGTGTTTGACGATAGTACGTGTAAAAACGGGATGCCTGATGCGGCTTTTATCCGGTGAACATGGTTCAATATCAGCTGTGCAGCATAGCCGCGGCCCAAATAATCAGGATGCGTACAAACAGCACTTACCTCGGCATAAGGAGCAGGATTTAGGCGTTGCCCTGCCATAGCTATTAGTTTATCACCATCAAAAATCCCTTTGTAGTGGCCAAAATCAATGGTTCTTTGCGCAAACGGACCAGGATTGGTCAGCTTGGTTAGGGCCAGCATGGCAAGGATGTGTTCCTCGCCCAGGGGAACGATCTGCTCATCTGCTTCTGCCTGCCGTGCAGGGGTTTCGCACACCAATTGCAAAACATCCATTCGTTGAAGGACTTTCCATAGACCCGGAAAATCTATCTCTGTTGGCGTGATAAACCCGAAGACCGCGTTAACCGGGGCAACATCATACAAAAGCTTAAAGTTATCCGGTGTATTTTCAGCAAGGCCAGCAAATGGCGAAATATCCGAAGGAAAATATTTGGCCTCCCCGTTGCCTTTTGCCAGTTCTTTATTTCCAGTATTTAATGCGTTAAAGGCGGGGTTATCAAGTATGTGGTCCATTGGTTTTATTTAGAATAATTGATCAGTTGTATATTAGCTGATGCTTTTTCCTGTTTTCAAATCTATAAATAATTGGTAAACTAAGCCGGGTGACCTGGTTTTGTTGATGTAATATTAAACGGGGATGACATTATTGTAAATTTTGATCTCAAGACTGCCGTCAGACAAAATCAGGGAATCATGCCATCCCTGATTTTTATTTAAAACCTTCATTTTTTTGCTCAAAAACATACAAATCCCATCGCTAACTATACTACTTTTGTAATAAATCATTAATTTAACGCCATACACCTTTTACCATGGAAAAACCCATAATATTTTCGATAGATGATGATCCGCAGGTGTTACGTGCAATAACCCGGGATCTGAAATCGATGTACGGCAAGGAATACAGAATTATTAATACAACATCAGCAAATGAAGCGCTGGAAAGCTTGATCGACCTAAAAAACAGCTCGGATGTGGTTGCCATGTTTGTGTGCGACCAGCGCATGCCCGAGATGGAAGGCGTTGCTTTTTTAGAGAAAGCCATAAAAATATTCCCAAAGGCAAAGCGGGTTTTGCTTACCGCTTATTCTGATACCGAAGCGGCCATAAAGGCCATAAATGATGTTCAGCTTGATTATTACCTGATGAAGCCCTGGGACCCACCCACTGAAAGGCTTTACCCGGTAATAGATGACCTGCTGGACGACTGGCAAAGCGATTATATCCCCGATTTTAAGGGTATAAAAGTAGTTGGCTACCAGTTTTCACCGCAATCGCACACGGTTAAAGATTATTTGGCCAGTAACCTGATCCCCTATAAATGGCTGGATATTGAGAAAAACCCGGATGCAAAAGAAATTTTAGAACTTAACGATGTTGCTTTAGACCAATTGCCGGTAATAGTTTTTGATGACGGAAGTTATTCATGCAAACCCACCATAAGGTCGATAGCTGAAAAAGTGGGCGCAAACCCGCAAATAACCAATGATATTTATGATGTGGTGATCATTGGTGCTGGTCCGGCAGGACTTGCGGCGGCTGTGTATGGCGCATCCGAAGGCTTAAAAACATTGCTGATAGAACGGAAAGCGCCGGGCGGGCAGGCAGGAACAAGCTCGCGGATTGAAAACTACCTGGGTTTCCCGGCAGGTTTAAGCGGGGCCGATCTTACACGCCGGGCCATAAGTCAGGCCATGCGGTTGGGCGCGGAGTTTTTATCGCCGCAAGCTGTGAGCGATATCAAACAAAAGGACGGTTACAAAACCATTATACTTGATGACGGGCCTGAAATTGTTAGCCGTACCGTAGTGATAACTACCGGGGTTGATTACCGAAAGCTAGAGGTTAAAGGTGCTGAAAATTATACCGGCGCAGGCATTTACTATGGTGCTGCAACTACCGAAGCATCAGCTTGTAAGGATAAGGAGGTTTATGTTATAGGTGGAGGAAATTCCGCGGGGCAGGCGGCAGTTTACTTGTCTAAATTTGCTAAAAACGTTTATATCATTATCCGCAGGGATAGTTTAAGCTATACCATGTCGGCCTACCTGATCCAACAAATAGCTAATCTGCCTAATATTCATGTTTTGGCTGATACCGAAATTATTGAAGCTTCAGGCCATAATTGCCTTGAAAAGCTAACGCTCATTAACGTTAAAACAAAAGAAACGGTTACCAACGAGGCATCCGCACTTTACATTTTTATAGGCGCAAAACCTTATACCGACTGGATAAAGCTGGACATCCTAAAGGATGAAAAAGGCTTTATTGAAACCGGGCGCGAGCTGAGGCGCTATGATGATTTTACCAAGATCTGGAAACAAAAACGCGACCCGTTCCTGCTCGAAACCAGTTGTAATGGCATTTTTGCCGCAGGCGATGTACGTGCAGGCGCCATGAACCGCGTAGCATCTGCCGTGGGCGAGGGCTCAATGGCTATAAGCTTTGTACATAAGTATTTGGCAGAGGTGTAAATACTGGTTGATTGAGTTAGATTAGGTTGATTGAGTTGAATAAGTTATAAAGTAAATTACCATGGAAGACGAAGTATGCAAGCACCTTGGTGCTATTAAAACACTAAAGCAGCCTAAAGATTATGTATGTGAGGAATGTGTAAAAGTGCATGGCACCTGGATGCACCTGCGCACCTGCCAAACCTGCGGCGTTACGCTTTGCTGTGACAGCTCGCCAGCTCAGCATGCCAGTAAACACGCAGCAGAGGCTGGTCACCCTGTAGTGATCTCAGCCGAGCCGGGAGAACGCTGGTTATGGTGTTATGTAGATGATGAAATGGCTGAGTATTAGTTAGCAGCGTGCAGTTTTCAGTTGGCGGTAAAAATTTAAAGTGTATAGCATAGCACTCCATAAATCTGCAAACTGCCTACCGCCAACTGCAAACTTCTACCTACTGTTCCGCTAAATACCTATCCAATGACCACGGCCCTGAACCTAAAATTAAAAATATTACGAGGACTACCAGGGCCGTTACTGATGGCCATACCATATAATTAATGGCATCCTGGAAAATGCCGCTCAAAAAAATCGCTCCCAGCACTATTGGGATCTGCAGGATGCAGCCAAACCTGGTGAGGATCCCTACGCCTATCAATATCCCCCCTACCATGTGCGCAAACATTACGTAATAAACCAGCGACATTAAAATTGCCGGCGAAACATCTATAACGGTCTGATCTGTTATCAGCTGTTTAAGGTATTCGGTGTTTTCCATAAAGGAGATCCCTTTCCATAGTAAAAAAGCACCAAGCGCAATGCGTACAATGTCAATAAATTTAGGGTGATGGGTGTCGCCCCAATTTTCAATACGGTGAACTACGTTCATAATAACCTCCGGTTTTAAGATTATAATTGATTACAATACAAAAGGGAGCTATTGGGATAAACGGCCTGTGGTATTGCTTATATAAATTTAGCGATTATATAAAGCAATAACAATTATTGGGGATAATTAGTTTTAAGTATTGCCTGCGTCTTCACAAAAAATCGATTTTCTTTAAGCGGGTGTGATTTTTTAATTAATCCTTTTCCTCTTTTCTCCATCTAAAATAAAAATCAATTTCATTTATAATCATTCTAAATAAAATACGTTAATTAGCACGATGAAGAAATTTTTGCTGCCCATATTATTAATTACATTAGCCACTACTGCTTTTACTTATGTAAACAGCACCATTACCCGCTCTGTCATCACCTTTAAAACCAGGAATATGGGCATTGGGGTTAATGGCTCAATTAGCGGTTTACAGGCTGACGTTCATTTCAACCCTGCCGACCCAACAACCAGTACCATCGAGGCTTCAGTGGATGTTAACAGCATCAATACTGATAACTCAAGCAGGGATGAGCATTTAAGAAGTGAAGATTATTTTGATGTGGCCCATTATCCCAAAATAACCCTTAAATCTGTTTCGTTTAAACACAGCAGCGGTAATAATTATACCGGGCAATTTAACCTTACCATAAAAGGTAAAACCAAGCCGGTTGAAATCCCATTCACCTATATACAAACAGGCAATGCAGCAGCATTTAAAGGCAGCTTTAAACTAAACCGCCTTGATTACGGAGTAGGCAGCAGCAGCATGATCCTTGCAAACGAGGTTACTGTTAATATTGATGCGGGGGTGGAGTAAGAGACTAGAGATCAGTTGATCAGAGGTTAGGTTAAATTCCCGCTATCTGATAAAATTGAAGCTTCTTCCGGACTTTCCCGACTTTCGGACTAAAACCAGCCTCCAATCTCTATTTTTAACAATTTAATAACCAACCTCTAATCTCCAACCTCTAATCACTAATCGTATCTTTACGATTATGAAACTTCGCATACTTGTTTTAATTAATGCGGCAGCGGTTGCCGTAACCCTTTCGGCCGTAAATTATTATTTTCAGCACAGTTGGTATAATGTTGCGCTAACATTTTTTATTACCATAATTACCAGCTTTTTGGTTTTCTATTACCTGATAGAAAAATATGTGTATTCAAAAATAAAGCTCATTTACAAACTTATCCATAACTTAAAGCTTGGCCGCGATCTGCGCGATGCCCTTGGCGAACATGTTAGCGCCGATCCAATTAACGACGTGGAAACAGAGGTAAAAGAATGGGCAAAAGAAAAGAAGAGTGAAATTGATGAACTGCGTAAACAGGAAAAATTTCGCCGCGATTTTTTATCCAATATCTCGCACGAGTTTAAAACCCCGCTTTTTGCAATCCAGGGATATATTGAAGCCCTGCAGGATGATGACTTTGAGGACAAGGATATGGCAAAGCAGTTTTTGGCAAAGGCATCAAAAAATGTTGACCGCTTAAGTTACCTGATAAAAGACCTGGATGAGATCTCAAAGCTGGAGTCGGGCGAGATCCCTATAAACCTTACCCGTTTTAAAATAAACGACCTGATAAAAGAGGTTTTTGAATCTCTGGAGCTTAAAGCCAGGCAGCATAACATTAAATTAATATTCAAGCAAAAATACGATGAGCCGATACTGGTGAATGCCGACCGCGAAAAAATAAGGCAGGTGCTGGTTAATTTAATTGACAACTCATTTAAATATGGAAATGAGGAAGGCAGCACCTCCGTTAGCTTGTTTGAACTGCATGACCAGGTACTTGTTGAGGTTACCGACGATGGTATTGGAATTGAGGAAAAATTCCTTCCACGCCTGTTTGAGCGCTTTTTCCGTACAGATACAAGCCGGTCGCGGCAAATTGGCGGATCAGGCCTTGGGCTTGCCATTGTTAAACATATTATTGAGGCACATGAGCAAACAATTAATGTGCGCAGTACCGAAGGCCTGGGCTCAACTTTTGGATTTACGCTGCAGCGTTCAAAGCAGACTTTACATTTGCCTAACATACCAAATCTAAAAAATTAACATTAACTTAACATTGCAAAGTTACCTTTGCCCAAATCCCCATTAAACTATGTCGTTAAACAGCATTTTTCAATATTTTGTACCAAAGGATAAAAAGATATTTTTTCCATTATTTGAGCAGGCAGCAAATAACGTTGTAACCATGGCAACCATATTAGTTGAAGCGGTTAATTCCAACAATCCCGCCACCCGCGAAGAGCTGTTTAAACAGATTGATAAACTAGAGAACAAGGGCGATGAAATAACGCACCAGGTGCATCTTGAGCTTGGTAAAAACTTTATTACCCCTTTTGACCGCGAGGATATTCATGCACTGGCATCAGCAATTGATGATGTTGCCGATTACATACAAGGCGCGGCAAACCGCATGAGCCTTTACCGGATTGATGATTATAACGAGCATATCCGCAAACTATCTGAACTTACCCTACAGGCAAGCATCGATCTTGAAAAAGCGGTAAGAGAGTTAAAGGACCTTAAAAATGTACGGAACATCGCCGATTCCTGCATCAGGATAAACAGCGTTGAAAACCAGGCTGATTATGTTTTTGACCGCGCAGTAGCTGATCTTTTCCTGTATGAAAAGGACGCTATCCGCCTTATTAAATACAAAGAAATACTATCTGCACTTGAAACCGCAACTGATATGTGTGAAGATGCTGCCGATGTAATGGAATCTATTTTAGTTAAAAACGCATAATTTTAATGGTTACACCTATACTGATTGTTATTGTTTGCCTTGCGCTGATATTTGATTATACCAACGGCTTTCATGATGCGGCAAACTCTATTGCCACTATTGTATCTACCAAAGTATTAACACCTTTCCAGGCCGTTGTATGGGCTGCTTTCTTTAATTTCCTGGTTTATTTTTTTATAAAAGACCATAAGGTTGCCAAAACAGTTTCCAAAATAGTAGTTGAAAATTTTATTACGCTAAATGTAATACTGGCAGGCTTAATAGCTGCAATTTCATGGAATTTGGTAACCTGGTGGTTTGGTATCCCTTCAAGCTCATCACATACGCTTATCGGCGGGTTTGCCGGGGCAGGTATCACCAACGCAATATACATGGGCGCAAGCGGCTTAAGTGCCGTAAATATGTCATACATAATTACTATACTGGCTTATATAGTACTGGCGCCGGTAATTGGTTTAATAGTTGCCTATATAGTAACCATTATTATCCTGCATATCTGCAAAAATGCAAGGCCAGCCGTAGCCGAGCGATGGTTTAAAAGACTCCAGCTTGTATCATCTGCAGCCTTAAGCTTTGCACACGGTGGTAATGATGCTCAAAAAGTAATGGGTATTTTGTATGTGGCAATAGTTACAGCAAAAATAATAAAACCGGGCGATGTTATGCCCAATTGGATCCCGCTGGCATGTTACTCGGCTATTGCTCTTGGAACTTTGTCCGGCGGATGGAGAATAGTAAAAACAATGGGGTCGAAGATCACTAAAATAACCCCGCTTGAAGGTGTTAGTGCCGAAACCGCCGGCGCCATCACCCTGTTATTTACTGAGCATTTCGGTATCCCGGTTTCAACCACACATACCATTACCGGCTCAATTATAGGTGTTGGTTTAACAAAACGTTTATCAGCCGTGCGCTGGGGCCTAACCATAAATATTATTTGGGCATGGGTAATCACTATCCCGGTATCTGCACTTATTTCTGCAGGCATATTTGCCTTGCTAAGAGTTTTTGTTAAATAAACTTTCTGCTAAAAATTTTGTTTAATTTGGCAGTAACAATATTGATAAATTAACTTTAAAAGCTACCCCGAAATGAAAAACGTATTTTTAATTATCCCTGCCCTGGTTTTATCTTTAACATTATCCAGCTATAATTCTCCTGTTCCTGTTAAAGCAAATCCAATTCAAATAAGCATTCCATCATCATTAGATATGGGCAATGCCTTAAAACAAGCATTACAGCAGGGAACCGCTAAAAGCTCAGATCAGCTTTCGGCTGTAAATGGCTATTTTGGCAATGCTGCCATAAAAATCCTTTTCCCGCCGCAGGCTCAAAAAGCGGAAAAAACATTAAGGGGTTTAGGCTTAGGTAAATTGTGCGACAATGTTATCCTTTCACTAAACCGAGCCGCCGAGGATGCAGCCAAGCAGGCAAAACCTATATTTATTACTGCCATTAAACATATGAGCATCCAGGATGTATCAAACATTTTGCTGGGCAATCAGGATGCAGCTACTCAATATTTTAAAAAAACAACTACCGACCAGTTAACTGGTGCATTTAAACCGGTTATACAGGGCAGCTTAGATAAAACCAACGCCACAAAATATTATAGCCAGGCGGCCGGCGAATACAATAAAATTCCTTTTGTAGGTAAAATGAACCCTGATATCAGTGCCTATGTTACCCAAAAAGCTATTGATGGTTTGTTTTTTGAAATAGCGCTGGAAGAACTTAATATTCGTAAAAATATTGGCGCCCGCAGCACTCCTTTGCTGCAAAAAGTATTTGCTTTCGCTGATAAGAACAAGAAGTAGGAGGAATTGAGACAAGAAATCAAGAGTCAAGACACAAGAAATAATAGCTATTCTTTTTATCTTGACTCTTGATTCCTGACTTCTTGATTCTATCTTCCTATTTTTTAGAAACGAACTTTATGCGGATCTCAACCTGTTCGGTTTGTCCGTTGCTGCTCCCGATCCAATCAGGGCCATTGTTTATCAAATCAATAGCCTTTTTGTTTGTTAACGGGCTTAAGCCCTTTATAACGGTAACTTCGCTGATATTACCATTATTGTCAATCATAAGTGAGAGCTTTACTATGCCATTTTTGCCATCAGGCGATACCGCGTTTTCATTTAAATATTTTTTAAAGCTATGCCAGCCTGCCTGGGGATGCGCCGCTGTTACAGTTTCATCTTTATTTTTTTGTGAGCCGTATCCCACAACAACAACCTCACTAAGGGATTGATTATTGGGCTCCAAACGTATTGTTTTTAGTGAATCCCGGTTACGTGTGTTTAATTTAACCGTATTGTACCCTACATAAGCAATAACAATGCTCGATCTGTTACTATCAACCGGGATAGAAAATTTTCCATTATTATCAGTAACAGCGCCAAATTTTGTTCCTTGTACACGAACAGATACCCCTGGCAAGGCCATTCCGTCGTTTTTATCAACAATTCTTCCCTGTAAAATTATATTTGATGAAAGAGCACTAAACGGCGAGCCCGCAGGTGTTTTTGTTACGCCAGCAACCTGGCTTTGCAATATTCGTTCAGTACTTACAGGGGGGATGCTTTTTAATTTGCTTTCCTCCGTTGCCGGAACACTTTCTTTTACGTCCTTTTTCTTTGCCGCAGTGTAGTTCATTACTACCATTTCATTTAAAGGAGTGGTATCTGCAGCAACGGTATCTGCTTTAGCTGCAACCGGCTCCGCGCTCGCTATCATATTATCAGCCACTGCTTTATCAGCAACAACAACTTCGCGCAAAACTCCCCTTCTTACAGGTCTTTTAGGGAATTTTTCTGGCGGCGCAGCAACATTAGCGGCAATTTGATTACTTATAACCGTATCAGTTGCTACAGGTTTAGCGGCGGCAGGCTTTGTTGCCGGTTCAACAATTTTTGCGGTGGTTTGAGGCACTGGTTTATGATCATTGCTTAACCACAACCAGCCAATGGTAAATACAATTAACACAGATGCTGCAATAGCTAAAGTTCTGTAAGGAATTATGCGCCTTTGTTTGGGTGTGATCCGCTTTTGTAAACGGCTTGCAAGATCATCAAAATTTGCCTGCTGATTGGTTGCGGCATTTTCATAGCCTTCCAGCGCGTCCATCAAAAAAGGATCGTCCTGGGCGCGTTTTTCCAATTGGTGCATAGCAGGGGCATCAAGTTCTCCGTTCAGATACTTCCTAATCAGCAATATGTCTGTTTCCTTTTTACTCACTATCTTTTTCCAAACAGATCTTCAGGTTCCTCTTACCGTTCTGTATATAGCTTTTTACATCGTTAAGACTAAAGCCGGTAAGTTCAGTTATTTCTTTATAACACTTCTCTTTTAAATAAAACAAGCTTATGCTTTGTTTTTGATTGCCCGACAATTTATCCATACATTTTTCCAATGCCTGCATAGCTGCTTCACGGTTATTATCATCAGGATGCAAAACCAGTGAAAATTCCATAACATCATCTAAATTAACCAGCTCCATCTTTTTACCCGCCCGCAGTTGCATTAAACAATAATTACGGCTCAGCACATAAAGCCAGCTCTTAAACTGTTTGATATCATGCTGCTTAACCTTTACTGTCAGTTCCTCAAATATCCCCATAACAGCATCCTTTGCCTGCTCCTCGTCCTTAAGATATTTTAAGCAAACCCCATAAACCAATGCCATCTGATTTTCATAAAGCTTACCCAAAATCGCAAGATCACCGCTTTCGCGGTAATTGGCCAGCAGTTTATCATCGTCTGCATCAGTGGGTTTAATTGGTTTACTAAAAAAATTCATTACGGGGCGGCTAAAATAATTTTTTTTAACGGCTTATGGAAATATGCTTTTGTAATGTTTGATGAAACTGCTGTTGGAATGGTGAAAAATCCCGGTGCCATGCCATGTATGGATTGACTGTCTTGAGCCAAGACTCTATAGCTCTAAGCCAGAAAAAAATAAAATTCACTTATGACTTATAGTTAATTACTGTTGACTTAATACAAGCGGGTTAATAAATGGTCTTTGGCATTCATGTTTTTATATTTCCCGCGTTCTTCCCGCCACATCATGCGCTAAATTTTCCACAGTTTTTGATCCTGCTATTCCCATATTACCCATAATTATTAATCATAAGTAAAATTAGTTTTCCTAAACAAGAATAAAAAGACATATCAACTTAAAAAATGATGTGGCACATCTATTGCCTATTAATTAGAAAGCAAGGTGTTTTAAGTACTTGTAATTGTACTATTACAAAATACAAATATTACTTAAATCGTTAGTTTTAAAATACTTATATTAGCCATTATTTAAACTGATTATTATGTGCAAACTTGTAGTAATTGATGACAACCCAACAGATCACTATATTATGCAACGTTTACTGCATAATAATTATAACTGTCAGCAAGCTACCTATACTTTTGACGGCAGGTTGGTTTTAGATTATTTAGAAGAAAACAAAGACGGCGGCACCATGCCGGATGTAATATTTTTAGATCTTGATATGCCCCAGCTTACCGGCTGGGAATTCTTAGATAAGCTGGAAAGCTTTAATGCCGATGCAAATAAGAACGTTAGAGTTCATATCATGAGCTCATCTATCCGTACTGCGGATGTTTTCCAGTCGAAAAAATATGCCTGCGTTAATTCATTTATGACCAAGCCCCTATCCCGCGACCTGGTTAACCAGGTATGTGAACAGGCAAATCCGTTTAACAACCAGCAATTAAATACCGCATCATAATAAAAACGCAACTACCTGGTCTTCCTCATTTGCACATCTAAACATTATTAGCTTATTTTTACAGCAGTAATGGCTATCCGTAATAAAATATATTTCGCTTCTGACTTTCATTTAGGCACCGGAACTTATGCTTCCAGCAGGGAGCGCGAAGCCCGTTTGGTACGCTGGCTCGACTTTATTAAAGCAGACGCAACCGAAGTTTTTTTAATGGGCGATGTGTTTGATTTTTGGTTTGAGTATAAAACTGTTGTTCCCAAAGGGTATATCCGCTTTTTAGGTAAGCTTGCTGAACTTGCAGACGCAGGTATAAAGCTGTATTTCTTCAAGGGGAACCATGATATGTGGATGTTTGATTATTTTGAGCGCGAGCTTGGTGCAACCATCATCAGCAATGAGCTGGAGATTGAGCGCAACGGCAAAAAGTTTTATCTGCACCATGGCGATGGTTTAGGCCCCGGCGATACATTTTACAAGTTTTTAAAGCGATTTTTCAGGAGTAAGCTCTGCCAGTGGCTTTTTGCACGCATCCACCCAAACCTCGGTGTAGGGATTGCCAATTACTGGTCGGCCCACAGCCGAATAGTTAGTGAAAAAAAGGATAATCCTAAACCGGGGCAACAGGAATGGCTGGTAATTTTCAGCAATGAATTACTGAAAACACATTTTTACGACTACCTGGTATTTGGTCACCGCCATTTACCGCTTGATATCCGGCTAACCGACAAAAGCCGCTATATTAACCTTGGCGAATGGGTATATGCCTGCAGCTATGCCGTTTTTGATGGCGAAACGGTGAGCCTTAAGTATTTTGAAAAGTAGTAAGGAATTTCACTACTCCACCTTATACCGGTACACCTGCCTGCCTAAATTACCTTCGGCATCAATACCTTCAATGACTATGCGGTAGGTTCCTTTACCATCAGCGTTGAAATAACTGAATGAAGCATTGCCGTCTTTATCTGTTATAACATTAGGGTTCCAGTAAATAGTTGTTCTCAGGTCAGCAAATTTGCCGGGAACGGTACTTTCATATTTAGGCGAATAAAATTCGCGGGCCTTATAAAAGCCATTTGCTTTAATGCGCAAAAAGCCGGTTGATACGATATCTTCCGGTTGTAACCCATATTTGGTAGTTATTGCTAACACACCCGCTGTATCAGAGTCACCAGTATTAACCATAGATTCAATTTTATCAATTGTTACTGCACTCAGGGAGTTCAGGTCAAAACCAAGGGGCATTTCCATACCATCTAACACTATTCTCATTGGCTTGGGCTTGCCACCCGTAAGCTTGTTCCTCAACTTAGCATAATAGTGTATTCCATCTCCCGAAAGTATTTCCACTCCTGGTATCCGCCACATTAATTTAATAGCAAGCTGGCTCCCTAAGCCAATTTCCTTGCCATGAAGAACATGGTCAGGAAAGCCATACCTGGCCGACATTGCAGAAGGTTCTGATTTGCGTGCCTTTATCGTTACTTCGTTTAGCATTGTCCCCTTTCCTAAGCCCTGCTTATTTAATTGTTCCTGCTGCTTTTCAGTATTTTTTAAATAAAGGGATATTGGCCCGTTATTATCCTGAATAGTTTGCCGGTTGTCAGGCAATACAGGCGGCCCCGTTTTTGCAGTATATGTTAATTGGGTTGAATTGCCCCCTTTAGCAGTAGCAGCCTGCAAAATAAACCTTGTGGTATCTGCAAACACCATGTTTTTAAACCTGAAATTACCGTTATTATCAGTTTGCTCACTCAGAAAAGAATGCCCCTTAGCTGATATTAAAGTTACCATTCCTTTTGCCAAAGGTTTACCGCCTGTGGTTTTAGCTATGCCGCTTATCTCAAGGCCGGTTTCGGGTTGCCACGTTACCGGTGGATAACCATTGTTTAATAATTGCTTCCACTCAAACTGGCGGTAGCCGTGGGTAAGCATTACCAGGTCAAGCTCTTTTAGCTTTTCATCGGTTACATTAGTGAAATAGTAATTTGGCTGCTCAACATTTCCCTTCAAGTCTGATGTTAACAGCAGATTACTCAATAGGGTGTTTTCTGTATTTTCATCAACCGGTACTTTGTTTTCATCGGCTACCGAAACAGAAAAACTACCGGCAATAAGCGAATCAGCCCTGTTCTTTGCATTTAATTTGATAATAACCTTCTCCCTTGTCGCATATGCCGCTTTATCACTGTTTACTGCCAGTCGCAGATCATCGTAGTTTTGCACAAAAAACAAACGCTCGCTTATTGGTTCCCCGTTTGGCGAAAACAGGGTGAGTGTGGCTACACCAGTGTGGAGCCGGTGTTTGGCAATGTCAAACTTTATCACCGGGCTGTCGAGCGGACTAGTAACTACAGTGACAGCGCCACCCGAATAGATCAGCAGGGAATAATCTTTTCCTTTATTTTGGAGGTAAGCGGTGTTATTGGCGGTAATTACCACCGATATCTTCTGAATTGAATCATTATTTGCAGCCAATGTTGTACCCTGTTTTTCCGCATCGGGCAAATTGATCGCGTTTTGAGTACCATCAGCAAAAGTGAGATTGGCGCTATAGCTTTTACCGTCCTCAGGCTCAAGGTAAAACCAGCCCATGCCTAAATGAGTGGATGCAAAGCTGGTTATTATTTTTCCTGTATTATCAGCAATTATTCCCTTAGCCGCTATGCCCAAGCCATTTGAGCCAATTGCCTTAAAGGCTATTTTTGATTTAATCCCGCTTACAAGGCTTCCTCCTTCAGGTAAGAACTGTATTTCAGGCTTTCCGGGGGTCTGTTGTTGGTTTCTATCGCCGCTTTCAGATATTTTATTTGCAAGTAACGAGCCTAATGCGAAAGGCTGGTCAAAAAAACCCGTTACTCCATTATTTCGCATCCAATCAGTATAGGCCCTTACCCTGTAATTTCCTTTTGGCAGGGAATCGGGCAGCGCAAAATCTCCTTTAGCTACTCCACCTGATATGTTTAACAATAACGATTGGTCTATTTTATTTTGAGTATTAATAAGGTCTACATGCAGTACCCCGCTTATTTGTGATGGTTCATGCCGCTGGCCCATTGTAACATAAGCTTTAAAATACATGGTATCTCCAGCTGCATAGTAAGGCTTATCAAAGTGCAGGTAAGCTTTCTCGGCAGCGTGGCTGGATAAGAAGCCCTTTAATGCGCCTATGGCCTTACCGGCGAAAGTTGTATCCTGACTATATACGACAAAGCTACACGATAGCCATATTAAGCAGGTGATAATTAACTTTTGCTTCATTGAACAATAAATAAGGTGCAGGAAACCGGTAGTAGCGATTGGTTTAAATTGTACTTGATATAAAGATAGTCAAAAAACCAGGTAAAAGTCTGGAACGATGGATTATTCCACTTTATACCGGTACACCTGCCTGCCTAAATTACCTTCTGCATCAATACCTTCAATAACCATGCGATAAGTTCCTTTACCATCAGCGTTGAAATAGCTGAATGAGGCATTGCCATCTTTATCTGTTATAACATTAGGGTTCCAGTAAATAGTTGTTCTAAGGTCAGTAAATTTGCCGGGGACGGTACTTTCATATTTAGGCGAATAAAACTCGCGGGCTTTATAAAAGCCATTTGCTTTAATCGCCAAAAAGCCCGTTGATATGATATCTTCCGGTTGTAGCCCGTATTTAGTGGTTATCAATAACACCCCCACTCCGCCAGTCATGGATTCAATTTTATCGATTCTCG
Organism: Mucilaginibacter sp. OK098; assembly: GCF_900142915.1. GTDB lineage: Bacteria > Bacteroidota > Bacteroidia > Sphingobacteriales > Sphingobacteriaceae > Mucilaginibacter. The sequence continues at coordinate 381,050 of NZ_FRCM01000007.1, forward strand.
ACGCACTCAGGGAGTTTAGGTCAAAATCAGCACCCATTTCACGCTCATCTACTATTATTTTCATTGGCGCGCCACTGCGTATATTCTTTCCCAAAACAGCCGTATAATGTGATCCGGATCCGGGAACTATCATTATCAACACTCCCGGTATCCTTCCCATTAATTTAAAAGCCAGCTGACTCCCTGGGCCAATTTCCTTTCCATAAAGAACATAGTCAGGGAAGCCATACCTTATCGATGTAACAGAAGGATCTGATTTCCGGGCCTTTATTTTTACCTCGTTCAGCATTGTTCCCTTTCCTAAACCCTGCATATTTAATTGCTCCTGCTGCTTTTCAGTGTTTTTTAAATAAAGGGACATCGGTGCATTATTATCCTGGACCATTTGCCGGTTATCAGCCAATACAGGCGGAGTTGTTTTTGCTGTATATGTTAATTGGGTTGAATTGCTCCCTTTGGCAGTAGCAGCCTGTAAAACAAAATTGGTGGTATCTCCAAACGCCAGGTTTTTAAACCTGAAATTGCCGTTATTATCCGTTTTTTCACTTAGAAAAGTATGTCCCTTAGTTGATATTAAAGTTACCATGCCTTTTGCCAGCGGCTTCCCGCCTAAAGTTTTAGCAACGCCACTTATCTCAAGGTCAGTTTCGGGTTGCCATGCAATGGACGGATATCCATTGCTTAATAATTTCTTCCATTCAAACTGGCGGTAGCCGTGGGTAAGCATTACCAGGTCGAGCTCTTTTAGCTTTTCATCCGTTACATCAGTAAAATAATAATTTGGCTGCTCAACATTCCCCTTCAAGTCTGATGTTAGCAGCAAGTTGCTCAATATAGTATTTTCTGTATTCTCATCAACCGGTACTTTGTTTTCATCGGTTACCGAAACAGAAAAGCTACCGGCAATAAGCGAATCAGCCCTGTTCTTTGCATTTAATTTAATAACAACCTTCTCCCGTGCCGTATATGCCTCTTTATCGCTGTTTACTGCCAGTCGCATCTGGTCGTAGTTTTGCACAAAAAACAGTCGTTCGCTTATCGGTTCTCCGTTTGGTGAAAACAGGGTGAGTGTGGCTACACCAGTGTGGAGCCTGTGTTTGGCAACGTCGAACTTTATCTCCGGGTTGTCAAGAGGGGCAGTAACTACCGTGGCAGCGCCACCCGAATAGATCAGCAGGGAATAATCTTTTCCTTTATTTTGGAGGTAAACGGCGTTATTGGCGGTAATTACCACTGATATCTTCTGAATTGAATCATTATTTGCAGCCAATGTTGTACCCTGTTTTTCCGCATCGGGCAAATTGATCGCGTTTTGAGTACCATCTGCAAAAGTCAGACTGGCGGTGTAGCTTTTACCATCCTCGGGCTGGAGGTAAAACCAGCCCATCCCTAAATGAGCGGATGCAAAACTGGTTATTGCTTTTCCTGTATTGTCAGTGATCGTTCCTTTAGCCGCTATACCCAGGCCGTTTGAGCCTATTGCCTTAAAAGCTACTTTTGATTTGATGCCACTTACAAGGCTTCCTCCTTCAGGTAAGAATTGTATTTCAGGTTTCCCGGGTATTTGTTGTTGGCTTCTATCTCCGCTTTCAGATACTTTATTCCCGAGCAATGAGCCTATTGCAATTGTCTGATAAAAAAATCCTGTTTCCCCATTATTCCGCATCCAATCAGTATAGGCCCTTACCCTGTAATTCCCTTTTGGCAGGGAATCGGGTAAGGCAAAATCTCCCTTACCTATTCCCCCCGTTATATCTAACAATAACGATTGGTCTATTTTATTTTGAGTATTAATAAGGTCTACATGCAGTATCCCGCTTATTTGTGATGGTTCATGCCGCTGCCCCATTGTAACGTATGCTTTAAAATATAGAGTATCCCCGGCTGCATAGTAAGACTTATCAAAGTGCAGGTAAGCTTTCTCGGCAGGATGGCTTGATAAAAAGCTTTTTAATGCAACTATAGCTTTACCGGCAAAAGTTGTATCCTGGCTATATGCCCTAAAGCAGCAGGATAACCATATTAAGCAGGTAATAATTAACTTTTGCTTCATTATACGATAAATAAGGTGCAGGAAAATCGGTTTTAGTGATTGGTATTTACTATAAAGCTAGTTAAAAATCAAGGATTACATGCAGCGCACATCAATAATACATTCAATGTTTTATCCCTCAATTAAATTATATAACTTTCGCCTTTTGAATAACTTTATCATTTGTGTTAGTTAAAACTTTTGGAAGTGCGGTTTATGGTATCGAAGCAATAACCATCACCATTGAGGTAAATATAAGTCCGGGTAAGCTGGCCTACTTTATTGTGGGCCTACCGGATAATGCAGTACGCGAATCTATGCAGCGGATTGAGGCCGCCCTGCAAACCAATAGTTACCGCATGCCCCGGCAAAGAATTGTGGTAAATATGGCCCCGGCAGATATCCGCAAAGAGGGTTCTGCTTATGACCTTACCATAGCCACCGCCATATTGGCCAGCTCAGGGCAAATAGAAAACGAAGAGCTTGAAAAATACCTGATAATGGGCGAGCTTTCCCTTGATGGTACTGTACAACCTATAAAGGGCGCCTTACCTATTGCCATACAAGCCCGTAAAGAAGGCTATAAAGGCTTCATCCTCCCTAAACAAAACGCCCGTGAAGCAGCTATAGTAAATGAGCTGGAGGTATACGGCGTTGAAAATATAAAAGAGGTGGTTGGTTTTTTTAATGGCGAAACCCAGCTAACTGCTGAAGTAGTGAATACCCGCGATGAGTTTTTTAAAAGCCTTACCAATTACGACAGCGACTTTAGCGAAGTACGCGGACAGGAAAACATAAAACGCGCCCTTGAAATTGCCGCCGCAGGCGGTCATAATGTAATATTGATCGGTCCGCCGGGAGCTGGTAAAACCATGCTGGCGCGCAGGCTGCCATCTATTTTGCCGCCGCTAAGCTTATACGAATCATTAGAGACTACCAAGATCCATTCGGTTGCCGGTAAGCTGTCTGCTGCTGATGCGCTGGTTACTACCCGGCCGTTCCGTTCACCACATCATACCATAAGCGATGTGGCTTTGGTGGGCGGTGGCAGCAACCCGCAGCCTGGTGAGATCTCATTAGCACACAATGGGGTGTTATTTTTGGATGAATTGCCTGAATTTAAACGAAGTGCGCTTGAAGTTATGCGCCAGCCGCTGGAAGAACGCCGGGTAACTATTTCAAGAGCCAAGTTTACGGTTGATTACCCGAGCTCGTTTATGTTGGTGGCGAGTATGAATCCCTGAAGTGGTGGGAAGTATTCTTTGGATTTTGAGGAAGCGGGGGCGCGTAGGCAAGGTTGATGGTTATATCAGCCTGCCCAATTTCGATTGAGGTGGTGATCGTTTCCACGATGCCCCGGCGTTGCTCAAATGCCAAGTTGTTCCATTCGTCATGCAGGGTTCGCACTTCCGTCAGCACCGAATCGCTCGACATCAAGCTGATAGTGCGCACGTCAATTTCAGCTTCCAACCGTGGCAGTTCTGCATCAAGTTGTTGCAATTGCGCTTCCAGTGGCACGTATGTTTCCATGTACCGCTCCTTGGTCAGCGATCCGTCAAGGCGCAAGTCCAATAAGTCATTAATGCGCTTGGATAGTTTCTGCCGCTCCTTTCGGGAAGCTTCTAATAACACGGTGCATTCCTTCAACTGCATGTCGCATCGCGTGACATAATCCGCGTGGTTGATACTGACCAAATACTCTTTCAGGTACAGTTGGTATATCTCATCGAGATCGGCAACCGCAATCCGGATTTTGCACTTCTTGCACGCATAGGACTTTGAGGAATGATAGACGTACATGGCGGTGCCGCAGGTGCAGAACACGAAGCCGGACAGCAGATAGACCGCCTTCTTTCCCACGGGGGTTCGGCGCTTGGTTTGCGCGTCCAAAATGGCGTTGCATTCGTTCCAGGTTTCCTCCGATACAATGGCCTCGCATGGCATGTATATCCAGTCGCTTTCGGGCTTGACTGTCCAGTTCCTGTCCTTGCCGGGGCTTTTGGTGTAGTTGGCCCGGCGCATGCCCTTTGCGGTGCTGTCGCGCAGCAGGCGGTCGACGGTGGTGGCGGTGAACTTCACGCCCTTGCGGGGGCGAAAGCCTCTTGTGTACAGCTCCTCGGCCACGGCAAACTTGCGCTGGTGCTTCAGGAAGAGCTCGTACATCAGCTTGCGCACCGGGGCTTCCGCGGGGTGGATGGCAAAGTCATTGCCCTTCCACTGGTAGCCGAACGAGGCCTGGCCGCCGAGGGACTTTCCAAGCTTCGCCCTGATGGGTACCGATGCCTGGACGCGGCTCGCAATTTCTTCCCGTTCCCATTCTGCCATTGCGGAAATGATGGTGAAGAACAGTCGGCCTGCCGGCGTGCTGGTATCAATGTTTTCGGCAAGGGAAATGAGGTCTGCCTGTTCCCTGCGGAAGATGTCGGCAAACTCCAGCAGCTCCTTGGTATTGCGGGCAAGGCGGGCAAGCTTCGAGAATACCAGGCCGGTGATGTGCCCTCTTCGGATGTCGGCAAGCATGCGCCTTGCTTCGGGATGGTCTATGACTGACTTTCCGCTGACTGCCTCGAGGCGATAGACCTCCAGTACCTGCCAGCCTTCCTTTGCCTGGACGTAATGCCGGGCGCGCTGCTCGTGATGCTCGGGACTTTCTTCCTTGACTTGTCGTTCGGTGGATACCCTGATCCAAATGCCGACGTGCTTGGATTGTTCCATGGTTGAGTGGTTTTATGTGGTTGTGAAAGGAATTGGTTATTTGTATTAAAGATAGCGAAATATCCGTTTGCCTAACAGGAGGAAGAATTTTTCAACAAAAAACACTCAAGGTATAACTACCTTGAGTGTCGCGTCGCTATTTGTTATTGGTAATGATCTGTTGGTGCAGGTAGTGGGCGGCGAGCACCGCCTCGAACATCTTGGTCTGGTAGGGCTGCCTGTGCCGCAGTTCCTTCTCCTGCTCGTGAATGAGTATCGGAAAGCGGTTGGTGAGATAGCGCATTAGCTCCTTGGGCGTTTGCACTTCGGGAATGTCCGCCTGGATCGAAGCCTTCGTCTTGTACTCGACCATGCATCCGTGCCGCTGGCAGAGTTGCAGCAGCTCGTGGATAAGTGCGTTGATAGCCGGGGAATGATGGGTGTACGGAGGGACCTTTATCAGCACCCACTTCACCGCGTATTTCCTGATATAGGCTTCGTACCGGTCGACGATGCAGCGCAGCTTCATTTCGGACCAGGTGCCGGGCGTGGTATGCACCTTCCAGTGGATCAGCGTTTCGTAGCTGATTACTGCCACGCCGTTGCGCTTGGCCCCGAGGCTAATACCCAGAATGCTCATATTGCGCTGTTTCATCGTCGTGGCTGGTTTGCGGCTTGTTGCTGATAATGTGGTTGAAGAGCGCGCCGCGCGAGCGCCTGATTTCCTCGCTGGGAATGGCCATGACGTGGGCAAGGACGCTGCGCAGCGTCCGGTGCGAGTACTTTTTGGTGCAGGCAAGGTAGAACGAGATCGAAACCTCGTCATTCAGGTCCATTGCGATCTCGTGCGCCAGCTTTATTTCTTGTGGTGTATACATATAGCTTTTGATAGCTTTCATTTATTTATTGTTGTTAATGTGCTTTTTGTAATCGTTCGATCTTTTTAAAAAATCGATGCGTTCGTTCGAATTATCTTTCAAGCGCCAAAAATTTGCGCACAAAAGAACCCTGCCCTTACGGACATCCAAATCATACCAATATTTATTTGTGTCCTTTAGAGTATTTCCCCTGAAAGGTCTTCTTTGGCCTTAAGTGCTTTTTTCAGTGATTGGTAATATTCGAAATACAGTTCGTTAGGATAGGTGTTGTATATGATACCAAGCTTTATGAGGTTAGTGCCGCTTGGCATATCCGCACCACTTTCCCATTGAGAGAGCTGAGTTACCGTTTGGAAGCCCAAAAGTCGTGCGGCCTGGATTTGCGTCAGGCCGCTTAACTTGCGATGCAGTTTCAATCTATTGGGAATAGAAATACTTTCGGCTTCCATGTGCTACATAGTATCGGAAGAATAAGTATAACAGGAGTGGGTAAAAATTTTCTAAAGTTTGGAATAACCAATTACAAAAGGTAATTAGTATTAATTGCAACGATTTCGCTTGAGTAATGGTAAGGTCTTAATGGCTTACTTCCGAATAATCACTTGATTAAAATACACTTTCTTTTGATGTGCTGAACAATGTGAAGCGTAGTTGGATACGGGTATCCCGGCATAGCTTGTTTGGGTGACCAAACACGGCTTGCTTTACTGCTCCATTCGATAATGTTCAGTTATCCTTTATTGGTTATTTGGCTTAAATTAGTTTTTGTTAATATATTTTACCGTAACAACGTACACATTCACTGCCAATCTTATTTCTGATGAAGCTGGTTACCATCGAAAAAAGTTTCTCTGCCTACCCGTTTTTACTATACTTTCTAAATGCCGAAATAAATTGGAAAACCAAATAACCGATGACGACTTTATTTAGGTAATCCACCGTTAAAGCTAATCCGGTCAGATCAGATTTATTAACCAAAAAATCGCTCCAATGTGTGATATCAATAAAAGAGAAATAGTAGCCAATCAGTTTGAGATCAAGTTTAGTAGGCTGAAAAAGCATTCCGAGGCTCCAGAGATAAATTAAATAGAATGAAATGGTTAACCTAAAGAACCAGTAGGTAGGCTTTTTAAGTGATAAGCCATAGCCGTTTGAAACCCTGTTTAAACGCAATATTATTTTATCTCCTCTTGAGATAGCTTTTACCTGGTGAAGTGCTGCATAGGATATTGCCTGAAGTTTTAAACCCTCATAGTAATTACCGGTAGATTCAAATGCTTTTTTCAATTGCAAAAGCATTTCATACTGATCTTTATGATAATTGTTCGGACGCTCTTCGACAAGATGTATATTAGGTATGGTGAGGAATTTATCGAAGCGTTCATATTTGTCTGGAAAGCTACAGGATGTGAACGTTGCTTTTGAGAGTTTTGAACGATAAAAAGAAAGCCTATCGAATTTGTTAAACTCCACATTATCAAACCAAACATGATCAAAGTTACACTTATGAATACCTACTTTCGTTTCATCGATCAACAATGGACGTGGAGTTAAATTATAAAAAACGGTTTCGTTTTGAGGTTCAAAATTTGAGAGGTACAAATTCGACACCTCAACATTATCAATATTAATTTTTCCTAACGGTATACCGGAAAGAGAAAGAGATTGTAAAACGACATTATCTACAGATGTAGCGCTATCAGTTGAAATAGTTCCATAGTTTATGGTTAAATGAATTTTTAAGGAATCAGCCTCTGCCTTTGTTAATTTATAGCCGATCCGATACTCCTTTCTATTTTCCCATTCGTTAATATACCTTCCACTTTTTTCATCCGCCTTTTTAGTTGACCTAATAGCAATTTGACCCGGTTTTTCAATATGATAATCTTGTCGTTGGCGTAATATCCTTTTATATTTTGGCTTTCCGATTTTTCTAAAAATCTTAGACCACCAGTATGGGAAAATATTTTCAGTCGTATAAGCAATTGAAACCGATTTTTGAGTAATCAAAAAAACACTACTTATTAATATACAGTTACCAAGACTAATCGACCTAAGATTAATTGCATTTACCCTACCGCTTAACATTGAAGCATGAATGTTGATTGTAACGTTTGAAGTTAGGACATCAGATATTATTAATTCTTCTATATAACAATTAAAAAAACCAAGTGAAACCTCTTCAAATTGAACGTCTTCACCATTTTGAATGATCAATTTTTTAAAAAAGCAAGACTGATAGGTGACAGCAATTTGCCCTGTTTTATACTTGACACCTGCAAAGTCCTCATCACGCAAAACGATAATCGTATTACCGAAAGTTCTGTTAACATTTGGCGAATAAGGTTTGGGATTTAAGATCATTTATTTCAATTAGCAAATGACTGATATGCAAATATTGACATTAAAAACTGTCGAGTAAGATATAGAATTAAATATAATAAGAAATTTCACATTAGGCGCTCAATTCGCAGCTTAACATTCCCTAAGACCAAAAGTTCATGTTTTCAACATACTTTCATTCCAGCCTAAAATGCTGTACCTTCATATTTTCCACTTAAACAATGAATTTCGACGATTTAGTTGACAAGCATTTACCAAAGGGCAGCGCAAATAAGGACCTTGAAAAGACATCACGGATTGAATTTGAACGCATCTTAGACCCAGGAAAGTTTCAGGCCCGGCCAGAAACGGATACAGATGTGGGCATCGATTATATAGTAGAGTTAAAGAATAATAACCACTACACTAATTTTCGATTTGCCGTTCAGCTTAAGTCCACGTCATCCATAAATGCTTCGAATGACGGATCGTTCCGGTTTCCTGTAGAAGTTTCGAACGTTAATTACCTGATCAGCTTCAACGGGCACTCATATTACGTATTGTTTGTTGCAAAAGAATCCAAATTTTACTATAAGAACGCCCATGAAGTATTCATTTATCTAACCGAAACTTACCCAGGAGGCGACTGGCCTAACACGGTCGGCGTAAAGTTTACCGACATATTGGATAGCGATGCGCTTGATACGCTTTACCAACAGATATTTACGAGAAGTAAAACAATTCGGAACGTTAGGCACCTACTAAATGTACATTTCCAAAATGATCGCTTTTCCCGTGTCACCATTGATGAAAATGAAAAGGTTACGGCGGAATCGGATATTGTTGCTGAGCTTGAACGCTTTGGGATGAGGTTGATCAATGAATACAAGTACGACGAGATTATCCGTCAGAAAGGTTTGGTAAACTACAGGATAATAGATCGCGCTTTATTTCAGATGGTTTGTGGAATGGCGCATTATCGGAAGGCAGAAATGCATCAAGCCATAACTTGTTTCAAGATAAGCCTGAAATTCAAAGAGCAACTCAGAGATGGCCTCGCGGAAATAGCCCGTTACCACCTGGAAGCCGCCAAATATTCGTTGGGTATCAATTCCCGTGAGGAATACGATGCTGCGATGGAAACAATGGTCAATTCAAGCTATATCGGGCTTTACGTAAGTATTCAAAAAAGTTTCAATGAACTATTCGACGGTCATTCGCTGACCCAAGAAAGAGTGCGAGGCTTTTACCAAAAGATGAATGAAATTATTGCCCATCCCGAAGCGGACGATAATATTGGTATACATGCCCGTGCACAAATACTCGCCATGGAGGCTGAAGTGTTGAATAATGCGCTTATTAGGAACCTAAGTGTTTTAAGGGGGACACCCTGGGCAGCGGATATAGTAAGTAGGGAGCTTGCAGAATGGCAAAAAACAGCAGATATGTATGGCCCACGAGCTGAAGAATTGCGTGAATTTGCCCGCGGCCAAGGCGATTTCTTTGCTTATAATATTATTACAATCACTGTTATCAAAGCTTATTACAGTAATCTGTTCACACACGAGTATATCATGAATTTTGATGAAAGTGCAAAGGTGGTCAACGTTATATTTACCACTGAACAAATTGAAAAAGTGATTGGCTATTGTACCATACTGGACGAGGTCGCTGCAATTTACCAGACACTGGATTCGACCGAGAACTTGATAGTCGCCCATTCGCTCAGATATGAACTTTTACGCCTTATCGGACATGACGACCAGGCAACGGAAGCGGGCTCTACAATGGAAACGTTGATTGACACCTATGATTTAAAAGAACTGCGCAAAAAATATGAGTATCTGACTAACGGCGGCACCAGACACGAGCAGTTTTTAAACCTTTTAATCAATACATTTCAAAACGAGGCCGAAGCCAAACGGGAGTTAGAAAAGATCATTGAAGAATTAAAGTCAATTGATGTCACAGAAAAAAACTTTGGTCCGATACCAAAAGCCAATTACCAAATTGATCTTTTTCCGATAGGTTATTTCACCTATCCCAAAGAGCAATTTGATTTATTGATGAACATCATAGACGTTGTAACAGACCTTCGTCCGCATATTTTGAGACTATCCGGAAAAATAATTCCCATTTTAAATTTATTTCATAATCCAGTCACGCAAGAAGGACGTGTCGATGGAAATGAGTCAGCTAATCTTGAAAGCTACCGCAACATACTGAGGGTCAGAAGGGAATTCAAAGCAAATAAGATTGTGCCGTTCCCGGCCCGTAACTAACAATAGCGCATTATTCTTGAGGCGCACAAATGCCACACAGACGAACGAAGAGAAGATCTTTAATTATGGATACAACTGATGATACGATATTTGAACATGGTACTAATAGTCCCCGTAAACCAGCTTCCGGTCATTTGTACCGTCAGCATTTTAAATTGAATGCGTCCCATAACGAGGATAATACCATTCGCTCCATAGCGGCTATGCTCGGGGTTTCTGAAGAAAAGCTTCGTGCCGAAATCAAAAAGGGCCAGGAAAATAACAGGGAGGAATACCTCGCAGTCCAAAACTACACTGAATCCTACAGGTCATTACTTGACAGTACCCCTAAGACAACCAAGGATAAGTACGAAGAATTAATGGATGCGGGCCGGTTTTTGACTAAAACGGGATTAAATATTGAGTTTAGTGCGCCATCAAAAATGTCAATATATCCGGATTTTATTTTCAAAATGGGTGAAGATAAAATCGGACTTGAACATTCACGTATCATCGATGAAAAGATGAAACGTGCAACAAAAACCACTCAGAAATTGCTGCAGGATGCTGCCGTTATCGTTCAGCAAAGCGACCCAAGCCTTGACGGTATCGTCAATCTTTTCATTGACTTCGACCAGCCGGCAATTGCCAACAAGTCTTTAAACGCAAGGGGATTTACTACCGGGGAACGGGAATCATTAAAGAAGATAGTTGCTAAATACGTAATTGGAGTTTTAAAAAAAGAAAATCCTGTAAGCCCGCTATTTATAACCGAGACTAATTTTGAAAGCAATCCCGGCCATCCGGTCAGCATTGAGCTGGGCGAACGTTATTTTGCAATCGGAGGTTTTAGAGAATTGGCCGAAGAACGGATAGCCGCTAAGGACAAAAGATTTAATGACTATCAATCTGAAAGCGGACTAAAACGTATCTGGTTATTGCTGACCGTAGATGGATTTAGCAGCCATTCGGGATTTGATCTTGAAAACGAAATATTCATTTACGATAAGCATTCTGCGTTTGAACTGATCGTGGTCTTTGAAGTATTTTCTGGCAAGTATTTTTTGATTTACGATAATAACCGTCATGAGTCGGTGGGACACCAATAACCAAAATTTTAATTCCCAATATATCCAAATGGCCTGATCTGATCATCCTGGCTATCATAAATCAGGTCGTTTTCTTCATTAATTGCATCAATCATATTAATGCCATTTAACCATTTTCCATATATGGTTACATTTTGGCTGAACGCCTGCTCGAAACGGGATATGATAGAATAGATTGCCGCGTGAAATGCTTTTGGGTAGGCTTGTTTTACCAATGTCAAGGCATCGCTGAAACAGGTATTACTTGCATTAATAATTAAACTATCGTCGCAACCCTCATTAATAAGGGTTAAACGCGACACAAGCTCTTTCCAGTAAACAATGAAATTTGCATCCTTAACAAATCGCTCTCTGTTTTCATTGCCATGAGCAATCAAATGAATGAGAATCCCTTCAAACGTTTCAACTTTTGCAATTTCATCAAGAATTGCAAAAAGGTCCTCTTTCGAAGTTGGTGTTTTAAGCTCCACCGGTATCTTACCTTCAAAAAGGGTTACGAATTGCCCTGATAAATTCATATCAGACAGTATATCAATAATATATATATTGCCGATGCCTTTATTAAAAAGTTTCAATTTTAGTTTATTTAAGTTCGTAGTGATGGTTTGAAAAACGGTTTCCTAGCGTCGATTTTAGCGATTTGTGTTTGATATCTTCAATAACCTGGTCAAGCAATTGCAGATCTACGCCATTTAGGTCGTCAGTGGTTATCAGGAACTCGGTTAAATTATCTTTATCAAACGCTCTTCGCCGGCCTTGCCAGTCATTGTAATAATCTCGTAAATCTAACATGCCGAGGTGTTCCCAATAAATAGTCACTCCTGTATTTAAGCGAATAGTAAAATCAGGATGTATTTTGAAGCTGTAGCTGCTTAGCTGTAATTCCTGTTCATATTTAAAAGCCATGTTATGCCTCTTTAAGGCCTCATAAATGATGAGTTCAATTTTTGAAGATACATTAACGCCTGGCTCGGGAGAATATTTACCTACTTTGTTTTCCGGCCTTCTGAATACCGAGGTCTTTCTTTGCAACAATTGCGAAGTGTTCTTGGCTTTCATCAGCAGGTTTTCTTTAGTATCCTGCAGGAAAATAAACAGCCGGAATTTGGAGCGGGTTAATGCCGTGTATAAAAGTTCCTTATTTAAAAGGGCTGCTTTTTTAGGAATCACCATGAACACGTTTCTGAAATCACTGCCCTGGGATTTATGCACGGTTATCGCATAGGCTAAATCAAAGTTTTCTTCGTCATCAACGGACTTCATCGGCCAGTCGTTATCTCTAAAATGGTATTTCCTTTCTTCCGGTATTATGGATGTTTTAACATTCACAATTCCCATCGAACCGTTTGAAAGTTTCAACTTCCGATTATCTCCCCAACCGGTGTACCAGTTATTAAGCCTGATGATCTTCTCTGCGTTATGAAATACAAAATTATAGCTTTCCTTTTTGTTCTTTCGGCGGTAACTGTCCTGAAAAAGCTGATTCAAGCCAGATGTTCCATAATAATCAGTTCGGTAAGGTGTTAAGACTTGCAGCCTTTCAATCTGAAGGGTTTGTTTAAAACCACCGTCTTGATTATTTACCCAACCGCTATTATACAGGCCGAATAATAAATTTAGCTTTTCAAAATCATCGTAATCCTGGTGGTCATCCACTTCGTAACCGAAAATGATATCCATAGCAGCTCTTATTTTTTCAAAAAGTGCCTCGCCGTTAGCCCAGCGATAGACAAATAAACCGTCGCTTTTTTGACCATCCGAACCTTCGATCTTATTAAAGGATTGTTCATAATATTTATTCTTTTCAGCAAATGCCTCGGCTAGACCAAGGATAGTTTCATCATTTTCCTGCCTACAGTTGGAAATTAACTTGATATAATGATTAATGGCCAGCTCCGGTACGGCTTTAATGTGGTTGATGGTATCGTGAAATGGTTTACCTAAACCAATTGGCGGCAATTGGTTTTCGTCACCTACTAGGATGATCCTTTTTAAATGTTTCTTATCGAAGTTGATGATGGAAAATAAAATAGATAATTTATTCAGGTCGATCATCGATGATTCATCTATCACCAAATTTTCCACAATGATCTTCTTATCTTCCGGAACAACAAAACATTCGTCCCAATCCTCATATAGGTAGGCAAACTTCTTTTCGAAAATAAAGCTGTCGATTGTCTTTGCTTCGACATTCGTCAGTTCGGTGTACTTCCTGATATTCTCCGTTAACCTAAGCGCAGCTTTACCAGTTGGCGCAAGTACAATAATTTCTTCATTTTGATTGGTCAGGTGCTCAATGATCTTACTGGTTTCATAAGTTTTACCAGCGCCGGGCCTCCCGGTTAGCAGGAAAAAAGACTTCTCAAATATATTGACGTATAGTTGTTTCCTTTCCGATCGGAATTTTTCTTTATGCTCCTCAGTAGTTATTGTGTTTTTAAGTTCGGCCAGGCTATCATTAATGTGTTGGTCAATATCTATATTGGATATTTTGTGCGCTGGTCTTGCAATTAAATTGGTAAATGCTTCTTCAATCTGGTGTTCTGCCTCCCGGACTACTTTGCGATAATAGAATTTTTCTTTTTTGCTTTCCTCGTAAAGACTGAGCTTATTTTCAAAATGCGATTTGTAATCATCATCTATATTTAAGATGGCATTGTTATCCAGGGTAATACCATTTTTATAGATTAGCGGATTTTCATATAGGTTTTCTAAAACCTCCTGGGCCGAGCTATAACAATGTCCAGCCTGCCCAATATCAAACAAGTAGTTTAATATTACAGACCTTAACCTTTCCGGGCTGTCCTCAGTTAAATTTTGCATTTTCCGGTGCCGGCGAACAAAATTCACATCTGGGATCATCCCGATATCGATCTTGAATATATCAATTGGCTCATCCTGCATATCAGGATTATTCAAATCATCTTCACCTGCCTCGTAATCCTCATATAAGATGTATGGATTAATTGCGATTTCTTTTAGCAAATCGGCATTTTCAATGATGCGGTTAATTTGATTGGGTGTTAATATAAACAACGAAAGCTTTGCAAGTGACTTAATATTTTTCTTGAAATGCCGCTTTTCAATCAGATCGAGTAATGAATCTTCAAAAGGCATTAAATAGTTAGGTATATCTTCATTTAACAAACCTTCTAATATTTTCAAAAGGTGGTTTTCATTGGTGGCATTATTTTCAATGATGTTGGCCAGCTCAGATGATAATTCTTCGTTATCAAAATAATGATTGAAAACATGATTTAACGATGGGTATATACCTCGCTTATCCCAAACACTTTTGATCAATTTGTTGATCCGCCCTTCCTCTATGGAGTAGTCTGTATTAACAATAGCCTGTTTATGTTCCTGAATCTTTTTAATGGATTTTCTGATCTTATAAAGCAGGTATAGGCATTTATCATCATCAATATCCATACTTACATATTTGAACCCCTTGATTAAAGATGGCTCATCGGCAACTACCTTAATGTCATCCAAAAAATGCTGATTGTCCGGATTGTTCTCAATGTGGGTGAGATATTCATGGTAAGGTAATTGAATAGCAGTTTCCGGATCATGGCTGAACTGAAGCATCCAGTTCATGGTCGGGAAATTTTTCATGTTGTTATTGTCAACCCAACTGTTTCCAACCTTTTTCCTTTTAATTTTCCGAATTTCCCTAAGATCTTCAGGCTCAAAATCGAAATGAAGCGGGGTCGGCACCTGTCGTATCATCGAACATCCAATGACAAGGTATTTCATATCATCACCTGAAACCGGGTTATCATAGTTGGCATAAAAGAAAAGTATGGACTGTTTTGGCGTAAATTTTTTGATGTAGTTGTCAATTCTTTGGTCTAAATCAGGCCAATAATTTCCGTGCAGCCTTTTTTCTTCGGTGCCATGAACAAATGATAATCGGAAAGGCCAGGTAACTACTGAATACTTTCTTAATACTTCAGGTATGGTTTGTTCCACCCATTGGAAAGCATGCTGATGTTCAACGGGCACATCCTGATCGCTGAATGCGTTTATACTCCAGTAACAAGGCGGTACTTCGGCTGCTGCAAAATTCCCCGCAATATATTGATCACGAACGCCATCCTTTTGCTCGTATTCGGTATCTTTTCGTTTTTCTATTCTGCCGGATAATAGAGAATGTACGCCGGTACAATAGGTATTTGCGGCAGGATCACAGCAAACTTTGCCGTTCCATTTGTTATCGTGCCAGGCCATTCTAACAGTAAGGTGCATTGCGATAAGTTTAGATATGAAAATTAATTTAAGGTTGTCAAATTACCTATTAATTTTGAGCTGTTTAACCAATTCTTTAAAAACCCGTAATTGTTACCTTTATTCTTATCATGGACAAAATTGAAGAACTGATCACGTACCATAAGGAAAATGAATACCTGGATTTTAAGGAGCGTGAGTACAGGAAAGAGGGATTTGCCAGCTTGATAAAAGATGTTGCATCTTTTGCCAATGCAAACTACGCTGGTGATCGGTTTATTATTATCGGTATCCGGAAAAAGGATGACGACATAACAGCTGTTGCAGTTGAAAATTCTATGGACTCTTCCAGAATCCAGGAATTAGTTCATAGCAACATTACACCAGAAGTAAATATTAATTATGAGTCGTACCTATTTGAAGGAAAAACCATTATGGTTCTAACTATTAATGACCCTCAAAACCAGCCATACGCCATTGTAAAAGATTATAGGGACGCTGAGCAGACCCAGCTTAGAAAAAACGAGATCTACATGAGGAAAGGCAGCCGGTCGCTGCTCATGGCACTTTCGGACTTCGAAAGAATTTATAAAAAGAAATATTCAACCACGGGCCTTGATGGAAAAATTGAATTGAAATTTGAAAATGGTAATACTGAAATTGAACTCCCTTGCATTACCAATATCGAACTGCCGTCTGACCGCGAAAAGCGGTTGATGGAGGAAGAACATGAATTTCAGCACGCCTTCATGATGAAAAATGGTGGTAATTTATACTTACAAGTTTACGCTGATGAAGCTAAGGGAGGAACATCTTATCAGGAAATGGATATGCCCCAATTACGACATCTTATGTCAAACGTAAAAATGAATTATGCAAGTGACGACAAATATTACCTGGAGGAGACAAGGGCTTTCAAATTAAATTTCGCCATTATCAATAATGCGGAATTTTATTTAAAAAAGGCGTTATTCCTTATGCGGATTCCTTTATTGCCCGGATTAAAGATAGTTCCGAGAATTGCATTAACCACCCGGCAGATGAGCATGCCTGATAGCATTCCGAAGTATAATTATCCTGAAATAACTACAGAAAGCAATATCGTTATTATTAGACAGGAATTAGGTGAAATCAGGCATCAGCTCGGTTCAAAGGTTTTTGGAACAGCGTTACGAATATCAGCCGATGAAAAGCTAATTGGCCAATCACAAATAATACAGGCACAGATCTTCGGCGCTAATCTTTCCGCCCCTCAAAACTTTGAGTTTAAAATTACTTACGTTTAATGCCATCGCCGGTATTCGCGCTTGCGTTCCCAATCCGCGCTTCGCTTTTCCATTGCAATTCGCTCAACAAGCCAATCCTGGAACTCCACATATAAATATGGCTCTGGAAGTTCACCAATGGCATTGGCAACCATAGTGTATTCTAACGCCCGGTAATCTCCCCATTGTTGTTTGGCACCGCCATAACTGCTAAATGAATTATTGCACCAGTCACTGGCTGTAAATACTTCGAGATTGGCATTTTTTAAGATCCAATATTTGATCAGTTCTTTATATTGCTCTTTCAGGTAATTTCTGCCGATCTCCCATACAGTCGAAAGCACTTTAGGATTTGCCGGATAATTATCAATAATTTTTTTCAGTACATTAAATGCTTGCTCTCTGTACTCAGGTTTGATATGCTGAAAGAAGTTAGAGGCAAAAGTATTTAATCCGTAGCAGTAGATATCTTCGCAGAACTTTAACAGGCACTCATATACCATTTCGTCCCCTTTTTCAAATTCCCATATGCCATTGATAGGTAAGCTCGGGGCACTATGGTATTCTTCGTACAATTTGAGACGAAAATCCATGTACTCCCGGATAAAGAATACATCCCTTTTCATAATGGCGAATAATTCGCTTCCTCGCGGATCAAAATTAGGATTGATTTTATCCTGGTTGAGGTAAAGTTTTTTAGCAAATTCAAGATCTTTCTCTGTCAGATAAGGATATTTTTCAATAAAGAAATAGTCAACCTTAAAGCGAAATTCGGCATCAAGTTCACTTTTTTGCACTAATACCGCGCACAGATCACGCAAAGTTCCCGGCTTGATTTTTTCATAGCCATCGAACCATTGCTGGTGCAAATCGTAATGATTACTCGCATTCTTGAAATCGATCAACATGCGCTTGATCAATGCCTTATTAATACAGCTTTCCGGTATACATTCATAAAACCGCTCTAACCAGTACTGTTTATATTGAAAGGCGGATTGTTTGATAATCTGATAAATGGTTTCACATTGACCGGTTATAGGAATCACTACATTAAATAAACGTCCGGGCACAAGGTCGCTAACGTCCGGTTGGGAAAGGTAAAACATTAAGGCTTCATAGCCCAATGCAATATTTTGCTTGAAAATGTTCTCGAAAACTAAGGTAAGTCCGAAGCCAATATGGTAGTTGTCATGGTATTTAAATGCACGCAACGCCTGTATCGCTACATTTATTTTTTTAAACCCTTCCAGGTTGTTTACTTTAATATGGTTGCATAAAAATTTCTGCTGTATATCTAACGTTCCCGAATACTTACTGTAGTTACTGAACTTTATCCTTTTGTCGTTCCTTTCAAGGGTCAGCACTTTTATAGTTTTATACTCCGGTGATCGAAATTTTTTTTGAGTATTCTGTAAGGCAGAATTAATAAGCAAGTGTTTATCAGTAAGCAGGTTGATGTATTCCTGCACAAAATAACAATGCCCGAAATTAGCTGGTGATAGATGTGCCTTGATAATAGTTAATATTTTCTCTTGATCCTCTCTTAGGTAAACATAGGCATCATTACCCTTGCCATCCAAGTATTCAATTAACAGATCATAGCAAATCTCCGGTTCATTGCCATAAATTAAATTAATATCGTCCCAAAACTGTTTTCTTAATTCTGTGAATTTGGGAATAAATAATTCTTCGCCGTTATTCATCTCATACAATCCCCAATTGAAACTCGAATTAAGGCAAACATGCTGAAAACCATAAAAGAAGAGATATTTAAATAGTTTACTGTCATTCAAATGTTCCTTGAAAAAATTGTATGCTGCAAATTGCTTTTCAAATTCGACAGCTGCATCCTCACTACCTGCCCACAAAGCATCTTTAACCTGCTTAACAAGCATATCCATTAATCCTTTCTTTTTCTGAACATATCTGATTGCTAAACCGATTGCTGTCAGGAAGTCCTGAGTCGTATTTTTGAAAAATGGATCTAATAAGTGAAGAATGGGATCATGGTGATTTGGTCCGTTTTTCTTGTAAGAATTTATGAATTCAAAATCATCCTCCTTATCTGGAAGGGAGTCTGTGAGCTGCTTGATGAAGATGAAAACCTTCGTTGGCAAATATGGTCCGAATACTTCAAAGAATGCAACAGTAGCGGATTCAACTCCTTTTATTTGTTCCAGGTAATTCAATAAAAATTGCGGATTTTCCCCCAGTACGTTCACCACCCCAAAAGTATTGATGGCAGGTATCAAAGTATCCTGGACGCGCCACTTATAGCGCTCAAACAAATTAAAGATTAGGACTTCGCGGCTGAGTAATTGTTGTCTGCAAAAGGCCTGATAAAAGAAATAAGTTCCTAAGACCTGGTCACCAATTTTTGCGATGCTTAGGTATTTTAAATCCACGAATTCGTGACTATCAAGAATACCCACAGTTTTGCGAAATTCTTCAACCGGAATATCAAAGAGTTCGAGCAATTTTAACTCCGTTGGTTCCTCAAAGTCAAGCGTTTCAATAAAGGCCAGCACACCTAAAATTTTAATGGTCAGCGGGTCTTTGAAAATCGTAATGTCATTAGTAAGGTTACTAAAATATTCGTCATAGATAGACGAGGCATCTTTTAAGATATTAGAATCAGGATTTTTTGCCAGTATTTCAGCAGCCATAATTGCCAGCCTCGCATTACCTTTACAGATCTCTATTACCCGCGCTCTTTTAGCTGCATCCAAGAGATGGAATGGTTCGGCGTATAAAATGTTGTTAAGTGTGTCATCACCCAAATTTCCGATGAATACAGCTAAGAAGTTTTTTGCGCCAAGTTCTTTTGCAACTTCATCCAAAGCATAATCTCGCACCGTCATAATGATTTTGACATTAATTTGCGCAGCAATCGCTTGGTTAAGAACAGCAATAAGGTTTTCCATCTGCCGGTTCGCATCATCTATAAATATGATATAACTTTGATCGGCCGTCAAAAAAGTGTTTAAATCTTCAAATATTGATTCCCGAACCGAAAGGATATAATAAGGTACAACTTCAGGATTTTCTTTAATGTAGTCGTCAATTGCCTGCAAAGCCAATTTGCTCTTTCCTATACCGGCGTTACCTGTTATGACAATCTTATTTTCAATTTCAAGCTGTTTTTTCAAATAATCCAGCTCACGTTCTCGCCCAAATAATTTATTGTCTAAACGAGTGGCAATTTGCTTATGCCCCTGATAACGTTGCAGAAACTCTTCTTTTGAAAGCACCTGTCCCGTATTAAATGGAATACCTAGGAAATCATGCGCGAAAACCCTGCCGATGTAATAATAATAATCCGCCAACGTAAGCAGCGGCACGATTTTGAGTTTAATTCGGTATGGCTCGATAATTTTATTCAATTCTTCCCTGATAGGGGCATCTACAGTAGAATTGCAACATAGAACAATTAGTTTAACCTTTTCGGCTGTTACGCCGATATTGTCAAAATCAAGACATCCCAAGAGATCGCTTTTTAGCTTTGCAACGAATTTTGACTTGTCTTTACTGTCTTGCGTTGTTATTTCAGCCAGGATATAAGTGCCGTCGTCTTGAGCTAAAAAGGTGTCTGGCCTTCCGGTACGTGTTTTAGTTTTATCCTCCATCGCACCGGGGCTTTCGAGTGTGCCACCGAAAGTTTTTAACAGGTAGTTATTGCATACTTCTTGAAAAGCACCTTCCTCAATACCATAAAGTTTCTGCTTTAGCAGGTCGTATAAGCTCATAATTAACCTAATTTAAAAGGTAAATCTAATCATAATAACCATGTATGATTTTAGTATTGAAGTTGAATCACGATCAGAAATCTATGAAAGCTTTTAATGGCATATCAAGGCCTTTTGCTAATTATTAATGCGAATACCCTAATTCGAAATTGTGATTAGGCTCAGGTTTTAAGCCTCCGGCAGCAATTGTCAAGTGGCTTTATTTTTTAGTAGACATGAGTAAGTGTTTTGCACTCCGTAGATTTGATAACTGATCGAAACAAAAACTGCGTAAAGAGCAAATGTCCGCACACTAAACACCTCAATTATTAAAAATATTTTGTTACACCCGGCAAAGGAGATGGTTACCTACAATATTTAAATCAGCAAATAGAAGGATACCGTGTTTCCAGAGAAAATATATGTATGGTTCGGTCATTTAATGATATTGAATGTTTTTGGAAATTGAGGTAGCTAACTTGTTAAGAATTTGATTCGAGCTCAATCTACGGTTAAACGATATATATTTCACTAAAATATATAAGAGTAGATTCAACTATAAACGAACTCCCGAGAAGCTCAGGTTATCAAAATAATATTAGTTATCTTGGTACGTGGAACGGATCATATTGTTAAAAACACAGCTGGCTGAAGCGGCGAAATTTGCCAACGCAGATGACGCGGCGCATCAGCGTCTCGCTATTATTCTGCTGGATAATTTCGTTGAGATACAGTTGTCGGCGCTCATGCGTAAAAAGTTTAGCCATGAGGATGTATTTACCTCCAGGCCTAAACAATATGCCTATGCTCAGCGAGTCAAGATCCTCCATAATTATGACGATCTGTTAAAAGCGGTAGTAATAGAAAAACTCATCACCCCAGCCGATCAGAAAGCGTTAACATTTTGCCATGAGGTCCGGAACCGGGCCTATCATATTGCTGCCGGAGAGCATGCGGTTATCCAGATCGCGATAGCTTTTCTGCAACAAATTGTCGTGAGCTATCAGCCGCAGTGGCGATCCGGGCGGGATTTCATGAGCGGTAACTTCAAAACGGTCGATCCGTTTGCTATAGGTCCCGCAAGTCCCTGGGGGCTGGGTTGTAACGATGAAAAGGAATGGTCTGCGTTTTTGGACAAATATTTTATAGCAGGTTCATCCGGGTGCCCTGCTGCTGTCATGATCGCGGATTACCTCAGCGGTAAAGTAAGACAGGCGGCTGACTGGTACAACTATTTTCGTAACGAATATTCAGTTTACGCACCGGATACCAAAGATTGGCAATTAAACGATTTTGTCAAATTCTATTCCTTCTTTGAAAAGCACGAGTTCGAGTTAAAAGTACTGAAAGAAGAAAGCAGCGGCCATGTTTATAACCAAGGTTATACCAAACTGATGGCTCAGCATGTTGCAGGGTGGAAATTTATTAGGCCTGACCGTTTGGTAACCCTCGAAAAAAAGTTTAAAGCAATTGCCGGGGTTCCAGCGCACAAAGCGCTTGAAAAGTACATTAGTCATCGTTCTGAAGTCGAACTATTACATGGTGCCATCGGGTGCGCCGCAAGCGCTTTTGATCAAAGGGTTGAGGAAAGCATCGAATACATCCAAGAAATGAGGCGCTGAACTGAATTTTGTAAGCGTTTTAGTTATCCTGTCCCGGCTGCCTTGTTGATTGAGTCCCGGTAATTATTTATTAAATAGTAACTTTGCAGGATGTTTTACAGGAGAAAGATCATATTGGCGTTGATGGAGTTGTTTGAGGGGAAGTTGGAAAAGATCCGCTTACAAAAGCTCTTATTCCTGTTTTCAAAGCGGCAAACTGAACCGGAATATGAATTTATACCTTATAAATACGGTTGTTTTTCTTTTTCAGCCCAGGCTGACTTGGTGACCATGGTAAATAAAGGCCTGCTGATCGACGATCAGGAAGGGTTAACGAAAAATGATACTGTAAAATATTTTGCGGCCCTTAAAGCAGATGACCAAAAAGCACTCGCCGAAATTAAAAAGTTGTATGGAGCCATGAATGGTGCCGCACTGATGCGCCATACCTATGTAAATTATCCTTATTTCGCGCTTAACAGTGTTAAAGCAACTGAGATACTAACGCCTGACGAATTGGATAGAGTAAAAGCCGCTCGGCCGTGGTCCGAAAAAACGACCTTATTTACGATAGGCTACGAAGGTATTTCGCTGGAACATTATATTAATAAACTGATCCGTAATGACGTCAAAGTACTGGTGGATGTTCGCAAGAACCCCCTCAGCATGAAATATGGCTTCTCTAAAAGTTTATTAAAAAAATTCTGTGACAGTGTGGGTATCGAATATGTACATATACCAGAGGTCGGTATTGATTCAGACCAGCGCCAGGAACTCAACACCCAGCAGGACTATGACCAGTTATTCCGTGTGTATAAGAAAGAAAACCTGGTAGCCACAAAAGATGTACAGTCGAAAATCCTTGAACTTTTAAAGGTCAAAAAGCGGATCGCCTTAACCTGTTTTGAAGCCAATATCTGCCAATGTCACCGCAAACCATTAGCGGAATCCATTGCAGCGCTTTCCAAAGATCAATTTGAATTAAAACATATCTGATTCGATCATGGCGCTAACCAAAGTTCTCATTGCCGTTAAGACCTACCCTGCGTTGTCCGGAAAATATGATGAACTGGTTTGCACGGCAGGTTTCCGCGAAGATGGCAGCTGGGTAAGGATCTACCCCGTTTCTTTCCGAAAAAAATCATATAATGAGCAGTACCGGAAGTATGACTGGATTGAGTTGGACCTGGTCAAAAACAATAAGGATTTCCGGCCGGAGAGCTACCGGCCCTATTCGCATGACACGGAGATCAAAATTATTGATCATCTTGATACCCAAAGCAACTGGGCAGAGCGAAAGGCGATCGCCTTGGGAAAGATCTACTACAACCTTACAGATCTGATCGCGGAGGCCAAAGATAAGAGTATCCGAACATCCTTGGCAGTGTTTAAACCGACAACGGTCAAGGATTTTAAGATCGAGGCGGTGGAGCGGGAATGGAAGAAGGATAAATTGGCCAAGCTTCAGCAAATGAACTTATTCCAGTCGGCGGATGACAATAAATTTGAAGTGGTCCGAAAGTTACCTTATAAATTTTCCTACGTCATTACCGATAATCAGGGCACGCCAAGCACGATGATGATCGAAGATTGGGAGATCGGTCAGCTATACTGGAATTGCTTGGCCAAGCATGAAGGTAATGAAGCAAAAGCTTGTGCGGATGTCAAAGCCAAATACCTTGACGATTTTGCATTGACAAAAGACCTGCATTTGTTTTTGGGAACAACACAGCTGCACCATCATGTTTCCTATAATCCATTCATGATCATTGGCACTTTTCATCCCAAAATAGAAGTTCCCAAACCGGTCAGTCCGCAAATGAAATTATTCTGAAGCTCAATTTCCGTTATACATTATCACCCGGTTTATTGACGAAGCGGCTACGTTTAGGGTTCTTGAATTCTTCATTATCAGCGAGAAACTCTTTGGCAAACTCAAAATTGTTTTCATTAGAAAATACAAACCTGTTGGACATTCCGATCTGTCCTGAGTTTTCATGCTTGACCATATGATCATCGAATTCCACAGGCGTTATTGCATCTTTAAAAATTTTCGCGCCTTTCCAATACTTGGGGTCTTTGGCGTACATGATAAGCTGAGGGGTCATAGGGAAAACAATATACATACCTTTTTCATGTACGACCGGTCCGGAAAGCCATTGTGTGTTCTCAAAATTTTTAATGAGCACAGGATGGTCGCTGGTGAGAAATGTTGTCCCTGAATTGTTTAATCCGAACATCCAGATACAAGAGTAAATGCGTTTTCGCATCGAATTGACAAGATCCTCATCCCACATGAGCGATATGTGCAATTGCCGAGCATCCTGCCCGGCGTCATAGTTCGGGTTTACGATCTGACTAAATTCGACGATCCTTTGCCGGGCCTCTGCCGTTCTTAATAATTGAGTCGCTATATATAAGGACATGATTTCCCGGTTGATCTTCGGAATAATCAGCTGCTTACCCCGGCTGAACTGCCGGAACCAGTCATTCGTTATACCTGCGGCATCCGCTTCCAATTCCGCAAATTGCTTTTCAAGGCTTAATGGATCATGCCCCTGTTCCTGTAATTCCTGGTTCCAGTAAAATTGATTTTCTCCTGCTATATGTTCCGGCGTAGTCGAAAATTGTTTGTTGGTTGATTTGTCATATATCCAAAGCTTCCCGTCCAGATTGACAAAGCGCTTGAGATAAAAACGAGGCACATAATGGTGATGTTTAGGTTCGCTCATATTTCCTTATTTTCTTATTGTTTTTTTTGCTGGCCTTGAAACCATGTATTATTTCCCCCGGCGTATCGGTAACTTCCCATTGCATGAGCGTCTGCCAGATGATTGCTTTTTATTAGAGAGGTTTAAAATTATTAAAAGACATCGACCTAAATGAATTTGCCAAGAAATACCATCCGCTAGTTTAAAACAGTCATGTTGCGGCCGGATTAAAATTTCTTATCAGCAGGTCTTGACTTGAATATCACATCGTTTACCATTTACTTAGCTGACGTTTCGCATGAAAAATAGTGTTGAGCGGGCAAAATCAATAATTGATAACTATTTATTATCATTGCTTGGTTCAAATTGATCATCTTATCAGCTAGATTCACAGTAGTTTTAGATTTAGTATGTGATACGCTAGCATGATAATAAGGAGGAATAATTTTTCAATTAGACCTTGTGTTACCCACTGTCCTGGGTATAATTAGGCTTATGATTTCTCACGTAACTGCATAGGGCCGACATTGAGAAACTGAGGTACTCAGTTAGGGGATCAAAGTCTGATTTTATAAGGGTCTTTTCTGGTTCCAACCGTCTTAAATAGTAATTATAGATTTCGATCATGTTTTTTATAGGCCTTAACCATTCCTGCTTATCAATAAAGAGTTTTTTGCCTTTTAATGTCCAGTTCCAACCAAACTGATTACAAATTTTTTTCTTTGCTTTTTCATCGCCATTTTTAAACGCTTCAACCGCCCCAATGGCGAATTCTATGTTATCTTCAATGATTGAAAGCCAATCGTTATGAACATTTTCATACTTATTTCTTTTCGCCGTAACTCTTATGAGCAGCTGCTCTTTTTCAAACTTCTTTTCTTCAAATTTTTCTTCTGAAATACTATTTGTTATACGAAGGTCCAACAGGGTGTCCAGTTCCTGAGTCAACTTCTGCTCATGCATCAATTCGGCCTGTGCCAGTGAATTTCGCTTATCTATTTCTGCCTGATAATAGGTCTTGTAATATTCCGTTGCCCACTCCTTAAATGCTGGCACGATTTCGTACTTGCTTAGTTCGTTGATTATTAAAGCTTCCATTTCCGCCTTGGTAGTGTATTGCTTTTCCGGGCAGTGCTCGCTTCCTTTTCTTCGCTTTGTGCAGTAGTAAAACACGTAGCTTTTAAGCTCGCCGGCCTTCGTCATTTTTAGCTTTTCCGTCGCAGTAACCGCGCAACTGCAACTTCCGCATGTGATAAATCCTGTAAACGGGAAGCTAAGCCTTTTGTATCGTGGCTTACCCTTTTTTCCTAAGATGTGCTGTATCTGGTCGTACTCCTGAACCGTAATTATAGGTTTATAATTACCTTTATACATAATTCCATTGCGAGTGAAGTACCCATAATAAAAGGGATTTATAAATAATTTATAGAGCGCGTTTTTTGAAATTTGCCGCCCATCTTTAGATCGTAGTCCATATTCCTGGTATAATATCGTGCCGACCTCTTTTACCGTATAGGCACCTGTTAACATCAAATCAAAGCCTTTTCTTAGGATGTGGAGAACAACGGGATTTTCCTTTGTGTAATTTGTTCCTGATATGGGAAACTTCGTATTTAAGTATCCAAGTGGCGCTATTCCGGCAGGCTCTCCACGCTCATACTGTTGCCTCATCCCGCGCTTGACATTAACTGACAGATCTCGGGTATATTGCGTAGCCATACTTGCCTCAATGCTAAAAAGAAGCGCGTTATCCTCACTACGATATTCCCGGTTAGGTGTCCAGATCGACTTAATAACACCGGTCTGCAAGAGCCATTTAAATTCTCCTTCCTCCATGGGGTTTCGGATTAAACGATTTACATGCCAAACCACAATACCGGACGCTTCCCCTTTTTTGATGCGCCGTATCATATCGGTGTATCCAGCCCTATTAAAGGGGATGGAAGCCGAGGCCTCATCGGTCAGCGTATCCACGATTGTAAGGTTATTTCGATTTATAACCTGCGCGTTATCTCGTAATTGAGCGGGAATAGATAAAGCCTGACGGTCTTCACCTTCAGACGACTTGCGGGCGTATTGGAAATAGATAATTTTTTCTTTATTCATAAAAGCCCAAAAAGGGGCAACCACAGCATTTTTGTCGTCAGACGTAAATACAGGTTGCCCCTCTTCGGGTACAAAAATATAGCGCTATGTATTTACGTCTGACGTATCATTTATATCACTTATAGAAATTTTTGCAAGCGGTTTCATGCAAAGAGAAACGAAGTATAGAAGGCTAGTCGCGCGTTCCTGGGCTTCAGCAATAGTAATACTCATGCCAAATTCCTTTCTATACAATTCGATAAAACTTTGCAATTGTGCTTCGGTTAATTCCACACATAAAGTTTCCCATGTTTACTTAATTACAACACAAGGAATAAATTTTCATGAAAATTTATTCCTTGTGTTGCCCCGCCATCTTTCATTCTATGCTCTGTGTTAATGTATGAACACAGAGATTTCACCCCCATCGGCTACACCAATTGGAGAAACACCAACCAGCTCTTTGGCATCAGGCTGCAAGACCGCTTTTCCCATATCTACAGCATCGGGAAGACCGGGGGCGGAAAAACCACCTTGCTCCTGAATATGGCCATTGATGATATTCACAAGGGCTATGGCGTGTGCCTGATCGAGCCGCACGGGGACGCCTGTTTAAAGCTACTGCAGGCTATTCCCGAGCACCGCAAGCAGGACGTTATCTATTTCAACCCGGCTGACAGTGCCCACCGCACCGGCTTTAACCCGCTCCTGAACGTGCCGGAGGAAGCGCGGCATTTGGTAGCATCCGAAATCGTACTGTCATTCAAGAAGATATGGGGCGATTCCTGGGGGCCACGCCTGGAGTACATTCTGCGCTTTTCCATACTGACCCTCCTGGACTATCCCACCGCAACACTGTTGGATATTCAACCGCTCCTGCTGGACCAGGCATTCAGGAACATGGTGCTGCTCTATACCGACAACCCCGCCATCCTCTCCTTCTGGCACAACGAGTACGACAGGTACACCAACAGCTTCAGGACGGAAGCCATCGTGCCAATCCTGAACAAGGCCGGAGTATTTACGGCCAACAGGATCCTGAAGGATATTGTTGGCCAGCAGGAGAGCGTTTCCCTTGATGATATTATGAACAAGGGCAAGATACTGATCTGCAACCTGTCGAAAGGGAGCATCGGGGAGGACGTGTCGCAGATACTGGGAAGCCTGCTGACGACCGGCATCCAGACCGCAGCCATGCGCCGAGCCATGATAGCGGAAGAGGAGCGCAAGCCCTTCATGGTATTTATAGACGAGTGCCATTCTTTTATTACAACGTCATTTGCAACCATGTTGAGCGAGGTGCGCAAGTACAATGTGGGATTGTTCCTGACGCACCAGTACCTGGAGCAACTGCCGGAAGAGGTGCGGAACGGCATATTGGGAAATGTGGGGAGTATCATCTGCTTTCGCCTGGGAACTACCGATGCCAAGGTGATGGCGGAAGAGTTTTATCCTACATTCAAGGTTGATGACTTTATAAATCTACCAAGGTTCAGCGTGTATTTGAAGTTATTAATTGATGGGACAGGCAGTATGGCATTTAGCGCCGTGTTACATACAACTAATAGCAATTAATCCGTCAGGCAACAACAAACAATCTTACACCATGAAAATCAGATAGTTAAGCTTAAAGCCGCAACTTGTAAGGATAAAATTTTATATTAGTCATAAATTTTTAAGATTTAATCAATTAAATGACGAACTTATTAGATTATGTCTCCTTTTATGTAAACGCCTGCCCTTTGGTTCTTGCTGTATTGGCTATAATGGTAACTCTTCAACCCACAAAAGAGATGCGTAGATTTAAACCGCTATGGATTACCATTTTTACTTTTTTAGGTGTTACAGCACTGGGGGCTGTTGTCTGGCAACAAAATTTGATTTCTCAAAGGGAGTCCCTTACGCTAAGTAAACACACGATTGAGGTTAACAATCAAAAAGCTATAGAAAATAGTAGAGATCAAAAGATTGCTTTTTTACAAGGGCAATTAACAACTACTATTACATTATTAAGTATTAAGCAAAATAGTAACAATCCGATGACATCAGTTAACACTACTAAACAATTGGCTGAGGCTTTTGAACGTTTTAGTAAAGTATCAGCGCAAAAATTGGTTAGCCCAGAAATACCTTTAAAAAAAAGGTGTGAAAATTTATATAAGGATATAATGGGGTTTTTGAATCAAAGAAAAAATGATGAACCACCCATAAGCAATTTACGTGCTGATCTTGATGCGAGTATTAAAGCATACGACAACTACTATTCTGAAACGTTATCTATATACAAGTCTAAATTCGCTGTAGAAGCATTGAACCTTAGATATGAGTTAATTAATACAGGTGTACAACTAACCATGAACGAATGGTCAATTAAAAGCCCCGCCACACTAAAGGATATTAGTGATACTGCATATGATTTTGGTGTAGCTGCAAAAAAACTACCTTAATCTGGGCTTATTTTTACCTCCCATTTTTAGGTCGCCCGCTTCTTCTTTCTTAGGTGCAGATGTCTTAACAAGGTGCAACAAATTTCTATTAAATTCAGTTAAACGGTCGCAGTACTTACGTTTGCAACCACAACGGCTTTAACCGCGCCTATTTGACGATCTTTAAAACCAAATACAGGTGTTTTGCTATCGTTGTTACAACCGCGTTTGTTATTCTGCTTAGAGGCGTGTTTGTTCTTTTCGTCGCCACCCATATAAGTTTCGTCGGCCTCAACAACGCCCTCAAGCGCACAATACCGTCAAGCTAGCCGTAATCGTTATATAGCATCTTAATCTGCCCTGAATCAAAGTAGGGCTTCCAGTTCAGCTTTGAATTTAGAATCGAGCCGCAAAGAACCACCTTGTCGAACCTTATTGACTTGTACATCCTAATGGAGGATAAGAAAATAAAAGCGCCAAAACTGTGGCAGACGATGTCGGGCAGGGTATCGCCAACAATGTTCTCCGGGTAAAAGTTTTGGAAAGACCTGATCGCCAAGCTTCTTTACCTAATGCTCAAAAACTGAAAGAGCGTAAAATAGCCGTATTCAAAATTTATATCCTCCATATTGGGCCTCTTACCAATCAGATTTTTCAATGCATAGTACCATTGGTTCTCGGCTCTCATGCCGTGAACCGTTATAATTTTCTTCATGAAGATTTAGGTTAGCCTTAACATGTTATAAATATATAAAATAGTGCACTAAAGTATGTGTAGTTTTTCTTAACATATTTCATAACATGAGTAAGAAATCAATCTAGAATGTTAATATCTATCTATAGAAAATCAACTTCTTAATAGACTTTAGCCAAAGGCAGAGAGCAGCAACATTCATTTAGACGTTATCTTACAAATGTCTGTTAGATCGTATCAAAAACGCCAGAGTTATTCTGGCGTTATAGTCTAGGCACCTATGACAAGTCGAACAAGCTGCCCTGCACGCCGCTACTCATGAGCGGAGACTTGGTTGGAATAAATGGCGCGTCAAACGCCGTGCTTTCTTTCGAATCAATCGGCCGCAGCCAGATATAGCTTTCATTCGGATCGCTGAACTCAGCAAAGCAGGGGTAGTGATAGCCGTCCTTCAGGACGGTTCCCGTCTTGTACCCTTTGAAGAACTCGTTCGCCAGCGTATCCATGTGGGCAATTTCGCCCGTCAGGGAGTTGAGAACCATGTTGATGACCGCCATCTTGCAGCACACCACGTCAATGTCCGCGCCATAGAAGTGCAGGTGACGGTTAATCTTCGCAACCGCCAGCAGCATCCGGCCTGAGCCGCAGGCCGGATCACACACCGTTTGCTTGGGCAACAGGGAATCTATCCCCATACTCCGGGCCATAAATTCGGTGAGCGGTTCGGGTGTGAAGAACTGGCCCTTCCTGCCATTAGAGATCCGCTGCTCGAATAACTGTCCGAGAGGATCATGGAACCCCTCGGACAGTTCGCCAATCTCCGCATAGAGCGCGACCAGCTGCTCCCTTTTGGGATGGGTTGTCAGGAGTTCCAGCGCCTTCAGGCGATCCTGCTGCGCATCGTGCCGCTTAAATGCCATAAGGAAGAAGTCGAGCATGTTCGAGAATGCGCTGGCGTGATTTTGCGTGTAGGCAAACTGGTCAAAGAGGGAGAAAAGCTTGTTGTTGTCTTTCATGCGATAATTTTTTTGTGAACGATTTGAAAAATTATCGCACGGATTGCAACGATCCGAAAGGGCGGTTGTTTAGGTATTGGCATCGCTATTGAGTCACGAAATAAAAGCAAAATCTCTTCCGATGCAACTTTACATTACCGATTAAATGCTCTTTTTATTTAAGAAATAATATATAAATATTTTTTGCATGATATTAAAAAATATTTATACTTTTATGAATAAACCTTATCATAATGAAAACCCGTAAAATACTACTACTCACGACATTGTCCCCACCATTGTCTTTTTCATTGAATGGCATCGGCCATATGCCCCTAGGTGCAATTGCATATTATTCTTTAAAAGACGACAATCCGGCAGTTCTGAAAAAATCACGCAGTACCTTAGAGAAGTATCCCCGGTATTCCGTGCCAATACTGTGCGACAACCTTGCAGGCCTAACTGCTGAAAAACAAAATATTACCCTCTTTATGTTTGCCCCAACCTATCCTGATGATGCATCCTATAGGCTTGCGTTAGGAGGGACTGTAAAGAAAGAATATTATTATGTCGATTATTCATTTATTCCATCTGGCCAAACAGCCCCAAGCCGAAATACATAGAAAAATTCGATTAATTTATTATTTCTGTTCCCCGTGAAGCAGAAACATTTTATAATACTGACCAAAAGAAACAAATGACAGGAAAGTAAAGTAACTTTTAAAGTGAATTATCAGCTTTATTCCTTGCAACTCTACAATAAACGTGTAACATAAAGAAAGTATGGAACCCTTAATAAGCCAACAAACTGGATTCGTTTTATTAGCAGTATTCGGATTAGTAACCTTGATTGCATCTGTATATGCACGTAAATTATTCGGTGGAAAGGATGTTGATGGATTTTTACTAGCAGGACGTAAAGCTTCATGGTTATACGGCGGCACTAGCATTGCAGCTGCATGGACCTGGAGTATTGCATTAATGATTTCAGTTCAGCTGGCATATCAAAATGGCTTTGCAGGTATTTTTTGGTTTGTGATTCCAAACATACTGGCAGTTCTTATATTTATTTGGATTGCTCCTACTATTAGAAAAAAACTACCAAACGGATACAGCCTTCCGGAGTGGATTAGTAAAAGATATGGAAACAAAAAAGTAACTACTTTCTATCTTATTGTATTTTTTTACTATCAAATAATGGCTATTGCTATGCAAATATATGCAGGTGGCTATTTATTTTCAATTGCAACAGGTGGGAATAAATATTTAATGATGGCGATAATTTTGTTTATTGTTCTCATTTATACATTAGTTTCAGGTTTCAAAGCTAGCTTGCTAACAGATTTAATTCAATATTCATTATTGATCATTATTGGATTTATTGTATCGTATTCTTTACTTCATTCATTACACTTTAATCTTAACTTTTCTGGAGTCTATAACAAAGGTAGCACCAACCCATTTTCTCCCTCAATTTTGTTTAGCTCTGGAATAATTATGACAATTTCTTTATTATCAGCATCCATTGGAGATCAGCAATTTTGGCAACGGTCATTTGCAATTTCTGAGAAGGCATTAAAAAAGAGTTTCATTTTAGGGGCAGTTCTATTTGGGATTGTGCCAATAACCTTATCATTCATAGGATTCGTTGGAGCATATCATTCTAATACATTTGTTTTACCAAAAGATTTTGACATGTCCTTGATTGGATTTGTAATTGTTAAAAACTATTCATCCACTTTAATTGCATTTGCATTTCTGACGGCATTGCTATCGGGACTATCTTCAACACTAGACTCTGCACTTTCTGCAACTAGTAGCCTATATAAAATGGTAATAGCTAAATCTTGGGATCACGAAAGCATTGTCGGTGATACAAATTTTAGAATTAAAGACGGAAGATTTATTATGATAGTATGCGGATTGTTTGGGCTGGGTTTGGCATTTTTTGTAACATATATTCAATTTGATTTAAAATATTTTTGGTGGTCTTTGAATACTCTTACGTCTGTCATAGTTGCACCAACTCTATTAAGTATATTTTCAAAAGGAACCTCAGCCCGGGGAGTCCTGACAGGTATAACACTATCGGTAATTATTGGAATTCCAACTTTTGTTTATGGGAACTTGATGCACAATGATTTTATTATTGCTATCTCATATGTTTTAATAGTGTCGTTAAGCTTTATTGGGTGTCAATTATTTAAAAATAAGGATAATGGGAGGTAGACTTGATACTTTGTCAGTATACAATTTTGAACAAAATAGTAGATCACTGGTTCAGGATTCATCATTAAAAACAATCATTCAAACCTGGATAGCTGAAACAGGTCAAAACACTTTGAATTGGTTAGATATTTGTTGTGGTGACGGAAGGATTTTAATAGAAATTGCACAGGGATTTCCGGACCTTCAGATAAATTTTCATGGCTTAGAATTAGAAAGAAATATCGCTAAAAGAGCTGAAATAAATGCAGCATCTCTAAAAAATGTCACTCATAATCAAATAAAAATCGGTGAACTTTCTTTATTGCAAAATTCATTTACTGATTTGAAATTTGATTTAATTACAAATATCAACTCTATTCATGAGTTAGGCATTCCCGAAATTTCTTATTTAATTTTAGAATCATTTAAGAAACTAGAAAAAAAAAATGGGTACCTATTCCTTTTCGATTTATGTAGTTTGCCTTATGATGAACCTGAACCAGGTGCTGTACCTTGGGACTATCCCGAAGCTTGTAGTTTTTTTAATAAACTCTCCGAAATTTTTGATATCCCTAAAGAAAATCTAAAACCGAACCATCATAGGTCAACAATAGGTGCTTGGCACTTATCAATAAAAGGTATGGTTTTATATAGGTCATCAAAATTAGCTACTACACTTGAAAATATTGAGAATTCTGAAAAACATCATAAAACCTTTATTAAATTTATAAAAGATTTTATCGAGGAAAAAAAAACAGAAACCGATAGGAGTATTAAGCTTACGATTAGAAGATTTTATCCAACAAAACCTCTTTCAGAATCAGAAATGAAAGAAATACAAAACCTATTGGACAATGGATTTAGAATTTTCTGGTCTTGTCATGAACAATTAAGAATCAATTAATAATATTATTGATGGATAACTCCAAATATAATTGTGAAATAATTCTCAATTTATTTCAATTTTCAAACTTCAAGTGCAAGAAATTAAATGAAAAGCTTGCTTTAATTAATTATTTAACCCCATGGGGTACTGGTACATCTATTGTAACTTTTTTATCTATACATCTACTAGAAGACAAGAGCGATGAAAACTTAGATTGGCATTCAATCTCCTCGGAATTATCTAATTTATTTGAAAACGAGGGGCATGAAGCGGAATCCTATATTGTGTATGTTGAATCAAAAGGATATCAGGCCAAATTAAGAGGTTTAAATTTTAAGGTTTTACTAATTGAGGAACTAATAAAAGAAATATTTGATTTAGACTTTTTTTACAAAAATCGTAAATCAATTCTTGAATCTTCACTCGGTAGTGAAACTAAAATTATCCCAATTTGTGGTGAACTATTTGCTGATAAAGGTAATAAAGAATTTCACGTCGAAAAAGATGCATTGGAGTATTGCTTTAATTTCTGTCTAGACAAGAGTTCGATTTCGCTAGCTGTAATTGGCAGCTTCGGAAGCGGGAAAACCACCCTTTTAAATTCTTTATGTCTTAAGTTACTAGACATAGGATTGTCAAAACGAAGGAAAATATTTCCCCTTTATATCGATCTACATGGGAAGGGCGCATACAATTTAAAAGGAATAATTAGAAATAAAATTGAAGAATTATATGGATTCACTATTTCGCATAGTGACATCTCTATGGTATTAAATTCATTAAAAAAATACTTTGATATTATCCTAATTTTTGACTCGCTTGATGAACAAAGTGAAGTAAACCTAAAATTGTTCAAACACATTTCTGATGAAATTAGACAAGTCTCTAATTCCTATGAATTCAAAACCATTATTGCTTTCAGGGGCGAAATCTTTGAAGGATTCAGAGATGTTCACAATCTGTTTGGAAAAGACACCAAAATACTAAGTTTAAAAGGATTTACATCAAATATTGAGTTATTAAAAAATGAAAGAATTGACGCTCTAGTTAAGGATGCAAAATTAAAAAGCATTATCGCTGGCCTTCTCCAAAAACCATTATGGAACTCAATAATACATAATTTTGTAAAAGAGAAATTATCTACAGAAGATACATCGCTTGAAAAATTCCTCTCATACTGCATAGAACGTTGGCATGATCGAGAACTAACAACTAGAAGGCCAACCCTCAGTATCCATGACCACAATTATTTAACCACAATCTTAGTTTTAAGCCTTATTTGCAATAAGAACCTATCATTTACACCCGATGGGAGGATTCTAAGAAATGAACTAGCAGAATTTACTCGTAAAATAATTCCATCAATTTTCCACCAAGACTCTTTTTTTAACCAACAATTTAAATGGTTGCAACTTCCCCCTGATTTAACTACTGAAAGTTTAATCATTTCAAGTTTGTTAACTACTGACCGAAATGGATACTTACAGTACGATAGCAATATTTTTATTGATTTTTACTATTACACATTCATTCGAACAACTTTACTTGATAAAACAACCTTTGATTTTGACAAACAGTTTTTTTTAGATACTTTAGAAATCAATAGTTTTACCGATATATTAGGGGTAAGCCCGATTCCAGATGCTCAGACTATTAATTACTTTTTTAAATCTTTTTTATCTACAACAAATAAGAAAAATGACCTTGTTAATAAGTTACACAAAATACTTCGAGATGCATTTAACTTCAATTCTGCATTGCATTATAACAGTTGGGAGGAACTAATTGTAGGTAACGAAACAGGGAAAATAACAAGGGATTTTGAGATTGAAGAAGAGAGGGTGTATGAATTAAATATTCCAAGCTCCTGGCCCCAAATAAATAATTATTACTTAGCATATAATATTATAAGACTTTTATGTTTTATTGATGAAAACAAAATATATGGGGTTGATTTTAGTTACCTCACTATTAAGGGTGTTGTATTTGAAGATATCTCTTTCACTAGGTGTAATTTCAATGCTTGCCTTTTTGGATATGTTGAATTTAAAAACTGTCATTTCCTCCAATGTGAATTTGAATACTCCTTTTTTTACATCTCTTTAGTTGATGATAGTAATTCGTTTATTGATTGTAATTTCGATGGTGCTATTTTAAATACAGATAATATTGGACCCAATAAATTGAATGGATTTATTAATAGCGACTCGAAAAAAATTGAAGAATACTTACTTGATAATGAATCATTAATAGTCCCTAATTTATTGAGCACCGAGAGTGTCCGGATTGCTGAAAATAATGATTTTGCAATTAAAGCTTTGCCTTTTGTAGTTCAAAAATCCCCTGTTAGTAACAAGGAATTTCAAGAATTTCTCTTAAAAAACAGTTGCTTTTCTAAAGAAATGCATAGCAAAGAAATTGAGAATCCATATTATTTAAGCTTATTCAATAACTCAGATGAAGATTTGCCAGTTGTATATGTTTCACTGATTGCGGCCATCGCTTTTGCTAATGTTAAAGGGATGCGATTACCTACAGCAATCGAATATGAATACTATAAAAAGATCTTCATTAATGAGAA
Organism: Mucilaginibacter sp. OK098; assembly: GCF_900142915.1. Classification (GTDB taxonomy): domain Bacteria; phylum Bacteroidota; class Bacteroidia; order Sphingobacteriales; family Sphingobacteriaceae; genus Mucilaginibacter. The sequence goes on from NZ_FRCM01000007.1 coordinate 417,753, forward strand.
TTTAGACTTAAGTGATAAATATTCCGATCTCAGTAAATTATTCAATAATAATTATTTCCCATGTGGTATTCTTGCAGAAATGACTTATCAAGTTGATAACTATGACTTTTGGAATAAGTATCAAGCTAAGGAAAGAAGAACTAATTTTGATAGTTCAATTAATATCATTCCCAATTATAAAAGAAACTCACGCTATCGTTGTGAATATTTAATTATGGGAAATTCATATTTATATCCTAATTATAATTTAAAAAACTCAAAGCTACCCACTTGGGTAAATCAAGATCAAGGGTTTAGATGCGTTCTTGATTACCCCGCTTTAATACATAGATATATAATAATCAAAAAATCAAATGGTTCATCGGGGGAAAAGTAGAAAGGAAATAAGGCATTCTTCACTCCCAAGCTCCACAAAAAGTAACGCCAGGTTTTCATTGAGAATTTCACAAGCCTTTCAGGCACGCAAAATTCTCAATCAGCCTGTTTCCGCTCCGCGGGCTGAACCTGTCATCATTTTTGTGTGCGCAAGGTCGTTCATCATAAAAGCTCCCTTTGGCTTTATACAACGCCTCGCCTCCCGCTTCGGCATTGTAAAAGCCAACCGCTTTTCTTGTTTGGCTCGCCTGCGCTGTCGCAAAACGCTTCGCCACCGGCAGCGCGTGCATTGTCCGGGCACGTTGCCCAACCCGCTCAATGCACACTGCCGCCGGTGGCTCGTGTCCAGACATTCCATTCAGTCGCTTCGCTCCCTCTGCCTGGACGTTTTGCTCCGCTCGCGACAACTCCGTTTCTCTCCGTTGTCTATCGGCGGCTCGCAGAAAACCATAGCATACGAATAGGGCTGCTATGTGGAATCGTGTAGCAAGTGTTGACATCATCATTGTTAGGCGCTATTTTTGCTAATTAGCTTAGCAAATAGTATAAACTTCATTTTATATACGCGTGTATGCTGCCTGATGATCTTAACGAACTCTATACCTTGCTGTATTATGATTTGGTTGCATGGGTGTCCGACAACCCCAAGCTTGATGCCGCCATCACGCAGAAGGATCGCAAACAGCTCTTTGCTTTTGACAATACAACGGGGCTGCTCATTGACCTAACCCGCTTTGAAGAATCCTATTATCGGCGGGTCTTTGGAGACGTCCAGAAGTCCGACATGACAGAGCGGTTTATCAATACGGTGTGCCTAATCATCAAGGAAAGCCTCATACGCACAAAACAATATGACGCAACCATTCCTATAGCGGTGAAAAAGCACATTGGCGGCATATCGGCTCCAAAGCGATACTATATCCATCCCAAATATACTCCGCACATTCGCACGAGTGCCACGTAATACCATAGCGTACAAACGCAAAACGCCAGGCTGAATGCCCGGCGTTTCTATTCTCCATATAGGGGTGTAATTAACTCTTTTTCTTCTTTGGTTTCGCTGCTTTCTTTGCAGTATCAGTCTTATTGACCTTGTACCGCTTATCAGGAGTGCCATCTTTTTTCAAGGGGACTTTCGGTGTTTTGTTTTCCTTGTACCGCTTGTCAGGCGTACCGTCCTTTTTTAGGTGTTTTTTAACCGTGTCGGCCTTAAAGGAATACGTAGGGGTGTTGTGTGCTTGGGTCAGTGTCGCAAAGCTAAACATCAACAACATGAGCAGCGTGAATACTTTTTTCATGGTCATAATGGTTTTTTTGCTCTAAGCTACAGAGTTGCATGTACAAATGCAAGGGACAAGGCAGGCTATGTGAAATTTATTTTCCCCTACCGATAGCAGATCTTGCAGGGCCTGTATCCCAGCTTGATTGCCTGGGCCTTGGTGATTTTCACGATGCCATGCGTGCAGCGCGACAGGCCCCGGCATTCGTACGAATGGTACGCATAGGCCGACCTGCTTTGGCAGATGTACACGGAATCAACCCTTGCTTTTGCAAAAGGAACGACTGCCGTTAAGTTGCTGACAGATATACTAAGAAGCAGGGTTAAGATAATGAGTATTCTTTTCATGGTGAATTGGTTAGGCGTTAAATATACAACTTTTGCGAACAGCTATCTATGATGCAAAATCCGTCAGATATCTGCGGCTTCATCGCACGCTTCTTAAGCGCTCTGTACACCGTCCGAAAAAATCAGGCCGATCTCCAGGCACTCCATTCAGCCGTTGAGCCTCCCTGCATGGACTTTTTTGCCGCTCGCGCCAACGCCCTGTTCTCCTCTGGTCTGGGCGGATGGGGGAAATGCCTTAGCTCACAGCTGCGATTAGGTCACCGGCGTTGGTAATAATATCGTTGACATTAAATGTCAATATTGATACGCCCAGGTTGACAATCGTCGTGGCTATATTAATTATCTTTTGAACATCGGCAATGCTTTTAAGCGCGGCATCTATATTGGCTGAGGCTTGGTTTATCGATGCTATTTGCACTGACAGGTCTTGTACGGTTTGATACGTCGTTAAGGCTCCAAGTAGCGTTGTGTTGTGGTATATTGTGCTAATTCTATTGCTTATGTCTATGTACTGTAAACTGGTTAGGTTGCCCACATTGGTATTGAGGTATTGCATCAGCTGATCTCCTAAATTTTTATAATCAAGTGTCAATTGGGTTACCTGGGGAGTTGTTAAAGTTGCCATATCGGGTCTATTTGGAGTTTTTTAATTTGTTAAATTCCTGCACGATGGAGTATAAGTCGGCAGAGTATTGATTTACTGCTGTTTTAAGCGTGTCTTCGGTTAGCTTGTCACTCTCTAAAGCAAGCTTTGCATGGCCGGCCTTAATTTCCCTTAAGGCCGCAATGAACTTTCCGGTCAAGTCCCTGTAGGCGTTGAATTTTGCCGCACGAACAAGATAGTCCTGATAGTATTGCGCCTTTATGTATGATGGCAGCGTTTGATTTTCCTTATGCTCTATAAAATAACGGTTATATCGGTTGGCGAGTTCTGACTTGTCTGTGCCAATTAGAAATATCGTAAATTGCGTCTCCATTAGGCCTATGTAGGCGCCTAATAGAATCTGAAAATCGGGATCGGTATTTTTTATAATATCCTTGAGTTTCTTTTTCCTGTATCCGTCCATTAAATCGTTGGTAACGGTGGTAGCAATTTTGCCCAAGGACGTAACCTGATCGCTTGTGATGGGTACAATGTTTTTAATCTTGTCTACGTCAATGGCCTTAACTAAATTGTCGTAGTTATAGTTAACGGCCTTCTTATCCGATAATTTGCCTAGGCCAGTCAAATATCCAGACAAGACGCTATTTAACGTATTTAATGCCTTATCAGCTAATTTATAGGCTTCACAATCGCACGGTATTGTATCTTGAAACTTGCCGTAAGGGGGGAAATAGTACAATTCCTGCGAACAGACAAAATCCTGGCAGTGTTGGGCATATGAATATCCAATTGAGTTTTGAGATTCAAGCGCCTTCGTAGAAAGAGTCGCATACGTGTTGATATGATCTAGGTTGGCGCAGGATGCAAGGACCAGGACGGTGCTTGCTAGATAGCAAAATATTTTTTTCATAGTATGGGTTGTTTAATGTGCTTGGGCATTGTCTGCAAAATTTCAAATTCGTTTCGGCAAGCAGTTGCTGATCTGGCCTGAATGCATTTGACCTCGCGGATGGAGAATCTCATCCGGGCCTTGGGCGAGCAATATGCCGGGCCACATTAACAGTGCTTTTGGCATTCCGGCTCAGTGCCGCATGAGAATTGCCCCCATCAAGACTGCTGCGCTGTGCGCAACAGTCCGCAGCAACAGTGCTTTTTCAACGTACGATCGTATTATGAAATTGCCGTTGTTGCTTGTTGTGGCGTGGGCGGATTGACCGTCGGCTTGGAGTTTTCCGGTATTTTTAGCAATGCGTACGCCCCGGAACTGATTCCCAAGAGAGTTAATGTTTGGGGAGGAAAGTCATATAGTGATTGCTTTGTGATCACTATAGATAAAAACGCAAAGCCATAAATAATATTAAATACCAGTGTCTGAAAGCGGGCCACGCTGATGCCGTTAGCATCGGAAAGAATATCGGTTAAAAACCCCTGCGTTGGAGACATGTCCTGGCTGCGGGCAATGGTGGGATCTATGCTTTGCGTAGTGTCAATCACTTTTCCCGCGGTGGTGGTTCCCACTACAATCCCCATGAGAATCAGCACACCGCTCTCAATTGTAGGCAGACTGCCACTAACGATGCCAATGTAGCAAATGGATGCAAAGATGAGTACCGTCCAATAAAAGATCATTGTTGAAGACATGCTGAACGTACGCTGATCTTCTGGCATTAAAGTACTCTTGTCTCTAAGAAATAAGGTAAGCTTCTTGCGAAGCACGATGAGCAGCACAATTATTAATAATAACGCGCAGCTGCAGGCAATGGGTAATGCATACATGGTGATAAGGATTAATTGGTGTATTTAAAGGTATGTAACTATTTTCATATTCGCAAGTATAATTATCTGAAAAATAGATAGTTATATTATTTCCTTTGGATTAAAAAACACTGCCCATTCATGTAACTTATTTGCGCTTAACTAAAAACAAATAGAAAAAATCCGTCAAAGATGCTCGGCTCTCCCTACCTCCCCAAAAGCCCTGCAAGGAACTACGGCATAAACCCGGCAGCGCCATTGCCCGCGCAGGCCCATTTATTCCGTTCCTCCTTGCAGCGCTTTCCCGCGCCGAGTGCGGGGATTTCTTTTTTCTCTTTTTGTTTTTTGGAATAATTAGGGGATGTCGGTGATCAGCATTGTATAGCCACTACATCCGTTATCCTTCTGGATTTGTTGCATTGCATCGCACGTCTTGGCTTCGTGTTTCGGGTTGTGCTTTGGGTCTGTGCATTGATATCTTATTACTACCTGGAACGTATACTCGTCTGCTTTAACGTTGTCATACAGCTTCAGGTAGTCAATGTCGGTGACATCTGATTTTGCCCGTACTTGCAATACATTCTCGTCTCTTCCAAACAGCATCTTGTATTTATACATGATGCCATCTGCTTTTTGAAGGGTAACGATATTTTTATTGTCCTTAAAATAGTCCTTGACGGCGTCAATTGGGATGCCCTTTGATATCGTGCTAATTGCCGTATTTATCGTAGGGCTAATTTGAGCCTTTAGCGTTCCAATGTGCCTTGCCTCGGCACTCTCAGCGCTTCCCTGCGCGCTTGCCGCGGTATACCAAAGCGTCAAGCATAGGATAAAAGATAAAACTTTCATTTTCCAGTAATTAATTTGTCAAAAAAAGAATCTATTTTAGCGTAAAACTTTTCAGTAGTGATGCCGCAGAACAGGCATAAGAACACTAGCGTCAATGGTCGAATTTCGCCCGTATCCTTTGTAAGGGCTGTGGGAAGAACGTAGGTGAGTCCCAGGACGACCAGCCCCGTCAGGATACCCAAGACGGGCATGGTCACATATCTTGCTTCTGAAATTGGCGTCTTTCCTGTCGCTAAATCCTTGAATATATTCACCAGGCCGCCAAGCAGCCCAAAACTCATCGCGGTAATTACCAACGCTGCAAACTTCGGCAGTACAATGGTCCACTCAAAGTACCTCTCAAGCCCTTCCTGCTCGTTATAAATTGCATACATATATTGATCGGTGATAGTGAGGCCCTTTTCAGTCTTAATTGGATCCATTGGCCGTTTTAGCAAATCATCCTTTTTCTTATTTATATTTTCAATAGCTTCATCGGCATTTAGCTTTACCAGTCCACCTATGCCGACAAATAAACCACCAATTAGCCACACCGCCAGGAAGCAACAGGCTACAATACTCATGCGATAGGTCATAGTTGGTTGATTTTCAGAGCCTAAAATAGAGAAAATCCCTCACAATTACAATGGGTGTTTTCACCCTAATTACGGAGTGAAAAAACGGGGCAGGAATGCGTAAAACTACGCTTGCGCTTGTGCGAAGCCTGTCCCGATATTTAGGGTACCTCAAACCCTTAAATCAATATGGCAACGCAAACCACCGTCCACCTGCACAAGTACCAGCACTTCGAGGACCTGCAGCTCTCGGCAAGGGAGTTCTACGCCCTCGTCCGCGACATGATCGCCCAGTACCAGTATCCCGACGTCACCTGCACTCCCGTGACGCTGAAGGAGGGCGGCCTGTTTTCCTCAAGGCGGGACTACCTGCGCATCTCAAGGGAGCGGTACCACTATTTCCTTTGCGCCAGCCCCTTCGGCCGCAGCTTCTTCATCAGCTGGTGGCTGCAGGAGGACGAGCACGTGGCCGCCAACATGGCAAAGAAGATTCCGCTGCTCGGCGAGGCGCTCTCGACCCGCCTGGAAAGCAGGACGTACTACGAGCTCGACACCCAGCTGATGTTCACGTCGAGCATCAACGCGCTTATCACTTCGGCAGTGGAAAAGGTGAAACTGGACAAGGGCTTCAAGGCATCCCTCATTAACGGCTAACAGATGGTTTCGCCATCAAGGGAACTGACGGCCCAGTTCTACGAATGGGAGCAGCGGGGGCGCGGCTGGTTCCTCGCGGACGGCCCCGTCGAGCTGGAACCCGCCTTCGAGCCGTTTTGGGGGCACTGTGTTGCTTCCGGCATCATCGATGACGGCAGGCGTCCGCACTGGCTCGCCCGGTTGTTTTCTCCCGATTCCCAGGCATTGGCCCCAACCTCCGCGCGGCCGGAACCGGTCATCGCCTACGGGGCCGAGGGAGACAATGCGTTAACCGTATACCGCATAACCCTGCCCAGGGGCGACGCCTCCCCGATTGCCCGCATGGAACAGCTGCTGGCCATGCTCTCGTACCGCGGCAGTCCTGTGAGCTTCGAAATTGTCGGAAGCCACGACTCAATCGACCTGCAATGCGCCTGCCGCGACCATGATGCCGCGTTTCTGTACACCCAGCTCAGGGCGTTCTTCCCGGATGTGCACGTTGCCGAGACGCTGGACGACAGGGTATACGAGGTACTGACCGAGGGACAGGCGTTCTATGCCGTTGACTTTGGCCTGGCGGAGGAGTTCATGCGCCCCCTGGCAATACTCTCGCAGGGCCAGGAGCCACTGACCGCGCTCTTCGGCGTGCTGGAACTGCTCAAGGGCGACCAGTGCGCCGTCGTGCAGGTCATGTTCGCGGCCGCGGCCAATCCCTGGCCTGAAAGCATCATGACGGCCGTGTGCGACTGCAGCGGGAAGCAGTCCTTCTTCCTTGACGATCCCGACATGCCGCGGCTTGCAATGGAAAAGGTCTCGCGCCCGCTGTACGGCGCGACGGTGCGCGCGGTCACGAGCGCGGACGGCCTCGACGGTGCCCGCACCCTGCTCCAGCACCTTGCAACCGCGCTCGTGCACGCCTCGGCCTCAGTGCACAACCGGCTCATGCCGCTTGCGGAGCGCCCCGGCGATCCCGAGTATTCGGCGGGCGAGCGGCTGGGCGACATCCTGCTGCGCCAGTCGCGACGCGCGGGGATGCTCCTGAACAGCGGCGAGCTGGCCGCCCTCGTCCACTTTCCAAGCGCCGCGCTGAGGACGAAAAAGGTCATCCATGCCGTTCACACCACCAGGGCGGCACCGGCCTCCCTGTTAGGACAAGAATATATCTTGGGTGAAAACAGGCACCAGGGGCAGGTGCAGGCGGTGGGGCTTTCCACGGAGCAGCGGCTGCGGCACGTCCACCTCCTGGGCGCGACCGGCACCGGCAAGTCAACCCTGCTGCACTCCCTTATCATGCAGGATATCCATGAGGATATAGGCCTGATGTGCCTGGATCCCCACGGGGACTTGATTGAGGACATTTTGAACTGTATTCCCGAGAGCAGAATCAAGGACGTGGTACTGATTGACCCGAGCGATGCGAAATTTCCCATCGCGCTCAACATCCTGAGCGCCCATTCCGACCTTGAGAAGGAACTGCTGGCCTCCGATTTGGTGGCGCTCTTTCGCAGGTTCTCCACCTCGTGGGGCGACCAGATGAACAGCGTCCTTGCCAACGCGATACTGGCGTTTGTCTACAACGCCAAGCAGTTTCACTTGGGCGACCTGCGGCGCTTTCTCATCGAAACGGCATACCGCACGCGCATTCTTTCAACCGTCACCGATGCGGACATCGTGTATTATTGGCAGCATGAGTTTCCGCTGCTGAAAGGCACCTCAATCGGTTCAATCTTAACTAGGCTTGACAGCTTCCTGCGCCCCAAGCTCATTCGCAACATGGTCTGCCAGCAGCACAGCCTCGACTTCGCGCAGCTGATGGATACCAATAAAATCGTGCTGGTGAAGCTGTCGCAGGGGCTGATGGGAGCGGAAAACAGCTATCTCCTGGGGGCGTTCATCGTGTCCAAGCTGCAGCAGACCGCTATGGCAAGGCAGGCCCAGGACCGCACCAGCCGCACCCCGTTCTTCTGCTACGTCGACGAGTTCCACCACTTCATCACGCCCTCAATGGCTGAAATTCTTTCCGGCACCCGAAAGTACGGGCTAGGACTGGTGCTGTCACACCAGGAGATGCAGCAGGTATCAAAACTCGATGCCGAGATTGCAGGCAGCCTATTGACCAATGCGGGGACGCGCATTTGCTTTCGATTGGGCGATACTGATGCAAAGCGGCTGGGAGAGGGTTTCGCCCACTTCACCGCAGGCGATTTGGAGAACCTCTCGGTGGGCGAGGCCATCGCACGGGTGAACGCCACGCGGGATGATTTCAATCTTGACATCATCCCGTTTGAACAGACCGATGAGGTCTCTTTTAAAAGCGCAATACGAGACCATTCCCGCGCCGCCTATAGCACGCTGATTGCGGCGGAAGAAACCGCGAGGCCGGTATTTGAACCAATGCCGGAGCCGACAGTGCCGACCCCTCCCACTTCGCAGGCACCAGTACCGCAAGCCCGGGAACAGGTCACGCCACCGGCAGCTCGAGAGCACCGCTACTTGCAGGCCCTTGTCAAGGCAATGGCCGAGGGTCATGGGTACAAGGCGCAGCTTGAAGTGCCGACACCTGACGGCAGCGGGTACGTCGACGTGCTGCTGGAACGGGAGGGCGAAGCCATAGCCGTTGAGGTTTCAGTCACCACCACGGCCGCCTGGGAGCTGCACAATGTCCGCAAGTGCCTAGCTGCGGGATACGACAGGATCGTGGTCTGCGCAGACCAGCCCGCGAAGCGCAAGCAGATACAGGGCAGGATCGCTTCGGAACTGACGGCAGACGAGCAAAAAAGCATTAGCGTCATCGCAAGCGCCGAGATACCGGCACTGTTTACCCAGCGCGGCGATCCCGCCCCGCCCGAGGCGGTGATGAAGGGCTACCGGGTGAAGGTCAACTACGAGTCCAGCGCGGGCCGGCAGGGACTGGTGCAGAGCATCCTGAATTCCGCCCGAAGGCCCAAGTGACCTGCGGTCAGCGGCCCTTCAGTTCAGCGTTTCCCACTGGGTCTCGGAAATGATGGTCTGCACGGTCTTGTTGTCGACCCCCTGGCTTTTTGCCATTTCCTGGAGGAGGCGGACCTGCGCCTTCTGAAGCCGCATGATTCCGGGGATGTTGAGTACAGCCCGGATAATGTAAGCGCCGATGGCGAAGAGTACCAGGGATGCGAGGAAGCAAACGAGTAGGGTTCCGATGATGGTGTTATTCATGACTGCGTGGTTTAGGTGAACAATGGTTTGTTGCCATAAATGTAGGCACGCGGTTTTTAATTTCCAAATCTTTTTTTGGCAACCTGCTGGCGAGCAACACCTTGAACGGATTGCCTTTTCTTCTTACACCCTCACCAACTCCTCAACGGTAACTCCCAGCCCCTGCGCAATCTCGGTCAAATAATAATAGGTGGGATTGAAGTCTCCCATTTCAAGGCGCTGGATCGACTGCTGGTCCTTGCCGATGGAATGCGCGAGCTGCGTCTGCGTCAGGCCCTTGCTCTTGCGCAATTCCTGGATGTGCCTGCCTAGGCGCTTGAGTTCTGTTTCCTTGTCCATTGGAAACATAAAAGAATAGCTAAATATTTGCAATTAATACATACGATAGATTGTATTTGTCAAAACCGTTTCGTAGGTTTGGGCTACCGTTAACCGCTTAAACCCATACCCATATGAGCAAATTCCTGCCCCTCATCAGCATTATTGTCTGCATTGGCGTACGCGCCGCCAGCGCGCAGCCGTCCCCCGATTCGCTCCACAGCGCAAAGTCAGCGTGGGGCACCATTGTGGGCGAAAGGAAGGCCAAGTCCTACACCACCCGCGACGGCCGCCACACCTACGCCATCGGCGGCACCGTCCATACCGGCCTCGGCAGCGCCGAGGACAAGTCCTTCCAGTACGTCAGGGCGCACGTCTCCGGCAACCGCTTCGTCAAGGCGCTGGTGCCGGACATTGCCGCGCTGGAAAAGGAGTACGAGGACACCGACTTCACGGTCACCGACATCTACGAGGGATACAGCAAGGTCAGCGACGCGCTGGTCAGGAACGCCCCCAAGACCGTGTTCGTCGTGTTCCAGACCGCGGCGCGCTCAAGCTACGAGGCGGCAATAGAGAAGGCGATCAGGGCGAAAGAAATCGAAACGAACTAAAACCATAACCCAATGAAACCATTCCTGAAAAAATCCGCACTGGGCGTGGCCCTACTGTGCATGGCATGCATCGGCATTTCCTCATGCAAGAAGGGCGGCATGCCGGCCGCAAAGGCAAGCCCGAAGGCCTACGCGCAGCTCCTCATCGGCACGTTCGCCCGCACCGGGGTCGCGGTCTCCAACTCGGGCACCGCGTGGAAGGACCTCACCCCGAGCTATCCGGGCGAGATTCTCAGCTTCTCCCCCGACGGCACGTACGTTGACAAGGAAGGCTACGCCACCGACAGCGGATACTGGGAAATTCCCCCAAACTCAAGCACGCTCATCAAGGGGGCGCTCAGCTACAGCATGGCGGCGCTGGACGAGCACTCGCTGGTACTGGTGCTGACTTACGCGTCGCCAGTCTCAGCAAGTGACGGGGATCTTTACCAGTACTGGCGGTATTCTTACGGCAGGTGACCGCTTTCGGGCGGCCATTGCCGACGGCACAGCGGTTGCCAGCATATGCGGCATCATCGGGACAGCCGCTGGCTGGCGATCCACAGGAACACCTCCTATGCCCCATCCGTCCGGAGCAGCACTTTGATGCAGCTGACCCTTCCTGGTCAGCAGGGGTGCGACGCCCCCTCAACGGGCATTGCAAGGGCCTTTTACTGCTACAGGCAGATGTTCGCGCATTAACCACAACTCCTTTTGAATTACTGTAGGGTGAAACCAGCCCCCCTACAGCTACCGAAATTAGGCGCGGCTAATGCTTTGAAAATTGTCGTTTGAAAATATTCGCGCTTAAAAATCGCCATTCAAATAAATGTTATTATCTTTCTCAAAATTACATGGGCATACCGATGCCCATATCTAAACCTTACATAATGAAAAAGTTTCGCTTAAAGCCGGCGCCGGCATCTAATCGCGTTTACAGCCCTTCTCAAAGTTCCGTGTCAATGCCCAACAGGGGCACTGGTGCTTAAAGCACCACTGTCCAAACCTTCAACCTGATCCATAACCAAAAAACAATATCATTCCATGAAAATCTTTTTAGCAACAACCATCGCATTTTTTGCATTTACAATAACTTGTAGCGCGCAGTGGACAACATCCGGCAGCAGCATTATTCCAATTCCTGCAAACCTTGGCTTTAATGTTGGCATCGGAACCGCTACTCCTGCGGCATCATCACTCCTGCAGGTACAGAAAAACACGAACGGACCCACAATTTCAACGGTA
>NZ_FRCM01000002.1 GCF_900142915.1 Mucilaginibacter sp. OK098
TGAACTATGAACCATCAACCATGAACTCCCCCTATTGCTTCTCCCACATGCCACTTTCCGGCTATGAACTATGAACCATCAACCATGAACTCCCCTACTGCTGTTGCTGGATCTCCATATACCGCTGGTAGCTATTCTTTTGCGCTGAAGTAACATGGGTTACCGCGGGGTTTTCGCTGACATGCCTGTCGGCATTGTTTAAAACATTTTCATCATCAACAGATACGGCAACTTCAAGCGTATGGTTTGACGAGCCTTTGTAAACGCCCTTAACCGGCGAACAATCCGTAAAGTTACGGCCAACAGCCAGGCGCACATGCGTTTCATTAGCAATGCAGTTATTGGTAGGGTCAATCCCCAGCCAGCCAAAATCGGGAATATAGGCTTCGGCCCAGGCGTGGGTTGCACCTTCTCCGCGCATATTGTTACGGCTGGTGCAAATGTAACCGCTAACATACCGGGCGGGGATGTTTACCATGCGCAGCATCTCCATCAGGATGTGGGCAAAATCCTGGCAAACACCGGCTTTTAGCTTCCAGATCTCATCCAGGCGGGTCTCAACAGTGGTAACCCCTTTTATGTAAGTAAAATTATCATACACATACTGGCAAAAGCGCTGGGCAACATGGTAGGGGGTATCGTCCTTTAAGCGTTCTTCGTCAACAATTACTTTAAGCTCACCTATGCCTTCAAAATATTCCTGCTTCAAAAAATCAATATAAGGCACCACAAATTGTAATCGTTTTAGATCTTGCCACTGCTGTGCGGGAAAAATATCGCTCACCGGCAAAGCGCGGTGTTTGGTACTTACCCATATTTTTGAGTTGATGGTAAGCACGGTATGCGGTTCGGAGTAGGTAAAGCTGCCCACTTCGTTACCGTAATAATCAGTATGCGTATCAACCTGCGGATTCCCGGTTATGGTAAGCTCCTGCTTTATCACATCCTGGAACTCATCTTTTATAGGGAACAGGATGATCTGGTTGGCGCTATCCCGCGCCGGCCCCTCGTATATGTACCGGGTTATATGTTGAATTTCAAATTCTGGCATGAGGTTTTAATTAGTGAATTACTGAATGAGTGATTTAGTGAGTTGTGAATTTTGATCTGCCAATTCACTCATCTTTAATCTAAATATTTTAACTTTCTTCTTCCGGACTTTCGGACTTTCCCGACTTTCGGACTCCAACTCTACGAGTTGGCAAAATAATGTTCATTCAAAGCGTTCCCTATTCCGTAAAGGTCCTTCCTTATCTGGGTTAGGTACTGGTGCAGGCCATCCTGCTCAATACTTTTAACCGAGCTGTATTTTATCTTGCTTTGCAACCGGCCGATCTGGAAGGAAAGCTCCCTGAAATCGTCCATATTGCTATTGTTCTTCAGCCTGTCGAAATACCGCTGGATGTTATTTACCGAGTAGATAACCGAGCGGGGGAAATCGTTATTAAGCACCACCTGCTCCAGGATATTGCCCGCTTCAAAACCCTCGCGGTAGGTTTTTAAATAAAGCTCGTATCCGCCTATTGATTGCAGCAGGTGTTTCCAATAGCTGGTATCGGTAAGCAGGTCGGGGTTATCGCTAACTGAGCCAAACTTAATATCCAAAATATCCACGCTCTGGATCGCTCTTTCCAGGTACTTGCCAATGTTCATAAAACTGCGGCCCTCGCCGCGTTCCATGGTAATCTCGGCTGTGCCATAATAAAGCATTACCTGTTTTATCAGCACATCAAGCACTCCAATAGGGTCTTCGCGCTGCAATGACTTCTCTATTTTCGGATCTTTTACCGTATGATAATACTCGTTAAGGCATTGCCACAGATCTTTCGGGATATGTTCCTGCACCCCCCTTGCGTTCTCGCGCGAAATGGTGATGATATTAATAATAGAGTTCGGGTTTTCCTTCCCCGTAACCATATATTTTAATACGGCGCGACTGTTATTATCCAGCCGCTCGGTCTCCTCCTCGCCTGATCCGGCGAAGATCCTGATCACCGGCGCCCACGTAAACTCCTGGATGGTATCCTGGCTCGATGCATAATTGATCTTGAGCATCCGCAGCATCCCATCGCTGCGCTCAATATACCTGCTTAACCAATAAAAACTTGCTGCTACCCTGCTTAACATATTTTGTGTATTTCGGAATTCGGATGTTCGATTTCGGATTTATTTTTGATTTTGGATTTGGCTTGATTTCGAAATTCGGATATCTGATTTTTGTTTTTGGTTAATTTTGGTTCCTTTATTATCATTCGATGTTCAATCATTTTTTCTACACTATCTAATTCTAAAATTCCGAAATCGAAATTCCGAAATCCGAAATTCCTCACGCCAGCACCCACGTATCCTTGCTCCCGCCGCCCTGCGAGCTGTTCACCACCAGCGAGCCTTCTTTTAGGGCCACCCGCGTCAATCCGCCCGGCACTATCTCAATGCCATCCGGGCCATACAGCGCATATGGCCTCAGGTCTATCCGCCGGGGTTGTAATTCACCCTGCATATAACATGGTGCTGACGACAGGCTGATTGTTGGCTGCCCAATAAAGTTCCTTGGATCTTTCATTACCTCCAGCTTATACTCCTCAATTTCCTGTTCGCTTGCCGCATGGCCCATCAGCATGCCATAACCGCCGCTGCCATTCGTTTTTTTAATCACCATTTTATTGATGTTCTCAAATACATGGGCGCGTTCATCAGGGTTACCTAATTGGTGCGTTGGTACGTTTTTAAGGATCGGCTCCTCATTTAAATAATATCGGATCATATCCGGCACATAAACATACACCGCTTTATCATCAGCCACACCGGTGCCTATTGCATTCACTATGGCAACATTTCCCTTACGGTAAGCCCCCATGATCCCGGCAACACCCAGCATGCTTGAGGGATTAAACACCAGCGGATCGAGGTATTCATCATCCACCCGGCGATAGATCACATCCACCTGTTGCAGGCCCGTAGTAGTTTTCATAAACACCTTATGGTTGTTCACCACCAGATCGCGCCCTTCTACCAGCTCAACCCCCATCAGGCGGGCCAGTGTAGTGTGCTCAAAATAAGCCGAGTTATAGATCCCCGGACTCAACAATACGATAGTAGGATTCGGGATCTGCCTTGGCGAAAGCGCCAGCAGGTTTTTGTACAATATGGTTGGATACTCCGTAACGCTCCGCACCCCGCATTGCGGCAGCAGATCAGGGAATAACCGTTTGGTGATCTCACGATTCTCCAGCATATAGCTCACGCCGCTTGGCGTACGCAGGTTATCTTCCAGCACATAAAAAGTGCCGTCATAATCTCTTATAATATCAATCCCGCTGATGTGTACATAAATATCATACGGCACCTGCAGCTGGTACATCTCCCGTAAAAAATGCGGACAGGAGTAAATAATATCAATCGGCACAATGCCGTCTTTAATAATGAACTGGTTGTGATAAACATCTTTCAGGAACAGGTTAAGCGCGGTAAGCCGCTGCTTAATGCCCCGCTCAACCAGCGCCCATTCATCCGCAGTAATAATGCGGGGGATAATATCAAACGGGAAGATCTTCTCAATCCCCTCACCGCTGTTGTACACCGTAAAGGTAATGCCCTGGCTCATGAACAGCCTTTTGGCCAGCTCTTCCTTTTTGTTCAGGTCATCCGCAGACTCGCCCGAAATATATTCGATCACCTTGCGGTAATGATCGCGCACATTGGCGTCGGCGCCATACATTTCGTCCCAAACTCCGCTAATCGGACTGTATTTATCAAAATAACCAGATTCCTGCATATCTAAAAACACTAAAAACTATAATATAACAACAAGTTATTTTAAAAACCGTAATTTATGAAGTGTTTTTGTATAAAAACGAATTATTTAGCAATTATTTTAAGATATTTTTAATATAAATTGATTTTTTATCTAAAAATGGCAATTTATTAAAGAGGTAAAAGGCGAAAAATTAAGGGTAAAAGGTATAATGTATCATTTTAACCAGTCCAAATATCCCCCAACCGTCATGCCGAATTTATTTCGGCACCCCACAGGACATTTCCGCATGAATGGTGTACACTTAGCATGTGAGGTGCTGATCCGATCAGTTGGCGGACAGCATGACGTACTTTTTCATCACTAGTCCCGCAAAATTTTAAATCCCCATGCAACCATTCCCCTCACCCCATCGTCTTGCTCATATAAAAACCATAAAAACATGATCTACACACTTTCACAATTAAAACGCATAACAATTTTTGCAGCGCTCATAATCACAGCAGCATTCAGCGCACAGGCGCAAAAAGACACAAAAGTTATCGGCAACAAACCCCGGTCGGGTTCGGCAAACAGCAGCTACGATTTAGCTAAGGGGAACCAGGTAGGTATTAAAATGAATGCCGGCAGCAAGCCCGTTCAATTGTTAAAGTTCAACTTTGATGTGGAAAACGTAAGTAACGACACCCTGCAATTCAAGGTAAACGTTTACGAGTTTAACAATGTGGCGCCGGGTAAAAACCTGGCAACTAAAGAGATTTATGGCGCAGTCCCCAAAGGCAAAAACCGTGTAACCGTAGACCTTGAACCCTACAACATCATTGCAAAAAAAGACATCCTCGTAGCCATAGAATGGCTAAAATCCTACCACGGCGACAATCACTTCGCCATAGGCCTTTTCAACGGCGGCACCTACCACTACGACAACGGCGAATGGAAAAAAACATCCGTTGCCGGCGTTGATTTTAACGTACTGGTAAGGAAGCTGAAATCATAAGCATTTAGGTTTCCAACTACCATAAGGATTTTCTCAGTGATCAGCTTATAGATAGTCAACTTTACAATAAACCCATCTATTAATGGCTAATATCTAAATATTAGCCATTTTTTATTTGAGATTCATAATTGCGACCGAGCTATTATTCTAATAATATTATTATATTAGCTATAATTAATTATCACCTAAACCCCACTAAACATGGAAAATAAAGACTTTATGCTCCGCTGGTATAACGAACTGTGGAATCAGGGCGATGAAAGCATTATGGACCAAATGCTGCACCCACAAGTAAAAGTATATGGCCTTAGTCCTGAACCAACGGTTGGCATTGATGCATTTAAGCAATTTTATAAAAATTTCAGAAATGAGCTTACAGACATTCATATTACTATTGATAAAAATATTGCCGAGAGCGACTATGTAGTTTCACTATGCACAGCTACAGCCAAACACAAGCAAAGTGGCAAGCGGGTAAGCTTCACAGGAACATCCATTGCTCAATTAGAAAATGGCAAGATCATATGTGGCTGGAATCATTTCGACTTTTTAACACTTAACCTGCAAATAGGTAAAATAACACCGGAGCAATTAAATTAGCCGCCGTTGTTGGTGTTGTCACCAACAACCCGCGATGTTTGTGATATGAACATAGTCCGCCAATGCATACACGCCACAGCCTCATCCTCTTGTTGGTGACAACACCAACAAGGGCACGAATGAAATCGCGTTTAGGGCAGTTCCTTTTACTCACCAAAAATTGTAGCTTAGTATCTTAAAATAAGTTTACGCTTATAAACAAGTGTAAATATCCGGAGGGTTTAAAAGAGCATGATCCGGGATTAATTATTGCAGATAAATAGAAATGCACAAGTTTAAAATTTTCTTAAAATCAGGTCTCCTGGCAATAACGCTGTTGATTTCTATCGAAACCTATGCGCAACAGCCAAAATTAAGAGTATTAGTACTTACCGATATTGAAGCTGACCCTGATGATTCGCAATCGATGATCCGGTTTCTTACTTACTGTAATCAGTGGGATGTTGAGGGCCTGGTGGCGGTTACCTCTATCCATCAAAAAACAAGAGTTGCGCCCGAAACCATCCATGATATATTAAATGCTTATAAAAAGGTTCAGCCTAATTTGCTGAAACACGAAAAAGGCTACCCAGCCTATGAATATTTAAACTCAAAGGTAAAAAAGGGCCTTCCTGTTTACGGCATGGAGGGCGTTGGTAAAGGATTTGACTCGGAAGGCTCTGAATGGATAATTAAAGTATTAGAAAGACCCGACCCGAGGCCGCTATGGATCTGTGACTGGGGCGGAGCAAATTGTTTAGCACAGGCCCTTTGGAAAATCAGGCAGACTAAAACGGCTACCCAAACACAAGCCCTGGTTAAAAAGATCAGGGTTTATACTATTTCTGACCAGGATGATTCAGGCCCATGGATCCGGAAAAGCTTTCCCGACCTGTTTTTTGTTTGTAGTCCGGGTTATACTTACGGACAAGCTACCTGGCTGGGTATGTCATTCGGAATGCCGGGGTCGAACAAAGAAGTAGTAAGCAACGAATGGCTGGGAAAAAATATACAGCAAGGCCATGGCCCGCTGGGGGCGGCCTACCCGGATGTGGCTTACGGCATGGAGGGTGATTCGCCATCATTTTTATTCTTGATAACTAATGGATTAAATGATCCGGAACATCCAAACTATGGCGGCTGGGGAGGACGATATGAATTTTACACACCTGAATTGTCGCATGTGCCTGATCCTTTTGCGCGGCCAAACTGGCCGGTTACCCAACAGGAAACCCGCCCGCTTTGGACAAATGCCGAAGATTCTGTTTACGTTGCAGCAGATAAAAAAGGCTATAAAAATATCCAGGCCACGATCTGGCGCTGGCGGGAGGAATTTCAGAATGATTTTGCAGCACGGATTACATGGACAACCAAAAGTTACAAAGCCTGCAATCACCCACCTGTACCCGTTCTGGCTATTCCCGATCATTTTACGGTAAAATCTGGTCAGCAATTTCATTTAAGCGCAAAAGGTACTTACGACCCTGATGGCGACTCCATGAGTTACCGCTGGCTGCAATATCCTGAAGCAGGAACATATAAAGGCCTGGTAAGCTTTTCACCATATTCCAGTAACCTGTACGACCTGCCGGTTACAGCGCCTGTTGTTACTTCAGCGCAAACCATCCATTTTATTTTGAAAGTTACAGACAAAGGCACTCCTGCCTTAACCAGGTATAAACGGGTTATAGTAACAGTTGAGCCTTGATCCGGGTATTTTAATAAAGCCAACAAGGGACGAACTGTTGTTGTGTGTTTGTTATTTTGCCCGCCGTTGTTGGTGTTGTCACCACCAACAAGGGTGCGAATGATTAACATTAAATTAACATACAAATAACCATGTGTTAATATCATAGTGTTACTTTTACATACTTCTCTAATATCGTTTAACCAGTTCATTAATTGTAACTCTTTAAAACTATTAACCATGGAAACTAACGTAAAAATTGAAACCAAAAACAGGGAAATCTCCCAGATCAAAGCAAATTCAGAAGATGAGTATTGGTCAAAGAAATACGATGTTTCTACCGAGCAGCTTAAAGAAACAGGAGGCATTATCGGCATCTCTGAAAAAATCTTAAAGCTTACCACAAAAAACAAAAGCTTTAGCTTTTAAGGCATTTCGAAGCTTTTACCAGGTAACTACTATTGCAAATTTCGACCTGCACGTTTATATTTAAACGGGTAAGCTTTTGCTTTGCTTTTTTTACTGTCTTGTCATTGCGAGCGATAGCGTGGCAACCGCGAACTTTACAGGGCGAATAGTAAGGTGTAGAACTTGTATTGCGGTTGTGTACAGCATGCGGTTGCCACGCTTCGCTCGCAATGACATAGTTTATATTAATTTTCTTAAAGCTTTGTTAGCAGAAAAGATTTCTCAAATCATACTTACTAAGCCAACAACAAAACCATAAAAGCTGCTTTGTAAGCGAACAAGTTCCCGCGTTCATCCTTCGAGGATGACACCTTTCTCATCCGCACATCCGCACATCCTCCCCCCTCATCTCAAAAAAATATTTGCATTTTCCAAAACTATTGGTAAGTTTGTACTAACGGTAAGCTAATACTTACCAAATAGTATATATCAAAACAAGAAAAGAATGGGTCACGCAATCAGCAATTCCGAAAAAGCATTTAACGCACTGGGCGACCCAACCCGCAGGGCCATCTTCGAAAAACTGCGGACAAGTCCGCTGGCTGTGGTTGACATAGCCGAGGGCCTCCCCGTAAGCCGCCCTGCAGTTTCACAACACTTAAAAGTTTTACGCGATGCCAAACTGATCAGCATCAACCAGCAGGGCACAAAAAATATTTACCAGGTGGATAGGGACGGCATTTTAGCCATGCGCAATTACCTGGATAAGTTTTGGGATGAGGCATTGGGCGCATTCAAATTATTAGCAGAACAAGAAGAAAAAAATCATGAATAGCTTAAAAATCGACACCATCAAAAAGGAGCTCCTGGTAGAAGCTTCCCAGGCGACCGCCTTTAAAGTATTTAGCGAACAAATGGACCTGTGGTGGCCGCGTACCCACCACATTGGCAAATCACCCATGACCGAACAGGTGCTGGAGCCTGGCCCCAACGGCCGCTGGTTCTCGCGCCATGAGGACGGCAGCGAAGCCAACATCGGCCATGTTTTGCAATGGGATCCAAACGGCCTGCTGGTTTTAGCCTGGAAGATCAACGGCGATTTCCAGTATGATCCGGAGCTGTTAACCGAAGTAGAGGTACAGTTTATCCCGCAGGGCCCAAAAACAACAACCGTAAAATTTGAGCACAAAAACCTGAACCGACTTACCGGCCCTAAAGTTGTTGAAAGTATGGACAAAGGCTGGAGCGATATTTTGGAACTGTACAAAAACATTACTATCCGGGAAGAACTTGTAATTAATTGAAAAATGAAACCAAAACTATTATTGCGCATTGCGGCGGTGCTGATGTTCCTGCATACTATCGGCCATAGCTTTGGCGCGTTCAGCTCAAAAAAAGCACCCAATGCAGCTGTGGCCGCTGTAATTAAGGGAATGGAAACAACTCATTTCGATTTTATGGGCAGGTCAGTAACCCTGGCTTCCTTTGACGATGGCTTCGCCTTTATCATGATCCTGACGCTGCTGTTTATCAGTATCCTGCTATGGCTGCTCTCCGCCGAAACCGGGAATAGCCTGTCGAGCAGATTGGTGCCGCTAGTGGCCGTACTCCTGCTCTCAATGGGTATTCTTGAATATATTTACTTTTTCCCATTTGCGGCAGCGTTTTCTTTAATAGCAGGTTTATGCACCCTCATAAGCTTGTTTACCAAAGATGCTAACGGCAAGCCTGTATTAAACACTTAAAAACCAATCAGCAAAATGGATCAGCAAAATTACCACAGCACTATCACGGTTAATACCAGCATAGCTGCAGCTTTTGAAAGTGTACAAAAACGTGTTAATGAATGGTGGACACCCGATTTAGAAGGCGATTCAGAAAGACCAGGCGATGAATTTACCGTACGCTTTGGCGATACAGCCGTATTGTTCAAAATACTAGAATTAGACGTTAATAAAAAAATAGTTTGGCAGGTAATAAAAAGTTACCTGCCATGGCTGCAACACAAAGACGAATGGACAGGCACTTCGTTGGTATGGGAGTTTAAGCCCGATGGCAATTCAGCCCGGATTAGTTTAACGCATATTGGTTTGGTGCCCGAAATTGAATGTTATGACAACTGTGTAAAAGGGTGGAATTTCTTTTTTACACAAAGCCTATACAAATTGCTTACCGAAAATAAAGGAATGCCGAATCTCGTCAAAAGCGAACGGTAAGCCAGTGGGCAGTTTTGCGTTGACAATGGGTAGTAAAAAAGTTCTTTTTCTTTCCCAGTCAGCAGATAAGCTTCGGCAAAAATCCGAAAAAACTGATGGCCCAAAGCGTCGGCAAGGGGCATAGGAAATTTTTGCATATAAGGTCTGCACGAGACGGGGTAGCCAGGCAAAAAGATTCTAGCCCGTGGTTTTTTGGGATTTGTGCGTGAAAGGCCCAGTGCGCAAAGGAGCATTTCTGCTGACTTGATTTTTGGTTACTTTGTATCAAGACAAAGTAACTAGGCCTCCGCGGCCATGAGCGGGAAGATGCTCAAGTTCTAAAACAAAAGCCCATACGAAGCAACCCGAGTTAGCTGTTACCTCCGCAGAAGAAAAACCTACCTCACCGTAAACACCAACCCATCCTTAAACCCTGAAAAATCCGCATTCAGCTCCCGCGATACCAGCTGTAGCGAATCATGAACGCGCCGCACCTCCAGATAATGAAACATAGGCTTATAACCGGCCGAAAGATCGGGAGTTACGGCGTTTGCATACAAAGGCTGATGCAACCCGCCCCCGCCGCCAATAACCAAAAAATCCTTTCCCTGCATATTGAAACGTTCGAAATTATGTGAGTGTCCCGAAACAAAAAGCACACATTTTTTTGAGTTGATAAAAGCCGGCAAAAAGTTTTGCCGTACCTCCATTGAAGGTTTTACAATTTTGCTGTTTGTATAAGGCGAATGATGACAGCCAACGATGATGAACTTAATAGCCGCATCGGCATCCAGCTTTTTTATGGCGCTGCTATACCAATTATCCTGCGCCAGGATCTCGGCGGTCGTCATTTTACTAAAATTCGAGTTCAGCAAAACCACCGCAACGGAATCAATTATTTCGGTATAACCTGCCGGGTTATACATAGGGAACCGTGTTTTAAAATTCCTGGTTCCCTTACGGGCATTAAACATCACCTCATGGTTACCCAGCGTAGCATACACGGGAATGGAATCATGCGTGCATTGTTTGATATAAGCGTCAATATGGGTCCACTTTTTAGCTTTATAACCTAATGAAACCACATCACCCAAGATAAACAAACCCGAAGGGCGGACAGCATCCACATCCTTAAAGATCATTTCGGTAGCCTTTAGGTTGTGGTTTGATTTAAGGAGCAATTTCTCCACCCACATAGGTTCCTGCGTATCACTGGCAAAAGCAATAACAGGCTTCCTCACCTGCGCAAATGCAGAAGCCATAAAAAAGCTAAATACCAAAACACCTATAAACCTGTGCATGATTTAAAGAACGTAAATTTAAGGAAAGTTGTATAATTGGCTATTAGTCAGTGGTCATTAGGCATTGGTGGATTGCATTTAAGCTTCTTAATTTTTTCTTTCCCCGTCAGCAGATAAGCTTCGGCAAAAATTCGAAAAACTGATGGCCTAAAGCGGTGGCAAGGGGCATAGGAAATTTTTGCATACAAGGTCTGCATCATACAGGGTTATCCGGCAAAAAGATTCCAGCCTGTGGTTTTTTCGGATTTGTGCGTGAAAGGCCTCGTGCGCAAAGAAGCATTTCTGCTGACTTGATTTTTTGGTTACTCTTTTATCAAGAAAAAAGTAACAGCCCCCGCGGCAATTGAGCGGGAGGGTCATTAAGTTCTAAAATAAAACATCATTCGAAGCAACCGCGTTAATAAAATATCGCAGTTCTCCCTGCTCACTCACAACTACCGACTTTCCTTCCCCCCAACAATTTATCAAAAAGTACAAAAAAAACATCAGCTTGTACTCATAAACAGGGGACTATTTATAATAGTTTTACATCTACAAGCTCAGCTTGTCCAAATTATAAGCAGTATACCATGATCCAAAAAATCCAGTCAGTCTTTTTTGTTCTTTTACTTTTTCAGCAATTGAGCTTTTCCCAACCAAAAAGAAACGACGGCATAAAACATGATCCCGCTGCCAAAACCATTACCATCACAGTTCCCGGTAAAAAGCTCTCTATAATGATTGACTATTCATCCGGCTGCGTAATAAAACAATTAAACATAAAAGGCAATAACACGCTATCTCCCTCAGGCGTTTATACCGGGATTGAAACCCCAAACGGAACGTTTACTTCAAATGGTCATCATAACAAAATAAAAATAACAGAAACACCCAACGGCATAACATTAACCGGCATAAGTTATGGTGATGCCGCGCTCACTGCAACAGAAACATGGGATTTTAAACTGATCGCCAATAAAATCCTTTGGGACATCACCCGACAATACAGTAATACGGCCCAATTGGAAGACCAAGCCTTCCCAAAATGGAACTTTGCCGATCTTTCTGTTTGGAAAGGCGGCATTATTGATAACGGCGGGATGGTTTGGTGTAAATACCTGAAACAGGTAAATGATACTTACGGCGTACACACCGGCGGGGTAACCTTCTGGAACGCAAAATCAGGAGATGCATTACAGATAACTGCAAAACCCGGCACCGGAAATGTGATTGCCGCCAAATATTCGCACAGCGCTAAAAACGAGTTTACCTGTACCCAGCTGGTAACCAATACCCCTTTGCAGCAACGTTACAATTTAAGCCGCTTTGTGTCGCAAAAAGCGGATGTATTTGCTCCCTTTGAAGTCAAAAAAGGAAAGGTAAGTGCACATTTTGAATTGCAGTATGAAGACTATTTCACAAAATATTCAAGAGGCACACTTACCGGAATTGATGCGGATGCCGTGCGTGAGCTGATGAACACCACCGGGAGATATGGCGTGGTAGATAATAATATTATAGGCGCAAACGGCTGGCTCACCAACTGGAAATGCATGCACGAACCCTTTTTTGCACAAATAGGCATGGCGGTAGATGATAAAAACTATACTCGCAACCTCTCCGCCACCCTAAACCAGGAGCGCGACCAGGCGATGCTTCCCGACGGGCGGGTTTTATCCCGCTGGCACAACGAGCCCGGCGATGAGATCCCCGGCACCTATAATGCCAAAACAGGATATTATGAGGCCCAGTGGGGTTATACAGTTGATTCGCAAACGGGTTATCTGATCAACACCAGCGAACAATTTGATCTTAACGGAGATGTGACATGGCTGAAATCGCACCAGCAAAGTTGCGAAAAAGCGCTCGAATGGCTGCTCAAACGCGACTCCAACAACAACGGCATATTTGAAATGATAAACAACAATGTTGCAGAAAAAAAAGCCAGCGACTGGCTGGATATTGTTTACGCCGGTTATGAAAATGCATTTGTAAATGCGCAACTATACGAGGCACTAAACCTGTGGGCAAACTGCGAAAAGGTGTTGGGCAATCAACAAAAATCGGACTATTATACAGCGGTGTCTCTGCGACTCAAAATAGCCATGAATAAGCCGGTTGAAGAAGGTGGTTTCTGGTCGGCAGCCAAAAAGCAGTATGTATATTGGCGGGATAAAGACGGTTCTGTTCATGGTGACAACCTGGTTACCCCGGTAAATTTCGCCGTTATTGCCTTCGGCATCTGTGACGATCCGCAGCGCATCGCCCTTATCCTCGACCAGGTAGAACAGCGAACAACCGCCGAAAAACTATTTCACTGGCCGCTGTGTTTTGATTCTTTTAAAAGAGAAGAGGTACAGGGCGGAAACTGGCCATTCCCCAAATATGAAAATGGCGATATCTTCCCTACCTGGGGCTATCTTGGCATCAGGGCTTATGCTAAATATAATAAGGGCATTGCCCTCAAATATGTCAACAACATTTTGGAACAGTACAAAAAAGATGGTCTGTCCTCCCAGCGGTACAGCAGGATTACCCAATTAGGTATGGGCGATGATATCTTAGCCGGCATCTGCACCACAATTACGGGTCTATACAGGGACATTTACGGCATCCGCCCGATATGGAACCGGATGGGCCTTGAACCAAACATGAGCAAAACGCTTAACGGCACACAATTTTCATACACCCTCCGCGATACCGCGTATCAATTAAAACTAAGTGTAAACAATTATGCAATGCGCACCAATACTTTTTCAGTTAAAAGCAATGAAAGTTTTGGGGCATCCCGTTCAGGAAATAAACTAACCTACTACCACCATAACCGCGATAGCGCCCTGCTGCAGGTAGCTGCCTCGTCTAATCATCCAATTGACCTGCAAATTAATTCATGGCATACAAAAGAGATCTCCTTTACCATCATTCAACCAAATAACTACGAATTTACCATCACCGGGCTGCAACCGGATATAGGCTACCAGGTACAGGTAAATAATATCGTTCAGCACTTAAAGACAAAAGCCAATGGCATCCTCACCCTAAAGAAAGTTTGCAAGGCATCCACCAAATTCGTTATTAAAGAAGGTATGTAACAGAAATCTTTTTCTTTCCCCGTCAGCAGATAAGCTTCGGCAAAAATCCAGCAAAACTGATGGCCTAAAGCGCCGGCAAGGGGCATAGGAAATTTTTGCATACAGGGTCAGCATCAGAAAGGGTAGCCCGGCAAAAATATTCCAGCCCGTGGTTTTGCTGGATTTGTGCGTGAAAGGCCCCGTGCGCAAAGAAGCATTTCTGCTGACTTGATTTTTGGTTACTTTGTATCAAGACAAAGTAACAGCCTCCGCGGCAATTGAGCGGGAGGATGTTTAAGTTCTAAAACTAAAGATCATTCGAAGCAACCCGCGTTAGATCTCCGCCCCCCATCCGCACATCTGCATATTCGCACATCCGCACATCATCTCCACCTCCACAAAATCGCCAATAAAAATATTGACAAACAATAAATTTAATATATTTATAATAACAAACCATTAGCAAAAAACCACCATGGAAGTAAACGAAATAATGGCTGAGCTTAAAGCCAACGGCAGCGATAGCATTAAAAAGATCTTGCTGAAACATGGCGTTAAAGAGCCGTTTTTCGGGGTGAAGGTAGAGTATTTAAAAACGATCCAAAAAAAGGTAAAGACAAATTACCAGCTGGCTAAAGACCTGTATGCAACCGGCAATGCCGATGCCATGTACCTGGCAGGCTTGATAGCTGATGATGAAAAAATGACGAAGGATGAACTGCAAACCTGGGTAAAGCAAGCAGTCTCAAATAACATAGCCGAGTATACAGTCCCCTGGGTTACCACTGGTAGCCATTACGGATTTGAGCTGGCAAACGAATGGATAAATAACAAGGATGAACGTATTGCCGCGTCCGGCTGGTCTACGCTTTCCAACCTGGTCTCGTTAAAGCCTGATGATGAGCTGGACCTAAAAGCTTTAAAGGGTTTACTTACCAGGGTTGAACAAACCATCCATTCGTCACAAAATCGCGTACGTTCCGCCATGAATATTTTTGTGATCTCGCTGGGCACATACGTAGCTGCATTAACTGACGATGCCATTGCAGCCGCAAATAAAATAGGAGATGTTACGGTAGATAAAAATGGTACAGCCTGCAAAGTACCAAAGGCTGTTGAGTATATCCAAAAAGCACTGGGCAAGGGAAAGCCTGTTGCCAAAAAGAAAACTGTGAAGTGTTAAGATAATTACCTCTTTCTTGCCTTGCTCATCATTTGAAGATGAGTAAATTGTTAGTACGTTCACGCCAATACAATAAATTCCCGGCGCATTTTCCTCATCCGCACATCCGCAAATCATCCGCACATCCAAAATTCGCACATCCGCACATCTGCAAAAATTATTATCTTGCCAAATTACAAACAACAACATGCTTGATCTTTGCTGCATAGGCCACATTACATCCGACAAAGTAGTAACTACCAAAACCACCATGCATATGGCCGGTGGTACGGCTTTTTATTTTTCGTACGCGGTTAGTAAGCTCGATGTTAATTACCTGCTGGTTACCGCCCTTGCCCCAGCCGAAATGCAGTATGTGGCCGACCTGCGCGATAAAGGCGTTGAAGTAAAAGTACAGCCCAGCGCCCATACTGTTTACTTCGAAAACATCTACGCGGAAGACCAGGACCAGCGCACCCAAAACGTTTTGGAAAAAGCCGATCCGTTCGAAATAGAACCGCTGCAAACCGTAGACGCAAAAATATTCCACCTGGGCCCGTTGCTGGCCGATGATATCAGCACTCCGCTTATAAAAAACCTGGCTACCAAAGGCCGGGTAAGTCTTGATGTGCAGGGCTATTTACGCAAGGTAGTGAACAAAAAAGTACACGCTGTCGACTGGCCCGGCAAAAAAGAGGCCCTTCAATATGTGCACACTGTAAAAGCCGATGTTGCAGAACTGCAGGCTCTTACCGGCCTTAAAGATACCGCACAGGGCGCCAAACTACTGGCCGACTGGGGTGTGAAAGAAGTAGTGATCACCAATGGCAGCGGCGGATCTGTAATTTACAGCGAGGGTAAATCTTATACCATCCCGGCCTGGCGCCCGCGCACGGTAGTTGATGCAACCGGCTGCGGTGATACCTATATGGCGGGCTATTTATACCGCCGGGTAAAGGGTGATTCCATTCAGCACTCCGGTGAATTTGCGGCCGCTATGGCCAGTCTTAAAATGGAGCGTCCCGGGCCATTCACCGGTACAGAGGAAGATGTGATACAATTTTTGAAAACCCATCAATAATATGGAAACCGCGGGGCAAACAATATTTAACACCTACCTCAACCGGCAGGATGACCTGTTTAAACCCGGTCTTATTGCGTTGCGCCAGCTTATCCTCTCCATAATCCCCAATGCCGAAGAAACCTTCAGCTACCAGGTGCACTGCTTTAAACATATCTATATGCTTGTTGGAATAGGCGTAACCAAAGATTTTTGCAGCCTGTATACCATGAGTCCGCCCCTTGTAAAAATCATGAAGGATGAATTAAAAGGTTACAAAGCATCAGGCGCCACCGTCCATTTTAAACCCGGAGAGCCTTTACCTGTCGCTTTAATTACCAAAATAGTTTTGGCACGCATCCAGGAAAATGAGCTTTTAACCTTAAGCCTCGGAAAGAAGAAAGAAGAAATAAGCACTATACAATAGGCAATCAAGGTCATTAAATTAAAGAGAATTGCAGCTCCCCTCTTTATGCGAAGCAAAGAGAGGGGCGGCGAGCGAAGCAATGCCGGGTGAGTCCACGCCGCCATGCATTCACGTCAATGCATTTGCGTTAATATCGCGAGCAGAATTTACCCACCCGGTCGACTGCGCTAGCCAGCGGATGGACCGCCCTCCCTTCACTGCGCGGAAGGAGGGCAAAAAAGCTTAGCCAATCAAATTGTTATTAAACAAGCCACCGAAAATATCTTTTGTTTATATCTGCCAATAAACCTTACCTTGTAATAACCTGTTATAGTAATACCCGATTATTATGAAAAGAAAAACTTTTATCCAGTTAAGCGCTACTTTAATGGCAACACCTCTTATATCCCCACTTAATTCATTGGCATACCAGCAAAGGCTAAAAAACTGGGCTGGTAACTTAACCTTCAGTACCGATAATGTTTTTTACCCAAAAACTGTTGAGGAAGTACAAACCCTTGTAAAACAGCATGGCAGGATAAAAACCCTGGGTACCCGCCATTGCTTTAACCGCATAGCCGATAGCAAAGACAACTTAATTTCTACAAAAGAAATGAACAAAGTAGTAGCTATTAGCGCCGATAAAAAAACAGTTACCGTTGAAGGAGGAATAAAATACGGCGAGCTTGCACCTTACCTGCACCAAAAGGGCTACGCACTGCATAACCTGGCCTCGTTGCCGCACATTTCAGTAGCAGGATCTATAACAACCGCTACTCATGGCTCCGGTGTTAAAAACGGAAACCTTGCCAGCGCGGTTACCGGTTTAGAAATTGTAATTGCAGATGGCAACGTTGTTCACTTATCTAAAGATTCCGATCCCGAAAAATTGAATGCCGCCGTGGTTGGCTTGGGTGCATTAGGCGTAATAACCAAAGTAACTCTTCAAATCCAGCCCACTTATATGGTAAGGCAAAATGTTTTTATTGGCCTGCCGATCGACCAATTGAAGCATAATTTTGAAAAAATAGTTTCAGCAGGTTACAGCGTAAGCTTATTTACCGACTGGCAAACCGACCATATTAACGAAGTTTGGATAAAAAGCCGCATAGGTATTGATAGTGATAAAGTACTGCCTGAATTTTACGGTGCTAAAGCTGCAACCAAAAATCTGCACCCCATAATTGCCCTTTCTGCCGAAAACTGTACCGAACAAATGGGCGTGCCCGGGCCATGGTATGAAAGGTTGCCGCATTTTAAAATGGGGTTCACGCCTAGCAGTGGTAAAGAGCTGCAATCGGAATATTTTGTACCTATGCACAATGCTGTTGAAGCAATCCAGGCTATCTCAAAACTAGGTAAAGCTATAGGCCCTCATCTATTTATAACCGAAATAAGGACCATAGCTGCCGATAATTTATGGATGAGCCCATGCCATAACCAAACATCAGTCACCATTCACTTTACCTGGAAGCAGGAAACTGAAGCAGTATTAAAACTATTACCTCAAATTGAAAAGGTACTAGCGCCATTCACCCCCAGGCCGCATTGGGGTAAAGTGTTCACCCTTGATCCCAAAGTATTAGGATCGCGCTACGAAAAGCTGCACGATTTTAAAAACCTGGTAACCGAATATGATCCCCATGGAAAATTCAGGAATGATTTTTTGGGAAGAAACATCTATCAAAAGGCGTAAGTAATCGCAATCGCTAATTGCAGGGGATGCTAATAATAAACCTGCTAAAAAGGCCGGGTTCCGATTTTACTTCAATATGTCCGTTCATTTGCGTTACGGCATCTTTAACCAGGTAAAGCCCCAAGCCCGAACTATGTTTATTATTACCTACCATATAAAACTTGTCGAAAATGCGTTCCTGGTCTCTTTGCCTGATCCCTAAACCATTGTCCTCCACCTCAATTACTGCGGTTACTTCCTGCTGGTATGTTTTTACTTTCACCCATTGCTCCTCTTTTTTTGAATCACTGTACTTTATAGCGTTTGATACCAGGTTATTTAATATTACCTGGAGTTTCAATGCATCGCTATTAATCTCATCAAGTTCAATTTCCTTATAAAAGTCTACTTCTTTTCCACTATTTCTGTAATGATTCTGCGCTATTACATCATCAATAATAGAAGTTAAATGACATTCTTTTTTAATAAGGCCCGCGTGTTTGCTCTGAATAAATAACATCATTTCATTAATAAAGTGATCTTGTTTTTCAAGGCTCTCCTTCATTATTAATATATATGCTTTAATTTGCACAGGGTCAGTTTCTTCATCTATCAGTTCTATCAATCCAATAAGCGCAACCAATGGCGATCGCAGGTCATGCGTAACATTAAACACAAATTTGTCCAGCCCGGCATTAATTACCTGCAGATTATCATTCTGATCAATTACTTTCTTTTGGGTATTGGCCAGTTTACCTATCATGATCCCTGCATATGATAGTGAACTGATTAAAATAACCAGGGTGATTAAAACATTGGCTATAAAAATATATAACTTAATTTTACGGCAAATTACGCCAAGCGTATCTGAAAATGCCTCTTCCTTAATGGTAAGTTCGGCCGAAATATCATTAATTGACTGGATAAGTAATTTCCTCCCAGCCGTTGACATTTTACCTTTAATTATTTCAGCGTGCGATTGCAAACCAATTTGATGCAGTTTATTTACCATTACATCACCTTCAGCCCATATCCCAATCACATTTTTAAACATGGGTAAACGCTGAAAGTTACTAAAAAGCCATATGATGTCATCAATATCGTCAGGGTGATTTTTCCCTTGCAAAAAGCCTTTTTTTGCCAACTGGTAATCACTATTTGATGACAATGCGATCCTGGCTATATGATCACCAACAGGGATACTGATATCCCGCTCAAAAGCAGCGAAATCACTTTCATTTTCCTGGGAAATATAATTGATCAAATGAGCCGATGCATCTTTTTGGCCTTTTGAATATTGCGACTCGCCATTGATGTAAGCTCTTGCAGCAGACAATATCCTGATAGAATAAAAATTCATTACAATCATCACTGCTGATGCCATTACCACTATCAACAATAAAACAAAAGAAGTTTTTTTGAATAACAGTTTGAGTAAGGATGCAGGTGATCTGGGTTTATCTTTCAAAACAATAAAAATTAACTATTATCAATAGCTTAATATGTATTAAAGATATATTTCTTTATAAAATACTGCTCCCCAAATCATTAAATCCAGTTATAAATCAGCGACTTTCAGTGGTAAAAAAGCTAATTAAAGTAAATGATTTATAATACCTGTTTAACAAAAGGTTAGTTATCCTTTTTATAATGATACGTAGAAAGCGACGCATTGGTTTCATTTTAAGCAAATAATTTGAAATTATTAGTTAATTATTTGTCAAAACAACAATAATAAAATTTTATGCGTACCACGGCCATTTCCTTATCGCCGGAATGTCGTTAAAGCGCATTGCTTTGAGGCAGGTCATCTGGTATGCAAACGGGCGATCTTATTTTATAGATTACAAAATAAATATGGCATAGCATCCCCGAAGAGGGTATTCTTTCAAAAATACACGGCTATAACACCAATAAAGGCTAACTGATAATTTTACTTAGCCAATACCGCAACAACTTCCGGTCCAGGTTTCTGTGTGTAAACAACCGTACCGTTAAAAGTTACCGAACTAAGATAGGTAGTTGAGCAGCAGCCACCTGTTGTTGTACGTTTAAACAGCAAAATATCCTGCGGCTTATCAGCAATGTTCATCGTCACCGTATCAACCTGGTGTACCGCGTTAATACGAGCATTAAAATCCTTATTTGAAGTATCAATATATAAATAGGCGGTATCAATATGGCCGTTTAAAATATGGTGAACTTTTAGCTGACTGGTTGCATACTGTGCTGCGCTGCCAAAAAACAGGTCTTTGCCAGTCGCTTTATCCACTACCATGAAAGTTATATTTGGCGGCATCTGCAAAGCTAAAGGGCAGGGAGTGCACTTGCTGGTACTGTGTGAGTTGCAGCTTGCTATAAATATTAAGCAGGTTCCTACAAATATTAAAACTGTGATGATGCAGGCAAGTATATGGTTTATCGATTTCAAGATCTTATAAATTTAGGGTTGCTTAATAGATTACGGATTAAATAGCAGTAATGTAACAGGGAATATAAAATACCGAAAAAGGCACCCACACTAACAATGCCCGTCACCTGTCTTAATTCGTGAAATTCGTTTTAATTCGTAAAAATTTGTGTCTTTTCAATTCGTGAAATTCGCCTCAACTCCTGAAAATTCGTGCCATTCAATAAAAAAGGCCTTGAAATTTCTCTCAAAGCCTTTACAGATTAAACATTGTTATATTTTATTCGCCTGATGCATGCTCGTGCGTAGCTTCCTCGCGGAACAGCTTGGCGCTGAAGTAATCGTTATTCATGCGACTGATGTTGGTCATCTTTATTTCCTTAGGGCATTCAGCTTCGCATGCGCCGGTATTGGTACAGTTACCAAAGCCTTCTTCGTCCATTTGGGCAACCATAGCCTGTACGCGGCTGTAACGCTCTGTTTGCCCCTGCGGCAGCAGCCCAAGCTGGGTTACCTTAGCCGATACAAACAACATGGCTGATGCATTTTTACATGCAGCAACGCAAGCGCCACACCCAATGCAGGTGGCTGAGTTAAATGCCTCGTCGGCAATTACTTTAGGGATCGGAATGGCATTGGCGTCAATAGTAACCCCTGTATTTACCGAAACAAAACCACCGGCCTGCTGGATCCTGTCGAATGCCGAGCGGTCAACCGCCAAATCTTTAACAACCGGGAAAGCAGCAGCGCGCCATGGCTCAATCACAATGATCTCGCCATCATGAAAGGTACGCATATGCAGCTGGCAGGTAGTGATCGCATTTTTAGGCCCATGTGGATGGCCGTTGATATATAGCGAGCACATTCCGCAGATCCCTTCGCGGCAATCATGGTCAAAATGGATCGGCTCGTCACCTTTAAGGATCAGACTTTCATTAACCACATCCAGCATTTCAAGGAATGACATATCAGGCGAAATTCCTTCCGCTTTATAGGTCACAAAAGCGCCTTTTGTATCAGCATTTTTTTGTCGCCAAACCTTGAGTGTAAGGTTCATATTATTATGTTCCATTTTGAAATATTTGAATTCCTAAAATTTATTGTATTGTTATAATTATTTGATTTTTTAAGAGATAACCTCTTACTTTTCTCCATAATGCTCACAATACGTATTTGTATTTTCTACACTAAACCCCTCTTCTAAATCTATATCGTTTTTGCTTTTATTTCCCCAGGCAAATACTTTTTCAAAAAAGGGTAGCCATTTACTACTTTTTATTTGTTGGTAAAAATACACTTCGTGTTCTTTTTCCTTTAAACTCATTTCGAACAAAACTTCGTCATGCGCTGCTATGTTCAATGCGTTAAAAAGTCTTTTCATCCTAATGTATTCGCAAACATTGCCGCTTTCTAAGTTTCCTGCAAAATAGAATGGCATAAACCAACCAATTACATAACAGCTTGCGCTAATTGCTTTGCCGATAAAATAATTTTTTATCTCGTACCATTTTGAAACAGGCACTTGATACTGGTTCATTAATTTTAATACCTCGCTCCGATGATTCCATTCATCTATCTCAATTTGTTTGATAGCTTTCTTTTCCTCCACATTTTTTACCGACCCTGCGTGACCTTGGTAAGCGAAAGCAGCAGCTTTTTCGGCTGAATATGCTTGCTTTAATAAGTTTGTCAGCACAGTATCGTTAAGCAACATGTTTGTTTTTATAAAAAAGCATCTTACTTATAGCTTCTCTGCGTTAGGTGAACAAACTCGAAATCAAGCGTTTCTTTATTCATTACTTCCGGCTGATTATCCCCTTTATATTCCCATGCAGCAACATAAGCAAAATGCTCATCATCACGCAAAGCTTCACCTTCCGGAGTTTGTGATTCCAAACGGAAGTGACCACCACATGATTCTCTGCGTGCAAGAGCATCATCAACCATCAGTTCGCCAAGTTCAAGAAAATCAGCAACGCGGCCTGCTTTTTCCAATGCCGGGTTAACTTCTTCGTTCTCACCTACAACTTTAGCATTTTTCCAAAAATCCGCTCTTAAAGCCTGGATCAATCCTTTTGCTTTGGTTAAACCCTCTTCAGTACGCGCCATGCCACAATATTCCCACATAATGTGGCCAAGATCGCGGTGATATTCATTAACCGTTTTTGTACCTTTTAAAGCAAGCAGTTTATTAATGCGGGCAATAACATCCTGTTTGGTTTGTTCAAAAGCCGGGTGTTTGGTATCAACTGGTTTCGGGCCGATAGTAGCAAGGTAATCACCAAGTGTGTAAGGGATCACAAAATAACCATCAGCAAGTCCCTGCATTAATGCAGATGCCCCCAGGCGGTTTGCACCGTGATCGCTAAAGTTACACTCGCCCAAAGCATATAATCCCGGTACGTTGGTGCTTAAGTTATAATCAACCCAAAGGCCGCCCATGGTATAGTGCACAGCAGGGTATATGCGCATGGGTTGTTTGTAAGGGTCCTCGTCGGTAATTTGATAATACATATCAAACAGGTTACCATATTTGGCAGCCACCGCATCCTTACCCAGGCGATGGATCGCATCGGCAAAGTCAAGGAACACGGCAAAGCCTGAGCCACCTACCCCACGGCCGTCATCTACCATTTCCTTAGCGTTACGTGATGCCACGTCGCGCGGAACAAGGTTCCCGAATGACGGATATTTTCTTTCGAGGAAGTAATCGCGGTCGTCCTCTTTTACCTGGTCGGCGGTTAATTCTTTTTTCCTTAGTTTTTCAGCTACTTCAACAGTTTTGGGCGCCCAAACCCGTCCGTCATTACGTAATGATTCCGACATCAGCGTTAACTTACTCTGATGATCGCCTGAAACAGGGATACATGTAGGGTGAATTTGAGTATAGCATGGGTTTGCGAAGAAAGCACCACGCTTATGTGCACGCCATGCAGCAGTAACGTTTGAGCCTATGGCATTGGTTGAAAGATAAAACACGTTACCATAACCGCCTGTAGCCAGCAATACAGCGTGGCCGCTGTGGGTTTCAACAGCGCCGGTTATCAGGTTCCGGGTAACAATGCCTTTGGCATGCCCGTCAATAGTAACCACATCCAGCATTTCGGTGCGGGTATACATTTTCACCTTACCCAAATGGATCTGGCGGTTAAGGGCCGAGTAAGCTCCTAATAAAAGCTGCTGTCCGGTTTGTCCCCTCGCATAAAATGTACGCGATACCTGCGAACCACCGAATGAGCGGTTATCCAGCAAGCCTCCGTATTCGCGGGCAAAAGGAACACCCTGTGCCACGCATTGGTCAATAATATTTACTGATACTTCGGCAAGGCGGTAAACGTTTCCCTCGCGGGCACGGTAATCTCCTCCTTTAATGGTATCATAAAACAGGCGGTAAACACTATCGCCATCGTTCTGATAATTCTTTGCAGCATTTATCCCACCTTGCGCAGCAATAGAGTGCGCACGGCGCGGACTATCCTGGAAACAAAATGCTTTCACATTATAGCCAAGCTCCGCCAATGATGCCGCTGCTGCGCCACCTGCCAAACCCGTACCTACAACTATTACATCGTATTTACGCTTATTGGCCGGGTTAACCAGCTTTAAGTTAAATTTATGCTTGCTCCATTTTTCGGCTAATGGACCCTCAGGAATTTTAGCATCTAAACCCATGTTTCTTTGTATTTATTTTGAGTGATTGAGTCAACTTAATCAACTCATTCTAACTTAATCTAACCTAATCAACTACTTCCCCAAACTCTGTATATAATATACCACCGGCATTGCCGCAAAGCCTATCGGGATAATTACAGCAAACAGCCATGTACCTATAAAGTAAACTACCGGTGTATACTTGCGATGCACCCATCCCAGTGTACGGAATGCGCTTTGAAAGCCGTGAACCAGGTGAAACGATACCGCAAACATGGCTATCACATAAAATATTACGTAAAGTAAATTGCTGAAGCTATTGGCTACACGCGCATGCAGGTCTTTCACCCTTACTATCTCTATATTATTTTCTGTTGATACTGATTTTTCAAAATTGGGAGATACAGGCACATAATCAACCGATGTTGTTTTATCTGTCGCCAGGTCTGTACGGTATTCTTTATAAGCTACTTTATGGCTGTATTTATAGGCAAACCAAAAATCGCTCATGTGGATCACAATAAACAACAGCAAAATTGAGCCTAGTAACCCCATGTTTTTTGACGACCATGTAGCAGGCGCTTTATTTGTTGACGCGTATGATACCGGCCTTGCCTTACGGTTTTTTATAGTTAAAACCAATGCATAAACCGCATGTACCACAATAGATAGATACAGCAGGTAAGCAATTACCTCGATAGGCGGAAAATGCGTAAGGAAATTGGCGTACATGTTAAAGCCGTAACCATCATCGTCTCTGAACAATAACAGGTTACCGCCCAGGTGTACAATTAAAAAGGTACACAGAAACAAGCCCGTTAAAGCCATTATCAGCTTCTTTCCCAACGATGAGTTAAAGGTTTGTTTAAATTCGCTCATTATATTATCAGATTTATTTGGCAAAAGTATTTATTAAATGCCAAAAGATATAAATGGAAACAGCTTATTAAGTATGAATTAACTATTTAGAAACAATCTAAAATACAATGCTGCTGTTTTATTTTTGCATATAATTTTCCTTCTCATATATTAGCACCCTGAAGCAAGAGTCAGGATTATAAGAGTCAGGAATCAGGATAAAAAATGAACCTGGCAAATAATTTTCTCTACTATTTAATTTTCTTGACTCTTGATTTCTTGACTCTTGATTCTAACTTTATACTTATCTCATGAAATTCCCATATATTATTATACTTGGTTTATTAATAACCGGTTGTACTAAGCAAGCGCACATTGAGTTTACCGGAACCGCAACTGGCATTAAGCATGGTGTTTTTATTGTTAAAACCCTTGGTGACAACGCCATTTTCGGCGAGAATATAAAGGATGGAAAATTCTCAATAGCAAAAAAGATCCTGAACCATCCCGGTTATTATAAAATGAACATAACGGATGCCGACAATCCCGATGAGCATAACCCCTATGAAGTTTACCTGGAGGACGGAACATATGCGATTGAAGCTGAGGCCGGAAAATTATATAAATACCCAAAAATCACTTCGCCATCAAAAATACAGGAGCAGCTCTCGGCATTTTACAGCCTTGCCGATAATATGAGCGTTGAAGCGATGAAACAGGTTAAACAGATAAGTAAGGAGCTTAAAGATAAATATGCTGGTTTATCGCCTGATGCGTATAATAATTTATTGGGTAAACTGCAGCAAAACGAGGCCAAGATCCGCGATGTTGATGCCATTGCGTTTAAACAGTTCCTGAAGCAATACCCGCAAAGCGAGATCAGCATACATATCCTTTCAAAATTAAACTATGAAGGCGATCCGGTTAATTATTACATAATTTTTAAAACGCTTCCCCTTGCAGCACAAAACAGTGAAGAGGGACAGGAGATCGGTAACAAATTAAGCCGCCTTATAAATTTGGTTACCGGCAAAAAAGCTCCGGCCATAGCTGGCAATACTCCCGATGGCAAACCATTTGATGCAAAAAGCATCAATAAAAAGCTGATTGTAATTGATTTTTGGCGGGCAGGCAATGAATTAAGCAGAAAAAACCACGACCAGGTAAAGTCGCTTTTGGCGCAGAGTGAAGTATTGAAAAATGTAGCATTTATAAGTGTTTCGCTTGATTCAAAAGCTGATTGGTGGACCACCGCATTAAAAGATGATCAATTAACCTGGACACAGGTATCTGACCTTAAAGGCGATGACTCGCCAAATGCTGCCAATTGGAACATAACAGAAATACCCACCTATTATTTGTTGGATGGGCAATGGAATATTGTTGTACCAAATATTGGGATCAAGAATATTGATTTTGAGGTATCAGAATATTTGAAAAAGCATTAATCAATAGCCAGTACTTTATCTTTTGCTATCGCGAAGATCCTATCACTTTTATTACTGCGGATGGCTACCCTGCCTGTAAATTGACCGAACGAGGGCAATACAACCTGTCTTGAACCGAAAGCAAAACAAGGCAATGTTATGGTTTGCCGGCCCCTGCCTGTTAACCTTACTCCCGGATGGATATGTCCGCAAAAAACATAGCTATCAGCCTGCTTTAAATCGTTTTCTGTTAAGGGACAATGCAGCATTAAAAACGGACCGATCAGCAACTCATCATGCAGCCGGATGTTTAGCCGGGTGTAGTAACTATCGTCAATAATATCATGATTCCCTCTCACCAGTATGATCTCCAGCTTAGGGAACTGGCTGCGCCAAAGGATAAACCAATCCCAGTCGGCATTTATATCACTATGAAAAAAATCACCCAGGAAAATTATCTTTTCGGGTTGATGTTCAAATACCAGGTCTGACAATACGGCGAGTTCATTCTGTTCCATATCGCGAGGCACGGCAATCCCCGCCTTGCGGAAATGCCCCACCTTACCCAAATGCACATCGGCCGCAATCAAAGCCTTTTCCTGCTGCCAGTAAATAGCTTTTTGCGGTAATAATAAAAGATCCTGGTTTAATAAATTGAAAGCGATTGCGCCATTAGTAAGCATGGGTAAAAGTAATAAAGCTATCTAAGACTTACGAAGTTTTGAAAACTTCGTAAGTCTGTTGGATTATTTGCACATCTTCACATATCTTATTAAAGGCTACCTTATTTCCAACTCTTAACAAGTTCTCTATAATCCAAAATAGTTCTAGTATCCTTACTTTATATACAACAACCTGGTACAGGGTCCCTCATAAAAGCTCATGCGTGAGGCTGGTGGAAACAGGTGTTCCTATAAATGGACTATTATGCCCGGGAAAATCGTTCAAACTCTTATAGCTTATCGCGGGATTTGTATTGCCCTCTTCAATTGCCCAAACCGCCATTGCGTATAAAACAGGTTTCATAGCCAAACCTGATGCGCTTAAACTGTAGGTAACATGCGGGGGGATTACCGGCCTGGCGTTTCTTATCACCAGGTCATCTGCTTCCAGTTGCTTTAGCTGTTGGGTTAATACTTTTTCGGTAATGGTTGGGATTGCTCTTCTTAACTCATTATACCTTTTGCTGCCCGACAATAAATGAAACAAAATAATGGGTTTCCAATACCCACCTATCTTTTCCATAACGTAGGTTACAGGGCACTCCTTAAAAGCGGTTTGCTTATTTTCCTGGATGGTTGAACTTTCTTTCACTTTCGTCATGGCCACATACTACAGGGTAAGTACTTGTACAAAAGTAGGCACAAAAATACCTTTGTGATCAATAAATTTTGAAAATAAACTATGAAAATTACACTCACAGGATCATTAGGCAACATCAGCAAGCCTTTGGCCAAAAAATTAATTAATAACGGGCACCTGGTAACTATTATCAGCAGTAATTCCGATAAAGCTCCGCAAATTGAAGCATTGGGCGCCAAAGCAGCGATAGGCTCAATTACCGACCGCTCATTTTTAACGGAAGCATTCGCCGGGGCCGACCTTGTTTACACTATGGTGCCTCCAAATTTTGGTGCAAACAACCTTTATCAATATATTACAGGCACCGGCCAAAATTATGCAGAAGCAATAAAGCTCTCCGGCGTAACCCGTGTAGTCAACTTAAGCAGCATGGGTGCACACCTTGAATCTGCTCCAACACCCATTGCCGCCGCGGCAGAAGTTGAAAGAACGCTTAACAAGCTGGATAACGTAGCCATAAAACACCTGCGCTGCCCGTTCTTTTTTGTAAACTATTACGGCCTGATAAGCATGATTAAAAACATGGGCATTTTGGGCTCCAATTACCCCGGCGATACCCGGATGCTATTGGTACATCCACAGGATATTGCCGCAGCTGCTGCAGAAGAAATAAGCAATGGTTTTACCGGGAAAAGCATCCGCTATGTAGTAAGCGATCAAAGCACTCCCCAACAGGTTGCCACTGTTTTAGGAACGGCAATTGGCCAGCCAGGTTTAAAATGGGTAGAATTTACGGATGAGCAGGCTTTACAGGGGATCATACAATCTGGTGTGCCCGCAGAAATTGCCAAAAGCTTTGTAGAAACTGGAACTTTTCTGCGCAGCGGACAATTATGGGAAGATTTTGACGCCCAAAGAACGCCGGTAACAGGCATCACAAAACTGGAATACTTTGCAAAAGAGTTTGCTGATAAGTATAAAAATGGTTGATCTTTCTTTGTTCTCGCAGGGCCCTTTCATAATGGGCTCTGCATTATACTTATGATTAGGATAACAGAAGTTTATTTTTCAGCACTCCTTGTCAGAATAACATTTCGAATTCACATCCCACAAACAAACCATCCCCCCAATGACTAATGACACAATGACCAATGACTAATTAACAACCTGTTTTTTATATTGATTAGGGCTAATCCCTACTTCCTTTTTAAACAACCTTGAAAAATAAGGCAGGTTATCAAACCCCAAAGCATAAGCCGTTTCGGCAATATTATTATCTGAGCCTTTAAGCAGGTTCTTTGCTTCCGACATCAGAAATATATGGATCAGCTCAATAGCCGTTTTACCGGTTTCCTGTTTTAACAGATCACTCAAATACCGGGTTGATAAATTAAGCTGGTCGGCCATCATTTTTACTGATGGCAAGCCTTTTTGCGCCAGCAGGCCATTTCCAAAGTACAAATTTAGCGCATCGTTAAACTTTGAAACCAGTTTTCCTGATAGATCTGTACGGTTAATGAACTGCCTTTTATAAAAACGTTGTGAATATTTAAGGATAGAATCAATATGGCCTAACATTATCTCGCGACTGTATTCGTCCTGGTTATTGTTGTATTCTGTTTCAATTTTGCGATATAATTCCCATACTATCTCCTCTTCCCTCGGCGACAAATGCAACGCTTCGCTCGACTCATATTCAAAAAAACCGTATTTTTTGATATCATTGTGCAGCACATGCCCGTTTAAAAAATCCTCGTGAATGAAGATCAAAAAGCCATTTTCTTCAAACTCCAGGTTCTTCAGCTGGATAACCTGCCTCGGCTTCACAAAT
The DNA here is from genome assembly GCF_900142915.1 of Mucilaginibacter sp. OK098. Taxonomy (GTDB): domain Bacteria; phylum Bacteroidota; class Bacteroidia; order Sphingobacteriales; family Sphingobacteriaceae; genus Mucilaginibacter. Next base: position 29,754 of record NZ_FRCM01000002.1, read on the forward strand.
GACATCGACCCTGAATCATGATCGTATTTAGTTCGCCCATACAAAAACATACCCGACTTTAATTTCTTAAAGCCAATTGCATAAAAGTCACCCGTAAATTCTGTTTCGCCTATCGAGCAGGTTTTATTACATAAAAACAGGCTAAGCATTGGGTTTTCGGGTGGCGGAAATCCGTTTGCACGGTGTAGCTCGGTTAAGCTTTTAAAATGCTTCATGTTAATTTTTTATGATAGAAATACGTATCAAAAATACGTTAAGGATAATTATGCGGAGTAATCTCTCTGTAATACTTTAGGGCCTCCATTGTTAGAGGTGAAGGCCCGGCACTTTTCCTTTTTTTACCTCTTTACGCGCAGCGAAGAGAGGTCGACGGGCGTAGCCTCGTCGGGTGAGTAACCTCTGCGCAATGCGTTTACGCTAATGCATTTGCGTGAATATCGCACACAGATTTACCCGCCCGGTCGACGCTGAACCTATCCCCCCTTCCGTTAAACTGGAAGGAGGGCTAAAAATATGTTAACAAAGACACCTGGAGAATGTGCCAGGCGGCTAAAATACACACAAGCATTATTTACTTCCCATGTGCAGCAGTAGCCACATCGCTCCATTCAGCCCATTCAGATAAACGGCCGGCATAAACTTGCTGTACCCATGGCAAAGCCACTTTACCAAGAAACAATCGCAACGGCGGGTTTTCACTATCAACCAGTTTCAAAACAGCATCAGATGTTGCCTCCGGAACGCCAAAACTATCCTCGGTTAGCCCAGCCTGGAAAGCTGCCCTGATCGGATCATAGATCTCCATTGGTTTTGAATTGATTGCCGAAGCGCCTGCCCAATCTGTCGAAAATCCGTTTGGCTCAATCAATGAAACATTAATGCCAAAGCCTTTAACCTCACTTGCCAAAGTTTCACTTAAGCCTTCAACCGCAAATTTGCTGGCGTTATATAGCCCTAAAATTGGCAATGTTACCAGTCCCAAAACACTTGATACCTGGATAATGTGTCCGCGTCCTTGTTCTCTCATTATTGGCAATACAGCCTGGGTTACCCATAATAAGCCAAACACATTGGTTTCTATCTGGTCACGGGCTTCCTGTTCGCTGGTTTCTTCAATAGTACCGAACAAGCCATAACCTGCATTATTTATCAGCACATCAATAACACCAAAATGCTGGTTTGCTTTATTAACCGCAGTAAAAACCTGCTCGCGGTTGTTTACATCCAGTTGTAATGGAAGGATTGCATCTCCGTAAGTTGCAACCAAATCATTAAGAGTGTCGGTGTTGCGGGCAGTAGCTACTACCTTGTCACCACGTTTTAAAAATGCTTCAGCCCAGATCTTTCCAAATCCGCGGGAAGCGCCTGTTATAAAAATTGTCTTTGCCATTGTTTTAATTGTTAAAATTTATAAAGCAAAGCTATGTGCGCTGACGCAGACGGATTTATACAAAAGTAGGGAAGAATGATACATTTGGGTGGAAGGATATATAATGTTGGGCGTATTGCATACGCCCTTACGGAGATCTGGATAAACTACAAAATGCCGGTTATTACCGTCAAATACCATTTCGGTAGGGGCGTATCGCATACGCCCTTTTGCGCATGCCCTTTTGCACATATACTATTAGGTATACACCCTGGCAAATTCGCAATAAATGGTGTTATAGGGCGTATGCGATACGCCCCTACAATACAACAACCGGGGCAGCACCAAACAAAAAACCCGGCACAAGGCCGGGCTTAAAATTTAATCTTTTTATGGGTTTACTTATCGTACTTCAAAAGGCAATACCAATCTCGATCCGTCAGGATAATACCCGGAGAATACGAGGGTGCTGGTGTTTACGTTTGAAAGCACCCTGTCAATATCTGCAACACTGTTTACAGGTTGTTTATTTACAGATGTTATTACCGACCCTACAGGAATCTCGGCGCTATCAAATACGCCGCCGTCTCTAACCTGGGTTACCACAATACCTGAATGGGTACGAAATTTAGCCTTTTCGGCAGCAGTAAGCGACTTAAAGCTTGCTCCTAGCTTATTGTACAGCTCCTCGGTCGATTTTGATACCGCTACCTTTGGTGCTGGCGCGTCTGCCTTAAGTGTAACGGTAAAGTTTTTCTCATCGTTACCACGCAACGCGGTTACATTGATCTTATTGCCGGGACGTAACCTGCCTACGCGTTCCTGCAGATCAGACGATTCATAAACAGTGTTACCTTCAACTTTGGTAATAATATCGCCTTCTTTTAAACCGGCCTGCTCTGCGCCGCCACCCGGCACCACACCGCTAACATATAAGCCGTAGGTTCTGTCAATCTTTAATTCTTTAGCAGCGTCCTGATCAAGCTCTTTGAAGCTAATCCCTACGTATCCGCGTTTAACTGCGCCAAATTTCTCAATATCGTCCAGCACCTTTTTTGCAAGGTTAATAGGAATAGCAAAACCATATCCTTCATACGATCCGGTGTGTGAAGCGATAGCCGAGTTGATCCCGATCAGCTCGCCATTGGTATTTACCAAAGCACCACCGCTGTTACCCGGGTTTATAGCGGCATCAGTTTGAATAAATGATTCAATTGCCTTGTTTAATTTTGGCTGACGGCTTTGATACTGTGTACGGCCAAATGGATTCTCATCCTGGTTATCCTCACTGCCTATAATGCCTATGCCACGGCCTTTTGCGCTAACAATCCCTGCGGTAACTGTAGAGGTTAACTTAAACGGATTACCAACTGCCAATACCCACTCGCCTACTTTAACGGCGTCTGAGTTACCTAATTTCACAATTGGCAAATCGTGCCCATCAATTTTTATTAGCGCAAGATCTGTGCTGGGGTCAGTACCAACAACCTTGGCGCTGAAGTTGCGGTGATCATTAGTGACAATTTCTATTTTCTCAGCCTTCTCAACTACGTGGTTATTGGTAACTATATACCCGTCAGGCGAGATAATAACTCCAGATCCCGATGCCATTTGCGGCCCCGATGGACGTGAACGCTGACCAAACATATCGCCAAACATTTTCTGCATCTGGCTTTGCTGGTCGTCTGCCTGGCTGGCATAAGTGGTACGGATATAAACAACCGCAGGTGTTACCGCTGCCGCCGCCTGTGTAAAATCAACCTGCCCGGCTGATGACACTGCCGCCGTTGGCGCAGGCGTTAAATGATTGCTTGTTGCATAATATACTTTTTGCTTATCCTCAAAGCTCATGTTATCAGCATACTTATTCTCAATTAATTTGTATGCCCCTAACGCCATGGCCCCGCCAACAAAGGCCGTTAATAGTGTTAAACCAAACTTTTTCATATTGTCTCTCACTTTTCTTTTTATGTTATTTTTTTGTAAAACAAATTTAATACCATATAGACGTTATAACCTACAGTAAGTTATCCGTATTTTTGTTAAAATTTGTTAAATTCAGCATTACAGCTAAAATGTATGAATGTGCAAGTATCCTGATGTGCAGCTGATTCCAAAAAAATCCGCACATTCGTAATCCGCACATCTGCACATCAATTAACAGTAAAGATGCTAAATATTATTCAGCTATTGTGATGATCCATTTTTATAAATACCAGGGAGCCGGGAACGATTTTATTTTGGTTGATAACCGTAACAACAGCATAAATCATCACGATCCGAAGCTGATAGCCCGCTTATGCGACCGCCGTTTCGGTATTGGCGGCGACGGGATGATGTTTTTGCAGAACCTTGAAGGCTATGATTTTGAGATGGTTTATTACAATGCCGACGGGCAGCCAAGCAGCATGTGCGGCAATGGCGGTCGCTGTATTGTTGCCTTTGCCAAACACATCGGAATAATTGACACCGAAACAAACTTTTTGGCAGTTGACGGCCCCCATTATGCCAAAATTTCAGAAAGCGGCGACTGGGTAAGCCTGCAAATGATTGATGTGGAAACCATAAACAGGGATGCTGATGCCTATGTATTAAATACCGGTTCGCCGCATTACATCACCCTTGCCGAAGATCTTAAAGATAAAGATGTTTATACCGAGGGCCATGCCATCCGCAACAATGATACCTACCGCAAAGAAGGCATCAACATCAACTTTGTTGAGCCCACCGCTGATGGCTACTTTGTACGCACCTTTGAACGCGGCGTTGAAGACGAAACCTATGCCTGCGGAACCGGTGTTACAGCCGTTGCCCTCGCCATGGCCAAACACAACCACCAAACCGGCCACATTAATACCCCAATAAAAGTCTTAGGCGGCAACCTCAATATCCGCTTTGATTATAACGGGCAAAAATTTAGCAGCATTTTTTTAGAAGGTCCCGCGGTGAAGGTGTTTGAAGGGGAAGTAAATTTAACTACTACTTAGGTTAATCCTAATTTCCATCTTTACCAATTTCTAATTCGTTTTCTATTTCTTCAATTGTAGGTAAGCTTCCTTTAAGATTTTCAGGAATTGATTGAGTCAATTCATACGCAGCTATCCCCATGGGTTTGTTTATATCCCTTAATGAATACTCTGCTATTACCTTATTGCGCTCTTTGCATATTAAAATGCCAAGTGTTGGATTATCTGTTGTGTGTTTAAGCAAATCATCAACCGCGCTAAGATAAAAATTCAATTTGCTCGCATATTCAGGTATAAACTTTCCGGTTTTTAATTCTATAACTACATAGCTTCTTAGCTTTAAATGGTAAAAAAGCAAGTCTATGTAAAAATCCTCACCACCAATTTCCAAGTGATATTGCCTGCCTACATAACTAAACCCTGCTCCTAATTCTAAAAGAAATTTGGTTATATGATTTACGAGCGCATCTTCAAGGTCCTTCTCAAAATATTCTTCAGATAAATTTAAGAAATCAAATTTATAGGGATCTTTCAACATTTCTTTAGCCAAATCGCTTTGTAGCGTTGGTAAGGCTTGAGTGAAATTACTTATTGCTTTACCCTGGCGCTGATATAATTTGCTTTCAATTTGATGTATTAATACATTCTTACTCCAATTGTTTTCTAAGGTCTTTTTAACATAAAACAATCTTTCTTCGCTAATTTTTGTCCTATCTAATATTGTTATGTTATGCGCCCATGGAATTTGTGCAACCGGTGGTTGCACAATTGAAATATTAGCGTCATCATTTTGTGCAACCACTGGTTGCACAAGTTCAGGATAAGCCTCCGCAAAAGCCCGCATGTATTTCAGATTTCGCGATGAGGTACCCTTCATATCAGGAAACTCTTTGCGCAAATCGTTTGATAATCTTTCAATAACTTTTGTTCCCCAACCTTCTGTGCTTTGTTGCTGTAAAATAATACTCCCGATTTTCCAATACAACATAAGTAAATGTTGATTAACAGAAATAGCTGCCTTTAACCTAACTGTTTCAATTTCGGTTTTTATTTGGGCTATTGTAGCAGCATAGGTATTTTCTAAAGACATGTATTCAACAAATAAATGATAGTAAAATTAGCAAAAACGATGGGGCAACCCAATATTGAGATATTTATTTATAATTCAACATTGCAAAACCAAATATCTCTCCACCCACAAAACCAATGATTTAATGACCAATGACTAATGACTACTCCCATATGTTAACAATTATTTAACAGAAAACATTTCCACTTACTACAAATTCTGATTAGGTTTGAATTTTTTGTTGATGTAGCTTCTATTAATTTTTTATTATAGAAACTATGTTACGTGTCGACAGCAGCAAACCTTGCCAGATAATTTATGCCATTGCAAAGCATGAATACTTGTCGTACGTTATTGAGCCACACATAGTTCAGTTAAATCCAAACGGCGAATTTTCCCTAACCCATCAGCGTTTATTTTCAAATACGGCAAAAGAATTTGCCCATTGCATTGATGAGGTTGATGTTAAGCTGATCAAGATCCTGGAAGAAATGGAACAGGGAAACCTGATCAAAAAATTCTATAAAAAACCGATCCGTCCTTTCGAGTTTTTCACAAAGATCTTTAACGAGCAGCTTTTTGATACCCTTCGCCCCAAAATAGAAAAGCGGATGGCCGAAGCCCTGGCATTGCTAAAGGATAAGCAGCTTTACCAGATGAGCAAAGAAGGCTACCCTGCAGAACGCAAGCTACAGATAGCCCCCGAAGTTGCATCGGTACTATTTCATTTCAGGCGAAACGAGGAGGAGATCAGGTATTTTCCTACCATTAAATACCAGGGACTGCGCATTGAGTTTATGTTTAAAAATGCTGAGATCATTTGCAACCACCCGGCATGGATGCTGCTTGATGATACCTTGTACTTTTTTGAAAAAGAGATTGAAGGCAAAAAGCTGTTCCCGTTTTTAAACAAACGGTACATTGCTATTCCAAAATCGTCAGAACAATCATACTTCGAAAAGTTTGTCGCTCCGCTTATTGAAAAGCATCACGTTTATGCCGAAGGCTTTACCATCAATACCGAAAAATACGACGCCCGCCCGGTTATAAAACCTATATATGTAGAAGGCGGCACATCGCAGCTACAACTTTATTTTAAATATGCCGGCTATATTTTCCCCTACGGGGATGAAAGGCTGATCTCCGTACGCATGGAGCGCAATGGTGACGATTACACTTTCCATCGCATAAAAAGATCTGTTACCTGGGAAAAAAATAAATTCAATCACCTGGAATCGCTCGGTTTAAAAACAGCGTCATCTCTGTTCAAAAACCTGGAGGTTGCTGTAAGTGATGAGGACGCAGACCATTCCTTCTCCGTATTTGAGTGGATCAACCAGCATTACGATGAGCTTATTGAGCAGGGCTTTGAAATTGAGCAGCCGGATTCGGGCAGCCAAAAACGTTATGTATTTGGCACCAGTAAAATTGACCTTGCCGTAAAAGAGAATAACGATTGGTTTGATATCCACGCAATTGTATATTTCGGTACCTACAGCATTCCTTTTATCCAGCTAAAAAACCATATCCTCAACCGCAAAAAAGAATTCTTGTTGCCATCCGGAGAAATTGCCATTATTCCCGAAAAATGGTTCTCGCAATATGGAAACCTGCTTCATTTTACCGAAGGTGGAACCGATTTAAAACTGCGCCGCCACCACATCGGCCTTGTTAACGACCTTGCCGAGGGCGAAATGGCCAGTGTAACCATGACCCGCAAGCTGCAAAAGTTGCTTGATTTTGAAGAGCTGGAAGACATTACCCTGCCGCAAAATTTCGAGGGCAATTTAAGGCCATACCAAAAGGCCGGTTACAACTGGTTCCATTTTTTAAAGAACTACCATTTTGGCGGTTGCCTGGCGGATGATATGGGTTTGGGTAAAACCATCCAAACGCTGGCCCTGTTGCAAAAGCACAAGGAAGATACCGAAGCAGCAGGAGGCAAAGCAACTTCGCTGGTTATTATGCCAACCTCGCTGATCTATAACTGGCTTAACGAGGCTAAAAAATTCACACCTCAGTTAAGGCTGATGGTGCATACCGGCACTTTCCGCTATAAATCGCCGGAGGTGTTTGCCAATTACGATGTGGTGATAACCACCTATGGCATCAGCCGAATTGATATTGAATTAATGAAGGCTTACTTTTTTGATTATGTGATATTGGATGAAAGTCAGAACATTAAAAACCCGTCGTCAAAATCGTTCCAGGCGGTAAAGCAGTTAAAATCGCGCTTTAAGCTGATCCTGAGCGGCACCCCGGTTGAAAACTCAGTTAATGACCTATGGACACAAATGTCGTTCATTAACCCTGGTCTGCTGGGTACCCAGCAGTTCTTCCTGAATGAGTTTGTAACCCCCATCGAAAAGAAAAAAGATGAGGATAAAGCCCGTAAGCTGCAGGCATTAATAAAACCCTTTGTTTTACGGCGTACAAAAGAGCAGGTAGCAACCGAACTGCCGCCAAAAATCGAAAACTTGTTCTATTGCCAGATGAGCGAGGAACAATCGGCAGTTTACGAAAAAGTAAAATCAGAATACCGCAACGAGCTGTTAAAGAGTTTGGAGGACGGCACCTTTGCCAAAACCCAGATCCACGTTTTGCAGGGCTTAATAAAGCTTAGGCAAATTGCTAACCACCCCCTTATGATCGACCAGGATTATGAAGGCGACTCGGGCAAGTTCGAGAACGTGGTGCATACCCTTGCCAACGTGCTCGAAGGCAATCATAAGGTGCTGATATTCTCGCAGTTTGTAAAACAGCTGAACATTTACAGGGAGTATTTTGATACCGAAAAAATCCCCTATGCCTACCTTGACGGCAGCACCCAAAACCGGGGTGATGTGGTAAAACAGTTCCAGGAAGATGAAAAGACCCGTGTATTTTTAATCTCGATAAAGGCGGGAGGTGTGGGCCTTAACCTTACCGAAGCCGATTACGTCTTCATCCTCGACCCATGGTGGAACCCGGCAGTTGAGCAGCAGGCAATAGACCGTACACACCGTATCGGCCAAACCAAGAACGTATTTATCTACAAATTCATCACCAAAGATACCGTTGAAGAAAAGATCCTGGCCCTGCAACAGCGCAAGCTCAGCCTGTCGCGCGCATTGATCACTACCGAAGAAAGCTTTATCAAATCACTTTCTGTTGATGATATTAAGGAGATCCTTGGTTGATTTCGAATTTCGGATGTTCGATTTCGGATTTATTTTTTAATTACCGCCTGTTTTAATCAATGGGTAAAAGAAATAAGTAAATCGGCTTTAGCCGAAGCCAACCTCTTATTTAATTAATCTCCCGGGTCACCTGGTATATCACACTAAGGATCAAAGCTACAACTGAAATATAAAATATAACTGTGCCATGCCACCTGTCCCGCTCTGAATATTCATAAACCCGTTCGCCATTAGGCAAAGTTTTTTTTGATGATTTTAAATACCAGCCAATAAACACCCCTAAAAGGCCGCCCAGCAATGCAAATATATAGCCTATAACTATCCACCCTGTTTGCGATGGTTCAGCAATTTTCAGCTCCTCCATCCTTTTTTCCTCCAGGCTTTCTAATTCTTCATCACTTATCGCTTTCCCCTTTTCAGCAAGCAATTTACGGGCAAGCTGCACATCAAAAGCGCTCCATTCATCTGCTTTTGCAACAACATCTTTTAATTCATCGTCGCTAAAATCAAAAAGGTAGTAATCCTTTTCAACATCGCCAATCTGTTCACTGGCATCCTGTTTCAACAGCTCATTTACCTGTTCAAAATCACCGGCGCTAATCTTCACCGCATACTCCTTTGAAAGTTCATCGTTTAAGTTGAACGACGGATTAAAAGTCAGGGAGTCTTCCTCAACCCGGTAAATAATGCCATGCTCTTCCAACAATTCAGCAAGTTCATTAGCCAGCGCAATGTCATTAAATTTTTGATAGGTTATAAATTCAGGTTCCATGGGATAGATTGCATTTTTAAATCCGTGCAAATTACTGAAAATCAAGTCAGACTTACGAAGTTTTGAAAACTTCGTAAGTCTTTCTCTCAGCTAAAACAAAATTATCCCGATATTGGTTGTCCAAACATTCAACCGAGAAAATCAAAAAAAACATAAAATGAAAAAATTATTACTTCTAACCGCGTTATTATTCTGCGGAGCATTGGCATTCAGCCAAACCAAAAGCAAAGTTGTTTGCTGTAGCAACCCATCGGCCACACAGCAATTTGCTATGCTGGCGTCAAGCAAAAAGTTTGTGGTATTTCACAAAAGCCCCCTGCCTTTGCATTTTCAAAGCAGCATTGGCAAAGCCATTACCTACAAAACAGCAGATGGTAAAACGGCCAGCGCTTATGAGCTGATGGCAAAAAGCCCAACCAGCAATTACCTTTTAGTTGTACATGAATGGTGGGGCCTTAACGACTGGGTTAAAAAAGAATCGGAAAAAATTTATAACGACCTCGGGAATGTAAACGTTATCGATCTTGATCTTTACGATGGAAAAGTAGCTACTACTTCGGCTGACGCAGGCAAATATATGCAAAGCGTAACCGACGACAGGGCAAGAGCTATCATAAACGGCGCCATAGCTTATGTTGGCCCAAAAGCTCATATTACTACAATAGGCTGGTGCTTCGGTGGCGGCTGGAGCTTACAAACCGCTTTGCTTGCCGGCAAACAGACAAAAGGATGCGTAATGTATTACGGTATGCCAGAGCAAGACGTTAAAAAACTAAAAAATTTACATGGCGATGTGCTGGGCAATTTTGCCAATAAAGACGAATGGATAAACAAAAAAGTGGTAGCCAAATTTGAAGCCGACATGAAAACCGCAGGCAAAAAGCTAACCGTTAATGCGTATGATGCTAACCACGGTTTTGCCAACCCCAGCAACCCCGGTTATGACAGCGATGCCACAAAAGCGGCTTACGAAAAAACAATCGCCTTTCTGAAATCGAGAGTGAAGTAAGGGGAAATATCGGATTTCGGATGTTCGATTTCGGATTTAGAAGGATTTTTAGATTGAAAATCGAACATTCAAATTATTGTTTCCCAAATCAAAACAATTCTCAAATCAAAACAAATCCGAAATCGAACATCCGAAACTGCGTAGCACTCTTGAACGCCGTTAAAGATTAACAAAACGTGAAAAATCCGAAATCCTTTTTCTAACATTGCACAAAATATTCTGCTTTTGACTGCCCGCGCTAAAAAATTATTTTCATACCTGCTTAAATTTGGCATATTAATACTCGCTTTCTGGTTCATTTATCATCGGATCTTAAAAAACAATGATAATCTGCACAAATTCGAGAGCCTGGTAGCACATGTCACTTACAATAAAGTGGTTATTACCATGGTGTGCGTGGTGCTGCTGATGGTGCTTAACTGGGTGCTGGAGTCATTAAAGTGGTGGCACTTAACCCGGAAACTATCGCCAATGTCTGTATGGAAAGCTATAGAGGCTGTGTTTTGCGGTTTAACCTGGGCCGTATTTACCCCTAACCGCATAGGCGAATATGGCGGCCGCGTAATGTTTTTACCAAACCGCAAACGGATCCACGGCGTTTTTGCAATGGCGGTTGGTTCATTTGGGCAAAACGTTATTACCAATGTTTTAGGGGCTGCCGCTTCGGTTTGGTTCCTGTTTGTTTTTATTCACCCGAAAGACTGGATAATGCTGTGCGTAGTAGTTGTTGCAGCAGTATTTATGGCAATAATGCTTACCTTTTATTTTAACATTAAATGGATGGTATACTTACTTAACCGGGTAAAGTTCCTTCATAAGTATCACCGCTTTTTTGATATTATGGGCAACTATAAAACCAGCCAGCTTTTAAATATCATGTGGTTTTGCCTGGGCCGGTTTTTTGTTTTTACCTTTCAGTATTATCTTATAATCCATTTACTGATCCCGCAGATCCCGCTTTATCAAATGTCATTGCTCATGTTTGTTTTCTTCTTTATCCAGTCGGCCATACCATCGCTGGATGTGCTTGATATTGGTGTACGAAGCATTACTGCGGATAAACTGTTTAGTTATGTAACAGACCAGCATATCGCCATTGTGGTGGCGGTTTCGCTTATCTATATTATTAATCTTATTATTCCTGCTATTTTCGGGTCTATATTTGTTTTTAAATTAAAATTCTTTGATCGTAATTCTTAGTACCGCTTCCTTTTTACTTACAGGTTTGTTTCTGTGCGTAGTGGCCTTCATCGTAATAGGATGGAACGCTATAAAACGTCCCCAGGTAAAGCTTGAAGGCTTTACAACAAAAGTAACGGTAATGATAGCTGCACGTAATGAGGCCGAAAGCATCCATTTAACTATCAATGACATTTTAGCACAGGACTATCCCAAACACCTTACCGAAATTATTATTGTTGATGATCACTCAACCGATAACACTTCGCAGATCATTAGCAGCTATGCCGATAAGGGCGTAAGGCTTTTACAGTTAAATGAAGATAAGCCATTAAACTCGTACAAAAAGAAAGCAATTGCCGAAGCCATCAAATTATCAAACGGCGAGCTGATGGTGGCAACCGATGCAGATTGCCGCATGGGCAGTAAATGGCTCTCGTCTGTTGCAGGCTATTACGAAATGGAACAGCCTTTCATGATCTCCTCTCCGGTAAGCTATTTTGAAGAACGGTCATTATTTGAACGGATGCAGGCATTGGAGTTTTATTCGCTTATTGCCACCGGCGGAGCGTTTATTGGTAATGGCCATGCATCAACCTGCAACGGCGCCAACCTGGCTTACCGCAAGGATATATTTTACGAAGTTGGCGGTTTTAAAGGCATAGATGACCTTGCATCAGGCGATGATGAGTTGCTGCTGCAAAAAGTAGCTGCGCGTTATCCCGGTAAAATCGGCTTTTTAAAATGGTACGATGCCATTGTTTTTACACATGCAAAACACAATTTATCGAGCTTTATGCAGCAACGCCGCCGCTGGGCATCAAAGTCGGTAAAATATAAAGACAAAAAAGTAGTGGCGCTGGTAGTTGGCTTATGGTTATTTAATCTTTCGGTACTGGCCAACTTGTGTTACGGGCTTTATGATGCCAACTATTTAATAGTATCCGGCATCCAATACCTTACCGTATTTTTAGCCGAGCTCGCCCTGCTATGGCCGGTAACCGCCTTTTTTAAACGGCGCAAATTAATGCTGGTGCTGCCAATATCCATCCCCTTATATTTTGTATACTTTGTTTATATAGGCCTGCTGGGCAACAAAGGGAAGTATAATTGGAAGGGAAGGATGGTGCGTTAAGTATGGTTTATTAGGTTGATTAAGTTGGATTGAGTTGATTTAGTTAAGTATTGAGTATGCTTATTAATTTAATTATCATTTCTAAGTCAGATCTCATCGTAAACCGCCCAATACCTGCTATAAATCAACTTAATCAACCACTCACTTAATCAACTTAGTCAACTACTTACTATCTTTAGCCTGAAGCAATATTAACTGCAATTGACTGATCTTAGCCCCTCACAACGTACCTGGAAAATATTCAAGCGCAATAAAATTGCTATGGCCGGGCTTGCGGTAATTATTTTCACACTGATAGTAGCCATTCTGGGTTACCTCATTATGCCCGACCCCACTCCCCTGGCCAATAATATGACCATTCAGCTCAGCATAAAAAAACCGGGATCGGAGTTTATGATCCTGAGGCTCCGCAAAGCCGAACCTGTTGATACCGTAAATATTTTTACCAAAATGCTGTTTGGCCAACCCTCATTTTACCGCGAGATCCCAATAACTGGTTATCGCTATTCAAAAGGCTGGATCTATGTAAATGAATATATAGGTGCCGAAGACAAACCGGAACCAAAAGCATACAAATTGCCATCCGCGCCCCTAAAGGGGGAGCTGAAATATTCAAAAACTCCCCCTTTAGGTGGCTGGGGGGCCAACGTTATTCACAGAACCTATTTGCTCGGCACCGATATTTATGGCCGCGACCTTCTTAGCAGGTTAATTTTAGGTACCCGCGTTTCACTAGCCGTAGGTTTAATGTCGGTGATCATCAGCATGCTTTTAGGGGTAACCATTGGCGCTGTGGCAGGTTATTTTGGCGGATGGATTGATGCTGTCTTAAGTTGGCTGATGAATATATTATGGGCTCTGCCGGCATTGCTGCTGGTTATAGCCATATCATTTGCATTGGGTAAAGGCTTATGGCAGATCTTTATTGCGGTAGGTTTATCAATGTGGGTTGAAGTTGCCCGCCTGGTGCGCGGCCAGGTATTAAGCTTAAAACAGGTTGAATACATTGAGGCCGCCCGCTCATTGGGATTTAACAATACCCGCATCATCAGCAGGCATATTTTACCAAACATAATTGGCCCCATATTGGTGCTGGCGTCATCAAACTTTGCATCAGCCATATTATTAGAAGCCGGGCTTAGCTTTTTAGGATTTGGAGCGCAGCCGCCAATGCCAACCTGGGGCAGCATGATAAAGGAGCATTATGGCTATATTGTAATGGATTCGGCCTACCTGGCTGTAATACCGGGTTTGGCAATTATGTTTTTGGTTTACGCATTTAACCTGGTAACAGTAGGTTTAAGAGATGCTTTCGATATAAAATCACAAAGTACCCGGTTTTAAAAAAAATATCTTTATTTTAGTCAGCCTTTCTAATATTACTAATGCAGAATATCGACGACATCTCAGCCGAAGACGAATTAATACGGTTGTTGCTTAAAAGGCAAACGGAATTAAACGCTTTGCTTGAAATAACCCAGGCTATTAATAAAGATACAGGCACCCCGGTGCTCATCCAAATGTTGCAGGTTATTTTAAAAAGCTACCTGCAGGTAGGCAAGCTCAGGTTTTTAATTGAGAAGGAGGGTAAGTATGTATTACTTTCCAAATATGGCGGCGATATTGAGCATACAAGTGTTTTGCATAAGGCCTGTCTTAAATTACAGAAATTTAAGTGGCCAACCCCACTGGCCAACCATGAAGATGCCGTGCTTGGCAAATACGATTATTTTATTCCTATCTATCATAAAAAGAAAGCGCTTGCCTATGCATTGATCGGTGACTTTAACCCGTCAAGCGAGTTGCTAAATAACGATCTTAACTTTATTCAAACAGTAGTAAACGTTATTGTTGTTGCGCTCGAAAACAAAAAGCTATTTAAAGAACGACTGCAATCTGAACGTTTTCAGCGCGAAATGGAGCTGGCTGTTGAGGTTCAAAATATGCTCATCCCTTTAAAAGCTTATAAAGACGAGAGCGTTGAGGTTAGCGCACGCTATATTCCCCATCAAAACATTGGGGGCGATTACTTTGATTTTATCCGGCTTAGTGACCATGAGTTTTTATGGTGCATTGCAGATGTATCAGGCAAGGGAATTTCTGCCGCGCTGTTAATGGCAAATTTCCAGGCAAGCTTACATGCATGGTCGGCTGTTGAAGATGATCTTGCCAATATTGTTGAACGCTTAAACAAAATTGTTATCACTAATACCAAAGGCGAAAGGTTCATCACCCTTTTCCTGGCCAAATACAACGAAAGAACCCGCAAGCTTTGTTACATTAATGCAGGCCATAATGCTACAGTTGTGTTCTCGCAAAATGAAGCCATAACGCTTAAGCTGGGGACTACCATGATTGGTGTTTTTGATGAGCTGCCTTTCCTTAACCAGGGAGAAGTTGATATTGAACCCGGCAGTTTAATAGTAAATTATACCGACGGCTTAATGGACCATGAGCACAGTAATAAGGACTGGAACGAAGAAAACCTGATAGAATTCATAAAAATCCACGGTCACCTTCCCCCAAATGATTTTAACGAATTATTGATGAACCACATTAATTTGGTGATAAAAGGCAAGCCTATTGATGATGTGACGTTGCTGACGTTGAAGATTTTTTGATTAAGGTTTCGCCCTTGTTGGAGTTGTCCCCAACAAGATGGATGAGGCTTTAAACAAATATGAAGCCGTAGAGAATCCATGTCTGAGAGTTCACATCACAAACATATTGGTTTTGTTGGAGACAACTCTTCCGCCCTTGTTGGTGTTGTCACCAACAAGATGGATGAGGCTTTAAATATATTACGAAGCCGGAGAAAATCAATGTCCGAGAGTTCACGTCACAAACATATTGGTTTTGTTGGAGACAACTCCAACAAAGGCACCAATATAAAGCCGTAGAAAATCAATGTCTGAGAGTTCACATCACAAACATATTGGTTTTGTTGGAGACAACTCCAACAAAGGCGACAAAGGCATCAAGGCAAAAACTTTTCAACAAAACAACAATATTTACAACAACTACAACTATTACAACGTTTTCAACTCAAATGCTGCTATCCCGATACCAATATGAATACTTAGAAGCCGGCTGTGATGAAGCAGGTCGGGGATGTTTGGCAGGCCCGGTATTTGCCGCCGCAGTTATACTGCCCGATAATTTTGACCATAAATTACTAAACGATTCCAAACAACTAAGCGAAGATGTAAGGTATGAGCTCCGCATTGAAATTGAGCAAAAGGCCATTGCACATGCGGTAGGGGTTGTAGATAATATAGAAATTGATGCTATAAATATCCTCAATGCTTCTTTTTTGGCAATGCACCGGGCAATTGAGAAACTGCATTTAAGTCCTCAATTTTTGATTATCGACGGCAACCGATTTAACAAATATCAAAACATACCTCATAAGTGCATAGTTGAAGGCGATGCCAAATATTTCAGCATAGCAGCGGCATCCATACTGGCAAAAACCTACCGCGACGATTACATGAAGCAAATAGCCGCCGAACACCCGGAATACGACTGGCACAAAAACAAAGGCTATCCCACCATAAAACACCGCAAAACCGTTTTGGAAATTGGCTATACCCCTTATCATCGCCGCACATTTAAGGTAACGAATCCGCAATTGGAGATGTTCTGAACCGGAACCGGGATTAAAGGATTTGGGGATTTTTCTGATGAATTAAATTATGCGCCTTACGTAGGGGCGTATTGCATACGCCCTCGTCAACAAGATGAGCTATATCGCGTACCTAAACTTCATTTCATAATTTAAAATCAGAAGATCGCTTCGTCCTTCTTCATCACATTAGCAATTGCATTTTTTGTAATATTTAGGCAATAAAACAACACAATAATTATCCCAGTCCTTCTTAATCGCCTATTTTTTATACTTTTGTTAAAAACCGGCAAACCATTGAGAATCCTTATTTTAACCCATCGTGTTCCGTTTCCGCAAAATGGCGGATACTCAATTGTGGTAAGCAATACCATACGTGAGCTGGTAAACCTTGGGCACGAAGTTTCATTGGTAGCGCTCAACGCCAAAAAAAATCACCACGAAAATAACGATGATGATAATGACCTGCTTTCAAAAATAAATTACCGGGCTTATGATATTGATATTAATGTATCCGTATTTGATGTTGCCGCAAACCTGTTCAGCAAAACGTCATTTAACATTGATAAATATTACGACCCTGAATTTGAAAGATTGCTGATCCGCGAGCTAAGGATAAAGGATTATGACATCATCCAGTTCGAAGGACTTTTAGTTTCCCTGTATTTAGCGGCAGTACGCAAGGTTTCAAAAGCAAAGCTCATCTACCGCTCACATAATATTGAGAACCAGATCTGGCAGCGGCTCTCGGAACAAAAAAGTGATCCGTTTAAAAAGTCGTACCTGAAAATGCATGCCAAACGGATAAAAAACTACGAGCTGCTGCAATTAAATAATTTCGACGCGATTGCCGTTTTCACGCAGCAGGATAAAAGCACCCTGCTTGAATATGGCACAAAAATACCTATTGAGATCTTGCCGGTAGGTATAAATCTTGATCATTATAAACCCGATTTCAGCAAAACCGAATTCCCCAGCCTGTTTTTTTTGGGCTCGTTAGATTGGCTGCCAAATCGCGAGGGCATTGAATGGTTCATCGAAAATTTCAACAAGGATTTAACAGAAGGGGATCTGCGCGTAAAATTCTATGTGGCCGGCAATGATATCCCCGAGCGTTTTGACGATTATGATGTAATGGGTAAAATATTTATCCAGGGCGAGGTTGATGATGCGCTTGAATTTGTAAACAGCAAATCGATAATGATCGTCCCCCTTATGTCTGGCGGAGGGATGCGGGTGAAAATTGTTGAGGGCATGGCTATGCAAAAATGTATTATCTCCACCTCATTGGGTGCAGAAGGCATAAATTATGAAAATGGCGTTAACATCCTTATCGCCAATGATTATGATGAATTTTACGACGCCATAAAGCATTGCATCACCGATGAGGATTATTGCAAAAATATTGGCCTTAATGCCCGAAAGCTAATGGAAGAACAAAACGATGCAAACCGGGTTACCAAAAGGCTGGTTGATTTTTATGAAGCTGTGATCGGTGTTTATTCTGCCTCACTTCTCTAATTCAGCAATAATATTCTTTGCATTTTGGTTTGTAGGGTCTAACTGTAACGAACGTTTATAATTAGCAAGCGCCTTTTGCTTATCTCCCTGTTTATAATAAGCTTCGCCTAAACTATCATACCCATTGCCCGAAGATGGGAAAAGCACGGTATTGTACTCAAACACAGTTATAGCATCATTTATCCGGTTCTTGCCCATTAAAAAATAGCCTATTTCGTTTAATGTCGATTCATTATCAAAGCCAAATTCCTTTTCATGCTTAACTTTTAAATTATCATAAAAAGAAATCACCTGTTTGCCGTTCAATGTATCCAATGTTGATTGATATTGTTTTAAAATTGATTTTTTAGGCTGATGGTATGGTTTCCCATCCAAAATAGCTTGTATGGCACTGTTTATATCATATAAATTGCCTTGCTTGTTATTGCTCATTAATATAACCACCCTGCCTTTTGGCGCATCATCAACAAGTAAAGCCTGGTAATTAAGGCTTGAACCATCATGTATATGGCTTATAAGCTTATCGCCATCCATGCTGCCACCGCCAAGCCCCGCCTGTTTGTTTGGCCCTACCGGGTAAATAATTTGCCTGGTTGATGCAGCATTGATGAGTTTAAAAGTTGCTATGCAATTAGCCCATTTGTAAAAATCAGCAATAGTAAGACAAGTCCAGCCCGATATCGGAACGATTAATGAATCCTGCTGATAATTGTCATTATAAGCTTTAGCTATTAAAACATCAGCTTCCGCAGGGTCAATTATAGCTGCGCTCATGCCGCATGGTTTTAAAATTTTTTGCTGTACAAACTCTTTAAAGCTTAGGCCGCTTACTTTTTCAATTATCCGTCGTTGCAAAAAAACATTGTTGTTGTTATAATTATAGCTGGTACCCGGTTCAAAATTAAGTTTATCCAGTTTTTTAAGATCAGCCATATTATCCCCATCATTTTTAACACTAGCCCATTTAACATCAGGCAGTCCGCTGGTATATTGCAAAAGGTTTTTAATACTGATCTTTCCGGCCCATGAGGGCAGATCAGGCAGATATTTCGATACTTTGTCATCCAGGCTCAGTTTTCCTTGTTCCTGTAGCATCATAATTCCAACCGCATTAAACTCTTTAGCTATTGAACCAATATGAAAACGGTAATTTTCTGCCAGCTTTATTTTTCTGGAAGCATCAGTAAAACCAACAGCTGTTTTATAAATAACATGGTTGTTATCAGCTACCAAAACATTCCCGTTAAAAAGCCCAAGTCTGTTTGCGCCATGTATCAGCGAGTCTATTTCTGCAGCTTTATTTTCCTGGGCTTTTAAATTATTTATGGCGGCAATAAGTATAATACTTAATAAAAAGAATGTTTTAACAGCATGTTTCATATGTGTTATGACGCAGTATAACCTCCTTGGTTACGTATTCTGTAAATATATTACAACTGGCATCAGAATGTTACCATAGTAAAAGGAATAAAAATCTTTAAAATCCCTAAATCGTATTACTTTTGCCCCATAATAATTAATAATGAAACCATCATAAGCTATCACTCAAAAAACGAAATAAATACAGCTCATGATAGCTTCATTGCCTTTAAAAAAACAATTGTTCTAATGAAAAATACCGCTTTAACCGATATTCATATAAAAGAAGGTGCCAAAATGGTACCGTTTGCTGGTTACAATATGCCTGTTCAATATGCAGGTATCAATGCCGAACACGAGACCGTACGCAACGGCGTTGGTGTATTTGATGTTAGCCATATGGGCGAGTTTATTGTAAAAGGCGATCATGCGCTTGAGCTGATCCAGCAGGTTACCAGTAACGACGTAGCTAAATTGTATGACGGTAAAGTGCAATACTCTTGTCTGCCAAACCTTGATGGCGGGATAGTTGACGATTTGCTGGTTTATCGGATTGACGATAAAACCTATATGCTGGTAGTTAACGCATCAAACATTGATAAAGATTGGGACTGGATCTCGAAATTCAATACCATGGGTGCCGATATGAAAAACATTTCAGACCGCACCTCCCTGCTTGCTATCCAGGGACCAAAAGCTGCCGCAGCATTGCAAAGCTTAACCGATATCGACCTGGCTTCGATGGAGTATTATACTTTTAAAAAAGGAGTATTTGCAGGCATTGATAACGTAGTGGTATCGGCAACAGGCTATACCGGTGCAGGTGGTTTCGAGATCTACTTTGATAATGCAAATGCCGAACAGATCTGGAACGCCATTTTTGAAGCCGGCAAACCATTCGGTATAAAACCAATTGGCTTAGGCGCACGTGATACTTTACGCCTGGAGATGGGTTTCTGCCTTTACGGCAACGACATTGACGATACAACATCGCCATTGGAAGCCGGCTTAGGATGGGTAACCAAGTTTAGCAAAGAGTTTAACAATTCGGCAGTATTACAACAGCAAAAACAGGAAGGCCTTAAACAAAAACTGGTAGGCTTTGAAATGATCGACCGCGGCATTCCCCGCCATGATTATGAAATTGTTGATGCAGATGGCAATAAAATAGGCCGGGTAACATCAGGCACCCAATCACCATCATTGCAAAAAGCAATCGGCATGGGCTATGTAAAAACCGAGTTCGCCAAAGAAGGCACCGAGATCTTCATCAGCATCCGCGATAATAAAATAAAAGCAAAGGTTGTAAAACCGCCGTTTGCTAAATAGTCATTGGGCATTTGTCATTAGTCATTTGTGGCTAATGGCAAACAATCCCATTATCCAACCATCCAATGACTAATGACACAATGACTAATGACCTCAATGTTTGCCTCACCCCTCTTCTGATCCCCCTTTACAATGTGGAGGATTACATTGTTGTGATCATTGATATTTTCAGGGCTACATCATCCATTTGCTATGGCATTGAGAACGGTGCGGAGGCGATAATCCCGGTATCTGAAATTGAAGCATGCGAAGCTTACCGCAATCACGGCCATTTGCTGGCTGCTGAACGCAATGGCGAGGTGGTTACCGGTTTTGATTTTGGCAATTCCCCATTCTCATACACAAAAGAAAAAGTAGCCGGCAAAACCATCGTATTAACCACTACCAATGGTACGCAGGCGCTGCACCTGTCGCGCAGTGCAAAAAGAATAGTGATCGGTTCATTTTTGAACCTTACCGCTTTATGCAACTGGCTTAAAACCCAAAACGAAAGTATTTTGCTGGTATGCGCAGGCTGGAAAAATAACTTCAACCTGGAAGATACCCTTTTTGCCGGCGCCGTAGTTGAGCAGCTTAAAGCAACCGGCCTAAAGCTTGATGATGCCGCCATTGCCGCAAATGACCTGTACCAGGCCGGCAAAAACGACATAAACGCATATCTCAAAAAAACATCCCACAGCGAACGCTTGAAAAAACTGGGTATTGAAAAGGATATAGAGTTTTGCCTGCAGGTAGATATAACAACGGCTATCCCGGTATTGGATGGGGAACGATTGATAAAATTAACATAACAAATTTGTCATTGCGAGCGAAGCGCGGCAACCTCGTAACTATACAGAGCGAATAGAATGGTGTAGAACTTGCATAGCCGCTAAGCATTCAATGAGATTGCTACGCTATCGCTCGCAATGACAAAGTGGTTATAATTATTTCAGCTTCTCGTTATTCTTATGCCTGTCCGCATCTCTTATACTTTTCTTTTCCATATTTTTTTCCAGCGCATCAGTAAGATCAATCCCGGTTTGGTTTGCCAGGCAGATCAGCACAAAAAGCACATCGGCCATTTCATCAGCCAGGTTAACTTGCGTATCCGATTTTTTGAACGATTGCTCGCCATATTGTCTTGCCATGATGCGGGCGACTTCACCAACTTCTTCCATTAAAATGGCGGTATTGGTGAGCTCGTTAAAGTATCTGATCCCGGTTGTTTTTATCCAGTTATCTACCAGATGCTGTGCTTCCTTAATTTCCATATGGGCACTAATGTCACGAATTATTGCGAATTACACGAATTGAATAAAGGCGAATTGAGTAAATGATAAACAGTAAAATTTCACAATTTACCTTTACCACCGTTTTAATTCGTGAAATTCGATAAAATTCGAGCTAATACGTGCCTATTCTTTATTCTTCGTATCCATTATAATAGTTACCGGTCCATCATTCACCAAGCTTATCTTCATATCGGCCCCAAAAATCCCAGCTTCAACTTTTTTATTTATTAGGCTTTCAAGCGTGCTTTTCATTTTTTCATAAAGCGGGATAGCTTTATCCGGCCTTGCTGCCCGTATAAACGATGGCCGGTTTCCCTTTTTGGTTTGGGCAAACAGCGTAAACTGCGAAATCAGCAAAATACCCCCGTCTATATCTGCCAATGCTTTGTTCATCAGTCCGTTTTCATCGCCAAAAACACGCAGGTTTGTTATTTTTTGAGCCAGCCATTGCAGGTCTTCATCCGTATCGGCATCTTCAATCCCCAGTAAAACTAAAAAGCCATGGCCTATGGCCCCGGTAATTTTATCATCCACCCTGCAGCTTGCTTCAGAAACACGTTGTATTACAGCTCTCACGGATAATTAGTTTATTAAGTTAGATTAAGTGAATTGTTGACTAAGTTGAATTCAAACATAATCAACTTAATGTAAATCTATCAAGCATTTAAACTGTTAATTTGAGATTTAATTAAAACTCCCTTTCAATTTTGTTAGTTTCGCAATCTGTTTGTTAATACTATTTTCTATATAACATGGCTTCCAGAGGATTCACAACCACTATTTTACATTCCGACCGTTTAGGCAAACCAGAACACGGCGCTTTACACAAACCCATCCACACCGCGGTTACTTACGGTTACGATGATGTGCAGGACCTTGTTGATATTTTTCAGAACAAGAAAAAAGGCTACGCTTACTCACGCCAGGGCAATCCAACTGTTTCGGCGCTTGAGCAAAAGGTAACGCAAATGGAAAATGGCTTGTCGACTATTGCTTTTTCTACCGGTATGGCTGCCATTTCAGCTACTATCCTGGCATTGATAAAACATGGCGACCATGTGCTGGCAAGCTCTTTTTTGTTTGGCAACACCCGCAGCGTGTTCCAGTCGTTTATGGATATGGGGCTTGATATTACATTTACTGATGCTACTTCAATAGATAATATAAAGGCCGAAATAAAGGACAATACCCGAATGGTTTTTGTTGAAACCATTGCCAACCCCGCAACACAAATAGCCGATCTTAAGGAAATAGGGAAACTGTGCGAGCAAAAAGGAATTATCTATGTGGTTGATAACACCATGACCTCGCCCTATATCTTCAAACCTGTTGATGTAAAGGCAAGTTTGGTCATCAACTCATTAACCAAATATATTGGCGGCCACGGCAACGCGCTTGGCGGCAGTGTTACCGATACCGGACTGTTTAACTGGTCTAACTTCCCCAATATCTTCGAAACCTTTAAAACCCAGGTTAAACCCGAAGTTTTAGGCATGACCCAGATCCGCAAAAAAGGCCTGCGTGATGCAGGTGGCACCCTTGCACCTGAAGCAGCACATTCTATTTCTGTAGGTTCTGAAACATTGGCCCTGCGCCTTGAAAGGGCCTGCAGCAATGCAATGGCTTTGGCCACCTTTTTTGAAGCGCACCCGTTGATCAAAAAAGTTTATTACCCCGGCCTTGAATCGCACCCGCAACACAAGCTTGCCGGCGAGCTGTTTTATAAATTCGGCGGACTGATGAGTTTCGAGCTTGATGAAAGCATTGATTGCTTTGCCTTTTTAAACAAGCTAAAACTGGTTATTAAATCAAGTAACCTGGGCGATACCCGCACTTTAGCCATACCGGTTGCACATACCATATTTAACGAATTAGGCGCTGCAAAGAGAGCTGAAATGGGAATTTCTGATTCGATGATCAGGCTATCTGTTGGTATTGAGGATTTGGATGATTTGCTGGATGATTTTAAAAACGCTTTGGTATAGATTCAAGAAAGCAAGAGTCAGGAATCAAGATGAAAAAATCAACCTATTCTTCTTTCCTGATTCTTGCTATCTTGCTTCTTACCTCTCTCTTCCCCTCCTGTCATAAATCCAAAAAAGTAAACACGTCTTTTTACTACTGGAAAACCGTTTACAAAACAAATCCAACTGAAACCGCCTACCTCAAACAATTCCAGTCGCATAAACTATACGTGCGCATAATGGATGTTAATATGGATGAGGATGGTATCTCCCCGGTCCCCATATCGCCCATTACATTTAAGGATAAGCTGCCGGATAGCGTACAAATAGTGCCGATAGTGTTTATTGTTAATGATGTTTTAAAAACCATAACAAAAGCCCGGCTGGATGATTTGGCAGCTAAGCTGATAACATTCGTAACCGCCAAAGTGCAACAGGCTGGCAACACTTCTTTTAACGAATTACAAATAGATTGCGACTGGACAACCAGCACCCGCGATAACTATTTTTACCTGCTAAACCGGTTAAAATTAAACCCTGCGCTAAAGCACAAAACGTTATCGGCAACACTACGGCTGCATCAGCTAAAAAATCAAAAAGGCAGCGGCATTCCACCCGTTAGCAGGGTCATGTTGATGTGTTATAATATGGGCAACCTGCGCAAGTATGGCAGCCAGAACAGCATATTGGAAATTAGCGAGTTAAAGAAATATTTAGGTGATAATATCTCCAAATACCCCATGCCGGTTGATGTGGGATTACCCCTGTTTAGCTGGGCCGTAGCGTTTAGAAACAGGGAATATATCGGTATTTCAAAAAGAATAAAAATTGTTGATTTAAATAACAAAAATCAATTTATATTTATAGGAAATAACATTTACAAAGCAGCCGCAGATCTTCCCGAATATGGATTACTGAAAGCCGATGAAGTGCGTTGGGAAGCTATCCCTGTGCCTGTTTTGGAGGCTGTAGCAAGCTATATATCGCCGCTGATAAAAACGGATACTATTAACGTAATTTATTTCCATCTTGATGAAACGGTTATTAAACCTTATACCTTCCCCAACCTCCAAAAGGTTAATAATTTACTGCGTTAGCTTTATTGCGGTCTTTTTTGTGGGCATTGCCGTTGATTTAGCCTGCTCGGGCGAAGATGACCCTTACGATTACTACGTTTCGTTTTTCCATAACAACGTGCAGGGCGAGCATAATTACGGCTCATTTTATTTATCGTACAATTATGTATTTAATGATGAAGAGCCGGAAAGCGAACAGGACATTAACGCAAAAGAATGGGCGGCTTACCTGGGCAGAGATATAAAAACAGAAGATGTTAAAGCGGCTTTGTACGGTGATGCAAAGGGAGATTCTGCCATGTTGCATGATAAGCTTATTGGTAAAAATAAGCTGCCCGACGGTTTAAAATCCAATTCCTTTTTTTACGCAATTGCATTTGGAAATAACGACAGCGCTTTGCAATACTATCTTTTTGCTAAAGGTGTTGAACGTGTGGCAAATTTTGGTTACGACCAATGGAACCCCCAGCCTGTTGATACCAATAAGTTATATAATAGCGGTCTGGAAGCCCTGAAAAGAGCAAAAACCGAAAAAGATAAATTCATCAAGCTGCGTTACCTCTACCAGGCCGAACGCTTGCTGCATTACAGTACTGATTTTAAACAGGCCATGGCCGTATATGATGAATATATAGCGGACTATAAGTCTGATAGCCATGTAAAAGGTTGGGCTCTGGCGCTTAAAGCCGGCGAAGAACGAAGGCTTGGTGATACCGGTAAGGCGGCTTACCTGTTTTCAAAAGTGTTTGCCTTATATCCTGAAAGACGCGTTCAGGCTTATAAAAACTTCCACTATTGCTCGGCTAACGCCGATAAAGTTGCAGCCCTGGCCGCAAACAATACCGAAAGGGCTTTTATATATGCCATTGATGGTTTTGGCAATATGGAATACAATATCCCCTATTTACAAAAGGTGTACCAGTATGACCCGCATGCCGAAGCTGTAGGAGTATTACTGGTTCGCGAGTTAAACAAGCTGGAGCTAAAATATCTTTCGCCCAGGCTTGGCAACCAGCTTACATACAATAATAGTTACAAAGATCCGGAAGCCGGCAAAACTAACCAGGAGGCAATAAATGAAATTAACGAATTGCAAAAGGTTTGTAATAAGCTCTCCGCAGATGGTAAATATGCGGAGCCGGCTCTTGGTTACATTGCATCGGCCTATCTTTCCTGGATGGAAGGCGGCCATACAGCTGATGGTTTAAACTATTTAAGCAAGGTGAATAATGAAAAGTTAAGCCCAAAGCTAAACGACCAAAAACAATTGGTAAACCTGTTGCTTACCGCACAAAAGTTTGAAAAATTAAACGATGTTAATGAAGCACAGCTATTACCCTCGTTAAAATGGCTTGACAATAAAGTTGCTGAGCAATTAAAAAAAATAAAATCCGGCGATGATAACGGGTATGCCAGGGGGTATAACAGCAGCCGGTTTGCTTCTTCTGCCAGGGACTTTTACAACCTGGTTTTATCAACAGCTTATTTAAAACAAAAAGACACTATAAAAGCAGCGCTATGTATCCTTAAAAGTGAAAAAATATTCAATCCGGTTGATTCATCAGCAAATAATAATTTAAACACAATAAATACCTCTCCCCAGTTTTGGACGCATTACCTGCATTCGCCGCAGGTAAACCAGCTGATAGCATGGAAGCTGAACCCAACCGGATCATCGTATTTAAAATTCCTTGCCGGATCACTCTCAAAAATAAAAACCAACGAGCTTTACGACCTGTTAGGCACAGATTATCTGCGTGAGCATAACTATAGTATGGCCACAGCTGCATTTAAAAAGATCAGCATCAAAGGTTACAACAAAGGGATTAACATGTATATCGACTCATTAGAAATGGCCGATCCGTTTATTAACCAGTTGCATGATTATCCGAAAGTGTTTTTAAACGCTAATTCAAAACCGTTTAACAGGCTTATGTTTGCGCAAAAGATGTTATCGCTTCAGGGTAAACTTAAGTCTGATCCTAAAAACGCAGCATCCTATTATTTTCAAATAGCAACAGGTTTGTACAATGCTACTCACTACGGCAATGCCTATTATTTAATTTCGTACGAATGGTCTTCGTACGATTATGGCCGTCAAAACCTGTATAGTTATGATAATGATTATATAAAAACCAAAACCGCCGAACAATATTATTTAAAGGCATACCAGTTAAGTACCGATCAGGAATTTAAAGCAAAATGCACCTATATGGCTGCAAAATGCCGGCAAAAACAAATTACAGCGCCTGATGGCATAGGCTGGTCTGGCGAGTCAAATGGTCAGTACGATAAGGCAGTAAGGAACAACCCTTATTTTGCCGGATTAAAAAGCGGTTATTCAAAAACCGCCTTTTATAAGCTTGCTGTAAATGAGTGCAGTTATTTAAGGGATTACCTGGCATCAGCGAAAAATAAAAAATAAGTGGTTTGGCTTAAGACTTACAAAGTTTTATAAACTTCGTAAGTCTGGCTTTTCGATATATTATCAGGTAACTTGTTCCTGCACTCCGCCTGCTACGGTTTTATACAGCCAACCAGTCGCACGATAACCTTTATGATGAGATGCCGAAAATAAATTCTGCATGACGGATTGGTTTTACTTTCGGACTTTCGGACTTTACAGACTAACTCCTCGTATCATTCCCATTGTAAATGCTTAAATAACTTTCGTATCGCGATAGCTCAATTTCACCTTCTTCCACCGCTTCAAGCACTGCACAGCCCGGCTCATTAATATGGCGACAATTGTTAAAGCGGCATTGGTTCATGCGCTGGCGCATTTCGGGGAAGAAATGGCTTAGCTCCTGCTTTTCTATGTCGATAACCCCCAGTTCGCGGATGCCGGGGGTATCAATAATGAATCCCCCCTGAGGTAGCTCAAACATTTCGGCAAAAGTGGTGGTGTGCATCCCTTTATCGCTCCAGTCAGATACCTGGTGGGTACGCAGGTCAAGATCAGGCAGTAAAGCGTTTATCAGGCTTGATTTCCCTACCCCCGAATGCCCTGAAAATAAGGTTACTTTACCCTTCAGTAACTCCTGTACTTTTTCAATATTGGTTCCTTCCAATGCTGAAACCTCGTAACAGGGATACCCTATTTTTTCATAAACGGCTTTATAATCAGCCAATATCTCCAGCCCTTCATCACTAAAAAGATCCACTTTATTATAGATCAGCATTGCCGGGATGCTGTAAGCTTCGGCGGTTACCAAAAAACGATCAATAAACCCTAATGAGGTGCGCGGGGATGCCAAAGTAACCACCAGCATCGCCTGGTCGAGATTAGCGGCAATTATTTGCCCCTGTTTCGATAGATTGATGGATTTGCGGATGATATAATTTTTACGCT
Organism: Mucilaginibacter sp. OK098; assembly: GCF_900142915.1. GTDB lineage: Bacteria > Bacteroidota > Bacteroidia > Sphingobacteriales > Sphingobacteriaceae > Mucilaginibacter. The sequence continues at coordinate 57,932 of NZ_FRCM01000002.1, forward strand.
GCTGTAAATTGGTGATCACCCCGGTTTCCTGGTCGGGTTCCATTTCAAAATCAACTATATCCCCTACTGCTAATGGATTAGTTGTGGTGATCCCTTTCGTTCTGAACTTCCCTTTTATCCGGCAATCGATTCGCTTCCCTGCGGGTGTTTGCACCTGGTACCAACTTCCGGTTGATTTTGTAATTAATCCCTGCATTAAAGTGAAAGAATTGCCTGAACGCTAGCGTTTAAGCGGTTTATATCAATTTGTTCGAGCATACCTATTCTGCTTTTTAACCTTGAAACATCAATTGCTCTTATCTGATCACATAAAATATAGGATTTTTTTGATAGTCCGTTATATCCTGACGAATCGATTGATATACGAATAAATGACACGCCAGCAGTCGACAATGAAGATATAGCACAGGCGATAGTGGTTCTATGACCTGCCTTATTAAGTACATCCGATTGTATTATTACAATTGGGCGAATTTTACCTGGTTCGCTTCCTATAGATGGGTCTAAATCTGCAAACCATATTTCGTATTGTTTAGGATAAACTCTACTCATCTAAATGTTTTTTCATATCATTTAATGAGGCCAGCTCAAATTCTTCAATAAGTTCCCTGTTAGAATCAAACTGTTTTAACAATTGCACTTCACGTTCCATTTGTTCTTCCAAGGTTTTCTTAGCTTGCCATTTATTGTAGTGTTCGATGGCAATTTTTATATAATTCGACCTGCTGGTTTTTTCGGCTTTAACATGCCTGTCTGTTTCCTCAAACAGTTTGTCATCTAATTTTAAAAGGACACTTTTCATACTCATTAATTATATATCAAATATAGATATACTTTTGTATATACAGAATACAATTACAACAGCTTCTATATTTCTTATTAATTTGCCATCGCCTTATTTAGTGATACAATACAATTAATTATCGCCGTATTTATGCAAGACAGGTAGTATCTTATCGTACTGCCATCAAAGTTGTGCATCAAACCGTAGTCTTTCTTCTTATAAGTATCTATTAACCAATCAGCGTTGGTTGGATGAGCAACTATTTTATTAAAAAAATTGCTTTTAGGCCTAAAGTACGCGTCAGAAATTTTATAGGTATAATAACCATCCTCACAATTAATTTTAATAGTTACCCGCATGTAATAATCATAGTATACCACTCTCATTGAATTTGGAGGAGCGCGAAATTCAAGAATAGCCCAGCTCAAAACACTACTCCTGACATCCTTATCTTTCGATAAGGTATCAGCCCAATGATATTTAAAATAACTGTTGATCCATTTTTTTGCGACGTTATCCAACACGGCTTTATTATGTCCTTGTACCTTTACGCTATCGGTGTATGTTAATTTCCCATTAACCACAGGTAATTTATATACAATGGTATCTTTTCCTTTTTGTGCAAGTCCGGTTTTTGCTATAATTAAAAACAAGATTAATATTACTGTTCTGCTCATATAATGAGTAATTATATTAAAAATCGTTGTATTTATCCCTGTTTTTATTAAAAGTAAAATAACTCTTGTTTATTAAAAAAATATCTACTTACTTTACAGACATAATATATATGATAATTAACAACACCACATCAACAACAATTACTACCACCGGCGTAAAATCCGGAGGAAGATAATCGTATGGTGTAAAAACATAAAAAACCAAATGAGCGCCTTCCTCCGAAAAGAGGAAGGCGTTTTTGTTAATATTAAACGCAGTAATGAAAATTTTAAAATTTGGCGGTACTTCCGTAGGATCAGTTCAAAGCATCCAAACCTTATTGAACATTGTAAAAGGCGAAGTTGAAAATAAAGAAAAACCAATAGTGGTACTCTCAGCCATGAGCGGGGTAACCAACCTTCTGCTCTCAATGGCCGAAGGCGCCGCAAACGGTGTGGAATTTACCGAACAATTGGCCGAACTGGAAAAACGCCACTTTGATGTGGTAAAAAGCCTGCTTACCGTTCAAAATCAAAACCCTGCGTTTACCCGCCTGAAGATTTTCTTTAACCACCTGGAAGACTTGCTACAGGGCATATTGACTCTAAGAGAGCTTACCCCTAAAACCCGCGACCAGGTATTGAGCTTTGGCGAACGCTGCTCAACCCTGATGATCTGCAAAATTGCAGCACAGCATTTTCCGGAATCATATTGTGTTGATGCATCGGAGCTGATAAAAACTGACAGCTCATTTGGCCAGGCTAAGGTGAATATGGAACTTACTGAGCTGCTGATCCGCAGCTTTCAGCAGGAACATAGCGATAAAGTGCTTTTTGTTACCGGGTTTATAGCTGCTAACGAAGCCGGGCAGATTACAACTTTGGGCCGTGGTGGCAGCGATTATACTGCGGCCATATTCGGCTCGGCATTAAATGCGCAGGAGATCCAGATCTGGACTGATGTTAACGGCATGATGACCGCCGATCCGCGCATGGTGAAGAAAGCGTTTTCATTGCCGGAGCTTACTTATACCGAAGCAATGGAACTATCCTATTTCGGCGCTAAGGTGATCTACCCGCCAACTATGATCCCGGCCTTTTTAAAGAAGATCCCCATCGTAATAAAAAACACTTTCGAGCCGGAGTTTGAAGGTACCGTGATCCGTCATGATTGCAAGCCATCAAACTTGCCTATAAAAGGCATTTCTTCCATCAATAATATCAGCATCCTTAATTTGGAAGGCAGCGGCATGGTGGGTAAATCAGGCTTTAGCGGCAGGTTGTTTTCTTTGCTGGCGAGAGAACAGATCAATATAATCCTCATCACCCAATCCTCATCCGAACACAGCATCACCTTCGCTGTTCAGCCGGATGATACCGAGAAAGCGAAAAAATTAATAGAACAGGAATTTGAGTTGGAACTCCTCGCTAAAAAACTGGAGGATGTAGTAATTGAACAAAACCTGGCTATAATAGCCATAGTTGGCGAAAACATGAAACAAACACCCGGTGTATCGGGCAAGTTGTTTCATGCGTTGGGTCGTAACGGGGTTAATGTAAGGGCCATTGCACAGGGATCATCTGAATATAACATCTCGGTTATTATCTCTGCCCGCGACCTTGCAAAAGCATTGAATGCGGTGCACGATGGCTTTTTTACCCAGCTTACCAAAACACTGCATGCCTTTTGTTTGGGTACCGGCAACATCGGCCAAACCCTGTTTAAACAACTGAATGCACACAGCGCATATTTGCAGGAGCATAATGGCATCCAGGTAAAAATTGCAGGCATCAGCAATACCCGCAAAATGATCTTTAATACTGATGGCGTCTCCTTAGATAACTGGCAGGAAGAGCTAAATGCTTCAAATGAACCGGCTGATCTGCAGGAGTTTGTTGCCCGCATGAAAAGTATGAACCTGCCCAACTGTGTATTTATTGATAACACTGCCAGCCCAAAGCCTGTAGAGGTTTATGAACAGGTTTTCAAATCGAACATCTCTGTGATTACCTGTAATAAAATAGGCAACTCAGCATCGTACAAGCAATATAAAACCTTTCATGATACGGCATTGCAGCATGGCGTTGACTTCTTTTATGAAACCAATGTAGGGGCAGGTTTGCCCATCATCCGTACTTTAAAAGACCTGATGAACAGCGGCGACCGTATAGCAAAAATTGAGGCTATTTTATCGGGTACTATCTCGTTTATCTTTAATAATTTTAAGGGCGACGCCAAATTCTACGATGTGGTAAAAGAGGCGCAGGAAAAAGGTTATACCGAACCTGATCCGCGCGATGATCTGAGCGGAAAAGATTTTATGCGTAAAATGCTGATCTTAGCCCGCGATGCAGGTTACGCCATGGAAGAAGCTGACGTACAAATTGAAAGCGTTTTACCGGCAGCTTGCTTAGCAGCTAAAACTGTTGAAGACTTTTACGCAGCTTTAAAAAGTGAAGACGCTCATTTCACCAACTTGAAACAGCAAGCCGAAAAAGACAATAAGGTGTTGCGTTATATAGGCAAACTGGAAAATGGCAAAGCGGAAATTACCCTGCAAATGGTTGATGAAAGCCACCCATTCGCTACGCTATCGGGCAGTGATAACATCATTTCCTTCACAACCGACAGGTATAAAGAGCGCCCGCTGGTTGTAAAAGGCCCCGGCGCAGGTGCCGAAGTAACCGCCGCAGGCGTATTTGCTGATTTAATTAATGTGGGAGCGTAATCCCCCGGCCCCCTAAAGGGGGAGTTTTTGAAGAACAAAATGGAAAATAATATACAAGAAGTAAAAAGCCCCGACGCTATTAAAGCCTCCCCTTTAGGGGGTGGGGGGGGAATTCACGTCTTCGCCCCGGCAACCGTAGCCAATGTTGTTTGCGGCTTTGATGTGCTGGGCTTTGCCGTTAATGAGCCTGGTGATGAGGTAATAATGCGAATGACCGGCAAACCAGGAATCACCATTAGTAAAATTACAGGTGATGACGGCAGGTTACCGCTTGACCCGGCTAAAAACACCGTAAGCGTAAGCGTTCAGCACTATCTAAACAGTATCGGCCGTACCGATATTGGGTTGGATATTGAGCTGCACAAAAAGATGCCTATCGGCAGCGGACTTGGTTCAAGTTCAGCAAGTACGGTAGCGGGTTTGTTTGCTATCAAGACTTTATTAGGCGATGATGCCGACCCGGCTAAGCTATTGCCCTTTGCCATGAAAGGTGAGGAAATGGCTTGCGGTCATGGTCATGCGGATAATGTTGCCCCTGCCCTTTTTGGTGGTTTTGTATTGGTACGGAGCTATGAGCCATTGGATATCATCAGGCTGCCACACCCGGAAGGATTGTATTGCGCCATAGTATTCCCTGATGTGGATGTACCTACCCGCGAGGCCAGGCAGATCATCCGTAAAAATATCCGGATGCAGGATGCTGTAACCCAGTGGGGCAATATAGCAGGCCTGGTAAGTGGCTTGTTTATGAATGATATTGACCTGATAGGCCGCAGCATGAAAGATATTTTGGTTGAACCCGTACGCTCCATGCTGATCCCTGATTTTTATAAAATGCGCGAAATGGCCATGGAACTGGGTGCGGTAAGTTTTGGCATCAGCGGTTCAGGACCTTCAGTTTTCGCCTTTACCCGAGACGAAGATACTGCCAACCGTATCACCCAAAAACTGCAGCAGCATTTAACAGGGATAAACATTGGCAGCAACACTTATGTATCAACAATTAATGACAAAGGGCCGAGAGTTTTATGATGTGCGGATGTGCAAATATGTAGATGTGCGAATACCCCCAAGCGTCATTGCGAGGAACGAAGCAACCTCTGCGTAGGACAATCAACGAACCGCAATCTCGCAGGGACCTTACAGCCGCTGCCAGGTCTCCACACAACTAGTGGTTCATGATCTGCATAGTTCAGAGTTTGCTTCGTTCCTCGCAATGACGGTAGAAATAATAAATAACTAATAAACAAAATCCGAAATCGAACATCCGAAATCCGAAATGAAATTATACAGTACCAAAAACCCATCTACCCGCGTATCATTTAAAGACGCGGTTTTTAACAGCATGCCGCAGGATAAAGGCCTTTATATGCCGGTTAATATCCCGCGCCTGGACGACAAATTTTTAAATAACCTTGATGGGTATACCCTGCCCGAAATTGCTTTCCACATTGCGCAACATTTAATTGGCGATGATATTCCTGCTTATGATCTGAAGGCGATTATTAAAGATGCCATCAACTTTTTAGCTCCTGTAGTTAAACTGGAAGAAAACATATTTGTGCTGGAGCTGTGGCATGGCCCATCTTTAGCGTTTAAAGACTTTGGCGCCCGTTTTATGAGCCGGGTAATGAGCTACTTTTTAGAGAAAGGCGAAAAGAAGCTGGACGTGCTGGTAGCAACATCCGGCGATACAGGCGGAGCAGTTGCACTTGGCTTTTTAGGCGTGCCAAACACCCGTGTTACTATTTTATATCCAAAAGACAAGGTAAGCGAGATCCAGGAATTACAGTTAACTACCAACGGTCAAAATATCCGCGCTGTTGAAGTCGACGGTACTTTTGATGATTGCCAGGCACTGGTTAAACAAGCTTTTACTGATGCAGAGCTGAATGAAAAATTCCGCCTTACGTCTGCTAATTCTATAAATATAGCAAGGCTCATCCCCCAAACATTTTATTACTTTAATGCCTACGCACAGCTGTTAAAGCAAGGCATCAGCAAAGTGATCTTCTCGGTACCAAGTGGCAATTTTGGCAATATCGGTGCAGGTCTATTAGCCTGGAAGATGGGTTTACCGGTTGAGCATTTTATAGCGGCAACCAATGCTAATGATACCGTGCCTGAATATTTAAAATCAGGCGTTTATCAACCCAAACCATCGGTGGCCACCCTCAGCAACGCCATGGATGTTGGCGACCCAAGCAACTGGGTTCGGATTGCCGATTTATTTAAGGACGATATGGATGAGCTTAAAAACCTGGTTACAGGCTATCGTTATGATGATGACGAAACCCTTGCTGCAATAAAGTTCATTAATGATGATTATAACTATGTGGCTTGTCCGCATACTGCAATAGCATGGCAGGCTCTGCGCGACTGGCAGCAGGATAATTATAAACCTGATACTGCAGGCGTATTTTTATCAACCGCCCATCCCTGCAAATTCCCGGATGTGTTCCCGGAAAGCATCGCGGCCAAAATTGATATACCTGAGCAGGTTGCAGATCTGCATAAAAAGGAAAAACAAGCCACTGTTTTAGGCAAGGATTTTGAAGGATTTAAAAGATATTTGTTGGAGAATGAATAAATAGCAGTGAAAATAACTATCCAAACGTCTCTTAATCCCGAACAAAAGGCTGCTGCTTTAAAAATGTGGAATACGGAGTATCCGGTTAAAATGCAAATTCCAGGCATGGAGGAATTTGACAAATTTTTAAATACACTAATCGACCCTAAATATTACCTGTTTATAGATGAGATGGACGGCATAGCGGGCTGGGCAGCGACATTGTCAGGGCCCGTACGAAGCTTCTTTATTATGCTAAGCGACGCATACCACAGAAAAGGGTATGGTACAATTTTACTAAATGAATTAAAAAAAGAAGGCCCACAACTTTTCGCCTGGGTCATCGACCATAATAATGACCTGAAATCTGATGGCCGGCCTTATCCATCGCCAATAGATTTCTATCTCAAAAACGAATTTACTGTTAATAACGAATTGCGGATGGAAAATGAGCAAATATCGGCAGTGAATATTTTGTGGAATGCAGAAACCGGCCAATAGCATTTTTATTATTTTTACCCCCATGATCAACACCATCATCTTCGACCTTGGCGCAGTTTTAATTGACTGGAACCCGCACTACATGTACCGCACTATCTTCAACGATGAGGAAGAAATGAAAAACTTCCTTGCCACCGTTACCACCTCCGATTGGAACGAGGAGCAGGACGCAGGCCGGTCATTAGCTGAAGGCACCGAGATCCTGGTTAAACAATTCCCTGAACATGAGGAGAACATCCGCGCATTTTACACTCGTTGGGACGAAATGCTGGGCGAAGCTTTTCATGATACAGTTGAGATTTTTAAAGAGCTTAAAGAAAGCGGCAGATACAAAATTTATGCGTTAACCAACTGGTCGGCAGAGACCTTTCCAGTTGCTTTGGAGCGGTTTGAGTTTTTGCACTGGTTTGATGGAATAGTAGTATCAGGCGCCGAAAAAATGCGTAAGCCTGCGCCGGAGTTTTACCAGGTTCTGTTAGATCGTCATGAAGTTAAGGCTGAAGAAGCTTTGTTTATTGATGATAATTACCGCAATATTTTAGCTGCGGAGAAGATGGGGATAAAATCGATACATTTTACATCGGCATCAGAGTTAAAGGAAAAGCTAACTGAACTGGAAGTTTTTTAATTCAAATCCACAAAACGCATATTCTTAAAACGACATCTGGGTTTCTGCAAAATCGCACAAAGTGCCTAGCAGAGCGCTTAACTCTTCGCCTTTTTTAGTAAGCGAATATTCCGTACGCGGTGGGTTACCGGGCAAATACAATTTATTGATCAGGTCTTGCTGCTCCAAAAGCTTTAAGCGGTCAGCCAAAATATGGTCGCTGATATGTTCCAGGTCTTCCTTTAAAGCAGTAAACCGGTTATTGCCTTCTTCAATACTGAATAACACTTCAGTCATCCATCTTTTACTTAATAAATTTATTAGCTCATTAAGCGCGCACTTTTCTTCCAGGAACGATTGATTATAATAATTAGTGGAACTGAGTTTTCTTTCTGACATAGCTAATTTTTTAATGAGTTACTAACAAAGCAGTGAGTTATTGATCTCACCCGCCATTAGTTGTTTCTTTGTTGCCGTTATAACCAGATTATTATTGTGCTGGCATAAAACAATAGGGTTATTGTAAATAAACGAAAAATTCATTAAAAAAATACAATTATGAAATACCGCAAAATTGCAAATACCGACCTGTCACTTTCAGAAGTAACTTTTGGCGCCTGGGCAGCCGGGGGCTGGATGTGGGGCGGTACTCAAGGCAGTGAAGCAATTGAAGCCATAAGGGCATCTTACTCTCTTGGTGTAACCTCTATTGATACCGCTCCAATATATGGGCAAGGCACAAGCGAAGAAATTGTTGGGGAGGCTATTAAAGGGATTCCAAGAGACCGCTTTCAAATCCTTACCAAATATGGCATGCGCTGGGATCTAAAAAAAGGCGACTTTGGCTTCAGCAGTAAAAACAATAGTGGCGATGACATTGACATTTACAAGTACGCAGGGAAAGAAAGCATCATAAAAGAATGTGAAGACAGCCTGAAAAGGCTGGGAACAGATTATATTGATCTGTACCAGATCCACTGGCCCGATTCAACAACGCCTATAGAAGAAAGCATGGAAGCTGTTGCCCGGCTTATTAAGCAGGGAAAAGTCAGGTATGCAGGGGTAAGCAATTATAATGCAAAACAATTGGCCGAAGCTGAGAAGTATGTTGATGTAGTTTCTAACCAGGTTCCCTACAGCATGGTGAAACGTTCAATTGAAGAGGAATTAATTCCGTATTGCCTGCAAAACAACAAATCCATTTTAGCATACAGCCCTTTGGAACGCGGGCTTTTAACAGGCAAAATGAAACCGGGATATAAATTTTCAAATGGCGATCATCGCAGCGAAATCTCGTTTTTTAAGGATGAAAATTTAAAACGGACTAATGATTTCCTGTACCTTATTAAGCCCATTGCTGATGAAAAAAATCTTACAATCGGACAGTTGGTATTATTATGGACGCTTGCACAACCCGGAATAACCATTGCCCTTGTTGGTGCCAGGAATAGCGAGCAAGCCATTGTAAATGCGAAAGCTATTGAAAGCAGCTTAAGCAGCGAAGAAGTAAGCCTGATTTCAGGGCACCTGGCCAACCTGCAATTGGTCTCATAAATTCTTTTCTAAGTTTTTTCTTTTTTTGATTGTTTTATAAAAGCAGGGCACTGACAATTCAGTACAGGTGCCCGCTTTTATTAATTTCATCGCCCTTTTTACCAGGTTAATTTATTATAACCTTTTGTTACCCATCATTTAATTTATGAAACAACCACCTGCCGAAACAGATGATTTGCACCCGGTAATCTCAGAACTGCTGAAGACAAAATTTAATACCGAATACAGGATTCCGGCAGAGATCCACGCTTTTAGGCACATGATGGATGAATTTACACGTATCGCCTCATTTTCGGAAGTCGAGTCAATGTCGATCCATGAAATGAAATTTGCACCTGATGATTTACCGGAGTTTAAGATATTGATCTACAATGCAGACCGCGATAACCTAAAACCGGTTCTAATCTATTTTCACGGGGGCAACTGGATAGCGGGGAGTCTAAATACGAGCGATTCTGTTTGCCGTACACTTGCAGAGGGCAGCAACTATGTTGTTATATCAGTTGACTATGCGCTTGCCCCTGAACACAGCTTTCCGATACCTCTATACCAGGGACTTGAGGTTATTGACTGGATTAAAAAACAGGGATTTTATTATGGTATTAATCGTCAAAAAATAGTTATTGGCGGCGATAATGCCGGGGGCAATATTGCCGCAGGTTTAATTCACCTGGTAAGCCAAAGGAGAATACTTACCCTGCAGGGCCAGCTGTTGATCTGTCCTGCCTTGCATTATCGTTTTGATACACCATCTTATTGTGAATACGAAAAAGGGTATCTGACCTCCCTGGAGATAATCCAAAATAGCTATAAAGCCTATTTGGGGCCATATGCTAATGCGCATAGCGAATTTGCATCGCCGCTATTAACCCGCAATGTAAGCCACGTACCACCAACCCTTATTTTCACAGCAGAATATGATCCATTACGCGATGAAGCCGAACTTTATGCAGACCGGTTAAAAAGGCAGGGCATTGCCGTAGTATTTAACCGGTATAAAAGCGTAACGCATAATTTCTGGCTGATGGATAGCATTTTGAACACAGCAAGGCAGGCGCAAAAAGAAGCGATAGTATTTCTAAAAAAAATAAATGAAATGACCTATGCTGATTAAGTATTTTAAATATTACCTATCGGCGGCTTATAAAGCTGTAACTAACAGCACCTTCCACGCCTCTTCAACTTTACCATCCTCAAGTAAACGCTTTGCTTTTAAATGTACTTGTGTCTGGCTATCCTCCCCATCAAACAATTCTTTTACGCCTGGTAACTGCGCATAAGCCTCAATATCCATAGTTGTAGGTAAAGCTTCCACATTACCCAATTGACCTAAATTGTTTCCCGTAAGTATTTTAGAATTGCGAATGGCAAAAGGAATAGCATCTACGCCTATTCCTATATTTTTATTAGGCTTGGCAACGTTAAACAGGCTCTCAGTTGTAACCCGGCAATACCAGTCGCCACCCAGCCTGGCTACCAGGTCTATCTTTGCCTGGTCTATTTTTCCAGCGCTATCTAAAATAGCTTCATCAATATGGATCAGCTTTATTTCGGCTATCACCAAATTACCGGCGCCGGCATGGTCACCTAAAGAAATAACATCCTTAACAATACATTCCAGCTGCACCCTGGCTTCTGTTACCCTTGGTGGTTTCACCAATTCAGACGGCAACATAGTTAAGCCCGATTTTACAAATTCGTTTACACCCTTACCATACTCCACACTTGATAACGATACCTGCTGAACTATATCATAATTCACGATATTGATCACACACTCAGGAACTTCCAATATATTCTCCAGTGTATGCTTGGTAGTATTATCCCTTACCCTGCGCGACGGAGAAAAAACACAAACCGGCGGGTTTACACTAAAAATATTAAAATAGCTGAACGGGCTAAGGTTGATATTACCCGCCAGGTCAATAGTAGAGGCCAGGCAAATTGGTCGCGGGGCAACAGCATAGTTCAGATATCCCTGGATTTCAACCGGCGACAGGTCGGATATTTTTATGGTCAGCATAGTATAAACAGCCCCTGTTATTTTTTCTTAAGCTTAAGTATTGAAAAATCGCTGCCTGCCTCTTCAATAACGTTGCCAAGCATCCCCAGGCCGGTTATCTCCATCTCAACCAAATCACCCGGCTGAAGCCACTGTGGTTCATAGTTAGGATCATTCAGTAAACCTGTTCCGTTCAATTCCAAAAAGCATCCGGTTCCTACTGTTCCTGAGCCAATAACATCACCCGGCAGCACATCGCAGCCGTAGGCACAGCGTTCAATAATTTCGGCAAAGGTCCATTCCATATCCTTCATGTTGCCTGCCGATACTTGCTTGCCATTTACCACACATTTCATCTCCAGATTATAAGCATTGCCTGTATGCCCGGGTTTAGGTGCAACCTTGTATTGCTCCAGCTCATCAGGCGTTACCAGCCATGGGCCTATAACAGTGGAAAAATCCTTGCCTTTTGCCGGACCAAGGTTCAGCAGCATTTCTTCCATTTGCAGCGTACGGGCGCTCATATCATTCATAATCATATAACCTGCAATCAGGCTATCCGCATTGGCAGCTTTAATATTACGGGCTTTTTTGTAGAGCACCACTGCCACCTCCAGCTCAAAGTCGAGCTTTTCAAAATGGTCGGGCATACATTCTATCTCGCCAATTCCCTGTATGGCATTGTGGTTGGTAAAATAAAATATAGGATACTGGTCAAACTCGGGGATCATAGCCGCCCCCCTGTTTCTTCTTGCGGTTTCCACGTGTTGTCTGAAAGCGTAGCCGTCTCTGCACGATGTTGGGTGCGGAACAGGCGCCAGCATTTCAAAAAATAGTTCTTCCTTAGCCTCCAGCTTTCCCGAAACAATACTTTTATTGATGCGTTGCGCGCGGTCCATCAGTTCATCGCCTCCCCATAAAAACTCGTTCATATTGTCGGGGATCAGCTTATCGCAGGAGTTAAGGTTATAAATATGTCCTTTTATAAAAACGCCCAGGTGTTCACGGTCATCGGTTTTGTAGGATACTAATTTCATAGGTTATATCTATTGGTCGATCAAAGCTAAGGAATTTTAGTTGATTGGGTTGGATTAGGTTGATTAAGTTGGATTAGGTTTTTATTTGCAGAAGGTTGGAATATTAGCATACCTGTGAGTTTAAAACCCGGGGTGTTTGAAAATTATTCCTCTAATGATTATTCGCATTTCATCTCTTGCAGGCCTTCGACCTGCGCTAAGATATTAGGCCCCTTCAGGGCCAGCAAAATGAAAATTCCAAGCCCTGAAAGGGCGACATCCATCAGCGCAGGTCGAAGCGCTAACATATTAAGCCTCTTCAGAATCAGCAAAACTACAATATTCCAAGCCCTGAAAGGGCGACATCCATCAGCGCAGGTCGAAGGCCTGCGAGAAATAAGGTAATGGATATCTTTCGAATAGCAAGTCAACTTCTTTACCTTCCGGATTTCACTAACTTTTGGACTTCCTATTGCATAAATCAATTTAATTGAACTAACTTTGTACATTCAAATATGAGCATACAAAAGCATTTTCTTTTTTCCCTCGGCCTCACTTCAATGAGTGATGCCTCTTCTTTCAGGGATGCTGTGCTCGCTAAGATCGTGTTGGCGCAATACTAAGTTGTTGGAAGGTTGAAAAGTTGGAAGGTTGTAATGCTTTCATTATTACTTCAGCTTTAAAACCATTCTGCCTTTTCAAACGTTTTTATTTAAACCGATTATGTGTTGCGGGTTGATAACATTTCAACTTTACAACATTCAAACATTTCAACATAAATAAATCATGCCTGTTTATCATACATTAGGAGCTATCCCGCCAAAGCGGCATACGCAGTTCCGTAAGCCCGATGGTACGCTTTATGCCGAAGAGCTGGTATCAACCGAAGGCTTTAGCAGCCTGTATTCGCTGGTATACCATGTGTATCCCCCTACTCTTGTAAAAGAGTTGGGCGAGCCGTATTCCGTTGAGCCGAAGATAGCCCGCGAAAAGCATTTAAAACATACCAGCCTGATCGGTTTTAAAATTGAACCGGAAGATGACTATCTAAAAAGCCGGAAGCCGGTACTGGTTAACAGCGACCTGCACATCTCGCTGGCCGCACCGCGCAAATCAATGACCGACTATTTCTACAAAAACAGCCAGGCTGATGAGGTAGTGTTTATTCATGAAGGAACCGGAACGCTTAAAACCGGTTATGGCAATATCAAATTTGTTTATGGCGATTACCTGGTGATCCCGCGTGGCACCATCTACCAGATGGATTTTGATACGCCTGATAACCGTTTGTTTATTGTGGAGAGCTTTAGTCCTATCCGCATCCCAAAACGCTATACCAATGCGTACGGCCAGCTTACAGAGCAGTCGCCATACTGTGAACGCGATATAAAAAGGCCGACCGATTTAAAAACCATTGATGAAAAAGGCAACTTTAAGATCCTGATAAAAAAACAAGGGCTGATCTATCCATACATTTACGGAACGCATCCTTTTGATTTTATTGGCTGGGATGGCTTTCATTATCCATGGGCTTTCTCAATCCATGATTTTGAGCCGATAACAGGCCGCCTGCATCAACCGCCACCGGTACACCAAACATTTGAGGGGCATAACTTTGTGATCTGCTCATTTGTGCCGCGCAAGTTTGATTATCACCCGCTGTCGATCCCGGCCCCATACAACCACAGCAATGTGGATAGCGACGAACTGCTGTATTATGTTGATGGCGACTTTATGAGCCGCAAAAGCGTGGTTAAAGGCCAGATAACCCTGCATCCCGGCGGTATCCCGCACGGCCCGCATCCGGGTTCGGTAGAAAAATCTATCGGCAAAGAAGCAACCGATGAACTGGCCGTAATGATAGATCCTTTCCGTCCGCTAATGCTGACCGAAGATGCTATAAAAATTGAAGACGAAAATTATTATAAAAGCTGGGTGAGCTGAGGTGAAAGCTGAAAGGCGAAAGCTAAAAGCTGACTTCCAATCGCTAATTCACTCAATCACTAATTCACTAATTAAACAATGGAAACACTAACCATAGATAAAAAACCAAAAACAGCTGACTTTTTACCGCTTAACGGTACTGATCATGTTGAATTTTACGTAGGCAACGCCAAACAGGCTGCCTTTTATTATAAAACCGCCTTTGGCTTCCAGGACCTGGCTTACGCAGGCCCTGAAACCGGTATCCGCGACAGGGTATCATACGTTTTACAGCAGGGCAAGATCCGCCTGGTTTTAACAACCCCGCTGCATTCAGACCACCCAATAGCCGAACATATTAAAAAACATGGCGACGGTGTAAAGATCCTTGCACTGTCTGTTGATGATGCTTATGATGCATTTTTACAAACCACCAAACGTGGCGCCGAGCCTTACCAGGAGCCCAAAACTATGACCGATGAGCATGGAGAAGTGCGTACCAGCGGTATAAAATTATATGGTGAAACCGTTCACCTTTTTGTGGAGCGTAAAAACTATACCGGGGCGTTTTTACCAAATTACCAAAAGATGGGATCTAACTATAATCCAACCTCAACAGGATTATTGCATATTGACCATTGTGTAGGTAACGTAGGCTGGCACAAGATGAATGAGTGGGTAAATTTTTATGAAGAGATCATGGGGTTCAAAAACATTTTAACCTTTGATGATAAAATGATCTCAACCGAATATTCAGCCCTGATGAGCAAGGTAATGAGCAACGGGAACGGGTTTGTTAAATTTCCGATAAACGAGCCTGCGGAAGGGAAAAAGAAATCGCAAATTGAAGAATATCTTGAGTTTTACGAGGGCGAAGGCGTACAACACCTGGCCCTTGCTACTGATGACATTGTTAAAACAGTTACCACCCTGCAAGGCCGGGGCATTGAGTTTTTAACCGTTCCCACCACTTATTATGACGAATTGGTAGATCGGGTTGGCCATATTGATGAGGACCTTGGGCCATTGAAAAAACTGGGCATCCTGGTTGATAGGGATGATGAAGGCTACCTGCTGCAGATCTTCACCAAACCGGTTGAAGACAGGCCCACTTTGTTCTTCGAGATAATCCAGCGCAAAGGTGCAAAATCATTTGGCGCCGGCAATTTCAAAGCGCTTTTTGAAGCCATTGAAAGAGAACAGGAACTGAGAGGAAATTTGTAAGGATTTCGGAATTCGGATTTTCTTTAATGCGGATTGCGGAATGTCCAATGCGGAATTTGAATAAAAGAGCGAAGCTAAATTACTTTCGGTCTTTACTGACTTTCCGGTCTTCCGGACTTTTACTATTTTTAAGCCGGGCTATCGTCCGGCTTATTTGTTTTACCATGACTACCGAAGAAGTTATCGATCTCCTTAAACAAAAATCAAACGCCAAATACCTGGCGGGGATGAAACGTTTTGGTATTAACGATAAAGATGCATTGGGTATCCCCCTCCCCGAATTGAGGAAGATAGCGAAGGGTATAAAAACCGATCATGCCCTTGCACTGGCCCTGTGGAAAATTAAAATTCACGAGGCCCGGATGCTCGCTTCATTGATAGCAGACCCAAAGCTATTTACCGAAAAGCAGGCCGATAGCTGGGTAAAAGATTTCGATTCATGGGATGTTTGCGACCAGGTATGCGGTAACCTGCTGGATAGGACAGCATTTGCTATCAGCAAAGCATTTGAATATTCTGCCGCCGAAGAAGAATTTGTAAAGCGGGCCGGATTTGTGCTGATGGCCGAATTTGCCGTTCACAACAAAACCGCCCCTGATGATGTATTTATAGCTTTTTTCCCTGTAATAGAGCGTGAAGCCTGGGATAGCCGCAACTTTGTAAAAAAAGCGGTAAACTGGGCGTTAAGGCAAATCGGCAAAAGAAACAACAATTTAAGAGGCCACGCAATACATGCTGCTCAGCGGATTTTATTGCAAAACAGCAAGCCGGCTAAATGGATCGCCTCAAATGCGCTGAATGAACTGTCAAGCAAACCTTCTATAAGTAATAATTAACTTTTGGGTGTTTAGCCTCCTAAATTATCTATCCTCATAACATTTTACATATTATTGCCAACCATTTTAGGATGGTTTCCGTAATAGACTGGCTTACAGTTTTGCCGCACATCTATTTTTGGCATAGAATTTTCTATTACGAACTATGTAGCTACTGATTAAAACAAAATGAGTCGGATATTAATATGAGTATTGTGGACGGGAACAATTTTTATTCTGATGATGCATCCCATCTTGCTCAAATAATTGATCAATTAAATGCGGGGATCTGGGAGTATAACGTTAACACGAAAGAGGTTAAGTGGTCTGCCGGATTTTATACTATCCTGGGTTATAAACCCGGTGAAATAGAGTGTTCCTATAATTCTTTTCTTGAAGACCTGCTTTACCATCACGATAAGCCCGTTTTTTTAAAAGCGCTCCACACCCGCAGTCACGATCAAACCAATACCGTTCAAATAAGACTTTTAACCAAAGCCTCAGGTTACCAGTGGTTTGAAAGTATCACCAAAAAGTGGGAAGAAAATGGCGTTGCCCGGTTTACCGGTTCATTGGTAAATATTAACAAAGCCAGGATCCTGGGTTTACGCTCGGCCCAAAACGATTTTCATTTTAACGAAACAGGCACAATAGCCAAAATAAGCGGCTTTGAAATTAATGTGCCTACCATGAGCTTATGGCTTTCAAAAGAGGCCTTTGATATTTACGAGTTAAATGATCAGCTTAAGTTAAGCATTGAAGAAGCCGTTAGCTTTTTTGAGCCTCAATACCGCCCGCTTATAAGCGAGGCCATTGATAATGCTGTAAAATTCTGCAAACCTTATGACCTGGAATTACTTTTCAGATCAGCCAAAAATAATGTGATCTGGGTGCGGGCCAAAGGCCTCCCGATTATTGACGATTATGGCAAATGCATTACCATTAGGGGTATACTGCAGGATATTGATAGCATTAAAAAGAAAGGCCTGGCCCTGCAGGCATCTATCCACTCACTTAACGATCAAAACAAACGACTTCAAAATTTTGCCTATATCGTATCGCATAACCTGCGTTCACACTCCGGCAATTTGCAGTTTATGGTTAATTTACATGAGGAGAGCGAATCAGCCGAAGACAGGGCCGAAGTTTTTGCACACATCAAATCAATAAGCGCCAGCCTTAGCACTACCGTTGAGCATCTTAACGAGATAGTTATGATCCATACTGATATTGATAAGGAACGGAAAACGCTCGAATTTGAAGCTGTATTTAAAAATGTGATTTCCGCACTCCAAAGCAATGTAGAGGCAACCGATGCTAAAATTGAATATGATTTCACTCAATGCCCGGTAATTGAATACATTCCGGCTTATCTCGAAAGCATCTTCCAAAACCTGCTTACCAACTCGCTGAAATACCGCCATATGGACAGGCAGCCAATTATTACCTGCCGTACCATAAAAGATCATAGTCACATATACATGGTGTTTGAAGATAACGGCATCGGCATTGACATGGAACGCTATGGCGATAAAGTATTCGGCATGTACAAAACCTTCCACCAAAACACCGATGCAAAAGGCATTGGCCTGTTCATCACCCGCAACCAAATAGAATCAATGGGCGGCACCATAAAGGTTGACAGTACCGTTAATGTGGGTACGAAATTTACGATTAGGTTGGTATAGTTTAGCGATCAGAGGCCGCAACACCCTTTCAAAAACTTGTCATTGCTGAGGAACGAAGCAACCGCGAACTATGCTTTTACGCTTTGCAAATTACACACTATTCTATCCGTTCTGTAAAGTTCGCGATTGCCACGCTGCGCTCGCAATAACAAAATAAATCAACTATTCTATGTAGCTTTCCAGAATTTTAAATCCGGCTGTTGTAGTTAATTCAACATGATCTACACTCTTCGGCAACAAAATACAATCCCCCATCTTAACCGGGTATTCCTCACCGTCAGCCTTAACCGTAAACTCACCTTCAACACAAACATAAATCACAAACGAATCAAGGTTGCTGTAATCTTTGGTGGTTCCGGTTGTAAAATCAAGCAGGTTGGTGGTAAAGTAAGGACAGCTTACCAAATGAATCGTTTCATCTTTTTTAGGCTGATATTGGGTTTTATATTCCGGATAATGTTTGTAGTCGATAGCTGCAAGGGCTTCTTCTGTATGCAGCTCGCGTTTGTTGCCTTTATCATCAACGCGGTCAAAATCATAAATGCGGTAGGTAATGTCTGATGTTTGCTGAATTTCGGCAATCAGCAAACCTTTACCAATGGTATGTACACGGCCTGCCGGTAAAAAGAAAACATCACCTGCCTTTACATCTTCCTTATTCAAAACATCGGTTAAATGGCCGCTGTTAAATTTATCAAGGTATTTTTGTTCGGTAAGCTCCTGGTTAAATCCGGCAATTAATGTCGATCCCGGGTCAGCCTCGATCACATACCACATCTCTGTTTTACCGAATGAGTTATGGCGTTTTTTGGCCAGCTCATCATTTGGGTGCACCTGGATAGAAAGGTCTTCGTTCGCATCAATAAATTTTATCAGCAAAGGAAAAATATTTCCAAAATGAGCATATACCTTTTCGCCAACCAGCTCGCCTTTAAACTTCTCAAGCAACTCAGCCAGCGATTCACCGGCCAATTCACCATTCGCAACCACCGAAACATCCGACTTTACACCCGAGATCTCCCAGGTTTCGCCGCAATTTGGCAGCGAGCCAAAATCTTTATGCAAATAGGTTTTTATTTTATTACCACCCCAAATTTTGTCTTTAAAAATGGTTTTGAATTTTAACGGATACAATGCTGACATAAGTAGATGTTTAAGGGTGCTAAGTTATTAGTTAAATATTTAATGGGGAAAAAGATGTTGAATTTATCAGGAATTGCCAGACGTCTGGCAATTCGGTGGCATTCAAATTATAAAACATCTTTATATGACTGTTCAACCAAATTCATAACATAATCGATATCGTGTTCATTATTAATGTAGATCCTTTGGTTTAATGACCAATTGTACGTGTCAGGAATTTGGTCTATCCTATTTTCCGGATCGTTATAATTTTTTACCGGCCTTAAATAAATAAGAAGTTTGATCTTTTGTATATGAACTTCCGCGAAAATTTTAGATACTTTAAAGGCAATGTAATTATTGTTAATCTTCCTATCGATACTTTCGTCCAGCTCAAATATTCGATTTTGCACTGTTAGAAAAAGGTCCTTTACAAATGCTTGGCCTTTATTTAAATGAGATTCTAAATCAGGCTGGATAACCTGTTTAACAGACTCATCTATTTGATCATCCGCTATCACCTGTTCAACATATTGAGCTTTTTCATCATCTCCTTTTATATTTTCCAACATAAAAATATTGCCTTCATAATAATGATATTTGAGCAATTCCAACTTAGCAGAAATTTCATTTAGCGCAAAAATATCGTATGGATTATAGCTTTCAGCAATGCAAATCACCCTTGGATTTTTCCAATCTATCGGTGATTCAGCTCCTAATTTTTTTATAACCAGCATTTGAAAAAATTCCGGTTTTTGTGATTTAAGCCAATTTAAATAAAACAATGCCTGGGTTATGACATTATCGTGTTTATTTCGTTTATACTCAATAATTACTGGCGCTCCCTTCGAATCAATGGCGAGTGTATCAATCCTGCCTCCGTGGGTTGTCTGATATTCTGAAGCTATGAAAAACATATCAAGAAGTACTGGCAAATTTTCTTCAACTAACTTTTGTAGATTTTTTTCTTTACTAAGTGGTACTATACCAAGTTTCTTAATTTTTCCGTCGATGGCTGAATATACAGGCATTGCTTAAAGTTTAGACCTGTAATCTAACAAAAAAAGTCCGCATATCTCTATGCAGACTTTTCTATTTTATAAGACGCAAAACATTGCGTCTCTACATCAGGTTAATTTTACTTACCCAATTTCACTTTCAAATTCTCATCAATAGCAGCTAAAAACTCTTCGGTGTACAAGTAATCTTTACCATGCTCCACTTTTGGTTTTATGGTGATGGCCAAATCTTTTGTCATTTTACCGCTTTCAACAGTTTCAATACAAACTTCTTCAAGCGCCTTGCAGAATTTTATCAGCTCCTGGTTGTTATCCAATAAACCACGGAATTCTAAGCCACGGGTCCATGCAAAAATTGATGCAATAGGGTTGGTTGAAGTTGGCTTTCCTGCCTGGTGTTCGCGGTAGTGGCGGGTAACTGTACCGTGTGCTGCTTCAGCTTCCATAACGGTGCCGTCAGGTGTAACAAGGGTTGAGGTCATTAAACCTAACGAACCAAAGCCCTGTGCAACAGTATCAGATTGTACGTCGCCATCGTAATTTTTACAAGCCCATACAAAGTTACCATGCCATTTTAAAGCAGATGCAACCATGTCATCAATTAAACGGTGCTCATAAGTTAATTGGTTAGCTTCAAACTCAGCCTTAAATTCCTGCTCGTAGATCTCCTGGAAGATATCTTTAAAACGTCCATCATATTTTTTAAGGATGGTGTTTTTAGTTGATAGGTATAAAGGCCATTTTTTAAGCAAAGCCTGGTTAAAGCAAGCGCGTGCAAAACCTTTTATTGATTCATCGGTGTTGTACATGGCCAAAGCAACGCCATCACCTTTAAAATTAAATACTTCAAATGATTGTTCGGCGCTGCCATCCTCAGGTGTAAACTTAATAGTTAACTTACCTTTTCCTTTGGTTACAAAGTCGGTAGCGCGGTACTGATCGCCAAAAGCATGACGGCCAATACATATCGGGGCTGTCCAGTTTGGTACCAAACGCGGAACATTAGCCATAACAATAGGCTCGCGAAAAACCGTACCATCCAGTATATTACGGATAGTGCCATTTGGCGATTTCCACATTTGTTTTAAATTAAATTCTTTCACACGCTCTTCATCAGGCGTAATGGTGGCGCATTTAATCCCAACACCATATTGTTTTATGGCATTTGCGGCGTCAATGGTAACCTGGTCATTGGTCTCATCGCGATACTCAATACCAAGGTCATAGTATTTAATATCCAGATCCAGGTAAGGGATTATCAGCTTATCCTTAATAAATTTCCATATTATACGGGTCATTTCATCGCCGTCCAGTTCAACAACAGGATTTTCTACTTTAATTTTCGACATCTTTGATACTATTATTTTTTTTAATGGCTCCAAATATATAAAAATGGTTCATTAGTTTATTGGTATCATTAGTTCATTAGTATATAGTTTATTATCTTACTTCAAACTGACAAACCTGTTCCCTTATAACAACTTATTCAACTTAATCCACCAATCCAACTTAATCAACTCAATAAACTTTTATTCACCGGAATGCTGTTTTTATAAACTTTGATGCTATTTTTATAAAATATATAATCAACCATTGGTTAATCTTAAAGAGTGATGCTTTTTAACTTATGATAAAACTGATACCGAGAACAACACTGCTAACATTACTTGTTTGTTGTACCACATTTATAGCAAAAGCGCAAATAGGTTATAACTATGCACAATACGATATAGGCACTTCTGTTGGGTTTAATAAGGTTTATGGCGATGCCGAAACAGTGACCACCATGCCGTCAATTAATTTTAATTTTACCTATAATGCAACACCCTTTACCAATTTTGTTTTTGAGGTGCAGTTAGGAAAGCTGCGGGGCGGCGATTCGGTGCTTACCAAATCAGGCAGGTATTTTAATAATGATTTCAGTGCCTTTATATTCCGTGGCCAGCTTCAATTTGGCGAGTTTTTAGATTATTCAAACAGCCGGTTTAATAATGCGCTTAAAAATTTATATGTATCGGCAGGTATTGGCTTTGTACGCAACAACATAACCCAGATAAGCCGGAATTCGGAAAAAGTACCGGGTTATTATACGGGTGGGGATGATAAAAGCAGGGAACCTTTTATTCCTTTACGCATTGGTTATGAATTTAAACTTTATAACAGGTACTCGCAGCCAGGCATTAAGATAGATCTTGGCTATGGATACAATTATGTATTGGGCGACGGACTTGATGGTTTTACAGCCGGAAGCAAAAATGATGTGTATTCGCAATTCACTTTGGGTGTAAAATTTTCTATCGGCGCTGCAGCTATATCATACCGAAAACAAATTACGTATTAGTTAGTTGATTAAGTTATATTGGGTTGATTGGGTTAGATTAAGTTATAAATGTTTAGCTGTTGAATCATCGGATTTAAAGCATTTACAACCTTTGCAACACTTACAACCACTACAACATTTACAATAAACAACAAACCCATGGATATAGAAACATTTGATCCTGTTTTTGATAGCGAAGGCGAAGACAGGGACCGCACATTGAAAGATGAACTGGGCGAAACCATTGATAAAGAAGATCTAAATTACAACGCCGAAGAAGACAGCTTTGAATATGATGTAAAAAGCGATGACCCGGATTATCAGCACGCCGATCCGTACAACACCTCGGTAAAGAACGGCGAGGATATGAATTCAACTTATGATGAGGCAAACCCTTATGATGCGGGTGATGAGTACATTCCCAATGAATCGCTGGAAACAGATGTGGACAAGTTAGCCATGCATATTGATAATGGCCATATTGTTGAACTTGACGCAGCCGATAAAGCCCTGGCCCATACTCCCGAAGATGATAGAACAGACCTGGATGAAGAAGGGTATCCGAAGAATGACAGGCATAGATAAATAAGCTACCGCCATGCCGAATTTATTTCGGCACCCCACAGGACAAGTGCGCTGCTTGGCGTACACTTAGCTTTTGGAGTGCTGAAACAAGTTCAGCATGACGTATTTAATTTTCATAACATTTCGCAATCTTCATCCGCACACCCGCACATCCATAATCCGCACATCATCATCCCAATGCAATCTGCATGTCCGCACATCAAAAATCTCCGCATCAATTCTTATATTTGCCGTGTAGTAACTGACAACATATGCTTAAAGGATTTTTTAACGTTCCGCCACCGCAGAACGAACCAGTATTAAATTACGGTCCGCGCAGTGTGGAACGGGCAGCGCTTAAAGCTGCATTAGACGAGGCAAGAGCCACGCAAATTGATATACCTATGTATATTAACGGCAAGGAAGTACGCACCGGCAAAAAGCTGGAGATCCGTCCGCCGCATGATCACAAACACGTATTGGCTACTTTTTCTGAAGGTAATGCAAGCCATGTAACCGCTGCTATTGATGCAGCCCTGGCTGCAAAAGCCGATTGGGAAAACCTGCCATGGGAACAGCGCGCAGCCATATTTTTAAAAGCTGCTGAGCTGCTTGCAGGCCCTTACCGCGCAAAGGTAAATGCAGCTACCATGCTTGGCCAGTCAAAAAACGCTTACCAGGCAGAAATTGATGCAGCATGTGAATTGATCGATTTTCTGCGTTTTAACGTAGAGTACATGACAGAGATCTACAAACAACAACCGCCAATATCAGGCAAAGGTGTTTGGAACCGCGTTGAACAACGCCCGCTCGAAGGATTTGTGTTTGCGTTAACGCCATTTAACTTTACCGCTATTGCAGGTAACCTGCCAACATCAGCAGCTATGATGGGTAACGTGGTGGTTTGGAAACCGGCATATACCCAAATTTATGCTGCAAACGTTTTGATGCAGGTATTTATAGAAGCAGGCATGCCAGCCGGCGTTATCAACCTTGTGTATGTTAACGGCCCGGTTGCAGGCGATGTTATATTTAACCATCCTGATTTTGCAGGCATCCATTTTACAGGTTCAACCAAAGTGTTCCAGAGTATCTGGCAAACTATTGGCAACAATATCCATAAATACAAAACCTACCCGCGCATTGTGGGCGAAACCGGTGGGAAAGATTTTGTTTTGGCACACCCAAGCGCTAATGCAGATGTGGTGAGCACAGCTCTTGTTCGTGGTGCATTTGAATACCAGGGGCAAAAATGTTCTGCTGCCTCAAGGGCTTATGTACCGGCTTCATTATGGCCAGCTGTAAAAGCAAACATGCAGCGTGATATTACCTCATTTAAAATAGGCCCGGTTGAAGACTTTGAAAACTTCATCAACGCCGTTATTACCGAAGCATCGTTTGACAAGCTTGCAAGCTATATTGATGCAGCTAAGAATGATAAAAGCGTTGAAATAGTAGCAGGTGGCGGTTATGATAAAACCAAAGGCTGGTTTGTTGAGCCTACCGTACTAAGGGTTGATGATCCTTACTATGTTACCATGTGCGAGGAGCTTTTTGGCCCGGTACTTACCATTTATGTGTATGAAGATGATAAGTTTGATGAGATCCTGGATGTAGTTGATAAAACATCAATCTATGCCTTAACCGGATCTATCATCTCACAGGATCGTTATGCTATTGCCAAAGCAACACATCACTTACGCAACGCAGCCGGTAACTTTTATATAAATGATAAACCAACAGGTGCCGTTGTTGGTCAGCAGCCATTTGGCGGCGCCAGGGGCTCAGGTACCGATGATAAAGCCGGTTCAATGATCAACTTATTGCGCTGGGTATCTCCGCGTACCATAAAAGAAACCTTCGATCCCCCAAAGGATTACAGGTACCCGTTTTTATCGAAAGAGGTCTGAGGAGAGAGTCAAGACAGTAAGAGTCAAGAATCAAGATAGAAAAAGCCGGTATTATTAAATAATGCCGGCTTTCGTATTTTAACAATGCTATTTAAAGGACTCAATTGCCAATCCTTCCTTTCTTGACTCTTGTTATCTTGATTCCTGTCTCTCTTTCTTGACTCTTGTTATCTTGATTCCTGTCTCTCTTCTTGACTCTTATTATCTTGATTCCTGACTCTTTCCTCTATTTGAACTTAAACACATTCTGCATATTGGCATTGTCATAGGCAGTCACCTTCATATCGGTGATGAGACCTGTTTTAAGGCTGTATACCCAGCCATGCACACCAATCTGCTGCCCATTTTTCCAGGCATTTTGTACTATTGATGTTTTGCAAAGGTTGTAAACATTTTCAATCACATTATATTCAACCAGTTTGTCGCAGCGCTCGTTCAAATCGGTAATTGTTTCAAGCTTACTCGCATGCAGGCGGTAAACGTCTTTTATATGTCTTAACCAGTTATCAATCAAACCATATTGCTGGTTGGTTATAGCAGCCATTACACCACCGCAACCGTAGTGACCGGTTACTATAACATGCTTTACTTTTAATACATTAACGGCATAATCCAGCACCGAAAGCATGTTCATGTCCGAATGCACAACCATATTGGCAATATTACGGTGTACAAAAATTTCTCCCGGAGGCATATTGGTGATCTGGTTTGCCGGAACCCGGCTATCTGCACAGCCTATCCATAAAACCGGCGGCGACTGCCCTGCAGCCAGTTTTTCAAAATATTCCGGATCGGATGCTAAAGTGTTTTTTACAAACTGTTTGTTACCTTCAAGCAGGCTGCTATACAACTCCTCGGTAGTAGCAGGCGTATTATCGTCAATAGTTTTAGCGCACATGTTGTTCAGGGGATGTTAATTGTTAAGGCAAAAATATAAAGATATATATTAATTGCTTTATAGTAGCATACCGGTAATGTTAAGGTTTTGTAAAAACACTAACAAATCTGATTCTGCAGTAGTATTAGCTTTTTGAAAATGCTTTTGTCAATTTATGCAGGGCCAGCGGCGAAACATCATAATAAAGGATGGTCAGTAAGATGAATGGCACAAAATAAAAGATAGCGAAATCAAAAACATTGAATAAAAGGCCACCTAATACAGCTCCTATTAAGTAAAAACCAAGAATAGTAAGCCTCACGTAGATCTTATTTCTAACAGTTTTAGTTTGCTTAGCTTTTGGATGAATCCATTCTGCAACATCCCCGCCCAGATCAGTAAACAGCCCGGTTAAATGGGATGATTTGATCAGTCCCCCGGATATAGTTGATACCAGGCTGTTTTGCAGTCCCATTGAAAATATAATAGCGCCAATTACCACTTCGCGTTCAAGCTGGGTCTCTTTGTAAAAGTTATGGCCATATATAGCCACGAACAACAAAACGATGATCTCGATAATTACAGGCAAAGAATGGGCCTTATAATAGCTGATATGACTATACGAACGCACAATAAAGCTTGAAATAAAAGCACCAGCAAAAAACAACAACAGCCAGATCACAAACACAATTATCTCCCTAAAATTCTGATCAACAATATGCTTGGCCAGGTTGGCCACATGGCCCGTAATGTTCGAAGTAAAGGCAAGGAAAGCGATCATCCCCGCCACGTTGGTGATGCCCGATACCGAAGCAGTAGAGGATGCCAGCATCAGGTTTTCTCTAAGTGTTCTATCTTCTTTTGATTGCCTTAACATGCGGGTAAGATAGGATAAATTTTATATTGGATGAATCCTAAAACTTACGAAGTTTTGAAAACTTCGTAAGTTTGTTGTGGATCTACTCCAGCTTCTTCCCATAAACGCCTAAAGGCGTTAACCTGTTTTGCAAAATCAAATGCCGGTCCCCACTAAATTTCTTAAAATCATTGGCGCTGAGCTGGCCGGGGTAAGGTGCGAAATATTGTTCCATTCCCGCATTGCGCCACATCAATACGTACGATGTTTTATATTTTGATAAAACAGGCAGCAGAACCGTTGTCCACCAGTCGGCAGATGGAATGTTAAGGTACCCGGTTTCAGCCAGGCACGATAGCTTATGATGTTTGGCGGCTATAACATCCAGCAGCGCCAACCGTTTATCCAGGTTCTTTTTAAACAAGGCGATATCCTGCCGGCAATAATTATCAAAGCCGATCATATCAACATAATTATCCCCGGGATACCGTTCCAGAAATTCAGCTTCACTATCAAAGTCGGCCACAGAGTAAACTACCAGTAAGTTATGCAGCTTCTTTTTATTGCACAGGTAATCAATGGTAAATTGCCACAATGTTTTAAATTCATTAGGCGTACTGGTGTTTTTACACCACCAAAACCAGGTGCCCGTAAGCTCATGAAAGGGTCTGAAAAGAATCGGGATCGCCTCTCCATCTTTGCCTTTTAGATCACCAAGATATTTTGCTGCGCGATCAAGATATCCCACATAAACATCATGAGATTTGCCTCCGGGAATAATATCAGCCACCGTTCGCATGGTAGTATCCCAGGCGGTTTTGCCATTGGCCGGGTTATCCATATGCCAGCAAAAAGTATTGATGCCGCCCCGCTGATAGGCTTCTTTCACCCGTTTTTTCTGCAGGGTAAATGGTATTTTATTAATATCCTTTGTACTGTCATGCTCAATTTTTGCCAAATCCCACCCATACAATGCCGGGTATGATCCGGCAACTGCTTTCACATCCGAGCTGTCATTAGCAAATTTCCAGTTAACGCCATACCCGGTATCGTCATGGTGACCAAAAATAGCACCCGCCCCTACCAGCCGCTGCATACTATAAAAAAGCGCTTTAGTTTCCCTGGTAGCCTTTGCGTCACAGGGATTGTAAAGCTGCGCATGGGCATAAGAGCAGCATAATATTATAAGAAATAGTGTGTATGTTTTTTTCATTTCCAAATTATCATCACATTTTTTGAACCATGATTTATAGGATTAAAGGATTGCCTGATTCTCCGTAAGATCAGATCATTGTCATCCTCAAATCCTATAAATCCCGGTTCAGACAAATAATCCCAAAAACTGCGTAGCAATCTTGAACGCCATTAAAAATAATTTATTTGTGAAAAATCCCGCCTCATTTTTTCTCTGCCACTAAAAACACGGCGCCATATTTTGGAACGGTAACTGTTATCCCTCCGGATATATTAGCCGAATTTGCTGCAATGGTTGCATAAGTATCCGGTCCGCCCGATTTACCATTTGCCGGACCAACCCCATTCACAAACACCTGGTGCGAAAACGGTGCGTTATCCTCGCCGCCCTTCAGCGTGTAATAGTAGTATTTGACGCCTGCTGCAAAGTTTTTGAAAGTAACGGTAACTGCATGGTCACCAGCGGCTTTGTTTACCAATATTACCCCTGCCTCGCCCGATGAAAAGGTAGAGCCATAGCTTGCAACATCACTGTTATTGGTAACCAGCGAGCTAACCATCCGGTCGCCAAAATACTTTTGGAAAAAATACATATAATAAAATGCCGGCCTCGGGTTCCATTTGGCTATGCCGATTTCATCACCGATGTTAAACATCCCCTGGTCGTTGCCAGTGTCCCAGCCATTTGCCAAATCCCACCTGCAGGCCATACTGAACTGACTTTTCAGCACCTCTCCTAACGTCATCACCGCGTGTAAACCTGCAATGTTAGATACGTTTTGCGCTGAGCCTACCGCCTGGATATTCCACTCATCAAGCGCAAGCGGCTTTTGAGTTACCCCCGCATTACTTACTGATGTTTTTATCCAGCTCAACATCTGGCTGGTTACCGGGGCAGGTGTGTTTAATATAACATCAGCCGTTGAGTTATCATTGTAAGGGGTGTAGTAATTGTGAACTATAAAATAATCAGGCGAGTTGCCCGCCGCAGCCAATACATCAGCATTCCAGTTGCTTACCCCTGCATAGTTAGTTACATCGTTAGATGAAGTTAACACCGCGCCTATTTTAATATTAGCGTTGCCTACCTCGGCAGCCGCTTTGCGCATCGAGTCGGCAAATACTTTAAAGTGCGTGCCATACACTTTCCCGGTCAAAATCTCCGGTTGACCGTCCTGATTTTTAGATTTGTCTATCCTGTAACCAGCTTCCCAGCTCCCATAATTTTCATTGCCGATATCCCAAAACTGTGTGCGGCCTTTATCATACCTAACCCAGTCGGCAGCCAAATGGGCAGCAGCCTGGTCGGGGTGAGCGCTGGTTCCGTAACGGGCATAGCCATAGTTAACTACTATTAAACCCGTGCTGTTGGTTTGCTGTAATACTTTGTAATAGTTGTCCAGTGTTATCGTCCAGTTTGCCGGGTTATTCCCAAACCAATAACCCGCAGCAGATGAACTGCCGGTATTATCAACCAGGTTTGCTGGCGCATCGGCGGGAGCCTTTATAGTTGTGCCATCGGCATTCCAAAAATAAACGTCAGACAGGCTGCCACCAGGCGCCCTCAATATATTGGGGGCCAAAGCGGTTATGTTATTCATCAGCACCGGTTCGGTAACATATTGCCCCATGTAAGGATTGGTATTATTGCCAAAAAGGTATTTGGAAACCTTGGTGGTTACCTGGCTCAGGTCAACAGTTACATTAACGGCGCCGCTTGCCGAAGGCTTTACAACATCCTGTGTGGCTGGTGCGGTAAATGTTTTAGCCACCCAGTTATCCAGGAAAAAACCCTGCGTACCGGCAACAGCAGGATCAGTGCCGGCAACTATAGTCCCCGAATTATCAGTATTTCCAGTGTCGCCACTGCCTGATGAGTTTGATGTACTATCTTTTTTACACGATTGTAATACCACAAACGCAGCTAAAACTATTGTAACTATTTTAATATTTCTTAACACGATTTTAAAGATTTAATTGAAGATCAGGATTACAAGGTGATTAGATTAATGGCCGAGGTTCAAACGAATAATAAATCATGAAAATCCCTCCAATCTTATAATTGTGTCCAGGCAAGCCCTGCTGTTATGATAGGGGCATTTCCAAAGGCCTGCTTTATCCTCGTTTTGCATTGCATGGCCGTTTTCATCTATTCCCCAAAACCATTCGCCGTTTTGTTTATCCAATATTTTGTCTTTTATAAACTCCCAATTTTTCAGGGCGATGTCTAAATATTTTTCATCATTGCTGATCTGCCAGGCATTAAAAAAACCCACCATCGCTTCTGCCTGTACCCACCAGTGTTTTTCTTTTACTAAGTAATTTTCTCCCGGTTCATATTCATACCAAAGCCCACCATCTGTATCAATGCCAGCTATGGTGGCATCCGCCATGGCAATGGTTATTTCCTTTATCTTTTTAATGCTTTCCTCATCCCTAATTACTTCTGCCGCTTCCAGCAAAAGCCAAGTAGCTTCAATGTCATGTCCGTACGATACCAGGTCGCCTTTCCGGTTCCAGTCCTCGTCAAAAAACAAAACCAGGTGGCCGGTTTCCTTATCAATAAAATGATCGAAAAAATTATTCAACAAACTGCTGATATGTTCACCTAATGCTTTATCCGGCCAAATGCGGAACAGGTTAGTGTATCCTTCCAGCACATGCAGGTGCGTGTTCATGGTTTTCTTTTCATTGGCATCCTTAGTGCTCAAGCGCAGGTCGTCAATGGGTTTCCAGTCTTTTGTAAAAGCTTCAAAGTAGCCAGTTTTAACAGGGTCATAAGCTTTCTCAACCAGCAGGTAGAACAGGTCGATAGCCTTTTGCTTTGCCGCTTCTGTTTTGCTGGCGCGATAATATTCGCTTAAGGCATATATGGTAAATGAAATGGCGTATACCTGTTTTTTAGGATCCAGCGGCTTACCTTTATAATCAACCGACCAGTAAACCCCGCCCTGCTCCTCATCAATAAAATAAGCTAAAATATATTGATAAGCCCTTTCAGCCATCTCCAAATATCCAACTTCCGGCTGACGATTATAAGCAGCTGAAAACGACCACAGGATCCGCGCATTTAATACCGAGCCCTTAGGCGCTTCGGCAGTTATTTGATTATCATTATCAATCTTCCCATAAAAGCCGCCGTTCTCATTATCAGGAGTAAACGCAGCCCACCAGGTTAGGATGTTTTTTAGTTCATCCTGCAATTCTTTTTTGTAGAT
The DNA here is from genome assembly GCF_900142915.1 of Mucilaginibacter sp. OK098. Classification (GTDB taxonomy): domain Bacteria; phylum Bacteroidota; class Bacteroidia; order Sphingobacteriales; family Sphingobacteriaceae; genus Mucilaginibacter. The sequence goes on from NZ_FRCM01000002.1 coordinate 89,080, forward strand.
AGTAAGTTGGCTGTAGATATTCGTTTCCTTGATCATCCAAATTGGTATTATTCTTTCTTTATAATGTCAATTCAAAATTTTATAGCTTCCAAAAACACCACGCATACGATACCGTTTAAGTATTTTTCTTACCTCTTTCCGCCGCAGGCGAAGAGAGGTCGCCCAGCGTAGCGTCGGCGGGTGAGTCAACTATACGCCATGCATCGGCGCTAATGCATCGGCGTGAATGTCGCTCGCATAGTCGACTCACCCGGTCATTGCTTCGCTCGACCACCCTCTCTGCTGCGCAAAGAGGGTAACTCAAACCAACAGTCACACACCCAACAACGCATTATTCCCATCAATTATCCCATAAATTGTATTTACCGATGATGCCGAGCGCAACCCATCCGCCGGAGTATTCATCACATAATCAAGCAACTTATCAACTGTGCTGATGGCAACATGCATGCGGGTGTCTGACGATGCGTAGTAGATAAATACCTTACCGTCATCATCCTTTATCCACCCGTTACAAAACACCACGTTTGATACATCACCGATCCGCTCCTCACCCTCAGGTGCTAAAAAATATCCGGCAGGTTTATATAAAACTTTGGTTAAATCGTGCAGATCCGTCATAAACATATACAGTACATAGCGCAAACCGGCGGCAGTATTACGCACGCCATGCGCAAGGTGCAGCCAGCCCTTTGCCGTTTTTATAGGCGCTGGACCCTGCCCGTTCTTGGCTTCATAAACGGTATGGTAATTTTTATTGTCGATAATGGTTTCTTCATCCACCCTGGCATTTTCCATGGTATCACTAAACCCAAAGCCAATCCCTCCACCCTTACCGGCACTTATAAAACCATCCTGCGGGCGGGTGTATAAAGCATATTTACCGTCTACAAACTCCGGGTGTAAAACCACGTTACGCTGCTGTGGCGAGTTAGTTACCAGGTCAGGCATGCGTTCCCACTTAACCAGGTCTTTGGTGCGGGCAATGCCACAGGCAGCAACCGCCATACTTTGGTCGTGGGCCGGGGCGTTAGTGTCGCGGCGCTCGGTGCAAAACAGTCCATAGATCCATCCATCCTCATGTGCGGTTAAACGCATGTCGTACACGTTGATATCCGGCTCAGCCGTTTCGGGCAGTTCAACCGGGTATTCCCAAAAAGTAAAATTACTGATCCCATCCTCACTTTCGGCAACTGCGAAAAACGATTTCCGGTCGGCCCCTTCAACCCTTGCTACCACCAGGTATTTACCATTTAGCTTAATAGCGCCCGCGTTAAACGCTGCATTTATGCCGAAACGTTCCATCAGGTGCGGGTTTGTTTCCGGGTTCAAATCATAACGCCAAAATAGCGGCGTATGCGCAGCGGTTAGTACCGGGTTTTTATACCTGTCAAAAACGCCGTTACCAATGCCTGCTACCTCATTCGGTTTAGTAATTAGCTGCCGATGCACTATCTCCAGCAGGTTCAAACGTTTTTCAAACTCTTTATTCATGTGTATTTTATAATTCTGTTATTAAAAATCCGTAGTGCTGAACTTGTTTTTGTAAGTCATATCTAACATGCAATGGGTGTCCCCCTTAGCAATGTCATTAACTTAACGTGTGTTCGACATAAGCAAATGGTCACATCACCCCAAACCCTTCTCCAACCGTGTTCGGGCAAAGCTCAAGTTTGTGTATCCATGCCGGCAAAGCGTTCCATTTTTGCACATGGAACACCCGGAACAAAGTGAAACATGCTGATTATCAGCAACTTTACCGTTTACCAAGAATCAAATAGATGTAAGTATCTTATAATCAGAATGTTTCACCAATATTTATATCGAACTCACGTTAACTTAAGTATATCACAAATGTGATTCTCCCCATAAGCCTTTTAGCCCCCTCTAAATCTCCCCCGGTTGGGGAGACTTTAGCTTCGCCCGCGTTTATTTTTTCAAGTCCTCCCTACCGGGGAGGATTTAGGTGGGGCTATTGGACGTTGCTATGTGGTTAGTTTATAGCCAGCATTCTCTTAACTTAACGACATTGTTATGCTTAATTTATTCTTTCCTAACTTAATCAACCCAATCAACTTCTTTCCCCAACCCAATCAACCACTCACTCAATCAACCCAATCAAACCAAAACCTCAATACTCCTTCAACCTATCCCACCAGGTCTTCTTCAATATCACCACAATCACCGCCAGGATGCCTACCGTAACCAGCAGCGGCATTTTTTGCCTCAACACCAGGTACATAGGCAAAATGGTTAAACAGCATTGCGCCATAGTGCCAATCACCACGTTAAACATATTGATCTTAAAGTTTTTGTTTGATTGAAATGACGGATCATCCACCAAAACCGCCTGCTTAACCGGCTCCCAAAAACCCCATGGGCGGATGGTTGAGTAAAATGATTTTAAGACAGCCATGTCGGCTGGTGGAACAGCATAGGATCCAATAATAGACCCAGCCAACGATAACCCAAACAATACCGGGAACCAGTACAGTAATTCTCCATCCGGAATTACTACCGAGAACACCATTGAGGTTACTATGCCTGTAAGCATCCCCCAGAAAAATCCATTAGCATTAAAGCGCCACCAATGCCATTTCAATACATTAGCCGCAATATATCCGCCATAAAGCGCCGATACTATCCACTGTAACACGCTGTTAACATCCTTTACAAAAAAGCCGAGGAAAACTCCCACAGCTACAACCACTACCCCCACCATATAATTCATGGTGATGATCTTTTTGGTTGATGCCTGCGGATCTACATATTTTAAATAGATGTCGTTCACTATATAAGCCTGCGCAGCGTTCATGGTGCCGCTAAATGTGCTCATAAATGCGCCCAGTAAACCTGCCAGCAGCAAGCCAACCAAACCAACCGGTAAAAAGTTATTGATTACGGCCGGCAGGATCCGTTCAAAGTCAATTGCCCCGGTTCCGTCCTTTAAGTTCATCTGGTGATAAAATAAAAGGCCCAAAATGGTAAGACTGATGATCAGCGTATAACGGATTGGCAGCAAAATGATATTTACAAAACCGCTCATCTTGCTGGCTTCCTCGGGAGAACGGGTTGACAGGATCTTTTGCATATCATAATTTGGAGCGGGACCAGCCAGTGCTGCAAAAAAGCCCTTGAAAGTCATCATCATAAAAAACAATCCAAACAGCGAATAGCCATCGCTCTTTATTTTAGCATTCACTTCGGTAATGATCCCCGTCCAGCTAAGACCAAGGTGTTTGCCAAAAAACGGACTATACCAGCCTTTCGGCACATTAAGCGGGTTACCCTGCATGTGGGTGGTTGCAATAACGCCTATCCAGATGCAGGCCACCGTCATAATGCCGTATTTTACCATATCGCCCACCACAATGCTGTGCATGCCGCCCAAAATGGAATAAAACATAGCGAACAGCGTAAATATGATGCCATAAATATGCGGCACATATTGCGGTGCAACATCAAACGGAATGTATCCCTTTATCAAATCCCAGGGTACAAAAATTTCAATGAATTTTCCAAGGCCTATAAAGCCGTAGGCCAGGAAACCCAGGCAGCTCAACAGCGCAAAAGCTATAACCACCAAATTCGAGCTGATTACACCCGCGCCTGTCTTTCCAAACCTCGTAGCCAGCCATTCGGCCCCGGTTGCGGCATTTGAGCGGCGCAGCCAGCGCGACAAATACATCATTAAAAACACCTGGTTAAATACCGGCCACAACCACGGGATCCAGATGCTCTTCATCCCGTAAACAAAGCACAGGCTCACCATCCACATAGTGCCGCTGATGTCGAACATATCAGATGCATCACTCAGGCCCAGCTTATACCATGGCAACGATTTACCGCCCAGCATATAGCTCTCTTTGTTTTCCTTTGCTTTTTTGCGGTACCACAACCCTATAAATATGGTGCTTAACAGGTAAAGCGCTATAATGGCAACATCTATAAGGTGAAGTTTCATGTGGGTTAGTTGATGTGCGGATAAATGAAAAATGTGCAGATATGCGAATGAAAGGAAAATGTGCAGATATGCGAATGAATAGAAAATGTGCAGATGTGCGGAGGTGCAGATGTGCGGATGAATGATTGATTGATGTTTAGATTCAGCTTTGAGTGGTTCATAATGGTACTTACTAAAGTAAATTTATTGGCAACAGTTATATAATACTTTTTTACCCTTAATGCTATGCTTTTTAACCACTGAATATTTTCATCCGCACATCTGCACATCCAAAATCCGCACATCATCCCCCACATCTGCACATCAAATAAAAACCCTGTTCCCCGTATACGTTTCCCTGAATTCCTTCGGGATGCAAAGTTTTTTCCGTTTAAAGATCCGGTTGAAATTAGAGATGTTGTTAAAACCGCATTTGTAGGCTATTTCTGCAACCGTGGTGGTCGAATCTATCAGCATCCGCGAGGCATGGCCAAGCCTTATTTCGTTCAAACTATCAATAAAAGTTTTACCGGTACGCTTTTTTATAAAACGGCTAAATGATGCTTCGGGCATGTTGGCAATACGGGCAACTTCGGCAAGGGTTACTTGCTTGTTGTAATTAGTATTCATATGCTCAAACACTTTTTCAATGCGCCGGCTGTTGTAATAAAATTTTTCATTGGTAAAGCTCGAATCCGATAATGTCTTCATATTCCGCGAGATAGAAAGATCGTGCAGGATAGACAACAGCTCCAGCACCGAATCAAAACCACTCTTTTTATCTAATGAGAGTAAACGGTCCTTAAGCGCTGCTATAGTTTCAGGCGCAAATAGTATCCCCCTTTGCGAGCGCTCCAGCATGCTTTTTAAAAAACTCAGCTGGTTTCTTTTTAAAAGCTTTTCATCAAAAAGATCCTTATGAAACTGAATAGTGATTTCGGTGATCTCCTCGCTCTGGCATTGATTGGTAAACCAGGCATGATAAAGGTTCGGGCCAATAAGCGCCAGCTCCAGGTCATCAATTACCTCAATATGCCCTCCAACCACGCGCTTTGCCCCTTTTGCATTCAAAATCAGGTTCAATTCATACTCATCATGGTAATGAAGCGGAAAATCAAACTTCTTTTTAACCCTCGAAAAAATAGTAAAGCAATCGCTGGGTGTCAGCGGGGTAATCTCACGCATCACATTACTCGTCATCTCATATAAAATTTAGTGTACAAATCGGTTAAGTTGATAATACGAATTTAACACTTTTTTGGTTGATTGAGTTAATGTTAAGTTGGATTAAGTTGAATAAGTTCATTTAGTTAGAGTAAGTTGAATGTGTTTTGCAAACCATTGAAAGGTTGTATTATTTATATTATTGAATTACTTACACTATTAAACTAAATCTAACTAAATGAACTTATTCAACCTACTCCAACCTAATCAACTTTACTTTTTCAGATTATAGCGACGGGTTTTAAAACCCGTCGCTATAGTAAACAGGCTATTATTTTATAAATGCTACTTCATCAAAGTACATTGTTTCATTAACATCGCCGCTTTGGCCCTGCAAAAAGAAACCTAACTGCTTGGCAGGTGTTCCGTTTTTCCAGAAGTTTAACAAATTAGGATTGGTTGATGATGGTGCGCCCAGCGGGATCTTAAAATAAGTCCACACTTTTGCAGGCACGGTAACCAGCTGTGCAGCGTAAGCGTATTGGTTCTGAACCTGGCCATATCCGCCGGCCATTTGGTCGCCCACCAATACAAGGGTGTGGGTTACCGTTCCGCCCTTAACCCAGAAGGTTAAATATTTATAATCTGCACTATAATCAATACTTGGGTACCAGTTTGACCATCCTTCAATTTGCCAGCCGCCCGCAGGATACGTTGCTACAATTGAAGCAGTCCCTGAATGCGAAGTTGTTGTTGATACGCCTGATGGATGTGCCCATGAATTATCAGCCCATGAATTTTTAAAATCGTTATTTACAAAAATCTGGTAAGCGTTATCAAGGTCAACAAATTCCTGTGAGCTTGCAGCCTGGCCCGACGCATATGTAAATAACAGGTTTGCACGATTAATTGCAGACGCAGGCATCTTAATAACCATTTGGGTATCAACCTTGCTTACAATAGTGGCAGCATCGGTAGTACCTTTAATAGTTACAGCGGTTATTGTGGCGAAGCTTACCCCTGTTAAGGTAATTTGCGATCCGGCCACAAAGTTATAATCAGATACTTTTGAAACTGTCGGCGGCGGTGTTAATACGGTAAAAGCATAACTAACAGAACCATGTAAGGTTGTAACCACCAATTTATTAGGCTGATCGGGCCCGGTTGGGATATCCTGCGGAATGCTTACTATTATGGTATTATCAGAAACCAGCGCTGCGTTAAAATAAGCAGATACACCGTTAAACTTTACCGAAGTTACACTCCCCAGGTTTTGACCAATTATGGCATAAAGATTTTGCTTTTTACCATCGGTTGTAGTTGAATCGAACTTTATAACCTGCGGTGTATAGTTAGGGCTCGTTACCGTAGTTGCTACTCCCTGCGAGTCGTAAGTTATAGTAGTAGTGGTTAACATCGAGTCAACCTGGTTTTTTGTTACGGTACGCACCCGGGTAATTACCGGCGCCCCCTTTCCTCCAACTATAGTAGCGCTTTCCTTTTTACAGGATGCGAAACCAAATACCATCAATGCCGATAGGATCCAGTATAAATTTTTTGATCTTAGATTTAATGTTTTCATATCTGGTGATTATTTAAATACGTATGGAACAGGTGCCTTTATTAAGTTAGGATCTGCTGCTACCTCTGTTGCCGGAACAGGGAACAGAAAATCAAGATTGGTTGGGGTATAGGTAGCGTCATGATACCTAACAGGTGGGGTATCAGTACTCGAGTCGCCCCTGTCCTGCTTGCTGATAATTGATATAGCTACCGGGTGTGTGGCCGAGTTAAAGCCATCCATGCGGCACAGGTCATACCAGTAATCGCCTTCAATTGCAAATTCCAAACGTCTTTCCTTTATAATATCCCGGTAAGTAATGCTTGTTTTTTGCTGAACACCAGCACGCTGGCGGATCTTATTAAAATACTTAAGCGCAGTTGCATCATTGGTGCTTGCGGCAGTATCAATTCCATGGCCCACACCCGGATTGGCCGATTGCCCTAAAATTGCCTCGGCGGCTATAAGATAAACATCAGATAAACGCATAATATAAGTATTCATAGCTGTAGACTGGAACGCGCTCGCCCCATTATTATCAGCCGGAGAACCTACTACATATTTTTTAATCTGGGCATGTGTACCCTGTGAGCTGGCATTAGCAGGCAATGTATAACCGCCCTGTGCCTGGTCAAGGTAAGAGTAAAAATCGCCGGGAAGCATAATGGTTGCCTTTCTGCGCAAGTCGCCGGGGTTGGCTGCATAGGCATCCTGTAAATCAAAGCTTGGTGCCAGCACACCATAACCGTCACCTGTTTGTGTAATTGCACTGCTGTAAGCAAATGATGCCTGCACCGCGTTACCAAAACCGTAACCTGCGTTGGCAAGCCATTGCAAGGCAATTATTGATTCCTTATTATTATTATTGGCAATTTTAAACAGGTCTTCATAAGTATTACCTGCAATATCAATCCCAAACAATTGGAATTCGCCGCTATTGATAACTTTTTCAGCTTCAAGGCGTGCATTGGCATAATCCTGCGTGTACAGGTAAACTTTTGAAAGCAATGCCGATGCCGAACCGCTTGAAACGTGCCCGGTGGCCGCCACATTCGGCGTACAATTAGTTTCAGCAAATTTAAGGTCGTTGATTATAAATTTGTAAACATCAGTAACCGGGTTAGTGTTAACGTTTTGAAAGTTACTAACCTCAAGCAATGGGTTTTCTACAATCGGCACGTTACCAAAAATGCGGGTAAGATAAAAGTAAGCCAGGCCGCGCATTAAACGTGCTTCGCCCATGGCATTATTTACCACGCTTGCAGGCACCGATGCAGGCACATTGGCAGGCAGGTTGGCAATCAATGCGTTTGCTTGTGCAACAACTGTGAACAGCGAGTTCCATGCGGCGCTCAGCTCAAAGTTTCCGTTTGATACGGAGAAGTTACCAAAAGCAACCACATCTGATGATCCTGTACGACCGTTACCACTGGCCAGCTCACTTATAGACCAACCAACTTTTGTATTAAACCCAAACCATGGGGCCGCATAAAGGGCATTGGTACTTGCCTTTACCTGGTCAGCAGTTTGATAGTAACTGCCAACAGTGGTCTGGCTTTCAGGCGGGCGGTTAAAAAAATCTTTTTTACAACCGGAAGCTATAACTCCTGTTAATGCCGCCATGCTTAAAATGTATTTTATATATCTTTTCATATTAATTTCCTTTTAACAAATTAAAACTCAGCATTCAATCCAAAAATAACTGTACGCGGTATCGGGTACCTTCCATTGTCTATGTTCTGTAATATCGGGCTCTGGTTTAATGAGCCAATTTCAGGATCAAGACCGGTGTACTTGGTAAACACATACAGGTTTTGGCCGCTTACATAAACTTTTAAATGGTTAAGCTTTGCATATTTGGCCCATCTGGTTGGCAAATTATAACCCAACCGTACGTTCTGGATCCTCAGGAATGAGGCGCTTTCCAAAAAGCGATCGCTCATAACCAGGTTGTTGTTTGCTATACCCGCTCTTGGCGCCGGGATGTTTGAATTAGGATTGCTCGGTGTCCAAAAGTTTGCTGATGCAGCAGTTTGGTTTTGATATAAGCCTGATAAACCTTCTGTTTGGTAACGCAGTGCATTTAGTATTTTACCACCGTATGATCCGTTCAGGAATATCGACAGCTCAAAATCTTTGTAGTTAAAAGTATTGGAGATGCTATAGGTAAAATCAGGATTAGGGTTACCCAAAGCTGTTTGATCCTTTGAATCAACCTTACCATCGTGGTTAATATCCTGGTATTGGATATCACCCAGCCAGATGGAGTTGGCTACACTCCGGTCATTGGTTACTACAGCCGGTGATGTACCGCCGGTTACATTTTGAGGGTGTGTTGCAAGGTATTGCAGCTGGTCGGTAGTTTTAATAATGCCCTGTACTTTGTAACCATAAAACTCACCTATCGGGCCGCCAACAGTGGTATTGGTTACCGGTAAGCTTATGTAGCTTGTGTTTTCGCTGCCAATTAATGATGGATAACCATTTAATGATACCACCTTATTGCTGTACTTTGAAAATATTAAAGTAGTGCTCCATTTAAAGTTCTGGCTTTGAATGTTGCGGCTGTTAATGCTGAATTCAAAACCTTTGTTTTCAATTTCACCGGCATTTTTATACGGTGGTTGCAAAACGGCGGCTCCTGAATATTCGGCAGTACCACCCACTAAGAAAGCCGGCAGCGGCTGCTGGAAAAGGAAGTTTTTTGATGTTTTTTGATACACATCAAATGAGCCGTCAATCCGGTTGTTGAATAAGCTGAAATCAAAACCGGCATTTTTTTGGATAGCCGTTTCCCAGGTAAGGTTAGGGTTGGCAATGTTACCAACAATAAAGCCTGTTCCAAAACCTGTGCTAACAGGGGTAATTGCTGAACCATACCTGTAACCCGGGATATTTGAGTTACCGGTTGTTCCGTAGCCTAAACGTATTTTAATATTATCGGCAACACTTTTTATGCTTGCCATAAATGGCTCTTCAGATAATCTCCATGATACAGCAACACCCGGAAAATATCCTGTTTGATGCCCAGGTGCAAAGTTTGAGGACCTATCGCTCCGGATAGATGCGGTTATACTGTACTTATTATCGAAAGTATAAATAGCGCGGCTTAGCCATGATTCCATAACAGTAGTACCTTTATTTTCACCTATCAGGTCGGATGATTGTGTACCCAAACCCAATGTTTGTAAGGTATTACCTGCTGTAAAGCCTGATATAGCGGCAGAAACAGCATCATAGTTTGATTCCCATACTTCGTGGCCTGCCAATACGGTAAGCGCATGCTTTTTATTAAAGGTATGCGAGTAGTTTAAATTTTCGTTCCAGTCCCAATACTGGTCATCAGTATTGTATTCATTTAACCTGGCAGTTGCATTGGTAAATGCCGCTCCAGAGCCGGTAGAACCGTATGAGTAAGTTGGCTGAAACGTTTTTGCTTTGGTAAAGTTGAAATTGCCGCTTATTTCAGAGTGCAGGGTCAGATCCTTAAAAAATTGGATGTCGCTATAAATATTGCCCTGTACGTTGTTCCTGATTAAATTATTGGTAAGGCTAAGCGCCTGCTGAACCGGGTTTGGCTGCCCCTGGATAGTTCCGTTTGATGTTACAGACGGACCTGCAAATGTGCCATCGGCATTATATACAGGGCTATCGGGCGCGCTTAACAAGGCGTAATAAACCAAGCCTGTATTTTCGCCCAGGCCGGTATTTTGTTTGCTGCGGCTGGCAGACATGGTGCCACCTAATTTAAACCAGCTTTTTACCTGCGAATTAATTGTTGTGCGGAAAGAGTAACGATCAAAATCGCTGCCGATAATGGTACCTTCCTGTTTTAAATACCCGCCCGAGATATAATAATCCAAACCATCTTTTCCGCCTGATACTGACAGGGTATGGCTTTGTTCAGGCGCATTTTTAAATATCGCCCTTTGCCAGTTTGTTCCCGGGCCTAATATGGAAAGATCTGCAAACTCACCTCTTCTTTGTGTTCCAAATGCATCTGCAAGTACATTTTGTAGATTGGCATATTGCTGCAGGTCCATCATTTTTATAAACTTGCCTTGTGTTTGCACACCGTAATAACCATCATAGTTTATTTTTGCACTGCCGTTCTTTCCTCTTTTGGTGGTAATAATAACCACGCCGTTGGCGCCGCGGCTACCGTATATGGCTGTTGCCGATGCATCTTTTAATACGTCAATTGATTCAATATCATTAGGGTTGATAAGAGATAAAGGGCTAACGCCTGTTTCTTCCTGTCCGCCACCTGTACGGGTTAATTGAGGAGAACTTGTAGCATCCCCCTGGATAGGCACACCATCAATTACATATAACGGCTCACTTTGCCCAAACGAAGTGATCCCCCTTATGTGTACTGATGTTGCACTGCCCGGTCCGCCTGAGTTTTGGGTAATGGTTACACCAGCGGCCTTACCTTGCAGCATCTGGTCAACGCTGGGTTGGGGGATATTGGCAATATCCTTTGCCGTTACCGATGATATTGAACCATTAACATCCTGCCTTTTTTGCGTGCCATAGCCTATCACCACAACATCAGCCAGGTTATTTGAGGCTAACTGCAGCTTTATATTAATAGTCGTTTTACCGCCTATTAAAACTTCCTGTTTTTCCATCCCTATGAATGAAAAAACAAGTGTCCGTCCGGCAGCGGGCACCTGGATACTATAATTGCCATTTATATCGGTAATGGCATTTATCCTGGCATCTTTAACAGTAACGGTAGCGCCTGGAAGTGTTACGCCTTTTTCGTCGGTTACTGTTCCTTTGATTACTGTTCCCTGGCTTTGCGCCTTCAACCCGGCACAAACAAACAAGGACATGAACAGCAATGCTATTCGTAGAGTTTTTCGCATAATAATTAGTTAATTGATAATTGATTTATTTTGGATTTTTTGGTTGTACTAATTGGTTATGTACCCTTTAATTTGAAAGGCAAATAATTGCAAAAGCTATAGCAGAAATCTCCTCCTGTATTGCCATCCAGGCAGGCAATTAAATTGCGCCCGTTTGTTTTCACTAAAATTTGTAAACTAATTATCAGGTTTATTCTCAGCAGGTGAATTGTGGCACCTGTTGATTTTTCATTATAACGGAGGTAAAATTATATGGGAATTAAAGCCCGGTTGTGGATAAATAGGGGCACAAATGTCAACCCTGTTTATTTATTTGACTATCAGCTATATAAATAAAAAAAAGCCCTCATCAAGGACTAAAAAGGCAATAAATATTGACAAATGTGTACCCTTATGAGGAATGAAATAGTTTTTAAAGTGAGATTATAGTATCATGTGGTTTATTGTCTGAACCTTGATTTGCCCGATGAGAAGATTAACCAGTGAATGTAAAACTCCGCACGTATCAAGAAATCATTTAATCAAGTAAACGGCGAAGCCCTCTTGAGCACCTTTAAAAACAAACAACCTGTGAAAAATCATGGTTCAAAAAGGGAATCAACGTAATCCTTTAATCATTCAAATCAGCGGTCACGTTTTCGGAGTATTTGGATGGGATGGTATTATACTCCAGCTTAAAAGTTTTAACAAAATATTTCTGGCTCTTAAAGCCTACTTTATGGCAGATCTGTGATATGGTTAGATGCCCGGTTTCGAGCAACTGCGCCGCACGTTTTAACCGCATGGAACGAACCAGTTCGTTGGGAGTTTTGCCGGTCATGGCCAATATTTTTTTGTACAGCGTATAACGGCTTACAAAAACCTCGCTGCTCAGTTCTTCAACCGAGAAGTTAGGATTTGAGATGTTATTATCTATCAGCAGCAGCACCTTTTTAATAAACAGCTCATCCGGCGATTCTATGTATTCCTCAGTCGGACTTGCCTCCACCTGCTTGGTATAGGTTTTACGCATATACTCCTGCTGACTCAATATATTTTTGATCTTTGATTGCAGGATCTCGAAGTTAAAAGGCTTGGTCATATAATCAGATGCACCCGTTTCAAGCCCTTTTAATTGCTGCTCCTCACCTATTAACGCAGTTAATAGTATTACAGGGATATGTGAGGTACGGGTATCGTTCTTTATCTTCATACAAAGGTCAATACCGTTCATCTCCGGCATACTTATATCGCTCACAATTAAATTAGGATGTTGCGCCAGCGCCTTTTGCCATCCCTTCTTCCCGTTTTCGGCTTCAATAATATTAAAGGCAGCCTTTAAATTATCCTTAATATAAAATCTAAAGTCATCATTATCTTCCACCAGTAAAACTGTCGGCTTTTTACCGTCCCTGTTTTCTTTAGCCCCGTTTTTAGGTTGAATAGCCCCAGGTAAAAAATCAGGATTATGATCCAGCAATATATGCGTGTCAGTAAAAATGGCAGTATCTAATTGTCTTAGCGGCAATAAAACCGTAAAACAACTGCCCTGGTTAAACTCACTTTCAACAAAAATTTCACCACGATGCAGTTTAACAAATTCCTTTGTAATTGATAAACCTATGCCGCTGCCCTGGTTAAGCATTGAGCCAGGGATATCATTCTGAAAAAACGGATCAAAGATCCTGTCGCGCTTGTTTTCAGCAATACCTATGCCCGTGTCAATCACCCTTATCTCCAGTTGCTGCTCAGTTTCATCCTTTTCACCTAACAGGTTTAGCAATACACTCACCTGCCCGCCTTCGTGGGTAAATTTATAGGCGTTTGAGAGCAGATTGAACAAGATCCGCTCAATTTTATCGTGATCAAAGCTGGTATGAAACGATTCCAGCTCAGTATCAAAAATAAACCGGATATTTTTTTGATCAGCCACATCAGTAAATGCGTACGACAGCTCTTTTATAAAGCTGATGATATCGCCATTTCTTTCATGCAGCTTTAGCTCCTGGTATTCCATCTTTCTGAAATCAAGCAATTGGTTCACCAAATTTAACAGGCGTTTGGCATTACGGTTCACCAATAAAAGCTGCCGCTGTATTTCGGGTTCGGCTATTTGCTTTAATATTTTATCAACCGGCGCCATAATAAGTGATAGCGGCGTGCGGAACTCATGACTCACGTTGGTAAAGAATTTTATCTTCATCAAATCAAGCTCATGCATCCGGTGCGCTTCTTCCCGTTCTTTTTCAATTGAAAACTGCTGGCGGATCTTATTGATCCCCTGTTTACGCAGGTAAAGCAGCGCGCTTATAACAACCACAGCATATAATACATAAGCCCAGGTTGTTTTCCAGAAGGGCGGCAAAATATTTATCTGCAAGGTAAGCTCCTTATTATTCCAGCTTTCATTATCAGTTGCCCTAACTTTAAACGTATAGTTCCCTGCGTCAAGGTTGGTGTAAGTAGCTTTCCTGATACTATTATCGGCAGTTATCCAATCCTTATCAAAGCCCTCCATCATGTATTGGTACTTTATTTTACCGGGATTAAAATAGTTAAGCGCGGCAAACTCTATCGAAAATACGTTATCGTTATACTTCAGGTTCAGTGATTTTAACCCGTTGATTGATTGCGGCAATATCACTTTGCCATTCACTTTTTCGCCAACAGCCAGGCTTTGGTTAAACACCTGCAGATCTGTGAAAATTAAATTAGGCCTGTTCCTGTTAACATGAATACTCGACGGCTTAAACATATTAAAACCATTCCCTCCGCCAAATAACAGCTCGCCATCGCGGGTTTTCAGCGATGAGTTTTCAGTAAACTCGCGCCCCTGTAAACCTTCTGTTTCATTATAATTCACAAAACGGAACTTAAGCCCTTTAAGGTCCCGGTCAATAATAATGTTTGATAAACCGTTCGGCGTGCTTACCCAAATGTTATTTTTATCGTACTCCTGCATATCAATCACCGCATTATCCGGCAGGCCATCCTGTTTACTTATATTAGTGAATTTGCCGGTTTTATAATTGTATATGCTTATACCTTCGCGTGTGCTTATCCAGATCAGGCCCTCCTTATCTTCCAGGATATTGTTTGTACTGTTATTGATAAGGCTGTTGGGATTATTCTCATCATGTACAAAATGTATAAACCGGTTTGTTTTCTTCATTAAAACATCCAGCCCATATGAGGTTACCACCCACAGGTTTCCGCGCTTGTCTTCCAAAAGCTTGCTCACGTAATTTGAGTGAATAGCATTTTCTTTGGGGTGAGACATATAATTAGTGAAAGTTTGTGTCTTGCTGTCAAACACATTAAAGCCTGCCGACAGAGTGCCTACAAGCAATTGGTGACCGGCATTTTCTGTTATAGAACAGATCCTGTCTTCCGAAATGCTTCCGGGCAGAGCATCATTATGCTTGTAATGCCTAAATGTTGTTCCATCAAAGCAATCCAAACCGCCAAAATAAGTACCAATCCATAATTTTTGAGCATGATCAATAAACATGCATACTATTACATTATTGGTAAGGCTGTTTATATTGCCGGCATCGTGCAGGTATGTTTTAAAAGTGCCTTTCTTACGGTCGAAACAGATTAGGCCACCTCCGTTGGTGCCTATCCATATATTGCCGGTTTTATCTTCTGCAAAGCTGTTAATATCACTAAAACTCAGGCTCCGCGGGTCAGACAGGGGCTCTGACGAATGGTGTGTGTAAAGCGGAAACTTAATAATGCTTTCATGATAATAGCCTACCCCTTTTTTATAAGTGCCAACCCAAACAATCCCGCTATTATCCTTATACATCTGCGTAATGCTGTTTTGCCCGATGGTTTTATTATCATCCTCGCGATTTAACAGGTATTGAATTTTAAAATCCTGTTTATTTAACAGGTTAACTCCACCATGATCAGTAGCTATCCAGATCCTGTCTTTATCATCCTGGATCACGCTGGATACAACATTGGTATTCAGGTGTGCCTGGTCGTTCCCTTTATCAATATGCTTATAAACACCCTTTTTTACGTTTACAAAATACACTCCTGCCGAGTAGGTCGGAACAAATGCCCAGATATCGTCCTGCTTGTCGATAAAAATTTTATAGGATGAATTTAAACCGTCCGGGAGCTTATTAAAGATCCGCGAACGATAGGTAATTTTCAGGCTTTTGGAATCCATACGTTCCATCATACCACTGCGATAAATTAGCCAAATGTTCCCTTCCAAATCCTGTCCAAGGTCAGAAACAACATTCTCGCTTATTGTTGCAGCATTAGCAGACTGATGGAGCAAATGAATTGTTTTTTTCGATACCGGGTTGTATTTATAAATACCCCATGATTTATGAAGAAACCAAAAATCGCCTTCCCTGTCCTTTTTTATAACGGCAATATATCTGTCTATTGAAATAGAATGCAGGAAGCCGGCTATGTTATGAGTGAACTTTTCAGTAGCAGGGTCGTAAATATTAAGTCCGCTGCGGGTTTCTATCCAAAGCTTATTTTCCGGCCCCTGGTTAATATTTACTATATAATCATCATCTAAAGAAGCAGAATCTGTTACCGAATGTTTAAAGATCTTAAATTTATACCCGTCATACCTGTTTAAGCCAGATAAGGTACCGAACCACATAAAGCCCTTATCATCTTTTAGTATGCTGGTTATATTATTATGCGATAAGCCATTGCTGATATCCAGGTGCGAAAATTGAAACTGGTTGTTTTGAGCACCCGCAAAATCTGCCGTAAAAAGCATTAAAACGCCAAACAGCAAAATTTTACAATTCATGGATGTAATTTTCAGGCTCATCTATTTTTTTTGGATCAATAAAACTTAGGTTTGCACCTGCAAAACTTTTAGGTGCATTTATTTATTAAAACAGTAATTTGCGTAGCTGTTAGCTATGCCGCTCCTCCACTTAAAATGGTGACGGAAAAATACAAAGCCGCAGCTGTTTAATTGTTTATAATAAGGAAATTAATTTATAATTGATCGTACATCAAAAGTAATTGCAATTAAGAAGTATGGTATAATATTATTTTTACATTTCTTAATTTAAAATTAACCCATATATATTATTAAATGGCGTAATTTACACATATTTAAATACATTACTTTTTAGTAGGTGTAATACTTTTATTACAATTTGCCAGCTAAGTTTTAAGGAATATAAGATGGTTTAAAAAGTTTTATTCTTTATTAATTTAAACACCTGGCTTTAAGCACCAAACATCTGGTAGGGTTGTTTGTAGTTTAGCAATATAATTTGCATTTATTTTTATCACAGTTAATGGATCCAGTAAGCAGCACATCGCCCACTAAACAAAAAAAACGTTCGAAGTTTAGCCAGAAAGTGTCTGATTTTTTTTTCAGCGTTTATAATATCCACCTGTTTATAATCCGTTTTTTCCGCGAAGCTTTTGTACCCCCGTTTGAATTTAAAGAAATAATAAGGCAGTGTTTTGAAGTAGGCGTACGCTCATTTACCCTGATAACAGTAACCGGCTTTATTGTCGGGCTTATATTTACCAAGCAATCCCGTCCGTCGCTTTTGGAGTTTGGTGCTACTTCATGGCTGCCATCGTTGGTGTCTATCGCTATTATGCGCGCACTTGCCCCACTGGTTACAGCGCTCATAGCATCGGGCAAGGTTGGCTCAAGCATTGGCGCCGAGCTGGGCTCCATGCGGGTAACCGAGCAAATTGACGCCATGGAAGTATCAGGCACCAAGCCTTTTAAATTTTTGGTTTGTACGCGGGTAATAGCAACTACCATAACCATCCCCATTTTGGCTACCTATACGGGCTTTATTGCCTTATTAGGTGGTTATTTAAATGTGGCCCAAAACGAAGGTACCAGCTATACCAGTTTTATGCAGCAGGTTTTTCAGCCGCTGCAGTTTCTTGATTTTACAGCATCATTAATTAAATCAATTGTATTTGGTTTTACCATAGGCATTGTTGGCTGCTACCAGGGCTATTATTCAAACAAAGGCACCGAGGGTGTGGGCAAGGCCGCCAACGGCGCCGTTGTAACCGCCATGTTTTTGGTGTTTATTGAAGAGATTATTATTGTGCAGATAACCAGTAACTTCCGTTAAAATTATGGAAAAGCAAAAAGCACATATTGATTATAAAAACCCGGTTATAAGCATCAGGAATGTTGCGAAAGCTTTTGAAGATTATGCAGTACTCCGTGGTATTGATCTTGATCTTTACCAGGGCGAAAACCTGGTGGTGCTTGGCCGTTCGGGTACGGGTAAATCTGTTTTGATAAAACTGATCTCCGGCCTCCTTACTCCTGACACTGGTACTATTGAAGTATTGGGGCAGGAAGTAACAACCATAAGCGATAAAGAGCTGCAGGAACTGCGGATAAGAATTGGTTTTTCTTTTCAAAACAGCGCCTTGTACGATAGTATGACCGTGCGTAAAAACCTGGAGTTTCCGCTGGTACGCAACCGTAAGGGTATAACCCGTGCCGAAATAAATAAGGCCGTTGAGGAGGTGCTTGACTCGGTTGGCTTATCGCAAACTATAAACCAGATGCCTGCCGAACTTTCGGGCGGACAGCGTAAACGGATAGGCATTGCCCGCACACTGATCCTGAACCCTGAGATTATGCTGTATGATGAACCTACAGCAGGCCTTGACCCTATTACCTGCATTGAGATTAACCAGCTTATAAACCAGGTTCAGCAACAATACAATACATCATCCATTATTATAACACACGATCTTACCTGTGCCAAAGAAACCGGCGACCGGATTGCTATGCTGCTTGACGGGCAGTTTCAACGGGTTGGCACCTTTAATGAGGTTTTTAATACAACTGATAAAAGGGTAAAGCCTTTTTTTGACTACAACTTTATACAATAGATATTTATAGCATATATTATGGCTGCAATAGAAAATAGAAAAGCAATAACGGTGGGGATATTTTTATCGCTCGGCCTTATCATCTTTATACTTGGCGTATTTACACTTGGCGGCCAGCAAAAAAGCTTTGCCAAAAGCATCCAGATAAGCGCTGTATTTGATGATGTTGCAGGCTTAAAAAAGGGGAATGATGTTTGGTTCTCGGGTGTAAAAGTTGGGAACATCCTCAGCATCCGCTTTGTAGGCACATCGCAGGTTGATGTGAAGATGAAGGTTGACCAAAGCATTCAGCAATTTATTCACCGCAATGCCGGGGTACGCATTAGCTCCGACGGACTTATAGGTAACAAGATCATTGTGATTGATGGCGGAAGTCCGCAAGCCCCCGAAGTGCAGGCCGGTGATGTTTTACAGGCTGAAAAGCTGACATCAACAGATGATATGATTAAAACCCTGCAGCAAAACAACCAAAACCTGCTTTCCATAACTACAGATTTTAAAGTTTTAAGCCATAAAATATTACAGGGTAAGGGCACTATTGGCACTTTACTGGCCGATAGCCTGATGGGCGAACAACTGCGCAAATCAATGGCGAACTTGCAGGCTGCAACCACGAGCGCTGCTCACCTAGCTACTCAGCTCGACCGCTTCAGCGCAAAGATGAACACCAAAGGCGGCTTTGCCGATAAAGTACTTACTGATACTGTAGCGTTTAGCCGGATAAAAGCTGCTGTTACACAATTACAACAAGCCGCTGCCAATGCATCAATTTTAACTGATAATTTGAATAAGGCAAGTAATAAATTAAATAGCACCGACAATGCTATGGGCGTTTTACTGAACGACCCAAAAGCTGCCGCGCAGGTTCAAAGCACCTTTAATAATTTGCAGCAAAGCTCTATCAAACTCAATGATGATCTTGAAGCGCTCCAGCACAACTTTTTATTGAAGGGATTCTTTAAGGACAGGGCGAAAGCAAAAGCGGATAGCTTGAAAAAGAAGTGATTAGAGGTTAGAGACCAGAGATTAGTTTTTTGCTTGAAAGTAAGAAAAGCCTGAAAGGCTTTTAACGTATTCCAAAATCAAAGATTAGTTCGCAACTAAAACTAATTTCCAACCTATATTTTTCAACTAATCTCTAACCTCCAGCCTCTAATCTCTATTTACCAAATATATCACTTGCCTTACGCTGCTCAGGTGTTAGCGTTTGCCAATTTTGGTAACAGGCATTCAGGTAAGGTATTAGTTCAAATCGCTTATCAGTGTACTCTTTTACATCAGGGGTGTACAGCATCAAAAAGTTATCCATATCCAATCCTTTTAAAGGCACATAGTTACTTATGTTCAACGGGGTGAACACGTTGCTGATATGTTCACTTATTTCACGTTCTTTTGCCGATTGAGCTGCTTTTCGCTTCCTGTGCTCATCTTTTGTCCAGTAATGTAAACGGATGGCTACTCCCCCAATAGGCTTAAGGTATGTTGCATCTCGCTGGTAAACAACTGCTTGCCCATGATACAGAGGGTCGTAGTGCTGTACTGCATTGGCATTTGCTTTTGCACGGCCGCTGGTGTCAGTAATGGTTACCTGTTTTAGCTGCGTAGTTTTAAGCTCCATGAAAATTTCACGCGCATGCATGTCTGTTATTAGCAATGTGTCTGGCTTGTAAGCAAAGCCATTAAAAACCAGCAGGTCGCCGGGCTTTGCGGCTATGGCAAATTGTCCGTCATCGCCGGTAATAGTTTTTAGCTTATTATTTAAATTCTCTACGCGGATAGCATGCAATACCACCCGGGTTTTACTTTCCAATACCCGCCCGCTAAATACAGACTGGCCACGAACAGTTAACACTCCAAAAAAGCAAATGCAAATGATAAGTATATTTCTAACCATGCGTAAATATAACTTAAACGATATTTATTTTTATAGTGATAACAATATTTAACATTTGGGGTGATTGGGATTGGGAAAGGTTGTAGTTGTTTTAAGGGTTAAAAAGTAAAAATATAAAGCAGAAAACTTACGAAGTTTTAAAAACTTCGTAAGTTTGATTGGGTGCTGGTAACCGATTTAGACAAATGGCTTTATGTATTAAAAAACATGAGCCAAATGGATAAGATTCCTGTATACCTGCGGAAACCCATCTTTGAAAAACTATTCAGTATTGCTGAATATACAAATTTAACAAAGGAGGAAAAGACCATGTACGATAGCAGCATGAAATATAAATGGGACAATAAAAACGTATTGGACTATGCAATAAAAGAAGGTTTACAACAGGGAATTGAACAGGGAATTGAACAGGGAATTGAACAGGGGATTAAACAGGGAAAATTACAAGGGAAATTAGAAGAAGCCAGGGAGATCGCCAGGGAAATGAAAAAGGATGGTTTACCACTTGCCCAAATTTCAAAATTCACTAAGTTATCTATCCAAGAAATAGAAAAACTTTAATATTTCCAGGCCAATTTATTAAGGCATTAACAAAAAGCCTTCCGAAGTATTGAAACTCCGGAAGGCTGATAAAGCTCTTCAGATAATAAGATTATTTACTCTCTTCTCCTTTAGCTGATTTTGAATCACCAGCTTTCTCACCAATCACCTCATTAGCCACCTGCAGTTTTTTCAACATTTCAGAGCCAATTAAAGCATCGATCATTCCGTTGCCACCACCATCTTTACCACTCACTAATATATCAGGCACCAATTTGATACCATGACTTGCTAAAGCTTCGGCTACACGTACAATTGCGTATTGCTCTGTACCCATGGCCTCTGTTTTTTGTTTGGTTACTTCGGCTTCTGATAAACCTATCGCCTTAATTTTTGCGGCTTCGGCAATACCATTTACTTCAGTAGCATTTGCATCGGCCTTTGCATTTACAGTTTTAGCTTCGGCATCGGCCTTTGCTATCGTGATCCTTACCTCAGCATCAGCTTTTGCGTTAATGGTTTTGGCTTCGGCCTCACCACGCGATGCGGCAACTTTTGAAGCGGCCATCTGGGTATTTATTTCTACCTGGCGGGTTGATTTTACAACCTCCGGCTGCATATCCGCACCAGCTTTGGCGCTTTCAAACTCCTTACGCTCAATTTGCGCATGGCGCTGGATCTCATAAGTCACTTTTTCCTGTTCGGCCAGTTTACGGTCGGTTAAGGTTTTCATCAATGCTGGTGGAGGCACAATGTCACCAATCAGCGTATCAACCCCAACCACGTTATAATCATTCAAAACCTTACTGATGTGCATTTTTGCATCATCCTGCCTCTGGATCCTGTTTGCTAAAAACTCAATCACGTCGCTCTTTTGTGCCGAGTTACGGAAGTAGTTGGCAATGGTAGGTTCCAGCACCTGCGAAACCAGGTTCTTCATATTACCGAAACGGGCAATCACTTTTGGCGCTTCGTTTCTTGGAATGTGGATGATCTGTGAAACATCCAAATTAAATGTAAAACCATCGGATGAACGTACGGTAATTGTACACAGGTTTTTATCCAGCTCATGCGCTTCTGTGCGGCTATCGGCCCAGTTTAGTACAATATTGGTTGTAGGCACTACTTCAACCGCATGGGTATAAATATTCACCGGGTGCTTCCCGGGGTCAAGCGGCTGGTCCCATACACCTTTTTCATTCCGCTTAACAATGTTTCCATGCTTAAACGCGTCTCCGCTGGTATCTTTCCCTTCCGGCCCAACAAAGGAGTTTACCACACCAACGTAACCAATCGGAATGTAGATCATATCCACTTGCTCCACAATAACAAACCATGGGTTCAGGTAATAAGTACCGGCAAGAATCACGTCCTCCTGCAAACCTTTCATACCGCCGGCATTAATAAATGCCATTGGGTCCTGGTAGTTTTTATGGCCAACTACTGATACACCGGCAATTTCGCCTTTGTCAAGCGGCTCGCCATCAAGCGTGGTAACAATGCCCACCTTGTTCTCGTGGATCTGGGTAATAGGAACCATCACTATCTCAAACAAAAAGGTATTGATCCTATAACTACCCGGCGTTAAAAACGCAGCCTGCGGACCTTTTTGACCCTTGTTATCCAAAAACGCTATTGCATCCTGGAACTTGTCGCAGTCAACGGGCTTGCCCAATACACGGCCCATGTCCATAGGTGCACCATCCTTCGCTTTAACCAGGCCCAGCTTACCTTGTTCAATAATGGTAAACGATTCCATAGTAATGGTGTATTGCCATGGCCACATACCCCAATACAAACCCGGCGCCAGCGCTTTGGCCTGCATACCGGCTTCGCCGTTTATAGCGATAATACGGCCGTCGGGCAAACGCTTACTGCCCGAAAGGGCATATTTTTTCACCACTAAGCCAATACGGTCATCAGGCACGATGATCATACCGAAGAAAACGCGCAGTACAAATTTGTACATCACAAAAACTACTATGACGGGCAGTACCCACCACAGTGAAACAAGAAATTGTTGGTTCATTTTTTTTAGATTGAAAATTTTTTAGAAATATTCCGGAGCCCTTGAGGTGCGGGCCTTTACAAACACTTACAGCATTAATCCGTAGTACCTTGGCTGTATAGTAATATTTAGATGACAAGGATTAACGGTTGTTACAAAAAGTGTGATAAATTTTACCAAATATGCCTTATGCTTTTATCATACACAAGCATTATAAAAAATAATATATCAACAATTGTAAACAATTGTTTCACTGTAAAGGTTAAACCTATAAATCTATATCTTATCGTAAACACATAACGCTTACTCACCATGAAAAAAGCAGCAAATGAACAAATCTTGAAGAGCGGTTCAAGAGACACTCGTCCCGTTAAAGCCCAAGAGCTTAAGACTGATTTCCCTTTAAGCGAAAAAGACGAAGTAAAGCAGGCTGAAGAAAAGATGCGACAACGAAGAAAATATATTTTGTAGCTGTAGACGCAATACTTTGCGTTTCCTGACATTAAACGCCTTTATTCATCAACTCCTGGAAACAATCAATGTACTGCCCGATGTGCAAGCCATCAACCAAAGCATGGTGAACATGTACAGACATTGGCATTGATCGTTTACCATTACTCACCGTCATTTTACCAAACGAAATGCTGGGGCAGCTATCTTTGCCTGAAAACATCCGGGCATGCGAAATGGATGTAAAGTCTATCCAGGGCAGGGATGAAAAACGGATCAGGTCTATTCGTGTTTCTCTGAGCAGGTTGGTTGAATTTTGCACTTGCTGAACTTCTTCATTTGCAGCGGCAATATATTCGTCAAATGATGGGTTGTAGGCTATATAACCAAAGCCAAAAGTACCATTGCTGCGGCCAATGGTCGAGCCGGCATTTATCTGGTCGTAAATAAATACCTCATCCCCATCAATCCGAAGTTTAAATGGCTCAGTAACCTGCGCGGCAGCTAATGCCTTATAGAGTGTATATAGAAAAAACGACACACCTTTTTCTTTGGCAAATTTATACGCGGCAGTGCAATCAATATTTACACAAACACCATAAAAAGGCTCTTCAAACTTGCTGAAAAAATTAAAATGTTCTTTACGCACCCAGTTTTCAAGATCAAGCTTCTGTCTCATGGGGCAAAAATAGGATATTTTTTGTGGGCTTAAATTCCAAAAAAAAATCATTCTGAGTAATCCATATTTACGCGCAAATATGGATTACTCAGAATGACACAAAATCCGAAATCGAAATTCCGAATTCCGAAATTAAAATAGCTCCAGCGTCACTGCCGATTTAGCAGGCATCACCACCACTAAATTATCACCATCTTTCTTAGCGCCTTTAAAACTTTCAAGCTGCAGCTTGTTGGGTTTATCAAATGTATTGATATCAGTAATGTTAGCTGATGTAAGGATCTGCCCGGTTACTGATTTCCATTTAATATCTTTAAGGCTGGTGCTTATGGTAATGTTATTATGCGGATCAAGATTTGTCAGGGATATATGCACCTTACCCTGCGCATCCTGCGATGCTGAAACATTTATTGCAGGGATCTTTTTATCACCCATTACATAATCAGGCGAGGTTAGCTGCATCGGTAAATATTTAGCGTCCTGGTGCACTTTGTACATATCAAATATGTAATAAGTTGGGGTCAGCAGCATTTTCTCCTTATCAGTAAGGATAAGCGACTGTAAAACATTGATGGTTTGTGCCAAAGCCGCTCCCCTAACCCTATCGCAATGATTATTAAAAATATTCAGGTTTGTTGATGCGATCAGTGCGTCGCGCAGGCTGTTCTGCTGGTATAAAAATCCAGGATTGGTGCCGGGTTCAACATCAGTCCAAACTCCCCATTCATCAACCACTAAAGCCACATGTTTCTTCGGGTCATATTTATCCATAATGGCGGCATGTTTGGTAACAAGCTCATCCATTTTAAGGCATTTAACCATGGTTTCAAAATACTCGCTTTCGTTAAAGCTGGTTGCCGATCCTTTGTGGCCCCAATCGCCGGTTGGCACGGTATAATAATGTAATGAAATCCCCCACATATCCCAGTCAGAAATATTCTTCATTATTACCTCGGTCCAGTTGTAATCGTCAGAATTCGGACCGCTGGCAATCTTTTTAAGCGGAGCGCCCGGGTAATTTTTAGCGAATGCTGCATACCTTTTATATTCATTGGCATAAAATTCAGGTGTCATATTACCACCACAACCCCAGCTTTCGTTCCCTATCCCCCAAAAAGTAACTTTATATGGGTCAGGGTGGCCATTTTGCTTGCGCATTTCTGCAACGGTGCTGGTGCTGTTTGAGTTTGTATATTCAATCCATTTTGACATTTCCTCAACCGTACCGCTGCCCACATTTGCAGCAATATATGGCTCAGTGCCAAGCAGGCTGCAAAGCTCAAGAAACTCGTGTGTGCCAAAGCTGTTATCTTCGGTCGTGCCGCCCCAGTTGGTATTTACCATCCGTGGCCTTTGTGCCGATGGGCCAATACCATCTCGCCAATGGTATTCATCGGCAAAACAACCGCCCGGCCAGCGCAGGCTCGGGATCTTTATTTTTTTTAGTGCATTAACCACATCAAGCCTGATGCGGTCCTGTTTTTCAACCGGTAATGATTTATCAACCCAAAAGCCGCCATAAATACCATGCCCCAAATGTTCGGCAAACTGGCCATAAATATATTTGCTGATGGTTAGCTTTGAGTCATTGCTGATTGCAAGGCTTGCAGTTTCCTGCTGACTGTACGCACACATTGCCATACAGATGAAGCATAAGGTAAGAATTTTCTTCACGATGATTTAGTTGGTTTAATAATTGTAAAAATAACACTTAAAACAAATAAATGAAATTTTATTTAAATTAGATGCCATATGATGAAAATAAAATTTGTTATCGCCCTATTATGTTATTGCTGCATAATCAGCTGTAATCCATCGATAAATGCAGAAGGGCTTTATGGCAAATGGGATTATATTAAGATTGAGCACCCAAAAGGAGATTCACCGGATCTACAAACTAATGAGCTAAAACGACAAGGCGCATCTATTGAATTTTCAAAAGATAGTACTTATGTGATCATGTGGGCCGGGAAACCATTATCACACGGCAAATTTGTGGCTGATGGCGATAAGATCATGATCAATGAAGATTTGCCGGATGGCACAACACGCAGCTTTCCTTTTTATATTACTAAAGCGAGTGATAAGGAACTTGTGTTTGAAACAAAAACGAGTACAAATGCAAAAGTGACGGCGGTAAGAGAGTAGCATCGGATCAGCAATGTATGTAGTACTGACCTAACCAGTTATTTACCCTTTAAAAGCGCATTTAGTTTTGTCTGACTGTCCTTAAAACCAGGGTTTAAAATAAGTGACTGCTTATAATTTTTAATAGCCTTTTCCTTATCTCCCTTTTTTACATAAGCATCACCCAGGCTATCGTAAGTATTGTATGATGAAGGGTACTCGGATACTGCCAGTTTAAACATCTCAATGGCATCATCAATCTTTTTCGGATTTTCAAGCAGGTCATATGCCCTGTTAATCAATAGGTCTTCCGATGGTTTGATAGTATATTGATATCTGTCAGATAATCGTTTATAAAATTGCATAGTAAGGTTCGCTGTTGAATCCTGGTTATTATCTATCCAAACAGGATACAAAAATTTCAGCGCATCGTATATGGCTTTTGCCGGACCACTCCCATGTGATTCATCTTTATAATAATTATATTTATAAGTTAACCCCGATGAATTATCCTGCTGCAACAGGGTATGAAAGTTTTGCAAGTCCTGGTAAAATTGCCCACCCTCCCCTGAAATACTCATGACCAAATATTTGGTTTTTAATGTCTCCGATTTTAACTTATCAGCAGCATGCTGGATCAAATATTCATCATCCCACCATAAAGATGGACTGATTGCAAAATACGCATTAAACATATCAGGATGGTTCAATAAACAATGAACAGTAAGCAAGCCTCCAAGTGAATGCCCTGAAAATATTTTAAAAGGAGCTGTTTTGTAATGCTGCTCAACATAAGGCATTACTTCATCATTAATAAACTGCAAAAACTTCTCCCCGCCTCCTGAGGTCCTTGTAAAGGCCGTTGCACTTGTATCCGGCTTGCTTACAGGATCAGCCTTATCAGAATGCGTGGGTGTAAGGTCCCTTTCGCGGTCGTAGTGATTATTGTCAATACCCACAACTATCATTCCCGGCATCATTGCCTGTGCTTTGGAAAGATAATCAATCAGTCCGGCGGTCATCGTCAGTTGGTATTCAGCATCCAGCATGTACATTACAGGGCATGCTACTTTTGCATTTTCAGACCCCTTGTTGAGGTAAGGTGTGTATATGTAAATTTTCCGGTTTTCATTTAGTATTTTAGAGTGGATGGTTACAACGTCCGCTATTTTAACATAAGAGCTATCCGCCTGCTGTGCCCGGGAACTTAGCACAAAAATTCCGTTAATAATAATTATCAATATGAAACGGGTAGTTGTCATCACTTGCATTTTATTTACTTTGTAATAGCAATTGTATATCCATTATTATTCCAAACATATAAAAATCTTATTATCAAATAATTAATGTTAAAAAGGCAGCAATAAATGTATCAAAATCGCACATTTCACCGTTCGCTTTTATTAAGGCCGGTGCAAGTTATATTTCAGGTTTGATTGGTAGAGACCCGGTGTTTTCTAAATCAGCAAAAGCAAAAATTGATAATCTCTATAAAAACAACAAAAAATGGTGATACATTATTAATAATTTGCACTTATCATTAAACAACAAAATTATGCCGGAGATGAATATTTTGATTCGGACTGCAGCAGAAAGGGAAACTCTTTTTATAGCCTTATATAAAAGCGTGTTTCCGTCTGTAGCACGATACATCAACAAAATGGGCGGCTCTTTTGATGAGGCGAAGGACATTTTCCAGGATGCATTGGTGATCTATTATGAAAAAACGGCAGCTTCTGCTGTTTCGGTTAACAGTAATGAGAAAGTATATTTAATAGGCATCAGCAAACATTTATGGCTCAGGAAGTTTAAGGATAATAACCACACGACCCCAATTGATGGTTTTGATATCACAATTGCTGCCGATGAAGATCAGCCATCAGAATCAAAGCTGATGCATTTTTTAGAAACTGCCGGTAAAAAGTGTATGGAACTGCTCCGCTCTTTTTATTACGACCAGCTTCCGCTTGCAGATGCGGCTAAACTGTTTGGCTTTTCGGGAGTACGATCAGCCACCGTACAGAAATACAAGTGTTTGGAAAAAGTAAGAGAAACCATTAAAGAAAGATCATTGACCTATGAGGACTTCCTTAATTGAGACCGAACAGATAGAAGCACACCTGCTGCAGCTTTCGAATCCCGGCGATGCGCTGGTATTTGAAGCAAAGCTATTGCTTGACGATGAACTGAGCGATAAGCTGTACTGGCAAAAGTCAACCTATAACATGGTGAAGTTATATGGCCGCAACCAGCTAAAAAAAGAAATCGAAGCCGTACATCAAACGCTTTTCAGGGAAACAGCACATAAAAGCTTTAGTGAAAAAATAAGGCAGATCTTTTCGAAACGATAACCCAATAAATTATGAATATCGATAAAAATGAATTCCGCAAATTTGCGGCAGGGCATTGCCATGTCAAAACCCAGCCGCTTGATAATTACATTGCCGCAGTTTCAAGCAGCGGTCCGTTAATGGCCCAAACCCCCTATATTACCGAAGAGCGTGAGCTGCGTGTTGCCCAAATGGATGTTTTTTCGCGCCTGATGATGGACAGGATCATATTTTTAGGCAATGCAGTGGATGATAATGTAGCCAATATCATCCAGGCGCAGTTGCTGTTCCTGCAATCAACAGATCCTAAAAAAGATATCCAGATGTATATCAACTCGCCCGGCGGATCGGTTTATGCCGGATATGGGATTTATGATACCATGCAATTGATCAGCCCTGATGTTGCCACCATTTGTACAGGCCTTGCGGCATCAATGGCATCGGTGTTACTATGCGCAGGTGCGAAAGGTAAACGCGCAGCCCTGAATCACTCAAGAGTGATGCTTCACCAGCCGCTTGGCGGCGTGCAGGGCCCGGCATCTGATATTGAAATAACCGCCCGCGAAGTACTAAAGGTTAAAAAAGAGCTGTACACCATCCTCGCCAAACACAGCGGCCAGGAATACCAAAAGATCCACGACGTATCAGACCGCGACTTCTGGATGGACGGCGCCGAAGCAAAAGAGTTTGGATTAATTGATGAGGTACTGGGGGGAGTTCATAGTTGACGAACGTTCATAGCTGATGGTTCATGGTTCATAGCCGGAAAAGAGTAGCAGCAATGGCAAGGAGCAGTAAAGATAAATGGAACTACTCGCCGCATTGCAATTACTATGCCCCATTAACCAATTGCAGCTACCATGAACTATGAACCATCAGCTATGAACTTTTTCCATGATCTATGAACCATCAACTATGAACTAATGAGCGCCAACCTGATCAATCGCTTCAACCGGTTGTTTAATATTTCTTCTGCCTATTATCAACAATAACAACGCTAATACTGCCGCAGTTGCCATTAACCCGGCCATAGGGATGGTGCTGCGGCTTTTAAACATACTTACTACTATAGATGTAAGCGTACCCATTGCCATTTGGAGCGCACCCATCAAGGCTGCAGCAGTACCAGCATTTTTTGCAAATGGCGCAAGCGACAATGCCGCCGTGTTTGGATAAGTAATGCCTACACAGCATAAAAAGGCAAATACAGTAACGATAGTTCCATAAATCCCCAGCCAGTTGCCGGTTGATCCGATTACGAAGATAATACCGATAATTACCATCGCAGGCAGGGTTACATTTACTATTTGCTCACTTTTATATCTGTTGGTCAGCATGCCATTGAGTTGGCTGGAGCCGATAAAGCCAATTGAAAGCAATGCAAAGATCCACCCATAAACTTTACTGCTAACCCCATAAACGTCCATAAAAACAAATGGCGATGCAGCCAGGTAAGCAAACAAACCTGAGAAACCTATTGCCCCGCAAACCGCATAAGTATAAAATTGCGGATGTTTCATTACCGACCAAAAACTGGTAATAATTGGAACTGGCCTTAGTGAATACGAAGGATCAGGCTGGTAGCTTTCTGGTAAAATAAAAATCACTGCTAAAAGAATAAAAAAGGCAATCCCAGCCAGTATTAAAAATATCAATTGCCAGCCAAATGCCGCAGTAATATAGCCGCCAACTGTTGGTGCAAGCATGGGCGATACGCCTAATATCAGTATCAGCAGGGCAAATACTTTGGCATTGTCTTCTACCGGAAAAATGTCGCGTACCATGGCCATTGCGGCTACTGTTGCCGCACAGCTGCCTATTGCCTGGATAAAGCGCAACACGATCAATTGTTCTATCGACCCAACAAAAAAACAACCGATAGATGCCACAATGTAAAGCACCATACCGATATACAAGGGCTTCTTGCGGCCAAACCTGTCAAGCAGCGGACCATACAACAGTTGCCCCGCCGAGATCCCGATAAAGAAACCGGATAATGACAGTGAAACCTGGGCAGTGGTAGTATGTAATGATTTTGCTATAGCGGGAAAACCCGGTAAATACATATCAATTGAAAAAGGCGCAATTGCTGTAAGCGCGCCTAATATAAGCACGAGTAAAAAATAACGTTTTGAAGTCATAGAAAATCATGTTACCCAACCATACTTGTTTGGGCTTACGAAGATAGAAATGCTTTTTCATGATGGTGTTCATATTGCAATATGAACCACTAAACATGACCTGGAAATTACTTTGTCCGCGCACCGGCCATTTTATCATAGCTGACTGTGAAGACACAGCTTTTAGAAAGATTGATATTTGTAGCTACCATGAACCATAAACTATGAACCATAAACTTAACTCACAACTCACAATTAATCATCCAGCTCACACCGTAGCTATCGGTAACCTGCCCGAATAATGCGCCCCAAAACTGTTTTTCCAGCGGCATGGTGACTTTCCCGCCCGCGCTCAACTGATCAAATATGGAACGCGCCTGTGCTTCATCTGTGAGGCCTATACTCAGGTAAATGCCGTTGCCATGATCCACGGGCTGGCCGGGCATCCCGTCGGAGAACATCAGCATGTTATCACCAAATTCCAGGCGGGCATGCATAATTTTATCCTGGTAGTTGGCCTCTGCAGGAAACATTTCGCCAAAACGGTTCAGATCACTGATGGCGCCATTGAAAATTTTCTGGTAATAGTTCAGTGCTTCCTCAGTATTACCGGGGAAGTTTAAATATGGAATTAGTTTCATTGTAGGTTTGTTTTTACTAAAGTACAAAGATTTTTATCTCCAAAAATTTCAAACCCGAATAATGTTATTATTTTAGACCTCAACAGGTAAGGGATCTTTTCCCATTATTTAAAAACACCTATTAAACCCATCATTAACAAACAATGACGCTATTAATTATCCTCTTTTGCATTATCCTGCTCATCTTATTAGTAAGCTGGGCCAAAGTAAATCCATTTGTAGCATTCCTCTTAGTTTCAATAACAGCAGGGTTGCTATTGGGTATTCCTTTAGAGAAGGTTACCAAATCAGTACAACATGGATTGGGGGATACCCTGGGGGCTATCTCAATAATTATTTGTTTGGGCGCAATGATAGGTAAACTGGTTGCTACCAGTGGTGCCGCCCAAAAAATTGCCGAAGTTTTGGTTAATGCCTTCGGGATAAAATATATCCAATGGGCGCTGGTATTGGCAGGATTTATTATCGGCATCCCCTTGTTTTATGAAACCGGCTTCGTATTAATGGTGCCGCTTATTTTTTCTGTAGTATATAAGTATAAGCTGCACCCTGTATTTATAGGCTTGCCTATGCTGGCTGCCTTATCAGTAACCCATGGCTTTTTGCCTCCTCACCCCTCGCCTTCTGCCCTGGTTATAACATTCCATGCTGATATGGGTAAAACGTTAAAATACGGGCTTATCCTGGCTATCCCGGCCATTATTTTAGCCGGACCGGTATTTGCACGAACCCTAAAAAAGATCCAATCAAACCCGTTAAAAACCTTTATGGCCGATGAAATACCATCTAACCAGTTGCCAAGTGCCTTTATAAGTTTTTTTACCGCCTTATTACCGGTGATACTGATAATGAGTACTACGCTGTACTTAAATACCGATCACAGTACAACATCTATTCATAAGCTGATAGCATTTATAGGTGAAACACCTATTGTTATGCTGATATCCCTTATTGTTGCCACCTTTACTTTAGGCATAAAACAAGGGAAAGACATGAAGTTTTTGGGTGGAATATATACCCATGCCGTAAAAGATGTTTCTATGATCCTGCTTATTGTAGCCGGATCAGGTGCTTTCAAGGCGGTACTTACCGATAGCGGCGCAAACAATAACATAGCAAGTTTATTGCAAAGCTTTCATTTACAACCGCTTGTTTTAGGCTGGTTAATTGCAGCTATTATCCGGGTAAGTTTAGGCTCTGCAACAGTTGCAGGCTTAACAGCAGCGGGGATAATTTCAACCTTAGTATTACATGATCCATCAATAAACCCAAACCTGATGGTGCTGGCAATAGGCGCTGGCAGCCTTGCTTTTTCTCACCTGAATGATGGCGGTTTCTGGTTGTTTAAAGAGTATTTTAATCTTTCTATAAAAGACACCATCCGCTCATGGACGGTTATGGAAACAATGGTCTCGTTTATTGGATTGATAGGGGTTTTGGTGTTGAACCAAATTGTGTAAATGGGTTAGGAGCGAAAAACAGGGGCCTCGTGCGATTCCCTCCTTGGGTAGGGAATCGCACAAGGCCATCGCTTTTTAAATTGCTTACCCTCGAACCAATTCTTCCGATTTATTCTCTTCTATCCCCTGCCTCTTCTCCAACTCCTCAAAATATTTCTTCCTTACCACACTCGACATTTTATGATCGCCTGTGTGGCTCCAGCCGGGTGGCATAAAAATGTATAATACCTTGTTCTTAATACCGGGGGCTTTTGCAACATCTTTTCCAAGAGCCACTATCTCCCCAAAATAGGCATCTAAAAAGCTATGCGGTTTCATCGGCCTGGAAATACCGTATTCAATTGGCATATTGCGATCCTCGGGTTCATAGGTACCAAATACTTTGTCCCAAATGTTTAGCAGGTTACAAAAATTAGTATCCATGTACCTTGGGTTTTTAGCGTGATGCACCCGGTGATGTGATGGTGTAAGAATGATCTTATTTAAAAACCCGAACCGCGCATCCTGCACTAAATTTTCGCCGATATGGATAAAAGCGCCCCAGGTGCCGTCAACAAACATAATTACAAACAGCATGGCGGGATTAACACCCAGTAAAATACATATAGTAGTACGTATCACATCTGCATACGGGCCTTCTAAAAAGAAATGGGCATAAGTTACTGATAAATTCATGCTCGCAGGCGCATGATGGGTGGAGTGCAGGCACCATAAGATCCGTACTTTATGCGCCAGAAAGTGATAAATAAAATGCGAAAATTCCCAAACAATATATCCGTAAATAAACCAATACCAAGTAAAGGTAAGTTGCAAAATGGCATATTTGGCAAACAGGCCTATACAAAGGCCAACCATAGCAAAAGAGATCAGCCTGCCAACAAATGCATTTAACACATAGGTAAAGAACGATATTTTATAATCTATCACTTTAAACCGCTTATAAAAAGCAGCCCTAATAATTTCAATAACCAATAAAAACGGGATAAGCGGGCCTAAAACCGAAGTTATACCATGATAGGTTAACAGCTCTGTGTAATTACCGGTTTTTATAATATCAATCAAATTACCAAAGCCAAAAAAGCCGGTAATTTCACCCCATACTGCTTTTAAAAAATCCATATTTTAATAAATATTACGTATCAGTCAATCGCAATGTACAAATAACCCGATATAAAAAAAATGGGGGTTTTAATCAAAATCGAGGTTAAACTTAGCTTTCAGCTCCGCAAGTGCAGGGTTTTTGGCTGCCATATGCTGAAATTTTTCTGATGCCGTGTAGGGTCGTTTTACAACGGCTACTTCATCAACCCGCACATTAATTTCAATATCAAAGTTCTTTAACGTGGTGCGCAGGTAGTTTAGCAAACTGGGCCGTTCATCCCTGAAAAGGTTTTCCTGCACCTTGTTCTCTACCAAAACTTCGTATATATTGGAGCCAAGTGGTTTTGGAGGGTTGGATATAAAAATGGTGAGCAAATTCTTCTTCCCATCAGCTTTCATCCTGGCTGCATAATCGCTCCAGCACTTTAAAAGTTGGTCAGGTGTATAATCGTTTTTGGCGTCACCTTTAATATAAGGATCTTCCTCCTCCAGCATGGCTTCCTTGGTTTTACCAACATCTTTTAATGATGGTATTTTCACCGAGCCTGTGGCCGATTGTAAATTAGGGATAAATATTTTGGGCTTTTCCGCAACAGCTTCTTCTTTAACAGTTTCTTTTACCTGAGTCTGCATAACAGGCTGTTCAACAACAACATGGCTTGGTTGAACATTGTTTGCTGCTGGTATTCCCGCCGCTGTTTTTTGCTCTGTTTCGGGTGTTATTACTGCGGAATCAGGTTTTTTTTTTAATTGCCCCTCTGCTGCGGGCATTGCATTTAGCGGCGTAACCGCCAAATTAAAGACGGAGAGCAGGTTGCACATCTTTAGCAAAGCCAGCTCAACCTGCAACCGCTGGTTCTTGCTTAGCTTATAGCTCAGATCGCACTGGTTGGCAATGTTCATTGCCGAAAGCAGGAACGACACCGATGATGCCTGCGATTGCTGCAAATACTTATTCTTTATCCCATCGCTTACTTCCAGCAGCTTTAGGGTGGCCTGGTCTTTACTTACCAGCAGGTTCCGGAAATGTTCAGACAGTCCCGAAATAAAATGCGCTCCATCAAATCCGCGTGAAAGGATCTCATCAAACAGCAATAATGTTTTGGCATTATCCTCGTTCAGCAGGCGGTCGGTTATATTAAAATAATAATCGTAATCAAGTATGTTAAGGTTATCAATTACTGATCGATAGGTAACATTACCACCCGAAAAACTAACTATCTGGTCGAACATTGATAAAGCATCACGCAAACCGCCATCAGCTTTTTGGGCAATGATGTGCAAGCCATCAGGCTCATAGCTGATGTTTTCTTTTTGTGCGATAGATGCCAGGTGGGCAGCCATATCCTCTACACGGATGCGGTTAAAATCAAAGATCTGGCAGCGCGAAAGGATGGTTGGTAAGATCTTATGCTTCTCTGTAGTAGCCAATATAAAAATGGCGTAGTGAGGTGGCTCTTCCAGCGTTTTTAAAAACGCATTAAAAGCTGCCTGCGACAGCATGTGAACCTCATCAATAATGTATATCTTATACCTTACGGCCTGTGGCGGAATGCGAACCTGTTCAATCAAACTACGGATATCATCAACCGAGTTATTGGATGCCGCATCAAGCTCGTGAACGTTAAAAGAATTACCGTTTTGGAACGACAGGCAGGAGTTACAAACACCGCAAGCCTCGCCGTTTGGCTGCAAATTTTCGCAGTTTATGGTTTTAGCAAGGATGCGCGCACAGGTAGTTTTGCCCACGCCACGCGGACCGCAGAACAAAAACGCCTGCGCCAACTGATTATTTTTAATGGCGTTTTTTAACGTGTTGGTTATATGTTGCTGACCAACAACGCTTTCAAAAGTAACCGGGCGATATTTGCGTGCCGAAACAATAAAATTATCCACAGCTACTAAGGTAGTAACAATAATGTTATGTTAAAAGGCGTGTTGGCAATTTGCAGAACGTGTTATGTGCCGATTACTTTTATTTTAGTAAATTTGTGATAAACGAGGAAAACTCATGCAGCTTTCAGACCTGGATATAAATAAAACTTATACTTACGCCGACTATCTTAAATGGACGTTTGATGAGCGCCTGGAATTAATTAAGGGTAAAATTTTTAAGATGAGCCCGGCACCCGGCTCGGTGCATCAAATAATTTCGGCAGCGCTCTCCAGTGAATTGTATTATTATTTAAAAGGGAAGCAGTGCAGAGTTTTTTCCGCGCCGTTTGATGTGCGATTAATAAGACGCTCTGCTAACGATCAGGATGTTACCACAGTTGTGCAGCCTGATATTTGTGTAATATGCGACCCCAAAAAGGTAGATGTAAAGGGTTGTATTGGCTCGCCGGACATTGTAGTGGAAATATTATCGCCTGGAAATAACAAAAAGGAACTCCGAAATAAGTTTGAAGTTTATGAAGAGGCCGGAGTGCTTGAATATTGGATTATTAATCCCACAGAAAAAAATCTTTTGCAATACATTCTTATAGGGGGGCGTTTTCAAGCTGCAAGGCCATTTACAATTGATGATGAACTAACTACTTCTATCCTCCCCGGATTCACGTTAAGTATCGACGAGCTTTTTACTGATCAGATTTAAGTTTCAACATTAGTCCATTTTCTCAAATTCAACTTACAGACGGTACAGGACGGTCGTTTATTTTAATTCCATAATTTTGACAATCCAGTTATTCAACCTTACTGATTTAAAAACATTTTTATCAACAGCTATTGATGACCGCTACATTACCAAAAAACTCGTCTTTCAACAAAATCCTGGTTTGTATAATTTTAATCTTAAGTTCTGCACATGCTAACGCGTCAGCAAAGGTCACTGGTTTAAAATGCGAATATCTTATCAATCCAATAGGCATGGATTCTCCTCACCCCCGTTTAATGTGGATAATGGATGATGCAAGGCAGGGTGCCAAACAAATTGCTTACCAATTAGCAGTAAGTACAGATTCCGTTGAGCTTAGTAAAGGCACTGCTAACATATGGCAAACGGTGAAAATTGTGTCTGATAATAACAGGGTAAACTATAATAGGAAAGGCTTACAGCCTTATACGAAGTACTACTGGCGGGTTTCGGTTTGGGATCAAAACAGTAAAATTAATACATCAGCCATAGCCAGCTTTGAAACCGGTTTAATGGATAAAAGTAACTGGAAAGGCACCTGGATCAGCGACAATAATGATATGAATGCCAAACCTGCGCCATACTTCCGCCATGCTTTTGATCTTACAAAAAAAATAAGGTCAGCCAGAGCCTACATTGCCGTTGCAGGTTTATATGAACTTTATATCAACGGTGAAAAAATTGGCAACCACCGGCTTGATCCAATGTACACCCGATTCGACAGGCGAACCCTATATGTCACCTATGATGTTACCTCTCAACTACAAAATGGTAAAAATGCAATTGGTGTATTGTTAGGCAATGGCTGGTACAATCACCAGAGCACGGCAGTTTGGTTTTTTGACAAATCGCCCTGGCGCAACCGCCCAGCTTTTTGCCTGGATCTACGGGTAACTTATGAGGATGGCACTACAGAAACCATTTCATCAAATAAAAAATGGAAAACAGCGCTTAGTCCAATCATTTTTAACAGCATTTATACTGCCGAACATTATGATGCCCGTTTAGAGCAACCCGGATGGAGCACTGCTAAATTTATTGATACAGCCTGGAAAAGCGTTATTAACCGCCAGGCCCCTTCACTCAATATAGTTGCCCAAACTATGCAGCCTATCCGCGCGGTTGAAAAGATCCCGGCGCAAAGCATTAAAAAACTAGATGGCAAAACCTACCTGTTTGATCTTGGCCGAAATATCTCGGGTGTAAGCAGTATCACCGTAAAAGGCGAAGCCGGCACCATCATCCGGCTGAAACATTCCGAAAAACTGGGCAAAAATGGTTATGCCGATCAATCAAACATTGATATTCACTATCGCCCTACTGATGATAAAGACCCTTTTCAAACCGATATATTTATTTTAAGCGGCAAAGGCGAAGAAACCTTTATGCCAAGATTTAATTACAAAGGCTTTCAATATGTAGAGGTAAGCAGCGATAAACCAATCGACCTAAAAAAAGAAAGCTTAACCGGCTATTTTATGCATAGCGATGTTGAGCCGGTTGGCACAATAAACTCATCTAACAATACCCTTAATAAGATCTGGCAGGCAACCAATAATTCTTACCTGTCAAACTTTTTTGGCTACCCTACTGATTGCCCGCAGCGTGAAAAGAACGGCTGGACAGGCGATGCCCATATTGCCAGCGAAACCGGCCTGTATAATTTCGACGGCATCACCATCTACGAAAAATGGATGGCAGATCACCGCGATGAGCAGCAGCCAAACGGCGTGCTGCCATCTATAATCCCTTCAAACGGCTGGGGTTATGAGTGGGGTAACGGCCCCGACTGGACCAGCACCGTTGCCATTATTCCATGGAACCTATACATGTTTTATGGCGATAGTAAAACCCTTGGCGATAATTATGAAGCGATTAAACGCTATGTGAACCACATAAACGATCTATATCCTACCGGCCTTACCACCTGGGGCCTTGGCGATTGGGTGCCTGTTAAGTCAGTGTCACCCGTGGAGTTTACTTCGTCCGCTTATTATTTTACTGATGTAAACATATTGGCAAAAGCGGCAAAATTATTTGGCAAAGCCGATGATCAGCAAAAATATGAAGCACTGGCTTTAAAGATCAGGACCGCTATCAATGCCAAATATTTAAACACTACAACAGGTATTTATGATAAAGGTTACCAAACCGAACTTAGTGTGCCATTATATTGGGGCATAGTTCCGGATAGCTTAAAGCACAAAGTAGCCACAAGGCTTGCCGAACGGGTAAAACAGGATAATAACCACCTTGATGCCGGCATTTTAGGCGCCAAAGCCATCCTAAGCGCATTAAGCGATAATGGTTATGCCGATGTAGCTTATTCTATCGCATCGCAGGAAACTTTCCCTTCGTGGGGCTGGTGGATAGTGAATGGTGCTACCACCCTTTATGAAAATTGGAACATCCAGGCTGATGATGCGCTATCATTAAATCACATTATGTTTGGCGAAATTGGCGCATGGTATTATAAAGGCATCGGCGGCATTAAGGTTGATCCGCAATCGCCCGGATTTAAAAATGTATTGTTAACCCCCAATTTTATTGAGAAGCTCGATCACTTTGAGTCAGAACACACCGGCCCTTATGGTAAGATCAAATCTTCATGGAAAAGAGAGAGTGGTGTTGTTGAATATTCGGTAACTATTCCGGCTAATTCAACGGCCACGGTGTTTTTCCCGACTGGTAAAAAGGTGTCTGCAAATGGACAGGTTGTAAGTGCTGGGAACGGCCTGAAGGTTGTGGCGGGGAGTTATATTTATTTGGTTAAGTAATTTCTGAACCGGGATTTGTTGGATTTAGGGATGGGTTGGATGAATTGTAGAATCACCCCACGTCATGCCGAATTTATTTCGGCACCCCATTATAAAGGTCGCCACACAAAAAGTTTGCGCCTTGCTCATGGAGATGCGTATCGATTACTTAGCGAGTGGGGTGCTGAAATGAATTCAGCATGACGTGGGGTGAGATTTTTGTCCCGCAGATTCTGTGATAACATCCTGCAAATCCGAAATCGAAAACGGCAACGCCCTCAATGGAGTTAATCCGAATTCCGAAATTATTCCCCCTTCTCACTTTATTATTTTGCCACAATGATATTACACAAGCATTCAAATTTGTGAAATCTGTTAATTTGGTGTAGCTTGGTTTCTTCTAACGTAACTGACTTATAGCAATGAATAAATTTTTACTCACGGTAATACCTTGCGCGTTGGTATTATCTGTACATGCCCAGCAGGGCCCTCCCTTAACAGCCAAAGATTATGAACGCGCCGAAAGTCGTCTAAGCTATGGCACTGAACCGTTTATTGACAATAACAATGTACGCCCTGAATGGCTTGCAGCTGATCGTTTTTGGTACCGTAACTTAACAGCGCAGGGCAGCGAATTTATTTTGGTCGATCCTGCAAAACACAGCCGTGTTGCAGCCTTTGATCAGCAAAAGCTGGCGGCAGCGCTTTCTACTGCAACAGGTAAGCAATATACCGCTGCAATCCTGCCATTTACAAGTTTCACTTTTTCAGCTGATGGCAAATCAATAATTTTTGAGGCTGACGGCAAGCAATGGAGCGCCGACCTGGGCACCTATAAAGTTGCCGAAAGCAATTCTGCAGCGGCAAGCACAAACGCAGGCCGTGGCGGAAGACGCGGAGGCAGAGGCAGTATTTATAATACTTCGCCCGACGGAAAAAAAGAAGCCTTTATAAAAGACTGGAACTTATGGATCCGCGATGCGGATACCAAAAAAGAAACCCAGCTTACTACCGATGGCGTAAAAGATTATGGCTATGCTACAGATAACGCAGGCTGGAAACATAGCGATAACGCTATCCTGATCTGGTCGTCTGATTCAAAAAAGATCGCCACTTTTAAACAGGACCAGCGCAATGTGAGCGATATGTACCTGGTTACCACCAACGTGGGCAAACCAAATCTTAAAACATGGAAATATCCGCTACCCGGCGATAAAGATGTACCCATGATCCAACGGGTTATTATTGATGCTGACAATGTAAAAGTAGTAGTTACTAAAGTTGCTCCCGATCCGCACAGGGCTACACTTAGTGATGATATCTCAAGCAGCGGAACTTTGGATGATGTGTACTTTAGCTCTGATAATTCAAAGGTTGCTTTTGTATCAACCTCCCGCGATCATAAAAACGAAAAGGTACGTATTGCCGATGCTGCGACCGGTGACGTGCGCGAAGTTTTTGAAGAAACAGTACCTACCCAATTTGAATCGGGCCAGGGCGCAATTAACTGGAGATACCTGGATAAAACCAACGAAATTATCTGGTACTCTGAACGCGACAACTGGGGGCACCTTTATTTATATGATGCAAACACAGGCAAGGTTAAAAACCAGATAACCAAAGGTGATTTTGTAGTAACGCGTTTGCTTAAAGTTGACGAAAAGAACCGGATGCTGTATTTTATTGCTGATGGCCGCCAGGCAGAGAACCCTTATTTTAGTCAGCTGTGCAAAGTAGGCTTTGATGGCAAACACTTTGCTACACTTACACCCGAAGCAGGCAATCACCAGGTTACCTTATCACCTTCAGGCGCTTATTTTATTGACAGCTATTCAAAACCTGATGTTCCGGCTGTTACTGTTTTACGCGATATGAGCGGAAAACTGATCACCAATTTAGAGAAAACTGATATTTCAAGACTGGAAGCTACCGGCTGGAAACCAGTTACCACATTCTCTGTAAAGGCACATGATGGCAAAACAGACATCTATGGCTTAATGATCACACCTACCAAACTTGATCCTAATAAAAAATACCCGGTAATTGATTATATCTATCCGGGACCACAAGGTGGCAGCGTTGGCAGTTGGTCGTTTGCCGCTTCAAGGGGCGATGGCCAGGCACTTGCCGAATTAGGTTTTATTGTAGTTGAAATTGAAGGCACCAGCAATCCCTTGCGTTCAAAAAGCTTTCACGATATGAGCTACGGCAACATGGGCGAAAACACCCTGCCCGACCAGGTAACCGGCATCCGCCAGCTTGCTGCCAAATACGGTTATTTAGATACAACCCGCGTAGGTATCTGGGGCCATTCAGGCGGTGGCTTCGCAACTGCAGGCGCTATGTTCCGCTACCCTGATTTCTTTAAAGTAGGCATCTCTGAATCAGGCAATCATGAAAATTTGAACTACGAGGATGATTGGGGCGAACGCTACAATGGTTTGGCGGCCAATTCAAATTATGCAGCACAGGCCAATCAAAACCTGGCTAAAAACCTCAAAGGTAAACTGATGCTTGCACATGGTTTGCTTGACGATAATGTTCCGCCATACAATACCTTGCTGGTTATAGAGGCATTGGAAAAAGCCAATAAAGATTATGACCTGGTAGTATTCCCTAACAGCCCGCATGGCTATGGCCCTTATTCGCCGTATATGATGCGCCGCCGCTGGGATTATTTTGTAAAGAACCTTTTAGGTGTTGAGCCCCCGCATGAATATGTGCTTAAATCTAAAACCGACCCACGCAATGGCGGCGGAATGAAGTAATATTTTATTTATGATTTTTAAGAAGCCTGTTCTCTTTGGGTGAACAGGCTTTTTTGAGTTTAATCACCTGTACCAACAACTTGTCATTGCAGCAGCGTGGCAAAATGTAAGGATTTCGATTATAATATTAATCCATAAATAAAAGAAGCCCCAGCCGTTTTCACTGCCAGGGCTCCTTTTATTCATATTCTTTTATTAATTATTTCTTATCAAACCATAATTTGGTAGTAACAACATCACCACCAATTGCTGTAGAAGCAGCCTGGTAATTACTTGAATTTATCTGTTGTTCTTTATTAGGATAAGTAAAACGAACAGGAAAATCGCTGATAGCACTCGGTGGTGGGATTAAAACAGGATAATCCAATCTCCTGTTTACTGTCCAAGCGTCATATCCCCTGTTGTAAAGGGCAAGATATTGCTGCGCTGCTATAGCCTGCAGCTGAGCTGCCTGGCCGCTGCCAATTGGGTTAGCTGTATAGATATCATTGGCGCCTGCATCTGATCCAGTCCAGTAAACAAATGATGCGGTGATACCATTTTTATAATAGGCTGCCGCATCTCCGGTTATAAATCCTCTTGCAACAGCTTCCGCCAAATAGAATTGTGTTTCTGAGTAGTCTAACAAATCACCTGGAGTGTCTGCATTCGCCAGGTTGCCGATTGAAGCCGCCTGACCGGTTGAATTTCCCTTGGTTAGCTCCGAGCCGGAAGGCAGCGAATAATTGGAGAACAGGATAGTTCCCACGGCATTCGGCGCGCCTACATAGTTACCCAGTTTGTTTTGAGCAAAATAATAAGGTGTTCTTTTATCCCATATAGTTGCATCGGTCGCGTTTTGTGAACCCAGCAAGGTCATATAAGTATCTGTCGCCACATAATCAAACCTGCCGCCTTGTACCAGGCCTACCCATGCCGCGTTAGTATATGGCGGCGAACTTGAAAATTTATATAAAGCATTGTCGCTGTTTGATGTAAATATGCCTCCTGAAATGGCTGATGTAATAGTGGCTTTGGCAGTCACAGGGTCTGAATCGGCCAGTAAGATCCCCATTTTAAGTTTAAAAGTGTTGGCAAACTTTTTCCACGAAGCAGCGCTTCCCCCATAAATCATATCTGCCGAACCAAAACTGCTGGCTGACGGATCAAGGTTAGCAATATCAGCATCCAGGCGTTTTAACAGATCTGTATAGATTGTTGAAGCATCATCATACTTAGGAAACAATGTTGTGTTTATACTAAATGCTTCTGAATAGGGTATATTCCCAAAAGTAGTTACTAAATAATAAAAACAATAAACTTCACCGATATCTGTAATAGCCAGTTCGTTTTTTAATTTTCCGGCATCAGTTACGTCTATTTTCATTGCGCTTTTGGCTTTTTCGAAATTCGCTAACGGCCCGGTATAAAATTCATCCCAAACATTATCGGCGATAGAACGGCCGGGGATATTATACTGCGATTCTGTTAAGTATTGTACTTCAGTCCATTGCTGTTCAATCAAACGGAATATATTGTCGTTTTCACTTACTGAAGTCATATTAATAGCCATCTGGTTTTGAGCTTGCGTAAACAACGCATATGAAGGCACGGTAACAGGATGCTTTGGGTCAATATTTAGCTTTGTTATATCTTTTGTGCAGGCCGTTAATAACGCCGCTGCAGCAAAAATTAATATTCTCTTTTTCATGTCTTTAATTTTAAATTCTTTTACTTAAAACTTTAGTTTTAAATTAAACGCAATGGTGCGTACTGTTGGATACGATCCTTCCTGTATTCCCTGTATATTACCTGAGCTTAAACCATCTTCAGGATCTGAGTACGGGATATTTTTATGGATGATCCACAAATTACGGCCGATAAGCTGGAAAGTAACACCTTTTACAGGCCCTAGTTTACTGAGCACGCTTGAAGGAAGATCATAACCTATAAGTGCTTCTCTTAATTTAATAAAGCTTCCGTCATATACAAATGCTTTAAGCGGTAATAACCCTGCGCCGTTACCCCATTCTCCGTATGCGCTACCATCAACCCTTACCGTGTTTGGTGCTCCCGTAGCTGTTACTCCCGGGCGAATAAAGCCGCCGCTTTTTGAATCATTAGTAAGCGGGGCACGAACCGAGTTACCCAAATCATTGGTATAGGTAGTTAACTGGTATAAGCCGTCATCCAAACCGTAAGCGAGGTCATTTGAGAATATATCACCACCGTGACGGAAATCGATCAGGAATTGAACGGTAAAATTCTTAAATAACCTGAATTCGTTATTAATACCGCCTATCCATTTTGCATTGGTATTACCGATATTATTGTTTGATGATTCATTTATAACATATTCGCCATTTGCGTTAACAATTTTTTGGCCTTTACTATTGTAAGTATAATCTGTACCTCTTAAAATGCCATATGGCTGGTTAAGTGGTGCGTTGAGAGATTCGCCGTTTTGGAAGCTGGCTATCAGCAAATCTTTTGCTTCATTGCCGCTGCCATCTTTATACAGCGTAAGTACTTTGTTCCGGTTTGCCGACCAGTTAACGGTAATTTTCCAGTTAAAATTGGGGGTGGCAACAGGTGTACCGCTCAGGCTAAGTTCAATACCTTTGTTTTGTACCGTACCCGCATTTTGAAAGTAGCTGGTATAACCGGTTGCTGTAGAAACGTTTACAGGAATCAGCTGATCAACCGTTTTTGTAACATAATAGCTGCCATCAAAATGCAACCTGCTTTTAAAGAAGTCTAATTCCAAA
The DNA here is from genome assembly GCF_900142915.1 of Mucilaginibacter sp. OK098. Classification (GTDB taxonomy): domain Bacteria; phylum Bacteroidota; class Bacteroidia; order Sphingobacteriales; family Sphingobacteriaceae; genus Mucilaginibacter. The sequence continues at coordinate 133,739 of NZ_FRCM01000002.1, forward strand.
CCGGCTTCTGCAGAACGTGTACGCTCCGGTTTTAAATTAATGTTGTTTTTTAACAAATTTTCAGTCGCTACCGGGTTGCCGTTAAAAGGCGGGCTAATAATATAAGTATCCAAAACTCTGTAAGCAGGCGCATCTGAACCTACCTCCGCATAATTGGCCCGTAATTTACCGTATGAAAGCCAATCAAGGTTCTTAAGTAATTCCGAGAAAATAAAACCGCCGGATACCGATGGATACCAATAGGCATTATGTCCTTCAGGAAGCGTTGAAGAAACATCCCTGCGGATGGTACCTTCCACGCTAAATAATTTTTTCCAGGTAAGCGTTGCATCTGCAAACACCCCGTCAACTTCCGATTTTTGAAGCGCTTCAATAGCCGGAAGCGGAGAACTTACGGTGTTTGATAAAGCATAAATACCGGGAATAACCAGGCCGTTGTTGGTTTCGGCCTCAATGCTGCTTAAGTAATCTTTCCTGATATTGGTACCAAGCAAGCCTTTTAAGCTAAAATCTGAACCGAAATTTTTATCAACGTTGGCATACAGGTCAAAGTTGGTTTCATGAAAATCTTTGTTATACCTTGAGTAATAGGGTACACCAATACTGCCTTTGTCATAACGTTCTTCGTCAAAATCAGCGTAAGAATCCAATGACACCCTTCCGGTGAAGCTTAACCACGGTGTTGCTTTATAGGTAGCATTAACGTTACCAAGGTAACGATTGCGGCTAGCCGTATTATAATTGTGTAAAACCACAAAATAAGGGTTATTCCAGTAAGCAGGGCCGGTTTTTCCGCTTGCAGGGTCGGCCATGTTCCAGGTAGTATTTAAGTTAGGGTGAAGGTCATAAGCTTGCTTTAACTCCTTGATGTCGTTGTTTAAGCCCCACCATTGCCTGAAACCGGTCATTACGTTCCTGTTATCAGAGTTGGTGCCATCATAACCTGTACCTTCGCCTGATTTACTATTTTGGTTAGTGTAATTTACGCTGGCGCCAACTGATAATTTTGAGTTAATATTATATGTGGCCCCGAAATCTACTTTGTTTTTTATGTAGTAGGTGCCCGGCACATCGTCACGGTCATCGTTCCTGGTGTAACCTAACTTAAATGATCCGTTATCACCTCCGTTAGTTATCATAACACTGTTATCAGTTGAAAAAGAATTAATGAAAAACGAATTAGGATTGTTTTTAGCAGCAACCCAAGGGGTAGCTTTACCATAATTAGCTAAGCCAGGAACAAAAGCGTCCCATTGATAAATTTTTAAATTTGGATCAAAGGCCGAACCGTTCGAGGCATCGTCACCGGTGGGGGCAACCTGTGCGTTAGGGTCGTTAAAAAGACCGGGCGCCGAAATAAAGCCTGTACCATAGCCTTCGCCATATTGTGTCTGATATTTAGGTAAGGTAGATTTATCGGCCGAGTTATGAGTTACGGTTGAATTGATATCTATACCCAGGCCTTTTTTAGCCTTTTTAGTAGTTACCAAAATAACACCATTGCTACCGCGTGAACCATATAAAGCAGTTGCACCGGCACCTTTTAATACTGTAATGCTTTCAATATCATCCGGGTTAATATCGGCAGCCGGCGTACCATAATCATAACCGCCGCCGCCTGAGCTTTGGGCTGCCATAACACCGCCTAAACCTGCGCCATGGCTACTGTTGGTATTTGTGTTATCAACCGGTACACCATCAATTACAAACAATGCCTGGTTGTTTCCGTAAATGGATTTAACACCACGAATTACAACGTTTGTTGAGCCACCCAGCGTATTATTCTGCTTAATATCCAAGCCTGCCACTTTGCCCGATAATCCGTTAATAAAGTTACTCGAACGCTGTTTGCTAACTTCATCGCCCGACACTTGTTGTGCCGCATAACTTTGCTGGTTTCGCGTCCTCGTTAAACCCAATGCACCCGTTACCACAACTTCGCCAAGTTGCTGGCTGCTGGCTACCAACACCACGTTAAGCGTATTTCCGTTTACTGCTAAAGTTTGTACAGAATAGCCTAAAAAACTAAATGAAAGCTGAGCGCCATCAGGTACGGTTAATGAGTATTTACCGTTAACATCGGTTTGTGTACCGTTGGTTGTTCCTTTTATGCTTACCGATACCCCGGGGAGTGGTAAGCCATCTTCCTTAGCCGTAACCTTCCCGGTTACGGTGTGATTTTGCGCAAATAGCTGTGTTGTAGCTAGAAGGAACAAGCACAAATTCAAGAGTAGAATTTTTTTCATGAATAAAATATAAGTTTAATAGTTAATAATATTTACGTTTTTTGATCACGCAATTAAGGTAATAAACGTACGGCAAGTTTTCGTTTAACTAAAATATATTTCTGTAACTTCTCTTTTACAAATATACAATTAATTGTAACGAATTATTTACAATAAATTTATAAAACATTCTTGGTTCTTTGCCGTTTCAAAATCACTACTACCTGAGTTATCGAGATAACTACATTGATAATAATAGGGCAGTTAATAAGTTAATTGTGGCCGGAAAATACGCGAGGTATTTTCCGGCTTCTTTTTTAATAAACAACTGATATTTAAGATATTCTACTTTATATTTTCATATATTATCAAATATTTTATAATATATTATAAAATATCCATTTACTTATTATTTATTATTTAGCCGGTGCCAAGGCTTTATGAGCATTGTTTTCCCCCTGTCCCCTGCTATAATTCAGCGTCATTGCGTTGTGTATTAACTAAATACATTGATGCTTTTTACCGGTTGTAAATCCCCGTACGTTCGAAAAATGTCTCAAACAATAAAAATATTCCACTCCAATAAATCCCGTTACTTTAATATTAATATGTTTTATACCTTTAAAAGTTATTGTACAGCGCTGAAATGAGGCTAAGGTTAAACCTGTTTGTTTTCTTTTTATTTGGGATCTGGTCATCGGGCAATGCGCAGGCATCGACAGATAGTCTTTTGAATAAATTAAATGCTGCATTAGCTGATAAAGAGCATTTTGTTAAACAAAAGCAGCATCGCATTGAAAATTTAAGTCACAAGGTATCCAACACCCGCGATCTTCCCTTAAAGTATATCCTTTATCAAAAGCTTTTTGATGAGTACAAAACCTTCAGCTACGATTCGGCTTATAACTATGCTAAAAAACTGCAGGTAACAGCCAAACAGTTAAACGATCCGGTTAAGCAGGCCTTAGCTAAAATGGACCTGGGCTTTACGCTCATCTCCTCGGGCATGTTTAAGGAAACCCTGGAAACCTTAAACCAGATAGATGTTAAACTATTTACTGACAGCAATAAAATAGAATATTATTTTTTGAAAGGCCGTAGCTATTTTGATCTTTCAGACTTTGACCGAAATTCTGACTATTCAGCTATTTATAACCCCAAAGGCATTCAATGCATTGATTCGGCCTTAAGCCTAAGCAAGCCAGGCTCCTATAATTTTTTGGCTTTAAGCGGATTGAAGGACCTGCGAACAAGCAATTATGTATCCGGCATAAAAGATTATACCATATTACTTAACCTTCCCAACTTAACGCCACATCAATACGCAATTAACGCCTGCAGCCTGAGTTATATTTATGAAGTACAGGGCAAGCAGGATGAATCAATAGCGTTACTGATAAAAGCAGCAATTGCCGATATCCAATCGGCCACTAAAGAAACTGTCGCCATGTATAAGCTGGCCGACTATCTATATAAAAAAGGAGACCTTAAAAACGCCTATACTTATATTAACCAGGCAATGGACGAAGCTATTTTTTATGGCGCCCGGCACCGGCAGGTTACCATCAGCAGTATATTGCCTATTATCGAGTCGCAACGGATCAGCATAGTTGAACAGCAACGGAAGTCGTTATTCATTTATTCATCCATTATTACCCTGCTGGTAATTTTTGTGGTTGTATTTGCCGTTATCATATTCAGGCAATTGAAAAAGCTACGCATTGCCGATGATATTATTAAGGCAGCCAATACAACCCTGCAGGAAAACAATAAGGCTCTTGAAGAACTGAACCGGAATTTAAGCACAGCCAATAAGATCAAGAATGAATATATAGGTTATTATTTCAATATTAATTCCATCTATATTGAAAAACTGGAGAGCTTTCAAAAATCTCTTGAGAAAAAACTAAGCAGCAAACGGTACGAGGATGCCCAGGCCGCTGTTAAAAACCTGAACCTCGAAAATGAAAGACAGCAGCTTTTCCATACGTTCGATAAAGTTTTCCTTCGCCTTTTCCCTGATTTTATAAAGGAGTTTAATTCCCTGTTTAATGATGGCGAAGAAATCCTGATCACCGAAGGGCAATTGCTCAGCACCGAGCACCGTATTTTTGCCCTCATCAGGATGGGCATTCATGATAACGATCGCATTGCAAAACTGCTGGGTTATTCTGTTAATACCATTTACTCTTACAAAAACCGCATTAAAAACAGATCGTTCATTGCTAACGATGAGTTTGAAGACCGCATAATGCAGATAGAAGCCGTATAAACGGGCCTTCCCAAAAATCTTAAATCTATATTGACCACCTAAAAACCAATCACAAACATTTGATAATAAGATATTTATATATATTAACGACTTATACTTTCTATATTGGCCCCGTGCTGTATTGTCAAAGCTGATCTGGCTTCTTTCCTTTGAATTGTAATCCGGCCGCATGCCGGGTACCAATTAACCAAACTTAAATTAAAACCCAATTAATGAAAAAGATCTACTTTTTAAGGTACATTTTTCCGTTGCTTTTTATTTGCTTGTCCAACTGGGTAATGGCCCAAACAGGCACAATAACCGGCCGGATAATTGACGAAAGTAACCAGCCGCTCCCAGGCGCTACTGTTAAATTAAAGGGCACAACCAACAGTGCCGCAACTGATTTAAATGGTTACTTCAAATTAAACGCGCCGGCAGGTCAACAAGTGCTTACGGCAAGTTTTGTTGGCTACAAAACACTGGAGCAAACCGTAAATGTTAATGGTTCAGTAACCGTTAATCTACAACTACAGCCTGCTTCGGTGTTAATTAATGAGATAGCCGTTATAGGCTACGGCGTTGTGCGCAAAAGCGATGCAACCGGTTCGGTTGATGTGGTTACCTCCAAAGATTTCAACAAAGGGGCAGTAAACTCAATACAGGACGCCGTTAACGGTAAGCTGCCAGGCGTGGTTATTACCTCAAACAGCGGTGCACCGGGCAACACCTCCACTATCCGCATCCGTGGTATAACTTCAATCAATGCAAGCAGCGATCCATTGATCGTAATTGATAACGTTCCGTTAAGCAATGTGCCCGTTGGCGGTACTGCAAATATTTTAACCAGCATAAACCCTAACGACATTGAAAATATTACGGTATTAAAAGATGCGTCGGCCACTGCAATTTACGGTTCGCGTGGCTCAAGCGGAGTAATTTTAATTACTACCAAACGTGGCAGTAAAAAGTTCACCATTGGCTATAATGCAACTGCATCATTATCTGTAATCCCTAAAGAAGTTAATGTTTATACCGGCGATGAGTTCCGCGCTTTGGTAAATAATGTTTATGCTGGGCAAACTGCAATAACCTCCTTACTGGGAAAAGCCAACACCAATTGGCAGGACCAGATCTATAAAAAAGCATTTGGCCAGGATCATAACCTCAGCTTTTCAGGCTCGGCTAAAAACATGCCTTACCGGGTATCCTTAGGGTACAACAATTCTGATGGGATCTTAAAAACCTATAATTTCCAGCGCACCACGGCAGCAATTGGGTTGGATCCCAGCTTGCTCAAAAACTCGCTTAACATCCATATCAATCTGAAAGGATTATACAACACCAATAATTTTGCCGATCAAACAGCTATTGCCAACGCGGTTAACTACGACCCTACTCAACCGGTTTATAACGGCAATACACGCTGGCGCGGTTATACCACATGGACCACCAACGGCAATGCCGATATAAACGGTGCACCGGTTACCCTGGCGCCGGCCAACCCGGTTGCCCGCTTAAACGAAACTGATAATACTTCAACCTCAAGAAGAAGTATCGGTAACGTGCAGTTTGATTACAAGCTTCCCTTTTTACCTGATCTGCATGCAAATGTTAACTTAGGCTATGATTATGCCCAGGCGTTTGGCCATAACAATGTGCGTGACAGTACACAATGGGTTTATGTGCCGGTAGCTTCAGGCGGTCAAAAATCAGTTTATAATACGGTTAACAGGAATCAATTAGCTGAATTTTTTCTAAACTATAAAAAGAACATTAAATCCATTAACAGCGTAATTGACGCAACAGGCGGTTACTCTTATTCACATTTTTATACCGAAGGCAGTTCATCATCGTATGATTATAAACAAACAACGCTTAATGCGGCATCGGCCTACAAAACAGAATATTACCTGATCTCGTTTTTTGGCCGGCTAAATTATACGTTTGATGATAAGTACATCTTAACCTTTACAATAAGGGATGATGGCACTTCAAAGTTCGCTCCTAAAAATCGCTTTGGCTTGTTCCCGGCAGCAGCATTTGCCTGGAGAATTAAGGATGAGGATTTCTTAAAAGGCAGCAATACCATCTCTGACCTGAAATTACGTTTGGGCTATGGCACAACCGGTCAGCAGGATCTGAACAATAACAACAACTACCCATACCAGGCGCGTTTTAGCCGGAGCGATAACTCATCGCGCTACCAGTTTGGCGATCAATTTTATTATACACAGCGCCCCGAAGGTTACGATGCCGGTATAAAGTGGGAGTCAACCACTACCAGCAATGCCGGTATTGATTTCGGTTTCTTTAATAATCGTTTAACAGGCAGCATTGATGTTTATTATAAAAAGACATCAAACCTGCTGAACATAATCAACGTACCTGTATTGAGTAACTTCTCATCAACGCTGTTGCAAAACGTTGGCGATATGCAAAATAAAGGCGCCGAGCTAAGCATTAACGCAGTTGCTGTTGATACCAAAGATGTAAACTGGCAAATTGGCTACAACATATCATACAACAAAAACAAAGTAACCAACCTGAATGGCAACAGCGATCCTAATTTTATTTCAACGAATCCATTTTCAGGCATAGCCGGCACCACATCAGGCCTCATCCAGGCTAACAAGGTTGGCTATCCAATTAATTCCTTTTATGTTTTCCAGCAGATCTACGATACTAACGGAAAGCCTATTGAAGGTGGTTATGTAGACAGGAATAAGGACGGGCAAATAAACAGCGCCGACCAGTACTTGTACAAAAAGCCAGACCCAACGGTTGTAATGGGCATTAATTCAAGCGTACGATACAGGAAATTTGATTTCAGCTTTTCAGGGCGGGTAAGCCTGGGCAATTATAATTATAACAACGTAGCCTCAGGCAGTACCTATCGCGGCTTGTACTCATCATTGGGATATTTGGCTAATCAAACAAAATTTGCCGACGACACCAAGTTTACCAACGCGCTACAAACCAATCTTTCAGACTATTACATCCAAAGCGCGTCATTCTTCAGGATGGATAACATGAGCGTTGGTTATACTTTCCCAACTTATGCTAATAACAGGTTGAAACTGCATATAAGCGCAGGTGTACAAAATGTATTTGTAATAACCGGTTACAAAGGGCTTGACCCTGAAATAAGCGGCGGCCTTGATAACAATTTCTTCCCTAGGCCGCGCATCTATCAGCTTGGTTTAAACGCTAATTTTTAATTATAACATCATGAAAGCATATAAAATATTTACCATACAGGCAGTCATGATAGTCATGCTTGCCACCTCATGTACAAAAAAGCTGGATACCAAGCCAATTGATCCTTTGGTAACCACTTCGGCAACAGTTTTTGATAACCCGGCATCCTACAAACAATTCCTGGCCAAACTTTACGGATCATTAGCCCTGTCAGGCCAAAAAGGACAATTCGGCGCTCCTGAGATCCAGGCAAGTGATGAAGGTACCACCTGCTTTTTACGCGAATACTGGGCAGCACAGGAAGTAACAACAGACGAATGTATAAATGCCTGGGGCGATGGCGGCCTGGTTGAATACCACGGCGGCAATTGGTCTGACGGTAACCTTTACGTGCAATTAATGTACGAAAGGCTGTTTATCAATATAGCGTATTGTAACGAGTACATAAGAGATGTGAATGCCAAACTTGGCGGCCTTACCGGCTCATTAAAAACTGACGCCACACAATTTGTGGCCGAAGCGCGGTTTTTAAGATCATATTTTTATTACATAGGAATGGACCTTTACGGCAACGTACCGTTTGCTGATGAAACCCAGCTACCGGGTACATTTATTCCAAAGCAAATTTCAAGAGCCGACTTATTTAAATATGTTGAATCTGAATTAATTGCTATCCAGCCATTACTTGCCGACCCGGGCGCAAACGAATACGCACGGGCTGATAAAGCTGCTGATTGGGCACTATTAAGCAGGCTTTACCTTAATGCAAAAGTATTTTCCGGTACCGATAGGTATACCGATTGTATTACTTACTGTAATAAGATCATTACTTCGGGTAAATATGCATTGCATAACAATTACCCTAATTTGTTTTTGGCTGATAATAATAGTTATCGCGATGAGATAATTATGCCCATTGCAGAAGACGGCGCCAACACCCAAAGCTATGGTGACATGACCTTTGTTATTCATGCCGGTGTAGGCGGTTCTGAAGATGCTGCAAATGGATTTGGTATCGCATCTGGCGGATGGGGCGGTAACAGGTTAACCACCTCTTTTGTAAATAAGGTATTCGCTGATCCTTCAGGAAATACGGATAAAAGAGCAATATTTTACACCAACGGGCAAACACTAACCATTACCAACCCAACTATTTTTACACAGGGCTATTTAAGTGCAAAATTTAAAAACATCACTTCAACAGGCGCAAGAGGCTCAAACGACACTTTCGTTGATACGGACTTTCCGCTGTTCAGGTTTTCTGAGATTTACCTGAACTATGCGGAGGCCGTAGTGCGCGGCGGATCAGGCGGCGACCAGGCCACAGCACTTGCTTATATCAATAAAATAAGAACGCGTGCTTATGGAGACGCCTCCGGAAATATCAACGCAGGCCAGCTTAATTTAAGCTTTTTGATTGATGAGCGCGGCCGTGAATTATATTGGGAAGCTTTCAGAAGAACCGACCTGATCCGTTTTGGATTATTCACCGGCGGCGATTATCTGTGGGATTTTAAAGGCAATGTACAAGCCGGACAGGCCACAGATGCCCACCTGAATGTGTTCCCAATCCCTGCATCAGACAGGTTGCTGAACAGTAACTTAAAACAAAACCCTGGCTATTAAAATCAACATCATGAAAAAAATATTTTTTATTATACTGGCATTAACCTTTGGGCTGCTGTCTGCATGCAAAAAAGAACCGCATGTTACAGTTTCATCAAACATTGCAGCCCCGCTATTGACAAACCCGGCAGATGGATCATCAATAACTGTAACACCCCAGGATTCATTGCAATTAATGAGTGCTAAATGGCATAAGGCCAATTATGGAGTGGATGCCGTTGTAAGCTACTTTGTACAGGTTGATTTGGCTGGAAATAACTTTTCAAAACATATTGTTATTGGTACTACCAACCAAGACTCGCTGTCATTAACCTACGGCAATTTAAATAACATGCTGATCAACCATCTGCACGCGCCTGCAAACGCTGCCTCAACCATTGAGGTTCGCACCGTTGCGGCTATTTACGGTAAAGATTCTGTGTACTCAAAACCGGTTAAAATAACCTTTACAACTTATAAAGAGCTGGCTCCCGATAAGCTGTATGTACCCGGCGCATACCAGGGTTGGAACCCGGGTGGTGCTTTAACTATTCCGGCAGTTACCACCTACACTTACGAAGGCTATATCTACATGGGTACTGCTGATTATTTCAAATTTACCAGCGCACCAGATTGGGGCCATATTAATTTTGGTGATGCAGGCGGCGGCAAACTAAGTACCGACGGACAGGCAGGCGGCTTAAAAGTTGATGCAGCAGGTGTTTACAAACTGAATGCCGATATTAAAGGTTTAACCTATTCTGCCGCATTAATAAGCACTTTCGGTATTATTGGTACCGCTACCCCGCAAGCATGGAATGCTTCAACAGCTATGACCTATGATGTGGCCAAAAATGTATGGAGCATAAAATTAGCGCTGGTACCCGGCGCTCTGAAATTCCGCGCAAATGATGCATGGGATATTAACTACGGTCCTGCAGATGCCAATGCGTTAACAGGCAAGCTTATTTTTAATGATCCGGGCGCAATTACCATCACTGATGCCGGTACTTATACCGTTACTCTTGATATGAGCCAGACTGCACAAAAAAATTACGCTTATACCATAGTCAAAAACTAATTTATAAAAAAGGGCCCCGGCTGCTATAAAATGCCGGTGGTTCTTTTTTAAGCCATCTAAATGAAAAAGTATAGTTTGGCTGGTTACCGGTTTATCCCGGATTACATTCATTATTACAATAGGAACGTGAGCATGAGCATTTACAATTTAAAACAACAAATGAACAGTTTAATAATTATTCTATTAACGGCTTTTTTGGGTACCGGCTGCGGCAAAAAGGACGTAACGCCAACCCAAACGGGCCCGGTTATAACAAAACCTACAGACACCTATAAAGACCCTGACGCCTACGGAACCCCTTTTACCGGGGTACCTGATACCAAAGACATTATCATGTACGAAGTTAACCTGCGGTCATTCAGCACCGCACATAGCTTTAAAGGTGTTCAGGATAGGCTCGATTCTATTAAAGCGCTTGGCGTTAATACCATTTGGCTGATGCCTACATATCCTGTTGGTCAGCTAAAATCTGCGGGCGGTCTTGGCTCGCCATATGCAGTTAAAGATTACAATGGCGTTAACACAGAGTTTGGAAACCTTGATGACCTGCGCACATTGATTGCCAATGCCCACAGCCGTAACATGGCTGTGATACTGGATTGGGTTGCAGACCATACCTCGTGGGATAATGCATGGATCAACAACAAAGCCTGGTATAAGCAGGATGGGGCAGGTAATATTATTAGTCCGCCGGGCACGGGCTGGAATGATGTGGCAGCATTGGATTATACAAACAATGAAATGCGTACAGCCATGATCCGCGCTATGAAATACTGGGTGCTAACCGCCAATGTTGACGGTTACCGTTGTGACGCTACTGATTTTGTGCCAGACGACTTTTGGAAACAAACGCTGGATACCCTGCACAAATTCACCAACCGCAAGCTTATATTATTAGCCGAAGGCGTAAAAAAAGAAATGTTTACCAGTGGCTTTCAAATAACCTACGCTTTTGATTTTTACAGTTCATTGAAAGGTGTTTTTGCAGGCACAGCAGCCCCAAGCTCCTTATTTACCACCAATGCTAACGAGAATAGCACCCTTGCAAACGGAGGCTCTAAATTAAGATACAGCACCAATCATGATGTTACATCCAGCGATGGTGCTACCGTTACTATTTATAATGGCAAACAGGGTGCCCTGGCGGCTTTTGTACTGGCTGCTTATATGAATGGGGTGCCGTTAATTTATACCGGCCAGGAAGTTGGCAGCCCCAAACAGATCAGCATTTTTAATGATGACCCTATTGACTGGAGCACCAACCCGGATATGACGGCGGCATACAAAAAGATCATTGCATTCCGTACGGCACATGAGGCTGTAAAAATAGGCTCATTAACAACTTACAACGATAGTAACGTAATAGCTTTCGAAAAGAAATCAGGTGCTGATGATGTATTGGTACTGGTAAATGCAAAAAACAGTCCGGTTGATTTTACAGTGCCTGCTGCCGTACAGGGCGCATGGACAAACGGATTAACAAATAACAGTTTAACGCTTTCAGGCAAGGTAACCATGCAGCCGTATGCGTACCTGGTTTTGAAAAAGTGATGTGCGGATGCGTGGATATGCAGATGTGCGGATGAATGAATTTGCAAAGATGTAATTGGTTAATGAATAATAAACATAAACGTCATGCCGTCCGCCAACTGGTCGGATCGGCACCCCACAGGACAGGCCGCATGCAAGGTGTACACTTTTCAGATGAGGTGCTGATCCGACCAGTTGGCGGACAGCATGACGATATTTTATAATAGAATTTAAGACTTTTCTCTCCGTACAATTGGTTTACAAGGGGCGGGAGCCCTCCCGCTTCCTTGTATTAATTCATATACTCCCATGCACTCACGTACCCATTAACCCCTTCGGCATAGGCAATAAAATCCGCATAAAAAGGGAAGTTACCAAGGGTTGAACTATCGCCTATTACCACCAATTTTTTTCTGGCCCTTGTCATAGCTACATTCATCCGGCGGATATCCGACAGGAAACCTATCTCTCCCGTGGTATTGCTGCGCACCATGCTGATATAAACCACATCCCGCTCCTGCCCCTGGAAACTATCTATCGTGTTAACAGAAATTTTATCGGCATAAGGTTGCAATATGTCCGAACTTAACAACAGCTCCTTTAAAATACGGATCTGCTCTTTATAGGGTGATATAATAGCTACCGCCGGAAAGGTATCAAAAGTATATTCGGTATCTTCATGTGTGGTCAATTGCGTTAAATGCTTGATTAAAAATGCAGCTTCTTCTGGGTTAGTTGAACTGGTGCCTTCCAGCTTTTCATCAAAACCACAACCTGCGGTATCAACAAAAGTCAAAGGCAGATCTCCCGCAAATAACAATTGATATGCTACAGCATCATTAGCCTTTAACCTGTTCCCATAAAATTCTTTTGATGAAAACCCCATAATGGTTTCGTTCATCCGATATTGTTCATCCAGCAATGTCACCGCTTCGGGATGCAGGGCAACACATTTTTCGAGCAGGGTTGTGCTTAGCCCTCCCCTGGCTGCCTCGTTTGATTTTATAGTGGGTGCAAGCTGAAAATGATCGCCCGCCATAATAACCTTTTGAGCTTTTAAAATAGGAATCCAGCAGGCCGGTTCAAGTGCCTGTCCGGCTTCGTCAATTACTACTGTGCCAAACTTAACATTACGTACCGTGTAATGGCTTGAACCTACCAGCGTAGCGGCAATAACCTGTGCCTTTGCAACCAGGTCATCAATAATAAATTGTTCCGTTTTATCAACCTCCCGCATTATTTTGTGTGCCTCATCAAACAGCGCCTTGCGCTGGTCGCGTTCGGCTTTGCCAAAGCTGCGCTTGTATTTGTGCGCCATGTTTTTGTATTCAGATGCCTGTTTTTTCAGCTTCTTAACATCCTTCACGTAACTATGCTCGGCCATTTTACTATCTAAAGTAAGTGACATCAATTTGTCCGACACCCTGGCCGGGTTACCTATCCGCAAAACGTTCAGGCCTTCATTGCTCAGCTTCTCGCTCAGCAAATCAACAGCGGTATTACTGGGGGCAACTACCAATACCTGCTCTTTATTTTGTGCGATGAGCGCCCTGATTGCCTGCACCAGCGTAGTAGTTTTCCCCGTTCCCGGCGGACCATGAACCACAGCCACATCCTCTGCAGAAAGGATCTTCTGCACCGCTGATCGCTGCGATAAATTCAACCCGTTTAAAGCAGGGGATTCTTTTATGTCTGCAAACGATGGCACATTTTCGCCAGTCAAAATATTAATTAAACGTCCTTCAGGTTTTTCTTTTAACAGCGATGCCTGTTTAATGGCATTCTGCATTTCATCATAGCTGTTGTTATCAAAAAGCAGTTCAACACCCAGCTTACCGTCATGTGCCCAATCGGGCAGCTCCTCGGTAAACAAGGTTATTTTAAGCCGGTTACCGCCCTGGTAGGATACCGTTCCTTCCAACCTGTCCTTTTTAGGATCGTGGTTAGAAAACAATACTGCCGATGCTCCAAACCTAAACTGGTGACTAACATCCTGGTGCGTGGTACGCTCAACCTCAACGGATAAATAATCGCCACGGCTTGGCTCCGTGCCTCTTATGGCTATCGGGTACCAGGTTAATCCGTTGGCCCTGCGATCGGCCACGGATGATGTTTCAGTGAGTTTTAAATAGGCATTACGGTCTTCATCCCGTTCTATCTTTAACAGATCAAGCAGCTTTTTAAAATAAGGCATGTGCAAAGATGGAATTTTTAAACAGCAGCGTAAATAAGTTTATGGCTTCTTATCTACTTTTTATAGTCGGCAATACCTATAACACCCTTTTTGAGCTGTGACCATAGGGTCTATGTCATTGGGTTAAGGGATATCACAAACGTGATGCTCCCCACAAACCTTTTAGCCCCCTCTAAATCGCCTCCGCTGGTTAGCGGAGAGACTTTAGCTTCGCCCGCGTCTATTTTTTTCAAGTCCTCCCTACCGGGGAGGATTTAGGTGGGGCTATTGTACATTGCTATGTGGTTAGTTTATAGCCAATGTTAACTTAATGGCATGACCCATAGAGCATTCTTTATTTTATAGGATTACTAACCTCTAAAAACCTATTAATTTCCAAACCGGGTGTAAACAGCAAACTGCACCACATGATTAATGGTATAAGCCTCGGCCTGCTTAATATACTGGTTAAGGTAACCGGCTTCTACATCAACCATTTTATTTAGGCGATATCCAAAAGCGGCATAGGCCCGGTTCTGATCAAACGTGTGCTTGTTTAGCTTATTCTTATTTTGAACATTGGCAAAAATCTCATTCTGCAAAGCCAGGAATGCCCCTTTGGTGAAAACAGCATCGTTGTTAAGCGGCATTACTCCTCTTGCAAAATACCTGAAACGCTGGGCAAAGAAATCCGGCTGCGTGTTTGTTTGCCCTAAAAAGCGCTGCTCTAAGCGGAACCGATGTGTTATGGTTGTATTGGTACCCACTTTGTTGGTAACAACAAACTGCTGAAAGATCCGGCTTTCCGGCCTAAAAGTTTTAACATCGTTCACCCTGCCATTGGTAGCCACATAAGCATAGCCCAATGCGGCACTCTTATTTTTATCAAAATAATAATTTACCGAGGGCCTTACTAAAATATGCTTTAAAAAATCGACATGATGTGCCGAGCGGAATTGTGCATCAAACGATGCTCCCCAATGATCAGAAAACTTTTGTGTGTGAAACCATGCCCCCCAGGTTGAAAATTCATTTGTTTGGGCCGATGCGATGCCTGAGATAATTAACTGAACAAAAATTAAGCATGATAACGCTTTTAATTTCATAATTTCCTTTTAGTGTATAGTCGAATTTTAACGGACTAAACTGAAATTAATTATCATGATTATATGCTTTTAGTTCTTTTTAGAAAAGTTTCTATGTGATGTACCATCAACATTTCTCTTTGTTATTCTCAAGTACAAACTCCTGGGAAAACTAAAAAAAAAAAATATGTCATTGCGATCCGCTGGCTAGCGGAGGGCAACCGCGCGCCATACACAACCGCCAGTGCAAGTTCTACACCTTTCTGTTCACTCTGTATAGCATGCGATTGCTTCGTTCCTCGCAATGACATGGTGGTTAATTAGTTTTAAAAAGAATCTGCAAAAGTAGCGCGAAAGCAGAATGACAAAGGTTTTTAAACACCCAGATCCTTCATTATAGCGCTAATCTTTTCATCCAGTTGCTTATCAGTATCATAATAAGCAGCTTTATTGGCAAGCTTACCATTAACACTGCAATAGAATTTAATCTTAGGTTCGGTACCTGACGGCCGTGCCGATATAATGCTGCCATCCTCGGTTATAAACTGCAGCACATCGCTTGTAGGCAGCTCCAGCTTTTTAGTGGTATTGGTTAGCAGATCAGTTTCCACACCTTTCTCATAATCTTTGAGCGTAGCAACTTTCGATCCCCCTAAAGTAGCCGGCGGATTGGTGCGGAATTTCTCCATCATTTCCTTGATCTCTTCGGCGCCTGTCTTTCCTTTTTTGGTTAGTGAGATCAATTTTTCTTTATAGAAACCGTACTGCACATAAGTATCAATCAAGGCTTCAAATAAGCTGCTGCCTTTGTCTTTATAGTAAGCCGTCATTTCAGCAATAAATGCGCTGCTTACTACCGCATCCTTATCCCGCACCAGCTCGCCAATCAGGTAGCCGTAGCTTTCTTCGCCGCCGCCTATAAAGGTTTGCTTGCCTTCAAATTTGGTCATCAGTTCGCCAATGTATTTAAAGCCGGTTAAGGTGTTGTAAAAAGTAACGTTCCTGGCTTTGGCAATTTGCTCAATCAGGTTGGTGGTAACAATGGTTTTAACAATATACTCTTTGCCGGTAAGCTTGCCTTTTTCTTCCCAGGCAGTTAACAGGTAGTTGATCAGCATGGCGCCGGTTTGGTTACCATTCAGCAATATGAATTCGTTTTCAGTGTTCTTTACGGCAATCCCCACACGGTCGGCATCCGGGTCGGTGGCCAGTACCAGGTCGGCATCTGTTTCCTGCGCCTTTTTAAGGGCAAGCGTTAAAGCTTCTTTCTCTTCAGGGTTTGGATAAACCACCGTAGGGAAATTACCATCCGGCGTAGTTTGTTCATCAACCAATATCACATTCTCAAATCCAAAAAGCTTCAATGCCTGTGGTACCAAAGTTATCCCGGTTCCATGAATAGGCGAATAAACAATCTTAAGATCCTTCTGGCGCTTTATGGCTTCTGGCGATACTGAAAGCTTTGTTATCTCATTAAGATATTGCGCATCAATCTCCTCGCCTATCTCTTCAATATTGGCATCAACCCGGTTAAATTTTATCTCATCAACACTGCTGATGGCTGCTACCTCATCCATCACCGCTTTATCCTCCGGCGATACAAACTGCCCGCCGTCTGCACCGTAAGCTTTGTAGCCATTGTATTCTTTCGGGTTGTGCGATGCGGTAAGCATCACCCCGCTTTTACAACCTAATACCCGCACCGCGAAAGAAAGCTCGGGCGTTGGGCGCAATGCCTTAAAAAAGTACACATAAATATCATTGGCAGAAAACACCTCGGCAGTAATGCGCGAAAACAGGTCGGCATTATTCCGGCTGTCATGCGCTATAGCAACTTTAATTTTCTCGCCGGGATAGCTTTTTTTAAGGTGATTGGCCAGGCCCTGTGTAGCAGCACCAATAGTATATTTATTAATGCGGTTACTGCCGGGCCCCATAATTCCGCGCAAGCCACCGGTACCAAACTCAAGGTCGCGGTAAAATGAATCGGTTAGCTCCGTATATGATTTATTATCCAATAAAGTCTGGATCTGTTGCTTAACGTCAGCGTCATAATTTCCCTTCAGCCATGCATTAGCTTTCTGAAGAATGGTGGGATCTAATTCCTGCATATCAATATTTATATTTTCGGTTAATCGTTTTTTGGTGACAATTCAAATATGATAATAAAAAAGTATTTTAAACAGATGTTGTTTGCGGTAAGTGGAATTTATTCTTCAGGGCATTAGTAGTTGTTGTAATATCATTATTGAGCGATTCGGGAAATATCTCAAAATATTTTCAAACCCATCGTAAGGTTTCCTCTTAAACCCCGACTAACTTCAAAAGCAACTAAAAACCTTTTGATCTTGTATAGTATTTAATTACTTATGCTAACATTGCACTAACAAATACATTTCATTTTATCGGCATACTTAAAAATTAGTCTCTAAAGCTTTAAATATCGTTATACTTTTAAAAACATAATCAAAAACAACATATGACAAAACCCCGCCATTTAAACCTTGTTATTTTATTTTTACTTACCACCTTTTCCGTTTTTGAGGCAAAGGCGCAAACCCCTGTACATTCACCGGCAAAAGACACGCTTGCACTTGATAGCGTGACAATAAGAGACAGCCGCTCAAAACATTTACCTGATGTAGTTGGCACAAGCGTATTTGCCGGTAAAAAAACTTACGTAATATATCCTGATGCCGGTAGGGCTAACACGGCAGCCAGTAACATCCGCACCATTTTTGGGAGTATCCCGGGCGTTAATGTGTGGGAAATGAGCGGCAACGGTTTCCAGGTAAATATTGGCACCCGCGGTACCGATACCCATCGCAGTAATGAAACCAATGTGCGTCAAAATGGCTATAACACTAATTCTGACCTCTTTGGCTATCCGGAGGCGCATTATGTGCCCCAGTTTGATGCCGTAAGCGAGATCCAGGTAGTTCGTGGCTCGGCGGCCCTGCAGTTTGGCAGCCAGTTTGGCGGCATGGTAAATTATAAAATAAAGGATGGCGATACCAGCAAGGCGTTTAGCATTGAAAGCAACCAAACGGCAGGATCAAATAAATACTTTAACTCGTTTAACGCAATTAGCGGTAAAAGCGGTAAATGGAGCTACTACGCTTATTACGCAAGCCGTAGCGGCGATGGCTGGCGCAATAATGCACGCTTTAACGGGCAATGGTTTTATGGCAACTTAAAGTACCAGTTTAATAATAAGGGTAGCATTGCGCTGCAGTTTTCGCGTGTTAACTTTTTTGAGCAGGATGCCGGCGGCTTAACCGATGCGCAGTTCAATGCCAATAACCGCCAGGCCACGCGCACCCGTAACTATTTCGACCCTGAGATAAACATACCGGCCCTGTTGTTTAATTATAAGCTGGGCGATAATACCAAACTGGAGGTAACATCGCACGGCATAATCGGGCAGCGTAACAGCGTACAATTTTTAAATAACCCCAATGTTGCCGATACCGTTAATAAAAAACTAAATACCTATAACCCACGCCAGGTAGACCGTGATTACTACTACGGCTTTACTACCGAAGCCCGCTTGCTTACCCGTTATAAACTGGGCAGCCTTACCAGCACCTTTACCAGCGGACTGCGCTATTTTACTGAGCTTACCAACCGCAGGCAAAAGGCTACCGGTACCACCGGGTCAGACTATGACCTTACCGTTTTAAAACCCTATGGTATTGACCTGCACCTGCACACCCATAATTATGCTGCATTTGCCGAAAACGTTTTTCAGATAACGCCAAAGTTCACCATAACACCGGGAGCAAGGTATGAAATTATCAATACAAGCCTTGAGGGAGTTATTGATAATGCAGTTGACCATGTTGCTTACCAAAATAAACGCCATTTCCCGCTGTTTGGCACCGGGCTGCAATACCAGCTTACCGCAAACAGCCAGTTTTACGGTAATATTTCGCAAGCTTACAGGCCGTTTAGCTACGCCAATATTATTCCGGGGAATGACCTTGCTGTGGTTAACCCCAACTTAAGAGATAGTCGCGGCTACGACGCTGACCTTGGCTACCGTGGCAACATTGGCAGCATATTCAACTACGACTTTAACCTGTATTATGTTTACTATGGCGACAGAATAGGTAACCTTACCGAGCTTAACTCATCCAACCAAACCTATATTTATACCACAAACATAGGTAACGGCGCAGCTAAGGGGGCTGAGCTTTACACAGAAATATCCTTATGGCGTACCTTTAACAAAAATGCGGTGAGCGATATCCGCCTGTTTAACTCATTAGGGTATGATCATGCCCGCTACACCAGTGGTTCGCTGGCCAATGGAGCTACCAATATAAGCCTTGCCGGTAAATGGCTGGAAGGCACACCGGAGTGGATAAACCGCACGGGCCTAACCTACCTTAACAAACATGTAAGCACAACCCTGCAATACAGCTATGTAGGTAAAAATTATACCGACGCCAATAACACAGTATTTAACCCAACAGGACTAAGCGGCATTGTGCCTGCCTATCACGTTTTTGATTGGTCGTTTAACTACAGCTTTTTTAAAAACTATCACATCTTCAGTAATATCAGCAACGTATTTAATGCCAAATACTTTAGTCGCCGCATAACCATATTGCCCGGTCCCGGCATATTACCGGCCGACGGCAGGACATTTAACGTAGGGTTTGGAGTGAAAATATAACGATGTTTACGCAGGGCGTTTTATAGGTTGAATAAATTTATAAGATGCCTTGCGAAAATATTATTATACCGTTGATGTACTATTTTGGACCTTCTAGTAAATTGAAATTTATTTCAAAAGTATGCAGCAATCCGTTATGACGATATGTAATATCCCAGTTATATAATTGGCAAATATTTTTAACAATGGTTAGGCCCAAGCCTGTCCCGTCTGATTTTTGCCCTTTGTGAAAGCGTTCAAATAACATATGTTCATCCAGCGGTTTTTCAGCACCCTGATTTTGAAAGATCAGCTTTTTATCGGTTAAGGTAATAAGTATTTTCCCGTTGTTTATATTATGCCTTATGGCATTGCTGAACAAATTGTTCAGCAAAATATCTAAAAGAAACTTACTGGCACAAACTTGTTTATCATGCAGATCCTCAGTAACAGTTATGTTTTTTGATAATGATAACTCCTGGAATTGATGTACCTTTTGAATGATTACAGATTGCAGGCTTATTGTTTCTGCATCGTTGATTAAATTATTTTCAATCTTCACTAACAAAAGCATTGATTGGTTTAACCTCGATAGCTTACCTGTTGCCAGGTAAATATCATTTATCTGTTCATATTGTTCAAGTCTTAAGGTTTCATCCTGTATAAGTGTATCAAGTTTGGAAGTAATAACAGCCAGCGGCGTCATCATTTCATGCGATGCATTTTCGGTAAAATGTTTTAAATGCTGATAGTCATTTTTTACCCGTGAATACATTATCTGAACTGCTTTATTCAATTCATTAAACTCGTCCACTTTATTGGGTTTAATTGAAAAACCATCCGGATCAGCAATATTAAAAGCTTTTAATTCATTAAGCGTACTATAAAACGGTCGCCATAAACCATTCAGCATATATTTATTAGTAATAAAAATTGTAAATAATAGTACAACCATCAGCACAAGCGTGATAATAGTAATTAGCTGAATCAAATACTTAGTGGTTTCGTATGATTCTGTAATGGTAACTATGTAATGTTCACCCTTTAATGATATCAACCCTGATATGGCCCGGCCGTCTTCGGCTTTCTTTTCGCGCGGGTTACTATAAATAGTATCAAAAAATCTGGTTTCAATTTTGGTATTGTTCGTTTTTACAAAAACAGTTTGGTCCTCATCAAAATCAACCTGCTTGGGCAGCTTTGCATTACGGTTTACATAATCAATAACTTCACCAATTTCTTCAGACAGATCACGGTCAAGCTGGTTCCGGGCAATTTGATTAATAGCAAAGTAATAGATCACCGCACCGGCAATCAGAACAGTTATAGTAATAATTATACTGGCTTTATTATAATGGGCCGATAACTTCATTCTGTCATAAATTTATAGCCTATACCGTAAATTGATTTCAGGTAATCTTTGCAGTTGGCATCAAGGAGTTTTTTCCTCAGGTTTTTAATATGGGTATAGATAAAATCGAAATTATCATGCATATCCATTTCATCTCCCCACATATGTTCTGCAATAGCAGTTTTTGAAATAACTTTCCCTTTGTTAGCTATAAAATACAACAGCATGTCATATTCTTTCCTGGTTAAAACAATACGGATCTGGTTAACTTCAACTGTTCGCCCAAGCAGGTTTATGGCTATTTCATTAAATATAAGTTTATTATTGGTATTAAAAGTCTTGCGCCTGTAAGTGGCTACTACTCTTGCTTTAAGTTCAGCAAGGTGAAAAGGCTTGGTAAGATAATCGTCTGCGCCAATATTTAAGCCTTTTATTTTGTCATCAAGAGAATTTCTGGCTGATATTATTACTACGGCTTCGTTCCTGTTTTTCTCTCTCAGGTAATCCAAAACAGCAAACCCTTCGCCATCAGGCAGCCCTATATCCAGTAAAATACAATCGTATTCATAAGCAGATAATTTTTCGATTGCTGTATTTAAGCAGCCACAGCTTTCACAAATATCACTTTCTTCATTAAAGTAGTTGGTAATATTATCGCGAAGGCCTTGTTCATCTTCTATTATCAGGAGTTTCAAATGGTCTTTTTATCAAATATAATAAAGCATGTTGAAGAAATTCTGAAGATGAAGATCATTTACGCCGCAACTACAGAATTACTTCAAATTATGATTATATTTTTAAAAAATCATGCAATGATTAAAATATGACTGTTATTGAACCGGTAAAAATGGATGTGATCCATCCTCAAAAAAATAAAAAATATTCGCCTTCATTGCGCCTGTGGCATTGGGTTAACCTGGTTGTTATAAGCGGATCGCTGATAACCGTTTTGATCAATTCAACCATTACCGATGATCACACAACTTCATCATTAATAAAAACCGAATTACAAAAATCAGGTGTAAACGCAAGTGAAGATCAGGCCAGGTCGGCAGCGCATGCATTAAGCGACAGTGTTTGGGATATTCATGTGTATTTTGGGTATTGCCTTGCCGGCCTGTTAGTATTCAGGCTGATATTGGAATTTTTTCAATTAGCCGATCAGAAATTTATAAGGCAGATGAAAAGCGCTTACGCAAAATTTAATGCCATTAAAAAGAATAGGGAAATTGCCGGGCGTGAGCTTACGGTAAAACTCATATATGCTGCATTTTACCTTTTATTGGTAATTCTGGTTATAACCGGTTTATTTTTGGCTTTTGAAGATGCTTTAGCCGCATACAAATCCATAAGGCACAGTGTTAAAGAAGTACATAGTTTTTGCATGTACCTGGTTTTAGCTTTTATAGCAGTGCATTTAGCAGGTGTATTTCTTGCCGAAAGAAAAGACTCAAAAGGAATAGTTTCTGATATGATAAATGGCGGCAATGAAAATTAGTAATACGCATAAAACGTTATTGATATTTATAAGCTTATCGCTTATTTGCTGCATTGTTAAAGCTCAGGATAATTACGAGATCCAGGTTTATGGTTCAGAAACCGTAGAAAAAGGCCGCACCATGGTTGAGCTGCACAGTAATTACACGGCAAATGGATTTACAACCGGTGCAAATGGCGAATTGCCTGACAATCATGTTGTTCATGAAACCATTGAAATTACTCACGGCTGGACCCCATGGTTCGAAACCGGCTTTTATATTTTTAACTCAATAGGCGGCCAGGGCCGAACAGCTTATGTTGGTTCACACATTCGCCCACGTTTTGCAGCGCCTGCCGAATGGAAATGGCCGGTAGGTGTAAGTTTGTCAACAGAGTTTGGTTTTCAAAAACGGGCCTTTTCCGCAAATACCAGCACCTTAGAAATAAGGCCAATAGTTGATAAAAAATGGAACAAGCTGTACATCTCAGTTAACCCCACACTTGATAAAAGCTTTGCCGGACCAGACGAAAACAGGGGCTTCATATTTTCGCCTAATGTGAAAGGCAGCTATGATGTAAGTAAAATTGTTGCGCTGGGCCTTGAATATTATGGAAGCACAGGGCCATTTTTTCATTACGACCCTTTGCAGCAGCAACAGCAACAATTGTTTGTAGCCACAGATTTAAATTATAACGCCGACTGGGAGTTTAATGGCGGTATTGGCTATGGTTTTACAAAGGGCACCGATAAAGCTATTTTTAAAATAATAATTGGCAGAAGGTTTTAAATTTTAATCAGTTTACCCTGATAAACAATTTTCCCTTTTAGCATTATTACATAAACATATACCCCGGGATTAAGGTTTAGCTGGAAAGTATTCTGCAATTCATTAATGGCCTTATCCAGGCTTAACCTTCCGCCGGCATCATATAGCTTAAACTCGTAATCATTAATATCGCCGCTCAATATGTTCACCTGGGTGCTTACCGGGTTAGGGTATATGGTAAACTGACTATTTTGTAAAAATGTGGCGTCGGCAAGGTCAGAGTAAGTGATCTTGCCATCTTCGGTAATGAGTTTTGCCCGATAATACTGAATTCCTTTTTTAGGATTGACATCTATAAACTGATAGGCTAATGCCGAATTAACTGTGGTTGTACCCAGCGTTGCATAAGTATTTGTACCGGTCTGTTTTTCCCAGGTGATGGATTTGAGGTTTACTACACTGCCTATTTGCAGGTTAAGCGCTATGGTATTATTTATTACATTGGCCAATAAGGTTTTAATATAACAACCCACACCCTGGGCGGTAGCATCAATAGTAAGGCTTTTTATTCCTTCAAAACCATCGCCCTGCGCACTCACCGCAAAATATGATGTTGCCTGTTGCTGGGCTGGTATAATAATGGCAGTATCCATTACGGTAGTAAATTGTTGTAGTAAATTATCTTTGATGGTGTAAATAACATAACCTTTACTCCCCAGCTGGGCTTTCCAGTGAAGTAAAGTACCGTCGGTACAATTATACCCCACTTCCAGGTTCAAAGGTTTTGAAATTACAAACTCTTTGCTGGTAAATACCTGCCCGTTAATATCCATTTTAAGCATACCTGTTGTAAAGGCATCGGGCGCAGTCCAGTCATAATATTTATCTTTCAGGGTGATGTTGCCAATAGCGTTCCAGGTGGCTCCATGGTCATAACTTACGCTCAATTGGCCAGATGCGGTGCTGAATGAGCTTTGCCAGCGCAGGTAGTTTTCCGCTGTCGCAAAAAGCTGGTCGCGGCCTGCGGGATAGGTCCACTCAAAGCGGTTTGCCGTTACAGCCTGGTGCGCAATATAAAAGGCTTGTGAGCCAGATGCTACTTTAGCGCCCTTTATATGAATAATATAATTACCTGCAGCAGGGTTTTGTAAAGTTACCTGCTCCGTGTTATTCAGGGTATCCCTTTTACGCACAGCCAGTTTCAATAATGAATCTAACGAGGGGTACGAACTCAGGGTCCATGGCAATAGGGTTTGGCCATTGGGTGTGGTTATTGACAGATCAAGATCATTGACCAGGGCAGTAGGCGCATTGAGTAACGCAGGCGGATCGTTCCAGGCTAATGACACTTTAAATTCGCTGTTACCTGCCGGAACGTTTATGATATAATCAGTTTGTTGTCCGCTACTTACTGATCCTTTTTTAAAACGGCCTTCGTTAATAGTTCGCAACGCTTCAAGGGCATTAAGCTGCCCGTAGCCTGTTTTATGGTCTACACCCGGCAAACCAATATCATCTGCCGAATTAATAAGCACGCTTTTGATCAACGCTGCTGATGGTAATTGCCCCGTTTGCATTTTATAAGCCTGCTGTAACAGCACCACCGTACCCGAAACTAATGCCGCTGCCCCCGATGTGCCGTCTTCTCCATTAGCCACAAGTTCAGGCTTAATCCGGCCATCATACGCCGGGCCTGCCGAACTCAAATCTTCAGGTGCACCCGTACGATCGGTACCACCAACAACCAACACATTTTTCGCTTGTTTAAAGGTGCCCGATAGGTTGGCTACTCCTGTAATGCCGTTGTATACCCCTGTTGCAGATGCCGATGTGCCTATATTTCCTGACGAGAATACATGGGTTATTGAATCATTCTCCATCACCTGCTGGTCATAAGCCACAGCTTCGGCCCCGTAATAATTTTCGATCCCGGTGCCGTAGGAGTGATTTTGTACTCCAATATCAAAAGCTTTAAAAATGGCTGTGCTATCTGGCAGTAACCGGGCAAAGTCTGACGAGGTGAACCTTACCTTGGGCGCCGCCCCAAGCCCCAGGATATATGAATTGCCGTTGCCTCCAATTAAGGTAGCCATAATAGTGGCATGCCCCGAAGTAACATCAGCCGCCTTGAACGAGTTGAATGAGCGGCCGAGCAGGTCAAGGTCATTATCATAACGCTGTTCTTTAATGCCAATGTTTATACCGCTGCCATTAATAGCCGGATAATTATCGGCAATAGCCGAGACTTGGTTTATACCCAGGTCAATATCATTAATTACCAACTCGGCATGAGCTTTCCGGGTAACATTTGCAAAAACAACATATGGCTGCTGTAACAGATCGGGCAGCTGCTGTAATGTTATATTCAGCGTTACTATATTTGCGGTTTGAGCGGTTATTTCACCGTATTTTTTGATAGCTGTTAATACCGAATCGTTGCAGGAGGTAACTGATAAGTCTACAGACTGATTTCTGGACGGATGTTTTTGTAAAAGCAGCAGCAAATTATCTGTAGCTTTCCATAATGAGCTTACATGTGTGGCTTCCTGTATATTTTTATCGCCTGATAAATCAGCGGCTGACGCTACCACATAAAAGTTATAAGATACTCTTTTTACCAGGCGGAGTTTTTTAATATCAGCCTTAGCCGGATCCTTAAATTTAACCAGGTAATAGTTAATGTTATTATTTGTGTTCAACAACCCGGCAACAGGTGCACCCTTATAAAGCCCGGCAATGGCTTTATCGCTCATTGGCTTTTGTGCCCGGGACAGTTTAAAGCATAAAAATATCAGTAAAAAACAAAGCGATTTTTTAACCATACTGTATATTAAACTAAAGGGGAGTTACACTCCCCTTTAGTTAGTAAAACTACTTTGTTGATCAATAAGAAGCAATACGATAAAGTTTTTAGTACAAATAGTTTAACGCTATTACGTCATTTGCGTTAAATGAACGGTCGGTTCCGCTTGAGCAGGCCAGCATAAATGAAGCCGCATCAAATGTTTTGGTTGGTGTACCAGGGATGTGAACAGCTCCGATACCTGCACTACCTTCATTAACTGCAGATCCTCCGCAGCTTAAAGAACGGTTAAAGTAATCCGTATGACGGAAACCTATGCAATGCCCCATTTCGTGCTGAATTACCGAAGTAACATACCCCACATCAGGATTAGTTCCATAAGCTTGCGCATTGGTATTAAGCTGGATCTGATTGTAAGGGTTGCCCGATGAAGTTGGGAAGCCCGAAGAACCTAAAGTGATGTAACCACCGCTTGGACCCTGGTTAAAACCAATGATCTGGATGCTGCCACCACTACTTACCACCTGGAATTTAAGCGTAAGGTTTAACGCATTATAGCGTGATACAGCGTTAGCTGTAGCAGTAGCGTAAACTGTAGGTAAATTTGAAACTGATACAGTAATTGTTCTTGGAAGATTTTTAACCAGGTTGGTCGTCCGGTACTGTTCTGTTTCAGCAATTCTAAGGTTTGGGCTAGTGCTTACCTCCGAAAGGTTGGCCGGGGTTAGCATAATATCACCTTCTACCAGGTAATTATCGCCCACTTTGCGCACATTATCTGTGCTAAAACCCAGATCGGAGATCTTTTGGGTAGCATCGGCTGAAATTTGTGTAGCAGGATCAACCTTTTTTTCGGTGCTTTGATTGTTTTTTGTACAAGCGGTTAGTAATGAAGTTGCACATACCATGCATACCCCAATTTTAAATAAGAGTTGTTTTTTCATTTGTTGGTACTGTAATTTGTTAATAGTTAAATAATACTTAAAACAATCATCAGCTGGCCAGCCCATTGTTCCCACGATAAATATATTAAATCGCGTCAACATTAATTTAATATTTAATAAATATTTTAATCATAAATGCAATCATATTGCTCATAAGATAAAAAAATCACGTGCCATGTGTAATAATTACACGTGTAATACCAATTAATAAATAAGTACAAACATTTGTATTAGATAAATTAAACCGTGTTTTTTTTACATTTATAAATTATTTTACAATAAATACCAGGAATGAACGGATCAAATCGAATCCAAAAAAAATCTTGAAAAAAAATTCAACAAACCTTGTTTTATTGAGATTTTCATCTGCCGGAAACCCATTTTTGAGCACCAAATCTGCGACAGATCAGCTCATTGGAGAGCAGATTCTGCCTGATAAATGCCTGCGGTCATAAATTTTACAATAAATAACTTTGGATCTGGCTTGCTGATTTCAAGCTAAAATGACAATTGAAAATTTACCGATAGCATTGGTTATGGCTTTATATAAGGCACAGATAAAGCTCTTTTTAAGATAATAACAGCCGGAAGATTTTAGAAACAAATGTATTTAGAACGCTGATTTTCAATACCAGTCATTCCCCAAAGCAGATGTATTAAAATAAATCATTTTTCTTATGGCCCGCTAAGCAAATTTGCAGGAGGCTCCGATGGAGCCTTGCTAGCTTAGCAAAATGGCTATAAACAGGCTGCTCCTCCGAAGCTCTTAAATGGTTTAACATTTGTTTTTCACTCCGGAGGAGTATCCTGTTTATAGAAAATCGCAATATTCCTGTTTGGGCTCTATAGGAGCCTCCTTTTAATGCGTTTGCCTTGAGTCGTTCCCTCTTAGTCAATATGAAAAGGCAAACTAATTACTATTTGATGTTTATTAATTTTGATATTCCAAAAGCTGCACCAGCAGCCAGGGCCCCTATAAAAACAACTTTTAAGGCACCGACCAGTGCCGGCTGTCCTGTAAATTTGCTTTTAAAATAGCCAAAAACAAAAAGGCAAATTAAGGTTACAGCGCACGAGTAATAAAGCGCCACCTGTGAGTTGCTAACAATAAAGTATGGCGATAAAGGGATTATACCGCCTACTATATACGAAACACCAA
Organism: Mucilaginibacter sp. OK098; assembly: GCF_900142915.1. Lineage (GTDB taxonomy): Bacteria > Bacteroidota > Bacteroidia > Sphingobacteriales > Sphingobacteriaceae > Mucilaginibacter. The sequence goes on from NZ_FRCM01000002.1 coordinate 162,053, forward strand.
TTGTAATAGCGCTTTTTGTGGCCCGGTTTGGATGAGGTTTTTCTAAGCCTAGCTCATAACGCATCATAAAATCAACCCATTTATCTTCATCTTTCGCCATTTCATCAGCAATTTGCTGTTGCAGGGATGCTGATAGCCCAAAGCCGGCAAAAACTTCTTTAACTTCTGCTTTTTCCTGCTCAGGCACACGCTTTACCTCTTCATATTCGCGTTGCAGTTCAGAGTTATAATGATCTAACTCGGTTCTGCCGGCTAAAAACCCACCAAGCCCCATAGCAATTGATCCGGCAACTATTTCAGCAATGCCTGCCGTTACAACAAGGGTTGACGAGCTTACGGCGCCGCTTAATCCGGCGGCCAATGCAAAAGGAACTGTTAACCCGTCAGACATCCCTATAACAATGTCTCTTATCGTTTCTGAGCTGTTTACATGGTGTTCATGATGCATAAATTAAACTGTTTTAATATCAATACTTAAACCTGCATTTTATTATACTGTATTATTACTTAAACTTTAAAGCCAGTGTTAAAATATCTGAATTTAACCCGGTTGAGCGCATATAATGCCCGTACCTTAACTCAAGCGTATTTAAGTGCTGCCAGCCAAATACCCCATTAGGCGGAGAAAGGCGGAAATTAGCTCCTATAAAATTACTGTGCAAAGTTGACAAATCATAGTCGCTGGTATAATAAACATCAGTGGGGCTATGCTGCCCGTAAGGGGTAAAATAACGGGTGCCAACCTGGCTGTTATACCTGTAAAAAGGGCTTACAGACATAAATGATGAAAACTTTACAGGCACTTCAATCTCAGCTGTATGCGCCCTGATGCCCCAGTTATCCATATAATACCTGTAGAAAGTACGGACAATAAAATGATCATCAATAAAATAATTGAAACGCACGGCAATGGGCAATTTATACCGCCCGTCGGGCAGGTTCTCAACTCTTTCTGAGCCATCTGTAAAATAGTCACGTTGATATTTAGTAGCCAGCAGCCCTTTTTGGTAAGAAGGTTCTATAACAAACAATGCCTGCAGCCGTGTAGTTAATACTTGCGATAGTGAGAACGAGGTACTAAATGAGTTTCTCGGTTTGGTAGGTACAGGAGTTCTGTCATCACGATTTGAGCCTGAACCATAACCCGGCGGTCGCAGTTCAACAGGTAATATTACTTTCCAGGTATCTAAAAAGGCCTGCAGCTTAAAATCAAACTGCGTGTTTTTATCTTTCGAAACCCTGGTCAAATTAAATCCCAACCCCTTCGACTGATAATCAAACTCATGCGAAATTGATGCTGTAAAGCCAAAAGCATTCCCCGTTTTTTCATTCGAATTTGTCCAGTTTAATGATGGATAGATCCTTGTATCCTGCCTTGAAGCAGATGAGATACTGTATGGATCGATCTTATCAGACGAAGCAGAAGTATAATGATCAATCCCTAATTCAAATGTATACGTGTTTTTATGCCCGTTACCGGTAAGCTTTGAAAGCTGTATATCCAGCGTATTGGCAAAATCGGTTAGGTTTTCGGTGCCAATACCACCTGTAACGGCAGAGTTATTGCCGTTTTGATGATAATAAGACGATACAAAATTCACTTCATCAACCTTCAATTTGCGTGCCTCGTAATTGGTGCTATCCTTAACAGGTTGTTTTATTTGGGCGTGCGACGACAGGATGCCAAGGTAAAGGGCCAGTACGCCCAGGTATATTTTTCTCATTTACAGCAAGTCTTTAATATTAATTACAACCGCAGCCACCGCCGCTTTTACCACCATTGGCTCCTGAACCACCTTCGCGGTATAATTGAAAGCTTTGCTCAAATTTTTGCGATTTACGTGCAGAAAGCTCCATTTCCGAATCGTTTATCTGGTTTTTCTGGTAAGCTTTTACTGAACTGCACGATGACATGCTGCATGCAATAATTGCAATTGACAATATTAAAAGGGGTATTTTTCGCATCGGATTAATTTTTAATATTTATATTATTTGAACAGTGAATTTTATTGTTGTCGTCAACTATAATACAGGCTATCTGTTTTAGTTGGTTGATAAGATCAAGCCCGACCTTCACCCCCATTACCATAACCGGGGTGGCCATAGCGTCGGCCAGTTCGGCGCTTGGGCTTATAATGCTCACGCTTTTTATCCCGGTAACAGGCAGGCCAGTTTTTGGATCGATGGTGTGTGAATATTTTTTACCGTTTATTACCACAAATTTTTCATAATTGCCTGATGTAGCAATTGCATTATTACTGATATTAAGCGTGCTGAAAGGCCTCATGCTTTGATCAGGATCGGCAATGGCAATTGTCCAGGGCTTGCCGTTTGGCTGGGTACCCCAGGTAATTAAATCACCCGCCGCATTCACTATCCCGCTTTTAACACCTAGTTCCTGTAAAAGATGTTTGGCCTTATCCGCCGCATAACCTTTACCAATACCGCCAAAACCAATCCGCATCCCCTCCTCTTTTAAAAATATAGTGCAGTTGGCTTCATCAAGTATTACGTTGTTATAATTGATAAGCCTCACCGAGTAATGCGCAACTTCCGGATCGGGCAGCGAGGTCATGTTCAGATCAAAATTCCATAAGCTTTTATCAATTGAGCCATAGCTGATATCAAACGCTCCCTGGGTTAAACCTGATATTTTTAATGAACGCTCAACCAGGTCAAAAACTTCCTGATCAACCTTTACAGGCTTTATGCCAGCATTGCGGTTTATTTCGTTGGTTTGGCTGTCATCGCTAAAAGTCGTCAGCAGTTTTTCTATCCTGCTTATTTCGGCTACGGCAGCATCTATATGCCTATTTGCCAGGTACTCGTCATCGCCAACTAAACTTATTTCAAAACGGTTGCCCATTAAGCGCAATACACGCTTATGAACAGTAGTAATGCCTAACATTGTATCAGTTTGCGGCGTTTGTAATTTCATTTATCTGTGCAACAAATTTCTCGGGCGATTCATTTGGGAAACCATCCCAGTATTTTAACACCTTACCATGTTCGTCAATCAATAATGTATAAGGAAATTTGCCATCCGGGTTATATTTATCAGCCAGTTGTTCATTAAGTTTGGTTTGCTCCTTGCTCAAAAGATTTTTCTTTTGACGGGGAAAATCGGCCCTAACCAATACCAAATGGTCTGATGCAAAGTTTTCAAATGTTGCAGTTTCAAGTATTTCCTTACGCTCCCTTATACAGGGGCCGCACCAATCTGATCCCGAAAAGTTCACCAGGATGTATTTATGTGTTTTGGCTGCCTCTGCTGTTGCATCATTAAAATTGCCTAACCAGGTAACTGACGAAAACAAACCGGTTATAAAAAGTATGAACAATAGTTTCATGGTACAAATTATCATTTATGAATACACCCTTAACGAGTTGTTAGTTAATGTGGTATGATAAACTGTAAGGTTGCGGCTTGCTGGCGAATTTTTAACCACACCTGCTTCAGTAAATGCCGAGCCATGATTATTACAGTAAAATTGCTGGCTTGATCCCTGATATGTTAATGGATAACTTTCATGCGTGCATGATTGCTGAACAGCTATATAAGCGCCGGCGGTTGTTTTGGCTACTATTACACCGCTTGTTGCCATGTATCCACCATCAGTAAGCAAAGCGGCATTTGCTGTAGCGGTAAGATCAAGCGTAAAATCAACACCGGTAGGGCCGCTTACTGAATTGCCTGACGAAGAACCATCCGAACTTTTTGAGCACGCCAGGCAGTTCATCACCGTAAATGCCGCGGCACTTACCCCAATTGCCGAAAGAAATTCTTTTCTATCCATTTTACTTTATTAATTATAATAGCTCTTTAACCTTATCAAATATATTTTAACCTGTTATTTACAAAGTATAAGTATGGATGAAAGCCGGATTTGTATCGATAAGCCGGATCTGGCATAAATCTTTAAGTATTGCAAGCTATTAGTTGCAATAGTAAAGCCCAAATCTGTAGTTGAAATGAAATTGTGTTGGTTTAACACTTTTTAACCTTTTAAACTGTTAAATTCCTTTACTAAGAAACCAACACCAGGCAGGAGAAGCGCCGGATAACTTTATAAAAGATTATAAATCCCGGTTTAACGGGAAAACAAACTCATTTTAAGATGTTGTGTGATGTGTGATGGAATAAAACCCGGACAATATCATTAAGCCAATGAATCATCTTCTCTCCTTATGCGCAGGAGCAGGCCATTACCTGTAATTTGATTTTTTTATCAGCCGCTTAATATCCTTGATCAGGATCTTCCGGCCATCTGATTCCAGGATCCCCTCCGCTTTAAACTCTTTCAACAAGCGGATCACATTTTCCTGTGCAATTCCCGCCATACCGGCAAGGTCCATTCTGGAGACATTTAATATGATGTCTTTTTCACCTGATTCCTCGTCTTTATATTTTTCCCGGAGTACGATTAAAGCTATAGCGAGCCGTTCGGGCGCGGTACGTTGGGCAATTACAGAAATTGTATTGGCCAATACCGTAAATTCATGGCTTAAAGCTTTTAAGAGCCGTTGGGTAAAAACTGGTGAGCGGTGTAAAATGCTTATAAAATCTTCTTTGGGTATAAAACTTATTAAGCTGTCCTCTATGGCTGCTGCTGAGTCAGGGTATCGCTCTTCTGATAAAACCGCGTGGTAACCGATCAGTTCTCCGTGGTTAGCCACGTAAATAATCTGCTCTTTTGCAAGGTTGTCAACCTTGTATTTTTTTACTTTACCGCTTCTTATCAAAAAAATACCAGCAGGAACAGAACCTTCCCTGAAAATAACATCGCCCTTCAAATATTTCTGGTCGCTTTGATTGGCAACCAGTTCCGCATATTCTTCCTCCGAAAGCGTATTAAGTATTGATTGCGTGGTAAAATTCCACCTGTCGATTGGAAAAATTCCTGACAAACTCATGCTGTAAAGCTACGCATTTAAAAAACTGATAAATATCAGCTTCTGCGTTGATTTCTTACGGCAAATCAGCCTTCTGCCTTATATAAATTTGCAGGTCATGAAGGTTTATCCATTTTCTTATTTTCCGCCTCCTCCGGGCGACCAGCAGGAAGGCGCTGTTATAAAACTAAAAAAAGATAATTTAAACCCGTCCCTGTTTGTAAATGATGCCGCATTTGACTGGATGTACCCTGAGCATTTTCAACTGCTGTCACTCAAACACTGGACACCCTTAGCTATTGCCCTTAAAGCGGCAGAGTTTTTAATGGAGCCGGGCGCGCGGGTGCTTGATATCGGCAGCGGTATTGGTAAATTTTGCCTCGCCGGGGCGTATCATTTTCCGGAAACATATTTCTACGGGGTTGAACAAAGGCTTGATCTGATTCACCTGGCCCAGGATGCAAAAGCGTACACGCAATTAACCAACGCAAATTTTATTCACGCTAACGTAACACAGGTTAATTTTAAGGAATTTGATCATTTCTATTTTTATAACTCCTTTTATGAGAATATTGATGGGGTAAACCAGATTGACGACACCATTGAATTATCTGCAAACCTTTATACCTATTATACGCAATATCTCTTTACAGCCCTTAATGAAAAGCCTCCGGGAACCCGCCTGGTTACTTATCACAGTTTAGAACAGGAGATCCCGCCTGATTACAGGCTGGCAGATGCTTCATGTAATACCTTACTTAAAATGTGGATTAAAGTATAACCAAATGGAAATATTCAGGCTTTTATATACCTCATTTAAAAATTTTAATACGCTTAGAAAAAATAGAAAAATGCTTAATGAGATTTTAAACCCCTCTCTTTTCCGCCATGATACCGCTTTTGATGACCTGTACCCCAAGCATATTCGTGACTTATCTCCTATGCACTGGACGCCCGTTGATATTGCCAAAAAAGCTGCTGCTTTTCTGGCCTTGCCTAACGCCAGGGTGCTTGACATTGGGAGCGGCGTAGGCAAGTTTTGCATCACTGCGGGATTTTTTCATCCGGAAACTACATTTTATGGAATAGAGCAGCGGAGCGAGTTATTCACTTTTGCAGAAATAGCCAGGGAAGAAGTTGACTTGCCAAATGTAAATTTTATTCATGGGAACCTGACAGAACTGGACTTTGATAATTACGATCATTTTTATTTCTATAACTCCTTTTATGAAAACATTGAGCCTGATAGCCGTATAGATTACGCGGTAAGAACTTCTTTTGAATTATATGAATTGTATAGTCGCTTTGTTTACAAAATGCTGGATGAAAAACCTCCGGAAACAAGGCTGGTAACCTTTCATGCTTCGTACACACAGGTTCCTCCCGCTTATCGGGTGGTTAATAATTCCTATAGCAAGGTATTGAAAATGTGGATAAAAGAATGAGGCGGGGTGGTTTCATGCCCTGCTATAGGCATTATCATCTGTTAAAAAATAAATCATGTTTAAACCGAAGTTAATAGATACTTTAAAAAATTACACCAGGGATCAGTTTATTAAAGATCTGATTGCCGGGGTGATTGTTGGGATTGTAGCCCTCCCTTTGGCTATTGCATTTGCCATTGCCTCGGGCGTTTCACCTGAAAAAGGCATTTTTACAGCCATTATCGCGGGCCTTATCATATCGGTTTTAGGAGGCAGCCGTGTACAGATAGGCGGCCCAACCGGGGCATTTATAGTGGTTGTTTATGGAATTGTACAGCAATTTGGTATTAATGGCTTGATCATCGCCACATTTATTGCCGGTGTATTGCTGATCATAATGGGATTAACTAAATTAGGGAATGCCATCAAGTACATTCCCTATCCCTTAATTATTGGCTTTACCACAGGAATTGCCGTAATCATCTTTTCATCAGAAGTGAAGGACTTTTTGGGGCTGAAAATGGGAAGCGTCCCGGCCGATTTTATCAGTAAATGGCTGGCTTACGGCCAGCACCTGTCATCCGTAAATATTTATGCCCTGGCTATCGGGATCTTTACTTTACTGGTGGTTTTTCTATGGCCAAAAATTACGCACAAGGTTCCGGGTTCTCTTATCGCTATTATCATTACAACGCTTGCCGTTTGGTTTTTCCATCTCCCGGTTGAAACTATCGGCAGTCGTTTTGGAGCCATCCCCTCTTCCCTGCCCCGCCCTGTAATTCCGGGAGTAAGCTTTGTCACTTTACAACAACTTATCAGGCCAGCCTTTACCATTGCACTGCTCGGCAGTATTGAATCTTTATTATCCGCAGTGGTGGCGGATGGCATGATCGGTGGGAACCACCGTTCCAATACGGAACTCATTGCCCAGGGATTTGCCAATATCTGTTCGTCCCTTTTCGGCGGCATTCCCGCAACCGGGGCCATTGCCAGAACGGCTACGAATATAAAAAACGGGGGCCGGACACCGATTGCAGGGATCATCCATGCGGTTACCCTACTAATCATTATGCTGTTTGTTGGCAAATGGGCCGCGCTGATCCCAATGGCAACATTGGCAGGGATCCTGATAGTGGTAGCCTGGAACATGAGTGAGCTTGAAAATTTTATCGATGTATTTAAAGGGTCAAAAAGTGATGCCGCTGTTTTAATAACCACCTTTGCCCTTACGGTATTGGTAGACCTGACGGTAGCCATTGAAATAGGGATGATCCTGGCTGCATTCCTGTTTATGCGAAAAATGATGCAAATAAGTTCTGTAGAACAGGCAGTATTCCCGGCTCATCAGGCCGATGAAATGTTTAACCCGGAAGATCTTCCAAAAGGGGTGGATGTTTTTGAGATCAATGGTCCTTTATTTTTCGGCGCCGCCTATAAATTTAAGGATGCGATGAAAGTATTGGAAAACCCTGCAAGGGTATTGATCATCCGGATGAGGAATGTACCGGTTATTGACGCTACAGGCATTAGGGTATTAAGAGACGTAGATAAGGAAATAAAAAAGAAAGGGACCAAACTGATTCTTGCTGAAGTGAATAGTATTCAAGTGACAGGTGAATTAAAAAAAGCGCGGTTATTATTTCAAATCGGGAAAGGAAACGTTAAGGATACTTTTGAAAATGCAATAAAGCGGGCCAATGACATTTTATCGGAAGCAGCTATTGTCCATATACCTAAAAATAACAACTGATAATTATTATACTATTCCGCTTCTATACCGGCATCAGCAGGTTGCTAACAACCCTAAATATTTATAAGGATGTGTGCGCTTTGTTTCTTAACAGGCAGCGCCATGCTATTTTTAAATAACTATACATCATGGTTATTTGCTTGTTAAAAAAAGCAACCAGGTTGCTTTTCCCGGGCTGTTTATAATTCAAAGCCTCAGCCTGTTGTATTTTATATTGTAGTTTAGTGATATCGGGCTTGGCCGCTGTTACGGCTTCTGTATCTTTTATGCTTGTCATCACTTTTGCAAATAGCCAGTAATTCTCTTCATCTTCCAGCTCACTTAAAACCCCGCCATCATCCCACCATTCAAACATCAATTTCAGGACATGATAAAACTTCGGATTTTCCCAAAGAAGGGTATCAAGCCGCCGCAGCTCCTCCTTTGAGGCTTCTTTGGTGAGCTTTTTAGCCACAAGCTCCCAGATCTGATCCTCAATATTCATAAGGCGCTATCAATTAATGACCTGTTGCACATAACGTTCCGAATAATAATTATGAACTATTATTTAAAATCCGTGCCACTCATTTAAACAATTGAAAATCAATTATTTAAATTACAATTTCAATGATCACCGTTCGAAAACGTTACAATAGCTGTCCGGTTTTAATTCCGGACAACCAGGCAAATTATTATCAGTAACTATCAGCTTCAATTATAGCATCTGCAAACGCCTGCGGTGCTTCCTGGGGCAGATTATGGCCAATACCGCCCGTAATGGTCCGGTGCGCATACTTGCCTGTGAATTTGTTACGATAAGATGCGGGATCCGGGTGTGGCGCACCATTGGCATCGCCTTCAAGGGTAATTGTGGGCACATTGATCGCCGGGCCTGCCGCAAGCCGCTTTTCCAGGTCGTCATATTGCGGTTCGCCTTCAGCCAGGCTCAGCCGCCAACGGTAATTATGGATCACAATGCTTACATGATCGGCATTATCAAAGGCCGCAGTGCTTCGATCGAACGTAGCATCATCAAAGTTCCATTTCGGCGATGCGGTTTTCCAGATGAGCTTGTTAAATTCATTCCTGTTTTCGCTATAGCCAATCTTGCCGCGTTCTGTGGCGAAATAATACTGGTACCACCAGGCTAGCTCTGCCTTTGGCGGCAGCGGACGTTTGCCGGCTTCAAGGTTGGTCACCAGGTAACCGCTCACGGAGACAAGGGCCTTGCAACGTTCCGGCCAAAGCGCCGCGATGATGCCGGCCGTGCGAGCTCCCCAGTCAAAACCACCGATGATCGCCTTTTGAATCTTGAGGGCATCCATTAAAGCAATGATATCTAGCGCAACCACCGACTGCTGCCCATTCCGGGGTGTGCCCGCTGAAAGAAATTGCGTGGTGCCGTGGCCCCGCAGATACGGTACAATCACCCTGTAGCCCTTAGCTGCAAGCAAAGGTGCAACATCGGCAAAGCTGTGGATATCATAAGGCCAGCCGTGCAGCAAAATTACCGGTTTACCATCAGCAGGGCCGGCTTCAGCGTACCCAATATTCAGCGCACCTGCATTGATCTGCTTCAATGGGCCGAATGATGCATTTGTTCCCCGTTCAGTTGTGGCAACTTCTGCGGGCTTTATCCCTGAGGATTGTGCATCTGCCGAACTGATCATAACGAGAGGACCGGCAGCTATGGTGATGGCCGCAGTGCTCAAAAAGCGGCGGCGATCATATTTAAGTTGTTCTGACATTTTATTTCTGTTTAGTATTTGTTAGAAAGCCTGCCCGAGGTTACCAGGCAGGCCAGATCTGTTAAAGGATTATTTAAACCAGGTTGATCACTACATCAATGTTGCCACGGGTGGCTTTTGAATACGGACAGGTCTGGTGAGCAGCATCGGCAAGGGCCTGGGCCACTTCGCGCTCTAAACCCGGCAGACTGATGTTAAGGCGGGCCTGCAAAGCGTAAGCGTCACCGGTTAAGGCCAGGTCAACTTCGGTGTCAACGGCTCCGTCATTCGGGAACCTTACTTTCATTTTGCCGGCCGCAATTTTCATAGCACCGATAAAACAAGCTGACCAGCCTGCAGCAAACAACTGCTCAGGATTAGTGCCGCTGCCTTCGGTACCCGGAATTGAAAGCTTAATATCAAGGTTACCGTCAGAACTGCGCGACGAGCCACCATCGCGACCACCTGTGGTATGGGTTTTGCCAGTGTATAGTACTTTTTTAATCAGGGTTGTGGTTTCTTTTGATGGATTCACTTGTGAATCTGCAATTGTGTTATTTTCCATTGTTTTAATTTTTAAACTGTTTTGATTTGTTGAGTCAAAAATACCTGTACACCAGGCATCTTACGACCATAAAACAGGGAGGTGGACAAATTGGATCGTGGGTTAGACATTTTTAACTCCGACTTATCCGCCTCCCCTTCCAATTACCTTAATGATTTGAATGCTGCGCGCAGCTCTTCAGCAAAAAGCTGTGGCTGTTCCCATTGTGCAAAGTGACCACCCTTGTCTACTTCATGGAAATAGATCAGGTTGTGATAACTGCGCTCTGTCCAGCTTTTTGGCGCCTGGTAGATCTCGCCGGGAAACACGGTTACAGCAACAGGGATCGAGATCTCTGCTGTCTTTTGCTCTATAACATTGAAATTGTTGGTATTGTTTTCCCAGTAAAGTTGTGCTGAAGAAGCCGCAGTATTGGTAAGCCAATAAAGTGTGATATCGTCCAGGATCTCATCTTTGGTGAGTACTTTCTCTGCATTCCCGCCGCTATAGGTCCAGTCATTAAACTTGTCTAAGAAAAAGGAAGCAAGGCCCACCGGCGAATCCGACAACCCATAACCCAATGTTTGCGGGCGGGTTACCATTATGCCAGCATAACCGCCACCCTTTGAGTATAGGTAATTCAATGATTTGAACGCAGCTTTCTCCTTGGCCGACAGTCCGGCTGGTTCAGGATCGCCGTTTTTAAGCGCTGTCGCTACGTCAGCAGGCACCGTTGCGGGCATATTGACATGAATGCCCAACAAACCCACAGGTTTTTGACGCGCCATAGCATCTGCTACTACTGAACCCCAGTCGCCACCCTGTGAAACATAATGAGTATATCCAAGGCGTTTCATCAGCATATCCCAGGCTTTAGCAATGCGGTCAGGGCCCCAGCCTGTACCCTTTGGTTTTTCAGAAAAGCCATAACCAGGCATCGAAGGAATCACCACATCAAAGGCATCTTCTGCACGGCCGCCAAAAGCAACCGGATCGGTAAGCGGACCAATGATCTTCAGAAGTTCAAATACTGAACCTGGCCAGCCGTGGGTAATTATCAGTGGCAACGCGTTTGGATTTTTAGAGCGGACGTGCACGAACTGAATATCAAGCCCATCAATATTAGTTACAAATTGCGGTAAAGCATTCAGTTTCGCCTCGGCCTTACGCCAGTCATAATCCGTACCCCAATATTTTACAAGATTTTGGATCTGCTCCAGCTTTACGCCCTGGGTGCGGTCGGTTACAGTTTCCTTATCGGGCCACCTTGTTGCCAGCACACGTTGGCGAAGGTCAGTTAATGCCGCTTCCGGAACATTAATATGGAAGGGGCGGATTTGTTCGGAGGTCGGGGTGCCGGCAACGGGAATGGTCTGGGTAAAGCCGGGCGCAGCCAGCAATATAAGTGCACCGGTAATGATCTTACCGGCAAGCGTAATTTTGTTCTTTTTCATTTTTTTTATTGATTTTGAACTATCATTAATAGTTCGTTTATGTTGATTATTTATATTTCGTTTGCAACCAATTTGTGTTCCTGGTGCAGATGATTAAGCTTGTGGAATTGCAGGTAAGTAATAACGACTACCACAAATGCGATACCTGATCTAACCAGGTCACCATTGTTGTTTATGGCATATCCGGAGGCGAACGCAAAGATCAGGTCAAAAACAAGTCCGGCAAAAACCCAATCCCTGAGCCAATGCAGTTTGTGAGGCACCAGGAGTGCAATTATGCCCGCAATTTTTGAAATTCCTAATAGGGTGATAAAATATGGGGGATACCCCATTTTTAAGGTTTTGATATAAGTAAGAGGGTTTTTAGTGATCTCGAAATAACCGCTTGCTAAAAAAAGCAGGGAAATCAATGTAACACCCACCCAATAGATAATTTTTGTTGTTTTTGTTCCGCTTAAATTGTTCATGATAATTTTTGTTTGATTTGTAAAAATTTAGTTTGAAGAGCTTCATTATTCTTAATTGGCGTTCAAAGCGGCTTTAGCTACTGCCAAAATCTCGCCTGTGTCTTGATCCTGTACCAGCCCAAGTACTTCCCAGTTTTGAGCATTAAAATCTTTGGGCAAAACAACTGTAGCATTTCCATTTCCATCGGCACTTAAGGGTTTGGCCTGCAGCTTACGAACGATCTGCACGTGTGCAAGAGAGCGTCCGGCGTTTTCTCCACGCGCCACTTTACTTTGAGCAGCTTTTTGCACAATGGCTATCAGTAAGCTGCTACCGTTTGCAACCTGTGTTGCCTGGTATTGTACCTTGAGCCCTTCACCATCCTGCTGAGCCTGAAGTGTGAGGGTTGCGCCTGGCTTTATTGCCAGCTGTTCAGTGATCGCGTTGCGGAGAGCCGGTTCGTCTGACCCCACATATTCAGCCTTTCCATTTACAATAACCTGCGGGGTATAAATTTCAGGTGCATTAAGCCAGTGTCCGTACTGTACCTGCCTTTTTGAATAATCGGCACTGCTGAATAGATCTTTCCAGCCTTGCCTGTCCCAGTAGTCAACATGGTAAGCCAATAAATAAACAGCTTTGCCTCGTGCCTCCTGTTGTATTTTTGCCAGCAGTTCCTCTGCAGGCGGGCAGCTTGAGCATCCTTCGGATGTAAATAGCTCTAATACGGCAAAACCTTTTCCATCAGCTTTTGCGATGCTTTTTTTAACTGTCACCTTATCCCGGCCAATAAAGGCGGCAAGAGATAAAACAGTGATAATAAAGCCGGTAGTTAGTCCTAAAATTTTAATAGTTTTCATATTTTTTTCTTGTTTGTTGCTCAAAACTATTTCAAAAGCAGGCTGTCGGTTAGTTCAAACTGGTCGGGGTGGACATAGTATTAGGGGAGTTAGACAAATAGCGTATTGAATTAGGCAGGCAGGTTGATCATACTTCATTAAGTTTGATCAACACATACTTTCCCCCTCTTTGCGGAGCAGAGCGTTCCATGCGTTCCATTTTTACTCACGGAACACCCGGAACATTATGAAACACGCTGACTATCAATTATTTAGATACTTATCAAGAATTAAACTAGTGCAAATATCTGACAATCAATATGTTCCACCTATCTTTATATCAAACTCACTCTAACTTAGGGAAGAGTTAGGTGAGCTCAGGAATGACATCCAATAACGAGCTCACTTAACAGGAATCAATCCGGTAAAGATATAACAGGGTTCAAAATGCCAACTCCAGGTTTAATATTGTCTATTCCAACTATTAAGCGCGTGGGATAACCCCTTCCATACCATAATTTAGTGATGGCATCGGGATCTGATAAGCTATCCTATCTTTGAATGCTATATTTGACCGGGCAATATGAACAACAAAACATTTAAGATCTCGAATAAAATAATCTGGATAAGCTCTTTTTTCCTGGGCGTGCTTATGTCTGTCCCCAAAATTGCCGAGCATCATTTTAACCCTTACGAAGCGCTTGTAGATTCCACAGTAACGTTTTTATTTGCGCTTTTTATGTGGTATTATAATATCAAAACGCTTCCCGCATACTCTTCAAAAGATGTTGCCAATGGTTTTTCAGTTATCCGTTTAGTTAAAGGTTTGTTTTTGGGGATAACCGTGATGTTTATTTTAGCCTGTATCCAGCAGTTTTTACTATCGCACCTGAATTTTGGTCCCGTAATGCTGATGTTTGAGGTTAGGGGTATCCTGGTCAACGTTATGTTTTATATGTTTATTCACCTGTTATACCAGAGTTCCCGGAATCAGCAGGTAGGCATTGAGTTGGAACGTACCAAGTCAGACAATCTGGCCGCACAGTATGAGTTGCTTAAGCAGCAGGTAAATCCGCACTTCCTGTTTAATAGTTTAAATACTTTAAAATATATGGTGGAGAGCGATGATGCCCACAGTGTGGATTTTATTTTAAAGCTTTCGGATTTTTACCGGTTCACCCTTGAAAGCCGGAAACTCGACCTGATCAAACTTTCTGAAGAACTGGAGATCCTTAATGCTTATGTATTCCTGTTAAAGGCACGTTTTGAGGATGGCATCGATCTTTCTATCAATATCAACCAGGACCATTACCGGTCTCTTATTCCTCCTTTTACCTTACAACTACTGGTTGAAAATTGTATCAAGCATAATATCGTATCGTTGGATCATCCATTACAGATCAGGCTATATTCGGAAAAAGATTTCATTGTAGTTGAAAACCGGCTTCAGCTAAAAAGAACTCCGGAAGCTTCTACCGGAATGGGTCTCGAAAATATCAACCAGCGCTATATTCATTTTTTAGATAAAAAGATTGAAATACTGGCGAGTGAAACATTATTCACTATAAAACTTCCCATCATCCATGAAGATCATCATAATTGAAGACGAGCTTAAAGCAGCAAAGTCACTGGCAAACCTGGTTTTAAAACTAAGGCCAACCGCTAAAATTGTGGCACAGTTACAGAGTATTGAAAATTCGGTTGATTATCTCTCCCAAAACGAAGAACCCGACCTGATCTTTATGGATATCCAGCTTTCTGATGGTTTATCCTTCGAGATCTTTAAGTCGGTTAAAATTCAGTGCCCGGTAATATTTTGTACCGCATATGGTGAATATGCAATGGACGCTATAAAGGCTAATGGCATTGATTATTTACTAAAACCTTTTTCTGAAGAAGATTTACGGGTAGCTTTTGAAAAGGTTGAAAGCTTTAAAAATTTCTTCCAGCAAAATACCCAGCCCGATTTGGATGGATTATTAAAAAGAATGGGGCTGGATGAAGGAAAGAAAAGCTTTTTAGTTTTTAAGAACAATAAATACACCACTGTACAAACAGACCAGATAGCCTTTATCTACATCAGGAATGAGTCGGCTACCATCATGACTTTCCAGGAGCAGGAGTATGCCATTGACCAGTCGCTCGACCAGGTACAAAGTTTGCTATCAGCCAAACAATTTTTCAGGCTGAACAGGCAATACCTGGTTAACTTTAGCGCGATTAAAGAAGTGGAGCATTATTTTTCCCGGAAGTTATTTGTTAAGCTTGTTATCCCCAGCCCTGACAAGTTATTGATCGGGAAAGAAAAAACAAGCGGTTTTTTAAGCTGGCTTGAAGGCAGGTAGTTACTTCCGCAGTTTGCGATCAATAGCAAATTTGGAGACAGGCACTTTAAGGCTTGTAGTGGTTGCGGTATCAGCTGGGATCGAACCATCGGCACAAGGATGAACGGTCTGCAGATCATTTATAAGGATGGCAGTTCCAAAACCATTCAAAAGGATAAGTAAAAAACCAACAGCCAAAATGGTGACAACAGGCTTTCCAATAAAATAGAGGTAGGTTTTTGTACCTTCTTGATTGGTAACCTTCAGTTGATTTAATAAATATACCCTATTGAATAAATCACAATAAAATCTCTTATCACTTCAAAAGCTTTGCTGGATCTATATTTATTAATAAACCTATTGTAAATGTGATTTTATAAAAAGCAATCAACAATATTTAAAATAAAAAGATTTAGCGGCCTGAATGTCTCAGCTGTGGTATTTGGGAATTGATTCTACTAAAATTCATTTTTTAGCACTAACTGAATCGATTACAGTAACAAGGACTAATAAATTAATAGGATATAGGATGCTTTTTGCACTCTTCATTCCACTGCCATAGATACTGTTTGTGCTAACTTATAACTAGTAACGAAAACTAAAGTATTCCTCTTAAGTCCTGAAATTAATCATTTATTAAGTTTTTTTTAATTGATGACACTTAATTTACCCTAAGATTATCCTAATCTCAAACCAATTTTAAACCTAACGTAAATGAAAAGAATTTTATTCGCCTTTCTTTTTATGTTCGCTGTAACTATAAATAGTTACGCAACATATTTTAAAAGCACCGTAAAAAACCTGCCGCCTGTTACCGTTACCGGACAGGTAAAAGATGTGCAAGGCCTGCCAATGGCTGGTGTAAATGTTAAAATAAAAGGAACCAGTACCGGTACACAAACCGATGTTAACGGAAAGTTCCAATTACAAGCCCCTGATGACGCCACACTTGTATTTAGTTTTTTGGGCTACGCCGAGCAAAGCGTATCCTTAAAGGGACAAACAGTATTAAACATCACTTTAGTTGAAAACGCAATTACCCTGCAAGAAGTAGTGGCTGTTGGTTACGGTACTCAAAAAAGAAGTGAAATTACCGGATCGAGCGGTACAGTAAGTGCTAAAGAAATTGCCAAGCGGCCAATTACACAATTATCACAGGCTTTACAAGGTACAATCTCTGGTGTTTCTGTTACCGGTGCAAATGGTCAGCCGGGTTCAGGGCCCCGCGTATATATAAGGGGTGCTAACTCTATTACCGGGAACACCGAGCCATTATATGTTACCGATGGCAACATTGGCGCTGCTCCGGATGATCCGAATGACGTTGCGACAATTGAAGTTTTAAAGGATGCAGCTTCTACAGCCATATATGGTTCAAGAGGTTCAAATGGCGTTATATTAGTTACTACCAAATCCGGCCGTTCAGGCAAAACGCATATTGATTTTAATAGCTGGGTTCAAAACGATCAAATGCCAAAAATGCTGGACCTGATGGGCGCTTATGATTTTGCAAGATCAGTTAATAACCAATTTGAATCAACCAACCAGGCTGATGCTTTTACACAGGAACAGCTTACCAGCTTTAAAAACAATGGAGGTGGTACTGATTGGCAAAAGGCCCTTTTCAGAAAACCCTGGGTGCAGTATTACGACCTTGCCGTTTCTGGTGGTAATGACAATGTAACATACCGGGTATCATTAGGTTACCTTGATCAGCCGGGGACTATACTTAATACCCATTATAAAAGAACAACGTTTAAATCAAACACAGATATTACCCTGAATAAGAAAATGGATTTGAGGGTTATCTTATCTGCATCCCTTCCTCAAAATCACAATAATAGTTATGGCGGTGGTTTGGGCGATCCGTTTAACCAGGCTGTTGAATGGGACCCCACATCCCCAATAAGAGACGCTTCGGGTGCATATATCAATCACTCAAAATATGCATCTATCCAGTTTAATCCTGTTGCGCAGGCTTTAAGCCAGGCTGATGACGGATCTGCTACGAACCTTAACGGAACGGGAACATTTACTTATCATATAATAAACGACCTTACATTTACTTCAACAGACGTTTACTCCATCGGCCAAAACTACCTGCAAAGGTTATATGGGCCCGGAACAAGTCAGTATGACTCCGGCGCAGGTTACATTAATAATGAAACAACTAAGTCTCATAGTTATTTAAGCAGTAATTTCCTTACTTACAAACACAAGTTTGGCGATCATTCAATAACTGCTACCGGTTTATATGAAGTACAATCAGGTACAAGCAGTGGTTTTATAGCTACATCCAAAGGCCTGTCAACTTACGGATTGGGTTATTATAACTTAGGTCTGGGTAACTCTCAGCAAACCAGTTCCGGTTATACTGCAGATGCCCTGGTATCCTATTTAGCGAGGGTTAACTATTCTTATAAAGATAAATATTTCCTTACAGCAAGTGTTCGTACAGACGGATCTTCACATTTGATCCAAAAGTACAGTACATTCCCTTCTGTTGGGTTAAGCTGGAATGCAACTAACGAAGACTTTTTAAAAGATTCAAAAGTAATTTCTGACTTAAAAATTCGTGCAACTTATGGGCAAACCGGTAATCAAAACGTAGGCGCATATTCAACTATAGCGCAAATTGGTACCGCACCGGGACAATCGCCGGGTGCTCAGCCTGCTTATTATTACAATGGGGGTTCACCCGGTGCTGCAGGAACTCCAAGTGTAGCTACCCCATTAGGATCCGGGGTGTCAACATCGCTTAAATGGGAGGTTAAAACAGCCTATGATCTGGGTGTTGATGTTGCCTTTTTAAAGGGAAGGTTAACTTTTACGGCTGATGCCTATAAAAATAAAATCACCAATTTGTTATATGCCTACCCTGCCCCTTATTATGATGGTGGTGGTAGCTATCAGCGTAATATTGGCAGCCTTTCAAACAATGGGGTTGAATTTTCTTTGGGAGGAACTCCGGTTTCATCGCCAAATTTCAAATGGACCACTAATTTAAATGTATCCATTAACCGTAATAAAGTAACCAACCTTGGTGGACTGGATAACCAGGTAGTAAGTGGTGGAAATAATACAGTTAACGCAATTTTAAAGGTTGGCCAGCCATTAGGCGAATTTTACGGGTATAAATTTTTAGGTACCTGGAAAACCATCGAAGCGGCAGAAGCTGCCCTATTTCACATGAAACCAGGCGATGCGAAATATGCCGACTTAAATGGCGATCATGTTTATAACTCATCTGATTATGAAACATTAGGTAATGCAACACCGAAGTTTACCTATGGGTTTATTAATGATGTATCCTATAAAAATTTCACCTTAAGCGTTATGATCCAGGGGCAGCAGGGCAGCCAGATCTTTTCTCAAACGCAGGCGTACCTGTGGGGTGGATTAGGTGATATGAAAAATGCCACAACCATACAGGCCGTACCTGAAAATTTGTGGACTCCAAATCATCAGACAGATAACCCCGCATGGAGCTCTTCAAACGTTAATTTCAACAATAGCAGCCGTTATGTGTATAATTCCAGTTATGCAAAATTAAAAAACCTGTCGCTTACTTACCGTGTACCAGCTGAATGGTTAAAGAGAGTAAAAGTTAACAGCCTTGAGGTTTATGTAAGCGGGCAAAACCTGTTTACCATTACGCCTTATAAAGGATATGACCCTGAAATTGATAATGCAACAAACGCCATTACCCAGGGACAGGAATTTGGTGTAATCCCCAACCCTAAGACATATACATTTGGTATAAGACTGGGTTTGTAAATTAAATTGATAACAACAACTATTAAAATATTTGAGATGAAAACTAAATATTCACTACTATTTGCCTTGCTTGCTTTATTTGCGATTACGGGCTGTGTGAAACTTAAAGAGGACCCAAAAGCTACCTTAACACCGGCATCCTATTTTCAAACGCAAAACGATCTTGACGCGTCAGTTAATGCCATGTATATTCAACTTGCCAGGGATGGCGCATGGGGATTTACCAGTAAGGAAACCTCTTATTTTGGCTCGGATGACCTAACAACCGATCCGGCCTTAAATAAGGCTGATATGCGTGATTTTGATAAATTATCAGGCAATAGCGCAAATCAAAGTATGCTAAACCAATGGCAGGGGCCCTGGGCGGCAGTTTACCAGGCAAATAATATTATTGCCAACTATGCTAAAGTTAATTCAACAGATGCTTTAAAAAGCGAAGCGGCAGGTCAGTGTTATTTTATAAGGGGATTATGTTATTATTACCTGGTAAGAACATTTGGCCCTTTGCCACTTGTGTTAGCTCCTCAAAGCCTGGATGCACGGCCCCCAAGAGCTGATGTTGCTTCGGTTTATGCACAAATAATAAGCGATTTACAAACCGCCAAAAAAATGTTGGGTTCAACGCCAACCCAGGGAAGGCCAACCAGTTATTCTGCAAGTGCTTGCTTAGCTGATGTTTACTTAACCATGGCCGGCTGGCCGTTAAATCAAACCAGCAATTATGCCCTGGCGGCTGCAGAAGCCAATGTAGTTATGCAGGCAGGTGCATATAATTTAAATACACCTTACGACCAGGTTTTTACTACTAACAATTGTTCTGAATCTATTTTTGAATTGGAATACAGTGTTGTTGGCAACTTACCTAACCGTAGTTTTGGATCTTCAAATGTCCCACTGGACGAGGTTGCCCTTAACGGAAATAGCGGGTGGGATGATGTTTACCCTGAGATAAACTTCTTTAAAAATGCGCCGGTGTGTTCAAGAACCGATCTTACTTTTTATACTACACTTAAGTTAAGAAATGCAGATAAAGTAACCTTTACGCTTACTCCGTGGGATTCGCCGACAACACATGCGCGACACCCCTATTACAAAAAATTCAGGGCAGGGCTTAACGGCGACGGTGTTAAAGAAACAGCTACCCAGATCATTGATATGCAGCCGAGCACTAATAAAGCGACGATTATTATTCGTTATCCGCAGGTTTTGTTAGATTATGCGGAAGCGACTGATATGACTGGCGGCGGCCCTACCGGAGCTGGCTATGCCGCTATTAATATGGTACGTGCGCGTGCGGGCGAGACTCCGTTAACACCCGGGCTTTCCCAAACAGCATTCCGTGATGCTGTAGTAAATGAAAGAGCATATGAGTTTGCCGGCGAATTTGGCATGCGCTGGTTTGATATTGTTCGTTTGCAATTGCTTCCGGCTGTTATTGCTGCAAGGAATCCTGTAGAAAATGCAATTCCGGGGGGAATAAATGTCGCCGATAAATACCTGGCGCCTATTCCTTTTACTGAAATGACGCTTAATCCGCAATGGAAGCAAAATGCGGGTTATTAATTTGTACTTTAGATGTACCCGTTTTGAACCAATGATGAGCTAATTCATGTCAAAAAAATCATCACAGCCCTTAACAAAGGGGGCATCTAAAAAAAGGATAATTTTATTTAAAGGGATCAGTATTATACTGGTCCCTTTGCTTATTTTGTTTTTATTGGAGCTGCTTTTACGAATATTCAATTACGGCAATAACTACAGCCTTTTTATTGAATATAAAGGCGATAAAGATTACCTGGTATTTAATCCGGATGCGTCAAAAAAGTTTTTTACCGAGCAGCAAATTGCCACAAAAGGAAACAGCGAGGTATTTAAAAAGAAAAAAGACAGCAATACGGTACGAATATTTGTACTTGGGGAATCAACCACCATTGGCTATCCTTATTTTCATAATGGATCTTTCCACAGGTGGCTGCAGTATAGGCTGATACATACCTATCCCGATAAAAATTTCGAAATAATTAACCTCTCTTTAACTGCGGTAAACTCATATACTGTACTGGATTTTGCTAAAGAAATTGTAAATTATGAACCGGATGCTGTATTGATCTATACGGGTCATAACGAATTTTATGGTGCCTTGGGAGCTGCGTCAACCCAAACCCTGGGTAGTAATCCCGGCGTTATAAATTTTGTACTTGGACTGCGCGATTTGCGGCTGGCGCAACTGGTCATTAACCTTTACGGTGGAATAAAAAATACTTTTGGACCAGGCGGCGTAAGGCCCAGCGGCGATAGAATGCAGCTTATGGTTGCCAAACAGGAAATTCCTTATCGTTCTGATCTGTATAAAAAAGGCATCACCCAGTTTAGCGATAACATGGGCGAAATAATGGATCTGTTTGGTAAAAAACACATTCCGCTTTTTGTAAGCAACCTGGTAAGTAATGAAAAGGATCTGAAGCCTTTTATAAGCTTTGACCCCGGGAGTAAATCGCCTGAATTTAAGGTTAGCTTAACAGCCGGGATTAATGCTTTTGCAAAAAACGATTTAAACTCAGCCATAACCTGGTTAAAAAAAGCAGATCAATTATATAGCTCAAGCGCAGTTTGCAATTACTATTTAGGGCAAATTGCCTATAAACAAAGCGATTTTGCGAACGCTAAAAGGTACTATTTAAAAGCCAAAGATCTGGATGGTTTAAGGTTCAGAGCACCTGAACAGTTTAATGAAATATTGGCGGGTTTATGTAATAAATATCCCGGAACACACCTTGTTGATACCAAGGCTGCTTTTGAGAACGTTGCTGGCAATCATATTATAGGCGATGAGTTAACGGTAGACCACGTTCATCCCAATTTAAAAGGGTTTGCAATAATGTCTGATGTGTTTTATGAAGCCATTAAACAATCCCGGGTTATCCCGGCGACTAATGGAAACGGGATGACATTTAAACAGTTATTACAAAAAATGCCAAAAAACTTGGTTGATTCATTAGCAGGTGTTTACAGGGTGCTCAACCTTAAAAAGAGGTGGCCATACAATGATCTGCATGCTTTGGATGCTGTCAAAATTGAATCTAAAGAAGAAACACTTGCCTATAAGCTTGTTTTTGAGAATATAAGATGGGACAATGTAATGAACAATTTATATGAATTCTATTTAAGCAGCCATGAACTGTTGAAGGCAAGAGGTGTGCTTGAAAGTTTATCGCTGGAATATCCCGCAGATCCTGGTATTTATGAACGCATTGCCATGTTAAGCGGAGAGCTCAGGGACGATGAAAATACTTTGTTTTATTTCAAAAAATCATTTAACCTGGCGCCTACTTTTAACAAAGCGCGTTATTTGTTTGTTAACTATTTAAAGATGGGGAAACCAGCTGACGCTATTAGCTATATTGACTATGCTATAAGCAATAATTCTTCCGGCTTTAACCTGGCCCCGGTTAAAAACAACACGGAACAAATTATACAATTGCAAAAGCAATATTTAAGAGATACCACAAACACTGCTGTTTTATTGCAGATAGCAAACTCATGGGCAGGCATGGGTAATAAGGATTACGCAGTAAAGTATGCACAAAAGGTATTGAAGGCCGATCCTGAAAATAAGACAGCCTTGTTACTTCTCACACAAAATAAAAGCCAATAAATAAATGAAAATAGCTAAAAAGTTTTCATCCAGAATCTCCAAAAAGCAATGCATGGAGTTTGGCCAGGTTGCAACCCTGCTCGTTTTAATTTTTGCGCTGCATTATAAAAATGATCATTGGGTTGCTGCAGCATTTGTGCTGATACTGGTTACTATTATTTTACCGATCGTTTTTTATCCATTTGCTGTTGTTTGGTTTGGCTTGTCTGAATTATTAAGTATAGTGAGCCCGGCAATAATATTGACACTTATATTTTTTTTAATTGTAACCCCTGTAGGGTTAATCAGAAGACTTTTAGGAAAGGATAATATGCAACTAAAGCAATTCAAAAAAAACAGGCAATCTGTTATGATTGACAGGAATCATTTATACACAAAATCTGATCTTTTACATACATTTTAAGACGATGGAATTTTTTAAAGAACTATTACTTTTTTTAAAGACCCGGAAAAAATTCTGGTTAATTCCGCTTGTGGTAATATTGCTGCTGTTTTCTATCCTCATCGTGTTAGCAAGTGTGCCTGCTTTAGGGCCCTTGATTTACAGCATATTTTAACAATGGCTGCTATCGCAATACTTGGCATTTCGGCATTTTATCATGATAGCGCAGCAGCGCTTATTATTGATGGCGAAATAATTGCCGCCGCCCAGGAAGAACGGTTTACCCGGGTAAAACACGATGCAAGCTTCCCGGTTAATGCCATAAAATACGTTTTGGAAGAGGCAGGGATGAATTATAACGAACTATCGGCTGTGGTGTTTTATGATAAACCAATGCTTAAGTTTGAGCGCCTGCTTGAAACTTATCATGCCTTTGCGCCAAAAGGTTTGCTGAGCTTTATTAAGGCCATGCCCGTGTGGCTTAACGAAAAGCTTTTTATAAAAAAACTGATCCGTAAAAATATGGCGCAATTTGGAAGTGCCAGCGTGCCGCTGTTATTTCCTGAACATCATTTATCGCATGCGGCCAGTGCTTATTACCCTTCTCCATTTGATGATGCTGCCATTTTAACTATTGATGGTGTTGGTGAATGGGCAACCACTACCATAAGCCATGGAAAGAATAATCAGATAACTATATTAAAAGAACTTCATTTCCCGCATTCTGTGGGGTTATTATATTCGGCGTTTACGTATTACCTGGGTTTCAAAGTAAACAGCGGCGAGTACAAACTGATGGGATTGGCCCCCTATGGTAATCCGGATTCTGCTCAAACAGCTGAATTTAAGCAAAAGATATTGGCTGAATTGGTTGATGTAAAAGAAGATGGTTCCATAATTCTTAACATGCAATATTTTGATTTTGTTACAAAATTAAGAATGGCAAATGATAAGAGATGGGAAAACTTATTTGGGATCCCAAGGCGGCAGCCGGAATCTGAGATCAGCCAGGCGCACATGAACTTTGCATTAGCTGCTCAGGAAGTAACCGAGCTGATAATAGTAGCATTGGCTGGTACGGCGCAAAAGATTACCGGTAGTAAAAACCTGGTTATGGCTGGCGGAGTTGCTTTAAATTGCGTAGCAAACAGTAAAATAGCCAAGGCGGGACTGTTTGATCAGACCTGGATCCAGCCTGCGGCAGGTGATGCTGGTGGTGCGTTAGGGGCTGCTTATGTTGCTTATCATATTTGGGCCGGGGGCGATAAAAAATCAGTTGGTTCTTCCGATGCTATGAAAGGCGTTTACCTGGGTCCGCAACATGAGGATAAGGATATCCTGAATATGATCCGTAAATATGAAGCGGACTATTTGCATTTTGAAAATTTTGAGGAATTAACAGATATAGTGAGCCAAAAAGTTGCAGATGGGAATGTAGTCGGCTGGTTCCAGGGCAGGATGGAGTTTGGTCCGCGGGCACTGGGTAACCGGAGCATTCTTGGCGATCCAAGGAATCCGGCGATGCAAAAGATCATCAACGTAAAAATAAAGGCGCGGGAGGAATTCAGGCCATTTGCACCCAGTGTTTTACTGGAAGACGTGAGCCGCTATTTTAAAACAAATTTAAGTTCTCCCTATATGCTCTTTGTCGAATCAGTAAATGATGAACTTCGAAAAGATAAACCCGGGAACTATTACGAGCTTGAATTGTATGATCGCTTATATCAGATCCGTTCAGAAATTCAGTCCGTTACCCACGTTGATTATTCAGCCAGGATCCAAACCGTTAGCAAAGAGGATAATCCGAAATTTTGGCAACTGCTCAATAGTTTTAAAAAACTAACAGGTTGCAGCCTATTAATCAATACCTCCTTTAATTTGAGGGGCGAACCAATTGTATGTACGCCTCTGGATGCTTATCTGGGTTTTATGCATACGGATATGAATTACCTGGTAATAGGAAATTATCTGTTCGATAAAACCGCGCAAAAGCCACTGCCTCAAAAAGAAACAGGAAAAATGAGGTTCTCTTTAGATTAACTACCACCAGCAAAAGGATCAATGTCATTAAGTTAAGAGAACGTGGACTATAACTAACCACATGACAACATCCAATAGCCCCACCTAAACGGCATAGCCCTCATGAACGCCCATAAAAAATAAACAACCGTGAATAATCCTCCCCGGTAGGGAGTACTTGAAAAAAATAAACGCGGGCGAAGCTAAAGTCTCCCCTACCGGGGGAGATTTAGAGGGGGCAATCAAGCTTTTGGGGAGAATCACGTTTGTGTTATCTCTTAACTTAATGACATTGGGCTAACGATAGCATTTTTGGCAGTAAGCCCCATTCAAACCACAAATCAGGATTTATTTTTAAACATTGATGGAATATTTAATGTTTTATTAATTCTTAATTAAGGATTAAACATTCTTTTGAAAGAAAGATCACAAGCCATATTAACCAGGCTTATAACCAAATTTAGTACCTATATGCATATTTCTAAGCAAACTCCCTTAACCAGGGCTTGGTCATTCTACATAATATCAATGGAATTTTTTATCCTTGTTTTAACGAACTTTTGCCTTGCTGGATCTGCACAGGCAAGTTCATTATCCCACAAAACAAGCATAGCTATTAATGCCCGTTCGGAAAAGAAAGACTATAAATTCAATACTACTATCTCCCGCTACGTATTAGAAAATTACCTCGACAGGTCAATTACCATGCAAAGTCTTCTTGTTGGAAAAGGCGATTTTGACGACAACCTTCGGATGATTAAAAATATAGGAGCTAAGTTTATTGGAAGAAGTGTATGCCAGTGGGGTGAAGAAGCTGATATTCCGAAAAACCTGCAAAAGGAAAAAGAGCTTGCTGAAAAAGTACATGAAAGCGATCCGGATATTATTTTACAGGCCTGCATTTTTGAAATTGTAACTAACCAGGTTGATCAGCTTGCTATCCCCGACTGGGCATTTACTGCCCTGGGAGTGCCGGTAGAAAAGCGGAATTTCAAATATGCGAATATGTTATACCCCGACGGGAAATTTAAAAACCAATGGGGAAAGGGATCTGTACCTGATGTAAGCCAGTTGGAAACTAAACTTTATTTCTATTACCTCGCTGTATCCTATATTAATATTGGCATTGAAGGCATTCACTTTGGGCAGGTGGAGCTCATGAATAAAAACGACCCTGATCTTGATAATTATAACCAGGTGTTAACTTTAATACGAAGTTATGCGGCTAAACATGCCCGCAGGCATATTATAATCTGCGATTCGCATGTTCCCAGTGGTGGCTTTGTACGCAATGGGAAATTGTTAATGGATTTTCACGCCTTTCCGTTAAGAATAATGGAAACACCCGGCCAACCGGAGGAAGCAACATTAAAAGTTGGGCATACAGATGCCCTTTATGGAAGAAGTAAAGGTGGCATTACTCCAAGCGGATGGTCATGTAAACACCTTCCATACTTAGTAGAGTTTGATAATTATGGGGTTAGTAAATCCCCCGGAAAGGAAAAAGCCGGTGACATTCCGTTTTGGGTTTGGGGTTATGATGAAATAAGCTGGTTTGCACATCAAAATAAACAATACCGTACCCAATGGCTCATCTATGCTTACAATTGGGTTAGGAAAACAGATATTAACGGGCACCTGGAAATGCCGGGTGGGCGTCAAACCACATCACCATTGGATCATAAAAAATGGTATTACGCCAATAAACCAAGCGCAGCGGTTCCGGATGGGCAGGGTGATGAGGATACGATTCGCGAAATTTGGGCAACCGGTTTGACTGCTCGGCGATTTTAGGAAAATCTCGCATGATTCGAGAAACGTTAAATAGCTAAATTACTCGATTGAGCATTCATAGAAGAGTAAGGCAAAAATCCCTCTTTAAACAACAAAAAAGCCTATTTTCGTTAGAAAATAGGCTTTTGTTTTTGTGGTATCAGCTGGGATCGAACCAGCGACACAAGGATTTTCAGTCCTTTGCTCTACCGACTGAGCTATGATACCGACCGTTTAAGGACTGCAAATGTAGCGTTTTTTTTATTTTATGATATTTTTTTTTGAAAAAACTTATAAAGCGCTGATTTGTTGGGCAATTAAGTTTACAAAGGCAGATTAAACTTAAGAAAACAGATCCAAACCACTCACTTAATCAACTAATTCAACTCAATCGACTAAATTGATTTGCCTTTTTCAACTTAAAAACTAACTTTGAAAAAATTACTATGCACGCATAATGATTGCACATATCCTGTTTATCATCATCCTGGCTGCCGCTGTTTACCTGTTTAGCAAAAACGTGGCTAAAATAAGGCGCAACATATTGTTAGGCCGCCCTGCCGACCGTTCAGACAACCCGGCCCTGCGCTGGAAAACGATGGCTAAGATCGCACTGGGGCAAACCAAAATGGTAAAACGTCCATTAGCTGCGGTGATGCACTTTTTTATCTATGTGGGCTTCGTCATCATCAACCTCGAGGTGCTGGAGATCATGATAGATGGTATTTTCGGTTCGCACCGCATCTTTTCAAAACCATTGGGAGGCTTATATGGCTTGCTTATCGGAGGCTTCGAGATATTGGCCTTTTTAGTGCTTACCGCCTGTGTGGTTTTCCTTGCCAGGCGTAACATTGCCCATCTGAAGCGTTTTAACGGCACAGAGATGACCAAATGGCCAAAATCTGATGCAAACTATATCCTCATCATCGAAATACTGTTAATGACCGCCTTTTTAACCATGAACGCTGCCGACTATAAATTGCAGCTGTTAAATTTTGGTCACTATATAAAAGCGGGGAGCTTCCCTGTTAGTTCAATCATCGGCCCCTTATTACCGGATAGTGCCGGAGGGCTTGAGCTTATTGAGCGTGGCTGCTGGTGGTTCCACATTATTGGGATCCTGGCATTTTTAAATTACCTGCCCTATTCAAAGCATTTCCATATCCTGCTGGCATTCCCCAATACCTATTATTCAAATCTGCAGGCTAAGGGCGAATTCACCAATATGGCTTCAGTAACCGGGGAGGTAAAGGCCATGCTCGATCCTTCTTTCGTTCCAGAAACCACAGGCGAACCGCAACGTTTTGGGGCAAGGGATGTAACCGACCTTACCTGGAAAAACCTGATGGAGGCTTATACCTGTACTGAATGCGGCAGGTGTACATCGGTTTGTCCGGCCAACATAACCGGCAAACTTTTATCGCCCCGCAAAATAATGATGGATACCCGCGACCGTATTACCGAAGTGGGTAACAATATTGATAAGCATGGCAAAGATTACAGCGATGATAAAACATTGCTTGATAACTATATCACCCGCGAAGAACTTTGGGCCTGTACTACCTGCAATGCCTGTGTGGATGCCTGCCCGGTAAACATTAACCCGCTTGAAATTATAACCGAAATGCGACGATATCTGGTGATGGAAGAATCACAAGCTCCTGCAAGTCTGAACAATATGTTTAGCAATGTTGAAAACAACGGCGCACCGTGGAAGTATAGTCCGGCTGATAGGTTTAACTGGGCTGATACAGCTAATGAAAAATAAGAAAAAAGAAGAATGTTACAGGATACAGCAGCAGAATACAAAAAATTTATTGAAAGCGTAGCCGCATCAAAGCTTGTATGGGGGTTAAAAAACAAGCAGGGGTTCGCAAATTCAAATTCCAGCGATGATGATGGAGTTAGCGTGATCCCGTTTTGGTCGGAAAGAGCTTATGCCAAATCCTGTGCCAGCGGCGAGTGGAAAGGCTACGTACCCACAGAGATCCCGTTATCGGAGTTTTTAGAAAGCTGGTGTATGGAAATGGCTGAAGAAGAAATTGTGGCCGGGATTAACTGGGATGCCAACCTGTATGGAACAGAAAGCGAAGCCTTAAATTTGGCGCTCGACATTCTTAACCGATTAGCCGCAATAAATTCGGCAATCACTTTTTCAAATTACAAAAGTATAAACGAGTATATAACCGGGATCAAAGAATCGGTTGATTAAGTTACAAACAAAAGCATAAACAATGAGCCAAAATATTCCTGTCATGGCCGAAATGGCTGCCGAAGGCAAACAACCCGAGATCTTGTTTTGGGTAGGTTGTGCAGGCAGTTTTGATGAAAGGGCGCAAAAGATAACAAGAGATATCTGTAAGATCCTGAATCATGTAGGGATCAGCTTTGCCGTGTTAGGCACCGAAGAAAGCTGCACTGGCGACCCGGCAAAGCGTGCGGGGAATGAGTTTTTGTTCCAGATGCAGGCGATGGCTAATATCCAGGTGCTTGATGCCTATCAAATTAAAAAGATAGTAACCGGCTGCCCCCATTGTTTCAATACCATAAAAAATGAATATCCAGGACTTGGCGGCAATTACGAGGTGATCCACCATTCGCAACTTATCCAGCAATTAATTGATGAAGGCAAACTAAAGGCTGAGGGAGGGGAAAGCTTTAAAGGTAAAAAGATAACCTATCATGACCCTTGTTATCTTGGGCGCGGTAATAACGTTTATGAAGCTCCACGCAAGGCATTGGAGATCCTTGATGCCGAATTGGTTGAGATGAAACGCTGCAAAAGCAATGGCCTCTGCTGTGGTGCAGGAGGCGCCCAAATGTTTAAAGAACCTGAAAAAGGAAATAAAGATATTAATGTTGAGCGCATGACCGACATTTTGGAAAGCAAGGCCACGGTGGTTGCTGCCGCCTGCCCATTTTGCATGACCATGCTGCGCGATGGCGTTAAGCATGAAAACAAGGAAGAAGAGATCCAGGTACTGGATATTGCGGAGATAACAGTAAGGGCGAATGGGTTATAACCCCTTCCCCTTAAAATAATTAAAGGCTTCCCTTAGGCTATCCAAACGTTCCGGTTCCATATTCTTTACAGGGATATTTAATACTGTAGTCATGCTGTCAACATCGCCTCTGCGATCGTTTTTAGTTTGACAGATAATATCATCGGCTATGGTTTTTATTTCCAGCGTGCCTGCGGTAGTATTGCCGCTATAATCCATATCCTTTAAATTATGAAGGTTAAAAGAATAAAATTCCTCTTTACCCTTAGCATAGATCTTGCGTAACCGAATGAATGCATCCGCGGTTACTGTAAACTCAAATTTCTTAAGTTTTGGGTCGGTTGATGTGTTGTACGATTGTGTAAGACACTTGTAGGTCCATAGTTGCCAGTCTTCGGCAGTAGCACCGGGCTTAAAGCAGTAGCTTACGCTAATGGCAATAAAAATAGCCGCCAGCAGTAAGCATTTCTTTATTCTGTACAGATCTGATCGTAACATGACAACAAAATTAAATCCGAAGTTAATAAATTGCATAGCTTTGTGCATGCAATTTTCAGAAAATTCACGGGTTTGGGTTTATCAGGTAAACAGGAAACTATCTGATAACGAAGTTGGAGAACTAAAAGTATTGTTAAATAGCTTTACTACCGGCTGGACAGCCCACAACAATCAGCTTAAAGCAATGGCCGAAATAAGGTATAACCGCTTTTTGATATTGATTGTGGATGAAAGCCAGGCAGGCGCCAGCGGTTGCTCTATTGATAAATCTGTCCACTTTATGCAGCAGGTAGAAACAAAGTTTAACATTAACCTGTTCGACCGCTTTAACCTGGCTTACAGGGAAGGCAACGAAATACTTTCAGCCCCACGCCATGAATTTGAAGAATTGCTTAAACAAGGCAACATTAATACCAATACTATTGTGTTTAACAACATGGTTCAAAACCTGGCAGAACTGAACAGCAAATGGGAAGTACCATTTAAAGATAGCTGGCATATTCAATTGTTCAGGGATTTGGTAACGGTATAACCGTCATTGGTCATTGTGTCATTAGTCATTATTTGGCTGATGATCGATAATACAAATGACCAATGACACAATGACTAATGACTAAAACCATGTTCATCATCAACCTCACCTACATTGTCCCCTTCGAAGAACTAGATCAGCACATGGCTGAGCACGTAAAACACCTGGATAAGTATTATGACAAAAAAATCTTTGTAGCATCGGGCCGGAAAGTGCCACGTACAGGCGGCGTTATATTAGCCCTGGCAGATAGTAAAACTGTTGTAGAAGAAATAATTAAAGAAGATCCTTTCTATAAGCATAAGCTTGCTGATTTTGATATCACCGAGTTTTTAACTTCCAAATACCATCCTGATCTAAAAAATTTGCTGGGTTAATTTTTGTAATTAACTTTAGCTATGGAACAATACGATGCCCGGGTTGACGCCTACATTGCCAAGGCTGCCCCATTTGCAAAACCTATTCTTGAACATATCCGCGAAGTGGTACATAAAGCCTCACCGCTAATAACTGAAACCGTTAAATGGGGAATGCCTTTTTTTGATTATAAAGGCCCTGTTTGTATGATGGCTTCATTTAAACAGCACCTTGGTTTCGGTTTTTGGAAAGCATCGCGACTAAACGACCCTGCTGGCTTACTAAAAGGCAGTGACGAAGAAGCCGCCGCCGGGAGTTTTGGCCGTATTGAAAAAATGGAAGACCTCCCGCCTGCCGAAGCACTGGCAGATTTTGTACGGCAGATGATTGCCATAAACGAATCAGGCGTCAAAGAAGCAAAAAAGCCTGCCGCCCCAAAAGCCGAAATCGCCATGCCTGATGATTTTAACGACCTGTTGAGCGGCAATCCGAAGGCCCTGGAAAACTTCTTCAATTTCAGCCCGTCAAAAAAGAAGGAGTACCTGGAATGGATTGTTGAATCAAAAAGCGATACAACCCGCCAAAAACGCATGGAACAAGCGCTGGAATGGATAAATGAAGGAAAGTCGAGGAACTGGAAATATCAGCGATAGTGAGTGGTTGATTGGGTTGGATTAGGTTGATTGAGTTCGATAATTAGTTAAAACTTATTTTATTTTAACTATTAAAATAATTATATTAGACCTATTAACCTTAATCAATAAAAAATATGAAAAAACTTATTTTACTATGCAGTATTATGCTGATGTATTGCATTGCAGTTAAAGCGCAAACCATTACAGCAGATGCCAAGGCCAAAAATGATGCAATAACCGATGTGAAAGCACCTGTTAATGCAGCCACTGCTACTATGCCAACCGTATCTGTAGCTTTGCAAAACAATACTGGTTGTTGTACTTATCAAATACAGTTTATTCCATTAGATCCTGGTGGAACTTCTGCTTCTTATAACTTCTCGTCGCCACAAAATGTAAACATAGTAGCCGGCCATTATAATGTAGGTATGCGTGGCCCGGGTGGAACGCTACATTTTTCTTATTCAACATGCGCAACGTCAGGAAGTGCTACCGGGCCAAATGCACTGTTTTCTAACGTGTACATTTGTTCAAACGGCACTTTTTCCGTAAACCCATAATGCTGCGATGTTATTTTTGGAATCAATAAGTATTGGCTATCACCGTACTATGCTTCTTTGATAAATGGCACCGGTGTTTAAACCCAATAATATTAATTACGTCCCCGCAAGATCTTTTAAAAGATATATGCGGGGACGTATTGTAAAAACAGGTTTTGTAACTAATTATTTGAAATAAAGTTACTTCATATAACTCCAAATAATAATTTCCCCTTTAGGCTACCGTGTACCCACATCTTTATAAATAGGATAGAAAGCCATTTGACTGACCCATAGGGTCTGCCCCTTTGTAGAATATGCACGAACACGATTTTTACCTCGTAGAGGTTACCCTTCTACGCCATAAAATTAATCAGCACAAGTAAACGCGGACTAAGGGTAGCCTCGATGAGGCAATATATTTGGTATTCTATCTTCCTACAAAGGGGTAGACCCTATGGGTCAAGCCTTTGTAAATACTATATCATTCTCTACAACGATGCACCAACATCATAAAAAACTTGTGGGTACACGGTAGCCCGGTAGGGGGCTAAAACTCCAGCGGCCCCAGCCTTCGCATATTCTTCATTATCAAATACTGCCTGTGCCTTAAATACCGTGTGGGGTGTGTTGCCGACCATTTTAGCGGACTTGGAAATATCACCGCAATAGCAGCTGCTTCATGATTGGTTAATTGAGATGCCGGTTTATTAAAGTATGCCTGCGATGCTGCCTCAACGCCATAAATACCATCGCCCATTTCAATTACATTAAGGTAAACTTCCATAATGCGCTTTTTACCCCAAAAAATTTCCATCAGCAACGTAAACCATGCTTCAAATCCTTTACGGATAATTGACCGGCCCGGCCAAAGGAAAACGTTCTTGGCGGTTTGTTGCGATATAGTGCTCCCCCCTATCAGTTTTTTACTGTTTGCA
The DNA here is from genome assembly GCF_900142915.1 of Mucilaginibacter sp. OK098. Taxonomy (GTDB): domain Bacteria; phylum Bacteroidota; class Bacteroidia; order Sphingobacteriales; family Sphingobacteriaceae; genus Mucilaginibacter. The sequence continues at coordinate 195,541 of NZ_FRCM01000002.1, forward strand.
TTTTTCTTAATGGCTTTTTCAATCGACTTAAAATCAAATCCGTGATTCTCTAAAAACGACTGATCTTCAGCAGCCACAGCAGCACGTTTCATGGATGGTGCAATATTATCAAAGCTTTTCCATTGCTTATCTATTTTCCATTCCTTACCGTCAGCTTTACGCTCAAAACCACGCTGGATCATAAGCCAGGTAACAGGCGGATTAACAAATCGGAATAGTATCACAAAGAAAAGGCTCCCTGCAACAAAAGCTATAAATACCAGTTTTACAACCCGAAAGATCAGCCGCCACAGGCCGCCTTTAAAAAATCCTTTTGACCCTCCACTGGCTGATTTATTATTTGAAACGGACTTTTTGCTCCGGGTAGTTTTCATTCTTTAAAAATAGAATTTTGATTTCGGAATTCGGATGTTCGATTTCGGAATTATTTAGCAGGTATTATATTCATTATGTCATTGCGATCCGCTGATTAGCGGAGGCAACCGCGAACTATACAGAGCAAATTGAAAGGTATAGAACTTGCATAGCGGTTGTGTAAAGTTCGCGGTTGCTTCGTTCCTCGCAATGACAAGATTTTTATCAACAAAAAAGGTGTCAAGCTTTCACTTAACACCTTTAAATTATATTTTTCTAAATCCGAAATCGAAATTCCGAAATCCGAAATTACTCAGCTACCACTTCAAAAGGAACCTGAACTTTAACCTCTTTGTGCAGGTTAACGTTAGCGATGTATTCGCCAACAAATTTTGGTTCTGTTTCAAAAGTAATGCGGCGGCGATCTACTTCAAAGCCTTCTTTCTTCAATGCATCAGCTACCTGGATGGTATTGATAGCACCAAATATTTTACCGGTTTCGCCAGCTTTAGCGCCGATAGTAAGTTTAACACCTTCTAAACGGGCAGCAATAGCATCAGCATCCTTACGGATCTTGTCTTGTTTAAACTGAGCCTGTTTAAGGTTTTCAGCTAAAACTTTACGGGCGCTTACTGTAGCTTGTATAGCATAACCTTTTGGGATAAGGTAGTTACGGCCATAACCTGGCTTTACTTTCACTACATCGTCTTTATCACCTAAGTGTTTTACGTCTTGTTTTAAAATAACTTCCATTTTTCTACCTCCTGATTATTTTAATGAATCTGTAACATAAGGTAATAAACCGATATGGCGAGCACGCTTAACAGCCTGAGCCACTTTACGCTGAAACTTTAATGAAGTTCCGGTTAAACGGCGTGGTAATACTTTACCCTGGTCGTTAACAAACTTTAATAAAAAGTTAGCGTCTTTGTAATCAATATACTTGATCCCGTTCTTTTTAAAACGGCAGTATTTTTTACGTGTGTCCTCTACTTTAGGGGCAGTAACGTATTTAATCTGGTCATTTGCCATTAGTGTGCTGCCTCCTCTGTTTTAGGTTTTTTGTTGAAAGCACCACTGCGTTTCTTGTCATTGTAAGCAATGGCATGTTTATCTAAAGCAATGGTAAGGAAACGTAACACGCGCTCGTCACGACGTAGTTCAACTTCCAATTTGTTAATTAAATCACCTGGAGCCTTAAATTCAGTTAAGTGATAGTACCCTGTAGTCTTCTTTTGAATAGGGTACGCTAATTTTCTCAAACCCCAATTATCCTCCTGGACAATTTCGGCTCCGTTATCAGTAAGAATTTTGCTGTATTTGGCAATAGCCTCTGCAGCAACATCTACTGTTAACAACGGGGTTAGAACGATCACAATTTCGTACTGTTGCATTGTTATACTTTGATTTTAAATAATTTACCCGCTATTACGGGGCTGCAAATGTACACATTATTACACATCTTTTCACACAAATTTCACATTTTTTCACACCGGCGACAGAAAATACAATGACCAGGTTAAAAGGCGCGGTATTTACTGGCAGATCAGCAATTTATACTTAATTTTGAGCCATGATATTACCAGGAACTGAAAAAGAAAAAATTGTTCATACCATTAGTACCGATGATACCTATACAGAATTTTCACCCGGTGGGGATGATGATTCAGATGGGGATGATTGGGATGACGAAGACGATGAAAATTTTGACGACATGGCCGATGATGAAAATAACCTGCACGATATTATTGTTGAGGAGGATCTTGAAGATCCTAATGATGATGATCACCTGCCTGACGATGATTTTTAAGCTGCGAGATCATTATAAATATCCCGCTCCATTGTAATATTTAATTTAGTAAGCAGTTCAGCAGGATTGAAGCCAATACGCTGATATTCTGCCTGTACAGCTGCTTTAGCCCTGGCAAGCACTTCGGCGTTTTGCCATATGGCAATGGTTATTAGCACAGTGTTTCCGGTTTCATCTGTCCGCTGATAAATTGAATCTTCAATAAAGCCTTCAAGTTTTTTTATAAAGTTCCTGTTATAATTGAGCCTGTCTGTGAATTCTGTCCCTGTATTTGCAGGGATCAGGAATTTATCAATAAATATTTGTTTCATGATTTTTTGTGTTAGATCCTGTTGAAATTTATTTCTCAAAATTCCGGATAAACACGGTTCAATGCTTGTAAAAAATCATTGATTTAATTTTTCGGTCTTCATCTTAAACCCAAAAAAATTAGCGCATAAAATACTTGTATCATTGACATATATTTATTTATATTGCAATACCAATTATATTGCAACTTAATATAAGTACTAACTGTACAACAAAACCTTATCATGAAAAATAGTCTCTCGCAGGTTTTAACCCGTTTTGCAAGCAAAATTGATCTACTTATTACCAGTAATGGTATCAATGATGGATTAGATACACATCCTGATCATCTCAAAGCGCAGCACTTTATTACCGGGTGCAACCTCCCAAAAACTATAAACCGGAAGATATAAAATATTTATATAAAGCAAAGAAATTGTCTCGAGAACAATAAGTTGCCTGCCTTCGGTAAAACAGGATAGGGAAAAGCCGCAACCCGATAATAGAGGCGAATTTAAACATATTATCATGAAAAAATTAAAGCTCGAAGCGCTCCAAATGAGCGCTGGAGGAAAGCTTACGAGGGAACAGCTCAGGAATGTGGTTGGAGGAAGCGTAGGAATTTATTGTCTAATTGACCTTGATTGTGGAGCTGGTGCTCCTACATTGTACAAATGCGTGAATAATTTGTGTGCTGCGACTGGTACCGGTCCGGGTCATTGTTACAGCGACAGTGATTGTACACGAATTGGCTCCTGGTGCAACCAATACGGTGTTTGTACTTAATTTATAATTAACTATTTCGTGCCATCCAGGCCGGCATTTAACAAACTGCTGCGTTCTGGTTTAAATTAATGGTTCTGTTACCAATGTCATTAACTTAAGCGGCGGACGAAATGAACAAAGCTTCGTATTGATCAGTGGCAGTCGTTCTTTTATTTCGTTTATTTCTCTTAACGCTAAAGTTAATGACATTTATTTTCTCTTTATGGTTATTCAGTTCATCTGGTACGAGTTAGATCGGTACAACCCGGTGTTGTCACCGATATACAATACGAAAAAAATTAGTTGCAGCGCAATCCAGGCGGTTAAAATAGCAAAGAAATTGTCTCGAGAACAATAAGTTGCCTGTCTTCGGTAAAACAGGATAGGGAAAAGCCGCAACCCGATAATAGAGGCACAATTTAAACATATTATTATGAAAAAATTAAAGCTCGAAGTGCTCCCAATCAGCGCTGGAGGAAGGCTTACAAGAGCACAGCTCAGAAATGTGATTGGGGGAAGCATAGGCACCCATTGCAGTTATGACATTGATTGCGGTAATACTCAATTTTACTATTGTAACAATCAAATATGTGCCTCTACCGGTACCCAGGTTCAATGCTACAGTAATAGTGATTGCACACGGCCCGGCTCATATTGCACAATATATAGAACTTGTTCTTAATGCCAATTTTAACCGTTTTATTATCCTGACACGCGTTCTGAAAATGCATAAGTCAAGCTAATTAATGGTTTTGTTACGAATGTCGTTAACTTGGGTGGACAGGGATATGGGCAAAGTTTTGTATTGATCAGCAATTATTGATTTTTAATTTTTGTTTATCTCGCTTAAAACTACGGTTAATGACATTTATTTCTTCGCTAGTATCATTGGCTATTTTAATTTAAATAGCCTAATGCAATCATTTTTTAAGTTATTAATGCTAAACCCATAAAATGACCAGTCAGATACCTATCCCCACTTTTATTATTAACCTGAAAAGCAGACCCGACCGTAAAGAACATATACAATATGAATTTGCAGGAAGAGATGAATTTGTGATACAGGTTATTGAACCTATTACACATCAGTATCCAGTTATTAGTTTATGGAATACGATTAAATATGTCGTTTCAGCGGCAACAAATAACAATGACGATTATGTACTAATCTGTGAAGACGACCACATTTTTACACCACAATATTCCTCCGAAGCGCTGAGGGATGCGATTACCGAAGCTGATGAACTGCAGGCGGATGTACTCTCGGGTGGGATCAGTTCGTTAAAAGGCGGTCTGCAGATGTCGGAAAAATTGTTCTGGATGGAGGAATTTTCCGGAACCCAGTTTATAGTTATATTCAGGAGATTCTTTCAAAAGATTTTGGATGCCGATTTTAATGTAAGTGATACCGCAGACTATAAAATTGCGGCGCTGACGGACAATAAATACTTTGTTTTTCCTTTTTTTTCAACCCAGAAAAGCTTTGGTTATTCAGACGTAACACCCAGGAATAATACCCAGGTTAAAGTAGAAAACTTATTCAGGGATACCGCAGTCAACGTACGCATATTAAAAGAGACAGCCACGTTTTATGAATTTAGAAATAAGGAAACGCAATTATTAGCTCCTGTTGAACTGGCTGAAAATATCAGCATTCCTACCTATGTAATTAACCTTCCGGAACGAACTGAACGAAAAGCACACATCATAAGCCAGTTTAAAGGCAGGCCTGAGTTTGATGTAACAATTGTAGAAGCCTGCAAGCATGAAATCGGGGCTGTCGGCTTGTGGCATAGTGTTAGAAAAGTAGTTCAAATGGCTATTGACAACGACGATGACGTAATTATTATTTGTGAAGATGACCATTGCTTTACTGCTGATTATTCAAAAGATTATTTGTTAAAAAATATTTTGGAAGCGCACCGGCAGGATGTTGAATATATGTCGGGCGGTACCAGTTATTTCAACTTTGCTATACCCGTTAGTTCAAACCGTTTTTGGGTGGATACCTGCCTGGCCACGCAATTTGTGGTACTTTATAAAAAAACATTCGAAAGTGTTCTTAGGGAACCATTTGACGATAGTGTTGTTGCTGATATTTTACTATCCCGGATAATCTCAAATAAAATGATCTTGTCGCCTCCAGTTTCGGTACAGCAAAATTTCGGCTATTCAGATGTAAGCGCCATCCATAATAAAAACACTAACCTGGTTGATGAAATGTTTTCCCGGTGTAATGCACGGCTTGCCCAATTGAAAGAGGTAATGGCAAAGCGCCGGTTGGGTGACAAAAAAATAGTAGGAGTATGTAAATAGCCGGTAATATGATGTCCTTTTCAAACGCCCGGTGATATTAACATTCATTTGATTTACCAGAAGGATGGCGACTTGAAAAAGTCTGATGGGGTTTGCCCGGTAAACAGCCTGAAATCTTTATTAAAATGAGATTGATCAAAATAGCCTGCATCATAAGCAAGTTCTGTAAAGTTTTGCTGTTGTTTACCGGCGCTCACTATATTTCTTAACCTGATAACAGATGAGAAGTGTTTTGGCGATGCTCCTGTTGTCTTCCTGAATTTTTTTTCAAAGGCATCCTGGCTTATGTATAAAGAGTTAGCCAAATCCTTTATTTTATAAAAACCTTTGGCGGCATGCAGCTTTTCAATAGCAGCTAAAACTAATTTATCCCCGCCTGTGCTTATAATTTGAGCGGACAGAAACTGATCGATCAAATTTATCCTTTCAAAATTATTTTTTGCGGCTGATAGCTGATCTTCAATCTCAGCTAGCTTTTGGCTGCTGATAAAGTTATAAAGCGGCACACTGTCTTCAAACAATTCGTGAAGCGGTACTTTGAAAAAGGTGCTTGCAGCGGCAGGCTTAAATATAACCAGGATAGTTGCTGCCCCTGCCGAATAGCTTATTAACCGCGAAGATTTTCTTAAACCTGACAGTACAGAAACCGGTGCAACTGTTTCAATGCCTTCGGTTATGTAATTCACATTCCCCTTATACCTGAAAGCCAGCACCAGCGAAGTATCAGGTAATACCTGATTTACATCCCCGTAATTACTTTCAATAACCAGGTAGTTTTTGATGAAAGGCTTTAAAACGTTTGCAGGTATGTAAGTGTTAACGGTCATTTTTATTAAAATACGAAGCAAGTTAAATAGCTTTTACATTCAATCTGCCCTTTTTATGTCATTTTATTCGGCAGAATCAATATGCCTATCTTGAATAAACTAAACACACTGAACAACTTGCAGGGCAAATGCGTTAAAATAAAGCATTTTCTTATGGCTCACTAAGCAAATTTGCAGGAGGCTCCGATGGAGCCTTACAAATTTTTAGAAATTGTCTATAAACAGGCTGCTCCTATGGAGCTTGTTAGATGACTTGAGACTGGTTTTTCACTCCAGAGGAGTGTCCTGTTTGTAGAAAACTACAATACTCCTGTTTGGGCTCCATCGGAGCCTCCTTTGAATGCGTTTGCCCAGAACAACTTGCCTGCCAGTTAATTCACATTAAAAAAAACCGTATACGCCTTTACTTCGTTTATTATGTTTATAACCGTACTTTATGAGGTCAATAAGCGATTTAAAAACCAAACAGATAGTTTCCAACATCAGGAAGATCAGGGAATTCAGAAATTACACCCAAGACTATCTTGCGGCAAAGCTTCTGATCTCGCAAAATGCATACAGTAAAATAGAGTTGGGTTACAGCAGCGTCACCTTAAACCGGCTGATTGAAATTACAGAAATACTGGAAGTTGAGCTTTCAGATCTGATCTGCCTGGATGGTGAAGAAATTATCATGTTAAATCTGTCAGGCAAAAAATTAAAACAGGGCAGCACTTTATAGCTTATTCAGTTCTTCTATCAGTATTTTACTTAGCCCGTTAAAATAACGCCTCACACCAAACCCTATTACACTTTGTATCCCGCGGGCGGCATTTGTTATAAATACTTCATCGGCCTCATATAATATATCCGGACTTATCTGCGCTTCGGTTACCGGGATGTTATTGTTTTTGGCGATATTGATGATTACCTGCCGCATAACTCCTTCAACGCAGCCCTCGCTTAATGCAGGCGTATACAAATGTTTCTGGTACCATACAAATACATTCGAGCTGCTTGCCTCGCATAAATTACCACCCTGATTTAGCAAAAACACATCGTCGAGCTTGTTTTGAGTTTTGTAGATGCCTGCCATTACGTAGATCAATGAGTTGCAGGTTTTTATGTTCGACAGGTAGTTGGTAGGCTTGGGCAGCTCTGTATACAGGTCTACAATAAGGCCCTTTTCATTTAAAAAATAACGTGGTTCGTCCATCGGCTGGATCTCCAGGCAATAACCCATTTTATTTTGCGACGGCGTGTATAAACCATCGGCATCGCGGTAAACTGTAAGGCGCAAACGGCCATGTTTTATCTTATTTCTTCGGGCCAGGTCGGCAGCTTTTTCCTTCAAAAACCAGGTATCCATTTGCGAGTACCCATCTATTTTCAGCGCTTTCATCCCCCGTTGTAAGCGCTCGGCGTGCAGCTCCGGAAATTTAAGCTGGCCCTTCATCAACCGCATACTCTCAAACAAGCCATCGCCATACTTAAATGCACGGTTATTCAGTGCAACCAGTTTGGTATCAGCCGGAAGTATTTCGCCGTTAAAATTGATGAATATTGGGACCATATGTTAGAGGTTAGAGGTTAGAGACCAGAGATTAGTTGCTTTTGTTTACACTAATCACTCGTCCGCTATCTCTTATTGTTACGTTTTTTATTGATAGATTTATTTTATTCTTTTTCTTTCTGGTTTTCTCAACTAATCTCTGATCTCTAACCTCTGATCACTACTCCCAACATACTTCCTCCACTTCTCCAAACCTGCCGCAAAATCGTCAGGAAGCGGGGCTTCAAAGTATAATTGTTTTTTTAGGGTTGGATGCAAAAATCCTAATGATTGTGCATGCAAGGCCTGCCTTGGTAATAGTTCAAAGCAATTTTCAACAAATTGTTTGTATTTACTAAAAACTGTACCCTTTAAAATTTTGTCGCCCCCATAAGTAGCATCGCTAAATAAAGGGTGCCCAATGTGTTTCATGTGCGCACGGATCTGGTGCGTGCGCCCTGTTTCCAGCTGGCACTCAATCAGGGTTACATAATCCATCCGTTCTAAAACCCGGTAATGCGTAACAGACCATTTCCCTTTTTCCGGGTCGTCATAAATGCTCATTACCCTTCTGTCGTTTACACTGCGGCCAATATAACCGGTTACCGTGCCGTCCTCAGACAGGTCGCCCCAAACCAGGGCAATATATTTACGGGCAATGGTATGATCAAAAAATTGCTTGGCCAGCCAGGTCATGGAGCGCTCGTTTTTGCTGATCAGCAGCAGGCCCGATGTATCTTTATCTATCCGGTGTACAAGTCCCGGCCGCCCATCATTACCCGGCAGAGTAGGCAATTGTTGAAAATGATAAACCAGCCCGTTAACCAGCGTACCGGTATAATTGTTATAACCGGGATGCACTACCAGCCCTGCCGGTTTGTTAACCACCAGCACATCATCATCTTCATAAATAATATTAAGCGGGATGTTTTCCGGGTAAACTTCCGTATCACGCGGCGGGTGCGGCAATACTACCGAGATTACATCCAGCGGTTTTACCCTATAGCTTGATTTGATGGCTTTATCGTTAACCAGCACATTGCCGAGCTCTATAGCGTTTTGAATGCGGTTGCGCGATGCATTTTCAACCCGGTACATTAAAAACTTATCAATCCGCAATAGCGACTGCCCTTTATCAACAACTATGCGCAAGTGTTCATAAAGGTCCTGTTCTTCCTGCTCAATAAAACCGTTGTCTTCAGTCATCCGGGCAAAAGTACTCGTTTTTTCAGATATTGATTAATTGTAAATTTGTAATACTTTTAACGGCCATGCAGCTTAACCTTGAAATTTTCAGCCCCGTCCATCAAATCAAAAACCAACTGTTTGATGAACAGGGAATAAAGGTTTTTTTAAAGCGGGATGATTTGATCCACCCTATCATCTCCGGCAATAAATGGCGCAAATTAAAATACATTTTAAAGCAGGCACAAATTGAAAATAAAACCCACCTGGTAACTTTTGGAGGGGCATACTCCAACCATTTGCTTGCAACTGCTGCGGCGGCGGCCAAATTCGGTTTTAAAGCCACAGGGATTGTGAGGGGTGAAGAAGTAAATAACGATACCCTTTTTCTTTGCCGCCTGCATGGAATGAACCTGCTGTTTACCGACCGTGAAAGCTATCGCGATAAACCTACACTGTTTAATAAATACTTTTGCAATGATAATAATGCCTTTTTTATTGATGAAGGCGGTTCATCTGCCGAAGGCGCCAAAGGATGCAGCGAACTGATAGATGAACTAACCGACACCTACGACCATATTTTTTGCGCCTGCGGAACAGGTACTACCGCAGCGGGTATTATCAACGGCATTCAGCAGCATAAACTTAATACACAATTTAATGCCGTGCCGGTATTTAAAAATGGCGATTTCATCAGGGAGGAGATAGATAAGTTTTTAACCACCTCTGTAGATTATCAGCTCCATACCGATTATCATTTTGGCGGATATGGTAAAACTGATGAGCGGCTCATAAAATTCATTAAACAGTTTGTAGCTGATACAGGGATCTTGATAGAGCCTGTTTATACGGGCAAAATGCTGTACGCCATTTATGATTTGGCAGCTAAAAATTACTTTAAGCCCGACAGTAAAGTATTGGCTATCCACAGCGGAGGGATTTGGGGCTTGCTGGGGATGAAGGATAAGTTTTGAAGATTTCTCCTAATGCTGTTGTCCGAACCATGATTCGCTTGATTTTATGATTTCTTGATCCTGTATCGAAGCGAAAGGCATCAGGTCAATCTTTTAATCCTATAATCATGGTTCAAAAAAAGAAGAAAATCAATAACTTCCGTCCGTCCGTTCTTTTACCCATAGCCCCCCGGACGGACGGACGCTTTTCTTATTTCTTTCTAAAGGCTTTACGCCACTTTCAATCACCTGGAAAACTATACCCATTTCATTGTTGGTTGTTAATGTTTCCCGTTTCCGCAGGTTCTCTCATAGAGGAACTTGCGATGGATAGCGCTTTAAGACGGTAATAGCCGCATTCTATTCCATTGAAATATTTTTTATTGATAACAACAAACACTGCACAGGGCCCTCAATGAGATCCCCAGGAAGACATTATTGAATTATTATTACAAGCTGGTTATTTTCCAGGTGATAAGTTATGCGGCTGCTTTTTTACTGGAAAATAAATGAGATTTTAGATAATATCCCCTCCTATAACCCTTTTATAAAGGACCTTATCTTCCATTTAATAAGAAGACCTGAATGCTATGGTTGTTGGGTGTCCGTCCGTCCGGGGAGCAGGGGGTCAGCGAACGAACGGACGCTTTTTGAAGCTTAAAATAGCTGTGGAGCTAATGTCTAATACAAATATAAAGAATTTTATTTAATAATAAAGAATAATCTTTGATATTTATTATATAGATGATTACGGGTGATATTAGTTTACCTGCGAAGTATAACGGATGCAGTCGCATTATTGAACATCGTTGGGATAACCGCGCTACAAATTGTATTATTAATTTCACCCCAAAACTTATAACTTTAGCCATCCGAAACTTTAAATACTTCTTATGAAAAAACATATTCTTCTTTTAACTTTCTCATTGATAATATTCGCGGCCACTGCACAAACAAAACCTGATAGCATTACCTTCTTCCTGCATAAGTTTGAGCAGCATATTGGTAAAGAAACCTATCGCGTTAGCAAAACCGATAAAGAAATTATTTACACCTCTGATTTTAAATTTGTCGACCGCGGCTCGCCAGTACCATTAAAGGCCGAGCTTAAATTAACACCTGCTTTTGAACCGCTGAGCCTGAAAATAAAAGGCAATACCGCCCGTTCAGCAACCATTAACGATACGATAACTATATCCGGAAACCAGGCGCATGTAAAAGTTAACGATTCCGCCTATACGCAAAAGATCACGCCCTTAACTTTCCCAATAGCAAGCTATGCACCGGGTGAGGTACAACAGGAATTGATCAGGTACTGGAAGAATCACAAACAACCTGCCACTATAAATACCCTGCCAAACGGAACGGTACAAATTAAAAAGGATGGCGAGGATTCCTTTACTTTCAATGGCAAATCCTTACTGCTTGACCGGTATACTGTAGGGGGATTGATCTGGGGCAATGAGATCTTGTGGACCGATAAGGCCGGGCAATTAATTTGCCTGATAACAAACGATGCCGAAGCTGATAAGCTTGAAATGATGCTGGAACCTTACGAAGGCCTGCTGCCAATGTTTATAGCCAAAGCTGCTACCTACGGTATGGAATTGTTTACCAAAAACACACCTAAAGCAATTGCTGCTAATAAAGTAATTGCCATAACCGGCGGAACTGTAATTGATGTGATAAACTCAAAACCTATACCCAATGCTGTAGTGGTTATTGAAAATGGCATTATTAAAAAGGTGGGCAAAGTTGGCGAAGTAACCATCCCTGCAGGCGCCAAAATCATTGATGCCAAGGGAAAGACCATATTACCCGGCTTATGGGATATGCATGCTCACTTTGAACAGGTGGAGTGGGGACCCGCATATCTTGCTGCAGGCGTAACTACCGTGCGCGACTGCGGCAACGAGTTTGCCTTTATAAACTCCGTACAAGGCGCCATTGATAATGGCCAGGGCATTGGCCCTAAAATATTAAAGGCCGGCATTATTGATGGTAAAGGCCCTATGGCGCTCGGAATTATCCAGGCCGATACAAAGGAGGAAGCAATAAAAGAGGTTGACCGCTATAAGGACAATGGTTTTATCCAGATAAAAATTTACAGCTCGGTAAAGCCGGCTATTGTAAAAGCTATTTGTGATGAAGCACACCGCCTGAACCTTACCGTAACCGGCCATATTCCCAATGGAATGACCTTGCAGGCAGGGGTAGATTCAGGTATGGATATGGTTAACCATGTGCAATACGTTTACTCCATTATGAAACGCAATAAGGACCGTTCCATAAACTTCGAGGATTCAACCAGTATTGCGGCTATAAAATTCATAAAACAACATAATGTAGTTATTGATCCTACGGTAGGCGTATTTGAAATGTTTTTCCGGTCTACTAAAGATGATATTACTATTATGGAGCCTGCCTTTTATTCGTTGCCTTTACCTTTACAGGCTATTTTTAAAAATACAGGCAGCGAGCCGGCAAATGCTGAAAAGTTGAAACCAATTTGGGACAGCTTTCAAAAAATAGTGAAAGTACTTTACGATAATGGCGTGACCATTGTTGCAGGCACCGACCAGGGTTTCCCCGGCTACAGCCTCGATCGCGAGCTGGAATTATATGTGCAGGCAGGCTTAACGCCTATGCAGGCAATTGGTACAGCAACTATCACTCCTGCCGTTGTTATGAAAATGGATAAACAAAGCGGATCAATTGAAGCCGGTAAAAATGCCGACCTGGTAATAATTGATGGTGATCCGCTAACCAATATCCGGGAGATCCGTAAGGTAACCACTGTAATAAGGGCTGGAAGGATTTATGATCCGGTAGCTTTGCATAAATTGGTGGGGTTTGGGAAGTAGGGTTATACACTTGTCATTGCGAGGCACGAAGCAATCGCGAACTATACATGGCGAGCAGAAAGGCGCAAACTTACATAGCGGACCTACGTAGCGTGCGATTGCTTCGTACCTCGCAATGACAAGTTTTCAAACCACTCACTTAATCAACCCAATCCAACTTAATTAACCTCCTTAAATATTAATGCAATTTAATGACACTGTTAATTAAAAGTTTTAACATTTAAATTTTAACTTTGCCGCTCATTAACAATCATGAGTGATTCGATTAAACATGAATGCGGGGTTGCATTCATTCGACTGTTAAAGCCTCTTTCTTTTTACCAGGAAAAATACGGCACGGCCCTTTACGGCCTAAACAAACTTTACCTCTTAATGGAAAAACAACATAACCGCGGCCAGGATGGCGCCGGTGTTGCTACCATTAAGCTGGATATTGAACCTGGCAAGCGCTATATAAGCCGACATCGATCGATGGCTTCGAATGCGGTTGCTGATATCTTTGAATATATTCAGAAGAAGTTTGCCGACATTCAAAAGGAGATGCCTGAAAAAATGGCGGATGCAGAATGGCTCAAAGAGCACGTAAGCTTTACCGGCGAAGTGTTATTGGGCCATTTGCGTTATGGTACCCACGGCAAAAACAGCATTGAGAACTGCCACCCCTTTTTAAGGCAAAACAACTGGATGACCCGTAACCTGGTTATTGCCGGTAACTTTAACATGACCAATGTTGACGAGCTGCTTCAGCAACTTTACGACCTTGGCCAGCATCCTAAAGAAAAAGCCGATACCATAACCGTTCTTGAAAAAATAGGCCACTTTATTGATACCGAGAACCAGGGCTTGTTTGATCAGTACAAACGCGAAGGCCTGGATGATAACATCAAGATCAGCAAGCTGATTGCCAATGATATGGATGTTGCCAAAATCCTCCGGAAATCTGCAAAGAACTGGGATGGTGGTTATACTATTGCCGGGATACTTGGCCATGGTGATGCATTTGTAATGCGCGACCCGGTTGGCATCCGGCCTGCTTACTATTATTACAATGATGAAATTGTGGTAGCAGCGTCTGAGCGCCCGGCTATACAAACCGCCTTTAATATCCCGATGGAGGAGATTAAGGAAATCAGGCCCGGCCATGCACTTATTGTAAAAAAGAACGGTAAAATAACGGAGGATATGTTTAGCGAGCCTGCTGAGAAAAAAGCATGTTCATTTGAACGCATCTATTTCTCTCGTGGCAGCGATGCTTCCATTTACCGTGAACGTAAGCAATTGGGCCGTTTACTTTGCGAGCAGATCCTGGAGAATGTTAATTACGATGTTAAAAACACCGTTTTCTCTTATATCCCAAACACTGCCGAAGTTGCCTTTTATGGCATGGTTGAGGGCGTACACAAATACATTAAAAAATATCAGCGCGATAAATTATTAAACCGCGACGATAAGATAAGTGAAGAAGAATTAACCGAAGTGCTATCAATGGCGCCTCGGGTTGAGAAAATAGCTATTAAAGATGTTAAGCTGCGCACCTTTATTACGCAGGATGCGGACCGCAGCGAAATGGTGGCCCACGTTTATGATACTACTTACGGATTGATAAAAAGGGACACCGATACGCTGGTTGTGCTGGATGATTCAATAGTTCGCGGTACAACGCTTAAACAAAGCATCCTGAAGATCCTTGACAGGCTGGGCCCTAAAAAAATAGTGGTGGTTTCATCAGCACCGCAAATTCGTTTCCCTGATTGCTATGGCATTGATATGTCGCGCATGGGCGAGTTTGTTGCTTTTGAAGCGGCAATCAGTTTACTGAAGGATGCAGGCAAAGATGATGTAATATTAAAAGTATATCAGCAATGCAAGGATAGCGCGTCATTGCCTAAAGAAGAAGTTGAAAACTATGTAAAAGCCATTTATGAGCCATTTACAGACCAGGAAATTTCTGACCGTATTGCACAGATCATTACCCCTAAAGAAATAAAAGCCGAAATAAAGGTATTGTATCAAACCCTTGATAATTTACACAAGGCTTGTCCTGATCATGAAGGCGATTGGTATTTCTCAGGCAACTACCCAACACCAGGCGGCAATAAGGTTGTTAACAAAGCCTTTGCAAACTGGATGGAAGGTAAAAATGCAAGAGGGTATAATTGAGTCGGGAAAGTCCGGAAGTCGGAAAAGTCAGTAAAGTCCGAAAGTAAAATATAAAGCAGCCCGGTAGAATTATCTTCTACCGGGCTTTATTTTTGACTCTTTATCTGCCCAAGCCTTTCAGACTTTCGGACTTTCGGACTTCCCCCCTCTACCCTCTCATTCTTTTCGGGTTAATAGCAACCAGGAAGTTGATATTATCTGTTATAATACTTTTTTCATCAGGCTGGTGCCCTTCGTTATTAAATGATTGTTTTAATCCTGAGCGGGCAGAGTTAAATACCTGCAAAACTATTTCAGGAGCTATTTTTACTGCAATAGCCGGATAATAATCCTTCTGAAGCTTTGATCTTCCGCTATCGTTAACCATGCTTAACTCCCAGCTGTCGTCCGCTTTAAAGCCGTGCTCTTTGGCAGCGTTCATTAAATCGTACAGGTACATCCGGGTTTGTGTTTCTATTGCTTGTTCGTTCATGCTACGTTATTTTTTACCGTTTGATTCGGATTTTGATCCTTTTTCCGACTGGTATGATGATACCTTTTTGTTTCCGTTTACGGCAGGCGCCTTTTTAACCTCTTTAACCGTTTTTCTGTCTTTGCTCATAGTGGTAATGATTTAGTAATTTATTTTTTAATAGATCCGGGTAACGGCAGAATGATAATCAGATCATCGTTATACTGATGAAATCCTGGTTTAACATGCAAGTACTTAACGTTACCTGTGTTATAACGTAAATACTGTTATATTATTAGCTAACTTTTAGAAAATGCTCCAAAATAAATAAGCAAAGTCAAATACAGATATAGCCTGTAAAACAGAATTTCTTAAAGATAACTTTTATTCCCGAAATGGGGAGTTTTAAAAATACTTTATCACAGCCGGAAGCCATCCTTCCGATAAATTAACTATACACCAAATTGCCTTAAATGATGATCCAGGTGTTTGTACTGAAGCGCATTCCATTCATCAACAGTTAGCGGACCGAAAAAAGGGTGGGGCTTTTTTGTTAATACATCCGGTCCTGTGGTGAACCGTTTAACCAATTCAATTAAAGAGGTCTTTTCTGTATCAAAACCCCTGTCATTTTTAATTTTGGCTTCCCGCATTGTTGGCAGGTTACGTTCAAATGGTTCTTCATTTATCACCTTTTTCTTAGCCATGCGGCCAAAAAGCAGGGCAATTAACCCGCCTTTGGTATTTAATTCGCCAAAAGCTATCTGTATTGGCACCTGGCAATGGGCCAGCATTTGCGATACATTCATTTTACCCCATAAGGCAGGGGTTGATGGCGTGAGTTTATTTATACGCTCAATAAATGCAGGGTTAATGGTCGGGGAGAAAATACTTTCCATAATAAGGTTAATAACGGTTTAAATATAATAAAAACTGACTCCTATCCCTTCTCCACCCAATGCCTAATGACTAATGACTAATGACTAATGACTAATGACTAATGACTAATTCCCCCCTCACGCACCCGGAGGTGAAAAAACAAAGTTAGTTACCAATTTATCAAGCAGCACAAGCGAGGCTATAATTAGCGCTATACCTGCAAGCTGGTTAAGGCGATGTACAAACTTTACGGAGATCCTGTCGCGCAGCTTATCGGCATAAAAAGCTTTGGTAGTATCAAGGCCAAACTGCACTATAAGAATGGTTAAAAACATTATAGCAATTTTAGCCGACCGGTGAGGAACGCCTTCATGATAAACCGTGCTTGCCGCGCCTATCACAATAGTCCAATGAAATAAAATTGTGGGGTTGAAAATACACATCACAAAGCCCTTCAAAAAATAGCCAGCGCGATGGAGGTTAGTGGGGACAGTGTTTTTATAATTGATCTCGGATTTTTTAAACATGTAATAGATGCCTATTGCAAACAAAATGGCGCTGCCAAATACGCCCGCGTAGGTTTTATCATGAGCCGTAATATCAAAGTATTGCGAACCGAACAAAATAGCGCCCACAAATACCATATCGCTGCAAACCACTCCCAAAGCAAGTGCAACACCTGCATGGAAGCCTTTTTCGATACTGGTTTTTATTAAAGCAAAAAAAACCGGGCCAGTTAAAAACGTTAACACTAATCCAAACCCAATACCCGAAATAACAGCTTCTATCATTAATTAAGGCTTACGTGCCGGTTAAAATAAAAAAATGCAGCACGAATATGCAATTTTATATGGTAAACAACCAAACTTAAATTTGTGATTTAATTAATTAAAAATATAGCAGAATTGCAAAAAATAGTTATGTTTAGTGTTTCAAATACACAGTTTGTATAAACCTAATTAAACAATGGAACAAAATAAAACAAAAAGTTACGGTACAGCATTGTACACAATCATTACTGTATTTTTCTTTTGGGGCTTTCATGCTGCATCAAATGGCATTTTTATACCTTTTTGCAAAGCACACTTCAGTCTTTCTCAATTTGAATCACAATTAATTGACTACACTTTTTATGGAGGGTATTTCATCGGCTCACTAGTGCTGTATCTTGCTTCTCAAATTAAGAAAGTTGATATAATGAATAAGCTGGGCTACAAAAATGGCATTATTGTAGGTCTTGTACTTTCGGCATTTGGCGCTGTATTAATGGTTCCAGCTGTAAACTCAGGGGCTTTTGGTTTTATTTTAATTGCCGATTTTGTTATTGCCCTTGGCTTCTCTTTACAGCAAACCGCTGCAAATCCATTCGTAATTGTTTTAGGCACGCCAGAAACCGGCACACACCGTTTAAACCTTGCCGGAGGAGTGAACAACTTTGGAAGTATTTTGGGTCCGGTTGCTATAAGTCTTATATTATTTGGTAGCGCAAGCAATCATTTACCTGCTGCTGATGTTAAAATAACTTCAATTAACAATGCTTATTTAATACTTGCAGCACTGTTTATTGCTGTGGCTATTTTCTTTTGGTTCTCAAAATTACCAAAGGTTACCAGTGATGAGCAGATAGAAACAAGTAAAAAAACCTACGGACCGCTTACTTTTATTTTCGTAGCCTTTGTGCTAATATTTATTGCCCCACCGATAAGCGATTTTGTAGCGACCTCGATGACGCATAATCAGGCGGTTTTGAGCATTCCGCATTTAAATGATATTACTTCAGAAAATATTGATCATACAAAATTTGCCACTCCGGGGTTGAAAGCTGGAGTAATGGAATATGTTCACTCTGCTGGATTAATTAAATCATACATCGTATATTTTGCATTGATCGTAATTTTATCTGCATTGTTTGTTTCATTAAAATCATCCGGTAAAAATAAAGAAGGCTGGGGCGCAATGCAATATCCACAGTTAATTTATGGTATGATAGCCATATTTACTTATGTAGGTGTTGAGGTAACTATTCAAAGTAATCTTGGCGCATTGGTTAAAACACCTGAGTTTGGTGGCTATGATACCGATCATATTGCTCCTTTTATCTCATTATATTGGGGTAGTTTAATGATAGGCAGGTGGACGGGTGCTCTTGCAGCCTTTAAAATGTCAAAAATGACTAAAAATATTTTGACTATAGTTGTACCATTTGTAGCATTTGGAATAGTGTTATTTGTAAACCACATAAGCGGTCAGGATGTTAGTAAATTATATATTTATGGTATTTGTGTAGCAGTACTGATAGTAGGATTCCTTGTCGGTCAGCAAAAGCCAGTACTTACACTTACTATTTTTGGTTTATTGGGCGTACTTTGCATGATAGTAGGCTTATTAAATACCGGCATGGTTGGTTTGCTTGCTTTTCTTAGCGGAGGCCTTTGCTGTTCAATTATGTGGCCTTCAATATTTGCGCTATCTATTACCGGCCTGGGCAAATATACCAGCCAGGGTTCATCCTTCTTAATTATGATGATCCTGGGAGGTTCTATCATTCCACCATTACAAGGGATCTTAGCTGATACAGCACAACATGCTGTGAGTGGTATGAGCGGTATTCACATATCATACATAGTTCCGGTATTTTGTTTTGCTTACCTGGCATTCTTTGCATGGAAAGCCGGCTCTGAGCTTAAAAAACAAGGTATTGATATTGATCACGTGCAAGCTTCAGGCGGGCACTAACTGATCATTAGTCATTATGTCATTGGTCATTTGTACTATCGGGATCCGAAGCAAATGATCAATGACATTTTACTTAATGACAACCACTTCAATGACTAATGACAACTGACCAATGACCAAACTAAGTTTCAACCATATTTTCATGAACCTGGCAACCGACCTGGCTAAGCGCTCACACTGCGTTAAAGCCCAGGTCGGTGCCGTTTTAGCCAAGGATACAAGGATTATCTCTATAGGATATAACGGCCCCCCAGCGCACACCCACAACTGCGATGAAGAATGGCCCGGCACAGGCTGCCCGCGCGATTCAAAAGGTAGCTGCTCTCTTGCTTTGCATGCCGAAGAAAACGCCATACTTTATGCTGTAAAAAACGGCGCGAATCTGGAAGGTGCAACACTGTACACTACACTATCGCCATGCCTGCCATGTGCAAGGCTAATTTATTCGGCGGGGGTTAAAAAGGTATTTTTTGATAAATCATATGCAGCCTACAAAGGCCTCGCAAGTGATGAAGGTGTCGACTTTTTAAATAAATTTGGAGTAAGCGCGGTAAAATTCTCTGAGGGTGATTAGAGATTGGAGGCTGGAGATTAGTTATTTCCAGCGTAAAGATTTTGCATCATTTTAATTGCCAGTCTCCAATCACTAACCTCTAATAATCCTGTTAATCCTAATAATTCCCTAAATCGTGTACCTTTTCCAACGCAAAATCTAATTGCTGTTCAGGGGTAAGGTTTGTATTATCCAATATTATAGCATCTTCAGCTCTTACCAGCGGGCTTTCTGTACGGGTGGTGTCCTGGTAATCCCGATGGGCTATGTTCTCAAAAACCTCTTCTAAAGTAATATCTGGGTTTTTAGGCAGCATCTCTTTATAACGCCTTTCAGCTCTTACTTTAGGGTCGGCTGTCATAAAAATTTTAAGCGGTGCATCAGGAAAAACGGCGGTACCTATATCTCGCCCGTCCATTACAATATTTTTCGATTTGCCCATCCGCTGCTGCTGCTTCACCATCTCTTTGCGTACCTCGCGGATAGCCGACACAGCGCTTACCGTTTCGGAAACAGGCATCAGCCTGATCTCATCAGATACCTCTTCATCATTTAAGGTGATGTGCGTTTGGTAATCGCGCGAATGAAAATTTAAATGGATCTTTTCCAGCGCTTCGGCAATCTGTTCGTGATTATTAAGGTCTACATTATTCCTTAAAAAGTATAATGCTACCGCACGATACATTGCACCGCTATCAACATAAATAAAATGAAGTTTTTTGGCTAAAGCCTTTGCCAGGGTGCTTTTTCCGCACGATGAATAGCCATCAATGGCAACTATGATGTTGTTACTCATGAGCAGCTAAAATAGGGAAAAGTTGGCAGTTGACAGTAAACAGTGGGCAGTTTTTTATTTGCCTTACTGCAAACTACTCACCGCAAACTGCAAACTTTCACTAAATTCGCCCATGAATTTTACTAAAGCCGACCTGCAAAAAGAAACTACTTACAAAGCATCCCGCAGCGGCGGAAAAGGCGGTCAGAATGTTAATAAGGTATCCAGCAAGGTTGAATTGCTTTTTTCAGTAAATAACTCGTTGTTGTTTACTGATGAAGAGAAGGTGCTATTGAATGAAAAACTGCAATCACGTTTAAATAAGGACGGACTGGTACAAGTAATTTGCGATGAAGAACGCAGCCAGTACTTAAACAAAGAGAAGGCTATTGAAAGGCTAACCGTATTATTAACCAAAGCGCTTCATAAACCCAAAGTACGCAAAGCAACCAAAGTAAGTAAAGCTTCTAAAGCCGCCCGCCTCGAATCAAAAAAAATAAATTCCGCTAAAAAAGAAAACAGGAAGAAGAGTTTCGAGGATTAGTTCATGGTTGATGGTTCATAGTTCATGGCAGCTTCGCTCCTTTTACTATGAACTATGAACCATGAACCAATTACTTAAACCTATACAACGCCGTTACACTCCCCCATTGTTCAGAGCGTACCATTTCTTTAACTTCTTTGGTATGAAATATAGCTGCTGCGTCAATTACAAAACGGCCTGTGGTAAATGCAACGCCAAATTGATTACTAAAAATAAAAGGCTCTTTATTGCGCGTTATTTCCTGGCTGTTAGGATCATCGTGCTTATTAAACAGGCCGCCCTGTATAGTAGCATCATAGGCTACGTAATTAAATAGCGGTTTGTAATAAAAAAATATTTCGTGCGCATGAAGCGGAGTTACTGTTTGGTTCCTGATAGCTGTACTTTGCGTACTTACCGAGTTAAATAACTGGTTAAATGATCCTAACCGCACCATGGGGCCAACACCAAGGCCGCTAAAACCATTGCCTAAATTCAAATAGCTTGCTAAAGAAACGTCAATCCATCCCCCTCTTGCTAACAGCCTGTTATATTCAGCAGATAGATTTAGCTGTGCTTCATTTTGAATTTGGAACTGCCAGCCGGTTGGGTGATAAAAACCAAAATTATCGTGTACATAATCCTGTACCTCTTTACCAAAAGCACCTGGCCCTATGATACCTAACTGGACGCCAATTTTTAAATTACTCTCGTCTTTATATAAAAAATTCAGTGTTGCTCCTGCATATAAATAAGCGGCAAACGGGCGGTCGACCAAATTGGGCTGATCAGCGCCCTGGAAAAAAACACTGCCGCTTTGCGGATTATATATTTTTTGCCCAATCTCAAAACCAAGTACTTTGTTAATCAGCCTGGTGCTATCACCGCCTTTAACTTTTAAGGCATGCCTGTAATGAATATATATGCCATCGGTATAATACCTGTCTGATCCCTGGCCCAAATACGAGTCGTTATCAGTCTGGATCCCTATTTCATTATTATGTGATTGTGCAAAAACGTTTACAGCGCAAAAAAGGCTGATAAGGAAAGTAAATAGTTTAATTCTCATCCGGTTGGTTTTGGGGATTAACCGTCTAAAATAGCAAAAGCCCCGACAATTCAGGGCTTTTTAAAATATTTTATCTTATTGTTAAAAGGTATAACCAATGCTAAAACCACCTTCGGCTATAACCCCGTCATCATACAATATGGGTACAAATGCTATCCTGAAATTGATCCCGCCATTATCTTGCTGAAAACGGTAACCAATAGTACCTGTGCCGATAAAGCCTGTAATGTTATCAAATTCAAATGTCACCCCTTTTGGGCTTCCATGCGAACGAACAAAAGTGGTACCTGCGCCAAACTCCACAAAGCTATTACCACCTTGCTTGCCTAAGCCATATAAATAATTTAACTGTAGCGGAACAGATGCAACCCAGTTAGCACCAGTGTTGTAATAACCTGCGCCAACCCTATATCCCCATTTATCTCTATGATCACCAAAGCGGGTATCATAATTTATGGTAAGGGCAAGGCCGGGGCCACCTGCCTCAAGAAATACTGTTCTGGGTTTTTTGAATTCTACAACGGTCGAATCCCTTTTTATCGGGTTCTCTTCAAGATTTTGAGCCTTCAGGTAAAACGATGATGTGATAAGGAGTAATAAAAAAACAGCTTTTAATGTAAAAGTTTTCTTCACTTTTTTAGATTTTGGGTTATTAACTATTCCCATAATTACTTTATAATTATGACAATGAGTAATACGCTATCGCCGGTTAAAAAGTTTCAGTTTATGCACTTTGAACGCTTTTGATGGCCTAAAACATCAAAAAAGAATTCAAACTGCATATTTAAAGCCGGCAGCTAACAATATTAAAAAAAAGTAAAAATTAATTTACGGCAGCGGCAACATCTGCCTTAATTGTAAGATCGAGCGCATCGTTTACCTTATCGTTTAAAAGAGCCAGGTCAATTACTTCGCGCATCTGGGTTACATAGTGAAATTTAAGGTCTTTTATGTAATCTTCCTTAATTTCTAATATATCTTTTCTGTTTGATGCGCACAAAATTATCTCTTTTATATTGGCACGTTTAGCAGCCAGTATTTTTTCCTTTATACCGCCAACAGGTAATACACGGCCCCTTAAAGTTATTTCGCCGGTCATTGCCAGGTGTGGTTTAATTTTACGCTGTGTAAATGCCGATGTTAAGGCAGTAAGCATAGTTACACCAGCCGATGGGCCATCCTTTGGTGTAGCGCCAGCGGGCACGTGCACATGGATATCCCACTGATCGAACAATTTGGGATCTATATCAAAATAGGAAGAATGTGCCCGTAAATAAGCCAAAGCTATAGTTACCGATTCTTTCATTACATCGCCAAGGCTACCGGTTAAAGTTAACCGGCCCTTGCCAGGGCTTAAACTTGCTTCAATAAATAAGATATCTCCCCCTACTGATGTCCAGGCTAAACCGGTAACTACACCGGCCACATCATTGCCTTCGTAAAGGTCTTTATCAAATATAGGTGCGCCTAATATCTTCTCTACTTCCTTTTTGCTTACAGTAGGGTTATAAGGCTCTTCCATAGCAATATTTTTTGCTACGCCACGTACCAGTGAGCCAATTTTTTTCTCAAGCGAACGTACGCCCGACTCGCGGGTGTAATCAACAATCAGTTTCTCTATAATATCTGGTTTTACAACTACATCCTTAGCCTTTAAGCCGTGTGCTTCACGTTGTTTTGGTACTAAATGCTGTTTGGCTATTTCAACCTTTTCTTCAATAGTATAGCCGTTTACTTCTATTATCTCCATCCGGTCAAGTAAAGCCGGCTGTATAGTGCTCAGCGAGTTTGCTGTTGCGATGAACATTACGTTTGAAAGATCGAAATCCATTTCAACATAATGATCATAAAAAGTACTGTTCTGTTCAGGATCAAGCACTTCCAGCAATGCCGATGATGGATCGCCCCTAAAATCGTTACCTACCTTATCAATCTCATCCAGTATAAATACAGGGTTTGCCGCCCCCGCTTTTTTAACGGATTGAATGATACGGCCCGGCATTGCACCTATATAGGTTTTACGGTGCCCCCTTATTTCGGCTTCATCCCTGATGCCGCCTAAGGCCATACGTACATATTTACGCCCCAAAGCTTTAGCGATTGATTTACCGAGGGATGTTTTACCAACTCCCGGAGGGCCAACC
Source organism: Mucilaginibacter sp. OK098 (assembly GCF_900142915.1). Taxonomy (GTDB): domain Bacteria; phylum Bacteroidota; class Bacteroidia; order Sphingobacteriales; family Sphingobacteriaceae; genus Mucilaginibacter. Next base: position 219,724 of record NZ_FRCM01000002.1, read on the forward strand.
AAACAAAGTATCGGCGCCTTCATATCGTGCTTTAATTTAAGCACAGCAAGGTATTCAATAATGCGCTGTTTTACTTTATCCAAACCAAAATGGTCTTTATCCAAAACCTTTTGAGCTCTTTTTAAATCAAAGTTATCCTTTGTAAACTCGTTCCACGGTAAATCAAGCAATAACTCAAGGTAGTTTATCTGTACCGAGTAATCGGCAGCTGCAGGATTGGTACGTACCAGCTTTTCAAGTTCTTTATTAAAATGGTCTTTAACATCTTTTGCCCATTTCTTTTTTGCCGCACGCAGCTTCAAACTATCAATTTCCAGGTCGGGCGATGAACCGCCCAACTCTTCCTGGATAGTTTTTAATTGCTGATTTAAAAAATAGTCGCGTTGTTGTTTATCCAGGTCTACACGTACCTTGCTTTGGATCTGGTTTTTAAGTTCCAGCATCTGCAGGTCAAGGGTTAAATGCTCAAGTACCAGGTTTGCCCTGCTGCGCAGGTTGGGCTCTTCAAGCAATTGTTGCTTGGCAAGCATATCGGCATTCATGTTTGATGATATAAAATTGATCAAAAATGAAGTGCTTTCAATATTGCGGATGGCAATGCCAGCCTCGCTTGGAATATTTGGCGAAAGCTGGATAATGCTCATGGCCATATCCTTAATGGACGAAACCATCGCCTTAAATTCTTTATCTTCTTTGTGCTTTACTTCTTTAAAAGGCTCAATGGTAGCTTTTATATAAGGCACACTTTGTACTTCGTCTTTTAAAATAAAGCGCTTTTTGCCCTGCAATATAACGGTTGTGTTACCATCGGGCATTTGCAGCATTTTAACAATAAGCGCAATGGTGCCAATTTTGTTTAACTGGGCAAATGAAGGGTCTTCAATCCCCACATCCTGTTGAGAAACTACCCCGATCATGCGGCTCCCCTTGTTTGCATCGCGGATAAGCTTTATTGACTTATCGCGGCCAACTGTAATAGGAATAACCACTCCCGGAAATAACACCGTATTACGCAATGGTAGTATAGATAAGATATCCGGTAAAGCCTCGTTATTCATTTCCTCCTCGTCTTCTGTTGACATCAGTGGAAAAAATTCAGAATCTTCGTTTATTACCGGTAAAGCACTTTTAAAATCAAATGGATCAAAATTCATCAACTACCTTTTATGTTTTATAAAAAACGTCATATTGTCAGCCTGCAAAGTTACAGGCATTCCTGAACAGGATAAATAATAATTTTTCCCGCTGCAATACTATGTTTCAAGACATGTGCCAAGATAAGACAATAATCACCAACAATTACATTTGCTTCGTAATGACCTGATTATATGTAAATTATAAATTTACCTGTTTTTTATTGAAAAAATAAAAAATGTTGATAAAGATGAAAAAAAGTCATATCATCGTATCCGGTTTGATAATTTATTGAAAATATCCCGACAAAAAAGTGTCGCTGGCATAATATTTTCTTACAATATAAGTTTATAGTATACTGTTTTGATAAAACACTAGTAGCTCCTTGATGAAGATTTCGGTAATTATATCTTTTCTGATCATTTCTTCTTTTGAAAATTCCGCTGCCCAAAACTCATATGTAAAGTTGGGGCAACAGGCTTTAATGGATGGAGATTTTAAAGTTGCAGTAGCTCAGCTTGAAAAAGCATGTCTTATTGATTCAACCAATTCTACTGCCTTGCTTATGTTGGGCTATTCCTATTATCATAGCGAAAACTACAAAAAATCAATCGCAGCTTACACCAAAGAAATAGCAATAAACCCTACCGATGCTACCGCCTATTATTATAGGGCAAGGGCAAAAAGTTATTTGGGGAAAGATAATCAGCTTTCGCAGGCAGATAAGGAAAAATTTTTATTAGGGTCGATATTTGATTTAACCAAAGCAATAGCTATTGATCCGGATGATACCAAAAATAAATATTACCAGGTTAGGGGCATTGCCTACCGCGAATACGGTGTATTTAAATTGCAGGCTACCGGCCATTCTTATGATAAGGCAAGAGCTATAAACTCTTTAAAAGCATCTATAGCCGACCTGGAAAAAGTTTTAGCAGATAACCCGGGAAGACCTGATATATCCGCACTTATTGATCTTTCAAAACAAAAACTTGACGAGGCTATAGCACACAGGTAGCTGCGTTAACTAAAATTTAAATTGCGTTTTGACTTTATAACAGATTGCCTGACCTATTCTATGCACATCCCTTATTAAGTTAGCATATCTATAATCAAAAGAGCGCCACAACGGAGCCGTTTTATTTATTTCCTCAACTACCCATACAAATCTATTCCACGATTCATTTCTTTGATTTTATTATAATTTTAATTTTGAAATCAAAAAATTCTGCTTTACCTTTAATTGCCTATGGAGGGTTGTGATGCCAAACTTTTTCTCCAAACTTCTTGAACAAAAAGCTAACAGACTCGAAACTAATATGGTGCCGGGAAAATTGCTGCATGTTAAAATCTCGCGAACAACACTAAAAAAATGAAATAGAAAGGCATTCCAACTATCTAAAGTGTTTAAGTATCAGCGATGTATTTAACACATGTTCAACACATATAATTGAATAAATAAATTAAGTGTTTTATTAAATTTAAACAGAAATGAAAAAACCGCAATTAAACGCGCCGCAACCCGAAACTAAGGTAGCACTCACAAGGGAGCAAATGAAAAACGTGCGGGGTGGGTATGCCCTGCCCCCTAATGGTGGTGTTGATGATGCTGCCACATATAATATGTGTTGCTGGGACAATCAGCCATCCAACTGTAGCTATTGTGCCGTAGGAACTGTGTGTCAGGCAAATTCCCATTTAGTTGCATGTTCTACTTATTAAATTGTTTACACAATGTGAAAAAAGCAGTTGAACACTATATGTATTTCAACTGCTTTTTTATTATAATTATACTCGAATATAATTATATCTGGTATGCATATAAAAATCAAAACATTCTGAATCTTTATTAGTTTTTTGTATGAATTATGAGCGTGATCACTATTAGGTGAGGGCAACCCATACATCTTCAAAACTACCTTTCGATATAAAGCGTTGAACAAGGTATAAAGCAGGGCTGATTGTTTATGATAAAAATAATATTATGCAGTTTATTCCTTTTATCTTTCAGTAATACCCAGGCAAGGGTCCAAAATCAATCTACTTCGGTTAAATCCCCATCCGAGATTTTAAAAAATACCTGGAGCTTACTTTATTACAAACGAGACTTTTTGAGATTATCGGAAGATTTAAATGCTTATGATCAAACCCACCATAAAATTAGTAAAGCTGAATTTTTAAAAAAGCTGATGACGGGAAATTATCTTCCCCTAAGGCTCACCGAAGAAAATAACAATTTACACTCTTATAAATTATTTAAATTGAATCATTCAATAAATAATGATATAAGATATATAATAAAAAACTGGGGTTCAGGCTACTACAAAAATTATCGTTATGAAGGGCAAAGGTTACCCGCCTTTAGTTTCGCAGATCTTAATAATAAAATATACAACACAGGTACAACGTCAGGAAAAATATTCGTAGTAAAATGCTGGTTTATTAATTGCCACGAATGTATAAAAGAAATACCTGCATTAAATAACTTGGTCAGGATCTATAGAAAAAGGATGGACATTGTTTTTTTAAGCTTAGCATTCGACCCTGAAAATGATTTACGAAGATTTTTAAAAACAACAAGATTTGATTATGCGATAGCTCATGTCTCCGAAAATTACATGGAGAACAATCTGAAAGTTGCAGTATTTCCCACGCATTTTATTATCGATAAAAAAGGGATAATAAAAAAAGCGGTTAATGACCCTGAAGAACTTATTGCAGCTTTAAACAAAGAAGCATTAAAATAAGGAGCAAAAATATATATTTTCTACAACACAGTTAGAAAAAGCCCCCACCCGAAATTACTTCAAATAACCACTTCAACGCTCAATTACTCCCTGTATTTTATATCGGTTTCTTCCCATCAGCCTTACCCGCTGATCCTTTTCTATCAAATACAATGAATCGGGAAAATAGCTTAATTTCTCTGTGGTTTGGTATAGGATGTTTTTGGTACGGGTGTATATTACTATCCACTTTACTTTTTCTCCATCCTTTTTGATAATGATCTCGCGTACTTTAAGATCATCTTCTTTTGCCTTGTATAATACCAGGTTATCGCCGGTAGCAATGGTATAACTGTTTTTCCAGGCAGGCCGGTTTATATCAGCACCGGCAAACATATCAAGTTCCTGCCCCCAGTTATCAATTTTTACCTTTTTAGTATCGGTAACACCATTATGTGTTACCGTTTTAATAACAAACTTACCCAGCTTGTTAAGCGTTGCCGTATCAGCAGTAAAATATCCTTTAATATCAAAGTATTTTAAGGCTGTACCGGTTTCCTTAACATCCGGTTTGCAGGCCAAACCGCTTACCATTATACTGCAAATTAAAGCAATAGTTGTAAATGGCTTTAATTTACACCAATACATTACCGCTCATTTTCTCAGGAATTGCTACCCCTAAAATTTTCAATACTGTTGGAGCTATATCGCCTAATTTGCCATCTTTAACCTGCTTAACATCATCATCAATAATAATACACGGAACCAGGTTGGTTGTATGCGCTGTATTTGGCGAACCATCATCATTTATCATATAATCAGCATTGCCATGGTCGGCAATTATTATAAACGAATATCCATTTGCCAAGCCAGTTTCTACAACGGCTTTTGTGCAGCTATCGGCAGTTTCGGCAGCTTTAATAACCGCACTGAATACGCCGGTGTGGCCAACCATATCTGTATTGGCAAAGTTTAAAACAATAAAATCGGCCCATCCGCTTTTCAACTCGGGGATAATAGCATCACGTATCCCCTCAGCGCTCATCTCGGGTTGAAGATCATAAGTTGCCACTTTGGGCGATGGTACCAATAAGCGTTTTTCATTAGCAAACTCCTTTTCGCGACCGCCCGAAAAGAAAAAGGTAACATGCGGATACTTTTCTGTTTCGGCAATGCGGATCTGGTTTTTACCTGCCTCCTGCAAAACTTCGCCCAGGGTTTCTGTCAAGTCTTCTTTATTAAACACAACCTTTACATTCTTAAAGGTTTCGTCATAAGGCACCATAGTAATATAATGCAGGTTCAGCGGGTGCATATTATATTCAGGGAAAGCTTTTTGGGTTAGCGCTACCGTAATTTCACGCCCTCTGTCGGTCCTGAAGTTGAAGCAGATCACCACATCGCCTTCTTCAATTACAGCCAGTGGCTGCCCGTTAGCATCAACTTTTACAATCGGCTTAATAAATTCATCAGTAACCCCTTGCAAGTAAGATTCTTTTATAGATTGGATCACATTATCGGTTGGTTGCCCTGTGCCATTAACCATCAAATCATAAGCCAGCTTAACGCGTTCCCAACGGTTATCTCTATCCATAGCGAAATACCTGCCAATTGCCGATGCCAGCTTTACATTGGAATTTTCAATATACTCCTCAAGCTCGGTTATAAAACCTACGCCAGATTTTGGATCAGTATCACGGCCATCTAAAAAAGCATGGATAAATACGTTATTCAGCTCATAAACAGCGGCTGCATCACATAAACCCTTTACATGTTTTATGTGCGAATGTACGCCACCGTCAGATACCAGGCCTATTAAGTGTACATTCTTATTATTTTGTTTTGCATATTCAAATGCCTCTTTTAAAACAGCATTTGTTGGCAGCTCATTATCTTCAACGGCTTTATGTATCCGGCCCAACTCCTGGTAAACAACCCGGCCTGCGCCCAAATTCATATGCCCAACTTCTGAGTTACCCATTTGCCCCGCAGGTAAACCAACGGCAGTGCCTGATGCTTCCAGTTTTGAATTTGGATATTGTTTTAACATCGAATCGAAAAATGGCGTATTGGCTGCAACTATAGCGTTCGACGCATCATTACGACCGTAACCCCAGCCGTCAAGGATAATTAATGCGATTTTTTTTTGTCTTTCCACAATGCAAATATAAAGGCAACGTTGTTAAGTTATAATAAGATAAAATTTTTTATTGCTGATTAAACTGATTAGGCAGGCTATTATTTATGTTTAAACGCTCAACCATTTAATGTCTCTTCCAAAAACCTGATTAGTTTAATGTAACAAAATCAACTATTAGCTGTTGTATTCCTGTAACGTTCATTTTTAATAATTGTCCTTTAATTATTATGAAACTGCTTTACTTGCCATTTCTTATTGCTTTTTATATGGCTTCTGCCGCCACGGTGACAGACCCTATAGACAAAGTTGCCGGGCTGATACGCCAGGGGAATGTGCGCGAGCTATCAAAAATATTTGCGACAAATATTGAGATAACTATTCAAGGTGAAGAAAATGTTTATTCAAAAGTTCAGGCCGGTCTTATTTTAGATAAATTTTTCAGCCAAAATAAACCGGTGTCTGTTAAAATGCTCCATAAAGTAAATTCAAACCCTAATTACCTATTTGGCGTACTAATCCTTAATACCCAAAAGGAGCCATTCAGAATAGCCTATACTTTAAAAGAAACCGAAGGCAGCCTGATGCTGATTGAACTGCGGATAGAAACAGAGAAGGTGAAGTAGTTGATGGTTAATAGTTCATAGCCGGACAATTGCAGCTTATAAGGCGGCTATTTTATTTATCTACAAACCATACCATCCTTTTGCAGCTACCATGAACTATGAACCATCAACTATGAACTTTTTCCATTAACCATCAACTATGAACTCCCCCATGAACTTTTTCCATCAACTATGAACCACGAACCATGAACTATTCTTACTTTTGGACTTGAAAAAAGCATATAGATTTGGACAAACTACTTATTGATCAATTTATTTTAAGCTCCCTTAATGAAGATGTTGGCGATGGCGACCATACATCGCTGGCAACTATCCCCGCCGGCACAAAAGGCAAAGCAAAACTTTTAGTAAAGGATGAGGGCATTTTAGCCGGTGTTGAACTGGCTTTAGAGATCTTTCATATTGTTGATGCCAGCCTTAAAGTAACCACGTTTTTAAATGACAGCGAAAAAATAAAACCAAAAGATATTGCATTTGAGGTTGAGGGAGATGCACAAAACATTTTGAAAGCCGAGCGGCTGGTGCTTAACTGCATGCAGCGGATGAGTGGTATAGCCACAAAAACACGCGAGATTGTAGATCTTTTACAAGGCACTAATACCAAAGTTTTAGATACCCGGAAAACTACCCCCGGCATGCGCTATCTTGAAAAGTGGGCGGTTAGAATTGGTGGCGGCGTAAACCATCGTTTTGGCCTGTATGATATGATCTTGATAAAAGATAATCATGTTGATTATTCAGGCGGAATAAGGCAGGCAATAGAAAATGCACAACAATATATCGTTACTAAAAACAAAAAGCTTGCAATTGAGATTGAAGTAAGAAACTTTGATGAACTGCAACAGGTTTTGCAAACAGGAGGCATAAACCGTATATTGCTGGATAACTTTAATTTTGACGATTTGCGTGAAGCGGTTAAAATTATTAATGGAAGGTTTATTACGGAAGCATCTGGCGGTATAACTATTGATAATATCAGGGAGTATGCGTGCTGCGGTGTTGACTACATATCTGTAGGCGCTTTAACCCATTCTGTAAAAAGTTTAGATTTGAGCTTAAAAGCGGTAGGTTAGCGGTTAGAGACTGGTGATCAGAGATTAGTTGAATAACCAGGTAACTAAGAAAACATGCTAAAAAACAATAACGGATTGTATTTTCTTCCGGACTTTCGGACTTTCCTGACTTTCGGACTTAATTATGGTATCAATTTATTAATATTGCGGTGAAATGATAACTGGCTACTCAATTTCAGCGCTTATTTTGGCATATTTCTGCGGCTCTATCCCTACTGCGGTATGGATAGGCCAGGCATTTTATGGAGTTGATGTACGGGAATACGGCAGTGGCAATGCCGGGGCAACCAACACGTTCAGGGTTTTGGGTAAAAAGGCTGGCATCCCGGTTATGTTAATTGATATCTTGAAAGGATGGACAGCTACCAGTCTTGCATATTTCATTGGTGTTTCAACCACCGGCGGCCCGCACTCAAATCTTGTAAGCTACCAGTTAGCTTTAGGTATTGCTGCTGTTATGGGGCACCTGTTCCCGGTATTTGCCGGCTTTAGAGGGGGTAAGGGAATAGCAACCTTATTCGGAATGGTTTTAGCGGTTAACCTTAACGCCGCTTTATTATGCGTATCTGTATTTATAGTAGTGCTTTTAATTACCAGGTATGTATCACTAAGTTCTATTACCGCAGGCTTTGCCTACCTTATAGGAGTAACTTTTTTTTTTAATAAGTACACCACCAACCTCGTGGTTATTTTTGGGATGTTAATTTGTTTATTGATCCTTGTTACACACCAAAAAAACATTGAAAGATTACTGAAAGGTAAAGAGTCGAGGGTAAATTTGTTCAAAAAAAAAACAGCCACATGAAAAAACTACTTTCCCTTGCTACAGTATTAGTTATTATACTGTACTCGTGTTCAACAGTACCCCTAACTGGCCGTAAACAACTAAAATTAGTTGATGACACACAAATAGATCAATCGGCAGCGCAAAGCTATAGTCAGCTGCTATCTGATCCCAAAACTTCAGTTATAAATACCGGGACAGATGCCCAGCGTGTAAAAAGGGTAGGCGCCCAGCTTGCTGCGGCTATCGAGGGCTATTTAAAAACCAATGGCTTTGGCGATCAGTATAGTTTTAAATGGGAATTTAACCTGATAAAAAGCAATGAAATTAACGCATGGTGTATGCCCGGCGGAAAAGTAGCTGTGTACAGTGGCTTAATGCCCCTGGCCAAAACTGATGCTATGCTGGCGACAGTTATGGGGCACGAAATTGGCCATGCCATAGCGCGCCACTCTGCCGAAAGGATCTCGCAGCAAATGGCTGTACAGGGTATAGGTGGGGCAGTTAGCGTAGCTTCATCAACAAATAGCCAGGCTACACAGGGTATAATTAATCAATTATATGGCGTTGGCGGTAATCTGGTATTGTTAAAATATTCACGCAACCAGGAATCAGAGGCTGACAGACTGGGCCTTACATTTATGGCGTTGGCGGGATATGATCCGCACGCTGCACTCGCCTTCTGGCAGGCAATGGCGGCACAAAACAAAGGCGGCGCACCACCTGAACTTCTAAGCACACACCCTGCAGATGCAACCCGGATTGCGGATATCCAAAACCGGATTCCCGAAGCAATGAAATATTACAAACATTAAACTTTATCCCGCCCATGTGCGGGATTTTTTATTTTATGGGTAAACGTAAATTTTTAGAAGCTGACTGGAACAACCTCTTGATGCTAAACTATGAAGTTGATCCAAGGTGTGAGGATTGGCGAAAAGATAGTGATTGATGCAAAATAATTATGTCATTGCGAGCGAAGCGTGGCAATCGCACGCCATTCACAACCGCCAATGCAAGTTCTACACCTTTCTATTCGCTCTGTATAGTTCGCGATTGCTTCGTACCTCGCAACGACAAACGAGTATTTAGATTAAAGTCGAATTCCCGAGCACCTCCAATATCGCCTGCGCTTTAAGCAAGCATTCATCATATTCTTTTTCAGCATCCGCATGATAAGTAATAGCGCTGCCCGCATGGAATGACAGGTATTTATTTTCAGCATTATACAGCAACGTGCGGATCACCACATTAAAATCAAAATCATCATCCGGACTAAAATAGCCTATAGCACCCGAGTAAACTCCTCTCCTGCTTTGCTCATATTCTTCCATCAGCTGCATCGCGCTTATCTTGGGGGCACCGGTCATGCTACCCATAGGAAAAGTATTTTTAATGGCTTGTACCGCGCTTATATTATCTTCCATCTCGCACACAACGGTCGAGATCATTTGGTGTACATGCCTGAAGCTGGAAATACTGTATAACTCTTCGGCCTTAACCGTCCCCTGCTTTGCCGACCGGGTAAGATCATTCCGCACCAGGTCAACTATCATTACGTTTTCTTGCAGCTCTTTGGCGTGATTTCTTAGCTCACGGATATTGAGTTCATCTTCTGCTAAAGTATTTCCTCTTTTAGCTGTTCCTTTAATAGGTTGCGATATTAGTTTGTTGTTTCGTTTTGCCAAAAAACGCTCGGGTGTGGCGCAAAGAATATAATTATCCTTCCATTTAAAAAATGCGGAGAAGGGATTGGGAGAAACTTCATTCAGCTTTAAAAATACAGCCAACGGCTCGATAACTGCATTTTCAGCAAAAAATTCCTGGCAAAAATTGGTGACATAAATATCGCCGCGGTTTATATTTCCTTTTATCTTTTCAACCGAATCTAAATATTGTTGTTTACTTAAACGGGATTGAATATTTACAATAGAGGCCTGGTCATTTACGGAAAGAGCCTGCCGCTCAATCTTATCTAAAACAATTTGGGCATCTTCAGCAATTATTTCAACTTCATTACCCTTAATGATCATTAAGTACTGCGGAACAAAAAAATAAAGATCTGGAAATTGCAGGTGATCAGGGTTTTCAGAAGCTAAATTTTCAATCTCATTTTTCAGGTCATAAGTAAAAAACCCGGTCATCCAGCCTGGGTGCTGCCGGCGAAATTGTTCCAATTTTTCAAAAGCGGCACCTGTGTCGACTACAATATCAGCCTTAACACCCGCAGCAATCAAAGTATCAAATTTAGAGTAAGGATCGGTAAAATTATTTGAATCAAGGTAACAGCAAATATCAAATGCCGACGCCCACTGCAAGGCTTTTCTTTTAAAACTGTCCGGATCGGCTACCTGTATTATCACTGTGCAAAAATAGGTATCAAAAATCAAAAGGCCCCGTTTAGCGGGGCCTCTATTTTTCTTAAAATGTTTTTTATTAGTTAGTGCAAAACCAAAGTCTGCTTCCTGTCTGGCCCTACTGATAAATATTTAATCGGCACGCCTAATTCTTCTTCTAAGTAATCAATGTATGATTGCAGCTTAGCCGGAATTTGAGATAATTCAGTAATCCCTGTCAGATCTTCGTTCCATCCATCAATTTCCTTCAAAACCGGCGATGCTTCCACACAGCAAATATCATACGGCATGTAATCTATCTTTTCGCCTAAATAATTATAATGGGTGCAGGCATAGATCTTATCAAAACCACTTAAAACATCAGCTTTGGTCATTACCATTTGGGTAACGCCGTTAAGCATAATAGCATATTTCAAAGCGGGCAGGTCAATCCATCCTGTACGGCGCGGCCTGCCGGTAGTAGCGCCAAATTCATGGCCTATTCTACGCAGTTCTTCGCCCATTTCATTGTCAAGTTCAGTTGGGAAGGGACCACCGCCTACACGGGTGCAGTACGCTTTAAAAATCCCTATAACCTCGCCTATTTTGTTTGGAGCAATGCCAAGCCCGGTGCAAGCGCCGGCAGTAGTAGTGTTTGATGAGGTTACAAAAGGATATGAACCAAAATCAATATCAAGCATGGTGCCTTGTGCGCCTTCTGCCAAAACCTTTTTACCTTGTTTCAAATAATCATTCACCAAATGCTCTGAATCAACCAACTGGAATTTATTGATCAGTTCAACAGCTTCAAAAAATGCTTTTTCACGTTCAGAGAAATCAGCTACTTCGCCATATAACGAGGTTAGCATAGATACGTGCTTATCAACCAGCTTCTGGTAGCGCTCTTTAAAATCAGGCAAGGCAGTATCGCCAACCCGCAAGCCGTTGCGGCCTGTTTTATCCATATAAGTTGGCCCGATACCTTTTAAGGTCGATCCTATTTTGCCATCACCCATCTTCTTTTCAGAAGCAGCATCAAGCAGCTGGTGGGTAGGTAAAATCAGGTGCGCCTTTTTGGCAATCATCAGGTTCTTTTTGGCTAAAAGATCATGACCGGCATCTTTTAATTTATCAATTTCCTTTTTCAGGGTGATAGGATCAATAACAACCCCATTACCTATCAGGTTCATGGTATTTTCAAAAAATATGCCCGAAGGTATAGTGTTCAATACAAACTTTTTACCATCAAACTCAAGCGTATGGCCTGCATTGGGGCCACCCTGGAAACGTGCGATCAGGTCATAACCTGCGCTCAGTACATCAACAATTTTTCCTTTACCTTCATCGCCCCACTGGAGGCCTAATAATACGTCAACAGCCATTAATTCTATTTCTTTTTTATAACAATCGTCAAATGCTCAGCGGAATAAACAAACCCCGCAAAGGTATCATCATAAGTATATTATCATGATAAAATCTTAAAAGTTTTTTTTACTGGGCTTTTCTATCGCAAAAACCAGCGCGTAGTTTTTCGCAGTTACCATACAGGTTTAATGAGTGATGTTTTATTTCAAACTTCAGCAAGCCGCCCATCATGCTTTGGATCTGCTGGATCCTTGGATCGCAAAATTCAACTACTTTACCGCAGTCAATGCAAATAATATGGTCATGCTGTTTATAGCCGTATGATTTTTCGAACTGGGCCATGTTTTTCCCAAACTGATGTTTAGTCACCAGGTCGCATGATACCAGCAGCTCTAAAGTATTGTAAACCGTGGCCCGGCTAACACGGTATTTTTTATTTTTCATGTGGATGTATAATGATTCCACATCAAAGTGATCGCTCCGGGAATATATTTCTTCAAGTATTGCAAAACGCTCAGGGGTTTTCCTGAGATTTTTATTTTCAAGGTAAGCCTCGAAAATCTTTTTAACCATTGCTATGGTTTCCTGTTGAGACATGTTTATTTATTAAAGGACAAAGTTATTAATAATATATAGAATCAAGAAAGCAGGAGTCAAGAAATCAAGACACAAGAGTCAAGCGGTAAGAAACTTACTAAAAATAAATATTGGCTTAACAAGTCTTGAAACTCTTTCTTCGTTCTTAAATCCTGATTCTTGATTTCTTGCTTCTTTTCTCAAGATGCTTTTTCAATTACAGAGTCAAACCGGTTTACTCCGGTTATGCCTTTTACTGTTTTTAATTTCCTTACAAGGTTTTCCAGATGGTCGGTATCATTTACATAAACCATAATTGATCCTTCAAAAATACCATTATCACTATCAACCGTAATTGAGCGGATGTTTACCTTAAAATCATTTGATATTACAGTGGTTAATTGGTTTATTAGTCCTACTTCATCAATCCCTGTTATTCTCAGGCCTGTTAAAAACGCAAGCTCCTGCTGATTTGTCCACCTTGCTTTTACAATGCGGTAACCATAATTAGCCATCAGCTTAGCCGCATTAGGGCAATTGGTGCGATGGATCTTTATACCGTCGCTAACGGTAACAAAACCAAAAACATCATCGCCGGGGATAGGGTTACAACAGTTAGCCAGCTTATAATCTATTTTTTGCATATCCTCGCCAATCAGCAGCATATCGCTGTCTTTGGCTTTTATGCTTCGCAACAGGCTTTGTACCTGTTCGGTTTCTATCCTGTCTTGCGGCTTATTTTCAATTACTTTTTCCGATGCCTGGTATTCTTTCAGGTCCTTCATATCAATAGTGCCTTTGGCAATATTGTAAAAAAGGTCCTGTGTCGACGGCAGCTTAAAGAAATAGCTCAGCTTATGTATGTTCTCTGAATTGTAAGTGATCTTTAATGATTTCATCTTACGCTCCAGGATCTCTTTGCCGTCCTCGGCTATTTTGCGCTTTTCTTCTTTTAATGCCGATTTTATCTTCGCCTTGGCTTTAGCCGTAACAACAATATTCAGCCAATCCTCTTTAGGCGTTTGCTTACTTGATGTAATGACTTCTACCTGGTCGCCATTCTGCAGTTTGTGGCTTAAGGGTACCAATTTATGGTTAACCTTTGCCCCTATACAGCTCGCACCAACATCGGTATGGATCTCAAAAGCAAAGTCGAGTGCCGTTGCGCTTAACGGAAGCTGGATAAGAGCTCCCTTGGGTGTAAAAATGAAGATCTCGTCAGAGAATAAGTTCATTTTAAAGTCATCCAAAAAGTCAAGCGCGTTCGAGTCAGGATTTTTAAGCATATCCCGCACCTTCTGCACCCAAAGATCAAGTCCGCTATCTGTTGATGATTCCTTATATTTCCAATGCGCTGCAAACCCTTTCTCGGCAATTTCGTTCATCCGTTTGGTTCTTATCTGCACCTCAACCCATTGTCCGCGCGGCCCCATTACTGTAGTGTGTAACGATTCGTAACCATTTGCTTTGGGCGATGAGATCCAGTCGCGCAACCTGTCAGGGTTTGGCCGGTAAAGGTCAGTAACTATAGAATATGCTTTCCAGCAATCAGCTTTTTCATTCTCGGGGGTACTGTCCAATATTATCCTGATGGCAAAAAGGTCATATACCTCCTCAAAAGGGATAGACTTTTTCTTCATTTTATTCCAGATAGAATGGATAGACTTTGGCCTACCAAACAGATCGGCCTCCAAACCCTGGCCTTCCAATACTTTTTTTACCGGATCAATAAAATCCCTGATAAATTTTTCTCTTTCAGCCTTCTTCTCGTTCAGCTTGTTTTTAATAAACTGGTAGGTTTCTCTTTCCATGTATTTCATGGAGAGGTCTTCCAGCTCAGATTTCACGGCATATAACCCCAGGCGATGCGCCAGCGGGGCATACAAATAAACAGTTTCAGACGAAAGTTTAAGCTGCTTATCACGCGGCATAAACTCCATCGTACGCATATTGTGCAAACGGTCGGCCAGCTTTATCAATATCACCCTTACATCGTCTGCAAGGGTAAGCAGCATTTTACGGAAGTTTTCGGCCTGTAACGAACTGTTGGTATCAAATACGCCCGAGATCTTTGTTAAGCCATCAATTATCATGGCCACCTTTTTACCAAATTCCCTTTCAATATCATCAAGGGTCATGTTGGTATCTTCTACCACATCGTGCAATAAAGCACATACTATTGATGTTGTACCCAAGCCAATTTCTTCGGCGGCTATCTGGGCAACGGCAATGGGATGATAGATATAAGGCTCGCCGGATTTACGGCGCATATCCTTATGGCTCTCAAGCGCCATTTCAAATGCCTTGCGGATCATCCGCTTATCGCCCTTTTGCAAGGTTGATTTTGAGGCACGCAATAAAGCGCGGTATCTTTTTAAGATCTCATTCTTCTCGGCTTCCAGGTCTATCACTAAGTCTTTCATTTTAGCGCTTTCTTCTTTATCACTCTAAATATCATAAACTTGCAATAAAAATTATAATTGCAGGTTATATTAATTACCCAAAAAAATTGCATTAGTTTTGTACTACGTAAAATTATGAAATTTATTGGCTTATTGATGCTGTTTTGTTGCTTAATGGGTTTTACAGAAGCCCAAACGCAACCTATTGTACCAATACTTGGCAAAAATGATACCATCAAAACTTACGCAACGCTTGATAGCGGCAAAATGATCCCCTGGATTGTAATTGCTGACATAAAGATTACCGATACCCGCATTTTTAAAAGCCAGGCAGACCTGGATAACTACAGGCGTTTACGCTACAATGTACTGAAAGTATTGCCTTATGTACGCTTTGCTGGCAAAAGATACCGCCAGCTTCAGCGTGATCTTGCCTTAACAGGCGACAGGCACAAGCAAAAGGAACTGATTAGTACGTGCGAATCTGAAATAAAAGGTTTATTTAATAAAGAGATCAAAGACCTGACAATTAGTCAGGGCGAGGTTTTAATAAAGTTGATTGACCGCGAAACCGGGAATACCAGCTATGCAATGGTAAAAGAATTAAAGGGCGGTTTTAAAGCTTTCCTTTTTCAATCTGCCGCCCGCATTTTCGGCCATGATTTGAAGGAGACCTATGACCCTGACGAACAAAAAGATATTGAAGCCATCCTTAACCAGGCAGGGTACGTTTCATCGAACAATTAATAATGGTTGATAACAGCATTTACCAGTTTAATATCCAGCAACTAAACGGTGAGGAATTAAGCTTATCTGAATATAAAGATAAAGTTCTTTTGATAGTTAATACCGCTTCGCAATGTGGTTTTACACCACAGCTAAAAGAGCTTGCTGCATTAAAAAAAGATTTCCCCGGGAGTGATTTTGAGATCCTTGCCTTTCCTTCAAATGATTTCGGAGGCCAGGAACCTCTTGAAGGCCCTGCCATTTCTGCATTTTGCGAAGTTCAGGAAGTAAACTATCCTGTATTTGATAAAATAAGGGTAAGGGGGCCATACGCACATCCTTTATATAAGTTTTTTGCTGATAAAAAGGGCAATGGCAAACTTAGTTCTGTACCCCGTTGGAACTTCCATAAGTTTTTAATAAACAAGTCGGGCCGGGTTACCGATTTCTTTTATCCGTTTACCAAACCAACCTCTTCTAAGATCAGGAAGCAGATCACCCGCCTGTTGGCAGCCGGTAAATAATCAAATTTTGTTATGCTTAAATTAGATATTTTAGTTTTATCTGTTCATCCGGACGACGCCGAACTTGGCTGTGCCGGTACTATATTAAAACACAATGCACTGGGTAAAAAAACCGGCATAGTTGATCTTACCCGCGGTGAGCTGGGCACAAGAGGCTCTGCCGAAATAAGGGATCAGGAAGCTGCAGAATCAGGCCGTATCCTGGGTTTATCAGTAAGGGAAAACATTGGGATCCCCGATGGCTTTTTTGAGAATACAAAAGAATACCAGTTAAAAATAATTGAAGTTATCCGTAAGTATCAACCCGAAATATTGATTACCAATGCCTACCACGACAGGCACCCCGATCACGGGCGTGCAAATAAGCTGGTAGAAGACTCAGCATTTTTAGCCGGGCTGCGAAAAATAGAAAGCTATTTTAATGGTGAACAACAATCAGCCTGGCGTCCAAAACAGGTATTACACTTTATACAGGACAACTACATAAGGCCTGACATTTTGATTGATGTTACTGATTTTTGGGAGAAAAAGGTAGAAAGTATCCAGGCCTTTGGTTCACAATTCTTTAATCCCGATTGGGCGGCAGATGAGCCACAAACCTACATTTCATCGCCTGATTTTATACAGGTTGTTGAAGCCCGTGCCCGTGAATTCGGAAAAAGCATTAATGTAAAGTATGCCGAAGGCTTTACCTCGCGAAAAATTTTAGGCGTGGAGAGTTTGTTTGATTTGCGGTAGTCCGTAAGTCGGAAAAGTCCGAAAGATGATATTGCATAAAACATACAGCTTTCGGACTTTTCTTTTTTTCTTTCGGACTTTCGGACTCAAAGCTATGCTTTAACATACTCAAACCGGTTATTTTCTTCGCTTCTCTCTCTTCTTAGCTTGTGTTCGTTCGCAAGTTTTAAAAGGATCCCTGATAGTTCAGAAGTTTTAAAGTCTGAGTCAAAGTTTTCTTTGCAATAATCGGCTATGGATGATATGGAATGGCGTGTGCTAAAAAAATCCGTTGATAATAATTGATTTAAAACCTTGGTTGCTCCCGGCTTTTTAACTGCCCTTAAATGAGGGTAATTTTCTCCGTTCTCTCCCCTGGGCTTATAGTTTTTTTTACTAAAGATTTCAGTTGGCTCAGCCTCCGCCTTCTCAAACTCAATCATTACGTCTAATAAACGATCAACAATCCTTACTTGCACAGCCTCTGACTGGAATGAATTAACAACTTCGGAAATTTCCACAAGTTGTTTTTTTAGTTTTTCAATGTGTTTGCTCATGATAATATTAGCCTGTTACTTATTAACCGTGCATCTAAAAATTCACCGGGCATAATACTTTAAATATTGCCAATATTGGTAAAAAAATAGTAAATGTTAACCCGTTAATATTTAACTAACGTGAGTAATACATTTTATTGCAGTAATAAGTGGAAATATGGCTAATTTCCATTGAAAATGGGTTTCTGTATCAATTGTTTTACATTAAAGTTACAATTCAGAGCATATTTTTTCAAGTATTTCCAGGCCGGTATCAATATGTTTTTCTTCAATAATAAGTGCGGGCCTAAAACGAATACTTTGTTCACCACAACCCAGGAACATTACATTTTGTTCCATTCCCTTGCTAATGAACCCATCTCTCGTGGTTTTATCCGGAAAATCAAATGCGGTTAACAATCCTTTACCGCGCACATTACTTATAATTGGATACTTTTCGGCAATGCTTATCAAACTATTTTGCAAATAGTCGCCCATTTGAGCAGCATTTTCACAAAGGTTATCTTCAGCAATAATTTCCATGATTTTTGATGATCGTACCATATCCACCAAACTACCACCCCAGGTTGAATTTATGCGCGATGAAACATTAAATACATTAGTTTCAATTTCATCAACTTTTCTGCCTGCTAATATACCGCATACCTGCATCTTTTTACCAAAAGCCAATATATCCGGACGGGCATTCTCGCCGAAATGCTCATGGCACCAAAATTTTCCGGTAAGGCCCACGCCTGTTTGTACCTCGTCATATATCAGCATTGCTTCATTTTCATCAGCCAGTTGCCTTAGCTTTTCTAAAAACTCCTTACGTACATGATTATCGCCGCCTTCTGATTGAATAGGTTCAATAATTATCGCACATACATCATCCTTATTTTCTTCAAAAGCTTTTTTTATCTGGGCTATTGATAATTCTTCACGTCTTAGCAGATCCTCATGATTAGCATCACTATAAGGAAAATTAATTTTCGGAAATGAAACCCTTGGCCAGTCAAACCTGGCGAACCATTTTGTTTTAACCGGCTGTGTATTGGTAAGGCTTAGCGTATATCCCGACCGGCCATGAAAAGCATTTTCAAAATGGATCACTTTAAAGCCTATCTCTTTTGTGTAACCTTTGGCAAAGTTTTTCTGAACTTTCCAATCCATAGCAACTTTAAGCGCGTTCTCAATAGCCAGCGAGCCGCCTGCTATAAAAAAAGCATGCGGAAGGTATTCAGGGATCCCCACCCTATCAAATGTTTCAACAAACTCGGCGTATTGAGTGGTATATATATCAGAGTTTGACGGATTGGTTAATGCGGCCAGCATCAGATTTTTTTTAAACGCTTCATCGTTCACCATTTTAGGGTGATTATACCCTAAAGGTACCGATGCAAAGCAGGTAAAAAAGTCAAGCAGGGTACGATCATACTTAGCGTCGTAAATATAAACACCCTTACTTTTTTCCATATCAAAAGTCAGGTCGAAGCCATCGGCTAATACATGCTTCTGTAACGAAGCCTGTACATTTTGGGGAGAAACTAGCAGGTTGTACATACAATTGGGTTTGTACAAATTTACTAAAAACCGCTCAAAAACAAAAATTAAGCGGTTTTTGAACCGATATGCAAAAAAGTAACTTTAAACAATTTAAAGTTACTTTTTGTACCAAAGTTGATTTTGGTTTATAGAACTTTAATGCCGGCCAGCAAAAATATCATCCAATAAACTGCTTATTTTCTTCTGAAGATCGCAAATATTTATAATCTTTCGCCATGCTGACTGATGTCAAGGCCAATTTCCTCCTCCTCGGCAGATACACGTAAAGGCGAGATCATATCTGTAATTTTCAATAAAAGCAGTGAGCCAAAAAAAGCGAAGATTGAAACACCAACTAGAGCAATCACCTGCACAAAAAATAAATGCGTATGGCCAAAAAACAAACCGTCGCCTGTTGTATTTGCAGCGTTTACTTTTTGATTGGCAAATACACCCGTAAGCAGCATACCTACCATACCACCAACACCATGGCAGGGGAATACATCAAGTGTATCATCAATTTTTGTACGGGTGCGCCATTCAACTACAAGATTACTAACCACAGCCGATATAATACCTATAGCCAGTGAATGCGGAACGCTTACATACCCTGCTGCAGGCGTAATAGCCACCAGGCCAACCACAGCGCCTATACAAGTACCCATTGCCGATGGTTTTTTTCCCCGCAGCATATCAAAAAAGATCCAGGTTAAGCCACCCGCTGCCGATGCCGTTGTACTGGTAGCTAATGCAATAACCGCTAAATGATTTGCGCCAAAAGCCGAACCTGCGTTAAAACCAAACCAGCCAAACCAAAGCAAACCCGTCCCAATCATTACATAAGTTATCCTTGCCGGCGAATGATTAGCCTCGTTCCTTCGTTTTAAATACAAGGCTGAAGCTAAGGCAGCCCATCCGGCCGACATGTGCACTACCGTGCCACCGGCAAAGTCAAGCACACCTAATTTGCTAAGAATTCCGTCAGGATGCCAGGTTATATGCGCCAGCGGCGAGAATATAAAGATGGTGAACAGCACCAGGAATATAATATATGAATTAAAGCGGATCCGTTCGGCAAACGCCCCGGTAATAAGTGCAGGAGTAATAATAGCAAACTTAAGCTGGTACATGGCAAACAGCAATAAGGGTATAGTTGGCGCAGATTTCCAGGTTGCATTACCAAGCATACCCTTCATCATAAAAAATGTGGACGGGTTACCTATAATCCCGCCTATGCTATCGCCAAATGCAAGGCTAAAACCAAATATGCCCCACATTACCGTTATAATAACCATGCATACTATGCTTTGCAGCATGGTAGAGATCACATTTTTTTTATTAACCATTCCACCGTAAAAGAAAGCTAATCCGGGTGTCATGATCAGAACCAATGCGGTCGACATCAGCATCCAGGCAATATCGCCTGTATTAAAATGCGGATCGGGTCCCTTTTTAAATTCTACAGAGGGAAAAATAAAGGTTAAAACTAAAACGAATAGAATAAGTGCGAATGGAAAATATCTTTTCATGCAATTTTTAAAAATCAATAAAAATAATAAGCCGGAGGCAGGTTTATATGGATGTAAAAATGATAAAAAAATCAAATAAGTAATGAAATACTGTAAAATTTACCAAAATTTAATATTTATTGATAAATTATTGTAAAAGTCATACATCAGCATAAAAAAAGCCTTTAATTAATAACAGATTTATAATTAAAAACAAGAAAAACGTAATAGTTTGATTTATGAAAATGGCAAACCAATCTGTTTTATAAAAACTCTCCATCGTTTTAAACAAAATTGAAAAGCTTCAAAAAGAGAAAGCCTGGTTATTGGTAAACCAGGCTTGTCATAATATAGGTCTAGAAAGGCTAGAAAAGGGTTGTATGCGATTAGTTAAAACAGTATTAAATTTCCATATTGCTTTTAGGCCTCAATGAAAAAGTTGCTGAAATTAGGATATTAATTGATTAAAAACAAATAAAAAACATACTATTTATCTGAAAACAATATGAAAAGACACTTTTTAAATAATTTTAAATAGTAAATCGGGCCATATCCCCAACAAAACAACTAAAAAAGATATGATTACGCACAGAATGACAATATTTTGAGATTTAACAAGTGTATTTTTAATAATTTCCGTCCTTTTCAGGAATAAATTAAGAGGGATCTTTATATAGTAAAACAGCGATACTACCGTTACTAAGGCCCCTGTTATCATTAAAACCAGCAGCCAAATATTATGATCATGCTGGTAAACTCCATATACTGCCGAAAACACCAATACCTTACCTGTAAACCCGGCGCTAACCGGCAACCCTGTTAATGATATAAGCACTATTATAAAACATATAGAGGCAGCCGGGTATTTATGGCCAAGCCCTTTATAGCTCTCCAGATCGTCAGCATCCAGGGCATTTGCAAAATAGGTTGCCAGGGCTAATGCGCCTATGTTTGCCAGCCCATACACCGCAAGGTAATAGGTTAAAGCAGAAATACCTGCAGAAGTATAAGTTACCACAGCCATCAGCGCGAACCCGGTGTGCCCAATGCTTGAATAGGCCAGCATTCTTTTAACATTGCGCTGGAGTACGGCCGCAAAGTTTCCGGCTATCATGGTAATAATGCCCGCAATGCTCAAGATGAGCCTGAAATCAAAAGCGTTCCACTTTGTGTAAAAGATAAATGGCCTTAAAAAGTTAATGAGCAGCGCAAAGGCGGCTATTTTTGGTAAGGTGGAGAGCCATGCCGTTACCGGGGTTGATGCCCCTTCGTATACATCCGGCACCCAAAAATGGACAGGTACAAATGATAATTTAAACCCTATCCCTATCAATACCAATACTAAGGCAAATGAAACTGCCAGCGGATTAGCCTGCACCAGCCCGGGAAGCAGGTTACCGGTAAATAAATTAAGAGAGCCGCTTAAACCATACAGCAGCGAGATGCCGTATAACATTATGGCTGATGATGCAGCCCCAAACAATACATATTTCAGTCCTGCCTCAGTGCTGAAAGCATTCTCAGAGCGGTAAGCCACCATAAGGTACGATGCGATAGATACCATCTCAATAGCCAGGTAAATAGATAGCAGGTTTACCGCCATAGCCATAAGGTGCAAACCTAATACCGAACCTATAACTATAGAGTACAGATCAGAAAGGCCTTTGCGATGGGCCTTTAAGCGATTATCCCACTCAAAATAAAGCAACAGGGTAAATGCAAGCGCATCAATAATAAATTTAAAGTTGATGGCTATGCGGTTAAGCAGCAGCATTTCATCAAACAAAAACATCCCATTTACACGCCCGCTCATAAACAATAGCTGTATTTGCTGGTAATCCTTATGGAGCACCAGCAAAATTCCGGCACAGGCAATTATCCTGCACAATTTTTCAGAGTTGCGGCCAAACAACAGGTCTGTTACCAATACCAGTATAAACAATACCGTTAAATAAATTTCGGGCAAAAAATAAGCAATGCTGTCTAAAACATTGGAAATGGAACCTGGTATAAATGGGATCAGATCGTGCATTATATTATTGAACTATTACTGACTGGCTTTTTGGATATTTAACCATGTATCTTAATTGTGTCTTTGTATCTTCCTGCGAATTTAGCAGGAAATTCCATGAAACCTTACCTGTAAGCACATCTGGCTTAACCCCGCCTGATTCCTGTACCTCAACCTCAATTGCTGAATTTTGCGATACCGGCACCTGGTCTTCAACCAGCAGGTTTACTTTTTGGTTTTTACGGTTCTTCACCTCTATCAGCCAGCTTTTGGTTTCCTTTTTATTTGAGCCGAAGGTTTGCTTTTCGGTAAGATTTTTTTGAAGGGTACGTTTTATCAATATGCCCTTATCGTTCCCTAATGATAAATTCAACGTATCACTTAATGCCCGTGTATCTATACGCGATTTACCGATATAAGTACCTTCAAAAAACAAGTTCGCATCGCCCGATAAAAAATTATACTTATTTAAATCTGTAACCTGTGCGGTTAAAAACACATCGGTGCTTATTTTAGGTGCCACATAATACTGGTAAGTAGCATTTATATTTACCTGGTTTATTTCAACCTGGCATGGTTTCCCATCATTTGTTACCGAGTATGGGTTATCAATATTAAATTCAACGCTGTTTTGCGCCTCTACCACGTTAACTGCTACCGGAACAGTAATTGCAACTTCAGCTAATTGTTTATCTCTGGCGACGCTATATCCCTCTGTTACCATTCCATCAGCACGACCTTCTAATGCCTTGTTAACATTATAAATATTAAGGTAATAAGGATTCAGTTCCGGTTTTATGCTATTGCCTGTCGGGCTCCCGGTTGATAGCGTTAGCTTTACATTTTTCCAATCCTCGCCGCTTCTCTGCAATACGTTTGCTTTGTAAACGATAGTTAGCGGGCTATTCACATTTTTTGCCCTGATATCATAGCTTGGATACCAGCTTGCATTCTCTGTAACGTAGCTTACTGCAAATATTGATTGCAATGCAGCCTTTGATGAAACGGTTACGATGATATTACTTGTAGCTGTATTTTGAGAATTATTTACCTCCGCTATCTGGCTCTCGTATTTTTGCAGATCGATGTTTAATCCGTTAACCTGGTTATTGGCGGCCTGTTCCTTTTGTTTCAAAGCGGTAAGTCGTTCGGTTTGAAAATCAAGTGCCTGCTTCAGTTTTAAAACATCAAGTGTAGTGTTCTCAGTTCTTACAAATTGATTTTTGGCGATAACATTTTCCTCTGCCTGGTAAATAGAAAGCATATTGTTTTGCATATCTATCTTGTCACGGATCAGCTTCGCCTGGGTATGTAGTTCCTGCAATTGCCTGGTTTTAACATCGCCATTACTCAAGTAGTTCATCTCGTGCTTAACAGAAAGTATGGTAAATTCTCCGTTGGCATGCACCTGGATGCTCTGCGGATCGATATTCGGAGAAATATTGTCAAATACCAGGTCTGTTGTTCCTGCGCTTACATTTACCATTGCCGTACGTGTTACCTGTGCACCTTTTAAAAACACCACAACTTTTTGAACTTTTGATGTTACCTTTTGTCCTTCATCGGCTTTTGCTGCTATCGCGATAAAAACTACAACCGCAGCTAATAATAACTTTTTAAACATGATCTGTTAGGTTAAATAAATACTTCCTGTTAATTCTCCCTTTTAATTGGGCTTTGTATTTACAGGATGCATGTGCTTGTGTTTTTCCATAAGGAAAACACAGCTATTTATTTTAACCGTAAGAATTGTATAAAGGTAACTACCGAATCGTTGATCTTATCGAACACCAGCGAAGGCATTAATCCCAAAACTAATACCAAAAGCGCCAGTGGCAACAATGTTATTTTTTCGCGAAAGTTAAGGTCGGTCAAAGCGGTTTTCCATACCGAGCCGCCTTTTAAATTTACCGGACCGAAGAACATCCGCTGTAAGGTCCATAAAAAATACGCGGCGCCTAATAGGATCCCAAACGCTCCGCAAACAGCCATCCAGTAAGGTAATACCCCATTTACCGATGCTGATTTAAATGCCCCGGTAAGCGAGAACGCTTCACCTATAAATGCCGAGAAGCCCGGTAGACCCAATGAGGCAAAAAAGGCAACCACTACAAAGGCAGTATATTTTGGCATAATAGTGGCAAGTCCGCGGAAATGGGTAATCCCCCTGTCATGCACCCTGTTATAAACAACACCCGCTAAAAAGAACAGCATGGTTGATAAAAATCCGTGACTAACCATCTGCATTACCGCACCGCTTAATCCCTCGGTTGTTAACGAAGCTATCCCCAGCAAAACAAAACCCATGTGCGATACGGACGAATAAGCGATCAGTCTTTTCAAATCCTGCTGGGCCAGTGCATTTAGTGCACCGTATATAATAGAGATTACGCCAAGCAAACCAAGCCAGTAGGCATCGGCATGAGCAATCTCAGGGAAAATACCTACACAGATCCTGATGATGCCATATCCGCCTACTTTAAGCAGGATCCCCGCCAGGATGATGGATACCGGTGTAGGCGCTTCAACATGCGCATCGGGCAGCCAGGTATGCAAAGGCACTACCGGCACTTTTATGGCAAAGGCAATAAATAATATTACAAAACCTATAGTACGGGCCGGCATACCAAAAATAGTTTGATGGCTTAAAACCGAGAATACGGAGTCAGGTTGATAATTTGCCGGGTTCATCATCTGGATGATATTGAAGGTATGATTGCCTGTTGCCGGGTCTGTAACCGACAAATAAAGCCCTATCATAACCAACAGCATAAATACCGAACCGAACAAAGTGTACAGGAAGAATTTTATAGCGGCATACTCGCGCCTGGCACCGCCCCACATCCCGATCAGGAAATATAGCGGCAACAGCATCAGTTCGTAAAAAATATAGAACAGGAAGAAATCCAGTGAGCAGAACACACCTATTACGGCCATGTCCAATATCAGGAAGAGCACAAAAAAACCTTTTAAATTACTTTTTATCTCCCACGAGGCCAAGGCGGCAATAACCAGCACAAAGGAGGTCATTACCAACAAGGTTATTGAAAGCCCATCTATCCCTACAAAATAATCTATCTGCATTTTACCCAGGGCGCCCAGGTCAAGGTTGATCCATGGTAACTTTTGTAAAAACTGGAACTGACTCTCATGGTTGATCCCTGCAAAGGATACACCTGTTTTAAAGTTGTAATAGATCCAGATACTCATCCCCAACTGTATAAGAGTAGCCAATAAGGTTACAAACTTAAAACTGCTCCGCCATGCCGAAGGCAGCAGCGCAATTATAAGCGCAAACAGGATAGGTGTAAATATGAGGAGGGTTAGGATGTTCATGAGATAGAAGAATTAAGAGCCAGGAAACAAGAATCAAGAAAAAAGACAGAAACCTTAAAACCAGCGATAATTGTACAAATCACTAACCTTTCGCCTTTCACCTTTAACCCTTCACCTATACTCATATCAATGTTTTTAAAAGGAATATAACCAAAATAACAACCAGCATGCTGTATAAATAATACTGCACCTTACCGCCCTGGAACCTGCGTGCAAAGTTACCAATGGCCTTAACTATATCTGTTACCAAATATAAAAAGCCGTCTATAATATATTGATCTGTCCAGGCTGCAAGTTTTGCCAACGCCATGCCCGCATAGGCAATTGAATGAATAAAGGTATCAATAACCCTTCTGTCAAACCGGAAAACGCCACGACACAGGGCCATTAGAGGTTTAATTATGTACTTATTGTAGAATCTGTCAAAATACCATTCGTTAAATGATAAGCGCCATAATGCCCCGGCTGGTGAAAATGGATTTAGTTTTTTCCCGGCATAAATTACATAAGCGCCATAAATAACCAGCACGCTCAAAATATTTACACCAACAGGCACAACAATATGAAATACACGCTCTGTTGCGGGGCTGCTGCCAGTCGAAAAAGCCTTAAACAGCCATGAATGCTCATAAGCAACTGGATTTAATGCAAAAAACGGGAACAAGCTGCCGGCAGCAAGTATTACCAGCGGCACACTATACTGCCACCCGCCATCGGTGATATGCAGTTTGGCAGACGGGTAAGTCTTCAGCAACCTCAGATCGCCAAAAAACACTTTTACAATTAACCGGGTTACATAAAAAGCGGTGAGCCAGGTGGTAAGCAACGCAAATACAGGGATAAGCATATAAACAAAGCTTTTACCCTCCGACCATTGAAATGCCTGGATCAGTATCCCATCTTTTGATAAATAGCCCGACGTAAACGGCAAGCCGATAAGCGCCAGTCCGCCAATTAGGGCAGTAATAAAGGTAAGCGGCATTTTTTTGCGCAAGCCGCCCATGTTTAGAATGCTTTGCGGGTCGATGTTCAGCTTATTATCATCCCTGACATGTGCCATTTGATGGATCACTATCCCGGCCACCAAAAACAACAGGCATTTAAAAAAAGCATGTGTAACCAAATGGAATAATGATGACGAGTAAGCGCCAATGCCCATAGCCATTATCATATAGCCCAGCTGCGATATGGTTGAGTATGCCAGGATCCGTTTAAGGTCGTTTTGCGTAAGCGCGATAGTTGCCGCCATAAAAGCGGTAAAGCAGCCAATAATTGCCAGTATAGTTAATTCCGTATTGTTAAACATGGGATAAACCCTGCCAAGCAAAAACACACCTGCAGCCACCATAGTAGCCGCATGGATCAATGCTGATACCGAAGTTGGGCCTTCCATAGCATCAGGTAGCCAGGTATGTAACGGAAACTGTGCCGACTTAGCTGCCACTGCCAAAAAGATCCCGCCAAAAGCAACATACTGCCATATGGCATCCAAATGGTATGATACGCCTGGAATTGTAAAATAACCTGTAAGCGGTGTAAACCATTCGCCTTTGTTAAAAAACGAGATCGATTTTATAATAGAGTTTGGCCCGAAAAGTATGTTAATATCAAACGTATGAAACGTGGCATAAATGATCAGGATAGCCGTAAGCAATCCTATATCCCCTATCCTGTTCATGATAAACGCTTTTTTATTGGCCTGCACCGCTTTATCCCTTGTAAACCAGAACCCGATAAGCAGGTATGATGAAAAGCCCACCAGTTCCCAAAAAATATAAAATAAAACCAGGTTATCGGCCACTGCCAAAGCCAGCATACTGAAACAAAACAGGCTTAAAAAAGCAAAGTAACGGTTATAACCCTTATCGTTATTCATATAAGCTGTTGAGTAAATATGAACCGGCAAGGCTATCAAATTAACCAGCAACAGCATCAACACCGAAAGGTTATTCAGTAAAACACCTGCATACACTTTAGTATCCCCAATGGTAAACCAGGTTACAAGCTGATGAACCTGGTGACTGTTCCAAACCCTTGAAAATACAAACACCGATAAAACAGTGCTTGCTAATATTGCCCCTGTAGAGATCCACCCGGTTATTTTATTGTTTTTACCGGGGATAGCAAGGTTAATTATAAAGGCAAGCAGGGGCAGCAACACCGCTGCAAGGGTGAATTTTATGGTGAGGGTATCTATGGCTTGTAAAAAGTTATCCAATTTATTGTTTTATTGCCGTTATAATTAGTGCTGATTTAACCAGTTCTGGATTTTTATTTTTGTCTAAAAAAGTCACACTTATAATATCTTCTGAAGAGACCTCATGTAATTTTTCTATAATTTCATCAGGCGTTCCTGCAAGCGGGAACCCATTCAGGATATAATTAAAGTCACCATCTTTGTTTTCGTGAGTTCTTAAATAATCCGAGTAGCTCTTTGAAAAAGCGACAAACTTTTTGTGGCATTTGTTAATAACAAACTGCCTGGTGGTTATCACAATAACACCGTTTGCTCCCCGCGAGCCATATATACTTTTTGCCTGGGGCCCTTTTAATACATCAATTTTCACAATATCAAGTGGATCAATTTCTTTAACATGATCTTTAAAAATGACTCCATCAATTACATATAATGGTTTAGATGTATTTTTTGATGGAGCATCAAGAAATATCATGTGTTTGGAAGTGTCTTTACGAGCTGTATCAGCACTTTGCGCCACAGCACTATATGACAAAAACAATAAAGCAATAAAACAATATAAGTTTCTCATCATATTTAATCTCCCAATTTATCAATCTTACCCGGATCAATTGTTTTATACTGCTTGTACACATTTAAAATAATGGCCAGCGCTACGGCAGTTGTCGCGGCTGCAAGCACTATGGCAAACAGGGCAAACATTTGTCCACCGTTATTAAAGCGGTCGTACTTGCCAAAGGCTACCAGGTTTAATATGGCAGCGTTCAACATCAGTTCAATGCCTATCAAAATCTGGATAGCGTTTTGCTTGGATACTATCATATACAGGCCTACGCAAAACAGCACCGCGCTTACTACCAAAAAATCGGTTAATGAGATCATGCCCCCCGCCCCTTTCTTGATAAATGTGCTGCGCCTATTAAGGCTATCATCAGTAAAACAGAGATGGCTTCAAAGGGCAGCAAATATTTTGTCATCAGGTTTATGCCGATGTTTTCTGTCATTGATGAATCGGGAAGGATCATATTTTTGGTAATCACCGATTTCTTCACCCAATCCAAATTATTAGCATCAATTTTAAAGATCATATTCAGCAAAACGATCAAAAACAAACCGGCCAGCAACATTGCCGGTAATTTATTTATGCTGATGAATTTATTGCTTTGCGTGCCTATTACATTCAAAGTTTCTTTGCCAGAGAGCATAAAAGCAAACAGGATAAGTACCAGGATGCCGCCTACATAAATCACTATCTGTGTTATGGCTACAAAATCTGCCAGTGCCAGCACATACAAGCCTGCCAATGCAAATAGTGTTATAAAAAACATAAAAATAGATCGTACCAGGTTTTTAGTAGCTGCCACAAACAAGGTCGAGGCAACTGCAATAAACGCCATCATATAAAATAATACCTGTGCTAAGCTCATGCGCCGCCCTCCTTTTTCTGCATAGCGGCTAATTTTGCCGCCTGCCTTTCGGCCTGCTGTACGTCAAATTCCTTTCTCTTTTCCGCAGCCATTTCCGGCGACATATCCGAAAACTGGTAAGTGAGATCGCTTAGCTGAAAAACCGTTTTATCATATTGGTTGGTCATTACAATACATTCGGTAGGGCAAACAATGGTACAAAGGCCGCAGTACATGCACTTGGCCATATCAATATCAAATTTGGCGGCATACAACCGTTTTGTTGTACCGTCAGACGTTTGGCCGATAGCCTCAGTTGCTTTGATTGATTCTATATCAATACAATTAACCGGGCAAACCTTGGCACAAAGGTCGCATACAATACAATCATCCATTTCCACATCAAGCTGGTAACGCCCAACCTCCGGAATAGGCAGCTTTTGATGCGGGTATTGTATGGTATTGGTACCCTCCAGCTGCTTAAAATAATTATTATCACTCGCAGGCAGCAGCTCCCTCTTTTTATGAGAAGCAAAAAGGTGCCTGAAGGTGATGGATAATCCCTTTAGTGTTGTTGAAATACCTTTTATTATGTTAGTCATTATGTCATTGGTCATTGGTCATTAGTGGTTGGTCTTTAATGATTGGTAAAGTATGCATTCATTTCTGCGATCTTCCAATGACTAATGACCAATGCCTAATGACTACATTAAAAAAAGCCTCCACACGCCCGATATCAGCATACAGGCAAAAGCAAGTGGTGTTAATACCTTCCAGCACAGGGCCATCAGCTGATCAACCCTGAAACGGGGCAGCGTCCACCTGATCCACATTTGTATGCCTACTAAAGTTAACGTTTTAATAATTATCCATAATATCCCCCATCCAGCGTTGGTAGTCCAGGTAGCCAGGTGTACAGGGCCGATGTTTGGCAGCGGTGTGTTCCAGGCGCCTAAAAATAATATTACGCCAACCATCGAAACCAAAAACATCATGGAGTATTCAGCCAAAAAAACCAGGGCAAACCTTAAACCGGTGTACTCGGTATGGAAGCCTGCAACCAGCTCAGATTCTGCTTCGGGGATATCAAACGGCGCCCGGTTGCTTTCGGCAAGCGAGGCTATAAAATAAATTACAAAAGCGATGATCAGATGGGGCGCGCGGAAAATGTTCCAGGCAAAAAAGCCGCCTGTTGAAGTAACATCCCAAAAGCCAGAGAATTTTATGGTTTCGGTTGAGAGGATGCCTTGTTGTGATGAAATGGTTTGTAAGTTCAGCGTTTGCGCTATCATCACCACAGATATAATAGCAAAGCCGGCAGGGATCTCGTATGAAATGATCTGCGCAGCCGAACGCATTGCGCCCAATATGGAATATTTATTATTTGATCCCCACCCGGCCATTAAAATGCCAAGGGTTTCAATAGATATAATTGCGAAAACATAATACAAGCCTAAATTCAGCTTAGCCGGAACCAAACCCGGTCCCCATGGCAATGCCGCAAAACCCAGGTAAACGGCAATAAAAATAATGGCAGGCGCTAAAATAAAAAGCAGTTTATCAGCCGCAGCCGGGGTTATCAGCTCTTTTTGAAGCATTTTCAGGATATCTGCAAAGGTTTGCAACGAGCCGTATTTGCCTGTTTCTGTCGGACCAAGCCTGTCCTGGATAAAGGCCGAGACCTTGCGTTCGGCATAAACACCAAACAACGCAAACAAAGCCGAAAAACCAAACAGTCCTATCGCAATAATAAAATATGTGATATAAAAATTCAACCTTTTTGCTTTAGCTGCAAACTTAGTAAATTTTAGTTGATTGAGTTGGATTCAGTTGAATAGTTGATTAAGTTGGTAGAGTTAGTTGATAATTAATGAAAAGGCTTGTATCAAAGGCTTAAATCTAAAGCACACTCAAAATAATATTATATAGTCTCTGTGGCCTTCGCGCCTCCTCTGCGAACTCTGCGGTTCATTTTCTACTACGGAGTGCGCAAAGAAAGCACAGAGAAACCCGGAGTTCCTCTATTCAATATTAAATTTTGTTTAGCAGTTATTATTTTACTTTTTATCCTGATAGTGCGAATTACACAAAACAGGTTAATTTTATCTCTTTATAAAATGACCAGGATAAAACCACACTTTCAAAATGAAGCAATAAATGCCCTGCTATTTAAAATAGTCTGTATATTTTGGCTGATTGTTAAATTAATGGGCTGGAGAATGTGGACGGCCTACAGGCTGTTCCCAACTGCCCCGGTTTTTGAAGGCCTTGATCAGATCCCTGCCGTAATACATACCATTTTATTGGTGCTCTCACTTTTATGTATCACGATGCTTTTGTTTTTCGATAAAAATAAATTTCTTATAGTTGGTTTATTGATGATCGAGATCTTTTCATGCCTGCTTGATCAAAACAGGTGGCAGCCGTATGAGTATCAATGCCTGTTTATCATTTTCATTTTCATGATAAATACAAATAAACCAAAGCTTGTTATTACTTCTTTCATATTTATTTTAATATCAACTTACTTATACAGCGGTTTAGGAAAGTTAAACAACGGTTTCTTGCACACCGTATGGGTGCAGATCATCCTTAAATCGTTTCTAAAGGTTCCGTCAAACATTACCGGGCAGCATTATATATATTATGCCGGCTATTTGTTAGGCTTGTTTGAATTAATTGCCGGTACAGGCTTACTGTTTTCAAAAACTAAAAAAATAGCCGCGATAGCTTTAATTATAATGCACCTGTTTATCCTTTTACTATTAGGTCCGTTAGGCTTAAACTACAATAATATTGTGTGGCCATGGAATATGGTTATGATATTGTATCTATATCTCATCTTTATAAAGAAACAAGAAAGGGTAATTACCTTTAAGGATGTTTTTCAAGGCTGGAATAAACTGGTGTTGGTTGTTTGGGGCATTTTACCCGCTCTTCACTTTATTGGCTACTGGGATGGTTTTTTATCATCAAGCATGTATTCGGGCAAAGCGCCTAAAATGATAATTTGTATTACTGACACCAACAAGTGCAAACAGCTGGGTACATTTTACGGAAAGAGGAGCTACAAAATTTGCAATGGGCAGGCATACATTGAATTGCAGAATTGGGCCATAACTGAAACAGATGCCATACCAAATCCTGAAATAAGGATTTATAAAATAATTCAGAAAAAACTGGAGAAAAAATATCCTGCTGCCGGTTTAAATTATTTTTACTACTAAAGTTTCCGATTATTCTCCAAAACAGCTCAATCAACTTAATCTAACCTAATCAACCCAGCAATTAACACTTTATCTCCGCATATCCCGACTTTACGGGTGAGGAAAAGAAAAGTTCTGCATAATGATCAAAGTCTTCGGTATCATCCGTAGTGGTAAAAAATCGCTGTGTTTTATTTCTGCTGATACTTTGCTCCATTTCAGGGTGGCGCTGCAGGTAATCTACCAGGCTGTGGGCAACAATATCTCCCTGTGAAACTATCTGTATGTTTCCAGGTAAGTATTCTTTTATTTTTTTCTCAATTAACGGATAGTGAGTGCAACCCAGCAAAAGGGTATCAATATTTGCCGACTGTGCCAAAATTTGGTCAAGGTATTGTTTTACAAAATAATCGGCTCCGGGCTTATCATATTCGCCATTCTCAATTAACGGCACCCAAAGCGGGCAAGCCTGCTGGTGTACTTTTATATCCGGGAAAAAATTCCCTATCTCCATCCGGTACGACCCCGACTGTACTGTTCCTTTTGTGCCCAGTACGCCTATTTCTTTTGTTTGAGTGTAATTACCTATTACTTCGGCAGTAGGCCTTATAACGCCTAATACCCGCCTCGCAGGGTCTTCGTTTTTAAGGTCTATTTGTTGTATGTTTCGCAGCGCCTTAGCCGATGCCGTATTACAAGCCAGTATAACCAGCGGGCAGCCTTGTTTAAAAAGCCATTGCACACACTCCCAGGTATACTGGTGGATGGTTTGAAAAGAGCGGTTACCATAAGGCGCCCGTGCAGTATCGCCTATATAAATATAATCATACTCCGGCAGTTGCTTAAATATGGAACGGAAAACGGTAAGGCCGCCATAGCCTGAGTCAAAGATCCCTATCGGTTTATTATTTACCATTCGCACAAAAATAAAAAAAGCGCCCCGTATATTGGAGCGCTTTGTAAATGTTTACTAATTACTTACTATTTTAAACCTAATTTAAGCTTTACAGCAGCCATAAGGTCATCTCCCGGAGGGGAAACTATTAGTTGTGTTTGAGCTGTATTAATTACATAATTATAGCCTTTTTCTTTAGCAACAGCTTCAATCGCACCAGTTGCTTTGTCGCTTAATGGTTTGTAAAGTTCGCTGCCTTTGTTTTCAACCTGCTGTTGTGCGCTGGTTTGTAAATCCTGCATGCGTTTTTGAATATCCTGCAATTCAGCTTGTTTTGTTGTTCTAACAGCGTCAGTCATGGTTGCTTGTGTGGCCTGGAATTCTTTGCCTTTATTTTGAAGCTCTGTATTCATAGCGGATAATTGGTCCACAAACTGTTTTTGATAAGTATCAAGCTGTACTTTAACAGTTTTAAATTCAGGCATTTGCTGTACAAGTCCGTCGAAATTAATGTAGCCAATTTTTGCTTGTGCTTTGGCAAAGTTGCCTACCGTTAAAAAGCATACCGCCACTAAAGCAACTTTAAGTAGTTTTTTCATTTTTTTTTGTTCTGTGTTTAAATTTAATGGGATTAATATATTGAGAATTTATTTTGCGGGTGATCCGGACTTTAAGCCAAGTTTTGTTAAAACGTCTGCGCTTTTATCATAACGCGGATTGGCATATAACATAATTACTTCGCTGTTTTTGTCGAATATCATATCAAGATTATCATTTTCGGCAACTGCCTGTATGGCTTTAGCCATTTTATCCTGCACTGGTTTTATTATTGAATTACTTTTTTGCGCAAGGTCGCCATCCGGTCCAAATTTTTGACGCTGAAAATCTTTTGCTGTTTTTTCTTTATCTGCTATCTCCGCCTCACGTCTCTTTTTCATATCAGCAGTCATCAAAATCTGGTCTGCCTGGTAGGCTTTATATAAGCGGTCAATTTCCTGGAAACGCGCATCTACTTCCTTTTGCCATTGCACTGACAACGCCTCTATCTGTTTTTGAGCAGATGCATACTCAGGCATATGCTTTAATATATATTCCGAATCTACATAAGCAAACCGCTGCGCAAACGCACCGGTGAGTGTTATGAACGTAAAAAATAGTATTAAAATTGCCCTCTTCATTACAATTGCTTTGCAAATTAATTAAATCCGCCGTTTAAGCTCTGAGAAATTGAGAAATGGAACTGGCCTCTGTTAGCATCCGGAATCCCCGGTATCTTATCAAATCCATATCCATAATCCAAACCAAGCAACCCAAAAATAGGTAAAAATATCCTGGCTCCAACTCCTACTGAACGTTTTACGTTGAAAGGGTCAAATTTATTAAAAGAATTCCAAACATTTCCACCTTCTGCAAATGCTAATAAAAATATAGTTGCCGATTGCCCCTGTATAACAGGATGACGAACTTCCATCGTGTATTTATTATAAATTGCACTACCCGGGTTGGTATCGGCAGTATAATGTGTTCCTTCAGGAATTATTGAGAAGTTTTGATAACCTCTTAAACCTATGATCTCACTACCCTGTAAAAACTGGTAGCTCTGCATACCATCACCACCCAATTTAAACCTTTCGAAAGGGGATGGACCAACTTCTGTGTTGTACTGCCCCAAAAAGCCAAATCTTACCTGCGACATCAATACCAGCTTGCCTGTTAGCCTTGTAAACCATTGTGCATCATATTTAAATTTATAATACTCAACAAAATGGTACCGCTGCTCCGGAGTGGCTATTTTATAATTGATATTGTTAAACAATGAATATGGCGGCGTAGCCTGTACAGTAAATTTAATGTTTGATCCTGATGTAGGATAAATTGGCTGATCAACTGAGTTTCGGCTTAACTCCTGGGTTAGCTTAATATTAAACGATGTTCCGTTTGAAAATAAATAACCCGTATAGTTATCCAAATTATAGTGGTCAAAGTTTAGCGAGTAGTTTAACTGGAAATAGTTATCAGGCCAGTTTAATTTTTTACCCAGGGTAACGCCAATACCATTTATACGCAATTTATTGTACAGCGGGTTAGTTGTTGCATAATACTGACCAGTTGAACTTAACTGGGTATAAGCCGATAATGCAAAATAGATTGGTTTTTTACCCCCAAGCCATGGCTCAGAAAACGTAAACGAAAAGTTTTGATAAGTACGCCCGCTTGATTGGCCTCTTAAGCTCAATTTCTGCCCGTCACCTTTTGGCAATGGCTTATAAGCTTTAAGGTGAAACAGGTTACGGAGCGAAAAGTTATTAAAGGTAAGCCCAAGCGTACCCACTAACTGGCCGCCACCAAAACCACCCGATAATTCAATCTGATCCGATGGTTTTTCAACCACATTGTACACAATATCAACTGTACCATCCTGGGGGTTAATATTGGTTGGCTTAGGTTCGGTCTTCTGCTCGTCAAAGTTACCTAACTGTCCAATTTCGCGCGTGCTTCGTATTAACAGCTCCTTATTAAACTTCTGTCCGGGTTTTGTTCTTATCTCACGCATAACCACTTTATCATTGGTTACATCGTTACCTTTTAAAATAACCCTGTTAATGGTGTACTGCGGTCCTTCATAAACACGCAGATCCATATCTACCGTATCGTTATATATTTTTGTTTGTACCGGGTCGGCAGAGTAAGTAAGGTAACCATCGTTCAGGTAAAATGAGGAGATATCATCATTATCCGGTGTGGGGCCGGTTAACCTTTTATTTAATTCCTCTTCGCTAAATATATCGCCCTTCTTTATTTTCAGGATCTTATTTAGTATATCGGCAGGATATTTTGCGTTACCAGACCATTTGATGTTACCAAAGTAATACTTGTGGCCTTCAAACACTTTTAATTTAACACCTACTGTATTAGGGCCTGTTTTAAAAATTGAATCACTTACAATTTCAGCATCTCTGTATCCCCTGCCCTGCATTTTTGTTACCAGGTTCAGTTTATCCTCATCATATTTATCTTGCTTGAATTTTTTCGAGCCAAAAATGTTATAGAACTTTCTTTTACGCGTTTTGCTCAGGTATTTTCTTAATTTCTTTTGCGAGAAATCTTTATTCCCTTCAAAGGTAACATCAGATATCATTACCTTTTTATGCTTATCAATTGCTACATCAAGGATCACGCTATTTGCATCACCCGGATCTTTCCGCTGCTTAATAGTTACCGTGGTATTTAAAAAACCTTTTTCATTAAAGTGTTTTTTAATGATAGCTGTAGATGTACTTATAAGGTTTGCGTTAACAATTTTATAGGTTTTGTCTGACAGCTTTTTCTGAACGTCGTCAATCTCGCCCTTGCGGATCCCGGTTAAGTGTAGGCGCGATAAACGCGGAAGCTCGGTAACAGCAATTTCAAGGTAAATAGTATCCAGTACTATTTTTGTGATATTTAACTGCACATCCTCAAACAAACCCTGCGAATACATGTTTTTAATTACGTTGGCATTCGCTTCGCCCGGCAGGTTTATATGGTCGCCCTTATTTAACTTTGATATGGTTAGCAATACATCTTTATCAAGCGATTTTGTACCGGTGATGGTAATACCCCCAATAATAAAATCTTTTGGTTCAAGATAACTTAAACTATCAGCAGGTAAAGTTGATTTTGGCAGCGAATATTTGGGCTGGCTCCCTGGGATTTGAGCCAGGGCAGCAGTACTTATCACAGTGAAAAGAATAGCAAAAAAGTATTTATTCATTCGAATATTTTAGTGGGCTAAAAATAATTTATACAGTTGTTAAAAAGTGTTAAAGTTAAAAATTTAGTTGACCTGCTCGCTTGTCATCCCAAAACGGCGTTCCCGTTTTTGATAATCAAGTATAGCTTCATACAGGTCTTCCTTGCGGAAATCAGGCCATAACTTTGTTGTAAAATACAATTCGGCATATGCAATTTGCCACAGCAGGTAGTTACTTATGCGATGTTCGCCGCTTGTTCTTATCAGCAGTTCGGGGTTGGGCATGCCATTGGTATATAAGTTATTTTCAAAAGTCTCCTCATCAATGTCCTCAATATTTAACTCACCACTTTGCACTTTAATAGCAATGCTTTTAGCTGCGCTTACAATTTCGCGGCGCGAACTGTAACTTAAAGCAAGCGTAAGCACAAGCCCGGTGTTAGCACTGGTTTGGTTAATTGCATTATTTAGTTCCCTGCGGGCCTTATCAGGCAGCATTTCTAAATCGCCAATTGCCTTTAAACGCACATTTTTTTCCATAAAGTTTCTTATTTCTTTATGAATGGTACTTACCATCAGTTCCATAATGGCCATAACTTCAAGCTTTGGCCGGTTCCAGTTTTCTGACGAAAAGGTATAAAGCGTTAGATATTTTAAATTAAGCAGCGTAGCTCCTTCAACCACATCCCTAACCGAAAGCACTCCATTATGATGGCCGAATATTCTCAATTTGCCTTTTTCTTTTGCCCAACGCCCGTTACCATCCATAATAATAGCTATGTGCTGCGGCAATTTTAACAAATCAATCTGATCCTTATATCCCATTATAACGTTTATTAAATGCCGTAACGTGGCTTTATAAAGCATCATTTATTAAAAAATGCCCTATAATATACGTTCCCGGTTAATAAATTATTAAAATCTAACCGGGTTTTGGCCCCATTCTCAACAACTTGTGCTGTTTTTTTCAGGGGACAAAGGTAAAAACTTAATTGTAGTTTTTTTATTATGAGGAAGGAAAAGAATTTTTGAGGAAGTTGATTGAGTGAGTGGTTGAATGAGTGAGTGGTTTTTCAGGCGTAAAATCATGAAAAATGTTGATTGAGCCGGTGATTGAATGAGCTGGTAATTATTTTTTCAACTCAATCAACCTAATCTAACTCAATCAACTTAATCAACCAATTAATAGATCCCCTTTTCCTTTAACATATTGATATCTTTTGCTGAGATGGTAGCAATAGCATAGGATGGTACTTTGGTAATATTTACTTCATCAAGCGCATCTACCAGGTTTTCATATACCGAATGTTCGGCTGGTTTAATTAATACCATCATTGTTTTACCTGTTGAAGCATACACCTGTTTGGTCATTTCAAGTATTGCGGTGCGGATCTGTGTGCCATAGCCGGTAAGTTTTGGTACTGTTAAAGGCTTATCGGCCATACCTAAATAATACACTGCCTGGTTTTTTGTGCCAAGACAAATGGTCATAGTGGTTTTGTCAGAAACAGCACCCGGGGGGCCACCAGCCGGCATAGCCACATCCATTTTACGCGGTTTCTGAAACGATGTGGTGAGCATAAAAAATGTGATCAGTAAAAATGCAAGATCAACCATTGCAGTCAGATCTACACGAACAGGCATTCTTTTCACGCGTTTGCCGCCTGATTTTCCGGAGGATTGTGCTAACTCAGCCATGATGTTAAAGATTAAGGTTAAATAATTGGTTACCAACGGCAAACAGATGCAGCTGATTTACAATACAACGCAGCTGATGAAAGTTTATTGCAACAATGATGCATTTAAATTAAGATTTATAAGATGTGCGGATTTTTCGGATAGCTGGCGATCTAAAATTTGAACCCCAGAAAAAATCAATACATTTTGAACTCAGGATCAATTTCAAAAGTCCTTCGGTAATCTTTTAAATCCAAGGAATCCTGGTTATTGAAAATAACACTTCTGCGTTACAAAAGTATAGGAAATGGTGATTTGAGAAAAGAAATAGGTATCGTGCGGCCGCAAGTCGCCCCTCTGTGTGCCCGCACTGCCAATATAAACGCCTGTTTTTTCGCCAGACCGATCACCCAGCGCCCTTGCTATTTTACCTTGTTTACTTTTAACGGCATAATTGCCGCTTACATCGTCCAGGTAATCAGTGTTCGTGTTGCGGTAACCTAATTCGGCGCCAAGGGTAAATTTACCCATAATATTATACTTAACGCCAGCACCGTATAAAGGGGAGATAGCATTCGAAGAATACCCGGTATGTTCCCCTTCGGTTCTGTATAATCTTAATGCATAGGTCTGCCCCTTGTATATTGTACTGGGGTAATACCTGGCTAAAGCAACGCCAAGAAAAATATAAGGTGTAAATTTATTTTTGCCGGCTTCTGGAATATAATGCATAAAATTAAACTCCCCTATAATACTTGCTTCATATATAGGAGTTGTGAAGCTTAAATTCCTTTTTCTGAATTGCTGATTGCTTGAATTACTATCTGCAGCGCTTATTTGTCCGAAAGCGCCATTTAACCTGGCCGATAAATAACCGTTAAAGTTTCTCTTTACAAATCCGCCAATGGAATAACCGCTAATTTTAATAGGATTATTGGGATTCAGATCGCCAATATAGCCTGCACCGCCTAAAGCACCGCCAATTTCCCAGGTTTGCGCCTTTAAATTAAATGATATAAAAACTAAAAATATAAATAGTACAAATTTAGGCATCCGGTAAATTTAGTAGTTTCGAACATCTAGTCCCCATAACAGTTTGTTTCTTAACGTTGATAAATAACTTTCATTATTTAAACGGATAAGGTTTAATCTGAAACCAGCCTTACTTACCTGGAAACGCATGGTTTTATCAATTATTGCCGTTCGCGAATCGCACGAGACAAGGTAATTGTTGCTGCGGCATTCAACATCAAAGGCCAGTATGCTGGTATCAGGTAATACTATGGGCCTTACATTTAAATTATGGGGGGCATTTGGCGTTAAAACAATACTGTTTGATTCAGGGAAAATAATAGGGCCACCACAGCTTAACGAGTACGCGGTTGACCCTGTTGAGGTAGATATAATGATCCCATCGCCCCAATAAGAATTTAAAAATTCCTGGTCTAAAAAAACGTGCGTGGTTATCATTGCCGCATCATCACGTTTATGGATGGTAATATCATTAAGGGCAAAGTTATCCCTTCCAAATATTTCCTGCTCCGAATCAATGCACAGCAATTCCCGGCTGTCTATCGAAAATTGTTTATTTACAACTGCATAAATAGCCGCATCAATGTCGTTTTTATTAATACTTGCCAAAAAGCCGAGCCGGCCAAAATTTATCCCGATAACAGGTATGCCCGAATCGCGGATCACGGTAACCATATCCAACAGGGTACCATCACCGCCAAGCGTTAAAAACAGGTCGACAAAATTTTTCAGCTGAGCAGTGTTATCCAGTACGCTATATTTTACAGTCTTAATATTTTCCTGCACAAAATCGTGAAGCTGCGGATGAACATAAATTTCAACACCATGTTGCACCAGGTTATCAAATACC
Organism: Mucilaginibacter sp. OK098; assembly: GCF_900142915.1. GTDB lineage: Bacteria > Bacteroidota > Bacteroidia > Sphingobacteriales > Sphingobacteriaceae > Mucilaginibacter. The sequence goes on from NZ_FRCM01000002.1 coordinate 260,782, forward strand.
TGCTGGATATAAGGCACCACCACCGGGTCATTAAATTGCCTGCCGTAAACTGCTATTCTCATTGGTTATTTGTCATTAGTCATTTGTCATTGGGTCATTTGGGCAGGTCAGCGGTATGGTCAAATGTGCTTATAAATTATCTAACATTTCAAAAATGACTAATGACCAATGCCTAATGACCAACCTACAAATTAAGGTAATTCATCAACGAATTATACCTGTCCCTTGAGTTGTCATTATCATCGGTATGATTAAACGTAGCTTTTATATCATACTCGTAACGCAAAAAGGTGGCTATTATAGTTGATATATCCTGCTTGTTTACCTTAAGGGTAACCTCCATTCGTGTTGAATCAGGAAAGGTGCGCACGTATGAGCTTAGGATCTGAGCGTTATCAGATTCTACAATTTGCGCCATGTGCGCCAGCGAATTGTTTTTATTGTTGATCTCCAGTACAATTATGCCGCCCGGCTGTTCAACAGATGTAAGCGCGGCAAAGTACTTGGTAAGTGAATTTATGGTAATAAGGCCCGAATAGTTCTTATTGGCATCAAGCACGGGCACTACAGTTAGTTGTCTTTCATTAAACAGGCGGATAACATCATAAATATGTTGTTCTTCCAGTACATAAGGGTTAACCAGCGAAAGCGCCAAAGCGCCTACAGGGGTTTGAAAATCACTTTCGCCCGCCAGGTCATTTTCTGATAGCAGGCCCAAAAACTGGTCTTCGTTTACAATTGGCAAATGGCGGATGCGAAATTCAACCATACGGTCAACTGCCTTCTGGATACTATCAGAAGTGTGTACCGGTGGTATTGCATCAGCTATCAGTTCAATTGCAAACATATATTTATTTTGATTTTATCTTATCTAAAAATACCTTTAAATACTTGTTAAACTCTTCAGGCTGCTCCATCATAGGCGCATGCCCGCATTTATCTATCCAGTGTAATTCCGAATCGGGCAATAGCTCATTAAACTCTATTGCAACCTCCGGAGGTGTAATTTTATCATCCCTGCCCCATATCAACGACACCGGGATCTTAATTTTGTACAGATCCTTATTCATGTTATGGCGGATAGCCGATTTAGCCATAGCCAGGATCCGGATTACGCTGTGCCTGTCGTTTATAATTCTATATACGTCATCAACCAGCTCTTTGGTTGCCGTTGCCGGGTCATAAAATGTATATTCAACCTTTTCCTTTACAAAATCATAACTTTCCCTTCTTGGGAACGATCCGCCAAAGGCATTTTCATACAAGCCTGAGCTACCGGTTAACACCAATGCCTTAACAAGTGTGGGATGCGCCAATACGTATATTAAACCAACATGACCACCCAGTGAATTGCCAAGCAAGGTTATATCTGTTAGCTTTTTATACTTTATAAACTTGTGTACGTACTTGGCCATACTTTTTACCCCGGTAGTTAACAGCGGCAAATCATATATAGGCAATATAGGTATAATTACCCGGTACTGCCCTCTAAACCCTTCTATTACCTTATCCCAGTTGCTTAATGCACCCATTAAACCATGTAACAGTAACAAAACCTCGCCTTCGCCCTCATCGATATAACTAAAACCATGTTCCTCTTTAAGCACGAAATCCATATAAATTTATAAAGTTTAAATTCCTAAAACGGCCATTAAATAAGGCCAATAAGTAACATTAAATATTTCCGCTATAAAAATAGCTTATTGATTGTTAGATGCAAGTTTTAATGTTTATTTAGTTGATTAAGTTTGATTAAGTTGATTGAGTTATTTAATATTAAAACTTAATCAACCACTCACTTAATCAACTTAATCAACCCAAAAGTTGTTTCACCACTTCCGATATAGTTCTTCCATCTGCCTGGCCGGCAAGCTCTTTGTTGGCAATGCCCATCACTTTTCCCATATCGCTTACTGAGGTTGCACCAACACGGCTTATTACTTCCTCCAGGTAACCTTCAATTTCAAAACGGGTCATTTGCGTTGGCAGGTACGGCTCAATCACTTTCATTTCTTCAATTTCTATCTGGTACAGATCATCGCGGTTTTGCGTTTTATAGATCTCGGCCGATTCCTTGCGCTGTTTAACCAATTTTTGCAGCACTTTAATTTCGGCTTCCTGGGTTAATTCTTCAGCGGCGCCTTTTTCGGTACGGGCCAAAAGCAAAGCAGATTTTATTGCCCGCAAACCCCTTAAACGGTCTGCCTGTTTAGCCAGCATAGCTTGTTTTATATCCTGGTCTATTTGATTTATTAGTGACATGTTTTTTCTATTTCGGATTTCGAATGTTCGATTTCGGATTTTTAATTACTGAATTATTTATTTGTTAGCCGAAAATCGGAAAAGTCCGAAAGTCCGGAAGATATTTATATTGATGTTTAGCTTTATGTTAACTCTTTGTACTATTTGCCTTTCTGACTTTTCTATCTTTCTGACTCTCCTGTCTTTCGGACTTTCGGTCTTTACTGACTTTCCCGACTCACGATCTAAAGATCGTGGTAGCATTTGCCTGCGCTGTTGCCATTACAATCATATCGTTAATATTAACATGTTTAGGGCGCGAAACCACAAACCATATTGTTTCGGCTATATCATCTGCAACAAGGGGTTCAAAGCCATCATAAACTTTCTTCGCCCGTTCTTTATCACCCTTAAACCGCACTTCCGAAAACTCTGTTTCAACTGCTCCCGGATGTATTGCCGTAACCTTTATGCCGTATGGCAGCAGGTCAATCCGCATCCCTTTATTTAAGGCATCAACAGCATATTTGCTTGCGCAATATACATTACCGTTAGCATAAACTTCTTTTCCAGCTATTGATCCTATATTAATAATGTGTCCCTGCTTGTTATCAATCATCCAGTTAGCTACTATTTTGCTTACATACAGCAAGCCTTTAACATTGGTATCAATCATGGTGTCCCAATCATCAAGGCTGCCATTTTGAATAGGATCAAGCCCCTGACTTAAGCCGGCACTATTAATAAGCACATCCACCTTTTTCCATTTGGCAGGCAGGGCTTCAAGGTTGTCTTTAACTTCATCCCTGTTCCTAACGTCAAACTGCGATACGGCAACTTCAACGTTATACTTGGTATTTAATTTTTTCGCCAAATTTTCCAACCTGTCAAGTCTTCTTCCTGTTAGTACCAGGTTATACTTTTCACGTGCGAATAAATGAGCACAGGCCTCTCCTATTCCCGAGGTTGCTCCTGTTATTAATGCAATTTTAGCCATATATAGGTAACTATTGCAGCGAAATTATGTTTTTGATTGGAATAAGTTGTCATTTATTGGCAATGAATTGGTAATTAAACCACATATGCAGCACATTGATGGCATTGCATTGGCGTTAATATCGCGCGCAGAATTTACTCACCCGGTCATTGCTTCGCTCGACCTGCCCTCTCTTCGCTACGCGTATAGAGGGCCGAAGAATTCTATTTTTTATTTTCCTCACCTCTTTCCACCGCAGGTGAAGAGAGGTCGACCAGCGAAGCGTCGTCGGGTGAGTAAACTATAAGCTATGCAATTCAGGAATGCCCTTACTCAAAATACAAACTAAACATAATAGTATGCAGCCCCAGCTTGCTGATAGGACTTGAATAGGGCTGATTTTCAGGCACCAGCACATTGCCCAATGAGTTGGAGATCTTTATTTCGGGCGAGAGCTTAAAAAATTCAAAATAAATGTCGCAGCCCAACCCGGCTTCGTACGATCCGAAGCCGCCTACGTTTTTAACCAGCTTATCAAGCGGATCAAGCCCGGCATCGGCATTCTTTTTTGATCCTATGGCCAGGGTATACTTTGCCCCGCCTAAAATGTATGCCCGCATGTTACCTATCCGGTCTGATTTCAATTTAAATTCTAACGGAAAATCTACTGAGGTGCTCTGGATCAGCTTGGTAACATTATTAGCAGGATTTGGGTAAGTATAACTAATAGATCGATCGGCAAACACCAGCGAAGGCGTTGCGCGCACTTCCAAATGATCGGTAAGGCTGTACCGCGTTATAAAACCAACCGCAAAGCCCGATGAGTTTTTTGAACCGATACTTTTTAATGAATCGGTTATGTACCTATTTACGCCCTGGTCAAAAAACGGAGCGCGCCAGTTGGGCTTTTTGTCAATTTTATAATAATTGCTAACGTATGAGAATGTGAAACCGAAGCTAAGGTCGGTTAAATCAGCCCCGCCACCCCACGCAGGTACCTGCGCTAATAAAGTATTACCGCTAAATAATAATAAAATTACAATGAGGTAACGATTTTTAATCATTTAATACCCGTATAAATTGAACAAATACCAAACGCTAAGGGCCTGTGTTTGGTATGTTTAAAGCCTACTTTATCCATAAGTGCAGTAAAAGTTTTTCCATCCGGAAATGCAGCTACTGATTCGGGCAAATAAGTGTAGGCCCTTGCATCTTTTGAAAATAATTTACCAATTCCGGGTGTAATATAGTTAAAATAGAAATTATACAGCTGTTTTATGGGGAATGCTTTAGGCTTTGAAAACTCAAGCACTACTGCTTTTCCGCCCGGCTTTAGTACGCGGTGAATATCGGCAAGCCCTGTTTCAAGGTTCTCGAAATTACGCACGCCATAGGCCACAGTAACGGCATCAAAGCCATCGGCATCAAAAGGCAGCTTTTCCGAATCGCCCAGTTTAATCTCAAACTTGTCGCCTAAATTGCGTTTATCTATTTTTTGCTGCGCGATGTCAAGCATCCCCTGCGAAATATCAACCCCGATAATTTTCTCAGGCTTTAATATGGTAAGGGCCTCAAAAGCAAAATCGCCGGTGCCGGTAGCAACATCAAGTATTAATTTAGGCTGATCTTTCTTCAATTCATTAATAGCCTTTTTACGCCAGATAATATCAATGCCCAACGACATAAAATGATTCAGAAAATCGTAGGTTTTTGAGATATTATTAAACATATCAGCAACCTGCTCTTTTTTTGTGCCCTGCTGATCGGCATACGGAGTTATAATTTTGCTCATTGGGTGGCAAAGATAATTATTATTGGCTGATTGGATTCACAGACTTGATTAAGTTAGATTGGCTTGACTATCCGGGGTAGAATGCATTAAATTAATTTAGCAACACTAACAACATTTAGCAACATTGGTAACACTTGTTGCTAGTGTTGCTATTTGTTGCTAATGCTACCATAAATAAATTAACCCTTTGTCATCCTGGAACGCAGTGAAGGATCTTATTCAATTGATAGGTAGCCAGCCTACCTGTCCTGCGTTGATGTCCCACGTAAAAGATCGCTCTACTCGGAATTAAAAAATACTTTTAAATACATTAATAAGCCAATATAAAAGGTATATATAAATACCTTATATATAGCTAATATTATACTACTGAACCTTAATTACCCCCTATACCCCTACCGTGTACCCACAAGTTTTTCATGATGTTGGTGCATTGTTGTAGGGAATAATATAGTATTTACAAAGGCTTGACCCATAGGGTCTACCCCTTTGTAGGAAAATAGAATAACAAATATATTGCCTCGTAGAGGCTACCCTTAGTCCGCGTTTACTTGTGCTGATTAATTTTATGGCGTAGAAGGGTAACCTCTACGAGGTAAAAATCGTGTTCGTGCATATTCTACAAAGGGGTAGACCCCATGGGTCAGTCAAATGGCTCCCTATCCTATTTATTAAGATGTGGGTACACGGTAGCCTATACCCGGGGAACAGTCAGCGTATAACCTTTGCCAACTAATAACATTTAGTAACACTAACAACAAGTGTTACCACTTGTTACCATTTGTTACCAATCCCCATTCAAATCCTGATTCAGACAACTAGCAACAATTAGCAACACTAACAACAAGTGTTGCTAATGTTGTTATTTGTTGCTAACGTTATCACTATACTTTTTACAATTATTTTCAATTATCCCATTAAAATTATACCTTTCACTTGTTGATGCAATCCCCTTCAATAAGCATCAGAACCGATTACCTTTTACTGACTAACAAACCCTGTTACTTGTACCATGAAAGAAAAAAATGAACCATCGCGCAGAAATTTCCTCAGAAAATTAGGCACTGCCACAGCTGCGGTAGCCATCGGCCAAAATGTATTTGCTGCTGATAAAAAGAACGAAGTTTTCGCCTATTTAAAACGGCAGGCCGGCATCAGCGCTAACGACCAGGTAAATATTGCCCTGATTGGCGCAGGCGGGCAAGGATCGGAAGATACCAACGTGGCCCTGAAGATTCCGGGAGTTAAGCTGGTTGCCGTATGCGATCTGTACGATGGTCGCCTGGCTGATGCTAAAAGCCGCTGGGGCAATGATATTTATACTACCAAAATTTATAAAGAGATTTTAAATCGCAAGGATATTGATGCCGTAATTATTGGTACGCCCGATCATTGGCACCAGCAGATCTCTATTGATGCCATGCATGCCGGCAAGCATGTGTATTGCGAAAAGCCAATGATCCATTCAATTACCGAAGGCCCGGCAATTATAAAAGCCCAGCAGGAAACAGGCAAGGTGTTCCAGGTGGGCAGCCAGGGCGTATCATCACTGGGTAACGAAAAGGCAAAAGAACTGCTGGCAAGCGGAGCAATTGGTCAGCTTAATTATGCCGAAGGTTTTTGGGCAAGGCGCGGCCCTGTTGAGGTATGGCAGTATCCTATTCCTGCTGATGCCTCGCCGCAAACTGTGGATTGGGATACCTATGTAAGCAATGTGCATAAACGCCCGTTTGATGAAAAGCGCTTTTTTAGATGGCGTAATTATACCGATTACGGTACAGGTATGGCAGGCGATCTGTTTGTTCACCTGTTCAGCAGCCTGCACTTTGTTACAGGTTCGCACGGGCCCGAAAAAATTTATGCATCAGGCGGTTTACGGTTCTGGAATGATGGCCGCGAAGTACCTGATGTTTTGCTGGGTACTTTTGACTATGGCAAAAACGCCGTTCATCCGGCATTTAACCTGTCGCTGCGCTGTAACTTTGTTGACGGCACCAGTGGCACTACTTACCTACGCCTGGTAGGCAGCGAAGGCGCGATGGATATTACCTGGGATAAGGTAGTGCTAAAACGGAACAAGGTAGTTGCTTCTGACGATCCCTTCTATCTTGAAAAACTAAGGCAGAGCGGCGACAGAAACCCCGAAAGAAAAAAAATGCTGCCACCCGAAGAAATTGTATTTGATGCCGATAAAGGTTACCTGGGTGGCCCTTACGACCATATGAATAACTTTATTACAGCCATCCGCAACAACGGCAAAGTAACCGAGGATGCCACATTTGGCTATCGTGCTGCTGCTCCTGCTTTGCTATGTAACGACAGCTATTTCCAAAACATCCCCATGCATTGGGATCCGGAAAAAATGTTAAAAAAGAACGTGTAGGGGCGTATCGCATACGCCCTCACCAGATAGTTAAAGTTATAACATCACAATAAACAACATGAAAAAACTAAGTATATTAATAATAGCCGCGGGCTTTATCGGTTCGCAGGCATTGGCAACGCCACCGCATAAACCGGCTAAATCAAATTCATCAGCCAAAATAAAAAAATGGACCAGCCTGTTTGATGGCAAAACCCTTAATGGCTGGCATGGTTTTAATAAAAAAGGAGAGGTAAAAAACTGGACGATTGTTGATGGTTCATTAGTTTGCCTCGGCGCTGCCCAGGGCGATACCGGCGGTGATATTATTACCGATAAGCAATACGCCAACTTTGAGCTCTCATGGGACTGGAAGATTGATAAGGGCAGTAACAGCGGTGTTATGTACCATGTGGTTGAGGCCCCCAAATACCATGCAACTTATGAAACCGGTCCCGAATACCAAATTATTGACGATTTGGGCTGGCCGGATAAGCTGGAAGAATGGCAAAAAACAGGTTGCGATTATGCCATGCACTTACCAAACAACTTAAAAAAAGTAATGCCTGTTGGCGAATGGAACACCAGCAAAATCATCTTTAAAAACGGCCATGTAGAGCACTGGCTAAATGGTAAAAAGATCCTGTCATTCCAGGCATGGGATGCCGACTGGACAAAGAAAAAAACCGAAGGAAAATGGAAAGACTATCCTGATTACGGCCTCGCCAAAACCGGCTTCATCGCCCTGCAAGATCACGGGCATAAAGCGTATTTTAAGAATATTTTTATAAAGCAGCTATAAACTAAGATTTATAGGATTAAAAGATTGCAGGATTTTTTTCAACGCGATAGGAATCCTGCAATCCTTTAATCATTTCCGCCTTTGTTGGTGTTGTCACCATAGGCGTAAACGCTTTTTTATTTCATAAATCCGAAATCGAACATTCGAAATCCGAAATCACTTCTCTCCCAGCAACCCTTCAATATCCAACCGCTTTGTAAACATAGTAAGCTCACCATTTTCATCAAGCGGCCAAAGCTCATGGGGCCTGTCCCAGTATAGTTCAACGCCGTTACCGTCCGGATCATCCAAATAAATAGCTTCTGATACACCGTGATCTGATGCACCGGTTATTGGGTATTTGGCATCTATAAGCCGTTGTAATATAGTTGCAAGGTCTTTCCGTTCAGGATACAAAATAGCAGTATGATATAGGCCTGGCGCATATTCAGGTGCTGGTGGAGCGCCTTTGCTGTGCCAGGTATTTAAGCCAATATGGTGATGATACCCGCCGGCCGATATAAATGCAGCCTGATCGCCGTACAGCATCATTTTTTCAAAACCAAGCAGGCCGCTATAAAAATCGAGTGATTTTTGAAGATCGCTTACCTTTAAATGCACATGGCCAATGCGGGTTTGTGCAGGTATTTTATATTCTTCCATTTCAATTACATGTTTAAACATCAAATTTACAGAATGTTCTGCTATTCTTTTGTTTGACGATTGTAAAATCAATATTTCTAAAGATAATTTATTCTTGTCTCAAATCTCAAATCTCGCTTCTCAAATCTAAAAAAGCTACCTTTGCCGTATGATCGTAAAATCAGCCGAATTTATTTGCAGTAACACCCAGATCTCTAAGCTGCCGCCGCCGGTAAAGGCGGAGTATGCTTTTATTGGGCGCTCGAACGTAGGTAAATCATCATTAATAAATATGCTGGCCGGCAAAAAAGGGTTGGCAAAAACCTCGCAAACACCAGGCAAAACACAGCTCATCAATCATTTTTTGATAAATGATAACTGGTATATAGTTGATTTACCCGGCTATGGCTATGCAAGAGCATCAAAAAGCAAAAAAGCCGACTGGAGTAAATTTATCCATACCTACCTGGATAAGCGTGAAAGCCTGCAATGTGTAATGGTATTGATTGACAGCCGCCTTGAGCCGCAGAAAATAGACATTGAATTTTGTAACTGGCTTGGTGAAAAGGGACTATCGTTTGTATTGGTATTTACCAAGGCCGATAAGCAATCATCCATAAAAACAGATCAGAATATTGCTAAGTTCCGCAAGGCTCTTTTAGCTACTTTTGAAGAAGTGCCGCAGCATTTTTTAACATCTGCCGAAACGCAGCTCGGCCATGATGAAGTTTTAGCCTTTATAAGCAAGATAAACCAGCAATTTACAATACCTGAAATAAACTTTTAACAAAAACCAAAACTATGAAACGTACAGCACATGCCCATTGGAACGGTACTTTAACCGAAGGTAAAGGAGAAATCACCACCCAAAGCACCACACTCAACAACACTCAGTATTCATTTAAAACCCGTTTCCAGGACGGGATTGGCACCAACCCCGAAGAACTGATTGCAGCTGCACATGCAGGCTGTTTCACCATGGCGGTAGGTGCGGCCTTAAGCCAGGCTGGTTTTACCCCAAACGATTTAAACACTGATGCAATTTTAGATCTTGACATGCAGGCCCTAAGTATTACCGGCATCCATCTTGAATTAAAAGGAACAGCAATTGATGGCGTAAGCGAAGAAAAATTTAAAGAAATTGCCGAAGGCGCAAAAGCAAACTGCATTATTTCAAAAGCATTAAACGTGCCTATTACTTTGAATATAATTTATGGATAGAGACTAGAGATCAGAGGTTAGAGATTAGTTGAGGATTTTTTTTCCTTTAATTCCTAACTAATCTCTAACCTCCAGTCTATGATCACTATAATCAACTTATTAAAAGAGCAGATATTATCTGCTCTTTTTTTGCATATATCACTGATATTAATGTTAAATAATTGTTATCAAATAATATTATTTTTATTAACTTTATATATTTGATAATATTATTAACCAATTTAAAACCTTAATTTCATGAAAAAAGTTCTATTAGCATTATTCATGCTGGGAGTAACAGCATGCAGTAGTTTTGCACAAACAGGCAAATCAGAGAGTGGTAAATTTAGTATTGGTGTTGATGCGGGCATACCTGTAGGTAATGGCAGCAATGTTTACAATTTTGCCATAGGTGGCTCTCTTAAGTATGATTTACCTATTGCTACCGCTACCTATTTCACCATATCCGCCGGTTATGAGTCCTTTATGGTAAAAAGCGCACTTAAAAATTCGGGGTTGGGATTTCCATCATCATCAGGCTTTATACCATTAAAAGCAGGCCTTAAATACTATTTTAACGGCGAAGGTTTTTTTGGTGAAGCCCAGTTAGGTGCGGCATTTTCAACCCAAAGCGGTGGAGGTACGGCTTTTGCTTATGCACCGGGCATTGGCTACACGTTTGATGGCGGCTTTGAAGCGGGCGTTCGTTATGAGGCATGGTCGCATAATGGCACTCTTAGCCAGGTTGCATTGCGCATAGCCTACTGCTTCCAGTAGTTTAAACAGTTGTAAGGGTTTAAGAAAACCTCATTTTCAACCTTTATAACACTACCGCGTAATTTTAATTATAAAAAGAGCAGCCTAACAACTGCTCTTTTTATTTGTATATATTAGGGGTAGAGATTAGTGGTAAGAGATTAGTTAAAGATTAATTTTTCTTTCAGACATACTTACCTTCGGTCTTAAACAACCAATCTCTGATCACTAACCTCTAATCTCTTCCACAATGGCAAATCGCTTTGGCAACCGGATCCTGTTTATCCTTATAAGCTCAATAGTTATAACCGGCTTTTTAGTTTTTTTATTCTTTTACATAAAGCACGAGTTTACGGCATCGCGTACCGAAATTACAGAAACCGGCATGGTGCAAAAAATAAGCAGCATGGGCAAGCTGGAACTGGTTAAGTACACCATGAAAGATATTGTTGAGCAAAAAGAGATCCACCCTATCTTGCCTGATAGCAAGGTCTTATTTTTAGCTGTTGGCGAGGTTACCGCCTGCATTGATCTCACAAAAGTTAAAAGATCGGATATTATTCAATCAGATAATTCGGTAACGGTTTTTCTGCCACAACCTGAGATCTGCTACTCAGCCATTGATCATCAAAGATCAAAGGTGTACGATATAAGCGGCACCTGGTTTCAGGACGATACCAAAAATATGGTTGAATCTGTTTATAAAATTGCAGAAAAAAAGATCCTGGATAACGCGAAAGAAATGGACGTAATAGGCACAGCAAGGCAAAACGCGCTGTTAATTTTCAAACCATTGCTGGAGAGCATTTCGGGCAAAGCAGTTGTTTTGAGTTTCAGATAGCTTATTAACAGCTTTTATTTTTGCCGTTCTAAAACCTTATCGTTACAACCCAACCACTTTTCATTGATGTTAAAGGATTTGAAAAAATAAACATTTCGACATTATTTGTCTATATGTTCTTATTTTTTTGTAACAACCTCCCGTGTTAATCCGTTCAAATGCAATTCAAACTTACTAGCTTGCACAGCTTAAACATTATCAACTTTAAAAAATGAAAAAAATCTTATTCTCATTGGCCATTTTAGGCTTAACTGTTATCTCAGCTTTAGCACAAACAACACCAACCAGCGGCAAATTTAGTGCAGGTTTTGAAGCAGGAGTTCTTTTTGGTTCAGTAACAGATATTTCTTCTACAGCATTGGGTGCGTCCTTAAAATATGATTACCCTATAGCTGCCGGAGTTTTCATTACAGGTTCGGCAGGGTATACAAATTTTATCTACAAAAGTGATTATAGGGATATACTAATGGCATTTGGCACAACAAGCTCAGGCGAGGGCTTTGTCCCGGTAAAATTAGGCCTTAAGTATTATGTTAGTGGTGGTTTTTATGGTGAGGGCCAGGGTGGTGTTGTATTTTCAACGGTAAGTGGCGGCGGCAGAGCTATTGCTTATGCGCCCGGCATTGGCTACACCTGGGATGACCATGTTGAAGCGGGCGTTCGTTATGAAGCATGGTCGAACAGCGGAACTATAAGCCAGGTTGCATTGCGCCTTGCATACAGATTGTAATTTAGCATTGAATCGTTCTGAAATATGTAAAAAGGGCCGGGGTAATTCCCGGCTTTTTTTGCAAACAAGTACCTAATCCTTAATAAACCCTAATTCTGCATTCTGATATGCGGGCTTTTTGAGCTGTAATAATAAACCCTGGAAGCTTTTCATAGGGCCTTCGGCGGCAAAAAGGTTAACAAGCCAGGCAGGGAGATTGCCGCCCGGATCAAGCTGTAATGTGTATACTACCTTTATCCGGTTATTTGCTATTGGTGTAATAATCCATAATCCTTTTGATGATTGTACCCGCACAATACCACCTTTTACCGGCACAAAACCGGGCACAGCCGGGCCATCAACGGTTACCACTTTAGTTTCAGGGTTTTGGTAAACCTTCAGGTGTGCTACAAAATCACGATTTTGGGCTGGCCACGGAATATTTATTTCGGAGTAATAATATAGTTCGGATGGGGAAACCTGTTTAATAAGCACGCATGATTTTGTATGGTAAAGCCATTCAGGGCAGCCTTTTACATCAAGCAATACCTTAACTATTTGCGATAAGGTTGCCTTTAGCTCACAATCAACTTTTATCGCCTTAAATTTTGAGTTGGCCACTGTACTGGTGTAAACTTTTATTCCGTTCTTCTCATTTTTAAGTTCCCAATCAGCTTGGGCAGCAACCTCTGTAATTTTAAAAAGAAGAAGCAATACGATGATAATTCTGTACATTAACAAATAGTTATATAAAAATCAAATTTAAATAACCATCTTGTTTGTATCGCAACAAAGATGCTTTATGACAATAAACAGGTAATTACCCGTGTAAAACATGTTTAAGTAAATAAATAGTCATTAATTTTTTTATGTTTATACCTTTACAAGCTGTTTAAATATGAAAAAAGCTTTACTTTCATTTATAGTCGTTATAATTTGTTCCTTAGGGGCATTTGCGCAGGTAACCATGAGCCCTCACATTAGTATAGGTGGCGAGTATGGTTTAACAACGGGCAATCTTTCCAATTACTATGGTTCTGTTGTTGGGGGTTCTGTTAAAGTTGAGGTGCCGGTAAGCTCTCCTAAATTTAACATTACAGGTACATTAGGTTTTACCAGCTACTTAGTTCGCCTGGATTATAACGGCCCGCTGAATTTAAAGCCCGATCAATTTTTACCGTTGGAATTGGGGGTCAAATACTATTTCTCAAAAATAGCCTATGTTGAAGGCGATGCGGGTGTATCATTCAACCTGCAGGACAATTTTACCGGATCATCAAACGCATTCATATACTCCCCTGTTATAGGGTTTTCTGCACCTACAAATAATCACAAAGGCACCATTGACCTGGGCTTAAGATATGAAAGCCGTGTGCAAAGCAACGCTAATATTAACCAGGTAGCCCTGCGCCTGGCGTATCGTTTCGGGCCAACATTTCCGGCCGAAAAAAAGAAAAAAGAGGCGAAATAAATCCGGGTATTTGATTCTGTTAGCAAACAATAAAACTACATTTAACCGTTTTGCTTTAACACATTATTGTGTAATTTCGGCATTCATCACTGAACATAAAAGTGCTTAGCATCCTCAAAAAAGAAATAACTTCTTACCTCAGTTCCCTGGTAGCTTATGTTACTATTGGTGTGTTTTTATTAGTATTAGGTTTGTTTTTATGGGTATTCCCTGAGTCGAGTATTTTAGACTATGGCTACGCCACGCTTGATAGCCTTTTTGGCACCGCCCCTTACCTGTTTATGTTCCTTATCCCCGCAATAACCATGCGGTCGCTGGCCGAAGAACGTAAGGAAGGAACTTTTGAGCTGCTCCTTACCCGCCCATTGGCCGACTGGCAAATTGTTTTAGGCAAATACTTTGCCTGCCTGTTGCTGGTATTGTTTGCCTTAATACCTACCCTGGTTTACTACTACTCGGTTTACCAACTGGGCACCCCGCAAGGCAATATTGATATCGGCGGAGTAATTGGTTCATATATCGGTTTGTTTTTATTAGGGGCAAGCTTTGCTGCCATTGGTTTATTCGCATCGTCAGTAAGTAAAAACCAGATCATTGCTTTTACCATAGCCGTATTTCTTTGTTTCTTTTTTTATAGTGGATTTGATTCCCTTAGCCAGCTGCTATCCTTGCAAAGCCTCAGCCTGCAGGATTTAGGCATAACCGAGCATTACCAATCTGTAAGCCGGGGCGTTTTGGATACCCGCGATTTGGCATATTTCATTATCCTAACTGGTTTGTTTATATCATTAACCCTTTTTGTATTAAACAGGCAAAGGCAAAAACCACTGAAAGACAAGATCCTGATCGCCTCATTGGTTTCACTGATAGCTTTAGGCATCTTATCAAACCTAACATTTACCCGTTTTGATTTTACAAAAGAAAAACGCTTCACCATATCGCCGGTAACCCGGGATATTATGAAGAAATTAAAAGGTCCGGTTAAGGTTAAAGTTTATTTACAAGGCAATAATTTCCCTTCAGATTTGAAAAGACTACAACGGGCAACGCGCGATATGCTTATTGATCTGCGGGCGTATAGTAATGACCGTGTGCAATTTGAGTTTATTGATCCGATAGCATCAATAAAGGGCCTGGCAGACGATGAACAGAAAAAAGCTTATGACTCATTGGAAGCCAAAGGTATAGTTGGCGAAAACCGTGCTACTAAAACAGATAACGGGGTAGCACAATTACTAATATTTCCCGAAGCCCTTGTACAATTCGGGGGCAGGGAAATTGCTGTTAATTTATTGCAGACCCGCATAATGCTTTCTGATG
The DNA here is from genome assembly GCF_900142915.1 of Mucilaginibacter sp. OK098. Classification (GTDB taxonomy): domain Bacteria; phylum Bacteroidota; class Bacteroidia; order Sphingobacteriales; family Sphingobacteriaceae; genus Mucilaginibacter. The sequence goes on from NZ_FRCM01000002.1 coordinate 275,873, forward strand.
AGGAAGTGGCAAACAACTCCATCCAAAACCTTGAATATGCTTTTTCATCGGCCATAAAAAAAGTTACCAGCGGCGGCAAACCTATAATCGGCTTTACCGAAGGCCATAATGAGCTTTCAGATGTGCAGTTGAATGATGCCATGAAATCATTATCTGACGGGTATAATGTTGGCAGGATTAATCTTCAAACCATTCCGCTCAGTATTTTACTAAAAATGAGGTTGCTGGTGATCCCAAAGCCTGACACAAAATTTAGCGAGGTTGAAAAATTTAAGATAGACCAGTATGTAATGCGCGGCGGAAGGGTGCTGTGGGCTATTGACCAGGTAAGCGCCGATCTTGATAGCCTTAAAGGGCATGGCGGCGAACAGATGTCGTTCCCAAAACAGCTTGACCTTGACGATCAACTGTTTACTTACGGCGTGCGTATAAATTATGACCTGATTGCCGATATGAGCTGTGCGCAGATCCCGGTTACCACAGGCAATGTAGGTGGCCAGGCCCAGATCCAGTTGCTGCCGTGGCTGTACTACCCGTTGTTTATTACCGATTCACAAAACCCGATAGTAAGAAACCTTGATGCAATCAGGAGCGAGTTTGCAAGCACCATTGATACCATAGCCATAAAAAACGTTAAAAAAACTATCCTGCTTACTTCATCCCCCTATAATAAACAATTAAACGCTCCACACATATTATCCCTGCAGGCCCTTGAGCAGGAACCCACCCCTAAAGATTTTCAGAGCACCCCAAAAAACGTAGCTGTATTGCTTGAAGGCGAATTTAAATCTGATTTTCAAAACCGGCCGCTACCCGAAGGTTTGAATGAAAATGTACCGATACTGCCTAAAAGCGTGCCTACAAAAATGATAGTAATAAGCGATGGCGATGTATTTAAAAGCCAGCTGGGTGCTGATGGCTCGCCTTACCCGTTGGGATACGATCATTATATGCAACGAAATTTTGGCAATAAAAATCTTTTGCTGAATATTGCTGATTATATGACCGATGACTCAGGGTTGATAGCCTTGCGTACTAAAGAAATCCAGATCCGCCTGCTTAGCCGCGCCCGTATAAGGAGCGAAAAGCTATACTGGCAAGTTATTAATAATGCTTTGCCCTTGGGTTTGTTGGTAATATTTGCTATTTTTCAACATTATGTGCGCAAAAGAAAGTATGCACATTAAATTTTTTACTTTTGATAGATTAATTCCAATCATATGAGATTTATTGTTTCTACATCAACATTACTCAAGCAACTACAGGCGGTAAGCGGGGCCTTGAGCAATAGCACTGTATTGCCCATACTTGAAAACTTTTTGTTCGAGATAAAAGATGGAAACTTAACTATTTCGGCTACCGATCTGCAAACCAGCATGACCACTTCATTAACGGTTGAAGCTAAAGAGAACGGACGGATTGCTATACCATCGCGCATTTTGCTGGAAACCTTAAAGTCACTGCCGGAGCAACCTGTAAATTTCTCAGTTGATGATAATACTTTTGCTATTGAAATAAACGCCGGCGACGGGAAATATAAACTAAACGGCGAAAATGGCGAAGACTTCCCTAAAATTCCGGTTGTTGAAAACGCATCATCAGTAAACCTGCCTGCATCTGTTTTAGCCGAAGCAATAAACAAAACAATTTTTGCGGTAAGTAATGATGAGTTGCGCCCCGCTATGACGGGTGTTTACTGCCAGCTATCAACCCAGCACTTAACTTTTGTAGCTACAGATGCACACAAGCTGGTACGTTACCGCCGCAAGGATGCAAAAGCAGCAAGCACTACCTCTTTTATATTACCTAAAAAAGCATTAACGCTTTTAAAATCGTCATTACCATCTGATGATGTAAATGTTGCGGTTGAATATAACAGCACCAGCGCCTTCTTTAAGTTTGGTAATATTAACCTGGTTTGCCGTTTAATTGATGAGCGCTATCCTGATTACGAAGCGGTTATTCCTTTAAACAATCCTAATAAATTAAGCATCGACCGCCAGTCGTTTTTAGGTTCATTGAGCCGTGTTGCCATTTATGCAAATAAAACCACCCACCAGGTAAGGCTTAAAATAAACGGCAGCGAGCTTAATATCTCATCAGAAGATATTGATTTTGCAAATGAGGCTCATGAGCGTTTAAGCTGTCAGTATGAGGGCGAGGATATGGAAATTGGTTTTAACGCCCGTTTTTTAATTGAAATGCTTAAAAACTTAAGCTGTGAAGAAGTTACCCTCGAAATGTCGACCCCTAACCGTGCTGGTATTTTACTACCACAGGGCGGCGATGAGAACGAGGATGTACTAATGCTGGTTATGCCGGTAATGCTTAACAGCTATGCATAATGCTTTTAAGCATTATTTTAACGTGAATTTATTTTATTCTTGAATATTTTAAATTATAAATCCAAATTGGAGTCCGGTGTAAAAACCGGACTTTTTTATTCGCCCTTATAACAAAACTTATTATAAGCAGTTATAATAGCATTTACACTATGAATACCAGGTTTACCATTTTACTTTTTATTGCTGCTTTAGCCGGATTAGTATCCTGCAAAAACAACGATAACGTTTTCCCTAAAACGGTATCTACAGGTTTGAATATTATCAACGCTTCCAGCGATGCATTAAATTTTTATATCAACGGAACCCGGCAAAATAATTTCACACTAACCAGCGGCGGGCAGTCTTTTTATTTACCAGTACCTGCCGGGGCACAAAACTACCAGTTTAAAAAAAACGGGAGCGTTGATGTTTTGTTTAGTGTGCCATTAACGTTAAAAGATAGCGTAAACAATTCTCTTTATATTACAGAAGCAACTACAACCCGTTCATTTAACACGGTTGATATTTTAGATACAACAGGCATCTCCTCAAAGCCTAAGGCAAAAATCAGGTTTGTAAATGCCTCGCCTGATGCCGGTGACTTAAATGTTACTGTTGGCAATAATGTTAGCTTTGCTGCAATTGCTTTTACACAAACAGCTGCATTTACATTAATTGATACCGGCCTTATGGTAATGAAGATTAAAAGAGTGGGCTCGGACGTTGTTAGCGTTGATACAAGCATGACACTGGCAGCAGGACACATGTATACCCTATTTTCAAAAGGATTGTTAACTGGTAAAGGAAATGCAAGGTTCAATTTGGGACTTGCGCTTAATTTTTAATACAACAGGTTATTTACATATGATTGTTAAAAACAAATGGAAAATATCAGGCTTGCTGCTTTTATGCGCTGCCGGGCTGTGGTTTTCATCACTCCTGTCTTCGTGCGGCAAAGCATCAATCTCTAACCCTAAAGGGCTAAACATTAAATACGAGGTACTAAATTTAAGCCCGGATGTTTTTCCTGTTAATCTGTATATAAAGTTCCTTGTAGTAAACAACAGCCCGTTTACCTTTTCTGTTAACCCGGGATATTTTTTTGTAACCGCGCTTGATACACCATACCTTATCAGGACTGCAGTAACATCAGGTGGACCTGTATTAATTTCAAGGCATGATATTTTAAAATCGGGGGCAGCTTACAGCCTGTTTATTACCGGTAATGTTGCAAACAATTCACTTACCTCAATTTTCACAGTTGATACTGCCAGCTTGCCGGCATTGGGGCGCGGTAAAATACGCTTTGTTAACGCGTCGCCAACAGGGGTAAGTGGTATTGATGTTTACGCAAACGGAACAAAGGCTTTTGGCAACATTGTGTACCCTAAATTTTCAGACTATATGGAGTTACCTAACGGGTATTATGATTTTCAGCTAAACACTTCTGGTTCAGGGGCCATATTACAAACACTTAAAAATGTACAGATCCAGGATGGCAGGTTATACACCTTATATTCTTATGGTTATACCAACCGTACCGATTCTGCAGCATTTAACGCCGCACTTATAACGAACAGATAAAAAGTTGATTAAGTAAGTGGTTGATTAGGTTAGATTAAGTTGTTACTTTTTAAATTAACTTAATCAACTCAATCCAACTAAATTAACTAAATTTTCCTAAATTCGCCCCAAATTACAAAGCATTGGAAATAGTTAAAGGCCTGATTGATTTTATATTACATATTGATAAGCACCTGGCTGATATAATAAGCCAGTACCATGCTTTAACCTACCTGATATTATTTGCCATAATTTTTGCCGAAACAGGCTTTGTGGTTACCCCTTTTTTACCCGGCGACTCATTACTATTTGCCGCTGGTGCGCTAATTGCCGGTGGTGCCACAGGTTTAAATGTTTTTTTATTAGGCCTTATATTGATAGTTGCCGCCTTTACCGGCAATACCATTAATTACTTGCTGGGCAATTACTTAGGCCCCAGGGTATTTAAAGAAAAAAATAAGATATTAAAACTCGAATATTATCTGCAAACCAAAGCTTTTTTTGATAAGCATGGCGGTAAGGCAGTAATATTTAGTCGTTTTATGCCCATTATCCGTACCATTGCTCCCTTTGTGGCTGGTGTTGGCAAAATGCCATTTTTACGCTACAGTCTATATAACATTATAGGTGGTGCGGCATGGATCATTGTTTTTCTTTTTGCAGGATATGAGCTTGGAACTATTCCGTTTTTTAAGGCACACTTCGCAATGATAGGCGTTGCAATTATTTTAATTTCAATTATCCCGCCAATTTATGCAGCCATAAAAAGCAGCAGAACTAAGAAGGTTCCTCAATAATTTCCCCAAATCGCTTACGTGCCCTTTTCCCCCGGATAGCAAACAATATGCTGTAAAGGAACGGTATTAGCATATAAATAAAGCCCGACGAGCCTTTATATTCTACAGGCGAAAGCAACACAACCACAATCCCGGCAATGCCGAGGGCAGCATTAAATACATTCGCCATGATAAAGGTATCGGTTTCAAAAAGCTCCACCGCTGATAATTTTATTTCTTTGGCGTTTTTCTTGGCGTGCAGGTACATCAGCAAAAATAAAATATAAATGACTGCATAGCCTGAATGGTATACATACATTAAAGTGGATTGCTGCTGTTGAGTTATCATGTTTACCAGGCGCCCATGATCATTATAAATGCCATTTGAAAATAAGGCCATAAATAAAAACTTGAGCGGATACACATACATCAGCACAACAAAAAGCAACATGGCGTTTAAAAAGGTAACGTATGCATTATTTAAGCCATATCTTCTAAAGTAAATATTCTGGCTGTTCCATATTATGAAAAGGATGCCAAAGCAGCATGCAAAGCTAAAAAAGCCCTTAAACACTTCAAAAAGCTCGTCAAACGTGCGCGGCACCTCAAGTGATACCATTATGAGCGTTATAGCGAAAGCAAAAACAGCATCACTAAAAGTTTCAAGCCTTGAAGGCTCATGGCTGCGCCATTGAAAAACCGATGCCTTTCTTTTACTTAGCGCTGCTATTTTTTTCCTCATTATGCTTTATTTAGCTAAAACTAATACTTTTCCGCTTCTGTACAAAACCTCTTCTTTTTGAATCTTGCTCTTTTCAGCGTTATCCATGGGCTGTTTGATGAGGTTATTCAAATCAGGCTGACCGGCGTCAACCCAAGCTGAATACCAGTAACTGCCAACCTCCAGTATCGCCGACCGCATCCGGCGCTCAACCATTCCTTTTAACATTTTATGATAAGCACCAGCGTATGCAGCAGAATAGTCCTTGATCTCTTTTTTTCCATGCGCAACCATTGCATACTTCTTATCAGGTGGAAAGGTTTTATTAAGGATCCGTTCAAAGCGTAACACTGTATCAACACTTTTAAATGAGCTGCGGCATATTTTAAAAGCCTCGGTTAACGGGTTTTCAATATACCGGGCCTTACCCACATAATAGTTATACTGGTTGCTAAACAGCTCTGGGATCCGGCTTTCCCATAAGGCATGAATCCCGGTTTGATTGGTTAGCTGCCCGTTATAGTTTTGGGTTAAATGCAGGGGCACATGCGCATCAGCAATGTAATGCCCCAAATTGGCCGATGTATTTAATATTGCAGTAGTATCATGTGCTTTAAAAGCTTTTACCAGCCTGTAATAGTTATATTGAATAGTCCATGGAACAGTGCCATATTTATCAAGCGTATCGACCGTATATTTTGCCGCCGCATCATACCAGTTATGCGGGATCCGTTTAAACGGATCTTTACCATAATGATCAGCATTTAAAAAATGATGGGGAGCCTCAGTAGAATCTACATATCGTCGTTTATCAGCACTAATAGCATGCTCAGTTAAATATTCAATATTACTTTTATAAAAGCCAGACATAGCCTTAGGCAGGGTAAATACTGCAAGCCTGCCTATGCGGTAATGTGCGAAAAAACCCCAGGATGTGAATGTAAGGAGAAGAATTAATCCAATAGCCAGCCTGTAGAATTGTTTCATGTTCAAATATAAAAGTATTGTTGTTGTGTGGTTGTATTGTTTTGTCTGAATCAGAATTTGCAGAATTTTTGAATTAACAGAATCTTGAATCAGAAAGTTAGATGGCCGTTTTCCGTTGAGTTCAACCATAAAACATCTTCCTAACAACTACAACATTTACAACCCTTACAACCTAAATCCAAAAAATAAAAAAAGGTATTTGATTTTATAAATAATCATCCTATATTTGCAGTCCTTAAAATAAAAGAAAAAGAATAACAAAGCTATACAATGGCAAATCATAAATCATCATTAAAAAGGATCCGTTCAAACGCTGCGAAGCGCTTACGCAACAGGTATCAGGCTAAAACCACCAGGAACGCCATAAAAAAATTAAGAGGCACAACTACTAAAGCTGATGCAAGTCCGCTTTTAGTTAAAGTGATATCAATGCTTGATCGTTTGGCTAAAAAGAATGTTATTCATAAAAATAAAGCTTCAAACAACAAGTCAAAGCTTACAAAATTTGTTAATACCTTAAAATAGGTATCAGATATATTTAGTAAAAAGCCTGTTTCCTTACCTGGAGACGGGCTTTTTTATTGGCAAAAATTCCAGATTCTTTCTCTTGAAAAATAATTTAACTTATTTGAAATAAAAACAGAACAAAACAACACTCCTCTTTCGTATAAATGGTTGTATAACAGCCATTCGTAATAAAACACTACTGTAACTAAAACACATAGGCATTGAGGATTTACTTAACCTTATCTTTATTATCCATTACACTTTCAGGGTTTGCCGCCATTGACAGAGGCAGGGTGGATAGTTTAAAAACATTAATTGCCTCGTCAACAAACAAACAGGCGCTACCCGATACCGTAAACATAAACAGGCTAAATATCCTTGCTGCAAACTATTTTGACGCTTACCCGGATAGTACCCTTTTTTATGGGCACAAAAGCATTGAACAATCCCGCAGAATTAACTATAAAGCCGGCATAGCAAACGGACTGGTGCAAACAGGCCATGCAAATTTCTTTAAGGGAAAGTTTCAGCAGGGCCAGCAGGATTTTGATGAAGCCATTGAAATTTATAAAAACATAAATGATTTAAAAGGGCTTAGCAATTGTTATAAACTTTACGGCCGCATGGATAATTTGCTGGCTAAATATCAAACAGCCTTATTTTATTTAAACTTAGCGTTCGACATAAACAAACAACTAAAAAACGATACCGAAATTGCCGATACTTATAAAAATATAGGCATTGTTTATTTTAGCGAAGGCCAAAACTCTACCGCTCTTGATTATTATTACAAAGCATTATACATAACAATTAAAAATAACGACAATAAGGCTTCTGCCGCTATCTATAATGACATTGGCGTTGTTTTACAAGGCATGGAAGTTTACCCCAAGGCGCTTGAATATTATAAAAAGGCACTTAATCTGTTTAAAGGCACAAACGACCTTAATGGCGTTGGAACAGTTAATGAAAATATAGGTGAGGTACTTATTGCGCACAAGGAATATGACCGTGCTATTATTCACCTGTCAAAAGCAATTAAAATTGCCAAAAAACAGGATGATAAGGATGGCATGAGCTCTGTATACACCGATCTCGGTTTGTGTTACGCACATAAAAATCAGTTCATCCTGGCAAAAAGATATCTCGACACCTCTTTACAAATTGCAAGTAAATACAAAATTGTTTATAACAAGGCATACGCTTTAATTGGCTTTGCTACCATGTATAACCTGCAAAAAGATTTTAAAAATGCTTATAAATATGCTACCCAGGGCCAGAAATTGGCAGCGACATTACGCAATTTAGCCGTACGTTCAAGTGCTGCTTTGCAATTGAACAAAACTTTGGCCGGCTTAGGCAAGTTTGATGACGCTTATGAAATGCTAAAACGGTATAATGAATTAAAAGACAGCCTGAATAATAACGAAAGCATTCAAAAGCTAACTTCATATAACCTTGAACTTAGCTTTGCATCAAAAGAGCGGCAGCTTGCACAACAGCATAAAGAAAAAGATGAATCATACAATCAAAGGATAAAACAGCAGCGGTTAATAAATACAGTTTTCTTAACCATAATTGTCGCTATGCTTGCTATTTCAATTGTATACTACAGGCAAAAACGCAAACAACAGAAGATAAACGCAATGCTTGAGGATAAGAACCGGGAAGTGTTGCAGCAAAAAGCCGATCTTGACGACCAGGCCCAAAAGTTAAATAACCTGAACATTTTAAAGGACAGATTAATATCTGTACTGGCGCATGACCTTAGGGCACCTTTAAGCACCCTCAGAGGCCTGTTTAGTTTATTACAGGATGAAACCATAACGCACGAGCAATTGCTTGATATGATACCCAGTGTGTTAAAAAAGCTTGAATACACCTCCGACTTTTTGGATACACTCCTGTTTTGGATAAATAGCCAGATGGATAATTTTGAGAACTCGGCAAAGAGCTTTTATATTAAAGACATTGTTGCGTATGAAACGGAAAACTACTGCGAGCAGGCCAAACTAAAAGGCATTAACCTTATTGATAGCGTTCCGCAGAATGTTATCGCCTCCGCCGATCCTAACTCCATCCGTATAGTTATCCGTAATTTAATTACCAATGCTATAAAATTTTCAAAGCAAAACGATACCATCGAAATTACCGCTATGTTACAGGACGATCATAATTACATCATCTCTGTAAAAGATACCGGCATGGGTATGAGCGATGATCAGCTTGGCAAACTATTTAAGAGCAAGGTTAACAGCAATACCGGCACTAACAACGAATCGGGAACAGGAATGGGGATGCTGTTTTGTAAGGACCTGGTTGAAAAATGCAGCGGAAAAATCTGGGTTACCAGCAAACAGGGCCAGGGCACCAAGTTTTCGTTTACAGTTCCAACAGGCTCATTTACCGAAACCCGCCTTGAAGTAGCCTAATTTTACCAGCCAAACCTGTAGGCAAACCTTATGGCTGTTTGTTGTACCTGGTGTTGCGACCATTTTTCGTACCGCAAGCCAAAATCAACACTGTGTTTTTCATTTATCGGAATTAAAAAACCAGGCCCTATTGAAAACGCAAAAAGATCCTGCTTTAAATAATTGGTTTCTATAGCTGTTCCCAACTCTCCCTCAAAATAGATCCCCTGATTCACATAATATTTCACCCCGGCTTTTAATGGTATAAACCTTGCGGCAGTAAGCGTTTTTGAGTTGGTAAACAAATTACCTTTATAAAAAAAGGTTGAGTAAGCTGCAGTAGCGGTTATAGCTAACTTATCAGAAACAGGAAACTCGCCTTTACCCGATACAGTAAGTCCAATATTATAAACGCTCACATTAGGAATTCCCAATTCAGCACCAATGCTGAAAGCTTTTTTTAGCGGCTCATCCTGGGCCATGATTTGTAAAGAAGAGAACAGAAATATTAAAAATAAAAATCGTTTCATTAATCGGGGGTAATTAAATTTTCATTCTTTTTCATCATCACAAATTGTGATCATGAGGTATGTAATCACAAATTGTGATTACATTGATGCACTTTAAGAGTATGCGGTCACAAATTGTGACCGCATACTCTCATATAATTATTTAAGTAAAGCCATACAACCTTTACAACCACTCAAACCACTACAACATTTACAACTTTACCTCACTACACATTCGTCAACCCGATAAATATATTCTCAAGCGTTTTGCCTTTATTTTTACTTCTTAAGCCTTCAAGGGTATCATCTGCTACTATTTTACCTCTGTTAATGATGATAACCTGGCTGCAAACGGCTTCAACCTCCTGCATAATATGTGTTGAAAGAATAACAGTTTTTGTTTTACCAAGATCCACTATCAGCTGCCGGATACCTATCAATTGGTTAGGGTCAAGGCCAGATGTTGGCTCGTCCAATATCAACACCTCCGGATCATGCAGAATGGCCTGTGCAAGGCCCACACGCTGCCGGTAGCCTTTTGATAGCTGCCCAACCTTTTTATGCTGTTCAGGGCCAAGCCCGGTTTGCTCAATAATATCAGCGATCCGTTTTTGGGGCGATTTCATTTTGTGAATGCCTGCAATAAATTCCATCGATTCCCTTACATACATATCCAGGTAAAGCGGATTACTCTCGGGCAGGTAACCTATATTGCGTTTTACATCTATTGCCTGTGTTTCAACATCAAAACCACATACTGATGCCTTACCTGCCGTTTGCGGAATAAATCCGGTAAGTATTTTCATGGTAGTTGATTTACCAGCACCATTAGGCCCCAAAAAGCCTAACACGCCGGGTTTAGCGCTAAAGCTGATTCCATCCAGCGCTTTTTGCGCCCCATAAACTTTTGTTAGTGATTCAACAACAATGCTCATAGTTCAAAAGTATGTTTTAGATATGAGATGTGAGATATGAGATGTGAGAAATTCAACGTTTTTCAAATCGGGAAATCTTTTAATCCTTTAATCATGGTTCAAACCATCAGACAAAAAATCAGTCCAATCATCATGCAATTGCAACCAAAAAATCATACTATTGTCAACCGAAAATCAAACAATACATTTAGGCAGGCCGGCGATAATTTAATTGTCATATTGTCAGGTATACATTTGCGGCAAGCTATTTGAATAGTATATATTTGTAACACAAAAAATTAAATTTTAGAAATCATGGCTTTAGAAATAACTGATGCAAACTTTGACGAACTCGTCCTTAAATCTGACAAACCAGTATTAATTGATTTTTGGGCAGAATGGTGCGGACCTTGTCGTATGGTAGGCCCAGTAGTTGAAGAAATTGCAAAAGAATATGAAGGCAAGGCGGTTGTAGGAAAAGTTAATGTTGACCATAATCCCGGGATCTCTGTAAAATTCGGGATCCGCAATATACCAGCTCTATTATTCTTTAAAAACGGCGAGATCGTTGATAAACAAATAGGCGCTGTTCCAAAATCTGTTTTAACAGAAAAATTAGCTAAGCAATTAGTTTAATTTTTATTATATTGATTTTAAAATGATTGCACCGGTTAGTATAAGCTGATCGGTGCAATTGTTTTATAAATCAATCTTTTTATAATCGGTGAAATCATTCTATCAATCGGTGTAATCGTACAATAATGTTAAGTGATGACCAACATATAAGACAATTGGCAAACCTCGAGCTGCTGGCCCGACAGGTTGTTGAAGGTTTTATTACCGGTTTACATCAAAGCCCTTTTCATGGTTTTTCGGTTGAGTTTGCCGAACACCGTCTCTATAACAATGGCGAATCGGTAAAAAACATCGACTGGAAACTTCTTGCACGTACCGACAAGCTGTTTGTAAAACAGTTTGAAGAAGAAACCAACCTGCGCTGTTATCTCCTGCTTGATACGTCATCATCTATGAACTTCCCCGACAAAGGGATAAACAAGCTGCAATTCTCCATTTATGCAATAGCTTCGCTTATGCACCTGTTTAAAAAACAACGGGACGCATTTGGCTTGTGCCTGTTTAGTGACAAGGCCGATATAATAACCCAGGTAAAATCAACCACATCGCACTTATTTTACTTGTACGCTGAGCTCGAAAAAGCGTACAACAATCCTAAAATAAATACTGCCACAAACATTACACAGGTGCTGCACCAGGTTGCCGGGCAAATCCATCAGCGCTCAATGATCATCCTGTTTAGCGATATGTTTGAAAATAGCCTGAACCCTGAAAAAATGCAATCGCTGTTTGCTGCTATTCAGCATTTAAAATACAACAAGCACGAAGTGGTTATTTTTAATGTTAGCGATAAACACAAGGAAATTGATTTCAATTTTGATAACCGTCCGCATCAATTTATTGATATTGAAAGCGGCGAACAGGTGCGGGTACATCCAAATAAGATCCGTGAGTCTTATATTTCGTCATTATCACAATACCGCCATCAGCTCGAGTTAAAATGTGCACAATACCATATCGATATTGTTGATGCCTATATTGAAGACGGGTATAACAATGTGCTAAAATCATATCTTATTAAACGGAATAAGATGATATAAAAAAAGCTGTTCTTTTTTCAAAAACAGCTTTATAGGGGTAACAAGGAACTAAAACTTCACACCTCAAAATAACAGAGCAATTATGAAGATTTAGTGAAGTTGTTTTAATTAAAGATAAGCTTTATTGCCGTCCCTTTTTCTCTTACCGATTTTATCTGGATTTTTATATCATGAAACGTGGTTATGCTCTTTACTATAGCAAGGCCTAATCCATAGCTTTCCCTTTCGTCTGTATCCAGTTTTTCAAAACGGTTAAATGCTTTTTCAATTTGCTGGCCGCTCATTCCTGTTCCTGTATCGGCAATTTCAAGTACATATCCTTCAGAGTTTAAGTAGTCTGTAATTGTTATACTGCCCTGCTCGCGGTTATATTTTATTGAATTGTTTATAATGTTAAACAATACGGTGTGCATTAAACTATGATTACCTCTTATTGAGTAGGCATGCTTTATATTATTGCTGAACGTAATTTTGCGGTCCTCCAGCCTATCCTCAAGCTCACCATAAACCTCAACCACAATATCAGCAATGCGGATCTTGTCGTTTTTATTAAACTGCTTATTTTCAACCTTCGATATTAAAAGCAAGCTATTGATAATGCTTTTTAGCCTGTTTAAAGTTTTAAGAGAAGCGAATATTTTGTTCTCGCTATCCTCTTTTAAGTCTTCGTGCGATAATATATTTTCCAGTCTCGAGCTAATGATTGATATAGGCGTAAGCAGTTCATGCGATACATTAGCAATAAATTGTTTTTCAAGGATAAACAGATCAGCTATTTTTTTCATTAAAGTGCTTATGCTGTCATCAAGCAGCTTAAAATCCTGTGTGCTGGTTTCTATCTTTTCATAATCAAAGTTCATTGGGTCATTTACTTTGATCAGTTTCCTGTCAATAATTCTGTAGAACGGAGCCAGCAGGTATTTAGTAAAAATCAAATCGATTACCAACGTAAGCAATAAGGCAACTACCAGCATTAGCAGTGTAAATTGCTTAATGGTTTGCTTTAATTGTATCACCGTATCAAGGGTATCCCCTATTTCCAGCAGGTAACTATGATTTTCGAAATTAAAACGGTAGGTAAGGATAAGGTAGCTATCCGTACTTTTCTCAATGGTTCGTTTTTGAGTACTAAAGCTTTCTGTGGGATGCCTGTCGGGTTGGTAGGGTATTGATTTAAGATATATGTATTCTTCCTTTAAAATATTATAATTGGTAAAACTTTGCTGCTGACTTAATACCTGGCTAATTTCTTTTGATGAAAGGTTTCTTATAAATACATCCTTCTTATTTTTAAGCCTTGATGATAAATGAGCGTAAGTGATCTTCTCCAGCGAAAACAAAATAAGTAAACCGGTAAATACAATAATAGCCAACTTGGTTAAAGTATTATATAAAGCCAGTTTTATTTGTAGTTTCATTTGTGTTAAGTTGATTAAGTTAGATTGGGTTGATTAAGTTGATTAGGTTATTTTTCAATTCATTATTAACCCAATCAACAACTCTCTTAATCAACTCAATCAACCACTCCTTAAATATTAACCCTATACCCAATACTCCTTACGGTTTCAAACCAATCTATCGGTTCAAATTGCGAAAGTTTTTTGCGGAGGTTTTTTACATGCACATCAACAAAGTTCGAATCTGAATTAATCTCCAGCACATCTCCCCAAACATGTTCAGTTAAATTTGTGCGCGATATTACCCTGTTTTTGTTCAGCACCAGGTAGTTGAAGATCTCAAACTCTTTTTTAGTCAGATTTATCCGTTCGGCGTTATAATGCACCGTACGGTTTTGTATGTTCATTTTAAATTCCTTTACCGTTATGTCATTGCTTTCCAGCTTATGTTTACGCCGGGTTATGGCGTGCATCCGGGCTAAAAGTTCATTTAATGAAAACGGCTTTGCCAGGTAATCATCCGCCCCTTGCTCCAGCCCATGGATCTTATCGTCAACTGCGCCTCGTGCTGTCAAAATAATAACAGCGTCGTCACGCTCCTTTAAGCTTTTTAGCATTTGCAGCAGCTCGAAGCCATCGCCGTCGGGCAGGTTCAGGTCAAGCAGTATAAAATCATAGCTATTAACAAATATTTTTTCGCCCGCTGTGGTTTTGGTGCGTGCATGCTCAATAGTAAAGCCCTCATGACTCAAAAACTCATCAATTTCAAGTGCAAGTCCTTTTTCATCCTCTACTATTAATACATTCATAGGCAGACAAGATACTAAAGTTAGTTTTAAGTTGATTAGGTTGGATTAAGTTCATTAAGTTAAATACATTTGCTTCGAAACTTTTTAAAAACACTTGCTTAATCAACCATTTAACTTAATCCAACCTAATCAACTTAGTCAACTAATTTAATAAAATTGCCGCAATCAATTTGTGGGCATTGCTGTTAATGAATAAATGCCATTTTTTATATGAGACTTTCCATTGAGCGTAAACCAATAAGAATAAATCCCGATCCGAAACGTGTTATTGCCAGATTCTTCTTTAATGGAAATGATCGTGCTAAAGAGGTAATTCAGCGGGTTATGAGCATTAGCGAGGATATTGCATTCGGCATTGTTTCGCCTTTATTGCAGGAGTATTCAAAACGGCACAGGAATATTACGCGTGCTTTAAACCGCCATTGCAGCAAGTTGAAGCCCCTTTTTACCGAACTCGAAATTGATTATGATACTTTAACAGTATACAGGAAACTACTGATCGGCTCGTATTTTACCCATGAATATTCTATTGAATCGGCAGCTTTCTTTAACCCGTCAATAGTTGAAGACCCTGACCAAACCGAATTACATGAGGGTCAAAGGCGCGTGATCATCAGTTTCAGGGCCGTTGGTGAAGGGCATATATCATCCATAACCTTTAGACGCGCCTTAATTGACCAGGCAAATAATATTACCGTTTTACCTGCAGGGAGCTATATTGACGAGGCCGAGATTGTTAGGAATGCGGTTTATAATAAAAAACTATTCTTTGACAAAGCAGCCGTTACTCAAATCGATATCAATGTATTAAATGAGCTGGAATCAAAACTCGACCATCATTTTGAGTACGCAAACCTGCGCCGGATAATTATCGATTCGCAAAAGCTGCAGGAAAGCGATATGAAAAAATTGGAATATGATAAGGTATTATGGCTTGCCGACTCGTATTATGAAATTGTTTTTTCATTAGATACCGATATATCTGACCGGGTTATATTCCCGATCTCGGAATATGAGCGCAAAGGCATAGAGGATGCACGGTTTGTACATTTTAAAAATGATGATGACAGCACTGTTTATTACGCCACTTATACCGCTTACGATGGCTCGCTGATAATGCCAAAGCTGCTGCAAACCAACGATTTCTACAACTTTAAAATAATGCCGTTATACGGAGCAGGTGCGCAAAATAAAAACCTGGCGTTGTTCCCGCGAAAGATAAATGGCAAATTTGCAATGATCTCCAGGATAGATGGTTGTAATAATTACATCATGTATTCCGATAAAATAAATATCTGGGAGAAACCCATAATGCTGCAACAGCCCAAATTTAGCTGGGAATTTATCCAGATAGGCAATTGCGGCTCACCCATCGAAACAAAACATGGCTGGATAGTAATAACACATGGCGTGGGCCCTATGCGCAGGTATGTGCTTGGCGCCAGCCTGCTTAAGCTGGATGATCCTGAAGTTGAAATAGGTCGTTTAAAAGAGCCCCTGTTGATCCCTAACAGTGATGAACGCGAAGGCTATGTACCAAACGTATTATATTCATGCGGTGCATTGGTGCACAATGGTAAATTAATAATCCCCTATGGCGTATCAGATTCATCAACTGCCTTTGCCGAAGTTGACATGACTGAACTTATTAATAAGCTTATTGCTGATAAAAAAGAAACCGATAAAGCGGAGAAGAAAAATTGATTTATTAGTCTTTGTACATATGTACTAAAAAGTAAAATCAATTATTAAAACTACTGCACAAAATTCCCCAATAATATACACATTTAATAGCTTTTTAACACTTTATATAATATCAGATGTCCATTTGATATTATACGTCTATTATACGTCACTTTTCTTAAAAAAAGAAGATTTTGGCATAGCCATTGTACATAATAATAGAATGTTATCAGGCATATAATATGCCTATAATAAATATTATATGAAAAAATAAATACTACGGCGATGGATCATTTTAGAGAAATAAAAAATAATTTGACCTGGCATAATGAAGGCAAATTTGAGGTCGAACTTATTAACGGTATAATTACCAAACTTAATTTTTGTGAGCCGGGGAAAGGCCCTGAAGATACCGGAAAATGCCTCACATCAACCAGTTATAAATTTTTACAAGCCGTGCACTCCTGCCTTGGCGATCTGTTTACTTTTATTGAGGAAGAAAATAAGCGCCTTGGCTATAGCTATGCCCGCGAAGGTGAAATTCAACCCTATCACCAGGAAGAAATTACAGAAAACAAATATCCAGGAGCTTCTGAAACCATATTGAGGCCTTTGATAAATTACGATCATCAACCTGAAGTAACAGATACCCCCAAGGAGAATATTGAAAATCGCATGGACAATACCTCAACCGGATCAGATGTAAAAAGTGCTTAAATATATGTGGATTATTTATCCAATATATACTCATACAGCTTCAAATAATCCCCAACCATTTTATCACATGAGAACTGTGATTCGGACCACTCACGGCAATCCCTGCGTTTTATATTATTAACCTGGTTTATAGCTTCAACTGCTTCATCAATATTATCAACCAAAAAACCGGTCTTTTCATGCTTTATCAATTCCGGCATCGATCCTTTGTTAAAGGCAATAACCGGGGTTCCGCAAAGCATAGCTTCGGCCACGCTCATCCCGAAGGGTTCATTAAAATTTATGGGGTGCAACAAGGCGTATGCATTTTGCAATAATATATTCCTTTTTGCAGGTTCGGCATTGCCAATATATTCTATATCAGGGCCTAATTGTGGTTTAACTTTTTCATTAAAATAACTTTCATCCTGTATTAGGCCTGCTATCAGCAATTTCCTTTTACTTTTTTTTGCGATCTCAATAGCTTCGGCAGTTCCCTTATCGTGGTGGATCCTTCCGAAATACAACAGGTAATCATCCGGCGTATCATTAAATTCAAACTGATCCGTGTTCAACCCGTTGTAAACTGTTGCCAGGTAATCAAGCTCAGCGCTCCGGTCAGAGTTACTGATTGATACATAATGCCCCGTTGAGTTATACTTTTTATAAACCGGAATTATCCTGGGCGATGAAAAGCCATGTATGGTGGTAATAATCGGTGTTTTTATCAGACCCGAATAGGTAAGCGGCAAAAAATCAAAGTTGTTATGAATAATATCAAACTCCCCTGCCCGCTCCATCAAATTACTGATATGCAGGCACTCTAATACCTTTGCATCCTGGTTACGGTCTTCTTCATATCCAGTATTGCAAATAGAATACAGCTTACCGCTGGTTATAGAATCGCCCGTGGCAAATAATGATACTTCAACACCCAGCTTTACCAACCCTTCGGCAATATTTGATGCTACCTGTTCCCACGGGCCATAATGCCTGGGCGGTGTGCGCCAGGCAACAGGCGCTAATACGGCAACCTTCATTTAAAACGACAATGAAGTATACTGATCAACTTTATTATACTCATATTCAAGCTCAAATGCTTTTAAAACAGTAAGGTGCGATATCAGGTAAGCAAGTGTACTCTCTGCACCCTGGTTCCGATTTATTCCGGTTGGCAGCAGGCCATCGCAGCAACCTTTAGTTTCGTGGTCATAAAGCGGTGCTCTAAGCGTATTTTCACCAAGGAACCATTTATAGCTTAAAAACATCTTCTCAATATACTGCGGCTTGCGGAAAATAGTATAAGCCTGGAAATGCATCAGCACCATAGCCATGGTTTCAATAGCCTGTTGGTCAAACGCAGGGAAACTCCCTCCTTTATAATACCAGCCATCATTACCAACCGGACTTAAATACCCGTTTGAAAGGGTAAGTTTGTCTAAAAACGCCATTGTTTTTAATGCCACCTGCTTAACTTTTTCATTCCCGGTTATCTCGCACGAGTGCAGCAAGGCCAACGGAAGGATCGCATTGTCATAAGTCATTTTTTCTTCAAACCATTGCCAATCTTCCGATTGATGCTTTTCATAAGCATCAATTAATGGGGTGGTTAAACTAACCATCTCATTAACCATACCTTCATCACCGGGATAAACATTTAGATAAAGGCTGATCCCGATTATGGTATTTGCCATCCCTCTCAAATGCTTTAGTGCCTTAAAATGAGGGAACGATTTATGAAAGATCTCGGTGGCAAATTCACGATATGAATTACTTGAAGAGCATCCTATTAAATACCCTAATGACCAAATGGTGCGCCCAAAAGAATCTTCTGAACCAACCTCATCCAAATACCTGCGGTCGAAGCTTAAAAAATTACGGAAGTTACCATCCTCCGTTTGCATATAGTGAATGTAGCTCAGATAGATAGGTAAAAGTTCAAAGGCCTCCTTGCTTTTACTGCGTTGGTAAGCCATTAAAGCCATTATCAGTGCGCGTGCATTATCATCCAGGCAATACCCTTCTTTTAAGTTAGGAATCCCATATTTTGCATGCTGAACTATCCCTGTATCGTCCGTTAAGCGCAACACATGGATAAGGCTGAACTTTGGCATTATTTCAGGATCAACAATGCTATTCTTTAATATCTTGTCGCTAAAATCATGATTGGTGCATGATTCCCGGGCTACATTTATAAATTCGGCCCCTATAACCGGCCAGCGTAAATGCAGGCCATAATCATAAGCGTTTTCTTTTAATTCGTTCAGCAAACGCTCCTGGTCCAACAGCTCAATTACGTTTTCTGCCAGGGCATCGGCATTTTTAAAATCAAACAAGCGGCCCCGGTTATTAGCCAGTAATTCTGTTGCATGCCAGTAAGGTGTTGATACAACCGCAGCGCCGGCGCCAACTGCGTATGACAGTGTGCCGCTGGTTATTTGCGCCTCATTCAAATAAGGGGTAACATAAATATCAGTCGCCGAAAGATAATCAACCAGCTCCTCTTCTGTCACAAACTGGTTTATAAAGCAGAGATGCTTTGACACATTTAATTGTGCTGCAAGCGTTTTTAAATGATCCCTGTATTCCTCGCCCGAGCTTTTAATTACCCCCGGATGCGTATTTCCTAATACCACATACATCACATCCGGATGATTTTCAACTATTTTGGGCAGTGCCCTCACTACAGTTTCCAGCCCTTTGTTGCGGCTAATTAAACCAAAAGTGAGCAGTACCCTGTGATTTTTAAACGGAGTTAGGCTTTTAACAGGATTATCAACCGATGCTTCAACATCCGGAACGCCGTGTTCAATTATCTGGATCTTATCTTCAGGGATCTCGTAAATGGTAGTTAAAAACTCAACCGCCCGCTTGCTCATCACAATTATTTTCGATGATTGTTCGGCAATTTCCCGAATGATGATACGCTGTACGTAACTGGGATCTTTTAAAATAGTATGTAAAATAGATATCAATGGTTTTTCGAGCCTGTTTAACAGTGGCAGGATGTAGATGCCGCTTTCGCCGCCGTAAATTCCAAACTCATGCTCCATTATACAAACATCAGCGTTGCTGGTATTAATATAATTAGCAGCACGGATATAATCTTTTTGATGATTCTGCCTGATAACATATTTTACCTCCTCCGGGTATTCATATTCTTGTACATTTTCCGAATCATTTAAAGCCACAACAAAGCCGCCATTCAACGGTGATTTCTTTTCGGGGAAATTTGCGTTTATAGCACGCATTAAATTTTGGTTAAATGTTGCGATTCCGCATTCGCGGGGAGGATAGGTTGATATATATGCTATTTTCATTAGTGTAGTTTGTTTTTTAATTGCAATGAAGCTATCATAAGCTAATGCCATATTTTAAATACAGCTTATGATGGTTTCATTTTGTTAGATAGATGTGTTTAAAACAACCCTGATTTTAATTAATTGTTTAAATCAGTGACCCAAAAAACGTTCAGTGTTTATCAATAATGCATGTTTATGACCGTTAAATGGCTATTTACATGCATGTTCCGTATAGTTATCATAAACTATACCAATTTAACTAGAACTATAATTTAGGAAATGTAATTAATGTTGGGACGTTAATTACTAAAGGGTATTTATTGAAAACGAAAGGAGAATTAAGACCTGGCTATTTTAACTCCAGGCCTACCAGGTAATTTTAAAAAGAAGGATTATACGCCAATATACGTTTTTTTTGGCAAGCAGGCATTTAAGTTACTGTGTTATCATTCAACAATAAAACCCAATAGCTTCAATAATTACACTACAGGCTTTTTCAATTTCATCAGGGGTGATGATCAGCGGCGGCGCAATGCGCATAGAGTTGCTGCAATGTAAAAACCAGTCGGTTATTACACCGTTTTCAATACAGCGGTCAATTATCTTTTTATTAAGTTCAAAACTTTCAAATTCAGCGGCTAGCATCAGTCCTTTACCGCGGACTTCTTTTATGGCCGGATGTACCAATAATCTTTTAAACAATGCCTCTTTTTCAGCTACAGCCGCAATTAAATTTTCGTTCAGCAAAACTTCAAGTGCTGCAAGCCCAGCTGCACAACATACCGGATGACCGCCAAACGTGGTAATATGCCCAAGGATTGGATTTTCCTTTAGCACTCCCATTATTTGGTTTGATGAGATGAACGCGCCAACCGGCATCCCCCCACCTAATGCTTTAGCTAGTAACAAAATATCCGGCTCAATGCCAAAATGTTCAAAGGCAAACAGTTTACCTGTTCGCCCAAAAGCAGCCTGGATCTCATCCAGTATCAGCAAGGTACCGGTTTCATTGCAGCGATGGCGTAAAGCTTTCAAATATGCAGCATCAGGCACTCTTATGCCTGCTTCACCCTGCACAGTTTCAATAATAACGCAAGCTGTTTTATCGGTTATTAATTCAAGATCATCAGGATTATTAAACCTGATAAAACTAACTCCGGGAAGCAAAGGGCGGTAAGCCTGTTTAAATTCTTCGTTACCCATAACGCTTAATGCACCGTGCGTACTGCCATGGTAAGAGTTATTGCAGGCAATAACCTCATACCTCCCGGTAAAACGTTTGGCCAGCTTTAATGTACCCTCAACAGCTTCTGCGCCCGAGTTGGTAAAATAAACAGATTGTAAATGAGCGGGCAATAACGAAACCAGCTTTTCGGCAAAGCGCACCTGCGGGGTTTGCACATATTCTCCATACACCATCAGGTGCATGTATTTATCAAGCTGATCTTTTATAGCATTAACTACGTATGGGTTGCTGTGACCCAGGTTACTTACTCCAATGCCCGATATAAGGTCGATATAAGCCTTCCCCTCCTTATTGTACATGTATATACCTTCGGCACGTTCAAACTCGAGCAAAAGCGGAAAATCGGTCGTTTGGGCGTTATTGGCTAGGAAGAGTTGTCGGAGAGTGGGCATGGTGCAAAAATAAGGGAAAAGTCCGGAAGTCGGGAAAGTCAGTAAAGTCCGGAAGAAGGAACAGTAGTTTTATGTCAGTAATTATCCTTACCAAAGTAAGTACGTTTAATACTCGAAGCTCTTTTTTACTTTCGGACTTTCGGACTTTCGGACTTAATTTTAATCCCCCGCCCTAACGCTGCGTTCGGTAAGCTGTTTAAGCACCTCGTCATTAAACTCGTGTTCGCTTTTATAAAGTATGCTTACCTTTTCAGGGGGGAGTATTTTATAAAACTCATCCCTGTAACGTTTTTTTATATCTAATTTTTGAGTTTCGTATTTTAAATCCAGGTCAACTTGCTGGGCGCCATCAACGCTGGCATTTGAATTATTTATTCTTTTAAGTATGTTAACCGCGGTTAGCTCTTCAGAATATTTACGGTACAGGGGCCAAAATGCTTTTGCTTCTTTTTGGGTTAAATCAAGCCGCTGATTAAGAAAACCTTCTTTAACAGCCTGGATCTTTTTGCCGCCATTTGGTTTCGCACTTCGCACACCAGGCCGCTGAACAGGGCTAAAACGCTGTACAGGCACAAGCACACGCCGCTGCCCGAAGCTTTTATAGCTTACGGTCATTATAATTAACATTCCTAAAACAATCCTGATCAGCTTACCCATTTAAATTAATTACTGTGCGTTATTAACGTCATTTTGCAAAGCATTTTCTAAACTCGCATCATCAATAGATGCATCGTCAGACGCAACTGTTGCCTGCGCATCCGAGGGGTCAAGATTTAGCTGCAAATAACTTTTAATATCGTCTACCGGAATATTTGACAATTCCTTGTGTAAAAATGTACCTTTATGTTCAACAACCGAACCTGTAAGCTCACTTAGCAATATCCCGCCGCTTAAGGCTAGAGCAAAACAAGCTGCAGTAGCATATTTAAAAGCAGTTGAAGTATATAACCTTCTTATTATCCCCCTGCTTTTAACCGCACCCTGGTTAACGGTACTATCTAATATATTTTTATTAAGCTTATCAAAATAACCGGCCGGAACGCTAAAATGTTCTGCAGGCTCACCCAATGCTTCTTCAACAAATATGCGGTTTTGAATCTGCTGCTGCAGGTTCTCAAAATAACCATCAGGCACAGTAAACCCCGGGTCGGTATTGTTTAATCCGCTTTCAACTGCTATCCTGCTTTGTATATTACCGGTAAGTTCCTCAAAATAATTGTCCGGAACTGTAAAATCTCCAAAAGATCCCTTGTTTTTTAATTCATCTAAATTTTTGAACGCTACAATACGATCTCCGAGGTCGCTAAAATAACCGGCAGGTACTGTAAACGGATTAGCAGGATTAATCTGTTTAAGTGACACATATTCATTAAGCCAATCTTTATTTTCCATTTCACTCTTCATATCTTAGTTATAGATGGAACAATTGTCAAAAGGTTTAAAATTTATTTAAAATTAATCTTTAGATAGTAAATACGTCTCTATTTTTTTCACCGCTAAGTGAAACGATGCCTTTAAAGCGCCTACACTTGTGCCCAGCACCTGCGATATTTCCTCGTATTTCATATCATCATAATATTTCATATTAAACACAAGTTTTTGTTTTTCGGGCAGGGTCAGTAATGCCTCCTGCAACTTACGCTGTGCCTTGTCGCCGTCAAAATAAGTTGAATCAGCCAAAGTATCCGCCAGCTCATAGGCCACATCATCAAGCGACACATTATTTTTTTGCTTTTTCTTATTCAAAAAAGTAATGCATTCATTGGTGGCTATCCGGTACATCCAGGTATACAGCTGCGCGTCACTCCTGAAACCAGCCAAATTTTTCCAAATCTTTATAAAAACATCCTGTACCAGATCATCGGCGTCGTCATGGTCTATCACCATGCGGCGGATGTGCCAGTATATTTTTTGCTGATATTTTTTCAACAGCATGTTAAATGCCTCGTTCCTGGTTTTCTCATCCTGGAACTTGCTTAATATCTCTGCGTCTTCAACCTCCATAGGCATGTAACAATAATTAAACTTAAATTCTTATTAGCTGCTTATTATTATAAAGCAATATTAATACTTTTCCGATAATTTTTTAAGCCCTCTCCTTTGGAGAGGGTTGGGTGGGACTTTATTGTAAAAGATCAAGCACCTGTTGCGATGCGTTTTTAGTATCAACCTTATCAATTATTTTGCTAAGCGTACCATCCGCGCCTATAATAAATGTTTTACGCGCTGTACCCATATATTTTTTACCGTACATGTTTTTTTCAACCCAAACACCATAGGCTTCGTTTATGCTTTTATCTGTATCGGCAATTAGCGGAAACGGAAGGCTATACTTTGTTTCAAACTTTTTGTGCGATTTTTCATCATCCGTACTTACTCCTATCACTTCAAAACCCTGGCCCAGCATTGATTGATAGTTATCCCTGAAATCACACGCTTCGGCTGTACAGCCTGGTGTATCATCCTTTGGGTAAAAATAAAGGATCACATTTTTTCCTTTAAAATCTGATAAAGAAACTGTTTTGCCGTTTTGGTCTTTTGCGGTAAAATCGGGAGCCTTGTCGCCTTCTTTAAGTGTTGCCATGTTATCTGGTAAATGTTGCTGTAAAATATTTGCTGTTATTTTTATTATCGGTAACAGTTAATTCAAATATATGTTTACCGGCTGCAATATCGGTATTAAAGCTATAACCCAGAATTTTACTTTTAAAATCCCATTCCATAAGTACCCATTTGCCGTCAATTTTACCCGTATATGATTTTATACCCGACAGGTTATCACTCATCCTGAAAAAGATCCCTTTAGAAGCCGACATATTTGCCCCAGTTTTAATATTTACTGGTACAATAACCGGGGGTATGGTATCCAGTTTTATAAAAAAATCGCCAAAGGTACGTGGCTGTGCTTTAATATAACCATCCTGGTAAGTGCCGCAGGCCATAGCGCCATCTGTGCTAACAATTACGGCTTTTTCCCCATGCTTTCCAATAGTGCTATCAGGCTTTATCCAAAGGTCATAGCTATCATGCACAGGTGTAAACCGGTTGTGAATGCTATACGTAGCTGAAAATGCCCCTAACTTTTTTGGCAGCATTTTGCAGGTAAAGTCTACATCGTCATAAAGGTTTCCCGGGTTAATATGCACCTTTACTTTATCATTGCTAAATTCATTCACTTTATCATAACGGAACAAATTCCCCCCAGGCTTAACTACAGCAAGGTTACTTTCCGCATGGCCTGCTTTTACTTTTAAGCTTAAGGTTGATGTATTACCGGCAGCATCTTTAACCACATATTCAACCTCATGAACTTCGCCATCATTAAAATTAATTATCCCGCGGTTTATTGATTGCGGATAAAGCGAGATCTTACTGCCCGGCAATATAAAGCACTTTTGCACCCAGCGATGGGTCTTCATCAGCTCGGGGTAATCAATATATGCGTTTATAGCATGGGTTTGGTCAAATGCAAAACGCTCAACTGCAAATGTGTAAACCGTTTTATCATCAACCTTTAGCTCGCACGAGTAAATGCCGTTATGATTTGGCGATACACTCGTCATATCATTAGTGCTGATGCCAAATCCTATCTGCCCCGTTAAATCCAATACCTGCAGCCTGGTTAAATGATAATTGCCGTTGCTGCCGGTAACAGCCAAAAACTGTCTCGGCGTTTTCTCGCTGAACGGATTCCCATCCAAATGATAAATGCCAATGGCGGTAATAGATGGCGGTATTTTATCAGGAATAGTTAAACCAAATAATTGCGGATTAATAGTTTCTTCGGTTTGGGTATCCCTGATCTCAAAATGCAGATGCGGACCAGCTGATGCGCCCTCATTGCCAGACATGGCAATAACCTCGCCCTGGCAAACCAGCATTTGCAATGGATCGAGCTTAAAATCAACTTCGAAGCTTTGTTGTTTGTATTGCTCATCGCGGATCAGTTTTTCCATTGCCGGGGTAAACGTTTTTACATGCCCGTAAACGGTAGTAAAGCCATTTGGATGTGTTATATAGATAGCATGCCCAAACCCGCCAAATTGAACCCGCAAGCGCGAAACATAGCCATCATAAGCAGCATGTAACGGGTAGCCGGTACGCTGATTAGTTTTAAAATCAAGCCCCGAGTGAAAATGGGCGCCCCGCAGCTCACCAAACGAGCCGGCGGTTGACGGAGGCAGGTCAAGCGGGTAACGAAAAAAGTTTTGCGGATACTGCCTGCTCTGGATGATGCCCTGCGCAAACACATTAAAACACCAGCAGGAAATTATAAAAAGGGCACCGATAATTTTTTTACTCATTCTTTGATTTTTCTTCCGGTCTTTCGGACTTTACTGACTTAACGAACGTAAAAATCAAGCATCTTCACATTTTCCAAATAGCCTTCCAGCCTGTCGCCCACATTTACTTTGGCTACGCCTTGGGGTGTGCCGGTAAAAATAAGATCGCCCTTTTTTAGGGTGATATATTTTGATACAAAGGCTATGATGTATTCAAACGAAAAAAGCATGTTTGAGGTATTACCCACCTGCCTGGCTTCGCCATTTACATCAAGCTTAAAATTGATGTTCTTCAAATCGGCAAACTGCGCTTTGGGAACAAACACACTTACTGGGGCAGAGTTATCAAATGCCTTGGCAAGCTCCCATGGCAAACCCTTTTCTTTATGACGCGATTGAATATCACGGGCGGTAAAGTCGACCCCTAAAGCAACTTCTTCAAAGTAATTCTGAGCAAATTGCTCGCTGATATGTTTCCCTTCTTTACTTATCTTTATTACGATCTCAATCTCGTGGTGAATATCTTCTGAAAAATCAGGATGATAGAAGGGCTTATTATCTTTCAGCAAAGCAGTTTCCGGCTTCATAAATATAACCGGAACGCCCGGCACAGGGTTATTAAGCTCCTTAGCATGCTCGGCATAGTTGCGGCCTATGGCAATTATCTTCATAAAGCCGAAATTAAACTAAGATTTGTAGGATTAAAAGATTTTAGGATATTTTTTAATTAATTGATCAAAAATCAAGAAAACGTTTTCTTATTTCAGCCATAACTTCAGAATGAGGAATACCTTCACCTCTTTCAAGCTCTTCTTTTGCTTCGTTTATAGCTTGCTTAACTTCTTTAGGGATTTCATTCCAAAAGTCCTGCTTTGATCCTGCTAATAAAGGTGTATTCTCAATCTCCATAGTTAAGCTCATCTGCTAAATCAAAAAATATTCTAAAAATTTTATAATCCTGAAACGCGGAGTCAGACAAGAAAAAATCCGAAATTAAACTAAGATTTGTAGGATTAAAAGATTTCAGGATATTTTTTAATTAATTGATCAAAAAACTTCTTTCATTCCTGTTTATCTTAGTTTCACCAAATGCAACATCAAGAACTTACTCATAAAATTATTGGATGCGCGATGAAAGTCCATAGTATTCTCGGAACGGGTTTTCAGGAAATCATTTATCAAAAGGCGTTGGCAATTGAAATGCAGAAGCAAAATTTGTCTTTTGGCAGAGAAATTGAAATGACCATTTTTTATGATGGAATCGATATTGGAAAAAGAAGGGTAGACTTTTTTGTCGGAGAGAAAATAATGGTCGAACTAAAAGCCGTTTCAATCCTTACTGATCTGCACCTTGCTCAGGCAATGAATTATTTGGAAGCTTATAATCTATCTGTTGGGCTGCTTATCAACTTTGGAAGCAAAAGCCTGGAGTTTAAAAGAGTGTACAATATCAAACATCCGGATAACAAATTTAAGATATCTGGCTAATCAAATCCTGTAATCTTACAAATCCTAAAAATCTTAGTTATAGTACCGAAATCCTCTTGATCACCGATTCAGTACCGGCAACAACCCTCAAAAAGTAAAAGCCCCGGGCTAACTTGTTGTTTAGCGGGTAGCTAAAGTTTTTTTCGCCGGCTTCAACCCTTTGTGAGTACAAAGTAATGATCTCATTTCCCAAAACATCCACAACTTTTATGGTAACATTTGCGGAACGTGAAATTTCGTACTTTAAATTAATTTGGTCAGTAACTGGGTTGGGATATACCTGTACATTGCTTAACAGCTTGTCATCAGGTTTTGTAACGCTAACCTTTGTGGTTGATATAACAGCCGGCCTTATAGGTGGCAGCACCAAATGCAGGTTATTTTTAAATATGGAAGTTTTTGTTGATTTGGGTTTCAAAAAACGCAGGACACTTGTATCGCCCCTTTGGTAACTCATAGCGTTAGAAAAGGCGAAATTCATAAATACTGCGATTGCAATTATTATGAACCATGAATTTTTATAAGTAGAATTTCGCCTCATGCTGTTTATTATTTACAAAAGTATAAATAAAGCTGTCATCAACTTAAATACTTGCCATTTTATAAACCATTTTAACAAAATTTAACAGATTACGGTTTAGCTTGGTATAAATTTAGCTTTTCTTTTGCTATTATTTATTATTTAATCAGTTAATTGTAATTTTTAATACTTTTGGGCCTTTGAAAGTATAAAGTGTCGAATCATAAAGATCTGCAAAAACTAACCGCCGCTGGGCTGTTAATAAGTTTAGGAATAATTTACGGTGACATAGGTACCTCACCGCTGTACGTGTTCAAAGCCATTGTTGGCGACAGAACTATTTCTGAAACATTAATTTTGGGGGGCGTATCACTTATTTTCTGGACGCTTACACTGCAAACCACTTTAAAATATGTGGTTATTACCTTACGTGCGGATAATAAAGGGGAGGGTGGCATATTTTCTCTTTTTTCATTAGTACGCCGCCGTGCTAAATGGCTTATAGTGCCCGCTGTTATTGGCGGCTGTGCTTTATTGGCCGATGGTATAATTACCCCTCCTATTACTATTTCATCAGCAATTGAAGGTTTGCAAACTTCGTTTCCGCATCTGCAAACTATGCCTATTGTTATAGCCATAATAATATTTCTTTTTATTATACAGCAATTTGGCACATCACTGGTAGGCAAGGCTTTCGGGCCTATGATGTTTATATGGTTTACCATGATGGGGGTTTTAGGGATTACTTTTATTATTCAGTCGCCCACCATTTTTAAGGCGTTAAATCCTTATTACGCATTAAAATTACTAACCAGCCATGCGCCGGGGGCTCATCCGCTGGTAATTATAGGCGCTGTATTTCTGTGTACCACCGGTGCCGAAGCATTATATTCAGACCTGGGACATTGCGGCCGTAAAAATATCCAGATCAGCTGGATCTATGTAAAAACCTGCCTGGTGCTCAATTATCTTGGCCAGTCTGTTTGGCTTTTACAACATGCGGGCACCAAAATGGATCTTAATTTAAATAACCCGTTTTATAAGATCATGCCCCAATGGTTCCTCATTTACGGTATCGGTATCGCTACCGTGGCTGCCGTTATTGCCAGCCAGGCGCTTATTTCAGGTTCATTTACCCTTATTGCCGAAGCTGTAAGATTAAACTTATGGCCCAAAGTACGGATCAACTACCCTTCTGAGCAAAAGGGCCAGCTGTATGTGCCAAGTGTAAACTGGTTGTTATGCGCAGGTTGCGTTGGGGTAGTGTTACTATTTAAGGAGTCGGCCCGGATGGAAGCCGCTTATGGTTTAAGTATCACTGTAGCCATGTTGATGACAACCCTGTTGGTGGC
The DNA here is from genome assembly GCF_900142915.1 of Mucilaginibacter sp. OK098. Classification (GTDB taxonomy): domain Bacteria; phylum Bacteroidota; class Bacteroidia; order Sphingobacteriales; family Sphingobacteriaceae; genus Mucilaginibacter. Next base: position 305,429 of record NZ_FRCM01000002.1, read on the forward strand.
AAACTTTTTACGGCGAAAAAAATTACCAACCTATATTGTTGGTATCTTTTTAGTGGTTTACCTGCTTATTGAAGGCACCTTCTTAACAGGTAACCTTGTTAAGTTTGTTAATGGCGGCTGGTTCACCTTATCTGTTGGCTTAGTTTTGTTCACTATAATGTGGGCATGGCATACCGCCCGCAGAATCAGGAACCGTTATGTTAAGTTTATTGAGATTGAGGATTATTTCAGCATTCTTAAAGAGCTGAGTGATGATGAAACAGTACCAAAATATTCTTCGCAACTGGTTTACCTTACTAGTGCCAATTTCAATTCAGAGGTAGAATCAAAAATTATTTATTCCATATTGCAAAAGCAACCCAAACGTGCTGATGTTTATTGGCTGGTACACGTTGATGTTGTGGATGAGCCTTATAAAAAAGAATACGAGGTTGATTTTTTAGTGCCTAATAAACTGATAAGAATTGATTTTAAACTTGGCTTTAGGGTTGAGCAACAGATAAACCTGCTGTTTAGAAAAGTAGTTGAAGACCTTGTAAAAAAAGGCGAGGTTGATATTACAAGTACCTACAAATCATTAAACAGGCATAAAATTGTTGGCGATTTCAGGTTTGTTGTTATTGAAAAAGTGCTTTCACGCTCACATAACCTGTCGTTTTACGAAAGCTTTATTATGGCTTTTTATAAGATCCTGAAAAAGATCAGCTTATCGGAAGAACGTGGCTTTGGACTCGACCTAAGTTTTGTTACTGTTGAAAAAGTACCTTTAATGCTTGCCGCGCCTGAAACTGTGGAGATTCACCGCGTGAATTAGGGTTAAGTTATAAGGGTTGGAGAAGTTAATAGTGGTAAAAATTCGTTAAAACATTTTCAACTTTTACAACAATTCCAACTCATCTCTAATGTTAACTAAATATTAATTCAGAATTACTACAGATTTGAGCAATATTTTTACCTTATTTAGGTTTTGGTATGAACTGATTAAATCTCATTGATCAGGTTAGCTAAAACTATATAGAACAAACACTGTTAAAATTGAAACATCAGCCATTGAGAAAGATATTATTTGCCTTATTGTGTTTTATTTCATTTGAAGCCAGCGCGCAGCTTAAAGATACTGTGAAAAAAAAGAACATCGCTGATACTATAAAAAAAGACCTTTTAACCGCGCCGGATACGGTAAAGCATTTGCACAGCAAAACTGCGGCATTAGTATTCCCTGCCGCTTTGGTTGGTTACGGAGTAGCATCATTTATAATTCATCCGGTACGCCGCTTTGATTATTATATTAATAACGGTTTTAATAAACTCTACCCTCGTTATTCCGGGGCTATTGAAAGTTACATCCAGTTTGCACCAGTTGCAATAGTGTACGGTTTAAACCTTGCAGGTGTTGAAGGTAAAAACAGGTTTATTGACCGTACCGCACTTCTTGGCCTTTCAGCGGCAATTGCAGGTGTATCTGTTTATGGGTTAAAAAACACGACTCATCGTTTGCGGCCTAACAAAGGCGATTATTTCTCCTTCCCTTCAGGGCATACGGCTAATGCATTTATGGGCGCTGAGTTTTTAGCACAGGAATATTCTGGCAAATCACCGATATACGGTATAGTGGGTTATACGCTTGCTGTTACTACCGGAGTTTTCAGAATGTACCACCGCGATCACTGGTTTAGCGATGTGGTTGCAGGTGCCGGCTTCGGCATCCTGTCAACAAAAGCAGCTTACCTGGTTTATCCATACCTGCGCAATGCCCTAACCCATACCGATAAAGCCGGAAAACACACCATGGTAATGCCCATGTATCAAGACGGTGTAAAAGGACTTTCATTTGCTATGGAGCTGTAGAAGGGTTGTAAAGGTTATAGTTGTTGTAAGGGTTGTAGTTGTTAATACGCTTAGTGCCCTTTCACCTTTTACAACCACTACAACACTTACAACTAATTATAACGACCTTACTTATAAATTATCTTGTAAACCAGTATAATACTGGCAAAAATAAAGGTAATGGCATTGGCTACGGTTACAGGCAGGCTGCCGCTCATTAAACCGTAAATGAGCCATAAAAGTGTGCCAGCAGTAAACAAAGCGTACATTGCCAATGAAATACCCGAGGTGTTTTTTGTTTGAATGGTTTTAACAGCCTGTGGTAAAAAGGAAACGGTAGTGCCAAATGCGGCTAATAAGCCAATAATGGTAGTAATGCTCATAAAGTATCTTTTTAAAATGCGATGATAAGTCAGCCCTACTGGTTTTAAAGCACTATTATTCAATTCATTCAGAAAGCCTAACCATTTGCTTTTTCCTTACCTAATAAACTATGCTTGTAGCTGTAAGTAAAGTATATCACCAGGCCAATAACCAGCCAAATTAAAAACCGCAGCCAGTTGGTATATCCTAACTCTGTCATTAAATAAAAACAACTAAGTAAGCCAAGTACCGGTATTAATGAAAGGTTTTTAACAAAAGACATTACCGCAAGTACAGCTGATAAAATAATGAACAGGAAGAATGGAAAATTTTCATGTGCATTCTTACCGGTAAACATGCTTAATATATGATCCTTTAAAAAATAAGCACCAATTATAAGCACCGCAGGAACAATCCATTTTGAATTGATATATGGCAGGTGGAAACGCCCTTTTTTCGCAGCTTCACGCGGCAATAATAATACACCACCACAAACCAATACGAATGCAAACAGGGTACCAATACTGGTTAAATCGGTAACCTCGGTAAGGTTCATGAATAAAGCCGGTATGGCAACCACAAAACCGGTTACTATGGTAGCAAATGATGGCGTATGATATTTTGGATGGATCCTTGAAAAAGCTTTTGGTAATAAACCGTCGCGGCTCATGCTCATCCAGATACGCGGCTGGCCTAACTGGAATATCAACAACACACTGGCTGTAGCAATAACGGCGCTAAAAGATATAATCCCGCTCAGTGCAGTTAAATGCAATTTGGTAAATACGTAAGCTAACGGATCGCCAACTGCAAGTTCCTTGTAACTTACCATACCGGTAAGCACCAGGGCAATCAATATGTATAATACGGTACAAATAATCAGGGAGTAGATCATCCCGCGCGGCAGATCGCGCTGTGGGCTTTGACATTCTTCGGCCGTGGTTGATATCGCATCAAAGCCTATATAAGCAAAAAACACGCCCGACACCCCCTTCATCACGCCACCAAATCCATTAGGCATAAATGGGTGCCAGTTTGCAGGCGTAACGTAAAAAAAGCCTACTGCAATTACCACAAGAACAATGGCTATCTTTAAAAACACCATTGCGTTGGTAGCTTTCTTTGTTTCGCGGATGCCGATGTAAACAAGGTAAGTAATAATAACTACGATAAGCAATGCCGGTAAATTGGCAATTAATTTCACCCCGCCAATGCCAGGAGCGTTGCTCCATGCAAGTGCACCCTGTTTTATGGTGTCGGTTATTTCGGCAGTATGATTTTTTATGGCTTCATGCGCCTTAAATGCCGTAAAATAATCCATGGTAAGGTATTCCGGCATGTGGATATGAAAACCTTCTAAAAGGTTAACAAAATAGGTGCTCCATGATATGGCCACCGCTATATTACCTATAGCATATTCCATTAGCAGGTCCCACCCTATTATCCAGGCTATCAGTTCACCAAATGATGCATATGCATAGGTATAAGCGCTACCTGCAACAGGGATTCGTGATGCAAATTCAGCATAGCATAATGCAGAAAAACCGCAGGTAACAGCGGTTAATACAAATAATATGGTTACGCCCGGGCCGCCGTTAAAAGAGGCCAGCCCTATTGTTGAAAAGATCCCCGCCCCTACAACAGCGGCAATCCCCATCAGGGTAAGATCCTTTACATTTAATTCTTTTTTCAGATGTGAGCCTGAATGTTCGGCATCACTAAATCCGCTGGCAACGTCAGCTAATATTTTATGAATATTTTTTTTACGGAATATACTCTTCGACATTCGTTTGAATAATTTTGATCAGCAATTGTAAACATAACCATTTTTTTGGATTCAATAAGTATATGCTTACTTTGCACGATGAATATAGGAATAAATGATGTTTTAAAACAGATAAGGCTATTTTTTATCCTTTATGTCATCCTGCTTTGCGCCTGTTTAGTAATTAAGGTGATGTTTAGCAAAGAGGCTATATACTTTGCAGTAAACAACAGGCACTGCTCATTTGCCGATCAAATTGCACCCTATGTTACCGATCTGGGAAACGGCTGGACTGCAATTATTTTATCGGTCGCCATAATTTTATTCAACTATCGTAAGGCATTTTTAATGGCAAGCAGTTATGCAATAACCTCATTACTGGCCCAGGTAGTAAAATATATTTTTGATGCCCCCCGCCCTACTTTATATTTTAAGGATAAGCTAAACCTGATACATTTAGTTAAAGGAGTTGATATACTCAGGTTTCATAGCTTTCCATCAGGCCACACGGTAACTGCATTTTCTGCAGCGGTGGTTATTACCTATCTAACTAAAAATAAAAATTGGGGGATCTTATTGCTGGTTGTTGCTGTAGCCGTAGGATATTCGCGCATGTATCTGAGCCAGCATTTTTTTGAGGATGTTACAGCAGGATCTGTACTGGGAGTAGTAATAACTGTTTGCTGGATAAGTTATATCGACAGCAAACAGTTTTTACATACTTCTAAATGGAATAATGGACTTTTAAGAAAATCATTGGTCACTCGTCATTAATCATTGGTATTATTTCCTGTTTAAAACAATGCTTATAAAAGCTATTGCACCAATAACCGATTATCTGTTTAACTTAAAGTAAGCTTCTTTCTTCTCCTAACCACGGTAACTATTACCAGTACTATAACAAAGGCCGCACCGCCAAATATTGCTATTTTAACAGGTGATGACAACCCTTTTGCGTTTGACAAATATTGATCATTACGCTGTAGCTCAGGTGACAGGCGGATAGATGAAGCATAGGAATTATATTCAGCCTTTACAATGTCTTTTCTCTCGTCAGGGTACACATATTCAAATGTGTAGGTTGCATCCTGTGTGTAAAGCAATGTAAAATTTATCAGCTGGATGTTACCGTTACCATCATCATTTTTTAAAGTAAATACCTTTGCCTTTAATGTTCCAACTGTAGTATCTCTAACATGCTGAGCGCTGCTGCCAGCGCCGGATTGGCCTTCAATGCTGCTGATATATTTTTTCAATACTGCATTAAGGTCATTTTCTTTTTTTAGCGGCGTGTTATTTTTTTCATTAGGCGCCACAATAACAGTCATATAACCATATAGTGCATTAGCAGAATATATATGCTGGCCAAGGGTATCTTTTTTCTGGAAGCCAACCGGCAACGAAACGGTTACCAGGCTATCAATTTTTACAGGCTTAAGTGCGGTTTGGCTGAATGCCGTTATAACATATAATATAAGGGCGAAACTTAATAGTATCTTTTTCATACCTTATTAAACTATAAAAACTTCAATTAGTTTTAATTATAGGTATCATGTATTTTATGTTATGATATTTTTGTGACATATTATGGTATTTTTCAGTTAGTTATGACATATAATACTAATTAACCTTATTTAGTTAGTTTAAACAATACGTTAAAAATGATCATGCGTATTAAAATTTTCATAGTTAATTGGTGCTTATAAATAAGATTTAAGAAACACATTCAGCTAATATTTTTGCAACCCATTGAAATGAAAAATATAAAAAAAGCCTTACTTACAATTTTACTTGTAATGCCATTAACGGTTTTTGCTCACGGAGAGGAGGTGTTGTACACAATTTTCATTCAAATCATTTCAATTGTCGTATTTTTAATAATCCTAGCTTTTATCACATTGAACTTAAAGCAAAAATCAATTCTTTCAGGAGTTTATTTCTTTACGGTGATTATCGTCTTTGGTTCTACCAGCTCAATACCTTATCAGAACAATATGAGCACAATAAATTTCGCCATTGCGTTTATCCCAGGAATAGTTGGCCTAATGACATACTTCCTGCTGAAACTAAATTCAAAAAACATCAAATAAAAACATTTATAGCCTATTCTGCCTTGTATAATTTATCCAAACTTCTGCCGCTACAAGATGAATGGTAAAGCCAAGCCAAAACGCAATGCCGAAAAACTCATGCGGCGAAAGGTGTGAAAAGGCGAAAAACATGCCTACTATCGGGCGCACAGTGGCAATTGCAAATCCTATAGCAAACATCCGGATCATCCATTCCCGGTGGAGCGCTACTTCACGTCGCCGGATGTGATAAAAGGACTTGATCAACGAGAATAAAAAGATGCTTGCGAAAACCACCGTAGCTACCGACTCATTAGCACCACCGATTGCCATTTTAAAGCTCATAACCAAAGCAGTGATCCCTATTATTAACCCTAAAACAACTAAAACGCGCCCGGATAAACGATGAAACCAAAGGTAGTTCAAACGAATTTTCGGCACGAATTGCAATGGGGCCAGGATCATAAACAATGATCCTGGAATAATATGAATAAAAGTTAAAACCGGGTGCGCCAAAGTGCTGTCAAACGTTCCAAATTTTGGATTAACGTACGTTTTGATAGCGCCTGTCAATGTCAACGCACGCCGAAATGCAACCACAATACCAATTGTTGCCAGCAGCACTACAACCACAGTGATGCTCCGCATAAGCCCGCGCGGTATTGTATTCGCTTTCATGATGTTTGTACGCTGTAACTGCGGATTAAAGCAAAAACTGCCGCAGCTGTCGCAATAACCTCTCCTACCTGCTGAATCCATAATCCTGCACTGCCGCCAAATCCGCCGGGCCGGTTAACGTCTAACAGGCGAACATACGCTCCGCTTGCAAAAAGTCCCTGGAGAAGGAACAGTCCTGCCAGTATAGTGAGAACGCGCGCCCATCTCCAGCGCCCAAAAGCTACCAGGCCTGCCGGAATTAACAGAATAAAAAATACCGGCGGAACCTTTGGGTAATGAACCCCGGAAACAATCTGGATCACAATGCCAACCGTGGCTATGATCAGGCCCGCAATGATCAGTCTATCAGCTGCAGACAATGGAAGTTTTTGTTTCATAATATTTCTGTTTTTGTTGTTTGTGAACAATATTGTCCTAAAGTTTTGTTTGTTATCACAAAACTAACTTGCTGACGAATGCAAATTTTGAGAAGTAGACAAGGAAGGGAATTGTCTCGACAGGAGCGTAAAAGACGAAGACCTGGTTTTATTTATTAGTTAGGCGCGACAGATTTTCTTTATAAAAATCGCTCACAGGAATTTCATGGCTGCCAATGCAGGCAAAGTCCCGTTTAATAACAGTTATTTTATCTGTAGCAATAATAAAAGACTTATGAACGCGGATAAATTTATCGGCAGGCAGCTTTTCTTCCATCGCCTTCAGGCTCATTTTAGTAAGTACAGCTTTTGAAGCCGAGGCAAGATGTATTTTAATATAATCTTTCAACCCTTCTACAAAAAGAATATCTGCAAACAAAATTTTCACAAGCGTATATTCCACATTCACAAAAATGTGATCGGCCGGTTGTTCTCTCGTTTTATCATTCTTTAAATCAAATAGCTCTTTTGCTTTATTACAAGCTTTCAAAAATCTTTCAAATGAAACTGGCTTTAGCAAATAATCCACAATATTGAGGTTATAGCCTTCCAGCGCATATTTTTCATAAGCTGTTATTAGTATGATCATAGGCGGATGCTGCAGCGTTTGGATAAACTGCAGACCGTTAAGCCTTGGCATTTGAATATCAAGAAAGATAATGTCAATTTTTTCGTGCTGCAGCACTTCAATTGCCTCCATGGCATTTCTGCATGCTTTTACCAGCTGCAGGTAAGGCACCTGCCCAATATTATCTATCAGCAGATCCAACACCAGTTTTTCATCGTCAACAGCAATACAGCGCATCATTTCAATTGCAGGGTTAAGTAAACATGAAATAAATTATTTTCTTTCGTTATTGTAAGGGTATGCTGCTTTGGATACAAAAGCAGCAATCTTGATTGTACATTGTCCAACCCTATGCCCGGGCTCGCATCCTTGCCTTCATTCACGTTTGAGCTAAATTTATTCTTCACGTCAAATTCAAGTTTGCCATTATTAACGATTAATTGAATCGTTATTAATGGTTCGTCAACATCCATACCATGTTTAAATGCGTTTTCAACAAACGGAATTAAAAGCATCGGCTCAATACTATATTGCAGTTGATTTTGAGGCAGGTCAATATTTACTTTTATCAATACATCGTCTCCAAATCTTAATTTTTGCAATTCAACAAAACTTTTCAGGTAGCCGGCCTCTGTTAAAAGGGTTACCCTGTTTTCATCAGATTCATACAACATATATCGCATTAAATCTGATAACATGATCAAAGCGGGCTCCATTTGCTCTGATCGCTTTCGTGCCAGGGATACAAGATTTGTAAGTACGTTAAAAATAAAATGGGGATTTATCTGTGATCGTAAAAATTTTAATTTGATAGCTAACTGTTCTGCGTCACTTTCCTTTTGCTTTTTTTCATGCTTTATTTTATCAACTATCAACCTGTATATTGTACTGATAACGATAAATGCAAGCGTTGGAAAAAACAGGAAAAGATAAGTATATCTATCAATTATAACTTGTGGATACCACTGCCTTGCAACCAATAACTTTAAATAAAGCGAACCTATAACAATGCATGCTATTACTAAAATATAAGCCCACCATCTTCTTTTATTGAATAATAAAGGATACAATACAAATGCATTCAGGTAAAATAAACATACGTGATAAATGTTGGTGATAGTAAAAAACGATGTAGGGAAAAAGCCGGGGTTAACGGCTCTGTGGTCGCGCGAAATAAAAAGATGCGGCAAGCCAAACAGCATGCTCCATACAACAATATGTACCAGGATAACGGTATATTTTGAACTAAATTTAATCACTGTTGATTGATTGAATATTCAAAGATAACGATAGGTTACATACAGATGGCCCCGCGCAAACAGGATGTACAAATGTGAGGATCAAAACGCGAAATGTGGATACATTGCTATCCGTAATTAGTAAATAATAACATTTTCATCACATTGATCTTACTACAATTTTTTTTTCAAAAAAGAAAAGCGGATAACCTTTCAGTCATCCGCTTTTCCAATTACATTGTTCAAAGCAATCCAGTCTTCTTATAACTTATCCATCTCCGCCTTAACAAACGCAGCCAATTCCTTTACATAACCCGCGCTGAAATCAAATTTGATCCCTGCTGTTTCGTAAATTTCTTTGATGGTTTTAGTGTAGCCTAGTTTTAAAGCATCAAGGTATTGCTGTAAGCCTTTTTCGGGGTTTTCTTTATAGTTTTTCCATACTGCTATTGCGCCAAGCTGGGCCATGCCATATTCAATATAATAAAAGGGCACCTCAAAAATGTGCAGCTGTTTTTGCCACAGGTTATTTTCAGCTTCCTTATGATCGCTCCAGTCAACAAAGCCGGCGCCAAAGGGCTCATAGATTTCTATCCAAGCCTCTGTACGCTGCGCATCGGTATGACCAGGATTGGTATAGATCCAGTGCTGAAACTGATCAACCACGGCTACCCATGGCAATGTTTTCAATACATCAAAAAGCTGATCGCGCTTAGCACGTTTCAAATCTTCCTCGTTATCAAAATAAACATCCCAATTATCCATCGAAATCAGCTCCATACTCATGGATGCTAATTCTGCAACCTCGCTTGGGCAATGTTTAAAATCATTCAGTTCAAGATCGGCAGTAAGAAAGGTATGTACCGCATGGCCGCCTTCATGAACCATAGTGGTCAGATCGCGAAAGGTATTTGCCGAGTTCATAAAAATAAACGGAGCCCCTGTTTCTGACAGCGGATAATTATAGCCACCTGGTGCTTTACCTTTGCGGCTCTCCACATCAAACAGGCTATTATCCTTCATTATCTCCAAACGCTCACCTAAATAGCGGTTGATATTGCTAAAGCATTGGATAGATTTTTCAATCAACTCATTACCACCGTTAAATGGTTTTAAAGCAGGTTTGCCAGATACATCAACATCCATATCCCACGGTTTCAGGGAATCAAGATTTAAAGCTTTTTTACGTTTTTCGGCTTGCTCGCGCAATATTGGTACTATCTCCTTTTCAATAGCTTCGTGAAAAGCGTAGCAATCCTGAGGGGTATAATCAAAACGGCCCAGCGCCTGGAACATATAATCCCTGAAGTTTTCAAACTCGGCATTCAATGCTACCTTATGTCTTAATTCCCGAAGGTGATCAAACAATTTATCAAGCTGGTCTTTATCCTGCAGGCGGCGTTCGGTTATCTTTTCCCAAACTTCCTGCCTTTTAGCGCGGTCAGTATCCTTTAAAAATACAGATGCCTGCTCCAATGTAAATTCCTTATCGCCAATATGAACCGACATAGAGCCGGTTATCGATTGGTATTTTTGCTGCTCAACCTGGATCTCGGTTTGCAACGGGATATTTTCCTCCCTGAATAATTCCAGTGATTTTTTTATACCACGCAGGTATATGAAATATTTTTTATGGTCCAGTTTATCAACCCATGGGCTGTCAACCAGTTTTTTGTTCAGGTCGTTGCTGTAGGGTGCAATTTTAGGTTCAATTTCGGTGGCAAAATATTGAAAGTTTTGCAGCAGCTCTTCGTTGGTAGTATCGCAGGTCATTCGGATATAGCGCCAGGCAAAATCCTCTTCCAATGCTGCTTCTACTTCGCTGCGGTCATGCAACCATTTTTCAAGGTCGGCAACTGAATTTAATGAACGATCACGTAGTTCGGTATAAAGCGGCTCCAGGCTTTCCCATTTAATTTCGAACCCGGCAGGTATATATGTTCTTGTTTTTTTGTGGATCATTTTGTTGATGTGCTAATATGCAAATATGCAGAATTAGTCCGAAAGACCGGAAGTCGGAAAGTCCGAAAGATTAGAAGAATTACTTGAAAATAAAAATTCACATTAACTAACTAATAACTCTCAGTTTATGAACCAGCTAACGTTTATGCTGCACAACATTTATAACTTTATCATTCTTAAAGTCGATCTCTAATGAATCAGGGTCAATATTCCCAAGTTCCGGCCTAAATCCAAGCGGATAATACCAATCGTTGTTATTATATTCATTACCATCATCCCCAAGGATTTTAATAACCTCACTTTTCGATTTACCGATCAACATTTTGCTGTCAATAATATCACCGGAATATTCGTAACGGTCATCTTTATTATTTAGCCACTCATTTCTATCAAAATCACGTTTTGGATAATATTCCATAACCAACATGGTGATGATGACAATCCCCACATAAAGAAGCGGAGTAGTTATCATTGTTAAAACCCAAATGGTAATTCTCCTGGAGCTGGTTGTCGCAATGCGCTTTTTCCAAATACGTCGCCATATAAAAAAGACGGGGACAGCTAATACTATCAATATAACATAGACCTCTGCACTTATTCCAAAAAACTCGGGAATGTAAAGTAATAGCTTCACTTAATAAATTTTAAGGCTTAAAGCTAATTAAAACCACCAAGTTATCACACGCGGAAATAACCTTTTACTTCCATCCTACCGGATTTAATAAACTACTTCTTAGCGTACAAAGTTTCTGACATCAGTTTTAACCCTTCTTTGTAACTTGTTGGTTTAAAATCAAATGCCTTTTCAAATTTTGATGAATCGAAAATATAATCGTTGCTGTACTGGTAATACATCTCTACCGTTCCCATCACTACTTTGTTAAATAAACCATAGGCCCAAAGCATAAATTTATTTACAGCAAAAACCGAAGGTTTTACACCATATACGCGGGCAGCAATTTCAATAAACTGTTTGCCGGTTATTGCCGGTGCGGTAGGCATGTGCCAAATTTGGTTATCACTTTCCGGATGCTGGCCAAGCAGGAACATTCCTTTCCCCATATCAGGGATATAGCTAAAATTATGCAGCTTGTTGGGGTTCCCTATCCATTGTGCTTTTTGTTTTTTGGCGTAGTTTGTAAGCACCATCATATCAACAAAGCTGTTCTGGTTTTCAGTTCCGTAAAAATCAGCGCCACGGGCTATGCTGGCACGGATAGTTCCTGCTTTTGCCTCATCCATTAGCATGTTTGCAATTTGTGCCCTGATACTGCCTTTTACACTGCTTGGTTTGTATGGCGTATCCTCTTTCATCGGCCCGTCAACCAGACCATACATATAAACGTTATCAAAAAATATCAGCCTGGCTCCGGTTTCTTTACCCAGGTTAATAAAGTTTTGCATAATAACGGGCCATTGCGCTGCCCAAATCTTTTTATCATAAACCAACCCAGCGGTGAGGTAAATTACAGTTGAGCCTTTGCAGGCTTCCAGCAGTTCAGCATAATTTAACAGGTCGGCTTTTTTCCAGCTTACATTTTTATTGTTATTTACAATTGGCTTGCGGCTAACAAGGCGGATGATTTCGTTATTGTTTTCAAGTTCGCGGGTTAGTGCGTTTGCTACTGCGCCGCCGGCTCCTAATATAGTTTGCATAATGTTTCGTTTTTGATTTAATCAAAGGTACACGCGCTTTGATTCTCAAAACGTTAACAAAAGATAAGGAATTGAAGGAAATTTCGGAATTCGGATGTTCGATTTCGGATTTGGATTTGTCAGAGTAAACACTCCCAATTTTAATCAATTGACATTAAGGGTAAAAACACCTTGCAAATATCGGCAATTTTACCTAGTATTGTATATGACAATTGCACAAGCTAATCTTTTAAAAACCATTCCGTCTCGTGTGGATACCAATATAACACTTGGGATGATAAAAGCTGACAAAGTTGGCCCACAGCACTTACAAGCAATAAAAGATCTGACTTTATTCAATGATGAAAAAATTTCAGACTGGCTGGATATTAGTGTAAAAACTTTCAGATCGTACAAAAAACCTCACAGTATTATAAAGGCACGGATAAAAGAACATGCCGTAATGGCCTTGTCATTAATTAAACACGGAATCGAGGTTTTTGGCACAAATGAAAACTTTGCAACCTGGCTTGAAAAAGAAAACTTTTTCTTTGATAAAAAAGCACCTATCGAGTTTATGGACACACACAGCGGGATTAAATTTATTGATGATAGATTAACCGGAATTGAATACGGCGACAACGCGTAGTGTAAATGGAAGTATTTAGAATTGCAAGAGAATCTTTTTCCCAAAAACTCTTAGCCTCCGGAAGAGCGAACCGATGGAACCCGGACGACCAATTTATAATATATACAGGAGGCTCCAGGTCACTTTCTTCACTGGAACTAATAGTTCATCGAAATTCAATATCACCCGCCTTTAAATATAAAGTAATGATTATTTCTATTGCAGATGAAGAAAACCTGTATTCAAATATTTTGCAGGGGAATTTACCTAAAGAATGGAGAAGCCTGGATGCATATCCTGAATTGCAGCAGATTGGAAGTAAATGGTATCAAAGCAATAGTTCGCTTGTTTTAAAAGTACCTTCAGCAGTGATCCCGAAAGAATATAATTTTTTGATCAACACCAACCATCCCGATTTCAAAAGCAAGGTTTCACTGGTAAGAACCGAGGATTACTTTTGCGACGAACGATTGTTTTAATTTCAGAAATCGGATGTTCGATTTCGGCTTTAGTTGCCAGAACCCGAATAATAGAAGGTAACTCTAATACAATTCTAATACAAATTATGCGCTTTCAATTATGATTGAGCTTAACTTTATAACATTAAACTAAAATCATGAACAAGCATCTCCTCCTTTTTACGGTAATATTTTTCACTTCATGTTGCTTTGCATTTGCCCAAAACAAAGTAGATAAATATTGCCAGGTTATAGTAGGCCCTAAAAACGGTTTAACAGTCAAAAGAATAGCAAAAATTTCCTTTGGCGAGAACAAAGATTTATTTGCGCTGAAAGACACCACTGTTTTACAAAAGCTACATTATGATGTTAATCACCTGGTAACCGAAACTGATGTTTTAAATTATATGAGCAAATCAGGATGGACTTTAGTTAATATTCATTCTGCATTTCAATACACCAATTATGAGATGTTATATTTCAAAAAGGCATTTGATATTTCAGAGTTGGCAGAAACCCCATCAAATTAGATTATCAGGTTCCTTCAAATCCGAAATCGAACATCCGAAATCCCTTACCTCGCCTCAACTAAGATCCTCTTCCTTATCCGTGAAAGCGAAACCGGGGTTATTCCTAAAAAATGGGCAATGTAATGCTGCGGCATGCGCTGTAGAATTTCGCGGCCGGTGCTTAGCAAATCGAGATAGCGCTCTTCGGGAGTTTTTGTAACAAACGATGATACCCGGTCTTCATAGCAGATTAAATAATGTTCAGCTACCAACCTGCCGAAACGTTCCATTTTGTAGGCCAGCATTGGGTTTGCCAGCATTAACTGCATATTTTTATGGGTGATAGTTACCAGTTCTGTATCCTCAAGCGCCTGGATGTAGGTTAATGACGGGGTTTGGGTTAAATAGCTTTTGTACGAGCTTACATACTCGCATTCAAAGCTGAAATAGCCAGTAATTTCCTCGCCATCTTTAATATAGTAATATCTTACCGCGCCTTTTACAATAAAGCCAATATCTTTGCATACGATACCCGGCTCGGCAAAATATTTTTTCTTTTTCAGCGTACGGAAGTCAAGGTGTTGCGCAAATACTATCCACTCAGCCTCGTTAAATTCAACATATTTTTTAAGCTGCTCCCTGAAAGTACCTTGTGCTTTTAACTGGTCCATATTATTGATGTGCAAATGCGTGGATATGCAGATGTGCGAATGTTTGAATATGTAAATATAAAAAATTCTATCTTCCGGACTTTACTGACTTTCCCGACTTTCCCGACTTTCGGACTTTCCCGACTTTATCTAATCCAAAGCCTATCCAGCAAAAAGAACACCGCAAATACCACGCTGGCAATGCCGTTGGTAGTCATAAATGCAAAGTTAACACGGCTCAGGTCGTTTGGTTTTACAAGCAGGTGCTGGTAGATCAGCATGGCGCAGAAAAACACGATCCCGGCATAATAAAGATAGCCAAAACCTACAGGCGCAAAAAACACCGGCATTATAACAAACGCTGCCGATAGGATATGTAAAAAGGTAGATAACCTTAACGCATTTACCTTACCCAGCCACGCAGGGATTGAATGCAGGTTTTCATCGCGGTCAAAATCTTCATCCTGCAGGGCGTAAATAATATCAAAACCACTAACCCAGCACAATACCGCTAACGAGAAAAACAGTGGTGTTAAAGCAAACTGACCGGTTACAGCCAGGTATGCCCCAATTGGCGCTAACGACAACCCCAAACCCAGCACTATGTGACAAAGGGCCGTAAATCTTTTGGTAGCGCTGTAACCCAACACCACCAGCAAAGCCACCGGCGAAAGGTAAAAGCACAGGTTATTTATACACCAGGCAGTTATTACAAACAGCAGGCAGTTAATTATAGTAAAAGTTAATGCCGATGCCGGGCTGATCCTGCCCGACGGGATATCGCGCTGTTTGGTGCGCGGATTTTTTGAATCAATGTTCCTGTCCAGGTACCTGTTAAACGCCATTGCCGAGTTGCGTGCAAAAACCATACACAGTACCATCAATACCAGCTTAACCCAGTCAAAACGGTAACTGGTAGTGGTAACTGCCAAAAAAAAGCCGATAAAGGCAAATGGCATGGCAAAAATAGTATGCGTAAAGGTTACTAAAGACAGGTATTTTTTCATTTATATTTTATATAAAACCCAATTGTAATTGCGAGGTACCTCGCAATTACAAATTAACAATGTAAAATTAATAATTATTTACTCCATTTCGCTCTTTCATATTGAACAGGCCATTTTACTTCATGCCCCAATTCAAATGCAGCTCTTAACGGGAAATAAGGATCACGTAAAAACTCGCGGGCCATTATTACAAGGTCGGCCTGACTGGTTTGAATAATCTCATCCGCTTGTTTTGATTCTGTTATCAGTCCTACCGCACCGGTAAGTATCCCGGCCTCTTTCTTCACCTTTTCAGCAAACTCAACCTGGTAACCGGGTTTTAAAGGAATCTTAGCCAATACATTTCCGCCCGATGAACAATCAACCAGGTCTATTCCTTTATTGATCAGTATTTTTGCTAACGCGACAGAATCATCAGCGGTCCAGCCGCCTTCAGTCCAGTCGCTTGAAGAGATCCGGATAAACAATGGATTTTCAGCAGGCCATGCTTCTTTTACACTTTCAATAACTTCCAGTAAAAACCGGATGCGGTTTTCAAATGATCCGCCATATTCATCGGCACGGTGGTTGCTTAATGGCGATAAAAACTCATGAATTAAATAACCATGTGCGCCATGTAATTCAATTACCTTAAAGCCCGCTTTTAGTGCGCGTACCGCCGCTGCTTTAAAATCAGCTTTTACTTTTTCAATCCCGGCTTTATCCAGTTCAATTGGCGTTTCTTCAGCCGATGTAAAAGGAATGGCACTTGGCGCTACCGCTTTCCATCCATTAAGCTGATCAGACGAAATCTGCGCGTTTCCGTTCCATGGCAACTCATGACTGGCTTTTCTGCCCGCGTGAGCTAGTTGTATCCCTGCAACAGCGCCATGCGCATGAATAAAATCCGTTATTTCTTTTAACTTTTCAATGTGTTCGTCTTTATATATCCCAAGATCGCCATAGGAGATCCTGCCCTCTGGCGAAACAGCTGCAGCTTCGGTAATGATCAAAGCAGCACCACCCACAGCACGACTGCCCAAATGCACCAGGTGCCAGTTATTGGCAAAACCATCCTCGCTGCTGTACTCACACATTGGCGATACTACCAACCGGTTCTTAAACTCAATATTTTTTATTTTTATAGGGGAAAACAGATGTGGCATAATTACTTTTTTTGGTAAAGATGCGGAGTAGCGGATTAGGTTTTGTTGTTTGTGGTGATTTTTACCGGGGGATGATGAGGGGGAAGACAAGATGCATTTAGGCTTGCTCCAAATATCTTTCGCAAGAATTAGTGTTATAGTTTTCATTAATGTCCCGGCTTGTTCCGCGGAACGATGTGAACACGGGAAACAAATGGAACAAAAAAACCAGTTTGAAACAGCATGGAACAAGTGGAACAGGTGGAACATAAATTTGGACAAAATAGCCTTACACTTTAAGTTATTAGGAATTCCTGCTAATATAAAATAAATTGCAGGATGAAATTTATTTTAATGGTTGCAGCTCTGATTTCTTTGATTGGCTGTTCAGACTCAAATAAATTAAGTTGTTACAATGATAGACTGACAACTTACAAAAAAGAGAAACTTTATGTTCAATTAATAAAATCGGCTAAAAAAGAAATTCCCCTTTTGAACGATGAACATGGGCAAAATCTTTTTAAGGTGCCATCGTATATCGACTCTGCTATGATAGATGATGCTGTCTTTTTTAATCAGGATAAAAACAAGTGTTTACTATTTATTTTGCAGCAAACTTCCAATAAGCTTTACTTGGATCAAGTCTTAATTATACATGGATCATACATAAAAGGAGAATGGGAGTTTATGATTGATAGATTACCAGCAGTGCCCACAATAATTTATACAGTCCGTAAAAGTGGCTCGAGAGACCATCCGATAGAAAATAGTTTTAAAACATTATCTGAAAAGGCCCGATTGTTTGTACTTACTGCAGGGACTGTAGGTAATTATGGGTGTTCTATAGATAATATGTATTGGTTCGGCGACCAAAATCAGTAAATAATCTTTCGGCTTTTAAACTATAACGATTAATTACCAAAAGCATAATCCCTCCCCCTAACACTTGCAACTGGCGGCACATGATTTTTCTCAAACAAATCAAACCCGGACTTCATAGTTTTCCAAAACGCTAATGAAGGGTATCGTGAGTAAGTATGCATGTGCGCCCTATCCATCCTAAAAGGAAATATATCCAGATCTATTTTTTGCTGGCCTGCTTCAAAGGCTTTGTAAATCATGGTGTAAATTTCTTCAATGCGCGGGTCTGTCATCGCATAACAGCCTATTGATGCGCAATGCCCGTGAACCATAATGGCATCACCCGTATAACCTTTCAGTTGCTCCAGTCTATTGGGATAGCCCACATTTATGGCCAGGTAGTAATTACTTACAGGGTTTAGCTGCTTTGGCTCTATAGTATAAAAACCTTCAGGACTTTTACCATCGCCAGACCGGGTTTTAGTCCCCAATCCACCCGAATAAGTGCAGATCTCATAAGTTTTAAATAACCTGTATTGCTTACCAGCCTTTACCCAAACCTCAAGCGAGCTAACGTCTTTAAATAACCTGATGTAAATTGGTGAGTTTAACTTAAGTCCTTTTTGCTTTAATTCAGTTTGCAGCTTTGGCCAAACGGTGGATCTGACAGTCTTTGCCCCGTCGCTATCCGGTAAATCTTTTTTGGGGTTGATGAACAGCAAAGCCATCAACATAAAGCAAAGAAATCTAGCCATTTAACCGCTGATTGATTGTGATTTAGATGATAACGCTGATTTTGGTAAAATATTGATGATCGAGTCAAAAAACCACTGCAAAAACGCGTAGCCATTACGCAGAGGCGGCCCAGTACCCGTGCTCTAGACAGGCAGCATAAAACACCGCCACAGTAGAGGTATTGTCATTATTTACCGTGTATGACTTTCAGGATTTTGCCATCGCTTTTTTGGATTTCAATATAGGCAACCCCACCTTTAGCATGTTTCCCACCATTGAAGGTTCCTACTACAATCCAAACTTTGCCATCCTTTAATTTGGCAATAAATGGTTTCTCATCATTGATTTCCGATCCATAAACATTTAACCAAACTATTTCCGCTACTTTAATTGCAGAAACGGAATTAGGTATATAGCCATCTTCAAACTTCCAGCTTTCATTTGTTTTACTATGGCTGTTACAGCTTGTTAAACATGACAAAGTGATAAGCCAATATAAAAAGGACAGATTAAATGTTTTGTGCATAATGGCCTAAATCCCCAGCACCTGCTTCAGCTTCACATACCCCGTTTTACTTACCGGCACTTTAGCGCCCGATTTAAGGATGGCCAGGTGCGCATCTTTTTCGTAAGGATCAATCCTGGTAATCTGCTGGATAGCTATTATGTATGAGCGGTGTACCCTTACAAATTGCCTTGGGTCGAGCATTTGCTCAAAAAAGTTCATGGTTTTATTTTTCAGGAACGATCCTTCAGCGGTATATACGCTTACATAATCATCATCAGCTGCAAGGTATTGCACATCCTGCACAGGGATTATTTTTACCTTGGTGCCTGTTTTTACCACAATCCGTTCATGCTGTGCCGGCGAATGTGCGGCAGTTTCCAACAAGTCTTCGGTATGCTTTTTGGCTGCAGGGGCTTCGGGTGCCTGGGCAAGGTATTTTTCAATGGCTTTGTTAAACCTGTCCTTATTAAAAGGCTTTAACAGGTAATCAACTGCATGTGCTTCAAAAGCTTTTATAGCATATTCGTCAAAAGCGGTGGTAAATATTACCGCCGGCGGGTTTTCAACCAGCTCCAGCATTTCAAAGCCGTTTATTTTCGGCATTTGCACATCAAGGAATATAATATCAGGCTGATGCACCTGGATAGCCTTCAGGCCTTCAAAACCATCATTGCATTCCTGCATAACTTCTATCTGCGGAAAAGCCTGCAGATATTCTAATACAACCATACGGGCCAAAGGCTCATCGTCAATAATTAAGGCACGTTTCATATTTATAACTGCGGTACTTTAATAATAGTTGTAAATATATTATCATTTGCATGAGTTTCCATCAAATCATTACGTGCAAAAAGTAAATATAATCTGCGCTGTACCCCCCTTAGCCCAAAACCGGTACCTTTTTTAGGCCTTGATGTCTGTGGGTCGTAAGGGTTTTGCACCATCATTATCAGGTAGTTACCCTCCATTTCGGCCCTTATACTCACCACTACATCGCCTATAGTATCGTACAACCCAAATTTTATGGCATTTTCAACAAGCGGCTGTAATAACATGGATGGCAGCACCGCCTGGCCCGATTTTTCATCACAACTGATCTCCGTTTGTAAACGGTGACCAAAACGCACCTTCTCAATATCCAGGTACAGGTTAAGGTGTGTCAATTCTTCGGTTAACGGAACCTGCTGCTGATCGTCCTTTTTTAACGTACCGCGTAAAAAGTCTGATAGCTGGTGAATCATCCGGCGGGCCTCATCGGGCTTAAAGCCTATTAAAGCATTTATTGAGTTTAGGCTGTTAAATAAAAAGTGAGGTTGCAGCTGCTGCCTTAGGTTATATAATTCCGCATCGCGGGCCAGTTGTTCGGCCTCAGCTTTGCGTTTTTCGTTATCTTTCTGGTCAAGCTGCGAATAATAGATCATACTGATCATCGCCATCCACCCTATCGCCAAAAAATTAGTGAAGAAACGTATGGTTAATGAATTTACCAGGAATTTGGTGTATGCCGGACCAGTAGCCAAAAATGGCAAGATCCACCTGCTGCCAAACGTACAAATTGCTGCCAGTGCGCCTATCCAGATCAGGATGTTTAGATAATTACCTTTTTCGGGCTGATAATAACGCAGGTTATTGTTAATTAACCAGCAAGCCGAAGCAAGCAAAATTGAACAAATCAACCCATCGGTAAAGGCAATGTACCATATAAAGCCAAAACTATGCACTACATAGCTCTGCAGGCCGGTCCATACCAGTCCGCAGACTATGAACCCTGCATAGAGTCTTGATGATGTTAAGTTTGATGGTAAGGCCATTTTTTCGAGTCCGGAAAGTCAGTAAAGACCGAAAATCCGTAAGATGTTTATTAAGTTTTTATTGTAGCACTTTTAATATTTCAATGTCATGCTGAACTTGTTTCAGCACCACACTTGCAATGTGTACATCATGTCGGCTACCTGTCCTATGAGTTGCCGAAATAAATTCGGCATGACGTATATTTTGCTATTCTTATTCAGAAAATCAATAACTACGTATATCGACTCCTGCAAAAATCGAAACGCCTTTAAGTACCAATATTTTTTCACTGCCTATAGTAGCTGTGCTTTTCATTCTTTTATCCTCGATGCCGGCAAATACAGCGGCAATATCCGGAACTACCTGCCAATGCGGCGGAACTATCATTTTTACACCGCCGAAGATCTGGGTTATATCAATTATTACTTTACCGGCAATATCAGCCTGGGTAAAGTCAAGTTCGGCACCGCCAAAAATGTTTACTATTTCCCCGCCTTTAAAATTCTTTGAAAGGATGATCTTTTTTACCGATCCAAAAACAGATACTGTATCAAGATAATCATCCCCAGTATGTCTATAGGAAGCCGAAGGATTAATTGGCGGAACTCCTGAAGCTGAGGGATCAACAGTATAATCAGCTATTGGCCCACCGGCTGTTTTTTCCTCAGTTTTAGTCCAGTCCCATTTTGCCTTGTTATCATTTTTCCAGTTTTCCTTATCAAAATGGCTATGGCGCCTTAATATCAGCCATAAACCAAATCCAATAATAGCAATTGGCCATACTATCCGGTCGGCACGGTCAAAGTTTTCATTTATCAAAAACACAATGCCTATAAGTATCAGTAAAAAAGACGAAGGCTTGTGAAAATTGGTTTTTGCACCAATAAAAAGCCCCCAGCCAATAAGCAACATTGGCCAGCTAAATAACCAACCCGGAACAAAAAAGAAATCGAGCTGCTTAATAAGCAGCATAGCACCTACGGCCAGTAAAATTATCCCAGCCAGGGCTTTGCCATTGCGGGGATTGTTAGGGTGTACTATATCGTTGTCCATTATATTATTAGCATTTTAAATCGTATTCAAAACTAAGGTAACATTATAAGTATGCCAAACAAAAATTGGCAGTATATTTAAAGAAGTCGGTAAGATAATGTAAAGTGTCGGTGAAAAAGTTGGATAAATGATCTAATTTTTATTTTTTCCTCTTTCCCCACCTCTTTCCGCCGCAGGTGAAGAGAGGTCGACCAGCGAAGCGTCGTCGGGTGAGTTAACTATACGCCATGCATTCGCGTTAATGCATTGATGTTAATATCGCCCGCAGAATTCACTCACCCGGTCATTGCTTCGCTCGACCGCCCTCTCTTCGCTGCGCGGAAAGAGGGAAGACTATCTTTACTTACTTTAAACTCACTTCTACGCTCCATTCACCACCGCTTGCAACCCGATAGGTTTTGGCAAAATCATCCATATTAAGCGCAAACGATAGCTGCAAAAGGCTGTTCAAATAAGCCAGCGGCTTACCTTCTGCAACTTCGCCGAAGGTTTGGCTGTAGGGCATATCGCCCTGGTAAACCTGCTTGTTTTTGTTAAAGATAGCAACATGCACAATGTTGCCAAATTTGGGGTTTAGCTGTTTAAATAAAGTATCCGGAATGTTAGTCCAAACATTGCCGTATTGTACATCAAGCACCGGGATATTGCCTTTTATAGTTTTACCCTCCATTACCGCCTGTTGGTACGGAATGCTGATAACCTGTTTAGGCAATACCGGCCCAACCTGCTCATAAGTGATACCCCCGGCGGCCAATCGTGCAGCTGTGTAGGCATAAACATCCCTGCCATGAAAGGTATATGATTTTTGCGAATCCTTGCGGCGGTTTACGGCTTCATTAATTTCCCTAATCTCATCAATCCCCAGCGATTGGGCTATAAGCGTTAAGGTGCCGTTATCAGGCGTTACTATATAATGGCCTGACTTTGTTTTAAGCACCACCGATTTACGCGCTGTACCCACGCCCGGGTCAACTACCGAAACAAATACGGTACCTGCAGGCCAATACCTTACGGTTTGTTCAAGGCGATAAGCCGCCTCCCAAATGTTATATGCAGGGATCTCGTGCGTAAGGTCATACAACTTCAAATCAGTCGATACGCCCATGGCAACGCCCTTCATGGCTGAAACGGCGCCATCCTTCACCCCAAAATCCGATTGAAAGACAACTATTTTGTTTTGTGCCGATGCGAGTCTGGCTGACAATGAAAGCAGCACCAGGCAAATAAGTGTTCGTAAAGTTTTATTCATGCTGATTATTAATAACGCAATACAAATTAATGGATTTTAATATTTAATGAAGATGATAATTTAATTCAAAAAAAGAAAGCCACCCCGGATCACCAGGGCAGCTCTCAACCGCTATGAAAAATGCTTTGTTAAATTAAATCTCTTTAAATTTACTCTCCGGGTAATTAACTTCTGCCGGTTTCGTATGTTTCATTACCATCCATGCGCCGGTACCTATTATGGCTAAGGGCCAAACTACACGGTCGGCATTGTCAATATTGTCGGTGAGCAAAAAGGCTGTACCCATAACCAGCAACCAGATATAAATTGGCTTTTTGAAATTATACTTTGCACCCATATAAAGGCCATAACCTATAAGTATCATTGGCCAGCTAATTAACCAATTGGGAACAAAGAACAGGTCGAGCTGATCGATAAGCAATAAACCGCCTATAATCACAATGATTATCCCGGCCATTACTTTGCCATTATTTTTTGCAGGTTTATTTATGATAGTTTCCATTGTTTTACGTTTTAAATATTAACTAAAAGTACAGCAGTATTTAAAGCCGGGCAATGGAATGTTGGTAAGGTGTTTACAGATGTCGGTAAGGAGGGAAAAAGTGTCGGTGAAAAAAGTGATGTATAAAACCAACCATGTCATCCCGAACTTGTTTCAGCACCCCACAGGACAAGCTACCATGCAGGTCTACACCATACAAATGGAAAGCATGGTGCAGACTTAGCAAGTGGGGTGCTGAAACAAGTTCAGCATGACGTTTTTTTTTATTAAAGC
This sequence comes from Mucilaginibacter sp. OK098, assembly GCF_900142915.1. Lineage (GTDB taxonomy): Bacteria > Bacteroidota > Bacteroidia > Sphingobacteriales > Sphingobacteriaceae > Mucilaginibacter. The sequence goes on from NZ_FRCM01000002.1 coordinate 329,298, forward strand.
TACACCTCCGGTTCCTGCTGGCTTAAACAGTGAAAGCTGCCCAGGCCCCATATAATATCAGTTGAATCAATCCCAACAACCTTTCTGTCAGGGAAGCACTCTTGTAAAATATCTAATGCCTTATCGTCATTGGCGCAGCGATAAGTTGGTACCACAACAGCCGAATTTGCGATATAAAAATTAGCGTATGATGCAGGCAAACGCTGATCGTCATAGATCACCGCATCGGGCATTGGCAGCTCAACTATGTTCAGTTGCTTGCCGTTTAGCAAGCGCATAGTTTTTAGTTCTTCAAGGTTTTCCTGCAGCAGGTGATAATTCTCGTCGTTCTTATTTTCTTCAACAACGGTAACTACAGTATCTTCGTTTACAAAGCGGGTAATATCATCAATATGGCCGTCTGTATCATCGCCAACAATACCATCGCCAAGCCATAATACCTGCTCAACACCATAATAGTTTTGCAGGTATTCTTCTATCTGCTGCTGTTTTAAATGCGGGTTCCGGTTTTTGTTCAGCAAACAGGCCGTGGTAGTTATTAAAGTACCTTTCCCATTAAAATCAACCGAGCCGCCTTCCATTACAATCCCGGGATGATATACCTGTAAACCGAAACACTCGCCTATTTTTGTAGGGATAACATCATCCAAATCAAACGGCGGATATTTACCACCCCAGGCATTATACCCCCAGTCAACAATAGCCTTTTGCTTGGTATCTGCATTTATCAAAAACGCCGGACCATGATCCCTGCACCAGGCATCATTTGTTTCAAACTCAAAAAACTCAATCCGTTTCAAATCAACACCGGCAATTATTAACTGCTGTTTGGCAAAGGCTGCCATCTGCTCATCCTTTACATTAATGCGCACCAATTCGCCTTCGCTTACTACTTTAATAAACTCGCAGTATTTTGGATAGATCAAATCTATCTTACCCGGCCATGAAGCCTCCTTATGCGGCCAGCTAAGCCATGTAGCGGTGTGTTTTGCCCATTCGGCCGGGAAATGGAATCCGGTTGGTGTGTAGTAGTTCATGGTTGATGGTTTATAGCTCAATTGTATGAACCATGATTTACCTGATTTTAGGATTAAAGGATCCTTATACCGTATTAATAAATCAGGGAATCAAAAAATCATGTGAATCATGGTTCAAAAAAAACGCAATAACGCTTTATTAATTAGTCCTCGTCAATAAATCTTTTGGTGATTGGCTGATAAGAATCAATTCTCCTGTCCCTCATAAACGGCCAATGACTCCTGTAATAATCAGATTTTGCCAGATCAAGTTCCTGCACAACCACCTCTTCATCATCGGTTGATGTTTGGTGGATCAAAGCTCCAAACGGATTGGCAAAGAATGATCCTCCCCAAAACTTAACGCCTGCTTCTTCACCTACCCTATTTACACTTACCACATGCACGCCATTAGCAACCGCATGCGAGCGCTGGATGGTTTGCCATGCGTTATATTGTTCAACGTTAGTAGCTTCATCCTGTGTAGTTGCCCAGCCGATAGCGGTTGGGTAAAACAAGATCTCGGCACCCATAAGGGCGGTAATGCGGGCAGCTTCGGGGTACCACTGATCCCAGCAGATAAGCACACCTATAGTAGCAAATTTGGTTTTAAATACCTTATAGCCCAGGTCGCCGGGAGTGAAGTAAAATTTCTCGTAAAAACCCGGATCATCCGGGATATGCATTTTGCGGTATTTGCCAAGGTAAGCACCGTCCGCATCTAAAACTGCGGTTGTATTATGGTAAAGGCCCTGTGCGCGCTTTTCAAACAGTGAAGCAATTATCACCACACCAAGCTCCTTTGCCACAACCGACAGTGCATCAGTTGACGGACCAGGGATAGCCTCGGCCAGCTTAAAGTTGTCATAATCTTCAACATCGCAAAAATAAAGCGAGGTAAATAGTTCCTGTAAGCAAACTATCTGTGCACCCTTTTGGGCAGCTTCTCTAACTTTAACAATTGCTTTATCTAAATTTTCCTGTTTGTTGGCGGTACAGGTCATTTGTACCAGGCCTACTTTTACTTTACTCATCCCGCTAAAATTTGCGCAAAAATAGTGTTTTTTGGTTGATTGAGTTGAATAAGTTGATTAAGTGAGTGGTTGTTTTACTTTAAAATGGCTTGACATAACTTAATCAACCCAATCTAACTTAATCTAACTTAATCAACTAATAATAACCCATTCACAGTGCCCACCAATTCATCCAAACCGAAGGGTTTTGTTATAATGGCGTCACAGCCACAGGCAAGCAGGTCGTCCTTATTCAAATAAGCCGAACAAATAATAACAGGAATATTGTTGATTTGATGGTGGGCTTTAATCTGGCGGCAAATATCATCGCCCCTGGTTCCGTTCAACTTATAATCAAGCATTACCAGGTCGGGTTTATAGGCTTTTATGGTTTCAATAATATTTTCGGGTTCTGAAGTTATGGTAACCTCAAACCTTTCATATAAAAGTGCTTCTTTAACAACATCCAGTATATCCTGGTTGTCATCAAGCATTAATATCCGCTTAAGCATAGTTAAATCAATTAGGTTGAGTAAAGTATCTGCTATCCGACCCTGAATTAAAAGTTAATAATTGAAAAACTACTGTTTAAATAACGCCAGAGGGTTAATTTTATTTGATAACATATTGTGATATTTAAGTCACTTTCATAATAAATTATTAACTTTTATTACCGTATGGTTAAAGCTTCTCTTTTATATTTTGCTGCAGGAAATTGTTTGAGCAAATGTTACGGCAGCAAACAGCCTGGCAACACTCATTAGGGCAAATTTCTTCATAGTTTATTATTTAAGTTTTAAAATGCATACTATTGACGGTAGTATGTTCAAATGGTTTAATAAAAAATAATAGATATTAAGCCTTAATACCATTTAAAGTCAAACAGCACAGCATCCCCTATTAATCAAAACATGATTCAACTATTAAACAAAACACTTCTATCTATTTTATTTTTAGTTTTTTCCATAAGTGCATTTAGCCAAACAGGCCCCTTGCCCGGCGCCGATGAAAAAATAAAGCCCGGCGATAAAAGCAATGATGGCACCTCGTCAATTAAATTCGGTATAAATTATTCAAGCAACAATGTTTTTATGGGCCGTACAGATACCACACGTACGCCCACCCTTATACCGCAGATAAAATACACGCTAAAATCGGGCATATACTTTTCAGGAAGCCTGGATATTATTCCAGGACGAAAAAAGAAGAAGCTGGATGGAGGCGACCTTAGCGCCGGCTATGATTTTGATATTACTGACGACCTTTCGGGCGGGGTATCTTATTCAAAATTGTTTTATAACAAGGCGAGTACTCAAATAGCATCATCAATAAGTAATACCTTTAATGCCAATTTAAGTTATGATATAGGCGATATTTTAACTGCCGCATTAAGCGCTGATTACAATATAAACAAGCAGGGCATTAATAACGATGCATTTGTAAACTTAAGCATCACACATGATTTTATTATGATTGGCATTTTTGGCGACGCCGATATTTTATTGATCTCGCCCACAGTTACTGCAAACACCGGCACAGAAAATTTCTACGATGCTTATTTAACCCGTAAAAATTTGAAAAGCCTAAAGCGCACAGCTGCTCAAAACGCACTTATTACCCAATATATAAATCAGCTTAGCAAATATAAATTACTTGATTACGAGCTGTCGGCACCTGTTGAATATAAAAGCGGGCACTTTATTTTTCAATTTACTCCAACTTATACTATTGTTCAAAATCAGCTGCCCAAAGGGGTAGCAAGCCAAATATCAAATAAAGCATCGGTCTTTTACTTTGAAACCAGTGTGGCATTGAAGTTTTAAGGGAGTCCGAAAGTCGGGAAAGTCCGGAAGTCCGAAAGAAAAAAGCGCTTAGCTTCCAAATTTGTGCAAGTCCTTATTTACCATACCGATCACCCGTCCTATCTTTCGGACTTCCGGTCTTACGGACTTTACTGACTTTCCCGACTTCCCTAAAAATCATGATAAATACTCCGGAATGTGCTGCGCAGGCCAAAGGTAATTTGAGTAGTTTTTCTGCTTCCTGCATCATTCTTCTCATCGCGGATAAGGCCGCCCAGTTCAAAACGCAGGTTATATTTCGGGTTTATGAGGTATGATACCGTCCCTTCGGCGTAACGTAAGGTGGTAGGAATTCCTTGCCCTATGCTGGTGGTTGTTGCTGATGCTGAAGTACTGGTTTTAAAAACATCTTTACCAAAATTCATATTTGCCGGATCAAGGCCATATTTGGCATAATTAACCTGGCCCATAAAATCAAAATTGCCTATTGAATAATTCAATATCCCTATAAACTCCCTGAAGTTTGCTCCAAGCGGATCACCAAGCGGCAGGCTGTAATCACTATAGCTTGTTATAGCCTGCGGGCTTGCATAAGTATATGGCTTAACACTATTGTACTCAAGGAGGTAGTTAAAACTTTTCACCTTAAACAAATCAGCGCCGCGGATCCCTAATTGAACACCGTTGGTGTTATCCATATTGTTACTGCCTGAAAAGAAATCGCTTGCTTTAAAGTTATCTATAAGCAACTGTCCGTAAATTGCTGTTTTATCAAATATCTTATACTTCCCGGTAAAGCCAACTAACACATTGTCAGGCTGGGATGATGGCCCCAATGAACTTGAGAAAAACAACGGATTTATATAGTTTGCGTCAAAGCCATGAAATTTACCGTTATCATCAGCTTCCTGCGCTATCAAAGCATTGAAAAAGCCTAACGACAGGCGGTTAGTAACATTCCAGTCAAGGTAATGGAAGGCAGCCCATTTACGGCGGTTGCTGCCAAACGAATCAAATTTCGGCAGGTTTATATCCTCAAGATATGCCCACATCATCATATATTGAACTTTGCCAAAGTTTGCCGTTAAGCGCAGCAATGGGTAATTAGCCGAAAAGTCTGACAGCAGTAATGACCGGTAGCCATCGCCGATAAATGTTTTATCAGTACCCAGGGTAATATTTAATTGTTTAATGGGTGTATATGAAACTATAGCCGTTACGTACGACCAATCCTGCGTGCCGGTGGGCTGTCCATGATAGCTCCTGTTATAGGCCTGCCCGGGTATAAAGGCATAGCTATTAACAATTGCATTATAGTAGCCTGGAAACTTAGCCGAATTTTCAAAACCACTGCTATAAAAAGAAAACTTATCTCCAACTGTACCGCCCAGCTGGAAACCACGGGTATTCAGGTTAGTAGTTATCTTGTCGGTAAAATCGCGGCCAATGAGCAGGTCTGGCAAATAATCAGCATAAAAAGTATACTCTTTGGTTTTTACATCAAACACATGCTCATTAAATATTTTGCGCACTATCCAGGTTTTACGGCTGCTATCAACTCCCCGGTTCATTATTGCATTATAGGTGGGGCTTAAGGTGCTGTCAATTAAAAATGGCTTTAGCGATGTATGCAGCTTGCTTTGTAAAGAGTAAACGCTTGAATTAAATTTTTGATCGAGCTGGTAGGAATAAGGCAGATAAACAGATTGAGCCTTGCTTAAATTGACCGAAAACACTACAATTATAACAAGTATTATTAATTTCCTCATAGGTAAGCAATCAATATTTTGTATCGCAACAAAATAAGTATTATTTACGATGAAATAAAAATTTCATTTGACTTAACTTTTTTTAAATGCAAACCTTTGCTTCTTTAGTGCTTTACAGCCTTTCGGGTTTTACTTATTTCCCGACTTTTTTACCATATTTGCAACTTTTAAAGCAGCGTGGCCTATTAATATGTTAAAAGTTGTTAAGTAGAACCTGTTTTAGTGGAAAAAGTGTTAAAAAACCTGATATTTACCCTGCAATAAACCATTATTTGTAATGCAATACAAAAAAATAAATAATCTTTTAGGCTGGCTTTGTTTTGCCATAGCATCAATTACCTACATCCTTACTTTAGAGCCATCAGTAAGCTTTTGGGACTGCGGCGAGTTCATCTCCTGCGCATACCGTTTACAGGTAGCCCACCAGCCCGGCTATCCAATGTTTGCCATGCTGGGTAAAATGTTTTCGCTTTTGTCATTCGGCAATAATGCAAAGGTGCCATACTTCACTAATATGGGTTCGGCAATTGCCAGCGGTGCAACCATTATGTTCCTGTTTTGGACAATTACCGCAATTGCTAAAAAAATGCTTGCCGGCAAACCAGGTGAGCCGGAAGATCAAAACCGCACCATCCTTATTATGGGTGCAGGTTTGGTTGGCGCCCTTGCCTTTACCTATACCGATACCTTTTGGTTCTCGGCTGTTGAAACCATTGTATTTGCACTATCAATGTTGTGCACAGCAATAGTTTTTTGGGCTATATTAAAGTGGGACGCCCATGCTGATGAACCCGGTGCAGATAAATGGATAGTATTTATAGCTTATGTAATAGGCCTCTCAATAGGTATCCACCTGCTAAACCTGTTAACTATCCCCGCAATTGCTATGGTTTATTATTTCCGCCGTGGCAAAAACGTAAACGTTAGCGGTGCAATCGGTACATTTTTAATAGGTGTGCTTATACTGGTATTTGTACAATACGGTATCAGGGGCTACTCCATAAAAATAGCCGCCTATTTCGATCTTTTCTTTGTAAACTCATTAGGTACCGGTTTCTGGAGCGGCGCTTTTGTATGGTTCCTGATAATTGCGGGCATATTGGTTGCTGGTATTATCTACAGCATCCGCAATAAAAAGCCTTTAATGAACCTGGCATTTCTGTGTATCTCTTTCGTTTATCTGGGTTACAGCTCATTCGCTTACATCCCTATCAGGGCCACAGCCAATCCCGATTTGAACAACTCGCACCCTGATAATGCTTTTACACTTTATGGTTACTTAAACCGCATTCAGTATGGCGAAAACCCATTGTTATTCGGTCAGTATTTTGATGCCAAGGTTATTGATCAAACCGAAGGCAACACCCTTTACCGTAAAGGTAAAACCAGCTATGAAAATGCCGGTAAAAAAACAAATTATGTTTATGACCATACTACCTTTTTGCCGCGTATGTACAGCAGCGATGGGCAGGATCCGCAATTTTACCGCCAATGGCTGCAAATGAGCGAAGGTGCGGCGCCTACCATGGCTGATAACCTTAAATGGCTGGCCAGCTGGCAGGTGTACCAGATGTATGTACGATACTTTTTATGGAATTTTGTTGGCCGCTACAATGATGCCGATGGGCAACAAAGCATGAGCGGCATTGACGGTAACTGGACAAGCGGTATTTTAGATGGCGGTAAACACCTGCCAAAATCGGTTATTAACGGTACTACTTACACCCCATTATATGCACTGCCTTTAATTATTGGCTTATTGGGCGCCATCTATCACTTTCAACGTAAAAAACGCGATGCACTGGTTGTTCTGTTGCTTTTCTTTTTTACCGGTTTAGCTATTGTGTTATATGTAAACCAGCCCAGCATACAACCACGCGAACGTGATTATTCATATGTTGGTTCATTCTATGCCTTTGCCATATGGATAGGTTTGGGCGTAATTGCCATTGCCGAGCTGATCCGTGTTAAATTAAGTGCTAAGGTTGCTGCTATTTTGGCCACCAGTGTTTGCCTGCTGGCTGCCCCGGTAATTATGGCTAAAGAAGAATGGAAAGCCCATGACCGTTCAACTAAAATGACGCCGCATGATATGGCTTATGATTACCTTATATCCTGCCCGCCAAATGCTATTTTATTTACATATGGCGATAATGACACTTACTCGTTATGGTATGACCAGGAAGTTGAAGGCATCCGCCCCGATGTGCGCATTGTTAACTTGAGCCTTTTCACAGGCGATTGGTATATCCGCCAGATGCAGGGTAAAATGAATGCCTCTGAACCATTGCCTATCACCATGCCTTACGATAAATATAAAGAGGGTGTGCGCGATGTTATTTATTTTGATGATAAAAAGATCCCAGGATCTGTCGAAGTAAAAGAGGTATTTGATTTTATATCGTCTGACGATAAAGCTGCGCAGGTACAATACCAAAGCGGCGATTTTGGAAATTACCTGCCTACTAAAAACTTTAAGATCACTATTAACCCTGATGATGTATTAAAGAACCATGTGATAACTCCTGATCAAAAAGACAAGCTGGCTTCAGTTATAGAGTGGAAATACACCTCAAACTATGTGACCAAAGAAAATCTTGCCATACTTGATATATTGGCGCATAACAACTGGAAACGGCCTATTTGCTTTACCACAACTATTGGTAGTGAAAACCTGATAGGCTTACAACCTTATCTTTATAAAGAAGGTTTTACTTATCACCTGATACCGTTTAAACCCGATACCAGCACTCATGATCAATTGGGTAAAACCAATAGCCTGGTGATGTACAACAACATGATGACCAAGTTTAAATATGGCAACTTTAAAACTGCTAAATATTTGGATCATGAGTCAACTACCATGTTTTACCCGGTTATGGTTACAACCTTTCTTGATCTTGCCGAAGGCTTGATAAAAGATGGTCACCCTGACCTGGCTTTAAAGGCCCTGCACAAGTTTGATGATGTAATGCCTGATATAAATCCGGGACTGGATGTTGCATACCGCAAGATGTTTATGGCGCAAACGGCTTATGGATTGCATGACAATGTTTTAGCTAATAAGTTTGTAACAGGCATTGATGATTATGTTGTTGATCAGCTTGATTATAACTATAACCTGCTGAAAAACAATTCAGACAATTTAGATCTGCGTAATGTACAGTTTGGCGTATCGGTTATAAATGCGATGGTAGGCATTACCGGCGATAGCCACCAAACGGCTTTAAATGCTAAGCTTGCAGCGCAGTTAAAAGATTATACCAATAAGTTTGGCCCTGTTTTGCAAAGACAGCAGCAGTAATTTGAGGCGAAAGCTGAAAGGCGAAAGCTAAAAGGTTATTGAATATTAAATACTGATAAAACCAATCCTGCGGGGTTGGTTTTTTTTGTTTGGTGATATGCTCTTGTAAATTGCGTACTTGCAGAAAAGAATTATAAACAGCAAAGTTGCCCAATAAGGCTACTTTGTTTATATTTGTACCGTTTTATGAAATTTAGAACAATAACTATTTACAAACATTATTTTCCGGAGTTTTTCTCTAAACAGCGCCAAAAAGTAAAAGATAAAATTATCTGGACTTTTAAGTTGATAGAAGAAATTCAGCATGTGCCCGAAAGTTATTTAAAGCATATGGAAGGTACTGATGGATTATTTGAGATCCGTGTTCAATCAGGAAGTGATATTTTTAGAATAGTCTGCTTTTTTGATGAAGGCAAATTAATTGTGATAGCTAATTGTTTTCAAAAGAAAACACAGAAAACACCAATAAAAGAAATTGAAAAGGCACTAAAGATAAAGGAGGCATATTATGAAGAAAAATGATAATCTTATCACTCTTGATGACTTTATTGATAAAGAATATGGCAACAAGGGTACTGCGAAACGCGATAAATTTGAACAAGCTTACCAGGAATTTAAATTAGGAGCATTGATCCATGATGCAAGACTTGCACAAGGCTTGACACAAACTCAATTGGCGGATAAATGTGGCACTACAAAAGCGTATATATCAAAGGTAGAGAATGATGTTAAAGATGTTCGTGTATCTACACTAAGGAAAATTATTGAGGAGGGATTAGGTGGGCAGTTGCAGCTATCTATTAAAATTTAACCATGCGAATTCTCATTTTAGGAGCAACAGGCAGAACAGGTCGTCTTTTAATTGAAGAAGCCAATAAGCATGGCTATGCTGTAAATGTTTTGCTGCGCGATAAAAGCAAGCTAAATTTTAATTCAAATTCAATTACAATATTTGAGGGCAATCCAACTAACCTTAACACATTATTACCCGCCATGCAGGGTTGTGAAGCAATACTAAGCACCTTAAACATTTCCCGCACATCTGATTTTCCGTGGGCGCCATTACGAACCCCAAAAAACTTTTTATCAGCCGGGATGAAAAACATCATTAAAGCAGCTGATCAATTGCAAATAAAACGGCTAATTATAACCACCGCATGGGGTGTGGGCGAAACAAAAAAAGAGATCCCTTTTTGGTTTAGGTTACTTATAGATAAAAGTAATATCGGTTACCCGTATCGCGACCATGAATTACAGGAAGACCTTTTAAGTAAATCATCCCTAAACTGGACCACAATACGCCCGGTTGGCCTAACAAACACATTAAACAATAAAAAAGTGCTGGTAAGCTTTAACAATTCGCCCAAACCCCGTTTAATCATCAGCAGGCAAAATGTAGCCCGGTTTATGTTGGATGTATTAAAAAATGATTTGTATATTAGGCAAAGCCCAACGGTTTCTGAAAAATGATATGACAAAAGAAATTCAGTTACAATCCACCATCACATGTCCCATTTGCGGCTATCAGAAAACCGAAACAATGCCTGTTGATACCTGCCAGTATTTTTATGTTTGTGAGGGTTGCCAGGCACATTTAAAACCCTTGGCTGGTGATTGCTGTGTTTTTTGCAGTTATGGTACGGTTAAATGTCCGCCAATACAGGCTGGCAATTCATGCTGCAGTTAGTTTATAAAAATTATAGATCATTATCAGGTTTGTAACCAATCCGCTTTCTGGGCGGTGCAGGTTTTTCTTTTTTCTCAAGCAATTCATCCAGGTAATGAAAAACCAGCTCAATACTTTTATCGTGATTATTTATTTTCTTTTTGATGTGTTCTATTTCTAAGCGGAGTTCGGTGTTATCAGTAAGTGCTTGCCGAATATTTGTAAACGCTCTTACAATTTGAATATTTACTGAAATAGCCTGGTCACTATTTAAAATACTGGCCAGCATAACTGCTCCATGCTCTGTAAATGCGTACGGAAGTACAGTTGAATATTTTAAACTATCCAAATGTCCAAATAATTGAATAAGCTGATTTTTTTCTGCAGTTGTTACCTGGAACATAAAATCATCAGGAAATCGTTTACTTTTTCGTTTTACCTGTTCGTTTAAGCGTTTAGTAGTTACTCCATAAAGCTCTGCCAAATCACGATCGATCATTACTTTTTTATTCCTTAAAACCATTATTTTGTTAATAATAACTTCGTCAGGAATCCGAACTAATACTGGTTTAGTTTCTATATCTTTTTTTGCCACTCAGCGTATAATATTTTAGAGGCGGTCGCAAATTGCGGCCGCCTCCTGTTTATAATTCTATTAAATAGCTTTAAAGTCTCCAATCGCGATCTTAAAAAACTAAAGCGGTCGCAATTTGCGACCACCTAAAAATATAAAATAATAATTAAAAAATCAGCTACAATCTATTATCTCCGCTGGTACAAGTCGGGGACTCACGTGGCAGCTACGTTATTAACTCCTTATTTTTGAAGGAGCTACAAAATGATTTACTCATCGGTTTTATTTTGATATCCAATTATATATCCACCCTTGTTCTTTAATAAAGATGATATACTACCGTGCTCTTTAACGTACTTTTGGCAGGTATCACAAATTGTGATACCTAACTTCAGTTCATTCCTTTAAGCTTATAATATTAAAAAACAAACTTTAATTAATACTATAGACTTAAAAATATCGATCATAAATTTCAGCAATTATTTATTGCTGAACTCTTGCAAATCTCAACTATTCATCGTAATATTGCGATATAATATATGGGCTTAACTAAAACAGAAATATTTACCGATGAGCAAAACAGGCTGGCTATTATGCTTAAAGCATTGGCACACCCGGCCCGCATTGCCATTTTACAGCAGATAATGGCCGCAAACGCCTGCATCTGCGGCGATCTGTCTATCGAGCTCGGGCTTGCCCAGGCTACTATATCCCAGCATTTAAAAGAGCTAAAATCTGCAGGTTTGATCCAGGGCACTATTGAAGGCGTAAGCGTATGCTATTGTATTGAGCCGAAAGCCTGGGCGTTGCTAAAAGAACAGCTGAACAACTTTTTAAATTTAGCGGAATTAAAGCCTAGCTGCTGTTAAAAAAATTTGAATTAATCCATCGTAATATTGCAATAAATATAAGGCCATGAACAATACAACATCACTAAACTGGAGCACTTTTAAAGAAGCGCTGGTACAAAACCCCAACTTATACCTGCAATTTCAATATGCGGAAAATAAGTGGGTAGATGCGTCCTATCATATCACCGAAATTAAACAAGCCCCTATCACCTCGGTTGATTGCGGCGGCGTAATGAATAACTGGACGGAGATAATTGTTCAGCTCTGGGAGCCTGCAAGTGGGCAACAGGAACGGGCCATGAAAGTTGATAAGGCATTATCAATTATTAAAGTGGTTGAAAAGATGCTGCCATTAGATGCAAATGCCACCGTGAAAATTGAGTTTGGCAACTCAGAGTTTGATACCCGGCAAATGTACCCCAATGAAATTACCGTTAGCGGAGATAATCTGCTGGTTGATCTGCGCCCTGATACCGTACAATGCAAAGCAATCAGTCGTGGCGGCAGCTGCGGAACAACAGCAACCGGCGAAGAATGCTGTGCCCCTGCCGTTGAAAAACCAAAAGTTCAATTAAAAAACCTGGCTGTAACCGCAGAAAGTTGCTGCACCCCCGGTGGTGGCTGCTGCTAATTATATACACAATGAAAATAGAACAAGCTGATAAATACAGGGAAAGCATTATTGCTTTACTAACCGCAGAAAAACTGCCGGTTGCCGATCTGCCTGATCAACTGGAAAACTTTGCCGTAAGCAAAAAGGGCGATGAGGTTGCAGGCGTAATAGGCTTAGAAATTTATGGCGATTATGCATTATTACGCTCACTTGCTGTTAATATCAATTTCCGCAACCAGGGTATAGCTAATAAGCTGCTGCTGCATATTGAACAACTTGCCGCTGCAAAAAAACTTAAAGCAATTTATCTGCTTACAGAAACTGCACCCGGCTATTTTACCCGTAAAGGTTATCAAACAATTACCAGGGCAGATGTACCGGCCCAAGTGCAGCAGTCGTCCGAGTTTAGCCATGTTTGCCCGCAATCTGCTATTGTGATGCTAAAATTTCTTTAAAATTATCATGAAGGCTTACGTGGCAGAATTGATCGGAACATTCGCTCTTGTTTTTTGTGGAACGGGCGCCATCATTATTGATCAGCAATTTGGCGGAGCGGTCACCCATGCAGGAGTCGCCATAACTTTTGGGCTTATAGTAACGAGTATGATTTATAGCTTAGGCCCTATATCCGGGGCACATTTAAACCCAGCCGTAAGCATAGCGTTCACTATTGCCAGGCGTTTTCCTGCAAAATTGCTTCCCGGCTATATTATTAGTCAGTTAACAGGCGCATTATTAGCGAGCTTTGTATTAAAATTTCTTTTTCCCTTAAACGAACTACTGGGTGCCACAATACCAATGGGAACAGAGATGCAATCCTTTATTCTTGAACTGATACTAAGCTTTTTTTTAATGTTGGTGATTATAAACGTATCAGTAGGAAGTAAAGAGCAGGGCATGTTTGCCGGTACTGCAATTGGTGCAGTTGTAGGTCTTGAAGCAATGTTTGCAGGTCCGGTTTGTGGAGCCTCTATGAACCCAGCCCGTTCAATTGCACCAGCAATAGTTTCAGGACATTTGGAGCATCTTTGGGTCTATATCATCGCACCAATTACGGGGGCTTTACTGGCGGTGCCGGTTTGCAACTATCTAACTATAAAAATTAAAACTACATGAAAAACATCCTGGTGCTTTGCACAGGCAACAGCTGCCGCAGCCAGATAGCAGAAGGTTATTTAAGGCATTTTGCAGGCGATACGGCAACCATTTACAGCGCAGGCATTGAAACGCATGGCGTAAACCCAAAAGCTATACTGGTAATGGCCGAAGATGGGATAAACATCAGCCAGCATACCTCAAACAATGTTGATGAATACATTAACATTCCCTTTGATTATGTAATAACCGTTTGTGATAATGCGAACGAGGCCTGCCCGTTCTTCCCCGGTAATGTTGAGCGTTTTCACCAAAACTTTCCAGATCCGGCAAAAGCTACCGGCAATATTGAACAGGTAATGGATGAGTTTACAAAAGTACGGGACTTGATAAAGGTATATTCAGAAAACTTTATCGCTGCACATATAAAGCCCTAATCCTTTTTTATAAAATAGGCTGTTTCGCTATGGCTAAAAGGCGCTGGCGAATAGTAATAGGTACGCAAAACCAAATGAGTAGCATCTAACTGAACTATACTTTCCATTCCGTTGCCGCCACTCCCATTTGTAGGGTGCCGAAGCACTGGCATTAATGTTAAAGTTGAATCAGAAACTTCATAGGTGTAGTTTATTAACGAAACATCGATAGTCCCCTCGCTAACTGCGTGGCCTTTGCCTGTTATTGTATAGATCCCGCTTTGCGAAACAGCAGCAGTTTTATCCGTATTAAACTTAATATAATCTGATGTGGTGAATGAATTGCCCGGAAACGTTGTATCACGATCAACTGCCGTACCGTTCGACTCATGAATGTTTAGCTTAGTTTCCTGCCACTTGCCAACAATTTTTGCGCTTTGCGAATTGTTATTATCCTTTTTACACGCATCTAAAAATGCAATAAAGCTGCCTATTAGTATGATGGGAAGTAACTTTTTCATTTTATTTGATTTAGAACCGGTATGTGTTAATTAACAATACGGGTATGCTAAACGTTTCGCTACAACCTGTTTCAACTATTTAAAATCCATTTTACTTAACCTTAAAATCCTGGTTATTAAATGGCGGGGTATCCGGCGCCTTGATCACATTAAATTCATGATTGGTGTTTTTATGGCAACTGTTACAGCTATTAGTTAAAAACAAAAAACTTGTTTCAAAACTATGCAGGCTTTTTGCTTTAATGGCATTGTTTACACTATCCAACGCGGGATATAATATGGAGAGTGATTTTACTTCAGGCCTGTCAGTACAATATTTTTTAATATCATCAACCGCTTCCTTTATCTCACCCATTTCAAAATCGGCCAGTTTCCAGTTTTGGTTTTTCCCGGCAAAATAAAGCTTGGCATGATGCACCTGGATGCCCGACATAAATTCGCCTAAACCCGGCTTATATGCTTGTGCTATTTGCAGGTTCATGCTATTAACTTTTGCCTGTAGTGCGGCTGTATTTGAATTCGCACTTGTGCACGCGGCAAAGGTTATTACCAACATAACAATAAGCAGATACCTGACATTTTTTTTGAAAATAGTTAGCGGGGTATTTTTCATAACTCATAATGTTAATTAAACTTAAATATACACAGTACAGATTACAGTGTTAGGCATTTTTATTATTTTAGACGTTGATAATCACAACTTAACAACCTAAAACTGCATGACAACCATAACAGCCGAACCCGCATACTGGTCAACCGCTCAGAAAATCGCCTTCCGCTTTTTCATGATATTTTTTATTTTGTATATTTTCTTTAACCCAAATGCTTTAGAGCCATATACGTTAGGGTCATTCAATCTTTACATCCAGCCTTTTCATAAGCTTATCCCCTGGCTTGGCAAGCATGTGCTGCACCTTGCAAAGCCTATCACCGCTTTTACAGGCGGCAGCGGCGATACTACTTACGATTATGTAATTCTTTTGTTTCTTACAACACTCTCAGCTTTCGGCGCAATCATATGGTCAATAACCGACAGAAAGACCCGAAACTATAACAAGCTGCTTTACTGGCTTACCGTAATTGTGCGTTACTATGTTGCCATTACCATGGTTAGTTACGGCAGCGCTAAAATAATTAAGCTGCAGTTTCCTTCACCATCACTTGGCAGGTTGATAGAGCCTGTAGGTAATATGTCGCCAATGGGTTTGGCGTGGACCTACATGGGTTACTCTGTTGGGTTTAACTATTTTACCGGCTTTGCCGAGCTGATTACCGGCCTGTTGCTCTTTTTCCGTAAAACCACTACACTGGGTGCTATTGTGGGGCTGGTAGTTGCTGGCAATATAATGGCTATTAATTATTGTTTTGATGTACCTGTAAAATTACTTTCAACGGCTTTGGTTTTTATGTGCCTTTTCTTAATGATAAGGGATACAACCCGATTGATCAATTTCTTTTTCAGGAACCGGGAGACGCTGCCATCAAACCTGTCGCCACACCGTTTTAAAGCTAAATGGAAAAATATTACACTTACTGTTGTCAAATATTTACTGATAGCCTTTGCCTTACTATCTAATTTTGATAACGCCATATCTATAGCAAAGCAATACGGCGATAACGCAAAAAAACCACCGCTTTACGGAATTTATAATGTAGAAAGCTTTATAAAAAACAAGGATACTTTGCCACCGATAACAACCGATACCCTGCGCTGGAGTAAATTAATGATAAGCTATGCAGACAACGCTCAAATTAAGTTTATGAATGATAGTATGAAATATTATAGTTTTAAACCTGATACTATAAAACATACTATTACCGCAAGCACTTATGCAGATACATTACATAAATTCAATTTAACCTATACTTTGCAAAAACCGGATCTAATGATACTAAAGGGTGCATGGAAAAAAGATTCCGTATCCATCCGCTTGCGCAAAATGGATCCTAAAAACTTCCCGCTTTTAAAGCGTGGGTTTCATTGGGTTAACGAGTTTCCTTTTAATAAGTAATTTCATACAAAACGCTCAAAGCTTTGACAATTTTTAAAAAGTTGTCAAAGCTAATCACCAATAATTGCTAATTCTTTCTTTATTTTAGGAGTTGATAATCACAATTTAACATCTTCTAAAACCGCATGACAACACTAACAGCCGAACCAGTCTACTGGTCAACCGCTCAGAAAATTGCTTTCCGCTTTTTCATGATATTTTTTCTGTTGTATATGTTTTTTAATCCCAACGGGGTGTTTCCCTATTCTGATAGTGTACAGGCAATCTATCTCCAGCCTTTTTATAAGCTTGTTCCGTTTATCGGCGCGCACATCCTACACCTTCATAAACCAATCATTATTGCTATAACCGGCAGCGGCGATACTACTTACGATTACATTATCATCCTTTTAATATTTTTAATGTCAATCATAGGTACCATTGTATGGTCAATTACCGGCCGTAGTACTTCAAATTATAACAAGCTATTTTATTGGCTTACCGTTATGGTACGTTATTACGTGGCTATCACAATGATAAGTTATGGCCTCTATAAGGTGATAAAGCTGCAGTTTCCATCACCTTCGTTTAGCAGGCTGTTGGAACCGGTTGGCAATCTTTCACCAATGGGCCTGGCGTGGACCTATATGGGATATTCAAAAGCCTTCAATTATTTTACCGGCTTTGCCGAGGTACTTACCGGGTTATTATTATTTTCCCGGAAAACCAGCACACTTGGCGCCATTGTAGGCTTCGTTGTTGCAGCTAATATAATGGCCATTAATTATTGTTTTGATGTGCCTGTAAAGTTGCTTGCAACCACGCTTGTTATTATGTGCTTCTTTTTAATGCTGAGGGATGCAGGCCGGCTGATAAACTTTTTCTTTAAAAACAAGGAGGCGCTTCCATCAAACCTTACACCTCACCGCTTTAAAGTAAAATGGAAAAACACCACACTTGTTGTTATAAAATATGTGCTGATTATCTATACGCTTTGCTTTGGCTTAGTTGACGCCTTTGCCAGGGAAAAACAGAATGGCGCCAAAGCGAAAAAGCCGCCGCTGTACGGTATCTACAATGTAGAAGCTTTTATAAAAAACAGGGATACATTAAAACCTTTATTAACTGATACCATCCGCTGGCGAAGGTTTATGATAAGTCGCGGTGGCAGCGCGCAAATTCAGATGATGAATGATAGCATAAGGCGTTACAACTTCAAGACCGATATAAAAAAACGCAGCGTGATAGCCTATACCGATGCAGATACAACACACAAGTTCAACTTGATATATAATTTAACAAAGCCCGGGCTTGCAGACCTAAAAAACTTCAAAGGCATTAACAAGAATGATACAACGGAATACCTTGTATTAAAAGGGGTTTGGAAAAAAGATACCATTGAAGTTTGGATGAGAAGGCTGGATCCTAACGGATTCCCGCTGTTACAACGGGGTTTTCATTGGGTTAATGAATCTGCATACAACAAATAATCGTCCATTTTGTCATCGCGGACTATTATCAACAACAAAGGCGGATATCACTACCCGCCTTGTCCTCATTTATTAATCAATCAACCTAATTAATCTCTTTAAAAATCAATATTCAATAACTTGTAAATTCGAAATCGAACATCCGACATCCTTACTCATCATCTTCGCCTTCAATCATCCGGCTGCTGCTTTCAAGGTGCTTTAAGATCTTGGCTTCAACGTAAAAAATAATCTCTTCGGCAATATTCTTCGCCTGGTCGCCTACACGCTCAAGCTTGCGGATAACTGAAAGGATGTAAAGCGCTTCAGGGATACCTTTGGCATCTGCCTTTATAAGTGCGGTAACGTTGGCCGGTGCGCTTTCATTTATAGCATCAAGCACATCATCCCTTTTAAATATACTTCGGGCCAATACGGTATCTTCCTTTTCAAAAGCTGTACGGGTATCAATCAAAATATTAATGGCTTCGTCATACATCCGCAACAGCGAAGTGCTTTCCAATGCGCTAACTTCAAAATTAACAGTCGATTCAACAACGTAAAGTGCAATACCGGCGGCAATATCGCCAATCCGTTCAAGGTTGGTGTTTATTTTAAGGGCCGCAAGTAAAAACCTTAAATCTACCGCAACAGGGCAGTAAAGAGCAAATACATTTTCGCAATCCCTGTCAATCTTAAGCTCAAAGGAGTTTACCCTTTTTTCTTTTATTAAAACTTCGCGGGCCAGGTCCTTGTCAAACTGTACCATGGCTTCTTTAGCCTTGTTCAATTGCGACTGAACCAGGATCCACATGCTAACCAGCTCTTTTTTTACCGCGGTAATTTCATTTTCTAATGGTGTCATATTTGTGATATGTTAATTTATTATTTAGCTGAAAGCCGAAAGCAAAAAGCTCAAAGCAAAAAGCAGCTTTCTGCTTTAAGCTTTCCGCTTAACTAAACCTTCCTGTAATATAATTTTGTGTACGCACATCGCTTGGTGCGGTAAACATTTGCTTGGTGTCATCAAACTCAACCAGTTCGCCCAGGTAAAAGAACGCTGTTTTATCGCTTACACGCGCAGCCTGCTGCATATTGTGTGTTACTATAATAAGCGTATACTTTTCCTTAAGCTCATGAAACAGCTGTTCAACGCTTGAAGTTGAGATAGGATCGAGCGCTGATGTTGGCTCATCAAACAAAATCACCTCAGGCTCCATAGCAATGGCGCGTGCTATACACAAACGCTGCTGTTGCCCGCCCGACAGGAAAGTACCTTTCTTGTGTAACGAATCCTTAACCTCTTTCCATAAAGCGGCAGATGTTAATGATTTTTCAACAATGTTATCCATGTCGGCCTTGGCCATTTTTAGTCCGTTAAGCTTATAACCGGCAACCACGTTGTCATATATGCTAAGGTTTGGAAAAGGATTTGGCCTTTGAAAAACCATCCCTATTTTATACCTCACATATATGGGGTTCATGGTATAAACCTCATCGTCATATAATTTTAACGATCCTTTTGCCGTTGCACCGGGTATCAATTCGTGCATGCGGTTTATGCAGCGCAAAAAGGTGGTTTTACCGCAGCCGGATGGGCCCATAACTGCGATAACCTGGTTTTTTTCGATCCCGATGCTCACATCTTTTACAACATGATTATCGCCAAACCAGGCATTAAATTTTGATGCGCTTACAACTGTATGTTCCATTTTCTTGTTATCAGTTTTGTAATTATGTTTAAAGTTAAAACAAACATTAATAATATGAATGATGCCCCCCAGGCAAGGTTGTGCCATTCGTCATACGGACTGGTGGCATAAGTGAATATCAGGTGGGGCAAACTCTCCATTGGTTTGGTAATTGACGATGATAAATAAGGGTTACCAAAGGCAGTGAACAATAATGGCGCTGTTTCGCCAATAATACGTGCTATTGACAGCATTATGCCTGATAAGATGCCCGCAAACCCGCAAGGCACAATAACCTTTAAAATTACCCGGTGATAAGGTACTCCTAATGATAATGCAGCTTCTTTTAGCGATGGCGGTAGTAAACGCAATGTTTGTTCGGTTGAGCGGATAACGATAGGCAGCATCATGATAGCAAGTGCTACACTACCTGATATGGCGCTGAAAGTACCCAACGGCTTAACCAGCCAAAAATAAATAACAATACCCACAACAATTGATGGTACCCCCTGCAAAATATCAACACATAAACCACTGTAATAAGCAAGTTTGGTATGCGGGTTTTCGCTCAAATAAATACCGGCAAACATCCCTACAGGTATAGCTAATACCGATGACATCATCACCATTATAAAGCTGCCTAAAAGGGCATTGCTTATACCGCCCCCGCTTTCGCCAACCGGCGCAGGTACATGAGTTAAAAAATGCCAGTTTACCTGTGTAACACCCTGTTTTATTATATAAAGCAATACAATAATAAGAGGAACGGTAATTAAAAAGGCTAAGAAAACAATAACTCCTTTAAATAAAATACTCTTGGTATTTCTAATTCTTATGCGTGCTTCCATATCGTTAATTGTTAGTAAACCTGGTGATTATTCTTTTACCTATAAGGTTAATAACCACGGTGACAAAAAACAGCACTAAACCAAGCTCAATAAGTGCTGAAAGGTAAACTGTATGGTCGGCTTCGGTAAACTCATTGGCAATAACGCTGGCCATGGTATTACTAGGGCCAAATATCAGGTCTTTAAAAGTGTGTGCTAACGTGCTGGTATTACCAATCAGCATGGTTACCGCCATGGTTTCGCCAAGGGCGCGGCCCAGTGATAAAAGTACACCGGCAAACAAACCCGACCTTGTAAATGGCATAATTACACTGCGGATAACCTCAAAACGGGTTGCTCCCAATGCATAAGCGCCTTCTTTTAATGGCGATGGCACCATACGGATCAATGTTATACCCAATGATGCGGCGTAAGGGATTATCATAACCGCCAATATAAGCGATGAAGTAAAAATACCTATCCCGTAAGGCGCTACGCCAATTTTTGCTTCAAACGTGCGGATTATCGGCACTAAAACAAATAAGCCCCAAAAACCATAAATAATAGAAGGCACTGCGGCAATAAGCTCAATGGTGTTTTTTAACAGGTTTGACAACCAGCCTTTAGGATTATACTCGCCCAGGTAAATAGATACAGCGTATGAAAATGGTATTGAAATAATAAGGGCGATGAACGAGGTAAGCAACGTACCAATTAAAAAGGGATATGCGCCGTATATGTTTGATACCGGATCCCATACCTTACCCCACAAAAAGCCTATCCCTAATGATTTAATGGAAGGTATTGATTCTTTTATCAGCGTTATTAAAATGCCAATAACTATCAGCACCAAAATAATACTCATAAAGATCAGGATCCGCCTGAAAATGGTTTCCCATTTCATTTGGCTGTACGAGAGGTCTAATCTTTTATTTTTCACAAAATTGGGGTTTTGTTATTAACACAATTACCAGTCCCATAAATTTTCGGAAACTGGTAATTGCATTATGATTTTATAAAGTTATTAATTCACTAAATCAATAACTCACTAATTCACTAATTATAAAATGGCTTTACCATCATAAGTAGCTGACTTCAATATTTTTTCAGCAACTTTTAAGGCCGATTTTGAAAGCGGCGCATAGTTTAAAGGCGCGCAATTTTTCTGACCATCATGAATGTTAAACCATAATAACTTTAACAGTTGTTTAGCTCTGTCGGCACTACGATCGCTATATTTTTGTTCTTTGTAAATCAAAGCCCAGGTAAAGCTGGTAATAGGGTAACCTTTAGGGTTATCAGTATTTGTTAATGATACTTCGGCATTTGCAGGTAACTCAACATTGCTTGATGCGGTAGTTGATTCAAGAGTTGGGGTAATAAATTTACCGGTCTTGTTTGCAATATCAGCATAAGCCATTTTATTCTGGATAGCATAAGCTAACTCATTGTAGCCAATAGCGCCAGGGGTTTGTTTCACTAAACCTGCAACACCTTCGTTACCTTTACCGCCTAAACCGGCTGGCCAGTTCACAGCAGATGCTTTACCTACTTTAGTAGCCCACTCAGGGTTAACTTTTGTTAAAAAGTCAGTAAAAATGAAAGAGGTACCGCTACCGTCTGAACGGTGGATAACTACTATCGGAGTTTCAGGCAATTTAGTGCCTTTGTTAAGTGCTGCAATTTTAGCATCGTTCCAGGCAGTAATTTTGCCTAAGTAAATATCAGCTAAAACGGTACCGCTTAAATTTAAACCTGTAGTAAGGCCCGGTACATTGTAAGTAACTACAACCGCACCTGATGCCATAGGGATATGCAGAACCGGAGCACCGATTTTTTTAGCCTGATCAGCATTTAAAGGGGCATCTGATCCGCCAAAGTCAACAGTTTTGTTGGTTAGCTGTAAAATACCACCACCTGAACCGATTGACTGGTAATTAACTTTTACGCTGGTTTTAGTAGCATACTCGGCAAATATTTTTGAGAACAATGGGTACACAAATGTACTTCCTGCGCCCAGCAAAGTATTGTCTTGTGCCGATGCTGATAACGATAGTGCACTTGCAGCAATTGCTACCGCGGCTACCTTTAAACTTTTAATTACTTTCATTTTGTTTTGTTTTGTGTGAGTTTTAGTTCGTTCCCTGTTAAGTTCTTGTTACCCGTTTTGTTATGCTGATTGGCCCCTATAGCAAATCAGCATAACAACAGGAGTATTTTATTATTTACCAAAAGTGAAGAAGAAGGTCATTCTGTAAACCAAAGTATGGTTATCAGGTAAATAACCTGCAGTAGTTGGCGCTAACTTATCTTTGTATTGTGTAAACCAAATGTTAGGCATGAAATGTATGTTCTTAGCAGGCGTAAAATCTAAACCTAATGTAACAAACTGCTCTTTGGTAGTTGGATCGTAAGAACCATAGTTAGTATTAACACTATAAGGATCACCACTGTTAAATTGAGTATCAGGGTTGTAAGTATCCCAACGGGCGAAGTAACCCCATTTGCCTTGTACAATTGCACCTCTGATCCATAATGAAAGGCCTTCTGCCTTTGCATCTTCTGCCAGGGCAGTTGTTTTATTTGTAACCCCATTTTTAAATTTCTGGGTGTAAGCTTCGGCGCCTATAGTAAAGTATTTAGCATTGTAGGCAGCAAATACTTTATACATGTTGTGTGATTGTGCACCTACAGCAGCAGTATTAGGAGCAGTTTGTGCGTAATCTGCATAAAAATCTACGTATAATTTTTTGTCAAGGAATTTACCCCATAAAGTACCGTAGAATATTTTATAGAAACCTGTATTAGCATTAGCAGCTGATAATAAGCTTGCAGTGCTGTTATTACCTACCATTGCAACATAACCAAAGTTTTTAGTTTTCGGATCAAAAGTTCCCTGCAAAGCAGCGCCAACATCATATGAGTTGTCTTTATGGAAATCGGTAATTGTTCTTTCAATTGAACGGTAGCTCCAGGTTGCTTCCGCTAATGAAGTTGGTGCGTTTGTACCAGGCTCATTTAATGCGAAAGTAGGGGTGCTCATTTCACCAACTACTAAATCTGTTCCGTTCCAAAGGTCTCTAACCCTGATGTTGAAATTTTTGATATAAAAACTCATCTTGCCATCAACCAGGTTATCACTGTTTTGGATAGATGTTGTACCATTAACGCCAGTATTTGCACTTGGCTCTGATGCCAATAATACTTCAGCCTTAAACTTTTTGGTTATATCATAATCATAACCTAAATAAAGACGACGGAATTGGAAAGCATTTCTGCCTGTAGGTACTCCGGTATAGTTATTTTCCTTGCCCTGGCTAGAGCTTGTTGCAGGAGAATGTGCGTTATAGTAAAAATCACCGAAAGCATATCCCCATAATCTTCTTTGAGGTTTCCATGAAGTATCTTCAGCTGCTTTAACTTCTTTTTTTACTGTAGCTACCGGCTCTTCAGCTTTTGCTTTCTCAACTGTTTTTACTTCAGTTTTTGGGGCGGCTGGCGCCGATATTGCAACCGTAGTAGCTGCGTCAGCATTTAAGCTGGTAGTTTGTGCCTTAGCAGTATAACCTACTATTAAGGATGCTAGTAAGGCTGCACTAAAAAGTTTCGTAAACATTGTTTTCATAATCAATTAAGGATTAAATAAATTTTGCCTCAAAAGTGGGGCAGCAGCATTATCTTAATGTTAAGCAATCATTAATCTTTGATGATATTATTTAAATGTTAACTTAACCTTTATAGCGTGTAAAAAATACATAAAAAGGCAATTTCTTCGATCTTTTAAAATTATAAACAATTGATTATAAATAATTTACACGGATATTTCTTTTTACGAAAATTGATAACATAGATTTAACATTGAACGTATTCTGTTTAATATGGGTTTAACATAGCAGCGCTATTTTTGGGCATTACCAATAATACAGCTGTTTATGAGGGTTTTATTTCAGGATTTTTTGTCAAATAGGGGGTTATTCTTTGATCAGCTCGATCTTGCGGCCAAAAACGCAGCTGATATGGCAACTTTGCTGGTTGGTGTTATAAATACCGAACAAGTTGACGAGCGCGACCTTTTATATAAACAGGTTGCTAAAATGGAGCATTGGGGCGATAACGTAACCCATAAAATAAACCTGGCGCTTAACCGGATAGTTTTCACCCCCTTAAACCGGAACGACATACACGCATTAGCTGCCGCGCTTGATGATGTTGCCGATATGATAAAGGAAACCAGCAACCGGATTGACCTTTATAATATAACCGATTTTAATACAGCTATTAAAGAACTTACCGTTTTAATACAAAAAGCAAGTGCTGAGATTCAAAAGGCGGTTAGCCTGCTAAAGCTGCATCAATCAACCAATACCATATTAATAGCATGTCGCCAGGTAAAAGAATATGAGCGCCAGGCCGACAGGATCTATTACAATGCCGTGGCCAATCTTTTTTTGAATGATAAAGACGCCATAAACCTCATTAAATACCGCGAAATACTGCACTCGTTAGAAACTACAGTAAATAAATGCAAAAGCACCGCCGATGTGCTGGAGGTTATTCTGATAAACAGGTGAGGAAGAGGTGAAAGCCGAAAGACCAAAGCCAAAAGCGAAAAAGATGTTTCGAAATTAGCTTTTAGCTTTCTGCCTTAAGCTTTTGGCTCCCCATACACCAAAAAAGAAAGGAGATGAAATCACTTCCATCCCCTCCCTCTTTCAAACAAATTAAACACACTATCAACTTAGTGCGCAGCCAGCGCTTCAACACCATCCAGCTCATACACATAACCTAAATTATGCGGACTGCTGCTGCTCACCTTAATATCTTTAACAAGGCCGCTACCCAAATCTATAACCCAGCCGTGTACCTCAAGGTCGGCACGGTTCATCCAGGCATTTTGTATAATGGATGTTTTACAAAGGTTATACACCTGTTCAGATACGTTTAGCTCTACCAGCCGGTTAAGCTTTTGAGTTTCATCGGTAATGCGGTCGAGTTCGTGGCTGTGCAGGCGGTAAACATCTTTAATATGCCTTAGCCAGTTGTCAATTAATCCAAACTGTTTGTTGCTTAGCGCAGCAGCTACACCACCGCAGCCATAATGCCCGGCCACTATAACATGCTTTACTTTAAGTACGTTAACGGCATAATCCAATACGCTCAGCATGTTCATGTCTGAGTGTACACATACGTTGGCAATATTACGGTGTACAAAAATTTCGCCGGGCTTGGTACCTGTCACATCATTGGCAGGCACGCGGCTGTCTGAACAGCCTATCCAAAGTACTTGCGGATTTTGGCCTTTTGCCAGTTTATTAAAATATTCGGGGTCGTCTTTTAAACGGTCCTTAACCCAATCACTGTTGCCTTTTAAAAGGGCTTTATAGGTGTCGGATTGTGCAAGTTTTACACTGCTTAAATCTATTTGTGGCTTGGTGCCATTCTTTTTATCTTCTGTAAGTATCATGTTGTTTCTTAGTTAGCGTTATAAATTAATTCTTTTAAAGGCGGTACATCATACCTTTCCTTTATATCTTTTAGTTGCACAATAATTCCTTTGGTAAAAGCATTGTGCTTAAAATTGTGGATGATCTCCAATACATCCGGGTCAATATAGCGCGAGTTTACCCCGTCAATTATCACGTCTGTACCTTTAGGCAGGCTGGTAAGAGTTATCTGTATAGCGGCCTTGTTTAAAAACGAAACCTCCTCGGCAAGCTGCAGGTTTATTACCTTTTTATCCCCATTTTTTATGATGTGATAAAAATACGGATTGCGCATATTGGTACGCAATATGTAAAACACACCTACCAGCATCCCAATACCCACGCCTATCAGCAAATCGGTAAACACAACGGCAATAATAGTTACCGCAAACGGGATAAATTGATCCAGCCCTTTGTGCCACATGTGCTTAAATAACGAGATCCGCGCCAGTTTGTACCCGGTTACCAGCAATATGGCGGCAAGGCACGATAGCGGGATTTGGTTTATTACCCAGGGAATACACAGCAGCGCCGCCAGCAATAATACACCATGTATAACAGCGCTGGCTTTTGTACGCGCGCCGGCATCAACATTGGCTGATGAACGCACTATTACCGCCGTCATAGGTAAACCACCGAGTAAACCGCTTATAAGGTTACCTGCGCCCTGGGCTACCAGCTCGCGGTTGGTGGGCGAGATCCTTTTTATCGGGTCAATTTTATCCACCGCTTCAAGGCTCAGCAAACTCTCCAAACTCGCTACCACGGCTATGGTGAAGGCTACTATCCAAACCTGCTTGTTGCCAATGTGGCTAAAGTCGGCAGTTTTAAACAGGGCAAAAAACTCGCCGCTGCTGTTTATTACCGGTATGTTTACAAACTGCTTTTGAAGCAAGGCAAAGCTGCCACCGGCAAATAAAGCACTCAGGCTTATCCCCGCCACAACTACCAGCAATGGTGCAGGCACAATGGCCAGCTTTTTAAACCGCGGCCAAAATATCATTATAGCTAATGATACCATGCTGATAACCACAGCCCCGTAATTGATCTTTGAAAATGCATTGGTTATAGCCGAAAAGGTATTGTGCTCATCTGTTTGGCTAAAGCCTTCATCGCCTTCGAAATTGGCATCAAAACCAACCGCATGCGGAAACTGTTTCATAATAAGAATAATGCCTATTGCCGCCAGCATCCCCTCAATAACTGCCGAAGGGAAATAATTGGCAATAGTGCCGGCCTTTACCAAACCTAATATCATCTGGAACACACCAGCCAGTATCAGCGCCAGTAAAAACGTCTCGTACGATCCTAAACTGGTTATGGCGTTTAAAACAATTACCGTTAAACCCGCTGCCGGCCCTGCCACACTTAGCTGCGAGCCGCTAAGGCACCCTACAACAATACCACCTATAATACCGGTTAACACGCCTGCGAAAAGCGGCGCACCCGATGCCAGCGCAATGCCCAAACACAAAGGCAGCGCCACTAAAAACACCACTAAACTGGCCGGGAGATCTTTTTTTAAATTTTTAGAAAGGAAATATTTTTTTAGGTTGAGATTGCCCACAGCAAACCCACCTTGCTCATTTTGCATAATTGAAAATTTGGATTAAATATTTAAATAAATTGTAAAGCGAAATGCTCCGGGTAGGAAATACCCGGTAAATTTATTTAAACGTTGGGAGGCGGTGTGGGAACCTGCGGATGATACACCTGCTTATACAGGCAATGCTCAGAATTGTAAAGTACTTTTACCCCGGTAAGGAATGATTGATAGGCCAAAACATGCATATAAGCTTCATCGAAAACCTTTTTCTCCTTAACCATGTCCTTTTCAGGATTGTCCTTTTCAGCCTTTGATTCAAGCTCGAGTTGAAGAATAACCGAGCTGACAGTTTTATTATCAAGATACAAAAAAGCAGGAGCAAGTGATATGGCCATCTTTATTAAAAAGACGCCCAAAAACAACGCAACTACCAGTATTTTGAATTTCCTGACCTTCATTTATGCCGTAAAAATAATTATTAATAACCACAAAAACGTGGTTTGGTTTCATTTTAACAAGGTTTTACATTTTGATGAGGAAGAAAACAATAAAAAAATGGTGACCATCAAAGCTTTACAGCTTCTTTTTCACAGGCTCAAATTACCCGGCTTTTTGCTCTCCAATTAAGCCATTTTCCTTCAACTCTTTAAGTTCAAGTTCATAGGCCCGCATCCGGGCATGCAGTATGTCCATTTCGGTACGCATCATCTGGATCTCGGTAATAAGCTTAGCCGATTCGGGTTTGTTGATCTTTTTTTCACCGGTGCCGAGTATGAGCCACTCGGGCGAGTATTTGAGCTGAAAGCACAGCTTGCGGATAAGATAATAGCTTACGTCCTGCTTTTTATTGATCACTTTGCTGATAAATCCCTGGTCAACACCAATTGCACCAGCCAGGGCCAGTTGCCCGCCATGTTCCTTTACAATTACCTTTAACCGTTTTACTATTGCTTCGTCAGACATTTGGATTGCAATAATAAACAAAGTAGCGGGATTGTCAAGGGTAAAATATTATTAGTTGATTGAGTTGGATTGGGTTATATTAAGTTGTTAAAAAGCTAAATTAGTTGATTGAGTTGGATTGGGTTAGATTGAGTTGAATAAATTATTAAAAAAGCGAAAAGGCTACAAATTTGCTTTTACAAACCTATAGCCTTTCTCTAACCAACTTAATCAACTCACTCACATAATCAACTTAATAAACTAAAACCTTAACTTGCTAATACAAACTCACTGCCATGTTGCTGAACCATATCAAGCAATTCGTCAAGTTTTACATTATAGGCCTCGATAGAGATCTGGCCATTATTATATTTTGCAGAAAGTAATTTAAGCTCCTGTACTTTTGAGAGCCTTAAACTTTCGTTTTTGTTATTATAAAGGTTTGCCATAGTTGATGCTGCCGCCATATTTTGAGGCACATCATCAAAACGTAAAGTAACTTTTAAAGCCGCTATTTTTTGTTCGGTCGATTTTAATAAAAACATCGGTGGAATGCTCCTGCTCTCTCTTAAAACTGCATTAACTTTTACCGCTTGCTTTTTATCGAACTTTAATATCAATACTATAATGGTTACGCCTGCTACCAAAAAGAAAAAGAACACATCCATAGCTTTAAAATTTATCAATAACTAATTCAATACTTATCGTTTGACATATTTTTACGATAGTGACGACTAAGTAGTTACGTTATTTTAATAAATATTTTTTGGTGATCGTTTATAGTTAGTTATTCATGCTAAAAACCTTATTATCAGCTTCTAATATGAGGGTCGGCTTAGGTATAAATACTATATAATATAATATAAAGAAGAAATGACAAGAGGGGTTGTCATTATAAGATATAAAATCCTACTGGATCTAACTGGGGAATGACGGGGGTGGCCTGTCATGGTGAGTAATCTATTTTTTCGAGCAAAAATAGATTACTCACCATGACAAGCCCATTGTATGTTCAATATAATTTGTCATGGGTACGCATCCGTCCAACATTCAAACCAAAAACCTTCCGGCTATGAACCATCAACTATGAACTAAAGCACCTTCTCGTAACACAAAAAACGCATCCCCGGCCTGAAGCCCAGGCCTATCTCGCCGGCAAACTGATAGCCAAGTTTTGGGAAAAGCTTTTGGGTAGCCAGGTTATTGATATTGGTGTCAACACGTAATATTTTAATTCCGCGGTTAATGCCAACCACCTCTGCCTGCACCAGCAATGCGGCAGCAACCCCTTTGCCCTGGAACTTCGGACTTACAGCAAGCCGATGCGTTACTATAGCGGTTTGGGTAATGTCCCAGCCAACATCGGCATACTCTGGCTCCTGGTCGGTAGTAATAGCGGTTATGCCTGCAATGTTACTGTCAATATCAGCCACCCAAAGCTGGTTTAAGGCAATATCGTTTTCAAATACCTGTGGGTTGGGGTAAGTGTTATCCCATTGCATATTACCCGCAGCATTCATAACGGGCACAACTTCGGTAATAAGCTGCATTATTTGAGGGATATCTGTAAGGATAGCAAGGCGGAGGAGCATATAAAAGAAATGGATTAAGGAAGCAAATATTTGTAAACAGACGGCCTGACGGCGTTAATTTCTTCAATCGTAATTTTTACCAACTGAGATTTAACCTTTTTAGTAAAGGATTTAGCATTTAATGTGTTGTTATCTTTACTAATAACTAAACCATTAACTCCATTTAAGTTCTTAACATGCATGGCTGTTAATTTTCTTTGATCGATGCAAATATACTCATTAACAAAGTAAGGCAAACGTATTAAAATAATTCGAGTCAACTTAGGAGGCTCCTCTGGAGCCTGAAAATCTTTATTAATTTTTCTATAAACAGGATGCTCCTATAGAGCTTGTTTTATTGAATATTTTTCAAACTCAAATAGGCTCCTGAGGAGCCCCCTGTTTATAGAAATCGCAAATACAATAATTGGCTCCAGCGGAGCCTCCTGAATCGAGTCTGACAAGCATAATAATTAATATGCATTGCCCTAATCCCACCCTACCCCACTACAATCTTCTGCTTACTATCTTCATGCAATGCCTTAATAATTCTGGCAGGGCTTTTCCATTCAAACAGGTGGATGATCCAAACAGTGAAGCGCAAAAAACCTTTCATAATAATCAGTCCGTCGGCAAGTTTCTTAATGGTTTGGTCACGCTGGCTTATGCAGGCGGTGTAGTCTGCACCTTGTTTTTTCACCAAATCCTCGGCAAAGCACCAGGCGCCATCGCGGGCATTATCAATGCTAAACTGTATCAATATAGATGTTTGGTTATTATAATGCAGGCCCAGCAGCGATAACAATGGCGACATCCGGGCAATATCATTCACTACCTGGTAGGTTAAGGCCGATATAATGATGTTAATGGAATCAAAATCTGATTGTACGCCTGCTAATTGCCCGCCAGACACTTCGGCAGCAGCAATACCCAAATCAAGGTTAATATGCGCGCTCATACCCAGCAACAATTGCTGCAACACAAGGGCACCTGAACTTTTAGTAGCCTCAAAAGCCACAAGCCACGATGCCGAAAGCGATTGTTTATTTTTCCAGGCCGTTAAAGCATCAAGGTATCTGCTGGCAAACACTACATCAAACTTTTCCATTTGAGCGCCATTTGCAAACTGGCCTTTGGCTATCCCCTCCTTCACGCTGGCCGTTACCTTATAATATAAGGCAGCAAAATAACCCATGCGGTCGTTGGTTTTAATGCTTTCGGCAATAATGTTTTCAAGTTGTGCAAGTACATCATCAATAGTGTTGGCTGCCATAGGTGCTTTAAGGTTTAGGATGTCAATTTAGCTACGGCAACAGCGCCGCTTCATCATCAAAAATAATATTATAATATGATATCGCCACCGGCCTTTGCTAAATAGGCTTTCACCTCGTTATAAATATCACTATCCTTCCCCCTAACAAAACGGAGCGGGATAGCGATCTCGCTGCCATGGTCAGATACCCATTTTAAATTAACCCGGATGAGGGAGGAACTTCTGCCGTTTACCAGGCTGATCTCTTTAATATCTTTCCAGTCAATTGTGATGTTGCGGATATAATCAACCAGGCAGGTTTCATTTAGCTCCAACGCTGTTTCTCCTTTAATAGCAGGGACCAGCCGTTTAACTATCAGCAGCGCACTTATCAAAACAAACACAATTACAAATACGCCATAAACTATCCAGCCAGCTTTGCTATTGCTTCCCAGCACATTTGTAAGCAGCAAAAGCATTAATACCAGCATTACTAAAAAGCTGGCCAGGCTATAGCTTAGGCTGTAAGGGTGTTTGGTTGTTTCCATAGTCAGTAAAGTCGGCAAAGTCAGTAAAGTCCGAAAGATAGGTAATTAGCAGTTTAAAGCCTATGTTTCCGCTCTTTCTTTCAAACTTCCGGACTTCCGGTCTTTCCGACTTTCGGACTACCTACATACTAATAAGCGTCCCAATAATATCCTGCGGACTAGCCGGATTGCCTTTCATATTTTGTTGTTCAAAATAATTGTGCCAGCCAGCATCAGCAACCATGGTTTCAAAGGTTTTGGCAAACTCGTCTGTAGGGAATTTCCATATCGCGAAAAAATCAAAACCCATCCGTTTATCAGTATCGGTATCATTAGCCCCCCAGCTAATTATTTCAACTCCCTGTTCAATTAATTGTTGTATTGCCGGTGCAAGCTGCGCCATGTAAGCGCCCCTTTCTTCGGCGCCAAGGTCAAGCCATGCTTGCCGGGCATTCCATCCTTCAATGTAGTATTTCATGTTAATAGTATTTAATAATTGGTTTATCAATACTACTGATTATTAATGAGATAAGTATAGTCCGAAAGTCCGAAAGAAGCTTCGCTGCCGGGTTCTTCTTATCTACCGGACTTTCAGACTCAATGACTTTCGGACTTTCGGACTTTACTGACTTTCGAACTCCCTCCTAATGATTATGCTTCTTATGAATATCCTTCACTAAACACAACTTTTTAATTTCCTCAATTTTTATAACAAAAGGGGCATATTTAAGGCGGTTGCCAATCAATTCGGTAACGTTATCTGAATGGGCAATTACTTCTTCTTCATTATCGCCGGCAAGCAGGCGTTTGTACATGCGGTAGTCGCCCCATTCAATATAATACACTTCGCCGGGGAGGATCTTTTTATCGTGAATGATCTTTAGCGCCACCCAGCAGCCATTTTCCAAATATGGATACATGGAGTGCCCCCAAACCGGCAGGGCAAAGTCGCATTCCTCAATCCCCGGAAAGTTCATGTGGCCAACCGGCCGCGTATCATTAATGTCATTATAAACCTCAACACCCGAGGCCGTAGCTATTATTTCGTACATGGGGATCCCCTCAAACAGGCGTGCAACCCCTGTAGTTTCAGAATTAGTTGTATTTTTTTTACCAGTTAAGAAATCACTGTATTTTTCTTTAAATATCTTTAATTTTTCTGGATCAATATTCTGCCGGCTCTTTATTATCTCGGTAATTGAACTTGGCGAGTTAAATCCAAGCACCTCGGCAAGCTCGGCGTTTCCATTAAACGCTTTCCCCCTAAGTTGATTATATAGTATAATAAACTCCAGTGTTTCGGGCCTTATGGTTTTAATTTTATTGGGTTTCAACTGCTCATCCATAACAATAAAAATTAATTATTTTTTTTTCTTGATTTTAATAAAGATATTTCTTTATATTTGTAATGTAATAATTCACTAAAGTAGTACAAATTTAATTAATTTCCAAACGCGTGAGTAAAGAATATACAGAATATTTTACAGGAAGAGAACCGCCCGGCTGATTCATCGACCAAAAAATAAAAAACAACATAAACAATAGCTAACCAAAATCATATGCACCTCGCCTACTCAGCCATCGGCACAACAAACAACCCGCAACAAAACGGAACGCAACAACATGAACACGAAAATGAAACCCTATTACGCTATGATGCCTACCAGTTAACCTGCGAAAAGTACAGGCATGAAATTGCCGCTATCCAAAAGTACATCCCCGGCTGGGAGCCAAAGTTTAGGTAGAAGTTCATAGTTGATGGTTCATAGTTCATAGTCGCTGCGATTGTCGTTGCCATAAACTATCATCCATCAAACATGTACACCCCTCCCAATGACTAATGACTAATGACTAATGACTTAATGACTAATGACTTAATGACTAAAAAAATGATAAAGATCTCTCAAAAACTAAAAGACAAACTGTGGTGGCTCATCATCTCGGTTGATTACGATTACGGCCGCATCACCATTGCCGACCACGACCTTACTGAAGACACCTTAACCCTGTGGCTGGAAGACAAGCACGATTTTAAAAATACGCTTGACGAATGCCTGCAGGTTGACATCCCGGTAAAGCAATTCGCCAAAATAATAAAGGAGGAACAGCTTAATAGCTACGAGGGCTCAAAAATGCATCCAACTAAAAATTATTTGTATAAGGCCAGCATTGAAATAAACGCACCTATCCGCTGGTACCAGGATGACGCCACGCTTAATGAGCAGCAAAATGCCCGCGAAACGGTGCTTAAACTTTTACTAACCCAGCTAATTGAAACCCAAACCCTGGGCGAGGATATGGTTCTGTATTAGTCCGAAAGACCGGAAGGCCGAAAGCAAGAAAAGTCAAATTTCCATTATTTTTTTAATAGAAATTATGCCAACTAGCATATTTATCATAATACAATAAATCCGAAATAGAAAATCCGAAATCCGAAATAATAACATGAATTACATTGCACAAATAAAAGGCTTTTGGCTGCTGCACGAAAAGCATACATTAAACAGTACCGATACCGCCCTGTACTTTTACCTGCTTGAGGTTTGCAACAGCACCAACTGGATAAACCCATTTAAACGGAATAATGCCAAAGTAATGGCCGATCTGCACCTTTCAAGGGCTACATTTTTCAGATCGCGCAGCAAATTAAAAAAAGCCGGAATCTTAAATTTCAGGTCGGTAAATGGCACACCAAACGTAACCTATAACTTAACCGATCTTGAGCTTATCTATCGCGATAGAAATCAACCGGTTACAGGCAATGCTAATACAGGTTGCGAGCCGGGTAGTGATACAGGTTTTGTTACGGGTAGTGATACACTAAATAAAAACAGTAAACT
This sequence comes from Mucilaginibacter sp. OK098, assembly GCF_900142915.1. Classification (GTDB taxonomy): domain Bacteria; phylum Bacteroidota; class Bacteroidia; order Sphingobacteriales; family Sphingobacteriaceae; genus Mucilaginibacter. The sequence continues at coordinate 364,077 of NZ_FRCM01000002.1, forward strand.
AAAACCAAAACAAATAGTAGTAATAAGCTGCGCCGATGCTTTTGTTTTTTATGTTGAGACAAAGAATAACCGCATGCTTAAAGACAGGTTTGGCCTTGATAATAATGCTATGCGCCAGCTATTTGAAACTTTTTACGATTCAAAAATTGACCTCGGTGACCTGAACAACAAAACTATTGAAGAAATAGCCCGCAACTTTTATTACTGGCTCCCTAAACATCTTACAGCAGGGCAAAAAGAAAAAAGTTGCGCCAAAAAAGAAAGTTATAACCGCCCGCCTAACGGCCAACCATTAAGGGGTGTTGCTGCGGCAATGAAATTTGCAAATGTTGAAATGAGGGAGGATCAATGAAAATGTTAGGGATTGGTGACAGGAGATTAGAAAAAGCGCCTGATGATAAAGCGCCGGCCCGGGTTAGCAGTGGCTGGGCTATTTTAAAGCAGGAAAAGATAAGAAACCTACCTAAGCGCGATCTTTTTAAAATAGTGCTGGCAAGTGTTGCCAAAGCGTTTGCCGATACCAACACCAAAGAAATCAGCAATGAAGACCGCAACTACCTGGTTAATGAGCTTACGGATAACATTTTAAAGTATCATCCGGCTATTCGTTTAAATGAGATCCCGGAGGCTATAGCGCAGGGCGTTAGGGGCAGGTATGGTGAGTTTTATGGTCTTAGCGTGGTAACGTTCCTGAAGTTTATTGAGCAATATTTATTCTCGGAAAAGCGTACGAGCCTGGTTAAAGAACTGCCACCCGATGAAGTACCTAAGCCTGTCCCCAGCCTGCAAACACAATTTGAAACGGCAAAGCTTAACGCTATGCACGCCCTACAGCGCAAGAAGGATAAAAAGGACATCTCGGCCGTTTCAACATCGGTTTATAATTTTTTAGACCAGCTTACCCTGCTGCAATCTACCCCCAATGAAAAATACGACATGATGGCCGATGCCACCCGCGAGCTGATAGACGAGCTTAAATACAAACTAATCGTTTCGCCCTACGTTGAACGCGCTGCTATTAAAAAGGATATTGAAGCCTATACCGATGCCCTTACAGAACATACTGAAGTTAATGACAGACAACTAACCTTTGTTAAAATGCGGGCCAAAAAACTAGCATTGGATGCGTTTTTAAACAATGTTATTTTGGAGGGTGGGGACTTGGGGAGATTGATTGAAGAAAAGCGGGAGGTGTTTTTAAAAGAATAAACATCGATAAACTATGTTATTGCGAGCGCAGCGTGGCAATCGCGAACTATGCATTTACGCTTTGCAGGTTTTCCACCGTTCTATCCGCTCTGTAAAGTATGAGATTGCCCTCCGCTGGCTAGCGGATCGCAATGACAAATTCTATAAATATTACTACTATGAACTTAATTAAACAACCCAAACCATGGCTTGCAATGGCATTACTGGCATCGCTGCTTATGGCGATGCTTATCATTCTAAAACACTACAATGCGGTAGGCTAAACTATCTTCAACTGGTACTTACTCAACAACCCATGAATGCCTTGTGCAGAAAAACTGGCTTTTTTAACCGAGTTTATCTCGGGGTCAATATCATAATTATAGGCGGTGATGAAGTTGGCGTTGCTGATGTCGGTACGGTTAAATATGGCGCCGTTAAGGTCGCAATCACTAAATACGGAGCCGGCAAGATTGGCCTGGGTAAAGGTTACTTCTTTTAAGGTTGATTTACTAAACCTGGTTTTCAGCATTTTTTTTAGCATAAAGGATGAATAATCCAATATGCAGCCGTCAAACCCAACGCTGAACAAAAAATCAACACAGTCGGTAAAGTTTACGCCAAGGATCTTGCAGTTTTTAAATTCAACACTGCTTAAGGTGCATTTGGTAAGCTTCATTAACGACAGGTTACAGCCATCAAAAACACAGTCGATAAATTTATTATTGGCGAAGTTGCTATTGCTAAAATCGCACTTTTTAAAGGTGCAGTTATTGAACTCTTTGCCACTTACAGTTGCGCCTGCATAGTTCTCATCTTCAAAGGTTTTATCGTCGTGTACAAGGGCGTTCATTAATTGTGAATTGGTGAGATAGTGAATTATATTTAACTTGTGTGGGGTGCCACACTGAGGCTCTCGAAGGGCGACACGAGCAAAGGCCTCAGCGTCATGCTTAGCAACTGGAAAGGGCCACTGCGCACGTCGTCCTTCGACAGAGCTCAGGATGACACCCACCTTGCATCGCTTTGCTTTTTCTATCTTTCGGACTTTCGGACTTTCGGACTTTCGGACTTTCGGACTTTCGGACTTTCGGACTTTCGGACTTCCTCCCCACCTACCCCTCTACTTCATCAATAAAAAGCAATAAGTCCTGGTGAAAGGTTTCGCGTTTAAACTCGGTGCCGTCATAATAAACCACGTTAACCAGTTCATCGCTTTCTGTAAGTGCACCGGTCTTTATATCCTCGTTTAAAAAATAGCCTTCAACAGCCATTTTGGGGCCATCGGCAATCATTACTACAACATCACCCAAAACAAATTTCTTTTCCATGATATTTATTTATGTCTATCGTTCTATTTTAACCAGTTCTTTAGCTTCTTTCACCAATTCTTCCACTGCGCTTTCCTCTTCGGCAGGCTTGCTTGCATACTGCAGCTTGCGGAAACGCCACATGGCAAAAGCTGGCTCCTGGAAACGGTTGATCAGTTTAAAAAACTTGGGGAAGTTATGCACCTCATCAAGCAGCACACCGGTAACTATACCGCTGTTATCGAGGATCTCGCGGATGGTATATTCCTTATCCCGCGTTATCCAGATCTCAAAATCCTGGCGGATCTCCGCGCTTTTTTCAGGATCTATCTTATCGTTTATGCAGATTACTTTATCTCCGGGTTTCATACTGCAAATTTAAGCAGTAAAACGGAAAATTGTTTGAGGTGGGGGTCATTTTATTGAATACCTATAAGACGAAGCCTTGAAATATTATAGCGAAATATACATTTAATTCCCCCTTCAGGGGGTTAGGGGGCCTGGCAAAAAAAAAGCTCCCCGATCCAATCGGAGAGCTTTCCCAATAAAAAAGAATATTGTTATGGGCAATTAATTGCGTCTAAAACCACCTTTATTACCACCGCCACCGTTAAAACCGGGACCTTTATCCTCGGCAACGTTAACCGTAATACGGCGACCATAATAACTTGCTCCATTCATGCACCTAATCGCTTCCTTCGCCTCGTCATCATTGGCCATTTCTACAAAACCAAAACCTTTACTCTCTTTTGTTTCGCGGTCTTTAATTATCCTGAGCGATCTAACCGGCCCAAAATCACCAAACACAGCAGTTAATTCGGCCTCATCCACTTCAAGTGGCAAGCCTGCAATAAATACTTTCATCAATGTTTTTAAATTTATGCAAATGTACACAAAAAAGGCCGCATTTCAGGCAGGTGAAAGCTAAAAGGTTAAAGGCAAAGGGTTTTATTACGTTGGGATGATTTATTGATTTCGAAATTCGGAATTTCGATTTCGGATTTACTTTGCTTTTGGGTTCGATGTTCAATTTGAGATTTACTCCGGCCATGAACTATTAACTATGATCCATGAACTACCCTACTTCAGCTTCAAATTAAATGTCCCTTCAACTTTGTAAACGGGAGCATTTGCTTTATCATCCGGAGCTAAAAAGGCATGGAATGTGCCTTTGGCAAGTACACTATCCTGGTTATATTTGTCAACGTAAATATTTCCAAAATCTTTTTGATCAGCATATTTGCTTAGTGAAAACTGAAAGGCTGGCTTTTTATACCCCGGATTCAACAAAAACTGACTACCGGCAATATCACCGCTTTTATCATTATGCACATAGCCTGATGAACTTATGCCAAAGCTCATGGTATGCTCTTTATTTATGGCCGTAATACCAAAGTATCGTTTGGTATCATCATTGTCATCATGCACTGTAATAAATGCTATCGAATCTTTTGATGCATCAAACACATAGGTCGAATCTTTCAGTGTAAATGATAATGTGCCACTTGCTGCCAAAAAGTTACCTGGCGATAAAGTAGCCGCACTGTCTGCAGCAAGGCTTGTTTTTAATGCGCTGCTATCCTTCACATCACTATCCTTCTGGCACGATGCAAGCACCGCCATAAATGATAGAGAAATGAAAAATATAAGGTGAGTAAACCTCCTAATGCGCATATTTTAAATTATTAATTAAATCTACTAAATTAAAAACGAAGATAAAACATCTAAAGTTGCCTGCGTGTAAAATTTAGTTAACAATTTAACATTTTTTAACCTTAAAATCGTAACAATGCTGAAACATGTCTTATTCACATGATATTTAGGCCACTTTTTCCTTTAACGAAAATTAAAAACTTTAAAATTATTTTGCTAAAAATATTTGCATTTCAATTTTAAAATCCTTATCTTTACATCTGTACTATGCTAATTGGCATATTAATCATAATAACCAATGTTCCCACCCTGCTTTACTGATCAACATAACCTTGCCTTACGTATTGACGCCTATTTTAATTTTATTGAAGGCGAATACCACCTGGAAACAAAACCAGGAAAAGAAACTAAAGAGCAGCCCGCCCCTACTCAAAAAGTATGGGACCGTGATCCGGAACCTGCCACGCTTGCCGGGCTCGCTTTGTCTTTAGGCTTCAACAGCCTCATGGCTTTTGATGATTACATGGAGAATGGCGAATTTGCCGAAGTGCTTAAATGGGCGCACCTGCGGATTGAGGCATCGTACGAAAAAAAGCTCCATGCCCAATCAGCCGCCGGCGCAATATTCGCGCTTAAAAATATGGGATGGAATGAGCGTAAGGAGATTAAACCAGCCGAAGAGCAGTCCCACGTCCTTGCGGTACAGGTTTTTGAATCGGGCCCAACGCCTGCCGAAAGCGAAAAAGAGGTTATACTATAGCGGCTAACGCTTAAATGAAAAGTCGTCAATCTCGGTATCAACCAGGTTAATATTCTGTGGATCCGATACCTGGCTTTCGGCATGTATTGCAAATTCTGTTTCAGTAAGCTTTGTAATTGTTTCAGCAACACCATGGCCGCCATCAACATACAATGTCATTATATTACCCTTAAGCTTGTAGTTAAATGTAGAAAGGCCGGGCGCTATCCTTGTTCCTTTAGCTGATTGATAACCGCTGCCGTCTTCAAAAAATTGTGCAAAGTCATCCGTTGTGTAATTGGTTTTTATTTCTTCATCAATTTGTACGCCATCCCGTACCAGCTTCAGGTCGTGTTTGGTTATAAACCATTTTCCAACAACTGTTATTTTTGCCTGCGGCGATGCAGCATCTTTTTTACACGCTTGCATACACAGTAACAATACAGGCAAAATAAGCAGTATGTATTTGTGTTTCATAACCTTATAATTGGTAATGTTAAATGTACCAATTGTTTTTATAAGGCCTCCCCTTTTGATAATTATTTGGTGTAATAATAATCAAGCACGTATTTATAATTCTTCACGTCGGTATTAAGGGTTTGGGTGGTGGTATATTCCATATGTAAGGTTAATAGCGATGCCGTTAATTGTACTATTTGTGCCGATTGCGATACCAGGTGGATTACAGGAACAGGGCCGGTGCTGAAATTTACAGTACCAACGCCAAAACCACCCAGGCCTGCCGATGAAAGCTTAAACGCCAGTCCTGCAAAACTATACGTACCGCTTAAACTGTCAGCAGCTATAACATTACCCAATGATGTGCTGCCAATGCCACCTGAATTGTAAAAGCTTATTGAGCTAAATTTACCGTCAGCGTCAAATTGTGCAAAGCTAAGGGTCTTGTTTGATGCCAGCATTGTTGTGTCAGTTTTCAAAGTCCCATCGATGAGCACTTCTTCGCTTTGCTTTTGAAGGTTCCATTTTCCGATAATCAGCACCTGCTGCAAATTAGCCGGCGTATTGCTGCTTTTGTTGCCACAAGCACAAAAAAAGCATATAAAAATGGGGATCAATAAAAAGTAAATACGTTGCATAGCTGCAGGCTTAACAGGTTTTATGTAACAAATATAAAAATAAATCGACATTAAAAAATGATCCCTCAAAAAGCTTCAGTGCTATTTCGCCAAAACTACTATACTGATAATCATATTGTTATAAACCAAGGCGGTACAAGTTCAGGTAAGACCGTGGCCATCCTCCAGGTTTTGCTTAGCATCGCATGTGCGAACGCTGGGCAAGTAATTACAGTAGTTGGGCAAGACATCCCCAACCTTAAAGCGGGTGCGTTACGTGATGCACAGAGTATTTATTATGGATGGCCGGCGTTGCAAAGCATGATAAAAAGCTATAACAAAACCGACAGGATCTTTGAGTTTCACAACGGAACTGCAAAATATTTTGGCACAAACCATTAACCGGGTAAACCTGTAGAGGTAAAAGCTGAAAGGCGAAAGCTGAAAGGTAAAAACAACTTTACAACAACTACAACTTTTACAACCCTTATAACAACTCAATCAATCCAACCCAACCAACTCCCCCTCCAATGAACATCAAACTTGCCAACTCATTATTTGACGATGGTATATTCTCTGCCATGTACAAAGCTGGCTTTATAACCACAAAAGTTTTTACTTACCGCGAGATCTACCTGTGGGTACAGGCCCAAATGCAAACCCGCTGCTTAACCAAGCGCCAGGCCGTACTGGAAGCCGGCGGTAAATTTGATAAGGATGAACGGACGGTGTGGCGGGCGCTGAATAGTTTTGAGGAAGGGAAGTAAAGAGGCATTTCTTTTTATTTGACCTGATTATCATACCTTTAATTCATGAAACCAAACCAACGTAAAATATTATCAGCTTTAATTATCATTATATGCTTTTGCTCGTGCGCTAAGCCAAAAAGGAAAATAAATCCCTTGTCAATAAAGCTAAACGATTCGGCAATGCAGTTAGTTATGCACTTTGGGACAGACGACAAATCAGTTGTAAACGGTATAAATCTGTTAGACAAGGCAATTAGAATTGATAGTAATTATGTCACGGCGTATTGGAACAAATTTTCATTTCAGAATCAATTAAAGCAATATAACGAAGCGTTGGAAACGGTAAAACATCTGTTAAAACTAAGGCCTAATGATGCCCTTATCATAGCTCTTACCGGGTTGGCTTACGAAAAAACAGGCGATACGATATCTGCGGCAAAGTGTTATAAAAACGCCTTGTCAAATTACGATAAGATACTTGATACAATGAACCTTAAAAATAAAAGCTATTGCGGTTTGGCTACTGGTAAAGCAATGATATTAAAACTATTAAATAAAAATGAGCAAAGCGACGCTTATCTAAAAGGATTACTTCAAACAGAAACAGATCCTGTAAACAAGCAATTATATGAAGAATCTTTAAGGGATAGCAGAAACGATGTTCTTTATGGGAAAGGCGATACCGTATCAGAAAACGCTAATCCTGTAAAACACTGACAAAACACTGTCAGCACTTTAATAAAAAGTTATACTGATCTTTGAATAGTCTGAACCGGGATTCAGCAGATTAATGGATTTATGGGATGCTTGTCAATTAAAATCGCGAAAATTCTTTAATCCCAAAATCCTGGTTCAGAAATAGCAACATGCCGACAAAACACTGTCAGCACTTAAACAAAAACTTATCCCGATCTTTGAAATATACCAGCGCCTGATCCAATTTATTAATCCCTGTATTTATATTTGCAGGGCAATGAAAATACATATAATGGGGGCATCATGTGCAGGTTCAACAACCTTAGGCATGGCCATGGCAAGACAGTTATCCTACCCTTACTTTGATACTGATAAGTATTTCTGGCAGCCATCTGAAATACCCTTTACTTCCAGGTATTCATTTGAAGACAGGAATAAGATGCTTAAAGATGATTTATTGCTAAGCAACAACTGGATCCTTGGCGGTTCAATTATAAATTGGGGCGATGAGTGGCTCACAGCATTTGATTGTGTTGTGTTTTTATATTTACCACAGCCAATAAGGATGGAACGTTTAAAAGCCAGGGAGCTGGATCGCTACGGTAATATTATATTTACTGATGCTACACGCAACCGTTTATATAAGGAATTTGTTGAATGGGCCACCGGTTATGATGATAACACCACCAACGGCCGAAACCTGCAGGCTCACCAAAACTGGCTGAACAAACTAAACTGCCCGGTAATTGAAATTACCAGCGATACTACAGTTCAGCAACGCTTAGATGTTATTTTAAACAACCTGCAGCGTAAATAACAACGTACTGACAAAACAGTGTCAGCACCTAAACAAAAACTTATCCCGATCTTTGAATAGTCTGAACCGGGATTAAGCTGATTAATGGATTTATGGGATGCTTGTCAATTAAAATCGCGAAAATCCTTTAATCCCAAAAATCCTGGTTCAGAAACAATCATACTGACAAAACACTGTCAGCACCCAATCAAAAACTTATTCCGATCTTTGAATTATGCCAATTAGCATATAAAACATTGAAACCTTTTTGTCATCTTGAGTGAGTGAGGCATCTTAGCAAAGCGACTTTAACGTCGCACAAGTATCACGGTGACAAAAAACGTCAAATTCATCTTTCGGACTTTACTGACTTTCGGACTACAAAAACATCTCAAATCTCAATCATGAGCTACAAAATTTACTTATACGATACCGATGCAGATTGCATAGGTTCCGGCAACTTATCATCAGCTTACATCCAGTCGCAACTGGAAGCAGCAGCCGGGCAGGATGTGGAAGTACACATCAGTTCGGCAGGCGGGAGCGCATTTGATGCCATCGCTATTTATGACCTGCTCAAAAAATACCAGGGCACCGTAACCACTTACATTGATGCTCTTGCCGCCTCGGCAGCTTCAATAGTTGCCATGGGCGGTAAAACAGTAGTAATGAGCAAATATGCACTGCTCATGATCCATAAACCGCTGGTAGGCTCGGGTGGCAATGCCGATGAGCTTTTAAAAGATGTGCAGATGTTAAATATAGTCCAGTCACGTTTGGCGCAGATCTATATGGATAAAACCGGGTTGGACGGAGTTACAGTTAATAGTTTGATCAACTCCGTCACCTGGTTATCTGCCGATCAGGCGCTTGATCTTGGTTTTATCAACCAGGTAGAGGATTACAGCACTGATATCACCAACAGCGCCATCATTAAAAACTATATCAGCACAGCACCTGCCGTGTACCAGAGATGCATTAACAGAATCCTAACCAATAAAAACAACATGAACATCGAAAACAAAGAACTTATCGAAAAAACCACATCGGTTCTGGATAAGATTATGAACTTCTTTAAGAAGGTAGTAAACAAGCAAACCATTACTGACAAAGGCACACTGCACCACACCGGCGAAATGGATGAAGGCACAGAAGTGTACCAGGATGAAGACATGACCACACCCGCTCCTGCCGACACCTACACCACAGCAACTGGCAGCAAAATTGCCGTAAAAGGAGGTCAGGTGCAACAGGTAATCCCTGCAGAAACTGATCCGGATGCCGCCCCGAATGCTGCTGAAGACGATGATGAAACAACTACCGACAAGTTCAAATCAGCCAAAAAACCAATGGCTATCCAAAACAAACTGCAGGAAATTAAAGCAAAGCTGCATGCGCAAAACGCTTTATTAGCCGAAGCAAAAGAAGCCCTGCAAACAGCAAACACCCGCCTTCAGAAAACCCGTGAAAAAGTAAAAAATGAAATCAAATCAGACTTTACCCCCGAAGGCTCTAAACGCAGCAACAAGGCCAAAACAGAACCTGTTGCATTCTTCGCACCAACCAGCACTTTGGCTAAAAACGCAGTTAAGAAAGCGATCGCGAATTAGTCCATGGACGATGGTCAATAGACCATAGCAACTTCTCTTACCCCACTAAACCATGGACCATCGACTATGGACCATGGACAATCAAACACAAAAAAATCCTTACAACAAAACATGGCTCAATTTACATTTACAAACAACACCTATGCCGGCGAAGCGCTGGCCGGGTTTATGGCAAGCACACTACTGGAAGCCGATTCCGTAAAACGCGGACTGCTTACTGTTATTAACGACGTTAAAGCACGCAAGATAATCCTTGACGTTGATGATGACGTAGTATTACAGGATCCATCAGGCATCTTCCACGACCAGGGAACAACTGCCCTGCAAAACGAAAGCTATCTTGACCCGGTAGTGTACGAATTTATGAAACAGGAACAGTGGGACAAACTGATCCAAAGCTGGGAAGCCCAAAGCTTAAAACCCGGCGCATTTTTAGACTATGAAGGTGTAGTTGACCTCTCAGACTTTATGGTGCAGCGTTACTTAACCAAGATCCAGATAGCTAACGAGCGTTTATACTGGCTGGGTAAAGGCTCAACCAAAGAGGCTACATTTACCGCTGCATTCCCCGGCTTACTGCCAACCATTGCGGCAGCTTCAGGCGTTTACAAAGTTGGATTAGCCAAACCGGCAACTTCAATGGCCGCAACTGCAATTAGCGCAACCGGCATAGTAACCGTGGCTGATACATCAACCCTGGCTGATGGTGATGTGGTTACCATCACCGCAGTAACCGGTACCAGCAAGGATACTACTAATGGTACTCCGGGTATTGATCTGCAGGGACAATCATACTTCATCCAAATAGCAAGTGCAACCACATTCAAACTGGTGCGTAACTACAATGAGGTAAATAGCCGCAAGCCCGCTACTTTTGCTAATACTTCAACGGCAGCAACAGTAAGCTACATCAACGTGAGCAATGTGCTATCAGTATTAGGCAGCGTTTATGCCCAGCTTGATCCGGCAGACCGGATCCAGGATGATTTTAACCTGCAGATCCCTTTACACGTAGGTTATGCTTACGCACAGGCACAGGCTAACAAAGCACTGAACGTTATCAATGCCTTTACTGATATGAAGAAGATGGATTACTTAGGCATCCCGTTACAGATCATGAACCACTGGCAGGCCAACACCATTTTGGGTGCACGTTCATCAAACCTGTTTTTAGGGGTCGATTTGTTAGGCGATGCTTCAGAACTGTCAACCGTTTACATGAAGCCTTACACCAATGATAACGTAGTGCGCATGAAAGCCCGCATGAAAGCTGCCGTAAACTACAAATTTGCTAACGAGCTGTTTTATCTGAGCGCATAAGCGCGGTTGATTAAGTGAGTGGTTGATTGAGTTGTAAAAGCTAAAACATATCAATCCTCCTTAATCAGCCTATCCCAACCCAATCAACTTAATCAACCCAATCTAACTTAATCAACTAAAAATGTCAATCTACAATAAAATAAACGCAGGGTTTAGCCTAGGGACAGACTCGCCCGTTACTGCCGGTATTGAGGATGTGATCTACATCTTTAACCAGGATGATATTACCCTAACATATGATACCCTGAATCCGCTTATAGTTAAAGGGCTTACAGCCGTAAGTACCGCTAAGGTGTACAAATTCGAGGGAACAAACAACAGCTTCAACACCATTTCAAAACTGGCAAAAACCGCTGTTGGGCCACGCTATACCGAAGAAATTGATTTTAACATAGCCGGTTTTTCGGTAGATGTTAAAACTCAATTAATGGCAATGGGCTACGGTCGGGTTTGCGCCATAGCAGTAAACAACTATAAAAGCAGCGATTCAGCCATTGAATTATTCGGCGCCGTAAATGGTTTAATATTAACGGATGCCGAACGCACCGCAGCTGATGAAACCCTTGATGGAGGTTACAAGCTGAAGCTAACCAACCCCGATAAATTAAGGGAGCCTTACCCACCACGTGCAGTATCCATCGCGCCAGAAAGCGGCACAGCAACTTATGCAAGTACGATTGCTGCCCTGGAAGCATTAACTGCTTAGTCATTGGTCATTGTGTCATTAGTCATTTTTTTGAGATGGCTAATGACCTTGTATCTCTAAATGGGTTTTCACTTAACAAACACCCCACCAATGACTAATGACCAATGACATAATGACTAAATAATATGAAAACTTACTTACCACAAATAGAACGCCGCATCTTCGTAAGGCCAAATCAAACTTTCGGCATCCTTAATTACGATATGGATAATGCCTATCCACAGCGGATGCTCGAGCTGGTGGCAGCCTCTCCTACTGCAAAAGATTGCTGGAACAAGCGGACAAAGTTCATAGCCGGCAATGGCTTTGAACAGCCGGAACTGGGTAGGCAGGTCATCAACCCAAAAGGTTTAACGTTAGCCAAGCTGCTAAAAGCTGTAGCTACTGACAAGGCTCTGTTTACCGGTTTTGGCATCCATGTAAATTACAATGCCAATTTTAAAATAGCATCAGTAAATTATATAAAGTTCGAGGACATTCGCATGGGAGATACTGACTGCCCTGATACTGCCGATAAATATGCCATCTACAGCGACTGGGGTCGCAAGACCTGGAAGAACATCATGCGCAGCAAGATCACCTTCCTTGATAAATACAACCCTGATCAGCAGGCTATAAAAGACCAGGTGCTGGCAGCAGGCGGATGGCAGAACTACAAAGGGCAGCTTTATTACTTCAACCCCGAAGTAGATGATTATCCATTGATAGAAGCCGACAGTGTTTGGGAAGATTTTGAAACCGAAGCCGGCATCAAGGTCTTTAACAATCGTGAAGTTACAACTGGGTTTCTCCCGTCAACAATGCTTTTTATGCAATCGCGAAGAGAGGAAGCAGATAATACAGCTCCAGATAGTGATGAGCAACCTTACAATAACACACCATCACAATTGGAAAAAGACCTTGGTTCATTCCAGGGAGCAAAGAGCGCACAAAAGATCATTGTTATTGAATATGAGGATGAAAGCTCCAAACCAGAATTTAAACCCTACTCTATCCAAAACAACGACAAGCTTTTTGAAATCACCGAAAAATCTGTAGAGGCGCGCATTATCAAAGGCTTTTCTATCCCTAAAGAGCTGATCAATGCTGAAAAATCATCCGGCCTGAGCAATGGCGGCGAAAAGAAGCAGGCCATCTGCGAATTTAACGATAATACAGCGCCCGACAGGCTGGAACTGTCTGAAGCTTTTGAAGAGATCTTCAGCCACTTTTACACCGGCATCAACCTCAAAAACAACTGGAACATATTACCGGTACCGGCTAACGTTGCCGATGATATTGCCGGCATAAAAGCCGGCAACAGCATTAACCAATTGCTGCTATCCACAATCCCTATCGAAAACAAAATAGCCATCCTGGTTTATGCCTATGGTTTTAAACAAACAGCGGCCGAGGCGATGTGTAGCAGGAGTTGATTTGGTTGATTAAGTTAGATTGAGTTGATTAGGTTTTAAATACTGCCCTTGAAACCTCTATAACACTAACAACATCCCCCCCCTAACTCAATCAATCTACCGAATCCAACTCAATCAACCCAATCAACTAACTCCAACTTAATCAACTAAAAAATGCAACTAATCAACCAAACAACATTTCAGCGATACGAGGATATCTCTGTAAACATAAAACCCGAACGCCTGAACGTATTCATCAAAAAAGCGCAGGACCTGGATCTGAAACCATTTTTGGGTCACGCTTTATACTATAATTTCATCCAGTATTTTAACGAAGATGGAACAATAAAAGACGATGCCCCACAATCTTACAAAGACCTGTTTAATGGCAGCGAATACCTGGACAAATACGGGCATATAGTTTTATATGAAGGTTTGGCACCCACGCTGGTTTACTTCACCTTCGCCCGTTTTATTGAGGCTGATGCAGTGCATTACACCCCAACAGGCCCGGTAGTAAAACACCACGATAACGGAGATGCCGTAGCGCCAAAAGACATTGTAAAACTGGTGCAGCAGCAACGCAGCGTAGCCAATGCCCATGCCAACGAAGTGGAAAAATTCCTTTTTGATAATAAAAACGATTTCCCGTTATGGCGCTATAACGACAAAAACAAAAGCAGCAGGCAATCTGGTCCGAGGATCAGAAGCATCGATAAAAATGATTTTAATTATCCGGGGTATGGTGCAGCAGCAACCGACGGCCATTTGCCCTTTTATGAATTCATGAACTAAACATGGTTTAAGGATTGACTTGTATCAGAAAAATCAGAATTAAGCAGCGCCTTTTACTATTCTTTTCAAAGGCAACGTATTTGAGGGAGATATAGCTAGGAAATTAGAAAAAGCAAAAAACTCACCATTTTTTCTTACGTCATAAGTATACAACCCATCAGGTTTAATGAGGTATACTTTATATCCACAACCTTCCAACAATTCATATGCACTTAATAAAGTAGAGCCAGTCATTGTCCATACATAATTATATTCGAATTGAATAAATCCAATCTTATGATGAGTTATAGCGTCCATAGCACCTTTAAGTATTTTTAAATCAAACCCTTCTGTATCAATCTTAAGATAATCTAAATGTTTTAATTGTAACCTTGATAATTCAGAATCCAGCGTTGATGTTTCAACTTCGATTTTTGAACTGTTGCCAGATACCCATTTTTCTGAAGCAGATGACAATTCTCCGGCGTTCTCCTGTTCGTAAAAATCAAGCTTTCCAATGTGATCACTCAAGGCAATTTTAGTAATCTGTACGTTACTAAGATCCTTAAACCGGTCTGAAATAATTGAGAATGCACTATTTCCGGGTTCATAAAGATATATCGAGGTCAAATTATTACCTGAATTTTCTAAGATATAAGAAGACCAATTTCCTTTATTAGCGCCAACGTCAAAATAACTATTGCAAGTTGGCATAAGAAAATTCAAAACTAAATATTCACCATTAATATCCGGCGACATACTTTTAACAGCATACCGTTGAACAATTATTCGATTACACTGATTTCTAACCTTAAAAGCTAAAAGTGTAATTATCCGGGAACTTGCTAAAATATTTTGGATGGTAGTTAAGAATCTTCTTTTCATTGTCACTCAATTCACAATACTATCATATATGAGTGATGCAATATAAAAACTTTTTATCCTTAGTTAGCTTAAGAGGCAAATAAATGCAATTATTTCACTAAAGTTTATTAAAGCAAGATATGAGAAGATTGCAAACCCAATAATACATAAGCCTTAAAATAAGATCATACTTATTAAACTTTCAAAGCTTTGAATCTCATTTAACAACATTAATTAACAAACTAATGCCAACAGACAAAAAAATAAGCGAATTACCTATAGCTACGTCAGTAAATGCGTCGGATATATCGTTGCTTGTAAATGGCGATACAGATTATCAATATACTTTTACTTTATTGCTGCAGTTTTTGCAGGCGAACCTTACTGTTGGTGCAAATTTATCCTTTGGTACAACCTTGCCACAAAACGCAACAGGCAAAAACGGCGATGTATTTGTAAACACTTCATCCGGATCGTTCGCACAAAAAGTATCCGGCATCTGGACTGTTGTTTACACCCTTCCCGCTGCAGATGCCGCCGATGGAACTTTACTTTACGGCGCCGGGTTGCCGGCTTTAGCAACGGGTAAAAACATGGATAGCTATATCAATACCTTAACCGGCATCTTTTATAAAAAAGCAGCAGGAGCATGGTCGCAAGTCTTCTCCATGGCCACCGGTCCGCAGGGCCCACAGGGAATCACCGGAACCAATGGTACAAACGGGCTAAATGGTAACACCATACTGTCCGGCACCATCAATCCATCAAACAGCACCACGGGCGTTAATGGAAATTTTTACATCAACACTTCTAATTACACAATTTTCGGCCCAAAAACGGCAGGAATTTGGGGAGATGGAGTATCGCTTTTAGGGGCAGGTGTTCCAAACGGAGGCACAGCAGGACAAGCATTAGTAAAGGTTGATGGGAGTGATTTTAATACCGACTGGCAAGACAACTCATTTGCAAACCTTTCCGGCAATCCGGCTGATAATGTTAATCTCTCAATCGCTTTAGCCGCCAAGCAGAATAATTTAGATTTCACACCCGAAAACACAATAAACAAAAACCAAGCAAATGCCTGATGATCCTATAACAAGTACGGCATATATTATTACTATGTAAAGAAAAATAATGTTATAATGAATGAATGTTAAAGCTATCAGCCCTAAACATATTTAATAATCAATTATTATATATTTTCTCAGGATATAAGCCAGGCTGCCTGCAAAGAAAAACGGAACCGGTTTGTTCCAATAAATAAATAATTGCTCATAATTAAACGCATAAAGCAGGATCAGCGTAGTAAAGATCAGAACTGTAAACCATTTCTCCTTAAAAACACACATAATACCCATAATGAATGTCAAAAAATAACATCCAACTTCAACCGGTAAAGTCCAAAGCGGGCCATTAACGGTGCGGGGGTCATGATTGGCATCAAACATACCAGGGAGAAAAAACCTTACATTTTGAAGCGTTATGTTACGAAACAAATAACTCCAGGTAATTTTGGAATTAAAATATTGAAATACGGTTAATTTAGACACTACAGGCCCGACTAAAAATACAGTAACAATGGTGCATACTATTAATGCTGGCCAAATCCGGAATATTCGCATTATGATAAATGCCTGCCTACTTGGGCTATTCACAAAGCTCGCTGTAATAAAAAGTCCGCTTAAAAAGAAAAATATATCTACAGCCAAACCTCCACAATTTAGATCCGGAAAGTAATGGCTTACTGGTTCGGGATATCCATCATTCCTGAATAGCTGGAATGAATGCCCAAACACAACCATTAAAGCCGCTAAAAGCCTTATCAAATCAAAATTATTATTACTCCTCTTTATAACAGTTTCAAGTTTGACCATTTAGTATCCCAAAATTCGAATTTAAAGTTTATTTGGCCTGCGACAAAACGATTAATGCTAATTCAACAACTCTCCATATTCAAACATCAGCCCTGATAAAACCTTATGAGAATACTGAATCAAAATTCAACGTTCGTAATGACACCAGCTGCACTTGATTTAAATGGCTTTATCCTATCCACTCCTTAAATAGTTCTGAATTTTCCTTTAAGATTCAAAAATTTACTTTCAAAAAAAGTGTACGAAGTATAAGATACCGCTAATAAAGCAATCCCATTTAATAACAATGAATCTGAATATTTAAAATATCCTTTCCATGGTTGACTTAAAGTAAATAATTGCTGCCATATATAAATACTATATGAAAGCTTGCCCACCTTAATTAAAATTGGATGATTTAATATCAATGAAAAAAAGTTAGCACCTTTTAAATTAAGAACAATTACATAGCTAATTAAAGTAGGAAAAATATAAATGAGTGCGTTCCAATTCAGAACGCCGGTTATATGAAAGCAGATAGCTACAACGAAAACAATAAGGCTTAAAAAATATGGTTGTCTGTCATCTACGTTTATTATTCGCTTAAATATTAAAATAGATGTGACGGATCCTATAAGGATTGATGACGTGCCCCAACCAAGCAAATAAGTAAAAGACAAAATAAATTTACCTATAATTTGATAATTAAAGGCATGAAATGAAAGCTGACCAACTATAATAATAAATGGCAATGTAATTAAGATCGGTAATACCAGAAACAGGTATTTTTTTATAGATCTAACTAAAATGAAAGGGAAAAGCAAATAAAATTGTTCTTCAACGGCTAAACTCCAAAAATGTGCTGTTTGCCAATTGCCGCCCTGTTGTATAGGAAAATTCCTCAAATAAAGTCCAGCTATTAGAAACATTCTTAAGGTTGTATCTAAATGAAAAATATAGGTAAGAATTAAGAGACAGAATAAATAAAGATATGCAACCGGGAATATTCTTAATATCCTCCGAACGTAGAATTTTTTTAAGGAAACTTTTCCATTTCTAATTTTTTCTTTCAATAAAAGCGTGGTAATTAAAAACCCACTTATTACAAAGAATATGTCGACTCCTATGCTCCCAGGGAAGTAATTATCCCAAGCTTTTCCTAGCAAGGAATGAGCCAATACAACAAAAGTGATTGAAATTGCTCGTAGTCCGTCTAATCCGGATAAATATTTCGCTTGAAATACTTGTGGTATTTCTTTTATGTCAGCATCCAACTTTTGTTTGAAGATATCGAAGTTTTGCTTTAAAGAAGTATGCATTTTCAAATAAACCAAATATTAACGGATTAAATACTTCAATAAAAAAATTTTAATCCTCAAAAAACTTTACAGCGCATTCGTAGACAAATACCAAATTCCATATCAAATCTTAAGGACGTTTAAAAAGAGTTTACAGGTACTATCAGTTCTGCGGATTTTTTCAACAGTAAAACCGGTTCAGGCCCTCTCATTATTATTATAAAAACTAAACTATCCAAAAAACATAAACTATGACAGCTATCGAAAATCATCAGATAAAAGGCATTACCATAAAAAACGTGGTGGTTACAATCATTAGCACTGCCAGCATTGTAGCATCAGTAGTTACTACTTATTTTGGTCTTAAGGCAGACATTCAATCCATAAAATCGTCGCAGGAAACTGAAGAAAAAATAACTAATCTTCGAGTTACAGTGCTTGAAAATCAGGTAACCTTGCTGCAAAAAGAAATGGATGTAATTAAAGGCAACCCAAAGCCACAAAATCCATCGGTTAAAGTTAAATATCCCGCTTTATTAAGTGTAGTAGAAAAAAGATAGCATTCCCAGGTATTTACTCATTTGTTTCCACTAAGCCACCCCAGGTTTTCACTTTGCTGAATTTGTACTTCAAGCTAAGAAAATACCTTTCGAACAGGAAGTACGACAGGCATGAAACAATCATAATAAAAATTAAATTATACGGAAACGTTATCAAGTACCATGGCAATTTGGGATTACCGTACGTAAATACTTGCTGCCAAATGTAAATACTGTACGACAGCAAACCAATAAAAGAAAGCACCCTCGAATTTAGCAGCCTAAAAATAACAGTCGGCGAGGCGACTATATTACTGATAATGATGTAGGCAATTAAAACAGAAATCGTTAAATTGGTATAAACCGCTTTAATGCTGTAAAATTGATCGTATTGAATGAAGAAGATTATAAATATGGCCACTAGATTTCCAGTTGTTTTATAGGATAGCAGCCATTTGTAATCAAGCTGCTTTTTATATACAAACATTGCAAGCAGGCACCCTACAGCTATGGCCTGGAATTTAAAAAGCAGACGCGTAAGCAAGTATAAAAAGCCATTGTCGGGTATGTTCAAAAGCACCTGGAAGCCGCAAAATACAGGCAAAACAGTAACTATAACCAAGGTATAAATAAAAAACACCTTAAAGCTTCTTTTTAGTATAAACGGGAAAATAATATAAAACTGTTCCTCTACAGATAACGACCAATAATGCACTAGTTCTTGCGTATAAGTATGCTTCTGAAAAAAGCCCGAATTCATTAAAAATAGCGAGGCGTTGATAAATTGAAAATAAGGTATTTGTAAATGAAACAGAATATTAAGGGCGATTATTAATATGATGTACAGGTAAGCAACAGGAATTATCCGCAATATGCGTCTTAAATAAAAATTTTTTAATGACACACCCCCTGTTAATTTGTACTCCCTTAAGCAAATACTGGTGATTAAAAACCCGCTTAAAACAAAAAATATGTCAACACCCAGGGCACCGTTAAAGCAAAATGAATAAACAGGATTGCGGGACAGGTGCAGGTGAGCCATTAACACCATAATAATGGAAACACCTCTTAAACCATTTAAGGAAGGATAATATTTTTCATCAACTGCTGTTGAAACCAATTGAGATTTATTTTGCAGCGCTTGCTTATTACCAGGTACCATTTTACATCGATATAATAAAAGCAATTACCTACAGCCGAGTTGATTAAAGCAACATAGTCTAACTTGCATTGGGTGTGCCCAGGAGCGGATTCGAACCGCCACATCCTTACGAATGCCACCCCCTCAAGATGGTGCGTCTACCAATTTCGCCACCTGGGCATATTAAAAAAGATTTGAGATGTTAGATTTGAGCATGAGATTAATAGTTATAAACCTGTCTCAATATTCAAATCTAATGTCTCAAATCTAAAATGGATGTGCCCGAAGAGAGACTCGAACTCTCAAGAGACAATTCTCAACGGCTTCTGAGACCGCAACGTTTACCAATTTCGCCATCCGGGCATTATGAAAGAGATTTGAAATGTTAGATTTGAGGTATGAGACAATTCATCTCCATACTTATATCTCACGTCTCACATCTTCTAACCGCTGCAAATATAAATTTTTAATGCAAAACGCCATTCTATAAATATAAAAAACTACAATTGGTTGCAACTTGGCGATGTAAAAATTAATTTCGGGTAAACTATTCAATCCTTTATCCTGGTAAAATGAAAAAAATCCGCCTGTTGCAATTTGGTTTCTTATCACTTTTTTTGTTGATCACCGCTTGTTTAAAAGCGCAAAGCATATTAAAATTACAAGAGGGCAAACCAACCAGTATCCGTGGTCTATCTGTAGTGGACGACAGTGTAGCATGGATCAGTGGTAGTCACGGATATATTGCCATTACCCGCGATGGCGGCAAAAACTGGACATGGCAGCAGGTAAAGGGATTTGAAAAAACCGATTTCAGGGATATTGAGGCTTTTTCTGATAAAAGCGCGGTGATCATGAGCTCAGGTACACCGGCATTGGTTTTAAAAACTAATGATGGAGGTGCAAACTGGCAGGTAAAATATAGAAATACCGATACAACCTATTTTTTAGATGCCATGGATTTTAACAAACCAAAACATGGTTTAATATTAGGTGACCCCATCAACAACAAATTTTTATTGCTTGAAACCAATAACGGCGGCGAAACCTGGAGCCCATTTAAAGATGAGCCATATGCAATACCTGGCGAGGCTGCGTTTGCTGCAAGCGGTACCTGTTTACGGGTTATAGATAGTAAAATATTTATAGCATCAGGAGGAAAAAGCAGCCGGCTGCTGTCCTGGTCAAATAAAAACGGTTGGGATTATGCAAACTTCCCTATAACACATGGAAAGCCCAGCCAGGGATCATTTTCTGTTGCCATCGGCAAAAAAAATAATGTATTAATTGGCGGAGATTATGCAAATGATAAAAAAACAGACTCACTAGCAGTAAGCTATACCGCCCATCCTTTTAAATTTTTAGGCCCACCGGTTAAACAACCTGCTGGTTTTCAATCGTGTGTAGAGTTTATTATGGGCGATACATTCCTCTCAACGGGTACACCTGGCAGCAATATTACAACCGATGGCGGTAAAACATGGACTAAAATTGATGATATTAGTTTTAACGTTTGCCGCAAGGCAAAACGTGGAAAATTGGTTTTATTAGCCGGCAACGGTGGAAAAATAGGCATTTTTAAAATGTAGAAAGCTGGCAATGAAGCGCTTAAAAACATTAAAAAATAAATTAAAATAACACTTGCATCCATAGCCTAATAGTCCTATATTTGCACCACTTTAAACGGAAACGCTTAAAGTATGATTCCGTAGCTCAGCTGGTAGAGCATAACACTTTTAATGTTGGGGTCCTGGGTTCGAATCCCAGCGGGATCACTGAAAGCCACCACACGGTGGCTTTCTTCATTTTAATACTTTTCCAAGCGAGTTTCGGAGGATCAGGGATCAATCAGAATTCTTGTGGGGGAATAAGAAAAGTATTTATTTTGCATAAGCATAACAAAATACGAACACCCTTGTTATCTCCTTACGAAACGCTTGTCCGTCTTATTTTACCTGAAGGTATTTTAGAATACTTTGAATTGACCAATGTTACCCAGACAGAGACTGGTCTGAATATTTATCTTGAAGAGAAGAATATAGTAACCTCCGGTACTTAGTTACGGACACGCAGAGGTACCTTTCCAGCATGGTGATGATTTGTTAAGCCGGTGGCTCCTTTAGCAAGCCTATTACGGCTTCAAGTCCTCAATTTCTTTATCTGACAATACTTTGTTCCATATTCGCAATTCATCTATTTTTCCATTGAAACCACCAACCATTTGCAATGGGAAAAACAAAGTCTCCATTTTTATCATTTTTGTTTTGTCTTTATCCGTAAATTGAATGAAATCGCCATACAGTTTCTTTTGTAGTGCGCCATTTATATAAAGGATTGTTCCCTTATTAGTACCGGCAATTACAATATGGGTCCATGTGTTTTCCGGAACGACATAATCAAAATCGAAATCATACCCCTCCCTTGAAAACCCTAATTTACCTGTGTTTCCCTGTTTTAACTTAATTACAGCATTTGGCGATTTAAAAACAATAGCGCCATTTTCATTATTATTTGAAGGATTGATCCAAAAGGAAACGGTATAATCATAGCCGATCTCTTTATAGGGTAATTTGGCAAAACTATTTTTCCCTGAAAAAGACAAGGCGTTTCCTTTCATCCCCGCCGCATAAGCTGCCTTTTGAAGGTGTATGTTTTTATTTCTTTTATCGAAATTAAAAAAGGCGACCATTGGCTGATCTGTTTTTCCCATTTTCCCACGGATATTCAACGAGGGGCCCTCACCTATTTTTTTACTTGCGTCTTCAAAATCGTCATACCCTGTAACAGTATGGCTTCCCGTCCACATTTTTTCAGACAGTACCTGCATTGCGGGAAACACACGGTCATGCACATCTTTTTCACTGATGCCATTTCCTACAATATCGTTCCATTCAGCAAAAGAGCCGCCTATAATAGTGGGATCGCCGGGCAGGAAATTCACATCCCCTATCATTGAAGGTGTCCAGTTGTTATAAATATTTTTAGTATCCAGGTAATCATAATAATAGCCCGCAGCGGGCACAATATACAGCCAGCCGTCGGGCGTACTGATCTGATTATAGCCCAGCTTTTTCATTTCAACAGGATTGGCATAACCGTTGTACCAGGTGTTCATGGTTACATTTTTTACGGTTACAGGCGTAGTGCCCTGTGCGTGTGTCAATGCCCCCCAAAGCCTTACATCTTTCCCAAAGCCTTGTACATACTTAATAAAATGGTCGGTAAAAGCGCGAAAAGCTTCCGCATCTTTTTTGGCATATTCATCGGTACCAATATGAACCTCCTTACCCCTAAATACAGGATGATCGCCTGATATATACTCTTTAAACACGTTTTCAATAACTGTGTAAGTAAGCGGATTATGCAAGTCGAGGTGATCCATTCCATACAGCTTACTGCCAATTTCAGGAACCGCTTTGGTAAAAGCCAGCGCATGTGCAGGCACATCTATTTCCGGAATAATGCGCACTGCATAATCATCTGCCAATTGCTGCAATGCAATAAATTCCTTTTTGGTATAAAAGCCGCCTTTAGCAGTAAGACCAGGATAGGTAGCATTTTCTAAACGGAAGGCCGAGTAGGTACTGTCCCAGCTATTATTAAAATATTTTTTAAACCCATTATCGCTCAAATGAATTTGAAAATCATTCATCTTGTAGTAAGACATGAATTTTACATAATCACGCAGAAACTGAAGCGTAAAAAATTTACGTCCATCGTCCAATACAAAACCGCGCACTTTAAATTCAGGGTAATCACGCGCAATACCACAGGGGATGGCTTTCTTTTGTTCCAGTAATTGTAACAAGGTTCTTGTGCCCCAAAACAATCCCTGGTATTTTAATGCGCTGATGGTTATAAAGTTTTTAACCTCAAAATAGTAGCCTTCTTCACCAATAGCCGTATCTTTTTCCTGCAAGGTTAAATAAATATCGCCTTTTTGGGGTTTACCCGTTAATATTTTCAGAATAAAACCGCTTTGTTCTTTTAATTCCTTTTGCAGAATCCCGGCTACTTTTTGCAACGCTTGTGTATGAGCATTTACAACAATCCTGGAAGAGCGGGTTAAAGAGACATCTCCCGCCCCACCATGCCATTCCCGTAATGAAGGGATGACAAAGGGTTGCGGATTAATTCCTTTATCTATAAACCTACCGGGGACCGTTATTTGCTTTGAAACATCATATTTAACAGTATCGTTATTATTGCTTATCAACTGAAAATACAGGTTTACTTTTGTTGCAACCAGGGGCTTAACAATCCTGCCTGTACTATCAATTACCGGTGTATAATCGCTTCCCTTCAATATTAAGTGACACCCATCAGGGCTTGCCGGAAAAGTGATTTTTTTATCGCCCGGCTTTATTGAAGGGACATCGGGAACGGACTGTGTAATTGGGTGGTTACTTTGGGAAAATACAAAACCCAAAGTGAAAAGCATCAAGCTTACAGACAGGATAAATTTTCTCATTTATATATTTTAGTTTATAAATAATTCTTTAAGCGTAACATTAAACCTGCTTATTTAAGATCCACGCTAAATTCATTACTTACCCTGTTTGCCGGTGTAACTATAATATACTTCAGGGTTAACGGCCGTCCATTAGTAAAAGGTGTTGTTATTGAACCATCGTATAGGTTTGTTGTGTTGTCTGCCTTATGCCCATCAATCGTATAATATACTTTGCTATCTGCAACCAAAGGGGTGATGGTTATTTTTTTTCTTCCTATTTGTGTGTCGTCACTAATCTTGATATCTGCTTCGGGGATCCTGTAATTTACTCCTGATTTTTCCAGGTTCTTTAAAAACACCGGTAGCCTGTTTTTGCTAAAACTTTCGTAATCCTTATCCGCTGGTTTAGTCCACCCAACCTCTGCAAGGGCAATCGCTCTCGGGAATAGCATATATTCCAATTTGTTATTAGTTGCCACATACTCTGTCCACATATTTGCCTGTACCCCTGATATGTGTTTTTGCTGATCGGGGGTTAAAACAGCAGGTAGCGGATTATAATTATATACAACATCCAATGGTAAAAAACCACCAATAGCCAAAGGTTCAGTCTTGCCATCTTTAGCCTGGGCATGGTCTACATACATGTTACTACCCGGCGACATGATCACATTATGCCCCTGTTGTGCTGCCTGGATCCCTCCCTCTTCACCTCTCCAGCTCATTACCGTTGCGTTAGCCGTTAAGCCGCCTTCTAAGATCTCATCCCAGCCTATCAAATTCCTTCCGTTTTTATTTAAAAACTTCTCTATCCGGCCAATAAACCAGCTTTGTAATTCATTTTCATCTTTTAAGTGATTATCGTGTATTACCTGCTGAGCAAATGCTGAATTTTTCCATTCATCTTTTGGAACCTCGTCTCCGCCGATGTGGATATATTTACCAGGGAAAATAGCCATAACCTCGGTTAACACATCTTCTAAAAATTTAAAGGTTGGCTCACCCGGGTTATAAATGGTATTATGCACACCCCAATAACCCGGCACTGTATATGGACCTGTTCCATTACCCAATTCAGGATAAGCGGTTAATACTGCGGTACTATGGCCGGGCATTTCTATTTCAGGAATTACCTCTATATTTCTTTCTGCGGCATATTTTACAATTTCACGCGCCTGGTCCTGGGTATAAAAGCCTCCGCTCCTTTTTCCATCATAAATAAATGGTTTGAAATCGCCATACCCGCCAATAATAGTTGAATCGCGCCATGCGCTGATAGTAGTTAGCTTGGGATATTTTTTTATTTCTAAACGCCAGCCCTGGTCGTCAGTTAAATGCCAGTGAAACCTGTTTAATTTCAGGCTTGCCATTACATCAAGGATCTTTTTAATTTCACCTACCTCAAAAAAATGCCGGCCAACATCTAACATTAATCCTCTATAAGCAAGGTTTGGCTGATCTTTAATATTCACTGCCGGAACTGAAAGTTGATTACCACTTACATGAATTAATTGCAATAAAGATTGAACACCATAAAAAACACCACCTGGCTCTCCGGATATTTTTATACCATTATTAGTTACGTTAAGTTCATAACCTTCATGTGGTAATTTTTCCGCCGATAAGGTATTTAAAGTGATAGCGCCTGTAGCTACACCATTATTTATCCCTAATGTAAATCCATACTTTTTCTGGAAGAAGTAATTGAGCATACCTGCCACTTTCATGGCTTCGGCTCCTTTTGCCACTATATTGGTGTGTTTGCTGATGGTAAATGATCCTATGCCTTTTTCTAATAAGGCAGGTTTTGGAACAATTGCAGCGTCATTTGTTTGCTGAGCAAATGCAATGCTTCCCGATAGGACCAGGCAAATAACCAGGTAGATTCTTTTCATAATAAGTATGGTTTTTATTTAATAATTTTATTTTAGTGTGTCTTTTCAAGCGTTTACTGACCTTTTAAATCATAACAAGACCGGCAGTGGCCGGCCTTGCTAATCAATCAATCAACTAATTAACCAATCTCACCTGGTTATTCTTTAAACAAGTAATCTTGTTTGTATCTTAATCATTTCATGCAGATAGATACCTGCTTCCGAAAAATCAATAGTTTTACGGCTGTTTATATAAACCCATAGCAATTAAAGCAGGGTTAGATCTTGACGATATTATTTTTAGCCTTACCCTTTGAGCTGTAATTGCTTTAAAACGGATCAGTCTTTTCGCACCAACGGTGGTTCCTTCAGTTATCAGTTCCCAATTTTTGCCGTCGAAATACTCCAGGTTAAATTTTTCAATGCGCTGGCCAATCGCGATATTTTCCTGCAAAAGCAATACATCAAATGTTTGTGGTTTGGCCAGGTTCATTTGTATAGTTGCGGTGGTATCCTGGTTTTTGGTGGTCCAGTAATTATTTACGTTGCCATTTAACAGCGCCCTGGGGTTTATGCCATTTGCCGAGATGATCTTTGTATCTTTTACCAGGTTGGTTTTAAATGTATTGTCAATTATGTTTTTCCATTCCTTTAAATTTTTCTGATCCTGTTCATTGATCAAACCTCGTTTGTCAGGCGGAATGTTAAGCAGCAGGACAGAGTTGCGGCCAACTGAACTATAGTAAATATCCATCAGTTTTTCAGGAGATTTTACTTTGGTATCTTCTGCTTCATGGTAAAACCAACCGGGCCTGATAGAAACATCCGTTTCGGCAGGATACCATACCAGTTCTTTAGCCTTTGCTATCTTATCCCGGCTTCCCAGGTCGTCGCCGGTCATATCTCCTTTAGGAGCAAAGGAAATATCTTTTTGGGAGTTTTGTTCAGTACCGGTATTTGACTGCTCATCAAGCGGCACTACGCTCCATTCAGACTGGCGCCCATACCCGCTTTCGGTACCTACCCAGCGCACATCAGGGCCCATAATAGCTATCACAGCACCTGGCTGCAAGCTACGGATAAGGCTATACCAGGCTTCAAAGTGATATGCCGGTTTTTTACCGTTAGGGCCGGTGCCATTAGCGCCATCAAACCACACCTCGTCAACTTTGCCATAATTACTCAATAACTCGGTAAGCTGATTCATGAAATAAGCATTATACTTTTCAGTATCCCCATAGTCGGGATTATTTCTGTCCCATGGTGAAAGGTAGATCCCGAATCCAATACCCTGCTGATGACAGGCATCGGCAACCTCTTTCACAACATCTCCCTGCCCGTTTTTCCATGGACTATTTTTTACCGAGTGTTCGGTATATTTACTTGGCCACAGGCAAAAACCGTCATGATGCTTTGCCGTTACAATAACTTGTTTTATTCCTGCCTCTTTGCACGTACGCACCCATTGTGTTGCATCAAGATTGGTGGGGTTAAATAGCTTGGTATCTTCTTTACCATCGCCCCATTCCTGGTTGGTAAAGGTGTTCATGCCAAAGTGAAGAAATGCCGTTAACTCCAGTTGCTGCCAACGCAATTGCCGGGGCGACGGTGTAATATTCGCAGCTTTAGCAATAATGTCCTGCCCATTGTCAGATGCATTGATCACAACATAATTTTGTGTTTTTTGAGCATAAATAGCGGTAGTATTAACTACTGCTAAAAAAAAGAATACCCGGACAAACAGTAACATTATTTTTTTCATTATTGAGATCGAATAGAAGATGAAATTATAAATTATCTTTCCTGATAAAGAGATTTTAAGGATACTTACACTGCGCAAACGTTTGATAAATTGATAAACATCGTCATACTGAGTAATCAGGCATTAAACGTTCCTGTAATTGGGCCCTTAATCCCCATTTTACGGTTAAAGAAAATAGCTGACAAAACAAGCAATAAAATGCAAATACCTGTAAGCAGGTAGCTAAACTGCATCAGCACTTTAGCCCAGCTTAAATTTTTCATAAAAAACTCTTTGTAAAGCAATAATCCAACGCTGCCCAGGTATCCAACAGAATCACAGATATAAACAAAGAAACCTGCGTTTGCCTTTATTTTAAATACGGCTATCATCCGTTCAAATAAAACAACCTGGACAGGTGTATAGGCCAAAAACATCCCCATACCAACCAAAAGCATCCACCAAAATGGATTTATAATATGGAGGTGAAAAAGCAATGTACTGCCGCCGCTTAACAACAAACCCAAAGCAATTAAGTATTGCGTTCCCCAAAAACCTTTTATGTTATTCCGGATCAGTGAAATACTTCCTATAGCAGCTAATACAATGATGCCTGTAATTGTTTCGGTTATCGAGAAGATGGCTTTATTCCAGTGAGGGTCAATCTCGTTCCATATTTCTACCGAAAAATTATCCCTAAAATCTCTCATGGTGGTAAGTATGGTATAAATTAGCCCAATACCTATTATACCCGGCCCATACTCTTTTAAAACATTTTTTTTGTCTTCATTAGTCATTGGTAAGCGTTCAACACGCAATAGCTTATCAGTTTCTGAAGGTTCGGGAATCACTGAGAGCATCCATACAAATATTAAGAAGAGCGGCAGAAAAAGCAAGCCAATAATACCGGGCATCCAAAATTCAGAAACTAATGGAAACCATCCATGTACTATAAAATAAATGGTTTTTAAAATTCCGGATGATACGATGAGGCTAATACTGAGCCCCATTGCCAGCATTTCTGTAAACCGCCTGCCCTCAAGGTAGCTAAAAACAATGCCCCATACCATTCCCAGCGGTAATCCGTTCAGAAATAAAAAGAAAAAATTGTAAGGATATGGCACCAATCCAAAAAGGAGAAGGCCTGCTTCTGAAAAAAGAATCAGCCTGATAATGAGCTTTACCCTGCCGGATGCTTTGAGTTCAGAAATTACTTTGATGCCTATAAATTTTGAAACCATATAGCCAAGCACCTGCGCAATAATTAAAACAGCCTTATAGTCAAGGTCCCAAAGGGTTAACCCGGTATAAGTTCCGCTGGTAAATGGCTTTCTGAAGGCATACATACAAAAGTAAGTGCCAAAGGCGGCCAGCATACACCAAAATATAAAGAACACTTTTGAATGCGTAAGTAGCTTATTTAACTGATTCATCCGGGTTGATCAATAAACTGGTTAAAAATCAGTTGTAAATATCCTTTATGCTGGCTTCGGCGTAACCGGCGGCACAGGTCATGCCCTTACCTCCTATGGCGGTTCGGATATGTATTCTGCCTTCTATATCAGCTTCAACCACATGTTTACTATTATGTTGCGGATAAAATCCGGCCCAGGTAGAAGCTATTTTACGGACATCGAAATTCACAATATTTTGTGCCTCTTTTAACATCAACTCATTGATAGCGCTGTTAACATCAAACCCAAGATCATCGGTATGGTTTACATCTGCGTATTCGTGTGAATCGCCGATAATAATGGAACCATCCACTGCTTTTTTGAATAAAAGGTGTACTCCCCATTTTTTTAACTCCGCGTAATGCTCTGGAGTTGTTAGCTTAGCAAAAGACGGGCATTCCTGGAATGATTCATACCTGCGGATAGACAGGCCCGTTAAAATATTCCCTTCCAGTTGCACTTCCGGCATCGGAACGGTTTTCATCATTTGTAGCTTACAAAGGATGATCCCGCTATTTTTAAACAGATCGGCAAAAAGTAATTTAAATTCCCCTCCGCTGCACACAATTACTTTTTCGGCTATGAATTTTTCCCTGGATGCAGTGGTTACCTCCACATGATCGCCAATAACCTCGCAATCAACAATAGCGGTTGCCGGTTTGTAGGTAAGATTAGGATATTTTTTAGTGGCATATTCAATTAAACGATGGATCAGCTTATCCGGTTCCACGCTTAATTCCTGCGGGAAGAAAATGCCGCCTTTGCAATATTCCATTTTTAACGCCGGCCATTGGGTTAAACAGTTTTTTGCTGATAATATTTCCGCCCCATAACCAGAAGCATCCATACGTTCTTTTAACTCATGCGCCAGTTGTAATTCGTCAGCATCCGAAGCAAGATAAACCGTTCCGTTGTTCCGCACGCTAATGTCAAACTCCTGCTGGATCTCTTTATATAATTCAGCTGTGCGGGTAGCATAAGCAAACCAATCTGACGACATCCCTGAAGTTACCACCTGGCCGAAATTGCGTACCGTGGCATTTACCGGGTACTGATCCTTTTCGGTTAGCAGTACTTTTTTACCTAAACGCGCAGCGTGTATAGCGTGAAATGTGCCCAATATGCCTGAGCCAACCACTATTAAATCAAATGTTGAGTTTTCCATTATTTTAATTACCAGGGCATTGAAAATGTTTTTACATAAGTGAAGCATTTGATAGCTTCTATCACTCCTTCTTTTATGCCAAGGCCCGAATCTTTGATGCCTCCAAAAGGAGAACTCTCAATGCGGTAACCCGGCACCTCATTGATATTTACGGTGCCTACCTGCAATTCTTTCACAAAGCGAATGGCATTCTCCATGTTAGAGGTAACCACACCTGATGATAAACCAAAAGCGGTAGAATTTGAAAGGGCAATTGCATCATCAAGATCTTTAAATGTAAGGATGGGAGCCAGTGGACCAAACGATTCCTGAACCACCATTTGCGCATCCCGGGGGACATTTATAATCACTGTAGGCTGTAACAAGGCGCCAGTGCGCTTGCCACCTAATAAAATTTTTGCACCTGCAGCTACTGCTTTGTCTACCACATTTTCAAGGTATATGGCAGCTTGCTCGTCAATAACGGTTCCAACTTTAGTTTTAGGGTCTGCCGGGTCTCCGCAGGTATATTCTTTTGCCTTTTTAACAAATCGTTTTGTAAATTCTTCAGCGATGCTATCATGTACCAAAATGCGTTTTACAGCAGTACAACGCTGCCCGGAGTTTCTGAAAGATCCCTCAGCGGCCAGCTCAACTGCCAGGTTAAGATCTGCATCTTCTAAAATAATCAGGGGATCATTACCGCCAAGTTCCAGGATCACTTTTTTATAACCAGCGGTTTGGGCAATTCTTTTGCCTACAGCTACACTTCCTGTAAAGGATACCAGATCAACCCGTGGGTCCTGTACCAGCGCTTCCGCAACATCTTTAGTGTTACCTAAAAGAACACTCAGCATATAAGCAGGCAAGCCTGCTTCATATAATAGCTCAACAAAACGAATAGCGGTTAAGGGTGTTTTTTCGGATGGTTTTAAAATTACCGGGGTACCTGCAGCCAATGCAGGCGCAATTTTGTGAACCACCTGGTTAAGCGGATGGTTAAACGGAGTAATGGCAACAGCAAGTTTTAATGGCTCGCGGAGGGTAAATATCTTTCGCTGTTTACCATTTGGTGATATGTCGCATGAGAATACTTGTCCGTCATCTTTTAAACATTCCATAGCTGCAAAAAGCAGTACATCATGAGCTCTGCCTATTTCATAATTAGTTTCAGTGATGCACAAGCCAGATTCGGCCGTAATTAATTGTGCAAACGCTTCTTTCCTTTCCAGTAATAACGTTCTTGCTTTGTCCAGAACGCTGTATCTTTCGTAGCGGTTTAATACCTTCCCGCCTTTCAAAGCCATTTCAATGGCTGCTTGCGTATCGCTTAAACCTGCCATTTCTACCGTTCCAACCGGTCGCCCGTTGTATGGGTTATTAACAACTAATTGTTTCCCTGAAGAAACCGGTTTGCCGGCAACCAGGGAAGCTAATTTTATTATATTTTCAGTAACAGTTAACACTTCTTCTTTCATCATTCTTCGTAAAATTGAATGCAGGTAACACTGCATTTTAAAACCATATCAGATCCAGATCAATTAGTGCCATTAACCGCAAAATCAAATACATCAAAATTGCGCGGATCGCCCTGTGTTTTCATTTTGTAAGCTGCATTTAACGGGTGCGATACCACTAAAGGCACCATTTCTTCATATCTTCCTCCATGCGAGCGCAGGGTTCCGTCAAGGGCTTTCAGATCGTGGTGCGCCGCTGTTTTCCCCACCACAACATCGCGGGCAGACAGTACGAACAAGTCGCCTGTACGGTCTGCCGGTTGCTCTAAGATCCGGCAGCCAGTTGCTTTATCATACACTTCCGTAATACCAGGCTGCAGGGCAAGCCAGTTTTTCACCTCGCTGATATTTGAAGTATCATCCACATAAACTATTACATATGAGCCCAGTGCGCCATGGTGTTTTACATAAGGATCAGTAATAGGGCAAATAACCCTGAAACCCGCACCAAATTTTTCTGTTAGCATGGTTTCAATAAACAACACATTTGGTGTTCCATCCGCTTTAACCTTGGCATTCATGCCGTGATCAGCAGTAGCGCCTATTATGGCGCCCAGCTCAAGCATTTTTCCTAATTCCACATCCTGTGCTTCATAAAATGCCAATGATTCTTCCGTGTCAGGCGCATAGGTATGCTGCATATAATCAGTTAATGAAAGATATAAAAAATCGGCCATGCCTTTTTCAATTAATGCTACACCCGCACGCAAAACAAACAGGCTGGCATCAGCGCTATAAATAGCGGGGGTTTTATGCCCGATAACCGCTTCTGCATTTTCAATACCGTGGGTATCCAACTTTGCCTGGTCTGCTTTTTCGGCAGAGAAAGCGATGCCGTTCAATTTGTGCGAAAGGATATCGCGTAATTTTTCTTTGGCAGTTACTACGGCTACTTTACGCCCTGCATTAGCCGCGGCAGCCAGCAATGTATCGGCCCTGAGGTATTCTGATGAGTTCATCATTACTTCCTGGTCTTTTTCAGCATCATAAAAAAAATTGCCGCAAATACCATGAACCGCCGGACTTACCCCGGTTACTATTGATGAATTGTTTACATTGGTAAATGATGGCAAGGCACCCCGCACCATACCCCTGTAACCCTGTAATGCCATTTTTTTAAGATTCGGCATCCGGTCATGAGCCATAGTAGTGTCAAGGTATTCATCTGCCGAACCATCCATACAGATAACTACGATGGGTTTTGCAGATGGGGTGTACGTTATTCCGTTTGCTGAAAAGGGTTTTGTTGAAATATTATTCATTATTTTTATTTATTGAGGTAGTTCTTATATTTTTAATTGTCTTGTAAAAAAGCCGTATTACTACGACCCTTAAATTAATGTAAGTTCGACATAAGCAGACGGTCATCTAACCCAAAACCCTTCTCCAACAGCGTTGAGGCGAAGCGCAAGTTTGTGTATCTACCCCGCCAACGCGTTCCATGCGTTCCATTTTTGCACACGGAACACCCGGAACGTTGTGAAACATGCTGATTATCAGATACTTGGATAAGTGTTCCATTTTCACAAGCGGAACACCCGGAACAGCGTGAAACATGCTGATTATCAGATACTTGAGTTATATCAAAGATTAAACAACTGTAAGTACCTGATAATCAATCACTATATTACTAACCTTTATATCAAACTCCCGTTAAATTAACCAGTGCTTTTTAATCATCTTTAAAAAAGAGCCGCATTGCTGCGACTCCTACTCAACCAAATTAACCAAGCTCATATTCAATTACACTTTCAACTTTATCAGACCGGACTTTACTTACTTGTTGCAATTCCCCGGCTGACAAATTGCACTTAACAAATATAAATACTTTCTAAACAAAAGTAAACAAATACTAAACTTTTTATAAAATTATTTTCTTATAAACTTACACAACACGCAATAATAAGGTCAAAAAGATTCAAGTCAATAATAATTGTTTAGTAATACTAAATATAAAAATAGTTCCTCCAGGTTATCAGAAATCATGAAAAAGCCTTATGTTTTTATTCATAAGGCTTTTTTCAATATGAAAGAATTCACATCATTATTTAAAAGGCATGCGGCTTATATACGTTTTTAACGCTGCCATCCTCATATAGTTCAAGAATGGCATAACCCGGAGGCGTTTCTTCATAATATCCGTCGCCGGCAGATTTTTCATCACCTTTACCCCACCAATAACCACTCATTGCGCCATTGCAAAAATATTGTGTACCATTATAGGAGGCGGTGTCCAGTAAGTGATTATGCCCGCTTAAACATACTTTTACTTTATCCCTGTGTTGATAAAATAAAGTTTTCAGCTTTTTATAATCTGAATGCATGCCCCCTTCCCAAAATGGCGTTACACCCAGTATGGGGTAATGCGACATCATCAAAACAGGCTGATTTGCAGGTAATTTTTCAAGTTCGTCCTTTAACCAGGCAAATTGCTTATCGTCTAAAGTAATAGATGGATTATTACCATCTAAAATAATAAAATGCCATCCAGATTTAGTAAAACTATAATACCGGTTTGGGATACCCAGGCGTTTTACCACATAATCTTTACCATACATTTCGTCTGACTTATCAGGGGCGACCCACCATGGATCATGATTCCCGATACAGCTGTGCACTTCATAACCTTTTAATCCTTTGATACAATCATCCCATAAATTCCATAGCTCAGTAACCCTTTCGCGCTTTACGGTGTCATACGAAGCATCAAAAATAGAATCGCCTCCGTTCAGAAAAAAATCCACCTTTTCGCTTTTAATTACTTCCAGGCATTTCTTGAATTTTTCGGGCGCATCAAGATCAGGCCGGATGTGAACATCGGTTATATGTGCAATTTTTAATGCAAGTTTATTCTTTACATTTTCTTCCCTTTCAACAGCTTTGCTGCCTTGTGTTATTAAGCCCGCAGCCGCCAGGATACCTGCTTTTTTTAAAACGTCTCTTCTTTTCATATTTTCCAATTTATGCTGTAGTTGCTTTTACCAGCCCGGGTTTTGCTTTAAATTTTTATTAAGCAATAATTCTGTTGCTGGTAAAGGGAAATAATAGTTTTTAGGGTCTGTGAATGTTTTTATAAGGTTAGGGTTAACCAGCACATTGCCGCTATTGCCATTGCTTAGATGAATGTCGGTACCGACAACGAAATAAGAAACCCCTGCAACCGGATTAGAAGGCTTGCTGGTTACAAGTGCAACATCTGGTTGCCCGTCACCATCCAAATCATATGTTCCTAATCCCGGGAAATACATGCCCAAAAATTGTTGTGCCAGCAAAGGGCCAGCTCCCCATCTCATCAGGTCATCATAACGGAAGCCTTCGCATGCCAATTCCACTCTGCGTTCGCGGCGGATCTCCAGGATCACATTTTGCAACGAACCGCCAACATTCGGATAGCTTGCCGCTAGTACAGGATCTATCGCCACATTCATCATCAGGTGAGGCATGCCCACCCTGTCACGAAGCAAATTAACGGACAGATCCAGATCAGACTGTGTAAAGCTTCCTGTTCCGCCACCAGCTAATTCTGCCTTTGCCTCGGCATAAACAAGCAGCATCTCTCCGTACCGAAAATCAATTCCGGCATTATAGTTGGTATTATAGTTAGGCGTTGTTGGGTCGTAATATTTTATCTGTGCATACCCTGTTGGGGCAAAACCCAGCGTTTGCGCTCCCTTCAGGTCGCCATAAACTACCGTAGGTTGTAATGCGGTTTGCATCATTCTTGGATCACGGTTATTGAACTCCTGTGTGATCATCTGTGTTGCATAACCAGGCATTGAAGTGAAAGGCGTTCCATTTACCGTCAGGTATGAGTTCATCAGTCCTTTTGCCAGGCTCAATCCATACGCTCTCATGTTGCCATCAAGCGCGTTTGTAACATGGAGGGTATTACTGTAATAATAGCCTAATATTACTTCTGCGCTCTGCGGATCAGACGGCGCATAAAATAAAAACAGGTTTAAGTAGTCTACTTTTGGTTTTCCAGTACTGTACAGCTTAAAGTTACCGCTTTGCATTACAGCTTGTGCAGCGCTGCCGGCGGTCTGTAAAATGGTTTGCCAACCGGCTATCCCCCTGTATTCTCTGAATGTCCCTTCATGCAACGCAACCCTGGCCATTAAAGCCTGCGCCGTCCATTTGGTGATAGTACCAGATGGGCCGGTAGCGTTAATATTATTGACAGCAAAAGTAAGGTCGGCCATTACGGAATCCATTACCAGCTGTCTTGGATCTCTTCCCTTATATAAATCACCATCATCATTCGGCAGTATGGTTGATCCGTACCATGGCACATCGCCAAAACGCTTTACTTTATCAAAATAAAACCATGCCCTGAAAAACCTGACTATGCCTGCATAATGATTTTTCACCGCCTGCGAGGCATCTGCTTTTTTATAATTTTGCAAAAAATAGTTCACCTGGTGCAAATAAGTCCAGGTCCATCCTGCCTGGCTTGCGCTTGTAGGCAGTGTTAGCTGGCCCGCTACTACTTTATTAAAGGGATTGCTTTCGTAATTATCGCTTTGCTGGTCGCCCAATGCTACTGAATTACTTCCCGGCAGGTAACTATACAATCCGTTGCAATAGGTATTCAAATCGTTGGCATTAGCAAAAAAGTTTTGTTCGGTTAAACTTGATACCGGGTACCGGGTAAGAAAACTATCTTTTTTACAGGAGTATAATGATAAAATGCTCATCATCATACCTGATATAATAATTATATGAATCTTTTTCATTGTAATAATTTTTGAATTATACATTAAAACTTTGCGTTAAGACCAAATGAATAACCACGCTGGAAGGGGTATACTTTCCCTGCACCCCAGCTACCACCCAATGCTTCCGGATCAAATCCTTGCGGCAAGTGGTCTGATTCCCAAAGGTCCTCCCCGCTGAAATAAAGCCTTAAGCGGTCAATACCTATTCTTTTAAATAAAGGCATGTTAAATGAATAACCTACAGTTAAATTCTTCAGGCGGATATAGGCTGCACTATACAAATATCTTGTTTGTGGTACAGCAAGGTCAACCCATGGTCCGTCGTCACCTGCACGCCAGCCTTTAAGGCTTGGGTAAAGCGCATTCGGGGTTTGCGGGGTCCAGGTATTGCCTACTATATTCTTATATACGTTATCCCAGGGTGCATAAAACATACTCCAGTAGTACCCGCTTGTGCCTGGCCAGAATGATTCTTTTCCTACACCCTGGAAGAAAATACTGAAATCAATATTGTTCCAGGTAAAATTACCGCCTACACCGAAATTATATCTTGGGCTGGTATTACCAATTACATGAGCATCTCCCGGTTTTCCTACCGTGCCATCACCATAATCAATTTTTCCATCATGGTTCAGGTCGGCATACTGTATTTCACCAGCTTTGTTCCAATCATAATATCCCTGTAGCTTGGATTGATCGGGAGCTCCTTTTGCAGCAGCATCTGATTGAAAGATTCCCTTAGTAGTCATCCCCCATATATCACCAGGATGCTCACCTACATAGTAATCACCTCCGAACCAGAATTTATTGGGATTATTATACCGGGTAATTACTGTTTGCGAATCCCATACGTTCACCCTCAAACCAAAATTAAAAGGCTTTCCGATCAACTGAAACTGATCATTATAAGCAATGCTTAAATCCCAGCCTTGTGTTCTCAGGTCAGCTGCGTTTTCCAGGGGTTGTGTTGCACCTAATACGGCAGGAAGCTGAAATCCTTTAGTGATCATATTCTTGGTATCCCTTTGATACCAGTCAAAAGTGGCGTTTAATTTGCTAAACAAAGTGATATCTATCCCGGCATCCTTATTATATACTTTTTCCCAGGTAAGCGTGGGCGACACTAAATTAGGTGCATAGACCGCTATCGGCTGAGTTCCGCCTAGAATATTACTGATCTGACCGGAACCGAGCGTGGGCGTAAAACTGTAATTACCCAAACTCTGGTCATTTCCCAATGTGCCATAAGAGGCACGGAGCTTTAGGTTACTCACAACCTTTGTCAACCCTTTGAAGAACGGCTCTTCGGATACCCTCCAACCTGCGGAAGCAGAAGGCAAAAAAGCATAATGCTGATTGGTAGGAAAACGGGAAGATCCATCATAGCGTGCGTCAACTTCCAACAGGTATTTATTATCGTATCCATAATTCAGGCGGGAGAAAGCCCCTCTTACAGCCCATTGATAGCCATTGCCACTCACTGAAGGGGTTGTGCCTGTTGACTCATCAAGGTAACCTACGTTACTGCTGATCAGGTTATTATTAGAGGCAGAAAAATAATTATACTTGTTAAGCTCCTGGTTATAACCTATCATACCTTTAAAATAATGTTTACCAAAGGTTTTTTCATATTCAGTATAAATGTTGATAGCCTGGTAAGCATTATCATCAGCCCAGGCAGAGGCATCGCTATGGCCGGCATATGAAATTGCCTGGTTGGGGCCGGTTTCATAAGGCAATGCTACCTGGTACGCCTGGTTGTAATTATTGGTAGCCCTAAAGGTATAGTCGCCTTTAATCCTCCAGGTATTGTTAAAAAATGAGGTAGTAAAACCAATGGTATTTTGTGGTTCATTCGTTACCGTATTTCCCCGTCCGCCGTCCTGTAAGAAACCGAGGTATGTTCCAGAACTTGTCCAGGAACCGTCCGGATTTCTAGGAACCGATAAAGTGTTGGCGCGACCGATCTGATGGTACAAATCACCGGAGGTCCAGTCAGAAGTCCATAAAGAAGGATAGTTATAAACAGTACGGTTATATGCCGAATTGGTATAAATATGCAGCCAGTCTGTAACCTTAAAATCCAATTTCCCGCGAATGTTAAAACGGTTGTAATAGTCAGGATTATAGCGAAATACGCCTGTTTGATTATTGTAATCAGCCGAAAAATAATAAGTGATCCTGTCATTTCCCCCACTCACACTCACATTATGGGTCTGACTGTTATTGGTTGGCTTATACAATTCTTTAAACCAGTTAGTAGCACCAAAATAATCATATACGTTAGGATTGGTTGGGTCCACTATAGTTGCAGGCAGGCTGGGATTTGCTGATCGTTGATGAGCGTATGCCGTTTGGGTAGTATTATATAAATTCACCCCGTAATAGCCGGAATACGCCTGGTTTTTAAAATCAATTACGGTACCAGGATCAGTTACCACATCCGGCAAATTGGTGATTTTGCGAATAGCATAATTCATGCTATAGCTCACTTTCGGGGTTCCTTTTTGCCCGGTCTTGGTAGTGATCAGTAATACGCCAAATGCTGCCCTTGAACCATAAACCGCTGCTGACGCCGCATCTTTAAGTACCGTTGCACTGGCTACATCATCAGGGTTAAGATCATTGATGTTGGTTTGAACACCATCTACCAGGATCAGCGGGCTCCCGCCATTAATAGAAGTGAAGCCCCGGATATTAAAGGCAGGCGCCGCCCCCGGCTTTCCGCTGCCGGAAGTTATTGTTAAGCCAGGCAGTTCTCCCTGCAGGCCCCTCCCGATATTTGGTATTGGACGGTCTTCCAGCACCTTACCGCTGATGGTGCTTACAGCCCCGGTCAGGTTTACCTTCTTCTGCGTACCATACCCTACCACTACTACATCATCTAAATTACTGGCACGGGGAGATAAAGTAATTATCATTTCTGATTTATTATCCGGTTTCACTTCCCTGGTGTCATAACCAATAAATGAGATCACTAAAATGGCATTGTCATTCAAACCTTTCAATTTAAAATTGCCATTTTGATCAGTAACGGTTCCTTGCGTGGTACCTTTTATTTTTACAGCAGCTCCGGGCAAACCCTTACCTGTTTCATCTAAAACTTTACCACTTACATCAATATCGATGTGTTTTTCAGGAGTGTTGTTTAAAAGAACACTTTGTTTTGGCCTCACAATAACAGCATTTTCTTTTATAGAATAGGTAAAAGGCTGATTTTCAAAACATGCTTTCAACGTTTCTTCAAGGCTCGCATCCTTCAATTCTACCGATACAGGTTTGGCTTGTTTAATCAGCCTGATATTATAAAAAAAATCGTACCCGCTTTGGATCCTTATCTCATTGAATACTTTTTCAATGGATACATTCTTTTGGCTCAACGTTATTTTCTGAGCATAGCTGTTTGCGCTTACCTGTAATATAGCCGTGGTTAAAATAACTATTATAAGTTTCATTACTCGCCATATTTTACTTACGCGGTTTGTTTTACCGCATAAAATTTTGTAAAATTTCATACATTTGATTTGTTTAGATTTAAATGTTAATTGGTTAATTGCCTATTATTTAGCAGGTATGATCTGAATATTATACAGGGTTCTGATAGCAGTCAGGATCCTGTTTTTTTCTTCTGCTAATTATTATATAATTGTTATTTCGTAACTATTATCCTCCTTCCTTCAATCTTAAAGTGAACATTTCCGGTAGCTTCAATAATATTCAAAACTGAATTGATACTCTTTGACCGGGATATTTTGCCCCCAAATGATAAATCGGGATCTTTATCAATCTTGTAAACAACATCAATATTATACCACCGGGATAATCTTCGCATTATACTTTCAAAATCCTCGTTAAAGCTGAAGTAGCCATTTTTCCAGGCAACAACATCTTCCGTATTAACATTTCCCACAGCTAAACCTGCACAACCTAAAATGCTTTGCTGGCCCGGTTTAAGAATAATTGATTGTTGTGCAAGTTGATTTTTAAGGTGAGCCGCAATCTTTACGCTACCTTCAAGTAAGGTTGTGGTTATAGCATTTTCGTCGGTATAAGCATTTACATTAAAATGTGTGCCTAATACTTCAATTTCTTGCCTGTCTGTAATAACTTTAAAAGGTTTGGCCTTATTTTTTGTCACTTCAAAATACCCTTCACCGGTCAGTTCTACCTGTCTTTCACCGGTTGCAAATTGTGTAGGGTATTTTAATGATGAAGCAGCGTTAAGCCAAACCCTGGTTCCATCTGACAGGATTACCTGGTATTGTCCCCCTACGGGTGTTTCAATGGTGTTATAAGAGGGTTTATCTGTAGTTTCGGATAAAGTTTTATCAGTATTTGCAATGGTATATATCAGTTGGCCGGCCGCTGTTTTAGTAACACGCAATTGAGCTTGTTTTGCTATTCCCCCTGTTTTAGCATCGTCCAAATCAATCTTCGAACCATCAGCAAGGGTTAATGTAGCTTTATTCCTGCCGGGAATAATTTTGTTTTTATTAGCTACTGCTATAAGTTGTTCCTGTTGCTTTTTATAAATAAAGAAATAAGCCGCACTAAAAAAAAATACAAATACTGCTGCTGCAGCTGCCGCCCACTTTACAAATTGTTTTCGCCGGGGAAAAAGCCGTGGAGCACTTTCTATCTTATCAGCATTATATATGGCGTTTAAAATAGCGTCGCTTTTTTCAGAATCAAGATCCTCTGTTTGCTTTGGCGCTTCATAAGCCTTATGAAGCAATTTTTCTGCAATGGATTCATTTTCCGGTAACGCCATTAATTCCAGCATTTCTTCCCGCTGCTCAGGAGTAGCGTCGTTATTTATGCAAAGTTGAAATAGATATTCAAGTCTGGTTATGCTCATAATAAACCTTTTTCAAAGGTGAGTAAGTAGCTCCACACCTTTATAAAGTGGATCTAAAACAGCATAGACAATTGTAAAAGACTTATGGGGGGTATCAATTAAAAATAAAGTACAGGATAAAGGCGAATGAGGTTTCTTTTAAGTGAGCCGCGCAGAAAGTACGGATGCTCTTCATAGCCTGATCAAGATTCCATTTAACGGTTTCGGTCGAAACATTTAATTCTATTGCAGCTTCTTCTCTTTTCATTTCCTGCTGCTTAATAAGTTTATAAGTAAGCAACTGTTTAGGCGGTAAACGGTTTATCGCCAGGTTCAAAATATTTTGATATTCCCTTTCCTGGGTCAAATGGTCGGTATCCTGGCAATACGTAATTATCGGTTCACGGATAAACTGCAAAAGGTTTCTTTTTTCGCTTTGCGAATGCTTAATGGCATTGTAAGTAACATTTTTTGCTATTGTATAGATCCAACCTCCAAAATTGCCGATATGAATAATTTTTTCTCTGTTGATCCATACTTTCAGGAAAGTATCCTGCAAAATCTCCTCAGCGGTTCGTTCATCTCCGGTTATTCTTAAAGCAGTTGTATAGATGTTTGGCCGGTATAAATCAAATAAGCGCTTAAAGGCCTGCTCATCTCCATTTGCTACTTTTAATAGCAAAGGTTTGTCTTCATCTATATAGCTTATTTGCATATTAACTAATGAATGTTGCAACCTTTGAATAGAAAACCTTTAAATGTATACCTGTCATACAATTCTCCAAAAGCATAATAATCAGCTACCAGGACCTGGCCATGATAACAGCTTAAATTTCAAGGAGGTGTTTAGTATATGTACAAATGTAAATGCCATTTGTTAAACAAATGTAAAAAAATAATTAACAATTGTACATAAATACTAAACTTTTTTTAACATGTGTTTACAAACGAAAACAGGGGATCCAGGAATTAAATTCAGGCAAAGGAGAAAAGGAGCAATTATATACTTAGCTTTAAATAAGCATGTTACAACATACTTATTTAAAACCATTGCCTTAGTGCACAAAAATTACCTTATAAAACAATGATAAACTAATTATTAAAAGTAGATTAATTTTGTTTACTAATGCTAAATAATTAATTGAGTACTAATGGATGCATGATTTTACTGAAGCTCTGGCTTACAGACGATTCATAACGGGTGGGTTTTTCTGTTATATTTTGGAACCAGGGCTTGCAGTAAGGTCTTGACAATTATGTTAACAGGCCGGATCTACCTGTTAGTATTCCGTGTAATTTCAAACGGTGATTAAAGAATTCGGGGTGAATTAGGGATCTTAATCGTTGGAGATAAAATAATAAACTACCAGCATAATCGCGTCGGAGTTACCGATATTTGAAAGATTATGCCCTAAGCGACCATCAAAAAATATAGAATCTCCTTCTTCAAGGGTATAATTCTTGTCTTCAATCAGGTAATCAATTTTACCTTTAATAAGGTATTTATATTCAAAAGCGTCTGTTACCACCATTTTATTACGGCGGGCGCCCTTTTTTAATTTTAGCAGTACAAAGTCAACAGGTCCACCATGAATATTTCTTGTTAAGATCCTTTGATAGTCAAACCCTTTTGCAGTTTCTTTTTTAAGAGGTTTATAATCGGATGAGCGGATTACAAAAACCTTTTCCTGGTTGTTAACGGAGTAGATATCCTTAAAAAAAACCGTCAGATCAAGATTTAGCGAATGCACAATATTCATTAATACCGGTAACGAAGGGATGGTACGG
Organism: Mucilaginibacter sp. OK098; assembly: GCF_900142915.1. Taxonomy (GTDB): domain Bacteria; phylum Bacteroidota; class Bacteroidia; order Sphingobacteriales; family Sphingobacteriaceae; genus Mucilaginibacter. The sequence goes on from NZ_FRCM01000002.1 coordinate 407,309, forward strand.
TTATTTTCTATTTGCGAGATGAGCCCTTTGCTTACGCCGGCCCTGTCTGCCAATTCCTGAATAGTTATACGTTTTTCTTTTCTTATTTCTTTTATCCGGTAACTGATCTTCAGGATAATATCATCTTCCATATATTTTTTTTTCGTTCAAAAGTAAACAAAAAATCACAACGAAGCCTGCTGCCATAAACAATGAAAAACATCATTATTATGGGACGACAGGCTTCGCCCGATTCTTTGAAATGACCTTTGTACCTGTTAGTTATTTAAAGCTTTCTGCTACGGCTCTGCCACGCCCGCTTTGCGGCATTTTTAGGCCCAAGATCCAGGCAATAGTAGCTGCAGTATCATAGGTAATAATAACATCTTTTATTTCATGACCATTTTTGATACCCGGGCCATTTATAATCCATGGCACCTGTACTTCATCCAAAGATTTACCGCCGTGGCCTTTATTAATGCCACCATGGTCGGCTGTTACTATAATAATGGTTTCATTTTCAATGCCTGCATCTTTCACAGCCTGTACAATTTTCCCTATCCTTACATCTACTTTTTGCAACGTGTCATAGTAAGCCGGTGTGCGATGCCCTATATTATGCCCAACCCCATCAGGCTCACTAACGTGGATAAATGTAAAAAACGGTTTCTCTTTTTTTATAATACGCACGGCTGTGTCCACACAAAAATCATCGCCCGCGTCACCACCTGGTACAACAAAAGTAATAGCGTCTTTTTCAATTAACGGCCCAATACCGCCCCAGCTGTAAATTACAGCTGTTTTTGCAGCTGGCTTCTGGTCCCTGATCACACTAAAGATGGTGGGGAAGATCCCATATTTTGTGGTTGTAGCAGAAGGAATTTCGGGCACCTTGCTGTTCCATTCGGTGTAACCATGCTCTGTTGGCCCAGCCCCCATTAACATGGAGGCCCAATTATCGGCACTGGAAGAAGGTAATACGCACCTTGCTTTTAACGACCATGAACCTGTTTCCATTAATTTTTTAAGGACGGGCATTTTAGCATCAGGCACCGCATAAGCGCCAAAACCATCGCAGCCAATTAAAATTATATGTTTTACATTTTTAATTTGTGCACTTACTTGTAATACCAGGCAAAGAAGACAAAGGGTAATAATTGATTTTTTCATTTTATGTCAGGTTATTTATAATTAGTTAGCAAACCGTAAATAGTTATAGTTGTATACTTTGATTATCCTATAACGGCCGGATTTTAAACGTTTTGTTTAGTATAAGTACAAATATAGTTACTATTTGTAAACAAATTATAAATAAATATTCAAAAAATAAATCATTAATCTAAGTATTTTTGCAGGTAGGTCATTAGAGGTAGAAAATGAAGACACTATTATAATACTGTAAATTAACACTTTATAAATATTAATTTTACATATCGCTCTAAATAAAGCTAATTACTCCGTGCAATCGAGTATAAAAACTCCTGCCAAATAATAATTTATTTGTTTACAAATACTAAAATAATATTATTGCAGGGTCTTTGCTTTCAGGAGGATCTGTTGAATAATTAACCAGTCGCTAGTGACTGGTGTTAAGTCAAGTTTTATTTTTTGCTGACTTAGAACTTAAGAGTAAGCATCAATGCCCCATCCGGAAATGGCTATACAGATTTGTGGTTGATATAACACTAGTTATTTCGCACACATCTGAAGCCCAGGTGCTCCATACCGCTATCTTCCGTACTTTTCATTCGCCGGGCTACTCTGTAGCCAGAGCAATAGCTATCGTTACATAAAAATGAGCCTCCCCTTATCACCCTTTTTTTTGCATATGGCTCATCAGGGTCATAGCTTTTAGCGGGCCCGCGGGGATTTGTAATCCCGGCCGCAACCGTTTCGTAATATTTGTTATTATAATAATCGGCACACCATTCCCAGGCATTCCCCGCCATATCAAATAAGCCATAGCCGTTTGCTGCGAACGATGCGACCGGGGCTAATCCATAAAACTTATCTTTTAAGGTGTTGTTATCCGGAAAATGTCCCTGCCAGGTATTTGCTTTAGGTTTTCCCTGATCAACCGGTTCATTACCCCATGGATAAATACTATTTTTCAATCCTCCACGGGCGGCCCATTCCCATTCGGCTTCGGTAGGCAAACGCTTGCCGCTCCATTTACAATAAGCAGCTGCATCATACCATGATACCTGCACTACCGGCAAATTATCTTTTCCTTTAATATTGCTGCCCGGTCCCTGCGGGTGTTTCCAGCTTGCGCCTTTCTTCCATACCCACCATTGACTGTAATCATCCAAAGGCACAGCATGGTTTGGCGGCGAAAACACTAATGATGCCGCAACCAGCAAACTATCATTTGGTTTAGGTGTACCGGGTGGCACCTGTTTTTTTAGCTCCTCCCAATTGGGTTTAAGCTCGGCGGTAGTAATGTACCTGGTAGCTTTTACAAACCTGGCAAATTGCGCATTGGTGACTTCGGTTTTATCCATCCAGAAATCATTTACAATAACTTTATGTTTTGGGTATTCGTCTGCCGCCGCCTGTGCATTATCTCCACCCATCATAAACGTGCCTGCTTTTATCAAAACCATACCATCATGCAACTTACCGGCGCCTGATAGTGGCTGAATGTTAGTTTTGGCGCTAAGAGACGGGAACCGGGCCGGAATATTTGATTCGCAACAAACTGCCTTACTTTTAGGTACAGGTAAATGATTTACGATGTCATTTTTGGGAGCTGTTTTTTGTTTACACGCCTCCAATGACAAATAAATACATGCTATAAACAGTAAAAATTTTAATTTAATTATCATTCACCTTTAAAATTGATCTTGCCAGATAGCTAAGATAGAATATCCCTAAGATCTGATTTTTATTTTTTTTCCTTTACCTGGTTTAACAGCTCGTCCAACTCTTTTACCTTTTCCGGATGCTGTACAGCTATATTATGTTTCTCGCCAACATCTTTATTTAAATTATACAATTGGGGTTCTAAAGAGTTGCCTGTTTCTATCCCCACCAACTTATCATATGCAGCACCTTTGTTTGGCATAATATATTTCCATCCATCCTTTACAATAGCAAGCGCCCCACCTTGTTCCACATATACAGAACGGCCTTGATCTGATTTTCCTAAAAAAGCAGCTATTAAATTTTCGCTGTCCTTTGCATCCCCGGCTGGTACAGGCTGCTTTAAAAATGCAGAGAAGGAAGCCAGCACATCTATCTGTGATACCAAAGCATCTGAAACTTTTGGTTTGATCTTACCCGGCCAGCTTATGATAAACGGGACTCTTGTACCGCCCTCGAGTGCACTGTATTTACCACCCCGCATCGGGCCCGCAGGCATATGCCCGTTTAGTTTGGCTACGGCTTCATCCTCATATCCATCATCCAAAACCGGCCCGTTATCACTGCTGAATATAACTATTGTATTTTTATCCAGCCCCAGGTATTTGAGCTGTTTCATAATTTCGCCCACAGTCCAGTCCAATTGCAAAATAACATCCCCGCGTAAGCCTAATCCGCTTTTACCTTTAAAACGGGTTGCGGGCATCCGGGGCACGTGGGGTTCTGTTAAAGCCAGGTATAAAAAGAATGGTTCCTTTTGATTCTTTTCCATAAAGCCTTCTGCTTTTGCTAAAAAAGTTGACGATACCTCTTCATCCACCCAACGTGCCAGCTTTCCGCCACTCATGTAGCCAATTCTGCCTATGCCATTCACAATAGTCCCATCGTGACCCTGGCCCGGGGATGATTTTAACTTTAATAACTCAGGATGCTCTTTACCGGTTGGGTCATCACCTATCTTTTTGGTATAATCTACAGCAATAGGATCATTCGCTTCCAGTGCCACTATTTTATGATTCTCCAGAAAAACCGTAGGTACCCTATCAGCTGTTGCGGGGAAAATGAAGGAATAATCAAAACCTACTTCATTCGGTCCCGGTTTAACTTCTCCATTCCAATCTTTTGCTACGGCATCGCCAAGGCCCAGATGCCATTTGCCTACAATTGCAGTTTTGTATCCTGCTTTTTTAAACATATTTGGTAAAGTGGTTCTATCAGTGGGGATAATTAAGGCAGCGTCACCCGGTAAAATACCCGTACCCTTTTTTCGCCAGGGATATTCACCGGTCATCAGCGCGTAACGTGATGGTGTACAGGTTGCAGAGGTACAATGGCCATTTGTAAAACGAATGCCTGATGCAGCCAGTTTATCCATATTGGGCGTATGAATTTTAGTGGCGCCATAACAACTTAAATCGCCATAACCCAGGTCATCAGCCATAATGTATATCACGTTGGGATGATTGCCGGTTGATTTCTTTTTTACCTGCCCAGCGGCAGTAAACGCTGTTAAAAAAAGAGCCAGGATTAGTATGTTTTTATTCATTATAAAACATTTTTTATAAATCATTTCAGTTTGCCCGTTTAAAAAAATCAATTGTTTTGCCATCGTCACCTTTACTGGCAGTCATAACTTGTTTTATCACTTCCGGTAATAAGCTGATACAATCATTTTCAGGAGTTGAGCTATACGTATTTCTTTGTTCTGTCCAACTTTTTTCCATGCTGAAAAAATCAGGATAGTTGGCAAATTTGCCGTTCATTCGCGCCTCTGCGTATTCAAAAAACTTCAGCCAGCGTGGAAGGTAAAGATCTTTAATAATGCCCGACCATTCCTTATAAGCATATTCATGTAATTCAGTACCAGGATCATTACTTCCCCAATAGGTAATTTGCATACGGGCATTCCATTCGCTTAAACGTTTATCATTTTCATCAGGCAACATTTCTTTAGCACTGTTGATCCATTTGCCAACCCTAAAAGCCGGATTGGTACCTGTCCACTTATCCTGCAAATTTACCAGACCAATAAAAAGATTTTTATATTTCAAAAAAGCTTCCTTGTCTTTCCGTTTATAAGCCAGCATAAAACCCTCATAATCTTCCTGTGCCTTTAAGGCGATAACCTGGCGCCATATATCCACCAAATCATACCGGTAAGTAGTAACATTTTTAAACCGAGTGGCAGCTTTTGAAAAGCTTATGGCTGCCTGCATTAATAATTCAGGATCATAAGGTAATTCTGTAGGCCCCCACGTTGAAACTGATTTGATAACATTCGTATCAGGCCTTGCGCATAAAACCGATTCGTAACCTCCTGCATTGGCAGCTGAATAATCAATGTATACCGATTGCAGTAAATACTGCCATCCTTCATTTATATCTTTATCATTTTTACCATAACGCGCTTTGATATAGTTATCCAGATTTTCCTGAACCGGAACGTTTTGCTTTTGCCAGGCAGAGGCTAAGATCCAGTCGTAAATGATGGCATTATTCTCTATTCCTTCCGGGATAATTCCTACGCCTTTAAGTGTTGAACCGGCAGCAGTACGGGATGCCCGTTTAGGCTCTGTTATGGTACGTAATAATTTACCTTCCATAATAGGTTTACCCCCAAAATTGGTCACTGTACACCAAACCCATGGAAAATGACTATAACCATTTCGCTTTTCCCAATTATCGCCCCTATCCTCCAATAAGTCCAAAACAAGGGTATGAGAAGGATCGAGTCCCTTGAGCATTGCTACCTTTGGATTATCCTGCCAACCCTGCAATACCCAGGTTGAGCCCGGAAAGTTCTTTTGCATATTGGCCTGTATCAGTGTACCGGTTTCTGTTACATCCAAACCACCGGTTTTACCGCCTTCATGAAAAAGATCGCCCCCAAAATACTTAATATCAGCACCATATAACTGCCCCATATATTTATAATAAACTGCTGACATTTTTGTGAACAACGGATCTTGCGGAGCCAATATTGATGGGCGCTGAAAACCACCTACCCATTTGCCCTGGTCAATAATTATGGCTCCCGGAAAATGATTTTTCAATGTTGTTGGCACCATCCCCCAAAAGCCCTGCATTACCGGCTGAATGCCCAGCTCATGCATTCGAGGCAATATCTTTTTCTGCAAATTGCTCCAATGGGCTATCATTGCATCTGAAACGGGGCCTCCCCAGCCTTCCATGTTACCCATTAACCACCAGGCATTAAAGGCCGGTCCCGGTATGTATTGCTTTATCTCACCATCATTAAAACCAAAATCTTTCAGGGTTTTTTGCCAGATAAGTTCATTCCCTATTGGCGCCAGCATTAGGTTTACGCCGTTTAGCGCCATCCAATCCAACTCCTTTTCCCATTCCTTCCAACCCCAAAAGCTCATGGTATAATTATAGGTACAATAATTTAAGGCGTACCTTATGGGATAAGCTGATAATACAGCCACAGCTTTATTGGTTTGTGGCAGTATGGCAGGAATTTGAATATGATCGCCCGTGTGTGAAAGGCTGGTGTTACAGTACTTTTTTAAATACTCATTAAGTGCAAATGATGCGGCGCTAAGTGTATTGGCTTTTATAAACAGTTTACTTCCCCTGGTAAAATAAATAGCGGTATCGGATTTATTTTTGGTAGCCAGAACTTCAAAAACAACTTTACCCTTTAAAACCGGAAACCGGCGGTCAACCAAAGATTGGATGCTGCCGAAATTTTGTGCGGTAGCATCCAATAATAAAAAACAACAGGCTGCTAAAAGCAAGATCCGTTTTCTGAACAAATTCAAATAAGAAACTATTAAAATCATAGAGCTGTTTTATAATGGTAAAAGGCTTTAGCATCAAGATCCATCCAATCATTTTTATCACTTTTCCATTTCAGTTTCAATTGTGGTGAGATCCCTTTTGGCAACAAATAATTCAATTTTATAGCGTGATAACCAGCCTTTAAATAAACATCCTTTATAACTTCTGTATTGGGCTGATAGCCAAAATCTTCATCAATTAACGTAGCCTCATGTAAGCGCAAATAGGCCTTCCCTGTTGTTAGCATGGAGAAAGTATACTTCCCATCAGCCGGAATTTTTATAAATCCCTCATAACAGGTCATCCCTTCTTTTTTACCCGCTTCTTTTCTTGTTATATTATTACCCGTTCCTTTTTCACTCTCTTTCAAATTCTTTTCAGCTATCACCCAGGGAAAATTCCCCTCATAAAACTTCCAGTTAAGCCCGGGTATTAATTCCCTTAAAACCGAATCTGCCGGGATCATGGCGTTATCATAAGGGCGCGGCGCTTCGGCATCTGCGTGGCGCACCTGCAATACGTTAGCTTTCATTTGCGCCTGTATTTTTTCAAATCCGGTTTTCAGGGCCAGGTTATCCGTTTCTTTCGGATCATTAACTACATCATATATTTCAAAATCATCACCTGCAGCTTTAACCTGGTAGCGTACACCCACCAGGTTACCCATCCGGATCATTTGCATCTGGTCTCTTTTTCTATTCCTCCTGCTCGCTTCAAATTCTTTAAAAACAGGAGTCTTCCCTTCTTCGTAATACTCCACATAAACCAGGCTGTTTTGTTGCTTTCCCTTACCGGTTAAATCAGGCAGTAAAGAAACTCCGTCTGTCCTGGCAGGTGGCTGTATATGTGCAACATCTGCAAAAGTTGCCATCCAGTCAGACAGCATACTGGGCGTGGTTATCGTTTTTCCGGGGGCTATATGATCGGGCCATTCGGCCAGGGTTGGCATTCTCAGGCCACCCTCCCAGCAATCCCTCTTTATGCCATCAAAAGGCCCGTAGCTTCCAAAAAAAGTGGGATGGTTTGGAACAAATGAAGCCGGCAAATAGGATTCGATAGACGGACCATTATCAGAAGTAAAGATCACCAGCGTATTATCAGCTATTTTTAAATCCACCAACAATTGCAGAATATCTCCAACGGCATCATCTATCCTGCGCACAGCAGAAGCATATCTCTTATAAGTTTCAGGCCATGCTATTTCTGGCGTAGCGGGGTTGTTATCATCATCATAAGTAGCATTGGCATATTCGGGATATACATATGAATCAACTTTACCAGTGGCTGTATTGATCATATGGCCCGGCTCACCAAGCCATTGCAGGCCGCCTTTCAGTCCTTTCCCGCTCGGATATGCCTGCGTAGGCAGCTCTAACACGGCATGCGGGCAATCATAAGCCAAATACATAAAGAAAGGCTTGACCGCATCGCTTCCCTTTTGGTGCGCTATTATATAATTTTTTGCAGCAGCTGTCCACAAATCGGTCGTATAACACTTACTTAAATTTGCGGAAACCTCCTTATAGTCACTCCATACCTGTTTTTTTCCGTCATACAAACCCTCAAACGGATAGTGTTCATGTCCGTCTTTATGCCGTATGTAACCGTAATAACTGTCAAAACCTCTTTTTACGGGATGTGCCTGCCAATCGGGGCCATTTCCATTAATGCCCTGCAGGCCCCATTTTCCAATTGCTGTTGTATTGTATCCGGCTTGTTTTAATAAGGTAGCCAAAGTGTGGTTATTTTCCAGCGCCTTATCAAATTGATTATCCCTGATGTTTGCATTTCCCTGGTTAACGCCGGTTAGTAAAGAGGCCCTTGATGGCGCGCATACCGGCGCATTGCAATATTGCTGCGTAAACTTTGCACCCTTCTTTGCCATCAGGTCCAGGTTAGGAGTTAGTTCGTAAGGTTTGCTCCTATCGCCCGATTGTTGCCGTTTGTTTTGAAAAAACACGCCAAGATCTCCATAACCCAGGTCATCCGTCAGGATAAAAATAATGTTGGGCTTTTTTTGAGCTTTTACAGTTAGTATATTGGAAAAAACCAGCAGAAAAACAGTAATTAGGAGATATGTTTTTTTCATGATCTACACCAGAGTTTTCTAAATTTAACAACTAACCCATTATTTAGTTGATTTAATTTCACGCAAACGATTGTTTAAGCTTTCATCAAATCAGTTTCTAAGGCAGAAATGGTTACTTATTAAATTTGATTCTTCTTGGTGAAATATAAGGCACCACTTCATAGCCCATTTCATGTTTGGGCATCCCCAGGTCAGTTGGTGATGGACCTACAAAAGATGTACTGGCGCCTTTTATTGAAAAGGCACCGTTACTGTCAATTTCAGCTATTGTGTAGATGGGGTCTTTATAGGGTACCGTATATTTGATATATGGATATTTTTGGTCTATTTCTGTACTATAACGAATCTTGACATAGGAATCTCCCAGCCACTGGTATGACATGCTGTTGATCTGGATATAGAAGATATCATTAATTTCATTTTGATAATCCAGGTGATGATGTCCGCTGAATACCAGCCGCACTTTTTTAAAACCGGCATCCTGGTTTGCACGCTCAAGGATCAAACGTACCAGGGTTGCATTTTCAATGCCCCCCATATCATTATCTAATCCCTGGTGGCAGAATACTATGGTGGTAAGGCTTGTTTGATGCAAGTCTTTTTCCAGCCATTCCTGCTGTTCTTTACCGATATACCGGGCATAACCTACAGGCCTGTCGGGCGAGGGGTTGTGCTCGTTACCATTTAACACAACAAAATGATATCCATTTTTATCAAAAGAGTAATATTTAAGCGGAGCCTTCCAGAATGTAATTACCTGGTCGTGCGTAAAGCCTCCGTCGTTATCATGATTGCCTATCACATGATAGCGGGGACCCTGAAATTGCTCCCATATTTTTAAAAACGGAAGGTTTCTATCATAGGGCCGGCAAAAATCGCCTAACTGGATGATAAAATCAACATCCTGTTTTTGCATATCATCAATAAAAACCTGCAAACGCAATTCCCCATCGTGCATAATATCCTGGTGAATATCGGCACAAATACCAAACCTGATCTTTTTTTTGGCGGGTTCGCGTTGCAACTCTACAGAAACCGGTGTGGCAACTAATTTTTGAAATGGGGTTATCAATAAGCCCCCAATAGCCAGTTTTTGAATAAAACCTCTCCTGTTTTGATTTTTCATGATATGTGCGGATTAATGTTTATTTATTTCATAACACTATTTATAACCCCGCCGATAGGGTTTACCGAAGTAAAGTTGAAGCCCAAGATCCTGGCGATAGTTTTTGCATACTGATCCTGGTAGATCTGTCCATTATTTTTTACTTCGCCAATAGCTTTTATGTTTGGCCCAATTACCATTAACCAGGTATCATTTGCATGCGGAATACTTGAACCATGGCTTGTCCATTGGTCTCCTTCCCCCCTCCCATGATCGGGCACAACCATTATGGTGGTATTGTTTTTGTAAAACGGATCGTTTTGTAAATAATCCCACAATCTGCCAATCATTGCGTCAATATTGTGAATGGCATCCAGGTAGAAATCATATTTACCTTCATGCGCATCATCATCGGTGTCGGCCAGATCCAGGTAAACAACCTTTGGGTGTTTCGCCATGATATATGATTTTGCCAGCGCATAGGTGTTGGCATCCAGGCGCTCGCCATCGCCCCAGATCTGAGGTTCATAATGCTGAATTTCATTAGCCAGTTTCTCGGCTTCGGTAAGGTTGTTTTCTTTGAGGTCTTCAAACGGATTATTTACTAATAAACCATTGCGGTTACGGTTAATAATCCTGGCTACAGCATCCCATGATGCAAAAGCTACCACTTTGCCTTTATACCCCTTTTGCCTGTCAATAAATTCCAGAACATTCTTGTTAGGGTTATCCGGGTAATCGTTTGAGTTTACTTTCGGGTCGGCATAACCTGTTAAATTTTCGTTGCGGCCCGGATATGAAAACCAGTACGGGTTTTTAACATTTACTTTACTTCCCAGGTCCCGGTTGCCATACAGCTGACCATTTTTAGCTATGGTATTCCATACAAAAGGCATTAATTTAATTCGCCTTTCCTGCTCATCTCCGGCCCAATATTTTTTCATTACCTGGGCCGAATCCTGGGAAATAAACTTTTTGCCGGTAATCAGCTGCTTTTCCGCACCCTGGAAAACTTCTTTCCAGCGGAGACCATCTATAGATACGATAATGATGTTGCCAGGCTTGCTGGTTTTTTGGGCAACAACAGTTCCTGCGGTTAAAAATATAATCAGTAATAAAAAAGATACTTGTTTCATCTCAATTTGGCTTATGTATAAAATAAATAGGTTTATGCTTCGTATTTTATGTATTCATCATCAAAACTGCCATCTCTATACAGGCTAAACCCTTTTTGAATATTAATACTAAAACAAAGTTAATAAATACTATACAAATAGCAAATAAAATATTTGATACAAAAGCAGGCTATTGGATTACTATTTGCGGCATAATAAACCTTTAAAAATCAATAAAAAATGCGTCCCGGATCTCACACAGAACGCATCGTTAAACTGAAAGATAATTTTAATTGAACGGAAGGAACCGAAATTTACGTCAAAGCAATGGCCCACCCAGTGCCCGCCAGGGTTATGGCAATCTCTTTAAAATTCCGGTTCGTTTGGCTTATTCCCCATAACAAAAATCAGCCTGCCGCCATTCATCAGGTCATGATGAGTGAGATAGCTTTTTTTATAACTAACACCATTCAAGCTTATATTCTGTACATATTTATTTGCTGCAGACAGGTTTTTGGCCTGGATTATAAATTTTTTCCCGCCAGGCAAATTGATTGTAATTTTACTTAGCTGCGGCGCACCAAATACATACCTGCCATCGGCAGGGTTAACCGGGTAAAAGCCCATAGCCGTAAACAGGTACCATGCCGACATTTGTCCGCAATCATCATTACCGGAAAGGCCTCCAGGTGTGTTGAGATAAAACTGATCGGCTATTTGACGAACCAACTGCTGGGTTTTAGCAGGGTTGCCCGCAATGGTATATAAATAAGCAACATGATGGTTTGGCTCGTTCCCATGGGCATACTGGCCAACCAAACCGGTAACATCAAGGGTTGATCCTTTACCAAACACTTTTGAATCCATAGTAAATAATGAATCGAGCTTTTCGCTAAATTTCCTTTTGCCGCCCATCAAACTGATCAAACCGGGAATATCCTGTTGTACCTGCCATACATATTGCCAGGCATTTCCTTCGGTATAATCGCCGCCAATGGCCAGCTGTCCGCTATCCAAATTAGCAAAGGGGCGAACCCAATCACCATTTGATAATTTGCCACGCATCAGGTTGGTCGACTTATCAAAAAGATTGACATAAAATTTTGATCGTTTGGTGAAATAGTTATAATCTGCCTGTTTGTGCAATACTTTGGCCAATTGGGCGGCGCACCAATCATCATAAGCGGCCTCCAGGGTGCGGGACACGGCTTCTCGTTTAACGGTATCTGAGGGCAGGTAGCCATAATGCATGTAAAGGTTCCAATCGTATTTTGGATTTTTATTTTGGGTGAGGGTGGCTTTTATAGCAGCAAATACTTTCTGTTTATCAAACCCTTTTATGCCCTTTAAGCTGGCATCAACCATAACGGGTATGGAATGATTACCTATCATGGCATAGCTTTCCTTGCCCCAAAGCGTCCAAACCGGCAGCAAATGGACCGAGTTAAAATGCTGCACCATACTTTCTACCATTTGTCCGTCTTTAGCAGGGCAAATAATAGTGTAGAGGGGGTGCGCTGCGCGATAAGTATCCCATAAGGAGAAGGTGGAATAAAATACCTTATCTGCTGATTGGTGTACTTTACCATCGGCACCGCGATATCTGCCATCAACATCGGCAATATTATTCGGCTGGATAAGGGTATGATAAAGACTGGTGTAAAAGGTGATCTTTTGTTGCTGCGTGCCTTCAGCTTTAAGCTTACCCAGGTAGCTTTCCCAAATAGCGGCTGCATCGGCCTTAACTTTGTTGAAAGGCTTATTTATAGTTTCGGCAAGGTTTTTAGTTGCCCCCTCAATGCTCACTGCTGATATGGCTACTCTTGCTTCAACTGCCTCACCGGGCTGGGTATCAAAATCAATAATTAAACGCCTGTGGGTATCGCCATCAATAAAATGAGATCCCTTAAATGCTTTGCTAAAGCGGGCAACAAAAAACACTTTTTTATCAACCCACTGGCTGGTATAGGCATAACCGCTGATGCTGTTTTTACCGGTGATATTGATGTGCCCTTCAGAAACGTGGTTTTCAAGTTCTTCTTTGCTATCAACCAAACCGCTTTGCAGATCAATAAGCAGGTGCGAAGCCCCTGCATTGGTATAAGTGTAACGATGCACTCCTGTATGTGCCGATGCTGTAAGTTCCGCTTTTATATTGTTATTACTTAAAACTACAGTATAATACCCGGGACTTGCTTTTTCTGTTGATTTTGAAAACCTGCTTGTGAATTTTCCAGGTTGATTTCCCTGGTATGGAAAAAACAGCACGTCGCCCAAATCAACACCACCCGTACCACTCAGGTGAGTATGGGCAAAGCCGGTTATAGTAGTATCTTCATAACGGTAGCCGGAGCAATAGTTCCAGCCGAAGTTGCCGGTTTCGGGACTTAGCTGCACCATACCGAAGGGGATTGTAGCACCCGGAAAAGTATGGCCGTTTGCTGACGTACCGATGAAAGGATCAACATATTGGTTGTATGATTGCGAGAATACGCCGGTGCTTGCTAAAAACAGAATTAAGTATAGGCTTAGTTTTTTCATTGAGTTAATTAGCTTATAAATGATATAAATAAGCAGCCGGATCAAGCACCTTACCTTCGGCTGTTTGCAGCTGTAATAAGTTTTGCCCGCTGTTTGTATCATCAGCTAAATAATAACCTTTAATGGCATAATAGCCTTTTTTTAAATGGAGCAAAGCCTTTTGTGGTTCAACATAGCTATTTCTTTCCCTGTTTACCACTATCACATTATCCAAAAACAGCAACGGACTATCCTCAAAACCTGAAGTTAGCTGATAATCGCCTTCATCATTAATTTTTATATAGCCATTTACCTTAACCCAATTATTAATCGGGGTGTTAGTTATAGGAATTATAAAAGCTTGCGGAAAGTTAAGTATTCCTGTTACTGCGGCAGCAATAGTATCCAGTTTTTTATAATTCAACTCCTTTGTTTTATACAGACTATAACTTAAACCCGGCTGCAAATTGCCTGTACTATCAACTGGATTAACCATTACATGCTTTATAAATTCCCTTTGTAATATATGCTGATTATCGAAAGTCCATGTGGTATAGGCAAAAAGCTTAATGCTATCTGTTAGCGCCTCATTTATTTTTACCGGGAAGGATGTTGCAGATGCCGTGCTATCCGGAGCTTTACCGTTTAATGAATAGCGGACCTTCGCACCTTTTAAAGGATAATTTAATGTTAAAGAATAATGATCGTGGTTGGTAACCACATCGCCCATGTTCGCAATATTCGGCAAACGGGCATTTAGATCCCATAGCTTAAATAAGCCGTATTGCTGATTAAGCTTATATGCAAACCTGCTGATGTTTTTATTTTCTTTTGATGACCAGCCAAGCTCGGCAACTGCCAGTGCGCGGGGATAAACCATGTATTCCAAATGTTTAAGGTTTGGCACCTTTTCCGCCCAGAGATTGCCCTGCACACCCATAATATATTTAGCTTCATCAGTGCTTAATTGTTTTGATTGCGGCTCGTAATTATAAACCATTTGCCATGGCACTGGCGGATTCCAGCCTATGGGCTCCAGGCTTTCATTAGCCTGGGGTGCATCAAAGTACATATAGGGCAGTGGTGTCATCACCACGGGATGGTGCATCTTTGCAGCTGCAATGCCGCCGGCTTCGCCTTCCCAGCTCATTACCGTTGCTGATTGGGCAAGACCGCCCTGCAAGATCTCATCCCAGCCGATCAGCTTTTTATTTTTTGAAAGCAGGAATTTTTCTATCTGTTTGATGAAATAACTTTGAACCTGCTCAGGTTTTGTCAGTCCCTCTTTTTTCATCAGGGCTACCGCTGTTGGGCTTTTCAACCAATCCACAACTTCGGCTTCATCGCCGCCTATGTGGATGTATTGATTTGGGAAAAGATCAATAACCTCGGTTAGTACATTTTCCATAAAGGTGAAGGTATTTTCACTTGGGTCTAGCATCCGCACGCGGTGTGTGGCACCGGTTGAATCCTGGCAACCCAGCTCAGGGTACGCAAAAATAGCAGCTTCGCTATGACCGGGCATTTCAATTTCGGGCAGTACGGTTACAAAGCGTTCTTTGGCATATTTTAACACTTCGCGAATATCATCCTTGGTATAAAAGCCATCGCGACCGCCATCTATCAAATTATCCAGCTTCCTGAACTTTCCCTGCTTTTCATAAAAGCTGATCTTTGAACCAATATCTGTAAGCTTCGGATATTTATCTATTTGAATCCGCCAGCCTTCATCATCCGTTAAATGCCAGTGAAATACATTCAGCTTGTAATGCGCCATCATATCAATATACTTTTTAACCTCGTCAACCGTAAAAAAATGACGGCTTACATCTAAACTTAATCCGCGCCATTCAAATCGTGGCTCATCTGCAATGGTACATTCCGTTATGTGCAAAGGCGCTGGTCCGGTAGCCGGCAAAAGCTGGATCAGGGATTGAATCCCGTAAAAAATGCCATCGCTGTTGCCTGTAATGTTAATATAGGTTTTTGTGATGTTTAAATAGTAACTGCCATTGGTACGGGTAGAATCTATCAAAAGTCTGATAGCCGCTACAGTTGGTTTTATCCTTAATTTTAAGTGCAGGTTATAATTTTTTGCGAGGTAGTTTTGCAGGTAAATGCCGGTGGTCTTATTGGCTTCATCAACTCCAATAACATCATTGTTTTTTAAGGTGAATGTGCCTTTTTTTGCTATTATTTTTAGTGGTTGTGGGATGATATGGAATTGAGCTTTTACAGCGAGGGACAAGCAAATAAGCAACAAGGCTGTAATTGCCGATATGGAATTAGCGGCCTTTTTATGTGGGATATTTTTATTGTGGCCCATTGTTTTATGGTTAATTTTAGTTCATCAATTATTCGCACATCCGCACATCCAAAATCTGCACATCGTTCCCCTACGCTTTTTTTGGTTTTACACTTTTTAAGGTGTATTCAAAATGATAACTGCCCGAACCCGCTGTCAGTTGGATATCATTGCCGACATTTTTAATATTGCTAAGGTCACTAACAGTATTAATTTCAGCCCCGCTTTCGGTTACATCACCATTTACTAAAGGTAAAATAATTTGTGCAGTGGTGTTGGGCGGTACGGTAATATCAATTGTAATTTTTCCGCTATCAACGCTCCATGCCGATTTAACTTTGCCGTATTGTGTTTCCAGTTCGGCTTCTGCATTTTTAAGCTTGCCGCCCGGGTGTGGGGCGATGATCATTTTACGGAAACCGGGCGCAGTTTCATCCGTATTTATACCGGCAATTACTCCATACATCCAGTCGCCAATGGCGCCATAAGCATAATGGTTAAAGGAATTCATGCCGGGGTCTTCAAAACTTTTATCAGGCTTTATACCATCCCAGCGTTCCCAAATGGTTGTTGCACCATTCTTAACAGGATAAAGCCATGACGGATACGACTCATTCATCAGTAATTCATAAGCCCTGTCGGTATAGCCAAAGCGACTTAATACATGGCAAATGTAAGGTGTCCCCAAAAAACCGGTGGTTATATGCCCATCATAGCCATCAATATTTTGCACCAGTCTTTTTGCTGCAGATTCACGCAGGTTTTCAGGCAGCAAATCGAAATTTAATGCCAGCACATATGAGGTTTGCGTGCCCGATATCATACGCCCATTAGGCGTAACATATTCGCTGAGGAATGCTTTTTTTATGTTGATGAGCAGCTGGATATATTTTTTTTCATCGTCATCCTTGTTCAGGATCTTTGCCGCATTAATAAGCAATTGGGTTGAGTAGGCATAAAATGCCTGCGCTATCAGGTTTTTATCGGTATGTGCAGCTCCGTCTTCATAATCAGTGCCTGCATAAAACAACCAGTCGCCAAAGTGGTTACCTGTATCCCAGAGGTTATTGCGGGAATGCTGCTGAATGTAAGTTACCCAGGCTTTCATACTTTCATATTGCTGGCGCAGCACCTCTTTATCGCCGTAGGCTAAATAAATATTCCACGGCGCAATGGTTGCCACATCGCTCCAACCCGAAGCGGCTGAATAGGTGGAGTCTAAAACATTGGGGATCACATAAGGTACCGCCCCGTTTTTTACCTGGTCTGCCGACAGGTCTTTAAGCCATTTGGTAAAAAACCCGGCAACATCCATGTTAAAGGTAGCGGTAAGGCAAAATGCCTGGGCATCGCCTGTCCATCCCATCCGTTCGTCACGCTGCGGGCAATCGGTAGGGATCTCAATAAAATTACCCTTCTGGCTCCATAGTATGTTATGCTGCAATTGATTTATCAGCGGATTTGAGGTAGTAAATTTACCTGTCTGATCCATATCCGAATACAGGGCATAAGCCGCCACATTTGTTGAATCAATGGGGCCGGTATAACCCACAATTTTTAAGTACCTAAAGCCCTGGAAGGTAAAGTGCGGCTCGTATGTTTCTACCGAATCGCTCCTAAAAATATAGGTGATCTCCTGTTTTGCCGAACGCAGGTTTTTAGTGTAAAAATTACCTTTCTGATCAAGTACTTCAGCGTGGAAAAGCCTTAAGGTATCACCGGCTTTGGCTTTTAATTTAAACCGCACCCAGCCCACCAGGTTTTGCCCAAAGTCTACCACGCGGTCTCCTTCGGGAGTTGTGAGCACTTTAAGAGGGGAAAACCTTTCCTGTTTTTTTACAGGCGGCCCGGCAGATGCTATCAGATAATCTTTGACCTTGTTCTTTTGTTTTACTAGTTCCCAGGCATCATCTCTATAAGCAGCAGTTGTCCAGCCACGCTTTTCCTTGTTCGCATCATAAACCTCGCCATTAAAAAATGATGACGATTGGATAGGGCCATACGCAACCTTCCAGCTTTTATCTGATACAAAAATCTGGCGTTTGCCATTGTTGTAGATCACTTCGAGCTGAAAAAGCAGAGCCAACTTTTTTCCGTACACATTCTTTTTCCGATCATAGGTATAACCCCGGTACCAGCCATCGCCAATAGTTACCCCAAAAGCGTTAAGTCCTTTTTGCAGGCGCGATGTAACATCATAAACCTGGTATTGCAGGCGTTTTTTATAGCTTGTAAAGCCCGGTGTAAAATAATCATCCCCTATTCGTTTTCCGTTTAGCTGCGCCTCATAAAGGCCATGGGCTGATATGTATAAATGCGCTGCCTTTACCTTGTGCCCCAGCGTAAATACTTTGCGAAACATGGGACTTGGGCCACCAGTTGTATCCAATGGATCATTACTCTGGATCCAGTGAGCCGACCAGTCATCGGGTTTAAGCAGGCCCATTTTCCATGAGTTGATCTGGCTCCAGGGCGAAGTTTGGCTCTTATTGTTCCAAACCCTTACCTGCCAGTAAACTTTTTGGCGCGATGCCAATGGCGGGCCGCCATAATAAATATGCACAGACCGGTCTGACAATACCCTGCCTGATGTCCAAACCAGGTTTCCTCCTTTTATTAACGCTGCGGCATTGGTACCCACCCTGATTTCATAAGCAGTTTGGTGTAAATTTCTTTGCAGCGTGATCAATTTCCAGCTTAGGCGCGGGTTAGTAACATCAATGGAGATGGGGTTTATTTTATACTCGCAGCTAAGGTTATCAACCCTGAAAGGTACCGGGATAACTTTTTTTGCCTGCAGTAAACCGGGGGTAAAGATCAAAATTAATAAAACAGTGCATAGCCACGCCTTTTTGCGTTTACTATTCAGGGGTATTAAAATCATACTATAAAACGGTATTACCTTTTAATTTTGATTAAGGTACAAAATTATTGCAACCTACTGACGAAGAGAAGGTAAGGAGGCTGCAAATATTTTACTTTACAAGGCAATAAATACCCGCATTTTACAAAAATACAAGGCAATATGGTAGCTGATTTTACATTTATACAAGGCAATATTTATATAATATTGATAACCAAATAAATAAAATATCATTAAACAGGCGTTTACAACCGACTCCTTTCATCCTTTGATGCTGCATCAGTTGAGCGTTGGTTTTTATTATTTGCAATACCAAATGACCGGCTATAGGATAGCTTGATGATAGGTCGAAAGTGGGATTCAGGCTGGTAATTTACATAAACATCGCTGTTAAAAGCGTCAGTGATAAGCACTCCGAGGTGGCCGCGATAATTGTTAGCGCGAAAAACATCAGCTATACTCAACTGGAAACTCCCCTTTTGATCGCGAAGCTCCTTTTTAAAACCCAGGTTGAAGATCGCGTTCCCATTTGAGCGGGAGTTGCTGTTATAGGATGAGGAGTTATAATAGCCGGACAGTTCAATGGCGTAATTGCGGGGCAGTTTAAAACTTTCGGTAAAATTCAGGGAATAGCTGAAATAGCTTTTCTCCAGGAGTTCGGGGAAATAGCTGATCCGGTATCGGTGCCATCCGCCGGTCAAATTATAGTTCATCTCCCACCAGGCGGCTGCCTTCACCGGGATGGTCGCCTGCGCTGTAAGGTTATTTTGCCAGTCTGCGTTCTCCGGCATCAGGTAAACCAGGCCGGGAGTTGGACCTGGCACGCCCTGCACCCCTTCAATGGGGTCGGTATCATGGCTATACAATAGGGAAAACAAGTAGTCATCTGCGTTATACGCCAGCTTTAAGTTATGGGTGATGGTCGGCTTAAGGGCAGGGTTGCCTGTAAAAACAGAAGTTGGGGAGTTATAAGAGACATAAGAAGCCAGATCGGCAAAAGACGGGCGGCTGATCCGTTCGGTATAGGACAATTGTAATTCGTCTGTCGCATTCAGTTTCCGGCTGAGAAAAACGTCCGGAAACAATTTACGCAGCTTTCGGTCTACAAAATATTGCGCATTAAGCGAATGATCGGTTGTATTGCTTGAATATTCGTACCTGGCCCCGGCGGACAGGCTGGTCAGGCTATCGGGCTTCCAGTTCAGCACGGCATAGCCTGCAGCGATCAGTTCGCGGGTAGCCAGATCGTTCGAGGTGCCTGCGCTGACCGATACCCACTGGTCATTCACCAGGTTTTCAAGGGCAGAGGTGCTTTTGCTGCGTGTATAAGTGCTTTTTAACCCCATTTCCAATTGCAGCCCTTTGTTAAAAGAATTGCTGTAATCCAGTTGAGCGACAAATACGCTGATGTTGGCATTGACCAGGTTGCGCTGACGGGCTGCAAACAGGCTATCGCTGAAATTGCTCTGCACTTGCGTCGTGCCGTTGCTACGATGGCTAAAGAGATCCAGGCCAATATTGAGTTTTTGTTCTTTGCTAATGGCTTGTTCGAGAAAAAGGCTGGGGTGCAGATAGTGGGTATAGCTGGTGCCGGCCAATTGCGAATCAAACACCAGGCTGGAATCTATACTTGCGTAATTGCCAAAGTTATGGCTGTTGTTTTGACTGGAACTGATGCTGTAATAAACCCTGCCGCCAATGGTGGTTTTCGCGCCGGGGTGATAATCCAGGCCAGCAGCCAAACCCTGGTAAGCAGCTGCGGTATTCCCTTCTCCATTATAATGAAAATTAGGAAGGCCGCCAATTATCGGTGCGTTTGATGTGCCCTGAGCCAGTAATAAAGCATAGCTATGATCGTGATTATAACTATAAGAGGCGTGCAAGTTGATCTTACCGCTATTGTGGTTCAGATCGATATCCGCAGACTCTTTTGCTCCTTTACCATAACCGGCCGAGACGATTACTGAGCCGTTGGTACCTGCCCGCTTATTTTTTTTGGTAACGATATTGATCAGCCCGGCATTGCCATCGGCATCATATTTGGCGGGCGGCGTGGCCATTAGTTCTATTTGAGCGATATCATCAGCCGTCATGCCATTGAGCAGGGCAGCCACCTGGTCGGCCGAGAGGCGCAGGAGTTTACCATCCATCATTACCATAACTCCGCTTTTGCCGTTCAGGCTAATGGCGCTGGTTTGCGGGTCAACAATTACGCCGGGTGAGCGTGAAAGTACTTGCAAAGCCGAACTACCTTTGGCCAGCAGGCTGTTTTGTACATTGACCACCAAGCCCCCTGCTGTTTGCTGCACCAGGGGTTTGCCGGAGCGGATCACCACTTCGCTCAATTGTTGGCCGGCGGCTTTTAGCCGGATCGTTCCGGCATCATAAGCCGGATCGCGGATAGTCAGCGGTGAAAAATAGTCCATATAGCCTATACAACTGATTTTAAGGGTATAAGTGCCGGATGGCGCAGCGCTAAGCCTAAAAACCCCTTTTTCGTCCGAGGCCGCCGAACGCACCAGCGTACTGTCTGCACTTTTCAGCAATACCGCAGTGGCAAATGATACCGGGCTGCCATTGGTATCCGTAAGCGTACCGCTGACCTGGCTTTGGGCAATAGTGCTTAACAACAATCCGCTAAGGATGAGCAATAACGTTTTCATGCTCCAAAGGAAGTTTTCATCTGCGGCACGCAAAAATCCGATTGACGAGCTGCGGCCGCTAATTGACGAGGCGCATGAAATGGCACGAATTAATGTCGCCGGTGATTGAAAGAGGGTAATGTACCGGTTATCCTTTGCCCGGTGTATTTCGTCAATTAAAAGCGGCCATTGGCATATCGGCCTGTATTTATTAACTGAATAGCCGTAACTTTATTAATTATGCCATCCATGACGACTTCTCAAAACTGGTTTTTCAAATACAAGCTTTACCATATCCCTTTCTGGATGTTATACAACTACCTGCTATGGGCGCTATATATCGGCAGTCCCTACGAGGCTGCTCACGAAATATTTTTTTCTGTTTATTTTGCCAAATGTTTCTTTTATGTAATTTTCCCCGCTTTCGCCGTATATCTTAACCTGTATTTCCTGGTGCCGCGCTACCTGCAAAAAGGCCGCTACGGCTGGTATATGCTTTTCCTGGCATTGTCTATCGTCGCGTCGTCATTTCTAATTGTTCCGGGATACTACGTGACCGCCTGGATAGCCGGCAGCAACGCAAAGAAGATGTTTGGCTTCGACAGTGACTGGAACACTTTCTATCACGTGGCCAAGGGAGATCCTTTGAAATCCACAATAGCCGCCATTACGCTGGCCATGAGCATTAAACTCACCAAAAACTGGCTCGAAACGCAAAGACGGCAGCAGGCGCTGGAAAAGGAAAAGCTGGAGACAGAGCTCAAATTCCTGAAATACCAGTTTAACCCGCATTTCCTGTTCAATAGCATCAATTCCATTTTCTTCCTGATCCATAAAAACCCGAA
The DNA here is from genome assembly GCF_900142915.1 of Mucilaginibacter sp. OK098. Classification (GTDB taxonomy): domain Bacteria; phylum Bacteroidota; class Bacteroidia; order Sphingobacteriales; family Sphingobacteriaceae; genus Mucilaginibacter. The sequence continues at coordinate 429,441 of NZ_FRCM01000002.1, forward strand.
TATGGCTTCTGATTCATTGGCCAAATTCTCTGAACTGCTACGGCATCAGCTTTATGAAAGTAACGATAACCTGATACCGATTGATAAGGAAATTGCCTATCTTGAAAATTTTATCGGGCTCGAAAAACTTCGCCAGAACCAGGACCTTAAGGTTAGCTTTGATGCCGGCCAGAACTACCCGGCTAACCTGGGTATAGCGCCTTTTATATTAATGACCTTTGTAGAAAATGCCTTTAAACATGTTTCAAAACACAAAGGCGGGCCTAACTGGATAACTATCCGGATAGCTGTAACAGATCACAAGTTGTATCTTGACATAGCAAATAGTAAGGCAGAAGAACAGCTTACAGAAGTAATAAATTACGGGGGGATTGGTTTAAAAAATGTGCAGCGCAGGCTTGATCTTGTTTATCCCGGGCAATATGAGCTGGAGATTAAAAATAACCCGGACAGCTTTGTGGTGAAATGCGACCTGCAACTGTCTGAACTTGTAGTAACGCCATCGGTACAATTGATGGCCTAAATATTTCATAGTTAAAAAGATGATTAATTGTGTAATTATTGATGATGAACCTTTAGCCCGCGAGGGATTGGCTAATTATGTGCGGGAGGTTGACTTTTTAACGCTCAGCGGCACAGGCGAAAACCCGCTGGAACTGCTGCCGCTGCTTGACCGGCAAACCGTTGATTTGGTTTTTCTTGATATCCAGATGCCAAAAATGAACGGGATAGAGTTTTTGAAGATCCTGCAAAAACCGCCAATGGTGGTGATAACAACCGCCTATCCATCATATGCCCTTGAAGGCTTCCAGTTAAATGTGCTTGATTACCTGTTAAAACCGGTAACCTTTGAACGTTTTTTTAAAGCGGCAAGCAAAGCCCGCGATTATCACCGCCTGCTCATGAAATCTTTCTCGAATGATGCCGCAGTAACAGAGCCTGATGATTATTTTTTTATCAAGTGCGGAAGCAAATACGAAAAGATCCCTTTTGAAGAGATCCTGTATGTGGAAGGGATGCAAAATTATGTAAACATATACACCCTGAAAGGTAAGTATGTAACAATGCTTTCTCTAAAAAATTTAGAAGAGAACCTGGACCAAAAGGCATTCATCAGGGTACACAAATCTTATATCGTTGCTATCGGCAAAATTGATGGCATTGAAGGGAATGAAATATTTATCCAAAATAACCGGATCCCCATCAGCAGGAATTACAGGGACCAGGTGATTGGGCAGGTGGTTACCAAAAAACTGTGGGATAAAAAGTAATAGCCAGTGCGCTGTTTTACCAAAGGCATAACAAAGCAGCACTGGCTATTGAGATTAATTAACTTAAAATAAATTGCCGCTTAGGATTTTAACGGGATTGCCCCGCTGTAATGAATGATGCTGCAGCCATTTGCCTTGTTGTTCTTCAACTAATTGCCTCGTTTGCCAGGCCAGTACTTTTGCCTGAAGTCGGGCTATACATATTTTTTTATTTTCCAATTGTGAGCGGCTATCCATAGCCTGCACCTGGATGCCTGAAGGCACATGTAAGCCCCTGACAGCCGTTTCCACCTTATTTACATTCTGACCACCAGGGCCAGACGCCCTGCAGGTTTCCAATTTTACTTCTTTTACATCCCATGCCGCTAATTCTTTTATATCGAAAACTGCGACTCCTACAAACCAATTTTTACGTTTATGATATTTGCGAAACGGGCTTTGGGCTATCCATTGGATGGTGCCCTGCCATTCGGTAATAAATGCATCAAGGTTATCAGCTTCAACCATTAAGGTTGCCGATAGTAAGGCTCCTTCATTTTCGGCTTTTACATTTTCCAATACTTCGGTATTAATCCCCAACTGCTTTGCCTGTTTCAATATCATTTGCTGTACAAGGGCCACAACCCGGCAGCATTCTGCCGGGCCTTTGCCTGATGTTATTTGTATAATTACTTTTTTCATTTGTTTAATCTTTATTCATTCTTGCAATCATTGGTATAAACCTACCCTGGATGTCCACAAGGTCTTTTTGAGCATTCATTACCGTTTCTATATCCTTATAAGCCAGCGGATTTTCTTCAACACTGCCGCCAATAAGTGTTGCACCCGCACCTGACAAGAGCTTTTTCATAGCCGAAACTGTCATGCTCTCTTTAGCCTTTTGCCTGCTCATCGCCCTGCCTGCCCCATGCGATGCCGAAAACAATGAACGATCTGCCCCTTTACCGCTAACCAAATAAGCAGGTGTTGTAATACTGCCGGGAATAATTCCCAGCTCACCCGCATGTGCGGGAGTGGCACCTTTTCTGTGTATAATCACCTCTTTGCCATCAGCCAGGGTATCTTTCCATGCAAAATTGTGGTGGTTCTCTATCACCTTAATGGCCTTTAATCCCAGTGCCTTTAACAGGTTAGTATGGATGCGTTCGTGGCAAGCCTTTGCATAATCGCCGGCCAGGGTCATGGTTAGCCAGTATTCCTGCCCGGCCTCACTATCAAGGTCCAGCCAGGCCAGTTGCTGCGCATGGCGTGGAAGCTTGCAGGTATTCATCGCTATTTGCGTATAATGTTTTGCAATTGCAGCGCCGAGGCCCCTGCTGCCCGAGTGTGACAGCAGCGCAGCATATTTCTTAGCAGGTAAACCCAGCGTGTTATTTTCAGCAAGCTCAATTGTGCCAAACTCAACAAAATGATTACCGCTGCCTGATGTACCCAGCTGCCTTACCGCCTTGCCTTTTAACAACTTTAAGAAAGGAATCTGCCCAAAAACAGGGCTATCCAATACTTCATGCTCCTGCCTTACATCCAGGCCGCCTTCCATACCAAAATGGGTAAAGTTTCTAAGGGCTTGCTTAACTTTGTAATCAAAGCGTTTTATAAAAGCATCGGTTTCGTCAATAATAGTAAGCGCCATCCGGCAACCTATATCCATACCGACAGCATAGGGAATTACCACATTATCAGTGGCCAGCACGCCGCCAATAGGCAGGCCATAACCCATGTGTGCATCGGGCATCAAAGCCCCCTGCACGCTTACCGACAATAACATAGCCAGTTCCATTTGCTTTTTAGCAACGGCCTCAATATCCTTACCCCCATAAATACTGCAAGGCGAAGGGGTATCCCTTAACCCGAAGGTTTGAAAAGCAGGCTCAGCAACCTTGCCAATTATCTTCCCGGCTATTTTACCCGTTATCTCATCGTTAAGGTGTAATTCCGGGTTGTTTTTAATGGCTATCAGCAACTCAATCAACTTTTCATTACAGTAATGTTTAAAATATTTTGAGGTTATGCCCAATACCAGGCTTATCAACTGGTTATTGGTATAACCTATTTTTATCAGATCTTTTGTTTTTAATGTGCCCATGTTGGGTTTTATCTTTTTTAATCCAGGTACGCCTCTTTGTTGGTGTACCTGGGTTTGTTTTTTAATTTGTTAATGTATTTTGGCTTTTCGAAAAGGATATCAGCCCAATAACGGCAACTCCTCCCATTGGTTAAGCGATGAATTTTTGGCCATAAATATTGGTTACCAATCCGGTTATCAATAGCTTTTAACTCCTGCTCCAGCAGTTCATCCACCATTTTTACTTCGTAAATAATGTGCGGTTTTACTGCCAGTACAAAGCGCCATGATTCAGTGAAAGCGTAAGTAACTCTTATCATTTTACTAGCTGGCAACCACTCTTCTTTTCTAGAAAAACAAGCTTGTTCAGCTTCTGAGAGTTTCAACTTATTTTTATACCAATCGTAATTACAGATCTCGCGTAAGGCTTGGATCTTCTCTTCATAATGATAGCGCTGCTTGCGTCTTTTTCTTTTTTTAAAGCTTTTATCATAGTGGTATTCAACTGTATTGATCTTATCCAATATTCCCTGGTAAAACACTACCTTTTCACTTTGCTGTACATCTTTATGTAGCACGAAGATCTTTTTCCATCCTTTTTGATAGGGGTGTTCCAATGGTATCATTGGCAAATGCTGCTTCTCTTTGCAAAGTAAACTATGCTGCTTATCCAGCTGAATTAATTGCTTATCGCGATCTTTTCTTACGAGTCGTTTTTTTCTTCTGGCCGATTTTAAACGGTACGGCCAATTCTGCAGGTCCATAAGGCTTCCTGTATTAAAAATTTATTTAATTGATTTTAATTCGGGATGATTCATCCCCGGGTTAGGGATATACCCTCTGCTAAAGCTCAGCTGGCCTGTAAAATATTGGGCAATACAAAAAACTGGTGACAGCACAAAGCCACCACAATTTTATCCTTCAAAAAAAATGAAAAAAGAATTTTGTCTGCCGTTTAGGCAATGAGCGCAAGGGATGATATGTAGATATGCTCTGTCATGATTCCTTGATATTTAATGGGTTAACAAATCAGGAATTACGGCAAAGATAACAGAAATTATCTAACAGGCAAACAGATAAAAAATATCTCGAAAAGAAAAAATATAAACAAAAAAGCAACCTTGTTTGTTGTAACAAAGGCATTACAATAAGCAACACCAATAACTTAATAAACAACACAAATAGCTATGAAAAAGAATTATGCAATCAAAGGACTGTCCATAATAGTGATAGCCTTTATGTTTAGTGCGTGTAAAAAGAGCAACAACTCCTCTTCTTCAACTTCAGGAACTCGAATGGCTTTTGCGGTTAGCGCCGATAATTCGGCAAGCTCATTTGCGAGCTCAACGGGCAGCAGCTTAACTACCAATGCAACAGCGAGCATCACCTGGACATCAGGCATTGCCAACATTGCTTACTTTAAGTTGGACGCAAAAAAAATGAACACAGAAATTGAGATCAAAACAAAAAGTTTGCTGAATGTAGATCTCTTTGCCCCGGTTCCAACTGTAATCAGCACGGCCATTGATACCGGCACTTATAGCGAAATTGAAATAAAGGTTGTGCTTGAAAAAAGCACATCAGGCCCTATTCCACTCACATTAAAAGGCAACTTTACAACAAGCACCGGCACAGTAATACCTATTGAATTTGACTTTAATGATAATGCCGTTATTAAAGCCGAGGCAGACAATGTGACCGTTGATGGTAAAACTGACCTGGCTACCATCATAAAGCTGCATTTAAACAAGCTGATAAGCAACACAGCCGCAGCAGCGCTTGAAGCGGCTACAAGAACAGGAGGTGTAATTGTAATAAGCAGTACCAGCAATACTGCTATTTATGATGTAATTAAAGACAAAATTACCGATTGTGGTGGCTTTGAAAGGTTTGAGCACCATGACAAAAAAGACAGAAAAAATGATGATTAGTCATATAAATAAAATGAGCAACTAAATAAAAACCCCGAAAGGGGTTTTTTAATATCTAAAAAGTTCGACCTACATTAGCGCTATGCAAAACAACCTTTGGGAGCTTTACGGCAATATTGATATTTATTTGTTTGATCAGTTATTAAAAGGCCGCTTTAATAATTGCAATAAAGTACTGGATGCTGGTTGCGGAGGAGGGCGAAACCTGGTTTATTTCCTTCGCAATGGGTTTGATGTTTATGGTATAGACCCAAATCCGCAGGTAGTTAAAGTGGTAACAGAATTGGCCGCCAGCCTGGCGCCAGATATTCCATCAACTAATTTCAGGGTTGCTGCAGCTGAGGAATTGCCTTTTGATGATGGATATTTTGACCTGGTGATCAGCAGCGCAGTACTGCATTTTGCCACTAATGCATTTCATTTTGACAGCATGCTGCGATCTATGTGGCGCGTGCTAAAACCGGGAGGATATTTGTTTGCGCGGCTGGCATCGGATATCGGAATTGAAACGCTGGTGCAAAATCTTGGCAGCGGGCGCTACCTCCTGCCTGATGGTTCTGAACGCTTTTTGGTGAATGAAGAAATGCTGTTTGATTATACAAGCGACTTGAACGGTAAGTTATTTGAACCCATTAAAACTACCAATGTGCAAAATTTGAGGTGTATGACTACCTGGTGTTTGCAGAAAGTGTGAGTATGTTCATAATTTACAATATGCACCTTTAAGCTGCGTTTTTTATATTTACACCCATACATCATTACTTTATGAAAATTATAAAATCGCACTTATTTGTATTCGTTATTTTATTAGCTGTAGCTGTATTACCTGCCTGTAAGGCCAAAAAGCCTATTGTTACCAGGCCAGCCGTTACTTATCCCCCCGATCCTGTGCCTGTAAAAAAAGAAACACCTCCTGCACAGGCTCCGGTACAGGAAACACCTGCACCAGTAGCGGCACCTGTTGCACCGCCTGATTATAACTTTAAAAATATCCAGTTTGAATTTAACTCGGGCATATTAAAAACAGAATCATACCCTATTTTAGATAAGGCCGCTGCCGAGATGAAAAAAGACCCGACAGCTAAGTTTATTTTAAACGGCAATTCCTCTGCCGAGGGATCATACGATCATAACATGGCTTTATCAATTGAAAGGGCCAATTCTGTAAAATTGTACCTGGTAAATACCGGCATAGCAGGCGATAACCTTGCTGTTAAAGGTTATGGAGAAAGCAAACCTATTGCTGATAATGCCACTGAAGACGGAAGAAAATTGAATAGAAGGGTTGAGATTAAAAGCAATAAGTAATGCAAGTGATACATTGATGACCAAACTTTGATTGACATTAAAAAATTGATATTTTAAGGTTTAATGGAGCTAAATCATAAATTTTAATGCCCCACTTATCTTTAACCTTAAAATATCAATTTTTTAATGTCAATCCAATGCACCATATTTGTATATGGCATACCTTATAAATAACGACAGAAACGTTCCATGGAATACTTTACCTGAATTACCTGTTGATAAGGAACTTTATGAAGATATAGAGGTGTATGCGCAACTTGGCAATGCCAAAGCAGCACTTGGCCGCTTGCAAGGCAGAAGTATAGCTATTCCTAACCAGGGACTATTAATCAACTCCATTAGTTTGCAGGAAGCAAAGGCCTCCAGTGCAATAGAAAATATTTTTACCACTGATGACGAATTATATCAAGCTTACAGCGAAGAACATGTTAAACAATTAAACGGCCCCGCTAAAGAGATCTTATTTTATAGAGAAGCTTTGTGGGAAGGCTACAATTATTTAAAGGGGGATCAATTATTTGATGAACATTATTTCATTAAAATGTACAGAACCGTCAGCCAGTTTAATGACGGCATAAGAACTCCGATAGCGCAGATTGTTATTAAGGAAGGAGGAACGGGTCCGAATGCAGGCAAAGTTTCTTATACGCCACCCAGGGGTAAAGGAGTGGTTGAAGCAAAGTTGAAAAATCTGATTGATTTCTTAAATGATGATAAGGTATATGCTGTAGATCCACTGATCAAAATGGCAATCGGGCATTTCCAGTTTGAAGCCATACATCCGTTCAGGGATGGTAATGGACGTACGGGAAGGATTTTCAATATCCATTATCTCACCAAAAAGGAATTGTTGGATTATCCAATCTTATTCCTTAGCAGGTATATTATGGATAACAAAGAAGAATATTATACCGGGCTTTCAGGCATTACACAAAGGGGGAGCTGGAAAAACTGGCTTTTATATATGCTTAAAGCTGTTGAAGCAACTGCTAATATTACTTATGATAAAATCAATGACATTATAGCGGCTAAAGACGCTATTTTAAAAGCTATAACTGAGGACACAGATATAGCAAGACCAGAATCATTGATAAATGCAATATTTACCCAGCCTTATACACGGGTGAAACATTTGACCGGGGCCAATATTTATGCGGAAAATACAGCCAGAAAATACCTTGACCAATTAACCGACATGGGTATTCTTGAAAAAAGAATAATTGGTAAAGGCAACTATTACCTGAACCTGGAATTGTATAGGGTTCTTTCTGAGTAAATCTGTAACACAGGAAGCTGATTAACCTTTACAATCCCTAACTTAAGGCTTATTTTTTTATTATATATCCTATTCTTTTTTTCTCCATTGTTTATCCCCCGGCACTTTTTATAAACCGTTGCTAAATACTTTTTGAAAAGGTGCCCCGCTTTTTAAGTCATAAATAAACGGGGTTATTTATGCTTCATCAATTATAATTTTGCAGGTGCCACCGGCTTGTTATCGCTGCTGAAAGAGTCTCTGAACATTTTCCAGCCTTTGGCAGTCTTTTTCCAGAGCACCAAATACTTTCCGTTATCTGTCATTTTATTGTTTTTATCAAAAGACTGCCAGACCCCTTCTTCAGTCACATAGCCATTACCAAGCCCATAAACATCGGTAGTAATAAATTTCCCGTTATGGAGCCCGCCTGGTTTGTTGCATGTCATTTTAAAGAAGTCGAGTGCCCCTTTATGCCCTTTCATTGCGGGTGCATTTGGCAACATAATCCGGCAATCTTCCGCATAGCGGTTAATAAAAATAGATGAATCGTTCTTTAGGTACGATTGAAAATAAATACTGTTGCTTGCGGCAATTGCCTTTTTAGCCTCAGCCAAATCACCCTGAGCAGCAACTTTGTTAAAGGTAAAACCCAGCAACAACAGGATAACTGGTAATAAGATTTGCTTTTTCATTTTTTGTTTGATCTTTAAATTATGATCAAAATTACGGCATGCAAAAACAAGAAAATTGTACAAAACGGACCAGTTTATCCATGATAAATTATTTTATCAGATTCTCTCCATTAAATGTTAATGTTTCAACCAACCCACCGGAATCTCCTTAGGCTCTGAACCATTTACACTATATTTTAATAAAAGCTTAAAGCCGCCGCCGCCTTCAATAAAATCAAGCGCGAAAGGATGAGCGCCCATTTTTAAAGCTATTTGCCCGCTGCGTTCCTGTGCTGAGTGATTGCCATCGTTATTTACGGTTATGTTATTGCCTATTCTTAAAACACCACCATCATCGCAGGTAAGGTAAAAGCTGTAAATACCGTCAGCAGGAACATCAATATAACCCTTGTAGTTAATTCCAAATGATGGCGCTTTTACGGTAGAAGGAACTTCAATTTTATCGGTAATAAATGTGCTGTCTACTTTGGCATTTCGCATTAAAGCGGTTTCCTTAAAGTAGGCTTTATAATAACTGCAAGCTAGTCCGGGTTTTGGCGGGGCAATTTTTACCGGGCCAAGCATTTGCTGTTGCGTATAATTTAAACTATAAATATCGCCGCGGATGCCAGCTGGTGTAAAAGCGGCAACTTTAACAAGTTCAGATTTGCTGATAGTTAATGGCGATGGCAACTCCGGAGATGTAGTTGTTGGTGGCAAACCATCTGTTGTATAGCGGATACTAAGGTTTGGCAATGGCCGGGCAATGCTCAATTTACCTTCGCCGGTAAATACATATTCGTTCAACAAACCAGGGAGATCAGGCAGGCGATAATTGATCTTCAACGCATCCATCCTGTTATATTGCTGAACCAGGCGCTTTGTATAGGAATCATATTTATTTTGATCATTTGTCCAAAGCATTTCGGCTAAAGCGGTCATGCGGGGCATATACATATAATCAGCACGTTTTTCTGAAGGGATCATTTCTGTCCAGATGTTTGCCTGTGCGCCGATTATCGTTTTTGCCTCCTGCTTGTTTAAAGCTTTCGGGATAGGGTTAAAATGGTAAACTTTATAAACCGAATACTGGTCGGGCTGGGCATCAAAGTATAAAGGCTCGCCGGGTGTCATAATAACGGTATTGCCATTTTTGGCTGCTTTAACCGGGGCATCGGGCACCCAGGTGCGCCAGTACATTATTATGGCTGTTTTGGTTACCCCGCCTTCAATTATCTCGTCCCAGCCAATCATTTTACGCCCTTTTGAATTAAAGAATTTTTCCATCCGGTTTATGAAATAGCTTTGTAACGCGGGCAGGTCTTTAATTCCTTCTTTTTGCATCAAAGCTTTACAGGCATCAGATTTTGCCCAGTCGGACCGGTCAACCTCATCGCCGCCGATGTGGATATATTTTGATGGGAAGATCTCCATGATCTCGTTAAATACATTTTCGGCAAACTCAAATGTATTTTCGTTACACGGGCAGATGGGTTTTGAAAAAAGTGTACCAAATTTATTCTCGTCATTGCAGGTTAAAAACGGGTACGCGTTTATAGCAGCCATCATATGGCCGGGCATATCAATCTCAGGGATTATATCGATGTGTCGGGCAGCGGCATAAGCGATAACGCCCTTCATCTCTTCCTGCGTGTAAAAGCCGCCATATAACGTTTTGCCATCGCGCTGAATGATATGTTCTTTATCAATGTTGAAATCAGGGTTATCAACCGCACGTTTCATGCAGGCCGAATCCTGGTTATTGAAAGTTCTCCAGGCACCTTCTTCAGTTAGCTTAGGATATTTTTTTATTTCTATCCGCCAGCCCTGGTCGTCAGTTAAATGCAGGTGCAGTTTGTTCATTTTATAAAGTGCCATCCTATCAATAAACTTCTCTAAATAGTTAATTGAAAAGAAGTGACGCGATACATCGAGGTGCATTCCCCGCCATTCATAAGCCGGATGATCTTCAATGGCTACCGCAGGTAATGATAGTTGTTTATTTGCTGTACCCTCCTCTACCGAAACAGGTAACAATTGCCTGATAGTTTCAATCGCATGAAATACACCTGCCGGATCTTTAGCCCCTATAATTACCCGCTGTGCTGTTACCGTTAACCTGTAAGCTTCGGGAGCAGTAAGAGCGGCAGCATATACCAACTTTATAGCATGGGGTTGGGCGTTTTTAGTTATGCTTAACTTTTTACCAAACCCCTTGCTTAGCAAATCATTTAATTCATCTGCTTCACCCTTAAACTGAGGTGCAGTTACAATATTGGTTTTTGAAGTGATGATAAATGCGCCTTTACCAGCGATTAATTTGGCAGGATAAGGTATTAAAGGATACCTGGCACTTTCCTGTGCGGCTGCATTGATAATGCTGCTAAAAATTAAAAGGGCTATAAGCTTGAAGGATAAGTGCTTTGATGTAAAAAATTTCATTGAAAGAAGTGTATTATTTGGATTTGAAAGGTAATGATTTCAGTTTAATATTATGCTGTAGCTTGTATTTCTGCCGCCGCCTTCATTTTGCGCAAGTATATCCTTACTCATCAAATCGCGGATATCTCTTAATGCAGTATCTGTTGATGATTTAGTTATCTTAGCCCATTTTGAAACATTAAGGCACCCAAAAAAATCATCCAATAACATATCTGTAACCTTCTTTTGCCTCGCGTTCAATGCAGTATCCCGGTGTTTATCCCAGAACCGGTTCCTTATAGATACCGTTTCTAAAACATCAACAGTATTATCCATAGACCGGCCAAGGCAATCAAAAAACCATAAAAGCCATGCTGTTATATCCAAATTACCTTTCTGTGTGCTTTCTAATATATCATAATACGCATTTCTTTCTTTTTCTATTTGTGCAGACATACTGTAAAACCGCTGAGTTGATTTATCGGCCTTTGCTAATTGCATATCTGTTATGGCCCGCGTTATACGTCCATTACCATCATCAAAAGGATGTATAGTTACAAACCAAAGATGCGCTATTCCGGCTTTTATAACCGGATCAAGGTGTTGCCCTTCATTAAACCATTTAAGAAATAGATCCATTTCAACCGGTACGCGTTTGGCACCAGGCGCTTGGTAATGCACACTTTCTTTACCCAGTGGCCCTGAAACAACCTGCATAGGTCCGGTTTCATCATTTCGCCAATTACCAACCGTTATTTTATTCAGGCTACTTTTGCCAGATGGGAAAAGAGATGAGTGCCAACCATAAAGCCTGTCAGTAGTTAAAGGTAAATTAAAGTATTGAGTTGCATCAAGCATCATTTCTACAACGCCGTCAACTTGCCTGCTTGATGTTATCATTCCGGCAACTTCTATCCCCAGCCTTCTGGCAATGGACGAGCGAACCTGTTCTGTATCCAGCATTTCACCCTCTATAGCGCTTGATTTTGTAACATCGAGTGTAAGCGTTTTTAAAAGTGTTTCCTCTTTTTGCTTAAACCCGGCGGCATTCATTTGCCCAAATATCAATCCCATATTATGTCTCACCTGGCCTAATTTTTCAGACAGTGCTTTGTCATCCCATGTAAATCCTGGCCACGTTTTTAATTCATGTATATACATATTCGCCTTAAATATGCGGTAAATATATAATTTATTCGCCGCATATACAACAATTTGCCGCATTTTTGCGGCAAATAAGATTATTATTCACCGCATTTAAACAAAAATCCTCAATCCGCTAATTACGGATTGAGGATTAAAACATTTTCTTTAGTTGTTATGACTATTTTACTTCAGCACATTTACCACCACTTCAACAAGCAGTACAATGCCCCAAAATATTAAAGTAACGTTCCATTCTCTTATAGAGCAGTAAAGCATTTTGCTTCTTGATATTACAAACTCTTTCATTGTTATTAGTCTTTATTTATTTCCAACCACCGCCCAGTGATCTGTACAGATCAGATACTGCGCTTAATTCATCTCTTTTTATTGATGCCAGTTCCAGTTCACTTTGCAATACGTTACCCTGGGCTGTTATTACTTCAAGGTAAGTAGCTAATCCATTTTTGAATAACAGATCGGCATTTTTTGTAGCCTGTTGTAAAGTATTTACGCGGCTCGCTGCTATTGTTTGCTGTGATTTTAGCTTATCAATTTTTACCAATGCATCAGACACTTCGCCAACTGCATTTAAAACCGACTGGCGGAACTGCAATACTGTTTTTTCACGATCAACCTGTGCAACTTCGTAATCAGTTTTCAGTTGTTTATGATCAAACAATGGCTGTGCAATGCTAGCCCCAACTATACCAAACAGCGATGCAGGAATATTGAACCAGTTACTTGCTTTGAACGAGTTTACGCCACCTTGTGCAGTTATGCGTAAGGCAGGGTACATCTGGGCTTTGCTGATGCCTACTTTGCTGTTGGCAATCATTAATGCAAGCTCGGCGCTTCTAACATCAGGCCTGCGGCTTACTATAGCCGATGGCACACCTGTTGCTACATTGGTTAGAATAACCATTGCATCAAGGTTTGAGCTTCTTTCAATTTTATCAGGCAGTGCACCGGTTAAAATGCGTAAAGCATTTTCCTGGATGGCAATGTTTTGTTCAAACTGTGGCACCAGCTCTTCAGCTGCTTGTTTTTGCGCATCCGCCTGCTGAACGGCTAACGAGGTAACCTGTCCGGCATCATACTGCAGCTTGATTATCCGCAATGTACTGTCGTTAAGCTTCACATTTTTTTGTGTAATGTCTAACTGAGCATCCAGCATCAACAGGTTATAATAACCCTGAGATACACTGGCAACTATATTGGTTTGGATAGCCTTTTTAGCTTCCTGGGTTTGCAGGTATGCTGCCAATGCGCTGCGTTGCTGGTTATGGATCTTACCCCAAATATCAGCCTCCCATGAAATGGCTATATTTGCAGAATAATCTTCCACATGCTTTGAGCCAATATTATTCTGCTTTAAACTTAAACCGTTAATGCTATTGTCTGACGGGCGCTGTGAATTTGCCGTAACGTTCAGGTCAACCTGCGGAACATAGTTCCATTTTACCTGCTTAAATAACAGCTGTGATTCTTCTATATTTTTCACAGCTATCTGCATATCGTAATTTTTTACGATGGCGCTGTCAATCAGCTTTTGCAAAGTAGCTTCAGTAAAAAAGCTTTTCCATTGTATATCAGCAATGCTGCTGGTATCGCCGGTTGTAACTGCGCTCCTGAATGTTTCAGGCAGGGCAGGTTTGGGTGTTTCTACATCCTTTGATACTTTACAGGCGCTTAGCACTGCTAATACCAATATCAAAACAGACCCTTTTATATAGTTTTTCATTTTATGTTATGATTAATAAGAATTTGCCTGCGGTTCCTTCCCTTGAAGGCTTTCCACTTCACCTGTTCCGCTCTATCCTTTTCGGGGAGGGAACCGCAGGCCTACCTTTTTAAATTTACGCTGTTAATTCGTTTTCTAATTCAGCTACAGTTTTACCGTTATGTCCTTTATGTTCATCACCGGCGTTTAATACTGCCAACGGAATGCCTGTTATTCTTTCCTGTAAACCCTGGAATATTACAAACAATACCGGGATAATAAATAAGCCAAGCACTACACCTGAAATCATCCCGCCTGCGGCACCAATACTGATAGAGTGGTTACCTTGTGCAGATGGGCCTGTTGCAATACTCATTGGGAATAAACCGAACACAAATGCCAGCGATGTCATGATGATCGGACGAATTCTCAACCTTGCCGCTTCAATGGCCGATGCCACCAACGATAAACCCGCTCTGCGGCGTTGTACCGCGAACTCGACGATCAGGATGGCATTTTTAGCCAGCAAGCCGATGAGCATGATGAGCGCTACCTGTACGTAAATGTTGTTTTCGATACCGGTTAAACCTAATACAACAAACACACCTAAAATACCTGTAGGGATTGAAAATATTACGGCCAATGGCAGGACGTAACTCTCGTATTGTGCTGACAGTAAGAAGTATACAAACACCAAACAAAGCATAAATATTACAGCTGATTGTCCGCCTGAGGAAATTTCTTCACGGGTTTGGCCAGCGAACTCATAAGCAAAACCTGTTGGCAATTGCTCTTTAGCTGTTTCCTCTATGGCCTTGATCGCATCACCTGAACTGTAACCTGGTTTAGGGATGGCATTTACTTCGATAGAGTTAAACAGGTTATAACGTGAAGCTGTTTCTGAACCGTAAACACGGGTTAATTTAACCAGGGTATTAATTGGCACACTTGCTCCGGCTTTGTTTTTAACAAACACCCGATCAATACTTGTCGGATCTGTTCTGTCGGCAATATCAGCCTGAACCACCACGCGGTAGTATTTACCAAAGCGGTTAAAATCTGACGCTTGTGCTGTACCAAAGTAAGCCTGCATAGTTGACAGGATGTCTTTAACATTCACCCCCAATTGATTAGCCTTTTCATCATCAACTTCTAATTGTAACTGAGGATAATCTGCTTTATAAGAGGTAAAGGCATAAGCAATTGCCGGTTTTGCCATCAGCTTTCCTATAAAGTTATTGGCTACACCGCTAAATTTATCCAACCGGCCATTGGTTTTATCCTGCAGCATCACATCCATAGCCTCTACGTTACTAAATCCCGGAACGGTTGGGAAACTGAACACAAAGAAAGTACCGCTTGGGATGCCGGCTAATTTCCCTCTTATTATATTTTGTATATCATCAATATTCTTAACGGCACCTCTGTCTTTATTAGGTTTTAACAAAAGGAAAATTTGACCAGCAGATGGGCTGTTGGATAGCGTTAAAAAGTTAAAGCCAGCCAATGACATAACAAATCTTGCTGATGGTAAAGTATTCAACTGTACTTCGGCCTGTTTTAATATTTTATTAGTATTGCTTAATGAAGTTCCTGATGGTGTAGAAACAGCAATAGCCACAAAACCCTGATCCTCGGTAGGAATAAAGCCCGTTTTGGTTCTATTTACCAGGTAAACTGTAGCAACAACTACTAATGCAAGCCCAGCCATACTGATCCATTTATTACGGGTCAGAATTTTCAAGCCCCCAACGTACCTGTTGGTCATATAATTAAAACCACCGTTAAAGCCTGCATAGAATTTTTCAACAAAACTTTTCTTAGGTGCTTCGTGGCCATCTTCAGTATGCTTATTCTTTAAAAATAAAGCGGCCAAAGCAGGGCTTAAAGTTAAGGCGTTAACAGCTGATATAATGATGGCTATAGCCATGGTTAACGCAAACTGCCGGTAAAAGATCCCCGTTGAGCCTGTCATAAAGCTAACCGGTAAAAACACCGCCGCCATAACCAGCGTAATAGATATAATTGCGCCGCTAATTTCGTGCATGGCCTCGGTAGTTGCCACTTTCGGGGTCATTCCCGGGTTGTGCTCCATTTTGGCGTGAACCGCCTCCACTACCACAATCGCGTCATCCACCACAATACCTATGGCCAATACGAGGGCGAATAGGGTTAAAAGGTTAACAGAGAAACCAAAGAGGTTCATAAAGAAAAAGGTACCAATAATGGCCACCGGAACCGCTATAGCCGGGATCAATGTAGACCTGAAATCTTGCAGGAATATAAATACCACGATAAATACCAGTACAAAAGCTTCTATCAGTGTATGTTCAACCTGGTTAATTGATTCATCAAGGTCGGTTTTGGTACGATAAAACTGGTTGTATTTGATGCCTTTAGGAAAATCTTTTGATAATTTTTCCATCAGCTTATCAATAGCGATCTGGATTTCGTTGGCGTTTGAGCCAGACAATTGTATTACACCAATTGTAATACCATCATGCCCGTTCAAACGGTTCACACTACCATAGCTATAAGCACCCAATTCAACACGTGCTACATCTTTTAAACGCAATACAGAACCATCTGCATTTGCACGGATAGCAATATTCTGATATTCTTCCGGTGTGGTGAGCTTACCTTTATATTTAATTACATATTCAAATGCTTCCTGGCTTTGCTCGCCAAATTTACCAGGTGCTGCTTCCAGGTTTTTGTCCTGTATAGCGGCCGTAACTTCGGCGGGAGTAATTTTGTAAGCTGCCAATTGGCCGGGGTTCAACCAAACCCGCATAGAGTAATCTTTAATACCACCAAATACACTGGCAGAACCTACACCCGTGATACGTTTGATTTCGGGAATGATATTGATCTGTGCATAGTTATTTACAAATACGGCATCATATTTTTTTGTATCTTCTGAGTAAATACCTATAGCGCCAATAAAGCTATTTTGCTGTTTGGTAGTGGTTATACCATATTGCACAACCTCGGCAGGTAGTTGGCTTGTTGCTTGTGAAACACGGTTTTGAACGTTCACAGCCGCCTGATCGGGGTTAGTGCCTTGTTTAAAGTAAACCGTGATGCCTAATGTACCATCATTACTGGCAGAGGAAGTCATGTATGTCATGTTTTCCACACCATTAATTGCTTCTTCCAATGACGGTGTCACGGAACGTAAAATAGTCTCGGCATTAGCGCCGGGGTACACTGCGGATACCAATACCGACGGGGGAGCGATATTCGGAAACCGCTCTAAGGGTAACTTTGTTAAACCAAGTACGCCAAGTATCACCAATAAAATGGAGATAACTGTTGAGAGTACCGGTCTTTCTATAAATTTCTGAAACATGACTTTAATATTTAGATGTAAGACAACGAGAGTCAAGAATCAAGACAGATTTACTTGTCTTTTACTTGTGTTGGATATGACGCTTTATCTTGACTCCTGATTTCTTGATTCTTGATTCTCTTAATTAGTTTTTTGCAATTGCAGCTGTCTTTTCAGGCGCTTTTTGAGGATGGATCACCATACCTTCCTGTAAGTGATCAATGCCGCTTAATACAATCTGGTCGCCTACTTTTACGCCGTCTTTAACCAGGTAATTGTCGCCATTTTTGCCAATAATAGTAATGGCTTGTTTTTTTACCTTACTGCTATCGCCTACGGTGAACACAAATACTTTGTCCTGCATATCAACAGTTGCTGATTCAGGTACTATTAAAGCATCTTTATGTTGCAGGCTTAAACGAACTTTACCAGTGTTACCTGAACGTATCAGACCTTGTGGATTAGCAAAACTTGCACGTAAGGTGATAGCGCCGGTATTTTTATCAAACTGGCCATCAATCATATCAACCTTACCCTGTTTGCCATAAGCTGTATTATCAGCAAGCAATAATGATACTGTTGGTAATTTTGATAATTTGTCTTTTAGTGTTTCGCCGGGATATTGTTCTTTAAAGGCTACAAAATCTTTTTCGCTCAGTGAAAAATAAACATGCACATCATGCACATCCGATAATTGGGTTAGTGCGTCAACATCTGCAGGTGCAACAAGGCTTCCTTGTTTTTTAATTAAACGGCCGATATAACCGCTAACCGGGGCTTTTATTAAAGTATATCCTAAGTTGATCTGTGCGGTGTTAACATTTGCTTTTGCCTGTTCAATATTTGCTTTGGCAACATCATAAGCTGCTTTTGCAGTTTTTAACTGATACTCTGATACTACCTTGTTTTGAACCAGCGGGGTAAGTTTGTCAATTTCCAGCTGTGCATTGGCAGCAGTGGCTTCGGCTGCGTGCTGGCTAGCCAATGCGTTGTTTAAAGCTGCACGGTATGGCTGCTCGTTAATTTTAAATAAAGGCTGACCGGCGCTTACAAAAGAACCTTCGTCAACAAATACTTTATCTAATGCGCCGCTTACCTGCGGGCGTACTTCTACGTTAACAGTACCTTCTATTGACGCAGGATATTCCTGGTAAGTAGTGTCGGTACCTGTAACTATTGTGGCCACCGGCAATGATGGCGCGGGAGGTGCTCCACCAGCCTGCGGCTTCGGTGAGCAACTGTATAATGATATTGCGAGGATCGCTAAAATTAAACTTTTCATGATTGTATTGTTATTGTATTGATGCATTGTATAAATTTTAATTGTGAATTAGTTCGGTAGTGAATTAATGATTTTCACTTGTTTTTGCTATCTGCAACACGGATTATAAGAAGACATAATACTTGTTGCAACATTATTTGTTTTAACATTATTAAAATGTTTAACACTGTTAAATATTGAGGCATGGGTTTGGTTCTGTGTTTTCATAGCTTTCTGTGTTTAGTTGTTAATGATTAATTGATATTAATTTAACACTGTTAAATTATTTAACGATGTTATTTTTTTGTTAAAAAATTACTCGGTCATGGTTCGTATTATGCCACTTATTGCATCTTTTAATACGATGCGGTTAATCTCGTCTGAAGAACCACGACTTAATAAATTAATGGATACCAGCCCATGTACAACAGACCAAAAGGTATAATACTTTGTACAAATCACATCCCCTTCCAAATCTTTAATATTCAT
Organism: Mucilaginibacter sp. OK098; assembly: GCF_900142915.1. Taxonomy (GTDB): domain Bacteria; phylum Bacteroidota; class Bacteroidia; order Sphingobacteriales; family Sphingobacteriaceae; genus Mucilaginibacter. Next base: position 448,313 of record NZ_FRCM01000002.1, read on the forward strand.
GTATTCACCTATTACTTCGCTAAACAGGTCATAAGGTATATCTGCCTCAGGCAAACCATTTACCAGGTCGCAACTACAATTTGTAGTTATGCCAAACATGCCCTGGTAAAGTTCTTTGTTTGCAAAGGCAAAATTCCAGTAGCTAAGCCACATATCTTCCAGCTGTTTAGCCGGCAGGCGGTGCCTGTCCCTGGCTTCTGTTAGTTCCTTCGCCAGCTTTAAATATCCCTGGCGGGTAAGCTCCAATAGTATTGCGTCTTTGTTTGAAAAATATTCATATATAATAGGAGCAGTATATTCAATTACGTCGGCAATTTTGCGCATGCTCAAGGCTTGCCATCCCTCTTCCTTAACAATCTGAAGGGCCGCTTCCAGTATGTTGCACCTGGTTTCTTCCTTCAATCGTAATATCCTGTCTTTACTAGCCATTTTGTTTAGGCATTAAATAATTTAACACCGTTAAGCAAATGTACAGCGATAAATTACTAAGTGTGTTCATTCTATTGTCATTTAATTATTGATGGAATGTCATTAGAAACAGGGTTTTGATAGGAATAAGGCTAAAATTTGAATGTTTGACTATTAAAATTATTAAAAAATCGGTCATTCTGACCAACAAACAAGCGACTTTAACGTCCCTCAGCAAAAAGTTCGTTGATTGTTGTGCCCGGAAGTTGCTTTGTTTCTCATGATAATGATCTGCTTCCTTTTTATTAGTAAACGGTACACTGATTATCAATACTTGAAACCCACTGCTGCGTAACCTATATTTGCTTTATGCAAAACCAGCTTATCAACTACCTGCAATTAATAAGGCATATCTCTGCCGAAGATGCGCAGATCATTTCCTCCCATTTTGAGCACAAGGTTTTTAAAGAAGGCGATTACTTGTTTAAGGGTAATGGCAGGGTTTGCCGCGAACTGTTTTTTTTATGCAAAGGCGTATTGCGCATTGTATCTGTTAATGATAAAGGCATTGAGCTAACCCATTATTTTTACAAGGAGAACCAGCTTAGCACCATATTGCAAAGCTTTAATGACGAGGCACCAACATCCGCAGCTATCCAGGCATCCTGCGATGCTGAAGTGCTGGCAATAAGCAAAAGCAGGTTGCTTGAATTGTATAAGCAGCTGCCTTATATGAAAGAGGTTATTGATCAGCAAAATCAATTACGGCTGATTGAGAAGATAAACATTCGGAATACTTATTTGGGTGAGGATGCTGAAAACCAGTACAAGCTATTCATAATGCAAAACCCGGATATTGCCTTGCGGGTACCATTAAAGGATATTGCCTCGTATCTCGGCATTACACCACAATCATTAAGCCGCATCCGTAAAAATATAAGTTAATTATGATTGAGATAAGAAAAGCAACATCTGCAGATCATGACCAGATTTGGGAAATCATTCACCAGGTAATATCCAAAGGAGATACTTACGTGTTTGACCCATCATCACCCAAAGAAAAAATGCTTGATTTTTGGTGCGGCGAGGGTAAACACACTTATGTTGCCACCATTGCCGGCAAAGTTGCCGGTACATTTCTTTTAAAAGATAACCAACCCGATTTGGGAAAGCACGTTGCAAATGGGGCTTATATGGTATCGCCTGATGCCGCCGGATTGGGGATAGGCAGAGTAATGGGTGAGTTTTCAATTGAAGAAGCCAGGCAACTTGGCTATAAGGCTATACAATTTAACTTTGTTGTTAAAAGCAATGAGCGGGCCGTAAGGCTTTGGGAGAAGCTGGGTTTTCAAATTATCGGCGAGATTCCTGACGCATTTGATCATCAGCAAAATGGGTTGACCAACGCCTATATTATGTATCAAAAGCTTTAATATAAATTATTACCTATCGTCATTTTTACCATTTGGTAAGTTAAAGCGGAATTTTCTTGTTCACCTTTGTTATATCAAAACAAGAAGGAGGATAACATGTCGAGAATATTCATAACGGGATCGGCAGATGGGCTTGGTAAAATGGCTGCACAACTATTGGTTGCCGAAGGTCACCAGGTGGTTTTGCATGCCCGCAATGAAAACCGGGGCAAAGAAGCATTACTCGCGGTTCCCGGCGCAGAAACTGTAGTTACAGGTGATCTATCAAGCATAGCAGAAACAAAACAGCTTGCTGAACAGGTAAACAAACTGGGCATATTTGATGCCGTGATCCACAATGCAGCGGTAGGCTACCAGGAACCCAGCCGCATTAATACAGTTGATGACTTACCACATTTATTTGCTATAAACAGCCTGGCGCCTTATATACTCACCTGCTTAATTACTAAGCCCAAAAGGCTTATCTACCTTAGCTCGGGCCTGCACCGTGATGGTGACCCAAGCCTAAAAGACCTTACCTGGACAGACCGCAGGTGGAATGGCATCAGCGCCTATGCCGATTCAAAGCTGCATAATGTAATACTTGCTTTTGCCGTTGCCCGGAAATGGGCGGATGTGTATTCAAATGCACTTGAACCGGGATGGGTAGCCACAAAAATGGGAGGGCCGGGTGCACCTGATAGCCTGAAAGACGCACCTGTAACCCAAGCCTGGCTGGCCGTAAGCAATGATGCAGAAGCGATGGTGAGCGGGAAATACTTTTATCATAAAAAGCTCAGGGATTTTCACCCTGCTGCAGCCAGAGCAGAGGTCCAGGAGTTATTTTTAGCTGAATGTGAAAGGTTATCGGGAGTGAGATTGGGGTAAGTATTGAGTAGTGCATTAGCGTTAATATCGCGCGCAGATTTTACTCACCCGGTCGACTCCGCTAGCCAGCGGATGGACCGGCCCTCTCTTCGCTGTGCGGAAAGAGGGCAAAGAAGTTATTTTCCTTTCCCCACCTCTTTCCGCCGCAGGCGAAGAGAGGTCGACCAGCGAAGCGTCGTCGGGTGAGTAAACTGTACACCCGGCAAGTGAATTAACTTAATTTAAAAACTCTACATAAAAATAAAATGAGCACAACAAAAATAGGCTGGATAGGTCTCGGTAAAATGGGGATCCCGATGTCGCAACAACTGATAAAAGCAGGTTACCCTGTTAGCGTTTATAACCGGAGCAAGGCTAAAGAAGATGTTTTAAGATCCATTGGCGCTACGGCTGCCGCCACTCCTGCCCTGCTGATACAACAAACTGACCTGGTAATTATTATGGTATCGGATGATAAAGCTATCGCTGATATCTTTAACGGTGCGGATGGCTTGCTGAGTGCCAATACCAGTGGCAAGATCATCATTAACATGAGCACGGTATCTCCTTCTATAAGCAAACAAATAGCCGGGTTGTGCAAGCAGCAGGGTAATCATTACCTGGATGCACCGGTATCAGGCAGTGTTAAACAAGCCGAGGAAGGTACATTGGTAATAATGGTTGGCGGCAACGAAAGCGCTTTTGAACAGGCTAAACCTGTGCTGGAGAAAACAGGCAGGTTGGCCATGCGGGTTGGTGAAACGGGGGCCGGCAATACTGCTAAATTGGTTATCAATACACTGCTGGGCATCCATGCGCAAGGATTGGCGGAAGCTGTTGTTTTTGCACAGCAAAACGGCATTGCTGCTACTGACTTGCTAACGCTTATAAATAACAGTGCATTAGGCAGCCCGTTCATTAAAATTAAGGGTGATGCTATTAATAATGATAATTACAACGCCGCATTTGCTTTGAAACATATTGCAAAAGATCTGCGCCTGGCAAAAGATCTCGGCCTTTCAACACCATTGGGCGAAGCTGTGTTTGAAACTTTTCAGCAAGCGGAACCGGCATTGGGCGAAGAGGATATTATTGCGGTGATTAAGGAAGTCCGGAAGACGGAAAGTCGGTAAAGTCCGAAAGACCTTTAAAGTATGGGATGAGTCCAAAAATTCATCCCTATTTTTTTAACTTTAAACCATGAGAAAATCTATTGCTGTAGATATGGATGGGGTTATTGCCGATGAGGAAACCCAGTTACTAACGTGGTACGAAAAGCATTATGGCGTAAAAATACATCCGCATGAGCTTATTGGCCGTAAAGAAGAAGAGGTTGTTCCTGAAAGGGATGCTTACAGTAAACTTTCTGCCACGCCCGGGTATTTCAGAACTACCCCGGTTATGCCCGGCGCAATTGAAGCGGTTAAAAAATTGATGGAAAATTATGATGTTTACATTGTTTCGGCAGCCATGCAATATCCGCATTCGTTACCAGAAAAATTGGGCTGGCTAAACGAACACTTCCCTTTTATCAGCTGGCGGAACATTATTTTTTGCGGCGATAAAAGCATCATCGGCACCGATTATATGATAGACGACCATATTAAAAACCTCGACTTTTTTAAGGGCAAAACCATTATGTTCAATGCCTTTCATAATGTTAGCTATAACCATCATCAAAGGGTTAATAACTGGGATGAGGTTTTGGGGCTGATGGAAGGAGTGGGATAAGTTTATATCAACAACCCACAACGTGTTCATAATGATGCAGGTAAGTTTAACTAATGAACCAATAAACTAATATATTTGATCATTACCTTAAATCATCATGAAAAAATTAGCTTTACTCCTTACTGTTCTGTTTCACCTATCCATAAATTACCATACCAGCGCCCAGGTTATAACTAAATATGGCGATAACGTAAGTACGCTCGATGGCATTATTAAAGCTTATTACGATGTGGTTACCGTTAAAAAAGGTGGCAAAGTATATTTTGAACGCGATAGCCTGATCCACTGGCCCGGCGTAAATGTTGGCGCGATAAGTATCTCAAAAAATGGCAAACCGGCCATGCATTATATGAGTCTTAAAGAATACCACCGCCTGTCTGATCCATCCTTAGAGAAAGATGGCTTTGACGAAAGGGAGATCTCCCGTAAGGTTGAAAAGTTTGGCAGTATTTATCATGTATGGAGCACCTACGAATCGCGCAATGAACATAACGGGCCAATTATTGAGCGCGGAATCAACAGTATTGAACTGTTTAATGATGGTACCCGTTTCTGGATATTGGGATGGTTTTATGATGGAGAACGAAAAGACAACCCAATACCGGCTCAATATCTTCATTAATGTTATTGGTGATTCCATTATTAGTCATTGAAAGTGTATAGATTTACTGACTATCGGCAATGATAAATGACCAAAAGACTAATGACCAATAACTAACTCATGAAAAAAATCCTGTTACTTATACCTATAGCAGTATTATTAAGCTGCGAACAAAAAACACAGTCTGTCACCTCGCCTGTTTCTGGCGATGCTGCATTTCAAAAACTGGCTGACGACTACCTGACCGGCTACCTGGCATGGCGACCGGCAACAGGTGTTGCATTGGGCTTTCATCAGTACGATGGTAAGGTTACGGATCTGCGCAAAGAATCATTGGGCAAGGAGCTTGGGCGCTTAAAGGATTTCGACCAGCATTTAGCAGCGACAGACACTGCTTCGTTAAGTACGCAGGCGTTTTATGATTTTCGCATCCTGCGGTCGGCTATAAAGAACGAGATCTTCACGTTTGAAGACATGGGCACCTATGATAAAAACCCCATGACCTATGCTAATGCAATTGACGTAAGCATTTATGTAAAACGCGACTTTGCCCCAATTGAAGATCGAGTTAAATCAATTATCGCAATTGAAAAGAATGCCGCTAATGTATTTATTGCTGCAAAAGCTAACTTAAAAGATTCGCTGGCCAAACCTTACGTTCAAACAGCCATTGAAATTGCCCGGGGTTCTACAGATTTTTTGGGGGGAGATTTAAAGATCGCTTTAAAAGATGTAAAGAACGATTCATTAATGAAGGTGTTCAACGCAACCAATAAAACCGCCATTGCTGCCATAAACGGCTTTGCCGACTGGCTGCAAAAAGAGAAACTGCCCAAAGCAACCAACAAATATGCTATTGGCGAAGCCAGCTACAAAAAAATGTTGCTTTACAGCGAAGGCATTACGCTATCTCCCGAAAAGATCCTTGCAATTGGCCTTAGTGAATTGAAGAAGGAACAACTGGTATTTAATGCCGCCGCAAAAACCATCAACCCCAATAAAAAACCTATAGATGTTTATCACGATCTGCAAAAAGAACATCCTACCGCCGAAAACCTGATTCCGGAAGTAAGGAAAAATGTTGAGGCTATCCGTAAATTCCTTACGGATAAAAACATTGTAACAATGCCATCAAAGGTTAATTTAAAAGTAGAGGAAACGCCACAATTTGGCCGGGCAACCAGCACAGCTTCAAATGACGATCCGGGCCCTTTTGAAACCAAAGCTACAGAAGCTTTTTATTACATCACGCCTGTTGACGCAAAATGGACCGCCAAACAAAAGGAAGACTGGTTAAGGCAATTTGATTATTATACTACTGATAATATCACCATTCATGAAGCTTATCCCGGTCACTATACGCAATTCTTACACTTAAATGCATCAGCAGCCACAAAAATTGAGAAGGTGTTTAACAGCTATGCCTATGTTGAAGGCTGGGCGCATTACTGCGAAAAAATGATGGCAGATGAAGGTTATGGGCACAATGGCGATACGGTACGGGCTGCCAAGTTCAGGCTAACACAGTCTGGCGATGCTTTGCTGCGCTTGTGCAGGTTGTGTGTGTCCATTAAAACCCACTGCCAGGGAATGAATATTGATGACGCTACCAAATTTTTTATGAACAACTGGTACCAGGGCGATAAACCATCGCGCCAGGAAGCCCTTCGTGGTACTTTTGATCCGGGTTATTTGTTTTATACAATAGGGAAATTAGAGATCCTGAAGCTTAGGGCTGATTATGAAAAGCAGGAAGGCACAAACTTCTCCCTCAAAAAATTCCACGATGAAGTGTTAGACCATGGTATGCCGCAAATAAGACTATTACGCGAGGTAATGCTTAAGGATAAAAGCACCTGGGGCGATGTGATGTGATTTTGGAATTCGGATTTCGAATGTTCGATTTCGGATTTTTGTCTGAATCAGAATTTACAGAATTTTCAAAATGTGATCTTAAAATTTTGTAAATTCTGATTCAGATAATTCCATATTACCCGTTCCAACTTCTGCAATAAATAATTCCGAAATCGAACATCCGAATTCCGAAATTAAACACGCGGCAGTTTATACCCATTGTGATATTCTTTCATCAGGTATTCTTTGTTAATTGCTTTGTCGGTAAATTCATGCAGCGTATTGTTCCATTCCAGCTTTTTACCGCTGCGGTAAGCTATATTACCCATTTGCGCCACAGTTGCTACATGAGCACCTGCCTGGATCGGGCAGTGCAGATCATCCATTTTACGTGATTTTACCACGCTCACAAAGTTTTCCCAATGTTTATCCAACCCATCGTCAGATTTTGCCACAAAGGGCTTGCTCACCTTGTTGCCGCTTTGCCTTTCTTCTATAACTTCCCAGCCGTTGCGGTTTAAAATAAGCGTACCGTTATTACCAATGTATGCAATGCCATGATCACGATTATAAGAACCATTGTCAATGCCCATGGCCGAATCCCAAACCATATTAAAGCCGTCAAACTCATATAAGGTTGTTAAAGTATCAGGTGTTTCTTCTGATAGTTCGGGGTAAGCAAACCGTCCGCCCAAAGCCGAAACCGATTTTGGGATGGGCGATTTCATGCCCAGCAAACCATAATCCAATAAATGTACGCCCCAGTCGGTCATTAATCCACCGGCATAATCCCAAAACCAGCGGAAGTTAAAATGAAAACGGCTGGCATTAAACGGAATTGTTTTTGCCGGACCAAGCCACGAAGCGTAATTAACCCCGGCAGGCGGTGCGCTATCAGGCACTATTGCGCCCGGTTTCATCCAGCCCTGGTAGCACCAAACTTTTACGGTTCTTATGTTTCCAAGCTGTCCGCCCTGCACAAAATCTACAGCATCCTTAAAATGTTGCTGACTGCGCTGCCACTGGCCGGCCTGTACCACTTTATTATACCGCTGCTGCGCATTCACCATCGCCCGGCACTCCATTATTGAATTGCCTACCGGTTTTTCAACATATACATCTTTACCCGCCTCCACAGCGTGCATCATTATCAGCGCATGCCAATGATCAGGGGTGCCTATTACAACGGCATCAATATCTTTTTGATCGAGCAGTTGGCGATAATCTTCAAACTTTTTAATTTTCGAAGTATCGTAGCCTGTTTTGGCTAAATCGGCCAACCGTTTATCCATTACATTTTTATCAACATCGCAAACAGCTACCAGGTTTACGCCAGGTACTTTTAAGGCCGCCTGCACATCGGCCCAGCCCATGCCATTTATTCCAATGGCGCCAATATTTAGCTGATCGCTTGGGGCAATTCCGGGTTTAAAAATGGCAAAAGCCTGATTATTTAATGCTGATGCTAACAGGCTGCCACCGGCTACGATGGCAGATTTTTGTAAAAAATCTCTACGGGAGCTCATAAGTTTAGTGTTATTGGGTGTGATAAATTTAGGATTAATTTGGAGATAAACAAATGTGCAAATAACAATTATAACACGATTAAGGGATTTGAAGGATTTTCAGGATTTTTAAAATTGGATTTAATCGTAAAAATCAAAAGAATCCCTTAATCGTGTTGGTGTTCAGGAAATCACCATCAATAATCAATAGCTTCACCCCATTTTCAGTTATGGAGCGATGGGAGCTTAAATCATCCGAAACAATATAGCTCATGCCTTTTGATAGCTGAAAGCTTTCGCCGGTTTGCATTTCGGTTGTAAATTCCCCTTCAAGGCAATGCACAATATGGCCTTTTTGACACCAGTGATCAGCCAGGTAGCCCGGGCTATATTCAACAACCCGTACCCGCAAACCTTCAAACTGGAGCGTTTGCCACCACGCTGTACCCGTAGTGCCGGGATGGGTTGTTTTGTCAATATTATCCCAGTTGATGGTTTGGAATGGAATGTTTCTGGATTGCATATATATTATTAAATAAGGACATCATACTTGTTTCAGCGTATCATAAGGCAAGCCATATGATTTGTCTACACCTTGTTGCCTGCTAAATCTGCACTATGCAGATTTAGCATATGAGGTGCTGAAATAAATTCAGCATGACATTTTGGTTTTAAATCCGAAATCGAACATCCGAATTCCGAAATCATACTGCTTTTTCCAAATAAACAATAAACTCGGCACCTTCGCCCGGTTTGCTTCGTACCACCAGCCTGCCGTTGTTGGCATCAACAAATTGCTTAATTAAACCCAGCCCAATGCCTGCGCCGGCTTCATTATTGGTGCCGCTTCCTGAGATATCTTTACCGGTTATTTTAAAAAGCTTTTCCATTTTTTGTGGTAAAATCCCTATCCCATTATCCTTAACATGAATAGCCAGGTAATCTTCATCATCCGTATAATACACATCAATTGTGCCGCCATGCGGGGTAAATTTTATAGCGTTGCCTACAAGGTTATGAAAAATAATTTTTACGTGGTTTAAATCGGCCGATACCCATTTATCCGTTTCGTAATTGTGCCGGAGGTTTATACGTTTATTTTTTGCAAGGAAGTTTGATACTAATAGAATATCGTCTATAGCTTCGGTAATAGGAAGTGTTACCAGGTCGGTTTTAATACCCGATTGCTGGCTATCGGCCCAAACCAGTAAATTATTCACCATAAGGTTAACCAGGCTTAATTGCTGATAAAAACTGGTAAGGATCTCTTTTTGTTCGCCGGCTGACATTTCGCCGGCCCGGATACTATCCATTGTTTGCAGAATAGCAGCAAAGGGGCTCCGCAGATCATGACTGATAACTGAGAAAAGCTTATCCTTGGTATGATTAAGCTGGTGCAACGTTTCCCTTTGTTGTATGATCTCTGCTTTTTTCAAAGCAATATCGGCATTTTGTTTTTGCAGCACCTTGTTCAAGGCTGTTTTTTGGCGATTGCTGCGGATGATCAGGAATATAAAAATGATAACAAAAACAGCTACCAGGTTCCTGAACCAAAATAACCGGTTTCTAAACTCAATAACTTGCTCTTTAATTTTTATTTCATTAACAAGCCGGGCATTATCGGCCTGCTGCTGTTTTAAACGAATATTGCTTGAGTCTGAGTTATAATTTGAGGCAGAGCTGGCTTTTTGTTGTTTATCTAACAAATCAGCATTGCCCGGCCGGGCAACACCTGTAAAACACGAAAATGTTAACAGCAGTATAAAAATATACCGGTGTATGAATTTGTTAAAAAGCATTTATTAAGCCAATTGCGACAGTGGATGTTTAAATCAGCGGCGAAAATAGGGAATTATAGGTAAGTATACCAATAGGTTACCTAATTTGTTACTGATTACCAGCTTATTTTAGGCGCCGTTTAATTTAATATCCCCTACGGGCTACCCGCATTAATTGCCGGTGGCGTTTATCATCATAATATTTGGTAGTAACCAATACAGCATGTATAATACCCGGCACCCAAAAACATAATGTAAGCAGGATATTTAATATAAATGCGCCAATTTTACCGGTAGTTAAAATAGCTATCGGCGGGCATAAAAAACATAAAAAGTATCGCATAATCATTTTTAAGCTAAAAAGTAAAAGCAAAAAGCTTACGGTTAATGTAATTAACAGCTTTTTATATTTTGATAATGTTTAGCGTATTTTGTTACATATAAGGTACTATTTCAACATCAGGCTTATTTTAACTTTTATAGCACTTACAACTTTTACAACCTTTACAACTATATTTACCACTAGTATGATCATCGTAATTCAGTGTATTGACCGTGCGGGCCTTGTTGCATCGGTATCGGCCATATTGGCAAAAAATTTGTTTAATATAGTTTCGCTTCGCGAGCATGTGGACCAGGCCGACAACCTGTTTTTTATGCGCCTTGAGGTTACTTTTGGCGGCGATGAAACAACGCTGGAAAATCAGTTACGTAAAGTGCTGCCTGATGACGCCACTATTTTAATTAATCCGCTACCTGATAAAAAGGTGGTGGTAATGGTTACCAAAGAATACCATTGCCTTGCCGATATCCTGATCCGCAATTACTTTGGCACACTTGGTGCAACCGTACAATGTGTTATTGGCAATCATAAGGTACTGGAAGATATTTGCAAGCGGTTTGACATGCCTTTTTATGCCATATCACATGAGCAGGTAAGCAAAGAGGTTTTTGAAGAAAAGATTGCTGCAACTATAGATCAATATAACCCGGACTATATTGTGCTGGCCAAATTTATGCGGATCCTGTCGCCTAAGCTGGTGGCAAAGTTCCCGATGCGGATCATCAATATTCACCACTCCTTTTTGCCGGCATTTATTGGTGCCAGCCCTTACAGGCAGGCTTTTGAACGCGGTGTTAAGCTGATTGGCGCTACCGCTCACTTTGTATCGAATGAATTAGATGAAGGACCTATCATAGCACAGCAGATCATCCCAGTAAGCCACTCGTTTACGGCAGCAGATATGGTAAAAGCCGGTAAAGAAATTGAAACAGCGGTACTTGCCCGCGCTCTTAAACTGGTGTTTGAAGACAGGGTATTTGTTTACAAGAATAAAACGGTGGTGTTTGAATAAACGCTGCCAGGTTCAGCGTTTATAAAGCGCTGTTGGCAAACCGTCAATACTAACCAGGTTCTTTTCTTTTTTGTAGGCTTCAAGCCCTGATTCACCTTTATTTAGCGCCCACTTCTCGGCTTGATCCCTTTCGCCTTCATAGCCATAAAATGGAACGCTAAAGCCGCAGGATGTTTGTACTTTATCAATATCGGCAACTATAATTTGCCTGGTTACCAACAGCAATTTAAAGTGGGGTGATAATAATTGCCATTCGCTATCTCCAGGCAATACGGTATAGCCTTTGCCATACAAACGCAATATATTCGGGGGGCCGTCAAATGCACAAAACATAAACGTTATCCTGCCATTCTCCAGCAAATGTGCCGACGTTTCATTACCACTGCCAACAATATCCATATATGCAACCCGCGTAGGTGAAAATACATAAAAGCAGTCCATTCCTTTTGGTGAGAGGTTAACATGGCCATCAAGATCAAGGGGAGCAGTGCCTACAAAAAACAGGTGCTGTTTTTCAATAAACAACTTATGTTGCGGTAAAATGTCGTTAAAAAACTTGCCCATAATTACTTCTTAATATTAACGATATTCAAATTTAAGCACAATTTTAATATGATGTTGAAAGATGTTACTATTATAATTTTTTTAAACTATAAATTTAGTTTATAGAAATATTATTCTTAAATTAGCGCTCAGTACTTTTAACGGGCATAAATTAACCTGCTTAATAGTACCTGTTACCTTATCTTATACATGCGAAAAATATTACTAATACCCCTGCTTATTATTATTTCAATTGCAGCAAAAGCGCAAAACCATGGCGTAGTTAAAGCAATCATCCTCGACTCATTAAGCAAACAGCCTATCCAGCTTGCTACTGTTTCCATTTTAAAGCTGCAGGATTCATCCCTTATATCCTATACCGTTACAGATAAAAACGGCGCATTCACCCTCCATAACTTACGCGAAGAGCCATCCCGGTTGCTTATAACACATGTGGGATACCAGGGCATACATATCAGTATTAAATTTAAAAACAGCCAACCGACAGATCTTGGAAAAATATACCTGTCTGCAAAAACACTGCAGGAAGTAATGGTAAAAGGTGAACGCATTCCTGTTATGATTAAAAAAGACACCATTGAATTTGATGCCACCGCATTTAAAACCCGCCCTAATGCATTGGTAGAAGATCTGTTAAAGAAATTACCGGGTGTACAGGTTGACCGCGAAGGCGGAATTACCGTGAACGGTAAAGACATTTCAAAGATTAAAGTAAACGGCAAAGATTTTTTTGTGAACGATCCTAAAATAGCAACCAGGAACCTGGAAGCAAATATGATCTCGAAAGTACAGGTTTATGACGACAGGGAGAATGATCCTGACCACCTGGTACCAGACTACCAGGTTAAAAAGATCATCAATCTTAAATTTAAAAAATCGTTCACCAAAGGCATCCTGAGCACATTAGCTGCCGGCGCCGGAACGCAGGACAGGTACGTTGGTTCGGGATTTATGGCAAAATTCCAGGACGATCTGCAACTGAGTGCAAAAGTTGGTATTGATAATTTAAACGGTTCCGGATTTTTCTCAGGGAATTATGGAGGGTTCAGCACATCAAATTTTAGCGGAATTGGCGGGTTCAGTTTTGGCAACACCGGCTTAAGGAAATCAACAAACGGAAACCTTGACTTTACAAAAGACATCAGTAAAAAACTGAAGCTGCATATTGAGTACCGGTTTGATAACAGCATTATGGATAACAACTCCAATTCAAAAGTGCAGCAAAACATCAACGATACCATTATTAATTCATTAACGCAGGCTATTAACCATCAAAAAACAAATAACCAAAACCTGCACGCTGAAATGGAATGGAAGCCCGACTCGCTTACAATAATCAAATACAATCCTGATGCTGAATATAGCTATAATAATAGCCGGGATAAAAGCAGCAGCGTACGGTCAAACACTTATGTGCCATTGCTTAATACAACCATCAGCAGCAACCAGGGCAACAGCAACTATTTTCAATATCAGCATAATTTTAGTTACTATCGTAAATTAAGTAAAAAGGGATCATCCTTAACTTTAAGCAACTCTATAAGCATCCACCCGGAACACAGCCTTAATTTTAACGCCAATGATTTAACCTCATATGTTGCAGGGTTTCCGTCTGACACGTTAAGACGATCATCAAAAAATACGAACAGCGCTACCTCTCAAGGTTTAAATGCGGCCTATCATTACCCAATCACAAAAAAGTTAGCAGCAGATATATTATTGGTTACGTTAAATGACCGCAATAGTGGTGAATTACTTACTTACGACGAAGATTTTAAGACCGGTTTATACACCATCTTTTTGCAGGATCAAAGCAGTAACCTTATCCGCAACCTATGGGGCGAAGGTATTAATCCGCAATTAACCTATAATTTTACCGACAATATTTCAATAAAAGCAGGTGTAACGGCCCTTGGGCAGCAAATAGGCAATCATTTTAACAGTTATACCAATGACCTGAACCAGGATTTCTTTTACATACTACCATCTGCCGAGGTGCATGTAAAAGATTTTACTTTAAGTTATGGCGAAAACGTACAACAGCCTTCTATTAACAGTTTGCAACCTATTACAATTGTTTATAGTCCGCTTTATACCTTTACAGGTAACCCTTTGCTAAAACCAACCTATTTTCACAATATTAATTTTAGCTACCGGAAATACAACCGCGCCGCTGATTTAAACCTGAGCGCAAACACGCACATCGTTATTGAAAAAAACACGATAGTAAATGAGCAAACAATAACTGCAGAGGGCGCCAACGTTACCACCCCGATAAATCGTAATGGCCGTTTTACAGCTTATTTAAGCAGCAGCATTAGTAAGCATTTTAAAAAACAGGGTAAGTGGGATTTTACAGCAATAGCCAATGCCAGCGCGAGCGCCGGGCATAATTTCTTTATTGTTAACAGCCAAAACGGCTATCAAAACACGCAAACTGTTTACTTTGAACCGTTTTTTGTTGCCGAGTGGAACGATGTTATTTCACTTGAGCCTAATTACCGAATTGATTATGCCACCACCCAATACCAGCTTGTTAACTACCCAAAAACAAATTATACCACTCAAAGTGCTGGAATGAGGATTGATTTAAGCCTACCTCAAAATTTTAGGTGGAGGGCTGATTACACATACAAATACAACCCCATTGTAGAACCAGGCTTTCAGCGCAGTGCTAATCTGCTGAATTTTTCAGTTACCCGCAGGATCCAGAAGGATGGCAAAGGTGAAATAGGCCTGCTATGTTATGATATTTTAAACCAAAATGTAAGCTCGCGCCATTATGTAGTTGCCAATACTATTAATGACATTCAAAGCCAGGTAGTAAAACGATACTTGTTATTAACCTATACCTATCATTTTAAAAAGTTTAAATAATAACACGATTAAAAATATGTGGATTGGAAAATAGCTGAAAGCTAAAAGACTAAAGCGGAAAGCTAAGAAGAACTTATTTATACTATCTTCTTGTGTTTCTTGCTTTGCGCTTTCTGCTTTAAGCTTACCTAAACAAACCTGTATTGCAAAATAGCGGTAACAAAAGGGGTTACCAGTTTAATATCGTGCTTAATGTGAAGGGGAATCTCAATAAAGTCGCCGGCGCCCAGGGCAAAAAGCTCATTGCCTATGGTACATTCACAACGGCCCTTTAAAACAAAGAGGCTTTCGAAAAAGTCGCCATGCTCTTCTTCCGGAACGTTATTGCAGCTGGTAACAAGCATTTGCTGTACTATTTTATCCTGCCTTATAACGTTCATTGTAAAATCTTCAGTTGGCTCATCAGGTATTAAATGTGCAAAAGCCTTTAACCATGGTTCCGGATTTGCTGAATGGCTGATAACCGGTAGCTCATGAATATTCAATTCTCCAGCAAAACCAAGTGAAGCAAGTATCTTATGTTTAATATGGCTGGCAGGTTCGGCAGCAGCCAATGCTGCAAGGTTCTCAAATGCTAGCTCAACGGCAGTAAGCTCCGCCTTAATTTCAGGATAAAGCATGGTCATTTGAATTAAATACGCCTGGTCTGCCTCATTCAGATGGCCCAGGCAGTATTCTTCCAAAACACCGCTTTCTATATATTGCCGGATATCCATTAATTAAGATCTGTTTTTTGTTTCATCGCTTTACGGATATTAATTTTCACTTCGTCAACAGGCATATTCAATATTTCGGCCACTTCATAAATTTTATATCCCTGGTGGATCATATCAAATATGGCAATTTCATTTATTGCCCCTGTATCGTTTTTTGTATTATTAAACGAATTATTTCCCGGTACGGTTTTTAATTTATTAACATTAAGGTAATTAATACTTTCAGAACGGGCAAGCTGCAGGGCCCAGGTTAAGAATGTGAGCTGACTGAACTTATACTGATCAATATTTTTACAAATCCTTTTAAAAGTTTTTTCGAGCAATTGCTCAGCCGCTTTTGCATCCTTAACTATGCGGATAATATAGCCGTAAAGCATAGCCGAGTAACTTTCACATAAATGCTCACAACCCTTTGGATCGCGGCGCAAAAGCAATTCAACTAAGGCAGGTTGTGTACTATAATTATTATCCAAAATATTGGGTGGTACTACGTTTGCTGTCAATATACGGAAACAAACCTTAACCTATTAAACTTAAATAATTATAAAGTACTCCTTTAAGGAATGTGATAAGAAGAGACAAGAATCAAGATATCAAGAATCAAGAATTGAAGCCGGAGATTTTGTAGCCATAGAAAAAACAATATGTATAGAATCCTTTTTATCTTGATTCCTGACTCTTGAAATCCTGATTCTTTTAACCTGATTCTTTTTCTAATAAGATATGTTTAGCTTTGATAATTAATATCTATGAAGTTCAGAACTGCCAGGCATACCAAAGATTTAAACCGTATTATTGATTTTTACGGTAGGGTTTTAGGGTTAAAAGTTTTAGGTGAATTTAAGGACCATCATAGCTATAACGGTGTATTTTTGGGGATCCCGGGAGCCGACTGGCACCTGGAGTTTACCACATCGGGCATTACCCCTGCTCACTACCCTGATAACGACGACCTGCTGGTATTTTATGCCGAATCTGTTGAGGAATTTAACATCATCAAACAAAAGTTTATTGCCAACCGGGTAAGACCTGTACATCCTAAAAATCCTTATTGGAAAAACAACGGGATAACGTTTGCAGATCCCGATGGCTTCAGGATTGTGATCTCGGTATTGAGGATAGTACCTAAAAATTTGCTGGGTAAATGAAGTTGGTCAGTGGTCAGTAGTCATTGGTTTTGTCTTCAGTTCAAATAGCTATTTAATATAATCCGGGGTTCAAACAATTTCGGGTATTTCATATTGTGTTATAAACAACTATAACTATGAACAGAACTATTGGGATTGTGCTGATTATTGCAGGAGCTGCTATGCTGATATGGACAAGCTTTACCTATACCAAAAAAGAAAAGGTTGTTGATGCCGGTCCGCTTCAAATTTCTGTTGATAAGCAAAAAACAGTTAACTGGCCACCATACCTGGGTGGGTTATTGATAATTGGCGGGATTGTGATTGTGGCAACAGCAAAGAAATCATCGTAGAGACGCGATGCTTCGCGTCTTTAACCACCCTGCTGAACAAATATAATTGAAACGCATAAATCCGGATGTTGCAGAAGACGCGAAGCATCGCGTCTCTACGGATCAGGCTATAATTTCTTATCTTAGCGGAGGCGCCCTAATACACCGGACGCTTCGTCAATAATGATCTTCGATTTTCGGCTAAAAGTATTTTATACGGTTGCACAAAGGCTAAGCTTTACCAAAGCCGCGGCCGAGTTGTTTATTACCCAGCCTGCCGTTACCAAACATATTAAGGAACTTGAACATCAGTTAAATGTGCAGCTGTTCAGGCGCAATGGTAACAGCATTGTTTTAACCACCGCCGGGAAGATAATGCTGCAATATGCCGAAAAGATCTTTCAAACCTATACCGAGCTTGAAACTGAGCTGGCCCAGCTGAATAATATGGAAGCCGGTACCGTTCATATTGGCGCCAGTACTACGGTTGCGCAAACTATTTTGCCCAAGATCCTGGCACTGTTTAAGAAAACTTACCCTGCCGTAAACTTCACCTTTATACAGGGCAATACCGATGTTATAACCCAATTGGTTTTGGCTGAGAAGATAGACATTGCCATAGTTGAAGGCGCAGCTCATTATCCGCAGATCGCCTATTCGCCATTTGCCAAGGATGAGATAGTTTTGGTAACCCGCGCCAATAATCAGTTATCGAAAAAGGCCGAGATCTCGCCCAAACAGTTATTAAATATCCCGCTGATCTTACGCGAGGCCGGCTCAGGAACATTAGATGTTATTTTTAATGCACTGAGCAGTGCCGGGATTAACCCGAAAGACCTGCACATTGAAATTCAGCTGGAGAGCAGTATCGCCATAAAACAATACCTGTTGTATTCGGAAACTGCCACATTCCTGTCTATTCAATCTGTTGTAAGCGAATTAAAATATAACGAGCTAAGCATCATCGAAATTAAAGGACTTGAGATCTTCCGTACATTTCAGTTCATCCAGCTGCATGGTAAAAATTCAAAACTGATAGAACTTTTTAAAAGATTCTGCCTTGCCAGCTATAACTTAAAGTAATTAGCAATTACTATTTATCATTGGTATTAGGTTATAATAACCACGACCTTTAGTTATTATTTCAATGGTACTTTTATGGAACTAATAACTACTGATATTTGCATTATAGGCGCTGGCCCCGTTGGTTTATTTGCCGTTTTTGAAGCGGGTCTGTTAAAAATGCGCTGCCATTTAATTGATGTTTTGCCGCAGGTTGGCGGCCAGCTTTCCGAGATCTATCCGCAAAAACCAATCTACGATATTCCCGGCTTCCCTACTGTTAATGCCCAGCAATTGGTTGATGGCTTAATGGAACAGATAGAGCCTTTTAAACCCACTTTCTCCCTTGGAGAACGCGTTAATGAATTACAGCAACTGGAAGACGGCTCATTCATCACCACCACAAGCGATGGCACCGAAGTGCACAGTAAGGTTGTAGTGATAGCAGGTGGCCTTGGTTGCTTTGAACCGCGTAAACCAGCTATTGATCACCTTGAAGAATTTGAAGGTAAAGGCGTTGCCTACATGATAAAAAATCCGGAAGCTTTCCGCGGGCGCAAAGTGGTGCTGGCTGGAGGTGGTGACTCTGCCCTGGACTGGACCATATTTTTGGCTGATATTGCCGAAGAAGTAACCCTGATCCATCGCGGTGATACTTTCCGTGGCGCACCTGATAGTGCTGAAAAGGTTTTTGAGCTGGCTAAAGAGGGGCGCATCAACCTGGTATTACAGGCACACATAAAAGCTATAAACGGAAACGGGCATTTGCAGGAAGTGGAGATTGTTGACAGGGAGAATCAAACGTCTGTTATTGCAGCTGACAATTTGATCCCGCTGTTTGGCCTTACCCCAAAGCTTGGCCCAATTGCCGAATGGGGGCTAAATGTAGACAAGTCAGCTATTATGGTTGATACGCTTGACTACAGTACTAATGTAAAAGGAGTTTATGCCATAGGCGATATTAACATATATCCCGGTAAACTAAAGCTGATCCTTTGCGGTTTCCACGAAGCTGCACTGATGGCTCAAAGCGCCTTTAAACAGGTTTATCCCGATCAGAAATTAAGCTTTAAGTATACTACGGTGTATGGAGTGAGTGCGTTTTGAAGAAGGTGAAGGTTGAAGGGCGCAAGGTAAAAGGTTTTTGAATGCTGTCATTTTAATGGCGGTGATTACTTTAAATATAACATGATCAATTTAACTATTGAAGACAGGAATGGCAGTCGCCGGCCTGTTGAAATACCTGAAGATATAAGTTTGAGTTTGATGGAGGTTTTAAAGGCCACCGATCATCACATACTGGCCACCTGTGGCGGCATGGCACTTTGCGCCACCTGCCATGTGCAGGTTGTTGAAGGCCCCGAAAAATACTTCCACCCATCAGACCAGGAACTTGACCTGCTGGATACCCTGCCCGATGCTGCACATGATAGCCGCCTGGCCTGCCAGTTAAGGATCAGTGAAGATATGGATGGGATGGTGTTTAGGATTTTGGGGGAAGAGTAACCCCGTCAGACTTACGAAGTTTTTAAAACTTCGTAAGTCTTTGTTTGATCCCCCTACTCCCAATTAGTTGGGAACGGAATATCCTTTATACTTAATGGTTTAAAGTTTTCAATTTTGTAATCCCTGCCGGAATCGTTATACATAAAAAACGGATCGGCTTTAAAATGGGTGTAATCAATTATTAATTGCTCTTGTAACTTTAGCAGCCTGTTTTGGTAAGCGGCATCATACGCTGCCGGATTTTTCAAAAGCTTCGTAATATATTCAAGCAGATTATAGCAGGTGGTAAATTGCCCACAGGCAATAATACAGGCCTGGTCATGTTGCTGCAGACTGTCGGTTTTATCAAACCATAAAGTTGTGCCCATGTTAAAGGCCACCTGGGCCACTATCTGTATATTGCGGCTGGGCGGATAAGGTCCGGGCTCAGGGTTACGGTTCCGGTTTATATCGTTTGAAAATGAAAGATCATAAATGTGATTGCCTTTACCACGGTTCTTCCATTCAGACGAGTTGTAAAAGGTGTTATAAAGCAATTGCCTTATCCGCTTTAAAAAAACGCTCAAATTCAGCATTAGTACAGAATCGGCCCTGGCCAACAGCATTTGTTTAAGCACAGGGAGCGGTGTTTTTGTTAAATATTTTAACAGCAATAAAACAATCCGCTCGGTAAAGCTTTTCAATAAACCCGAAGGGGTGCCAGATTCGGTAACGTTAAAGATCTTTTTCCGGATCCATAAAACACCTATCATAAAAAGTAAAGGCAGGGGTATAAGTATACTACCTATAATAGTTAAAGGGATGCAATGGATCCAAACACCTGCTACGGTCATCGCAATAGCAGCTATAAAGCAGGCTATAATAATTAAATTTAATCCGCTCAGGCTTAGCCCTCCCTTATTTGGTGCTGCAGGCATAACGTAAGGCTTTATAAAATGGCTGCCGACATCGTTAACCAGCATCAGGTTAAATGGCTTAAAGTTTGTTTCGCACTTTATCCTTCTTTTGTCGGCATACATCATACTTTGCAGTCCCTGGTTATCAGTTATGCCGCCATCCATAAAGCCAACCCGTTTTTGGTCAATAAATTTGGTCTCCTGCTTATCGCCGGTTTGCGGCCGCATGGTGAGCGCTTTTTTAAGGGTCAGCTCAGTTAGCCCCTGGTGTGTAAAATCATTTGGGAAAATAATGGGTTCAAATCCTGCCGGAAAACAGGACGATGCTGCCAGCAGGTCGCTAAGCTTCAGCTCATCCGCAACAGAAGGTTCAAGGAATATCGCCTCGTTTCCGAACCTGAAGTACTTGTCGGGCATGCCATCATAAGTCATTTTCCTTTCCTGCCTGAACGACTGGCCGGTATAAAATTCAGTAGTATTAAAACAAACTTCCTGCAGGTGCTTGTTTGGGCCGCTTTTGCCCAGTGCTTTTAGGGTATTCCCCTCAAAAATATATTCGTCATAAGCCATAGCAAAGGCATTAATAACATTGCGGCTTTTATCAGGCCGGTTCCTCCACCTGCGTTTATCTGATAGTATTTCGAGCGCGTTTTTCAGGATCTGTTCACCAAGCAGGGTTTCATACAATTTAACATAAAACTGCCCGAATGTTTTACCTTCGGCATCATACAACGCATACAGTGCTGTAGCTATGGTGCCACCTGATGCTGACGACATATAAGTTACCTGCTGCAATAATGAGGCGCCGCTAAGCGGATCATCAGCGCCATCAAACTTTATATTGTTTAAATACGACAGTACACCCAGCGCAAACGAAGCTGCCCGGAAACCGCCGCCCGAAAAAGCAAGCGCGATGTTTTCAAATGGTTTTATGCAGATTACCTGCAAAGAAAGAGCGTCAGGTTGAGCCGGCAAGGCTTTATTGTCCATATTGTAATGTGTTAAGGTTTTGTACCTATAAATTTATGGAATTAATAATGATAAATAAAAATGAATTGTTAATTGGAATATATATTTATTTGATATACATTTAATACCAAATATCAAAACACATTAAAATGAAGCAGGATATTAGTAAAATTGCAGACAAGATCAGTTATATTCAAAATACCTTATCAGTGGTTAATGGCAAATGGAAACTGCCAATTTTATTGTCCATGTATTCAGGCATTTCACGCTTTAGGGACCTGCAGCGTAATATTCCCAATATAACCACCAGGGTATTATCAAAAGAGTTGAAGGATTTGGAAGGGAACAAGCTGATAGTACGTATAGTGCATGATACCTATCCTGTATCAATAGAATATAAGCTTACCCCGCACAGCCATAGCCTTACCCCCCTTGTTGATGAAATGATAAAATGGGGGAAACAGTATAAGGAAAAGTAGTTGGCAGTTTTGAGTTGGCAGTACTACATTTGTATCAGCAAAAAAGATCAATAATATGCGAATAATACCCAAACCGCTTGAAGGCGAATACCCACCTTATACCATAATGTACATAAAGCTAATACCTGGTGACGGAATGGTTTTACAGCATTTGTGGGATAACTTCATTACAGCAAAAGAGCTCGTTTACAGTATGCCGGAAAAGATGCTGTATCACCGTTATGCCGAAGGTAAATGGAGCATTAAGGAAACACTGGTACATATTATTGATGATGAACGCATATTTGCTTACCGCGCACTTCGCTTTGCCCGTAATGAGCAAATGAACCTGATTGGCTTTGACCAGGATGCATATACCCTCTATTCAAAAGCAGATGAGCGCAACCTGGATAATATTTTTGATGAGTATGAAGCTGTACGCAAATCGACAATTGCCTTGTTTAACGGTTTGCCCGAAGATGCTTTTATGCGAATTGGAAAAGGCACAGGCACCTTTAATAACGCAAGTGTAAGGGCGCTTGCCTATCACATAGCCGGGCATGAGCAGCATCATATCAATTTGATAAAGGAATTGTATATACCCTCATTTAATAAATAAGGTCCCGACAGTTAGTTGCATGGACCAATGCAGTTGTGGCAGATAGACGAATTTACCAAATGGTAAGTGTACTCCATCTTAAACACAGCAACTTTGTCTTATCAAAATAAATAAGACAATGGAAACTTCAATAAAATTCAATCAAACATTACAAGGAAAAAGGGTAATAATATTAGGTGGCAGCTCAGGCCTGGGCCTGGCTACTGCTAAGGCAGCAAGTGCTGAAGGCGCCAATGTGGTAATTGTATCGGGCAATCAACAGCGGATTGATAATGCTTTAAAAGAATTGCCTCATGGCAGCACTGGTTTTGCCGTTGACCTGAGCAAAGAGGAAAAGATAAAAGCATTTTTTGAGCGGGTAGGCAGCTTTGATCATTTGGTTTATACCGCAGGCGAAAACTTAACTTTAAATTTGATTGGCGAAACTAATATTGATGAGGCCCGTACCTTTTTCAACGTGCGTTACTGGGGTGCCTTTACAGCAGTTAAGTATGGCGCACCCCATATTAATGCAGGCGGGGCAATTTCATTAATCAGCGGCACCGCCAGTGCAAGGCCGGGGGCTGGCTGGTCAATAGCGTCAAGTATTTGCGGGGCTATGGAAGGTTTTGTAAGGGCCATGGCAGTTGAGCTGGCGCCTATTCGTGTAAACGCTGTTGTACCGGGCGTTATTAAAACTAATTTGTGGGGGGCTTTGAGTGATGCGGACCGTGAAGGCTTGTACAAATCACAAGCTGATGCCTTATTATTAAAACGCGTTGGCGAAGCCGAGGATGTTGCGCTGGCCTTCCTATACCTGATGAAGCAGCAGTTTGGCACCGGACAAAACATCACTATTGATGGCGGGGCAGTGCTGGTATAGAATTAGATGAGTGGGCAGTGAGCAGTTTGCAGTGGGCAATAGATAGCAGGCAGTTAACAGTTGGCGGTGAGCAGTAAAAAAATGTAAACAATCAGCTTTCCACCTATTTATACAGCCTTACCTATGCTTATTAATTCATTAACTAATTCAGCTAAGCTTACACTGGCGCAGGCTATTAGCTCATCAGCTGCACCATAATAAATGTACAGCTTATCGCCAAACAAAGCGGTTCCTGTAGGGAAACAAACATCATCCACATCGCCCGCCAGCTCATAGTCCAGTTCAGGTTTGAATAATGGGTATGAAAGGCGGGCGATCTCTTTCTTCGGATCGTCCAGGTCAAGCAATGCCGCACAGCAGGAATACTCATACCCTTTAACCATATCTTTAACGCCATGATAGATCAGCAGCCAGCCATGTTCTGTTTCTATCGGCGGGCAACCGGCACCAACATAACTTACCTCGTGCGGGTATTTGGGAGCCAGCATAATATGCTGATCGAAATGACTAAAATAATCTTCCCAAAATATGTTATTAAGCTCCGTTAAGCTTTCAATGGATACAATTTGGATATCGGGCTTAATGCGGTGCAAAAAGGTTAGTTTCCCATTTATCCTGCGCGGAAAGAAAACAAGATCCTTATCAGCCAAAATATTTGCATCACGATTATAGCGCAGGTACTTTTCATTTAATGCGGGCTTATGTTTAGTAAGCCTGTCAAAATCGTTATAACTTATTTGGGGGACAACTATTCCCTGCCTTTCAAAATGCTGTAAATTTGTTGAGGTAGCCAATGCCCCTAATGCATTATCCCCGTCGAAAGCAATATATGTAAGATAATAGGTGTCATCTATTTTTACTATCCGCGGGTCTTCCATCCCGTGCTTTTCGTAATCAAATTTTGGCGATAAAAATGGAGCAGTATCCCGTTCAGTAACATTTAAAGGCCCGTCAAGCCGGCAATAGCCTATGGTGGAGTAATTGCCTTTATGAACCGCCCGGTAAAAAAGATGAACTATATCACCCTCTTTGATTACAGCGGGATTAAGAACCCCTTCATTTTCAAAATCCAGCTCAGATTGTCTTATTATTACACCCTCTTTTTTTACCTCTGCCATAAGTTTTGCAGGATGTTAAAATCCTTTTTTAAAGCGCCCATCATCCAGGCAGCCTATAATACCCTCAACCACACGTTTTGTTTCGTTTGGGTCGCTAACGCGGATGGAAAAAGCGCCCGCTTGTTTAGCAGGATAATCATTACCACCCGGAAATATAGCATCGCCAATAAATATCATATCTTTTATTTCAATGTTCAACACATCGCGCAGCTTATGAATACCATATTTTTTGTCGATCCCTTTTTTGGTAACATCCACGGAAGTTGCACCACCAAGGTTTACGGCAAACTCCGGGATCAGCTTATCAAGGTGTTTCTTTATTGTATCACGCTTTTTAAAATCGGGATCATACTTTTTCTTTTCATCAAGTGGCGCCGCCTGGCCCAAAGCCGAATAGGTTACCTGGCTGCCCCTGTCTTCAATGGTTTCGCCCCAGGTTTTTGTTGCTTTATAGCCTGATGCTTCAACTGCCTTATTCAACGAATCAATGATCTTCTTTTTTTGCGTATCGGTAAAATTTTCGGCGTAAAGCAGTTTCCAGCCCGATTTATACTGATAAAACTTAGTGCCGCAGGTTGGCAGTATAGATAGGTTTTGCAACCTTTTCCCTTTGGGCAAATGAGCCA
This sequence comes from Mucilaginibacter sp. OK098, assembly GCF_900142915.1. GTDB lineage: Bacteria > Bacteroidota > Bacteroidia > Sphingobacteriales > Sphingobacteriaceae > Mucilaginibacter. Next base: position 473,556 of record NZ_FRCM01000002.1, read on the forward strand.
GCACCTGTTTCTGAAACTGGGGCCAATCACCACCGGATATAATGGCCATTTTTGCAACTGTTAGCAGTGCGGCAAGGCGCTCAGCCATATCCTTATCAATAGCGGCTTTGCTCTCTGCAAGCGTACCATCAAGGTCAAAAACAATTAGTTTTTTCATTTCTTTTGGTCATTGGTCATTGGGCATTAGTCATTTGTCATTGGTACTTATCGCATTGATCAAATAAATATAAAATAGGAAGATAAAAGGTGAATGATTGTTTGCAACAGGGTAAATTATCCTTGATTTTTTACAATAGAACTACTGATTGAAATTTCATTAATGACAAATGACCACTGACTAATGACCAACAGCCTCTTCCGGCAAAGCCAGTTCAAGTAATATCACCTCTCCTTTTGGTACAAAGGGGCAGGCTCCACTGATGGCAGGTAACAACATTACTTCGCCTTTGGTTAGGTGATAAAACTCGTTGCCGTATTCCACTTCTCCCTCGCCTTCAATGCATACCAATACCCGCGGCATTGCTTCCTTGCCTACCATAAAAGGGTATTCGCCGGTTATCCTGCACAGGTTAAAATGTTCGTTTTCAATAACTGTTTCACGCAGTACAGGTTCATTGGTTTTTACGGTGGTTATAACCGGCCCGATATTCGTTTTATCAAAATTGATACAGGCAAGGGCTTCTTTAACCTGTAAGTCGCGGGGTTTTCCGGTTTTTTGGTCGATACGGTCCCAATCATATAGGCGATAAGTAACGTCGCTGTTTTGCTGTACTTCAAAAACCACTACATCGCCTAGGGTATGTACCGTTCCGGCTTCTATCAGCACACTGTCGCCAACTTTTGGTTTAAAGCTGGCCAGGTCATCAGCAACCTTGTGTTTATCCAGGTCGGCTTTTATTTTTTGTTTGGTAGTACCTGTCTTTAAGCCCGCGTAAATGGTTGCATCCTTACCGGTTTCCAATACTACCCATGCTTCGGTTTTTCCGTTTTCGCCTTCCGGGATATATTTTTTCAGCTTATCAGATGGGTGTACCTGTACCGATAGCACCTGCTGACAATCTAAAAACTTTAACAACAGCGGGAACCTGTCAAATTTACCCGCAAGCTTTCCCATTAACTTTTTGGGAGCCTGTTCAAATAGCTGACTAATGGTTTTCCCTTTTAGCCTGCCATTGGTTACTTTGCTTGGATGATCGTCCCTGTCACTCAAAATCCAGGCTTCTCCAATTGGCTCATTTTTGGGGAGCGGCTTTTCTAATAAACTATTAAGCCGCCGCCCGCCCCAAATGCGGTATTGATAGATAGGTTCAAATTTCAGGGGATAAAGTTGTTCCTGCTCCATGTTTTAGTTCCGGTTTACTTTTCAGTAAGGATCAATGGCTTATTGGCTTGTTCCATATCAGGCGTGTATTCACCCCTGCGTGCCGCATTGTCCAAACTGGCCCTTTCATAAAGTAATTTTTGAGCAGCTTTTACATTTTTATCCAACCCTTTCCATGTTTCCATGGCAGGCTGCTGAATAGCCCGGGCAAATGAGAAAGTTAGCGCCCATGGAAGTTTGCCCTTATATTTTACATGCATGGCGTTTAAATGGGCAGTAGCCAATTCTGCCGGTTGTCCGCCAGATAAAAAGGCAATACCGGGTACAGTTGGCGGCACACATTTTAACAATGTGCTTACGGTAGCCTTTGCTACTTTATCAATGCTTGCTTGCTTTGGGCTTTTTAAGCCGGGCAATACCATGTTTGGTTTCAGGATGATGCCACGCAGATCAACTTTTTGCTTTTCAAGCTGTTTAAAAAGCATTTTCAATACTTTTTCGGTAACCTTCTGGCATTTTTTTATGCTATGGTCGCCATCCATTAATACCTCGGGTTCAACAATGGGTACAATACCATTTTCCTGGCAAAGAGCGGCGTAGCGTGCAAGTTCATGCATATTGGCTTCGATACTTCCTTTTGTGGGGGTTTCTTCACCAATAGTTATAACGGCGCGCCACTTGGCAAAACGAGCGCCCTGGTCGTAGTATTTTTCAAGGCGTTGCCTTAAACCATCTAAACCCTCGGTGATCTTTTCACCGGGAAAATTAGCCATATTAACAGTGCCTTCATCAACTTTGATCCCCGGAATAATGCCTGCTTTTTTTAAAACATCAATAAACAAATCTCCTTTTTTTGTAGATTGATAAATGGTTTCATCGTACAAAATAGCGCCGCTTAAACAAGTGCCCAAATCAGGGGTTGTTACTATAAGCTCGCGATAGGCACGACGATATTCAACAGTTTGGGGAATTCCTACTTCTTCAAAACGTTTATTGCAGGTGCCTGTACTCTCGTCCATAGCCAGCAAACCTTTGTCGCCAGCCATAAGGGCGGTGGCTGTATTGATCAGTTCTTCTGTTTTCATTTTGTGTGATTTCTTTAGTGGATCAGCTAATTTAAAATAGAAACACACTTATGAGATAATTGTTGGATGTAAAGCGGATTGTTTTACACTTGGATGATTGATTTTTTGACTATGATTAAAGGATTTAAAGATGAAAGGATTCATTTTTGGTGGTAATTAGCCGGCATTAATCAATCAGGAATCACAAAATCCTTTAATCATAGTTCAAAACTAATAAACAAGCTCCGATGCCGCGTCTTCATCCAGCATTACATAGGCTGATGACAGCGTTTGAAAAATGGAGGCCGGTACCGTATTTGTTACTTCGCCCTGTAAGGCCATAGCTATTATATCAGCTTTTTTAGTGCCCGATGCCAGCAGCATAGGTATTTTAGCTTCCTGCAAATGTTTGAGGCCAAGGGTTATACCTTCAGTTAGTTGTGTTTTTTGGGCGAAATATTTTTGCCCGATGCTAACCGTTAATGGGTCGAGCGGGGAATGATGAGCGTATAAATTAAAATCAACACCGGGTTCGTTAAGGCCGATGTGACCATTCATTCCCACACCAACCAGCATAATTGCAAGCGGGCCTTTTTCTTTTATAAAATTATCCATTGCTGCGCATGACGCATCCAGATCAGCCGCTTTGGCATCGAAAATCATCATTTTAGCAGCTTTTATTTTTGCAGGGGTAAAAAAGGTTTTATACAAGAAATTTGTGCAGCTGCCTGCATCGTTTTTATCCATCCCTACCCATTCATCCAATCCAACAAAATAACATTCGCTAAAATCAACCCTTCCCTCTTTTGCATATTGCACCAACAGCTTATAGATGCCGGCAGGTGTATCGCCCGATGTTAGACAAAACAAGGAATCGGGCTTAAGCTTTACCTGGTTTACAATCATCTCGGCTGCGGCACGGCACATTTCATTATAACCGGCATAGGTACGTATCTTCATAACATTAAATGGATTTATTCAAGAATAAGGAATTTTATTTTAAGCATGAAATTTATGGAAATGAACAGATCTTATAACATGTTCAGTTTTTTGATAAAAACTGAACATGTTTCTTTTTTAAGAAATTCTCTGTAATAACCCTCCCGGCATCATCATCAATGGGAGTTACATACTCTATGTAGATAGTATAGAATATTAAAACAAAACGCCTCTGACCAGCATTTGGCAGAGGCGTTATTAATACCTAATTAGCATGACTTTTTAATCTGTCGTGCTGAACTTCTTCTAAAAAGCCATGCTCATTAATAGCGTAATTGGCTTCGGATGTGTCGTTGTAATTTTTTGGTATTTTGATAGCTTTAACCTTCTTTTTATACGGAAAAAAGAAAGGCAAAATAAGCACTGTAAGTAAAGCGCCAATTTCAAGTAGTTCGATAAGCATATAATTTATACTAAGTAAATAAAACAGCAAATACACCTTTAAATAGCCTAAACTCAGGAATTTACCCATGCCTTGAATTTTAGGTGGAATGCTAATTATAATAACAAAGCTAAATCAATGCCAAATATTTTCATAGCGCTTTAATATTACTTCCAAATTATTAAAAAAGCACAATTTAGCGCCTATTATTTATTTCTATAGGGGTTAAAGGCTATCAAATTGATAAGGTTTTATCAGTTTAAAAGCATTTTTAGTATTTAAATATTTCGTTGCCTGAAGTGCTTTTGAGCTGAATTGAGATACAATTCTGCGTAAAAAAGCACACACCATATTCTACAAAAAACCACTTTACAATTACTTAACATTAAAGTAACATTACAGATAAGATTAAACCTTCTCTTTGTAATCAATATTAAATTATTATTATGAAATTAAAAATGATGAAGATTAACCAGTTTGCCTTATTAGGAGTAATGGTGGCAACATCGGCTTTATTTAGCTGTGGTGGCAATAATACAAAATCAGGGAGCGACAGCTCAGCAAAACCTGCTGAAGCTACCGCCTCAACAACTGATGCAAATACATTGCTGGGTGCAGGAAGCACCTTTGTTTACCCTCTTTTTTCAAAACTATTTTCTGAATATGATAAAGTAGCCGGGATAAAAGTAAATTACCAGTCTATTGGTTCTGGCGGTGGCATTTTACAGCTTACCAATAAAACGATTGACTTTGGCGATTCGGATGCGCCATTAAATGATGACCAGGCTAAGAAAATGGGTGCCGATGTATTGCATATCCCGATGTGTTCAGGCGCTGTTGTTATCAGCTATAACCTGCCTGAATTAAAAGGCGCTTTGAAATTAGATCCAGAAGTGCTGGCTAATATATTTTTAGGAAAGATAACCAAGTGGGATGATGCAGCAATTGCAAAAATAAACCCTGGCGTTAAATTACCATCAACCGGAATTTTCATTGCCCACAGAAGTGACGGCAGCGGAACTACCAATATTTTCACCACGTATTTATCAAAAGTAAGTACAGACTGGAACACTAAACCAGGAAAAGGATCAGCCATTAACTGGCCTGTTGGTTTAGGTGGCAAAGGTAATGAAGGCGTTGCCGGTTTAATAAAACAAACTCCGGGTGCAATAGGCTATATCGAGCTTTCATACGCTATCCAGAATAAAATGACCTTTGCCGATCTGAAAAACAAAAGCGGCAATTATATTACGCCAACAGTTGCGTCAACCAGTGCAGCAGGTAATATTACTATCCCTGATGATGCAAAAGTTTCACTAAGCAATACTGATGCTAAAGACGGTTACCCTATCAGCGGGTTTACCTGGGCCATGATCTACAAAGAGCAAAACTATAACGGTCGTACTAAAGACCGTGCCGAAAAAGTGGTAAAATTGCTTTGGTGGAACATTCATGATGGCCAGAAATATTGTAATGATCTGAACTATGCTCCACTATCACCAGCAGCGGTAGCGGTTGCCGAAAAGATCCTGAAATCAGCAACGTTTGACGGAAAAGCAATCCAACAATAATATTAATACGATTTAATGTGAGAGCCCTGCGCAGATGTTTATCTGCCGGGGCTTTTTTGTTGGGGGTAGGTCGAAGGTAAGAAACGCCCTCGTTATTATTACGAGAGTAAAAAATGGCATTTTTTACTCTCGTTTATTTTTTGGATAAGATTGGATACAAATTGGATATATCCATTTAATTTTACCAACCATCATATTATCATCATACCATGACCTTCGCCGAAAAAGTAATTCAATTTAACAAGCAACTTGATTTTAAAGGAACGCTGCCTGACGGGATCAACATTATGAACCCGTTTAAGGAAAACCCGCAAGCCAATAGCTTAACAGAACAATTTTACGGCAAATATTACAATGACGATAATAAGCGGCATTTGATACTGGGTATTAACCCCGGCAGGTTTGGCGGAGGTGTAACCGGGATCCCTTTTACTGATTCGAAGCGATTAAAGGCTGTTTGTAATATAAACTATGAAGGTAAAGAAACACACGAGCCATCATCGGTATTTGTTTACGAGGTGATTGCCGCTTTTGGCGGAGCTGAGGAGTTTTATAAGCACATTTATATTAATTCCATGTGTCCGCTGGGTTTTACGGCCACAACAAAAGACGGAAAGGAAATAAATTATAACTATTACGACAGCAAAGAGCTAACTTCAGCCGTGTATGATTTTATGGTGGAGAATATCCAAAAACAAATAGAGTTGGGTTGTTATACCGATACCTGCTTTTGCTTTGGTACCGGCAAAAACGAAAAATTTCTAAAAAAGTTAAATGATGAAAAAGGTTTTTTTAAAAACATAATTGCTTTGGAGCATCCCCGGTTTATTATGCAGTACAAAACAAAAACAAAGCAGCAATACATTGATAAATATATTGCCGCTTTCAGGAGTGCCATTAATTCTGTTTAAATGATTGTTTATCCAAACCAGGCAGTTGAATAAACTTGGATATATTGTTTCTATTTAATTTATTTGAATATAAATCTTCAGCAAGCTATAACAATGGAAAATGAGATCAGCAAGCACACTTTAAAAATTATAAAAACGATGCACGACCCTAAAATTACGCTGAAGAAAAAAATAGGTGAGGTGGCATTGGAAATTTTTATAATAGTTTTTGCAGTGTCTCTTGCGCAATTCCTTGAAAGGCAAAAAGAACAAAGCGTAAAGCAAAAAGATGTAAAAGAGTTTTTGATTGGAATTAAGGAAGATATACAAAGAGATATTCAGGATACGCGCGACAATATAGAAGCATATAAGCATTATAGTAAAGTATATACTTATCTCAGCGAATTAAAACCATCATCGAACCCGATACCCGATACATTGAATAAATATTTCCATGAAGCATCCAGTAACAGTTTTTTGCGGCCAAATACCAGCAGGTACGAAGGGTTTAAGAGCAGCGGTAAACTGGAAGATATTGAAGATAAAAAATTACTTCATCAGATATTGGACTATTACCAGGAAACCCTGGCCCGAATCCATACTTCAGAACTGAGCTATATTGACAAAGGAAATAAATTACTGGACGTTTTTATAGACCAGGTGATTGAGAATGATGACGGCACAAATAATTATGAAAAAATAATACTGGAACCTAAATGTAAAAACCTGTGCAAAACATTAATTCCGCGAGCCCAATTGTTTGAAAGATATAACAATGTAATAGCTGCAGGCAATAGCATTATTAGACGGATCAATGATTTATACCCTAAAAACAAATAAGAATTAGAGGGAATAGGAATGTACATTTCTACCCCGTCTAATCCGTAAATATCGAATGATAAAACTTTATTTGTAATTAACCAAAACCTGTTTTGCCTCTCCTAACCCGTCAATTCCCAATTCAATAACATCCCCTGCTTTAAGGTAAACAGGCGGCTTCATGCCTAAGCCAACTCCGGCAGGTGTACCTGTAGAGATGATGTCACCCGGCAACAGGGTCATGAACTGGCTGGTATATGATATCAAATGAGGAATGTTAAAGATGAAGTTTGCGGTTGTACCATTCTGCATGGTTGTGCCGTTAACTTTTAACCATAGGCGCAGGTTGTGCGGGTCGGCTATTTCATCTTTTGTTGCAAAAAACGGGCCCATAGGCGCAAAAGTATCGCAGCCTTTACCTTTATCCCAGGTACCGCCGCGCTCTATCTGGAACTCGCGTTCAGATACATCGTTGTGCAATACGTAACCCGCCACATAATCCATTGCATCGGCTTCGCTCACGTAGCTTGCCTTTTTGCCGATCACAATGGCCAGCTCAACTTCCCAATCCGTTTTTACAGAGTTTTTGGGGATAATGATATTATCAAACGGACCAACAAGCGCGGTGGTTGATTTCATAAATATTACCGGCTCGGTTGGTGGGGTAGCATTGGTTTCTTTGGCATGGTCAACATAGTTTAATCCAATGCAAACTATTTTTGAAGGCCTTGCCAGCGGACTGCCCAGACGTACATCCTCCGTAATTTCAGGCAGCAAGCTATCCTCTAAAAAATAACCCAAGCGGGTTAGTCCATCGTTTTCAAAAAATGCTTCGCCATAATCTTCGCCAAAGGCTGATGTGTCGTATTTTTTATCGTTAATGATCACTCCGGTCTTTTCTTTTCCGGCTTCGCCAAATCGTATTAGTTTCATGTTCTTTATTTTATTTAGGAATTCGGATGTTCGATTTCACTTTTATTTCGGATATCGGATGTTCGATTTTGGATTTGTTTTTTTCCTGGTCGTCGGGCAATTTTCGAATTTTTTCAATTCCGAAATCGAACATCCGATATCCGAAATTCATATTAATTGTTCAAAGTAATAAAGCCACCATCAATCGGATAGTCCGTACCTGTTATAAACCCGGCTTCGTCCGAGCATAGGTATAAAGCCAATGCAGCAACTTCTTCAGGCTGGCCCATGCGGCCAATCGGTTGCGATTTGGAAAGTTTTTCGAAGATGTCCGCTTCCTGTCCGGCATAATTTTTAGCGATAAAGCCATCCACAAACGGGGTATGTACCCTTGCCGGTGAGATGCTGTTACAGCGGATGTTGTCGGCTATATAATCCCGTGCTACGGATAAGGTCATGGCGTGGATAGCGCCTTTGCTGGTTGAGTAAGCAAACCTGTCAGTTATCCCTACATGAGCAGCTACAGACGATGTATTCAATATTATGCCCCCATTATTGGCCTTCATTAATGGCAAAGCAGCAAATAAACAATTGTAAACGCCTTTTATATTCACATTATAAATCCTGTCGAAGTCTGCTTCGCTGGTATTGTCGGCCTTCCCAATGTGGGCAATGCCGGCATTGTTTATTAAGATGTCGATTTTTCCTATCGCATTAAATACAGCTATAACCTGCTGTTGGCTGCTTACATCACATTTATGGACCGTGGCGTTACCACCGACGGCCTTGATTTCGGTAACGGTATCATTTGCCGCTTCTTCATTCAGTTCGATGATGTGCACGGTTGCGCCCTGCTTTGCAAACAGTACAGACATTGCTTTACCTATTCCGCTGCCGCCACCGGTTATTATTACTTGTTTGTTGGTTAGTTTAAACATGTTGATTATTTATCTATTAAAGATCCCTTCCGGGCATTAGCGTCAATATCGCTCGCATATTTACTCACCCGGTCATTGCTTCGCTCGACCAGCCCTCTCTTCCGCAAGTGGTAAAGAGGGCCGAAGAATTTTTATTTTTTCTTTTCCTTACCTCTTTCCGCCGCAGGCGAAGAGAGGTCGACAAGCGTAGCGTCGTCGGGTGAGTCAACTCTGCACCAAGCTTTTACGCTTTTTATTCTTACAACGAAATCCCCCGTTTCCACGGGATCCAGTCATCCTGGCCTAATTGTACCGATTTTGGTTCAAGCTCGCCACTGGCAACTTTTATCACATAATCCAATATTCTTTCGCCGGCTTGCTGGATGGTTTCATCGCCTTCTATAATTGTTCCGCAGTTAATGTCGATAATATCGGGCATTTTAGTTGCGGTAGCAGTATTGGTTGAGAGTTTGATAACAGGCGTTACAGGATTACCTGTTGGCGTACCCAGGCCGGTTGTAAATAATACAATGTTAGCCCCTGCCCCTACTTCGGCTGTGGTGCTTTCCACATCGCTGCCGGGGGTGCATAATAAATTCAGACCGGGTTTGGATACTTTTGCGGGATAGTCCAACACATCGGCAACAGGCGAAGTCCCACCTTTTTTTGCTGCTCCTGCAGATTTTATGGCATCCGTTATCAAACCATCCCTGATATTGCCGGGCGAAGGGTTGGCATAAAAGCCCGAGCCATCCGCTTCTGCACGTTTGTTGTAGGTGGTCATCAGCTGCATAAAGTAGTTGGCTTTGTCTTCATCCACACAACGGTCGCTTAGCTCCTGCTCAACGCCGCAAAGCTCCGGGAATTCGGACAGGATAACCGAACCGCCCATGGTAACCAGCAAATCAGACACGTATCCTAATGCCGGATTTGCCGAAATGCCTGAAAACCCATCAGACCCACCACACTCCAACCCGATGCATAATTTTGACAGTGGTGCAGGTGTACGTTCTGTTTGATTAGCCTGCATTAATCCTGCAAAGGTTTGTTTCAATGCCTGCTTTAGCAGATCGCTTTCGGTACCTACTTTTTGCTGTTCCAGTATCACCAACGGTTTGCTGAAATTGGCATCGCGTACTTTTATTTCCTGCTGCAAAATACTTACCTGCGCGTTCTGACAGCCAAGACTTAATATAGTTGCACCCGCCACATTTGGATGGGTAACATAGCCGGCTATCAATCCGCACAGGGTTTGCGCATCGCTCCGATTGCAACCGCAACCCATTTCGTGGGTAAGGAATTTTATCCCGTCGATATTTTTAAAGAACCGGTTTGATTTAGCTTTGTCGGCAGTAACCTCTATATCTGCATTCAGAATCTCCTCAACAGATTTACCCGCCTGGTATAGATCTATCAGCTGGTCAACATCCCCTTCATAGCTTTTTGCTTTTTTGTAGCCAAGCTTATCAACCAGGGCTTCTTTCAGCACATCAACGTTACGATTCTCACAAAAAACCATCGGCACAACAATCCAGTAATTGCCTGTACCAACAGAACCATCTGCACGGTGGTAGCCATTAAAAGTTTTGCCTGTATACTTTGCGGTATCAGGCTGATGCCAGTCGAGCTTGCGTTTGCCCAGATGGAATTCGCCTGATGCATGGTGAACAGTTTGTGTGCTTATAGGCCCGCCTTGCAGGATTGGCTGCGTTGCCTTGCCTACCAGTACCCCGTACATAAAGATCTCCCCGCCGGGTTGCAGCGCATTGATGCTGAACTTATGCTTGGCATCAACCTTATCCGTTAACTTAAAGGTTTGGCCTTCAAAGTTAATTTCTGCACCTTGTGGCAGGTTTTGCAAAGCCACCAATACGTTATCTTTCGGGTGGATGCGGATATAGCTATGTTTCTCTGTCGACATTATTATTAGTTAAGGGTAAGTTCCACTACCGGGATCTCATACAACGGCTTTTTAGCAGGAAGCGTTAAGATCAAATCATCAGGGTTTGTGGCCGATGGCTTGTATAACAGCTCCGAAGCATCGTTTAAAAACGCCGCATATTTAATTTTGCCCGCGTAACCCGGCAAAGTTATTGTTCCACCTGCCGGGTAATCATACAAATGTACGTACAGACGTTTGGTTTTTGCATTATAAGTTAGCTTATCATTTTCAGGTACCTTATAGGTATCGGGTGCAAAAGTACAATTATAGATAGCACGGTTGTTGGCATGCATCCAGGTAGCCAGGCTATCTAATGCGCGGGTTGCACGGTAATCAAACTCGCCTCTGGCGGTTGGGCCCACATTCAAGATCAGGTTACCACCATTGCTAACTGAGGTAATCAATAAGTCCAATAACTGGCGGTGGGTTTTCCATGTATTTTCATCGCGGTAGTAACCCCATGATCCGCTAAAGGTTTGGCAGGTTTCCCAGGTTTTGCCATGATATTTTGCCAGTTCGGCTGTACTTACCTGTTCAGGTGTTTCAAAATCGGCGCCGTCTTTATATTCATTCAGGTCGAGCCTGTTATTTACTATTATACCTGGCTGCAATTTTCTTACTAGTTTCAACAGCTCTACCGATCCCCAATCTTTAGCGCCTTTTCCGCGCCCGCGCCGCTGCCCTTTTTTATCCCACGACCAATCCAGCCACAGCACATCAATTTTACCATAATTGGTTAACAATTCGGTAAGCTGGTTGCGCATATACTGCCTGTATTTAGCCATATCACGCCCTTTATTTAAACGATCATAATTCGCCTGGCTGGTATCCACCTGCACAAGGGGATGAGCGTCGTCCATTGTATAATCCGGGTGGTGCCAGTCCAGCAATGAATAATAGAAGCCAACCTTCAATCCCTGTGCCCTTACAGCATTTACATATTCGCGCACCAGGTCGCGTTTTGCCCCGGTATTGGTAGATTTATAGTCGGTATATTTTGAATCGAACAAACAAAAGCCTTCATGGTGTTTGGTTGTCATCACCATATATTTCATCCCGGCAGCTTTAGCCTCTTTAGCCCATTTTGTTGGGTCGAAATAATCGGGGTTAAACTGGTCGAAATATTTCTGATACTGTTCATTGCTCAGATGCTCATTGTGTTTTACCCACTCGTGCCTTGCGGCACCCGAGTAAAGGCCAAAGTGGATGAACATGCCGAAACGGCTATCCGTCCACCATTCCATTCGTTTTTGCTTTTGGGCATCAGTTTCCGTGCCGCTCTGTTTTTGGGCAAACACCGGCGAGCCGCTTATTAAAGCCAGCAAGAAGATTAGTTTTAGTTTTTTAAGCATAGGTTTATTGTATAGTTGGTTAGTGGATTTAAGAAGTCAAGAATCAGGAGTCAAGATAGAAAATGTAAATTGCTTTAATATCTTGATTCTTAACTCTTGATTTCCTGACTCTTTTCTCTATAGTTCAAAAATCTTATTCATCAGCACCCATTTCTCCCCTTTCAGTGCGCCTTTTACCGGTTGCTGGTATTTCCACATCAGGTCTTCCCACTCCTGCACTTTGACGTTGCCCGCGTCCATTTCGCCCTTGCGCTCAAAGCTAAAGGTATCATTAACTTCCATTATCATAAACAGGCGGGTATCAAAACGGCAGATCTCCATACCGGTTATACCTGAATTTACAATACTTTCCCTTATCTCAGGCCAAATAGACTCATGATGTTTTTCGTACTCCGCTATTAAGGCAGCGTCGTCTTTCAGATCGAGGGTTAAATAATACTTAGGCATGGTGCAGAATTCAGGCGATTTGGTACAACTGTCAATTGTACAAAAATTAATGATAAAAAGGAGAAAAAATGGTTAAAATATTATCAAGAAGCTTATAAGTTTCTAACGCGGGTTGCTTCGAATGATGTTTTATTTTAGAACTTAATGACCCTCCCGCTCAATTGCCGCGGAGGCTGCTACTTTTTTCTTGATAAAAAAGTAACCAAAAACTAAGCGTAGCGATTTCATGAACGCCTTAAAAAACGAACAACTGGTGAATAAATCAAGTCAGCAGAAATGCTTCTTTGCGCTCCGGGCCTTTCACGCACAAATCCGAAAAAACCACGGGCTGGAATCTTTTTGCCGGGCTACCCTATCCCGTGCAGACCTTGTATGCAAAAACTTCCTATGCCCCTTGCCCCCGCTTTGGGCCAGCAGTTTTTTCGGATTTTTGCCGAAGCTTGTCTGCTGACGGGAAGAAAATATTACAAACCAAAACTGCATCGACCCACTATCAATAAAATTAACATAGGATTATATTATCCAATACACTAATTTTAACCACGTTCACCGTAAGCCCTACCGGCATGAAAATATTAAGACATCACCTTCACTTTATTCCTGTTTTATGTATTATGATCTGCCTTTTGATGCCTTCGGGCGGAAAAGGGCAAAGGGTTGCAGCACATCGTAATACCGCCCGGTGCCTGATTGTTTCGGATATTCATTTTAGCCCCTTTTATGATACAAGTTTGGTAAGCAGGTTGAAGGCGTTGCCTTACGACCAATGGGACTGGATCTTTAAAGCGTCAAAAGTATCTTATGATTTCGCTACCATGCGCGGGCACGATTCAAACTACGGCCTGTTAATATCGGCAATTAAGAGCATGAAATCACAATTTGATGCAAAGCACCCTCCGGCTTTTATTGTGCTGGCCGGTGATTTTATCTGGCACGGGAATGCCGAACCAGCGTCGTTTTCTAAACTGCCCGACAGTATAAAAAATCCTTTTAAAATAAATGCCATTAAGTTTTTGGCACAACTGTTCAGGGCTAATTTTCCGTATACCCGGATCATTCCGGCGTTGGGGAACAATGATACGGATATGGGTAACTATCATAAGCAAAGCCCGGCTTTCCTCAACGGGTTTGCGGATGCATGGGAAAAGGATGGCCCGGATAGATATGGCAATTCATTAAGAAGCGAAGGGTATTATTCTTATCATCCTGCAACTGCACCCAATTTGAAATTCATCGTTATTAACAGCAGTATGGTGGGCTTTAATCCTTATTTAGTAAAGCCATTTCCCGATGCTGATGCCCAAAAGATGTTTGCCTGGCTGGGCAGCGAATTGCATGCGGCCCGGAAAAATCATAATGATGTGTGGATAATTTCGCACATTCCACCCGGTAAAAATATTCATGACAGTAATGAAATGTGGCGCGACGACTATTCGCAAATGTTTGTTGATACTGTTGCCAAATATGCGCGTACCGGCAATAAAATAACAATCAGGACAATAATTGCCAGCCATATTCACCGGAATGATCTCAGGGTGATAACCAATGGCGCTGGCCCTGTTGCGTACATCCGCACAGTGCCGTCTGTGAGCCCTGTTTACGGTAACAACCCATCTTATGAGATAGCGGAGTTCGATAAAAACACGAACACGCTTGTTAATGAAAAGACGTATTACTTTGACCTGGCCAACAGTGCTAAGCAATGGAACAACACGTTTGATTTACGAGAGCAGCTTAGTTTGCCTGCAATTAATCCGCATGCTATTGCCGGGTTTATCAATAAGTTTAAAACAGATACTACGGGGTTAGGCGCATATATCAAGTATTTTAATGTAGGGGCGATTGTACCGGTTACTGCTGATCCAAAAAATTTAAATACGGTTAATTATATGAATTATTTAGGGGCCGATGTTTTGAAAGCGGGGAAGTAGGTTGGCGGTTGCTTAGCACATTTATAGCCTATTTTTGACATGCCCAAATACTCAAGATCTAAACGCCACGATTTTCATTATAATACCCTTTGTATCGGAAGCAAACAGCCGGTGTCCGATATCGAACGAACAACCGCTCATTTAATATTTAATTAAGTTAATATCAATTACTTACAACTTGGCATTGTATTTATTGCACCTTTGTTATAATTGGTCGTATGCTTAAAAATTATCTTAAAATCGCCTGGCGAAACCTGTGGAAACACAAAACCTTTTCTTTTATCAATATTTTAGGCCTTTCAGCAGGTATTACGTTTACTTTGTTGATCGGCACTTACATATGGGGCACCCTGCAGGTGAACCAGGAACTTAAGGACATAGATAATCAATATGTTATCCTGAGCAAATGGAAAGATCCAAACATGGGTAACGAAGCCAGCGGGATCCCTGAATTATCAAAAACGTTAAAAGTAAATTATCCGGGCCTGGTAGCGAATTATTATAATGCTGCCGTGGCTATTACCAATGTATCCAAAGGCGATAAGCATTTCCGCGAAGGCATTCTTGTAGGCGACAGTACCCTACTGTCTATGTATGGATTCAAATTGCTGGGCGGCGATGTAAAAACAGCCTTACAGGGCACGTTTTCTGTAGTGATCACATCCAAAATGGCTATTAAGTATTTTGGCAAAACAGATGTTGTGGGGCAAACCCTCAATTTTCAGGATTTTGCCGGCGGCAATCATGATTATATAATTACAGGGGTGCTCAAGGGATTACCTGCAAACACCATTACAGGTTTAAGCGGCAATGATAAATTCCAGTTTTTTATTAATGGCAACCTTAACAAATCGCTGCGTACCATCGAAGGCTGGGACAATACCGGCACTGTGGATCATATCGAATTGAAAAATGGCGCAGACCCTAAAGCTGTTGAAAATGCGATGCTTGACCTGTTGCGAAAAAATGAAACCGACGATGAGATAAAAAACAATCTTAAACCATACCTGGCACCGCTAAAAGATTACTACCTGCAAGCCAACAACGGCCTGGTAAAAAAGATGACCTGGACACTATCTTGTATAGCTTTTTTCATCCTGCTAATGGCAGTGATCAATTTTGTGAATATATGTATTGGCCGTTCATCAGGCAGAATGAAAGAAATGGGCATCCGTAAGGTGATGGGCGGATTGCGAAATCAATTGATCTCGCAGTTCCTTACTGAGTCGGTTATCATGGTATTGCTCGCTACGCTGCTTGCGCTCTTTATTTATCCATACGCCGGCAAGTATTTCAGCGCAGCAATGGGGTATGAAGTTACCGGGCTATTGCTGTTCCCTGCTTATTTTATCCTGATCCCTTTGCTGTTCGTGTTTTTTGTGGGTCTCCTGGCAGGTATTTATCCTGCTTTGGTATTATCGGCCCTTGGAACGATCGATTCGCTAAAGGGCAAGCTACATTCAGTGAGAGAAAGTGTGTGGTTACGAAAAACGCTGGTTGCTTTCCAGTTTGTAACGGCAGCCATTGTTTTTATCGGCGCCATCATCATTTCGCAGCAAGTAGACCTTTTTTTTAAGGGCAATCTTGGCTATAATAAGGATTACGTTATCTATGCGCAGGTTCCGCGGGACTGGTCGCCCAAAGGCGTAAAAAAAATGGAAGCTATCCGCTACCGGCTGGCCCAAATGCCGCAGGTGCGCAATATTTCGCTTTCATGGGAAATTCCCGGTGGTATGGATTGGCAAATGCGCAAAACTTTGGTTTCCCGGCAGGGCGCTAACCCAATACAAGGTTTTAATACGCAACATTTAATTGCAGATAATCAATACGCCGCCACTTTTAATATTCCTTTAAAGGCCGGAAATTTTTTTAGCCCGGTGGAACGGCCCGATGACTCCACAGAGGCAGTGATCAATCAAACCGAGTTGAAGGCACTCGGCTGGAATACCCCGGATGAGGCTATTGGCCAAAAAATTGTATTCCAGGGAAGTTCGTTTACTATCTGCGGTGTAACTGCAGATTTTCATTTCGGATCGATGCAGCAACGGATCCAGCCAATCACTTTTACCAATGTTAACGACGTTAATATTTACCGCTATCTTTCTATAAAATTGAAGCCCGGTAATATGCAGGGAAACATTGAGGCTTTGCAAAAGAAATGGAGCGAGGTGATGCCGGGTGCCCCCTTTGAGTATAGTTTTATGGACGACGCCCTTAAAAAATTGTATGCAACAGAAATACAATTAAAAGAAGCAGCATACATTGCTACTGCATTAGCTTTTGTTATTGTGTTGCTGGGGGTTTTAGGGCTGATATCCCTGAGCATTCAAAAACGCACCAGGGAAATCGGCATCCGCAAAGTACTTGGATCGTCGGTAGCTGGTATAACGGCGCTTTTTTTGAAAGATTTTTTGAGCGTGATCCTACTGGCTGGCATAATTGCCTGTCCGCTGGCTTATGTAATTATGCACCAATGGCTAAGTGATTACGCCTACAGGATTAATATATCGCTAACACCTTTTATTATTTCGATAGGCTTATTAACCATTATAACCGCTATAATTATAGTGTTGCAAACCATTAGGGCCGCTTTTGTAAACCCGGTAAAAAGTTTAAAGAGCGAATAAGTGCATCTGCTGTCGCTAGCGAAGTACCATAAGTTAAGCTCATTTTTTACCCGCTGCCGCGGAGCAGGGTCGCCGATCCGCTGGCTAGCGGAGTCGGCGGGGTGAGTCAAACCGTCAGTGCTTTTGCGTCAATATCGCGCGCAGATTTACCCACCCGGTCATTGCTTCGCTCGACCTCCCTCCCTTCCGTAAACGGGAAGGAGGGAAGGAAAATTCCTTGACTTAATAACATTGACCCCAGGCAGAGGCTTATTCTTAAACTCAAAAGCTTCATCCAGCCTGAACAGACAATGCAAAACACATCATGGCAGGCAGGCTGCTGCAAAATCTACCACGCCGTACCCTGAACTTGTACGACAGCAGAAGCCTACTAACGTGCCGGAAATAACATGATGGGCAAGGTTAGGGTCCTTAATATCGGTTATTTTTTCAAAAGAATCAGGGGCG
Organism: Mucilaginibacter sp. OK098; assembly: GCF_900142915.1. Classification (GTDB taxonomy): domain Bacteria; phylum Bacteroidota; class Bacteroidia; order Sphingobacteriales; family Sphingobacteriaceae; genus Mucilaginibacter. The sequence continues at coordinate 491,177 of NZ_FRCM01000002.1, forward strand.
AGCCATTTACCCCATCCATTACCTGTCTGGATTCGCATATTTACCACACCATACCCGGGTACATTTACCAATTGGATGCCTTTTATTATGATTTGTGCCCCGGTTGTTACGGGCTTAATTTTTATAATGCCTTGTCCCTGGCCTATTTCCACCTGGAAATCATTGATCCTTTTATCAGAAATGAAAACATCAACATCATCAAAGGAATTTTGCACTTTGTTTTTTCCAGCCCATTTAAAAGGCGTAACCTTCAGGTCCGGTTGCGACTGCAGCAGTTTGGCAGCTTCTATAGGGCCAGGGTTCTCTGTGTTCCAGTTGATATAATCGAGCGATAAAAAGTTCGGGTAACGACCTCCAAAGTTGAAAAGGAAATCCCGGGCGTGTTTACAGATCAGGTCGGGATTGTTCCGGTTCCATTCGCTTCCGGTTGGGTTATTTCCAAAATGGTTTAAAAAAGTGAGGGGGTTTGTACGTGACGAATCTCCCCGCAACTCAGTCCAGCTGCCCGGCTTTAGGGATCCATCACCGTATCCGTTTTCGGCGAAGTTTTTTCTCATCACCGGGAACAGGTACTGTACACCTTCGTCCGGCTCTTTTTCAATAAAGGCAAACAGGCGCTGCGGGGTAGTAACTACGTTCCCTTGCTCATCCGTTCCGTTAATTAAATACGAAAAATTGCGTTTTAATATAGCATCTTCCTGAACAGCCTTTCCTGATTTATAACAACCAATGCCCCTCAATGAAGTATCCAATGCTGCCAGCGGTGAAGGTTGTGTTTGACCTGGTTTAGGTCCGGTTAGATAGCTCTCGAAAAACAGCGTCACAATTTCTGTGGTGTGAGTGTCGAGCCAGGTTTTCAGTTCATCCCGTACTTTCTTCCACGGGGTTGATGATACCGGATTTTTTGGCCCGTGCTGCAAGTAGAGCGAAGTTTCATCGCTGCCCCAAATATCAAGGGCAAAACCTCTTACGCCATAGTCAAGCAGTTGGGTAATGGTGAAGCATTGGTTGTTGAGCGGCGGGGTGGTGTTCCATCCGTTGTGGGCCGCAAGCCAGCGTTGTTGTTTGTAGTAACGATTGTCTGTGTTTTGATTTGATGACATGGTAATAGGATTTGAGTGATAAAGTTAATGGTTGTTTTGTTTTGAGCAAGACACCAGGTTTAAAAAATGTTAATTTTTGAGTTTTTTTTTGATGTAGTAGTGATGGCAATGCTAACAAGGGGAAAGAGCATGGTACGCTGACAGCAGCGGGGAGGAACACGGGCTGCTTCGAATTGTATATAATACATGAACTTAATGACTCTCCCGCTCAATTGCCGCGGGGGCTGTTACTTTTTTCGTGGTTGTTTGTTTCTTTAAAGGCACTCAAGAAGGCTATACCGTTTGGCTTGATCCAAAAGTAACCAAAAACTAAGCGCAGCGATCTCATGAACGCCTTAAAAATAAACAGCCAGTGAATAAATCAAGTCGGTAGAAACGCTTCTTTGCGTACGAGCCTTTCACACACAAATAAGTCAAAACCACGGGCTGGAATCGTTTTGCCGGATGCCCTTTGCCACCGGTTTGGGCCGTCAGTTTTTCCGGATTTTTGCCGAAGCTTGTCTGCTGACGGGAGGAAAAAAGCCCCGACCAGCATTCCCGCACTTCTATCATTTTACCTCATAAACATTATTTTCTTTATTTACATCCGGGTAAACCTGCTCAGGGTCGATGATTACTTTGGCTATGGCTTCGGTTTTATTGGCTGCAAATGTGTATGAGCTGCTGTACTCCCAGATCTCTACCGGGAAAGTCCGCAGCTCTTTTTCGCCGTTTTTATAGGTTATTTCAACTATCAGCGGCATAGCGGCTCTTTCCATATTTTCAATGGTGATCAGGGTTTTGTTATCCCGGGCCTCCACTTTTGCAATCTTTTGGTCGAGCCTGAAATTTTCAAGGAACATTGATTTCCAAAACCAGGTCAGGTCCTCGCCAGTAGAACTATCAATGCTTCTGAAAAAATCCCAGGGGGTGGGGTGTTTGAATGCCCAGTCGCTGATATATTTTCTGAAGGCCGGGTCAAACCGGTCGGGGCCGAGGACCTGAGTGCGCAGCAAGGTTAACAAATAAGCCACTTTCTGGTATTGGATGGTATACACCTGGTTACCGGGGATAGCATCCGGCCGGCTGACAATAGGCAGTAATTTCTCTGCAAACAGCGCCATCCTCGGACTATCAATTTCTGCATAGCCAATAAACTCGCCTTTATTAAACGCTTTGGTAGCCATCATATCTATAAAAAGATTAAACCCTTCATCCATCCATGCATATTTGCGTTCGTTACTGCCAACCATCATCGGGAACCAGGTGTGGCCCAGTTCGTGGTTAACTACTGCCCAGTACATATTGCCGGTGTCTTTTGCCGCGCAAAAAACCATGCCGGGGTATTCCATGCCATCCAGGTTTGACGCAACGTTAACCGCTTTATTAAATGGATACTCGTGCCATTTTTCGGAGAAATATTGCAGGGTGAATTTTACATATTCCGACGATCGCAACCAGCTGCTCTTTTTGGCAGATTCAATTGGGTACAGCGAACTGCCCATTACGCGTTTGCCGCTGGAGAGTTTAAAACTCAAAGCTTCCCAAATGAATGATTTGGAGGCTGTCCATGCGAAATCCCTGGTATTATCCATCCTGAACTTCCAGGTGCAGGTTGGGACTGATGGCCTTGAGGCTGCTTCGCCAACCTCTTTTGCCGACCTGATGAACACCGGCTCCTCCCTTTCTTTTGCCGCCTGCCAGCGCTTCAGCTGAACCGGGGTTAAAACTTCTTCAGGATTCAGCAGATCGCCGGAGCCCTCAACAATATAGGCTGAAGGGAGCTTAATATTCACGCGGAAATTCCCAAAGTCGAGGTAAAACTCACCGTTGCCCAGGTAGGGCAGCGTGTTCCATCCTTCCACATCGTCAAGCACATACATCCTTGGGTACCATTGCGCCACTGCATAAATATTACCATTTTTTGTGGGCAATATATCTGTCCTGTTCACCTGGAAATCGGCATTCTTGTAATTTTCAGGAAAGCGGTATTGGTATTGGATTTTGAAGCTTAATTTTTGCCCGCTCTTCAATGGTTCCGGTAAATGCAGCTCCATGCGGGTATCATAAATATTATATTTTATTTCACCGGCCTGCGCATCGGCAAGCTTGATCCCCTGAATTTCAAAACCGCCATCCGTTGTTTTTTCAGCCGGGTTTTTATAGAGGAATAGGCCTGCCTGAATGCCCTTTGAATCTTTTTTATAAACATTCTGATCCAGCTGCATCCATAAGGAAGAAAGCGCTTTAGGACTATTGTTGGTATAGGTTACGGTTGCAATTCCTTTTATCACATTTTGCTTGTCATCCAAAGTTACATCTATCACATAATCCGACTGGTTTTGCCAGTATGCGGGTCCCGGTTCGCCGGTGGCGGTGCGGTATTCATTGCCGGGAGGTAAAAGCGGAAGGGCCGGGAATAGTTCAGTCGGCTTATACCGCGACTGGCCAAATGATATATTACAGGTAATAACCATTATAACAATGGTAGTAAATTTTATCAAACTCCTGGTAAAAAGGGGTGTATGCATGTTGTTTATCGGGCTTGTTTTGTTTAATTATTGAGTGGCTTTAGCATATATGTCAAATATACAGGAATAATGGGATTGGAGAAGGTGTGGGAGGAGGAAATTATGATGGTTGCTGGGGTAACGCGGGTTGCTATCAGATCACCAACCTTTTAAGTGCTGTAATCGTTCCTGAATGTAGTTTCTCATGAAATGATAAGAATTCCAGGCCATCATCTATATTGACGATCGTGGTGCCCAATCGGGTAGACCAACCTGTATAATTGCCAAAGATCTTATTTTCATAATCACTTTCTAATTGATCCAATGTGGTGATCAACAATTGTTTGATATTTACTATTTCAACTTCGCCAATAATTCTTTCCGGCCTGGAACCCGGCTTAAACTGTAGCCAAAAATCATCGTGTATTAATAATGGCAAGCCGGCTTTCTGGTAGCATATTCCCTGCTGAACGACTATCAGGTGCCCCATATTCCAGCTGATGTTGTTGACAACCCCCTGGGGAATTTGATTAAGCTGATCGATACTGAGATCATTTAACTGTTCAAGCAACGAAGCTCTTGTATTCCTTATTGTTTCTATTTGCTTATTCATGGTTATCAACTTTACAACAACTACAATAACATCAATAGGTTAGCGGCCTGACTGAAGCAAGTTCATCATTCTAAAGGGTAATTAAACTTTAATTTTCTTCATTTGGACTAATTTCCTAAAAATCATGGTGTGCAGAAACAATATTGTCGCGGGGGCAAAAGCCGGGAACCATACAAATGGGAATATCGTCACTTCCCGCATCCCCAGCTCACCAGTGATGATGGAATTTTTCCCTACAATTGTCGCAATAACAAGCAGTGTTAAAATGTCCAGTATTCCAAAAATATTCCACGCATATACTACCGGGATACTCCATGACTTTCCTTTTGAAACCATTCCCGCTACCGGTAAGGCCAAAAGTGCGGTAATGAGATCTCCCATTCCTGCCGAAAAAGCAAATACAGCCGGAAGCAGGTGATAGAAGTATAGAAAAATGAAGGATGCACCCAGGATCCGAAACACATGAATTGTGATCAGGGATTCCAATGTAATTGCCCCAAGTAATTTTTTGAATAATTTGATGTTTCCGATAAACCCAAATAACACAATCATTAATGGCAGGGCAGCTAAAACCATTACCGTAGGTGGTATCGACTTGTTGTCAAATACTCCTTTTAACGAAAGGATTGAAACGTATGCGAGGTAGGCGATGTAAAAACCCAAAATGCCAAATTGAATATTTCTTGATTTACCCGCACTCATACCCGCATTAATGGCAGCCTGTTTTGCACGACTTGCAATAAGACCAAGAGACCAGAAAAAACCAAAGATGAATAGAACGATAGCCCATAAAGGCACACTTGATATGTAATTTTCCATTTTTTTTGTTGATTAAATTAACAAGACAAATAGAAATTAAATATGCCGGCATGCACTTTCCAAATGGCAAGAAATGAGGCGTGCATTTTTTTGTTTCTGTCCCCGCAGATCCCCAATGTCATTAAGTTAATCCGATTAACTGGTTTTCACCCGCTGCCGCGGAGCAGAGAGGGTCGCCCATCCGCTGGCTAGCGGAGTCGGTGGGGTGAGTCGAACCGCCGTGCATTGGCGCCAATGCAATTGCGTGAACATCGCGCGCAGATTTACCCACCCAGTCGACGCTTCGCTGGACCTGCCCTCCCTTTGCTGCGCACAAGGAGGGCTAAAAAGCTTAACTTAATAACAGCCGTCCCCGAAGGGTCTCTCATAGAGGACCCTGCGATCTGGTTAGCAGAAATTTATGACATAGGATAATTTCTGGATGAATACTTAGCAGGCGGCGCAGGGTCCCTTTCAGGAGACCCTGCGAAGACACAAAAGCTTAACTTAATAACATTGAGGAGAATCTGCTGAGACGGAAGAGATCTGGCTGGAAAATCAAAAAGTTTTTTTCGAAAATTCGCTTCTTATGCGGCTCAATGAGGTGTCGGTGACGCCCAGGTAGGAGGCAATATGTTTCAATTGCGCGTGCTTGAAGATCTCTTTGTTATTATTCAGCAATTCGCGGTAGCGTTCCTCGGCACTTTTATTGATCATGGCTAAAGTGCGCTGTTTATAAGCCACAAATTCTTTCACCAACATCATCCGCGCAAATTCCCTGAACTCAGGCACCGCATGAAAAAGCAGGTTAATTGACTCAAACGAAGCCAGGTAACCCTGGCAATTAGTGATCGCCTGGATATATTCAGTTGAAGGGGTATGCAAAAAAAAGGAGGCGATCTCGAACACAACACGATCCTTCGGATAAAAATAAGTTGTCACCTCATCGCCATTAGTATCATAGGTGAAGGCTCTCATAAACCCATCGGCCAAATAAAAATAACCGCTGTTCATACCACCTTTAAGCAGGAAATCATTTTTCGCAAATGTTCGTTCTTCAAAATGTTCAGCAATCTTTTCTAATGCCTGGTTACTCACCATTATGTTCGGCGTGTTGGCTTTTATAAACTCAATCAGGATCTGCTTGTTCATTGTTGAAACCCGCTTTTTGGTGCTGAAATGTATTTTTAACTTTCAAAGTAAAATTACAAAAGTATTTTATATTGAACCCTCTGCCTGCTGAAAGGGATAAGTCAAGAGCAGGTGTATGCTATCTTTATCCCCCACAGACTTTTTGATACTTTAGGCATAAAATAGTTACTCACTTTACTCAAATTTCAATGCGTTTGTTCTGGCTTCATCCAAAATATCCAACTGTTACAACTAAATAAACCTTATTATTGCAATGCTTTATCATCACGTTAATACTCCCAATGAAATCGGCTAAGATTTTAAAATATCCTTCTTTTCTAATTGCTAAAATATTTTTATTCGGGATTATTTTATTTATGCCGCACCTGGTTTCAGCGCAAGTAGACAGGACGTTTTGGTTTGTGGCGCCCTATGTTTATGATGCGGGGCGTGACTTTGACAAACCTATAGTCCTTCGGATCACAACATTGTCTTCACCCGCTACAGTAGTGATTTCGATGCCGGCAGACCCTTCATTTACCCCCATTACAACAAATATAGGCGCAAATTCAACCGTGAGTGTAGACCTAACCACCTGGATAAATAAGCTTGAAAATATCCCGGCAAATACCACATTGAATAAGGGCCTTTTAATTAAATCAACGGCAGACATAACAGCCTATTATGAGGTGGTGAGTAGTTTTTGTAATTGCGATCCTGAAGTATTTTCGTTAAAAGGAAAAAATGCGCTGGGCACTGAGTTTTTTATTTCCTCGCAATATACCTATGATGAATCGTCTGCGTATTCGGGGGCCAGTACCTCATTTGATATTGTGGCAACTCAAAATAACACGCATGTTACCATTACACCTACAAAGGATATCATTGGCCACAAGGCAAATGTTCCTTTCACTATTACCTTGAATGCAGGCCAAACATATTCGGCCGTTGCAGTGAGTGGAACTGCCGCCGGGCATTTGCAGGGGTCATATATCAGTTCGGACAACGCTATTGCAGTAACTTTAAAGGATGATTTAGTGCAGGTTTCCAGTTGTGCCGACCTAATTGGTGACCAAACCGTGCCTACAAGTGTGCTGGGTACGGAATACATTGTCACGAAGGGTTTTTTGCAGCTAAACGATAATATTTATGTTTTAGCTGTGGCCGACGGGACCTCTGTTTACGTGGACGGAAATGCTACCCCCACAGCGATATTGGCAAAAGGAGAATCAATTACGCTTAATTTATCCAACCCAAGCACTTACATACGTTCAGACAAAAACATATATGTTTACCATTTAACAGGAAACGGTTGTGAGGTGGGTTCGGCAATTATTCCGAAAATAAACTGTACCGGATCGCAATCTGTAAGTATCGTGAGGAGCAACAGCGACCTGTTTGCCGTTATGATCACAACAAAAGATGGTAATCAAAACAATTTTACTGTTAATGGCGACAAAACATTAATTACAAGCAGTGATTTTTCGCCTGTGCCGGGTACCGGCGGTGCTTATGTTACATCAAGAGTTGACCTGAGCAGCGCAGTTACAGTGGGAGCGGCATTAAACTTTTCAAATTCGACGGGGAAATTTTCATTAGGTTTTATAAACGGCGGAACAAATGACGGAACAGTTTATGGATTTTTTTCGGATTTTAAATCAAGTAATGTTCAAAGCAGTTCGGTAGAAATTTGTCAGTCGGCATCAGCGCAATTATCTGCTTTTGGAGGGGTAAAGTATCAATGGAGTCCGGCAGCCGGGCTTAGTGACCCTAATATTGCTAACCCTAAGGCATCGCCTGCGGCTACAACAGATTACACGGTTATTATTACAACTACTGACGGATGTGTGGATTCGGCCAAGGTTCACGTAAAAGTATACAACGTAAAAAAAGTTGATACCACGGTTTCAATTTGTGCAGGCAGCAGTTACAAATTGCCATCAGGAACGTCTGTAAGTACTGCTGGTGTTTATAACGATGTAGTGCCTTATAAAAGTGGTTGTGACAGCCTGGTAACAACCCTTCACTTAAAAGTAAGCGGAACAACACCCTCTGTGACCATTGCAGCTTCTGGAAATAATATTTGTGCAGGCACCTCTGTTACGTTTACTGCTACACCTGTTAATGAGGGGCCCTCCCCTGTTTACCAATGGAAGCTTAACGGCGCCAATACTGGCACCAACAGTGTAACTTTCAGCAATAGCACACTTGTTAACGGCGATAAGGTAAGCTGTGTTATGACGAGTAGTGCCGCATGCGGTACGCCCACCGGTGTAACTAGCAATAGCATTACCATGAGTATTAATCCTAACCTGGCCGCGTCAGTTAACATTGCAGCCCCGGTAAATAATATTTGTGCGGGTACTATGGTTATGTTCACTGCCACGCCGGCCAATGGCGGCGCCACCCCTGTTTATCAATGGCTGGTAAATGGCGTAAACGCGGGCACTAACAGCGCAACTTTTAGTAGCAGCAACTTTGCTAACGGCGATAATGTAAGCTGCATAATGACGAGCAATGCCGGATGTGCCACCCCAGCTGGTGCAACAAGTAACATTGTTATCATGAGTGTAAATCCCTACGTAGCCCCATCAGTCAGTATCGCGGCATCAAACAACAATATTTGCCCGGGCACTCAGGTCATATTTACCGCTACTCCTGTAAACGGCGGCGTTGCCCCTGCTTATCAATGGCTGCTAAACGGTAATAACACAGGAACCAACAGCGATACTTTTACGAGCAGCACCTTTGCAAACGGCGATATAGTAAGCTGTGTAATAACCAGCAATGCAGCCTGTATTACAACGGCCACAGCTACAAGCAATAGTATCAGCGTAAATGTAAACCTTCCGGTTGCCCCATTGGTAACTATTACAGCTTCTGCAAATAATATTTGCGCAGGTATACCGGTCACTTTCACGGCAACACCAACTAATGGTGGCGCTACCCCCATTTACCAGTGGCTGCTAAACGATAATAACACAGGGACCAACAGTGATACCTTCACAAGTGATGCCCTTGCCGATGGAGATATTGTAAGTTGCAGGTTAACCAGCAATGCCAATTGCGCAGTACCTGTAACTGTAATCAGCAACGGTATTACCATGAATATCCACCCGCTTCCTGTTGTTAATATCGGCGGAGATAAAACCATTGAACAAGGGAATAGCGTCCGATTAAATGCAACAGCATTAGGAAATATCGCTGATATAACCTGGAGCCCTGCTACAGGATTAGATAATATTAAGACATTGACCCCCACGGCCACTCCGCTTTCAACTACTCTATACACCTTAACTGTACAATCAACAGACGGTTGCGTGGGTGTGGCTTTAGTAAAGGTGACGGTACTGGAAGATATAACCATCCCAAACACTTTTACACCAAATGATGACGGGGTTAACGATAAGTGGGAAATTAAAAACTTAAAGGATTATCCCAATTGTACGGTAAAGATATTTAATCGCTGGGGGCAGGAAGTGTATAGTTCAAGAGGTTATTATAATGCCTGGGACGGGACAAGAAAAGGCAAACGTTTGCCCATTGGCACCTATTATTACGTTATAAACCTTAACAACAATACGCGGCCACTAGGTGGTTTTGTGGCATTATTAAGGTAATGTGATGCGTAAAAAGTTGGCTGTTGTGAATAGATAGTTGGCAGGGGAGGAATTAGTAGTTGTTGGCCGTTGATATTATATAAACCCGTCATGCTGTCCGCTAACTGGTCGGATCAGCACCTCACAGAACAAGTCTGCGCCATGCAAGCGCTGGCCCCGTGCTATCATGAATATGGTGTTTTGTTTTTTAAGGTATTCATGAGCTCCTAAAGTCAGGTCCCGCCTAAGGGTGGGGTTTCTGCACATTGCTTAATCTGCAAGCAGCTTGCTTCGAATTCACTGAATGACAGCATAGATAACGTCAGGATGGTAACTTCTGCTTCCGTAATTTCCTGGCTCTTGAGATCAGCAGCACAAGTATAATCACATCAAAAGCCAGGTAGGCATATTGGGTTCTTGATACGCCGACGCCATATGGGAACCAAATACCCGGAATATGCAATTCTGATAATTCCTGTGCAAATAACCCTGTTGAGATTAACAATACAGCTGGCAGGGCTAGCCATCCTTCACGCCTGTTTTGCTGGATCCCGCTATAGATAATATAGAGCATCATAGCAACAAAAATCAATCTTATATAGTTGGAAAGATCCCGGAACAAGGTATGCGGAATTGCACCAGGCAGCCATGTAAGCCGCAGCAATTGTGAGCACATATAGGGCAAGGTAAGGATCAGGATGGCTTTAGGCATCCAGATAGGCCGGCTTAATTTAAACCAGGTTCGCCAAGCCATCAACCAGCTGCCAATTACCAGCGGCATCAGGATAACGGTTGTAACGAGGTCAAATTCATGTGCGCTTTCTATTTGAAACCAATAGAAAAAGGGTTGGTTCGCCCGGACAAGGGCGGTAAAAAGAAAGGCTGTAATGATCCATAGATAAGCTGTATTTTTCGGGTCGGAGCGGTATAAAATGAAACTTATAACCGCCAGCAGGATAAATATTGCAGGCTCAACCGCATCAACAATATAGCCTTTTATGGTTTGCCGCCACTGAAAATTATATTTTGATTGGATAGCGCTTTTTTCTCCCAGCATTGGGGCGATACGGATCCCGCCTGCCTGGGGGTCTCCGCTTAATGTGGCGGCGCTCATCCATACGCGGAAAGCAATCGTAACCGCCCCTTTATGTTTTATGGAATCGGGCAAGATAAAAATCCGTGGTTGTATGCTATAGATCACAGGTTCCGGCTTTGAAAAATCGCCTGCGCTTCCCCACAACTTTCCGTTGATAAATATTTGGTACGCGTCGTCCACAGCAGGTGGTCCTGCTAATGCCAGGGTATTTCCGCTTAAACTATCTAAAGAAATATGGATGCGGTACCAGGCATAACCAGCATAAGTACCATGCCCTTTTGCGGCCCAGCCGGGTACGTAACCCGTGAGCCCTACATCTCCGTCGTGCGCTCCCGCGGGTGCGGTGAGGTCGACTGTTTCCCAATGTGAATCATCAAAATTTGGGTTCGCCCATTGTTGATTGTCGCCGGTTTTGAATTTCCACGGGCCATTAAGCGTAATAAGAGAATGGTCAATAGTTAGCGGAGCTGCATTAGCTGCTGCACAAAATATAAACGTTATGACTAATGTCAGCCATTTCACTTTTTCCTGTTTAGATTGATCTTTAGTTGTTCTGCCGGTTTTATCTCAGATGAGGGTGGCCAAAACCGAATTTAGTATTTGCAAATATATTTAAAGCCTGTGACCAATCAAATATACGCTTTCGCGCAACTTTGGGGATATCATTTATAAATAATACACTTAGCAGGTGGCTGATTCATAAATGGAAATTTATCCAATTACTTAGCATGTGGGTTACTTAGCAGGCGGGGCACTAGCCCACCTCTTTTGGCCACTATCAATATTAGCGCCAAGTAAGGTATAGCCGAGATAGTATTAATTATTTGAATATTTATAGATTAAATCTTTTATATAATCTGAAGAATAAATTAAACTTAGTCCAGTATTATTATAAACCGCCGAAACTATACCAATTACATAATTAAATTGACCCTGGGTGGTTTTTGGATCCGAAATATTTTTATCCCTTGGAGTAAACACAGGTCCACCACTATTGCCACCTACAATATATCCGTCTATAAGTATTAATTTTGCGCTAATATTATAACTAACAAATTTGTGATTTCGATTTTCCATTATCATGTTAACATCGATAGGTGATGTTAATGGAGAGGATATGATTGCAGATTTTACCATTGGTTTGCTTTGCGATACAATTTGTACGCCTGATGGATAACCTGTAGCTAATACCTGATTTCCCGTAAAAATTTGATATGAAAACAAGTTATTTATAGATATCAAATTATTGATGTCTATCGCGTATATAGCAAGGTCGTTTGAACTATTAGTCATTATAAAACCTGTAACATCGATAACCACAACATCTACGCTTTGATTAGGATACGGATGTACATTATCCATAATTTTTCCCCTTACATCTTTTAATGGGATATCTATCACTCTGAATAAATTCGATTTAGTATAGAAACTTACTGAAAGATTTTTATTTACAATCAAACTATCACCTAATGACCAATCTCCTATCATATGTTTATTGGTCACTAAAAAAACCTTGTATCCTAAATTGGGAACTGTTCTATACACAAAAAAGCCAGTCCCTGTAGCAGACATTGTGGTATCTTTGGCAATGGTTCTTTTTTTTATACGCATAGTAATTTTTTCAGTTACCGATTTTGTAAGTTTTACAGTACTTAAATAAGTATCATCAGCAATTGGACCCTGGTAGGTTATTTGAGCGAGCGAGGATTTGACTAATAAAACGATTATAAATATTAGTAAGGTTTTAGGTGCAACTTTCATAGTATAAATATACTTTATTACAGTAGCGTTTATAAAGTTTATTTTACCTAAAGATTTACAAAATATATATTTATCTTTTTGAAAATTACTTAATTTCCTGAAAGACTTATTTTCACTTTTACCTCCGCTACCTCAAGGTACTGCTTTTTGGCTTACGCCTTTGTTAGTATTGTTACCAACAAAACACGAGGCTTGTGATGTGACATCTGTTGTATTTAGCATGCGGGGCACTAGTAGCCCAACCTCTTTTGGCCTGCCCGGATACTAGCGCCAGGATGGAGCTCTTTCTATATCTTAAAGATATTTTTTTTGATTCTTCCATTTATGTTTTTTTTAATCTCATTTTTTACTTCTTTTTGTAGAAATCGCTGCTCACTAGTTTTTCTAATTTCGTTTTCAATAATTCTAAAGTGATGAGATAGCTGACGTTTGATATGTATGGAATCTAAACCTTCTCTAACAATCCCTGAAGATTTTTTATAGGTCTTTTGTGCTGCGTCGCGGACATAACTTAAAAAATTCCGTTTCCCTAGATGTGAGTATTTATCATATAATTGTTTTTTGTGAATAAAATCAGCTTTAGACTTATTACTGTAGGACATTAAAATAGTTTTAACTATTCTTCCTTTCATTTTCTGAAAATAGCGCGATAAACTCCCCGGTCTTACGTAGCTGTTTTGTCCATTAAATTCGAATCCTAGATACTGTAATGATTTGTAGTATTTGCTTTCATTTTTATACACTAAATTAATTTTGTCCTTAACCTTTTTTTTGTAGTTAAAGCCTCTTACAATACCTTTGCTATTTACATGGAAATCTATCCGTTCAGTTTTCTTTGGCTGTATAACCAATTTATATTTTTCAATTTCCAAAAGAACAAGGGCATTTATTTCTTTTGCATCAGAAGTATTACAGACAATTAATAAATCGTCACAATACCTTCGATAAGTGAATCCGTATTTCTTTCCAATTCTGACTATATACTCGTCGAAATCAATCAAATAAATATTTGACAATACTGCACTCATCGACGATCCCTGGGGAATACCTTTAAATTCTAATTCGTTAGTCTCTCTGTTTAATTTTGGTAAATTGGTAACAATTAATTTCTTTTCTCTTAGATAGTTTAACTTTTCAAGAAAACTAGGTCCGGCAATTTTATCATCCATTAAATCAAGTAACGATTGCCATTTTAAACCTTGTTTTTTTATGTGGTTAAGATTGATATTAAAATGATTTAAAAAACTAGAGAAGTTTAAATAAGAATATTTAGTGAGTGACCTAAAAACTTTATATTGGTCTATGGGTAGTTCGGAGAAATCAAGAATTTTGCACCATTTTTCTTTCAGTAAAAAATGATCAATATTATCAAAGTAGCCTGTAATGTCTAATGCAATAGCTGAACATGTTTGTGTTTTAGATATCCGCTCTTGAACCCTATTAAATGCTTCTTTAGCAAATTGGATATTACACTGTCCGTTTAAATCTGTTCTATAGGCTATAACACTTTCATGAAAATCTTTACTTCTTATGTATTCTTGATATTTTTCGGTAAGAGCAAAAGCGTAGAATGCATAAATGTAAGAGTCAAAATGTGAAGCAAATGAAATAGGCCTAATTTTAGTATCCAGCGAATAACAAGCCTTATCTTCCTGATACCGATACCTGGGAGTTTTTGTGAGAATTTTAACGAAAGGTGTGAATGAGTGTGTTTGAATTGACTTTAAAGAGCTGTCTTCAATTTTTTCTTTAACTAGTTCACTATAGTTAAGAAAATCAAAATAAGGATCGAGTTGAGGATATTTCTTTAGTTTGAAGGAGGAGGGAGTTTGCCCAAACTTATCTTTAAATCGAAGCCATATTTCGTCGGTGTATAAGGAGTCTTTTGCCATCTTTTAATGGGACATTAGCCAAGAAGCAATATCAGCCTTAACTTCCTGACTAATGCACAATGTTACCCACTGCTTAGTTAATGACCGCCTCAATCATCCAAGGATTTTCACCTATGCAAACCTTAATCCACTCATAGCCAATCAAGAGCCGACTTACATCGGAATGTGGCACTTTAGACTTTGCTAAAAGCTCAGCAAACCCCTTCTGAGATTACCGGCAACGTGACTGGCGCTGCTTTTGTTTACTCAAAACTTTACAGAATATGTTTCACTTCCGCTCAGACATAACGATTTTCACCGCGAGGACTTTTTAAACAATAATAATGTTATGATAGCTCTTAAACACATATTCCATATCTCAATTGTAGTAGTAATATTATTACTTGAGATATATTCGGAAACGCTGGCAGGTAAACTGACAGATTTGGCAGCCCATTTGCAGGTGTACCAAAGATTTAGTAACTTAAACATCATACCCTCCAGACTTTTCTGAAGGCACTTATTAGCGTCAAATTACAATCCAAAAAACATTAATGCCATATTGACATGCTTTTGTATTTAGGTAATCAGCACGACGGTAAAATGCTTTATTTTACACCCAAAATCCTTAATTTGCTTACCTAATGAAAAAGCCACGACAAGAAGACATCCCCAGATCAATTTTAAAATACAACACAGTTGCAGTTGATCCAAGTTTTTATGAACAGGGGTTCAAAATGTTATTCCTAAATCCGGAATGTGTAGTTGTTGGATTGGGGGACGTACCTAGCAGGTTGTTTATAACCCCAGCATTTACGACAGACCTTTTGCCGCCAAATGTTGCAGAAGGCATTCATGAAGTAGTGGAAATTGTTTTACAATCTACTTTCACCGCAGAACCGGAATTAAAGAAAAGCTATCCGCTTCCCAAATGGCTTACCGATTTTAAAAAAGTTAAACACTTGAAGCTCGTTGATGCGAACCTGGACAACCTTATTGATTTAAAAGACCTACCCGTTCAGCATTTAGTTATTGAAGATATAAGGTTCAATGATACCGATAATTTAGTAACTGCTATTCAGCAATTCAAACATTTAAAATATCTTGCCTACGATGAAACATTTCCGACAAACGTGGTGGAGGCTATCAGGCAATTAAATTTGAGCGTAACGCTGCTGACAGCAGAAGACTATTATAAGAACCGGCTTTTCGATGATTTTTAAAGAGTATATGAAAATAAACACCCGGTATCCTCTCCCAAAATAACCCTACTTATTCCCAACATTAATATTTAGCTTTGATATAACAACGGGCAAAACCAAAACCCCGCATACCTAAACCAAATTACAAACAGCTTAAAAAAACCTAAATACTTACCTAACCCTTACCCCATATGAAAACTCCAATTAAAGTTGCCGTGCTGATTTATAACGGTGTTGAACTGGTTGATATGAATGGCCCTATTGATGTGTTTTTGCACGCAAACCGATACAATAACAACAGGTACCAGGTGTATACCGTGGCCGCAACCATGGATGCTATCCTGAGCGAAAATAGAGTGGTTACCATTACGCCGCAATATGATCTCCACAATTGCCCGGAACCGGACCTGGTTGTGATCCCGGGGATCATCGATCTGGAGGTTGATCCTTCGGTAATTGACTGGATCAAAAAAATTGCCAGTAAAAAGGATAAGGTAATTATGTCGGTTTGCATTGGGTTACAGATCCTGGCTAAAACGGGACTGCTTTCGGGCAAACGCGTTACCACGCATTACCTGGCTATAAACGACATGCACAAACAATATCCTGATATCACCTTTATAAAAAACGTAAGATTTGTTCAGGATGGCCACATTGTATCTACCGGGGGCATAACTTCGGGCATTGATGGCGCATTGCACCTTGTCGAAAAAAATGACGGCCCCGTAATAGCCCAGCAAACCGCCGATGTGATGGTGTACAACCGCGATGCTCCCCTACCACCCTATACTATTTTACCGCCTTATTTTGAGATCTGAGCATTCATGAGAAATTGTTAATATTGAATAACGAATGTCGAATATTGAACACCGGAGTTTACTTCATTATTCAACATACTCTGTCACCGCAGGGTCTCTCATAGAGGACCCTGCGAGGTGGTTAACAGAAATTTATGACATGGATAATTTCTGGACGAATACTCAGCACGCGGCGCAGGGTCCCTTTCAGGAGACCCTGCGGAGACAGAGGGTTGCGGAGACAGAGGGTTGTTAATATTGAATAACGAATATCGAACACCGAAGTTTACTCAACCGTGCTACTGTGTATCCGCATCTTTTATTTCAATTAATTATAAAGAAAAGCAGCTCCTTTAGGAGCAAAATATTGGTAGAAAAATCGAAAACAATGAATTTTCGCTCCATAGGTGCGAAACCTATTGAACTATTTAACGGCGACTTCTTTGCGGCGGGGTTGTGTACCTACGGCACACGAATTATTGGGTTGTTGTTTTTCTACCAATATTGAACCCCTCTGGGGTTAGGAAAAGATGTGGGTACACGGTAGCCAACCGATCCCAAGGACTCCTTCGGAGGGACGATTATTCACAGGTGTTTGTTTTTAATGGGTGTTCATGAGGGCTATGCCGTTTAGGCGGGGCTACCGGATTCAATCAACTCAAAAACCGGAACACGCTGATTCTGTCCCCGCAGGGTCTCTCACAGAGGACCCTGCGATGTGGTTAGCAGAAATTTCTGACATAGGATAATTTCTGGACGAATACTTAGCGCGCGGCGCAGGGTCCCTTTCAGGAGACCCTGCGGAGACCGGAACACGCTGATTATAAATAAATTACAGTGATCCATTCAAAATCATTAATTTTGTATCTACTGATTATCAGATACTTGCATTTTGACAAAAATGAAACACACTGATAATGAGCGTGTTTCACAGCGTTCCACCCGTTCGTGTGCAAAAATGGAACGCTGGAACAGCCTGGGTATCAGTGCCTATTACACAGGCAGGCTTTTGCCGTTATAATTTTAATAAATCAAACAAAATTCCGGGTTTATTCCTTTGTGTGTTATGGGGGTGTTACGTTATTACTATTAATGCCGTAACTCCAGAAACTATTCAGAATCAAAGTTTATATTTACAGCTATCTAAAAATCACTTTTTTAATACTTATGGCTGCATAAATACGTTTCTTTAATTCTTTTTTACTATTAATTCTACCATACTTTGTTACTGAATTTTTGGAGTCGTATAGTCGTATTATCTTTTCAACGGAGGGGTATTTCCCAATTTTTAATGTTTTTAAACAGTAACCTGTTAAAAACATTAAGCTGTTTTGGCCTGATCCTGTTCTCGTTAAACGTTGCGGCACAGCAAACGGATACCCTTAAAACCCATACCCTTACCCAGGTGAGCGGCCAAGTTGTGGATGCACTTACCGGTAAGCCGCTTCCTTATATCAGCGTAACCTTTGGTGGCAGCAGTTACGGCGCCTATACCGACAAACTGGGGAAATTTACGCTAAAGGCCCCGGGTTTATTCAGCCAAATCACGTTTTCGTACGTTGGCTACCAAAGCATTACAAAAACTGTTAAATCAGGGGAGATAAATGAGTTAGCGATCCGCCTGCGCAGCAGTCAGACCCAGTTAAAAGAGGTTTCGGTTACCACCGGGAAAAAGCAACGGTACCGCAACAAGGGGAATCCGGCGGTATCGCTGATCCAGCAGATCATTAACCATAAGGATGAAAACCGGATGGAAAGCTCGGATTACCTTCAATATGACCAGTATGAGCGGATAGGCTTATCCTTTTTTCACCTGTCGCAAAAGTTTATTAACGGCCGTTTTTTTAGCAAATATAAATTCCTGCTGGATACTACACAGAAGATAAACGGGCAGACGCAAACCGCGCTCCCGGTTTATTTCAGCGAAAAGCTATCTCAAAATTACTATAGGAAAAATCCGGAAAAGTCTATCCAGGTATTGAATGCGCAAAAACAGATCAATATCATCAAATTTGTGGATACGGCAGGTTTGGATATTTATCTGAACCGGCTTTATGGGAATAACCTGGATCTTTATTCGAACAATATTTTTATCATCACCAACCAGTTCCTGAGCCCGATTGCTAACCATGCCCCTGACTTTTATAAGTTTTTTATTACCGATACCATAAAAACTGCAAAGGGAAAATTGGTTGAAGTTAGTTTTACGCCCCGCAATAAAGGCGACCTGCTGTTTGAAGGAAAGCTGCTGGTTACCCTTGACGGCCATTATGCGGTTGCAGGGTGTGAGCTGAACGTAAATAAACAGATCAACATTAACTTTATGCGCAGCCTGAAGATCCGCCTTGATTTCGTACAGGATGCCGGTGGCCGCTATTATCTCAGCAAAAGTGATGTAACAGCCGATTTCGGCATCTCGAGAACCAAAGGCCTGGGGGTTATTGGCGAGCGTACGGTTGTGTATACTAACTATAAGCTAAACGCGCCGCAACCGGAAGCGTTTTACCAAGGTAAAGACCTGCAAATTGCCGAAAATGCTAACCGGGAAGATACCAGCTATTGGGCCGGTCACCGAACGGATACGCTTAGCGGGCAGCAGGCACAGATCTATGGCAAGATCAGCAAACTGGAAAAAATGCCATCCTTTAAACGAACCATGTGGATAGCGTCAACCCTCACAGGTGGCTTTGCTGATTTTGGGGCTGTACAAATTGGCCCTATCAATTCGTTCTTCGCGTTTAGCAGCCAGGAAGGCCTCCGGTTCCAGGGCGGGGGAAGGACCACACCAAAATTCAACAAATCTATTTACCTGGAAGGATATGGCGGGATAGGAACCAAGGATAAGCAATTAAAGTATGACCTGATCACCTATCTTTCATTAAATAAAACTGCCCCTTACCGTTTCCCTAATGATTATTTTAAAGCAAGTTACCTGTATGATGTTGATGTGCCGGGGCATAGCTTTTCTATAAACAACAGGCAGGCTGCGCTGTCGTCATTCCAAACAGGTGCAACAAATTACTGGCTTTATAGCACAATTTTCAGGCTTGATTATGTAAAGGATTTTGAAAATCATTTTTCATACGACGTTATCTTCAAAAACTGGAATCAGCAACCCGCCGCCAAATTGGTTTATGGGCTTAATGATGCCAATAATACCATAGTACATAATTTAACCACCAGCGAATTAGGCGTGCGTTTAAGATATGCCCCTCACGAGCAAATTTTACAGGGAACCCAGGACAGGCACACCATTTACAGTAAATACCCCATCATGGAGCTGATGGTAAACCATGGCTTTAAAGGCTTCATAAACGGATCATACGCTTATACCAATTTTGGTGTAAATATTTTTAAGCGTTTTTATTTTTCGCAATTAGGGTATTCGGATGTTACGCTGATGGGTGGTTATTTAACCGGGAAGGTCCCGTTCCCGCTGCTGAATATAAGCTCGGCTAATCAGTCGTTAGCATATGATCTGAATGCTTATAACAGGATGACCTACCTGGAGTTTGTGAGCGATCATTATGTGGGCTTAAACTTTACCCAAAGCTTTAACGGCTTTTTCCTGAATAAGATCCCGCTGATAGAACATCTTAAATGGAGAGAGTATCTTACGTTTAAAATTTTATACGGCGGCCTGCGAAATGAAAACAATCCTTTGTACTCAAACAATTTGTATAAATTCCCAACGGGTACAAACGGGGGCAACGGCACTTACGCCTTAGGGAATGTGCCCTATACTGAAGCAGGCGTCGGCGTAGGCAATATCTTTAAAATTTTACGGATAGATGTGATCAAAAGGTTTAGCTATCTTGATCATCCGGGCATTGCGCCTTATGCCGTTAAGTTTAGCTTTAATCCGGATTTTTAATTTGGGCAGTGAGTACGCGGCAAAATATACGCTCAGCGGATCACTTCAATTCGGTTAACACTTTCATAAGCAGGCAGCCTAATACTCCAACTCGCGGCAATCATACCCTGCCGTTTGCAGCAACGATTCGATATACCGGGGCGAAATATTGCTGGCCTCTATCCGCAGGATGTTATCACAATCCTCCAGGTCAAAGTTCCAGCCTGTAATTGCCGGAACTGCGGTTAGCAAAGGTTTTACCTCCATAACGTGCTCGGGTTTTTCAACGCTTGTTATAAATATCAATATATCCATCATTGGTTTATGGTTATTGGTCATTGGGTTGGTGGCTTTCATCAAACTAAAACAATAACTATTGAGAATTGAAAAACTGGACAAAAGGCCGCAGTTTTATTTTAGCCAATAGTCTTAAGTCCATAGTCCTAAGTCAACTATTTCCTGACTCAGAACTATGGACTCCGGACTTAAGACTCCTTCTCCTCATTTTTGGCATCATCCCAATATTTTGAATAAGGATGCCCGCCATGCCTGCCCCAGCGGCCGTGACCGCAGTTTTGCAGTTTCTCTTTAAATTTTTCGCGTTCTTCGGGCGTCATGTTCTTAAACTTTTCTTCCATCCGGTGGCGCATCCAGTGGCCCCTGCCCGGGCCGCCGCCTTTACCAAAGCCAAAAAGAATTTTGCATAAAATAAAGATGCCCATGGCCTGCCAGAAGGTAATTACACCAACGTGTAATATGCCCGGCAATAAACAGTTCCACAAACTCATCACCACAAAGCTGACGAGCGACAGGATGGCGGCAACTGCCAGTGGTATAAATAAAAACCGCCCTCTATAAAAAAATGATCTCATGTTAATGTTTTTTAATATTGTGTAATTTCCTCGTACAATTGTTTTAACCGTTTGCGCAGGTGCACTACCGCATACCGCTTACGCGATACCAGGGTTTGCACATTTATACCGGTATTTTCGGCAATCTCGCTAAAGGGAATATCATCCAGCTCATGCCACATAAACACCTCGCGCTGCTCCGTTGGCAGCTCATCAAGCGCAAAAAATAACTGCTCCCAAAAAAGGTTGCGCACATATTCGGTTTCGGGTGTGGTAGCTTCCGTCATCAGGATGGCTTTAAAGTCCGGCGCATCATCGTCATCCTCATCCCCGGCAAGCATATCATCCATCAAAACCTCGGTATGCTTTTTATGCTTATCAAGTATTTTATTGCGGGCAACCCTGTAAAGCCAGGCCCCGGTTTGCTCAATAGGCTCCGAATTAATAACCGAGCTGAACTGGTACCAAACATCCTGCAGAATGTCTTCGGCATCGGCATCGTTCTTTACCCTGCGCCTGATAAAGCCCAGCAAGTTTTTACCATACTCGCCTATGGCTTGTATGATAGTCTTGTGTTTTTCCTCGGGCGCTATGGCGGTTATCAATTTCTTCAATGTTATTTAATATAGAAGACGATTGTGTTTTGGAAACATTTTAATATTTGTAAAAAAAGTCCGGAAGTCGGAAAAGACCGAAAGTCCGGAAGACTTTAGTGTTGGAGTATTCAAAGATAAAAATGTTTCAGGTGGGTTCGTTTTTTTACAAAAGTTGGTTTGTTGAGCATTGGCGTTAATGTCGCGCGCAGAGTTTACTCACCCGGTCATTGCTTCGCTCGACCTGCCCTCTCTTCCGCGAGCGGTAAAGAGGGCTGAAGAATCTTATTTTTTCTTTTCCTTACCTCTTTCCGCCGCAGGTGAAGAGAGAGGTCGGCCAGCGAAGCGTCGCCGGGTGAGTAAACTATACGCCATGCATTGCCGCTTACCCAATTTATTATTAATTTAGATGGATAAAATACCAGGTAACCAGCTACCTCCTAATGACCAATGACACAATGACTAAATAAAATGGCCTACAATACCAAACTTGCCGACAGAATAAGAGAAGCTCTTGTGCACCTGCCCGATGTGGAAGAAAAAGAAATGTTTCGCGGTGTATGTTTTATGGTTGATGGGAAGATGTGTGTTTGCGTAAGCGGCGATGAAATGATGTGCCGCATTGGTGCAGCTGCAACAGAAAAAGTATTAGAGCAAAACGGCGTTCGCCAAATGATAATGCGGGAAAAAGTGATGAACGATTATGTTTATGTAAGTGAAGAGGCTTTTCACAACCAAAAAGACTTTAACCAGTGGATAAAGCTGGCCCTGGATTTTAATCCGCAAGCAAAGGCATCGAAGAAGAAGAAATAGCTTGTAAGGAGGTTGAAGTTGTTGTAAGAGTTGTAATTAAGTTCATCATTATTATTTAAATAAAAATTACTGTTATGAATAAAGCTATTTTTAAGCAAGCGGCATTGGTATTATGCTTTTTGATGATTGCCTTTGGCACAAATGCTCAAGCGCAGCAAAAAGGTTCTGCTGCTAAAAACATTACTGATGCTATGAACAAAGCAGCTGATGAATGGAACAAAGGGCAATTAGATGCATTTATGAGCCTGTATGATCAATCGGCTACCATGATGATGCCTGCCGGACCTGTCGGTATGGGTGGGATAAAAGATTTGTACCAAACAAAGTATTTTAAAGACGGCATGCCCAAACAAAATTTGAAGTATACCGATATGCAGGTGCGGATGCTTGGTAATGAATATGCACTCTTAACAGGCGGATTCACCTTATACGGCAACAATTTACCCGAACGTTCCGGCAGGTATTCGCTGGTGATGCAGCATACCAGGGATGGTTGGAAGATTTTGCACGATCATTCGAGCTGAAGAAATATCACCTTATGTCATGTTGAACTTGTTTCGGCATGACGTTTTATATTAGTCCCAATTACTGCAAACCGCTTACTACAAACTGCAAACTTTCTTCAACCTACTCCAATCCCAAATACTCTTTCTGCTTAATTTCAACCAGGCCTGATGTTTGGTCGCGGCGCAGGTAAATACTTACATGGTAAAAGCTGCTGTCGAACAGGTAAATGTTATTGGCTTCATCGGCGCCGTGAAATTTCATTTCGAGGCCAAAGCGTTTGGCCTGGCTAATCATATTTAAGATATGCTGCGGATCGGTAGAGGTATAGTTAACTGTACGCAATACCGAGCCATCGTATAATTTGGTATAATCGCCCACCATAATTTTTTCGGTATTGGGCTTGCCAGTTATGTTTTTAAAATATTCAAGCTCACGGCCGTTAACATTTACACTGTAATCTTGTCTGAAAGTGGTCCCCTGCAATAAATTATTGTACACTTCGCCATTACTTAATCCGGTAAAATAGATCAGATCGCTAAACTTTGTACTTTGCCCGTACATACTTAAGCTTACTAAAAGCATTACCGGCAACATGAACAGGTATTTTTTCATAACAACAGTAATTGTTTGTTCAATACGTTAATTTTTTGAAAGCACCATAACCTGTGCAATTATCAAATATACTTCTTTTAGAATCAAGATAACAAGAGGTGAGAATCAAGATGACAAGAGTCAGGAATCAAGACGAATGGAACATAAACCAGGCATTCTGCTTTTTGATCTTGACTCTTGATTCTTAAAATCTTGCTTCTCTTGCCTCCCTACTCTCCCGGATGATAGGTTTTTTCGGCATGTTTAAGCACATCTGCTTTATAAAACAAAACATCCTTAAACTTACCTTCAATATACATGCCAGCCTGATCTGTATAGTGTTTTGAAGCGGGATTGAACGATTGACCACCGGTTATAACACTTTTTGCCTTAATACGGGAACCAAATTCCACAGCGGCAATAAAGCTATTGCCCGAATATCCGTATCGTTTTTTAGTATCCATAGTCCTGCTCTGAAACGATGGCAACTGTCCAAATGCCGATGCAACCCCGCCAACCGGCAGGCTCGGCGCATCATCATTAAACGTAACCCCATCAGCCGGGCGCTGGTAACGATTAATATCGCCCCACTTAATTTCCCAGCTGCCATAACGGGTTTTAAGGTTATTTATCGCTTCAGTAAAGATCTCCAATTGTTGTTTGGCAGTAAGCGTTTGCATTAACGTGTTTATGCGTTCGGTTTGATAAATGCTTTCTTCATCCGTTTTAGCCCGGGGCAGCGCACGCATTATTAAAGTTCCCCACTCAACAGCCAGAGTGGTAGCTGTCGAATTAGCAGCCGAATATTTATCCCATTGCTTCATAATTTGCAAAGGCCCTGCAAGCATTTGTTTTACCGAATCAGGTGCAACATCATAAGCTTTAAATAGCGGCGGCAGCAATACATCAAAAGCTGCCAGGTAATGGTTATAGCCTTTATCAATCAGTTCGTCAAGGGTAATATTCTTTGCATCGCTCAAAAGTTTAATGGCATTTATCGCCCTGAAGTTTTGCCCGTCGGGCGCCATGTATGCCGGGTATTTATTTTTATCCGGACTGTAATTACCTGATGAAGCAAACGGCGTTGAATTACAGTTCTGGATCCATCCGTTCGCAGGGTTGTAAACATGTACAATTTCATCCACCGTGTGCAGGCCCTGCCATTCGGTTGCAGGGGTGCCGCCGTCAACAGGTAAACGCCAGTCAAATGCCGGGTTGCGTTTTGGCATAAAGTTGCCATACCAAAAAGCAATATTGCCCTGGTCATCAGCATAAACAGTATTGTTAGTGGCGTTTGAGAGCAGGTCCATCGCCTTCTTATATTCGGCAAAAGTATTAGCCTTGGTTATCAGCCACGATTCAAGCAGCGCATTGTACGACCGGTTATTAGCTTTTAACGCCAGCCATTTACCATCCCTGCTACCCAATACAGGTCCGTGCTGTGTGTAATAACCTGTAATGGTTTTATGCTCCGCTCCTGTTTCATTTTTAATATTCATAACCAGCTTACGGCTTATTACAGGCTTAAGCTTGCCATCGTATTCATAATACCATTGTCCGTCTTTTTTTGTCACCTTTTCGGCATACAGATCGGCAACATCAGCATTGCTGCTGGTATGCATCCAGCCGCAGTGCGGGTTAAAACCCTGGTAAACAAAAAACTGCCCCCAGGTGACCGCGCCGTAAACATTCAGCCCTTCCTCACTTACCAGTTGAACCTCGCTACGGAAATAGAACGGCACATGCGGATTAATATATAGCATAGCATGCCCCGATGCTGACCTGGAAGGCGCAATAGCAAATCCATTTGAACCGGTTTCCCTGTCATCAATCTTAGGATTATAAACAACCCCCAATTTTTCAGAAGCATCGCCATAAAATGTCTTCGTTTCATTTAAGTTAATACCACCTGTAACCGTTGCCGATACGCTACCATCGGTAAACATTAATGCATACCATGGTTCAAAGCGCTGAAAAACAGCAGGTTTAACATCCGGATGTTTGTATAAATAATAGTTCACACCGTCGGCAAAAGCATCCATTAATTTCCTGAACCAGGGAGCGGCGTTTTTATAATCTTTAATAGCATCGGCAGTATCTGCAATTAATTGCAGCTGTACATCGGTATAAAGTTCCTTTTCGCCTTCAACCTCGCTTTGCCTGCCTAACTGGTATAAGTAATTCCTTTCAATCCCCTTAAAATTATCCTCGCATTGCGTGTACATCATCCCAAAAACAACGTCAGCATCGGTTTTACCATAAATATGCGGCACACCCCAGTTATCCCGTATTATGGTTACCCGGGGGGCTTCGTGTTCAAATCGTTTAATTTCTACTGATGAATATTTTTGTGCGATAGTAAATAATGGTGATAGTATTAATGCGATAAATACTTGTTTTTTCATTATAACAATAGTTTTTCTAAACAATATTTAAGAAATCCGCCATTTTTATGCAGCTTTATAAATTAATGTTACTTTTACAGTTATTAAATTGCAATAATACTTCGTGTATAACGTTGGCATATTGCAATTATCTAATATAGCCTTAAGTTTTATAATTAGGTATAGGATTTGATATAGTTACATAATAATTGAATTTTCATTTTACTGATTTAACAACCAGTTACATAAAGAGCTTGGATTTTCATTTAACATGATATCTGGGATTTAGTTGATCAACATTATTTGAGAAAAATGTTGTGTGCGTTCGGGGGTGAGATACCGAACGCATTTTTTTTAGAAAATTTCCTAAAATCTTTTTTATCTCTTTTCGCCGCAGGCGAAGTGAGATCGCCCAACGTAGCGTCGGCGGGTCAGTCAACTATACGCCATGCACCGATGTTAATTGTCGTGCGCAGGGTTTACTCACCCGGTCATTGCTTCGCTCGACCTGCCCTCTCTTCCGCAAGCGGTAAAGAGGGCGGGGGAATTTTATTTTTTCTTTTCTTCACCTCTTTCCGCCGCAGGCGAAGAGAGGTCGCCCAGCGTAGCGTCGGCGGGTGAGTCAACTATACGCCATGCACCGGCGTTAATATCGCGCGCAGAGTTTACTCATCTCCAAAGGACTCCTTCGGACCGGTTATTACCGCGCCCGACCTGCCCCATCTTTGCTGCTGTAAAGAGGACGAAAGATTTTCCTAAACGTTTCCATTGTCAAACTTTCATCATCCTAAAAATAACAGAAACATTTTTGGCGTTTATGCTATTACTATATTATAAACCCCCACAACGATGAAACACGCATTTGTAATTGGTTCGAACGCATTTATTGTACCAGGCAAAACCATAAGCTACGGCGAAGAAGGAAACTGGAAACATTTTTTAAGGATCAACAATATTTATCACGATACATCGGCCCCGGCAGAAAATAGTTTCCTGGATATTGACCTTGATATTAAAGATACAGATGGAACATCAGTTACAGTATTATCAAATACGCCTGTAACCGGGGCTCCCTACACCATTAAAACAAAACGCGACAGCATAATGATATCCCGGCTCGACGGCACAACAATTATTCATGTACACCAGCTTGATGATGAATCGGCAATGAGCCTGGAGCATAATATAGTGGCCGAATTTGAAGTTCATTCACCCATTGTAGTTATCCGGATTACAGGGGAGTTTTTTGTTGACAGCCTGC
Organism: Mucilaginibacter sp. OK098; assembly: GCF_900142915.1. GTDB lineage: Bacteria > Bacteroidota > Bacteroidia > Sphingobacteriales > Sphingobacteriaceae > Mucilaginibacter. The sequence goes on from NZ_FRCM01000002.1 coordinate 518,490, forward strand.
ATATCCGTGCCGAAAACGAGAAACTACTGATCAATGACACAGGCTACGCAACTTCGGCAATGGTTGGCCATAACGACTTGAAGTTTACAGCCGCGGGAGTGGTGTTGTAGGAGGGGTTCATAGTTGATGGTTCATAGTTCATAGCCGGAAGGCTACAAGAAAGTCCATAGCTAAAATATTAACGCCCAATAGTGCCAAACTTTTTTCTTACCATGAACCCTTCTAACTATGAACTTTCTCCCTATAAAGCGCCATCACCAGCAACACTATCCGGTTATAAGTGCCAAGGCCCTGGGGTTGGTTGTTTACTTTCAAAAAACGATCGTAAAAAATGCTGGTCAGTATTTCGGCTTTGTTTTGGTACGACATCCAGTAAACCCTCTCCGTTACAAAATCCTGGTGAACGGCTCTTGATACCCGGGGTTTTAGTTGCTTGTTAGCTAAGCTATCGCGATAATACAGGGCATGCATAAATTCATCAACAGCCAGGTGATAGGCAGAGTAACGCAGCAATCTATCGTGCGAGCCGATCCCTGCCAGGAAACCTGTAAAATCGGCCTCATCCTCAGGACCATAGCCCATCTGGTGCGACATTTCATGACAGGCAACTACGGGCCTGTTAAAAACCGGCATCTGGTAATTTATTTGCGCTTCGCCGGTAAACGGATTAAAGTAACCTGAAGTGCCGATATAATTAAGCAGGGGCGTTAATATGGATGGTTTAACCCCCGGATGATAAGTACGAAAATTGACAGAATCATTTGATAATTTGCCAACCGCCAGCATAGCTGTCCGGTATATTACATTGTTGCCCTGCGCCAGGTCGGCCGGGGTTAAACGGGCACGACAGGCGTTGGCGCTATCAATAAGCATAGCTGTAACTGCTTTAAGGTTGGTCGTTGTATAATTGGTATCTCTTAGGTTTAACCGCTCGCCTGCCGACGGGCGGAAGTAATTCATCCCCCAAAACAAATAAAAAACCAATATGGCTGCCTGCACTTTTATTATCATCCCACCCGCTAAAAAAGCGGCTGCTATAAACTCCTTTTTAAAAAGAAGTTTTATAAATCTAAAGAGCGTATAAATAAGGTAGCCAATAGTAAAAATGTATAGTATATCGCCAACACTAAATGGAAAGATATTTAAAACAGGATGCAGCAGGTAGCAAATAACGGGGTAAAAACCTTTAGAAAAATAACGCTCAATGGCTTTTGGATAATCCGCAAATACCATCAGTAAATAAATAGAAACAGCAAGTGCGGCTATGGTTATGGCTTTCACCTTTAATTTTCTTCTGTTGCTTTGGTTTACCATTTGGGGTAAATATAGCAATATGCGGGTATTGGCAAATAAAAAAGCCCCCTGCAAATACAGAAGGCTCTAATTGTAATCAGGTATAAGTGCAGGGCTATTATTTTATAGAAACAGGGATGCTTATTTTATCCCAATCCATGCTGAAACCTTTTTTGGTAATTACATAAGTAAGAGACTCACTCATGGCATGTTTTTTAGGCGTTACCATTACACGTAACTGATCCTGGGCTTCTTTGTATTCAAATGCTCCCCATTGTTCGGCAGTTTTGTTAAAAATAACGGTCCATTGTCCTTTTTCAACAGGGATAACAAAAAATGAATATTTCCCTGCCGGTAATGCTTTGCCTTCAACGGTAATGGCTTTGTCAGTAGTAAATGTAGTTGCAGAGTCTGCACCTGCGCGGTAAACTTTACCATAAGGCTCTAAACCACCCCATATTTTACGGCCTTTTACATAAGGGCTTCCGTAACGGATGCTGATATTGGCGCCAGCTACCGTACCTTTTACGCCTAAGTGCGGGCTTGCCGGTTTCTCTTTTTGTGCCATTAACATTGACGACATTAAAATGGCGTATACAAAAACCGAAAGTGTTTTTAATTGAAATAATGCTTTCATAATAAATATTTTTATTGGTTATAATTATGAGATAAAGATAAACCGAAATTTGGATTTTCACCTCCATAATAACCGTTAATTATTTTTTGGTGATATTCACATATAAACGAGATTAATGCCGCTATAACTTTGCGCTCCTAAATAAGTAAAAGCGCCGTTAAAATAATTTCAATATCCATGCCTTATTATAAAATAAAAAATAACATTGTAACGTTCTAAATATCAGAATCATATTGCAGTTAGGAATTGACCGAAAGGTTAAACAATTGTTGTGATTTTTGGCCTCATGCCGCAAGGTGTGAGGTTTTTTTATTTTGAAAGCCAGTCACTTTGTCCGTTTGCAAATTTATTTAACTGCTTAAGCTATATTTGCCGGTATATTTAAAATTGCTCACACCATTAAATGAAGGATACAAATAAAATATTTTACCTTTTATTATTTGTATTAGCGCTTGCGGTTAACCTTGCAGGGATAAACGTTAAATTTTTTACGGACGACCCTGGCCTGTATGCCTCATTAGCGAAAAACCTGGTTTACAAAAAAGATTTTTTTGAGCTTTTTACCTATACCAATGTCGATTGGCTTGATAAGCCGCATTTTCCTTTTTGGGCTATAATGTTAAGCTTTAAAATGTTTGGCATCTGTACCTGGGCTTACAGGTTGCCAGCATTGATATTCTTCCTTATCAGCCTTTTATACACTTACCTGTTTACCCGGAAATATTATAACCAGGAGATAGCGTTTATAGCGGTATTAATAGTGATGACAGCCCAGCATATACTGCTGTCAAATACTGATCTGCGGGCCGAGCCTTACCTTATGGGTTTAATTATTGGCGCAATCTACCATGTTTCCAGGCTACAGGAACGTTACACAGTTGCCGACCTGCTATTAGCAGCCCTGCTTACCGCATGCGCTATTATGACAAAAGGATTGTTTGTAATAGTTGCCATTGGCGGTGCGTTACTTGGGGAGCTCATCTTTAAAAAAAGGTTTACCGATCTGCTTAAAATTAAATGGTTAGTACTGATAGTACTTACTATTATATTCACGCTGCCCGAGCTTTATGCTTTATACATTCAGTTTGATCTGCATCCCGAAAAAACAGTTTTTGGCATGCATCATGTTTCGGGTATTAAATGGTTTTTGTGGGATAGTCAGTTTGGCCGTTTTATAAATACAGGGCCAATTAATCGTAAGGCGGCATCAGGCAGTATATTTTTTTATATGCATACCCTGCTGTGGGCATTTGCACCTTGGTGCCTGCTGTTTTATTATGCCATATTTAAAAATATAAAAAACATCATTCAGCACAAAAAACTGGCGGAGTATTATTCCTTAAGCGGAGGCTTGTTGTTGTTATTGCTTTTTTCGTTTTCAGGCTTTCAACTTCCTTTTTATACCAATGCAATTTTTCCGCTGTTCGCTATTATTACAGCGCCAATTTGCTTTGATCAATTAAGCCGGTTTGGAACAAAACTGAGGGTTATTTCTCAATGGATCTTTATCATAGCATTGCCGCTTGTTATTGTTGTGCTAAACTATTTTTTGAAGCCGGATAGCAATTTGTTTTTTATTGCTGATTGTTTCCTTTTCGGCATCGTAATCTTGCTTGTAGCATTGCGAGTTAAAGAAGCGCCTAAAAAGCTCTTCTTTTTCAGCTGTGCGGCTGCTTTATTTGTCGGTTTTTACCTCAATACCGTTTTTTTTAAAGTGATCGCAAATTACCAGGGCGAAACTACTGCTGCTGAATACATCAATCAAGAACCATTTGACAGCTTCCCGCTCTATTCGTTAAAAACCGAAAACAATATTTTCCAATTCTATTGCAAAAGGCCGGTTAATTTTTTGCCAATAGAACAGTTCGATAAATTTACATCGCACAAAGCAACTGTATTTTATGTAAACCAGCGCTCAATGGATTACCTCCTACAAAACCATGCAAAATTTACTATTATATGCTCCTTTATAACTTACCCGCAGGAAAACATTATGCCTGCGTTTATAAATAAACCCACCCGGCACAGCGTTTTGGGCTATGTGTATTTAATTACCAAACCACTGTGATAGTCATAAAAAAGAAGCAAGAAGTCAAGAGACAAGAATCAAGATAAGAAGGCGCAAGTAATATATTTCATTCATGTTGCTCTTTCTTGATTCTTGTCTCTTGAAATCTTGTCTCTTGCTTTTACTTATTGCCTACAATTTTGAAAAAGCTCCGGCCAATGCGCTGCAAAATAGTTGCATCCTGCGTAATGATCTCGGCATCGGCCATCATACCTTGTTTCAGATGGATAGGCTTTTTAAGATCAGATGAGTTCATGATCTTAAAATCCACCTTCGAAATAAAAACGCTGTCTTTATAGGGCACATCGGCAATGTATCTTATCCTTCCGCGGATCATTCCATATTCTTCAAAAGGGTAGCTTCTGAGCTTTACCAGCACCTGCTGCCCTTCTTTTACCTTGCCCATGTTGTTTTGCGATATGGTCATCTCCCCAAAAAAAGCTTCATTACCCGGATCTATGTAAAATACCTCCTGGTTTGGTGCAAGCACCTGGTTTTGCTGGATAATACCGGCATATGAAAGCTTACCTGCTTGCGATGCGCTCAGTATATATTTACTTTTCCAATCTTCGGCAGTACTTATCAGGCTGTTAAGCGCCTGCAAAAATTTCGACCGCTCTTCCTGCACCTGGTTATCCAGCTCCAGGATCTCTTTTTGCTTGGCTGCATAATTATTATCACCGGTTATTAATGCCGATTCTGTTTGTAAAAGAGTGGTTTTTTTTGCCAGGTATTTGCTTTCCTCCTGCCTGAACTCAGCCTTGGTTTCCACTTTTTGCGATGCCAGCTTTTTATGCATTTCATATTCCTCATCTGCCAGCGAAAAGTCGTTTTGCTCAATGGCTTTTTCTGCCTTAAGCTGCTGCTGCTGTTTAGTTAAATCGGTAAGGTCTCTTTGCAGGTAGGTCTTCTTTTTTACCAAAAAACCATTAGCCACGGTTGACCTGTATAGCAAATATTCCTGGAAAAATACCTGGTAACCTGCCTGCAGCTCACCAAATTGTATATTATCAGCCTGGTTAAAAAGCGCTCCGTTTAAAGGTTTATTTTGCAGTACCTGCTGCTGCAATTCTTTCAGATTTGCGATAAGCGCCAGCACTTTAGTGTGGCTGGCGGTGCTTTCCAAATAGGCTAAGGGCTCATTTGCCTTAACAGTTTCATTTTCTTTCACCAACAGCTGAACTAATTTCCCTGATATTTTTGACACAACCGGTTTTGGCGAGTTTGGCGAATCTATTTTTAATTGGGCATTTACAATATCAGGATACCTTATCAATGCTGCCAACGCCACAATCAAAACCAGGATCCCAAAAAAGAGGGAAATCCCCCACCGTAATAACCACCCAGGCACTGCGGTAATAATATCCTGCATGTCGTCTGTATGGCGGGTTTCTGTGTTATTGTTATTAGCGTATATTGTAGGCATGATCACTGATTTAAATGATTTTATGATTTCGCAGATTTCTTTTTTAATCTGCATTACAAAATATGATGAAACTAATCTCTAACCTCTGGTCTCTAATCACTAAACTACGTTCCCAGCTCCAATTGATTTTTTACAAGCTTGTAATAATCTCCCTTAAGCGCAGTTAATTCGTGGTGAGTGCCCTGCTCAATAATATGCCCTTTATCAAGTAAAATAATATTGTCGGCATTACTTACCGTGCTTAACCTGTGCGCAACGATAACTACTGTGCGTCCTTTAAAAAATTCGGCCAGGTTATCCATTATTACCCTTTCGTTATTAGCGTCAAGTGCATTGGTAGCTTCATCAAAAAATATGTATTGCGGGTTTTTATAAACCGCACGGGCTATCAGCATGCGCTGGCGCTGGCCCTGGCTTATTCCGTTTCCTTCTGCCCCTATTTTGGTATTTAATCCTAGTGGCAGGCCGTCAATAAAATCCTGTATATTGGCTACTTTAATGGCGTGCCGCAGTTTTTCCTTATCCGGGTAATCATCGCCAACGGCTATATTTCTTTCTATTGAGTCTGAAAAAATAAAACCATCCTGCATTACCACCCCACACTGACCCCGCCAGGTTTTAAAGCCAATGTTATGGATGGATTGGTCACCTACTTTTATCTCTCCCTTTTGAGGTTCGTAAAACCTGAGCAAAAGTTTCAAAATAGTGGTCTTCCCGCTGCCGCTCATCCCTACTATTGCTGTGGTTTTTCCCTGGGGTATGTTCAGGTCTATATTTTCCAATACCGGCTCATTGCCTGCGCCGGGATAGCGGAAGGTAAGCTTATTAAGGCTAAGGCTTTTATCTTCGGGAAGGTTATGGTTCCATTCTTTAGTTACCGGTTCTTCGTCTTCCATCTGGTGAATTTCGTTCAGCCTCTCCAAACTGATCTTTGCATCCTGGAAACCCTGCATAAAGCCAAGCAATTGCTCAATGGGGCTGCTTAGCTGGCCAACAATATATTGCACCGCAACCATGGCACCTAAAGTTAAATTACCGTTTATAACAGCCTGGGCGCTTAAAAATGTGATCAGGATATTTTTACCCTCGTTTATAAAAGTGGCGCCGCCCTGCTGATACTGGCTAAGCGCAAGGCTTTTTACATTAAATTTAAATAGGCGCGCCTGGATATGTTCCCACTCCCAGCGCTTTTGCTGCTCGCAGTTGTTAAGTTTTATTTCCTGCATCCCCCCTATCAGCTGCACTATGCTGCTTTGGTTTTTTGCCGAAACTTCAAAGCTTTTATAGTTTAATACCCGGCGCTGTTTTAAAAAGATCACTATCCAGGCAATGTACAAAGCGCTGCTTACTGCAAATACAAAAAATACACCTGTGTTGTAATAAGCCAGCACTACCGAAAAAACCAGCAGGTTAAACATAGAGAATACAGTGCTCAGCGTTGACCCGGTTAAAAATGTTTGAATATTTTTTTGATCGTTCATGCGCTGCATTATATCGCCCGTCATTTTGGTATCGAAGAAGCTCATGGGCAGCTTCATCAGCTTGATCAAAAAGTCCGTAAGGATAGAAATATTTATGCGGGTACTGATGTGCAACAAGATCCATGATCGGATAAATTCCACACTTACCCGTCCAATTATTAACGCGGTTTGGGCAATAAGGATAATGTAGATAAAGTTAAGGTTGCGGGTATTGATCCCTATATCAACTACTGATTGTGTTAAAAAAGGTGTGATCAGCTGTAATAAACTGCCTATCCCTAAACCGAAAAGCAACTGTATGATTAGCTTACGATAGGCTATCAGGTAACGAAACAAAAACGACCAGCTAATTCCGCTGCCTTTTTCATCATCCTGCTCATAAAACTGAGGAGTGGGGGATATAAGCAAGGCAATGCCTTCAAAGTTTTCTGTATCGCTGAGCCAGCTGCGGGTAAAATCAGCTTCACTAAGGGTTACCAACCCGGCAGCGGGATCAGCCAGGTAATATTTGTGATTTTTTATTTTATACAGCACCACAAAATGGTTTTGCCGCCAGTGCAAAATACAAGGCAACTCGGCTTCTTTTAACTGTTGCGGATTAAGCTTAACGCCCAAAGAGCGAAAGCCTATTTTCTCTGAAGCGTCGCTGATGCCCAGCAAAGAAACACCTTCCCGGTTTATTTCGCAAAATTTGCGGAGCGTTTGAACCGTAAAATTACGTCCATAATGCTTTGCCACCATGCGCAGGCAGGTGGGGCCGCAGTCCATTTGATCAGGTTGTTTATAGTGGGTGAAGGGCATAGGTAATAATTTTTTAACTTATACAACAAGTATACTTATTTTCATGAATAAACACTGGTGTCCCTTCCACATTTATTATTTTACATTCTCACTGTGCATGAGTAAACTATTGAGCCTCCGGCGTAAAATTTAATACTTATCCCGGTATAAAGTATATGCCGGGATAAATAGGGTTTTAAACTAATTATGTGCAATATGCATAAGTAGGATAATAGCCACTAGCATGGCATAGTGCAAGCCCGCCGTCAGCGGGGCAGATATCGGCTCCTACAATGTGATCGTCAGGAGGAGTAACACAATGTACTCTATGACCAACGATACCACCGGTTACATTTTTCATCTCGTCTTTGCTTAACTTTTTAAAGTTTTACATAAAATCTATTTATTTAATTGTTTGGTTGCCGTATTCCGCTCCGGCGTTTAGGCTTGCATGTATTTTAAAGGGCATGCCATTAAATAAAATAAAAAATCAATTTCAATCGCTACTAATATTAAAGCTGATTATCATGTAAATTGCCGGTTAGCAATTATTAAATTGATAACCAGCAATTAGAATAAATTGTACAGGGGCTTTAAATCCAAATTTATGATTTAAGTTTTAAAGCCGCTTAAGAATCACAGGTGGTTGAGCAAGTGCTGCTAATAAAACCTCCGGTAGTACAATGCGGGCATGGGTAGCAGGAAACAAGTTCCTGTTTTATAGTCCCATTTACATTGCACTGTGACCAGCCATAATCCGGCGGGATTCCACCAGTTACATTTTTCATTTCCTCTCTTTTTAACTTTTCCATGATTTTCATTTTTAGCTTTTCCCATAATCGCTATGGTCTACGGCATGTTTTAAAAAGTGCATGCTCCTTTACTTTTTTTGTGAAGGCGGCCTATTGTTTTAGCAGCATCACTTACCGGTTGATATTCAAAACAACTCATTGAGGTATATTGGCAGTTAGTAAATACTAATTGCCAGTATTGTAGAAGGCCTGATTTATAACAGGCAAGGACAACGGGTCTCATCTCCTGAATAGGCATATCTTACGAAAGTACCTGTTGTGCAATAAGGGCATGGGGCGCACGGACTTAATTCCTGGGTTTGAGTACCATTTACATTACAAATAACCCAAACCTGGTCCTGCCTGATCCCGCCTGTAACGTTTTTCATTTCATCTCTGCTTAATCTTTGTTGCTTTTTCATATAAGAATATTTTAGTTTTTACCAGTAACACCCCGGCTGGTGGCATGTACTTTAAAGGGCATGCTCTTTTACTTTTGTGCACAAAGTATGATGATACTTAATCAGGCAAATTACGGTCATAGTCACAGGTTGCTCCAGTTGTGTAACCTGAAGGACAGCCGTAACTCGGCGAAGTAAAGCAATATGTACATGGCTGAAATGGAATCACCAGCAACTGCCCCCCTGGTCCGGGACATTGGTAAGTACAGGTAGCGAAGTCCCCGCCTGTCACATTTCTCATCTCAGCTCTGCTGAGTTTGTTAAACTTTGACATAAACTTAAATTATTATAATTTGATTAATTATACCGAATCCACGCCCCGGTATTCAGGCTGCATGTATTGTAAAGTGCATGCTCCTTTACTTTTCGGGAAGTATCTTTATATGCCTATTCAAGCATGTATTTTAAATCGGGGAGCTGGTACAGATCTGGCAGGCGGTAACCGTTAAGCAGCATCGTTGGCGTAAAGGTTACCTCTGCCATTTCACACCATGTTTTTTGTTTATCAAGTTTGTGAAAATCAGCCTCAACTAATTGTACGGGGTAAACCTTTGCCCAGGCTTCGTAGCTCTTTTGTTTTTGTTCGTACCAATCGTGCAGGGCTTGTTTTACTATTGTTTTATCAGGGTTTGCATTTAAGGCCATCAGGTGGCGGCTTACCGGCGTTTTTATATCTTCATCCGTATTATTGGCAGTAAAAACTATGCGGGCCTGTATATCATCGCGGTGCTCCAGCAATTCAGCCAGTTCATTATGAGCCTTTGCACATGGCCCGCAATAGGGATTACTTACCATGGTAATAATATTTTCAGCCTCAACGTTGCCTAAAACAATGCTCCACGCATCATCGGGCTGGGCGTACTTGGGTTGTGCTGTTAATGTATTATTAAACAGGTCGGTATTATATTTAAATTTACGCAGTTGCTGTTTTAAAGGCTGCAATTGCTGTAGTTTTAAGAACAGGGGCTTTAAAAGCAACCATAAAATAACAGGGATAAGGAGGCAGATAATCATTGTACTTATGGCCGCAACTAATGAAGCCTCGCCCCCGCCCTCTCCGGGAGAGAGTGTGTTAAAAAGTAATGGAATAAACTCCAGCCATAATAATGCCTGTACAGTACAGCATAGCACGCACCATTGTTTTGCTACCCGGGCCTGGTAGTAAATTGAATAAAAAGTATATGGCAAGCTTATAACGTTTAAAATTGCCAGTGCCCACCAAATAGTTACTGAACCACCGCCAAATAACAACAGCAGCCATGTACCTGCAAAATAAAAAAAGCCTACCTCGCTCCAGGTAAGCCCTTCAAATACTTTTGCCGCTTTTGATGATAATATGGCGTTACAATTGGTTTTGCTACCACCCCGACACAGCTTTTGCACCAGCGGATTGTTACTATCAATTGATTGTATCAGTAATAATATGGATGTGATTAACCCGGCTGTTTTAAAAACAGTTAAGAGCAGTGTTTGCCAGTTTAGGTTTGTAAAATAACCACTAACAAAAACCGCTGATGCAAAGATCAATAATAACCCTGCTGCTATTGCCGGAGTTTTTATTGCGGCTAATGTTGTTGAAAGCGTTTTAGTGGTTTTAAAATCGTCAGATGGTTCGGCGGTTAAAACTATGCCTTTGAATAATTTTTTAAATTCATCAAGGCTCAGTTTATGGTTGTTCCATTTTTCGCTGGATACGGTAACCTTATCGTCATCCATTTTATTTACCACTAAAAAATCACCGGCATTAATATTTGTGTGGGCAATAAAGGGGCAGGGTACATTTGCCAGGTTTTCGAGATCTACCCTGTAAGCGGCATTTTCAATATTAAATGCACTTAGTACATCACTTATTGCCAGCAGACTTGGGTAATCGGGATGTTTTTCTAACTCGGCATTGATAGTTTCCGCATCAATTGTTATCGAAAGTTCTTTTAATAACTTATTAACGGCAGCATCGGGATTTTGTAATCTGGAGAATAACAACATAGGTATAGGATAAAAAACAAGTTAAGGTTAAAAAATAAATATTAAGCCAATTTAAAATAAACTTTAGAGAAAATCAACATGTATCGGTAACCCCTGCTTTTTGTACGTTACATGATTTGAGAATCAGCAAATTGACAGGATCTGGCTTTGCACCTGATTGGTGGTTGATAGTTGCAGAATCAGCTATGTGAAATAAGTATTGTAATGATCTTTTTATTGAATTATCGGAATTTTGAGGTCTGTTATGTGATAGCATGCGGTCAGGTTAATATTTATTTATTGCCTTAAAGATATATCTCTTAAAGCAATAAATAAAAATTATTGATAAATTATTGGTATTAATTATGTCGTAAGAGCAATTTTCAGAATAATATTTTTCGTTTAACCCTATTCCACCTTATATCTGAATAACTGCCTGCCTAAATCAGCGTCAATATTATCAATAGCTACCCAATAAGACACTTTATATTTATCTGGCCTGTTACAGCTAAGGGTAGTAAAATAATTATTGGAGAAATGCTTTGAAAATAAGCAAACCAGGTTAGTTCTTTATTTAATAATTAATCAAACCCAACTATAATTAAGCCGGGTTTGACAGTATTATTATGCTGCTGGATTGCAGGTACATGTGGCACTAGTAGTACCATGATCTTTGTAAATTGCTTGACATTGCACCACTGGGTCTGGATTGCAGCTTGCTGTATAAAACTGATCAATTATCACTCCTGATGCCGAACAAACTATATGACAATTTGGGTTTTGATACCCGCCTGTTACATTTTTCATTTCAGCTCTGCTGAGCTTGTTAAATTTAGACATAAATCATTTATTAAATAATAGTTAATTTCACCGGCTCCAAGCCCCAGTATTTAGGCTGCATGTATTTTAAAAGTGCATGCTCCTTTACTTTCTCGAGAAGTATCTTTAAATGCTTTATTCAAGCATGTATTTTAAAACCGGTGGCCGGTGTAATTCCGGCAGGTGGTAACCGTCAAGCAGCAACTGTTGGCGTAGCGGTAATCCCTGCTATTTTTTTAATATGATTTGATAACCGGTAGATTGATAGCATCCGGATTTATCCCCGGTTCAGCGCTGATGGTTGCAGAATCAATCCTAATAAATAAGTATTGTAATGATCTTTTTAATGAATTATCGGAATTTTGACATCTGTTGCGCGATAACATGCGGTCAGGTTAATATTTTTTTATTGCATTAAGGATATATCCCCTAAAGCAATAAATAAAGATAGTAAATAAATTGTTTGCATTAATTATGCAATAAAAACAATTTTCAGAATAATATTTCTCGTTTAAGCAACTCCACCTTATACCTGTACACCTGTCTGCCCAAATTACCATCAGCGTCAATGCCCTATCCTTATATACCCCAGTTCTTCCAAATCTTCAACTGTTTTGGTGAGATGAGTGCGGCCATCTTTTAATAAATACACCGTATTGCTTATATCAAGCAGGTGGGTATACATGTGGTCGGTTATTAAAAAGCCTTTGTTTGCTTTTTCTTCCAGTAAAAACGCCTTTATATTTTCTATCTGGATAGGGTTCAGGTGCGTAAAAGGCTCATCCAGCATGGCAAACAGCGATGGTGTTTTTACTATAATGTACAGCTCCAGTGTGCGCCACTGGCCCCCGGAGAGCTGGTTTACTTTCAAATCACATCTTCCCTTAAACTCGGGGAAACGGGTTTCCAGGTCGGCGTTAGATAGTTCAAAATCGTCCAGTACTTTTTTAACGGTAAGCTCTTTTGGGATAAAATTAAATTGGGGGAGGTATAATAACAAGTCGGGGCGTTTGCTAACCTTACGGATCACATTCCCATCAAACCTGATCGAATTGCTGGATGAGTTTAGTGTACCCAATATAATATTCATTAAACAAGTTTTACCCTGCCCGTTGCGACCCAGCAGACCGGATATTTTACCGGTTTCGCACTTTAAATAAACATCAGACAGGATACGCCTCATGCCGAAATCAAGCTGGATGCCATCTGCTTCAAGGGTGTGGATCATCGGTAAGCATTTATAATTATAAAAAGCCAAAGCAAAAAATCAAACAATGAGGTTGTAACACCCAGCTTAAGCTTTGATACACCCAGGTTTTGGTAGTAATACATTTCCTTTTTTTGATAATAAATGGCTGTTGAAAATATCATGCCTATGGTAATAACCTTAAACCAAAATAAGAATCCCATTAGTTTATGAGCGTGGGTGCCATAATAGCTTATAATACCTATGCAACTAAGGGTAACCAAAAAGTTAGCTAAAAATACTCCGCGGTAAAACCTTGCGATAAGTTTAAGGGTGCGCATAAGGTGTGATAACGCAATAAATTTGAATAACTTATAATTTAGTTAAACTAATTTTCTGGTAAATAGGCTGATGCTTCTTCCTGTTGACTGCTGTCTTCTTTTATTTTTGATACCAGTAACACTATCATTGCGCCAAACAAAGCTATGATGCCAAACGACCAGCGGATACTTGAAGCGTGGGCAATATAACCCACAAACGGCGGTACAAGCAAAAAACCAATATAGCCAATAGTTGAAATTGAAGCCAAAGCGGATGAACTGCTCATACTTGTTGATTTACCTGCCAGGCTGAATATCATAGGTACAACGCAGGATACTCCAAGCCCTACCAGTATAAAGCCCAGCATAGCAGTAACGGTGTATGGCAATATTACGGCCAGCAGCAATCCGCAAAAAATAAAGATGCCGCTAAACCTTAGCACCGTTTTTATGCCCAGGCGGGTAACCAGCTTATCGCCCACAAAACGGCCTGTAGTCATGGCTACCATGTAAATTACAAAGGCTGCGGTGGCGGTGGCTTTTTCAGCGTGAACGGCTTTTTGAAAATAGATGGCGCTCCAATCGTACATGGCATTTTCGCAGGCCATGCTGGCAAAACAGATGAGCGAAAATTTGAGGAGGTATTTATCGGGTAAGGAGAATATGGGCCTACGGCTTTGCGGGATCGGTTTTTGATCAATAGTATCTTTAATAAAATAAAACGTAACCACAAAAAGGGCAATACTAACAAACAAAAAATGGTATGGCACCCCTATATTAAAGTACACCATTAAATAGCCAACAGCGGCGCCAGCAAACCCTGCCAAACTCCAGATACCGTGAAAAGTTGCCATTATAGACTTTGTATAAAGCTGTTGCACAGCAACGCCCTGTGTGTTTATTGAAAGCGTCATGAGGTTACGTGCCGAGCCAAAGAAAAACAGCACTACTATTAACTGCCACATATTACTTGTGATACCTATCAAAGCAAGCAGCACGCATAAAAATACCGAGCCAAAAAGCATAACGCTCCTGCTGGTGTATTTGCGTAATAAGGCATTGGTAACCGGCATGGTTAACATAAGCCCAACCGGTAAGGCAAACAATACGGTACCTAATTGTGCTTCGTTTAAATTTAGCTGATGCTTTATGGTTGGGATGCGCGATGCCCAGGTTGAATATCCAATTCCCGAAATAAAATAAAATATGGCACACCCAATCCGTAATTGCGCAGGTGTTTTTATGTTGATAGGTTGTTCGTCCACTTAAATATTTAGCAGGAGCTAAAATACAAGTTTGGTTTTATAGATAATTGAAAATGCAGATTATTAAAAAGAAACAAAGTCAATTGATACCCGGAGTTTAAATCTGGCGGTTCCCTGTCCTACGACGGGCTGTGAGGACACAGCTCGCGGAGAGTCTTTTGATCCCGGAGTTTAAATCCGGCGGTTCCATGTCCTATAGCGGGCTGTGTGGACACAGCCCGCGGGGAGTCTTTTGATACCCGGAGTTTAAATCCAGTGGTTCCATGTCCTTTAGCGGGCTGTGTGGACACAGCCCGCAGAGGGAGTCTTTTTTAAAGGTTATTTTCCAACCACAACTATATGAAAAGTACCCGGAATTTGCTGCGGTCTTGGATGCGCATTATCAGCTGTTGGCTCAACAGGTTTCGTTTGGGCTGTAGGTAAATATAGCTTATGGGTAAGTATATCAATACCAATTGTCCTTGCCCCTCTTTCAGTTGGAATATTCTCAACAAACTCAAATTTATCGGCGCTTAACTCCCGGATCACAGATATAGTACCCTCGCCGTTTGAGGCATAAGCTTGTTTTAATTCAGGGTCAAAGGCAACGCCATCACAACCGCCAATAGGGAATTTTCCTAGTATTTTACCATTGGTTGCATCCAGCACAATCATGGTTTTATTACCGCCGCAGCCTATAAAAAGACGGCTTGTTTTGCGGTCCATTGCCAGGCCTGAAGGCTCTTCACCGCCGTCAAGTTTCCATCTGTTTAATATTTTAAAGGTTGTGGCGTCAATTTCAACCTCTTCATTGGTATCTTCAATATTAACAAAAACCTTTCCCTTACCGTCAGATACACCCGTCTCCGGCTTTCCGCCTAAAGGGATAGTTGCAACCACTATATCACTTGCAGCGTCAATTACTGTAGCGTCTTTACTACGGCCATTAAAGGCATAAACTTTCCTGGAAAACTCGTCATAAAAAATAGCATCAGGATTAGTTCCTGCAGCAATTTGTTTTAAAACCTGGTTGGTTTTCAAATCAAAAACAGTAACTGTGTTTGCTCTGCCATTGCTTGTATAACCTTTATTCAGGTCTGAAGCTAAGGCTATCCCGTGTACGCCTTTAGTATCTGGGATCACACCAACAGAATCGCCTGTTGCTACATCTAAAATATTAACCTGCATACCATGCGATACATAAATACGCTTACTTGCACCATCAACGGTAATATAATCCCAGCCGCCGGTGCTTTTGATGGGAAAATCATTTAGAACTTTAAACCCGGTTTTCTTTTGGGCAAACAGATGAATTGGGGTGCCTATTGCCATGCTAATTAATAGCATGCAAAACGGTTTAAGGATTGGTTTCATAATAGTGCTTTTTAAATATGATTAATTAAAGGTTCTATATAAATCTGGTATAAAAATAAATAATCAGATGCCATTATTTACCCCCGCCACTACCTCCACCACCATCATCCGGCACATTATTATCATCTTTTTTATCCTTTTTAAATTCAAGTTTGCCAAATTTGTAACTAAAGGTAATGCCGAATGAACGGAACGGAATTTGCCTCATACTTGTCTGGTTAAATAAAGCGCCTGAGGTTGTTGAGGTTAAATTAACGTATGAGGTAAACGGATCGGCAGCAGTTAAGCCTAAGCTTAGCTTTTTATCCATAAATTGCTTACGCACAGCCAGGTTATAAAATACAAATGCAGGCCTGGTACCCTGTATAGTTCTTTGTGAGGAATTATAATTTCCAAATACTTCAGCAGTAAAGTCATGACCGAATTCGTAAGAAGCATTTAAATTGATACGGTAAGTAAAGCCACTAACAGTGGGATTACCCGGGTTGGTAGTTATCCTGTCGCCCAGCATTACATTTGAACGCAGGTTTAGTTTTTCAGTAACAGGTACCGAACCAAATAGGCTAATGCCCTCAGTAACCTCTGTTCCAATGTTAAAGCGTTGATTTAAATAAACATTTGAATATTTGGTACCCTGTATGGTTAAGGAATCATAGTACGTAGTGTAGGATTGCAGATCATTGGTGTTGTAACGGTAGAACGCAGCTACATACAAACTGCCTCCCTTTGCAAATGATTTGTTATAACCAAGCTCATAATTGTGGCCAACCTCGGGCCTTAAGTTAGGATTTCCGTTACTTATGTTATGAGGGTCACTTATATTATAAAATGGATTCAGATCACCGTAGTCCGGCCGTTCGATGCGATAGGTGTAGCTTAGCTTAACAGATTGTGTTTTATCAATTTTATGAGACAGCACAGCCGAAGGCGCGAGAATATTATAGCCGGGAATTTTAGCGCCCGGAAAGTTTGCAGTAGTTGAAGTGTACTCATCTCTAAGGCCTGCTTTACCGTCAATAAACTTATTGAATAAAGAGAATGACGCTGAAAGGTAATAGGCGTAAACTTTACGGTTATAGTTAAAACCGTAGGTTTGGTTTGCATTCGGTACAAAAACTCCGTTTGAAAGCGTATCTGTAACCACCGTATTATTAATATTTTCAAGCACGGCTTTTGCCCCGGTTTCTATTGTAAAATCTTCGCTCACAGGCTGGGTGTAATCAATAGAGATATCTGTTTCATGATCTTTCCCGGGGTTATTTCCACGGGATCCTGATGAAGGCTGCCCGTTCTGAAAATCCTGTCTTTGAAAAAACGTTGAACTGTTATTTCCATAACTTGATGTGAATAATATATCCAGTTCCTGGTTTTCTTTATTAAAGGTTTTTTTATAATCAACACTGTAATCAAAGTATTTTCCGCTAAAACGGCTATCTGAATTCCGGGTGCTAAGAAGATTAGATACTACGCTGTTGGTACTCAGCGCGGTTATGGTTTGGTCCTGGTTGGTGATCCCGCTATTATGGTTAGCAAAATGATTATACCCAAATGAGGCGGTCAATTCATCTTTTTGGGTAATGCTCCAGTTAAAGCTTAAGCCCGATCTGTAGCCCCCCCTTGTAAAAGCGCTTCTACCTGTTTGAAGTAAATGATTGGAAGTATCACGGGTTTTATTGTAGGATAGGTTATCATTAGTATTAATTGTAGTACTATTGATCTGGTCGTTGCCGCTAAAAGATGCGTTAACGCCAAAATTACCTTTACGGATGTTTAAATTAACTGAACCATTCTCACGGCGGGTTCCTGCTGAAAGATTAACAGTTCCATTTACACCCTGTACTTTACTGTCCTTTAAAATAATATTGATAATTCCTCCTGTACCGTTAGCATCATACTTTGCACCCGGACTGGTAATCACTTCAATGCTTTTAATCTCGCTGGCCGGAATCGTTTGCAGTGCATCTGTTAAACTTGCTCCAAACACGCTTGATGGTTTTCCGTTAATTAAAAACCGAATATTTGCATTTCCCTGCAACTCTACATTACCATCAATATCAACGGTTACCATTGGTACTTTTCTTAATACATCAACAGCTACACCACCCTGTGCGGTCAAATCATTTGCAGGGTTATAAACCAGCTTATCAATTTTATTTTCAACAGTTGGGGCACTGGCGCTAATAACCACACCCTTTAACTGGCTTTGAACCGGTGAAATAATAATATTGCCCAATGTTAAACTCTTAGCTGTGCTACTAATAACAAGATGTTCAATAGTAAGCTGTTTATAACCTAAAAAATCAACCTTAATGGTATATTCTCCTGGTGAGATATTGTCAATTCTAAAATTTCCCTTTGTATCTGTACTTGCTCCGTTAAATGGTGAAGTGCTGCCTTGTTTATAAATACCAACAGTAGCATAATCAACCACAGCTTTTGTAACTGCATCTGTTACCTTGCCACTTATTTTACCCTTATCATTTGAGCCGCCATTTTGGGCATTAACAGCTAACGAGCAAATAATCAGCAACAAAAACAGTACAAAATTTTTCATTAAGCGCATCCAATAATTCATATTGGCAAAATTGTACGGTAACTTTGTATTAATACTGAATTTTGAAATCAGGTATCATATTTATTACAATAGGTAATAATTAAAGGCAGGGATCGGCATTACGCTGCGCCTAAATTAAAAGCTTTGGAAATGATCTATTGGCTTGCCAGCATCACATCATTTTGTTTAAGCAAGCGCACTACTTGCACAAAACGGCGTTTGTAGGTTGCATCCATGGCGGTTATGGTAACGCCATGCTCTTTACCAGATGTGGAATGGATAAATTTAAATTCGTCGACGGCGTTGCTTAATACAATGCCAACATGCCCGATTCTATGCCTGTGTGTGGGGCTGGTGAATATGATAATATCGCCGGGGCGAGCATCTTCAAGGCTCACTTTTTCGCCTACATTTATAAATTCGCAGGATGAGCGGGGTACATTAAAATTGAAATTCTTAAAAACATAGCTAACAAAGCCCGAGCAATCAAAGCCGCGCAACGGATCGGATGTTGCAGAGCGGTAACGGGTTCCAATTAAACTCTGAGCAAAATTTAAAAGGGTATCTGCTGTAACACTATCCGTACCGAAAGAAGATTGGTAAACGGGTTTATAGAACGTTTCGCGAGCTATTTTGTGGTGATTAACCTTATGGTTTCTGTTAGATTTTTTGGCGCGCGCAGCACAAGGCAGCGCTGCAGTTAAAGATAAAAGGATAATTAGGGTCGATAAATTTTTCCTCATTTAATGAGGGGCAAGATATCTTTTTTATTTACATATGTCAACCTTTTGTCAGAAATGAAACACAATAGTTTTAAACTTTTGTTAAAAAGCCCTTTTAGCCAGTGTATTGCAAAAAAGAATGCACAGTGCAATTCCACCTGGCTTAGGCAAATATCAGCACTACGCTTCCGCCTATGATCATCAAAGCGCCAATAGCCTGTGGAATACTGACTGTTTCTTTTAAAAACACAACCGCCAATATAATGGCAAGTGCCACGCTTAGCTTATCAATAGGTGCAACCTGCGATACCTTTCCCAATTGCAGCGCCTTAAAATAGCAGATCCATGACAAGCCCGTAGCACAGCCTGAAAGCACCAGGAAGGTCCAGTTTTGGCGGGTTAATCCCCCAATTGAACTTGCGCCTCCTTTAAAAATTACTATTGCCCATGCAATTAGTAAAATTACCACAGTACGAATGGCAGTTGCCAGGTCGGTATCAACTCCTTTAATACCAACTTTTGCAAATATTGCAGTAAGGGCTGCAAAAAACGCGGAGAGTAATGCATAGATCCACCACATAGAACACGATTTAAGGATTTTAATGATTATCAGGATTAAAGTTCGTCAATATAATTGCATCAGCGAAATCACAATTATCAGGCCTGATTAGATGCGAAACTAATTACTAAACCTGTACAAAAATTGGCTCGAAGTAAAAAAAATCAACGAAATCCAACAATCATCCAAAATCAGCGGTTAACTTTAACAAAAAAACGTTTTGAAAATACTGGTAATTGAAGATGAAGAAGGCCTGCGGGAAAGTATTGAAGAATATTTTACTGAAGCAGGCAATATTTGCGAAACTGCAAGCAGCTATCAAAGTGCATTAAGTAAGGTAAGCCTTTACAGGTATGATTGTATCCTGCTGGATATTACGCTGCCCGGTGGTAACGGCATCGACATTTTAAAAAGCTTAAAGGAAAACAGCCACCCGGATGGTGTACTTATTATCTCTGCCAAAAACTCACTGGATGACCGCCTGGAAGGATTAAACATTGGCGCAGATGACTACCTGGTAAAGCCATTTCATTTATCAGAATTAAAAGCACGGGTTTCGGCAATCATCAGGCGTAAAAGCTATAATGGCAGTAACTTACTTGTATTTAACGAGATCACTATTGATCTGCTGGCTAAAGATGTAAAGGTGGGTACAACATCTGTAAAATTAACCCGTAAAGAATATGCCTTGTTGCTTTATTTTATAGCCAACAAAGGCAAAGTAGTTTCAAAAAATGCCATTGCCGAGCATTTATGGGGCGATGGTATTGATATGGCCAATAACTTTGATTTTATTTATTCGCACATTAAAAATATCCGTAAAAAATTAATGGAGGCTGGTTGTAATGATTACATACAGGCTGCATATGGTATGGGTTATAAGTTTACCGCTCAATGAAGCTTTTAGCCAAATATAACCGGGTAAATTTGATCACCATAATAATAGTAATGCTAATAACCGGCATTATTTATTACCAGGCCATCAGCTATATCCTTACCGGACAAAAAGATACCGACCTGGTGGTTGAAGAGCAGGAGATATTCGATTACGTAAAATTGAACCACCATTTACCGCAAACCTTTGAATCAAACGATCAGCAGATCTCTTTTACACCTGCCAGTCCTGGGTCAGTAAAAAGAGAGTTTATAAATACAATGTATTTTAAACAATGGGGGCAGGATGAGAAGCATAAAAAACACAAACACAGGCGCGAAGGGGAATATGAATCAGCCAGGGGTTTAATAAGTTCTGTTACGGTTGGTGATAAATATTACAAAATACTCATTGTAGAGTCGAAGGTGGAAACTGAAGATCTGATCCGCTTTATTTTCTTGATCACTATTGGCGTAATCCTGCTTTTATTACTGGTTTTAGTGGTAACCAACCGCTTAATTTTAAATCGGCTGTGGCAACCTTTTTATAATATAATGAGCGAATTGCGGCTTTTTAATATTGCTGACAGTAAGCAAATTCCAAAACTGGATAATAATATTGATGAGTTTAAAGAGCTGAATAATGCTGTAATTGATATGGCGGCAAGAGCTAAAAATGATTACCAGGACCTTAAAGTATTTACTGAAAACGCCTCGCACGAACTGCTTACCCCTATTGCTGTTATTAACTCAAAGCTGGATACCCTGATCCAAACTGAAAACTTTAGCGACAGGCAAAGTAAGCTTTTGAATGACCTGTATAGCGCCGTGTCAAGGCTGAACCGCTTAAATCAATCGTTATTATTGCTTGTGAAAATTGAAAACCGCCTGGTGCATGATAAACAGCAAATGAACCTGCGGGAACTGGTTGATGAAATGATCATTCAGTTTGAAGAGATCTTTAATGATAAGGACTTAAAGCTAACTTATGAGCTTGATGATAAAGAAATTTATGCCAGCCGGTATTTGGTCGAGATCTTGCTAAGTAACCTAATCAGTAATGCAATAAGGCATAATCAGCACGGAGGCAGCATCATTATCAATTTAAATGCGGAAAGCCTTATCATTAAAAATACAGGTGATAATGCGTCTCTACCAGATGAAAAGATCTTTACCCGCTTTCATAAGTCATCGGGATCTGAAGGCAGCGGACTGGGATTGACTATTTCGAGGCAGATCTGCGAGAACTTTGGGTTTAAGCTGGAGTACTTGTTTGAAGGGTCTTTCCACACCTTTATTGTAAAATTTTGATTATGTAGTGATTTTACAACTATTTTCTTTGTCTATATTCTTTTACAATATCTTCCAATTGTTTTACAACGTCAACTTTTTTGATGTTACCAATATCAGATTTATTATAGATGTTAGTTAATAATATAGTGATCCCTTCAGTTGTTTTTTCCAAATGATAATATAATACTCTAAATCCTCCACTTTTGCCTGACCCTTTACTTTCATCAGCCAGTCTAACCTTGTAAACATTACCACCGTATGAAACCCCCAGGTATGGGTTTTCTAGTAATTTTTCCTGAAGTTCGTTTAATGATTTTTTTAGTGAGTGATACTTTTTAGCCAGTGGCTTTATATCTCTTTTAAATTCAGGAGATACTTCAACGATGTTAGTCATTCCAAAGTTCAGAAAAGGGAATAGATTTGACTTTACCTTCTTTTATGGACAAGGCTTCTTTTAACCCTCTTTTTAAAAGTTCAACCTCATTTTCTGATAAATCTTCATCGTCATTGTGAATACTAAGAATATTACCTCCTTTTGCCTTTACCAAATTCGAAATATCATCAGTGGCACTTTCCGGTATTTCCAAAGTTATAGTTGTCATTATGTTATAATAATAAAAGTACATATCAAATTTAAGGAATTTTATTTAAATCAAGCTTTCAATATTGTCAATATTCCATTATCCGGCGAGTGCTCCTTTTTTAATAAATCAGCGAAATCCATCAATCAATTTAAAACAATGGTCCCAAATTAATTCAGAATTATATTATAATTTAGCTACTTCAAAGGCATTATTTAATTACCGGATGAGATTATTTTTCAGCATTGTTTTATTCACATTTACTTGTTCTGTTTCGCTTGCACAAACCTATACGCTCGATCATTATTTGGAAACAGCAAAAAGCAATAGTCCACTGTTAAAAGATCTTCATAACCAGGTTGCCTCCAATCAAATTGATAGCTTACGCTTGCGTGCCGGCCTTAAACCGCAAATCAATTTAAATAGCGGCGGCTTATATGCACCCAGCATTGATGGTTATGCTTATGCAGGCGCTATTACAAACGTGCATACATTCAATGCTTTAATGAGTGCAAACCAGGCCATCATCAGCAAAAAAAATGTAAATGCGCAGATTGAAACGATTAATTTATTATCCCAATCTGTTGGCAATTCCGCTAAAATATCCGAACAGGACCTTAAGAAAGCGGTTACTGCCCAATATATTACTGCTTATGGCAGCTTACAGCAAGTAAAGTTTAGCCAGGAAGTTGTTGACTTATTAACTAAAGAGGAAGATTTGCTTAAAAAGCTTACGCGTAACAATGTTTATCGCCAAAGCGACTACCTTACCTTTTTAGTTACCTTAAAGCAGCAGCAGCTACAGCTGTCGCAATCAAGGTTGCAATATAAAAACGATTATAGCACCCTTAATTATTTAGCAGGTATTGCTGATACCAGCATGATCGAGTTGCAGGATCCTGATATTCAGCGTGCTGTACTGCCTGATATAAGTAACAGCATATTTTTCAAACAATATAAACTTGACAGCCTTAAACTGATCAATAGTCGCCAACTGATTGATTTTAGCTATAAACCCAAAGTAAACATTTTAGCTGATGGCGGGTATAATTCTGACTTTATGGGGCAGGCTTATAAAAACTTCGGTGTTAGCGCAGGCTTTAGTTTTACAATGCCTATTTATGATGGCGGCCAACGAAAGATGCAGTATCGCAAACTATCTCTTGAAGAAGAAACACGAAAAAGCTACAAGGCATTTTTTAATACGCAATACTATCAGCAAATAGCCCAGCTTAAACAGCAGATCAGCGAAAATGAAAATCTGCTCGCCCAGATAGACGAACAAATAAAATATTCAGAAAGTTTGATTAAGGTTGATAACCAGCTTTTACAAACCGGCGATCTGCGTATTGCCGACCTAATACTGGCTGTTAACAATTATCTAACCATAAAAAATCTGCGTACCACAACTACTATTAATAAAATGCAGCTTATTAATCAATTAAACTACTGGAATAAATAACATGAAAGATCTGTATACATCCTATTCCCGTTTCAAAAATATCTTGTGTTTTGCAGCAATTGCTTTGGTATATGTATCATGCAAAAGCGGTGCAGCACCCGCAGCTGATGACGCGGCAGCGCCGACGGCTACAGAAACTCCGGTTAAAGTAACCACAATTGATGAGAGCGCTCTTGTAAATTATACCGAGCTTAATGCCACTTCATCATTTCTGCAAAAAAACTTTGTAAAGGCAAATGCAATAGGATATTTACAAACAGTTAATGCCAAAATTGGGCATTATGTAAATAAAGGCGAAGTACTTTTCACCATTAAAACCAAGGAAGCCCAAAGCATTGGCAACAGCATAAATGTGCTTGATACCACGTTCAAATTCTCGGGTGTAAATAAAATCAAAGCGTCGGAACATGGCTATATTACCCAGCTGAGTCACCAGGCCGGCGATTATGTACAGGATGGTGAACAATTAGCGATAATAAGTGACAGATCGAGCTTTGCATTTATAATGCAGCTGCCTTATGAAATGCGCGGCAATGTAAAAAGCAACCAGGACGTACAGCTTACCCTTCCTGACGGAACAAAACTAACCGGCCGCGTGGCTTCTTTTATGCCAACGGTCGACACCCTTTCGCAAACACAGGGGGTGATTTTAAAGGTAAATTCAACTGCGCCCATCCCTGAAAATCTGGTTGCCAGGGCACGTATAATTAAATCAGCCAAATCAAATACAATATCGCTGCCCAAATCTGCACTGTTATCAAACGAAACACAAACTGAATTTTGGGTAATGAAGTTGATAAATGCGACAACGGCGGTTAAAACACTAGTAACAAAAGGCATTGAAAGCGGTGACAGGGTTGAAATATTGTCGCCTAAATTTTCAAGCCAGGATAAGATAGTTATAAGCGGAAATTACGGTTTAGCAGATACTGCTAAAGTTAAAATTGTGCAATAATGGGTAAAACAGTAGATAAGGTAGAGAACTTTTTTATCTTTTACAGAAAACCGCTCATGATGGTATTATCGCTCATTTTAATGGGCGGAATATTTTCTTATACCAAACTCCAAACATCACTTTTTCCGGAGATAACTTTTCCCAAAATAAAGGTTATTGCTGATGCGGGCCTGCAGCCTGTTAACAAAATGATGATAACGGTAACCAAACCGTTAGAAAATGCCATAAAGCAGGTACCCGACTTACAAATGGTACGCAGCACTACCAGCCGCGGAAGTGCCGAGATCTCTGCTTATATGAATTGGAGCGCTGATATAGACCTGAGCAAACAACAGATAGAATCACAGATCAGCAAAATACAAAACAGCTTGCCGCCTGATGTAAACATATCTGTTGAGAAGATGAATCCCTCTATACTACCAGTTAGCGGGTACACGCTCGAAAGCCATGAACGCTCTCCTATCGAGTTAAAACAACTGGCAACTTTTACGGTAAAGCCATTCCTTTCGCAGGTAAGCGGTGTTTCTGAAATAAGGATCATTGGCGGTAAAACCAAGGAATACTGGCTGGTGCTTAACCAGGTTAAGATGACTTCGCTCTCCTTAACGCCTGATATGATCAGCAATGCTCTTAGCCAAACAAACTTCATAAAATCAGAGGGCTACCTGTCTGACTATAAAATGCTTTATCTTACCGTAACTGATGCTACTGTAAGCGCTAAGGATCAGCTGGAAAATATAGTAGTGAGCAATAACAGCAAAAGGGTTATCCAGTTAAAAGATATTGCTGCAATACAGATAAATGAAGGTATAGAGTACACCAAAATTAACGCCAACGGGCATGATGGCGTGTTGGTAGCAGTTATTAAACAACCCAATGCTAATTTAATAACCCTGTCTACAGACATTACAGCAAAAGTAGCTGCCCTGCAAAAAATATTGCCTAAAGACGTAACCATAAAGCCTTATTATGTACAGGCAGACTTTGTTAACGACTCGGTTAAAAGTGTTACCGATAGTGTTTGGATAGGTTTATTGCTGGCCATTATTGTAGCTATAATTTTCCTCCGCTCATTAAAGGCAAGTGCTACTATACTGATCACTATACCGGTAACACTGGGGCTTACCCTTATTGTACTTTATATAATCGGGTATTCATTCAACATCATGACACTGGGCGCAATAGCTGCAGCAATAGGTTTAATTATTGATGATGCCATTGTAGTTGTTGAGCAAATACACCGTACACACGAAGAACACCCCACCGAACCAACCAGCAGGCTTTTAAAAAAGGCTATTGATTATCTTTTCCCGGCCATGGTAGGGTCGTCTGTAAGTACAATTGTAATATTTGTACCCTTTTTACTGATGACAGGTGTTGCAGGGGCTTATTTTAAAGTAATGACCAATACCATGATCATTACACTTATCTGCTCGTTTATTGTAACATGGATAGGTTTACCGGTAATATACCTGTTTCTTACACGCAACCACCACAATAACTCAACAGATGTAAAGGAAGAAACACATGAGGTAAAAAGGCAAGGATGGGTTTCGTTTTTTATACTGCGCCCATTTATAAGCATTGTTATAATGCTGGCCTTAATTGCAATCATTGTTTTTATACCATCAAATCTAAAAACCGGCTTTTTGCCTGATATGGACGAAGGAAGCATAGTGCTGGATTACAGTTCGCCTCCAGGCACCTCACTTCAGGAAACAGACAGGATGCTGCGCGAAGTGGAAAAAACCATTAGCAAGCATCCGGATGTGGCAACATACTCGCGCAGAACCGGCACCCAAATGGGCTTCTTTATAACGGAACCAAATACCGGTGATTACCTGATCCAGCTAAAAAAGAATCGTGCAAAAACAACCGAAGAAGTAACCAGCGATATAAGGGCCGAAATAGAAAAAACGCAGCCCGCTTTAAGAGTTGATTTTGGACAGGTAATAACCGATATGCTTGGCGACCTGATGAGCTCGACCCAGCCAATTGAGATCAAAGTATTTGGTGACGACCAGCAAACGCTGCAACAACTTTCAAAACAAGTTGCTGCTGAAGTTACTGCTGTTAAAGGCACTGCTGATGTTTTTGACGGCATTGTAATTGCAGGCCCTTCAGTTAGTATTTTACCCAATTTTACAAAGCTTGCACAGTATGGCGTTACCCCTAACAACCTTCAATTTCAGGCCCAAACCGCTTTGGATGGCAATGTTGTTGGAAACCTGTATGAACCCCTACAGCTATCGCCGATCCGCATGGTTTACCCTGGTAACAGGTATTTAAATATAACAGCTATAAAAAACCTGAATATATTTTTAAATAACGGACGGCTGGTACCTATAAGCCAGTTGGCCACAGTTGATATAAAACCAGGTGACGCCGAAATAAATCGCCAGGATCTGCAATCAATGGGGGTAATTACCGCCCGTTTGGAAAATAGCGATCTGGGCACAGTTATACCGGCCATTCAGAAAAATATCTCTCAAAAAATAATTTTGCCAAGAGGCTACCACATTGAATATGGTGGCGCTTATGCCGAGCAACAACAATCGTTCAAAGAACTCCTGATCATACTTATTACATCAAGCTTACTGGTATTTGGCGTTATCCTCTTCCTGTTCAAACAGTTCAGAATAGCATTTTTGATCCTGGTAATGGCTGTTTTGGGCATTGCAGGCAGTTTTCTGGCTTTATATTTAACCAATACACCACTTAATGTAGGCAGCTACACCGGGTTGATAATGATTGTTGGGATAATTGGCGAGAATGCCATATTTACCTTTTTACAATTCAGGGAAAGCGCACGCGAAAAAACTGTGGATGAAGCGATTATCTATTCCATTTCAACCCGTCTGCGCCCCAAGCTGATGACAGCTTTAGGGGCCATTATAGCATTAACTCCACTTGCTTTGGGCATTGGAGCAGGCGCACAACTGCACCAGCCCTTGGCCATTGCGGTAATTGGCGGTTTTTTAGTAGCGCTGCCATTATTGCTTATTGTATTACCAAGCATGATGCGTATTTTTTACAAATCAGGGCATTTTCATGATAGTGTTCATTCAGAGCCAGGAACTGAAAGTTAGAATACTAACGTTTTTACAATAAAAAACCGGCCCTGCAAAATATGCGGGCCGGTGAGCGGTATAGGTATTTAATTATAGTGAAACAAAATCTGCTGAGCCATCCTTGGCATCAACATCCGTTTTCTTCATATTTTCAGTAACAAGGTTTACAGTATTTAAAACTGAGGTTCTGTTATATTTAATTTCGCCAAGGCTGATGTATCCTGAAAGTTTTGCTTTGGCGTTATCATTTAAGGTAATGTTTGCCTGGAACGCATCAACGTTTAACTGTACTGATGCAGTGTTGTATAAGTCTACATTAATGTCAATTAAAGAAAGCGTTCCGAATGATTTTACCTGTGCATTGTCATAAACAGCCAGGCTGCGTAAATCACTTGCGGTAACCCAAACTACCAGTTTTTCTGTTTTGTATGATGAGATGCATAGCGTACCATTTTGGTTCTGTACCAATGCGCTTTCTTTATAGTATTGGTTATAAACCTTTATTTGATCAGTTGCCCCGTCAGAAACGTAAAGCTCAACATTGCCGTGCACTTCAATTTTATTGATGGTGCTTACATCGGTTAAAACAGTGTATGCCTGACTGTCTTTAGCGGTTGCGGCATAGGTGGATTGATTTATGCCGAATACTGTTACCAGTAATAATGCGGTGATTAAAATTATAGTTTTCATTGTTATATTTTTTAATGATGATTATTTATTATTTTACTAACCCATGCCAATATTGATACCCTATTTATAAAAATCTCATTATCAAGTAAATAAGTTTTATTTTTATTTAAAAAGTGTTCGATAGCGTACGCTTCCTGCGCGAAGGCGTACGTTTTTCGTCCGCCGGAAAGTTTTTTCAACCGGGCATTTGCCCAAATTTCCTACAGAATTAATTTCCATATTTATAGATAAATCAAATTACCCTTTTAATATGAAAAAGACATTATTAACCGCCCTATGCGGCGTGTTTATTACCTTATCACTACATGCGCAAACCTATGTATTAGATAAATCCATCGCTTTGCCTGGTGATGCAGGATATGATTATCTTTCAATAGATAATGTGAACCATCGCCTGTATGTATCACATGGTACAACGGTAAACGTTATAGATCTGCAAACTGAGCAACCGATTGGTGTTATTGCGGATATGAAAGGGGTACATGGTATAGCTATTGCTAATAAAGCAAACCGTGGCTTCATTAGCGACGGCCGTGCAAATGCAGTGGTTGCGTTCGACCTAAAAACATTAAAAATCATAGCCACCATCCCGGTTGATGCAAAAGGACCTGATGCTATTATGTACGACCCATTTTCTGACCGTATATTCAGCTTTAATGGCGATAGCAATAACACATCAGTAGTTGACCCTAATACACTTAAACAAGTTGGTACCATTGCCCTTGGTGGTGGCCCCGAGTTTGCTGTAGCTGATGGAAAGGGTTTGATCTATAACAATCTTGAGGATAAAAACAGTCTGAACGTTATCAACAGTAAAACCTTAAAAGTTATAAGAAACTACCCTTTGGCGCCATGCGGAGGCCCTACAGGTTTAGCGCTTGATAATGTAAACCACCGCCTGTTTACCGCATGCCGCGAAAATAAAGGAATGAGCGTGCTTGACGCAAATAGCGGTAAGGTTATTACCACCCTGCCTATTGGCGCAGGAGTTGATGCAGTAGCTTACGACCCTGAAACAAAATTGATATTTTGCTCATGCGGCGACGGTACCACTACCATTATTAAACAACAAAGTGCAGATAGCTACAGCGTAGTGCAAACCCTTAAAACGCCGGTGCGTGCCAAAACGCTTGCTCTTGACACCCGTACCCACAAGATCTATTTAAGTGTTGCCGAATTTGAGCCCGGTACCCGTAAGGCATTACCCAATACTTTTAAGGTAATAGTATATAAACAACAATAAGCTTTTTATATTTATAATAATTTGTCTGAAATTTTCGTTTATCGTATAAAAATAAATTATTAATTTAATTTAGGAGAATAAAAACTTACAATAAAATTATATTTCTGCATCATATTATTATCTTTACCCCTGATACCCCCAAAACAAACTAATGATTAAAAGAACTGATTTCGTTTACTCACAGGAGTCTGAGCCGCATCGTATAAGAACTAAGAAAATCCTAAAACAATTTCCTCATTTAAGGCAACTGATAGGGAAAAATCCTATGACCATTTTTGCTATTATAGGCCTGGTTGCTTTCCAGGTTGTTTTGGCCTGGTTTGTTCGCGATCAGTCATGGTGGATAATTTTTGGTGCTGCTTACCTTTTGGGAGCATTTGCTGATCATGCTCTTTTTGTGATGATCCATGAGTGTACGCATAAGCTGTTGTTTAAAAATAGCAATGCAAACCGCTGGGCATCTATGTTCTCAAACCTCCCTCAGATATTGCCAAGTGCGATTTCGTTCGAAAAATATCATATCAAACACCACTCTTTCCAGGGTGTGCATGAGCTTGACGCTGATCTTCCAAACAGATGGGAAGCAAAACTTATCAGCAATTCATTTTTTGGTAAAGCTTTATGGCTGTTGTTTTTCCCTATATTCCAGATCTTCCGTTTATCGAGACTGAAAGAAATTCACCCTGTTGATGGCTGGATTATTACCAACTTTGTTTTACAGGCAGCATTTACCACAGCAATATGGTACTTTATGGGATGGCCCGCAGTAGCATTCTTATTGCTGAGCTTCTCGTTTTCAGTTGGCCTGCACCCGCTTGGTGCCCGCTGGATCCAGGAGCACTACCTTACCCACAGTGTTGAACAGGAAACCTATAGCTATTATGGTCCGTTAAATACAGTTGCTTTTAACGTAGGCTTCCATAACGAGCATCATGATTTTCCTTCTATCCCATGGAACAAGCTTCCGCAAATAAGGAAAACAGCACCTGAGTATTACGATACGCTATACTATCATACCTCATGGACCAAATTGTTCTTACAGTTTTTGTTTGACAGGGAGATTTCATTGTTTAACAGGATCCTGAGGAAAGAGCGTGGACGCGTAGCACTTACCGATGTTTCAAAACCTGATGCTGAAATGAGCATTAAAATAGTGGAACCAGCAGTAGTTTAAAAAAATAACAGACTTACGAAGTTTAAAAAACTTCGTAAGTCTTACTATTCTCTATGATAATGTAGAGCTATTACTTAACCCTTTTAAGCGTTGTATGAAGCTTTGCACCTTTATAATCTATATTCATACTTATAGAGTCGGCCTCGGGGTAAAACTTACCTGTATGAGGGATAACATCACCTTCGCTGGTGGTAACCTTAAAAGTGATGTCATTACCGTCTATCTTACCATCATCAATATTAACCGTATTCCCGTTTGATTCCCCCGTACCGGTAAGCTTATTACCATCAATCTTAAACACGTAGGTGAGTACAACTTCTTCGCCTTCCGGAGATTTTACCGGTCCGCTCCATTTGCCATTCAGATCAGCTACTGCAGCAGCCAGGCAGATCATAAAGCAGCATACCAATGCCGCAGTTGTAAATAGTTTCTTGGTCATAATTTTAAGTTTTGTACATATATGATGCTGCAAGTCAGTATTATGTTGCAGAATTTTAAGAAAGAGAAGCAAGAAGTCAAGAATCAGGAATTAAGACAGGAAGAGAATATAAGAGAGGCAAGAAGTCAAGAATCAGGAATCAAGAGAAAAAGAGAATGCTATTGATATATTTTATGCGTATTCCTTTCTTGATTCTTGACTTCTTGTCTCTCTTCTCTCCGGACGCAAAAAAACCCTGCCATACGGCAAGGTCTCTGTATAAAATTTTAATAAGGATAAATTATTTGTCGCGTTTAAGCGTAGCATGCATCAGCATGCCATTATAATCTATATTCAAGCCGCATGAATCTGCTTCGGCATAAAGCTTGCCTGTATTTTTAACAGCAACGCCGCCTACATCAATAGTAAAAGAAAAATCGGTACCGTTTATTTTTCCATCGGTAATTGGTGTTGAGCCTTGCGGAGATTCACCGGTACCAGTAAGCTTATCGCCGTCAACCTTAAAATCATACTTTAAAGGGTAATCATTGCCATCAGGTGCATGCAGTGATCCGCTCCATTTGCCGTTCAGGTCGGCCACTACAGCGAAACAAACCATAAAGCAGCAAACTAGTGCTATGGTAGTAAAAATCTTTGTTTTCATGTGTTAGGGTTTAAAGGGTTGCTATTTATTATCTTTCTTAACAATAAAGTGAACTTTTTGTCCGCCAAAATCTAAATCCATTGCCAATGAATCTGTATAGATCTTGCCAGTGTGCGGGTAATCAGCGCCCGATACAGTAACCTTAAATGAAAACTTATCGCCATCAATTTTTCCGTCATCAATTGGTACTGATCCCTGCGGTGAATCTGCAGTTCCGGTTAGTTTTTCACCGTCAACCTTAAAGTTGTATGTTACCGGGATATCCTGCCCATCAGGAGTAACAATGGTACCCGTCCATTTGCCGGTAATGTCTGCAACTATAGCGAAGCAAACCATAAAGCAGCATATCAATGCTGTAGTTGTAAAAAATTTCTTTTTCATAATTCAGTTTTAGTTTTTTGTAAGATGCTCAAGTAGTTATAAATGTTACATTAAAGATATAATTAATACCCGGGAATTTCCGGTGACTATTATCTCCTTAAAAATAAATTTTTTAATAATAGAGTGTATGGGTGAACGAAAATATTTTATAGGGAACAGCTATTATTAATGGATAGCGGATAGAAACTCACCCTTCCCGGCACAGGAAAGAAAATCTGACACCAAACTCCCTGTTTAGTGGGTCAGGGGGCTGTAGCTTTTACCAGCGTAGCGTGCGACTTTACATCGCCCAAACTAATATCCACACCTACCGAATCACCATAAAACTTGCCGCTGTGGTCAATTTCCATATTGTTTACCACCACATTAAAAGTAAAATTGTTGCCGGTTACTTTGCCATCATTTATGGGCATGTCACCTTTGGGAGTTCTTGCAGTTCCGGTTAATTGGTTGCCGTCGATCTTAAAATTATACATCAGTGGGTACTCATTGCCCTGATCGGTTTTTAAAAGACCGGTCCACCGGCCGTTTAAGCTTTCAATGGTCGCAAATCCTGTAAAAAAGCAACACATTAACAACGCAGTAAAAATGATTTTTGGGGTTTTCATGATCAAAATTTTGTTTGGTATGTTATTGTTTTTTAATTACACTCAAGCATGTTGGTTTTCACTAACAAAAGTATGATCGGCATTAAATGCTATGATGAACAATATGTTAAGTTTATTTACATAAAGATTATAAGACTACTGATTTATTAACATTGGAGAGCTTATTAACACATTATTTGTCTGAACCATGATTTTTCACTGTTGTTTGTTTTTAAAGGTGTTCAAGAGTGCTACGCAGTTTACCTGATTTAAGGATCAAAGGATTACTTTCAGGCTAAGAATCTGCGTTATTTATTATGCTGATCCATAAATTCTACAATCATCGCTCAAACAATCTTCCTCTATCCTACCTCAACAACTTGATTAAAATTATAAAACAGGTTAAAATATGGTTATAATCAGGTAAAAATCCTCTATTATAAACTTTTAAAGTACTTACTTTTGAATAGTGATTGATTAACCCGCTTAGTCAACTAATCAACCACTCACTTAAACAACTCAATCAACTAACTTAAAAGGTTATGATTAAAAAACTAAGCTTACTTGCCATCACCTGCTGCTGGCTCACTGTTAATGCACAAAAACAGGATTATCCTATCCAGCCGGTGCCATTTACCAGTGTGAAGCTTACAGACCATTTCTGGACATCGCGGATTGAAACTAATCGTACAGTTACCATCCCGGCATCATTTACCCGTTGCGACAGTACTGGCAGGATCAAAAACTTTGTGATGGCTGCCGAGCATAAGGGCAAGTTTTGCACCACCTATCCTTTTGACGATACCGATATTTATAAAACTATTGAAGGCGCTTCATATTCGTTAGCCGTTCATCCCGATCCGAAATTAGCCGCCTATATCGATTCGCTGATAACCATTGTGGGCAAAGCCCAGGAACCGGATGGCTATTTATATACCGCCCGCAGCATTGACCCGGTACATCCGCAATCATGGGCAGGGCCTGAGCGCTGGGTAAATGAGTCGAAGATGAGTCATGAGCTATACAATTGCGGCCATATGTACGAAGCTGCCGCCGCTCATTTTATGGCAACCGGCAAACGCAACTTTCTTAACATCGCCCTAAAAAATGCCGACTTGCTGGTACGCACTTTCGGACCGGATAAAAAACACGTTGCCCCAGGCCATGAAATTGTAGAGATGGGATTAGTAAGGCTTTACAGGATTACCGGAAAAACGGATTATTTGAACCTTGCTAAGTTCTTTATTGATCAGCGCGGAATAAAAAAATATAACGATAAGAGTAAAAACGTTTACGAAAACGGCACCTATTTTCAGGATAATGAGCCGGTTACTGCACAGGATGAAGCCGAGGGCCATGCCGTACGCGCCATGTATCTTTATTCGGGAATGACAGACGTTGCAGCCTTAACCGGCGATACCACTTACATAAAAGCTATTGACAAGATCTGGAACAACATGGTCACCAAAAAAATGTACGTTCAGGGTAGCATAGGCGCTGTTGGCGATGGTGAACGTTTTGGCGATAACTATGAGCTGCCAAATACTACTGCCTATAACGAAACCTGTGCAGCCATCGGCAGCGTTTTCTGGAACCAAAGAATGTTCCTGTTACACGGCGATTCCAAATATATTGATGTAATGGAAAAGACGCTTTATAATGGGTTGATCTCAGGAGTGGGGCTTGATGGAAAATCATTTTTTTACACCAATGCCATGCAGGTAAGCGACAGCTTTAATCACCCCGACCTGGAGCGCGGACGCTCCGGCTGGTTTGTATGCTCCTGCTGCCCCACCAATGTAGTAAGGCTTATCCCTTCCATCCCGGGCTACATTTATGCACAAAACGGTAACGATGTTTATGTAAACCTGTTTATAAGCGGTACCGGGAATTTGAAGGTGAATAATAAAGATTTAAAAATAACCCAGCAAAATAATTACCCGTGGGATGGTGGTTTAACTTTTATCATTGACCCGTCATCAGTAATGGACATGAACCTGAAGATCCGTATCCCGGGTTGGGCGCAAAACCAGGCTATCCCGTCAACGCTTTATTCGTACGAGCAATCATCGGCACAAAAAATAGAAATAAAGATTAATGGCAATGCGGTTGATTATCAAATAAAAAACGGCTACGCTGTTCTCAGCAAAAAATGGAAAAAAAATGATAAGGTTGAATTAACCCTGCCAATGGATGTGCAGCGCGTTGTTGCCAATACCAGCCTGGTTGATGATAACGGCAAGGTGGCCCTGCAGCGCGGCCCAATTATGTACTGTGCTGAGTGGAAAGATAATAATGGCAAGGCAAGCAATATCCTCGTTCCAAAAAACACAGTTTTTACAACAACTTATGAGCCGGATCTGTTAAATGGTATAACTGTTTTAAAAGCGGATATAAAAAGCGTTAATGTTAATGAAACAGCACAAACCATCACTACCGAAAATAAAACCATGACTGCAATTCCTTATTACTCATGGGCTAATCGGGGTAAAGGCGAAATGACAGTGTGGTTTCCTGAACAAGTAAAATATATTGAATTGATAACAAAATAATTTATAAACCGTAGTTTTGACAGTATTAAACCCAAATACCACCGTTTCTACGGTTAAACCAATTATCAAATCAATATTAAAATGATGAGAAAACTATTTTTATTGACCTGCATGGCTGCAGCCCTTACACTTAGGGTTGCCGCACAGGAAATTTCAATCGCTAAAGGATGGAAATTTGCAATCGGTGATTCAACCCAATGGGCATCGCCAACTTATAACGATCAAAACTGGAAACCCATTAGCCTGGCGCACAGCTGGGAGAGCCAGGGCTATAAGGGTGAGGATGGTTTTGGCTGGTACAGGCTGCATGTGGTTATCCCATCGTCAATAAAAGAAAAAGCATATTTAAAAGACAGCGTGTGCATTTATCTGGATGCGGTTGACGATAATGATGAGGTTTACCTTAATGGAAAGCTGGTAGCCAAATATGGTGGTAAAGGCAGCGATATAAAAACCGGTAATTACGGACCACGCAGCTACACCATTGCAGCCAATAATCCCGCTATTTTGTGGGACAAAGAAAATGTGCTGGCTATCCGCATATTTGATACAGGTGGTGATGGCGGCATATATGGTAATAAATTTACCATAGGCATGGCTGACCTGATGGACCCGGTAAGTATTAATAATGACGCTGAGTTTAGCTATGGCGATAACAACAGCTTAAACAAAGCCATTAAACTAACCACAACAAGCAATTATGTCTATAAAGGGAAATTAGCTTTTAAAGTAACTGACCCGGAGAACAACAGCGTTATTTATGATAAAACAAATGATGTTCAATTTACAGCTGGCAAGCCATTCACTTATACCTTCAACATAGCCCGGCTCGAGAAAAGATCATATCGCGTTAGCTATACTTTTACCGAGGAGAAATCGGGTAAATCAATAACCAAAACCGATGGCACACCTTATGTGCTTACCCCCTATCCAAGCTCAAAACCACAAATAAACGGGCCTGATGTTTATGGCGCCCGTCCTGGCAATCCGTTTTTATACCTGATCCCTGCCGGTGGTAAAAGGCCATTGATTTATGCAGCAGAAGGCTTGCCTGATGGCTTAAAGCTTGATGTTAATACAGGGATAATAACAGGCGTGGTTAATCAAAAAGGAGATTACCCGGTAACCCTTACCGTAAAGAATAACCTGGGCGCCAATACAAAGAAATTCATCATTAAAATTGGCGACGTAATAGGCCTTACTCCTGCCCTTGGCTGGAACAGCTGGAACGCGTTCGGCCTTAGTGTTAACGACGAAAAAGTCCGTGTTGCGGCAAAGACCATGATTGAAAAGCTGAGCGCTCATGGCTGGAACTTTGTTAATATTGATGATGGATGGGAAGCGGAACAACGTGCTGCAAGCGGCGAGATTGTAACTAACCAGAAGTTCCCGGACATGAAAGCCACAACCGATTTTGTGCATAGCCTGGGTTTGAAAATGGGCATTTATTCATCGCCTGGTCCGCGTACCTGCGGTGGTTATTTAGGCAGCTGGCAACATGAAGATCAGGATGCCAAAACATATGGCGACTGGGGTATTGACTACCTGAAATACGACTGGTGTTCATACAGTGAGGTAACGGCTAAAATCCCTAACCTTGATGACATGAAAAAGCCTTACCAGGTAATGCGGGCTTCATTAGATAAAATTCATCGTGATATTATGTTCAGCTTTTGCCAGTATGGTATGGGTGATGTTTGGAAATGGGGAGCAGAAGTGGGTGGTAACAGCTGGCGCTCCACAGGCGATATTACCGATACCTGGAAAAGCATGAGTGATATTGGCTTTAACCAAATTGCAGATGGTCCTTATGCACAGCCCGGCCATTTTAATGATCCGGATATGCTAGTGGTTGGTAAAGTTGGTTGGGGCGATAATCAGCATAATACTCATTTAACACCTGATGAACAATACACACACATCAGCTTATGGAGCTTGTTATCATCGCCTTTATTAATAGGTTGCGATATGGGCAAGCTGGACAGGTTTACATTAGGCCTGCTAACCAATGACGAAGTGCTGGCAATTGACCAGGATGCTTTGGGTAAATCGGCAAAACAAGCTATAAAAACCGACAATTACCAGGTTTGGATAAAAGATTTGGCCGATGGCGGCAAAGCAGTAGGCTTGTTCAATATATCAGACCAATATCAAACCATCACCCTTAACCGTGATGAAAATGATTTAAAGGGGCTGACTAAGATCCGTGATGTGTGGCAGCAAAAATATTTAATAACAAGTGGCAATACTTATACAGCCAAAGTAGCACCGCATGGCGTGATGCTGGTGAAGCTGAGTAAGTAAGGGCTGTACGATTCTCTCCTTGGGGAGGGCAGAATGCCATTAAGTTAAGAGAACGTTGGTTATAACTAACCACATAACAACATCCAGTAGCCCCACCTAAATCCTCCCCGGTAGGGAGGACTTAAAAAAAGCGCGAAGCTGAAGTCTCCCCTACCGGGGGAGATTTAGAGGGGGCTACTAAGTTTTGGGGGAGAATCACGTTTGTGTTATCCCTTAACTTAACGTGAGCTCGATATAAAGATTGGTGGCATAGTGGCTGATTATCAGCAACTTACAAACATTAAGCTATTGGAACAAAGTGAAAGACACTGATAATCAGCATATTTCACTTTGTTCCAGGTGTTCCGCTTGTAAAAATGGAACACTTTGCCGGGTGTGGATACACAAACTTATGTCGAACTCACCTTAATAACATTAAGCCCCCTCCGGGGAGGGGAACTGAAAAGCAATAGATTAAAAAATAATAATATGAGCGTAATTTGGAAAGGGGTATTCCCGGCGGTAACTACAAAATTCAATGATAATGATGAAATGGATTTTGAAGCATTCGATAAAAATATCGAGGCACAACTGGAGGCAGGTGCTAAAGGGATCATCATTGGTGGTTCATTAGGCGAGGCCAGCGTATTAACAGATGCTGAAAAGATAGCGCTGTTAAAACAAACGGTTAAAACAGTTAATAAACGTGCTTATGTAATATTAAACATTGCAGAGCAAACCACCAAAGCAGCACTGTTATGTGCCGAAAATGCCTTAAAATACGGCGCTGATGGTTTAATGATGTTACCGCCATTGCGCTATCTTGCTGATAAGCATGAAACACTTGAATACTTTGCTACAGTTGCAAAAAGCACGCCGCTGCCAATCATGATCTACAATAACCCTTATGATTATAAGATAGAGGTTACTTTGGATATGTTTGAGGAGCTTTCAAAATACGAAAACATCCAGGCGGTAAAAGAATCAACCCGCGATGTAAGCAATGTAACAAGAATGATAAACC
This sequence comes from Mucilaginibacter sp. OK098, assembly GCF_900142915.1. Lineage (GTDB taxonomy): Bacteria > Bacteroidota > Bacteroidia > Sphingobacteriales > Sphingobacteriaceae > Mucilaginibacter. Next base: position 557,421 of record NZ_FRCM01000002.1, read on the forward strand.
GTTTTGGCGATAGGTTTAAACTATTGTGCGGTGTTGATACGTTAGCATTGGAAAGTATTTTTATGGGATGCGATGGATGGGTTGCCGGTTTGGTTGATGCTTTCCCAAGGGAAACTGTTGCTATCTTTAACTTAGCAAAGCAAGGCCGTAACGAAGAAGCGTTAAAAATTTACAGATGGTTTTTACCTGTACTTGAACTGGATATTCATCCTAAGCTGGTACAATATATTAAACTGGCAGAAAAACAAACAGGCTTAGGTACCGAAAATGTAAGAGCGCCACGGTTAGCACTTGTTGGTGAAGAGCGTGCAAGAATTTTATCAATAATTGATAAAGCCATTGCCAACCGTCCTGAATTACCTGCTGGCAGCTGGGGTATTGAGGCTGAAGTAGCGGTTACAGGGGTTAATTAAAAACCCTCCACTTTGTCATTGCGAGGAACGAAGCAATCGCGAACGATGCAAGACCGCCCGCTCAAGAGCCCTCGCAAAAGACTTACGAAGTTTTAAAAACTTCGTAAGTCTGGTTCCTTTATAATAAATATACTATGGAAACAAGAAACTTAATAGGGTACAACTACCAGCCCGAACAAGGCAATAAATTTAAAGCTGTCGATCCTGCTTTAGGGATAGATCTGCCCGGGGAATTTTATGCAGCTAATATTGCAGAAGCTGATGCAGCTATGAAATTAGCCGACAAAGCTTTTGCTGTATTTCGCAGTATTGGCAATACTAAGAAGGCTGCTTTTTTACGCAGCATAGCTGATGAAGTTATTGCTATTGGCGCACCGCTGATAGAACGCGCTATGGCCGAAAGCGGTTTGCCTGAGGCCCGTCTGCAAGGCGAACGCGGACGTACCACCAACCAACTTAAAATGTTTGCCGATCTGCTGGAAGAAGGCTCATGGGTTGAGGCTATTATTGATACCGCTATCCCTGACCGCCAGCCTTTGCCACGTATTGATATTCGCAAAATGATGGTGCCGCTTGGCCCATGTGTGGTATTTGGCGCAAGTAATTTCCCCATGGCGTTTTCGGTTGCCGGTGGCGATACTGCTGCCGCACTGGCTGCAGGTTGTCCGGTTGTAGTAAAGGCTCACCCCGCTCATCCCGGTACAAGTGCGCTGGTTGGCGAAGCAATTAAAAAAGCTGCTGAAAAAACCGGCATGCCCGAAGGCGTATTCTCCATTTTGTATGACGATGGCTATGCAATTGGCGAAGCATTGGTAAAGCATCCAAAAACTAAAATTGTAACCTTTACCGGCTCATTTAAAGGCGGTATGGCATTGGTAAAAATGGCACGTGAACGCGATGAGCCTATCCCGGTATTTGCCGAAATGGGCAGCACTAACCCCATTATATTATTACCAAAAGCTTTGGAGAACCGGGCCGAAGAACTGGCAAAACTATCTGCCTCAATAACCGGAAACGCAGGTCAGTTTTGTACGCAGCCTGGCTTACTGTTGGCTGTTAAGTCTGATAGTTTGGAGAAATTCAAAAAAGCGCTTGGCATCGCGATAGCTGATGTAAATTCGGCTACCATGCTAACACCCGGCATTTGTGCTAACTTTAATAAATTATCAGGCGGAATGCTGGCTGACAAAGCTGTTTCGGTAATAGCAAAATCAGATAAAGTAAATACAGCGCAAATAAACCAGGGGGTGGCCGTTGTTACTGAAATAACAGCAGCAGCGTTTTTGGCTGATGAAAAGTTTAAGGAAGAAGTTTTCGGGCCATATTCCATGCTGGTTGTTGCTGATGATATAGCACAACTGGAACAGGTAATAGCTTCACTGCATGGCCAATTAACCGTAACTGTAATGGCCGAAAATGAGGAATTGCCAAACTATACAAGCATAACTGATAAGCTGGCTAATTTAGCCGGAAGGGTGATCCTGAATGGACCACCAACAGGTGTTGAAGTAGGTAATGCCATCCATCATGGCGGACCGTTCCCGTCAACATCCGATAGCCGTTTTACATCGGTAGGCACATCATCCATCAAACGTTTCGTTAGGCCGGTATGCTGGCAAAATTGGAGTGATGATTTGCTGCCCGATGAACTAAAAACAGACAATCCGCTAAAGATCTGGCGGTTGTTTAATAATGAATGGACTAAATAGTCATTGGTCAGTGGTCATTAGTCAGTGGTGAAAAATCTTAACCATGCTAATACCAATGACTAATGACATAATGACTAATGACTAAATGACTAAATGACTAAAACATTTTTCTGTATAGATGCGCACACCTGTGGTAACCCGGTAAGGCTGGTAGCTGGTGGCGGGCCAAACCTGCAGGGCAATAACATGAGCGAAAAGCGCCAGCATTTTTTAAAAGAATATGACTGGATCCGCAAGGGGCTGATGTTTGAGCCAAGGGGACATGATATGATGTCGGGCAGTATTCTTTACCCTCCTCATGACCCGGCAAACGATGTGGCTGTACTGTTTATTGAAACCAGCGGCTGCCTGCCCATGTGCGGGCATGGTACTATCGGTACCATTACTATTGCCATTGAGGAAGGTTTGATCATTCCAAAAACGCCGGGGATAGTACGCATGGAAGCGCCTGCCGGTTTGGTTTTAATTGAATACAAGCAGGAAGGCAGCAAAGTAAAATCGGTAAAACTGACCAATGTAGCTTCTTACCTGGCTGCTGAAAACCTGCAAGTTGAATGCCCCGATCTGGGGATGCTAACCATTGATGTAAGCTATGGTGGTAACTACTACGCCATTGTTGATCCGCAGCCAAACTTTAAAGGCCTGGAAGATTATACTGCCGATCAGCTGATCTCGTGGAGCAGGGTTTTAAGGCAAAGGATCAATGAAAAATACACCTTTATTCATCCGCAAAATCCAACTATAAACGGTTGTTCGCACATTCTTTGGGCTGGCAAAACTATCTCGCCTGAAGCCACCGCACGCAACGCTGTTTTTTATGGTGATAAGGCAATTGACCGCTCACCTTGCGGAACTGGTACTTCTGCACGCATGGCGCAATGGCATGCAAAGGGAAAGTTAAAAAAAGGTGATAAATTTATTCATGAAAGCATCATCGGCAGCCAGTTTATCGGCACCGTTGAAGATGAAGTGATGATAGGAGATAAACCTGCAATAATCCCCGGCATTGAAGGCTGGGCAAGGGTTTATGGGTATAATACTATCAAAATAGATGATGAGGACCCATATGCGTTTGGGTTCCAGGTGATATAGAAGAAATAATTAACCGCGCGTCATTGCGAGGAACGAAGCAAACTTTGCACACGCAAATCATAGCGAATTAAGCAATGTGACGACCAAATAGCCACATGCTTTATGGTTCAAAAGAAGCATCAAGGTTCCTGATTGTCCTAAGCTGAGATTGCTTCGTTCCTCGCAAGGACGTGTGGAATTGATAATAATAATATGAGCAAAGCAATAATAATTGGAGGCGGTGTTATAGGTTTATTTTCAGCTTACTACCTGCATAAATCAGGTTGGGAAGTTGATATTTTAGAACAGGGTGACCTGTCTGATAATTGCTCATTCGGCAATGCGGGGATGATTACACCAAGTCATTTTGTGCCGCTGGCATCGCCGGGTATAGTTGAGCAGGGTATAAGGTGGATGTTTAACAGCAAAAGCCCTTTTTATGTAAAGCCATCCTTAAACAGGGAATTGATAGGCTGGGGTATAAAGTTTGTAAAAAGCGCCACCAAAAAGCATGTGGAACGCTCTGCAGGAGGCTTACGGGACATATCATTATTAAGCAGGAATTTATACCATGAGTTTGAAAAGGATTCGGGCATTGATTTTGGGTTGGAAGATAAGGGCATCCTGATGCTGTTTAAATCGCCAAAGGTTGAGGAGGAAGAAATTCACATGGTTGAAAAAGCTACTAATCTTGGTTTGGACGCGCAGTATTTAACGCCCGAAGAAACCCGCAAATTACAACCGGATCTTGAGTTGGATATACTTGGCGCGGTCCATTATCATTGCGATTCGCACATGTCGCCGAATAAGCTGATGCAGGGCTTGGTAAAATACTTGGAAACCGAAGGTGTGCGCATCCACCGCAATACCGAAGTTCTTAGCATTAGCCAGGACGGCGGTAAGATCACATCAGTAAATACTAAAGACACAGCATACACCGGTGATAGTTATTTGATTGCAGGTGGCTCATGGTCGCCCGGGATAGCAAAGCTGGCGGGGTTAAATATTCCGATGATGCCGGGCAAAGGCTATTCTTTTATGGTGAATGACCCGGTTAAAAAAATCACCATCCCATCTATCCTCTGCGAAGCCAGGGTAGCTATAACGCCTATGAATGGCGGCATCCGTTTTGGGGGAACTATGGAGATCGGCAAGATCAATAAACAGGTAAATATGAACCGGGTAAAGGGTATTGTAGAATCTGTCCCCAAATACTTCCCTGATTTTAAATTAACGGTGCCTGATCAAAAAGATGTTTGGTTTGGTTTCAGGCCATGCTCTCCGGATGGATTACCGTATATCGGCATGTCTGCCAAATACAAAAACCTGGCCATTGCCACCGGGCATGCCATGATAGGTTTGAGCCTGGCTCCGGCTACCGGCAAACTGATTGCCGATGCTTTTAATGGAGAAAAACCAGTTATTAATGCGGGGTTGTTTGATGCGAACCGGTATCAGTAAACCCTTATTGTCATTGCGAGGTACGAAGCAATCGCGAACTATACAGAGCGGTTAGAATGGTTTAAACTTTTATGGCGGACCTGCATACTTGCGATTGCTTCGTACCTCGCAATGACAATTAGCGGTTAAATGAGTGTTTCATACAACCCATAATTCTCCTCGTCAAAACAAACAAATATTACCTTTTCTATCTGATTTGTTTCAGATAGAAAATCTTTAACCGTATCAACAGCAATCCGGGCTGCTTCCTTTTTTGGGAACCTGTAAACCCCGGTACTGATATTAGGAAATGCAATAGTTTTGCAATTATTATTAACAGCTAACCACAAGGAATTTTTATAACAATTGGCAAGCTTTTCCTCCTCCTGGTATTTTCCGTCGTTCCAAACCGGACCAACAGTATGGATCACATATTTTGCAGGCAACCGTCCGGCAGTAGTTATTACGGCTTCGCCAGTTTTGCAGCCACCTTGCCTGGCAACTATTTTGCGGCATTCTTCTAAAATGTCAGGTCCGCCCGCACGGTGTATGGCGCCATCAACACCACCGCCGCCTAAAAGAGAAGTATTGGCAGCGTTTACTATGGCATCGGCTTTTATTTTGGTAATGTCGGCTTTAAGGAGTTCAATTTTATTTTCAATACTCATAATTATAGGCTTTGAACAAATGGCGGCATCAAAAGTGAAAGTATAAAAGCTTGTGCAAAATTTAATTTGGAGCATAGAAAAACCCGCGTACTCCGTGCCTTCTTCGCGCCCTTTGTGGTTGAAAAATTAACCACGGAGACCACTAAGAAGACGCTGTGATCGCAGAGATTAAATATTATTTTAAGTACTTTTTAGATTTTAGTCTTTTGATATAGCCTCTAACTTAATTAAATAAACAATAAATGTTCCAAAATCTTAACCAACTTAATCAGCCCAATCAACTTATTCGCCCCAATCAACTTAATCAACCTATTTAACTAAATTTACATCCATGAAAGTGCTGCCCTTCACCATTCCTGTTCCGCATGATCATTCCATCATTGTGCAGGAAGAAGTGCTGCCGCATTTTTACACCTACCTGCACCGTCATGCCGAAACGCAGATCACCTGGATCCAAAAGGGTGAGGGTACTTTATTGGCCGGTAACAACATGCATGTTTTTCGGGAAGGGGAAATTTATGTAATTGGCGCCAACCTCCCCCATTTATTTAAAAGCGATCCTGCTTATTTTCTGCCTGATAGTGATAAAGAAGTGCGTACGGTTACCATTTTCTTCAATCCATCCGGTAAATTATCAGCCTTATTTAATCTGCCCGAAATGAAAGCCATTAAAGCATTCATCACCCAAAATCCAAGCGGGTTTAAGGTGCCGGATAGTATGTACACAACTATGGCTGGCAGATTGACTACCATTCAACAAACTAATAGTGCGGAACAATTATATAGTTTTATTGAGCTGCTAAATATTTTAAGCACAACTAATAACCTGCAACCTCTTTCGTCCGGCAGCTATGCATTTTCCATGACTGATCCTGAAGGGATGCGCATAGCATCGGTTTATAATTATATTATGCAAAACTTCAGCAGTGCCTTAACGTTGGAGGATGTTGCCCTGCAGGCCCACCTTACGCCTACTGCCTTTTGCAGGTATTTTAAAAAACACACCCGGCATACACTGGTGAATTTTGTAAATAAAGTACGGGTAAATGAAGCCTGTAAAATGCTGGTTAACGGCTCCGCTAAAAGTATTGCTACCATTGCTTACAGTTGCGGTTTTAACAGCATCACCAATTTTAATTACGTGTTTAAAAGCATCACCGGCGTATCCCCGCGCGATTATGTGAATAACTATTCAAATACAATAGAATAGATTTTAGAGTCAGGAAGCAAGACACAAGATTCAAAAATAAAACCCTCATCTATTACCCGGAAACGTGATTTAATCAGTTACCCCATTCCTTGTTTAATCTTGATTCTTGTTTCTTAATTCTTAACTCTTCTGCCTATGGTGTTTTGTAAAAATAAATTGGCGAATACACCCCTTCACTGGTAGTGTAATACCCTTTACCATCAGGTGTAAAGCCTATTGCTTCGCCTTGCTTTTCAGGCACATACAATGGCTCTTCGGGTTTTGTTTGCATGGTTTTCCAAACAGGCTCCTTACCTTTTCGTTTCCAGTAGTAAACCTTTTCATAGTTTTTCAATACTATTTCTGAGCCATCTTTTGATATATCCCCGGCAGTTATCCATTTAAATACTTTAAGGCCTGCAAAAAACAATTTGCAGCGCCTGGTTAATATAACGGTATCATTGGGCTTATAACTTAGCGGGGTTGTATATACTGATACTGAGTCCTGCCGTTTTGATACAATATAGATTAGCTTTTCAATGGGGTCAATCATTAAAGTTTCGGCATCCCTTGGGCCATCAGGGTATTTTAATTGAAGCGGAACCGCATTGGCAGTGGCAATTGCACTATTTAGCCATGCCGCTTTTTCATCCATCCGGTAAATGGTTAAATAATGCCGTACCGCATTATTATCTCCAATATCACCCAAATAAACATAGCTTTCATTTTTAAGCGGACCAGGACCAACGGCAATATCCTCACAATCATACACACCAAGGTGTTTCTTGAGTTTTGGATCTCCCGGGTAATAAATAGTCGATTTTAATTTTCCATCGGGCGATATGGCAAAAAAACGGCTGGTATCGCCGCTATCATTATGCACATAATAAATACCGGGCATTATACCCGAAGCTGCAATTCCGGAGATCTCGTTCATCTCTTTACTACTTAGCTTCCCTGCTATATCAATTTCACGGTTAAAATGCTTGTGCCGCCCATAAGCACCCAAAAAAAGGATAATTACCAGCGGTATAAGGATCTTAATTTTAGTAGCGCGTTTCATTTAATGCCGTTCTCTGTATAAAACATATAATAACGCAAATAAACGCTTTTAGTGTGAAGATTTGGTTAAGAGCATTTTGTCGGGAGGTGGAAAAAGTCATTAAGGTATAGAAGATGAACAGGATTTAATTTAACTACGCTAATAAAGAGTTTTATATATTGCACACATGAACAATTCTAAAATTATCAGCATTATGTTATTGCGTGCAATTGCGGCCTTATCTGTATGTATTGTTCATATTCAAATGATTTGCAATCTTCATATAAATTCCCTTATCGACTACTTAACCAACCTCGGCCAGCAAGGCGTTGTCATATTTTTTGTTATATCAGGTTTTATTTTACCTTATTCGCTCTATCAGAAAAATTATGTATTGAAAGACTTTTTTTCCTTTTTACTTAGGCGAAGTATCAGGATCGACCCGCCTTATTGGTGCATTATTGCCTTGTCTTTTGTTCTTGGTGCTGTACCCGTTTCGTTGCTAAACTTAAACTCGGCCTTGTTACATTTTTTTTACCTGGTACCATTTGTAAAGGGAGCAAATTGGTTTTTAGGTATTTTCTGGACGCTTTCAATTGAATTTCAGTTTTATTTGCTCTTAGGCATATTCTTCCCTTTTTTAATGCGGATTAAAGCTAACCTATCAATACTTATATTAATAGGCCTAAGCATAACTTGCATTTTAAGTCGGCTATACTATCATGGTGTTATTATTGAACAAATGCCTGATTTTGTGATAGGATTTATAGCCTTTATGGCTTATGTTAAAAAAATTAGCCTAACCAAAGGTTTATTGATACTGTTTGCGTTTTCGGCTTATCTAATGATTTTTGTTTCCATTAAAACCGGCGCTATCCCATTATTGACGGCTCTCTTTATTTTATTGTATAAAAGTCAAAAGGAGATCCAGCCACTTTACTTTCTAGGTAAAATTTCATACTCCCTGTACCTGATACATTATCCCTTAACGCTTTTTTTGGTTGGAAAATTCAGTTTGTATACTACCAATAAATACGTATTGTTTTTTGGGTGCATACTTTTAAGTATCCTGGGTGCATACATTTTTTATTTACTGGTTGAAAGATATGCCTTAAAACTCTCAAAAGTAATTAGGTTATCCAGGTAATCAGGTCCATTTTACATTTTGAATCTCATTTCAAAATTCCTTAACGCAATCACTAAAGATTCAACTTGGGTTTGACTTTTTGTAGAAATGTTTTTTTGTAACATTTCAGCATTACAATTATCAAATAAATTAACTAACAAGATAGTTTATATAGTCCTGATGTAAAAACAATTTAATACATTTATCAATAAATCAAATTCACAATATGCAGTTAAAAAAAAACGTTTTTTGTGCACTCGCAGCAGTATCCCTTTTGGGCTTACAGGCTAAAGCGCAAAAAGTAGAATTTACAGAATACGATCTGCCTAATGGCTTGCATGTAGTTCTGCACAATGATAGTAAAGCGCCTGTGGTGGCTGTTACTGTTATGTATCATGTTGGATCAAAAAATGAGTCAGTGGGCCGCACAGGCTTCGCGCACTTTTTTGAACACCTGTTATTTGAAGGCAGCGAAAATATTAAGCGTGGCGAATTCATGAAGGTAGTATCGGCCAACGGCGGTCAGAATAATGCCAACACCACGCAGGACAGAACCTTTTATTACGAGGTATTCCCGTCAAACCAGCTGGAAACAGGCATGTGGTTGGAAAGTGAGCGCATGATGCACCCGGTTATAAATGAAGTTGGCGTAAAAACCCAGAACGAAGTAGTAAAAGAAGAAAAGCGTCAAAGCCTTGATAATCGCCCTTACGGCAATTTAATTACTTATATAAGCGAAGGCCTGTTCCCTACACACCCATATCACAATGGGGTAATTGGCTCAATGAAGGATCTGGATGCAGCTAAGCTGGATGAATTTAAAGAGTTTTTTAAAAAATACTATGTGCCTAACAATGCGGTATTAACCATTGCCGGTGATATTAATATTGATAAAACAAAAGAACTGGTTAAGGCTTATTTTGGCGATATTCCGCGTGGAGCAGATGTTGTTTACAAAAAAGTTGAAGAGGCCCCAATAACCAAACAGGTTACTGATACCGCCTATGATGCCAACATCCAGATCCCTTTTATGATCGAAGCTTACCGTGTACCTGGTCGTGATAGCCATGATTCAAAAGTAATGCAGATGATCTCGTCTGTACTTTCAGGCGGTGCAAGCTCAAGGATGTACAAAAAAATGGTTGATGAGAAAAAGAATGCCTTACAGGTGGTTGCTTTTAACTATGCACTTGAAGATTACGGCATGTATATTCTTGGCGCGCTGCCAAACGGCGGAGCCGACCCGGCAAGCTTACTGCCAGACATGGATGAGGAAATTAAAAAGCTGCAAACCGACCTGATAAGTCCTGAAGAATATCAGAAATTACAAAACCAGTTTGAAAACAACTTTGTGAGCGCCAATACGCAAATGAGAGGCCTTGCCGAAAACCTGAGCAACGGATATACTTTTTACCATAAAGATACCGGCCACGTTAATGAGGAATTAAGAGAAATAAGGTCGATAAGCAGGGAAGAGATAAGGGATGCGGCAAAGAAGTACCTTAATCCTAACCAGCGCCTGGTATTGTATTATTTGCCCGGAAAAGGTAAAGCTCAATAATTAATTTATAGCACGAAAAAGATCATGAAGAAATATATAATGATAGCTGCCGGAGTATTATTAATGCAATATGCGCAGGCACAAACACCAATTGACCGTACCAAACAACCTAAACCAGGCCCGGCGCCCGTTTTAACTATTAAAGATCCGGTAAAATACATATTGCCAAACGGCATTACGCTTTTGGTTGTTGAAAATCATAGTTTGCCAAAGGTATCAGCCAGTTATTTGATTGATGCCGGCCCGATAACTGAAGGCAGCAAGGCAGGTGTGATGAGCCTGATGGGCCAGATGCTGAACGAAGGCACCAAAACAATGCCTAAAGCAGTATTTGATGAGTCGGTTGAAAAGCTGGGCGCAGATGTGGGCCTAAGCTCTGCAGGCGGATCTGCATCTGCATTAACCCGTTATTTTAAAGATGCATTTACCCTTATGGGCATCGCCCTAAAAGAACCTGCATTTACACAGGAATCTTTCGATAAATTAAAAAGCCAGACAATTACCGGCTTAAAATCAAATGCAAAAAGTGCAAAAGCCATTGCTGGCAGGGTTGATAATGCACTTGCTTATGGCAAAACACACCCTAACGGCGAATTTGAAACCGAAGAAGGCATCCAGGCACTTACCCTGCAGGATGTTAAAGAGGCTTACAGCAAGTACATTACACCGTCAAGGGGATATTTAACCATTATTGGCGATATTAAGCCTGCTGAAGCTAAAGCTTTGGCTACCGAAGTATTGGGCAACTGGAAAGGTGTAACGCTTACTTTACCTAAGCTAACAGAAGTAGCTAACCCGGCCAAAACTGAAATTGACGTGATTGATGTGCCAAGCGCCGTACAATCAGAGATCAACGTGATTAACCTGGTTGATCTCAAGAAAAATAACCCTGACTATTTCCCGGCTATACTGGCCAGCTACATTTTAGGCGGCGGTGCAGACAGTCGCTTGTTTATGAGCCTACGCGAAAAGTATAAGTTTACTTACGGCGCTTATTCGCAACTAGCTTCTGGAAGGTACCAGGAAACATTTGATGCTTCAGGCGCCGTAAGGAACGCCAAAGTTGACAGTGCCGTTACCGTATTTTTAAGCGAGATAAAACGCATCCGTACTGAAAAGGTATCGGACGAAGAACTGAGTACAGCCAAAGCATTATACAATGGCTCGTTTGCCCTTGGTTTGGAAGATCCGGCACGCATGGCAACATTTGCCAGCAATATCCTCATTAACGATTTACCCGCAGATTTTTACAAAACTTACCTGCAAAAAGTAAATGCGGTAACCGCTGATGATATTTTGCGTGTGGCCCAAAAATATTTCAATTACGATAATACCCGTGTAGTGGTAGTTGGCGGAGCTGCCCAGATGCTTGACGGGCTTAAGAAAAGCGGCTATCCTGTTAAGTTATATGATAAATATGCTAACCCAGTAACAGAAGGCGCGCAAACTGCCGCAGTGCCTGATGTAAAGGCCGCTGATATAATTAAAGCTTATATTAACGCCGTTGGCGGGGCCGATGAATTGAAAAAAGTAACCTCATGCGTTACTACCATGGACATGAGCATGCAGGGCATGAAGTTAAGTGTATTGCAAAAGAAAATGGCGCCAAACAAAGAAACCATGTCTGTTAGCATGGGTGGCAACACGGTTATGAAAGAAGCATTTGATGGCGAGAAAGGCTACCAGCAACAAATGGGTAACAAAAAAGATATGACAGTTGATGAAGTTTCTCAAAAGAAAGTGTTTACCTCATTAACTGAGCAGCTTGATTACTTAAGCAATCCGGCATTTAAGCTGGCAGTAAAAGGTATCCAGAAAATAAACGGTGCTGATGCTTACCAGGTTAGCGTTACCGACCCAACCGGCAAAACATCAACCGAATATTATGATGTTAAAAGCAAACTGCTGGTGAAAAACGAAAGCACTACGGTAACTAACAATGTAAGCGTAAATGCTACGGTTGATTTTGCCGATTACCGCAAAGTTGGTAATGTAATGTTCCCGTACAAACAAACTATCACTCAGTCTGCCGGTGGTCAGGATCAAACTTTTGAGATGACCGTTACAGATGTAAAAATAAATACGGGCGTAACTGCTGACGATTTTAAATAGATCTATCCAGCGCAGGAACCTTTATGAGATGCCCTGCCAAAACAGAAATTATTGAAAGAGCTTGCCGCTGGCAGGCTCTTTTTTTATGAAATAAATACTACCTTAGAACAACTATAACCGAAAAAATCACCAAAAATGAAAGAAATAAAAAGAAGGAACTTCCTGAAACTTTCAGGCCTTTCACTACTCCCCGCTTTGTTGCCACCTCTTGCTTCAAATGCGCATTCAGCTACGGTAAAAAATGATGTCCCCACAAACACTTACATTTCTTTTACTGATGACGGAGTGCACTATGCCCCGGCTGATTATGTAGCAAAGTTGCAGGAGATCAACCAAAAAGACCCCATTAAAGCTGACGTATATGGACAAGGCGGAGCGCTTGCAAGGCTTACCAAACGATTTGCAGAAATTACCGGTAAAGAGGCTGCTACATATATGCCTACCGGTACCATGGCCAATCAACTGGCCATATCGGTGCTAAGCGGCGAAAACACCAAGATATTTGTGCAGGATACAAGTCACATTTACCGCGACGAGGCCGATGCAGCACAATCTGTTTTCAGTAAAAGATTGATGCCATTGGCCCCGGGCGCAGCCTATTTCACGCTGGAAGACCTTAAAGCAGGTATCAACTATGTTAACGATGGCGAGGTTTTTAAAAGCGGCATTGGCGCGGTAGCTATTGAAAATCCGGTACGGCGTTGTGATGGCCAGCAGGTGCCGATAGAAGAGATCAGGAAGATCTCGGCCTTTTGTCGCAGTAATGGCTACAAGCTTCACATGGATGGCGCGCGAATTTACCTGGCCGCAATGATTAGTGGTGTTTCTATTGCCGAATACGCTTCAAATTTCGATACGGTTTATATCTCCCTCTATAAATACCTCGGTGCTGATGGAGGCGCAATACTTTGTGGCGATAAGGCGGTGATTGATAAAATGGAACATTTGATAAAGATCCACGGTGGCACTATTTATAGTAACTGGAGCAAGGCTGCAATGGCACTGTATCACCTTGACGGACTGGAAGACCGCCTTAAGAAAACCGCAGCGCAGGCAACTGATCTTTTTGAAAAGCTGAACAAATTGCCCGGCATCAGCATTAACCCTATAAAAAACGGCTCAAATATTTTTGACTTTAAGTTAGCGGCAGGTACCGATATTAAAAAGTTCCGCCAGGCATTGTATGAAAAACACAAGGTGATGGTAAGAAACGCTAACCACGACGGCATTATCAAGCTGCAAATAAATGAAACGCTGCTTAAAACGGATAATCAATCGTTAGTAGCAGCTTTTACCGATGCGCTTGCTGTGGCAAAAGCATAAAGAGGCTATATCAAAAGATTTAAATCTAAAAAACACTCAAAATAATATTTGGTCTCTGTGATCTCCCTGTCTTCTTTGTGATCACTGCGGTAAAAATTAACCGCAAAGTACGCGAAGAAAACACAGAGCAGCACAGAGTTTTTTATTGCCCAAAATTTCCTATTGCTCGGCATCTTAAAATTTCACTTTTGATACAGCGTTACTTTAACCCCAATGCATACAAATACCCATCGGCACTGCCAAAATAAATTATGCCATTGCTGATAACCGGGGATGAAACTATTGGTCCAAGCGTATACAATTGATCCATAACTTTTACTGAGGTGGAATAAAGCTCGTTATCCTGTCCTGTTGAAATGTAGCCGTAATCAAGGGTGTCTTTCTTTAATAGTTTTGCAGCATTCTTATTCCTTCCGTCTGTAGTAAAATAACCGTTTGGCTTACCTGTTTTAAGGTTGATAGCCGAAAGCTTCCCCGTAAAATCACCAAAGTAAGCCGTACTTCCGGCTATTGCAGGTGAGGAATAAAGATAGCCATTACCTTTATAGTTAAATTTCCGTTTCCCTGTTTTGGCATCTAAAGCTGCAAAAATATAAGTATCAGATGTTGAAGTATAAACTACGCCATTTTGTATGGCAGGTGTTGTTAGAATCCATGAACCATTGGCGCTATATTTCCAAACCATTTTACCGGTGTTAGCATTAAGCGCATATAAATAACTATCCCTTGCCCCAAAGTAAACCATACCATTACTGCAAGCGGCTGAGCCCTGGATGCCTTCCAGTAAATGCACAACAGGCTGGTCACCTGTTTTAAACTTCCAAAGCTGTCGGCCGGTGTTTGCATCAAGTGCATAAAAATAGGTATCCCAGCTGCCAAAATACAGCTTACCGCTATACAAAGACGGTGTGGTATGGATAAGTCCTTTTGTTTTAAAAGTCCATTTTAGTTTACCGGTAGCCGCGTTTAATGCATACATATTACCATCGCTGCTGCCGAAATATACAGTTGTATTATCGTTATTAAATACTGGCGACGAGAGAAAAAAATCATACAGATCATTCATATACTGATCATGCGGTTTCATCGTCCATAAGCTTTTAGCACCAACAAGTTTCTCGCCAACGGTTTTAAATTTCCATATTAAAGTTCCTGTTTTAGCATTAAGCGCATAATAATAGCCATCAAAGCTGCCAAAGCATACAGTGTTGCCATTTACTGCGGGTGAGGAATGAACCGCCCCACCTGTCGTAAATTTCCAGATCTGCTTGCCTGTTTTTACATCAATGGCATAAAGATTATGGTCGGCACTGCCAATGTAGACTATACTGTTTGAGATAGCCGGGGATGAAAATATTTTACCCTGTGATTTGAATTTCCATTTTAAGCTTCCAATTGTGTTATAACTTTCAGCAGGATAAACACCGGTATGCGCTGCGCCACCATGAAAAACTGAGGTAACTGAATTTGAATTGCTTTGGCCGAATGCAATATTCATCCAGCAAAAAATAAAAACCAAAAGGTATTTAGGCATTAATTTAGGGATAAGTGGTTGATTATAAATGCGGGGCAGGCAAATATGGTAAAAAATGCGGATTAACTTTGCAAAGTTTTAGCGCTCGCAACGTAATCCTCATGTACCGTCAATTCAAAGGTGCGTGTTTACGTTCTTTCTGCCAATTAATTTAACATTCGATATAAGGGTTAGTAGTATAACATTTGATTATCAGCGTTTTACAATTATTTATCCACCTACAAAAGTGAAACACTCTTATAATCAGCATGTTTCACAGCGTTCCGGGTGTTCCATGTGCAAAAATGGAACGCTTTTTACTATTATTCACCCACCGATAAAAGTGTAATACTCTTATAATCAGCATGTTTTACAGCGTTCCGGGTGTTCCATGTGCAAAAATGGAACGCTTTTTACAATTATTCGCCCACCGACAAAAGTGTAATGCTCTTATAATCAGCATGTTTCACAGCGTCCCAGGCGTTCCATGTGCAAAAATGGAACGCTTTTTATAATTATTCGCCCACCGACAAAAGTATAATACTCTTATAATCAACATGTTTCATAGCGTTCCGGGTGTTCCGCGTAAAAAAATGGAACGCTGGAACGCTTGTCTCGACGGTATTTGAAAAGAGACTTCTTTACTGCTTCTTCCCGTTCTCTACGCTTTTAATTTCCTCCTTACGGTCTTTTTTAAAGTCAAAACTATTAAAATCAGGTGTTTGCGGTAGTTGCATGGTATAGCTGTCGAGGATATCAACTTCAATAGTTATATCATCCGTCAATAAATCAATTATATGCCCACCGGAAGTTTTATCCACAGATAAAAAATGAAAATGATAGCCGCTGATATGCGGGCCTTCCATAAATACGGGTAATTTATAACCTACCAGGTCGCCTTTTATGGTGTTAAACTCAAAAAAGTGTTGCCTGTCAAGCATAGCGGCAAGCGGCAAATATGGTTTCTGCTGCACCGGCGGAAATGCCCTTGTTTTTACATATTTAAAATTGCCGTTAATATGGATGGCGTAGATCCCGTTTTGATTGGTAAGCACACTATCAAGGTATTTAAAGAGCGTGGCCTTGTTCAATCCTTTTCCCGGCTTATAAACTTTGGCGGCATGAAAAAAGCACACCACGGCATAAGGCGTTTTATCGGCATCGCTTACCGGGATTGTTTTACCCGTATATTGTGTTTTGTAAAATTTGCCATTCAGCATAATCAGCTCCCCATCAAGCAAGGCTGGTGCGCCCAGGCCAAAATCACCATGCTGGTGCAGACTTTTGTATGGGTACCAGGCATCGTACAAACCGCCAATAAATGCTGAGGCATAGCCGGCACTGTATAAATTGCTACCACTAGTTATGTTCTTTTGCTGCGCGATACCGCTGAAATTCAAACTAAAAACGAATAGAATAGCTGTATAAAAATATTTAATGGTTGATCTCATAGTTGACGTTAATGATGATAAAGTTTTACTTTCCTCTTACGGTGATGTTAATATATGGATTTAACTTTGCTTAATTAAAGTCAAAGATATGAAAGTTGAAATATGGAGCGATGTAATGTGCCCTTTTTGTTATATAGGCAAACGCAGGTTTGAAGATGCTTTGCAACATTTTGAGCACAAAGACAAAATTGAAATAGAGTGGAAAAGCTTTCAGCTAAATCCCGACCTGGAAACAGATCCAACTACTAATATTGATCAATACCTTGCTGATAAAAAGGGCTGGACAATTGACCATGCCCAACAGATGAACGCTCACGTAACCCAAATGGCTGCCGAAGCCGGTTTAACCTATAACCTTGATAAAGCAGTTGTTGCCAATAGCTTTAAGGCACACAGGTTTAGTCACCTTGCTAAAAAGCATGGTTTAGGCGTTGAAGCGGAAGAGCAATTATTTAAAGCTTATTTTACCGATAGCAAAAACATTGACGACAACGAAACATTGATTGCATTAGGTAAGCAAATAGGCCTTGATGCTACCGAAATAAAACAGGTTTTGGAGAGTGACGCTTATGCCGATGATGTTAAACATGACATTGATACCGCACAGTATCTTGGCATACAGGGCGTACCATTTTTTGTATTGAATAATAAATACGCAGTATCAGGTGCGCAGGCCGTCCCTGTATTTGAGCAAACGCTGCAGAAAGCATTTGGCGAGTGGCAGATAGAAAATTCAAAACCCAAATTAGAAATTATTGAGGGCGAATCATGCAGTCCCGATGGTGACTGTGGCTAATTTGCAGGAATCAAAAAAATTAGCTCCACTTTTGTAACTTAACACAGACGAATTACGTATGCGCTGTGGATAACTTATCCTATAAATTATTTATTCACATGCATTTAACCGGCAGATAAATAATTTATATTTATGCTTGTAAATCGTATCACAAAAACGGCACAATGAGAAAACTATACTATAAAGTTTTTACTTCCCTATTTATAATTGCAGGTTTAACTGGTTGTAAGCTGGATGCACCGGTTTATCCTTCCGGTACAGGCAACATCGCCACTGGAACTGGAACGGGTACAGGCACTGGAACTGGAACAGGCACTGGAACTGGAACGGGTACAGGCACTGGAACTGGAACGGGTACCGGAACAGGAACAGGAACAGGAACAGGTACAGGTACAGGCACTGGAACTGGAACGGGAACGGGTACAGGTACTGGAACTGGAACAGATGTTAATGATGGCAATGGACTGGCAATAGCAGGCGCCAATAATATAAAAATACAAATAGGCAGTAATACTTATACATATACACAAACTGCTTCATTTGGCAGCTTTCAACCAGGTTCGCCGGAAGCGTTGGCAATTTCTTCGCCCACAGGTACAACATCCCTGCTTGCCAGCGGCGCCAGCCTTACTGACCTGGCTACTATTTCATTCGATAACTGTACAACGGGTACCTTTGAGATTTTCAATCTTAGCGCCGGTACTTACGGCAATGACCAGTCAACAATAGGGCGAATAAAGGTTACCGTACTTACTGCTCATAACATTCAGGGCACATTTAGCGTAGATATGGTTGATCAAAATGACAATACAAAAGTTTTTAAGCATTGCCTGGGATCATTTAATATTAACAAGTAGTTTTATAAAGCTATAACTACATTGATATCTAATCTATTAGTAAAGATTAAAACTACCCTTCCAACTTTACTGAAAATCAGTTACATTTGCGTTAAAATACAAAGTGTAAATAATACACTAACATATTGCAATGACAGATACAATTACCGCAATAAAACCATCCGTTACCAGGAAAACGCTCCGCATTGCGGTAGGCGTTTTATTCTTTATGGCCGGTTTGTGTTTTTCAAGCTGGGCTTCGCGGATAGCAACAATTCAACAAACCATGGGTTTAACGGATGCAGCCCTGGGTGCGGTACTTTTCTCGCTTCCGGTTGGTTTAATGCTATCATTGCCATTTTCAGGTTGGATCATCACTAAAATAGGAAGCAAAAAATTATTGCTCGGCGCTATATTGGTTTATGGCATTTGTCTGATAAGCCTTGGCCTTGCTCAAAACACATTTCAACTGATCATTTGCCTGGTTTGCTTTGGGTTTTCAAGCAATGCGGTTAATATTGCTGTTAATACACAGGCCGTTGCTGCGGAAGGGATGTATGACAAGCCAATTATGGCATCGTTCCATGGTTTATGGAGCCTGGCGGGGTTTACCGGGGCCGGGATAGGCACCGTGATGATAGCCAACAGGATTGATCCTTTTCATCACTTTATTTTAGTGCTCGTTATTCTGGCCATTGGTGTTGCGATAGCCTCCAGGTATTTGCATAATGATGCCGGTGCACTTAAAAATAAAGAAGCGGCTTCAGTTTCTCTCCGCGAAAAATTAAGATTGATGGTTCCGTTACTAACATTGGGCAGCATTGCCTTTTGTTCTATGATCTGTGAAGGGGCTATGTTCGACTGGAGCGTTATCTATTTTAAAAAAGTGGTGGCCGCTCCTATTGCTTTACAGGGCGCAGGCTTTACCGCATTTATGCTTACCATGGCCGGCGGCAGGTTTATTGCCGACTGGTTTGCACACCGTTTCGGCTTAAAACGCACCCTGCAGGTAAGCGGTTCGTTAACGGCATCAGGTTTATTGGTGGCCATTATATTCCCATATTTCTATACCGCGATGGCAGGCTTCCTGTTGGTTGGAGCAGGCGTGTCATCAGTAGTGCCTATGGTTTACAGCGCAGCAGGGAGATCAAAAACCATGTCGGCAGGGGTTGCGCTGGCAGCTGTTTCAACCATTGGCTTTATAGGCTTTTTGGTTGGCCCACCGGTTATAGGGTTTATAGCAGGACTAGCTACCTTAAGGGCCTCATTTGCATTTATAGCAGTGATGGGCATCAGCGTAGTAGTATTATCAACGCGTGCTAAGTTGTAATTACACAAATTTTTATCTTCCGGACTTTACTGACTTTCCGACTTTCGGACTTCCTCCCTACTCACCATCCAAATCTTTCTCGTTGGGGTTCAAAGTGTAGTCAAAATTCTCATAGCCATTGTGTAATATAAATTTGAGGCGCTTTTTGGGTTCATGAATATCCAACGACATTAGCCCAAGGGTTTCAGGCAGGTTATCATGAATTAATTTCAGATCGGTAACATGCGGCATCTCGATATAAATATCGTCACCCTGCACTTCAATTTTCCAATTCGGGACGCGGGCATTTGTCAAAACTTCTATCCACTTTTGCTGGTATGGGTTCATAATGATAAGTGTTACCATTATAAAAGCAATGAGATGAATAATAGTTTTGACCATTGATTTATTTTTGATTGCAATAATTCCAATGATTATTTGAAAAGAGCCTAAGAATAATTGATTCAAGCCTCAGACTTTTTTGCCAACGGCCCAATGGTAAGTCCCTGAACTATTATGGAGAAAACTACAATTATATAGGTGATCAAAACAAACTCGTCCCTGTGCATAGCTTCGGGAATAGATAGCGCCATGGCTACAGATAGCCCGCCTCTCAGGCCACCCCAGGTTAACATCAGTATCGCGTTTTTTTCAAACTTTATCCAGATCCTTAAAAACATAACCGGAAATGCTACGCAGATTAAACGTGCCAGCAATACTACCACTATCATTATCCCCCCAAGTAGCAAAACAGTTGGATTAACCTTTATGATCAGCATTTCAAGGCCTATCAGCAGAAAAAGTATTGCATTAAAGATCTCATCCGTAAGGTCCCAGAATTTGCCAAGGTAATCACGGGAGATTTCCGATAAACCTTCTGTCTTTCCTTTTGTACCCATTATTATGCCCGCTATAATAATGGCCAGCGGACCGGATAAATGGAAATGATCGGCCATAGAATAGCCGCACATAACAACCGTTAAAGTTATTAAAACCTCAACCCGGTAATTATCAATTGATTTTATCAGGAGGTGTGCAAGGTACCCCAATATCGCCCCAAATAAAATTCCTCCTCCGGCTTCTTTTAAAAACAAAATAGCAGTGTCGCCAATTGAAAATTTGTCCGTACCATTTACCGCTACTTCAAATATCGTCAGGAACACAACTACGCCTACCCCATCATTAAAAAGCGATTCGCCTGCTATTTTCATTTCCAGCGTTTTGGGGATGCCGGCTTGTTTTAAAATACCCATAACGGCAATAGGATCGGTGGGGGAAATAAGCGCACCAAACAGCAGGCAATAAATGTAGGGTATTTGTAAACCAAAAAGCACAAACAGGTAATAAGCCATTACGCTTACTAAAAAGGTGGAGATAAATGTGCCCGCAGTAGCCATTAGCATTACAGGCCAAAATTCCTTTTTAAGCCGGTTGGCATCAATATGTAAAGCCCCGGCAAATAGCAGGAAGCTTAGCATTATTTTCATCAGTACCTGCTCAAAATTAATATTTGAAACCAGCAGCAATGCTTTTGATGAGATCTCCGGAATTAAATTACCCAAAATGGCGAGCAGGATTGATGACAGCAATGCAATTACCATAATCCCTATAGTTGGTGGCCACTTTATCCAGCGGTCATTCACATAGGCAAAAACTGCCGTTAGAAATATGAGAATGGATATAATATGGTAAGTTGCCATCAGGAACGAAAATACTGATTATAAGCCGCTGATTTGTTATGATTTTTTCGATTTCGCCGATTATTTATTGGCTGAATTACGGGTATTCCAATCAGTTTTTTTAAATTCAACTTTCGTTCTATACGATTAATCTATATCTTTCGGACTTCCGGTCTTTCCGACTTCCGGACTAATAAACCGATACTGTGGATAATAAGATAAAATTATTAAATAAGAAACGCGAAGAGGCCCTTTTAGGTGGTGGCAAGGCGCGTATTGAGAGTCAGCATAAAAAAGGAAAGCTTACTGCACGTGAGCGTTTACATTTTTTGATGGATGAGGGGTCTTTCCAGGAAATAGGCATGTTTGTATCCCACCGCTCAACCGATTTTGGGATGGAAAAGGAAAAGTACCCGGGAGATGGCGTAATAACCGGCTATGGCACCGTGAATGGAAGACTCGTATACGTTTTTTCGCAGGATTTTACCGTTTTTGGCGGCTCACTTTCAGAAACTCATGCCGAAAAGATCTGCAAGGTAATGGACCTGGCTATGAAGAACGGCGCACCTTTTGTTGGGCTGAATGACTCGGGCGGCGCGCGCATCCAGGAAGGCGTAGTATCATTAGGGGGCTATGCCGATATATTTTATCGCAATACCATGGCATCAGGCGTGATCCCGCAAATCTCGGCTATCCTTGGGCCCTGTGCCGGTGGCGCGGTTTACTCCCCTGCTATAACAGATTTTATTTTGATGGTTGAAAATACCAGCTATATGTTTGTTACCGGCCCAAACGTGGTAAAAACGGTAACTCATGAAGTGGTTACTTCCGAAGAACTGGGCGGAGCAACTACCCATGCCACCAAATCCGGCGTTACACATTTTGCCTGCGCCAATGAGATAGAGGCCATTCAAAATGTGAAGAAACTGCTGAGCTATATGCCGCAAAATTGTGAGGATACAGCGCCATCGTTTCCATACGAGATTAAAAATGAACTTAGGGCAGAGCTTAACACCATTATGCCCGAAAACGCTTCGCAGCCTTATGATATCAGGGAAGTGATTGACCATGTGATTGACGAGGGATCGTTTTTAGAGGTACATAAAGATTTTGCAGAAAATATTGTTGTGGGGTTTGCCCGGCTGGCAGGCCGCAGCATTGGGATAGTGGCTAATCAACCCGCGTTTTTAGCAGGTGTGCTTGACATCAATTCATCTACCAAGGGTGCCCGGTTTGTACGTTTTTGCGATAGCTTTAATATCCCGCTGCTGGTATTTGAAGATGTACCGGGATTTTTGCCGGGCACCGACCAGGAATGGAACGCCATCATCACCAACGGAGCAAAACTGCTTTACTCGTTCTGTGAGGCTACTGTCCCACGCATTACCGTAATAACCCGTAAAGCCTATGGCGGTGCCTATGATGTAATGAACTCCAAACACATCGGCGCCGATATGAACTTTGCCTGGCCTACTGCAGAGATAGCTGTAATGGGCGCCAAAGGCGCTGCAGAAATTATCTTTAAGCGAGAGATCAGCACCGCAGAAGATAAAGAAGCCAAATGGAAAGAAATGGAATTGCAGTATTCAGACATCTTCGCAAACCCTTATCGCGCTGCCGAACGTGGCTTTATTGATGAAGTAATAGAGCCTGCAGAAACCCGTTTAAAGCTGATCCACGCCTTTAAAATGCTGGAAAATAAAGTAGTAAATAACCCAAGGAAAAAGCATGGGAATATTCCTTTGTAAGGAGAGGTGAAAGGATAAAGGTTAAAGGCGAAAGGTAGAAGGTAGAAGGTAGAAGGTAGAAGGTAGAAAATTATCAAATAATGAACACTAAGCATTTTATATACCCATCAAATCCAGGCCTTTCACCCTTAACCTTTCGCCTTTGACCTCTATCGAACAAATAAGGCCCGAACATACCTGGCAATTGCGCAGGGATGTTTTGTATCCCAGTAAAACGAAGCATGAAATGGAGATGCCGGAGGACGTAGATGGCATTCATTTTGGCGCGTTTACAGATAATAAACTTGCAGGTGTGGTTTCATTATTTCAAAAAGGAACTTCGTTTCAATTTCGTAAGCTGGCAGTTGATGCTGCTATGCAAAAAGCCGGGATAGGCAGCAGCCTATTAGCTTACATCACAAAATACACTGAGGAAAATGGTGGAACCCGTATTTGGTGTAATGCCCGCACAGATGCTATTGGGTTTTACCTAAAGCTCGAATTTGTTGAAACGGAAGATGTATTTTCCAAAAACGGGATAGATTACGTGATCATGGAAAAAATGCTTACTCCTCCTTTAACTCTGCAAGAATCGCGGTAGCAAATTCATTCCGGTATTTGTCTGATGATTGCTGAGCCAGGTCAATAGCGGCATCAATATCCCCTTCCGACTCATACACTACTGCCAGGTTATAAGCTGCCTTGCTTGCAATCTGTGGGACTTTATCCTGTAAAAATGGCTGCAGCAGGCTATCGGCTTTATCCAGGTTACCTGCCTGAATCTCCTTTATAGCAGGCAGAAAAATGGCATCGTTATACAGCGGCCTGTTATGGGTAATGGTATAAGGAAAATAATCCTGTAAAGCATTTTCCGTGGCATGTTCTGCCGAAGTTTTAATAGATTGCTTGTTTCCCTTTACAGTTGGGTGGATCAGTAAAGTCGGCAGCAAGCCGAAGTATGGTTGTTCAGACTGCGCATCAACAGCGGTACCCTTTAAATCCCTGTGATAAATACCGTTGCTTTCATATAAAACAAAATCAACAGCAGTATTGGTGTTATAGTAGGATGTATAGTTTGCAATTTCAGATAAGCCTATATCTGCAGTAAAGTTTTTTAAAGCCAGCACATAATTTGCCTTGTATTTTAATGCCGTAAGCTTTACAGAATCGGTATTTAAGGCAAGGCCTGCTGAATCAACCAGGTTGATCACTTTAACATGAGGCAATTGGCCCAGTTCAAGCCCGGCATAATTAATAGCGGCAATAGCGCCTGCCTTAATTACATTAAGTTTTTTCAAATTGGTGATCTTTGCCTGGCTTAAATCAAATTGATTGATCAGTACAATAGTAGTTGAATCGGGCCTGAGGTTAAGTTTCGCAGTATAATCAACCGGAACAGCAACATACAGCGGCACAGTGCAGGCGCTAAAAAATAATAACAGGATAATGCAGGCTAATTTTAATAGTTTCATACCATAGATAGGGGCAATCAAAAATACCCTTTTAAGATGAAATAGGGATGAAAAAAATCAGCCTGTTACTAGCAGGCTGATCTAACTAACTAAACTGATCTTATCTTAAAAAATTTACTCGTCGCAAAGGAACAGTTGCTATGTAAAGCTGGTGTTAAGGCATTAATAAATGTTGGTTTTTTATTTACATAACCTTATTACTTTTTAAGTATAGCTGTTTTATATAAAACCCTTTCACCATCCCGATGGTTATATCAGTTCATTAAATCAATTGATTATGAGATCTATCTGGAAAGGCTCACTTGGTTTTGGACTGGTAAGCATCCCTGTAAAATTGTATTCGGCTATTGAAAGCAGCAGTATCGACCTGGATATGCTGGACAGCCGTGATCACGCCCGCATCCGTTATCAGCGGGTAAATGAACATACCCATAAAGAGGTGCCTTACGGCAAAATTGTAAAGGGCTATAAAATAAATGACGATTATATTATAGTTGAGGAACAGGATTTTGAAGCTGCCGCTCCGGAAAAAAGCAAGGTTATTGAAATTGAAAGCTTTGTGGATATTGCAGATGTGAACCCCATGTTTTACGAAACATCCTATTACACCGAGCCGGATACAAAAAACAATAAGGCTTATGCCCTGCTGATTCAGGCCCTCATCAAATCGAAAAAAGCCGGACTGGCACGTTTTGTTTTGCGCAATACCGAGTCACTTTGTATTGTTCACCCGGTTGAAAAGGTGCTGGTAATAACCCGCATTCGCTTTGGGCAGGAGATCCGCAGTACCGAAGACCTGGAAATTGCAGATGATGTAACGGTAAGTAAAAAGGAGCTTGATGTTGGCCTGGCCCTTATTAACCAATACGCTGAAAAGTTTGACGTATCAAAATTCAAGGATGAGTATAACGATGAACTATTAAAGATCATTCATGCAAAAGCAAAAGGCAAACACGCCACTATTAAAAAACTAAAACCGAAAAAGGCTACCGGCGATGACCTGTATGAACAGCTGATGCAAAGTTTGAATGCGAAGAAGGGAGCGTAAATTTTGAACCATGGTTCAGACCCAAAAAAGGTCCGGTTAAAATAACCGGACCTTTTCCCAATTGTAGTGTTTTTGATTAAGATTTTATATGGCTGTTGGCCTGCGGGTAATTCCAAGAATGAAGGCAATAACGGCTATAACTAATAATACGTGGATCAAACTACCTACAGCGGTAAAAAAGAATCCAATTGCCCAGCCAATAATAAGTATAACTGCAATAATGTATAATAATGAGTTCATAATTGTGTTGTTTTAGTTAATGATTTCATAGATATACTATAAAATATTAAAAACGGACAGAATGTTTTTATTTAAATGAAATAAATTTCATTTAGAAGTCCGAAAGTCAGTAAAGTCCGGAAGACCGAAAGAAACAGTTTGATTCCTTTTCCATTTACAACTTTTACAACAACTCCAACCCTTGCAACCTCAATCAACCAACCCCAGCCATTTCTTCCTGACTACCATTTGCCCGGGAGTAACACCCGGCAATGAATCGACTTTGTATTTAAAACGATTGTTTCTCAGCAGGGTAACAGGCAGGGCAACTGCCAGTCCGTCACGTAAAACAGATACTGAAATTTGATCACCCGGTTTTTTACCGTTTAACATAGTCGCAACATCCGTAATGGGGGTGCCATCTATTGCTACAAGCTCGTCATTAACGTTTATGCCATCAACCCAACCGGCACCGCCGCGTTGTACTACTGTAACAAACTTTTTGCCATTAGATTCTGTAGTTGCTATACCCAGGCTCGGGTCATTGCTGTTTGCAGCATCGTCTGTAGCTTTGTAGCCTGCATAAGCCAGGTATTTATTATAATCAAGCGGCGTTAGGCCGTAAACATAATTTTTGTAAAACTCATCCAGGTTTTTACCTGCAAATTTTTCAAGGCCCTGTTTAAATTCCTCATCGGTGTAACCGCGCTTTTTCTGCTTGTAATAAGTATCGTACATGTATTTCATTACATCATCAAGCGAGTTTTTTCCTTTGGTATCATTAATGATCTCCAGGTCGAGCAACATAGCAACAGCTGCCCCTTTATCGTAATAGGAAATGCCGGTGTTTGAAGAGTTCTCGTTCGGGCGGTATGATTTTATCCATGCATCAAAGCTTGCTTCGGCCAGCGGCTGAATTTTAGCCCCGGGCTGATTTTCAATAATATTAATCTCCCCTGTTATTGCACTTAAATAGGTTTCGGGGTCCATAATCTGGGCATGACGTAAAATCAGGTTCTGGTAATAAGCTGTAAACCCTTCGGCAATCCAAAGATCTGTAGTATAGTTTTCATTATCATAATCAAACGGGCCAAGCACAATAGGGCGCAGGCGCTTTACATTCCAAAGGTGAAAATGTTCATGGGCAACCAAACTCAAAAAGTTACGATAGCCGCTTGCGTTACTATAGTTATCGCGCGATGCGCCTAAAGTAGTCGAGCTTAAATGTTCCAGGCCACCGCCGTTACGCTGGCGGTTATGCACTATAAAAACATAATGTTTATTAGGGTTTTCGCCAAAAACAGCCGTTTCCTGTTCAGCAATTTTGGCCATATCTTTCTTTAGCTGCTCCTTATCATAGTTGCCACCGCCAACCATACAAACTTCATACTTAACCCCTGCAGCATCAAACCCAAATACATCCTGGGTACCAACTTCAATTGGCGAATCAAATAAAATATCAAAGTTAGGGGAATGGCGGATAAACTGATCTCCGTTTACGGCATCTAAACTGGTTGAAACGGTTGTCCATCCCTTGTAAGGAATAATCTTTATGGTTGATGGTGTGTTCAGCATTTTATCGGGATAGATAAATAAGCCCGAAGTAGATAAAAAACCATGCGAAGCATCAACAAAGCTGGTACGCACCGATATTTCGAAACAATACACGCGGTATTTAATGGTTACCGATGATAAGCCGGCTGTATTTATATGCCAGGTATTTTTATTGATCTTGGGTGATGGGATTGTTTTATTATTAGCTGCAGCACTGAACGATTCTACATTTTTTGCAAACTCCCTAACCAGGTATGATCCCGGTGTCCATACGGGCATTTTAAGGTCTAAAGTATTTTGATCCAGGCCTGATATGTTCATTTCAATATCAGCATAATGCGCCTGCGCCTCTGGAAAAGTAACGGTATACAAAATTTTAACAGCGCCTGCTGCATTAGTTGGGGATGAATTCATAAAAAATAATATTACAAAAAGGAAGGCGGTCAGCTTAATGGTTTTCATTAGAGGGGCTTTAGCGGCAATAATTTATCAACAGTATAAAATCTTAATAATTTGTGTAATTATTTGAGGTGCAATTTATAATTTTTTTTAATGCATGTATAGTATGTTTAGTTGTAAAATGGTTGATACATACAACTATTATGGGTTATAACCAATTACTTTTGGCCCCGATGGATGTGAAATTGATTGAACCTATATCCCGTAAGTTAAATAACCTGGGAAGGGCTTATTTAAGCCTGTTGGCAAAACAAGTGGAGAGTTTGGGGATAAGCAGGTATTACTATGCTTTAACATATATATGCCATCATGATGGTAAGCTAACGCAAAAAGCGCTGGCCAGTGAGCTGGGTAAAGATAAATCGATAATTGTAACCATTATAGATACTTTGAGCGAACAGGGTTTTGTTTACCGGGAAATTAACCCCGCCGACAGGCGCGAGCATCTTTTAAGAGTAACCGAAAAAGCTAAAAAGGCAGTGCCTAAGATAACTGAAGCCTTTGAAACACTTAACAAAAGCATAACTGAACACATCTCTGACGAGGAAATGAAAATATTTAACACCGTGCTAACAAAAATGGGGACTAATATAAAGCCATTAACAGCACCGGAAACCAACAACGAAACAAAACCCTAACAGATTACCCTGATATGAGAACAAGGTATATTATATACATAGCGCTGGCGCTGCTTATTGGCTTTTTAATTTACAATAAGTTTTTTAGTGTAAAAGGCAAAGAGGCCATGGCCCAAAACGCCGGTAAAGGCGCCAAAAAGAAAACCGGCCCTGTACCTGTTAACATAATGATTGTTAAGGATACCGCTGTTGATAACACTATTGATGTTACCGGAACTATTGATGCCAATGAAAAAGTAAACCTGGTAAGCGAAACTGCAGGCAACATTACCGGCATTTTTTTTAATGAAGGCAGCCATGTAGAAAAAGGACAGTTATTGGTTAAGGTTTACAACCAGGATATTGTAGCATCATTAAAACAGAATGATTACCAGGTGGCGCTTGCTAAACAAAATGAGTACCGCAATGGTATTTTATTACAAAAAGAAGCTATTAGCCAGCAGGAGTATGACACTTCATTAACCTCATTAAACACGCTAAAAGCGCAAAGTGATGTGTTAAAAGCCCAGATAGCTAAAACAGAGATAAGGGCGCCGTTTTCGGGCACAATCGGGTTAAGGAATATCAGCCCTGGTGGTTATCTTTCACCATCAACTTCAATTGCTTCACTGGTGAACATTGACCCTGCAAAGGTTACCTTTTCAGTACCTGAAAGATACCTGCCTTTAATAAAGCCCGGCACCAAGATCAATTTCACTATTGAAAGCTCAAGGAATAACTTCTCGGCAGTGGTTTACGCAATTGAACCTGCAATTGATCTGAGCTCGCGCACCATAACGGTACGGGCCCGGTCTGCCAACCCGGATAATCTGTTAAAAGCCGGGGCGTTTGCAAAAATCAACTTAAAACTGGATCAGATCCCCAAAACCATTATGGTGCCAACCCAATGCGTAATACCTGACTTAAAGGATAACAAGGTATTTATTTATCATAATGGCATTGCTGAATCAAAAACAGTAAAAACAGATTTACGTACAGACACGAGAATTGAGATAATAAGCGGTTTAAAAGCTGGTGATAGTCTAGTTGTTTCGGGCCTGATCCAGATCCGTAATAAGATTCCATTAAAAATTTTAAAAGTTGTTAAGTAAACCATATTTATGAGTTTAGCATCAATAAGTATAAAAAGGCCTGTATTGGCTACGGTAATGTCTATCGTTATTGTAGTATTCGGAGTTATGGGCTATAAGTTTTTAGGGATCCGTGATTTCCCCTCGGTCGACCCGCCTATTATTACCGTAACTACCAGTTATTCGGGCGCTAATGCCGATGTAATTGAATCGCAGATAACTGAACCCCTTGAAAAAAGTATAAATGGCGTACCAGGGATCCGTAATATATCATCAACAAGCTCGGTAGGCTCAAGCCGTATAACGGTTGAATTTAATCTTGATGCCGACCTTGAAACCGCTGCAAATGACGTGCGCGATAAAGTAAGCCAGGCACAAAGGCAGCTTCCGCAGGATATTGATGCGCCGCCCGTGGTTACAAAGGCTGATGCTAATGCCGATAATATACTTACAGTTACCTGTAGCAGTAATACCCGAAATATCAATCAGCTTGATGATTATGCAGAAAATGTATTGCAGGAAGGTTTGCAAACAATACCGGGTGTTAGCCAGATAAACATTTTTGGACAGCGCCAGTATGCCATGCGGTTGTGGATTGATCCGGGCAAACTCTCAGCCTTAGGTTTAACGGCTACTGACATAGGCAATGCCCTTAATGCAGAAAACGTTGAGCTGCCTGCCGGTAAAATTGAAGGTAACAATACCGAAGTTGTGGTAAGGGCCGTAGGTAAATTATCAACCGAAAAGGAGTTTAATGACCTTATAATCCGTGCCGATAGCAACCGCGTGGTTCATTTCAGGGATATTGGATACGCTATATTGGGTTCGGCTAATGAGGAAACAGCTTTAAAGGAATCGGGTGTACCGATGATAGGGCTGGCAATTATTCCGCAACCAGGTGCAAATTATGTACAAATAGCCGAAGACTTCTACAAACGACTTGACCAGATAAAAAAGGACCTTCCCCCAGATATACAGGTTAAGGTAATAACAGACAATACCGTATTTATCAAAAAGTCTATAAGTGAAGTTGAGGAAACATTACTTATTTCGTTTATACTGGTGGTAATTATTATTTACCTGTTCTTCCGCGACTGGCTCATTGCTTTTAGGCCGCTGATAGATATCCCCGTATCATTAATAGGCGCATTCTTTATTATGTACGTTTTTGGGTTCTCTATAAATATATTAACGCTGCTGGCTATTGTGCTTGCAACAGGGCTGGTAGTTGATGATGGTATAGTGGTAACGGAAAATATTTACAAAAAAGTTGAAGGGGGCATGCCGGTGCGAAGAGCGGCGTTTGAAGGTTCGGCCGAAATATTATTCGCGGTAATTTCAACCTCAATCACGTTGGCTGCAGTGTTTCTGCCTATTGTATTTATGCAGGGCTTTACAGGCAGGCTTTTCCGGGAGTTTGCTGTTGTAGTAGCAGGCGCTGTATTGATCTCAGCATTTGTTTCGCTTTCATTAACCCCAATGCTTAATGTTAAGCTGATCCGTAAGAGCTCAAAAAAATCAAAATTCTATGAAAGGACCGAGCCTTTCTTTGTAAACATGACCAACTCTTACAAAGAGACATTGGTTAAGTTTATGAAGGTGAAATGGGTATCATTTATCATATTGGCTATTTCGTTGGTTATAACCGGGATCTTATATTTTGCTACCCCTTATGAACTTGCACCATTAGACGACCGCAGCATGTTAAGATATGCAGTTACTGGCTCGGAAGGCGCCAGTTATGAATTTATGGCCAGGTATATGGATAAAGTGTCAGACCTGGTTGCTGACTCAATACCCGAACAAAATGTAAACCTTGAAGTTGTTTCGCCCGGAAGTGGCGGTGGTGGTTCAGCAAACTCAGGGTTTGGCCGCGTTGGTTTGGTGGCCCCCGATCAGCGCAACCGTACACAGCAACAATTGGCCGATTATTTAAGTAAAAAACTAAGCCGCTTTTCTGATGCACGTGCACTGGTAGTACAGGAGCAAACCATTAGCGGTGGAGGTAGCGGGTCAAAAACATCTTTACCCATTCAATTTGTAATTCAAAACCAGGATTTTGAGAAGATAAGAAAGGTTTTGCCTGAATTTTTTGCCGAAGTTTCCAAAAGCCCCGTTTTTCAGGGTACAGACGTTGACCTGAAATTCACAAAGCCTGAGCTGCGCGTTACCACAGATCGTGACCGCGCGCGCGACCTTGGGGTTTCGGTTGCGGATATTGCTGCAACTTTGCAACTCTATTATAGTAACGGACGCCTGGCCTACTTCCTGATCAATGGAAAGCAGTACCAGGTAATTGCCCAGGTTAACCGGGCAAACCGCGACCAGCCGCTCGATTTAAAGTCTGTTTATGTACGCAATTCAAAAGGTGGGCTTGTACAACTTGATAACGTTGTAAAAGTTAGTGAGGATGCAACGCCGCCTGCCATATATCACTTTAACAGGTATAAATCTGCGACTATCCAGTGCGGTTTAGCTCCAGGCCGAACTGTTGGCGATGGCATAGTGGAGATGAACAGGATTGCAAAAAGTTTACTTGACGATACATACAGCACGGCTTTAAGCGGGGCCTCGCGTGATGCGGCCGAAAGCGGATCGAGCCTGATTTTTGCATTTGCATTTGCCTTATTATTAATTTACCTGGTACTTGCAGCGCAATTTGAAAGCTTTATTGACCCTTTTATTGTTATGCTTACCGTTCCGCTGGCTATTGCAGGAGCATTCCTGTCGTTATGGTTATTTAACCAAACGCTTAATATTTTCAGCGAGATTGGGATGATAACGCTTGTAGGCCTGGTAACCAAAAACGGCATTTTGATAGTGGAATTTGCCAACCAGCAAATGGAACATGGCCTTGCTAAATACGAGGCTGTAGTTGAAGCGGCCACAGCCCGTTTACGACCAATATTAATGACCAGCTTAGCTGTTGTGCTGGGCTCGGTACCAATTGCTTTTGCATTAGGCGCAGGTGCAAAAAGCCGTGTATCATTAGGGATAGTTATTATGGGCGGGGTATTGTTTTCGCTGGTGTTAACACTCTACATTATACCTATGATGTATTTAATATTTGCTTCAAAAACACGTAAAGACCCGGATGCGGAAGACCCTGATGATGTGAAAAAAGTCAGGAAAACAAGAACTCAAAAACTGATAGATAAATTAGATAAAGAATAAGCGATTATGACCATTAAAAAATTAGGTTGCCTTGTTTTTTGCTTAATAGCATTTACTGCAGGTGTTAAGGCGCAAACCGATACCGTGCTTACCTTAAAGGATGCCGTTGAAATAGCATTAAAAAACAACTATCATATTTTGCTGTCAAAAAACAATGCTACAGTTGCGCAAAATAACGTTACTATAGGCAATGCCGGCTTTTTACCACAGGTTAACGGTGCTTTTACCACTACCCGCAGCATCCAAAACACCAAACAAACCCGCAGCGATCACTCGGTAAATAACATTAGCGGGGCACACAACGCGTCAACATCGTACGGGCCGGCCCTTAACTGGACCATTTTTAACGGCTTTGGTATGTTTGCCAATTATGATGAGCTAAAGCAGCTAAACCAGCTGGGCGACATCCAATCCCGCGATACCATACAAAATACCCTTGCCAGCGTAATAGGCACATATTATAATTTAATAAACCTTAACGAAGGCTTAAAGGCACTAAAGGGAGCAATAGCCATATCAAGGATACAGTTACGCTATGCCAATGATAAATTCCAGGTTGGCAGGGCATCTAAGTTAGATGTACTGAATGCACAGGTAAACCTTAATACCGATACCGCAAATTATCTGAACCAAGTACAACAGTTTAAATCGGCAAAGATCCAGATGAACCAGTTACTGGTGCGTAATCTGCAAACAGATTTTGCCGTTGGCGATACTATTGTGGTTGATGACAAACTTGTTTTAGGTGATATTTTATCAAAAGCCGAAAACCAAAATCCGGCCATCCTATCTGCACAGATAAATAAGCGGATCTCTGAGATCAACCTTAAACAGGTTAGGGCCAGCCGTTATCCGCAGGTTGCTGTTAATTCAGGATATACAATAAGTAACAGCCAAACTCCGGCAGGCTTTACCCTGTCGCAAAATACAAAGGGTTTTAATTATGGCCTTACCGCCTCCATAAATATCTTTAACGGCTTTAATCAAAACCGGCTGGAGCGCAACGCCAAAATTGGCATTGACAATGCCAACATTAGCTTTAAGCAGATAACACTTAACGTTCAGGCCCAAATCAGCAATTTATACGTAAGCTATTTATCAGGCCTTGATTTGATGAAACTTGGCGAATCAAATGTTGAAGTAGCAAAAAAGAACCTTGAAATCTCTCTTGAAAAATACAAATTAGGTAACATTACTCCGTTAGAAATCAGGGAAGCACAGCGGAATTATTTGGATGCACAGTCAAAATTCTTTACGGCGCAATACCAGTCAAAAAGCGCAGAAATTATGTTGAAGGAGATTACAGGGAGTATAAATATTCAGTAAAAAACAATCTAAAATATGTCATTGCGAGCGAAGCGCGGCAATCGCGAACTATGCATTTACACTTTGCTCGTAGTTCACTATTCTACTGCTCTGTAGAGTTCGCGATTGCTTCGTACCTCGCAATGACATATGGCTATTTGTTTGGATTAAAATGCCCCTTGTACGCCGGATTCCTTTATCAAGAGGGGAATTAAAAATCAATAACATTTTTTTCAAAAACTATATTTTTTAATTGGTTTAAAAAGCTATTTTTGAACTAAATGGCTATGTGTTTTAAAACCTGTTTGTTAATTGATGACAATTACATTGATAATTTTGTCACACGTAAAATAATAGAGGGCAGTAACTTTGCTGAATCTATTGTAGTTGTCCGTTCGGCAACTGAAGCCATTAATTCTTTAAGAGATGGGCTGATAAAACCTGATGTCATTTTTTTAGATGTGCGGATGCCTTTAATGAGCGGTTTTGAATTTTTAGACGAATACGATAAGATCGACATCGATAAGGAAAATATAAAGATCTTTATGCTGTCGTCATCACTTGATCCATTGGACCTGCGTAAATCTACAGACAATAAATACATCACGCAGTTTATCCATAAACCACTTACTCAAAAAGCACTCGAAGAACTTTGTCCATGATCCTTGTGGCTGATAGCGGGTCGACAAAGACCGATTGGTTGCTTACACTTAAGGATGGTGAAGTAAAGCAATTCAGAACGGCCGGACTTAACCCATATTTTTTATCGGAAAAAGAGATTGTAAAAATACTGCAGGAACAGGCTGTTGATATGATTGCCTTTGCTGCCAATATTGATGAGATCTACTTTTTTGGCGCAGGCTGCTCAAGCCCCGACAGGCACGAGATAGTTTCAAATGCCATAAGCCAGTTGTTTACCAAATCATACATCAGTGTCGACAGTGACCTGCTGGGATGCGCCTATGCTACCTGCGGCCACGAAAAAGGCCTGTGCTGCGTATTGGGAACAGGGTCAAATATTTCTTTTTTTGATGGCGAAGAGATCCATTCCGGCAAACATGGTCTTGGCTTTGTTTTGGGCGATGAAGGAGCCGGTACCTGGTTTGGCAAAAACCTGGTAACCGATTTTTTATATGGTAACATGCCCCATGATATCAGCATGAAATTTAACGAAGCCTATCAGCTTGATAAAGAAAAGGTAATAAAGTACGTTTATCAAACACCAAATGCTAATTCATACCTGGCAACTTTCACCAGGTTTATAAGCGAAATAAGGCAAACCGAATACGCTCAAAAACTGCTACACAGGGGGCTGCTTGAATTTATCGAAACCAACATAAAATCGTACCCGCAATATCACCGCTACAAATGCCATTTTGTGGGTTCAATTGCCTATGTTTTTACTGATGAGCTTACCGAAGTTTGCAAAGCAAATGGCATCCATATCGGCAAGATCATCAAACAACCCATCCATGACCTGATGGCGTTTATTTTAAGCCGCGAGAACTAAAAGGGCGTCATTGCGAGGTACGAAGCAAACTCTTCAAAGGACAATCACGAACCTTGATATCTCAGCAAACCTTAAAGCCGCTGTTTGGTACCCACAATATTTTCGTTCCATGATTAGCAGGTGCAGGGTTTGCTTCATTCCTCGCAATGACGCATGGAGAAAATTTCATTTCCTCAATATCCTCTTCACCACAATAAACCCTACTCCCAACAAAGCCAAAACACTCCCAAGCATGGCCAGGTAATCGCCATGCAGCACATAAAAAGTAAGATCAGAATTCAGGTTGATGTCTTGTTTTAAGGCTGTTTTAACCCACCATTTACTTTGCTGTACCACATCGCCCCGCTGGTTAACAAATGCGGAGATGCCTGTATTGGCTGACCGGCACACCCATCTGCGGGTTTCAATGGCACGCAGCTTGGCATAGTCAATATGCTGATCCTTACCACTTGTATTTTCCCACCAGCCGTCGTTGGTTATAATGGCAATAAACTGTGCCCCCTTACGTACGGACTCTGCTACCCAGCCTCCCCAGATAGACTCAAAACAAATAACAGGATCAACACCTATCCCGCTTTGCGAATAAAATACGTCTGGGTGTTCTTGTCCGCCATAGGTACCCGTTGCCCCACCCAAATGCGCAAACACGGGTTTTAGAAATGACAAGGCTGATGGAAATGGCAATGATTCGGCGCCTGGTACCAATTTCGATTTATGATAAAACTGTACCTCGGCAGAGTTTTCAATATTTACCGCCGCATTAAAATTATCATAATATAGCCTCGCTTGCGGATCGTAAATCTCTGTTTTGGTAGTATGCTTATTGTAGAGCCTGAAAGTTTCGGCCCCGGTAATCAGGTTTCCGTTTTTATATTTATTTAAAAAGCGTTGCGCCTGTAAAAAGTATGGACTGGTACGGATTGTTTCTTCGTTTACCTGGTCGGGTATTGCCGTTTCCGGCCATAGAAAAAACTCCGTATTAGCTTGCCCAATTGAATCTGACAGATGGGTCATTATACTCAATTGCTGGTAAGCAGGCATGGAGCTTTCCTTCGCATAGGGATCAATGTTGGGCTGCACAACCACAATGTTTGATGGATTAGGCTGCTCCTGGTAGCTGTAATACCTATATAGCGAAAAGCTCAGCGGCACAACCAGCACAATAACAAATGCCGAAATAAGTTTTAATCTTAATTTTTTATCTGGCGCTTCGCGCAAGCCAATGTAAATTAAAAACAACAGGATATTTAAAGTCCATACCCATACGGTACCGCCATATACACCGGTGTACTCATACCATTGCACCCATTGATGGGTCACAGCAAAGCCATTCCCCAGCGTCATCCACGGGAAAGACAAGTCCCAGCTTTGGTGCAGGTACTCATATCCTATCCAAAAACAAACTAAACCAGCCAGGCCCCAGCCACGATTAGTTGCCATCCTTAAACGATAATAGAACAAACAGGCTATTGCCATTAATAGTGGCCCTAAAGAATACGGGATAATGGATATTGGCAGCGCCACAATCTCACCAACCATTTTCAGCGCATTATAAACCCAGTAGATTGATAAGGTGTTCCATACAAAGAAGCCGAGAAAAGCAGTGCCGAAGATCTTTTTGCCTTTTTTAGCATAATCTGATTGGATGATATTTTCAATTGCTATCAGCATCGGCACAAAACCAACAAATAGTAAAAAGGTTGAATATGGCGTTGGCGGCCAAGCTATCCAAAGCAATAGACCTGAAAGAATGGCTAGCAGGATGTTTTTTTTCATTTATATATATACTATCAAAATCAAAGCGTCATTGCGAGGAACGAAGCAACCTCTGCGCAGGACAATCACGGACCAAAATGACACGGCGACCTTACAGCCGCTGAATGATCACCACAATTTTATTACTCCCTGATCTGCAAAGCTCAAAGTTTGCTTCGTTCCTCGCAATGACGTGTTTTAGTTAATTTTTTACTCTTTGTCCTTAGTAGAGGATTTAGTCGCGGCTCCTGACACGCAGATCACAAATTCCCCTTTCGCAGGGTGTGTTTCAAAATAGGTTTTCACCTCTTCAACCGTTCCCCTAACTGTTTCTTCAAACATTTTTGTCAGCTCGCGCGACACGGAGATCTGCCGGTCTGTGCCGAAATAGGCAGCCATTTCATCCAGCGTCTTTACAAAACGGTGCGGCGATTCATATAATATAATGGTGCGTTCCTCAGTCGCCAGGGTTTTATACCGGGTTTGACGGCCTTTTTTTAAAGGTAAAAATCCCTCAAAACAAAAACGGTCTGTCGGAAAACCAGAATTAACCAGGGCAGGTACAAAGGCGGTTGCTCCGGGCAGGCACTCTACCGCAATTTCATTTTTAATGGCCTCGCGTACCAGGTAAAAACCAGGATCGGATATTGCTGGTGTACCGGCATCCGAGATCAAGGCTATATTTTTCCCTTCCTTTAAAAACCGGATGATCTCGTTTGATGACTGGTGTTCGTTATGCTGGTGATGTGAAAACACCTTTTGATGGATCTCAAAATGCTTTAACAGGGGGGCTGAAGTACGCGTATCTTCCGCCAATATCAAATCTGCCTCCTTTAAAACACGGATGGCCCTGAAGGTTATATCTTCCAGGTTGCCTATTGGGGTGGGGACTAAGTATAGTTTACCTTGGTTCATGGTTCATAGTTGATAGTTCATGGTAGCTGCGTGGCAGTTCATGGTTCATGGTTGATAGATCATAGTAGCAGCACTGTCAATGATCTATTAATTTTTCCAAAAATGGCTATGAACCATGAACCATAAACTATGAACTAATTATATCTTTGCCTAAAAAATAAAATAATGCTGCAAGTTAGTTATATCCGCGATAACAGGGAACAGGTTTTAGAACGTTTAGCTGTAAAAAATTTTAAACAGGTTAATTTGGTTAGTGAAGTTATTGAATTAGATGACAAACGCCGTTCAACTCAAACCAGTTTGGATAATACTTCGGCCGAGGCTAATGCTGCAGCAAAACAAATTGGCGAGCTGATGCGTGCCGGTAAAAAGGACGAGGCAGAAGGCCTTAAAGCTAAAACGGGCACTTGGAAAGAGGATATAAAAAGGTTAGGCGATCAGTTAGCTACTATTGAAGAAGAATTGTACCAAAAGCTGGTGCTGCTTCCCAACCTTCCGCATAGCTCAGTACCTAAAGGTTTAACACCCGAAGAAAATGAGGTGGTACTTGAAAATGGCGCTAAGCCAAATTTGCCCGAAAGCGCATTGCCACACTGGGAGCTTGCCGCTAAATACAGCCTGATAGATTTTGAGCTGGGGGTTAAAATAACCGGTGCAGGCTTCCCCGTATATAAAAATAAAGGCGCCAAATTACAACGCGCGCTCATTAATTACTTTATTGATGAGGCCGAAAAAGCAGGCTACAGCGAAGTAATGGTACCCCTGATGGTAAATGAAGCTTCCGGGTTTGGAACAAGTCAGCTGCCTGATAAGGAGGGACAGATGTATTTTGTGAACGAGGATAACCTGTACCTTATCCCTACTGCCGAGGTGCCTATTACCAATATGTACCGCGATGTAATATTAAAAGGAGAAGATCTGCCGATGAAAAATTGTGGTCATACGCCATGTTTCCGTCGCGAGGCCGGCTCTTACGGCGCACATGTACGCGGCTTAAACCGTTTGCATCAATTTGACAAAATAGAGATCGTGCAGGTTGCGCATCCGGATAAATCATACGAAGTGCTGGAACAAATGAGTTTGCATGTGCAGGGGCTTTTACAGAATTTAGGTCTGCCCTACCGTGTGCTCCGCTTATGCGGTGGCGATATGGGTTTTGGCTCTGCCCTAACTTATGATATGGAAACCTGGAGTGCAGCACAACAGCGCTGGCTGGAAGTATCATCCGTATCAAACTTTGAAAGCTTTCAGAGCAACCGCTTAAAGCTGCGTTTCCGCAATGCTGAGGGTAAAACCCAACTGGCACACACCCTTAATGGCAGCGCCCTTGCTTTACCGCGTATTGTAGCAACCCTGCTTGAGAATAATCAAACAGAAAGAGGCATTAAGATCCCTGAAGTGCTGGTGCCTTATACTAAGTTTGAGTGGATTGATTAGATTGCTTTTTATATAGCTTGATATAGCTTCGGACAACATCCGGAGCTATATATGCGACCTATTTGCTTAAGCCGATCTCCCCTGGCCCTGAAAGGGTCTAATATGCCAGCGAAGGGCATCGCCCTTCGACAATAAAAATGTTATTTGAGAAACAACGTCCGTTTAAGAAAATAATCTTCTACTGTGTAACATTGATCACCCATTTCACAATGGAAGCATCGATCACGGAGTTAAAAGTATTTAATAAAGATTTGCTTTTTGTTGTTTGTGAAAGGTCTTCCCGGTATATCAGGTGGTCAACGCCAAGAACTTTCAGAAAGCTATCCGTATTTTCATTCACCGAGTTCTTGAAGCAACAAATTTTTACCTTATTGTAAAATTTATTAACCTTTATCCGGCGAAGGGTTTTTTCCATGTCCTTACCCATAAACTCGTAATCAAAAACAATTACATCCGGGCTCATTTCATAAATAGACGGAAAAATACTGCTTGTGGCAGAAATATGCTTTACATTGGTATAATCAGTTAATAACTGATTGGGGAAAATTTCAGGTGCAACCAATAGTACCTTCTTGAAGCGTGTACGGATCATGCTTAGTGAAAAATTAGGGTGTATAAATATAAATTGTAAAATTCACATTGTCAAGTGTTTATTACACGCCTAATTCTAAAAAAGTGTACCAATTATTTTAATATTAGAAATTTCATGCGGTGATTCTGGCAAGTTCAGGGACAATATTTCTCTATAGTTAATTTTCATATATCTAAACCTCCTATTTATCAGTAAAACATTCCCGACCCCTCTAATTGTAACATTTTCATTACAACTTATAGGAATACTTTATTTCGTGAAAATTTTTATTTTTTTATAAAAATGGGGCCATTTTTATAATTATTGTAATGAGGCAAGCAGGCAAATCAGGAGAATATTAAATATACGCTCCTGATTTTTTAACAATTATTTTACAATTTCAAAAACTGCGTTGATCTGAAAATTCAGTTTTATTGTTTTAAAAGTAATATCTGATTCGGCCGGAGATGCATTTACATCGGCTGCCATTGATTTGAACATCATTGGCCTTGGCGCGGTATAGTTTCCGTTATCAACCTCGGTGATACTGATGGCGTCCCCTACTTTATCATTAATACTGCTTAATAAATAGGCTGCTTTTTCTTTCGCAGCTAACAATGCCTTTATCTTAAGATCGCGTTTCAAATCCTCAACCTTTGAATAATCATAACTGTCAATATTAGTTGACTGGATCCCTTTGGGGTCTATCTTATTCAGGATCTGGTTATACTTGTTCAAATCGCGAAACTTAATGCTGTATTGTTTGCTTGCTAAAAAATCAGGCGTTTTTTTCTTGTTATAAGTATTGTTCCAGCCGGATACGTTGTTAACAGTAAAATCCTCCTTAGCTATTCCGGCTTCTTTTACTGCATTTTCCAATTGATTCTCCAACTGATCAATAGTGATCTTCTTTTTACCGTCGAGGTATTCCTGTAACGATATAGAAACGTTAATAATATCAGGGGTAACCTCCTTTTCGGCTGTTCCGCTAACTTCAATTCTGCGACGCAGATCCACACTTTGTGCAAACGCGCTCCCGGTAAATGTAACCAGGGCAATTAAAATAAATAATTTTTTCATGGTTGTTATTTTATAAATAGACTATACCTGCAAAGGTAGGTTTAATTGGGATAGTCAGGAAGTCCGGAAGCCGAAAGTCAGTAAAGTCCGAAAGACGGGAAAGACAGAAAGTTCGGAGGTGGAAGTCAAGAGCCTCGATATGTTTAACAAATTATAAATGATAATATCTTTATAAAACGGCAACATCACTTTTAACAATTACCAGTATCCCACTTTTTACAAGGAATGTAAAAAAAATACGATCGATAATGGCTTTTAGTCTGCTTAATAAACTTTGATGCTGTACTGGTTTTATAATATCACTCCCGGGCTTATTATACTGTTCATCCTGATCATTACTGTCACTTATGAACAGGTTTTCAATCAATACTTTTTCACGGATTGAGGGATCACGGTTTACTATCTCATCCAGCTCGGTTAGCTCGTTAAAAGTAGCCTTACCGCTTTTTTGCCTTTTTATCAAAATTTCATAACGGTCCTGCGAAAAGGTGCGCCGTTCCAATGGTTTGCGGTGGCTCATTTTACTATGTTTATTAATCAGATAGTAATGCTCAAACCGCGTGCCGTTGTTGTAATTTATTGATTGATAAACAGTTGTATAAATGCTAATTATTCGCTTGCACTATTTTGATACAATCGGCTGTTCGTTTTCGTGCAGGTACCAGGATAGTATCCAGTTTGTAAAGAAATATATTAACGTGCGGATTGGAAATTTATTTTATCTGAATTCAATTATAAGCGGACAATGATCGCTGTAAGTGTTCCACTCTTCCCAGTTTCCTACTTCTACCGACACAAGGCCCTCCATAAGATCTGCCGATGCAAAGCAGTAATCCAAATGATAAGGTTTGTCTTTATGGCGATATAATAAAAAGGTGGGATGTTCCTCTTTGCTTTGCGATAGGTTGAAATAATGATGGTAGGTACTTTGAATCCCTTTGGCTGCAAGTTTTTCAACAACGGTGGAATGATTGCCTTCCCTTCGCGGCTTATCCCAAATGGTATTACTGTTAAAATCGCCTGCCAGCATCACCGATGCCTTATTTAACAGACCTTCATAGCACTGTAAAGCTTTCCAAACCTGGCCAATGTATTGGTTAGGCTTATCAGCAGGATTATTGGCCCAGATGCCGAAAAGTGTAAATTCTTTTTCGCCCTCTGATACTGTTATAGGCAAAATGGTGCGAAAGCTGTCGTTATGTTCATCCATCAACTTTAACCTGTAATTACCAAACGATATTACTGCCAATCCTTTGTTTATATTATTACCGTACCAAATTATATCGGTTGGAATAATTTCTGTTGACGGGAATTTTAGCCGCTCTGGATTTTCACATTCCGGAATAATAAGTATATCAGGTTTATATCGCATCAGCAGGTGCGCCTTTTTCCTGAAAGCCATATTTGCATTCCATGTAATTAGCTTCATAGCGTAAGAGTCAAGAATCAAGAGAGCAAGAATCAAGAAGTGGTAATGATAGGGAAAATTCCTATTGCCTCAAATAAAATTAACATCATAAAAGAGATTCAAGAGATCAAGAGTCAGGAATCAAGAAGGGACAATGACAGGGAAAATTCCTATCGCCTCAAATAAAATTAAAAACCATGTCT
This sequence comes from Mucilaginibacter sp. OK098, assembly GCF_900142915.1. GTDB lineage: Bacteria > Bacteroidota > Bacteroidia > Sphingobacteriales > Sphingobacteriaceae > Mucilaginibacter. The sequence continues at coordinate 600,204 of NZ_FRCM01000002.1, forward strand.
CTTTGTATTCTTTTATCTTGACTCTTGCTCTCTTGATTCTTTCCCCCCTGACTCTTTTTACCTACATTTGGTTTAAACAACCCCTTAATATGAAGATAAACTATACCCACGTTTTATGCCTTGCAGCAGTTGCATTTTTAGCCGGCTGCAAGCAGGATAAAGAAACCACAAGCGTAATAACCGGTGATGAAATAAAGAGCCATATTGCTGTACTGGCAGATGATTCATTAATGGGCCGCAAGCCCTTTACCGCCGGCGAAACAAAGGCCATTGCCTATATTTCATCGCAATTTAAAAAAGAAGGACTTGAGCCGGGTAACAATGGCAGCTATTTCCAGGATGTGCCCATGGTTGAAGTTACCAGCACGCCATCTGCTACTATGGATCTAAGCGGCCCAAAAGGCAAGATCAGCTTAAATTATTTAACCGACTTTGTAGCCTCGACCCGCCAGGAAGTTCCCGAGGTGCAATTAACAAACTCGCCGCTGGTGTTTGCCGGCTATGGTGTTGTTGCACCGGAGTATCATTGGAACGATTACGCAGGGCTTGATGTTAAAGGAAAAACAGTAGTAGTGCTGGTAAATGACCCGGGCTTTAAATCGGGTGATTCTAAATTATTTAAAGGCGATACAATGACCTATTATGGCCGCTGGACTTACAAATACGAAGAAGCTGCACGCCAGGGCGCTGCGGGGATCATCATAGTTCATCAAACTGAACCTGCCAGCTATGGCTGGAGTGTGGTGGCTAATAGTTTTACCGGCGCCAAGCTTTATTTGCAGCAACAGGATAAACATATGTCGCGTTGTAAGGTTGAGGGCTGGATAACCGAGGACGCTGCCAAAAAACTGTTTGCATCAGCAGGAATAACCGGGGATTTCAGGGCGCTTGCCCGCAAAAAGGATTTTAAAGCAATCCCGCTAAATCAGAGTATTACGTTAACTGTTAAAACCAAATTAAAATATTCAACCTCGCATAATGTGATAGCTGTTTTAAAAGGCAGCACAACGCCTGGCGAGTACATATTGTATACCGCTCATTGGGATCACCTGGGCATTGGCAAGCCTGATGCAAAAGGCGACAGTATTTATAATGGCGCTGTTGATAATGCCAGCGGCGTAGCAGCAGTATTAAACGTTGCTAAAGCTTTTGCACAGCTAAAAGAAAAGCCAAAACGTTCTATCGTATTTTTAGCGGTAACCGCCGAAGAGCAGGGTTTGCTGGGCTCTGAATATTATGCCTCACACCCTATTTATCCGCTTAACAAAACCGTGGCAGATTTAAACATGGATGCCTTAGGCAATTATGGCGAAACAAATGATTTTGCAATAACCGGCAAAGGCCAGAATGACCTGGAAGATTATGTAGCTGAATTTACCAAAGTAGATGGCAAAAAGATAACCGGCGATAAAAACCCTGGTGCTGGGGGCTATTACCGGTCAGACCATTTTAATTTTGCTAAAGTAGGCGTACCAGCATTGGATATAAACAACGGTGCCGAAAGTACTGCGCATGGCGAAGCATACGGCAAACAAAAACAAAAGGAATATGGCGAGCAGCATTATCACCAGCCATCAGACAATTATACAGCTGATATGGATGCTAACGGAATGGCACAGGTAGCCAACCTCCTATTTAAAGTTGGAAATAAACTTGCCAATGAAACTACATTCCCCGGATGGAAAAATGGTTCGGAATTTAAGGCAGTTAGGGAAAAAGCTCTGAAGTAGTGATTAGAGGCTAGAGATCAGAGATTAGTAAAAAAAAATAAACTGTTATCACTAAAAGCAAAAACTCCATTCGTTTAAACGAATGGAGCTTTTGCTTTACATATATGATGGAGTAAGGGAGTTTTTCAGTTATTATTCATTGCGCTCCCCCGTTGTTTAGCTATTCATTTTGGCTATCTGGTAACAATCGTAAGCCAGGTGCCTGTTATAATCATTAGCGATGCTTTTGTAGCTAAAGGCATCTATCAATGTTCCTATCCCAAAGAAACCGCCCGTTAATAAAAAGAGTACGCCTAACAGTATTTGGTTGGTCATAAATCTTTGTACGCCTGCAAGGCCCAAAAAGCCAAACAAGGTTGCAACAAGTATATCGGTAGGGTTCTTTCTGCGACTATTGTAAACAGCCATGAAAGTTGTCATTTGGTTTTGAGTTAAACCTGCAGATGCATGATGAAGAAAACTATATTCATCCATAGTCATGCCCTGGAATGCTGTGTATGAGTTTTGATAAGTGTTCATTTCCGTATCAGATTTGGTTTTCATTATAAATTCTGACGTAAAACTATATCCCAAACCCAAAATTGGCAATCTGAATTAGGTTAGTGGCAAAAAGAAATCGGTAAAAGGAGGTTTTTGGGCGGTGAAAATTTTCACGGGAGCTAGCGGTTGATCCCTGTACTGTTTTATCCAGCTAAATTTTAAAGTATTTAACCAGAGAGCTTACCGAATTTAAAAAACAGTTCTTATATATTTTCTAAATAAATAGTCTAAAACAAAAAATCCCGCCGTTAAGCAGGATTTTAATATCAAATATAAATAAATTTAGTCCCAAAGATTAGCCGGATAAGTACCGTTATCCACCAGCTCAGAGATACATTTTTGTACAATAGGTTTATCTTCCTTATAAGTAACACCAAACCATTTTGATGCAGTTGGGATCACTTTAAAACTTGCTTCCCCGCTTTTAATTAATGCATCTGCCACTATAGGGATAAAAAACTCAGACTTTGGATTGTTTTCATTAGCTTCAACAAAGGCTTTAAATAAAGCTTCACTTTGTTTAAACACAGCCGGGGTAAATCCCCAAAAATTCATTGATACGCGGGTATCGCTGCTTAGGTCATGCTCGCCGGCAGCATCCCTGTAAGCTACGCTTCCGTCTTCCTTAAAGTAAACTTCGGTACGCTCATTTATTTCAACCATGTTGCCATTGTCATCTACCTTGCAAACCCCGCGTGATACGGTTCCGTAATCTGATAAAGTCCTGTCAATCTGGTACCCAATAATTGAATACTTATCATCAGCCACTTCAGTAGTTAAGAATTTAGCCATTTTTTCAAATGAATCATAACCATAAAAGTCATCCGCATTAATTACACAAAAAGGCTCGTGAATTTGGTTGCGTGCGGCTAATACAGCGTGTGCCGTACCCCATGGTTTAGCGCGTTCAATTTCTTTATCAATGCCAAAAGGCTTTAGGTCAAAGCTTTGAAAAACATAATCAGTTTCAATACGGCCTTTTAGCTTTGGCTCAAAAATAGCTTTGAACGGCTCCGCAAACTCCTCACGGATAATGAAGCTTATTTTTCCGAATCCGGCTTTAATAGCATCATAAATGGAGTAATCAATTATGGTTTCGCCATTAGGACCAAAACCATCAATTTGTTTCATGCTTCCGTAGCGGCTGGCCATACCTGCGGCCAGGATCAGTAGTGTGGGTTTCATATGTTTTTCAGATGTATTATATTAAATGTAAATATGACATTTTTATTTAAATTATTATTGTGTAATAATATATAAAGTGATAAAATGTTTTTCTTTTTAATGGGAGGCAGATTATTTAATATACCTAAAATCCTGTCCGGCCTTTATATTTAATAAAGCTTCATAAATCAAACGGATCACATTATCAACATCCTCTTTATGGATCATCTCAACTGTAGTATGCATATAACGCAGCGGCAATGAGATCAATGCTGAAGGTACCCCGTCATTTGAGTATGCAAAGGCATCCGTATCAGTACCTGTTGAACGTGATGAAGCCTGGCGCTGAAAAGGAATTTTAGCTTTTTCGGCAGTTTCAATCAGTAATTTGTTCAGGTTGTTTTGTACCGCAGGTGCGTATGATACTACCGGACCACGACCGCAAGCCAAATCGCCCTGGGTTATCTTGTTGATCATTGGGGTTTGGGTATCATGTGTAACATCCGTAACAATAGCTACGTTTGGTTTAATATGGTGCGCTATCATTTCGGCGCCGCGCAAACCTATTTCTTCCTGTACTGCATTTACTATGTATAAGCCAAATGGCAGCTTCACCTTGTTTTCTTTAAGCAAACGGGCTACTTCGGCAATCATAAATCCACCCGCACGATTATCCAGTGCACGGCCAACATAATAACGGTCATTAAGCACCATAAATTCATCTTCATAGGTAATAACACAACCTACATGGATGCCGAGTTTTTCAACTTCGTCTTTTGAAGTACAGCCGCAGTCTAAAAAGATATTTTTCAGGGTCGGGGCCTCTTCTTTTTCGCCGGCTGTGCGCGTATGAATAGCGGGCCATCCAAACACAGCTTTTACTATTCCTTTATCGGTATGGATGTTTACCCTTTTTGAAGGCGCTATCTGGTGATCAGAACCGCCGTTACGGATAACATATATCAATCCATCGCTTGTAATATAGTTCACAAACCACGAGATCTCATCGGCATGGGCCTCAATAACCACTTTGTATTCCGCTTTTTTATTGATGATACCTACTGCAGTTCCATAGTTATCTACATAATAATCGTCAATGTATGGCTTCAAATAGTCAAGCCATAATTCCTGGCCTTTCCATTCAAAACCGGTAGGTGAAGGATTATTTATATATTTTTCGAAAAATGATAGTGATTTATCATTTACAACAGCAATATGCTTAGGGGTATCGGGAGTATCAGATTTTTTCTTAGCCATATTTTTAAAATGCCTCTGTTAGAAGATGTGGCAAATATAATGATATTGCCGAAAGGCAGAAATAGAATTTGGCTAAGCCCTTAATTGTTAAGTACCTGAACTTAAATCATACATCAAACCAAAACGAGCATAAGCACACCCGGTTAGTTTTCACGAGCAACATGATATAAATATTTGTCCCCCTACAATTCTACTACTATAGCAATAACTGCACATTTTTTATAAAATAGCCCTTATCTTTCGCTATAAATCCAAGTAAGCCATGAAGTTTCCTGCTATTCTATTATCTGTTGCGTTTTCTATTCTGTCATTTATGGGTATTGCTCAACCCGTTATTTATGCCAACCAAATAGGTTTTGATACAAAAGGCTCCAAAATAGCGGTAGTAAGCGTGGATACTAAACTTACCAAAAAAACCGTATTTAACCTGGTAAATGCGGTAACCAATAAGGCTGAGTTTACTGGTGTTCTAAGTGGTCCGCAAAACATTGATGAGTGGACACCCGGAAAAACATATTACCAGGCAAATTTTTCCTCATTTAAAAATACAGGAAAATACAGCGTCCAGGTAATTATTGCGGGTAAAGCGTACAAATCATTTCCTTTTAAAATTGATGAGGATGCATTGGCAAAGCTCACCCTTTCATCTATAATCCATTATTACAATAAACAACGCGCCAACACTCCTCAGGAATTGGCAGCCGATGAGCATATGCGCTTGCAGGGTGGCGGAGATAAAACGGTTGATATGCGCGGCGGCTGGTGCGATGCATCGGGCGATGTAAGCAAGTACTTTTCACACCTGGCTTATGCCAATTTTATGTCGCCGCAGCAAACGCCATTGGTTACATGGTCAATGGTGAGCGCATCTGAAGCGATCCCCGGGTTATTAAAAAAATGGAATATTAAAGATTCATTGGACAACGAGGCCTTGTACGGTGCTGATTATATGATGCGCGCGCTATCAAAGGACGATTATTTTTATATGATAGTTTTTAGCTATTTTAATAAAGATCCAAATGCCCGCAGAATAGTTGGGCTTCGGGCTAATAGTGTTACTACCGATGAATACCAATGTGCTTTTAGGGAGGGCGGAGGTATGGCTATTGCCGCGCTGGCGCGAATCTCTCGATGGAAAAAAAACGGTGGATACACCTCACAACAATACCTTGACGGGGCCAAACGCGCATTTGCACACCTGCTGATAAACAATACCAAATATGACGATGATGGAAAGGAAAACATCATTGATGATTACTGTGCGTTGATGGCTGCAACCGAGCTATGGATAGCTACCGATAGTCCGCTTTACAGGGATGAGGCCCGGAAACGTGCTCAAAACCTCAATAAAAGAATGAGCGCCGAAGGTTATTTTATTGCCAACGATGCTAACCGCCCATACTGGCATGCAAGCGATGCCGGTTTACCCGTGGTGGCCTTATCCCGCTATTTAACAAAGGAAAAAGATGAAGCGCAGCGGACCGCAGCCTTAAGTACTATAAAAAAAGCGCTGGATTATAACCTTGCCGTAACCAGTAAAGTAAGCAACCCTTTTGGCTATGCACGGCAATCATTTTTGTATAAAGGGGCGGTTAAGGATGGCTTTTTTATTCCGCATGATAACGAAACCGGCTGGTGGTGGCAGGGCGAAGATGCCCGTTTAAGCTCACTTGCTACTGCTGCATTAGTTGGTGGTAAACTGGTTTACCCTGATAAGGGCAACTGGGGTGTAAAAGATCAGCTGGCAGTTTTTGCTTCGCAACAGTTATCGTGGACTCTTGGTTGTAACCCTTATTCCATGTGTTTTATGTATGGCTTCGGAAAAAACAATGTGCCTTATATGCATTCAAACTTTGGCCATGGATCTGAAAAAGGTGGCATCTCAAACGGGATAACCGGCAAAAAAGATAACGGCGATGGCAGTGGTATAGATTATAAAACCGAAGATAACGGCAACGAATGGCGATGGACAGAACAGTGGATCCCCCATGCAGCATGGTTTCTACAAGCGATCTCTGCGATGGCGGAGAAGTGATGTGCGGATGCGTGGATATGCAAATGTGCGGATGATTGAATTTTATTTTTGGAACATCTGCATTCATTAAAATAAATCCGAAATCGAACATCCGAATTCCGAAATTATTCTAATCCGTAATCTTTCAGTTTGCGGTATAAAGTGGCTATGCCTATATTAAGCAGGCGGGCTGCTTCGGCACGGTTGCCGTGGGTATGGTTGAGCACCCGTTGAATATGCAGCTTTTCGACCGATGAAAGGTCAAATGACGATGGTGACGAATTGCCTGCCTGTGCCGTTTGTGGGCCCTGCATTTCATAAGGGAGCAGTGTTTCGTCTAAAACATTATCATCAGCTAAAATAACGGCGCGTTCAATAATATTTTTCAGCTCGCGAATGTTACCGGGCCAGTTATAGGCCTCCAACTTTTCTGTAAGCTTATCGCTCAGGCCAGCAAACTGTTTCTTAACCTTTATACCAAAATAGCCCATAAAATATTCGGCCAGCAGTTTGATATCCTTTTTACGATCACGCAGGGCAGGCAGGGTGATCTGAAACACAGATAAGCGGTAATATAGATCAGACCGGAAACCTTCTTTACTAACCTCAGCCTGTAAATTGCGATTGGTGGCAGCCAGAATGCGCACATTAACCTGGGTTGGTTTGGTATCGCCAACCTTTATAAATGATTGTGATTCCAGCACCCTCAGCAGCTTAGCCTGCAGGTCATGATCCAACTCCCCTATCTCGTCTAAAAAAATAGTGCCGCCATTCGCTTCCTCAAAAAGCCCTTTTTTATCTTTTACAGCCCCGGTAAATGAGCCTGCCTTGTGGCCAAACAACTCACTTTCCAACAACTCTTTTGTAAAGGCGCTACAATTTACCGCCACAAATGATTTGGCATTGCGCGGACTTGCCTGGTGGATAGCTTCGGCAAAGATCTCCTTTCCGGTACCAGTTTCGCCCAATAATAAAACGGTAGTATCGGTTAGCGCTACCTTTTGCGCAAGTTTTATAACATTTGTAATAGCTACAGATTTGCCGATAAGTCTTTCGAAACCAAATTTACTGTTCAGCTTTTTTTCGAGCTCCAAAACTTTTTGCTGCAAAAGCGCTTTATCCATCGCCTTACTAACCAGCGGAATTATCTTTTCATTATCATCCCCTTTGGTAATGTAATCAAACGCACCGCCTTTTATGGCTTTAACACCATCATTTATAGTACCAAAAGCAGTTAACACAATAATTTCTGTAGCAGGCCAGCTGGCTTTAATTTGCGATGTAAGCTCAATTCCGTTAACATCAGGCAATTTTACATCACTGATAACAACGGGTATTACTTCCTGCTGTAACTTTTTTATAGCCTCTTTTCCGTTTGACGCCACCAGCACATCATAACCTTCCAGCTGAAGAATCCGGGCCAGCAGGCTACGCAGGCGTTCTTCATCATCAATAATTAAAAGCTTATCTTTTTGCATGATATGAAGCAAAAATGAGTTATTATTTCGAATTTTTCACTTATTGTTTGTTTTTAATGGAGTTCAAGAGTGCTTCGCAGTTTCGAGTGTTCAATTGCGGATTCTTTATCTGAACCTGAATTTGTTGGCATCAGCTTAACATAATGTGCTACTGCCTACTGCCTACTGCCTACTGCCTACTGACTAATGACTAATGACTACTGCCTAATGACTAATTCCCACCAGTAAGGCTTTGCGGTTTACGCTTATCAGGGGGTAATGCCTGGTATTTTTTATAGCTATCGTTAATATAAACCGCGAGGGATACATTATTATTGCCTTTTATAAAGGCATAGGTAGGCCGGTACATCAGCATAAAATCATCTAGTTCAGTATCTTTTAACGGCACAATACTGCCCACATAAGCCCTTGTAAAAACCGCGTCAATTTGCCGCTCCTCTGCTTCCCGTTTAAAATAGCGTTTAAGCCGGCGCGCATCCGTAGCTTCTTTACCAAACCAGGTGGTTGGCGATAACACGTAAAGCTTACTTTTTGTATATATTTCAGGGTATTCTTTATGCGGATCAAACGCCTGGCGGCTCGAGCTGATCTTCACCTCGCGCAGTGCTATTGTTTTGGTGGTCAACTCAATTTTTTTAGGCGACAGATCGACCAGGTACAAGGTATCGGACATATACCCCGGCGAATCAAATATCAGCAAGTTCCCTGTTTCGGCCTTTATACTAAAATTACCATCTTTATCAGTAAGCGCCAATTGCTTATTGTTGGTGTTCCTGATAAAAACATCAGGTAGTTTATTACCGCTTGCACTTTCATGCACAGTGCCTTTTAAAAGCCCTTGTGCATTTACAGATCCTGCTATTAAACCTAACAGCACAATCAAAATATATCTTATTTGCATGGCAGATGAATTACATTGTTAATATAAACCTATTTTTTAGGATAAAAGTTTTCTACCTAAACATTTTACAAAACACTGTATCAACCTGTTTTATTTTATGCCCAAAAACAACTTAAAAAATAAAGACCCGGCAAAAACCGGGTCCTTTTTATCAAATTTCTTATCACGCTAAAGGAGGCCTTCGGACTAATCTTTTTCTCCTGGTCTCTAACCACTAACTATTGTTTCTTCCAAACATTATTAGCCTCGTTATAATCAGGCAATACTTTATCCGGATCATAGGTTACAGATTCAATAGCTTCGGTTGATGGATATTTAAATTTCCAGCTGCTGTTACGCTCCCAGATCTCTACAGGCAATTTAATACGGTCGGTTTTACCGCTAACGGTTTTAATTTCTAATATTACCGGCATGGCCATTTTTTCAAGGTTATCAATGGTGATAAAAGCACCCTTTGTAGGGTCATTGTCAACATAATCAACGCTGCGCACGGCAACATCTAAACGCCAGTTGTTAATGAACCAGCCTCTCCAAAACCATTGCAGGTTTTCGCCACCGGCATTTTCAATAGTGCGGAAAAAGTCATCAGGTGTTGGGTGTTTAAAGGCCCACTTTGCAATGTAAGTTCTAAAGGCAAAATCAAAACGTTCAGGGCCTAGGATCTGCTCGCGCAGCAAGGTAAGTCCGGCTCCGGGTTTTGAATATAATAAAGTACCGGTATTTCTTTCTTTAAGGTTAGCGGGCTGGCTCAACATAGTTTCCAAGCCGGGTGCGGTAAATGCAGCACCGGCAATATGCATATTACCGGGTTTCCTTTTGTATTCGCCGTTATTAAAATCGGCGGTCGAAAGGGTATTAATAAAAGTATTAAAGCCTTCATCCATCCATCCGTACATGCGTTCGTTCGAGCCTACGATCATCGGGAACCAGGTATGGCCAAACTCGTGGTCATTAACACCCCAAAGTTGTCCTTTTTTTGCACCTGACCCACAAAAAACAATCCCCGGATATTCCATACCGCCTACTATACCTGCAACCGCAGTAGCCGCCGGGTAAGGAAACTCAAACCATTGTTTTGAATTGTATTCAATTGATTTTTTTACATATTCTGTTGAACGTGCCCATGCATCAACGCCATCGCTTTCAACCGGGTAGGCTGATATGGCGATTGATTTTTTTCCGCTTGGAAGATCCATTTTGGCAGCATCAACAATAAATGCCGCTGATGATCCCCATGAAGCATCACGGGCATTCTTTATTTTAAAGTGCCAGGTTAAAGTTTTTTTACCTGCCGGGCGTGATGCCGGATCGGTTACTTCACTTGCTGAGCGGATAACAACAGTTTTCTCGCTTTTTTCAGCCTCAGCCCAGCGTTTTAATTGTGTTGGGGTATAAACTTCCTGCGGATTTAGCAACTCGCCCGATGCAACTACAATATGATTAGCCGGGGCGGTAATGCTCAGGTCAAAATCACCATACTCCAAATAAAACTCTCCGGGACCTGAATAAGGGATAGTATTCCATCCGTACACGTCGTCATAAACACACATCCTTGGGTACCATTGTGCTATTGTAAAGATCTTTCCGTTTTTAGTATCCTGGATCCCCATGCGGTCTGATCCGTAATTTGGCGAAATAAATGAGTATTCGATCTTTAATTTTACCTGGCCACCGGCAGCAGCAACTTCCGCAGGTAAATAAACCTGCATCCGGGTATCCGAAACCAGGAATTTCACCTCAGTTGTGGCACCTTTAAGGCCAATTACTTTTATTGATTTTATTTTAAAGCCGGCATCAAAATCCTGACCACGGCCCCAGTTACGGCTAATTTGCTTTGGTGGAGTGCCTACCCATGGAACAATAGCTGTTCCCCTTGAATCAAGCTTAAAAAGATTTTGTTCCAAATTCATCCATAAATAGCCAAGCTTCTGCGGACTGTTATTGGTATAAGTTAAGATCTCTGATCCGGTAATCTCATTGGTTTGGTCATTCAGCGATGCTGCCAATTGGTAATCAGCACGGTTTTGCCAGTACTTTGGCCCGGGTTCACCGTTGGCAGCGCGATATTCTGATCCGTTCTTTCCGTAAAAATACGGACCAAAAGCTTCATGATAATCATAGTTTGTGGCCGGTGGGGCTGCCGGTGTAGTTTGTGCGGCAGGAGCTTGCTGCGCACGGCTAACGCTTGTTACAGCAATAAAAGCCAGTGCAAAACCGGCTAACAGTTTTAATTTCATTTTGAGGTCAGTTTGTAATCTACAGCAATTATACTACAAATTCAGGAATGACGCCATACGTAAAATGATTGTTACCATTATGTTAGTTGATTGGGTTGACTAAGTTGGGTTGAGTTGATTGAGTTAAAAAGATAAATTGAAAAGGATTTGTCCTTAACCTAATCAACTCAATCAACCATTCACCTAATCAACTTATCCTCATACACCCCTTCGTCAAACCCAAAAAATAAAAAGTCGCCATCTTCAATAACGGGACGTTTTATCATGCTGGTTTTTTGCTGCAGCAGCTTTAAAGCATCGGCATTGGTTTTTATACTTTCTTTTACCTGCGGATCAAGCTGTTTCCAGGTAAGGCCCTGTTTGTTCATAAACTTTTCATAACCGGCCTTTGCATCCCATTCTTTTAACTTTTCTTCGGTTACGCCAAGTTTTTTAAAATCCTGAAATTCATAAGCTACATTGTGGCCCTTTAGCCAGTCGAGCGCTTTTTTTACCGTATTGCAATTGGTTATTCCGTATACTTTCATGGCGCAATATATTAATTTCCGGTGGCAGGTTTAGCAGCACCTTTGGTATCATCATTATCAATACCACGCTGATTCTTTTTAATATCGGCCTTAAGCTTACCAAAACGATAATTAAAGCCTACGTTAAATGAGCGGATAGGGTTAAGCGATGTATTGCTTTGATAAAAATTTGGATCGTGCATGTAATTTTTAAATGTCCGGTACTGGCTGAAAGGGTTGTTTACGTTAAAAAATATCGAGCCCTTCTTATTCAGCACATCTTTCGATGTACTAACTGAAGTAAATACGTTTGAGCTTGATTTACCCTGTAGTGAAACGTTTGCGCTTTGAAAACCAACGTTTGCTCCGGCGCGCCAGGTATCGGTAATTTTATATCCTATGTAAGTAAAGCCATACCCAGCTATTCCTTTATTACTGTAAAGCTGCCCGTTGTAATATCCTTTTAACCAAATGTTCGATAGCCTGGTGTTCAGGTTAAAACTTAGCTTTTTGGTTATCGGGTAGCTTATGCTGGCATTCAGTCCCAGGTTTTTACTAGACCCAAGGTTTTGGTAAGTAGTATAAGTTACCGTATCCTGGAGCCGGGTAACATTCTGAATAGTATTATTTGAGAACGCATAAGACAACCCGATATTAAATGAACCCTTAGAAAACTTGCTGAAATTTAATTCGAGACTATGGTTAACTACCGGGACCAGATCAGGATTACCGGTGCTGATAAACTTTGGATTGGTTCTGTTTACAAAAGGGTTAAGCAAGCCAATATCCGGCCGCTGGATCCTGTTTGTAAAGCCAAAAGTAAAGCTTGCCCCATTTTTTAGCTTCCGTTGAATTGAAATTGACGGTACAAAATTGTTATAGCTCCTGTCAAGATCGGTTGCCTGCGAAATAAAATGGGCTTTTATATCTGTACCTTCAAACCTTGCCCCTGCCTTAATGCCCCAATTATTTAAATTATATTGGTAAGTATTATAAATGCTGTACACATCCTGGTTATAGGTAAAGTTATCGGTGTTTTTCGGATCCGGAATATAGGTTTGGGTAGAATCAATAAAATTGTTGTTTTCAAAATCGCTGGAGTTATCCCTTAAAATTGCTTTTACCCCGCCTTCAATAGTAATATTTTTTAGCGGATGAACATAATCCGCCTGTACTGTTTGCTCACGTGTTCCGGTATTGTTTTGCTGCAGGTAACTTGGCAAAGCATAATTAAACCTGTCAAAAATAGTATTGGTATTAGTGCTGTTACCGGGAGCGTTTGAGTATTTATAGCTTAAGGTAAGCAAACGATTCTTATTGCTTTTAAAGCCTAACTGGTAGTTTACACCGAAATCAAGACCGTGATATTTTGACCGGCCCGTGTTGGTGAGCTTGTAGCTTTGAATGAGTGCATTATTGGCATCAAATTCATTTGAAAACTGGTCATTCTCGTTGGTATTCCGGCTATTGTTATAATCAAACATCCCGGTTATTAAGTTAAGGCTATCTATTTCATAGCTTAACTCAGTGCTGGTGTAAATGTAACGGCCAGAGTTAACATTGGTTGAGTTTTGCTTTAACAGCGTTGGATCATTGGTTAATGTTTGCAGGTCAGATTCAGACGAGCCGTGGCGTTTTACCTGGTAGCCATAACCGGTATAGTTCGAGATGCCCAGCTTTCCTTGCTTTACGGTTAGGTTTATACCTCCGCCCGGGCCATAAAGACTATTCTCCCGCATGTTAATGCTGCCATTATATCCCTGGTCTATTTTTTTATTGGTGATGATGTTAATTATCCCGGCCAAACCTTCTGCATCGTATTTTGCAGGTGGGGTTGTAATAATTTCTATCTTCTGGATACTGCTTGCCGGCATAGATTTAAACACATCCGAAGGGTTATGTGCAACCAGTGATGATGGCTTACCGTTTATCAGAATTTTATAGTTGCTCTCTCCTTTTAACTGGATGTTATCGCTCGCATCAACAGTAACCAACGGCACTTTGCGCAGCATATCCAAAACGTTTTGTGTTTTGGTTTCAGGGTCGGCCTGCACATCATAGCTTATCCTGTCAATCTCCTGCTTAACTATTGGCCTTACCGCTGTTACTGAAACCTCTTTCAACTGATTTTTTGCAGGAGACAATACAATATTCCCGATATTTATCTCGGCATCACTCCCTGTTATTTTAATAATTTTGCCCTTATAACCTACTGATGCAAGGGTTAGCTGGTACGCTTTTCCAGTTACGGTTTTTAATTCAAAAGTACCATCATCCTTTGTTAACCCACCTCTTACTGATTTTTTGGTTATTACCTCTTCAAGCACAACGGTAGCATAGCCCACCGGTTTATTAGTTATAGAATCAACAACCGTTCCTTTAACAGTTAATGCTTGTGGTGCAGGTTGCGCAAATACTGTGGCCGACAGGCAGCAGCACAGTGCTATTAATAAAAGTTGTTTCATTTGGTTTTTTGGATATTGCCGCGAAGATATTAACCTGATCCGCGCAAAAAAAATGATTTGCCTGAAATTAACTATCATTTTAGTTACGTAACGCTAATGTTACTTTGTTGCAATAAATAGTGTCACGTTATTGTCTTTTTGGCCATTATGAGCCGCCACCGGTATTATTGCCACCACCGCCTTTGGTATCGTCGTTGCTAATTCCGTGCTGGTTTTTCTTTATTTCGCTATTTAGTTTTCCAAACCGGTAACTAAACCTTACTGCATAATTACGATACGGGTTTTCGAAAAAAGATGTTTGCGAAAACTGCGGCGTATTGGTAGTTGAAGTGTATTTGCGGTATTTGCTGTACGGGTTATTTGTTACTAATGATATGGTGGCTTTTTTATTTAAAAACTCTTTGGTAAGCACGTACGAGTTAAATATGAAATTGCTCGATTTTCCCTGGAGGTTTACATCACCGCTAAAAAATCCGGCATCAAAACCAAACCTGTATCCGCCATCAAACTTATAGCCCAGGCTGCCAAATGCCTCGCCCCTGAAACCCGAATTTTTATAAAACTCACCATTATAAGTGCCTTTTAACCAGATATAAGAAACCTCTGAATTTAGGTTAAGTGTAATCCTTTTTGTTATAGACATATTGGTATTTAAGTTAAGGCCCAGGCTGCGGTTACTTCCTAAATTCTGATAGGTTGTTGTGGTAACCGTGTCGAGGATATTATCAGGATTTTTATCAATTCTTAAATTGGTAACATTTTGAATAGAGTTATTTGAAAAAGCATAACTAAGGCCTGCATTAAAAGAGTTTTTTGAAAAATTACTGTAAGTAAATTCAAACGTATTATTCAGTTCCGGCCGTAAATTGGGGTTACCTGTACTTATAAATTGCGGGTTTGAATTATCAACAAAAGGGTTTAACTGGTAAATGCCCGGGCGTTGGATCCGTTGGGTAAAGCCGAAATTTATGCTGCTTGTTTTAAAGCTGCGCTGTACGGAGATTGACGGGATAAGGTTATTGTAATTTTGATTAACCTTTGCGTTAACCGACGAAAAATCCGCATCTATGCCGGTATGCTCAATCCGTAACCCAGCCTTGGCAGTAAACTTATCCAGCTTTACCTGGTACGAGTTGTAAAGACTATAAATATCCTGGTGGTAATTAAAGTTATCGGTAAAAAGCGGGTTGGGATTATATTGATTGGTGGCAGAATCACGGTCAGACCTGTTAAAGTTACTGAAGTTATTCCTTAATATGGCTTTCCCTCCTACCTCAAGGGTAACTACTTTAAAAGGTTCGGCATAATCTACCTGCACCGTATGCTCCCTGCCACCTGCTTTATTATACTGGTTAAAATCGGGTTGTTGTGAATGATAAATATTCACCAGGCTGGTAAAGGCTTCGTTATTAAATTGCGAGTTTGGCGAATAGCTGTATTTGTAAGATATAGTTAGCAAACGCTCCTTTTTTTGTTTAAAACCAAGCTGGTAGTTAATGGCAGCATCCGTGCCCTGCCAGTTATTATACCCGTTCGAGAGCTGGCTGTATTGCTGCGCCACCGAACCATCTGCATTCAGGCTGTTAGTGAACTGGTTGCTGTTTTGCTGATTACTGCCTTTAAAAAATTCAACCGAACCTGTTAGTAAATTAAGGCTGTCAATCTCGTAGCTCAATTCAAAATTTCCATAACGGTTGTTGCCTCTCCGCGAGTTAGCCCCGCTTTGTGTGATAGATGCTCCGTTTGTAAACAGTTGCGAATTCCCGGAGTTTGATTCATTGGTGTTGCGCCTGTTTGTACCAAAAAACATGGTAACTCCCAGTTTCCCCTGTTTTGCATTGGCGCTAATATTTATGCCCGGCCCCCAAATACTATTATACCGGCCATTTATATTGGCGTTATAGCCCTGGTCTGCATTTTTTTTGGTGATGATATTGATAATACCCGATAATCCCTCGGCATCATATTTTGCCGGTGGGGTGGTAATTACCTCTATCTTCTCGATATTGGTTGCAGGCATCGCCCTTAAAACATCCGACGGATTTTTTGCTACCAATGCCGACTCTTTTCCATTGATCAGGATCTTATAATTACCGCTGCCTTTAAGCTTAATATTATCATCGGCATCAACTGATAACAGCGGAACCTTGCGCATCATATCTAATGCGGTTATAGCTTTGCTTTCAGGGTCGGCCTGCACATCATAGCTTATGCGGTCAACCTCCTGTTTCATTATAGGCCTTACGGCGGTTATTGCAACTTCTTTTAACTGGTTGCTGGCAGGTAATAATAAAACATTGCCAACATTTACATCAGCAGCAGTTCCGGTTATTTTTATTGTTTTGTTTTTATAGCCAACGGATGCAAATGTTAGCTGGTATTCTTTAAGCGTTAGATTTTTAAATTCAAATGTACCATCATCTTTACTTAAACCACCTTTTACCGATTGCTGTGTTTTTGCATCAAGCAATACAACGGTAACATAACCCAATGGCTTATTGCTTACTGAGTCAATAGTAGTTCCTTTAACTGTTAGTGTTTGCGGAGCGGGTTGAGCCATTACCGTGGCCGACAGGTACCAGCAAAATGCCAGCAGTAAAAGTTTTTTCATATTGTTTTTTATTTCTTTGATTCCACTGATTTTGGGCTGATCATCAAACAAGTCTAAAGGACGCGCAGGGCCATGATCCGTTACAGGAATATTTTGGATTTAACAGAATTTAACGTTTTTTAACAATTGCCTACTTGTTGTACCGTGTCATGGTAAGTTCGGTACCTATTGTGGCAAAGCTCTTTATCATTTCGATAGAGCGGTCAATCAGTGCAGGGAGTTCGGGAATTTCATCTCTATCAAAGCCATCAAGCACATAATCAACCTGGCGGCCTTTGGGAAAATTGTCACTCACACCAAAACGCAGGCGCGCATAATTGTTATGGCCAAACGTAGCCTCTACATGCTTTAAGCCATTATGCCCGGCAGCGCTGCCCTTGGGTTTTAAGCGTAAAGTGCCGAAGGGCAGGGCAATATCATCAACTATTATCAACACGTTTTCAATAGGGATCTTTAGCTCCTTCATCCAATGGTTAACGGCTTTGCCGCTAAGGTTCATATAGGTGGTTGGCTTTATAAGGTGCAGGGTACGTGCTTTGTGGCTTATTTCGGTATAGTAAGCCAGGCGCATATTGTAAAATTTGGCATTTTCCTGTTTTGCCAATTCATCCAATATCATAAAACCTATATTATGCCGGGTATCGGCATATTCAGGCCCTATGTTTCCTAAACCTACTATTAAATATTTCATGATTAGTTCATAGTTGATGGTTCATAGCCAAAAAAGTTCGGAATGTCATTTATAACCATCTCCTAATTAAAAAGCGAAGATATTATTTTTAAACAAAAACAGCGACAAGTCTAAACTCATCGCTGTTAATCTATGAAATCACAAAATCAATCAGTGTAATCACTCATTAATCGGTGAAATCACCTTAATTATTTTTTACCAGAAGCAGCTTCCTGCTCAGCCTGGCGTAATGCACGTGAAGTAGTTACAGAAACTATTGTATCTTCTTTTGCATTCATGATAGTTAACTTACTAAGTTCAATATCACTAACCTTTACTGATTTGCCAACTTCTAAAGTCTCGATGCTTACTTCAATAGCGTCTAAATGATCTTTAGGTAAAGCTTTAATGCGTAATTTTCTTAATTTTTGTACAAGCTTACCACCTGTTTTAACACCTGGAGAAGTTCCAGTCAATTTAACAGGGATCTCGATAGTGATAGGTTTTTTCTCGTCTAAAAGTAAAAAATCTACGTGGATGATCTGTTCAGTTAACGGGTGAAACTGAAGATCTTTAATGATAGCCTGTGATTTTGTACCGGCAATATCTAAGTCGATGAAATGAACAACCGGTGTATAAACTACGGCTTTCAAATCACTTGCGGACACTGAAAAGTGGGTTTGGGTAGTCCCACCGTAAAGTACTGCAGGCACCAGGCTCTGGTAACGCAGTTCTTTAGCGTCTCTTTTCCCTACGTTCTCTCTTGGAGAACCGCTAATAGCAATTGATTTCATTTTTTGTTATTTATTTATTTTTAAGTTCATAGTTGATGGTTCATAGTGAAACTATTTGCATCTTCTATTTTATCTTTAAGTTCCGGCTAACAACCACGCTTCATTTCTACTATGAACCATGATCTATGAACCATGAACTATATTTAATCTACTTTAAACAACTGGCTTATTGAGCCGTGTTCGTTTACATTCATTATTGCGCTGGCAAACAAATTTGCCGTGGTTAAAACCTTTATTTTACTGCTTTGATGCTTAAGCGGGATAGTATCGGTAACTATCAATTCTGTTAAAACCGAATTCTCGATAGTTTCATATGCTTTGCCTGATAATACGGGGTGTGTACAAACCGCGCGTACGCTGCGTGCACCACGCTCCATAATTAACCCTGCTGCTTTTGCCAACGTACCGGCAGTATCGCATATATCGTCAATCAGTACTATATCCTGGTCAGTAACATCACCAATAAGCGTCATGGCCTCAATTTCATTGGCGCGTTTACGGCGTTTATCGCAAATTACCACTTCAGCGTTAAAGAATTTGGCAAAAGTACGCGCCCTGTATGAGCCGCCCATATCCGGCGAGGCAATAGTTAAATTACCCAAACCAAGGCTTTTTATATAAGGCACAAAAATTATAGAAGCGTCAAGGTGGTCAACCGGGATATCAAAAAAACCCTGGATCTGTGCTGCGTGCAGGTCCATGGTCATAATGCGGTTTATGCCTGCTGCTACCAATAAATTGGCAACCAGTTTTGCGCCTATAGCAACACGCGGCTTATCTTTCCTGTCCTGCCGTGCCAATCCGAAATAGGGAATAACGGCGGTTACATAATGTGAGGATGCACGGCGTGCGGCATCTGTCATCATCAGTAATTCCATCAGGTTATCAGTTGGAGGATTGGTGCTCTGGATCAAAAACACATCACAGCCACGTACCGATTCATTAAAATGGGGTTGGAATTCGCCATCGCTAAAACGCGAAATATCCATATCGCCTAACTCGCGACCATAAGAAGCCGCAATATTTTCTGCCAGACTTTGTGTGGCAGAACCTGCGAATAATTTAACCGGGTTAAATTGTAATGGCATGTTTTGATTTCGGAAGTCGGATTTACGATTTCGGAATTTTTATTAACGTCCTTATAAAAATTTCGGATTTCGATATTCTTCAGAAATAAATCCGAAATTGAACATCCGAAATCCGAAATACTATTGTTGCCCGACCAGGATTCGAACCTAGACAAACGGTACCAAAAACCGTCGTACTACCTTTATACTATCAGGCAATCTCCTTAGGTTTGTTATCCATTCCAAAAAGGAATGCAAATATAGGAGGTTTTTTCTGTTCTCAAAACCCTTTTTTAAAAAAGATTTCGGGAAAGAGAAAAGAAACAAGACAACAAGAGTCAAGAATCAGGATATAAAGCGCTTTAAACGAAAATAGGTCACAGCATTTATATCCTGATCCCTAACCCTTACTTTCTTGATTCTTGGCATCTCGATTCCTGACTCTTCTTCTTAAATGTTTATTTCCATTTGATAGAAAACCCCGGGGTTGCTTTTGGTAATAAGTGTTGAATTTAACTGCCGCGCCATCAAATTCACCAATCTTAAACCAAAAGAAGGGGCCTTATCCTTGTTGTCTTCTTTTAAACCTACGCCGTTATCGCAAAGGGTTAATAACAGTTTCGATTTTTCAATTAATTTAAGGCCAAGGTGTATTTCGCCCCCGGTTTCTGTAAATGCATATTTAAAAGCATTTGTAGCCAACTCATTGGCTATCAATCCAATTGCCACCGCCTTATCAGCTTCAAGCATTATATTACTTACCTCTATCCTCAAATTAATTTCACTTTGCTTATAGCCTACAAAAGAGTCTTTTATATGATTTAACAACTTGGTTAAATAATCATTCATTTCAATTTTTGTGGTGGTATTGTCCAGGTATAATTTATTGTGGATCAAATTCATGGAGGTTAACCTGGCTTCGTTTTCGCGCAGGGCGATCTTTGTATTTTCATCGCTCAGGTTTTCAATCTGCATAGTGAAAAGACCGGAAAGGATCTGCAGGTTATTTTTAACACGGTGATGAAGATCACGCATCAGGGTTTGGATCCGCTGATTAGCTTTATTTTTCACTCTGAAGCTATTATAAGCTATAGCGAAGAGGAGTAATAATAAAACAGCAGCAATTACCAGTACAATAATTGACAGCCTTTGTTGCTTCACAATTTTTTGGTCCAGGCTGCTTTTTAAACTAAGCGCTGCTATATCTTTTACTTTTTGGTCGGTTTGATATTTAATTTCAAGTTCATTAATCGTTCTATTCTTTGCAACAGAGAAAAGGCTGTCTTTCAGGTCGGTCTTTTTATTTGCATATAATAGTGCATTCTTATAATCACCTGCATGGTTATATAAATTATATTTAATCCCATAGGCTTCCATTAATAACTCGGGGAGCTTAAGCTTTTGAGATGTGCCAATGGTAATATTAATTGCAGTTAATGCCGGCCCGTATTTTTTCTGCTGAGTGTAAACTTCTGCCAGGTCGGCATTTCCCCTGGCAATTTCCTCTGTCATGCCATAATTTGCTGCTATATGCAATGATCTTACAACATAGTTCTCAGCTTTTTCCAAATTCCCCTTCATTTTCCAGGAAGAACCCAGATTTTGTAAAGTGAGCACTATTTCACTTGAATCGCTACCGGCCTTATACATTGCCAAAGACTTATTAAGGTAATATATAGCAGAGTCTGGTTGCATGTATTGTTTAAATGTAAACCCGATATTATTTAATGATTGTGCAATTGCTTGCCTGTCATTTAACTTCTGTCTTATTTCCAGGGCCTTCTTATTGTATTCCAGTGCTTTTGGGTAATTATTTAATTCAACAAAACATAAAGCGATGGAATTAAAAGTATGGGATAAGTTTTCCTCATTTTTTAAGCTTTCAAAAATCGCAGATGATAATAAGTAATAATTAATAGATTCTGAATATAGTGAAAGCTTCCGCTCGCAAATGCCAATATTCAAATAAACAGCAGCTAAACCAGATAATTGATTTGTGTTCTTAAAAATAATTGCTGCCTTTTTATATTCAGCAATAGCTTGCTTAAAGGCCCCTATTCCATAATCTGCCATACCTAAATAAAGCCATGAATCGCCACTTAACGAGTCTGTGTGATAACCCTCAGCAATAGATAATGCATTTTTAGCCGTTATTTTTCCATTACGATAATCCCTTAAATCGTAGTAATATCCGGCTATTATGTTTAAACTTTTAATGACAATTCTTTTGTCCTTTTTTAATTCGGCTATCTTATAAGCTTGCTTAGCTAAATTAATACCTATTAAGGGCTCTTTAGCTGAATTAGCTTTTTTAAGTAAAGTATCTGGGTTCTGATTATTATTGTCAAAAAAGGGATAAGCATTATTTAATACTATAAAAAAGCTGATAAATACTAACAAACTTTTTTTCAATAAAATCATTTATTTTTTGTTTGATAAGGGATGATAAAATACAAACTTAAGTATCAAATTATAAACTTAAAATTTGCTGATTTAAAATTAATAAAAAAAGGCTGCATAATTGCAGCCTTTAATATTAATTAGGTATCAATGCTTGACTGGTCCATCACCTCCCCCGGAAAGGTTTGTAGAATCAATAGTTGACAATTTTATTGTCGATTGTTTTTTTGTCGGTGCCACAGATGAATCTTTTTTACACCCGCTAGTTGCGATTGAAGCCATAACTATTATAGCTGCAATAATTAGTTGTTTAGTTTTCATTTTCCCTTTTTTTTAATAATTAAAAATAAGGGCATGACTTTTCCAGGGCAGAGGCAATGCCCGTTACCCGCTTTCCCGAAAAAGACTTTTTACAATTTTGGATATCCTATATCAGCATGTAGCACGATATTTCTTTTTGAAATACTTTACGGAGGCTCAATAAATTATAGGTAATGATGCGACTCGTACGTATGTTCAGACTTCATACGTGATAAGGTTTAGGCTTACTTTTTAAATATCTTTAGTTTGAACCAGGCTGTTTTAATGACCGGCAACTATAATATTCTATTGTTTTTTGTTCGATTTTTCCTTGTTAAAACCAGGCATCTTTTTTACATTCTGAATTAAACTGGGTTAAAGGGTTTGGGCTAGGTTTATATCCTAGTTATCAAACGATTGAAATTAGATCATTTGATTAACAACTCAACTAATAAGTTTGTGAACTTGCCATTTTACCTTGTGAACAGGCTATTTTAGTGCAGGAACAAAAATTACAATAGGCACAAAAATTGATGTCTGATAATATGTATTACCATCATTTGTTATTATAACTTTGAAAATATGTTAGGTAAAGTTAAGATCCTGGTTGTTGAGGATGAAATATTGATTGCTGAGTCGTTAAGAATGATGCTTGAAGGACTTGGCTATGAAGTGCCGGCAATTTTTAATTCGGGGTTGGAGGCAATTAAAAACTTCAGGCCCGGCTTTGCCGATATTGTAATTATGGACATTGAGCTGGCCGATAATACAAATGGCATTGACACCGCAATTGAGTTAAAAAAAATCAGCGATCCGCCTATAATTTTTATTACCAATAATACGGATGAACGCATTCGTAAAAGGGCTATTTATGAAACAAACGCATTGCATTATGTTTCTAAACCCTTCACCAGGCTTGATATTAGCATAGCGATAGACCTTACGCTTAAATTAGCAGGAGATAAAGAAATTGCCTCAAAAAAAGCCAACGAGTTTTCTTATTTAATGAACGATTCCATATTTGTTAAAGATGAAGGCAGCTTCAAAAAAATAATGGTCAATGATATTCGTTTTTTGAAAGCGGACGGAAGTTATTGCAACTTTCATCTTAAAAATGACAGTATACTTTTTTGTGAGAACCTAAGCTTTTTAGAAGAGAAACTTTCCTTTGCCAAAAACCTGGTGCGCGTTCACCGCTCCTACCTGGTAAACATTAACTACATAACCAAAATACAGGATAACAGGCTTTGGATAGAGGATGAAGAGATCCCTATCGGAGCAACCTATAAAAAAGAATTAGGTGATTTAATCAGGTTTATTTGAGGGAGTTCATAGTTGATGGTTCATAGCCGAAACTTTTTCTCAACTAATCTCTGGTCTCTAACCACTAATCACTGATTTTTAGTTCATAGCCGAAGCTTTTTCTCAACTAATCTCTGGCCTCTAACCTCTAATCACTGATTTTCAGTTCATTGTTCATAGAAGCTGCAATTTTATGGAGGTTAAAGTTTAGCCGCTGTTAAACTATCTTTCAAAAAAACTGTCAAACCGACCGGAAAACCTTATTTATGAATATCCAATTCAACCTGTTTAACATTATAGTTCTGTTAGGATCATTGCAGGGTTTAATTTTAAGCCTTATGCTCTTGTTTTCCGGCAATGATAAGCGCCAAAACAAGTATTTCCTGGCAGCCTTTATGCTGATGCTGGTTTATGATAGTTTCGGAACCTTCTGCTGGAGTTCAGGGTTTAGCACCGGCTGGCTTGGCATTTTCGATCAGATTTTCCCATATACTATTATTTTAACGGCAGGGCCAAGCCTGTACCTGTATATTCAAACCACTATTCAGCCCGACAAAATCCCATCCAACATAATTTTAAAAACCTATTTACCCGCAATAGTTGATTTTGCTTTCCGTTTTTGTTTACTCATCTACGCGTTGCTGGCCAAAAGTGGGGTAGTATTCCCTGTAAAGGCAGGCAACATCGACGCCTTATACCAGCCGGTTGCAGAAATGTTGATGGTAGTTATTTTCTGGTTTTATTTAGTTTCTGCTATCCGTCAATTTAAAAAATGGCAACCTGAAACATCGGGAGCTGATGTATCAATACTTACAGAGCAAAATTTGATCAGTAAATGGACCAAAGCTTTACTTACCACTATGGTATTAATAGCCCTAGTATGGGCAGCCACAATTTTTGGATCTTTACTTTTTAATATTGAGGCATTAGCCTATTTCTCTCCTATCGAAATAATCCTGGTTATATTCACTTATTGGATAGGTCTGAAAGGCTATCAGCATACCCGTGTAGTTTATATCAGCGATCAAAAAGCTGCCAAAACCTATGCCGATATGTTGCCGGCCGGGGAGGCTGAGGCATGTATAGGCATCCTGAAAAAAGCCATGGAGACCCAAAAGCTCTACCTCGACCCTACCCTTACCGTAAACAAGCTTGCCGAAAAACTTAACCTTAACCCCAGAACGATATCCGCCGTTTTAAACCGCGAGCTAAAAAAGGGATTCAGTGAATTTGTAAATGAATATCGTATCAACGAGGTGAAGCTAAAAATGCTGCAACCAGAAAATAAACACATCACCATAGCAGGTATCGCCTTCGATTCCGGGTTTAACTCTGTAGCTACCTTTCAGCGTACATTTAAAAGTGCAGAAAGCATCACTCCTAAACAATTCCTATTAAACTATAAAACAGGGGTAAAATAATGCTCAAAACATGATTTGAGCATTTTCGAATAATATTGTTCGGTAGTATTGCTCAAAAATTATAACATTTAAAATCATGAAAAAGATCATTACACTGGTGCTTATATTATTTACCGCAATAAATACCCATGCACAACTGGCCAATACCAAATGGAAGGGCACACTTAAAATTGAAGAAGATGTTCCCGCTTTTTTTGATTTTGGAAGTGACACCTTAAAAATTACCCGCTTTGCCAATAACGCTCCTATAGAAAATATGGTTTATACCATAACCGACTCAATCCTTACGCTGAAAAAAACGGAAGGCCAAAGCGACTGCGACAATGAAGTTAGAGGCAAATATAAAATTGGGATAAAGGGCGATGACTTATCCCTTAAGCTTTTGAGCGACGCCTGCGAAGATAGGTCATCCGTGCTGAACAACATTAACCTCGCAAAATTCTCATACCCTGCTGAAGTAAAAGTGGATGAGGCTGTACTGAAACAATATGCAGGTATTTATGCGATGAACGAGCAGCATAAAATAACCATCAGCGTTGAGAATGGCAGGTTAATGGCCGATTCAAAAACCAACTTAGCAGCAAAAACTGCGCTATATACCCTCAGCGAACACAAATTTTCTTTTCATATAGGCGAAATCACAATGGAATTTAAAAAAGGGCCTGGTGGTATCGTGAGTAAATTTATTGTACACGAGAATGGGAAAGATTATGATTGGATTAAAGAAAAATGATTTCACCGATTATTGATGATTTCATCATGACGGGTTATAATTGAGTTTGCTTTGGGGTGTCATCCTATGTTTGTCGAACCACGACAGCCCTCCTTGTTATTCACTCTACGGATTCTGTAGTATTTTAACGGGCATCAGCTATAGCACTGCCAAAAACAAGGGTATTACCGTCTTGATCGTTAACAGCAAAATCGCGAATGCCATAAAATCTGTCAGCCGGTCGTACGGCTATTAGGGCGCCTTTTTTTGAGATTGCATCAAAGTAAGCATCCACCTCATCACAGTCGACACAAAAATGTGCATTGCCGGGTGTTTTTTTTATACCCGGATTGGTTGGCCCGCTTAAATGGATAGAAACATTATCCATAATTAATCCGGCATAATCTGCAAGCTTAAAATCTTCAGTAAAGCCTAAAATGTTTGTATAGTAATTTAATGCGCGTTCAAAATCAGAAACGTGGATAACAACAGCGGTGCTTAGTGTTTTCATAGTCAGAAAAGGTATTGCATAAACCTGACAAACTCTGCGTGTAAAGGGATTTGGCAACCCCATCGGGTTGCCAAATCTAAATAACAAAAAAATGCACTATCTATCAAGGGCAATAACCGTAAATACACGTATTCCCAACGCATGTATATCCTTTGATAAGATTTGGATCGGCCTGGCAGGCACTCGGGCAATTTAAGTTATTCCCATAGCACGGTCCTGGCATACCACCCATCACTGATTTCATTTCATTTCTGTTTAGGCTTTTCCCTAAATTTTTAGGTTGCTTCATTTTTTGAAATTTAAATTGGTTAATCTGCTTACTCTCTTCTAAAGGTTTTCGGCACTCCCCTTTTTCTTTGGCCAAAAGAAATTCTTAATAAAATATATTTCAATTTTCTCTATTCAGAGATATGATGCGTTAATCGTTTTTTTATGTTCAACCAGGCTTTATTGTATATCTAATCCATTAACACTAAATAGCATAGGTATTACACTTGCCTTAATGGCAACACCTTAATTATATTTCTGCACGCTTTGATTAAAAATAGTGTGATTAAGTTTTAGGGTTATTTATTTAAATGTACAAATACATTTAATTGTTTGTCAACTTTCAAAATTATTTATTTTTATTTTTAAAGGATATTAGGAGATTCCCTAACTGGACAATCAAAACCACTCATGCCTTTAACAAAAAACGTTAACCCAATTTCCACCCGTCTCCTCTCCCTCGATTTTCTTCGCGGTTTTATCATGGTATTGCTCGCTATTGAATCAACCGGGATCTATGATTATTTGTATGAGCATACGCATGGGCGTTTCATTGAACAATTTACCCATCACCCGTGGCACGGCCTTCATTTCTGGGATTTAGTGCAACCAGCCTTTATGTTTATGGCGGGTGTGGCTATGGCTTTTTCATTAAACAAGCAATGGAGTAACGGCGTTACCTGGAACCAAACCTTTAAAAAAACATTAAAGCGCTGCGGCTGGCTGTTCTTTTGGGGGGTGCTTGATTATGCCGTCCGTCCGAAAGGTTTATCGTTTGAATTGTGGGATGTTTTAACCCAGCTTTCGTTTACAACTTTGGTAGCTTTCCTTATCTTCAGGTGGAACTCAATTGCTCAAATAGCAGTATGTATAGGGTTGTTACTTTTTAGCGAAGTTCTGTACCGGTTTACCCATGTCCCTGGCTTTGACCAGCCCTTTACTGATCAGCATAACTTTGGCAATTATATTGATCTGCTGTTGATGAACAAGATAAATCCAGGAGGCTGGGTGGCTATAAATTGTATCCCTACTGCTGTGCATACTATTGCCGGGGCTTTGGCAGGCAAGCTGTTGTTAAATGGTAATAATAAATTAAGGCAATTGATACTTTGGGGCCTTGTCTGCCTGTTTATTGGCTATGGCCTTGATGCACTAAATATAACCCCGATAATTAAACGTATTGCTACCACCTCGTTCACCATAGCCTCGTTAGGCTGGTGCCTGTGGTTTTTGGCCATTAGCTATTGGTGGGTTGATGTGCTGGGACATCGTAAATATTTAACCTTCTTTACCATTGTGGGCATGAACTCTATTTTCATTTACCTGTTTTTTGAAATTGTTGGCGCCAGATGGTTCAATGGTTATATAAGCAGTATTTCAAATGGCGTTTTAAGCTGGTTTAATGCAGGGGAATTGCCGAAAGTTATTGTTGGGGCTATCTGTATTTTTGGGCTTGAGTGGTTGCTTTGTTATTTTTTGTATAAGAAAAAGGTGTTTTTTAAGCTGTAACTGAACAATCTTTGTTTTATTTAGTTGATTAAGTTGAACCCGGATACTGACTGCAATCTATGAAGAACATTCTACTTTTATTTATAATCCTGTTACTGTTTAGTAAAGCAAATGCCCAATCTATCGTGGATAGCGCCATCATCAAAAAATCAACCCTAAAAACTTTAACTGATGAAGAATATACGGCCTTGTTAAATGGGGATGATTTATACCATATGTCATTAGCTGCTGAATTAAATCATTTTCCTTCGCCGGAAAAAGCGCTGCAATATAAAAAGGAATTAGACCTTAGTCCGCAGCAAACAACTAAACTAAATGCCATTGTAAAGGAATTACATCGTAAAAAACTGGAGATGGGGCTGATAATTATCCGCAATGAGCGTACACTCGACAGCATTTTTAAATATAACCGGCTGGATAATGGCTCGCTGATATTTTACGCAAACCGTTATGGTTTATACCAGGGCGAGCTTAGGAATGTTATTTTACAATCGTACCTGGTTACCAAAAACTTATTAACGCCACAACAGGCACTAAAAATTGAGTTATTAGAAAAACGTAATTAACTGAAATACCATTAGATTTATTTAATTTAGCGCCCCCTAATTAAGTGTAAAACATTTTATGTTTTGTAACACAAAACGGGTGTGAATTTGATTTATATAGAAAGTTCATCTCACTAATAATAAAAATTGTTGAATGAAAATAACTTTTGACTTTGAAAAACCGCTTGCCGAGCTGCAACAGCAGATTGAAAAGGTAAGGCAGGTTGAAGATAAAAACAAGCTGGATATGTCGGCAACGATAGCAGAGCTTGAAGGCAAACTAGAAACCGCCAAAAAAGAGATCTACGCCAATCTTACCGGCTGGCAAAAAGTACAGATCTCACGGCATCCCGAAAGGCCTTACTCATTACAATATCTTGAATTGATGTGTGATGATTTTATTGAGCTGCACGGCGACCGTACCGTTGGTGATGATAAAGCGATCATAGGCGGTTTTGGAACCATCGGCGGACAAACAGCTATGTTCATCGGTCACCAAAAGGGCCGAAATACCAAGGAGCGTCAAATGCGCAACTTCGGTATGGCTAATCCCGAAGGTTACCGCAAAGCATTAAGGCTGATGAAACTGGCCGAAAAATTCAACAAACCGGTTATAACACTGATAGACACCCCGGGAGCGTTCCCAGGTCTTGAAGCAGAAGAACGCGGACAAGGCGAAGCCATAGCGCGCAACCTACTGGAAATGTCGATATTAAAAGTTCCTATTATTTGTGTTGTTATAGGCGAAGGCGCATCAGGCGGGGCATTGGGAATAGGTATTGGCGATAGGGTATTGATGCTTGATAATTCATGGTATTCAGTGATCTCTCCCGAAAACTGCTCAACTATCCTGTTCAAAACCTGGGAACACAAAGAAAGAGCAGCAGAAATGCTGAAGCTTACCAGCACCGAAATGCTGAAAAACAAACTGATTGATGGCGTTATTAAAGAACCCCTTGGCGGCGCCCATCAGGACCCGGTTGCTATGGCTGCCATTTTAAAGAAACAGCTTTTAAAAGACCTTAAAGTATTAAAAGAACGCAATATTGATGAACTGGTTACCGAACGTATTGATAAGTTCTGTAACATGGGTGTGGTGATAGAAGATTAATACATACGTCATATAACAAAAAAGCGGCTGATGGCCGCTTTTTTTGTTATATCCAATGTAATGTCGTGCTGAATTTATTTCAGCACCCCACCTGCTAAGTGTACACCATGCAAGTGGGAATGTCCTGTGGGGTGCCGAAATAAATTCGGCATTACATAGGAGAAGGAACCTATTCTACCACCAATGTTGCAATCGAATGCGCTAAAGCAGTTGTTTTTGCAGCCTTGCCTTTTATCCATAATGAATAATCTATATTCTCATCACCACGGTTCATCACTATAACAGCCAGCTTGCCATCTGGGTTAATATAAGCGGTGGTTAAAAGCTTATCCCTGCTTGCAGAGCTTACTATGCGTTTAGCCCCCGGGTGAATAAATTTAGAAAAATGCCCCATGTAATAATATGAGTTTGTATAGATCAAACTTCCATTGCGGGTATCGGCATGGATAGGTGCAAAGCAAAAGTTGCCTACGTGGTTTGGTCCGCCTTTTTCATCAAGCAGGATGTTCCAGTCTGTCCAGCCTACGGTTCCGGCGTTAAAATCATTCATCATTGAAAGGCCGTAGCGTTCGCCAAGCGCCCAATCATTAAGCCTGTTAAAATCAAATTTCTCCACACAGCCTTCGGTAAATATCAGTTTTTTATCCGGGAAGGCCTTGGCAACCAAACGGGTGTTTTCAAAGTTCATGCCTGCACCTGTCCAGGTCTCGTACCAGTGAAAGCCTATGCCCCAAACATATTTTGCTGCTTCAGGGTCTTCCAGTATGGTGCTGGCACGCTGATACATTAAATCGCGGTTATGATCCCATGCAATCAATTTTTTACCGGCCATGCCAGCTTTATATAAAGTTGGGCCTAAAAAGTTCTTTATAAAATCGCGCTCATCTTCTGCTGTGTAAAGGCATGATTCCCATGTTTGGGTTGCCATAGGCTCATTCTGAACGGACAGGCCCCAGATAGGGATGCCCAGTTTTTCGTAAGTCTGGATAAATTTTACATAAAAATTTGCCCATGACTGGTCGTATTTAGGCAATAGCTTACCACCATGTAAAACATCGCCGTTAGTTTTCATCCATCCCGGCGGGCTCCATGGACTGGCAAACAAGGTGAGCTTACCACCTGCAGCAGCAGTAACCTCCTTTATGAAGGGAATGCGGTATTTTTTATCATGACTTACATCAAATGATTTTAAGCTTATATCATTGTTCTTAACATAACTATAGCTTTCGCTCGAAAAATCACTACTTTGAATACTGGTGCGGCCCAGCGTATATCCTATCCCCTTATCCTTATCAAAATAAGCGGTCAGGAACTCCTTTTGCTTGTCCTTGGGTAATTTATAAAATGTTTCGGCGGCAGCATCTGTTAATGCCCCTCCAATACCCAGCATAGTTTGGAATGTTTTTGAGGGATCAACAAATATAGCAACCTCCGTTTCAACCGGCTGTGGGTTGCTGGTAAATGTAAGGGTTGCGGTTTGTTTAAGCCTGTCGTCAGTGCCTTTAGCCGTTACATAAACTTTTACCGTTTTATTGGCCGCCGAATATGGCTGAGCCTTTTGTGCATTGGCAAGGTTAACGGTAACTAAAGCCGTTAAAACAAAGCCAATGGAAAGTTTAAGAGATCTTCTTTTCATAATGGATTAAAAATGGAATAATGAGAATGCTTACAAGCAGGGTTATAACAACCAAATCTATTAAAGATAATTTAAATGAAGGCACAAATATTTTATAAATAATTGATTTATAGCAGCTTGATTAATTAGTAATACGCTTTAATACCAATCAATTTTCTCATAAATAATTCTCATAATCAACCAATTCCGTACATCAGCCTAAAAAATGAGATTGATTTTTAATACGGCAGCATTTTTATCTAAATAATGCGGCATTTACCTTATTTTAAATGGACAAATATATCAGTATATTAAAGTACTTATAACTAAGCTATTATACTGTAACAAAACCGGACACTTACCGTACGGATATGCAACAAACGTACACCTTAATAAAATATATCAATTAATTGATTATCAATAATTTAAATTATCGGCATGATGTTAATGATAGAGATTAGAGATCGGAGGTTAGAGATTAGTTTGAAAAACTAAGAAAATCAATAACCATCATTCCACCAATGAACTAATGAGCCATTGAACTAATGAACTAGCCATGATAAAGAACTATTTAAAAATCGC
Organism: Mucilaginibacter sp. OK098; assembly: GCF_900142915.1. Lineage (GTDB taxonomy): Bacteria > Bacteroidota > Bacteroidia > Sphingobacteriales > Sphingobacteriaceae > Mucilaginibacter. The sequence goes on from NZ_FRCM01000002.1 coordinate 631,913, forward strand.
CTGGAGAAACCTGAACAAGCATCGGTTCTTTTCATTAGTGAACATTTGCGGATTAGCCATTGGTGTAGCAGCTTTCTGGATTATTGCATTATATGTAACTGATGAATGGAGCTATGATCGCTATAATGAAAAATCGGACCGTATTTTCCGTGTGGCTCAGCATGGCAAATGGGGCAATGGTGGTTTTAACCTGGCTATTACTTCTATCCCTTATGCCCCGGCTTTAAAAGCAGATTATCCCGAAGTTGAGGAAGCCATCCGTATTGATGGGGAAGGCGGTGGTAAAATTATTTATGGAGATAAGCAGATCACAGCCAATGATATTGCATTTACCGATAATGCCATATTCAACATATTCACTTATCATTTTCTATCCGGCAATCCGGAAAGTGCCTTGTCAAAACCTCATGCTATCGTTTTAACAAAAACTCTTGCAGAAAAGATCTTTGGCGACGCTTCAACAGCCATGGATAAAACAGTTTTTTTTGACAGTAATGATGGACAGGTAGTTACCGGCGTAATTGATGATGTACCGGCAAATTCCACTTTTAAATTTAGTGCGCTACGGTCTTTTAATGCAAACCTAACTGGCAGATGGGGCAACGCCGGCGTCTTTACATTTGTTTTACTAAAAAACCACGATGATTATAAGAAGATTGAGGCGCACTCTGATGATTTCTTTAATAAACATTTAAAAACTGATTTCGCCGGGGTAAAATACAAAATGGAACTGCAGCCATTAACATCCATCCACCTGCATTCAAACCTTGACTATGAAATGAGTAATAATGGCAACATTGCCTATGTATATGTTTTCAGCATTGTTGGTTTGTTAATACTGGCAATCGCAATAATAAATTATGTTAATCTTACCACAGCCCGCTCATCAGTAAGGATTAAAGAGATCGGCATCCGTAAAGTTATTGGTTCAGGCAGAAGCCAATTACTTTACATGTTCTTTTCCGAATCTGTTTTGTTAGCCGTATTGGCCACCATTGCAGGGATGGTTTTAATCCAGGCAGCCATACCATACTTCAATCATCTTTCAGGCAAATCATTAGATATCTGGTATTTTGGTGCAGTCAAGTCGCTGGTGATATTTGCGCTGTTTGCTTTGCTAACAGGTATTATCAGTGGTATTTACCCTGCATTGTTCCTGTCCGGCTTTAATACAATCCCTGCTATGAAAGGACAGTTGGGTAACCAGTCATCCACCATTCTTTTTCGGAAAGGGCTGGTTATCTTCCAGTTTGTTATAACCATTGTGATGATTGTTGGCTCATGCGTAATTTACCAGCAGCTGCATTATGTATTAAATAAAGATCTCGGTTTTAACAAATCGCAGATGCTAACCTTCCATATCCATAATAAGGGAGCCCGTGCAAAAACTGAAGAAATTAAGGCCCAACTACTCCAAAGTACATTGATTCAAAGTGTTGCCGTTGCAGGAAACCCTATTGGCAATAATGATATAGGCTCAAACGATTTTAACATTGGCCCTGATGGCAACAATGCGCCTGATACCAAAATGGTAGAATCGTTAATAATTGACGAGGATTTTATCCCTGCCATGCAAATAAAAATGGTCACCGGCCGCAATTTTATAAAAGGCGTTTCAGATACTGCAAACCATTCCATTATAGTTAATGAAACATTGATAAAAGAGCTTGGCTGGAAAAACCCAATCGGCAGGCGTGTACGCACAGGCGTTGCCCATGGTATTATCACTTATTCAACCATTGTTGGTGTGGTGACAGACTTTAACACTTATTCGCTTCAGCACAAAATTTCGCCAATGGTATTAAACTTACCGGCAGTTGCCAATGATAAGGATAACCTATATGTGCGTTTAAGCAAAAACAATATCCCTGCCGCGCTAAACTATCTGCAACAGGTTTATGCCAGGTTTGATCCTGAAAACAAGGTTGATTATAATTTTCTTGATCAAAATTTTGCCAATCAGTATCAATCGGAACAAAAGCAAGGTAACCTGCTGCTTATTTTCACAGTGCTTGCCATAAGCATTGCCTGTTTGGGCTTATTTGGCCTGGTTACCTTCACTGCTGAACAGCGTGTAAAAGAGATAGGCATCCGTAAAGTATTGGGTGCAGGCATCCATCACATAGTAAATATGCTGGCTAAAGAACTGGTGTTGCTGGTATTTGTTGCTGCAATTGTAGCCACGCCTATTGCCTGGCTGGCGGCAAGTAAATGGCTGCAAAGTTTTGAATACCGCACAAATATCCATTGGTGGGTATTTGCTGCAGCAGGTTTAACTGCCATGCTGTTGGCTTTTATAACCATAAGCGTACGCTCGGTTAAGGCCGCAATGGCTAACCCGGCTAAGAGCCTGAAAAGTGAGTGAGTTTAATCATTGGTCATTGTGTCATTAGTCATTGGGTTAGCGCCGAATGACTTTATCTGTTTACGCAAAACGAAAACAGACCACACACAACCAATGACTAATGACCAATGACATAATGACTAAAAAATGATATTTAACTATTTCACCATCGGGTTGCGTAACCTTTCGAAAAGAAAGGGCTACACGGCGTTAAACATTTTAGGGCTTGCTATTGGCATTACCTGCTGTTTACTGATCTTTCAGTATGTATCGTACGAGCGGAGCTATGATACTTTTCAGAAAAATTCATCGCAGATAGTTCGGCTCCGGTTGGATCAGTATAAACAGGGCAAAATGATGTGGCAGTCTGCTACCTCCTACCCCGGCATTGCACCCACAATGAAAAAAATGTATCCCGAAGTAGAAAACTACTGCAGGATAATTGATGACGAATTATTGTTGAGCAATGATGCAAGGAATGTAAAATTCTCGGAAACCAAAGGTTATTATGCCGATCCGTCAGCCATAAATATGCTGGGTGTTGAAATGATCAGCGGCAGCAATACGACATCGTTAATTGGCCCCAACAAGATCATTATCTCGCAAAGTATGGCCAAAAAATATTTTGGAACTGATGATGTTGTTGGTAAAACACTGCTTGCCCGCAGCAGCAGCTTAAATGAATCATTGCAAATAGGTGGTGTATTTAAAGACTATCCTAAAAATTCGCACCTCATAATAGATTACCTGGTGTCGTACAATACACTGGAGGCTGAGTTGGCTATAAACGGTGATAAAACTGACCGGGCAAACAAATCATTCGGCTGGTACGATTTTTATACTTATTTCCAGCTAAAACCCGGTACCGATCCTCAAAAATTTCAGGCCGAATTATCCGGCATTGCCGATAAGTACATCAACAGTAAACCTTATGCCAAAGCAAATAATATAAAAGACTATCTCTATACAATTCCGCTTAGGGATATCTACCTGTACTCAAACTATAACCAGGAGGCCGAAACAAATGGCAGCGGCAGCGCAGTAAGCTTTATGTTTTTAATAGGCTTTATTATTATGGGGATTGCATGGATAAATTATATCAACCTGTCTACCGCCCGCTCAGTTGAACGCGCCAAAGAAGTTGGGGTGCGCAAAGTTTTAGGCGCAGCCAAATCAAACCTGATCAGGCTGTTTATGCTGGAGAACGTGATATTAAATTTTATGGCGATAGTTATTGCAGCAATAACTGTGTTTGCCTTAACCCCGTGGTTTAATAATTTAATGGGACGTGAAACGGCTATGGGTTTCAGCTTGTCGGCCAAATATTGGCTCATATTTTCGGGGATCTTTATTGCAGGCACATTGCTATCGGGCTTATACCCTGCATTTGTACTTTCAGGCTACCAGCCGGTTGCCGTTTTGAAAGGTGCGTTTAAAAACACCTCGGGCGGGCTGTTTTTGCGCAAAAGTTTGATCATTGTGCAGTTCAGCATTTCTGTTATCCTTATAGCAGGCACCATTATCGTTTACCAGCAGGTAAGCTTTATGCGGAACCAAAAACTTGGGGTTAACATCAATCAAACCCTTGTACTTAATGGCGCGCAGTCGGTTACCGATTCGCTGTATAAAAACGAGTTTCAAGCTTTTAAGTCTGATCTGCTAAAAAACACGGGGATTAAAGGTATGGCTGCATCCTCAAGCGTTATGGGTAAAGAAATTTACTGGACAAGCGGCTTTGAAAGCCTTGATCATAAAGAGCTGGGCGGCGGCACCTTGTACCAAATGGCTATCGATTATGATTTTCTCTCTCAATTTCAGTTAAAGCTGCTGGCCGGCAGAAATTTCTCAAAAGATTTTGTAACCGATAAAAAAGGCGCGATAATAAACGACAAGGCCTCCGTACAACTGGGCTTTAAAAATCCGCAGGATGCAATAGGCAAAAAAATTACATCAGGAGACACGCTTACCATAGTTGGTGTAATACAAAGCTTTCACCACCTGGGTCTCCAAAAACCTATCGACCCGCAGGTCATCCGTCTTCGGCCTGAAGTGCGGGGGGCATATTCCATCAAGCTGCAAACAGCCGACCTGCAGAACACTATTGCAGGCGTAAGAACTACATGGAACAGGTATTTCCCTAATGATCCTTTTAACTATTTCTTTTTAGACGATCAGTTTAACGGCCAGTACAAAAACGATCAGCAATTCGGCAAAATGTTTACGCTGTTTGCATTCCTTGCTATATTGATTGCATGTTTTGGCCTGCTGGGTTTATCAGCCTATAACATTTTACAGCGCACAAAGGAAGTGGGCATCCGCAAAGTATTGGGCGCATCAACACAAAGCGTAGTATATATTTTATCAAAAGATTTTATGGTGCTGGTGGTGATATCATTTGTATTATCCGCACCGGTATCATGGCTGGTAATGCATAGCTGGCTGCAAGGTTTTGCCTACCGGATAAATATTAGCCTATGGGTGTTTGGAGCAGCGGGAATTATTGCAGTAGCTATTGCGCTATGCACCATAAGCTACCAGGCAGTTAAAGCAGCATTAACAAACCCGGTAAAAAGTTTGCGCTCCGAGTGAGTTTTGTCATTGGGCATTATTCATTGGTCATTGCCTGTCCAGTGAATAAATGACCAGCGACTGACCCCACCAATGACTAATGACATAATAACTAATGACCAACAACAATGATAAAAAACTATTTAAAAATTGCCTGGCGTAACCTTGTACACAACAGGGTTTCGTCACTGATCAATATCGGCGGATTGGCTGTTGGTATGGCGGTTGCTGTATTGATCGGCTTATGGATCTGGGATGAGTTGTCGTTTGATAAATACCATAAAAACTACGACGATATTGCCCGGGTTATGCAAAACCAAACAGCTAACGGAGAAGTCAATTCTTTGAAAGCTATGCCTATCCCTGTAGCTTATGAGCTTCGCCATCTTTATGGCAACGATTTTAAATATGTAGTGTTATCCTCATGGACCAACCCTCACCTTCTTTCATTTAAAGATAAAAACATTTCTATGCCGGGCAATTTTATGGAGCCCGATGCACCGGAAATGCTCACCTTAAAAATGATCAAAGGTATAAAGAACGCATTAACAGATCCATCGTCAATATTATTATCCGAATCGGTATCCAAAGCTATTTTTGGTGATGCCGACCCAATAAACAAAATATTAAAGTTGGATAACTTTACTTTGAAGGTAGCAGGCATATACCAGGATCTGCCTTCAAATGCAAGTTTCAGTGATGTTAAATTTATTGCTCCCTGGGGTTTATATGAGCATACACCAGAAATGCAGCAAGCCAAAACCAACTGGAATGCTAATTCATTCCAGGTTTTTGCACAGGTGGCTGATCAAAAAAACATAGCCGAGGTTTCAGCAAAAATAAAAGACCTTAAACTTAACAATGAAGACCCGGATGGCAAAAAAGGAAATCCGCAAATTTTCCTTTTCCCGATGAGCCGCTGGCATTTATATGCCGAGTTTAAAAATGGCGTAAATACCGGTGGAAGCATCAAATATATCTGGCTCTTTGGGATAATTGGCATTTTTGTGTTAATGCTGGCGGGAATAAATTTCATGAACCTGAGTACAGCGCGGTCCGAAAAACGGGCTAAGGAAGTTGGGATCAGGAAGTCGATTGGGTCTTTGCGGGGGCAATTGATCTGGCAATTTTTAAGTGAATCTTTGTTGGTGGCAGTACTGGCTTTTTTAGCCGCGTTGTTCCTGGTGCAATTAACCCTTCCATTTTTTAATGATTTAACGGGTAAACAACTATTTATTTTATGGAGTAACCCATCGTTTTGGCTAACAGGGATAGGATTTGTAATTATTAGCGGACTATTTGCCGGCAGTTACCCTGCTTTTTACCTTTCCTCTTTTCAACCTGTAAAGGTATTAAAAGGTTCATTTAAGGCCGGTAAAATGGCCAGCATTCCCCGTAAGGTACTTATTGTTGTTCAGTTTACATTTTCAGTAACAATGATAATTGGAACCATAGTGGTACTGCGGCAAATTCATTTTGCTAAAGATCGCCCTATTGGTTACAGTCGCTCCGGATTAATTATGGTTAGGCCATATTCAGAGAACCTGCACAGGAATTTTGATGCACTTAGGAATGAGTTGCTTCAAACAAGAACAATAACAGAAATTGCTGAATCAGGAAACCAGATAACAAAAGGGAGCAGATCAAGCGGCGGTTTTAGCTGGCAGGGTAAAGACGCCGGTACCGCAGGCGAATTTGCCACTTTTGCCGTAACCCCCGGATACGGTAAAACAGTAAACTGGCGATTTATCCAGGGCAGGGATTTTACAAATTCATCTGCTTCAGATTTAAATGGATTGATCTTAAATGAATCCAGTGTAAAATACATGGGGCTTAAAAATCCTGTTGGCCAAATAGTAAGCTGGGATGATAAAAAATATACGGTATTGGGTGTTACCAAAGACATGATCGTAGAATCGCCATATGAACCTGTAAAACCGACTATCTTTTACATTGAAGGCGGCCCGGGCCTGGTAAATGTGCGCATCAATCCTACAATGAGCGCAAGTACAGCAATAAGCAATATCGAAGCCGTTTGCAAAAAACATGCCCCCGGAGACCCTTTTGATTACAAATTTGTTGATGACGAGTATGCCAAAAAATTCGGAGACGAAGAACGCATAGGTAAGTTGGCAACTTTCTTTGCCAGTTTGGCAATATTCATCAGTTGTCTTGGTTTGTTTGGCATGGCATCATTTATGGTAGAGCAACGGACCAAAGAAATTGGAGTGCGAAAAGTGTTGGGCGCTACAGTATTCAACCTATGGCAGATGTTGTCAAAAGATTTTGTATTCCTGGTTGTTATTTCATTACTCATTGCAACCCCTGTATCTTATTATTTTATGCACAACTGGCTGCAGAATTATCAATATCGTTCTGAAATAACATGGTGGATCTTTGTTGTAACCGGGCTGGGCGCCATGATGATTACGTTACTTACAGTTAGCTATCAAAGTATAAAAGCAGCACTGGCAAACCCGGTGAAAAGTTTGCGTTCCGAGTGATTAGAGATTAGGGACCGGAGGTTAGGTGAGAAACAAGTAATTATATAATTATAAAAAATAAATAACAGGAAGTTAACAGTTTGCAGTTGGCCGTAAGCAGTTAATGCCCTTAGATAAATTGAATATCTGGAAAAGTAATTCGGCAAATGACTAAACTCATTTGTTGAATTACCTATGGCATTATTACTAATTACCAATAACTAACAAAATGATAAAGAATTATTTAAAAATTGCCTGGCGAAACCTGATCCATAACAGGGTTTCATCAATGATAAACATTGGCGGGCTGGCTGTTGGTATGGCTGTAGCTATGCTGATAGGCTTATGGATCTGGGATGAATTATCTTTTGATACCGGTTATAAAAACCGCGACTGCATTGCAAGAGTAATGGACAACTCCTTTATCAACGGCCAAACGGAAACCTGGGGGTCATCGGCATGGCCACTGGCTCCGGGCCTGCGGAGTAATTTTGGCAGCTACTTTAAACATGTGATCATTACTTCGTGGACCGGCGATCACCTTTTAACCTATGGCGATAAAACCGTTACGCAAAAAGGGAATTACATGGAGCCTGCAATTACCGATATGCTATCAGTAAAAATGCTGAAAGGTACTGCTAAAAGCTTAAACGACCCTACATCTATCATACTTTCCCAAACAACAGCAAAAGCAGTTTTCGGTGATATTGACCCAATAAACAAACTGATAAAGATAGACAAGAAGCTGAATGCCAAAGTAACCGGCGTTTACAAAAACCTGTCCGAAAACTCATCCTTCGGCGATTTGACTTTTATTGCCCCATGGCAAATGCTGGCTATTAGCCAGAATTATCCCGGCAGGTTTAATAACCCATGGGGCGCCAGCTGGTTTCAAACATTTGTACAGATTGCCGACAATGCCGACATGGCACAGGTATCAGCAAAAATTAAGGATTTAAAACTAAACGCACTGCGGGGCCTGAATAACAGCGATGCCCGTTACAAATCGCAGCTGTTCCTGCATCCCATGGGCAAGTGGTATTTATACGGCGAGTTTAAAAACGGGATAAACACAGGTGGCCGCATTCAGTACGTTTGGCTGTTTGGCATAATAGGCATGTTTGTATTGCTGCTGGCTTGTATTAACTTTATGAATCTGAGCACGGCACGCTCCGAAAAACGCGCTAAAGAAGTTGGCATCCGCAAGGCAATCGGGTCCGTTCGCAGCCAGCTTGTTGCGCAGTTTTACAGCGAATCGTTATTGATCGCTATCCTTGCATTCTTTTTATCATTGCTTTTGGTACAGCTGTGCCTGCCCGAATTTAACCAGCTTGCGGCTAAAAAAGTAAGCATCCTTTGGGGCAATCCATTATTTTGGATGTTGGGCGTAGCATTCACTTTATTCACCGGGCTTATTGCGGGGAGCTATCCGGCATTATACCTGTCGTCTTTCAGCCCGGTAAAGGTGCTGAAAGGAACATTCAGGGTGGGCAGGTTGGCTGCTATTCCACGCAAAGTACTGGTAGTGGTACAATTTACCGTTTCGGTAGTGCTCATTATCGGTACCATAGTAGTTTTTCAGCAGATCCAGTTTGCCAAAAACAGGCCTGTTGGCTATAGCCGAAATAACTTACTAAACGTGAGCCTGCAAACGCAGGATTTAAACAAACAATACCAGGCATTAAGGAATGATCTGCTTGCCAGCGGTTCAGTAAGTAACGTTTCCGAATCAGAAAACCCGGTAACAGCTGTATATATCAGCAATGGCGGTTTTACCTGGAGAGGAAAAGATCCCGGTGTACAGGAGCAATTCAACAGCATGTCTGTAACTGCCGACTTTGGAAAAACCGTAAACTGGCAAATTAAGGAAGGCCGGGATTTTAATCCTGCATTCCTGTCAGACTCTTCCGGCTTTATTATTAATGAAGCTGCCGTAAAATTCATGGGCTTTAAACATCCCATTGGCGAAACTATCGAATGGATTGGTAATGGCAAGTATAAAATTATTGGCGTGGTAAAAGATATGGTTAACCAATCGGCTTATGAAACGGCAAAACAGTCATTCTTCTATTTACCAAGAAATTGGAGTCAGTTATCAAACATCAACATAAAAATTAACCCGCTGGTTAGCGCACATAGCGCAATGGATAAGATCAGGGGAATTTTGAAGAAATACGATCCTTCATCTTCTTTTACTATCCGCTTTGTTGATGAGGATTATGCGGGCAAGTTTGATAATGAAGAACGCATAGGCAAACTGGCCAGCTGTTTTGCAGGCCTTGCCATATTTATCAGCTGCCTGGGCCTTTTTGGTATGGCATCGTTTACAGCTGAGCAACGCATTAAAGAAATTGGTGTGCGCAAAGTATTGGGCGCGACGGTATTTAACCTGTGGCAATTGCTATCAAAGGATTTTGTGGTGCTGGTAACCATATCATTACTGATAGCATCGCCAATGGCTTATTATTTTATGCACAACTGGTTGCAAAGCTACCAGTACCGCACCGAAATAAGCGGCTGGGTCTTCGCTGTTGCCGCAGTTGGCGCGATGATAATTACGCTGTTAACGGTTAGCTATCAAAGCATAAAAGCTGCATTGGCAAATCCTGTAAGAAGCTTGAAGAGTGAATGAGTTTTGTCATTGGGCATTAGTCATTGTGTCATTGGTCATTTCCTGTCCGGTGATTAAATGACCGATCACCGAACCCACCAATGACCAATGACACAATGACTAATGACCAACAAAAATGATAAAGAACTATTTAAAAATTGCCTGGAGAAACCTCATTAAGAATAGGGTTTCATCAATGATAAACATTGGAGGGCTGGCTGTGGGCATGGCTGTAGCTATGATAATAGGTTTATGGATCTGGGACGAGCTGTCTTTTGATACTGGTTATAAAAACCGCGACCGTATTGCCCGTGTGATGGATAATCAATTCATCAACAACGAAATGCAAACCTGGAATACATCGGCATGGTCGCTTACGTCTGCTTTGCGCAATAGCTATGGCAGTAATTTTAAACACATAATTATTGCGTCGTGGACCGACGTGCACCAGTTAACCTACGGCGATAAAACAGTTACACAAAGCGGTAATTATATGGAGCCGGCCATTACCGATATGCTTTCGGTAAAAATGCTTAAAGGTAGCGCCTCAAGTTTAAACGACCCTTCATCTATCATCCTGTCGCAAAGCACAGCAAAAGCAGTTTTTGGCGACGTCGACCCTATAAACAAATCAATAAAAATTGACAGGCAGCTAAATGCCAAAGTAACCGGCGTGTATGAAAACCTGCCCGAAAACTCGTCATTTGGCGACCTTGCCTTTATTGCACCCTGGCAAATGCTTGCTGTTAACCAAAATTATCCCGGCAGGTTTAACGGCAACCCGTGGGGCTACAGTTGGTTTCAAACATTTGTACAGGTAGCCGACAATGCTGATATGACGCAGGTATCGGCAAAAATTAAAGATGTAAAGTTAAATATACTTAAAAGCCTAAATTCCAGCGATGTGCGCTTTCGCTCGCAAGTTTTTTTACAGCCCATGAGTGATTGGTACTTACGGAGCGAATTTAAGAACGGGGTTAACACAGGCGGCCGCATTCAATATGTTTGGCTGTTTGGCACCATCGGCGCATTTGTATTGCTGCTGGCTTGTATCAACTTTATGAACCTGAGTACCGCACGCTCCGAAAAACGGGCTAAAGAAGTAGGTATCCGTAAGGCAATAGGGTCTGTACGCAGCCAGCTTGTCGCCCAATTTTATGCCGAATCGATGCTGATTGCTGTGATAGCATTTTGCCTGGCACTGCTATTAGTGCAGTTGAGCCTGCCTGCCTTTAATGATGTTGCTAATAAAAAGGTGGGCATACTTTGGAGTAATCCTGCGTTTTGGGTTGGCGGAGTTGCATTTACCCTGTTTACGGGGCTTATTGCAGGCAGTTATCCTGCTTTGTATTTATCGTCGTTCCGCCCGGTTAAAGTGCTGAAGGGCGCGTTTAAAGTTGGCAGATTGGCCGCCGTCCCCCGCAAGGTTTTGGTGGTAGTTCAATTTACCGTGTCGGTAATACTTATTATCGGTACCATTGTTATTTTTCAGCAGATCCAGTTTGCCAAAAACAGGCCTGTTGGCTATAGCCGAAATAACTTACTAAACGTGAGCCTGCAAACGCAGGATTTAAACAAACAATACCTGTCGTTGCGTAATGATTTACTGGCAAGCGGAGCAGTAACAAGCGTGGCCGAATCCGAAAGCCAGGTAACCAATGCATTTAGCAGTGCCGGCGGATTTAACTGGCGCGGCAAAGACCCCGGCTTACAGGAAAATTTTACGACCATGTCGGTAACGTCGGAGTTTGGCAAGACGATTAACTGGCAAATTAAAGAAGGCAAGGATTTTAACCCGGCGTTTCCATCAGATACCGGCGCCTTCATTGTTAACGAAGCTGCCGTAAAATTTATGGGCCTTAAGCATCCAATTGACGAGACAGTGGATTGGGCAGGTTATGGTAAGTTTAAAATTATCGGGGTAGTAAAGGACATGGTTAACGGCTCGGTGTACGAAACCACTAAGCAATCCTTTTTCTACCTGCCAAGGCGCTCGACTCAAATGGGAAACATCGCTATAAAAATTAATCCACTGATTGGAGCCCATTCAGCAATGGATAAAATAAATGTTTTATTAAAAAAATACGACCCTTCAACCTCGTACACCATAGGTTTTGCCGACGAGGAATATGCCAAAAAATTCGATAACGAAGAACGCATAGGCAAACTGGCCAGCTGTTTTGCGGGCCTTGCAATATTTATCAGCTGCCTGGGTTTGTTTGGCATGGCATCGTTTACAGCCGAGCAACGGATTAAAGAAATTGGCGTGCGCAAAGTATTGGGTGCAACTGTATTTAACCTGTGGCAATTGCTATCAAAGGATTTTGTGGTGCTGGTAATTATATCATTGCTGATAGCATCGCCAATGGCCTGGTATTTTATGCATAACTGGCTGCAAAGCTACCAGTACCGCACCGAAATAAGTGGCTGGATCTTCGCCATCGCAGCAGTTGGCGCAATGATAATTACCCTGTTAACTGTAAGCTATCAAAGTATAAAAGCAGCGCTGGCAAATCCTGTTAGAAGTTTAAAGAGTGAATAGTCATTGGTCATTGTGTCATTAGTCATTTGGATAACTCCATCAATAACTAATGACCAATGACACAATGACCAATGACGTAATGACTAATGACTAATGACCAACACCATGATAAAGAACTATTTAAAAATTGCGTACCGAAACCTTGTTAAGAACAAGGCGCATTCGTTCATCAACATTACCGGATTATCGGTAGGTATGGCGGTAGCTATGCTAATAGGCTTATGGATCTGGGATGAATTATCGTTTGATAAGAACTTTAAAAACTACAACAACCTTGCCCAGGTGAGGCAAAACTTTAACATTAACGGCGAAACCGGCACAGGTACGAGTGTGCCCTGGCCAATTGGCGCCGAGATCTTTAAAAACTATGGCAGCAGCTTTAAGGCTGTCACCATGGCTTCATTTACCTATAACCACATACTTACCCTTGGTGATAAGAAATTAACCAAAAGCGGAACATTCTTTGAGCCGCAGGCGCTGGATGTGTTTTCGATAAATATGCTCAAAGGCAGCAGGGCCTCCCTTAATGATCCGGCATCTGTTATCCTCTCCGAATCAACAGCCAGGACTTATTTTGGCGATGCTGACCCGATGAATAAGGTGATGAAAATTGATAATAACCTGGTTGTAAAAGTTACCGGTGTTTACCAGGATTTTCCTTACAGCTCAACTTTTGCCGATGTAACCTTTATTGCCCCATGGGAGCTTTTATCAACCTCGCAGGGTATGAGGCAGCAAAAGGATACCTGGCGGTGTAACTGTTATATGGCTTTTGCACAGGTTGCTGATAACGTTGATATGAAAACCGTTTCGGCAAGGATAAAAGACGTAAAGCTTAGCAAAGTCGATAAAAGCGAATTGAAGGAGAAACCAGAGATTTTCCTTGATCCGATGAAGAACTGGCACCTTTTTTCTGATTTTAAAAACGGCAAAAACGTGGGTGGCCGCATCCAGTATGTTTGGTTGTTTGGCATCATTGGTGTTTTTGTGCTGTTACTGGCCTGTATCAATTTCATGAACCTGAGCACTGCACGATCTGAAAAACGGGCCAAAGAAGTAGGCATCCGTAAAGCCATTGGTTCCTTACGGTCGCAGCTTATTTACCAGTTTTTAAGCGAATCACTGCTGGTGGTTGTTTTTGCATTTGCGCTGGCTATCCTGTTCGTACAGCTTGGGCTTCCATTTTTTAATGATGTATCGGGTAAAAAAATGGTTATCCCATGGGGCAGCCCTTTGTTCTGGCTAATGGGCATTGGTTTTAGTTTGATAACAGGGCTTATTTCCGGCAGTTATCCCGCATTGTACCTGTCATCATTTCAACCGGTAAAAGTATTGAAAGGCACGTTTAAGGTTGGCCGGCTGGCAGCTATCCCGCGCAAAGTATTGGTGGTAACGCAATTCACTGTTTCAGTTACGTTAATCATCGGCACCATTATAGTTTACCGGCAGATCCAGTTTGCCAAAAACCGCCCGGTGGGCTATACAAGGGATGGTATTGTGATGCTGCCCATGGTTACCGGTGAAATTCATAATCAATTTGCTGCAGTTAAAGACGAGCTATTTAAGTCAGGCATCATCACCAGCATTGCCGAAGCAAGCAGCCCTACCACCGGCGTATATGGAACAAATGCCGGTTTCGACTGGAAGGGTAAAGACCCATCCCTTGCCGTTGATTTCCCTAATACGGATGTATCGCTTGATTATGGCAAAACCGTAGGCTGGCAGTTTAAAGACGGACGCGATTTCTCTGCGCAATTTTTAACTGATTCCGTTGCATTTGTGATCAACGAAACCGCCGCGAAATTCATGGGGCTTAAAAACCCGGTTGGCGAAACCATTCGTTGGGATGGCGTACCGTTTAAGGTGGTTGGGGTAATTAAAGATGTGGTTACCGAATCGCCATACGAGCCTGTGAGGCCCATGCTTTATCACCTTGCAAAAGGAGGCGTCGATTTTGTTATCCTAAAAATAAATCAAAAAAACAGCACAAGCGAGGCTATAGATAAAATAGGCCGGGTGTTTAAAAAATACAATCCCGCCCAGCCATTTGATTACCAGTTTGCGGATACGGAATATGCCAAAAAATTCGGCAACGAAGAGCGGATAGGCAAGCTGGCAAGCGCTTTTGCCGGCCTGGCCATATTCATCAGTTGCCTGGGGCTGTTCGGCATGGCATCATTCATGGCGGAGCAACGCATAAAAGAGATCGGCGTGCGCAAGGTATTGGGTGCAACCGTATTCAACCTTTGGCGTTTATTATCAAAAGATTTTGTGATCCTGGTAACCATTTCGCTGCTGATTGCAACTCCGGTAGCTTATTATTTTATGCACAGCTGGCTGCAGGGTTATACCTACCGGTCAACCATAACCTGGTGGATTTTTGCTGTAACTGCTTTTGGCGCCATGGCAATTACCCTGTTAACGGTAAGCTACCAAAGTATAAAAGCAGCATTGACGAATCCGGTGAAGAGTCTTAAAAGTGAGTGAGGGTTGGTCATTGGTCAATGGTCATTAGTCATTTGTGTAGCTGCACAATTCCCACTAATGACCGATGATGTAATGACCAATGACCAAACCACCAATGACTAATGACATAATGACTAATGACCAAACACCATGCTTAAAAACAATCTTAAAATTGCCTGGCGCAATCTTTTAAAAGATCGTCAGTTTGCGCTTCTTAATTTGATAGGCCTTGCAAGTGGCCTTGCTTGTGTTTTCCTGATCTATTTATGGGTAAACGATGAGCTAAGTTTCGATCAATTTCACAAAAACAGGAAACAAATTTACGAAGTAATGCAAAATGTACCGCTTGCCGATGGCGGATTGCTGACTTTGGAAGTTACTCCCGATCATTTAGCTAAAGCATTAACAGATGAAATACCGGAGATTAAAGAAACGGTAGTTATAAAGTCGCCTGATGCTGACGGCAGCCCGAAGGGGATCCTTTCAGTTAACAATTCAGGTATCAAAGCCGTTGAATTATATGTAACCCCTAATTTTTTTAATGTTTTCTCTTATCATCTTATCAAAGGGGATAAAAACGCATTATTTCCCAATCACCAGAGCGTTCTTTTGTCATCGGCCATGGCTGTTAAATTATTTCACAGCACGCAAAATATTGTAGGCAAAATGGTAAAATGGGACCGGGGTGCCAACGGCCCGGAAAAGCTAAACGGAACCTACATGATATCAGGTATTTTTGAAGGCCCGCCTGCTAATTCAACTACCCAGTTTGATCTTTTGTTTTCAAATACTTTATATGCTGAAAATATAAGGCATAATATTAATTGGTTAAGTAGTAGCCAATCTACCTATGTTGTTTTAAAAGATGGAGCTGATGAAAAATTGCTTAACAAAAAGATCAAAAATTTCATCAGGTCAAAATTCAAAGCAGGGGATGACGGATTAAAATGGGCCGGCACTTTATTTCTTCAGCGTTATTCAGACAAATATTTATATAACCGCTATGAAAATGGAGCAGTTGCAGGTGGCCGCATTGAATATATTAAGCTATTTTCTATTGTAGCCATCTTTATATTGGTTATTGCCTGTATAAATTTCATGAACCTGTCTACCGCAAAAGCATCAGGCCGGATAAAGGAGGTTGGCATAAAAAAAGTGGTTGGCGCAGGCCGCGGGACACTTATTTTCCAATACATCACCGAATCGGTGTTAATGTCGCTTTTGGCGCTCATTATAGCTGTGGGGCTTGTTTGGCTTATGCTCCCTGCATTTAAAGAGATCACCGGGAAAAATCTCAGCCTTAATTTCAGTACCGGTTTTGTATCTTATTTAATATTGATAGCCGTAGTTACAGGCATTATTTCAGGCAGCTACCCGGCATTGTATCTTTCGGGTTTCAGGCCTGCCGCAATATTAAAGGGCCAGTTAAATGCTTCGGGCGGCGAATCAATAGTTCGTAAAGTATTGGTTGTTTTTCAATTTACCATCTCTATAGTGCTTATCGTGTCGGTAATGGTTGTTTACCGGCAAATGCAATTGATCCAAACCAAAAACCTGGGTTATAACAAAGATCATATCATTAATTTTTCAAACGATGGAAAGCTGCAACAAAATGAGCAGGCATTTTTAACAGATGCTAAAACCATACCGGGTGTAGTAAATGCAACAGATATGGAGGGAGATATGCTTGGGAACCACAGCGGTGGCGGAGGAATAGATTGGGAAGGAAAAACTCACCGGATAGAGTTTAGCGGCTTATATGCTGATTACGATTTTATGGAAACGATGGGTTTAAAAACTTCGGCAGGCCGCCCATTCTCCCGTAAATTCGTTTCTGACACTGCCGGAGTAATTTTCAATGAAACAGCCATTGCAGAAATGGGCATTAAAGACCCGATTGGCAAAATAGTTAAGCTTTGGGGAAGGCCGGAGAAAATAATAGGTGTGGTAAAAGATTTTCATTTTGAATCGCTGTATAAAAAAGTGGGGCCATTCTTTTTAAGTTACAGAAAAAACGCAGCCAACCTGGTAATTAAATTAAAAGCCGGAACCGAAAAAGAAACCATTGCAAGACTTGCAGCACTTTACAAAAAATATAATCCCGGGCTCCCGTTTGAATATAAATTTTTAGATGACGATTACCAGGCTTTATATGCATCGGAGCAAAGGGTAGCTGTATTATCACGTTATTTTGCAGGGATAGCTATAATCATATCATGCCTTGGTCTTTTTGGTTTAGCCGCCTTTACCGCACAAAAACGACAAAAAGAAATAGGCATAAGAAAAGTTATCGGAGCTTCTGTAAGTAATGTGGTCGTAATACTATCAAAAGATTTTTTGAAGCTTGTATTTATTGCAATACTCGTAGCATTTCCACTGGCATGGTGGACTACCAGCCAATGGCTGCATAGCTTTGCTTATCGCATTAACATAGGCTCAGGTATATTTTTAGCTGCAGGCGTTTCAACAATAATCATCACTTTAACTACCATTAGTTACCAGGCAATTAAAGCGGCATTAATGAACCCGGTAAAGAGCTTGAAATCAGAGTGAGGGTTGGTCAATGGTCATTAGTTATTTGTGTAGCTGCTTACTTGCACAATCCCTATTAATGACCAATGATATAATGACTAATGACCAAACCACCAATGACATAAGGACTAATGACAACAATGACTAATGACCAACTAAATGATATCAAACTATTTTAAAATCGCATGGCGTATTCTTATCCGCCAAAAACTATTCTCGCTCATTAATATAATGGGCCTGGCAATTGGTATGGCGGCATGCCTGCTTATTGTGCAATACATTAGCTTTGAGTTAAGCTATGATAACTTCCATAAAAACGGGGCCAATATCTACCGCATAAAGCATCAAAACTATAACCAGGGCAACCTGGTCGAGAATATGCCCAAAACCTATTCGGCAGTCGGGCCGGCTTTAAAAGCCGGGTTTCCGGAGGTGAAAGAAATTACCCGCGTTTCAAATTTTGAGGGGCTGGTAACTTCACAACAGCCCAATGGTTCATTAATAGCTTTTAACGAAAGCAGGGTTTACCAGGCCGATGCCTCCTTTCTCCGGCTGTTCTCTTTCCCGATGATAGAAGGCGGAATTACGGCGCTTAATGATCCTAATACGGTTGTTATCAGCCAAAGCACTGCAAAAAAATACTTCCCGGGCCAAAATGCTATTGGTAAAATCATCAGGGTTCAGCAGCAAACCTCCGGTACTGATATCAAGGCAACAGTTACCGGTATTTGTAAAGACGTGCCGGCAAACTCACACCTTCAGTTTGATTTCGTGCTGTCAGGCGACGCAAAGGCCGGGGATTGGGTTTACCCGGATTCATACACCTATGTGTTGCTATCTCCCCAGGCCGATGCCAAATTACTGGAAGCAAAGCTACCTGCTTTTATAAAAAAATCTGCCGTTCAAAATGGGCAGAATGCAGCGAGCCCAACGCAGGGCAAAACCAATATCAATAACATTGCGCTTTCGTTACAGCCGCTGCGCGACATTCATTTGTATTCCAACCTTTCAAACGAGATCAGCAATGGCGGTAATGGTAATTTGGTTTGGTACCTGGGCCTTATTGCGGTGCTAATCCTGCTGATTGCTTATATCAACTACGTAAACCTTTCAACGGCTAAAGTAATTGAGCGCGCAAAAGAGGTTGGGATCCGCAAGGTATTGGGCTCACAGCGGGCGCAGCTTATCAAGCAGTTTTTGTTCGAATCGTTATTGCTAAATGTTATTAGTGTGGCTGTTGCAATATTTATTGTACTGCTTTGTATGCCATGGTTTAGCGCGCTTTGCGGTGTGCGGATTGGTTTTACCTTGTGGAAAGATCCTTATTTTGCATTCGGATTCATCGGGTTATTGATAGCGGGAATTTTGTTATCAGCTACCTACCCTGCCCTCATCCTTTCAAACTATAAACCTGTTCAAATCCTGAAAGGCAAATTCATCAACAACGCCCATGGCATCCCGCTAAGGAAAGCACTGGTTGTTTTCCAGTTTGTTGCCACCATTGCTTTTATGATGGGCACGCTGGTGGTTTACCGCCAGGTTAATTTTATGAAAGCCAATAATATGGGGATGGACATGAAGCAAACCCTGGTTGTTTTAGCGCCGCAAAACGTAAGAGCTACCGACCAGGATGCGGCTAACTTCACCGTAAAAGACAGTGTTTTTCAAACCGAGCTGGCCCGCGATCCGCGGATAAAAAGTGTTACCTCATCGTCAAGCATTCCAGGGCAAAGTATCGGCTATATTATGTCATACACGCGCCACACACAGGCCGGTGAAAAAAGCCTGCGGTTATCAACTTTAGAGATCGGCAACAGGTACCTCAACCAGTTTAAGGTAAATGTTGTTGCCGGCGAAAAGATCACAGCTAATACCAATTTCTCTAAAAGTCCGATGATGCTGAACGAGGCTGCCGTTGTATCCCTTGGTTTTAAAAATGCGCATGATGCTATCGGCAAATTTGTTGAAACAAAAAACGGCCGGGGCAGGGTGTTTGAAAACGAGGTTATAGGCGTGATCCAAAACTTCCATCAAACCTCGTTAAAAGATGATTATACCCCGTTGGTGGTTCGTGCAATAGATCCGTCGAGCGTAACCCATTACGAGGTAAAGTTTAGCAGCAGTAATTTACCGCAAACCATTGCACAGGTAGAAAAAACCTATAAAAATGTATTCCCTGAGGCTGCATTTCAATATTTCTTTTTAGATGAGTTTTTTGACCAGCAATATAAAGTTGAGCAGCATTTTGGCCAGGTGTTCAGCCTATTTTCGGGCTTCGCCATTTTTGTGGCTTGTTTGGGGCTATTCGGCTTAACGCTGATCACCATAACACAACGTATAAAAGAAATAGGTATCCGCAAGGTATTGGGTGCATCAGTATCAAACATCCTGATGCTTATCTCAAAAGACTTTGTTGGCTTAATATTAATTGCTAACGCGATAGCCTTGCCACTGGCATACTGGGGCTGCTATAAATGGCTACAGAACTACAAGTTCCGCATTGATTTTAGCGCCTGGTTTTTTATAACGCCTATGGTTATGGTGTTTTTAATTGCCATAATAACGGTGAGTTATCAAAGTATTAAAGCTGCACTGGTAAACCCGGTGAAGAGTTTGCGTTCAGAGTGAGTTTAGTCATTGGTCATTGTTTCATTAGTCATTTTGATAACTGCCTATTTGTATAGTTCCCGCTAATGACCAATGACCAATGACTAAGCAACTAATGACACAATGACCAACCACAAAGAGCTTAAATCTTCAGAAGTGAGATTTGGGAGTTAGTTAGTAAGCGTTCCGGGATGAGATCCGGGACGCTTTTTTGTATATTTGAATAACCAATCTCAAGTCTCTAACCTCCAATCTCTATCACCATGTGGATCTGCCCTTTATGCTCACAGGAATTTGTAAATACCAACCAGGTGCATTCATGCAGGGATAAGGAGCTTGCTGATTTCCTGAACGGGAAATCACAACATACCATTGAACTTTTTGATCACCTGGTAAATGAGTACAAACAAATTGGCGATGTGCGGCTGCACCCTGCAAAATCAATGATAAGCTTTGCTGCCCGTAAAAGGTTTGCTTATATTATTCAACTTGGTAAAAACTTTGTTGATGTGGTGTTTCCGTTTAAGCAGGCCTATGAGGATAATTTATGTTTTAACAAGATAAAGCCGGTACCCGGCAGCGATGATTATAACCATCATTTCCGCATGTATTTTAAAGAAGATATTAATGATGAAGTAAGAATGTATATGAAGATGGCTTATGAAATAGGCTGTTGATAATCTTATTTAAACTCTGTGATATTTATGTTCTTCTGCATCGGATAGCCACAAATAACGCCGCTTATTGCATTTGGCACAGAAATATATTTTAATTGGCAAAAAGAAAAGTACATTCCGCAAAAACCAACCTTTCGGAACCGAATAGTGAAACATGGCTTTGCACTTGTGACAGATGAGAAGAGGCTTACTCATGATATCATATATACGATAATACCTTTCCTATGGTTGTCTAACCGGTTAGAAAATAAGACAGTCATAGCATTTTATCCCATGACTGTCCTGACGCGGTAAATTCAAAAAGATCAGCCGTTGTATTTAGCTGCCCATTTAGCTTTAATTGAAGCTCTTGCATTTATAAATTCAACATCAGTACCTTCGGCAATGGCGTCTAATGGAAAACGTAACGGGCGCGTTCCGTCTTGCATATTAATAAGCTTTAACACCCCATCTGCAATGGTTTGCGGGTTCATGTCAAACTGTGCCATTTTTCCAAACATTGCAGCACCCATAGCATTAAATTTTTGCGCTGCAGCATCGCCATATTCAGCAACAATTTCAGCTTTGTCGGCATTTAACCCGGGTTTGGTGCCATTGTTCATTTCTGTAGGATATACTCCCGGCTGAATACTTACATTCTCGATATTATAATCGCGCAATTCATCCTGCATCCCTTCGGTAATGCTTTCCACCCCAAATTTTGAAGCTAAATAAGGGATCATAAAGGGCAGTGTATGACCGCTGGCGCCGCTGGTGATATTAATAATCAAGCCACTTTTGTTTTTGCGCATTGATGGTAATACCGCCTGGTAGGTACGCAGCACGCTGTAAAAATTCACCTCGAACATTTCTTTAACCTGGTTAATGGTGTAAGCCTCTAATAACCCAAAGCCTGATACGGCAGCGTTATTAACCAAAACATCTATCCGGCCAAATTTTGCCAATGTTTGGCTGATGGCATTTGTTACCGAACTATCGCTTGTTATATCTATTTCGGCAACAGTTATATTGCTGATAGCAGAAAGCTCTTTTGCAACCACTTCATTTTTCCCGTTTGTGCCGCGCATGCCGGCAATTACTTTATTTCCGGCATTAGCCAGGGTTATTGCCATTAATTTACCGAAGCCTGTGCTGGTGCCGGTAATGAAAATTATTTTGTTCATTTTATTAATCTTTTATTGTTAATTGAATGAAACAAAATTGCATATAACAAGCCCCAACATCCATTGACCTTTGATGTGAAAAAACTTGACAAATATCAAGAGGGATCTATTTTTTCACCGCCGATTTGCGCACCCTGCTTAAGGTTTCGGGAGAAATACCGAGGTAGGATGCGATCATATGCTGAGGTACCCGCTTAGCTATTTGAGGCGATGTTTTAATAAAGTCAAGGTATTTTTCTTCGGCTGTTTGGCTGATAAATGAATGGACCCGGTTTTGTGATACAACAAAGCTTCTCTCAAGTAGACCGATCACAAAATCTTTAAAAGCAGGGATCTTACTTTTTATCAACTCAAAGTTTTCAATGCTATAAAGCAGCACAACAGAGTCTTCAATAGCGTCAATATTTGATTTTGCAGGCAAGCCGGATAGCAGGCTTTCCCGGTCGCCGGTCCAGTAATTTTCTATCGAAAAAAAAACAATATGCTCAATGCCTTTATCGTCAACATGGTATTTTCTTAAACAACCCTGGCAAACAAAGGCGTTTAACTTCCACACATCTCCCTCCTGTAAAAGGTATTGGTGCTTACGCAATTTTTTCATCACGCCATATTGCTCAAACAGTGCCCATTCCTCATCAGTAATGGTTATTTTATCGATAAGATATTTTTTGAAGACGTGGATCATAATAATAGTGCTAATGTAAACACGATTTTTATGATTTAAATGATTATCAGGATTGATTAGCTAAGTTTAATCCTTAACTAATTCAAACATTATATGCTTTCAGCAAATCCTCAACAAGGATTCCGTTTATCGTCATGCCGGTTAAATTACAATCAGTAATACTTACATTATTAAGGTTACAATCGGTAATGGTGCTGTTGTTTAAATCACAATTCTCAAACGTCAATGGCCTTTGCTTAGCGGCAGGGTCATAATTGGGGTGGCCCTTGGGTGGCATACCTATGTTATGGATATAGGCTCCGCCAAGCTGTGCACCTTCAATCTCAAGGTCGCTTAAATTGGCGTCCATTATTTTTACGCCTGTTGCGCACACGTCTTCAATACATGCATTGTTCATGCAGAACTCTCTAAATTTTGAATCGTCAAGATTTGACCATTTTACGTTCAGGATCTTCCTGGCTTCAAGAATCTCCAAATGTTCATTAGCCGGTTCTGTTTGGGTTGACTTGCTTTCCATAGTTTTTGATTTTATCAAAAATAACAACAAAATCAATGCCCGGCAAAGTGCTGTAATGCCTTTATTACGGTGTATTTGTGCCATACTTTCATAAAAATCCAATCAGATTAGGCCCGTTATATAATGAGCCAAAAATTTATTTTCAAAAACACTTGACTCTTACCTTACGTCATAGCATAGCTTTGTGTTAAGGTATTGATCAAAGTAAAAATGAAGGATAATTATTCTGTAAAACAATTGGCTAAGCTGGCGGGTGTAAGTGTGCGCACACTGCATCTTTATGATCAGCTGGGCCTATTAAAACCATCCATACGGACCGAGAGCCGGTATCGCCGGTATGGTGAAAAAGAATTATTACGGTTACAGCAAATACTTTTTTATAAAGTGCTTGACTTTCCTTTAAAAGAGATAAACCCTATCCTTGATGACCCCGATTTTGACCTGATCAAAGCACTTGAAGGGCACAAAGAATTACTAACCATAAAAAGGGAACATCTCACAACCTTGCTCAATACCATTGACAAAACAGTTAATCATTTAAAAAACAAAACCATGAGCAATTACGAAGAATTATACGAAGGCATGCCAAAAGAACAAACTGAAGCATACCGCAAAGAAGCTATTGAAAAATGGGGCGAGGATGTTGTTATACGATCAGAAAAGGCTTTGCTTGAAATGCCAAAGCTTAATATGGAGCAATTAAAAACTGATCAAAAAGATATTGCCCAAAAACTTGCATCCCTTGTTAATGAAAACCCTGAAAGTGAAGTTGTACAGGAACAGATAGCCCGGCATTACGCCAACATCCGCAGCTTTTGGGGTGTAACAGACCCTACCGACCTGAAAATTGAAACCTACAAAGGCTTAGCAAATTTGTATGTTGCAGATGAACGGTACACAAATGTTGAGGGTAAAGCCAACCCGGCGTTTGCTGCATTTATGCATAAGGCAATGATGAATTTTGCGGATAGTAAATTGAAATAAACAGGTCTTCCACTCTGTGTTTCTCTGTGCATCCCTTTGTGACCTTTGCGGTTAAATTAAACCGTAGCGTTCGCAGAGAATGCACAGAGACCGCTGAGATTAGCTTGTTTTAACATGTCTTTTCAAAACATCAAACAGCTTTTCTATATCCCTTGATGTTGTATATAAATGAGGCGCAATGCGAATGCTCTCTCCTCTGAAACCCACAAAAATATTTTCATTTTTCAAATCAGTTTTTAACGTATCGCTTACACCACCCGGCAAATCGAGGCCGATCATATGTTCAACTCTTTCAGCAGAGTTTGGGAAACCAAGCCCCAGCAAATTTGCCTGTTGCTCTATTTGTTGCGTTACAATTTTTAATTGTGATTGGATATTAACCACACCCCAGTCTAACACTTGTGTAAGCGCTGCTATTGCCATTGGTACGTTTATAAAGCCGGGGAATTCCCCCATATCAAAACGTCTTGCTCCCGGCCTGTAATCATCACGGTAGTTAACCAACCCTGCAAAATTTTCACTGTCGTTTTTGGTGAGCCATGAGTATTCAATTGGTTTACCAGCCGTATGCCATTTTGGTGCGGCATATAAATACCCCAATCCATAAGGCCCCAGCAGCCACTTATACCCTACCGACACCAAAAAATCAGGCTGAACTGTAGTCACATCAATTGGATATGCCCCCATTGCCTGGCTGGCATCTATCACCAAAGCAGCACCAACTGACCTGGCTTTTCCGCCTACTTTCACCAAATCAACAAGTGCACCGTTTGTCCAATGGCAGTTTGATATGGCAACTACGGCTGTATTTCCATTAATTGCAGATAATATAGCCTCTGTCCACGTTGATCCGTCCTTTTTTACGGTTAAAATTTCAGCGCCTTTAGCTTTTGCCAGCTCGGCCCATGAGTAATAATTGGATGGGTATTCTTTATCCATCACCAATATTTGCTGACCTTTCGCAACAGGCACATTGGCTGCAGCAATGCTGATACCATAGCTAACCGATGGAATAATAGCCATGCTATCAGTCCCGGCATTAATAACCCGGGCAGCGAGTGCGCGTAATTTTTCAGGATCAGCAAACCAGTCTGCCGACTGGATCTCCCATGGATGAACCTTCTTTTGCAGCGCTTGCAAACCAGCTGCTGTAACTGATCTTAATTGCGGCGAAAGGCTGGCGCAGTTCAAATAAGTTACGCCTTGGGGGAGATCAAATAATTCAGCTATTCCGTTTTCCATTTATAATGAGGTATTTGTGATGCGGTAAAGTTAGCCTGTTTATAACCTTAAAAGGTTGATAAAAGTCAATTACTACTAATATTTCATAGTTAAAGTCATAGCAAATTCTGCTGCATACTATTATCTTTATCCCTTATATGATCCCCTCTAAACTATACCCACAATTGCTTGTACTGCTATCGGTGTTTATCTTGCAAAGCTGCTCCAATAATTTACCCGGGGTATGGAAAAATGACAGGATAGATGCCGGTAAAAGATCTGATTTCCATGAGCTTAACAACGAAGCTCTTGGTTACCTGAAAGCTAACGGCTTTAAACGTTTAAAATTAATGATGTCGAAGGACTTGAATCACAATAGCTATACAGAACGAATAGTTGGGCGCATCAGCAATTACCTTAATGATAGCAAATACAGCTTATCTGATGAATATTATATAGTCAATAAATACAGGGATGCCGACACTGTAAAATCCGCCGGCAGTCCTACAAATGATTATGGCTTTTTTTACCAAAACCCTGAAAAAGAAATGTACATCGCATTTTTTTTACCAAAAAGCGCTGAAAATAAATATATGATCAGCCTGATTTTTTCCAAATTTGATTATGGCTGGAAAATAAGCGAACTTGATGTTGAGCCCTATACCATTAACAGAAAAACCGGGCCGGAACTTTTTAAAATGGCTAAAGAAGCTTATAGTAAAAACTACCTGATCGATGCGGTAAACCTGGCAGCTTTAGCAAATATCTGTATGAAACCTGTTGACATTTTACAATACCCGGATGAAGGTGAGCTTCATACTTTTTATGGGCAAATTGTAAATGAGGCAAACGACAAATATAAATTTCCGTTTACCCTTACTGATGTACCTACAAAACCCCGGATAATAAGGATCTTTAATCAAACAGATGAGAAAGGAAGTTTCCCTATGATCCAGTATTTAACTGCCATTA
This sequence comes from Mucilaginibacter sp. OK098, assembly GCF_900142915.1. Classification (GTDB taxonomy): domain Bacteria; phylum Bacteroidota; class Bacteroidia; order Sphingobacteriales; family Sphingobacteriaceae; genus Mucilaginibacter. The sequence goes on from NZ_FRCM01000002.1 coordinate 658,285, forward strand.
ATTTAAAAGATACCACTGCCATTAAAAACGAAAATATGCAGATCAGGAAAGTGATAGGCAAGGTAATGCCCGGACTGGATAAGGATAAAAAATATGTGTTTTATGCTGCATTTAATGAAAAGCCATCGAGCTTAAAAGAAGTTGATCGTTTTGAGATGACTGATAAGCTTCAATAAATATTACTACTTGGTTATTATGAGGCTTCATTTTTTAACACAGTTGAGGGTTCTTTATCGATATAATATAGCATTTATTTCTTACATCTCCTCTCCAACAACCCCAAATACGCAATACTTTTAGCAGAAAATATCGGCGGATGAGCAGCATCCTTTTCAGCGGCCTTGTTATATAGATAAAAAAATACAAACGGATCATCCGATCTATCAACCATTTGTTGTTTATAGCCATTTTTAACTATTATCTGCGCCATGTAAAAGCCCGGCATATGTCCGGTTGTTCTTTTCAAAAGGTTCCGGTAATACCTTTCTGTTTGAATATTATCCTTGTTTAAAGCCAGCACCATTATGCATGAATCTAAACTTTTAATGGTGGCAGGTGCCGGGTCAATTAGCCATTCTTTAATGTCCTCCGGCTTTTCCCAGGTTTTATCAATCATATCGGCAATACCCTCGTTCGGGATATTATGAATTGCCCAGAGCAAGCCTGCATCTTTTGGATCCTGGTTTTTACTGATGTCTGTTTCTTCTCTTAAGCGGTGGTGAAGCTCATGCGCTTCTAAAGTGCCGGTTTTTGTTTTTGAATTATCAATAACCGAAAGCAGGCTGAAAAACAGGCCATTTGGGTACGAGATCGCATCGTTTGATAAACAATTGTAATACAGCTTAATATCTTTTAACCGGTGCTGCGATCTTTTCGGCAGGTATTCATAAACATATTGATAGGCTTGGTTAAAGTAATCCGGCTTTTCGGTGATATTTGCCAGGTATGCTTTAAGCTGTACTTCCTCATCTTTATAGCGTTTTGCCAAAATACAATACCAGTCTTTTGCCGTCAGCCTGGCTTGCAGCATGGAATCATTTGTCGGCAGATAAGCTATCTCTATCGCTTTACGATAGCGGATCAGCCTAACCGAATCAAACTCAGATAAAGCATAGGTTTTATTGCCTTCAATATTTATAAAACGTCCCCACTGTGCATCGGTAATTGGTTTATTATGCTTTAACGAATCGGTAAGTTCCCAGTATTTGGTAACGGCTTCAGTGTTGATGGTTTGGGCATGGGCAGATTGATCGATTGTGAATATGGCTGCAATAGCAAAGCAGAATAATTTATATGTAGTTTTCATTGTCTTTTATTTTTGGTTGGTTAATTATTTCCCGTCGACATGCCGTCCGCCAATTGGTCGAATCGGCACCCCACAGGACAAGTCGTCGACATGCTGGTCACTTAGCGTATGGGGTCATGAAACAAGTTCAGGATGACGTTTATTTATTAATCTTTTCCTTTAACCATTTTAATCCTGTAATAATTTTCTCGTCCTTCTTCAAGTCATCAAAATTATCGCCGCCAAGAACTTCCAGGTCTGGCTGTATATTATCCGGGTAAACATGGCCGTTCCGGTCTGCCTCTACGGAGGTTGCCAGGAAAAAGCCAATCTCGTTTGTAAATTGAAATGAGTTGTTTGAAGTGGTATACCCGCCGGAATTCTCGCCAATAAACAAAGTGTTTTTGCGGCCTTTAAATGAGATGACAGTTGCCTCGCCCGAGCTGCGGGTATAGGGGCCTATCAACACCACAACTTTTAAATTATATAAGCTTTTAGCAGGCTGCTTTTGGATGTAAGCTGTATCTATCCCGTCATAAACCATATTATTCTTTACGCCCCATGCTTCTTCTGTATTGCTTACCGGAAAAACAAAAGCGCCCAGTTTGTCAGGTTCAAACAAAGTTATTAGCCCGCCTATCATGGCCCACATATCACCACCGGGATTTAAGCGCAGATCAATGATCAAACCCTTTAACTTTTGTGGCTCCAGCTTAATTAAGGAATCCTGAATTTGCCGGGCAATTTTATTAACATCACCCGGGTGGGTAGGGTTATTATCAGGCACCAGCAGATAACCAAACCCTTTTTCAAGTATCCGAGGCATTAGCGTGTATTCCGTTTTTATTTTCTTTAATAATACCTGGTGGGTTGCTGGATCAACAGGTTTATCGTTCCCCCGCCAGCCATATGATTTATTGTTATAGGTTATAAAGCCATGATGATCGCCCAATAATTTATAAAGCAGCTTAACAGATGGGATAACGTCCTTTACAGTTACTGCATTTGCAGCGGTTAGCCTAACGCTGTCTTCCACTTTTTTCCAATCCACTTTGTTGCGGTAAAGGGAGTTGTGTTTGGTAAAGCTAAGCACAGTATCGAGCAACAGATGAGCACTATCATTTTTTAGGTTGATGTTCTGGGCCGCTGAGATACCAGGAGTTAAGGCGATTGCCAGTATTAAAATGCAGATCAATTTACTTAATGTTTTCATCTCGTTATGTTTTTATAATGACGCAAAGATGTCCGGGATCGGCAACCTGTTCTATTTTATGATCCCAACCCTGTTAATTATTATCCCAACCCGCTATTATCAGCAAAAAGCATATTTTTAAAGCGTTGATATAAGAAAAGGAGCTGTTGGGATAAAATAGCTGCATGATGAGTGCGGGCAGTATATATTTGAATTATGAAAAAAAGCCAATTATATATTTATTACTTGCTGGGCTGGGCATTGTATGTGCTGTATATCTGCATTAATAATTGGGTTGATAAATTGGGCCCGCAGCCCTATGTATGGTCAAACATGGCGGCAAGCTTTGTTGAGTTTACCTTTTGCTTTTTTATTGTTTACCCCAGGTTTTTAAAGCGTAAAACCATACCCCTTTTAATAGCCGGACTGCTCATTGCCGATGCTTTGTTTGTTGGCTCACGATGCTTAATTGAGGAAGTTTTTTATGTGTGGCTGATTGGCCATGGCAATTATACAGCTGATACCACTGTGCTTTATTATATTGGCGATAATTGGTGGCGGGCGCTGCAACCCATCCTATTCAGCTTTTTAGCATGGGCGCTTGTTGATACCTTTAAAAGGGAACGTGAAGCCGAGCAATTGAGCCGCGAAAAAACACAGGCCGAACTACTGTTTCTTAAAACACAGATCAATCCTCATTTTTTATATAACACACTTAATTATATCTATTCGCTGGCTTACCCGGTATCTGATAAGCTGGCTGATGCCATTATCAAACTTTCGCAATTAATGCGCTATATGCTTACCGATAGCGTTGACGGCATGCTGAACCTGCAAAAAGAAGTTGATTACCTGGAAAATTATATCGAGATCTACCGCCTGCGTTTTGAAGATAGCTTTTTTGTTGATTTTAAAGTGGAAGGAGATATCGGTAATAAAAACATTGCCTCACTTATTTTAATTCCATTTGTTGAAAATGCTTTTAAACATGGGGTTGTTAATGATGCCACAAGGCCTGTAAAAATTAAGATCAGCGTAATTAAAGATAGACTAACACTGACCGTAAGCAATAAGATCAACCACAACCAAAAAGATAATTCAAGCGGAATAGGTTTGGCAAACATCAGGCGAAGACTGGAATTGATCTATCCCGGCAGGCATGAATTATTGATTGCTGATAACGGAGAGACTTATAAAACCACGTTGAATATTATATTGAATAATGCCTAAAGTTGCCTCACCTAAATCCTCTCCTTTGGAGAGGGGTTTGGGGTGAGGCGAACAATTTGTTACATTTAATTTTACCTTTAAAATATGATCCGCTGTCTTGCTGTTGATGACGAAGCTTATGCTACCAAAATAATTGCCGATTACATCAGCAAGGTGCCTTACCTTACGCTGCTCGGCACCACAACAAGCGCCATTGAGGCTTTAACCCGGGTACAAGGCGGTGAAATTGATCTCATCTTCCTGGATATTCAAATGCCTGATTTAACCGGGATCCAATTTCTAAAACTTTATGGCGGCAAGTGTAAGGTGATTTTAACAACAGCTTACCCTGAGTATGCACTCGATGGTTTTGAGCACGATGTGGTAGATTATTTGTTGAAACCCATTGCATTTGATCGTTTTTTAAAGGCCGCGCAAAAAGCTTTTAATTTAATAAATCTAGTTAAAGAACAGGTAGCTATTCCGGCACCTGTAGTTAACACCACTATAGCCGTAAATAACCAAACGGATTATATGTTTATTAAAGGCGAAAGCAAGAATAAATTTTTAAAGGTTGATTATAACGACATTCTTTACATTGAAGGTCTGAAGAACTATGTTTCCGTGTTTACCTCCGCACAAAGGATAGTAACCTATCAATCCCTGCGCGATTTAGAAACAACCTTACCCAAGCCACCGTTTTACCGGGTTCATAAGTCATACATTATTTCTGTTGATAAGATCCGGATGGTTGATGGTAATACCGTTTATATTGGTGATCAATCTATACCTATTGGTGAAACTTACAGGGATGGTTTTTTGGGGATGATAAGGGAGGCGGAGTAAGCAACTAATGCAATTTACTACTTATGTCATTGCGAGCGCAGCGCGGCAACCGCACGTATGCATATCCGCCAGGCAAGTTCTACATCTTTCTACTCGCTCTGTAAGCGTGCGATTGCTTCGTACCTCGCAATGACAAGAAGGGCTCCTAAAACCTAAACCCAACAGATATGTACGGCAATGAGCCCTCCTTTGAAAAACCAACGGCTGCCTGGATCAGTACCAGCTGAGCCGGGATAACATAAATACCGCCACCATAACCATCATGCCAGGCATTGGAACTATCTGTTGCCGACCATACTCTGCCAATATCATTAAACCCGATTATCCCGACACTGCCGGGTAACAGGTACGAGGTAAAATCCAATACTTTTAACCGTAGTTCAAGGTTATTGTAAAGCATGGTGCGGCCGGTAAAACGCCAGGTGTGGTAACCGCGCAGTGTTTGCGGTCCGCCGAGTTTGATTTGCTGAAAATAATCGGCATTGCCAAAGTAAGTGCCTCCGCCTGTGCGGTCGGCTATGATAAGTACAGAATCTCTATCGGGATTAAGATAAAAACTAAACTCTGATAGCACCTGTGTGTAGGCATTATGCGACCCATTCAGCGCTTTCATGGAGTTTACCGTTGTGTTCCAGTAAACGCCGCTGGTGGTTATGGTGCCTTTATTACGGGTATCATAAGTTGCACCACCCACTAAGCCAACAGACCATTTTGTAGAAAACACATTTTCATCAGGGTGGGTTGCATTATAATCGTTCAGGAACCGGCTGGTATTGTTACCAGCCTGGCTGTTATAAAATTGCCCGCCTATTCCGGCGTTAAGCACCCAATTACCATACCTGTGATACAGTGAAACATCAGTAGTAACCAGATCGTACCTGTTACGGTAGTAAGTAATTTTCTTATCCCCCTCGTTTACAAACGGAGTTCCGTTACCTATCCCAAAAAAGTTGCTTACATTATTCGGCCCTCTTGATAATGCATTAATGCGGATATCATTATTACCAATAGCATTTTTAAAATCGGCAACGTAAGTAAACAAAAGCGACTTACGCGAAAGCGAATAATTGGTTAAAAATTCCTCCCTGAATGAGTACGGCTCACCCCTAAAACCATGCTTTTCATACGAAAAACCACCGATCAGCAAAATGCCGATATCTGTATTATAATTAGCCAGTATAATTGGTTCAAACCGGTCGTATTTAAAGCTGGTTTTGTTGTAATTATTTACCCCGGTATCCTTACTGGTGCGGATCCTTGCATCAGATGATGGAGGAATAATATTGGTAGAGTCGGACCGGTCATATATATAAAGCTTGCTGCGGTTATTCAGCTTTTTATCTACATAAAAACTATCAACCCCTGCACCGCCTATCATCCGTACTTTTATGGGTGAGGGGGTATCCCCGGTTACTGAAAATACATCATTGCCATCAAAACCGTAAAGCCTTATTTCTTTTGTAACGTCAGGTTTAAATATGCGGTGATAGGTAGTTTTATCAATATCACCACTTTTACTTATTTTTTTAACCGTTACTTCAAGGTTGCCGCCGCTTTGCTCATTAATGCTGAAACTATCACGTTTGTCTGATGCCGGGATCTCTACATAAATGGATAAAAAACGGTAATACTCCAGTGCCTGTTTCATCAGGTTGTTACGCCGGGCTTTCATTTTTGTGATGATCGCATTACCCGAAAGCTTAAAAATAGTATCGGGCATTAATTTAACCGCAGCAGTGATCAGGTTATCGGTCAGTGTTTTTTGAACGTAGGTAATTTGCTCGCGCCAGTCGTCTTCACTCAGCTGGTTTAAAAAATAACGGTCAAAATAACGTGCGTTAAAGTTCCAGCCTTCAATATCCCTGATTTCATCACTATACCCCTGGAATTTTGATTTAAGCCATTGGTGCGATACTATCCACGGAAAAACACCCGATGTTCTGTAAAAAACCTGGTCGCGGTCGCGGGGTACAGGTTCATATAAACTACCTTTCTTTTCATCAATCTTTTCCCAGCGCCACTGGTCTTCATGCCGGTCCCAGTCGCCAAGCAGCAGATCCAGCAGGCGCGCTTTCAGCACTGTCTTTTCATCAACGTGGTTATCGTTATCATCCTTCAGCTTGCGCTGTACTTTTTCGGTATTGTCTGTTTTCTCTGCGTCCAAAGGCTCGCGTTCCTCAAACAAAAAAACCTTATTGGCAAAGTCTTTAGCATACTTGCCCAATGCTGGATCATCTTTTACATAAACTATCTGCGGGTTTGAATGCGGAATACCTAATGCCTGAGCCAATGGCGGCACAGTTAGCGCAGCAAAAGGATGCGCTGCCGATACCTGGTCCTGTAAAATATCCTTAGCTACTGTTGGGCGCAGTCTTGGCGGTAAACCTCGCTCCGGGTATTTCTGGATAGTTCGCAGCACCCATTGCTGCCCGGTTGAATCCTGTAACCTGAGCGACATGGTTTGTAAGCCGCCGCCCTTTTGTAAGATCTTTAAACCTCCCTTTTCATCCTCCAGCCTGAATACACGCACTTTAACAGGTGCGGCCCACAAAGCGCGGTAGTTGTCACCAAACCAAAAACGATGCGCTTTGCCAACCTGGTTATATTCAGGTTCAACAGCTATGCGGATGCTGTCGTTCTTTACCTGCTGGGCATAAGCCCCTGCATAAAAAAGTAAGAATATCAATAATAGGGTAAGGCTTTTTTTCATAGTAGCGCGGTAATTGTAATGAATGATCCGTTTGTTTCCAGGCACGATCAGGGGTTATCTGCTGAATTTCAGATTTTATCACTCAGCAATAAATATACGTCAATAATTTTAGTTAGAAAAAAGGTGAGATTTCAGTTATCAAATAACGCTTTTTAGGATGCCGGTTTAAAAATGAGTTATTTTGTAAACGCTTAACACATTAAAATGGCAGAAGGTTTTTTAAATACGCTGTTTGATAAAGAAATAAAAGATTCTTTTTCAATTATCCGTTACAACAACCAGCAGTTTGACCTTCAGCCGTTGTGCCGGCTTACTTATAACCGTATCTTTTTAATAAATACCGGAAGCGGTGCTATCCGCGTGGACAATGAAACTTATCCCGTTATCGGTAACGAAACATTTTTGCTGGCGAAAGGGCAGGTATATGCTTTTGATCAGTATACTACTATTTCTGGCTATGAGCTTTGTTTTGGCGATTGCTTTTGGGAGAAAACACCGGCAAGTGCCAGTAATTGCAAAGCAGTGCTGTTCAACAATGCCGCTGCAAACCAACACCTGCGTATAAATGCGGAAAGCTTTTCAGAGCTGGACACCTTATTCCGGGTGCTTTATACAGAATACATTGGGACCGATTATATCAATAAATTAGATGCACTGGCTGCCTATTTAAAGATAATTATGATAAAGATTGCTAATGTAAACGCATCTTTAATTAACGGGTATGATAACTTTGAAAACCAGCTGTACCGCCAATTTTTAGAGCTGGTGAGTAACCAGTACCAAACTACGCATGAGGTTGCAGACTTTGCCAATCAGCTGGGGATCTCTGCAAGAAAGCTTTCTGACCTTTGCAAACGCTGCAGCGGTAAAGGAGCGAAAGATATTATTAACGGGCAACTAATTGCCGAAGCCAAACGTTCCCTGCAGTTCTCTTCAAAGCCGGTTAAGGAAATAGCTTTTCAGCTTAACTTCTCCGCACCTGATCAGTTCAGTCATTTTTTTAAGAAAAACACGCAAATCTCTCCAAATGATTACCGCGATCATTTTGTAAATATTGGCAGGTGATTAGCGGTTTTTAACATTCCGCAGGCTATTTAGCTCCGCTACCTTTGTTGATACAAAATCAACAAATATGTCAGTAAATAAATTAAAAACAGTAGCAGGGATCAATATTCCCGATAGCGCCATTGCCACGCAGGCCACAGAGCTTTTATTAACACACGGAACAGAATTCATTTATAACCATTCTCTAAGGGTTTTTCTTTTTGCATCGCTTAATGGTAAACGCAACAATTTGCAGTATGATGCCGAATTGCTTTATGTAAGTTCTGTGTTTCACGACCTTGGTTTAACCAAAAAATACAGCAGTCCCGATCTTCGCTTTGAGGTAGATGGCGCAAATGCCGCCCGCGATTTTCTTAAAAGCCATGGCTTGCCAAAAGAATCGCTCCAGCTGGTATGGGATACCATTGCCCTGCATACCACCATCGGTATAGCCGAACATAAGGAGCCCGAGGTTGCCCTGATGTACTCAGGCGTTGGCCTTGATGTAATGGGAGAAGGATATGAAAACCTGAGCGAGGAAAACAGGATAGAGATCATCAGCGCTTTTCCGCGTAATGATTTTAAGAAGAAGATAATACCCACATTTTTTAGCGGCTTTGAGCATAAAACAGAAACCACCTTTGGCAATATTAAGGCCGACGTTTGTGCCTTTATGATCCCCAACTTTCAGCGCAAAAATTTCTGCGATTGTATCTTGTGCTCACCCTGGAGCGAATAAACTAATCTATCCAAAATTCAGTACAGGGCGATGCCCTGCCCTGAGGTATTTAGCCCTTTCAGGGCTTTTTTGTTTTTCCGGATTTTCCCCTGCCCCTGAAAGTCTGATACGCTAGTGCAAGCTGAAGCCCAATGTCATTAACTTAACGTGAGTTCGACATAAATTCAGATGTAACATTATGATTATCAGTAACTTACACATGTTTAATACTTAATAAATAACTAAATTGTTGATAATCAGCATGTTTCACAGCGTTCCGGGTGTTCCGCGTACAAAAGTGGAACGCTTGCAGCCCAAACTTGCACTTCGCCTCATCTAAAGCTACGAATAATCTCTTCTCAATTCATGAATTGAGAAGACGCGACCCTTCCTGCGCGGTACTATTGCTAAATGTACGAAACGCGCTTCCGACCAAATGCACTTTTTGCCCTACTAAAGTATCACACGAGTTTTCGTGGTGGAAATTTTATGCCTTGTCGAATAATTAAAAATCGGGGTAATTATCCGGCTTGATTTGCAGTGTAATAAAAAAACACAACCCGGTATAGGGGTAAAATTTAAATCAAATGTATTATCAGTATAAAACAGAAACAATAACCCTTAAACACAACAATATGATACCTGCATTAACTATATGGCTCTTTAAAAAATACGGGAGGCCGTTTTTAAATAAACATAATATCACATTTAGCCGGGTAATGGTGCCGGTTAAAAAGTTATCCGTAACTATTTTGTTTTTGGCAATTAGCTCGCTGGCTTTTGCACAGGAACAAACGCTTAATTATAATGTGCTGCACAGCGGCAATACCGTTGGGCATATGAAATTAGAGCAGGTTAAGGATGGCGACGATACCTTTTTAAAGATCGCATCAGATGTTAAAATGCGTTTTGTATTCAGCATCCAGGTAAACATCCAGGAAGATTCGCATTACCGCAACGGAAAGCTGCTTTGTTCACACGTGTCGCGTAAGGTCAACGGTAAACAAAAGGCAGATAAGCTTACCAAGGCAAATGGCGACAGTTACCAGTTAACCGATGATGGCAAAATCAGCTCTATCAACCAAAAACAGATCAGCAATAACCTTACTATGATGTATTTACAGGAGCCGGTTGGCCTGTCGCAGATCTACTCAGATAATTTCCAGCAGTTTGTACAGGTAAAACAGGTAGAAAGTCATACTTACCGCATTAACCTGCCCGACGGCAATTACAATTTTTACACCTACACGAATGGTATTTGCAGCAAGGTTGATATTCACCATTCATTATATACCATTCAAATTCAGCTTGTATAACCATGAAAGTATTAGTAACAGGAGCCACAGGTTTTATAGGCCGCAATTTATGCCTTCACCTTGCCGAACAGGGTTATAATGTAGTGGCGTTGTGCCGCAATACGGCCCACCCCTACCTCATCTCTCATAAAAACATTACTCCGGTAAAAGGCGATATCCTCGACAGGGAAAGTTTAGCAAAAGCAATGAACAGGTGCGGGCAGGTGTATCATACTGCAGCACTGGCTAAAATGTGGTGCCGTGATAAAAATGATTATTACAATATCAACGTAGTAGGCACCCGCAATGTGCTGGAACTGGCGGGTGAATCAGGCGTAAACAAAGTGGTGTACACTTCAACCTGCGGCGTATGGGGACCAACCATAAAGCACCCTATGAATGAAAATGACCCGCGGATTGATGGCTTTGCCATTGACTACGAGCGCACCAAGTACCTGGCAGAAATTGAAACCCGCATTTATTCGGCTAAAGGACTAAATGTGGTAACGGTTAACCCTTCGAGGGTTTATGGTGAAGGACCAATTACCGACAGCAATACCGTTGGTAAAATGATAAGCGGTTATTTAAAAGGTAAATGGCGCATCATTCCCGGTAAAGGCACGCAGATCTCGAACTATGCTTATTTGGATGATGTGATAAAAGGGCACATAGCGGCCATGGAACAGGGGACACCGGGTAACAGGTATATTTTAGGTGGAGAGGATATCAGTTTTAATACATTTTTCAGCACACTGCAAAGCATCACCGGCAAAACATATGGCATGGTTAAGCTGCCGCAAAGGGTGATAGAAGCTTATAGCCGGTTCGAATTGCTGAAGACCACCCTTACTGGTTTGCCGCCCGTATTTTTACCTGAATTTGCCGAGCGTTTAAAAAAGGATCAGAAATATAGCAGTCAGAAGGCGATTACCCAGCTCAATTACAGCATCACTCCTTTTGAGGAAGGCATGGCTAAAACCATTAATCATATTAAAAACTTATGATGCCGCTAACCGCCATAGTAACCGGGGCAAGCGAGGGCCTTGGTAAATCATTAGCGCTTGAGCTGGCCTCGCGCCAGATAGACCTTGTGCTGGTATCATTGCCGGCAAGTGGTTTATCAGAACTGGCTTGTTTTATCCGTAAAAACTTTGAAGTTAAGGTAACCATATTTGAGGCTGATCTGACGCTTGCAGAAAGCTGCACTTCATTATTCGCCTTGTTAAAAAGTGAAGAGCTAACTGCACATATTTTAATTAATAATGCCGGATTAGGGAATTGGTCGTGGTTTGAGGATAAAAACATAGGATTCTATAAAAAGCAGATAGAGCTGAATGTAATTGCCCCTGTATTGCTTACCCACCTGTTTTTAGCACAACTTGATGAAGAGCGTACTGCTTACCTGTTAAATGTGGGCAGCCTTGCGGGCAGGTTTGTTGTACCTAAAAAACAGGTATATGGCGCAACCAAATCATTCATCAGCTACTTTACACGATGCCTGCAGCTGGAAATGGAACGCTCAAATATCAGCATCAGCCTGCTTAGTCCGGGCGGAATAAATACCAAGCCGGAATTGCTGGTACTTAACCACATGCTAAAGGGTATTGCAAAAGCTACCATTACCGAGCCCGACAGGGTTGCTTATGAAGCCATCCATGGTATGTTTTTGGGCAAAAAGGAAATTATCCCCGGCGGTGTTAACAAGCTGATGGTTGTGCTGAACACCATTTTGCCGGGCTTTATTAAAGATATGATTATTAAAAGTAAGTTAAAACCGGTGGTGAAGTTGTGAGGAAATCCCACACACGTCATGCCGTCCGCCAACTGGTCGGATCGGCACCCCACGGGACACTCCCGCATGCATGGTGTACACTTAGCAAGTGGGGTGCTGAAATAAATTCAGCATGACATATTGTTTAAGAATTTAGAATAACCAACCAGGCGTCCTGGAGGGGCAATGCAAGCTGATAATCGCCCTTAAGGGCGCCTGGTTGAAAAAATTGGTGTTTAGCGTAAAGCCATTATCTTTGAAAGGTACAATCAACCTTTTAAAGTGGAAAACAGCGAAAGCACTGTTATTAATTTAATTAAGGAAGGAAATGGGCAGGCGTTTGAAAAAATATTCAGGGAGTATTTTAAAAGCCTGCACGCTTATGCTTATACGTTTATGAAAGATGATGAACAGGCGGAAGAGATTGTTCAAAATGTTTTTTGCCGCATTTGGGAGAAACGTGATCAGCTTAGTCCGGATGGTTCATTAAAAGCTTACCTGTACCGTTCTGTTCATAACGAAAGTTTGAATTATTTGAAACACCAAAAAACACGGGCAGTATTCCAGATGCATTATAGCAATAGTGAAGAACAAGGTGGTAATGAAGCTTCAGAAAAAATAATGATCGCCGAACTTGATGTACATATTCAAAAAGCGCTGAGTGAGCTTCCGCTGCAATGCCGTACCATCTTTCAACTTAGCAGGTTCGAGAATTTAAAATACAAGCAAATAGCCGCGCAGCTTAACCTGTCGGTAAAAACGGTTGAAAACCAAATGGGCAAGGCGTTAAAAGTATTGCGCTTAAAGCTGGCAGAATTTTTACCCATTGTTTTATATATGATAATACGGTTATATAAATGAGTGCAGATAAAGAACATATAACTGATGATGCGCTGGTAAAATACCTATTGGGGGAAACCAATGCAGCAGAAAACCGCGAAACGGAGCAATGGATAAATGAAAATGACGCCAACCGGAAATACTATGCCGATTTTAAACTGATCTGGCAGGAAAGCGAACGCATTGCTGCAAACAGCAACCCTGATGAAGACGGGGCGTGGCTGCGTCTGCAAAATCGGATCAGCATAAACAATGATCAGCAAATTCAGCCAATAAAGTCCGCATCAAAATTTACCTGGTTAAAAATTGCAGCATCCATATTGCTGATAAGCGTTATCGGCTATTTTGCATTCGATCAATTTTTCGGCACAGAGCTTATTAGCAATAGCAGCACGGTAGCGCTAACAAAAGGGTTACCGGATGGCTCTTCGGTTACGCTAAACAGTAACTCACAGCTTAGCTATCCAAATCATTTTAGTGGTGGCCAAAGATTGGTGGAACTTAATGGCGAAGGCTTTTTCAAAATAACTCCCGATAAAACAAAACCTTTCATTATAAAAATAAATGCTGTAACGGTTACCGTTGTTGGAACGTCATTTAATGTAAAGAACGTTAAAGGCAAAACAGAAGTGACAGTTGAAACAGGCATAGTAAAGGTTAATTCGCATGGCAAACAGGTGCTATTGCACCCGGGCCAAAAAGTAATTGCTGATGAGGGGCTAAGTAACCTTACGGTGCAGGAAACCAGGGGCAGCTTATATAATTACTATATAACCAAAGCCCTTATTTGCGACCGTACGCCTTTGTACGAACTGGTTGACAAGCTTAACCAGGTTTACGGCAGTCACATACAAATTGCCGGCAAACAACTGCATAATTTGCCAATTACAACAACATTTAAGGGCCAAACTTTACAACAGGTATTAAATGTTATTGCCGAAACTTTCAAAATAAAAATTGAAAGCAAAGGGAACCTGATCCTTTTAAAATAGCCGTAATGCAGTCTAAACTTATTGTTCAGCTTAAGGGGTGGCTTTTTTTATTGCTAACCATTGCATTAGCACCATGCTATGCACAACCAGTTTTGAACCGTAATATTAGCATGAATGTAAACAGCCAGCGGCTTGGCAGTGTGTTACAGTTAATGGAAGAGCGAGGCAAATTCAACTTCTCTTACAACAGCAACCTGATCCCTAAAGATAGCCTGGTAAATATCCATGTAGCCAATCAAACTGTTAAGGAGGCGCTTGATCAGCTGCTGAAAAACCGGTTTGAATACCGCGAAGCAGAAAACTTTGTGATACTGCGTTATGCACCTTCACAACTGGCAATGGTTACCGATAAGTTTTTAAATGAAGATCAGTATTGCACTATTAGCGGGTATATAGCTAATGAGCGCAATGGCCAAAAACTGGAGAATGCCAGTGTGTATTGCAGGCGCACATTAGAATCGGCACTTACTGATGCCGGGGGACATTTTGAGATCAGGGTTAAAAACGAAAATCAGCCAGTAACCATAACTGTAAGTAAGGAGAATTATAAAGATACATCCATCACCTTTTTATCAGATATAAAAGTAATTGACAATAAAGCCGGGAACGATAAGAATTTTAGTTACCTGCCCGGCGATCCTTCCCGGCTTGAAAAATCGGGTGTGGGCCGCTTTCTTGTTTCATCCAAACAAAAAATACAATCGCTAAATCTTGGCGGCCTCATCACCCAGGCGCCTTTCCAGGCCTCGCTTGTACCGGGGCTGGGTACACACGGATCATTAAGCGGGCAGGTAGTTAACGCCGTTTCACTTAACCTTATAGGTGGCTATAACGCAGGTGTTGACGGTACTGAGATAGGCATATTTAACCTTGATAAAGGCGATGTCAGATCCTTTCAGTTAGGCGTTTTGTTCAATACGGTTGGCGGCACCGTAGAAGGCATTCAGATAGCCGGCGCTTTTAACCAGGTGCTAACCAATGTACGTGCCTTTCAACTGGCAGGGGGATTTAACACTGTACAAGGTAATGTTAAAGGCATTCAATTGGCATTAGGATTTAATGAAGCAAATAAATTAGATGGCGTACAAGTTGCGGCTCTTAATATTGCAGGTGGCAATGCATCAGGCATCCAGTTTGGCGAAATGAATATCGCACAAAAAAAATTCAGCGGGGTTCAACTCGGCGGTTTATTTAATTACGCGCAAAACTTAAGAGGGTTACAGATAGGCCTCGTCAACGCGTCTGATACCTCATCGGGTATAAGTATTGGCCTTATTAACCTTGTGCAGCATGGCTATCACAAACTAGTGCTAACCAGTAACGAAACAACCAATGCTACCCTGCTATACAAAACAGGTACGCCGTGGTTATATAACATTTTGCTTGCGGGCGCAAACCTTTCTACAAAGAACAAACTGTATGCTTATGGTTTAGGCTATGGAAACGAGATCTCCGTCTTTAAATTCCTCGCCTTTAATACTGAAGCTACCGCAAGATATTTATACCAGGGTAACGGCAGGTACCTGAACCTGCTTTACAGGTTGGATGGAACATTAAATATTAAACTCAGCCGGTCGTTCAGCATTATGGCAGGCCCGTCCTTAAACCTTTACTACACCGATCAAAAGAACCCGGTTAACGGATATCAATTTGTTGCCAACCTGCCCAATCATCACCTAACCAATAACCCGCATTATAGCCGATGGATCGGGTGGACAGTAGGGGTCAGTATATTTTAGTAATTACCTGTATTGTTTCAGTGCAGCCAGCGCAATCTCAGCCATATCTTCCAGCGATTTTTTGGGCATTTTTGTTTGATTTTTTATTTTGTTACTGGGTGACAAATAGAAAAATACAAAAGCTTGATTTATTATTTAGAGTTGATTTGTAGAGACGCGATGCATCGCGTCTAAAACCATTAAGGTAGCCATCATGATTAGAATTATTTGCCTGGTTTGTGAAACGTGTTGGCAACCTTTCCGCAGTTAGACGCGATGCATCGCGTCTAAAACCATTAAGGTAGCCATCATGATTAGAATTATTTGCCTGGTTTGTGAAACGTGCTGGCAACCTTTCCGCAGTTAGACGCGATGCATCGCGTCTCTACAAGTACGTATATTTATAATTCCCTATTCTAAATGAAAAACCTTTTCAAGATTTACAACCACCGGCGAATTATCCGGGTTTACATCCATAATATCGGCCATATGATCCCACCATTTTTTCATAATAGCTTCACTACCCAAATTTTGTGATAAGCCTTCGCTGCTTAGTTTTTGTACCGCAAATAAAATATCGGTTTCTTCGTCAAAAAAAATGCTGTAATCACTTACGCCATTTTCTTTTAGCAGTTTTGCTAACTCAGGCCAGATCTCATCATGCCGCTTTTTGTATTCGTCCTTAAAGCCCGGCTTAAGTTTCATTTTAAAAGCTATCTTTTCCATTGTATTGTTTAGGTTGACGAATTTTTTTCGTTATTCATATTGGTTAACGTCCGCTAAGCTGAATGGTTACCGGCCCAACCAATCCCGACTTTAACAGCGGCGATTTTTCATCATAAAAATTGTGCGTTGCGAAGGTCAGCCGTTTGCTGTTTCGGGGTTGCCCGTTAAGCAGCCATTCAGGCCAGCGTTCGTCCTTCACGCCGTCATCCGGGAATTTTGAATCGCCAATCAGCCTGTTTGGCCAAAGGTTTACCACTTCAATTTCCAGCTTATTCCCTTTGTTTAATACGGCTGTGGTAATGTCTACCCGCCACGGTGCGGTCCACACCACACCCAGATCTTTCCCATTAAGCTTTATGCGGGCAAGGTTATTTATTTCGCCAAGATCAAGGTAGATGCGGCCGGTTTTACTTTGATTGAAAGGAGCAGGCTGATCAAAAACTTTTTTGTATACCGCAGTTCCCGAATAATATTTTATCCCGTCTTCGGGCCTGGTGGTCCAATCCTGTAATTTATTAAAGATGACATTTGCCGGGCCTCCCCATTTAGGATCAAAGGAAACTTCCCAGAGGCCATTTAATGTACCGATCACTTTATATGAAGTAAAGTTTTTGTTGATTGATGATCTGGCGATGTTTCCCTTTGCAAAAACAACAAAAAAACTTTGGTAAGCATCAAACTGCATAGGGATAGTTGTTTGCGAACCATTTACTTTATACTCCGGCAAAGCCCTGATCTCATCTGTTATAGGGTCCCAAAGCTGGGGGGCGCCTTTAACGCTTCTGAATATAGTTTGAGCTTTAATTTGTTCCCCGGTACGGTTAGCTACAAAATACAGATCCCAATCGGCGGATGCGCGGTGAGTATATCTTATTTGCCCATCGGTTTCAAAATCAGGTTTAACATTCATTGATTTTAATAATTCAGCCGTAAGCTCATATTCCGGGTAAAGGTTATCTATCTTTTTGTCAAACTCCCCGCCCCAAATTACTTTGCCTTTTCCGTAGGCATGTACTGTTTGTTTTTGGGGTTGCTGACCTTTGCTCCAAATTATGTTGGCCAGTTCATTGATCTTTTCATCACATGCCGGGTAACCGGATAGGCCCGGAGATTTTACAGGTGGTGCGCCTACCACAACTGCACCTGCTTTTATCAACTCGCCAATCTTTTCCAGCAATGCAGGCGTCATAGTTTTCACATCGGGCAATACCATTATCCTGTAGCTTGCTCCACCCGGGAAAATTATCCTGCCATTTTTTACGCTTGCTTTATAAAGCTGACCCGGTGCACAACCGTCAAAATTATATCCCTTTCTATCCGGGATAACCACATCCCCTTCTATGGCCGAAAATGGCGGTCTGAATACATGCGGCGAACCTTCGGGAGTTAAATACAAAACATCGGCAACAGTATTGCCTTGTTGCAAAAGATAAGAACAACGGGAAACATATTGATGATATGTGCCAACCATGGGCCACCAGGTTTGGTTCCTATCCCAATGCACACCATAAGGGCCCATTGTCATGCCCGGCCGCAGTGAATCTGCCAGTACCTGGTTTTGAAACGTGTGGAACACAAAACGGTTTATACCGTTGGCAAAGGCCCAGTCACCCTGGTTTTTCATTGCCCCGGGGTATTGTTTCCACCCTTCATTATCCTGTGCGGTAAAAGCCTCGGCCGGCACTAATGATTTTCCGTTTACATGCGCTATTGATGTTGCCTCAAAACAACTGAATGACGAGTTAAAGCCATATCCTTTGCTCCAAAACTCAGCCATTGGCACATCAGCAATGTTACCCAATTCCAAATCGGCAGTCGGGTTCATATCATAAGGCTCAATAGAAAGGCCGAGATTATTTTTATGCCCGTATTTTTTTACCGCAGCCGCATGGTATTCCAGCACCAGTTCCTGCGATGTTTGGCGCAGGTCCCACAAAAAGCGCTCGCTTATTTCAAGGCTTTCAATAATATTACCGGCATAAACAGGGTAAAACGGCAAGGGATCATACCCCCTACGCTTTATAAATTCAGTCCTGAAATGCGTCGTCCAATTTTGCGAGCCCATTTCCCAGCTATCCATGTGCAGGCGTTTCAAACCACCTGCCAGCTTAGCATTTGGTTTACCTGTTTTTCTTAAAAGCTTACCCACATAGTTATCCAGGTGAGCATTCAGGGCAATAGTATCAAATTTATCGCTTTCAAAACCCAGGCCAGGCACCGGGGCCGGGCGTGTTATAGCGCCGTTATTACGGCTGCCAAATCTTACAATCGTCCAGTTGCCGGGCGGCACTATCCAGTTCAACGTTCCATCACGCTGCAGTTTACCGGTAAGGTCAATTATTTTATTTGGGGGGATGATAGCCTCCAGTGGTAATTGATCATATGCCGGCAGCGAAGGCAGAAACTGCTTCACTCCTTTTACCGATGAATAGGGAGCCCGGTAATACAGCGCTTTTTCATTTATATCATCTATTTTTTTGCTGACAGAAGGTGTTGGATAGGCCAACACGGCTACATCTTCATAAAAATCATCCCATTGCTTTTTTAGTTCGGGCGTAAATGCGCCTTCGCCAAAATAGGGTTTCATTGGTGCAGGCTTAGGAAGAGTTATTTTTCCTTTATCACCACCGGTTACATTTACGGTACTTGATACCAAATGCTGCATAGATTGGCTTGCAGGCACCCATGGACCGCCGCTGCCTGTCCAACCGGGGCCTATGCCTAAAGTTATTTCAATACCAAGGCGTTCTGCTTCCTTTACGGCATGTTTAAACAGTTCCTGCCATTCATCACTCAAAAAATCAACCTTACCACGCGGGATGCCCACATTTACTTCCAGGAAGATCAGGTTGCCGATCCCAGCCTTTTTCATGGCTTCCAGGTCTTTTGTGATAGACCGGGCAGTCATGTTGCCATCCATAAAGTACCAGTAAACGCCCGGCTTTGCGCTCGCCGGCGGATTGATGAACCCTTTCCTTAGGTTGCTTAGCTGGGCATTTGCCGATTGCGGGCAATACATCCAAACAATCATTAAAAAGGAAGCAACAAAAAGGCGGGGAAATATTTTCTGGTTTTGCATAGTTATAAAACGGAATCTACAAATCTATTTTAACACCATCTTACTTATATGGCAATTTAGCTTTTTTAACTTCAAATATTATCCTCAATTTCACCCAACACAGGCAACGCATTCATGTTAAACGCATCTGTGTTAAATTATCTCTATATTCGTGTTAGTTTAAATGCAGATGAATGCCCACAATTCATTTACTGACCTGGAATTAACCGACTTATTAAAGTCGGGAAGCCAGTCTGCATTTACTGAAATTTACGATCGCTATAGTGGGTTATTATACATTTTTGCTTGTAAAACCGTAAAGGATGAAGACCTGGCAGAGGACCTTGTACAGGAAATTTTTATTTATTTGTGGGATAAAAGACAAACAATTTCTTTCAAATCATCATTATCATCCTACCTGTACACCGCACTACGATATCGATTTTTCGACCTGGTTGATAAACAAAAGGTAAGGTCGGATTATGTACAGGCCTTTCAATTATTTATAGATAAGGGAGAATACCAAACCGATAACTATATAATTGAAAAAGAACTTACCGCCATTATTGATAAGGAGATAAATAACCTGCCTGCAAAAATGCGGGAGATATTTTTATTGAGCCGTAAAGAAAACCTTGACAATAAGGAAATTGCTGAGCGCCTTGACATCTCCGAAAAAACGGTTAAAAACCAGTTAAGCATGGCATTAAAAACCCTTAGGGTTAAATTGGGCTTGCTTACATTTATCTTCCTTTTACTTAATCATTAACAAATCAACATTTTTTTACTTTTTAACCGGGACTATTTACCGGGTTAACCTACATGTAGCAGACCGGGCAGGTTAAGGCACGGTAGCTACAGATGAAAAAACGCGATGCAAAAGATTTGATCAGTAAATATCTTAGGGATGATATAAGTCCTGAAGAGCGGGTATTGGTTGAACAATGGTTTATTAAAGATTTAAAAGACAGCCACAATTTGCCAACGCATGACAGAATTGAAGCGGCAGATAAACGGGTAAGGGAAAATTTGTTAAAACATATAGGCGAGCAAAAATCAATTATAAAGCCTATAAATATATGGCCGCGTTTTTTGGCTGCTGCATCTATATTATTGTTTGTAGCTATTGGCGGCTATTATATTTTACACAAGTCGCAGGTGAAACTCCAAATGGCAGCTAACAATATTCATGATATTGCCCCCGGCGGCAATAAGGCTATCCTAACCCTGGCAAACGGCAAACAAATTGTATTAACGGGCGCTAAAAATGGCCGGCTGGCAATGCAGGGAAATATAGCCGTCACCAAAAGTGCTGATGGCGAATTAGTATATGATAGCCAGCCAGCAAATGTTACGGGGGAAATTACTTATAATACCATGGCCACCCCACGTGGCGGCCAATACCATTTAAAACTGGCCGATGGCACCAATGTATGGCTTAATGCTGCCTCGTCAATAAAATATCCGACCACATTTGCAGGCAAAAGCCGGGAGGTTGAAATTACCGGTGAAGCTTATTTTGAGGTGGTACATAATGCGGCAATGCCTTTCAGAGTAATTAGTAACGGGCAAAAGGTTGAAGTACTGGGCACGCATTTTAATGTGAATACCTACATCGATGAACCCGCAATAAAAACCACTTTAATTGAAGGCAGTGTAAAGGTTACCACCGCTAAGCATATCACCATGCTAAAACCCGGGCAGCAAGCTGTCATCAACAGCGAAGATAATACCCCTATAAAAATAATAGACAACGCGGATGCCGAGCAGGTGCTGGCCTGGAAAAATGAGGAATTTAATTTTAGTGATACCGATATCCAGACTGTTATGCGCCAGATAGGGCGCTGGTATGATGTGGATATTGAATATGCCGGTAAAATACCCGGCGACCGGCTTTCGGGAACTTTTTCGAGGAATCTTACAGCTTCAAAAGCTTTAAAATTATTAAAATTCAGTGGTATTAACTTTAAAATAGAAGGGAGAAAAATTATCGTAAACTAAACTTTTACTCCCTCTCAATTACCCGGCTGCAAGGTTGCCGGGTTAACGGTGATCCATAAAAAAACCGGAAAGTGGTTGCAACACAGTCCGGCAAGCAGTATGGGTAAACCGAATCAAACTAATTAAGCTAACAAGTTTTTCACTAACCCAAAACCATACAAAAGTATGCAAAATTCTACTTTTTGTCTGCCTCGCTATAAATATAAGGGGCTTAAAAAATTACTCCTGGTTATGAAGCTAACCACTTTAATAATTTTAATAGGTTTTATGTATGTAAGCGCTGCTACCTACGGGCAACGCGTAAATATTAATGCGCACGATATTACCATTGATAAATTATTTAAAGAACTAAAAAAACAAACCGGCTATTCATTTCTATATAAATCAGGAATACTTAAAGACCTGCAAACAATAAATGTGGATATTACCGATGCCACCATAACCGAGGTGCTCGATAAATTCCTAAAAGACAGGCCGCTTGATTATTTAATTGTTGATAAAAGCATTGTGATACGCCGCAAAGCAAATGCACCGGTAAAAGAAAATGGCCCCATGCTATTTGTAGGCAGGGTACTTAATGAAGATAAAAAGCCATTGCCCGGCGTTACCATAAAAGTAAAAGGCGCACAGGTTGGGCAAACCTATACTAACGAAAAAGGAGAGTTTTCCATCCTTGTAATCAACGACGATGATATTTTACAGTTTTCGTACGTTGGTTATGAAAGCCTGGAGCTGAAAGTTAAGGGGCTAAAAAATCCTTTATCCATTACATTAAAAGCAGCCACAAATACACTTGACCAGGTACAGGTACTTGCTTATGGCAGTACCACCAGGCGTTTAAGTACAGGCAGCATTGTACAAATAAGTTCGCAGGAAATTGAAAAAAATCCGGTTCCCAACGTGTTACAAGCTTTGCAAGGCCATGTTCCGGGGGTGTTTATACAGCAAAACACCGGCTTGCCTGGTGGTTCATTTGGCGTTGCCGTGCGCGCAGGTAGTAGCATTAGTGGCGGCACCGTAGCGCAACCTGCCCCTTTATATATAGTGGATGGTGTTGCTTACCCGGCTGGTCAAAACCTCCCGCTTATATTCCAGGGCAGTGTAAATGGTGCAAATCTTGGCCCGTTAAGAGGCGGTAACGCATTAAATTATTTAAACAGTAATGAAATTGAAAGCGTTACGGTTTTAAAAGATGCGGATGCTACTTCCATATATGGCTCACGTGGCGCTTATGGTGTAATATTAATAAAAACCAAAAAAGGCATTGCAGGCCCACCGCAGGTTAATTTAAATGTGTATAGCGGTGTTACACTCAGGGGTACCTCTCCGGATCTGCTTAACACAGACCAATATTTAATGATTCGCCGCGAGGCTTTTAAAAATGACAATGCAACTCCCGGAGTAAATGATCTTGATTTGAATGGCACCTGGCCAACAAACCGTTATACCAACCTGGTTAATGAACTAACCGGAGGTTCAGCGGCAACTACAAATGCCAACCTATCTTATTCAGGTGGCAGCAATAATACCAACTACCGGATAAGCGGCGATTTTAGCTCACAAAACTCCATTCAAAAGCATGGTGGCGATGTGAAAAATGGTGGTCTTACTATTGACCTTAACAGTACATCAAATAATAAGAAATTTAATATTGATGTTAAAACCACATTTTCATCAGATGTTAATACACTTATCCCGTTCGATTTTAATAATGGTACAGGGCCATTGTCATACGGCGGTTCAGGCCTTTTTACAGCGCCAAATGCCCCATCGTTATTTTTGCCCGACGGAAGTTTGAACTGGGAAACAGGCAGCAACCCTGCATCGGCAATTTATTCGCTTTCAAAAATTGTAACTAATAACCTGCTAAGCACTGTTGCGTTGAGCTATAAACCTGTTAAGGGATTATCTATTAATGCTACAGGTGGTTACAACCTGCTTACCGGCAAGGAGTTTAATGCAAGCCCGTCAACTGTTTTTTCTCCGGACCTGGGTAACCTTGCTCCGTATACTTATAGTATCATCAATAATTACTCAACCCGTACCTGGGATTTTGATGCCAACGCCGATTACCAAACCCACCTGGGCAGTAAGGGTGAACTTGATGTAAGAGTAGGTGGAACAACGCAGGATGTACTAAGCTATTCATCAATTATCAGGGGATCAAATTACGCTTCCGACGCATTAATTTATGATCCGGCCGCAGGTGGTAACCCTGTACTGGCATCGTATTCACAAACGCCAATACGGTATATAGGTTTTTTCGGGCATCTAAATTACATATGGGACCAAAAGTATATCCTGAACTTGAATACCAGGTATGACGGGTCAACCAAATTTGGACCGGGTAAGCGCTTCGGTACATTTGGATCAATTGGTGCAGGCTGGATCTTTTCGCAGGAATCTTTATTTAAAAATCTGAAATTCCTTGATTTTGGTAAAATAAGAGCAAGCTACGGTACCGTTGGTGGTGATAACATAGGTAATTACAATTTTCTGTCATATTACTCAAACACAACGGCATATCAGGGCAATAGCGCCGTTACCCCTACCACTTTATCAAACCCGGAACTGCATTGGGAATTAAAAAAGGAGCTTGGCATTGGCCTGGATCTGAATTTTTTACATGACAGGATAACTTTTACCGGCGATTATTACAGAACCCGAACAACCAACCAGCTTATTGGGCAGGCACTGCCAACAATTACGGGTTTCTCTGTTTATACAATAAACTCGCCGGCATTAATTCAAACTACTGGTTTTGAACTTTCATTAACTACAGTAAATGTTAAATCGAAAAACTTTACCTGGTCTACTAATTTTAATATCAGCATTCCGCATAGCAAGCTTATTTCATACCCTGGCTTAAACCTGCTTGCGTTAAATTCAAATTATATTATTGGCAAACCGGTTACAGGTGTTAAACTTTACAATTATGCGGGAGTAAACCCACAAACAGGCAATTATAATTTCACAAACAGGAATGGCGTAACTGCCGAATACTGGCCTATATTTAGCCCTGCAAAATTAGACCAGATACTGGATAAAACTGCTTTTGTTGACCTTGCTCCGAAATATTATGGTGGCTTTGGGAACACTTTCCAATATAAAAACTTCAGCCTTGATGTTTTCTTTGACTTCAAGAGCCGCATGGGTCAAAACTTCCGTGGGTCGCAAAGCTTTTTGCCAGGTTACTTTAATATAAATACGGGTGTAGAGGCCTTAAACCGCTGGCAAAAACCGGGCGACATTACCAATGTACCAAAGGTGAGCCAAAATGGGCTGGTAAATTTATTTGAGCAAGGTACGTTTGATCAAAGCTCAGGCGCCTATACCAAAGTAACCTATGCGCGTTTAAACAACTTAAACTTTACATATAGGTTTCCATCCCTCGTTGCAAAAAAACTTGGACTCAATAACCTCAGTGTTTTTTTACGCGGACAAAACCTGCTTACAATTTCAAACATAAAGTATAAGGGTCTTGATCCTGAAAACCTGACAATTGGTGCTACACCGCCGTTGCGCGTTTTTACTGCCGGACTTAATGTTACACTGTAAAAATTTAAGACATCATGAAATTATTCAACTATAAAATAGCAACAGGCATTAAATGGACAACCTTTGTATGCCTGCTTACATTAATATTTTCAACCGGTTGCCGTAAGTATTTAGACATCCCCCTGCCGGTTGATAAGGTTGCAGGCGCCAGCGCCTTTGTAAACGACAACTCAACATCAACAGTTGTTAACGGCAATTTTTCAAACCTGGTAAACGGCGTTTTAACCGGATCGCCGGTAATGGGCGAAAACAGTGTAGGTTACAGAACAGGGTTATATGCTGATGAGTTGCAAAGCATTTCTGCAAGTGACATTTTGGGTAAAGCTTATTTTGGCGATGCCTTAACCAGCTTAATTGGTAATGGCACGCAGTGGTCGGGCTTTTACAAGCAGATCTATAACTGTAACCTTACCATTGAGGGAATAAACAGCGCAAAAAACCTTAAGTTTAAAAACCAATGGCTGGGCGAAACCTTATTTACCAGGGCTTTTATATACTTTAACCTGGTAAACCTGTATGGTGATGTTCCATTAGCTTTAACATCAGATTTTAATAAAACACAGACGCTTGCACGTGCGCCTAAAAGCGATGTTTACCAGCAGATTGTAGCCGACCTGAAACAAGCACAGGGACTTTTAACCAATGATTATTCTGATGGTTTAGGCGCCGTTACCGACAGCAGAGGCAGGCCCAACCTACAGGCAGTTAATGCATTGCTGGCACGTGTTTATTTATATAATAATGATTATGTAAATGCAGCTAAAGAGTCGACCAAAGTAATAGTTGACAGTAGATATCAGCTGGTTGCCCCTTCAAAGGCATTTTTAGCTGCAAGCAGCGAAGCCATATGGTATTTGGTGCCGCCAACAGGAAGCTGGGTAGCTGAATTTAGTTTATATAACGGCAATATGCCTGCTTCATTAGCATCACCGGCATTGATTTTAACTTACGGCATCAAAAGCGCAATGATGCCTAACCTGGTAAATGCCTTTGAACCTGGAGATACCCGGTTTACCAATTGGGTACGGCCTACAACCGTAGCAGCTACGGGCACAACCCCCGCTACTGTTTATTATTTCCCCAATAAATATAAATCAAACACACCGGGAACCGAAAATGTGGTAGTGCTGCGACTGGCGGAGCAATACCTTATAAGGGCAGAAGCTCTGGTACAACAGGGTGATCTTAATGGCGCAAAAGCCGATATTAATACAGTACGCACACGAGCCGGATTAGGTGGTGTAACCGCAACAACTAAAGATGCTATGCTTGCCGCCATTGCAAAGGAACGGGAAACAGAATTGTTTACTGAATTTGGTCACCGCTTTTTTGATTTGAAAAGAACCGGGACACTTGATGCAGCAATTACTGCAGTTTCAGCATTAAAAGGCTCAACCTGGAACCCGCAAAGAGCAGTATGGCCTATACCCCTTACTGATATTACAAACGACCCAAGTTTAACTCAAAACCCAGGATATAACTAAGATAAAGTTTCATTAACAGGTCGGCAGCATTTTTTGATGCTGCTGGCCTTAATTACCACAGAAACGGCATTATTAGCGAAAGCCATCTGTGCCGGTTTTCGCCAACCTTAAACTTTAAAAATTTCATCACTGCCAGGCCACATACTGCCCCGGCAGCTTGTGACAGCTATGTAATTATTAATTTATAAAAACCAACAACAAATGAAACTAATTAAAAAAATGAGCATGGTAATAAGCAGCGTGCTTATGCTATCAGCAAGTGCTTTTGCACAAAACAAACCAAACTTCACCATCCATGGCGATTTGAATAAACTGACAGCTCCACCAGCCAAAGTCTATCTTATTTATGCCCCATTTTTAAATCAGCCAACAGACAGCGCCACAGTTACCAGTGGTAAATATGAATTTAAAGGATATACAAAGGAAGCCATTGGCGCCGAAATTAGCCTTACAGCTAAAACTGATCCTGCAAACCCTAAAGACAAAGCCACAATTATTTTGGATAAAGGCGAATTAAATGTAGTAACAGGCCCAGCGTTTGATCAAATTACCGTAACAGGTTCAGGAGCAAAGGCACATACTGATTTTGCCGGCGCCATAAACAAAGGCCATTCGGAAATATTGGCGGTAAACAAAGAGATGGCCAGTGATAGCTTTAAAAATGATGCTGAATATAAAAAGGCGGTAACAGCACGTTTTTATCACGCCATATCATCCAGCCTTAATGATCTGATAGTATTTGCACGTGCTAATCCACAATCGCCGGTTAGCCCTTACCTGGCTTATGTATTAAGTTCTTCGGGCTTTGTAACACATGCCATGAGCGATACACTGGCTCAAAATGTCCCCAATTTAAGTGAGCCTACAAAATTACACCAGGCTATAAATGATGTAATAGCTAAACAGAAAGACCTGGATAATAAAGTGGCAGCCAATAACAAAGAGCTGGACAGCAAAGCCCCTATTGGCAGCAAGGCAATTGAATTTACCCAGCCGGATGCAAACGGTAAACCTGTTAGCCTGGCATCGTTTAAAGGCAAATATGTACTGGTTGATTTTTGGGCAAGCTGGTGCGCACCATGCCGTGCTGAAAATCCGAATGTTGTAAAAGCTTATGACACGTATAAAAGCAAGGGACTTTCCATAGTAGGCGTATCGCTTGATGGTAAAAACACCAAAGCAGCATGGCTTGCCGCCATTAAAAAAGACGGATTGACCTGGACACAGGTATCTGACCTTACCGGCTGGAACAACGAAGTTGCCAAGCTGTATGGCGTACAATCCATCCCGCAAAATTTCCTTATTGATCCTAATGGCAACATCATCGGTAAAAACCTGCGCGGGGATGAGTTGAATAAGAAACTGGCTTCATTATTTAACTGATAAAATCAGCTTATAAATATTTACATGAACACTAAACAACTTTTAGTTTCGGCTTTGGCTGTGTTGTTATATTGCAACGCCGGAGCTCAAACCATCCCGCTTGATAAAGCAGTGCGCACGGGTAAGCTGGCTAATGGATTTACGTATTATATCCGTAAAAACAATGAGCCGCAAAAACGGGTGCAATTATACCTGGTTAATAAGGTGGGTTCAGTTTTGGAAGATGACGACCAGCAGGGGCTGGCCCATTTTATGGAGCACATGAACTTTAACGGCACCAAACATTACCCCAAAAATGATTTGGTTGATTACCTGCAAAAAGCAGGGGTACGCTTCGGTGCCGATTTAAATGCTTACACCAGCTTTGACGAAACGGTTTATGAATTACCCCTGCCAACCGATGATGCCACAATGACCGCAAGCGGCCTGAACATTATGCGTGATTGGGCACAGGAAGCCCTGCTTGATTCAGTTGAGATAGAAAAAGAACGCGGTGTGGTGCTTGAAGAAGAACGCCTTGGCAAAGGGGCAAGCGACCGCATGGCCAGGAAGTTTTACCCGGTAATGCTTAACCACTCGCGCTATGCAGAACGTTTGCCAATAGGTATTGATAAGGTGCTGATTAATTTTAAACCGGCAATTATCAAACGTTTTTATCATGACTGGTATCGCCCTGATCTGCAGGCGTTGATTGTAGTGGGTGATGTAAATGTTGATGAAGTGGAGAAATTGATCCGCGAGCAATTCGCTGATCTTAAAAATCCGTCAAATGAAAGATCAAGAACAAAATACAGTGTTCCTTTAACAGGGCATGCTCAGTTTTTAACGGTAACCGATAAGGAAAAACCGTCAACAGAAATTGAAATCCTGTACAAACATAAAGCTCCTGTATTAAAAACAGAGGCGGACTACCTGGAATCAATTAAGCGCAGTTTGTTTAACCAACTGTTGGCCGCACGCCGTTATGCCGAAATAAGCCAGAAAGCCAAACCTGCATTTACTAATATGAATGCAAACATCCAGGGTATTTTAGGCGGGCTTGATGCTTTCACTTTTGATGTGACGCCAAAAAGCGGACAGCTGCAGCAGGCCGTTGAACAAAGCTGGCTGATAGTTGAAAAAGTAAAACGTTATGGCTTTACACGGGCCGAGCTTGACCGGGCAAAACAAAACTACCTGCGATCATTAGAGAACGGGTTGAAAGAAAAAGACAAAACACCGTCTGACAGTTATGTAAAGGAATATCAGCGCCTGTTTTTACAGCAAGAGGCTTCACCGGGTATCGTTTGGGAAAATGATTTCGCAAAAAAACATATTGATCAAATTAAGCTAGCTGATGTGACAGCTTTGATGAATGATTACTTCAAGTCGGCAGATGTTGATATACTGGTATTGGCTCCTGAAAAAGATAAAAGCACGCTTCCTGATTCAGCCACCCTTTCATCATGGATAAACAATGTAAATAAAAGTGATATCAAGCCGTTTAAGGATGATGAGGTAAGCCAAACCTTGCTTGCCATAAAACCAAAACCGGGTAAGGTAATTGCAAAAAGCGCTGTACCACAAATAAATGTTACTGAGCTTACCTTAAGCAATGGTGTTAAAGTTATTTTAAAGCCCACCGATTTTAAAAACGACGAGATTCGTTTTACGGCGTTCAGTCCGGGAGGCACTTCATTGTATAACGATGCTGATTATGATAATGCGGCAAATGCGGCGGCACTTATGAGTCGTTTTGGCCTGGGTAATTTAAACCCGGTGCAGCTCTCAAAAGTATTAAATGGCAAGCAGCTTAATGTGGCAGCCAGTATAGCAGCCCGTTCCGAAAACATTAACGGCTTTACATCCATAGCCGACCTGGAAACAGCTTTGCAACTGGTTTATATGCAGTTTACCAAACCACGTAAGGACAGCACACTTTTCAACAACATTATTAATAATGCTAAAGAATCGCTTACTAACCGCTATGCTGATCCAAACAATGTATTTGCCGATACGGTGAATTATGTAATGGGGAATTATAGTTTCCGGTCATCCCCCACAAGTGCTGAAAGATTGGATAAAATTTCAATGCAAAAAGCTTACAACATTTATAAAGAGCGTTTTGCCGATGCAGCGGGCTTTACCTTTGTTTTTGTTGGTAATTTCAATATTGAAACCGTTACCCCATTGCTGGAGCAGTATCTCGGATCGTTACCCTCACTCCGTAAAAATGAAAAGCCGCGCGATCTGGGCATCCATATCCCCGCAGGCCTGCTTACCAAAAAGGTTTATAAAGGCGCTGAGAACAAAGCAATAGTGCGCCTGTTAATAAGCGGCGATTATCAATACAGCGCACAAAACAACCTGTTGCTAAAAGCCCTTGGTGATATTTTGCAGATAAAAGTACTGCAGCACCTGCGCGAAGAAGAAAGTGAAGTGTATAGCCCCAGCGTACAAACACTGTACAATAAATACCCAAAAAACAGGTATGCGTTTACGGTGTCATTTGGTTGTGCCCCTAAAAATGCCGATCACCTGATAGCTATGGTTAAAAAAGAAATGGAAACCCTTATAAGCAACGGTGCAGAAGCTGATGACATTCAGAAATTTAAAGCCGCTTATGAAAAAAATGTAGAGCTGGCTTTAAATGATAATGGCTTTTGGCTGAGTTACCTTTCCAGTCAGTATGAGAATGATGAAAACGTATTACAGGTGCTGGATGCAAAACCAAACCTTGCAAAGGTGACACCCGAAACATTGAAACAGGCAGCACAGGTATATTTAAGCGGTAATAATATCATCCGTTTTGAATTACTACCCGAAAACATGTCTACCAATTAATAACAATCATATAATTACACTCCGTTCTTTTTACTTTTTCGTTAATAAAGTTTGACAGTTTATAAGCGCCGTTGAGTGGACGGCGCTTTATTAAAAAGCGTTCCGCGATAATTCACAGAACGCTTTTTTTATTATCCATTATACTTTACTGCAAACGCCTTTGCAAATTCTTCAAATTTTCTTTTGCCTAAAACAGGTTTGTGTTTATCATAATCTTCCCATAATACGCGACTTCTTATGGCTGTACCCATCTCTGTCAGGTTTTTTGATACGTCTTCTGATAAACCACCCTGCTGCATGCCGGCAAGTGATTGTTCATCGGTAAATTCAATCCATGGCAGTTCAGGCTTGCCTATTGCTGCGCCTAAAATGGCTGCCACCTCGCCGGCTGTTTTGTCATCGCTGGCAATATAGCGGACGGTTGTGCCTGAAAATGGCTGGACAATTTCTTCAAATGCGGCATCGGCAATATCTTTGGGGTGCACTAAAACCAGGCGGGTGCCTGCATTATAATTTCCGCCAAGGATGCCCATATGTTTGATCATGTCGATATTATGGTTAAAATTATAATAGAATGAGGCCGGGCGAAGGTGTTTGATATTCACATTATCCAATTTATTTAGGATCTCTTCTGCGTCATGCATCCCGGTAATGGGTCCTGTGCCTGACGGTAAATGCGCACCAATGCTGCTTAAGTTTACAATATTTTTTATGCCCGCTGCTTTAAGGGCGGTTGCGAAATTTTGGCCAATTTTCCTGATAAACGCTTTATAATCGTTTGATTGCGCCTGCTGCGGTACCATAGTATAAACAACATCAGCCCCTGTAAATGCCTGGGTTAAAAAGTCAACATCTTCTACTAAGCCTATTGCGGCTTTAGCACCCGAAGCTTCAATGTCAGCTTTTTTGCTTTCGCTGCTGCTTACTACTGTTACCTGGTGGCCGGCTTTTACTAACTGCGCGGTTAAAGGGCCGCTGATATTTCCTAATGATCCTGTGATTGTAATTTTCATTTTGTGTTTTGATTTGTTGGAAACAAAGGTATATTTGTACTTACTTTTATACAAGTACTTACCCCAAAGTATGTGCCATGACAAAAATCAAAGAAAACTCGACCAGGAATTTTAACAAGATTACCTCATCATGCCCGGTTACTTATGCTATCAGCAAAATTGGCGGCCACTGGAAACCCATTATACTATACCAGTTAATGAGCGGACCAAAGCGTTATAGTGAATTGAAAAGGGCCATCCCTGAAGTTACTGAAAAAATGCTGATCCAGCATTTAAAACAATTACAGGATGATGACCTGGTGATAAGGAAAGCAGAAAACGTAGTTCCGCCTTTTGTAACTTACTTTTTGAGTGAGGCAGGCGAAGACCTCACCATCGTATTAAATGCAATGGCCGAATGGGGAGTCCGCGATAGTAACAGGCATTTGAAGTCGGCCTAACTGAAAAGCTCCTGCGAGTCGGTATAATAGGTTTTCCTGGAACTTATTACATCCTGGTGAATAGTTTCGCCAGCAGGCGTTTGTTTCTTTTTAGAATGATGCACCTGCATAAAATCTCTGAACTCCCCGCTGATAATATCCGGATTGTTTTTTAAGATCTGTTTTTCGGCATCATCCAAAACATGTTTAATTGATTGCGCCAGCTGTTTTACTTTATCAGATGGAATTTTGTTTGACGGGGAAAATGGCGATAATTTAGCATCATACAAGATCTCATCGGCATAGGCATTCCCAATCCCACGCAATACCTTTTGATCCATCAATACTGTTTTAACCGGGGTACGCGTGGTGCTTAGTTTATCATGCAGGTATTTCTCATCAAAATCCAAAGCGTCCGGTGTATCCAATTTTTCAGGATCGAGGGTTGGTGTTGCAGCTTTTTGAAAGTCAGTAAGGGCAAGGCCTTTGTCTCCTTCAAAAAGCAGCTCAACAATGGTAAATTTATGATCGTTGGTTTTATCAAACAACTGCAACTGACCGTGCAGCATCAGGTGGGTAGCCAAAACATGGTTATTATCAAACTCAAACTGCAATTCCTTACCTACCCTGATCACTTTTGTAAGCGTTTGCCCTTCCAAAGTTTCCTGTAATTTATTTTCGGGCACGTTTAGCTTTTGGGTTACCTTAACAATTACCTTTTCCAGCTTCTTTCCTTTAAACAGCTTGGTGAGGTTGCGGCTAAAAACCTGCAGATCGGGTAATTCGGGCATGGTATTTATTTTTATTAAATGAAACTGCTAAAGTACTGATTGGTTTTATTTAATACCAATATCAAGCGACTGTCTTTAATCTTTTAATGAAAGCGGATTGATCTAAAATATCAATCCGCTTTCGTTATTTTTAAGCAATTGCCTCATAGCTCAAAAATACCTTACCGTTATTAAATGCTCTTGAGTTAGCAAGCCTTAGAGATAACATTTGGGGCAGTCCTTCAAACAGGGTGCGGCCTTTTCCAAGAGAAACGGGGCTAATTACCACTTGGTAGTTATCTACTAAACCTGCTACCGCTAATTGGGCGACAATACTGCCGCTCCCTAATATTACCATGTCGGGGCCTTTTTCTTCTTTCATTTTTCTTACTTCTTCTATCAAATCGCCCTTTATCAGTTTGGTATTGTTCCATAAAGCTTTATCCATTGTTTTTGAAAACACTATTTTTTTGCCGCTATTCATTTTTTCGGCAACAATGGGTGCGTGCTGACTGGCAATAGGAGTTGGCCAATAGCCCGCCATCATATCATAAGTTACTCTTCCAAATAGCAGCTCGGCGTCGCCGCTGGCATTACCGGCCACAAATGCCTGGTATTCGGCATCATCATTACCATTATGAGCCCAGCTCATATCGCCATTTTCGCCTGTAAAATATCCGTCAAGCGTTACATGGCTAAACACAGTTAATTTTCTCATCACGTTTTATTTAAATGGTTATTTAATTAATGAATTACCTGCATATCAAATGAGTTTTATTGAATTGGACATGGGTTTCAATTATTTTTTGAGATGAGTTATTTAAGTGATAAATAAATTTAACCGCGTTTGTCCAAATTGGGAAACGCCAATTGTTATCAGTTAAAATACCTGCTACGGAGCAGAAATAAAAACAAGACAAAATGGAACTTATAAAAACCCCCGAAATTAAAACCCTGGCAACCGGCCTGGGATTTGGCGAATCGCCACGCTGGTACAATGGCCGTTTATGGTTTTCCAACTGGGTAGTGCAGGATGTTGTTGCCATGAACCCGGATGGCGAGATGAAAGTAATTACCAAAATGCCATCATTTCCATTCAGCATTGATTGGCTTCCCGATGGACGTTTCTTGATTATCTCGGGGCGTGAACGGCTGCTTATGCGCATGGAGCCTAATGGTTCGTTGGTTACTCATGCCGACTTAACTGCTCTTTCAGGCGGCTGCAATGAAATTGTAGTTGATGGCAGGGGAAATATCTATGTTAACGGAAGTGGCCTTAACCCGGCTCCCGGTGAACAATTCGCTCCCGGGATCATCGCCCTTATTACACCTGATGGCACAGTAAAGCAAGTGGCAGAAGGTATTGCCTTCCCCAATGGCATGGCTATAACGCCTGATAATTTAACACTGATAATTGCTGAATCGCATGGAAGAAAGCTTACCGCTTTTGATATTGAAGCTGATGGCTCGCTCTCAGAAAGGAGAGTATGGGCCAATTTGGGTGAAGGCACACCTGATGGTATTTGTATTGACGCTGAAGGCGCCGTGTGGTATGCAGACGTACCCAATAAACGTTGCGTGCGCGTACTTGAGGGTGGGGAAGTATTGCAAACTGTTAATGTTGACAGGGGTTGCTTTGCCTGTATGCTTGGTGGCAAACACAGGAAAACGCTTTACATATTAGCAGCAGAATGGCGTGGCTTTGAAAAAATGACCGATGACTCAAGAACAGGCCAGGTACTGAGTATTGAGGTAGCTGTACAGGGTGCTGGCTGGCCGTATTAAAAAGGCGCTTATAATAAATATGCGGAACAGTAAAATCAACCGGAATTAGTAATTTTAGTTGGTTAATTTCTTTACACGTATGAATAACAGGCATCAGTGGCGGTTTAATGTCAGCCAGAGGCTAATGGAACCGGGCACCAAAGCCTTTTTGGAATTTGTTCGTAAAATATTAATACCATTACCCGGTGTTACAGAAAAGATGTGCTACAATACACCGGCATTTTATGTAAATAAGAAAATATTTTGCAGGTTGCGGGAAGATTGCGAAACTTTTGTTGTACAAAGCATTGAGCGCGATAAATGGATGGAAGCCGCTCCGCTTATTTTTTACATTACCGACCATTATCTGAATACGGATTATATACTTGTTGATCTGAAAACTGTATCGCCGGATGATCTTAAAAGCCTGTTATTAACTGCATGGCGTAACCGTGCGCCAAAGAAGCTGTTAGAGGGATATGAACGGTTGACCCAATAGAATTGCAAGCAATCTGTTATGGTTGAAATTAACAAAACTGCATCTGTTTTGCTATTGTGCTAAGTCTTTAATTTGTCTTGAGTAATAATTCAAGATAAATTAAGATGGAAATTATACCGTTAAGCCCTCAGGAAGTACAACAATTAAGAGCCGAAACCAAAGGAACAACTCAAAAGATCCACTTTAATAATGCAGGCGCTTCCCTGCCGCCGGATGTGGTGGTTGAAACTGTTGTGAGTTATTTAAATGAAGAGGCAATTTGCGGCGGATATGAAACCGAATATAAGTATAAGGAGAAACTGGAAGATACATACACCCAAATTGCCCGCCTGATAAACGCTGATAAGAATGAAATAGCTATTGCAGAAAATGCAAGCATGGCCTGGCACCTGGCATTTAACGGGATCGACTTCAAAAAAGGCGATGTTGTTATTACTTCAGAAATGGAGTATGTAACCAACTTAATAGGGTTCTTAAATGCGCAAAAAACACATGGTATAGAATTAAGGGTGATTCCTAATGACGACCAGGGCAATTTCTCACTCCCAGCTTTGGAGGAAGCTATTTCACATCAAACCAAATTGATAGCAATTACACAAATTCCTTCAACTGCAGGTAACATGATCCCGGTTATTGAAATAGGTAAAATAGCCCGCAGGCATAATATTTTATACCTGGTAGATGCCTGCCAAAGCGCAGGGCAGATACCGATAGATGTAAAAGAAATTGACTGTGATATGCTATCAGTAACCGGACGTAAGTATTTACGTGCGCCAAGGGGAACAGGCTTTTTATATGTAAGAAAAGAAGTACAGGATAAATTGAAGCTTATTTTTATGGATGGCTTTTCCGCTCCTTCGGTTAGTCAAAGTGATTACAAAGTAAGGAACGATGCCCGGCGATTTGAGCTTTATGAAAAAAACCGTGCCCTTACACTAGGGCTGGGTAAAGCCGTTGAGTATGCTTTAAATATTGGGATTGAAAGGATCTGGCAGCGGGTTCAGTATTTAGCCGGTATGCTACGCCTCGAGCTTGAAGGCATTGACGGAATAACCGTTCATGATAATGGAGACCAAAAATGCGGCATTGTAACCTTTTCGGTGAATGGAATGGATAGCGTTTTGGTGAAAAACGAGCTTGCCGCAAATCAAATTAATGTATCTGTTGGCAAAGCTATCTCAACCCTTATCTATATGAATAAAAATCAGCTCAGCAGTATTGTGAGAGCCTCCGTTCATTATTACAATACCGAAGAAGAAATAAAGGAAATGTGTACTGTTCTAATAGCCATAACATTAAAAATTAAATAACTTTTCAGGAAACATGCAGCTCTTAAACTGAGCTAAAAACAAGTTTCATCAAGTAATTATCTCAACTCATGTAAAATATTATAGCAGGGAATTAATATTATCTTTTTTCGTGATGTACTTCAATAATCACTAAAAAAAGAAATATGAAAAACCACTTTAACCACGGGGAAGAACATACCCCTGATGCCAATGGCGATGGCATTGATCGCAGAGGGTTCTTAGAGTGCATGGCATGGGCCGGCACTGGCGTACTTTGGATGATGTCGGGCGGCATCTTAAAATCATACGGCATGAGCCAGATGATTGATAAAACAACAGGAGGCCTGAGAAAAGGGCTTGTAGTCCCAAAATCCGATTTCAGTTTTGTCCAGATCAGCGATAGTCATATTGGCTTTAATAAAGCTGCCAATCCTGATGTGGTTGGAACATTGCAGGCTACCATTGAAAAAATTAATGCGATGCCGGCTAAACCTTCA
Organism: Mucilaginibacter sp. OK098; assembly: GCF_900142915.1. GTDB lineage: Bacteria > Bacteroidota > Bacteroidia > Sphingobacteriales > Sphingobacteriaceae > Mucilaginibacter. Next base: position 695,189 of record NZ_FRCM01000002.1, read on the forward strand.
TTTGTATTACATACCGGAGATTTATCCCACCTGGCGCAGGCTGATGAGTTTGATACGCTTGAACAATCATTAAAAAGTGTAAAGACTGAAAAAATATTTTATGTACCAGGAGAGCATGATGTGACCGATAACGGCAAACTTTACCTGGAGCGTTATGGAAAAGGTACTAAAGGAGATGGTTGGTACAGCTTTGATTCAAACGGAGTGCATTTTGTTGGGTTAGTAAATGTAACTAATCATGTTGACGGTGGCCTGGGCTACTTAGGCCCTGATCAGATCAAATGGCTGGAAGGGGATTTGAAAGGACTTACCTCAAGTACCCCTATTGTAGTATTTGCACATATCCCAATGTGGGCCATTTATCCGCAATGGGGATGGGGAACAGAGGATAGTGCCCAGGCTTTGGCTTTGCTGAAACGCTTTGGTTCGGTATCTGTACTTAATGGTCATATTCATCAAACCATTCAAAAGGTTGAAGGGAATATTACTTTCCATACAGCTAATTCAACCGCCTTCCCGCAACCCGCGCCGGGGGCAGCACCATCACCGGGCCCAATGAAGGTTCCGGCTGAGAAACTTCGCACACTATTGGGTTTAACCAGTGTGAATTACCAGGAACATAACCATACCCTGGCAATTACAGATACACCATTAATAAACGCCGGATAATACATCGGGATAAAATAAGTACACAATATAGGGTGATTGGTTGTGGGGTCGTGGAGCTGCGGTAATCCATAGTTCCACATTTTTCAATCACCTGTAAAAAAGATAAAAGCGTGAAAAAAACAATATTATTTATTCTGATCACCCTGTCAGGCCTAACTGTGATGGCGCAATATAAACCGGTTGATGAAAAATCAACCGTGCAATTTACCATCGGCAATTTTGGCTTTGATGTGAAGGGATCTTTTACCGGGATCCAGGGGATGATCAACTTTGATGCCCAGGCACCTGCCAGCAGCAGCATGGACATAACAATAGATGCCGGCACAATAAATACCGATAATAGCCTGAGGGATAAACACCTTAAAGACGATAGCTATTTTGATATTAAAAACTATCCGAATATTCATTTTACATCTGCCAGAATTACTGCTTCCGGCAAAACAGGCAATTACACTGTTAATGGAAAACTTACTATTAAAGGTAAATCAAAAGATATTTCCATTCCGTTCACTGCCGTACCGGCCAATAATGAATTTCAGTTTAAAGGATCATTTAAAATAAACAGGAAAGATTTTGGAATTGGCGGAACAAGCACCATATCAAACGAGCTGGAAGTGACCTTAAATATACACGCAGTTAAATCCTGAATAAACTATGCGAATAAACAAAAAGCTGGGTATTATTATTACCCTTGGGGCAATGGTAAGTATTTGTGCGGCTGCCGCTTCTTCAAAACAAGCTACTGTACAGTATGTTAATTTAAAAGTATTACCTAAAAACATCAGCACAAAAGATCTCCAGGGAATTATGGTAGATGACTTTCAGGATGGGCTTGGTGTTACGTGTAGTTTTTGCCATGCCAATGCAAAGGATGGCCACGGCTTGGATTTTGCCAGTGACGCCAAACCCGAGAAGGAAATTGCCAGGGTTATGATGCGTATGACCCTTAAGATCAATAAAAAATACTTTAAACAAAAACACCCGGTAATAGGTAGTGACGCGCTTACAGTTAGCTGTAATACCTGCCACAAAGGCGAGGCTTTCCCTGAAGGCGGCCCGGAACAGAAATAGTTGTATTTTTATCATATAATTTCAAATTGATCTTGAGACGAAACACCATCATATATCATCTCTTATTTTGGCTGCTGGCTTATATTTTCTGGGTCTTTGTTTTCAGAAACAACACCCTGGTACTTACCCGTGCCATAACAATTCAATTTTGTTATTTAATATTTATAGCAGCCAATTACTACTTTAATACGCTGTATAATATTCCCTACTTACTCAATAAAAAGCAATATGTAAAATTCGGGGTCTTGTTTATCCTGGCAATTACCTTAACTGCCATAATAAGAATACCTGTTTCAATGGCAGTAACTATTTACCTGTTTAAGGTATCGGGGACTCATTTTGATTATCTGAGCATATTTAATAATTCGTTTGTTAATATCCTGTTTTGGGTAGTTTTCATCCTGGCTGGCAAAATGATTGCAGATAAGATCAGTTCTGAAATTTATATTGAGAAAATTGAGAAAGAAAAAGCTACCAATGAACTTAATTTTTTAAGGGCGCAATTTAATCCGCACTTTTTATTTAATTCCATTAACTCTATTTACGGGCATATTGACAAAACGAATAAGCCGGCAAGGGAAATGCTTCTTAAATTTTCTGAAATGCTTCGTTACCAGCTATATGAGTGTAATGTTGAACAGATTGAACTGGACAGGGAGCTCAATTACATCAAAAATTATATCGACCTTCAAAAAAGCAGGATTGATGACCGGATCAGGGTGTCATTTTGTGATGATAAAATAAGTGGAAATTTAAAAATAGCTCCGTTATTATTGATCACTTTTATAGAAAATGCTTTCAAATATGTGGGGTTTAATGATGGCAGGGATAATTTTATTGATATTAAATTAAATCACCAGAATGGACACCTCGTTTTTAAAATACTTAATACAAAGGATGTTTATATCAACCAGGCCGAAAAGGCTTCTGGTTTAGGGATCACCAATGTGCAAAGGAGGCTGGAGCTTTTGTATCCGGATAAACACGAGTTAAAGATTGATGAACGTGATGAAAGTTATGAGATCACATTAACATTGTTTGATGTATGAAACTGAAATGCCTGATCATTGATGATGAGCCTATTGCCCGTAAACTATTACAGGAATATATAGAGGAAACTGACTTTTTGGAATTAGCCGGCACTGCTGTAAATCCGGTAAAAGCCGTAGGGCTGATCAATAGCCTAAAAGTTGACCTGATCTTCCTGGATATCAATATGCCCAAAATGAATGGCATTGAATTTTTACGGTCGGTACCTAATTTGCCAATGGTGATCATGACCACTGCTTATGGCCAGTACGCGCTTGACGGTTTTGAGCTGGCCGTAATTGATTACCTGGTTAAACCCTTTTCTTTAGAACGTTTTTTAAAAGCATCACAAAAAGCACTCGAACTAAAATCATTAAAAGAAAATAAATCAATAGCCGAAAAAGTTGATGCTGATCATTTTTATATAAAATGCGACAGAAAAATTGAAAGGGTAATATATGATGAATTGATTTATGTAGAAGCAATGGCTAATTATGTGATCATTTATACAATGGGCGCTAAGCTGATTGCTTACTTAACCATTAAAGGGATCTTGGAGAAACTACCTGCCGAAAAATTCATACAGGTTCACAAAAGTTATATTGTTAATGTACAGCGAATTAATGCTATTGAAGGTAATACGCTTCACCTGGGCGATATAAAAATAACGATGGGACTAAGCTTTGCTAACGCGGTTATGGAGCGCGTTTTAAAAGACAAGTTTATCAGGAGGTAAATGTTAAACTTATAATTTATATATCGCCTTTTGATTAACAGTTAAACAATATGGCAAGCCCCGATCACCCCCAATTTTATTTGCAGACTTTATTTAAATGGAACTAACAAATGCTTTTTCCAGCTGGGCAATATATCCCAGGAACCTGCTTTCTGATTGCAGGTACCTCTCAAGCAATATTAATTGATTTTGCGTCCTTACCAGGTTATGCTCTGCATATTGGGTATGATAATAAACATCTCCATTCAAATAGTCGGCTAAAAAGCGGATAGCCTGCATGTAAATCATGAACTTGCCCGAATAGATAAACAGGTCTTTTTCTGTAGCCGTTAAAGCGCTGCCCATTTCTTCCATATAACCTTTGTACACGGCTATAAAATAGTCGTCATTTATTTGCACCTTACTTAAATCCCGCTCTTCTTCATTAGCAGGCGAGAGATAGGTACGCATCATGTCGCCAACATCGCTAATAAAATAACCAGGCATTACGGTGTCAAGATCAATTACACACAGGCCGCAGTTGTTATCATCAAATAATATATTATTGATCTTGGTATCGTGGTGGATAACCCTCATAGGGATCTGCTTGCCCTTTACCAATTGTTCATAGATCAGTGCAATATCAATATTAGCTTCAACCTGCAAAATTTCGGTCGCGGCATCGTTTAACCTTCCTTTATCGGCATTAGCCAAAGCAGTTTTAAATTGCTCAACCCGGAGGGTTAGGTTATGAAAATCAGTCAGCGTGTACCTTAATTGTGTTAGGTCAAAATCCTTTAACAGCCGGGTGAATTTGCCAAATTGTTTAGCTGCTTCATAAGCCTGCTTATCCTGTTCAATAAAATCAACCGTATGCGAGTTTTTAATAAATGGCGATAACCTGTAATAATTCCCCTCATCTTCCACCAAATTCTCTCCGTTTACTGTTGGTAATGGTGCTGCAAAAAGATACTCAGGAGCGGTTTGCTTCAGATAATTTTCTAACTGAACCAGGTTATTGGCAATATCCTGCGGTGTTTTAAATACATTTTTATTAATTCGTTGTAATATGTATTGCTGGCTTGTGCCCGAAATTTTCCAGGTGTAATTAATTAAACCAGAACCAAAAGGTACTACATGGTAATTATTGGGCTTTAAACCAAAAGCGTTTAGGATATTATCCATCATAAGGAATTACAAAAGCTCAAATTTAATCAATAGCTAACTTATAATTATGCGCAAACGTTTGTCCGTTTTTATTTCCCTTTTATATCTGCCGCACCGCGGTTTTCAATCAGCTGCGATTCTATAATAATTTTGTAATAGGCGGTTTGCTCGGCAACCCCCTGGTGCTTTTGCGCAAGCAGGTCAAGTAATATATCAGCAGCTTTCTGGCCTTGCAGGTATGGGAATTGTTCAACCGAAGCTGAGGGGATACTTTCCATATAATTAATGAGGGGTAAATTGGCGTAGCTTACAAATTCAAGATCCTGGTTTATTCTTAATTTCAAATCGGTGGCATGTTTAATAGCAAAAAGCGCCACATAATCATTAAAAGTTACAACTGCCGTAGGCTTTCTTTTGCTGGCCAGCAGTTCATTTAATGCCTGTTGGGTTCCTGCCTCTGTTAAATCACACGTTACAATTAGTGAGGGATCAAACTTCAACCGGTTTTTTATCATTGCTTTAATATAGCCTTCCTTTCTTTCTCCGCTGGCAAACAAAGTGCCGGGGCCATTGATCATTCCAATAGAACGGTGACCTTTTTTTAACAGGTAGCTTACCGCTTCAATGGTACCTATTTCCATATTACAGGCTACGTAATGAATGTTTTGCATAGCCGGGATCCTGTCGAAAAAAACGATAGGGATATTGTATTGCTTAAGATTTTCAAAATGCTGATAGGAGGAGGTGTTTTTACTTACAGAAACCAAAAGCCCGTCAACCCGGTGATTTTTCATTTTTTCGACCAGCTGTTTTTCCTTTTGCTCGTCATCATGCGATTGAGCCAGCAAAACGGTGTAATTTCTTTTATATGCGCTATCCTCTATAGCGCTAATGGCTGATGAAAAAAAGGATTCGGAAAGCTCGGGTAATATTACGCCAATGGTAAGCGTACGGCCCTGCTGTAAAAAAATAGCGGTTTGATTAGGTTCGTAATTAAGTTCACCAGCCAGTTTCTTTACTTTTTGCCGGGTAGTGAGCCCAATGCTGGGATGATCATGCAATGCCCTGGAAACCGTTGATACAGATATATTTAATAACTGTGCAATTTCCTTTATAGTAGCCGGCTTTGATCGCATTTACAAATGTGTTTAATTGTGAATTTAAAGTTAATATAAATTTAAGTATTAAGTTTAATCAAACGTTTGTGTACAGTTTATATTGGCGAACCATTTGTCGTAAAACAGAAATCAATCAAACGTTTGCGTTGTCAAAAATAATATATCGTGCGTCATAATCTCTAAATTCAAAAAATATATAGCAGCATAAACCTGTTATCAACCCGTTGAGAATAAAAATATGAATAATACAAAACCTGCTTTAAAGCATTGGGGCACTATAGAAGGCCAGGATATTTACCTTTATCATTTGCAAAATGCAAACGGTATTGGGGTTGATATCACCAATTTTGGAGCAAGCGTAACGGCAATTACAACTCCTGATAAGGAAGGTAATTTCACCGATATTGCTTTTGGGTATGATAATTTACAAGGTTATATTAACGATAACCATTATATAGGTGCAATTGTTGGCCGTTATGCAAACCGCATAGCCGGTGGTTTGGTTGAGCTGGATGGTAAATTTCATCAGCTAACAGTTAAGCCAGGAGGGTACCATCATCATGGCGGAGCGATTGGCTTTAATAAAAAGGTATGGAAACCGACCTTTATTATGAATAATGGTTCCCCTTCAGTAAAAATGGAATATTTAAGCCCGGATGGCGAGGAAGGCTTCCCGGGGAATTTACTGGTAACTGTAACTTATACTTTGAATGATCAAGATCAACTGATTGTTGATCTTTCAGCAAAGACAGATAAAACCACCTTGCTCAACTTAACGCAGCATACTTATTTTAACCTGGCCGGGCACGCAAGCGGCAACATACTTGAACATGAGCTTATGATGCCCTTAAACAGCTATTTACCGGTAACTAAAAGCCAGGTTCCGCATGGCGAAATTGCACCCGTAAATGGAACTCCTTTTGATTTTAAAACGCCAAAAGCTATTGGTAAAGATATTGATGCAGGCGATGAGCAATTGATCTTAAGCGATGGGTATGACCATAGCTGGGTAATTAAAGGTGAAAACTCTGACGAATTAACCCTGGCAGCACAGGTAACGGAGGCAGGCAGTGGCCGGGTTTTAACAGTGTATACTACTGAGCCAGCCGTTCACTTGTATCCCGGTAATGCATTGGATGGAGCTGTTGGTAAAGATGGTGCCATATACACACGAAGAAGCGGCTTTTGCCTTGAAACACAGCAATATCCCGATTCGCCCAATCAGCCTCATTTTCCAAATACGGTTTTACGGGAAGGTGAGATATTTAAAAGCAAAACAATTTTTGAATTTGGTATAAGTAAATAAATGGCATTAGTTATCAAACGTTTGCATAGGCTTAATTACACAAGAATGGTATTTTTTAGGATAGTATTCATAAATTCATCATTATAAATTACTTAAATAAACTTTTAAACTTTTAAAAAGATGAATAAAACAGTACAAACCACATCAGGAAGTACCCAGCCGGCTAAAGGCATCAGCCCTATTTATATTATTGGCGCTTTGTTTTTTGTTTTTGGCTTTGTTACCTGGCTAAACTCAGTGTTAATACTTTATTTAAAAATTGCTTGCCAGCTTAATAATTTTGAATCGTACCTGGTGGTGTTTGCCTTTTACATTGCTTACCTGGTTATGGGTGTACCGGCATCGCGGGTATTAGCCAAAACGGGTTTTAAAAACGGCATGGCGGTCGGCTTGCTTATTATGGCCGTTGGCGCGCTGATCTTTATCCCCGCTGCCTTAACCCGGATGTACCCGCTTTTTTTAACCGGCCTATTTGTGCTGGGTACAGGGCTTACCATACTTCAAACAGCATCAAACCCCTATATAACTATTTTAGGGCCCATTGAAAGCGCAGCCAAGCGCATCAGTATAATGGGGATCTTTAATAAGATAGCAGGCGCTATTGCGCCAATTATACTGGGCGCACTTATATTAACAGATGCAGATGGAATAAAAGCACGACTGCTAACCATGACGCCCGCCCAAAAAGAAATTGAGCTTAACATGCTTAGCCACAGGGTTATTTTACCTTACATAGTTATATTAATTGTGCTGGTGTTGCTGGCAGTATTTGTTTATTACTCAACCCTGCCCGAAGTTGATGCGAAAAAGGATGACGATACTATTACACCGGCTGAAAGCCAGCAGACCAGCATCTTCCAGTTTCCGCATTTACTGGTTGGCGTACTGGCCTTGTTTGTATACGTAGGTGTTGAAGTTATGGCCGGAGATTCCGTTATCAGTTACGCATCAAGCCAGGGCATTCCTTTAACTATAGCAAAATATTTTACCACCTGCACGTTGTTTTGCATGATAGCCGGTTACATTGTAGGCATTATATGTATCCCCAAATACTTTACACAGGAGAAGGCATTGAAGGTATCGGCCTTTATTGGCATAGTATGTTCTTTTGGGGCAATTTTTACTTCAGGCTATGCCTCTGTATCATTTGTATCATTACTGGGTATTGCCAATGCATTAATGTGGCCAGCCTTATGGCCGCTTGCTATAAACGGGTTAGGCAAGTTTACAAAGATCGGCTCGTCATTGCTGATCATGGGAATCGCGGGTGGCGCGGTTATTCCTTTATTGTACGGATTTATTGTTGATAAGCTAACTACAGGCGGGCAGCTAAAGAACATAGCCGCTACCGAAGGCTACTGGATCCTGGTGCCGTGTTATATAATAATAGTATACTTCGCTATTGCGGGGCACAAACTGAAACCAAAAACTATCTAAAACTAATAACTAATATGGAAAGAAGAGAATTTATAAGAGCAGGCGCAATTGCCGCAGCAGGGTTTACAATTTTACCATCGGGCAGCCTTTTTGCTAAATCAGGTGGAAAAGTACGGTTAGGCTATATTGGCGTGGGCGCCCGCGGCATGAGCCATATAGCAGAAGGCTTATTACGCGATGATGTGGAAATTGTAGCTATTTGCGATATCCAGGAAAGATCATTAAAAAGATGCCGCGAGTATATCGCCAAAAAAGGCAAACCTGCAGCTGTTGAATATACTGGCGGCCTTGATGCATATAAAAAACTTCTCGACAGAAAAGATATTGATGCTGTAATTATTGCCACACCATGGCAGTTTCACCACCCACAGTCTATTGATGCCATGAAGGCAGGTAAATATGTAGGTTGTGAGGTTATAGCCGGTTTAACAGTTGACGAGCATTGGGATATTGTGCATACATCTGAAAAAACAGGCATCCCTTATATGACTTTGGAGAATGTTTGTTACCGCCGTGATGTAATGGCGGCATTAAACATGTCAAGACAGGGCTTATTTGGCGAATTATTACATGTTGAGGGTGGCTATCAGCATAACCTGCGCGGTGTTTTATTTAACGGACCGGATGGCGTTACATTCGGACCAGATGCAACAAGCGAGGCACAATGGCGCACCCAGTTTAATATTGACAGGGATGGCGACTTATATCCAACTCATGGCGCCGGCCCTTGCATGCACTATATTGATATTAACGCAGGAAACCGCTTTACCAGCTTATCATCATTCAGCTCAAAGGCAAAGGGCCTTGCTGCTTATGTAGAAGAAAAAGCACCCGGAAATAAAAATGCAAAGATCAATTACAAAGAGGGTGATATAGTACAAACCATGATAAACTGTGCCAATGGCGAAACCGTACTGTTAACCCATGACACTCATTTGCCCCGCCCCTATTCATTAGGGTTCAGGGTTCAGGGTACAAAAGGGCTTTGGATGGATGTTAATCAAAGCATTTATATTGACCATAAATCAAAAGAGGATGATAGCTGGGACCCGGCACAACAATGGTTTGAAAAGTACGACCACCCGCTTTGGAAAAAATATGAAAAGTTTGCCGAAGGTGCAGGTCACGGTGGTATGGACTGGTTTGTTTTTAACGCCTTTGTTGAATCGGTTAAACAAAAGAAACAAACACCTATTGATGTTTATGATTCCATGACAATGAGCGTGATAGCTCCCCTGTCTACAAAATCAATAAAAGAAGGTAATGCCGTACAGGAGTTTCCAGATTTTACAAAAGGCAAATGGAAAGAGCGTAAAAATACATTCGCGCTTGATGACAGCGGGTTTTAAATAAGAACTTTGGTTTAGTTGATTGAGTTACCCAGGTAACAACACCCGGAGGGGGAGCCCTCCGGGATTTTTTTTACTGTTATCTTTATAGTGATCTGTAAATTACAAATCACATATAATAGATTCCGCCATTACCCTAATGAGTTTCCGATGAAGAGAATAATTGCAATAGCTGCCCTTTTACTATTTAGCAACGGCTTATTTGCACAACCAACAAAGCACGATCTGCATTTTAAAAAACTGGCCAACCGCTGGGATGAAGCAATTCCGTTAGGCAATGGTATGCTGGGCGCCCTTGTTTGGCAAAGATCAGATCATTTACGCTTTTCGCTCGATAGAGCTGATTTGTGGGACATGCGCCCAATGAAAGGACTTCACCGGCCTGAATTTAACTACCAATGGGTAATTGACCAGGTAAATAAAAAAGATTATGCACCGGTTCAGAAATATTTTGATGAACCATATGATCACGAACCTGCGCCTTCAAAAATTCCGGGCGGGGCACTGGAGTTTGATACAAAAAGCTGGGGCAGCGTAACTTCAGTTAACTTGCATTTGCCTAACGCATTATGCGAAGTTAAATGGGCAAATGGCATAATACTAAAAACATTTGTAAGTGCAACCACTCCGGTTGGCTGGTTCAGGTTTGAAAATATGAAAACCGACCTCATTCCTCAATTAATAGCGCCCAAATACCAGGGCGAAGTAAAAATATCCGGAGATCCTGTTGGTGGGGATGATCTGTCGAGGCTAGGCTATTCGCAGGGAACAATTAAACAGCAAGGCAACAGCATTACTTATACGCAAAAAGGCTGGGGTGGTTTTACCTATCAAATTAATGTAAGCTGGCACAAAACAAATGCAACTACTATTGAGGGCACCTGGAGCATTTCGTCACAATATCCCGGTAAAAAAATTACTATTGCAGCAAGTGTTATTTCACAAAATGCCTTAAAACATAACTATGCAGATGCTTTCAATTCGCATAAAGCATGGTGGGAGAACTTCTGGAGCAAATCTGCCATTCATGTTCCGGATACATTGCTAGAGAAGCAATGGTATATGGAACAATACAAATTTGGCTCTGCATCAAGACCGGGTGCACCGCCTATCTCTCTGCAGGCTGTATGGACGGCCGATAACGGCCGCCTGCCGCCATGGAAAGGCGATTTTCATCATGACCTAAACACCCAGCTAAGCTATTGGCCCAGCTACAGCGGCAATCACCTTGACCTGGGGATGCCATACCTTGATCATCTGGATGCCAACAAAGCCAATTATGAGCGCTATACTAAAATGTATTTTGGCAAACCCGGCTTAGCTGTTCCCGGTGTTACCACTTTAGATGGCACTGAAATGGGCGGCTGGATCCAATACTCGCTATCCCCTACCGTATCATCGTGGCTGGCGCAGCATTATTATTTGCAATGGCGATACAGTATGAATAAAACCTTTTTACGCAACAGGGCTTATCCGTGGGTAAAAGCAACTGCAACATTTTTAGAAAGCATAACAGTGATAGATGAAAAAGGTCATCGCAAATTGCAGATTAGCTCAAGTCCTGAGATAAACGACAATGATCTTACCGCCTGGTTTCATCAGAATACCAACTATGATCTGTCGCTGATGAAATTCACTTTTAAAGCTGCAACCGAGTTGGCTGCTGAATTAGGGTTAAAGGATGAAGCGGCACATTGGCATAAGATCTCATCTGAGTTTGGTGATTTTGCAGTTAGCCCGGCCAATGAATTGATGTTCTCCCCCACCATGACCTATAATCAGTCGCACCGGCATTTCTCGCACATGATGAGCATCTATCCATTGGGGTTAATAAAATGGGAAGATGGCGCCCGATCTCAATCTATCATGAAAAACTCTATTCATTTACTGGATAGTATAGGACCTGCTTATTGGTGCGGTTATTCATACTCATGGCTGGCCAGCATGAAAGCACGGGCAAAAGATGGCGAAGGTGCGGCAAAAGCTCTTGATATTTTTGCAAAAGCGTTTTGCTCTGTAAACAGTTTCCATTTAAATGGCGATCAAACAAAATCAGGTTACTCAAAATTCACCTATCGTCCGTTTACGCTGGAAGGCAATTTTGCATTTGCATCCGGTCTGCAGGAAATGCTGTTGCAAAGCTATGCCGGGTTTATTGAAATAATGCCGGCTGTACCTGTTGAGTGGAAAGATATTGCATTTGAAAAGCTCCGGGCCGAAGGCGCTTTCCTGGTGAGCGTAAAGAAAACCGGGGGACAGGTTGAAGAAGTTAAAATTGTTTCGGAAAAAGGCGGGAGCACAAAATTAAAGCTGCCTTTTAAAACCTGGTTCGCAGCAACTAGAAAAGATGTGACTATAAGCAATGTTAATGAGGGTTTTATAAATTTAACCTTTAAACCCGGAGCTACGCTGGTTTTAAAAAACGGGTATGAATAGAGATAAAAGAGTCAGGAATTAAGAGCCAGGAATCAAGAGAAAAAAATTAAAAGCCTTCTTAAGCATGCAGACACCAAAAAAAATTAACCGCCGGAATTTTATAAGGAACACAGGTATGGTTACCGCCGGACTGCTGGTTTCACGCATCCCTGCCATTGCTGGCCCGTTCGCCTGGAATAAACCCGGTAACGGAAAAATATCTTCGGATAATACCTTGAATCCTGATTTGGTTAAGTCGCTGTATAACAGAGGAGCTGTTACAACGTACCTAAAAAGCAAAAACGAGTTGCAATATATTGGTATGCCGGTAGGCGGTATTAATTGCGGCACAGTGTATTTGGGGGGTGATGGACGTTTATGGCTTTGGGATATTTTTAACAAAAACCAGGAAGGAATTGAGCCCAAAGTTGTTGAATGGAATAAAACCGTTCAGGACATGGGTAAAAAAGTACGTTCGCGCGATGGGGCTTGTTATATCCAGCCATCAAAAGACATTCGCCCAATTGAACAAGGCTTTGCTATAAAAGTTAAATATCAGGGAGCTGCTATAGTTAAACGATTTCACTATGACGATTGGGAGGAGATCAAATTTGAAGCAACTTACCCTATAGCTATAGTTAGATATATTGATGCAAAATTGCCGTTGGAAATTAAGCTAACCGCATTCTCCCCGTTTATTCCTTTGGATGAAGACAATTCGAATATTCCCGCTACAATTCAGTCTTTTGAAATAAAAAACACAGGGAATGAGCCTGTTGAAATAGCAATAGTGGGCTGGCTTGAAAATGCCGTAAATAAATTCTCGGCGACTGCTAATGGCGATGGAAAAAGGATAAACACGGTCATCAACCAAAAAGATCAGGTGTCGGTGTTCGCTACATTTACACCGGAGGATAAAGCAAAATATGCGGATGCGGGTGATACCGGATCCATGTGTTTGTCATTCATCGGGGAAAATGCTAAAGGTATCTGCTCTTTTCAACTTCCTTTTTCCGACACATCTTTTATCTCAACAGATGGTGGTGAAACTGCTGTAAATGCAAGTGAAAAATTAATAGCGGGCGTAGTTTCATCACAAAAGTTATTATCCGGAGAAACAATAAAAAAAGACTTTGTAATCAGCTGGCACTTTCCCAATGTTGGCAAAAGGATTGATATACCCGATGCCAGAACAGGGCATTATTATTTGAATAAGTTTTCAGATGCCCGGGCTGTTGCTGATTATGTAGCTCAACATTTTTCACACTTAACATCCCAAACAAAATTATGGAATAGCACATGGTATGACTCGAGCTTGCCATGGTGGTTCCAGGAACGAACTTTTTTAAATATTTCGGCACTGGCTACTACTACTTCTCATCGTTTTAAAACCGGGCGTTCATGGGCATGGGAAGGCGTTGGGGCTTGTGAAGGAAATTGTACGCATGTATGGCAATATGCCCAGGCTATTGGCAGGATCTTCCCGGGCATTGAACGGGATAACCGCCAGCGGGTGGATCTGGGGATCTCGTTACAGGAAGACGGCGGGATCTGGTTCAGGGGAGAGTATGATAAACGGCCTGCTATTGACGGACAGGCAGGCAGAGTTTTAGGCTGCCTGCGCGAACACCAGATGAGCGCTGATAATACATTTTTGAAAAACAACTGGATAAATATAAAAAAGGCTACCCAATTCATCATCAATCAGGATAAGAATAGTGATGGCATGACGGATACCCCGATGGAAAACACATTGGATGCGGTGTGGGATGGGGAAATTGCCTGGATAGTGGGACTGTGTATTGCCGCTGTAAAAGCCGGAGGTGTGATGGCGGAAGAAATGAACGATACCATTTTTGCTGCCAGGTGTAAAGAATATGTAGCAAAGGGAATTAAAAATATGGATGAACTTTTATTCAATGGTGAATATTACATCCATCGCCCCGACGCCATAAAAGGCAGGAAAGGGATCGGCTCGTATAACACCTGCCATATAGACCAGGTATTGGGCCAAAGCTGGGCATGGCAGGTAGGAATCGGCCGGATTAATAACAAAGAAAAAACGCTGACAGCATTAAGATCGCTCTGGAAGCACAACTTTATGAAAGATGTAGGCCCTTTTGAAGAGCAGCATTCCGGCTGGCGCCCTTATGCTTTACCCGGTGAAAGTGGGATGGTAATGAATACCAATCCCAAAAACGAACCCCATCCTTTTGGTGAATCAGACACATGGCAGATTGGCTATTTTTATGAATGTATGACGGGTTTTGAACACCAGGTGGCAAGCCACCTGATGGCCGAGGGAATGACAGACGAATCTTTAATATTAACAAGAGCCGTTCATGACAGGTATAACGCATTTAAAAGAAACCCGTTTAATGAAATTGAATGCAGTGATCATTACGGGCGGGCAATGGCCAGCTATGGTACATTTATTACAGCCTGTGGCTTTGAATACCACGGACCAAAGGGGTTTATCCGCTTTGCACCAAAGTGGGGTAAAGAAAACTTTAAAGCACCGTTTACCACAGCATTGGGCTGGGGTACCTATTCGCAAAAGAAAACCAGGAGCAAACAGGTGCATCTTTTTGAATTAAAATATGGCTCGTTGCAATTACAGAAAATCAGCCTGGAAAAAATGGATCCAAAAGAAATAAAGAGCATTTCAGTAATAATGGATGGACAAAAAATCCCCGCTGATTTCACCCTGGAGGATGCGACTATTTTAATAACCTTGCTAAAACCGGTAAGTATCCAAGCCAATAAATCCCTGGTTGTTTCAATTTAATCGTTACAAATAAGCTTCTATATTCAATTACCAGGCTTACCTGGTAATTGAAACTCTTCTGTACTCCTGCGCCGCCTGCTAAGTATGCGGCATTTTTCTATGACATAAATTTCTGCAAACCCAACGCAGGGTCCTCTCCGAGAGACCCTGCGAGGACGAGAACTCATCTGTACTGTCAAAGTATCGGACTTTTGCTGTATAAAAAAACCACAAAAATACACTAACCCATTTTGCAGGCTCTATAAGCTCCCTTTTCAATGGCTTTTTAATTTATTAACAAACGTTTGCGTCATCTTTATTCACACATCAATCAAAATCCACTTTAATGACAATCTACATAATAGCAAAATACTCATTATTAGTAATTTAAGTTATAAAAAAATGATTTTTTTGTAATTATAAAGCAAACGTTTGCGTTAAGTTAAAGGCCTTAATAATTAGGCATTCCTTTAACACCTTCCTACCTTGAGATCGGATTAGCAGTTGCTGATTTATGTTATTCACCTCATTATTCAACCAAATTTATACACTATGAACAAATTTTACAAAAGACAAGTGTTGTTAACCAGCTTGTTGTTAATGTTCTCAATAATGGCTTTAGCCCAGGTAAGGGTTACAGGCGTTGTTAAGGATACAGACGGGCAACCAATGCCCGCGGTTACCGTTACAATAAAAGGCACCACCGATGCCGTAAGTACTTCGGTCGACGGTAAATTTAGCATTAACGCCCCCACCAATGGCGTTTTAGCATTTTCATTTATTGGCTACACCACAAAAGAGGTGGGCATTAATGGTAAAACCAGTTTTGATGTTGTGTTAGCATCGGCATTAAAAACCTTAAACGAAGTTGTGGTTGTAGGCTATACCTCTAAACAGGTATCGCAATTATCAAGTTCGGTATCGGTTATCAGCGGTGATAAGCTGCGCGATGTAACCTCTAATGATGTGGCAAGCTTACTGCAGGGTAAGGCCGCGGGCGTATTGGTCTCTACCGGATCAGGCGATCCCACGTCCGCTTCGAGTATCCTCATCCGCGGAGCTAGCAGTATCAATGCCAGCACCAGCCCGTTAATTGTTGTTGATGGTAACATAGGCGGCACGTATAATGCTTCGGATGTTGAGTCGGTAACTGTATTAAAAGATGCTGCTGCAACAGGCTTATATGGCTCAAGAGCTGCAAACGGAGTTATTATTATTACCACCAAGATGGGTAAAGCTGGTCAAACAAAAATTGAGATGAGCTCAGTTGTCGGATTCAACACCAAAACAACGGGCAATTTTCATTTGATGAATTCGCAGCAACTGTATGATTATCAAAAAACATTTGAAACCGTTCTTCCAACCGATTTAAATAACAATACAAATTGGTTCAACCTGGCGTTCAGAAGAGGCCTTACGCAAAATCATACCCTATCTGTATCAGGAGGATCTGATAAAACGCAATATTATATATCAGGGAATTATTATAACGAGCAGGGAACTTTAATTGACAACAATAACAAAAATTACAACTTCCGTACAAATGTTATCACCAAATTAAATGACAAGTTAAAGCTTAGTGTTTTGTTAAATACTATATATGCACAGCAAACTTATCCTACCGATAATTTACTGTACGACGCTTATTTGAACGTGCCTTATGATCCTGCTTTTAATGCAGATGGCACCCCAACAGATGGCCGTAGCTATCCGGGCTGGCAGGGCCGGGATTTTGAAAACCCATTGCAGGGTTTACAATATAATTTTTCGAACCAAAGGAGCCTTAACACAAGCGGCGACCTGAACCTGGATTATACCATAACCAAACATTTAAGCTTTGCAACCTATAACAGGATAACTTTATACAATGATAAGTATACATCATATAGTGATGCCCGTACTAAAGCAGGCGGCGCAAACTCTGGTGAACTATACATCCAGGATGATTATAGCAGCCGGATCCTTACTTCAAACAGGTTAAAGTATGATAACAGCTTTGGCCAGCATAACCTTACTTTACTTGCGGTAGGCGAAGCAGAAAAGAACCATTTTGATGATGCGCTGTCAAACGGAAAAGGACTACCTGCGGGGCATACTGCGATGTCAACTGCTACTGATATCATCAGCAACCCAAGCGGGGGAACGGATGATTTCAATTTTAGCAAATACCTGGGTCAGGCAGATTACAATTATGCCGGAAAATATTTTTTTGTGGGCTCATTTGTACGTGAGCACTCGTCACGTTTTGGAACTAATAACCCAAGCGGAAACTTTTTTCAGGCAGGTGCTTCATGGATCTTAACCAAAGAAGCTTTTATGGATAATATTAAGCCGATAAGCTTTTTAAAATTACGTGCAAGTTATGGTACAACCGGAAATGCTGAAATAGGTAATTATGCTGCTTCGGGCTTATATTCAATTGATCAGTCTGCAAGCTATGGCGGTGTAGCCGGTGCATACCCCTCACAAAAGGCCAATCCTAACCTTACCTGGGAAAAGATGAAAACAGCCAACATAGGCCTTGATTTCGGATTATTTAAAAGGATAGATGTAAGTGTGGATGTTTATCAGAAAACATCAAGCGCTTTATTATTCCATGTGCCACTACCGGCAACAGCTGGTTACTCCTTTATATTTGAGAACATTGGTTCGGTACGGAATCGCGGACTTGAAGTTAACGTAACCTCAAAAAACCTGATAGGTGATTTTAAATGGGAAACTAATTTTAACATTGCATTTAACCGCAATAAGGTACTATCGCTTAATGCCGGAGAAACTGTTGCCTCTCCGAGCGCATCACAACCAGTTGCGGTTGGCCATGATATAGGCGACTGGTATATGCCTATCTGGGCGGGGGTTAACCCGGCAAATGGCCAGCCCCAATGGGAAAGGTTGGTTACTGACGCCAATGGCAATACCACAAAGCAGCTAACAAGTATTTATTCTCAGGCATCGGCATCAAAACAATATACAGGAACCTCTGCTTCGCCAAAGTTTACAGGTGGCATAACCAATACATTCTCTTATAAAGGCTTTTCTTTAAGCACATTCTTCAATTTTGTTTACGGAAACCAGGTGTATAATGACAGCCGCGCTTATTTTGATAGCGATGGATTGTATGACAGTTATAATGCAATGATACCGGCCAGCGGATGGACACGCTGGGAAAAGCCAGGCGACATAGCTACTGAACCCCAGTCTGTTAAAGGTGGTAATCATAATTCAAACCAGCAATCAACACGTTATCTTGAAAACGGCAGCTATCTGCGCCTGCGTAATGCAACACTAGGCTATCAATTACCTCATCAATGGATCAGCAGCTTAAAAATAAGAAGTGCCCGGATCTTTATAAGCGGCGATAATTTGGTAACGTTTACCAAATTTACTGGAGTTGACCCTGAAGTTGATTTTAGCCCGCCTTTGGACAGCAGTGGAAACAGGGTAGCTGGAGGGGGATCAAGCTTCAAGTACCCTATCAGCAGGAAATTATTGTTAGGTATAAACGTTGGATTTTAAATAAAGAACGATGAAAAAGATAAGATATATAAAAATATTAATTACTATAGGCATTATAACAACACTGTTTAATGCATGTAAAAAAGTTGAGCCTTCAACTGCAATTGATGAAAAAGTGGCATTATCAAATGCGGCTGATATAGCAACAGCAACAATAGGAACCTATGCCGTATTAAGAAACCCTGCATATGTAAGAAGCGGGCATTTTTTGATGGAATACCCGGGCGATAACATTGCACAGGGGCAGCCATCATCTGATGATCTCTCCAGGTGTTACAGGTATACGCAAATACCAACCGGCGGCCACGCAACTAATTTCTGGGTTCAGGGCTATCACCTTATTGCAGGCGCCAATAAAGTAATTGCAGCCATACCTGATAATGCATCGGCTGATCTAAAACAACTAAAGGGCGAAAACATTTACCTGCGGGCAATGGTTGAGTTTAACCTGGTCAGAATTTTTGGCCGCCCGTATACCCAGGGTAACGGCAATAATCCCGGCGTTCCATTGTTAAGTGAAAATAGTACAGACTACTTTCCGGCGAGAAGTTCAGTAAAAGATGTATATGGCGCTGTTATTGCTGATCTTTTAAAAGCCGCCGACATGATGACTGTTGCAAAAAGCGATATTTTTGCATCAAAAGAGGTAGCATACGCCTTACTGTCACGTGTTTATTTGTACATGAATGATAATGCCAACGCTATTAAATATGCCGACCTGGTAATTAACTCGGGCCGCTATACTTTATTACAGGGTGGTGCATATTCAGGATACTTTAGCGGAGTACCGGAAGATAATACGGAAACCATTTTCTGTATCAGGTATACAAAAACGCAGGATGAGGGATTCAGCGCTATCGGGTCCATGTATTACAGCGGCCTTGGCCCCGATGGTACAAGCCCTATAACCACTCCGGGAGGACAGGGAAATACCGGCTGGGGTGAAATATATGCTTCAAAAACATATGTAGAGGATCTTGATAAAAACCCAGCCGATCTTCGGCATAGCTTTATAGCTCCATATACCATTGATGGTGTTTTGCAGATGAATAAAAAGCTTACACCAAATACGCCAATGTATTACATTACAAAATATAGTTTCCAGGAAGGGATCGTAACATTGAGCTCGCCTGTTTACCTGCGCTTGGCCGAAATGTATTTAAACAAGGCTGAGGCTAATGCAAAGCTTGGAAACAGTCAGCTGGCGCTTGATGATGTTAATACTATCCGCACTCGTGCCGGAATACCAACACTTACCCTTAGCGATGTTGGTGCAGGCAATGTGCTTGGTGCTGTGCTTGAAGAGCGAAGGTTAGAATTTGCATTTGAAGGGCAACGTTCATATGACCTGTTCAGGAATAATTTACCTTTGGTAAGAAATTACCCGGGTACACATTCACTTAACAATGTTCCAAACACAAACATTATGCAAACTGTTTTACCTACAGACCCAAGGGTTATATTTTATATTCCGCAATCAGAAATAGATATTAATCCAAAGCTTACCCAAAACCCATAAACAACTACATATGAATAAGCCGTCTCATAGTAACTATGAGGCGGCTTTTTTATTTATGATGATTAGGGATCCGGATTCGCTTTTTTTTAAAAACATCAAATACAATACACTAAGCCGTTTTTTAATAATTATAATCCCTTTCTTTAATAGTTTTTAGTTCACGAACAAACGTTTGCGTGACATTTATTCCACCGTCAACCAAAATCCATATTAACCCTATCTATACAAAGTATTAATATACTTATTTACAGCTATTTAAATTATAAAAATCGTTATTTTTAATAACTGTCAAACAAACGTTTGCGCTGAGTTAAGGGCACTAATAATTAGGCATTCATTTAACACCTTCCTACCTTGAGATCGAATTAGCAGCCAGCTAGTTTACGTTATTCACCAATTCACAAACCAAATTAATACACTATGAGCAGTTTTTACAAAAAACAGGCGTTGTTAACCAGCTTGTTGTTAATGTTCTCAATAATAGCCTTTGCCCAGGTAAGGGTTACAGGCGTTGTTAAGGACACGGAGGGTCAAGTAATACCCGCGGTTACTGTTGCTATAAAAGGCACAACAAATGCAGTAAGCACTGCAAACGATGGTAAATTTGCCATTAATGCCCCTGTAGATGGCGTTTTAACATTTTCATTTATTGGCTATGTTACAAAAAGCGTAAGCATTAATGGTAAAACCAATTTAGAGGTAACATTATCAGTATCATCCAAAACCTTAGAAGAGGTAGTGGTGGTTGCCTATGGCACCCAGAAAAAAGTAAACCTAACGGGTTCTGTAAACACAGTTAACACAAAAGAGTTAATAAACCGGCCGGTTACCTCATTAACCAATGCATTACAAGGTATAGTACCGGGGGTAACCATTATTTCGCGGCCGGGAGATGTCGGAAATGATGTTGGAGGTGTTAACATCCGGGGGCGCGGGAACCTGGGGAGTTCTGGCCCGCTGTACATAATTGACGGGGTACCGGAAGGAGCTTCCGATTTTGCACTTATCAATTCAAACGATGTAGAAAGCATATCATTTTTAAAAGATGCTTCCGCATCAGCAATGTATGGATCACGTGCTGCTTATGGCGTTATTCTCGTAACTACCAAAAAAGGTAAAGAAGGGAAAACGACCATTAATTATAACGCGTACTATGCTTCCCAAAAAGCAACAGTATTGCCAAGCTGGCTCAGATCTTATGATTATGCTACCTTACTTAATGAAGCCACAACCAACGCCGGGGGAACGCCGGTATTTGATTCTACAGCGCTCCAAAAAATAAAAGACCATTCAGATCCGGACCATTACCCGGACAATAATTGGTATAGCCTTACTTTAAGAAAATCGGCCCCGATGACCGAGCATGAACTGAATATCTCAGGGGGAAACACAACCAGGTATTTTTTGAGCGGGTCGTATTTTGATCAAAACTCATTGCTGCCCAATAAGGCATTACAACGCTATTCTTTCAGGTCAAATATCGAATCGCAGGTTAGCGATCATTTCAAAGTTGGCTCTAATATTTCTTTTGTCCGCAGCGACGTAAATAACCAGGATGGAACCATAAATTTTACTACCCTTAACAGGGAAACTCCATTATTGGTAAATAAACAAAGCAACGGAGAGTGGGGAAGCATTAACGGAGGTAAGATTGACCCCATAACCGCTGGTAATACTGTGCGTACGCTGCAGGAAGGCGGAAGAAGTTCAAGTTCAGCCGGTAGGTTTATAGGATCGGTTAATGGTGATTATACCCCAATTAAAGGGTTGAATATAAACGGCCTTGTATCTTATAATACTTATAACGGCCCTAATACTGACCCTAATGTTAATAATGGGATGAGCTCACATTTTACAAGTAGTATTGACCCGCTCCTTAATTTTAATACCGGCGCCCCGATAAGCGGCACGGGTGTTACGCCAAATCAGTTGGATGAAGCATGGGAAACCACCAACAATTTGCTGACCCAGTTTACCGCCAGTTATGAAAAAAAAATCGGCAAACACTATTTTAAGATATTTGCGGGTACGTCATACGAGGCGAATAAAGACAGAGTAATTGAAGTAATACGCAAAAACTTCCCTACTAATGACCTGGATGCCATAAATGCCGGTTCTGCTGTTCCGGAGAATACAACCAGCACAGGAAATATCCAGCAATATGCGCTTGAATCGGCATTTAGCAGGTTAAACTATTCCTATAACAACAAGTATTTATTGGAAGCCAATATGCGGGTGGATGGCGCTTCGCAGTTTGCTCCCGGCCATCGCACGGGATATTTTCCATCTGTTTCAGGTGGATGGCGTGTATCACAGGAAGACTTTATGAAAAGCATCACCTGGATCTCTGAATTAAAGTTAAGAGCCTCATGGGGTAAACTGGGAAACATCAAAAACGTAGGCGATTATGATTTTTATGATGGTTTAAATACAGGTACAGCAGCTATCCTGGACCAAAGTAAACAGGATGGCGTATGGCCCGGAAAGCTTGCAAATCCTTTACTTTCCTGGGAAAAAATTAATGCAACCAATATTGGTTTGGATGCCGGCTTGTTTAATAACAGCCTAAATTTACAGGTAGATGTTTTTAACAGGATGACGAATGGCATATTGGTAACCCAAACATCATTGCCTGATGAAGCCGGCCTGACCTCTTCAAACAGCCCTTCAGTTAATTTAGCCCGGGTACAAAATAAAGGGATTGAACTATCATTAAACTACAATAATCACATTGGCGACTTAAAGTTTTCTGTTGGTGGTAACCTTACCAGGATCTGGAATAAAATAGTAAGCATGGGTCTGGCAGGCGGCCTGGGCACTTCAACTACCGGAAATTACTATGTCAACATGGTTGGCCAGGCAATTGGTTCTTTTTATATGTATAAGTCTGATGGCTTGTTTACAAGCAATGCAGAAGTTGCCCAAAGTGCCAAACAATATACCGGTACCCAAGCCGGGGATATAAAATATGTAGATGAAAATCACGATGGTAAAATTGATGCCAATGACCGTGTAGTTGTTGGAAACGATGTGCCCAACTTTACGTATGGCCTCAATGTAAATGCGAGTTATAAAAATTTCGACTTTTCAGTAATAGGGCAAGGTATTAGCGGTGTGAAAGTTTACCTGGAAGACGAAGCATCACAGGCATTTTTTAACGGAGCTGGTGTAAAAGCATATGTTCTGGACCGCTGGACCCCGGCAAACCCTAATGCAAATGCGCCATACCCCCGCCTGTTGACATCTCAAAATAATTCGCAAAATTTAGTACAGTCAGACTATTGGCTGTTTAATGCAGATTATTTCAGGGTTAAATCTTTAACATTAGGTTACACCATCCCTAAAAGCTCATTAGAAAAAATCGGTGTCCGCGGCCTTAGAGTTTATTTGTCAAGCAATAACCCGTTCACTATAAGAGGCGATAAAAGATTAAAAGATTTTGATCCGGAGGCACCTTCGGCCCGCGCTTCCTATCCGCAATTAAAATCATACTCAATCGGCGTAAACCTTACCCTTTAATAACAGCTATTTAATAAAAGTCTTATGAAAAAAATATTTTATACATCGATCATTATTTTTGCAATTGCTGCATTCAGCAGTTGTAAAAAAGCGCTTGTTCTTACCCCCAATGATCAATTAGCAAGTGCGACCTTCTGGAAAACAGAACACGAAGCAAGTTTGGCCCTTACCGGCTGCTATACCTATTTTAGCACTAACGATAATACATACACAGGTTATTATTATGCCTATAATGACGGCGCATCTGATAATGCTATGGCTCAATATCCATGGGAAAGCAATGCTACTTTAATAAGCGCGGGTAATATCAGTCCCACTTTTGACCAGGGCTATAACGCCCGTTATCAATATATCAGAAGATATAATTACTTTTTAGATAATATAGCTAAAACCCCGATGGATGCTGCCTTAGAAAAGCGGTTTATTGCTGAAGCAAGGGCTTTAAGGGCGTTTACTTACTTTGAGCTTGCAGAAACATTTGGCCCTGTTGTTTTATTAACGAAGAGCTATACTGATCCTTTAACAACAGCTGTTGCACCCACCCCTGAGGCAGATGTAATTACTTTTGTTATATCAGAACTACAAAGTGCCGCAGCTGATCTGCCTGCAAGTTATGCAGGGGGTACTGATAATGAAACCGGCAGGATAACTTCCGGAGCGGCATTGTCAATACTGGCAAGAGTGCAACTGCAATATAGTAAATGGGCCGATGCTGCAGCAACTGCGCAAAAGGTTATGGGCATGGGTTATGCCTTATACAGAAAAACAACTTTAACCGCTGCTGATACCCAGGATGATTATTCAACCTTTGTTACTTTTGCGGACGATAATGACAAACAAAAATTTTATAAAGGAATGGCCAGTTATGAGCAGCAGTTTTGGCAGGCTAATGAGAGCAGTAGCAAAGAGGTGATCCTTGCATCGCAAAACATAAGCAATTCATCATACGCTTATGGCAATGGGCTAAGAACCCTATTTCCACCTGCTGACCTTGGTGGCTGGAGCTCTATAACACCAACGCAGGAATTGGTTGATGCTTATTGGGACAGGGGCGGTAATACCTTTACACCACCAACAGCAACAGCAAGAGCTGCAAATTACAATAACGGCAATCCCAATGCTGCCTATCTTACTGAATTTAAAAACAGGGACACCCGCTTATATGCCAGTATTTTATTCCCTAAAAGTCCTTGGGGAGCGTTTAACAGCGGCTACACTTTTTCATGGGGTAAGGGTGGAAGCAATAATAGCAAAACGGGCTATAATTTCAGGAAGTTGGTTGACCCGGTCTATACAACAGCTGATTGGGATGGAGCTCAGGATTTTCCTATTATCAGGTATGCGGAAATATTATTGACCTATGCCGAAGCTAAAAATGAACTGAGCGGGCCAGATCCAAGCATTTTTGCAGCGCTTAATGATATTCGTGACCGTGCCGGGATGCCTGCTGTTTCGCAGACAACCTATAGCACACAGCTTAGTTTACGCGGTTTAATACAAAATGAACGCCGTATTGAGTTGGCAGCCGAAGGGCAGCGCCTCTTTGATATAAGGCGATGGAACATTGCAAAAGATGTTATGAAAAGCACTTATGATCTTACTAACACTATTGTACAGGCACGCGTTTGGGATCCAAAATTTGTTTTGATGCCTTACCCACAAACCGCAGTTGACCATAATCCTAATTTGAAATCGGCACAAACAGCCAAAGGATATTAAGACAGCGTCAATCGCCCCAATTATCAGCCGTTTACTGCTAATAATTGATGTAGACTTTCCTGACAAGTATAGTAACGGAAAGTATTGCTGAGAAAACCATTTCAGGTATGAGATCTGAGATTTAGTTGATTACCTGCATCCCGGCCATGCCGGGATGCTAAATTTGTTACATCCTTTATCAATAACGTTAATTATCTTAACCACTTGCCGTTGGGCTAAATGGTTAAGATTTTTAAACATTATTGAAATAAATAATGATATGAAGAAACTTTTTGCAGTTATTGTTTATCTCACCTGTTGTTGTTCTGCACATGCCCAGCAATTGGCCCGCAGCAGCAATTTTAACAACAACTGGGAAATGTTCAGGATTGATTCTTTAGCTAAATTTAAGAGTACGCTTGTAATTAGGAACAGTACTTCCTTTTCATCTCAATTTAATCAGGAAACTATTAAAAAAAAGGATATACATGCAGACAGTATAATCCTTAATGAGCTAAAAGAAGCTACAAATGGCTTTGAAACTGAATATCCTAAAATTAGATCTTTAAAATGGGATAGGATCTCTTTGCCGCATCCTGTAAGATATGAGGAGGAATTAAACCCCGGAGTTAATCAATTTACAGGTATTTGTTATTACAGAAAAGCATTCATAATTCCTGCCCAATATAAAGGCAGACACTTGTCTCTGCGTTTTGAAGGGGCAATGCAAACCGCATCAGTTTGGATAAACGGGAGGTTTGTATCACAACACCAGGGTGGATATTTACCGTTTACAATCCCACTTAATGATTATGTAAATTATAATGATAAAAATGAAATTATTGTACGTTTGGATAACAGGGACAATATTAACTTACCTCCGGGAAAACCTCTGGCCAAATTAGGTTTTTTATATTGGAGTGGAATTTACCGGGATGTATATTTAATTGCAACTGACCCACTTTATATTACGGATCCAATTGATGCCCATACAATTGCAGGTGGTGGTGTTTTTGCCAGGTCTGAAAATATATCTTCAAAAAGCGCAGATGTGATAATTAAGACACAGGTTAAAAACTCAGCGTCTAATAAAACATCTTCCATAGTTATAAAACAAACTCTTTTCAATTCAAGAAGCAAGTCTCAATTATATTCAAACACCTCTGAATTTGAAATGACCGGTAATAGTGTTAAGGAACTGGAGCAGAAAATCACTGTGCCAACACCTGACCTTTGGTCTCCTGATCAGCCAAATCTTTACGTACTTAAAACAGAAATATGGAGCAATGGTAATTTGGTTGATAATTTTTCGCAGAAAATCGGTATCAGGAAGCTGTTTTACAGTAGGTCTGAAGGATTTAAACTGAACGATAAACCGCTTCGGATTGTTGGGACCAACAGGCACCAGGATTACCCGTTTATCGGTAATGCATTATCTGATGCGGCGCAATACCGCGATCTGAAAAGAATAAAAGAAGCCGGCATTAATTTCATAAGGCTGTCACATTATCCACAGGATCCGTCTGTGTATAATGTTTGCGATTCATTAGGAATAATGCTGGGTAATCCGATCCCAGGCTGGCAGTTTTTCAATAACAATGACATTTTTAAGGACAGGGTTTTCTCAGATATTAGGGAGATGATAAGAAGAGACAGGAACCACCCTTCTGTTATTATGTGGGAAGTAAGTTTAAACGAAACTTATCCATCAGATAGCTTTAGAATCAAGTCTTCAGAAATTGCCCATGAAGAATATCCCGGTGATAACTTTTTTACCTGCGGCGATACATATGCTGCAAAACATACCCAATGGGACGTACCTTTTAATAACTGGATTGACCCATTTGGAAGACCACAGGACGTACAGCCTGAAAGCCCCGGTTTTGTAAGGGAGTATGGTGATTATGAATTTGGCGGATCATCATCAACCACAAGAGTAAACAGGAGTAACGGGGAAAAGGCACTGCTGCAAAGTGCGTGGAATTTTCAATGGGAGCATAATCTTTTAAGAAGTTCCGCTTATTATCCCTGGACAATCGGGGATGCTACCTGGGCATTTTTTGATGGATTTGAGTCATTTAGTAAAACCACTTCAGATTGGGGAATGATGGATGTGTACCGCTTACCGAAATTCAGCTATTACTTTTTTAAAAGCCAGCTAGACCCCGGTGAAGCTGCATTTGGCGCAGAGAACAAACCAATGATTTACATTGCCAACTGGTGGACACCCGTTAGTAAACCCGAAAACGTAATTGTTTATGCTAATTGCGATGAGGTAGCATTATATGTAAATGGGAAACTCATAAAAAAACAACACCCGGATTCCGGACCGGATACAGATTACGGCGACTTTGAAAAAGGTGGAAGGCCTTTTGACGGCGGTAATTGCACCAATCTAACTCACCCTCCTTTTACTTTTAAAAACATAAATTGGGAAAGCGGGGATGTAAAGGCTATCGGCTTTATTAAGGGTAAAAAAGTAACTGAGCAGATAGTTAAAACTCCTTTGGTAAAAACCCAGCTCAAATTAATTGCAGACACACAAGGAGAGCAACTACACGCTGATGGTGCAGACGCAATTTTTGTGCATGCGCAAGTAACAGACAAAAATGGTACAATTATGTGTTTGGATAATGAAACAAAAGTTCATTTTGTAATTAGTGGCAACGGTAAAATCATAGGGCCAGATACAGTAACGGTAAGAGGCGGTATTGCTTCGATTTTAGTGCGGGGCACCAACAATGCCGGCCTAATTACCATAAATGCGACATCAGAAAAATTAAAAGAAGCAGCGTTGAAAATATTATCAAAGTGAAAGCATAAAACCAGCTATTTTTAACATACCAGTTAAAAAGCAGCAAGGTTGAATTCATGTAAG
Source organism: Mucilaginibacter sp. OK098 (assembly GCF_900142915.1). Lineage (GTDB taxonomy): Bacteria > Bacteroidota > Bacteroidia > Sphingobacteriales > Sphingobacteriaceae > Mucilaginibacter. The sequence goes on from NZ_FRCM01000002.1 coordinate 723,362, forward strand.
TTTTTATTAAAAAGTATGCTATTGAATTAAAAAACAAAAATTGTGAAAAAGGAGGCTTTGTTATTTTTGTTATTGTTTTACAACATTGGATTATTTGCTCAAACAAAAAATCAATCTATACAGGTATGGACTCCAGATAATGGTAATGGCACTTTTACCAATCCTATAATGTGGGGGGATTGGCCAGATCCTGATATTATCCGTGTAGATGACACATTTTATTTCATCTCCACCAGTATGCATTATGTACCGGCTTGCCCTATTGCCACATCTAAAGATCTTGTGAATTGGAAAATGACAGGATATGCCGTTTCCCGGTATGACGAGGATCCCCGTTATGATATGAAGGGTGGAAATATGTATTTAAGCGGCTCCTGGGCATCAACCCTACGCTATCAGAATGGCATTTTTTATGCAGGATTTTGCACACCCGACATGGATGATAAAAAAGGGCATTTTTCTATCTGCATTGCTAAAAACATTGAAGGCCCCTGGACAAGAACCATATTTAAAGAATATCTGTATGATCCCGGTTTGTTTTTTGATGATGATGGAAAGGTGTACGTAGCACATGGGCAGCAAAAACTTTATATTACTGAGCTTAATAGCGATGCAAAGTCGGTAAAAGTTCCTAAAAAAGAAATCTACAACAACCCTGCATATCCATATCTTGAGGGGTCGCACTTATACAAAATTAATGGAAAATATTACCTGCTGGGCTCTACAGGTGGCACAAAAGGCAGGCAAGTTTGCCTTCGGTCAGATAATATTTACGGGCCATACGAATCGAAGGTGGTTATTAATGATGATCATACCTATCCTGGCAATGGATTACACCAGGGTGGCATGGTGCAATTAAAAGATAACTCCTGGTGGTTTATTATTATGCAAGATCGTGGCCCCATTGGTCGCGTGCCTAACCTGGAACCTGTTACATGGGTAGATGGCTGGCCAATGATAGGAAAAAATGGCAAAGGAGTGGATACTGATAAAAAGCCAAATATTGGCGCCGTTTACCCAATCGCAGTTCCCGCTACATCTGATGAATTTAATTCTCCCAAATTAGGGTTACAGTGGCAATGGAACCATAATCCTGATCCGGAAAAATGGTCGCTTACAGAACACAAAGGGTACTTGCGGTTAAAATCCGGTAAAGCCCCGAAACTGGCCGATGCCCGAAATACACTTACCCAGCGAGTGCAAGGTCCTTATTCAAATGGTGCCGTTGAAATAAATGTCAGCGGTATGAAAGATGGTGATGTTGCCGGATTTGGCGTTTTTCAGTTTCCTTATGCTTTTGTAGCTGTTCAACAAAAAGGAAAGGAGAGAAAAATTGTAATGATGAACAATGACAGCACCGTTACTTCCTTAAATCTTACAGGTAACAGGGTTTGGTTTAAAGCCTCCGTTACCCATATAGGCTTTATCGCATCATTTGCTTATAGCACCGATGGAAAAAACTATCATCCCATAGGTAATGAACTAAAAATGGGGCTGGGATTAGATTGGACAGCAAATCGTTTCGCATTATTTAACTATAGCACCAACGAAACCGGGGTTGGTGGCTATGCCGATTTCAACTGGTTTCACTTTGCCACAATAAATAGTTCCGAAGAAAAAAACAATTAACAGTATTAATAACCAATACCTTTTATAGTAAACATCTTAAATACATTATAATGAGAAAAATATTCCTTTCTTTCCTGCTGATTGCTTTTTGTGCCCTGCAGGGCATTTGCCAGTCAAAACACACATTTGCCATAACTGATGGTGCTTTTCAGTATGATGGAAAGCCTGTTCAGATCCATTCGGGCGAGATGCATTTTGCCCGCATCCCCAAAGAATACTGGCGGCAGCGTTTACAAATGCTGCGGGCTATGGGGATGAACACCGTAGCCACCTATGTATTTTGGAATCATCATGAAACCAGCCCGGGTGTATGGGATTTTAAAACCGGCAACCGCGATATCCGCGAGTTTATAAAAATAGCACAGCAGGAAGGTTTGATGGTTATATTAAGACCCGGCCCCTACGCCTGTGCCGAATGGGAATTTGGCGGCTATCCCTGGTGGCTGCAAAAGGATAAGGACATGGTGATCCGCAGTAAGAATCAAAAATTCCTTGATTCATGCAAAACGTACATCACCCAATTGGTTAACCAGGTTAAGGATCTGCAAATTACCCATGGCGGCCCTATTATTATGGTACAGGCTGAAAATGAGTTTGGATCATACGTTGCCCAGCGCAAGGATGTACCGTTGGCTGATCATAAAATTTACAGCGCTGCAATAAAAGATATGCTCTTAAATGCAGGTGTTGATGTTCCCCTGTTTACATCTGATGGCGACTGGCTTTTTGAAGGTGGCACTATAAAAGGAGCAATGCCTACAGCGAATGGCGAAACAGATACCAAGAATTTGAAGAAACTGGTAAATCAGTACAATAACGGTAAAGGTCCTTACATGGCAGCAGAATATTATCCTGGCTGGCTTGATCATTGGGGCGAAAAATTTGAAAAAGTACCTGAAGCTTCAGTAGTTAAAGAACTGGAAACTTTTTTAAAGGATACCGTTTCATTCAATATTTACATGGCCCATGGTGGCACCAACTTTGGTTTTACAAGCGGCGCCAATTATGATAAGGAACATAAAATTCAGCCTGATATTACCAGCTATGACTATGATGCGCCAATAAGCGAAGCCGGTTGGGCAACATCAAAATTTATGGCGATCCGTAATTTAATGAAGAAATATGTTACATATTCTGTACCCGAGGTACCTGCACAAATTCCGGTGATCCAGCTCTCTCCCATCAAATTAACAAAAACAGCCGACCTGCTGGAGATAGCTAAAAAACAGGAGCCGGTAGTAAGCGATACCCCGCAAACTTTTGAAAGCCTTAACCAAGGCCATGGTTATGTTTTATACAGCCGTAAGTTTACGCAGCCTATAAGCGGCACATTGCATTTGGAAGGTTTAAGAGATTATGCAACCATTTATGTAAACGGCGAAAAGGTGGGGGAGCTTAACAGGCAGGGGAATAACTTTACCTGCGCAATTGAGATCCCGTTTAATGCCCGCCTGGATATTTTGGTTGAGAACCTTGGCCGCATTAATTATGGCGGTGAAATTATTCATAACCTTAAAGGCATTATCAGCCCGGTTAAAATTGATGACCACGAAATAACCGGTAACTGGCAAATGTATAAGCTACCAATGGATAAAGTTCCTGCTTTACAGGCAGGTACTAATACCGTTGGTCACCCTACACTTTACCAGGGAACTTTTAATGTGAACAATACCGGCGATACCTTTTTGGATATGAAAAATTGGGGCAAGGGTATTGTTTTTGTAAATGGAATTAACATTGGCCGTTATTGGAAAATAGGCCCGCAGCAAACGCTTTATTTACCCGGCTGCTGGTTAAAAAAGGGGATTAACAGCATTGTTGTTTTAGATCAGTTGAATGCGGTAAAGCAAACGGAGATTACTTCAGTAACTACTCCGGTTTTGGATGCTGCCGTAGGGAAGTAGTATTGATAATTGTTTAACAAAAAAGGTGATTGGATACCCCAATCACCTTTTTTTGTTGTAGACAACCATCATCGTCTGTTCAACATTGTCAGATTTACGAAGTTTTAAAAACTTCGTAAATCTTTATATACTTCAAAATGACAAGGTTTACCTGTTCATCAAATTCACAACCTGGCTTGCCACAGTGCTTAGGTAGTCTGTTTTAATGTGCACCACCCCTTCCCTATCATTCTTATCGAAATAATAACCGGTTTTAGCGCTATCAAACTGTTGCTTGCTGCTGCAAACTTTAAGCTTTTTACCATTCAGACTAATGGTTTTAGGGTTTTCATTTTGATGGATCACTAATAAATAAACCCTTGTTTTATTTTTTCCTTTAAAGTCGCCTTGTGCGGCATTAATTTTAACCGCTACGTTTTTAGTAGTTGCATCAACCTCAATTAATGTCTTTGCAAATGCACCGGTTTTATACTGACGGGTTAAACCATCATCTTCATATAAATTGAAGGCTGATTTTTTAAATGGATAAACAGCAATGGTTAGGCTATCCGTTTTCTTTTCGCCATCATAGTTCATTTGCGGGTACATAGGTATAATAGCCCCTGCTTTTACAAACAACGGAAGTTTATCTAACGATGCCGGATAATTATTTAACCAGGTATTACCTGCAAGTTCTTTACCATTCCAGTAATCATACCAATTGCCTTTTGGCAGGTAAATACTATCGCGTTTGCTTTCGCTTTTATAAACGGGGGCAACAAGCAACCACTCACCGTTCATAAACTGGTATTGCGTTTTTTTGTCCCAGGTTACCGGGTCTTTAGGATATTCAAGCACCATGGCGCGGCTGGCGGGAACACCTGTTTCGTGAGATTGCTCACAATAAGTGTACATATATGGTGTTAACCGCATTTTAAGCTGCAGGTATTTCCGGTTGATGGAAGTATAGGGTTCGCCGTATATGTAAGGCTGCTTATCCTTTTTTGCCCAGCCGCTCATTACCATTAATACTGGGGTAAAACATTTCCATTGCAGGTCCCTTGTATAAGTAGAGTCGCTGCCGCCAAAAATACCATCAACATCCCCGGTGGCAGCATTAAAGCCTGATAAACCTGAGCCAATAACCGTTGGAATATGAAAGCGGATATATTCCCAGTTCCCTTTCTGATCGCCAGACCAAACCGTTGAGTAACGCTGTGTACCTGCCCAACCCATTACGCTCCAGATAAAACCACGGGCATCGCTGTTGTTTTCAATCCCTTCATACGCCGCTTTACATCCATCCAAAGCATACTTATAACCGGGACCTACCCAGGCAACGTCCAGTTTAGCTACCCGCGATCCATACTGACCAACTTCTTTGGCTATCTTCTCAACCCCATTCTCTGTCCATAAACCAGTGTAAAAGCCGCGCTTGTGCAACTCTTTAATGGTAGAATCAAGCTTAGTATAACCGCAGCCATAACCGTCATTGGGCAGGATCCAGCCGCGGGGCATATTGTTTGCAACGTATTTATCTGCCACCAGCTTTATAACATCGGGGGTAGTTCCGTTAATACCGCTGCCTGCATAGTTTTTGGTAGCATCACCCTTAACACCGCGATTGTAACAATTGGCATCGCCCATGCTCAGTGCCCAGCGTGGCATCAGGAACGGACGGCCGGTTATTTGGGTATAGCCATTTAAAACCTGCTTTAGCGACGGGCCATAAAAGTAAAAACAATCAAAACGGTTTTCGTTATGTGAGAAGGCTAACTGCTGTTTAAACGAGTAAACACCCGCATCAAAAGTATTGCGGAAAGCGCCATAGCCGGCTGTCGACATATAAAATGGCGCAGGATTGGCCCTTCCCCCATCATCCCAGCCACCGCCTTTTTCAATCAGGATATTCTTATCGCGGTGCGAGAAATAGCCGTTTTGCATCCCGCAGCCATAAAAATATTCATTGGGCTGGCGTTTCATAGTTTGTTTGGTATGCGCACCAAATGATAAAGGTTCAGCCTCCTCCCAAATCTGGCGGGTATCCGTAACATCGTACATGGCAAAGCGTAAAGGCGCTTTATATACCCGCACCACACAGGTCTTGCTTTTTATTTGATAATAACTGCCTTTATCGGTTGAATTTACCACGGGATTTTTTACCGCATAGCTCACCACAATATCATTACCGGCAGGGTTTGTAAACTCCCCGTCAGGTGTCATCCAGATCCTGAAAATATCATCCTTATAAAAAATAAGTTTAAAGGCCGACAGTCCGGCTGAGATGTTAAACTCGTTCTTGTTAGCTTTAAAAGCCGTTAAGTTTCCAACCTTTGATTCCTTAGCATCTATTTTTATTGAAAGCTTATTGTTCGATTGATTTTCATCTGCGTCATAATCTAACCTGAATTTTAAATTATGTGCAGGCCGGGTAGTTAAATCAGTTGCAGGTAATTTAACAATGATCTCTTCACCGGGAGCGATTCCCTTTTCGTTTGCCGGTACATCAACATCAATATCCTTTTTGCCATCAATATTACAGGTTAATTTAAATGCCGATTTGATTGTTTCAATACCGCTGTTTTTAACGGTTACTGCCAACACATCCGCTTTCGTAAAAGTATTATCCTCTTCATTATGCGATTGTAGCCGACCTATTGCCAAATCCTTTTTATAACCTTCGGCCAATGCAATATCATCAATCATCCAATACCAGCTGTAATAGCCTTTCCAATAAAAACGGACATAAACTTTTGGCTGATTGGCTGCTATTTTGGTAATGTTAAGCTCCTGGTTAATAGGCGTAAACATATCTGTTGCTGCAGGGGCGTTGTTCATCACATTAAAATCAGTCCATTTTTCGCCATCGGTGCTTATGCCTACGAATAAACCGGCGCCCGGGGCCGCAGCTTCATTGTTATAACGGAAAGTTTGCTGAAAACGCAGGATGACAGATGATTTTCCGGAGCAATCAATACTACTTGTTTGCATCCAGGTGTCAGGGTGCCAGCCCTTTTTTATCCATGTTGGCTGATCTTCATCAACAAAATACCCTGCCTGGAACTGTAAGTGATACCCCCGGCTTTTTGATGCTATAGGCGGCGCCTGTTGCTGGTATTGATACGAGCCTGGATAAGGCTGATTGGTAACCAGCCACTCCAGGCTTTGCTTGCTGTTATCAACGTTTTTCCAGCCTTCGGGCAATTTACCGGCTTTAAAGTTTTCTGACCAGAATACTTTTGGATCGGGCACAGCCTTTTGGCCAAATGCCTGCAATAAACACAATACCGCAGTTGCAGATAAAAGTATTTTTTTGAATGATTTACTCATAATGTAATATTTTTTGCCCTGATTTATTATTGGCAATACAGGAAGCTTTCAACGGCTTAACCTGTGTTAAAATAATTGGCAGATGAAAATTACCACTTTAATAAGTAACCGGCTAAAAATAAGGAACTAAACACCGCGCAAACGTTTGCAATAGCTATTCACCCTCCGCACCACCTGCTGCTTTTGATTCCAGGTAAAATGCTCCTTTGGTGGCTATCTGCACATTAGCAGGTAAATCCGTTAAGGGTTTTATCTGCACATAACCCAGTTCTGTTGCCCCGGCTGTAACTTCTGCTTTCTTAAATGTTACTTTGTTATTGCTGTTAGCCACTACTTCAAAAATGTAATACTTGCCTTCCGACCTTATGATGGCATCGACAGGTACGGCAGGGGTCATTTTACTGCCGGTACTTATTAAAGCCGTTACATACATGCCGGGGATCAGGTTTTTTTGCTCTTTGTTGTTGATTACAGCATGAACAATTACCCCCTTGCTTTCATTTTCAAAAGATTTATTAACGCCGTTAATAGTGCCGCTAATAACCTGGTTATCCTGGTTGGTTAGCTGGAAGCTTACTTTCTGACCAACCTTAACCCGCATCAGGTCTTTTTCAAAAACAGTAAGGTCGCAATGGATCTTTGAGTTATCCACTACCTCCATTATAGAAGTGCCGGGCTGTACAAATGCACCGGTATTAGCTGAGATCTGACCAATCGTGCCATTAATAGGTGATAGCACCGGAAACTGACTAACTATATTTCCATTTGAAATTTTACCCGGCGAAATACCCAACTGTTTTAACTGGCTTTCATAAGCAGCAATCCGCGAACTTTCGGCGTTAAAGGTTGCCTGTGCCGATTGAAATGATTTCCCAGTTCCCGCACCTGCGGCTTTGAGTTGCGTTTGCCGCTCGTACTCGGCCTGCACATAGGTAAAATTACTTTTTGCGGCGAGGTAGTCCTGCTGCAATTTAATCAGGTCCTGGTTTTTGATAGTTGCCAGGATCTGTCCGCGTTTTACCTGCTGACCTTCGAGCACGCTGATGTTACCGATAATACCACCTGATAGAATACTCACATCCGCTTTATTCTGCGGCGGAACAGCTAATTGGCCATTCGCTTTCACTACGGCATCCAGGTTTTTTTGCTCTATTGGGCCAATAGTAATGCCTACCGTTTTCATTTGTTCGGCACTGAGTTCCAACCTTTGTGATTTTTCTTTTCCGGTGGTTTCTTTGGTGACAGCATTATCTCCTGTTTTTTCCGAACCACCTGAACACGAAGCAAACAGCGTTGCAGTAAGTGCTAGTATTGTTATTAATAATTTATAGGGTATGGTTTTCATGTTATTCTCCTCTTAAAAATTGCAATTGAATGGCTGATTGATTTAAGCGGCTTACCGCTTCTACATAAGCTAATTTGGTTTGCACGGCGGCAGATACATTCTGAATATATTCGATGTAGCCGATCTCGCCCAGGTTAAAAGATATCTGCGCTATCCTTAATTGCTCATCCGCTTGTTTTAAACCTCCGGCTGTATAATACTGAACCGATTGATTGAACTTTTGATACTGCTGCAATTCCTGTTCGTATTGCAGGCGCACCTGGCTTTGGGTATGCAGGTAATTGGTTTGGGCTATCCGGCTTGATAGCTTCTCCGCTTTTACCCTTGCCCGGTTGGCATTATTAAAAACAGGTAATGCAAGCCCAACCTGGATCCCTGCAATTCGAGTACCGGGCGAATATCCTCTATCAATACTTGCAGGATTGAAACCGGAGACGACCAATTGCTGATTATACCCTAATGTAAGGTCAGGCATCCCTTTTGATTTTTCTACTGCGATGCGGGCGTTGGCTACTTCTATGTTTTGCTGTTCCGCATTAACCTGTGGATTATTGCCTGTGTTTAGCGAATCTGTAGCGATGCTTAACGCCAGGGGCAATTTCTGTTCAGCAATAATTATCGGTTCACTGGTATTAAGCAATTGTTTTAATGCCAGTTCATTGCTTGTTAAATCAGCTTGTACACTGATCTTAAGCGCCTGCACTTCCTGGTATTTGTTCCGTGCACTGATCAATTCAAGGTTGGACGTTTCGCCTGTTTTGAACCTTACTTCGGCCTTTTTCACAAAGCCATTATAAATACTGCCCTGGTAATTAAGGATTCGTAAAGTTTCGCGGTTAAGCAGGTAAGCATAATAAGCGTTCCGAACATCTTTTACAATTACCGCGCGGGTTATATTTCCCGTTCTTTCAGCCAATATGGTTTGCTGGTTGAACAGCTTCAATTGATTTTTGTACAAGCCGGGCCAGGCTATGTTCTGGGTAATCCCGATGGCATTATCCATATTGCCGCCGCTGGTTGGGTCCTGCGTCAGCATCACCTCTGTTTTTGGAAGATCAAATGCCGATTTTTGTAAGGCTCTGGATTGTTCAATCGTAAGGCTTGCTGATCGCATCTGCAGGTTATTCCGTAATGCTTTTGCAATGGCGCTATCCAATGTTAATGATTCGCTTTTTTGGGCATTAGCGGGCGTTGTTTTAAAAAGCACACTGCCACCAATAACTATTAAAACCAATAAGGTTTTAGGCACCTTAATATTTATGGCTTCCTTCCGGTTAAACAATAGGTACAGGCAGGGCAATACAAACAGGGTTAGGAATGTGGCCGTAATTAAACCGCCTATTACCACGGTAGCCAGCGGCCTTTGCACTTCTGCTCCAGCGCTTGCCGACAAGGCCATTGGCAGAAAGCCAAGCGAGGCTACCGAAGCAGTCATCAATACCGGCCGGAGCCTGGTTTTTGTACCCTGCAATACGCGGTCGTAAATATTATCAATACCCTCATCCTTAAGCTGGTTAAAATAACCTATCAGCACAATGCCGTTGAGCACGGCAACGCCAAATAAGGCAATAAAACCCACCCCTGCCGAGATACTGAAAGGCATTCCCCGCAGCATCAGCGCTGCAATCCCACCCATTGATGCCAGCGGAACAGCGGTAAAGATCAGCAGGCTTTGCTTAACAGAGCGGAAAGTTACATACAGCAAAATGAGGATAAACAGCAACGCCGCCGGAACAGCGATAGATAGCCTTGCCTTTGCCGCCTGCAGGTTTTGGAACTGGCCGCCGTAAGTTAAATAATAGCCCGCCGGCATCTTTAGACCGGCATTTAGTTTGGCTTTGATCTCATTAACTGTTGTTTCCACATCGCGGTCTTTTACGTTGAAACCTACATAGATCCGCCGCTTGCCATCCTCACGGGATACTTGTGCAGGGGCATCTTTAAAGGCTATATCTGCTACCTGGCTAAGCGGTACTTTATTGCCTGATGGTAAAGGGATCAGTAAATTCTCAACCCCCGAAATATTTTCACGCAGGTTCCGGTTTAACCTTACCACCATATCAAATCTTTTTTCGCCTTCAAATACAACCCCGGCTACACTACCTGCAAAAGCAGTTTTCAGGATCATATTCACATCACTGATATTTAAACCATATTGCGCCGCTTTATCACGGTTATAGGCAACCTGTATTTGTGGTAATCCGCTTACTTTTTCAATATAGGGTTCGCTTACGCCTTTTACATGGGCAATTAGTTTGGCTATTTTACCAGCCTGGGTAGCCAAAACATCCAGGTCATCGCCATATATTTTAATGGCTACATCCTGCCTTATCCCTGTCATCAACTCGTTAAACCGCATTTGCATAGGCTGCGAAATTTCAACATTGATCCCCGGGATAACTTCCAGTGCTTCTTCTATCTTAGCCATCATTTCCTCACGGGTTTTTGCCGACTTCCATTCGGCTTTGGGTTTCATAGCCAGCATCATATCGCCCTTTTCCATCGGCATAGGATCGGTAGGAATTTCCGAGCTGCCGATCCGGGTAACAGCCTGTTTGATCTCGGGAAACTGATCTTTCAGGATCTTCTCGGCTTTGCTAAAGGTCTTTACCACTTCTGTAAGCGATGTACCCTGCATCATGGATATTTCAACGGTAAGGTCACCTTCTTCCAGTGTTGGGATGAATTCTCCCCCCATCCGGCTAAATGCCCAAATCGAAATTCCGAAAAGGACAAACACGATGATTACCGTAATAATTTTAGCTTTTAAAACTGCGATTAATGCCCGCTGGTAGATCCTTTGCAGAAATTCGATGATCCGGTCGGAGATATTCCGTTTATGCGAGGTTTGCTTACTTAAAAACAAAGCGCTTGCCATGGGTACATAAGTTAGCGACAGGATAAAAGCACCCAATATGGCGAAGGCTACGGTTTGCGCCATTGGCCTGAACATTTTACCCTCAATGCCTACCAGCGACAACAGCGGCAGATAAACAATCAGGATAATGATCTGTCCAAACGCGGCAGACTTCATAAGTTTACCTGCACTGTCTCTTACTTCCGTATCCATTTGTCCGGCTGTTAGTTTGGGAATGCCCTCCTGTTTATAGCGGCCCGTGGTAATATGGTGCACCACGCTTTCTACTATAATTACTGCGCCATCTACAATCAATCCAAAATCTATTGCACCCAAACTCATCAGGTTGCCCGAGACCCCGAACAGCCGCATCATAGAAAAAGCGAACAACATGGCCAAAGGGATTACCGATGCCACTACCAAACCGGCGCGAAGGTTCCCTAATAACAGAACCAATACAAAAATCACGATGAGCGCACCTTCCAGTAAATTGCGTTTTACCGTTCCTATCGCCCGGCCAACCAATTCTGTACGGTCAATAAATGGCTCTATCACCACTCCTTCGGGCAGCGATTTTTGTACCTGCACCATCCGGTCTTTTACATTTTGAATCACCTGGCTAAAGTTTTCACCTTTCAGCATCAGGGCCACCCCGGCAACAACCTCGCCTTCGCCATTGCGGGTTACCGCGCCATATCGTGTTGCGCTGCCAAACTGAACGGTTGCAATATCGCGCATCAATATGGGTGAGCCTTTGGTGTTTTTCACCACAATCTTCCGGATGTCATCCAGGTTTTGCACCTGTCCCAACCCCCTTATAAAATAAGCCTTACTTTGCTGCTCAATGTAGGAACCTCCTGTATTTTCATTGTTCTTTTGCAGGGCCTCATAAATTTCGGGGATAGTTAAACCCAATGAATTAAGCTTATCATTATCAAGCGCTATCTCATACTGTTTAACATAACCGCCCCAGCCGCTTACTTCGGCAACACCAACTGTTCCGGCTAATTGGGTTCGTACCAGCCAATCCTGGATGGTACGCAATTCGGTTGCGGTATATTTATTTTCATACCCTTTTTTGGCATGGATCACGTACTGGTAAATTTCTCCTAAGCCGGTTGTAATAGGCGCCAATACCGGTTCGCCCAAGCCTGCCGGGATACTGTTTTCAGCTTCCTTTAGCTGCGCGTTAACCTGCGCCCTTGCCCAGTAAATATCCACGTCATCTTTAAATACGATGGTAATAACGGAGATGCCCGAACGTGATATGGAGCGTTTTTCAATGATCCCGGCAATATTTGCCATGGATAGTTCTATAGGGGCGGTTATAAACTGCTCCACTTCCTGTGCCCCCAGGCTGGGGGCTTGTGTTATGATCTGTACCTGGTTATTGGTAATATCGGGCTGCGCGTCAACCGGCAGGTGATAAACAGAATAAACTCCTGCAAGCACCAGCACCAGCGTCATGATCCCGATAGTTACCTTGTTCCTGATAGAGAACGAGATGATCTTATCAAACATAAATGGTAAAAATTAATACGAATACAGATAAGCCATGCAATGTGATATTGCAGGCGATTGATTAATGAAATTTTGTCGTATTAACTTATTTGAGGGGGCTGCCAGATGGCGATGCTTTGTTCCCTGATAGCGGCAACGGCATGTTCAGCATATGAACGTGCAATGGTTTGCGTAAATATGGTAAGAGCAGGGTTTGAGGTCAATTGCCTGGCCGTAGAGCAGCAGGTACAGCTGCAAAAAGGCGGACAAGTTTCCTGTCCGCATAGGTCATTACCTGAATGACTTTGTTGAACAGCAGCATGGATTTTTACATGAGCGGCAATCTCATTCCTGTCCTGGCAAGGCAATAAAGCCAGGAGCACAAAATAGATACTGAAGATGAAAGCCAGGTATTTCATTCGAAGCAAAGGTAAATAATCTTTCCCGACCCGGGTAATTGAAAGAAAACCTAATTCAAATCTGCATTTGAATAATATTTCGCTTACATTCACCATACCAATACAAAAACTATCATTATGCAGCAAAAAGCGGCCTTTACCGAGAAGCGGTTTATACTAACCTTTATTTTTGTAACCTCCCTGTTTTTAATGTGGGGATTGCTGCACTCTATGAGCGATGTGCTGAATAAGCATTTTCAAAATGTGCTCAATCTCTCCAAATCCCAATCAGGCTTAATCCAGTTCTCCGTTTTCGGCGCTTATTTTATTATGAGTATCCCTGCGGGTTATTTCTTAAAGAAGTTTGGTTATAAACCAGGTGTAATTCTGGGGTTGATTTTATTTGCCTCTGGTTTATTCTTGTTTGTACCTGCTGCCAACGCGGCCTCATTCACTTTTTTCAGGATAGCCTTGTTTATTATGGGTTGCGGCATGGCTACATTAGAAACTGTGGCACATCCCTTTGCCGCAGCATTAGGTGACCAGCGCCGGAGTGACCAGCGGGTGAATTTCGCACAAACCTTTAATGCCTTAGGTACCATGATTGGCCCCGCTATTGGCTCCTATTTCCTGCTGAGTTCCGATACCGTGCGCTCAACCGACCTTACCTCTGTAAAAACGTTGTATGTAGCTATCGGCTGCGTAATTATCCTCATAGCGGTTGCCTTTATGTTTTTAAAAATTCCCGCTTTAACAGACCCGCATATAGAAGCCTCGGCAACAGATTTGGATGCTGTTAATGTAGATGTTGCACCATCAAAAAAATTATACCAGCATTCACATTTTGTATGGGCAGTAGCAGCGCAGTTTTTTAATGTAGCGGCACAGGGGGGCACCTGGGCGTATTTCATTAACTATGGTGTGGACATTATGCATTTCAGCAATGAAAAGGCTGGGTACTTTATGATTATTTTTATGGGGATGATGGCCTTAGGCCGTATTGTAGGCACTTCGTTAATGACGTTTATCGCGCCAAATAAATTGCTGGCGGCATTTGCCTGCGGCAGTATTTTAATGTGTTTAATAGTAGCACAAAGCTTAGGCTGGACATCGTACATCGCCCTGCTCATGATCAACTTCTTTTTCAGCATTATGTTTCCTACTATTTTCAGTTTGGGAATCAAAAACCTGGGCAGTCATACACAGCAAGCTTCGTCCTTTATAGCCATGGGGGTAGTGGGCGGCGCGGTATTCCCGCTGTTGATGGGGCAAATAGCTAATCACGACGTAGCTAAAGCCTATTACTTACCTATAATTTGTTACCTGGTTATTTTCTTTTTTGGCTACAAGTTCTATAAAGTAAAAAAAGCATAATCCGCGCCGGCAAAGCGTTCCATTTTTGCACACGGAACACCCGGAACGCTGTGAAACATTCTGACTATCAAATACTTAGCCATTTATCAAGAATCAAATAAGTGTAAGTAATTCATAATCAAGATGTTTCACCAATGTTTATATCGAACTCACGTTAAATTAGTATTGCACAAATAAAAAAGCGCTCCGGGTCTCAACCGAAGCGCCAGTTTACCAACAAGTAACTCACAACAAATACACTATCAAATGTTGCCATGTGATAAGGCAGATTCTTATTCAATGCGCAATAGATATGCTCCTGCTCTGTCCTTTATTATTTGTTATTTCAACAGATTTCACTGCTGCATTTACAGTTAAAAACCTTCCGGATTGCGACAGGAATGATGATCCATAATAAAATTCCTGCCTTTGTTTTTTCCCGTTGTTATAAGTAACAATCGCGCTTTCGTCACCAGGCTGCAGTTTTATATTATTTGTTTTCCCTTTCAGCTCAAATACTTTTAAAGCGCCACTGTTTTGGCTTGCAGCCAGCATATAGCCACCCTTGCTGTTTTGCAGTTTTACCAGCGCTTTACCGTCGCCGGGGATATAAATGCCGCTTTGAAGGATACTTTGAGGACTAAAGTTTCCTTTGCCATCGCCCTTAAGCATTAAGCCGTTTAAGGCATCATAACGCCCAACACCAACCTCGGTACCAAAATCGTTGCCATTTATCATTATATCAAGGTTGCCATCACCATCAAAATCATCAACCACCATTCCGTTTATTGCTGATACCTGTGCCTGTTTTGGCAATGGGATCATGGTGAACCTGCCATTTCCGTCATTCCTTAAAAAGCAGGAAGCTGAAGTATTTGATTTTAATCTCAATCCCCCTTTTCGCATTTCGGGAGTTATCACCTCATCCATTGTGGCAGTGGCGTATGATCTATAGTTGGTGTACCTCTTTTTTATGCTGATCATCTCCTTTAATATATCTTCCCGGCCTACCACAGGGAATTCTTTTTTCACCCCGTTTACATCGGGCAAAAAGATAGAGGTAAAGGCGTTGTAGCTCCCGTTCTTATCAAAATCTTTAGCGGTTATGTAAACAGGATATTGCTCACTGGCTTTGTATAAAGTGTTTAAACCAACGTTGCCCACAATATAATCCATCCTGCCCGTATGCCTGAAATCGCCGGCTACAATACTGTTCCACCAGCCCGTTTTATTAGCTATTCCAGTAGTTTGAGTTGCGTTTTTAAATATGCCGTGATCATTTTTCAGGAATGTTACAGGCATCCATTCGCCGGCCAGTACCATGTCGGGCCAGCCATCGTTATCATAATCTGTAAAAAGGGCATCGCACACCATACCTATGTTTTTTAAAGCCGGCGCTACTTCGTTGGTTACATCGGTAAATTTCACTACACCGTTTTTACTGTCGTTACGTAATATGCAGCTTGATACAGATCTTGGATAATTCCAGGGATCAACCCTGCCCGATACAAAAAGGTCAAGCTTCCCATCTTTATTATAATCAAAAGCCCTTACGCACAGTTTACTTGTACCATTTATTGGCAAAGCGTTTTCAGCTAACTTAAAATTACCTTTTCCATCGTTTATATACAGCTTATCCTGGTAAGTGGTATCGCCCGGCGCATTCTGGTAACCACCCCTTGTGATATAAAGGTCTAACTTACCATCGCCATTGGCATCAAATAAAAGCAAGCCTTCGTCTTTCGTATTCGAAAACATATTTTGGATCGGTGTAATGCCGTGCTGAATAAACGCTCCGTTTTGCTGCTGCAGAAATACTTGTGCCGGAAAAAATGAATTACCACCAATAACAATATCATCTAATCCATTACCATCCACATCGCCAACGGCCAGCGCTGGGCTATAGTCCGAAAGTTTGTGAGGCAATAATTTCTGAATATTAAAGTCGACAAAATCCTTCTCCTTATGGATGTAGTTAATGTTTTTTGCTTTGGTTACTTCAGTAAATAAAGCCTTATCCGCAGTTTTAGGAGCCCCCCATAAGTAAGGCTTTTTTGCATTGGCAATGTTAACTGTAATTACCTGGTTAGTTTTAACCTGTTGCAATACCTGCTTTTTACCGTTTGGCCACCTGATAACTACGGAATCAAGCAGGTGGATTTTACCCAGGCCAAAGTGGGCAATGTTTTGGTTTGTTGACAGATAGCCTCTGTAAGGGTTATTTTCAGCAACCTGGTGTTTATTGTGGTTATAATAAATATCTGCCCAGGCGCCCAACCCATTTAAATTATGGCTATCC
This sequence comes from Mucilaginibacter sp. OK098, assembly GCF_900142915.1. Lineage (GTDB taxonomy): Bacteria > Bacteroidota > Bacteroidia > Sphingobacteriales > Sphingobacteriaceae > Mucilaginibacter. The sequence continues at coordinate 739,956 of NZ_FRCM01000002.1, forward strand.
CCTTTAAACTTTATTTGAATGTAATTGGTGTTTGTGGTGTCCTTCTCGCGAGAAGTGTTTTTATAGATCAGCGCCTCATCGTTAATATTATTGATGATCAGATCCATTGTTCCATCGTTATCCAAATCGGCATACACAGCCCCATTTGAAAACGTGGGGACATTTAAGCCCCAGTCTTTAGTTTCATCATTGAAGGTAAGATCACCCTTGTTACGGTAAGCATAGTTATGGATCTTTGCAGAAGGGATCTGGTCAAGTACCTGTTTTTTTGACCCCACAGCGTAAGCGTTCTGGCGATAAGTCATAAAATCACGATCCGTTATGTCTTTTGGAAAACCATTGGTAATAATAATATCCCTATACCCGTCATTATTAAAATCAGTTACTACTGGTGTCCAGCTCCAATCGGTTTGCGAAATGCCGCTCATAAATCCAATTTCGCTGAAAGCCGGGCTGCCGATGGTATCGTTTTGCAAAAGCCTGGGGCCCTGGTTAAGCTGCAATGTGTTCCGTACATATTGATACTGGTAACCAAACAGATCAAAACTTTGTATGGCCTGGTAGCTGTTGGGCCCCATTATCATTTTTTTTCTATAATTATCTTCCGGGTTCATATCAAGCTCAACAACGTCGGCAAGGCCGTCATTGTTAATATCAACAATATCCTCCCCCATTGCGTTAAGCGAAGTATGCTTAAAATACTCCTTCGACCGTTCGCTAAAAGTTCCGTCGTGATTATTTATATATAGTAAATTTGACCCTATAAAATCATTACTTACATAAATATCCTTCCAGCCATCTCTGTTAATGTCAACAATAGTTGCCGCATGCCCGAAACCCGGGAACTTAATGCCGGCTTTTACCGAAACGTCATGAAAAACAGGGTGTTTTAACCGCGGGTCCCATTCATTGTGATATAGCCTCCCCGTACTTGCAACAGTGCCTTTATCCTTTGATCCAAACACATTTGGGTAGTAATGTTCATTTGCTTCGTTAACGGTAAGGTACATGTCCAATTTCCCATCATTGTCATAATCAAAAAAAGCAGCCATGGTCGATTGTACATTTATATCAAGCCCATATTCTTTTGCCATTTCCTTAAAATGAGGAACACCCTCCTCATCAGCCCCCTGGTTTATATATAAAAGATTAACGCGGCGTGCCGAATCTTTGTAAATGGTGTTACAGACGTAAATATCCATTAGGCCATCATTATTTATATCGATAATGGAAACACCCCTGCCCCATCTGCCCATGCCGGCAACACCCGCTTTTTCGGTAACGTCTTCAAATTTAAAATCGCCTTTATTTATATACAGGCGGTTAGATACCCTGTTCCCGGTAAAATAGATGTCCTGCAATCCATCATTATTAAAATCGCCAATGCCAACACCTCCCCCGTTATAAATATTTACTACATCCAATGGGTTTATTGAGTCGCTTTCGGCTATGTTATTATTAAAAGTAATGCCTGAATGCGACGAAGGGATCTGTTGGAATAATGTTGGCTTTTTGCACGAAAGAAGGCAAACCACACAAAAAAAGAAAAGTATTTGGATCTGTTTATTCATTCTGATCTTACATTTTTATTTATTAATAAAAGCCAATACCTTTTTTACTTGCTGCGGATAGATGGCAATGTGATGCGTATGAACCAATATATCTGCCGATGTCCCTTTAGCTATAGTTGGCGCTATAATTACCCCAGAGGGTAAAGCAGGCATATGGCATTGGATACAGTTTGATTTGATGAACTGCGCATTTAATGTATTTGCCATTTTACAAAAGTTATGATTAGCCGCACTATGGCAGTCAAGGCATTTTTGGATATAAAAAGAGGTGTTGTCCCGTTGGTTTTGATGCGTGTTATGACAGGTAGCGCAATCCATTTTACTATTGATAAAACATTTGCTGCTTTGCAGTAACTGTACCTGGTTACCGTGTACGTCCAGGTGGCCGGTGTCAATAGCGCGCGCAAAATCCGGCAGTTTGAAATTAGCAAGGGTATCGCCGGGCTTAAAGCCGAAGGTTGGTTTCAGCATCGGGCTTTTGTTGCCCGAGTGGCATACTCCACACACATCAAGCCTGCGTGCACGTGGTAATGAACTAAAGCTGGTTATAAATTTTGCTGTTTTTACTCTAGGGTTATTGGTTTGAAACGCTGCATGTTGGGCACCCGGGCCATGACAGCGTTCACAATCAACACTCATTACCAATGAACTTTTATCAAATTGTTCGGCAGCGGTTAAGCGCTGTACTTCACCAGGCTGGCCTGCGATATAACCGGAATGACACTCCATGCAGCGGGAAGCTATCGGGCGGTTAAAGTAAACCTGGCCTGGCATATAGCCGGGGCTCATTAGCCATTGGTTTTGTTTTGCGTAATACGATACGGGTAGCTGGTAGAGTTCATTCCCTTTCCAGTACAGGTAGCTTTCGCCTTTTACGCCACCTAAAACAATATCAAAACGGCGGCTTTCTGCTACTTTTCCATTTAAATAATAGGTTTGGAACAAGCCGCTGTCCCGCTTTTCCATTATAATTTTTTGCGATGGGCTAAAGTTAAATACGTTGAAATTTTTAGCAAAACTGCCATGTATGGTATTAACCGTAGCCGCCACCGTTGCAACATAGTGGGCTGTATGCAGGTATGTGTTATAAATATTACTATGGCATTTTGAGCATGCTACCGCCCCTGCGTAAAGATCGCCGCGGGGATCAGCAGGTTTACTGCTTTTACATTGTAAATAAACAACAGAAAACATTATTGCACCTATTGCAGTAACAATGTTTATTTTTTTATACCGCATTATATTTAATTAAAAACATACCCGGAAGTCCTGCTTACGGCTGCTGTTTTATTGGCGCTCCTTAAACCTTGTCTCCTTTTAAAAATTAAAATCAATACCTTCTTTATGCGCCCAGCTTCCTTGTCCGTTTATCGCATAAAACTGTATAGTTCTTCCTTGCAAAACACCCATAGAACCCGTATTGAGGTAAAATAGATCATCTACATTGTTGTTGCTGGTAAAATCAATGCCAGGCCTCTTAGCCCAGGTTCCCTCCCCCGTTAAATAATAAAATTTTACCGTTCCACCCTTCCGGATGCCTATAAAGCTCCCGCTTAAATAAAATGCACCATCAATATCATAATCACCGCTAAAATCTTTAAGCCTGTTACCAGGAGCCCATGTTCCCTGTAAATTGGTTTCATAAAACTTTATAGTTCTGCCCTGCCTTACCCCTATTGCGTTACCGTTAAAAGAAAAAACACCATCAATACGATCAGGGCTAATAAAATCCCGACCGGCGCTATAGTTCCATTCTCCTTTTTTATTGGTTTGATAAAACTTTACCGTTTTGCCTTGCCGAACCCCTATATAGCTACCGGCAAAATAAAACACGTCGTCAATATCATCTTGTCCAACAAAGTCCTTCCCCTCACTATACTTCCAGGTTTTTTGATCTTTTGTTTCATAAAATTTAACGGTTCTCCCTTCCCGTACTCCTATAAAGTTGTCATTAAGATAAAATACGTGTGTGTGTGAAGTGTTTTTACATTTCGATAATACCATCAAAGCGATGAGCAATGAAAAAACAGTTATAACTTTCCTCATGTAATCAGGGTTTAACAGTCAATAAGTTAAGGAAACCCTAATAATTAAGCCCCCTCTAAATCTCCCCCGGTAGGGGAGACTTTAGCTTCACTCTTTTTTAAAGCCCTCCCTTCAGGGGAGGGTTGGGTGGGGCTAAAATGCTTGAGGGGGGCATTACTTTGTATTTTTCCTTAACTTAACAACATCAGGGTTTAACAATGGTTATTAAGCTAATCAATTTATAAAATTTTCTATACTTCGGTTAACACAAAAAAATGCTACTTCGAAAGAAGCAGCATTTTTTTATATCATTATAATATTAGTAATTAGTAACCAGGATTTTGTTTCAGGTTTGGATTTAACCCTATTTCCGGTTGTGGAATAGGGCATATATCATGTCCCACCGGCAAAGATGTAAACCACACCCCGTGAAGCTGACCATCAGCAGTCGGGCCATAAGGGTAAGGCGTAGGATTCAAACTATCGGTAGTGCCATAATTAGCATGTATAAAATCACGGGCAATTTGTCCCGGCGTTGTTCCTCCTGCCCTGCGCAGGTTATAAAACAGTGAATAGTCGCCGCTAAGCTCATGCCTGTATTCGCTCAATACCATTTGTAATGGGTCTGTTATAGGGGTAGTAGGTTTACCATCATAAGTAAGCCCGTCCTTCATAACAGCTGGTGCGTTTCCGCCAAATGCCCTGTCTCTAACTGTTTTAATATCAGCCAAAGCGCCCGCCACATCGCCGGTATGAACCTTGCATTCGGCCCTTGACAGCAGTACTTCTGCATAGCGAAGCAAGATCTGGTTTTGAGAACCAAAAATTGCCGAGGTACCGTTAGCGCCGGTAAGGTTTGGATCGCGCCATTTTTTTGAGCAATAGTAGCCTGATCGGGTAAGGTCATCACCATACCATGGCGCCCTAAGGGAACCACAAGTGTTGATAATCTTGCCATCATCACCCGCGTAAATAGGATATGGGTCAGTAGGTTTGTTTTTAAGGCCGTTTGCAAAACCTGATTGTACTACCGCATAACCTTTTATACCACCCCATTTGGCAATAATTCCGGGGCTTTGAATTTCATCACCGGGACCAATAATGGTTAATACTTTACGCAGATCGCCTGCCTGGTATGAATAAGAAAGACCGGGGTTACCATAATCATAACCAAATCCGCTTATTTCATGGGGCCAGCTAAAATCATCAATCCAGGCAATTTCACCGCCATTCTGCCAACCGCCGTCCCAGCTCTGTGATTCGCCTGTAGGGAGATCAAACTGAACCTCAAAAAGCGATTCGTCATTGTTCTGATGGTTAAATTCATGCACATCCACAAAATTTGGCATTAAGTGGTAGTTCGCTGTTAACTCTGTGCTATTAAAAGCAGCTAATGCAAGGTCGTATTTCTTTAACCACATTTGCGCCGCGCCCTCAAAACCATATGCAGCTCCTTTTGTAGCCCGACCCAGCTCAGCAACAGGCAGGGTTGATTTGGATAGTAACAAGTTTTCCGCCTGTTTCATATCAGACACTACCTGGGCAAATACCTCATCCTGGCTGCTTCTTGGGGTTAAGCCTGTGCCACCAGGTTTTAATTCTAACGGAACACCTCCAAAAGTACCCGCAAGGTAATAATAGGTCATACCCCTTAAAAAGTAAGCCTCACCTGTTAAACGGTCTGCTAAAGCTGAGGTAACTACGCCTTTGGTTTTTGCGGTAGCTATTATATCAAACGCTGCGTTTGCCCTGGCTATAGCGATATAAGCATTTCGCCAAAAAACATCAATTGCACCAAAAGTAGGGCTTATTGTATAGGAATTCCACGCTATATCACCCCCATCGTTATACCAGTCATGCGAAAAGAAATTGGCATAATACCAGATCGACTTTTTCATCAGGTCACTATTCTGATAGCTATCATAAATACTGTTTACCAATGCCACAACATCCTGTGATTTTGTAAAACTACCGCTAGCAGTAGAATTTTGTTGATTTGTTTGCGTTAAAAAATCCTTTTTACAACTCAGCGGGAACATCAACGCCACAAACAGGCAGAGGGCTATAAGGGTTATATTTTTCTTATTTAGTTTCATGTCTTTAATTTTTTAATCTTCCTTTATTAGAACGTTACGTTTAAACCAACGGTGTAAAATTTGGATGAAGGATAAGTACCGTTGTCAATACCATTCTGAGTTCCAAAGCCTCCTTGTGTCCCGATCTCCGGATCCAAACCCTTGTAACTTGTAATGGTGAACAGGTTCTGAGTAGAAACGTAGATCCTCAATTTTGAAACTGAGAGCCTCTTTAATAACTCTGAAGGCAATGTGTACCCTACAGTAAGCGTTTTTAATTTCAGGTAACTGCCATTTTCAATCCATTGGCTTGACGGAACTGCATTAAGGATAGAATTATCGCTATAGTAGATCCGGGCGAAGGTATTTGAATGATTAGTGGGCGTCCAGGCATTGTTATAATATTCCTGGCTCAGGTTTTCAATACCTGCAAAGCCGCGGTTTTGAAGGGTTTCCTGGTTACTTTCTGCGTAGTTTAAGATCTTGTTTCCGTAGCTGCCATAAAAGTACAGGTTAATATCCCATGCTTTATAAGCGCCATCAAGGTTAAAGCCTCCAAAAAATTTGGGTTGCGGGTTACCTAAACTTACCTGGTCGCTTGCGTTTACAACACCGTCACCATTTACATCGGCAAATAAGCGGTCGCCCGGTGATGTTGCAGCCTGGTAATAATATTTATTAAGGCCACCGGTTTTTGCTGAAGCATTTGCATTTAACGCATCAATTTGAGCCTGGGATTGAATAATTCCAGCTGATTTATAGCCAAAGAATTCTCCTACCGGCTGCCCAATGTGTGTTTCGCTGTAAACTGTCCAACCCTGTCCGTTTAAATTAACAGCGCCGGTTGGGTTATTAAGCGGGTTGGTTATAAAGGTCGATCCTGAGTTTAATGCAGTGAGCTTGTTTGTAATAAATGAAATTGTTAAACCCGCACCAAACCTGAAATCATTAAAATTATGATTATAATTTAATGCAAATTCCCAGCCTTTATTGCTCATGGTACCCACATTTAAGGTTTCAGTATTATAACCCGTTTGCGGCGGCACAGCAATATTCAATAAGAAATCTTTTGATTTTCTGTTAAACCAGTCAACAGTTAAGGTAAGGTCGCCATGTAAAAAAGCCATATCGGTACCTATATCCGTTTGGTAGTCGGTTTCCCATCTAAGGTTAGGGTTTGCAGGCGAAGTTGCTGCGATACCTACCTGGTATACTTTATTAAAGGGATAGCCCAGGTTACCACTGTTAGTTGATGCTAAACCTGTTGAAAACTGCTCCTCATATTGGAACAAGCCGATCGGCCCTTCGTTACCAACCTCGCCATAACTGCCCCTGAATTTTAAATTAGATAACCAGTCAACACCTTTTAAAAAAGACTCTTCCTTGGCTTTCCATGATATAGCGCCCGAAGGGAATGTACCGTACTTATGCCCTACATCAAATTTTGAAGAACCGTCTCTTCTTACTGTACCGGTTATAAAATATCTTCCCGCGTAATTATAACCCAACCTTACAAATTGAGATGCTAAAGATTGAATATTTTGAGCAGTTGTACCAAGCTTCAGGTTTGTAACCTGGGATAGATCCCTGATCTGCGCATTCGGAGGAACACCACTGCCGTTAAAAGGATTATTTGTTAATTCCTGTTCAGTAACACCGCCAACAAAATTTATAGTATGCTTGCCAAAAGTTCTGTCGTACGATATGGTATTTTCCCATAACCAGTCAAACGAGGTATTTAAACTCTGGCTAAAGAATGCATTTTGTGTGGCACCTGCCACAGAACCATATTGATTAACTAAACGGTCATCTTCAGGCTGAAAAAAGGAATTGTTTAAGTTGGTAATAGTTACACCACCGCTTGTTTTAATTTTAAGCCCTTCAATAAGGGTAGCTTCTAATGATGAATTAGCATTAAAAAACTGGTTTATATTTTTATATTGATTATCATTAATGCTATAAACAGGGTTGCTATATTTTGCTATGTAAGTATAAACCGGGTTATAATAACCATAGTTACCCTTGCCATCGTTTATCTGGCTGGTTACATTGCTGCCACCATCAAGCGTTGGGGGTAGCTGAGCCAGGTTCCCTAACAAATTCGACCCGGTACCAAAGGGGTTATTTGAATCCTGGTAGGCATATTTAGCACTTGTTGAAGACTTAAGCCATTTGGTGGGCTGGTAATCTAAATTAAGGCCCAGGGTAACCCGTTTAAAATATGATCCGATAACAATCCCTTTTTGATCGTAATAGCCAATTGAGGTTGCAGATTGAACTTTATCATTACCGCCGCGGATGGCAACGTTATAATTTTGCGTCAATCCATTGCGGTAAAGCGCATTTTGCCAGTCGGCATTGGTAAGTGACGATGGATTACTCCAGCCCGAAAATGTGGTAAATTGCTTTGCCGGATCATTTGCAGCTTGTGCATTAGCCATAGTTGCGAATTGCTGCGCATTCAATAATTTATATTCTTTTGGCTTGCTTTGGTAGGAATCATAGGTATTTAGCTCAACCTGCGTACCGTCCTTTTTACCTTTTTTGGTGTTAATTATAACAACGCCATTGGCAGCGCGGATCCCGTAAATAGCTGTGGCTGATGCATCTTTCAATATATCAATCGAAGCGATGTCATTTGGGTTGATGTTATTCATGCCACCTGTTTCAAGCGGATAACCATCAACAACATATAGCGGACTATTACCATATTGGGCCAAACTACCTGTACCCCTTATCAATATAGATACATTGCCACCCGGGCTGGCATCATTGTTGGTAACCTGCACACCGGCTGCACGCCCTTGTAGAGCCTGCTCTACCGAGGTAACAGGAAGTTTTGCAATTGTAGCGGCGCTAATTGAGCTGATAGCACCGGTAAGGTCAGTACGTTTTTGAGTACCGTAGCCCACCGATACCACTACCACTTCATTCAAATTGCTCACTGTTGCCGATAACTTAATGTTATAAACATTACCGCTGCCAATTGTAACTTCTTGTGATAAGTAACCTATAAAGCTAAAAACAAGCGTTGAGTTAGCAGGAGCCGATAATTTAAAGGAACCGTTAACATCAGTAACTACACCTGTTGTAGTTCCTTTAATCTTAATACTTGCGCCCGGTATAGCAATACCATCTGCAGTGCTTACATTACCTGTAATTTGCCTGGTTTGGGCAACTGCAGCATAGCAGGTAATTAAAGTAAACAAAAAAACGAGCAGCGTTTTTTTGCAACTGTTGAATTTGTAAAACAGTAAATCTTTCTTCATTTTGAGTCATTTAGGATTAAATTTCGATTTGTAATGTCGGGTTGTGGGTGTGTTAATAATATTGCAGGCTGTGATCTTACTTCATTGAAAACCGTAGTAATGGTAATTTCACTTATGTGTACTACTGATTTTCACTTACTTCAAATAGCAAGCTTGCGTTTATGTAATTGGTTATTTTTATAAAATTATACAGGATAGCGTAAAAGGGATAACACTATTGATAACGATTATAGCACAAATGTTAATTGGGATTATATATATTGACAATCAATTAGTTAAGTGCATTTTTATCAAAATATCATTACTAAATGCTATAATAATCATAAGTTGATTTATCATTATTAGCATAGTAAAATGGTTGTTTAAAGCTTTGGGGGATTATGATCTGTTATTCTGCCGCGTTAAAAATTAGCAGGTTAAACCGGGGAGGTTAAAATAACAGGGAATTAAATCTTGAGTCAAAAGTCTTGAGTTCTAAGTCAGAAAAAGACAAAATTTGACTTAATACTAGCATTAAAAGCTGCTTACGCCTGTTGGCTTAATCTTCAAAATATTGCCTTGCAGGTCGAAATTCAGGCTGTCCAAACAGAGCTCCCGCAATACATATTCTTTTTTTTGCGGATGAATGCGATGATATAGAATGTAGTATTGTCCGTTTTGTTTAAAAACAGTGTGGTGGCCGGGGCCCATAGTGGTACTATCGGCGCTGGTTGAAAGTATGGGATCATTTTTCCCTTCTGCCCACGGACCGAAAGGTGTTTTACTTGTTGAATACCTGATTTGATAAGTAGCGTCTATAGCCTTGCCGTACGAGTACATCAGGTAGTACAGGTTGTTCCGCTTTACCATGTGCGGCGCTTCGAAATAATGAGGCGGGGTAATATCTACGGGCTCACCATCAAATGTTACCATGTCCTTTTTTAATTTTACTGCCATGCAATGCCCGTTCACCCAATTGAAACCTGACCCCCAGTATAGGTATGCCTGTCCATCGCTATCAATAAAACAATCCGGGTCGATATTATGAACACCCGGGTATTTATTCCCGGCCACTAAAGGGGTATTATCTGCTTTCGCATTTTTCCAGGGGCCAAGGGGCTTATCACTTACACCTGCCCAAACTTCACTGCCTACTGCCACATACATATAAAATTTACCATTTGCAGCTTTCCTTACGGATGGCGCCCATACCATCGACCCATTGGAGGTTGCGCTTGTACAAGCTTCTTTTGTTGGCCAGTTGATGTGTTTGGTTTCAAACTTTACAAAATCCTTTGTTACCAGCACACCAAGTTCTTTGCCGCCCCATGGGTCAATTGTAGCATAGATATAAAAAACACCCTTATCTTTTATTATTGTGGGGTCGGCGTAATAACCTTTAACAATAGGGTTATTGATAAGCACTTTTTGAGCATACGCTATTTGCGAAAAGCTAAAAACCAATATTATTACTGCGGATCTTATAATACGTTTTTTGAATATGCTCATAAAAGATTTGAAAACTATAACTTAACAACCATTGCCTTGCCAATATAGCTAAAACTTTTATCCGCTTTGCTGCTGATGCCGATGCCGATATTTTCGCCATGATTTTCTCTTACCAAAACAATATTGAAAATATGCTTTTTCACCATACCCGGAAAGCTACCTTTACGGTCAGTAATAGTTAGCTGATGTGTTTTATCATTCCATTTAAAAGTGAATGTTGAAGAGTTGCCCTTTTCGTAGTTATAGTTATCGTTTTCATCTTCATAAAATTTAAACTCACCGTTAACACCGGGGTAGATCCGCAGTTCAATAGCGCCGGCCGGTTTTTCAGTAGCATATTCAATATTTGGCCCCATAGGTACAATGGAACCTGCTTTAACATAAAGCGGCATTGTTTCTATCGGCGCTTCGGCATCAATAGTTTGGCCGCCATTAAGCGTTTCTCCAGTCCAGAAATTAAACCACTTGCTGCCTTTTGGCAGATATACCTTTCTTGTTTTTGTTTGAGCACTTGCGTTACTGCCTGAGTAAAATTGTTGTGTTACCGGGTTTACCAAAAATGCGGGACCAAACATATACTGATCAGGAATACTATAAACATTTTTATCATTCCTGAAATCAAATGCAAGGGAACGCATTATGGTATAATTATCATTGGTAACCTTTGCAGCCAGCGAGTATGTATATGGCAGCAAACGGTAGCGCAGCTTGTCATAATTTAACAGGATAGCTTTGGTTTTATCGTCCCAGTTCTTTGAGAACAAAGCTCTTTCTCCTTTACCGTGGATCCGCATTATCGGGCTAAATGTTCCAAACTGGAACCAGCGGGTAAACAGCTCGCGGTATTTTGGAAGCGACCAATCGGGAATTCCGTCTTTATCTACCCTCGACAAGTAACCTCCGATATCTGATGTCCAGTAAGGGATGCCGGATACACAGGCATTAATACCCTGCGGGATTTGATTGCGTAAGGAGGCAAAAGTACAGGTAATATCAGACGACCATAATGTAGCCGCACTACGCTGCTCCCCGGCAAATGACTGGCGGATAAGCAGGAAAGCACGCTTACCCGGAATATCCCTGCGCCATCCCTTGTAAAGCCCTTTAGAATGCTCCAAAGAGTAGGTATTAAAATAATCTATCCCTTTACCAACTGAAAAATTAGCCTTGCGTCGTTCGTCAAGCAAGCTGCCATTATCAGGTTCGCATTGGTCAACCCACCAGGCGTCCCAGCCGTAACGTTTTACAACACTGTCGCGGGCTTGCTCCCAGTATTTTTCCCTGGCCTTAGGGTTATGGGCATCATAATAACTATCAAACGTACGGGTAACAAAATTATCCCAGGTAATACTTGTTAAAAACCCTTTACTCTTCAAATCATCAAAATCCCGGGTTCCACCGCCAAATACCGGCCATATCGAGATCATAGCATGCATGTTAGCTTTGTGCAATTCATCAATCATTGCTTTAGGGTTTGGGTACCTGTCAGGACTCATAACATGCGATCCCATTGGCAGTGGCGACCACCAATACCAATCCTGCACTATTGCATCAACAGGAATGTGATTATTGCGATAGTTATCCTTAACCCCTAAAATTTCGTCTTGCCCTTTGTACCTGTCCTGCGACTGAAATAACCCAAATGACCATTTTGGATACATCGGAGCTTTACCGGTAGCGGTTCTGTAAAGGTCAATAATCCGATCAAAATCAGGCCCGTAAAAAAAGTAATAATCAACCATTTTACCACTTTCTGATACGTATTTGTATTGGGTATTATCAGCCTCGGCACCATAAAAATTCGATGCGGCGTAATTGTCCCATAGTAATCCATAGCCTTTGTTTGAGAGCATAACTGGTATAGCGCCTGTCATGTATTTGATCAGCATTTCCTGGTTACGGCCCTTGTAATTGATAGATAGTGTATCTTCAGGATGGCAGCCCAGGCCAAAAAGCGCTTCATCAGCCGGTGAGTTAAATTTAGTGGTGCAGTTATAGGTAGAGATCCCGGCTATGGTTGCCGGTTCCATGTTTTTGTTTTCAGCACCTTCGGCAGTTATAACTACACCGCTTTTATTTGTATAAGTTATGGCATTGGTAGTTTTGTTAATGCTGATATTTAGTTTTGATGTAGAGATGATTATTTTTCCGCCGCGCTCCGAAACAGTGAATGGGGTTTTCTCTTTCCATGTATTATTCACAACCAACGAATTTTTTGCAGGGAAAGCGTCAAAAATGGTGTACTTAACTTCAATTATATCTGCTTTACAAATCCTTATATTCATTAAACCCTTATCTAGCTTAAAAATAATGCCATCAGCGTTTTTGGTATAAGAAATTACCGAGGCCCTTGTTGATTGTAAGGATGCCAGGCTAATTATTAAAAATGCGGCGAATTTTAAAAAAAGTGTTTTACTTAAATGGTTTTTCATTTAATACAATTGTTTAGGGCGTAAGAATTTTAATATTATATAGACAACGTTTATACTGGCTTTGATCTTGCTGTGGTCACAACAAAACATCCGGGGCTAAAACTACCCCGGTTTTTTAAAAACCAATAACAACATTGATAATATGTATAAAACAAATGTTTACCAAGAGCACCATTTGGGAGCTAAACAACGCAATTATGGTATTTATAAGTGTTATTGGTTAAAATATCACCTGATAAACCTTAGTTCGGATAAGCTACTTTTATTAAATTTTAGCACCGGTAATATTGTACTTCACCCCTTTAATTGTGTTAAAACTTGTCACATAACCGTTAGCAGTTTTTTTGGAGGTTACCTGCATGCCTGCAATTTTCAAAGATTCATTGCTGCGGATAATACATTTACCACCAACAACAGCCAATACAGATGCGGTTGTGATCTTTTTATTTTTCCAGCTCATGCTTACTTCAAAATTACCCCTGGCTTTTAAGCCGGAAATTTCCCCGGTGGCCCAGGCATCAGGAAGAGCCGGCAATAGTTGAATTTCGTTATTTTGGCTTTGTAAAAGCATTTCGGCCATGCCTGATACGCCTCCAAAGTTCCCGTCTATCTGAAACGGCGGATGGGCATCAAAAAGGTTGATGTAAGAACCTCCCCCGCCCGAATAATTTGTTCCTTCTACATTTGTTGCCCTTAACAGGTCTTTTAACATTTTATAGCTATGGTTTCCGTCAAGCAACCGCGCCCAAAAATTAATTTTCCATGCAAGGCTCCAGCCGGTACCTTCATCACCACGTAATTCAAGGGTCCTTTTTGCGGCGGCAGTTAACTCAGGCGTATTTACAGGCGAGATCTGGTTTCCCGGGAATAAGCCAAATAAATGTGATACATGGCGGTGATGTGGCTCCGGATCTTCCCAATCTTTATACCACTCCTGCAGGTTACCTTTTTTACCAATATGGAAAGGATATAATTTTGCTTTTTTAGCAATGATGGTATCGCGGAACGCTTTATCATCACCCAATTCATTGGCGGCCTCAATTACATTTGTGAACAGATCACGGATGATTGACATGTCCATTGTGGTGGCCACTGATACACTGGCCCTTTTCCCTTTATCATCAAAAAAAGCATTCTCCGGCGATACGGATGGAGCTGTTACCAGGTATCCGTCCTTATCCTTAACCAGCCAGTCTTCACAAAACTCAGCGGCCCCTTTCATCAGCGGATAAGCTACTTCCCTCAAGTATTTTTTATCTTTTGTAAACTGGTAATGCCACCACAAATGCTGCGAAAGCCATGGCGATCCCATTGTCCAGTTGGCCCATGTAGGGTCGCCGTTGCCTTTGTCGCCCACAGGGTTTGATAATGCCCAAATGTCACTGTTATGGTGCAATGCCCAGCCTTTTGCATGGTAAAATTCCTTAGCTGTAACCTTACCAGTAACTGCCACATTTTTAATAAAATCAATAAATGGCATATGCATTTCTGAAAGATTGGCTACTTCGGCAGGCCAGTAATTCATTTGCACATTAATATTGGTGGTATAGTTCGAGCTCCATGGCGGACGTAATTCCTTATTCCAGATACCCTGCAGATTGGCAGGCACGCCACCGGTACGCGAGCTTGAGATAAGCAGGTAACGGCCATATTGAAAGTAAAGCGTTTCCAGCTCAGGGTCTTTTGCTCCTTTGGTGTAAGATACTAACCGTTCATCGGTAGGTAATTTGGCGTTGCCGTTATCTGCCGGAGTTGCAAGCTTAAAAGCTACCCGGTTAAAGTAATGGTGATAATCTGCATAGTGCCTGGTCAATAAAGTTTGCCAGCTTTTCACTGCAGCATTGTTAAGGTATTGCGTAGCTATCTTATTTTCATCCTTGCCTGCAGTAACGGGGCATTTATCAAACCCATTAAAACTGGTTGCAGCCGAAAGCAAAATAGTTACATCTGTAGCATTCTTTATAGTTATGCCGCTGGTATCGGCACTTATCCGTCCATCTTTACTCACTGCTTTTACCTGCAATTCAAAACGCATTCCTTTGCAGCCTGCGCTATCATCATAAGTAGTTGGGTTGGCAGAGTCAACGTAACTTGGATCGTCATGAGCAGGGGCCTTACCTTTCATGGCTATTTCATTGGCAGCAACAGCAACAGTATGATATTTTAAAAGACTTGAAGCCCCAACTTTAAAATTTAATTGCCCGGCCTTATTTGCAGTCAGATGGATAACTATTACCTGGTCGGGCGCAGAGCTGATGATCTGCCTGGTATAAGTGATCCCGTCAATAGTGAACCGCGTTGTTGAAATGGCATCCTTAATATTCAGATCGCGGTAATAGGCAGTTGTCACCGTGTCTTTTAAATCCTGGGTAATGGCTAAATCGCCAAGTGGCAAATAGGATTCTGAATAATAACCCTGCATCTTTTTTGCGTAGTTGTAAGCTTTCGCATAATCTTCTTCTTTAAAAAGCGCTTCCCTTGCTAACAATAAGTTGGCATAAGCACCAGGGTTTACATTGGTGCGTACAGGACCGCCCGACCACAAAGTAGCTTCATTTAACTGAATAAGCTCCCGCTTAACACCTCCAAACACCATGGCTCCTAAGCGGCCATTCCCCAGCGGCAAGGCATCTGTCCAAACCTTTGCCGACTGTTTGTACCAAAGCTTTAGGTTATCCTGGCAAAAAGCACCAAGCGGAATAATACAGGTAAGCAGAATGAGGATTTTTTTCATCATAAAGGTTGTTGTTGCGAAGGCAGGGATTAAGCCTCAAGAATCAGGAAAAAAATTGATATTCAATGATTATTATTAAAAATTTAAATTATACTTTCCTGATTCCTGACTCTTAATCATTAATTCTTTTTCACTGAGGAGATAACTTAAATAATGCCGCCCCGTGCTTGTTAACTTGTTGATGGTAGTTTTGCCTCAATGCACCCACATCCTGCTTTTTCCACAGGTCTCTAACCATTATTTTTCCTATCAGCCCTACAGAAGCAAAAGAGAAATCTATATCCTGGGTCTGCTCGCTTAAGTTAAACATAGCTACATAAACATCCTTACTGCCCTGGGCGTGGGAGTACCAGATCATTTTTCCGTCTTTTTGATACAATTGCCTCGGGTTTTCACCTTGCTGGTTTACCGCTAAAACTTCGCTGTTGTTAAACAGGCTTAACTCAAACGGTCTGTTTTCAGGAAGATTCCCACCAAGCATCAGCGGTGAGCGGAAGATACTCCAAAAGGTCATATGGGTATATTCTTCATCTTCGGTAAAACGGCTGTAACGCTCTTCGCCAACGGGGCCTCTCTTTGATAATTTACCGATCTGGATCATATCGCAATCAGGCCAGTGGCCGGGGCCGCTTACCCCTTCCCATTGCTTTGCATAGTTCATCATCCCGGTTATCTCTTTCCAGTTATCCCAAAAATCATCGGCCATACGCCACATGTTTGCATTTAAAACTGCATGATCTGCCTCCGCTACAGGCGTGGCCCCCGGCGATAAGCTCAATACGATGGGCCTGCCACAATGTGCAATTGCTTTGCTGTATCCTTCAACTTCCGGCTCGCTGTATGGCCTTGACAGGTCATCAACCTTAATAAAATCAACCCCCCACTCAGCATACAGCTCTAACAGGGAGTTCAAATATTCCTGTGCTCCGGGTTTCTTCATGTTAAGCCCGTACATATGGTTCATCCAGGGGCATTTTGAGTTGGTATCGGCAACCATGTCTGCTGTTATTCCGTTAGTTCCTTTTATTGGGGATTTTGCCCAAACAGCCTGGCGCGGAATGCCCCGCATTACATGAATACCAAATTTCAAGCCCAATGAATGTACATATGCTGCCAGCGGACCAAACCCTTTACCGCCAAATGCGGATGGAAATTTGGTTGGCTGGGGGCTTAACCTGCCCCATTTATCCATTGTTAACCAGGGGATGTATGAACCATCCTGCAATCTTGATTGAAACGGGTTGCCAATATTGCTTCCCACCGGGTTATCATACGACCATAAAAAATCAACTACTACATATTGCCACCCGTATTGTTTCAGGTTTTTGGCCATATAATCGGCATTTGCTTTTACTTCATCTTCGTGAACAGCAGAACCAAAACAGTTATAACTGTTCCATCCCATTGGAGGTGTTTGCGCTACGGTTTGTGCGGATGCGGAATTGAAAAAAGAGATTAAAACGACAGTAATAAAAATGGATAAATATTTCATTGGGATTTTAAATTCGATCAATTAGTTAGTTAAAAGAGTTATTATATAAAATTATGCAATGGTTTCTTCTTTTTCTTTACTCCGCATTTCAATTATGTATTCTGAAGGGAGCATTCCGAATTCTTCTTTAAACACTTTGGCAAAATAGGCGGCATTATTAAAGCCTACTTCGTAAGCAACATTGGCAATGCTTAGCTTACTTTTTTCTAACAGTTGTACTGCCCTTTTTAACCGGATGGTTCTGATACAATCAACAGGTGTTTTACCGGTAAGCGTTAATAATTTTTTATAAAGCGAAACCCTGCTCAGGTTTAAATTCCTGCTCAGCTCTTCAACGGAAAAATTAGGGTTAGTGATATTTTTCTCAATGCTTGCAAACGCATTTTTTAGAAATTTCTCATCTTCTGATACCACAACTATATCCTGCGCCTCAACCTCCGTCTGCTTTTGATAGGTTTTTTGGATCCGCAGCAAGCTATGAATTTTTGATAGCAGTATCTCGAAGTTAAAAGGCTTTACTATGTAATCATTGGCGCCGCTGTCAAGCCCCGCCAGTTGATCTTCCTGTCCTGTTAATGCGGTTAATAAAATAATAGGGATCTGGGCCGTACGGCTATCTCCTTTTATTTTTTTACAAAGGTCTAAGCCATTCATTTCGGGCATACTCACGTCACTCACAATAAGTTTTGGATGCAATGCAAGCGCCTTTTGCCAGCCATCTTTGCCGTTTACGGCTTCAATAATATGAAAACTATGCTTTAAATTATCCTTCAGATAGAACCTTAAATCGTCATTATCCTCTATCAGTAAAACAGTTAACTTTTTAGCTGATAAATGTGCACTATCCGCATTTTGCAATATAGCATATGAAGTTTCCTCCTGCTCAGGTGCAGCAACTGCATGTCCTTCATTCAAATCGCCAACAGGTAGTTCAATTATAAAACAAGTGCCATAGTCAGGTTCGCTTTCTATTTTTATTGTCCCGCCATGCATTTTTATAAATTCTTTGGTGATAGACAGCCCTATCCCGCTGCCCTGGTTCAGCAAACTTTCGGGCATATTATCCTGGAAAAAGCGTTCGAAGATCTTTTCCTGGTTTTCTACCGGGATCCCGATTCCGGTATCGATCACCTTTATCTCCAGCATTTTTTGATCTTGTGCAAACACATCCGGGGCCGATAAATTCAGCATAACGCTAATATAACCGCCCGAAGGTGTAAACTTAAAGGAGTTGGAGAGCAGGTTAAAAAGGATCCTTTCTATCTTGTCATGATCAAAATTGGTAATAAACGAATTTACCTCGCTCTCAAAAAGAAATTGAATTTGCTTTTGATGGGCAACATCTGTAAATGAGGAGGAAACCTCCTTTATAAATTGTATGATGTCGCCCTTTTTTAAACAAAGCTTTAGCTCATTGTATTCCATCTTTCTAAAATCAAGCAGCTGGTTTACAAGGTTAAGCAAGCGCTTCCCGTTTCTTTTTATCATTACCAGGTGATTTTGCTGGTCGGGTTTGTCGGTTGTTTTAATTAAATCATCAATTGGCGATAATATTAAAGATAAAGGGGTCCGGAACTCGTGGCTTACATTGGTAAAAAATTTAATTTTCATCAAATCAAGCTGGTGCATGCGGCGAGCCTCTTCACGTTCATTCTCAAGTTTCCGTTCTCCTTCAAGTTTATCCTGTTTAATCTTAAATTCATTTTTCAACTTACGGATCCCCCTATGGCGGATATAAAATAAAAGGCAAACAACGCTGACGAAATAGAACAGGTAAGCTAAGGGCGATTTCCAAAATGGCGGCAATACCTTAATATTGAGGGTTATTGTACTTGTATTTTCCGGATCGTTTATATTGCCGGCCTTTACTTTAAATACATAATCACCGGCGTCTAAGTTTGTATAAGTTGCCTTACGGGTATTATTCGGGGCCGAAAGCCATTGTTTGTCAAAGTCTTCCAGCATATACTGGTAAACAATTTTATCGGGGTTAAAATATTCGCAGGCTGCAAACTCAATACTAAAATCGTTTTCGTTATGGCTTAACGTTAAATTCTTAGTATTAGTAATTGAGCTCTTTAATAGTACATTTCCATTTATGGTATCGCCAACGGCAACGCTCTTATTAAATAATTGAAAATCTGTAAATAATAACTGGGGCTTGCTCTTAGTAATATTTATACTCTGCGGATTAAACATGTTAAACCCATGTGCTCCGCCAAATATCAGCTGCCCATTTTGAGTTTTAAAAGCCGAATAGGCATTAAATTCCCGGCCCTGCAAACCATCGAACTCATCAAACTTATTGATCTGAAACTTATAGTTACCGCCTGTTTTAACTGATTTAATGCTGGCCAACCCATTTGTGGTGCTTATCCAAATTTTGCCATTGTTATCTTCCAAAACCTTTAAAACATCATTTCCGGGTAAGCCATTCGTTTCATTAAGATTATAGAATTTACCGTTTTGTGCATTTAAAATACTTATCCCATCTTTTGTTCCTATCCATATCATTCCTTTGCTATCCTGGATAATACTGTTTACATCATTCCCAATTAAACTGTTAGGATTATTGGGGTTATTAACATAGTGTTTGGCTATACTTTTCCCATTCTTTATAAAATCAATGCCCCTGTCTCTTCCTATCCAGATATTTTTTTGTTTATCCTCATATATTACCGCGGTATAATTGGAAAGCATTTGGTAATTGGGATGCAAAAAACTATTGGATGCCCTGTCAAAAATATTTGTGCTGCCGGCAAAAGTGCCCACCCATAATTTTAATGAGGAGTCCTCCATAATACTATAAACCCTATCGTCAGAAATACTCGAAGGGATATTGTCATTATGCCGGTAATGGATAAACGTTTTCCCATCAAAACAATCCAGCCCACCAAAATAGGTCCCAATCCAAAGCTTATGCTCATGATCAATACACAAGCTAATAACTATGTCATTGGCAATGCTATTAGGATTATTAGGATCATGTTTAAACTGTACATATTTTTTAGTGGCCGAATTATAGTTGAGCAGTCCGCCTCCATTTGTACCTATCCACAAATTCCCTCCGGTGTCATCGGCAAAACAATCAACATCCTCATAAGGCAGGCTTTTAGCGTCAGAGACATAGTGCCTGATCAGCGGGAACTGGATTATACTTTTATGATAATAGCTGATCCCCTGTTTAAAGGTACCGGCCCAAATTATACCGGTATTATCTTTATAAAGCACCACACTGTTACCCTGCAATGATTTTGGGTCATCTTCCCTGTTCAAAAGATATTGAATACTATTGGTTACAGGGTCTATCCGGTTAATGCCGCCATGATCAGTTCCTATCCATATTTTATTATCATCACCTAGTATAATATTATAAATAACATTATAGTTAAGCCTTATATCGCCAGTCTCCGTAGTAAAATGATCAAGTTTGTCGGTATTTATACCATAGCGGTAAACCCCAATAGGGCTGCTTGCAGCATACAGCCATAAGTTATCGCTATTATCAAACGTTGCCGAATAAAGCTCGGGCTTATTATTGTTAGCCTTAGCTAACTTGTTTGAGCTGGAAACGATCGTATTGGTCAGAGGATCCAGTTTATCAATTTTTCCGTCGGCGTAAATAAGCCACATAAAATTATGATTGTCTTCAACAACATCTGTTACGGCATCTGAGTGTAATATGGCTATTGAGTTATTACCTGCGCTGTTGAAAAAGCTGGTCGTATTGTTTTTAGGATCATAACAGTATAAACCCTCGTTATTTGTTAAAAACCAAAAGTTTCCTCTTTTGTCTTTTTTAATTAAGGTTAACTGGTCTGTTAAAACTTTATATTTAGCCAGTTCGCGGGCAACATCATTTGAAAACTTTTCGGTAGTGGAATTATAAATACTAAAACCGATATGCGTTTTTATCCAGAGCATTTTTTGGGGTCCCTCAAAAATACCTGTAACGGAATTATCTGCTAATGAATTGGGATTGTTCGCCGAATGTTTAAACACCCTGAACTTATACCCGTCATACCTGTTTAACCCGGAAATTGTGCCAAACCACATAAATCCGTTTGAGTCTTTAAAAATGCTGTTTACCTGGTTAACTGAAAGCCCGTTGGTAATATCAAGGTGCGAGAACTGGTACGCTGTATTTTGGGCATACAACCATTGTTGCATTATAACAAACAGGATAACCGGTAAGTAAACTTTAAAACGCATAATATTAAGCTACTGGTATAATTGGCAATACCTAAAAATGTATATTACAATACTAATGTATGGAATAATTGTTAAAACAACAGTAATAATTAACTAAACAGCCTGCATATCATAATTATTCCATTAATTATTTATAAATGCACTTCAACCACATTTGCTGAATTTACCAGGTTTACTTATTGGTTGATATGAAATACACATTGTAAAGTTATTGATTTATAGCCGTAACCTGATGCCGCAAATGTTAACTATGATACGAAAACTGTTAGGCAGAGCGGATCAGATATAAACTTTTCCGGAGGTATAGGTTTCTCTGAATTCTTTGGGAACGCATAATTTTTTACGTTTAAAAGCCCTGTTAAAATTAGAAATATTGTTGAAACCACATTTATAAGCTATAAGGGCGATCGTAAAATTAGTGTCGGCCAGCATCCGGGATGCATGCCCCAGCCTTATTTCATTTACAGTGTCAATAAATGATTTTCCTGTTCGTTTTTTAAAAAACCTGCTGAAAGATACTGTGGGCATATTTGCAATTTCGGCAGCCTCGGCAAGGGCTATACGTTTTTCATAATTATCATACAAAAATTCAAAAACCTTTTCAACCCGTCTGCTCTTGTACAAGAATTTTTCATTTGAAAAGCCAGGTTCCGAAAGCAGCTTAATACTGGGTGAAACAGATAAGGTATGCAGAATCGACAGCAGCTCTAACACCGCTTCAAACTGTACTTTTTGCTTTAAATTTATAATCCGGTCAACCACATTAGCCGCAGTTTCCTGCGGAAAAAGAATTCCCCGCTGTGCATTATTAAACATATTTTTAAGCACGCTAAGCTGGTTTCTTTTTAAAAAGCCCTCGCCAAACAGATCCTTGTGAAACTGTATGGTAATTTCGGTAATTGCCTCCGAGGTGCATAGGTGTGTAAACCAGGAATGGTACAGGTTGGGGCCTATAAATACCAGCTCAACATCATCTATTACACCTATGCTTCCACCAATAACCCTTTTGGCTCCTTTTGCATTTAATATCAGCGTAAGCTCATACTCATTATGGTAATGCAACGGGAAATCAAACCCTTTTTTTACTCTTGATGATATGGTAAAACAATCGCCTGTGGTTAAAGGTGTTATTTCGTGCATTACACCCGGAGTTGATACTTGATACATTGCTGAAATAATTGGGTGATATAGTTTCCTTTTGTAAAACTATAGCATTACAATTTTTCCGCACCCCACAAAAGTTAATGTTTAATATAACAAATGTTAACTAAAGGGGTATAAGCGGCTTAATTACCAAAATTTAAAGATTAAAAGTAGCCTTAACCAGCAGAATGCGGCCCGGAATTGTGTAGGTATTGGATGTAAACGTATTTGCCGATAAATAAAGCGCGCTATATTTTCTGGTATCGAAAAGATTGTTGGCGCTTAGTTCCACATCTGTTTTAATCTTGTTAAATCTGTACCTTACCGATGCATCTGCAAAAATATATTTCTGATTATTGAGCTGATCCTGGTGACTGTAATAATCATCCCCGGATAACTTAATGAACAGGTTGACCAGCGGATTATAATTTATGGATGCCTGCTGATAAATGCTTTTTATAGCCGTACCTGATGCCGAAACCGGTGATTTGCTGCTGAGCTGGTTGTAAATTACTTTATAGCTGAGATTCAGCGCATCGGTTATTTTTGTTTCGGCGCTTGCACTTTCAGTTGCCGATACAGTTTTATAGGGTAAAAGAATGTTGTTTTGCAGCTGATTTGAGCTATTTGACTGCCATGACACACCACCACTGATAGTGGTACGCAATGCAAACACATATTTACTGATGTAGCCATTAAGCATCCATGAGTTTGTATGGTTAACATAGGGCAGCACTATGTTTTGCTCAATGTTATTACTGATAATGCTTGAGGCAATGTTATTGGCCGTTACGTGATCATACGAGGCCGTAATGCTAAAAAAGAAGAGGGTTATGGCTTTACGGTAATTAAAGCCAAGCGCTGCAGTTTGATCCCGTTGTTCTGTAAGGGCAGAATTATTGGCATTTAGTGTACGGTAATCTTTCAAAACATATCCCCGGTAAATATCCTCGATACTCCCTATCTTGTTTTTAAGATCATAAACCAGGCTGAAATAGTTTTCAATGCCGCTTTGATACTTTACAAATAACCTGGGGGTAAAATATAGATGGGTTGTTTGTTTATCAAAAGCAAACAGGTTATCGGTATAATGGATCTGCTGCAGGCTTAACGGTAAGGTTAAGTTTACCTTAAGTATTTTGCCCGGGAAATCATACCCCGCCTCTGCATATAGCTTTTGCCGCGACCAGTTTAAATTGTTCTGCGTACTATCTGTTACCAAATTAACGGTATTGTTGGTTTGTACCGCGCTTAAAGTAGAAACTAATTTTTGCTGTTGCAAGCTAAAACCAACCTTGTAGCTTTGTGTAACATAATCTGATGGCAACTTGTAAGCAAAGTAATTATTTGTAAACCAGGTTGGCACATTAACCTTTTGATTTAGCTGACTGTAAGGATTGCCGTTATTGAAGATTGCGGGGTTTAAACCGGGATTAATGGATAAGTTTTCCGGTTCGGCAATATGGTTCAGGTACGAATAAACTTCAATAATATTATTTGTCTTAAATGTTTTCATGAGGTTAAACTCGTTGGAGAAATCGGCAATATTGTCCTTAAAAACCTGGTTCACCGCCGTCCCGTTAGTAACCAATGCCGAATAATTGGTGTTGTGATTATAATCAGCTATTAAAGCATCGTTTAAATAGTATTTATCCTTATTAATATTTAAGGTAAGCTGCCCGTGCAAAATGTCGGGGCGGCGTTTGTTATGCTGAATTTCCGAATAACGTACCGTATCATTTGGCAGGTAGATAGCTGTTTGCTTTTGATAATCCTGCAGTTGTGTATCATGCAGGTAATAAAGGTTAGCCTTTAGCTGAACATCCTTTTGCAGGTGTACCAGGTTATTGAGGTTGATAATACCAGCCTGGTTAAACAAATACCTGTTTCGCGGCAGGTCGGGGTCAGTTGCGGTACCGGTAGAAAGCAGGGTAGCGGGTTTATTGTTATCTATCCGTTGCAGGTAATCTGATAAATTATGCGATACCAGGTCATTCTGAACATCAACCCCGGTATTGTTACCTTTAAGGTAGTTAATGGCTTTAAAGTTATCCTTAAACATCATCGCGTTAAGGTCCTCGTCATATTTGCCGGGCGTACCGCCACCTACTGTTTCCTGCCCTATCAGTTGCAGCTTTGCATCTTTTTTAAAAGTGAGGTTAAGGGCAACGTCTTCACTCACCACTTTGTCCTTCAGCATCTTAATCGGCTGATGATTTTCTATTACCTGCACCTGGTCAACCACACCATTTGGAATGCTGCTGGTGGCAATGTTATATTTATCATCAAGCAGGTTATCGCCACCGATATAAAGGTTGGAGATTCCCTTCCCATTGTAAGAAATTCTGCCATCAGCCGCAACCTGGATCCCCGGCAGTTTTTTAATTACATCACCTATAACCCTGTCCTGCGGATTGCTGAAATCAGATACTTTGTAGCTTAACGTATCTCCGCTGGTTTTAAGAAAAGGCCTTTTATCCTTTACAATTACCGTTTGCAGTTGATTGGTTGCTACTGGCAATATAAAGTTGTATGGCGCTGTAAAATCCGTTACTGAATTGGCTTGTTTTATAAAACCAATGCAGCTTGCTTCAATTGTTAAGCCATTTCTTGGGGCATCTGCGGGTAAATGCAGGGTAAACTCGCCTTTATTGTTGCTCACTGCATAGCTTAAAATTGAGCTACCGGCACCTTTTAAATTTATAGTTGCAAAAGATATCCCTTTGCCGGTACTGTCTTTAACTGTGCCTTTTAAATTTTGTGCAAAGCATCCAAAAGAAAGCAACATTACGGAAAGAAAGATCAATGCAAATTTGCTGAATCTGATCATTTCTTTTCGGGCAGCTCTATTGGGTTATTAATTACAGGACCGTCTCCAATTTTTAATTTAATGTCCTGCTTAGGACCCGAACGATTAAACTGCATGTTTCCGCCTGACCCGCCCATTGCAGAATGTACAAAAGCATCGGGGTCTTTCTTCATGGCTTCTCTTAAATTAGCAAACTCCTTTTCGGTGGTTTTTATCCCGCCCGATGGTAGTTGAATTACATTAGGATCACCTTCATCATCCATATCAAAAAGCCTTATTTCATGGCCGCCTCCTGCAGGCTGTTGATCAGCGCTGGCAACAGGACTTGCTTTAGGCGTTTTACTCAGATCTTCAATCCCCTCAAACTTAAATTCCACTTCTTTTTTAGCATCATAAGCTTCAAGGATAACACCGGGTAAACCATTTAATTTCCATGGGCCACTATGAAAAGGCAGATCGGGGCAAAACCATGCGGTATAGTCGCGCCCCCTGAAATGGGCAGTTGCTTTTTGACAATGCAAGCCGGCAAAGCTGGCTGTATCACTGCTGATTTTCCAGTCGATTGCTGCCATGGGCTCTTCAATCAGGTAGCTATTGATAAGCTTCTCTTTTCTTATCAATTTTCCTTCAACAGGAAATTGATAATACTCTGTACTTGAGCCAGAGCCCTTACCCCTCATAATTTTTATCGGGCCATTCGGGTTAGCAGCCATTTGCTCCTGCACTTGTTTTCTTACTAAAGCATCGGCCATTTTTTTGTCGTAGCTTTTATAGGCGCTTGAGTTTTTGCCCAGGAACAGGATCATATTTTCATTATAAATATCATTCCTTTTGGTTGTATCCCTCAGGTGCGAAAATTTATAATGAACAACAGCCTGTGCTGTTTCGGGTTGGCTTTGCTGTGCTTTGCCCGAAACTGATAACAGGCCAAAAGCAACGCACAGAACGAAAATTGAACGTAATGTTTTCATGATCATAATTTTATTTAAAGTAATAGTAGGGCAACCATTTCGCTCTTTAAAAACTCAGGTGCAAACAGAAGTTTTACAGGGATGAAATGCTGGTTATTTGTTATCCGGCATTTCAAAAAAGAGGCATTCAGCTAACTATTTCTGTAATTGGTAACATAAATTTTAAAGCTGCTGTAATTAAAATTACCTTAGATTGTATATGCCGGGAATCAGGAAAAAATACCTTCTGGAAATTTTGCTTCACCTATTGTTTTGGGTGGGTATTTTTTATGTGGAGCAAAATTTCACCAGTATTTATCAATTTCTGCGGAAGGATGTTAACGGGCGGTTTGAACAACATATCATATTAAAATCTGCCTACCCCATTTCCATAATAACATTAGGTTTGTTAATGATGCTTTTTTACACCAATGCTTTTTGGTTATTAAAAACGATAGTTGGATATAAAAACAAAACCGGCCGGATTGCCATTGTTATTGGGTGGACGGTTTTCCTCATTTTAACTAATTACTTTTTAGGTCTTCTTTTTATTCGCTTTGCCAGCATCAACGTGCGCGAGTGGCAGCGCTTTCAGTTTAACATTTCGCTGGTCTTTCTTTTCGTACTTGGACTTTCAACAGCTTACTTTTTTTCGAAGGAATGGATAAAGAATGAGTTGCTTCGTAAGCAGCTGGAATCCTACCAGCTTACTACCGAAATAAAGTTCCTCAAATCGCAGATCAACCCGCACTTTCTTTTTAATACGCTGAATAACCTTTTTTCAATGGCCCAGGAAAAAGGAAATGATGAGTTGGCTGATGGCATTTCCAGGCTTTCGGGCATGATGCGTTATATGATCTATGAAAGCAATGCCGAAACAGTTCCACTGAAAAATGAGATAGAATATATTAAAAGCTGCATAGCCTTAAACAAGCTGAGGTATGCCGATGACGAAGCACTTGTTAATTTTCGCTATGGCGAACAAGTGCCCGATGCATTTATCGCCCCAATGCTATTTATTCCCTTTATTGAAAATGCATTTAAGCATGGGGTGCTTATTAATAATACATCGCCGATTGATATTTCTATAGCTGTGAATGATAAAGAGCTATTGTTTACCTGCGAAAACAAAAATTATAGTTTCGTTAAAAAGATGGAAAATGATAAAAGCGGCATCGGTTTAGAAAATGTAAAAAGAAGGCTGGAGCTGGTATATCCCGGCAAACATGAGCTGCTGATTAAAAGCGATGAAAACCTGTTCCGTGTGGATCTCAAAATAAATTTAAGCTGATGAACTGCATTGCAATTGATGATGAGCCCCGGGCACTTGAGGTAATAGAAAGGTACTGCACCAAAAGCGGGGTCTTGAACTTGCAGGCATCATTCCGCGAGCCGCTTAAGGCCATTGAATTTTTGAACCGCGAAAATATTGAACTTGTTTTTTTAGATATTAATATGCCGGGGATCAACGGCATCGAGCTGCTTTCAACACTTGCCATTAAGCCAATGGTTATCTTCACTACTGCCTATAGCGATTATGCCGTAGAAAGTTATCAGCTTAATGCGATAGATTATTTGCTAAAGCCGATAACATTTGAACGTTTTTTAACTGCCACCAACAAAGCGCTGAATTTACATTTGATGAAAAACAATGTTCAGCGCAAAGATGATTTTGGAGATTATGCATTTGTTAAAAGCGGGGCGCAAACCTACCAGGTAAAGATCAGCGAGATCCTGTATTTAGAAAAAGATGGTAATTATATTTCTATTGTATTAAAGGACAAAAAGATCCTGATCCGCCAAAACATGGCTGATATTTTTGAAGTGATCCCCGCGCAGAATTTTGTTAGGGTTCATAAATCATTTGTAGTGGCCATAAGGCACATTGCTATGGTCGAAAATCACCAGTTGATAATTAATGGTGATAAAATACCTATTGGAAGTACCTACCGGGATGAATTGAAAACAAGGCTTGGTTTAATTTAACTTTCTCCGGTTAATAGAACATTTAAACAGGCAATGTGAACCAAAAGGTACTGCCTTTACCTAATTCGCTATTAATGCCTATCTGGCCGTTGTGCTTTTTAATAATTTCGGCGCAAATGTAAAGTCCAAGTCCTAAACCCGAACCCTGGATCCCCTGGGTTTCTACCCGGTAATACCGATCAAATAAATGCGTTAGCTTATCGGCTGTAATGCCAGGGCCTTTGTCAGTTACTGATACTTTAGCCATATCATTTATTTTTTCAATACACACCTTAATAATTTTTGATTCAGGGGCATATTTAATGGCATTATTGATAAAGTTTATTATTACCTGGTTCATTCTTTCAGCATCTGCATAAACCTGGAGCCGCAGATCACCTTCAGTAACTATGGTGTATATGCCTTCCATATGAATGTAATTGCAGCACTCGTCAATCAGTTCAGCTATTACAATTGGTTTTTTGTTTAAATGAAGCTGCCCTTCATTTACCTTAGTTGCATTTAGCAGATCTTCAACCAGTACAGTAACTTTATTTAAACTTTTATTAGCCTGTCCAATCAGCGTAGGTAACATTTTATGAGAAGGGTTATCCTTCATTTGGTTCAAAAGCTGTAAAGAAGCTTTCAGCGTGGTAATTGGCGTCTTCAATTCATGGCTGGCAATACTGATAAAATCATCTTTCTGTTGTTGCAGTAACCTAAGTTCATGAATATCTGTTGCTGTACCAACCCATAGTTGTACCTCACCTTCTTCATTATTGATCGGCATTAAACGGCTTAAATGCCAAAGGTAAGTACCTTCTGTGCTCTTAATGCGGACTTGAAACTCACCACCATCATGGCTTTTACGAATTGTTCTAAATTGTTCTAATGTAAATTGAAGGTCGTCCGGGTGAATTGCTTTCCGCCATCCCCGCGTCCTGGTTTGTTCTGAATCAAGTCCGGTATAATCATACCATCGCTGGTTGTAAAAAGTAATTTCACCTTCAAATGTATTTGTCCAGGCTATTTGCGGAATGGTTTCCATCATGTTACGAAACCTGTTTTCGCTTTCTGCCAAAGCTTTTGTACGGTTTACTACCCGTTCTTCCAATTCCTGGTTTAGTAGTAAAAGGTCCTGATTAATAACCCTAACCTTTTCCTCCTGCTTAATAAGCAATTCCGTTTTATCATTAAGATCATCATTTGCCTGCCTTAATTCTTCTTGCTGCGCATGTAATTCCAGGGTTAAGAGGGCCAGATCCGCAGCGCGTTTTTCCTTTTCTTCATTTTGAATAACAAGCTCATCATTTGCCTGCCTCAATTCTTCTTGCTGCGCATGTAATTCCATGGTTAAAAGAGCCAGATCCGCAGCGCGTTTTTCCTTTTCTTCATTTTGAATAACAAGCTCCTTGTTGGCAATTATTAATTCAGCAGCTCGGTTTTCTTTCTCTTCGTTTTGAAAAGCAAGTTCTATGTTAGCAATTAATAACTCTGCTGCGCGATTTTCCTTTTCACCATTTTGAAAGGCAAGTTCCACGTTAGCTATGAGTAGTTCTGCTGCACGATTCTCTTTTTCACCATTTTGAAAGGCGAGTTCTTTATTAGCAATAGCTAATTCTGCTGCGCGATTTTCTTTTTCGCTGTTTTGAAAAACAAGTTTTTTGTTAGCAATCACTAACTCAGCGGCACGATTTTCTTTTTCACCATTTTGAAAAGCGAGTTCAATATTAGCAACAACTAATTCTGCGGCACGGTTTTCCTTCTCTTCGTTTTGAAAAATAAGTTCATTATTTGCAATGGCTAATTCTGCTGCACGGTTTTCTTTCTCCCCGTTTTGAAACACAAGTTCCTTGTTTGCAATCACTAATTCTGCAGCACGATTTTCTTTCTCATTATTTTGAAAGACAAGTTCTCTATTAGCAATAGCTAATTCTGCCGCACGGTTCTCTTTTTCCAGATTTTGAAAAGCCAGCTCTTTGTTAGCAATCACTAATTCTGCGGCGCGGTTTTTTTCCCCCACTTTTTGAAGAGCAAGCTCCATGTTAGCAGTAACTAATTCTGCTGCACGGCTTTTTTTCTCTTCATTTTGAAAAGCAAGTTCTTTGTTTGCAATAATTAATTCTGCGGCGCGTTTTCTTTTCTCTTCGTTTTGAAAAGCAAGTTCTTTGTTTGCAATAGCTAATTCTGCAGCACGTTTTTCTTTCTCTTCGTTTTGAAAAGCAAGTTGTTTGTTTGCAATGATTAACTCATCCGACTCTCTTTTACTCATATGCAGTCTTTACGAAGTCGGTTTGTTTTGAAGATGTGGCATTACCATGATTATGTAACAGTAGGATAGAAAAATTGTTCTGCCTAAATGTAACCTAATACAGCGAACTTCTCCCATATTTTTATATTAAAAGAGTAGACCCTAATTCCCTAAGGCACAATTGGTTTTAAATTTTCGATAAATTGGCCTGGTGATAATCCAGCCTGGGTACAAACCCTTTTGATTTTTCTGAAGCATTACCGGAACGAAAAAATAAATTATTTTTTTTATAAAATTTAAACTCCCACACTTAACTATAAATTAAGCAATTAAGTATAGTTGGGTTTTGCATCACTTTAAATACAGCTCCTCTTTTTGATTATTCATGTCAGTGAAAGGCAATATCTATTAAATTAAAGCGTCTTAATAAGTATAAAAAGCATTCGGATTAATTTAAAACTATTCAGAACATCTGTAAAAAGACAGCATCAAAAGTTTTTAACTTAAAGTTACAGCTATGCAATACTTTTTATAACTAAAGGCCAAATCAGCCGCCAATTCCGTAGAATTTCTTTTCATTTAAGCAGGGTTAACCTGTATTCAAAGCATATAGGCTTTTCTTTTTTTATATGCTCTAAATGTGCATTAATAGCAATTTTTAATATAAACTTTTAATCATCAAATTAATGGAAACACAAACAATGAAAGCAACAAATTTAAAACTCAAGGAGTTTTTTGTTCACCAGTTAAGAGATATTTATTGGGCAGAAAAAAAATTGTCTAAAGCACTCCCTAAACTGCAGGATGCAGCAACCACACCGGAATTAAAGGACGCCTTTGGCCGGCACCGCAATCAGGCACAAACTCATGTTGAAAGACTGGAGCAGGTATTCGGCATGGTTAATGAAAAAATAGACTCTACTAAATGTTCCGCTATAGCCGATATTGTAGATGAGGGTGAGGAGATTATTGACCAAACAAATAAAGGCACCGCACAAAGGGATACTGGCCTCATATTTGCAGGCCAGAAAGCCGAACATTATAAAATTGCCACCTATAGCGCAATGGTTAACCTCGCTAAAAACATTGGCTATAATAACGCAGCAGATGTTTTGAGGAAGACACTAACCGAAGACAGGGCAGCTGATGACTTGCTGATGCAGATTGCAGAAAGAAACGTCAATTATCAATTAAATTAGTATCGTGTCAATCATGAATTGACGCTTAGTCTTGGGTCGAAAGTCTTGAGTTCTAAGTCAAAAAAAGACCGAATTTGACTTACGACTAAAGACTATTGACTTAACACCAGGAATTGTTATTAATTAAAACTGCAAAACCAGTATTTTCAACGAATACTGGTTTTGCAGTTTATATATGTTGTCGCAAACATCCTGCAATCAAAATATCATTTAAATAAAAAAAGCATAACCGGGGCTCCCCCCGGTTATGCCATTCTCAACTAAACTCAACAAATAAAAATTTATCTGTCCCACCAAACCATTGCATTTTATTAAAAAAAATAATTAACATTGTTCTAACTCCTATCCTAATTATGGGAGTAAAATAATAACCTATTCACCTCTTCAATCATCACAAATTATTTACTTATGAAAACACAAATTAAAATTTTCCTTTCGGTAATTGTTTTGTCCTTGTTATTTTATCGCTGTACGCAAAAAAACAATGACGTTGTACCTTCCCATTCTATTTCAAGTGTATCTGCCCTCCCTGTGTCAAATTTAAATGTATCTAAAGCGTTTAGCGCGATCCCTTCAGGTGGAAATCCTGCTAATGTCCCCGGTTTTACAAAATGGGTTGATAGTGTTTGGCATACCTGGTACGATCCGATACTTAACCCAATGCATGTTATGATCCCAATAAAATACAAGGTATCTCCCAACAACAATTTCCCCTATTATTATATGAAATCTTACCCTTCAACAACTACCTTTTCACTTGCCACTCCCTCTAATTCAATGGTAATAAATGCCGTATCCACCTTCTATAATCTACAGTTCAGCGTGAATGCAAGATATCATTATCAAATGGGGCCTGCTTCTATTAATTTCGGTAATCAGTCAATGAAAGTTTTATCAGTAACTAGTTCAACGTATAATAGTACACCCCAGATAGTAGGAGGCATTTATTCTTATAAAGGCACCTATCAGATGATCTTTCAAGCTGCACAGTATGTTTCTCATTGGGGATATTCAGTATGGTGGCCTTGTCAGATTACAGTAACTTGTGGATCGCCTGATTATTTACCTGGTCTTGCTGACCCAACACCAACGACTGTAGATTGCGAAGTTTATGTTATTTATCCATATAATGCAGCCGGCGCTTAAGAATAAATTAAATCTGTGCTAGGTTGTTGTCTCAATATCATCCAACTTAGTGTATAATACATATCACCAAAAAAAAACATAACCGGGGCTCCCCCCGGCTATGCCATTCTCAACTAAACGTTAACAAATAAAAATTTATTTGCTCTATTAAGCCCTGATTATTTCGTTATCCAAATTTTGGTGCTGGTAAGATCGCTTCCACCTGTGGCGGCTTTCCAGTTAGCACTGTTAAACTGCTTTTCGTCTGCAGGGTATTGGTAGCGTTGTAAAGTGCCATAATTCTGCTGATAACCTGCCGGGTTGCTTGCATCCATTGGGGTCGCGCCACCGGTTCTTCTCAATAAGGTCCAGGCTACCCATGGCTGACGGAACAAATCAATCCATTCCTGTGCATATATCAACTGAACAGCATTTGCCGCATTAAAGGCCACCTTTGAATTGGTCAACACTGCCTTTACGGTTGCATCTTGTGCAGTAGCCGGATCAGGCTTGTTTACCTGCCAAACAGAAGAGTTGTGAGCCGCCGTTGTCCAAAAAATAATAGAAGCTGTTACTCCCGCCTCATATTCAATTTTAGCAGTTGCAGTATTTTGACTAATACCGGCAATGCCCCTGGCATATACTTCCGCTTTCAAAAAATGTACTTCTGCAGGTGTCATAAAAATTTCAGGAATGGCTCCGGTTGATCCGGAGATATTCCCGTCCCGTCCCAAGTAGTAATTGTAATCTGAATATAGGTTACCCGCTCTATATTTAGGGTCCGCCCAATTGGCATCTCTGTTTTTATTATACGGATCGCCACCGTCGGATATAGGGCTAACCGGGTTTTGCGGATAAGGCACCCACTCATTATTCCCGTTTACCTCAAAAAATATTTTACATCTCGGATCGAATATCCCACTACCATCAGTATTATTATTATTGCTCATTAAATTCCACATGGTAGTTCCCATTCGGGCACGGCTTTCCGAGCTAAAAAAAGCATCGCGGCCTGCCGCATCAATGTCAAAAGATATACCGGAAATATTTGCCTGGCTAAGGCCAACTACATCAGTAACAGGATCTGTTAATAATGGCTTGGTCATTGCATCGGCTATAATTGGCGTGGCATCCACATTATCCTTGTCATACATTGTAAGCGCGTAACGTAAACGGAGCGAGTTGGCGAATTGGATCCATTGAGTAATATTATTCGCTAAAAGAAATTCCCCCGAACCAAACGAGTATTGGTTACCGCTGGTATTAAAATGATTAACAGCCCAGGTTAAATCATTTAAGCAGGATATATATATAGCCTGCTGTTTATCATAAGGTACGGTAAGGTCTGTTGTAGATCCCGAAAATGCCTTCCCTGCTTTAGAATAAGGCATATCACCATAAAAATTCGATACCTCAATAGCCTGGTACGCCCTGAGCACCTTTACCATAGCCTCCGCATTGACATAAGTTGCAGAATCGGGGCTTTTTTGCATTGTATTAAGCATTTGATTCATAGCAGGTAAATTTGCATAGAAATTGGTCCAGTTTACCCCCTGTATAAATGGAAAATCAGATGCTGCATACACAGCGCCCTGCTGCGTAATTGGGTACAGCCATCTTGCCGCGGCGTTGTCTTCACCTATGTTGACGGTACGATCAATATTAGCCCCGATACCTGTATAAAGCTGTGGCAGGGTAGCTGACACCGGGCCATTATAGGCGGCATTCTCTTTTTGAAAATTCTTGGTACAGGACGCAAGAATTGCAGCAACAAACACCGTAAGGGCTATTATCCCCGTCCATTGTTTTATATTATAATACTTTAACATAACGTTATCTTTAAATTTTTTAAAAAAATCATATTAAAATCCCGCCTTTACGGAAAAACCATAAGAACGCACACCAGGCAAACCGCCAAACTGTATACCCTGAACATTTCCACTGGAAACAATACTTTCAGGGTTAATTTTATCCGGCAATGTTGTAAACAGGTAAAACAGGTCGCGGCCTATTAATGAGAACGATAGGCTCTGGAATACTTTGGTTTTCTGTACGAAGTCTTTTGGAAGGTTGTAAGTAATAGATAATTCACGCAATTTAGCCCATGAATCATTAAATATGGAATTAGTACGCACTATAGGGTCGTTATCCCATGATTGATAATTACCGGCATATTTCCACCATGAGTTAACAACATTAGTGTTTGGCGTGTATGTACCCGGCGTGGCGCCCTGTACAACTCCAGGTAAAATTACGCCAACATTAGCCTTCGTTCCATCAGGGAAGGTATATGGTAATCCATGACCGTCTCTTTCATAAACTGTTTCAGGGGCCATGCCTTGTCCCATAAGGGTTGCATAATCACCAGACCAAATCTGACCGCCAATTTTAAAATCAGTTAAAATATATACGCTGAAGTTTTTGTAACGGAAAGTTTGGGAAATACCACCTGTTAATTTTGGCGTTGCATTACCTATTTTAACAATACTGTCTGAAGTGGCGTATTGCGCACCAAGCACAGGGCCGTGCCCGGTATTTAAGCCATTGTCATAAACCAGGTTCACAATTTTCTGGCCGTTAGCGGTATATTTGTAATCAGAACCATAAATGTTGCCGTAATTATCACCAGCATCAACCTTCATGATTACACCATCGCCCCCAAACCACGAACCTAATTGCAGGGATTTAATGCCCTGCTCCAATGCCACAACTTTATTTTGGTTATGCGCTGCATTCAGGGTTACATCCCATGAAAAATTACTTGTCTTTATTACTTTCGCGTTCACTGTTAACTCAACACCTCTGTTGCGCAAAGCTCCGGAGTTGATCAAAACGCTATTAATCCCTGACGAACCGGCAACAGGAACTGTTAATATTTGATGATCTGAATAGGTATTATAGTAGGTGAAATTCACATTTAACCGGGAGTTAAAAAAGCCCAGATCCGGCCCAATTTCAAATGATCTTGAACGTTGCGGCTGTATATCAGTGGGATATGTTCCAGGTAAGTTTAAGCCGGTTGAAAAACCCGGTGTGCTATTATTTACAGGGTTATAAATAAGTCCGTTTTGATAAGGTAAATAAGCATTTGCGCTTTTCGCTTCGCTGATCCGCAATTTTCCATAGCTCAGCCAATTTTTTACTGAACCCAGATCAAACGCATCTGTAAATACAAAGCTCAAACTTGCTGAAGGATAAAAATAGCTCCAGTTTGAAGGTCGCAGTGTGGAAGACCAGTCATTAGTTCCGGATATGTCTAAAAACAGGTAATTTTTATACGACAAATTGAGCAAACCATACGCGGAATTTATTTCCATTTCGTACCTGTTCTCTGAAGGATTAAGATCCGTTGGAGTAGCGCCATTATAATTGGACAAGTTAAAAACAGAAGGATAATTAAACGGTCCGGGATTATTTGCCGCTATATCATACATACTGTTATAATAACGCCTTACACCAAGGGAAAGGCTGGCATTAAAATCTTTTACCACGTTTTCTTTATGAAAAACTAAACGACCGTCAAGGTTATTGGTAGATGTCCTTGCCAGATCATATCCATATTTTCCCTGCAGGCCTTCTGAATCTGTAGGATAGTCTTTGGTTATGTACTGGTTAGTATGATAGTCTATTCCCACATTACCAACCGCTCTTAACCAGGGTGAGATCTCAGCATTAAGCGAAATAGAGCCCACAAATTGATTTTGAGTAAAAGTGGTAATATTATTATAAACACCCCACCAGTATAAGCTCTGCCCATACTCATAAGGCGATTGCTTCAATAAAGGATTTTGCGATCCGTCTGGTAGTGTCGTAAGGCCCCTTTCAATAGGCTTGTAATCGGCTGGTATATTATAAACAGTCATATAACCAACACCGCCGTTGGCTCCGGCTGCGGCGCCATTTTCAGCATATAAGTTTACCGGGTTAAACTTGTTAAGGTTAACATAGCTGGCTGTCGCGTCAACTCTTACTTTCGGGCTAATATTTATAGAAGAACCGATATTGAAGGTGTTGGTCGTGTTATTGCTATTGTAGGTTATAGCGTCGTTTGTTGTTCTGGTAAATGATATGCGCAGGGTACCCAAATCGCCTCCGCCTGAGAAGGATATGTTGTGGGTTTGTGTATTGCCGTTTTTGTAAAAGCTCTTGAAAATATTAGAATTAGGTGAGTAGGGCCTGGTTGTGCCGTCCCACCAAACTAATGGCTGACCTAACATTTTTGGCCCCCATGATGCTCCGTCTCCGGGAAAACCAATGTAATTATAAAACGGGCCACCAGCCGCACTGGTAACTCCCGGGCCTAAATAAGCTCCCGGTATGCTTCCCAAAGAGCCGTATGGGTCACCGCCTATTTGTTCCTGCCTGTCTTTTCCATCACCGTTTTTATAAAACTGTGGGTTTGCAGAATAAAGCGCTTCTGTCATCCCATTGCCGTATTCATGCTGAGTTTGCATAAACCGGTATGGATCATTAACACGGTACGAATAGTTATAATCTATGCCAAACCCTTTCTTTTTTCCGCCTTTTTTAGTAACAATAAGAATTACCCCATTTGCCCCGCGTGCGCCGTACAAAGCTGCCGCTGTCGGGCCTTTTAATACGTCAATGCTTTCTATGTCATCAGGGTTTATGCTGTTTAAAAAAGACCCATAATCTGTTGGCGGTTGCGATACATCAGTTTGTCCTTTACTTAATGCATCAGTATAAGATTGAACGCCTCCTTTTGGTTGTACCGGCTCATTATCAACTATAACGTTATCAACCACAATTAAAGCCTGGTTATTCCCTAAAAGGTTATTATTACCCCTAATCACGATGCGGGTAGAGGCTCCTTCAACACCATTTGGAGCTGTAATATTTAAACCTGATACTTTCCCCATCAAACCTGTGGCAATATTCGGCGGATTTACCTTATTCATATCCGTCCCTGAAATTGTTTGGGCCGAATATCCTAATGATCTGGATTCACGCTTTATACCAAGTGCGGTAACAACTACTTCATTCAAAACACCGGATGGCACCAATGAAATAGTTAATGGCGCATTACCAGATACGGTTACTTCTTTGGTTTGATAGCCAATGTAGCTCACAATCAATACGCCGCCATCGGGTATATCAATGTTAAACTCGCCTTTTACATCGGTAACAGTACCTGCCTGGCTGCCTTTCACTTTTACTGATGCATCGGGCAATGGCAGCCCTTTCTCATCAACAACCTTTCCTTTTACATTGACAGGCGTTACCTGCTCGCCCAACGGAGAAATTACAACAAGGTGATTTTGCAATTCGTTATACTTAAAGCCCGAATTTGCCAATACCTGGTCAAGCACTGCTGTTACTTCTGCATTCTCAACATTAATATTTATGTTTTTATCACCCGGGATCTTGCTTTCGCTGTATACAAAGTGATAGGCGCTTTGCTTCTCAATACTTGATATTATCGTTTTAAAACTAGCCGATTTAAGGTTAAGCGTAACCTTTGTTTGCGAATAGCCATCCGCAACAACATTTATACTAAAAAATAATATGAGTATTACTGTTAATTTCATGATTAATATAGACTTAAGCAGCCAATACTTCTCCATTACACCCATTTTGGGGTGTTTAAAAAATTTCATATGTTTACTGAATTAAAGGTGAATAATTGCCGTGATCTGTACCAGAGATACACGGCATAATTAACTTTAGGAATCATCTTAAGCGGGGATTACCATTAAAGAGGGTTCCCGCTTTTGTTTAAGTAATTTTTTCTTTTGTCATACGCATCATCTTTGTTTAGTTGGTTAATATATAAATACAGTTGTGTTTTCTATTTTGTAATTAAAATGCTCAATCATTTTCAACGCGTCAAGCGCCTGTGGCAGCGTTTCTTTTTCAAACATCCCGGTAAACTTGTACTGTTTTACCTGTTCGTTTTCAAATACTATGTTCATCCCATACCATCTTTCTAACTGGTCAGACAGGTGGCCAAAATCCTTATCGCTGAATACCAGCTTGTTTTGAACCCATGAGGTTTCAATTATTGTTTTATCATTATTGGGGAAGTAGGTTAAATTAGTAAGGGAGTATCGCGTCCCTTTGCCGATGCTTTCCGGGGAGGATGAATCGGCGGTTATATTGGTTCTTTTTCTTATAAATGCATTATTTTGAACTATAAGCTTTTCTTTGGGTTTAAGAATGATCCTGTCTGAAGGGCGGTCATTCAACGTAACTTCTATTGATCCCCTGATCAGGGTAGTTTCACTTAAAGGTTCGTTTTGGTACGATTTGACATTGAAAGATGTGCCCAATACCCTTACATTCATTTTATTTGTATGGATAATAAACGGGTGCTCATGATCTTTGTGCACATCAAAATAAGCTTCGCCATCCAGGTAAACTTCGCGCGTTTTACCGCTAAAGTTCTCCGGATATTTTAAAGTTGTTGCCGAGTTTAAGGTAACAACAGTGCCATCAGCCAGCGTTATAATTGATTTTATAGTGGGCTTTGTGTTTTTTTGCAGCCATTTAATTGCTGCCAGATCATTATTAAGCCTTGGGGTAATTACATAATGGTAGGTAGCAATGCTTATTATGGCCAGGATAACGGCAGCTGCGCTATACCATGCTGTAAACCTGAATCTTTTACGTGGTGCCTCTTCTTCAATTTCATCAATAGTTTCCACCGGGCTTTCTTCGGCCCTGATCCTATCCATTACCTTTTTAAACATGGCAGCATTGGCAGCATATTCAACGTTGTTCCGTTTCCAGTAATCCTTTAAGATCCTCCGCTGATCACGACATTCCTTATTATCCTGCAAAAGCACCTTTAACTCCAGCTGCTCATCATAAGTGAGTTCATCGCTTAGTTCTTTTGTAAGCAGCTTAATAAATCTATCGTTTACCATAAAGCGGAATATCCCTGATTGCGGTAAGGACAATATTTTTTTACGAATTGCCTACAGGCCTGGAAAAAATAATTTAAAGAAACTTAAAAGCAGCACAATGTTTAAAAGTGCTTCGTTGGTTTTTGATGCGCGGGCAGGGATCAGATAATCAGACAAAGAAACACTGAGCTTTTTAACGGCTCTGAAAAGTTGGGTTTGTACGGTGCGGGGAGAAATGTCGAGAATTTCGGCTACCTCTTTGTATTTAAGTCCGTCTTCTTTTATCAGCCTGAAAATAATCCGGCATTGTTGGGGCAAAGCTTCAATAGATTGCTCCATTTTAAATACCAGCTCCTTTTTTTCAAACTCTTCCTGCGGGTTAAAAGTATTAACAAACTTTAGTTCATTAGTATCTTCAATTTGAACAAGATGGACGTGCGAGTATTTTTTAATGTAGTTTAACGATTGATTTTTTACCGCTACAAACAAGTAGGTATCCAGGCTTTGAATATCAGCCAGGTTTTTACGATTTAACCAGCATTTAACAAACACATCCGAAACTATTTCTTCAGCCGCTTCATTCCGATGAACATACATCATGCAAAATTTAATAAGCGGCTTGTTTAGCAAATAAAAAAGCGTTTCAAATGCTTTATCGTCATCATTATTACTGATGCGTTTCCACAAATTTAAAATATCAACTTTTCTATCTTTCAAAATATCAAGAAATAAAACTGAGGCCCTGCGAAACTTAATAATAATGTAACAATTATAATATATTAAATTTAATATTATACTATTTAGGTTTGAAATAAAACCTTTGAAAAAACTCATACCTGTTTAAGCTTATGAAAAACAAAGCTCTTCATAACAGTTGATAGGTTTTACTAACTATACCTAAATAAAGGAAACTGATTAAATCGAGTAATAACTTGCTAATAAAGCTGAATATTTGCTATCCTGCTTTTTATTAATTTGTAATAATAGCATTTCATACCAGGTGTTAACGCTAAGTTATGTAAGCGTTTTGATATAATGTATAGCTTTTATTGCATAAAACTTTCTTTATATAATATGTAGGCAATTCAACAGAAAGAAATGTCTATGTATTTGAAGTGTTGCAAAACAACAACAAACTGTAAATGGTAATTTATTGCCTCTTAAATCAATATAATTTTATGAAGAAATTATTTATTATACTAATCCTGTTTTCTGTGCAAGTTTCACGAGCAGCAGCGCAAGCTCACACTATGTCAAAAACCTATGTTGCGCCATCAGACCCGCAGGTGCAAAAAAAACTGGCAGACTGGCAGGACCTGAAGTTTGGCTTGTTTATGCATTGGGGAACCTACAGCCAATGGGGCATTGTTGAAAGCTGGAGCATTTGCCCCGAAGATGAGGGGTGGACCCAGCGGAAAGGCCCCTACAGCGCCAATTACAATACCTATGTAAAAGCATACGAAAATTTACAAACCACTTTTAACCCAACAAAATTTAACCCGGAGAAATGGGTTACTGCGGCTAAACAGGCCGGGATGAAATATGTGGTGTTTACCACCAAGCATCATGATGGCTTTTGCATGTTTGATACCAAACAAACTGATTATAAAATCACCAGCACAAAAACACCGTTTTCAACCAATCCACGCAGTAATGTTGCCAAAGAAATTTTCAATGCCTTCAGGAGCCAGGATTTTATGATAGGGGCTTATTTCAGCAAGCCCGACTGGCATTCAGAAAATTACTGGTGGCCTTATTTTCCATCTAAAGACAGAAATGTAAACTATGACCCGGCCAAATACCCTGAACGCTGGCAAAAATTTAAGGATTACACTTATAACCAGATCCAGGAACTGATGACAGATTATGGGCGGGTAGATATATTGTGGCTGGATGGAGGATGGGTACGCCCTCAAAAATCAGAAAGCAAGCCGGATGAGATGCTGCCAAGCGATAAATATAACCAGGATATTGATATGGCTAAAATTGCTTCCATGGGCCGCGCCAAACAGCCAGGCTTAATTGTGGTTGACCGCACCGTAACCGGCGAATATGAAAACTATACTACGCCAGAGCAGGAAGTGCCGAATAAACCGCTTGATCACCCATGGGAAACCTGTATGACAATGGGGAACTCATGGAGCTATGTGCCGAATGATCATTATAAATCTGTTAACCAGATAGTGCAGCTGCTTGTAAAAATAGTATCCCGCGGCGGAAATCTGCTGATGAATGTTGGCCCCGGCCCAGATGGCGATTGGGACCCGGTTGTTTATAACCGCCTGGCCGGCATAAGCAAATGGATGCAGGTTAATGGCGAAGGTATTTATGGAAGCACTTCTATTGCGCCTTATTCATCTGATAATATTTATTATACCAAAGCCAAAAGCAGCAATACTATTTATGCTTTCCAATTATCAGCCACTGATAACGTTACTTTAAATCCAACCGTTAATATTCCTCTGGATAATATCAGCAGTGTTAAAAAAGTAACGCTTTTGGGCAGTAAGCAACACCTTAAATGGAAGCTGGATGGTAAACAATTAATAGTATCCATCCCTGCATCGCTCCAAAAAGTAAATACATTACAACAGTCGGCAACCTTTAAAATTGAGTATTAGCGGGTAATAAAAAGGCGGTTACTTTGCCCTGTAACGACTAAATGTATATTTTTATAGATTGGGGCCCATCTGTGTGTTGAGCTATGACCCATCGGGTCATACTTGATTTTCTGTATGTTTTATATTTAGAGGTTAGTACCTTAAGTGTTCGAAACATATACTAATGATCAATTATTTTCCTGATTCATCCGTATTTAGCGCAGGCCTTCGACCTGCGCTGGGACATTAGGCCCTTTCAAGGCCAGGAAGATAGCAGGATCCAAAGGAAAGGGCGACATCCATCAGCGCAGGTCGCAGGCCTGCGTGATGGATAAGGTTTCGAACACCCTTAATTTAGTATCCAAAATATAAATACCAACCAAAAATTCAAAAAGACATGTACACACCATAGTTCGCCTGTAAGGGGTGGCAAACTAAAAAATTAAAATAAATTTCATAACTAAATGAATATTCATTTATATTTGTAACGATATATGCGCACAAGAGATATTGATAAAGAATTGCTGGTAAAGCAAAAAGCCATTGAAAGTATTGTAAAGGATGGCTTGGAAGGCTTTAGCATGAACAAACTGGCAAAAGCCTGCCAGATCTCGGTAGCTACGCTGTA
Organism: Mucilaginibacter sp. OK098; assembly: GCF_900142915.1. Taxonomy (GTDB): domain Bacteria; phylum Bacteroidota; class Bacteroidia; order Sphingobacteriales; family Sphingobacteriaceae; genus Mucilaginibacter. The sequence continues at coordinate 782,790 of NZ_FRCM01000002.1, forward strand.
CATTTATTATAAGGATCGCGATGATCTGATCGTAAAAATAGCCCAGGAAGAGGGCCTGCGGATGGCTGAAGCTATGCTTGAGGGTTTTGACGTGAATGCTTCATTTGAAGATGGAATGCGGGTTCAGTGGAGGAACCGCTATAAACACATGATGGATAATCCGTTAATAGGCGTGTTTTTTGACCAGTTAAGAAGCTCAAGCTATCACGCGCAATTTATGGAGACATTTAAAAAGAATTTTGAAACATCCATTGGCACGTTTATGCATAATGTACTGGAAAGAGGTGAAGTTAACGAGATGCCGCTTGAAGTATACTGGTCAGTTGCGTATGCACCACTTTACTCCCTGATCCGTTTTCATAATGAGGGACATAGCATTGGCGGTAGCCCCTTTCAAATTTCGGATGAAATATTGTGGGCTACGTTCGACCTGGTTATTAAAGCGTTGCGGAACTAGTGATTAGAGGTTAGAGACTGGAGATTAGGAATGAATGTGGATTTTATTTTGATATCTTAATTAAAGGCCATCAATTAGATAACTAAATAAACAGGCTTAACATTTTTTGCCTGCTTAAGTAAGTGAATATTTATTTATAAATGGAAGATTTTGATCACATATTGCTGTTTAAAACCAACTGCAAAACTTTTGCGGATAAACTGGTGCTGCAATGTTTGCTGGAACAACAGGAAGGGATTGATGAGTGGAACATTGACCTGGAAGATTGCGATTATGTGCTGAGAATAATCTCTTATACGCTCAGTCACAATTGCATAATTAAATTACTTAACCATCACGGCTACCATTGCTGTGAACTAACATAAAATACAATGACACAAAAACAAGACATTATACCATTTACCGGGTACCAAAAACTGGTGATATTTATTTTAGCCCTCACCCAATTTACGGTGATCCTTGATTTTATGATCATGTCGCCTCTTGGAGATATGCTGATGAAATCAATGAACCTTAAACCTTCCGCATTTGGAATTGCCGTATCTGCCTACGCATTTAGCGCAGGCATCTCGGGCTTGCTTACCGCAGGTTTCGCCGATAAATTCGACCGTAAAAAGCTATTGCTGTTTTTTTATATTGGCTTTATTGCCGGCACCGTATTATGCGGAATGGCGCATACCTATCCCCTGCTGTTGGCTGCCCGGATCATTACTGGTTTGTTTGGCGGGGTTATCGGCTCTATTTCTATGGCAATTATCACCGATCTTTTTGCACTGCAGCAACGCGGCCGTGTTATGGGATTTATCCAGATGGGGTTCGGGGCAAGCCAGGTGCTGGGTGTGCCTATCGGCTTATATCTTGCTAATCATTTTGGCTGGGAAATGCCTTTCTTTTTAACGGCTGCATTAGCCGGGATCATCGCTGTAGCTATTATGCTGCGCTTAAAACCTGTTACTGCCCACTTACTGATCCAGCATGACCGTTCGGCTTTTATTCACTTATGGCACACCGTTTCCAAACGCGATTACCGGATAGGCTTTGCGGCTACTGCATTGTTATCAATAGGTGGTTTTATGATGATGCCTTTTGGCAGCGCCTTTGCTATCAATAACCTGCATGTAACCAATCAGCAACTGCCGGTATTATTTATGATCGCAGGTGTTAGTTCGCTTATTGTTATGCCGGTGATAGGGCGCCTCAGTGATAAGATCAGTAAGTTTAAGCTATTTGCCGGCGCAACGGTTTGGATGATGGTAATGTGCGTTTTGTACACCAACTTATCCGTAACCCCATTCTGGCTGGTGATTATATTTAATATCCTGATTATGATGGGCGTTATGAGCCGCATGGTTCCCTCCTCTGCCCTTACCAGCGCAGTGCCCGATATGGAAGACCGCGGAGCCTTTATGAGTATAAACGCATCTATGCAGCAAATTGCGGGAGGTGTAGCCGCTGCGGTTGCCGGGCTTATAGTGGTTCAGCAAAGTAAAGGCAGCCCATTGCAGCATTATGATACCATAGGTTATGTAATTGTTGGTATTTCAATATGCAGCATCTTATTGATGAGCCGTGTAAATAATATGATCAACAGAAAAATAAAAGATAAACCTGCTGATGTTAAAGTGGATGAGGTGATGATTAGTGAAGGGGTTTAAACTTATTATTTAAAATATGTCATTGCGAGCGTAGCGCGGCAACCGCGTACTATACAGAGCGAACAGAAAGGTGTTGAACTTTGCACAGCAGACTTGTATAGTTCGCGATTGCTTCGTACCTCGCAATGACATAGTGGTTAATTAGTTATCTGTCCAAATTAAAACCTGTTTTGTAACAACCTATTTCTTAACCCACTTTTGTTCAAGCATCTTTATAAAATACCCTCCCACCACACTTCGTGCCTGGAAACCTGTCTGTTTTCCATTGGTTGTTTCGTGCCAGTCGCTTAAGGGAACGCGGGTTGGGGTTTCGGTAGCAAATTTATAAACCGGGGCCGCCAAAGCTTCAAAATCGGCTTTGTTTTTCGCTAAGGTGGCTGTCCACATTATCCAATCGCTTTTTGTATAGGTTTTACGGCTATCCAGGGGCAGTCCGAATTCATTTTGTTTGGTCAGATAAAATTTAACCTCCTTATCATAAACAGCTTGCGGGAACAGGTTCAAGTCTAAAATTTTATCCCAAACCATGTTATATTTTTGGCTCCAGCTGCCTTTATTTCCAAACGTTAAGGTATAATGGTCGTTATCGCCGGCTAATTGCGCCCACTTTGCCGCCATATCCTTAGCAATTTTGCCATACCTTTTTGCTGATCCGACTTCACCCATTTGCCCTGCCAGCTTTGCATAACAGGCAATGCCTACAATAGCCTTTACCGATAAATTTGCGTTGCGTGCCAGGTGCCCGGCAAAGTCATCGGTACATAGTTGGTTTTTAGGATCAAAGCCCTCATTAACCAAATAAGTTACCCATTTACCTAAAGTTATCCAATGCTGTTTGGCATAAGCAGGGTTGCCTTCGGCCTGTGCAATTGCAGCAGCAAGTATCATCATATTGCCCGATTCTTCAACCGGCATCCCTTCGCCGTATTGCTGGCCGTTCGCCTGCGGATAGGTCCCCAGGTCATGCGCGGCATAACCGCGTTGAAACTTGCCGCTTTCGCTGAAATAGAAGATCCCATTCAGCATCCCCTCCAATAATTTAGGGTTGTATAAAAGATATAATGGGGCCGATGGATAGGTAACATCAACCGTATTTATAAAACCACCGCTATAATTTTCTTTTGACAGCCACAGCAATTTACCCTGCGGACTTTTTACAAGCGTATGGGCAGCTATACTTTGACGATAAGCCATTACGCACAGTTTTGCATATTTTTCGCCTCCGGCCTTTACTGCGTCCTTATACATCGTGGCATTAAACTGCTCACACTTTTTTTGCAGGGTTGGATAATCAGCGGCAGCCTTTGCAAGTGCCTGTTCAATGGTTTTGGTTTGTGTGTTCTTCCACCATGGTTTTAAATTGGTGTGGAAATACTGAATGGGGTTAATATCATCATAACCCAGCTCAACAAACTTTTCAACAGCGGTTTTACCAACTGCACCAAACGGGATCACCGTATTTAAAACAAGGTCGGTTCCCTGGGTTGCTGTTGATTTGCTCTCGCCGCTAAAAAAAGAATTAACCGCTTCGGTACCGGCACTTACATATTGCTGCGAGTTAAAAGATTTTGGCACTGCTACGTACATGTAGCCCCAGTCAATGCGCAGGTCGTCACCCTTTTTTTGCAGGATAGGCTGCTCAACAGTGCCTGCTTTTAAAACAGACAGGTTACCCGAAGCATATTTTTTTGTGGTAACCGGCTGCGATTGGGTATTACGCGCCACATCAACCGATGCGCTGAAATATACCTTTACGTTATGTGGCTTGCCATCGTTTGATTTTACTTTGTAGCTGATGTATGATACAGGCCTTGATAAAATGCTCAGATCATTCATCAGCAGCGGCGAGGTGAAAGTTAGCTGCAAGCCTGTATTACCGCATTTAAAATTATAAATGGTTTGGGTAGCATTAAGCTTAACACCAGTTTGTTTGGCAACCTTTAGCTCGGCATGTTCAGTTGGTTTTATTTCATCGGCAAGGCCGACATCCAGCCAGGCAGCACCGCCGGTATTGGTGCAATGCATAGCCAGTACGTTTTCGCCTTCTTTTAATTTGCTTACCACATCATCACTAAGCGGGAAATATTGCAGATCGCCATTGGCGCCGCTGGCTGAATAGATCTTTTCGCCATTAAGAAAAACCTCGGCGTCATCATCATGGTGCAGTTTCAGGTAAAGCTTATTGATAGTTGTTTTGCTGTAGGTAAAAACCCGGCGCACCCAAACTTCTTTGCTTGTCCACAAGGTTCCGGCCCTGTCTTTATCATCGCTGAAAGGGGCCGTCCCGGTTTTCCAGGCGCTGTCGTCGTATTTAAGGGTTGTCCAGCCATCTCCTGGGATAAGTTCATTGTACGTACAGGCATATGGCTTTTCATCCGCAGCGGGCAGTATGGTTTTGTAGGATATAGGTTCTTTTCCCATAAAACGATAAACCTCGTCATCAACTTTTATCAACCCGATCAACGATTGATCCTTACCCGTCCAGTGATGGGTTGTCGACTGGTTAAGCTCATCGCTAAACGACCAGATGCTGAAATAAGGATTATGAGTGATCAACGGATAAGCAGGCGCTTTGGTAGCTTGTGCAAACCCCGAATAACCCGCCAGTAAAAGAAAAAGCAGGCAAATGCAGTGAGTAAGTTTGTTCATAATGTAGGTAATGTTTACAAGGGTAATTGTCAAAGCTACGGATAAAATGTGTTTTGAGATAATGGAGAGGGGTGAAATAATCCCCCGATGCATTGGATTACTGACTATGCGCTGGTACGCGAGGCAGGATAATAGAGTGGCTTACTATTCTTCTAAACTATAGTTATAAAATTTAAAGATCACTCTGATTAAAAATCAAGAAATCCGTTCAGCTGGCAAACCATCCCTCACAAAAAAAAGTGGCTAAAAACCAAGGCAACTTAATGCCCCGGCTTTTAACCACCTGCTATATTACAAAATACTGTTATTTATTGCGCATCCCACCAAACCCGATCAGTAGCTTTTGCGCTTTGCTGGGGCTGGGCGTTGGTTTGTATTTCGCTTTCAGGATACAGTAAACGGCGCGGGATCTCGGTAAGCGCGCCATCAACCTTTGTCACAGCCGGAAAGCCTGTTCTCCGCCAGTCATTAAAAGTTTCAAAGTTAAAGAAGCTGGCCACCGTTTTTTCTTCCATTATCATTTGGATCGCATTTGCACCCGTTAGGGTTCCTCTTGCTGCCAGGTAGGTGGTTACAGCCGCATTTGCAACCCCAACTTTGCTCATGTTTGATTTGATGCCATCCTGGTATATTGACTGTGCCGCTGCCGCTCCCGATTTAATAAAAGTGGCCTCGGCCTTAAGGAATAAGGCTTCCGAGTAATTCACTATGTAATTTGCAGCTGTTGCGCTTCCGTAAAAATCACCCGGATACGAATATTCGTTAAGCGCACCGGTATTGGTGCCTATTCTTCTGCCTGTGTATAAGCCGGTGCCATCAGCCGGTTTTACAAGTATGGTAAGGCGCGGATCGTTCCTGGTTTTAAAACCATTTACATAAGTTTCATTCAGTACATAAGTAGTCACTGGCGAAAAGGTAAGGTTGATGGTATTTTCGCTCCCGGCAGTACCTGCATAAACAAATTTAAAATCATCATCGTTGCTCTGCATCCCGTTGGCCAATGCGGCAAGGGCAAGGTCGGCCTGCTGTACGGCAGTATGACCGGGGGCCTTTGTTAAATGCATATAAAACCGTGCTTTTAAAATGTAAGCCAGCTTTAGCCATTTTGACATATCGCCGTTGTAAAAATAATCATCGCCGGCAGGCTTTGTAATGCTGTTCTTATTAATATCCGCAATGCCATTATCAAGCAGGGTTTGTACATCCTTATAAATATCTTCCTGCTTATCATAAACCGGCAAAAAGTTATCACTGCCTTTAAGCGCCTGCGAGTACGGAATATCGCCCCAAAAATCAGTAGCTGAACCCAGGGTATAGGCCGACAAAATCTTTGAGATGCCTGCATAATTCAATTTACCATCAGCTTCTGCCTTGGCGTTCATTATTTTCAGGTTATTGAGCAGGTTCACATAAAAGTTGTACCAGTCGCTATCAAAATCACTGTTAAACAGCTGGTAATTCCACAAGCCGGGGTTAGGCTGATTGGCTGCTATGGTTTGCATAAAGTTCTGAATATCTAAACTGGCATTACCGGCATAAACCTGGTCGGATACGTTAAGTTCAATAGGTGCAAGCAACAACGACTCCTGCACATCAATAGGATTGTTAGGGTCTTTGTTTATATCTAAAGTTTTTTTACAACTGCCTAACATAAGAGCAAGCAGCAGTAGGTATGTGGAGATCTTTTTCATCAGTGTAATTGTTAATTTTTAAATTTAGAAACCCAGTTTAACCGAAAAGTTAATGGAGCGCGAGGTTGGTGTTGAAAAGGCATAAATGCCTTGTGCACCATTCGAGCTGCCGTATGAACTTACTTCAGGATCACCGCCGGTAAAATGCGGGCTGTAGATCCACAGGTTACGCCCGGTAACTGTAAAAGATGCATCTTTAAACGGCGTTTTTTTCACCATTGATTCAGACAGCCGATAAGACAAGCTAACATTACGAAGCTTAATATAAGTACCATCCTGGATTGATGATTCGTACTGGCGGCTCTGGTAATAGGTTTGTGCATCAACAGCTATGGTGTTGGGCTGCCCGGTAGTGGCATTTACACCCGGCACAACTATTGGAGCTCGGTTCGCGGTTACTTTTGCCGTACCGTAGAAAAAGGAGACAGCTTCTACATCATTTTGAACATCCCCACCTTTTTTAACATCGAAGAAGAAGCTTAAACTCAGCTGTTTATACCTTAAAGTATTTTGGATCCCGCCTGTCCAATCGGGGTTGGCATCGCCAACAATTCCCTGGGTTGGGTCAACCACCGGTAACCCGGTATCATCTATCAGCATTTGTCCTTTTGCATTGCGCTGGTACCTTACGCCGTAAAAAATATTATAAGGCTGCCCTACTATAACACGGCCAAGCTGGGTAATATTTTTTGCACTGTTCAACTCTAAAACCTTATTACGGATGCGGGTGTAATTTATGGTGACATCCCAGCTAAAATCCTGTGATTTTATAGGCACAACCGTTAATAGGCCTTCAAAACCCCTGTTCCGGATACTGGCGGAGTTAACCGTTGTACCGCCATAACCTGTGGCATTTGAAATTTGGATACCCGGGATAATGCCGTTTAATGATTTACGGTCGAAATACGATCCTTCAAAGCTGATGCGGTTATCAAGGAACCTTAGTTCAAGGCCGCCTTCGTATTCTTTCAGCTTTTCATTTTGCAGGTATGGATTGTTGAGCGTTGCGCTTTGCAAAAAGCCAGGCTGGCCCTGGTAAGGGAACGGGAAGTAACCGGCGTTAGTGTTACGGCCAGCAAGCACAAATGGGGTGGTTAATGAATATGGCCCTACAGCGTCATTACCTACAGTAGCGTACGAAAAGCGAACTTTACCAAAATTCAAAACATTGGTAACCGATGCCGGCATAAAATGGGTAAATATAAACCCGCCTGCTATTGAGCCATACGGATAAAATTGTTTTTTCTGATACAGTACCGAGCTGCCATCATACCTTCCGGTTAAGGATAAGATCAGGAATTTATCATACTCCAGATTGGCCTGTGAGTAAAACCCGATCTTCCGCTGTGAGCTGTGCCCCTCAGTTGCAGATATGGCTGAACCTGCCGAAACGTTATTAAAATTATCAACTACAATCCCGGTTCCGTTAATGTTCGTGGCCTGGCTGTAAATGGAGTTATAGTTATTGCCTAATAACAGGTTTACATCAAACTTTCCAAATTTTTGGCTGGCATTAATGATCAGGTCATGATTAAACTGGCGGTAAAGCACATCCTGATCACGGATCTGCCCTTTAAGGCCTATAGCCGGACTTGGCGATTCGGTATATTTATCCTGTTCCATATAAATATCAGCCCCCAGGCGCTCGGTAATCGTCAGCCATTTTGTGGCCGCATAGTTAAAGGTGGTTACTGGTAAAAACCTGTTCACAATTGAGGTATTATCAATATTATCCAAACTCCATAAAGGCGAATTACGCGAGAAACGGTATAAACGTGGTGTACCATCTGCTCCTAATATCGGGTAAGGGTTCCATGAAACCGGTTGCACCATCACAACGAAAAGCGGGCCGTTGCTGGCGCCTTCGGGCAGGCGGTCCTGCCGCGAATTGCTGTAGCCTAACTGGAAAGTGGTGGTGAAATTTTTGTAGATGTTGGCTGAGTATTTTGTAAAGAAGGAGTGACGCTTAAAATCATTATTAGGCGAGATGCCCTGCTGGTTGAAATAAGAATAAGATACATAATAAGAAGAGGAATTGTTGCCTCCGGCGATGCTCAGCGAGTTACTGGTAGTTCGCCCAGTCCTGAAAAATGAATAAGGATCGTACTTGGGCGCAAGCTTACCGTTTATCATAAGGGTATCCATACGCGGGCCCCATGATGCACTGGTTTTCTTATCCTCGCCATTATAAAACAAACCGTGGGTACCCTGGGCATAAGCTGTCTGGCGTTCAGGCAACAGTGGTTTTTCAAATGAATAATCGGAAGTGAAGGTAATTGCCGGTTTTTTATTTATTGAGCCGCTTTTGGTAGTTATTATTACCGCGCCTGATGCACCTCTTGATCCATACAAGGCTGTTGCAGCAGCGCCTTTTAAAATGTTCACACTTTCAATAGTATTAGGGTCGATATCAACAACACGGCTGCTTCCCGCACCGGCTGCACCGCCGCCAATGTTTGCAGTTTCAGAATTATCAATGGGCACCCCATCAACAACAAACAGCGCCTCGTTATTACCATTTACCGAGATAGCGCCCCTGATCACAATACGCGTAGAAGAACCTGCAGTACCTGATGAACTGGTGATCTGCACACCGGATAGCTTACCATCCATGGCGTTGATAACGTTAGGTTCTTTTGCCCGTGTAAGGTCTTCACCTTTTAACTCCTGGGTGCTATAGGTTAACAGGCGTTTTTCGCGCTTTACCCCTATTGCTGTTACCACTACATCGCTTAATTCTGTAGTGCTTATTGATAGTTTAATATCTGCTGTTGTTTGGTTGCCCAGGCTAAGTTCCCTGGTAGTAAAACCAACAGCAGTAACTACTAATGTTGCAGGACTGTTATAACTGATACTGAAAGCACCGTTAATATCGGTTACAGTAGCTGTTTTAGTTCCTTTGATCCTGATGCCGGCCGCAGCAACAGGCGTTCCGCCCTCATCGGTTACCCGGCCTTTTAAGATTGTTTGTGCATAAGTTGTAAATGCAAAAAGCATAGTACACATACACATTACAATACTTTTTTTAAGTAATGGTTTAATTATCATAATTTATCATTTAGGATGGTTAAGACTTGGTATTATCAATACTTTACTTATTTGTAAAGGTATTTACCTGAATCACCCTTATTTGAACAGAAATTGGCTGGTTATTATCGTATTTTAACCTTTAGAAAATATTACCCCGTATAACTGCCAGTTAAGCGAACCAGGTAATATTGAGAAAATGACACTAAAACTTACTTGAGGCAAGGTGATGTAGCGATGATGCTTTACAACATACAATTTGTTGTACTGATATAGAATTTAAAGAGGGCCGAAAGGAATTAACATAAAAAGACGTAATTAGCCTCTCAAGGATGCGGATAAAAGCCTGCTCGCCATGTTTGACAAGCTGATAGCCCACTGCGCCACTCTTCACTAATCCGGGATAGAGGCCCCCATTACCAAGGTTAAGAATTATTCTAAGCAGCTGGCTTTACCAGGCGTTTAACACATAATGATGTCTATTTAGCCTTAGCCCGCAGCCCTGCTCAGGCTTATCAGATTATTGTTGTATGAATCGAGATAACCGCGGGGAGAATTGCCGATCACATTTTTAAAAACGCGGTTAAAATTGGTAATACTTTTAAAGCCACATTTGTAGGCTACCGTGTTTATACTTTCAAATTTGTGAGCTATCAGCTTTTTACAAGCTTCATTTATTCTTACCTCATTTAAAAAAGATATAAAGGTGTGGCCGGTATGTTTTTTAAAATAGCGACAAAATGATTCAGGCGTCATAAAGGCAACTTTGGCCACATCTTCCAGGTTTATCTCTTCACTGTAGTTTAGGATAATATAGTTATAAATATTACCGATACGGATTCCTTCATTTTCAGTTATGCCAGGTAAGCTGCCGTAGGATGAGAGCGGGTCTAATTTTGATTTGATATTGATAAGCCCCTTAACCAGGTTAAGAAACTGGATCAACTGATCAGTACCTGAAGCGTTTTTAAGCGCTATCATTAGCTGCGAGATCTTGTCTGTAATATTATGCGGTATTTTAAAACCTTGCTGATGATGCTGCAGAAATATTTTGCCAGGCTTTAATTCGGGCAAATCAAACATAGAACTCAGCACTCCTTCGGGGCTAAAAAATATAGTTAATGCTTCAATTTGTTTACCTGTATTTGGAGTAAAGTATTCAGGACTACTTTTAAAAACATGCGGCAAGTTTGCTCCTATCACAAAAATATCACCCGGTGAATAATCATGCATATTATTTCCGGCAATCAATGTACCTTCACCTTTCTGGATCCAGGTAATCTGTATTTCTTTATGCCTGTGTAAATAAGGATAATGATATTGCTGACAAACTTTCTCGGCTATCACACTTTTATCGTGGGTAACAGGAATGGTAAATTGTAAAACTTTCATCTTTTTATTTATTAATTCCCTTTGAATTTACAATTACTTAATTCTAATAATCAACACTTTAGGTAAACCTGCTAAAATCCGGCAATCATCTGTTAATTTACAGCATATAACAGCCTTAAAAACTTAAAATAAAGTCAGGTTTAAACAACTTTCAGAAAAAATTATAAATGTATAATTTACACTAAAAAAAATATCTGTAAGGTATATTTGGGTAAAATATACTGCAATAAGGCACTTATAATTGTTTTTATTACAATTATAATTAAATTTATTTAAATTCCAATTTTAAGAACGAGTCAAATTAAAACATCACCCATAAACCAGCTAATATCCGGTTATCAATGGCAAAATATTGGGCATAAAAATCCATTTTGCCCGGTTAACTTTATAAATTGATTTTACCATCGTAAAACCTCCCGAATTATGATAACAATTAAGTGGCTTAAATTAAGTGTATGTGTTTTGTCAATAGCGGCAATTGTTAAAACGACGAAAGCGCAATCATACGTACCCGAATGGAATGATAGCCGGATAAAAGTAAAACCGCAAACCGCTATAAAAGCATACACATTTGATTTAAAGGACGTAACGTTACTGGAGAGCCCTTTTAAACAAGCCATGCAGGCCGATGTAAACTATCTATTATCAATTGAGCCCGACCGTTTGTTATCGGCATTCCGTACCCACTCGGGTTTAAAAGCTAAAGGGAAGATGTATGAGGGCTGGGAATCATCGGGCCTTGCGGGCCATACGCTTGGCCATTACCTTTCGGCAATTTCCATGCATTATGCATCAAGTGGCGATCCGGAGTTTTTAAAACGGGTAAATTATATTGTTAACGAGTTGAATGAATGCCAGGTGGCCCGCAAAACCGGCTACATTGGCGCCATACCAAAAGAAGATACCATTTGGGCCGAAGTTGCCAAAGGCGAGATCCGCTCAAGGGGTTTTGATTTGAACGGGGGCTGGTCGCCCTGGTACACGGTTCACAAAGTTATGGCCGGGCTTTTAGATGCTTATTTATATTGCAACAATAAACAGGCGCTTATCATCTGCAAAAAAATGGGCGACTGGACAGGAGAAACCATCAAAAATCTTGATGATGATAAGCTGCAAAAGATGCTGCTATGCGAATATGGCGGCATGGCCGAAGCATTGGTTAATTTGTATGCCATAAGCGGCGATAAAAAATATCTTGACCTGTCGTACAAATTTTATGATAAACGCATATTGGATCCGCTGGCGCAAAAACAGGATATCTTGCCCGGCAAACATTCCAACACCCAAATCCCTAAAATAATAGCCAGCGCAAGGCGGTATGAACTTACGGGCGATAAAAAAGACAAGGCCATTGCCGATTTCTTTTGGGCGGCTGTTACCAATAACCACTCATACGCTACAGGCGGCAACAGCAATTACGAGTATCTGACCGAACCAGGCAAACTAAACGATAAGCTTACTGAAAACACCACCGAAACCTGCAACACTTACAATATGCTTAAGCTAACCAGGCATTTGTTTTCGGTTGATCCTTCAGCTGCTTTGATGGACTATTATGAAAAAGCGCTCTATAACCATATCCTGGCCTCGCAAAATCATCAAAGCGGCATGATGTGCTATTTTGTGCCTTTACGCATGGGCGGCAAAAAGGAATACAGCGACCCTTTTAATACCTTTACCTGCTGTGTAGGCTCAGGCATGGAGAACCATGTAAAGTATAATGAAAGTATTTATTTCAGGGGCGATGACGGCAGCCTGTACGTTAACCTGTTTATTCCATCGGTGCTAAAATGGAGCGAAAAAGGCTTGAGCATAAAACAGGAAAGCAATCTACCCACAAATGATCAGATCAATTTTACCATTAGTACTTTAAAGCCGGTAAACTTGGCTATCCGCATTCGTAAGCCGCATTGGGCATTAAACCCTGTGATCAGTATAAACGGCGAATCGCAGCAATTAACCGCAGATGCGCAGGGTTATTTTGTTTTAAACCGTAAATGGAAAAACAATGATAAAATAGCATTTACAACTCCTGAAAACCTATACACCGAAGCCATGCCCGACAACGCAAACAGGCGCGCTATATTTTACGGCCCGGTATTGCTGGCAGGCATTTTAGGTAACACAGAGCCTGATCCGCTTAAAGGTGTACCTGTTTTTGTTACCAGCGAAACCAATCCCAATAACTGGCTGCAAATGGTTGATAAAAATCAGCTAAGCTTTCGCACGGTGAATGTATCGAAGCCTGAAGAGGTTAAGCTAATCCCTTTTAATCAAACAAAAGACGAATACTATTCTGTTTACTGGGATGTATTTACCCCTGAATTATGGGCGGTACAGCAAAAAGCTTATGACGAGCAAAAGAAAAAGCAACAGGAACTTGAAGCCCGCACCACAGACATATTGCGTATTGGCGAAATGCAGCCCGAACGCGACCATAATTTTAGTGGTGAAAATGCCATTACCGGTGAAGATCATCAAAAAAAATGGCGATCGACAGAAAATGGCGGGTACCTTGTGTATGAGATGAAGGTTGATGCCAGTGCTCAAAATACACTTATAAATACTTACTGGGGCATGGATAACCGGGGCAGAGTGTTTGATATATTGATTGATGGTGTAAAACTTTCAACCGAAGATTTAAACAAATACAAGGAAAGCCGCTTTTACGATATCAGCTATATCATTCCTGTTGAGCTAACGAAAGGGAAACAAAAAGTAATTGTTAAATTATTGCCAAAGCAGGGCAACAGTGCAGGCCCGGTTTATGGCAGCCGGATGGTGAAAAATTAACACGGCCGCGGCAGGCAAATAAATTGCCTGGCCGTGTGTGTTCTCCCTACTAATGCTTGTCGGTGTCAGCGGAGATATAATATGCCCTGCTACATAACTTTAGGAGAGCTGTAGCTGATGGATGGCACAACAAATTGGTTTGTTTTTTTTAAAACCTTACCTGTTTTGGCCATATGGCCGTTTTTAAATTTTGCAAAAGAGTAGCCTGCAGCATATAGGATGTTAAAACAAAACAGCATCCATAATATCAACACAGATAGCAGGCCAATAAAGGCTATTTTAGGAAATAGTTTTTTTGATGAAGGTAAAGATGTTTTCATAACGATGAAGGATGAGGCTATAATCCGGGGGATAATGCACTGAAAATTAAATTTGTGATGACACAAAGGTCAGACATATAACCCTATAGGTCAATCATATAACCCTATGGTTTTTAGAAATGGAGGAAATTAAGAAATCAAGAGGTTTCTGAAGAGAAGCAAGATGTCAGGAAACAACGATTCGGGAAATAAAATACAGGACATGAAGTAAACCAATTAAGCTCTTCTTCTTAATTATTTTTGTACTGGTTATCACGTGGTAAAAAATTAACACTGCCACGGCAGGCAAATAAATTGCCTGGCCGTGTGTGTTTCTCCCTAACTAATAATTTATCCCTAATACTTTAATAAAATATAGCCTGTTTTATATTTTACTTTGCCTTTGTCGTTATATTCAAGCTGGTAAAAATAGGTGCCCGGCTTTTGCATAGCCATGGTTTTATTTGAATGCCCATCGAATACTTTATTGGCATTATCATAACCTGATACATGGTAGATCTCAACACCACCTACGTTCATAATGGTTAGTTTATTATCAGGATATTTTGCCAAGCCGTCTATGGTCAGCACATCATTTTTGCCATCCCCGTTTGGAGAAAGTCCTTTATGTACCACAATACCATCATCTGCTGCTTTCAAACTATCGGCAGGGTTTTCAACATATTGAAGCGCCATCCCGGGTGCTGCGCGGTTAGCTGTAATAATGTAGCTATCGGTTGTTGTGCCATCCTGCGCGGTTACAACCGTGGTGATAACATTTGCGCCAACATTCAGCGGTATTGATTGTGAGGCTACATTTGAAGCTGTTGTGACGCCATTTACTTTTATAGTAGCCGTAGCATCCTGCACTACGGCAATAATCTGCAGGCTGCTTTCGCTATTTGGTACGGCTGTTGTATAATTCCTATAACCGGGCCCGCTTACCGCAGTCAATGTGCTAACCGGACTTGCTTTTATTGACGTTAACAGCGCATTGGTTGATAATGCTCCCGACGCACGGTTAGCCGTAATAATATAACTATCGGTTGTTGTGCCATCTTGCGCGGTTACAACCGTGGTGATAACATTTGCGCCAACATTCAGTGGTATCGATTGTGAGGCCACATTTGAAGCGGTTGTGATGCCATTTACTTTTATAGTAGCCCCAGCATTCTGCGTTACGGCAATAATCTGCAGGCTGGTTTCGCTATTTGGTACGGCTGTTGTATAATTCTTATAACCGGGCCCGCTTACCGCAGTCAATGT
>NZ_FRCM01000010.1 GCF_900142915.1 Mucilaginibacter sp. OK098
CTGTTTTGTAATTCTTATAACCGGGCCCGCTTACCGCAGTCAATGTGCTAACAGGGCTTGCTTTTATAGACGTTAACAGCGCATTGCTTGATAATACTGCTGACCTGTTTACTGTTAACGTATAAGTTTTGGTGGCGGTGCCATCTGATGATGTTACAATAGTGGTAATAGTATTTGTACCTACTGCTAATGGCAGGCTTGCGGAGGTTGTGCCCGAAGCTACTGTTGTGCCGTTAATTTTTATGGTGGCATTTACATCGCTGGCTGTTGGGGTTATTTTCAGGGTTGATACGGCATTTGGTACGTTTGCCGTATAGCTGAGGGTAGCTGCTGCAAATACAGGGTTTAACGTACCGCTGCTAATAATCAGGTTTGCAAGAGCCGCATTGTTTGAGATTACTTTTATATTCAGCGTAGCTATACTGCTGCCGTCAGCGTTATAAGCAGTAATGGTATAATTTGTTGCCCGACTCGCTACTGTTGGGGTTCCGCTGACAATACCCGTAGCGGTTGCAAAGCTTAAGCCCGCAGGTAAGAAGGGCGCTATATAATAACCGCCAACAGGAACGATCTTTTTAACCGCGTTGTTTAAATAATCGGCCACTAATACGGTGCCGGCACCGTCGACCGCTACACCTTTCGGATTACTGAAGCCGGAGCCTATAGTAACCGGGGCGCCCCCGCCAACAAGGATCTGCTTTACAGCATTGTTGCCATTATCGCCCACATACACGTTGCCCGCCGCATCTGCCGCTATGCCAACCGACTGATTAAACCCGGAGCCTATAGTAATAGGGGCACCGCCGCCTACCGGGATCTTCTTTACCAAATTGTGGCCATAATCGGTAACGTATACATTGCCCGCAGCGTCTACCGCTACACCACCCGGATTACTGAAGCCGGAGCCTAAAGTAACCGGGGCGCCACCGCCTACCGGGATCTTCTTTACCGCATTGTTGCCGTAATCGGCCACATAAACATTCCCGGCACCGTCTACTGCTACGCCATATGGTTGATTAAACCCGGAGCCTAAAGTAATAGGGGCCCCGCCGCCTACCGGGATCTTCTTTACTGCATTGTTGCCGTTATCTGCCACATATACATTCCCTGCGGCATCAACCGCTACACCTTTCGGATTACTGAAGCCGGAGCCTATAGTAACCGGAGCACCACCGCCCACCGGGATCTTCTTTACCGCATTATTACCGTAATCGGCCACATATATGTTGCCGGGAGCATCTGCCGCTACACCGTATGGATTATTGAACCCTGAGCCTGCTGTAACCGGGCTGGCGCTATAGCCGGGGGCAGCCACACCGCTGCTTGTTGGCGCCAGTGATGAAATAGCTGTACCAACGTTATAGGTATGAGGGCTGCTGTAACTAATAGTGGGTAAACCTGCGGGTAAAATCGTTGTAAATAATCCGCGGCCATGTGTGGCAGCTGCCAACGTCCGGTCAGACGCGCGAAACTTTAACATATCAACCTCCACATTTGCCAATCCTGAATTTGAAGGGGCCCAAATGGTAGAGTTTCCACTAAGCGCATCTGTTGTCCATACGCCAAGCTCGGTAGCAATCAAAGCTTTGCTTACATCACCCGGATAAAACATAGCCCAACGAACAGGCATATCGGGCAGGTTACCTTCTACGGCTGTCCAAACCGGTGTTGCCGCTGTAGCGTTTTTTGTTTCAAACAGGCTTACAATACCATAATTGAAGTACGATACTAAAATATGGTTTTCTGATGCAGGGTCAATAGCAACACATGAAACCGAGATATTATTAAGTGCCGGATTAGGGCTTAGTATAACGCTGGCGTTGCTTGTCCCAACATTTGCATTATTCACTACAGCTATGGTTCCGTTATCCAGGCCAAAATATACCCGGTTACTGGTAATAGGAGACACCGTTACTGAAGTAATATTACTACTATTAAAGCCTGCTACTGTAACTATTGAAGTACTGGGTGAACCAGCTGATATAACATTATTCCACCTGAAATATTGATTAGCCCCATAACCTGAATATAAATTTTTCTGATTGGAATCATAATCCGAGGGGTTTATAAATGAGCCTGTGTTTCCAAAAAAATGCTCAGTAAAACTTACACCGTTATCTAAAGAGATCCAATGGTTATTGTAAACATAAGAGGCGATCTGGGTATTTCCGTTTAACTGATCTATAAAAGCATCTCCACCATCACCACCTGTTACCTCTGTTGTACTATTTAAACCAGCAGCATTAAATTGTTGCGTGCCATTATCCTGTGCTCCTGCTAAAGCGTAATTATTATTGGTTGGATGTAATGCCACCGAATAAAACTGGGTAACATTATAACCACTATTCTGTGCAGTAAAAGCGGGTAGTGTTCCTCCGGTAGCATTGGCGCTCGGGGTATAAAATATCCCTCCGTCGGTTCCCATTAATAACCTGCTTGATGACCCCGGTGGATATACATAAGCATGATGGTCGGCATGTACATATTGTGAAGCGGTCATCCCGCTTATTTCTCCTGTGTACCATTGAGTTATAGGGGTCCATGTAGAACCTCCATCAGCTGATCTTACAGCATCCAAACTGCCGGCAAATAAAGTATTTGCATTATTGGGGTCAACAGCTGCAGCAATAGAATACCATGCCTGCCCGTTTGAAAACGAGGATCCGGGAGGCACAGCTTTAACGCCCCAGGTATTTGTACCCTTGTTGTATTGCTGAACAGATGTCAGGTCGTAGGTATTATTTCCTTCAAATAAAGCATAAACAATATTAGAATTGCCTGGTGCGCAGGCCAGTTTAATGCGCCACCAACTTTGGGTTGCCGGTGTTATAACACCTGTAGTTTCAGGAGTAATATTTGTCCATGTACCTGCATTGCCGGTGTTAGCACCATTAACAGAAAAATCAGACATAAATATATTCCCGGTGCTAAAAACACCTGTGCTCGCATAAACATCGCCATTAGCAGCTAATTGCAAGTCTGCCCCGTCGCCCGGAGCTGCTATAACCTGGTTCCAGGTAGTTCCGCCATCTGAAGATTTTTGTATCCCTAATCCTACTCCGGCAACATATACCGCCCCATTTTTATCCACCAAAATACTATTAGTCGATGTAAAGGTACTTGTAGATGTCAGCCTATTCCACGTAGTGCCGCCATCGCTGCTTTTCCACACACCCAATCCCTGGATAGCATCACCGTTAAACCAGCCTTCACCTGTTCCTGCATAAATCTCCAGGGGATTAACCGGATTTTGCGTTATGCAGCTAATAGCTATACTTTCAAAAAAATCATTTATTTTATGCCATATTACGGTAGCGGCTGTAATATCAGTGGTGTACCACAAGCCACCGCCTACCCCGCCGGCAAATACTTTTTTATAACCATTAGCTTTATCATTTAAATCAAATAATAAAGCCCTGGTACGACCGCCAACATTATTTGGCCCTCTTTCAGTCCATCCAATTGAGCTAATTGTATTAGTTGAACTTAAGCCTTTAATATTGCTGGCGTGCTGAATAAGCAATTGGTCCTTTATTTTCCTTGCCTGAATCAGCCTTTCAACCGGTACAATCTTCAATGCAGGGTCCATTGTTCTTTTTACCTCCTGTTCATGCCGCGCAACAATATTATCATCTACACCATCTTCAGGAGGGTCCTGAACGTTGCTCACCCCTTTGTAGTTAGCCTTGTTTTTTGAAATATGTTTAGTAGTGTCCCTGATTTTAAAATCAGGATCAATCAACATCAATTTTTTTATTGATCCTACCCGGTTAATTGCTTTAACATTTTGAAAAAATGCGCTAAAAAGCAAAATCATTAAAATTTTGCAAAATGCTTTTAGATAAAGTATTTTCATATAATATTATTTGTTGTTTTATGGTTAATTATATATGAATAACGCCAAAAGATGGTTAGTAAAAATTCGTTCGAATAATATATAGAAGGCTTATAGAGCGCATTTTAAAGACAAGGCTAATACTTATTAAATATACATGAAAAATATTATTAAAAACAAATATTTCCTGTAATTAAATGGGTGATTAAGAGTTATTTGTAAAACCCAAATGGCAAGATGCGTTGAACTAATAATTTTTGAATATGCTGATGAAAATCAGCTACTTATATTGAAGTTTGAGTATGTGCAGGAGTTTTTGTCCAGTAAGTATGACCCCGGCTGGATCGAGCTAATAATTTATTAATTTTCAGTTATTTATAAATATTGAAAAACTGCACAAAAAAGGCCCTGAAATTTGCGTTTCAAGGCTTTTTTTGAGCCAGTAGAGGGAACCGGCAAAAGGCCGAACTTTTTAAACGATTTAGAAAGTGTGAAAAGTAGAGCTTCTCCGACCTTTAACTCTTTTCAATGCCTGATCCCTTAACTACAAACAAACCAACTAGCGGCAGCTTTTTGGAGCTCGCTGCAATCCGGGTCGTTGTCAGAAGCCCAGGCGACAATCCCATCGGGGCGGATCAGTACAGCGCTCAAGCCTAATTGTTCCTTCGCCCGGCCCGAAACATATTTGATTCGGTCGCCATACTCACCCGCCAAAGTCTTAAGTGAAGTATTTATCTCAAAATCAAGCAGGATTCCTAGGCCATCGTACATTAACTCGCCAATCTTCATACCGTTTTCCAACTCAAAGTTGGGAACGCTACGGCCTGTTAAAGGGTGGTTGCTACCAGGATTGTAATGTAGGTTAACGCCCCACACCCGCCCTGCAAAGTAGGTAGCGCCATCGCGCGTATTCATAATGTCGCGAACAATTGCATTTAGTGCTCGGGCATTGGGCCCCGGTTTCATGATTTCAACCTGGGCGCGCGACCAATCTAAAACCTGTGCACCAATTGGGTATCGTTCGGTATAATAACTGTCCAGCAAGCCTTCCGGCGCTTGCTCCCTGATGGTTGCGGCAAGTTTCCAGCCAAGGTTCATGGCATCGCCCAGCCCAAGGTTAAGCCCCTGGCCTCCCAGCGGAGCGTGAATGTGGGCGGCATCGCCGGCTAAAAAGACCCGTCCGTTGCGATAGGTTGTGGCCTGCCGTGCCCGGTCGGTCCACGTAGTTGCGATATGCAGGGCGCTGATAGTAACGTCGGTGTTCGAGATGCGGCGTAGCACTTCCTGTACGTGTTCAAGCGTGATCGGCTTTTTTGAATGATGATATGCCCCGCCATCAAAATCCTGTATGATGACGTAACCTGGCTGCGATTGCAGGTACATGCCTGTTGGCGTCACGTTGCGGCCCGGGCTTAGTTTCTCCGGGTCGGCAATGTCAATCCGGGTAGAGTAGCCGGTAAATTCCGGCTCCGTACCGGCGAATTCAAAACCGCCCGTCTTGCGAACAACACTCCGGCTGCCATCGCAACCCACGAGGTATTTACCATTAAAAGATTGGTCACCTGATTTAACTGTCACCCCATCTGCTGTTTGGTGAAAACCGGTAATGGCAAGCCCGCGTTTGATCACGACACCCAGGGCTTCTGCACGACGGGCCAGAACCGTTTCAAGCTCTTCCATTTCAGAAATTAGGCTGGCGTCTGTTGAGCCTGGCAGGCGATACTTCCACTGTGAAGTGTCAATATTATCGTCATAAAATACAATGCCGGCGAAGTGTCCTCCCTGGCGACGGGCCCCTTGTTTGGTATTTAAGTGAGGGTTTTTAAGGCGTTTATGTATATCGAGTTCTTTTAGCAACCCTCTGCGGTAAAGCGCTTCAATAGTAGGCGCATTAAGCCCCCGGATCCCAAAGGGAAGCTGCTTTAATGGCGAGTGCGGATCCTCTGCCTTTTCCAGTATCAGCACTGAACATTTGGCCAGGGCCAGTTCACAGGCGAGGAACAGACCTACAGGCCCTGCGCCTACGATAATTACATCGTGTATAGAATTATTTTGTGTGGATTTATTGTTTTCTGATGTTGCTTTCATATTTATTAATTGAAAGCACAAAATTCCGGAACGCCCTTGAGTTAGGATTGTATAAACGCGACAAAATCGTTGCTTACAGCCTGTTTCCCTTTCTTCGCTTTTCGCGCGAATGCCCCCGGAGTAATGCCGCTGTAACGCTTGAACTCCCTGCTTAGATGGGGTTGGTCCGTATAACCCAACTCATGAGCCAGGCCAGCAAGGTTACAATCCGGGTAATGCCATAACCGGTTTCGTACCTGCTCAAAGCGCATCAGGCCAGACACATCCTTAACACTATAACCGGAAGATTGCTTGAAGTTCCTTTCCAGTGTACGAACCGTAGCATGAGCCGCCGCCGCTACCTGGCTTACCGGCATGGTGCCGTTCGTTTTCCTCATAGCAACTCCCGCTTTGTATAACATACTGTCGCCAGCAATCTCCGACCGTGCATCCAGGAAGTATTGTTTTACCTCAGCCAGCGCTTCATCTATCCTGCCCGCATGTATCGAACTATTCAGCGTGGATTGAAGCCGGGCAATAGGATGCTCAAATATACGCACGCCGCCTTTACCGGGCTGTAGTCCGAGCAAATCGAACACGGTCCAGGGAAAGCACCTGATCGCAATGATCTCCAAACGGTTTTCCGTGTAAAAAACAACAGGCTGATTGAGCAGCCCCATCATAAACGGGGATGGCAATGGCTGCTTGGCCCCATTGTAAGAAATGCTAAGGGCGCTCCCGAAATGAAAAATAATTTCTGCGTAGCCGTCCGGTTGTACTTCAAAACTTGACCCTGGTTCCCCGGAATCTCTCCTGTTGTACCAGAAGCACTTTATGGTATCCCGGAGCTCTTCAGGAGGTTCAAATTCTTGGTGCTGCATTTTGCACAAAGATAGCATGTTTAAAATCCGCCATGTAATTTTCGTGCTTATTCATCCAGGCAGATATTAATTTGTCATCCTGAGCGCGAGCGAAGGATCTTCTATGCGGGACATGAACGCAAGACTAGTATGGCGGCGACTCATGATCTCCGGTTTAAACTTTATAGAGAAGTAATATGCCGCTGCGATTTTATTTTTGAAGATCAAAACCCTAACTTCATAGCATATGAGCTGGATCTGTCCGAAATGTGAGCGGGAACTCCCCAAACCGGAGCAAAGGCATTATTGCGCGCGGGTAAGCCTGGATAGTTTGTTCCAGGGCCGACCGCCTGAGCTTGTGCTGGTGTTTGATAAGATCCTGGCCGAGGTGGCGGATTGGGATGGCGTGCTGGTTGGGATCACCCCGAACTGTATCGTTTTTACCCGGCGGCTAACCTTCCTGGTGATCCGGCCGATGAAAAAGGAGCTGGACGTGAAGTTTTATTCTAAGGTGCCGCATCCCGAAAGACCGGTAATCAAAAGCATAGCTTCGGGTAATAAGTTCGAAAACCATATCCGGATCGCATTGCTGGATGATTTGCGCCCGGCTTTATTTAACTATCTTCGGGAGTCTTACCAGCTGTTATAAAAAGCCAATCAATAAATAACCGATAAAATAAAACCATGACCGTAACCGAATACATCAGCAGTGTGCCGGCAGAAAGGCAGGCTACCTTAACTACGCTCCATGAAGCAATACTGGCTAATGACCCGACCGTAACCCCGGTGATAAAGCCAATGATGGGTAAGGAAATGATCCTGTATGAAGAGCGCTGTTACATGAAATACGGGCTGGCCAGCACCAAAAACTATATGTCGCTGCATTGCCTGCCCATGTATATGAACCCATCCCTTCATTCCAAATACGCCGATCTGTTACCCGCCGCCAAATTCCAGAAAGGCTGTATCAATTTTACGGATGGGGAGGCGTTGCCGCCTGCGGTTTTAACCGCCCTGATCGCTGAATGTTCGTCCATCAGCATCGCGGACATGCTTGAAAAACGTAAAAAGAAATAACGTGAAAATTGAATCTGTTATCTTCACTAGCACAGGCAGGGACTTGTTTTTCGGTTAGCTGTCTCTGTCCCAGCAGGGTCTCGCAGAGCGGACCCTGCGCTGGGTTTGTAAAAATTTATGACATAGAAGAATGCCGTATACTTAGCGCGCGGCGCAGGTTCCCTTGCAGGAGAGCCTGCGAAGACTGAAGAATGAAGCGTTCCATTTTTACACGGAACACCCGGAACAAAGTGAAACATGCTGATTATCAATTACATTTATTTTTACCTATAATTAATATATTGATTATCAAATAATTAAGTAATTTTCGGGGAATTCCTTCCACACATTTAGCAGCCAAATAGTGATGCAGGCCTTTTGAAGGGAATACCTGCCGGCAAGCTACACACCGGCAACGCGTTATGTCCCAGCAGGGTCTCGCAGAGCGGACCCTGCGTTGGGTTTGTAAAAATTTATGACATAGAAGAATGCCGCATACTTAGCACGCGGCGCAGGGAGTGGCACGCTTGGCACGGGTGGGTAATTTATTTTTTTTGTTTAACCGCTGCCATAATTTTCGTTAAATAACCGGTTTTGCTCATCCAGGTATAAACATCAGCGTATTTACCATTCTTAAAATCGGGGTCTGCCTTAAAAATGGCAAAGGCCTCCGCGAATTCCTCTTTAAAATTTCTTGGGAGAGGAGGATCAGTAATACTGGGAATAATACGGGGTTTGTCCTTAACTAATGTTACAAACTCGTTTATCACCCTGTCCTTGGCCATGTCGAACACTTTTCTTGCAGCTTTGTCGGCGGCATCCAATTTGGCAATCTCTTTTTTATGTTTTTCCTGTTCCTCCCCGGAAGGGAATTTTTTTTCGATGGCGTACATATAAGCCTTATTAGTAGCTATCTGATTTTCATAAGCCGTACGATATTCGGCTATTTCCAAAGCGTGTCCAATTTCGTGAAGCAACTCAAACTCGCCTTTATCTATTCCAGACAAGCTAGAGTTGACCGCTTCGGGATCGGCAAAGCATTTATCATACATGGATATTTTATACACACCGTTAATCATATCGGGTTCATGGAAACCACATTCTTCCACCTTCGGTTCTTTATAATCAAGGTCGTGCTTACGTCTTGACTCTTGAGATGTCCATCGGATAAACTTATAATTTCTAACCACGTCCTTTTCCTTACCAACAAGCCTGCCAAGTGCTGATTTTAGTATTTTGATTTCACCGTCAGTCCAGTCTTTATCGCCTTTTTCAATCGTGATATTATACTGCGTTTGGAGTTCCGTCCGTTCATCCGGGGCTTTTTGAACCACTTTATTTAAAGAAACGTTTTGTTGCACCACATGCGTCAACTCGTGGGCAAGCAACCTTTTCCCACTATCGGTTTCCGGCGAAAATTGATTTTGGTTAAAAACAATATTATTCCCGTGGGTATACGCCAATGCATTGATCGACTGTGCTGATTTTGCCGCAACACCGTCATCATGGATCTTTACATCTGAAAAATCGCGTCCAAACCTCTGCTCAAAAAAGCTTTTTGCATCCCCGGGCATGGGCGAACCTTTGGAGGAAAGCGAACTGACGTATGAAGAAACATCGTTACCGGCCTCAACGGGTTGGGAAGAAGTTTCTTTCCGGTGGACTTTTTCGTCATTTTCGCAATCACTGCACTTGCGCTGTATGGGGGGTATTGATGATGATGAAGGTGAAAACGGCAAGCCATTGGCCGGCATCCGCATCACCTTATCTGCCATAGCATCTGCCTCCTGTTCGTATTGGTCGCCAGGGGCATTAATAGTAAGTTTTGCCTGGATGAACGGCACTTTATTGGATGTGCCAGAGGCAGTATTTGTATCAAACGTTTGTTCTTTCTTTTGGATAGGTTGGAACGCCTGCAATGGAGTGCTAACGCCTGCATTGAAAAATTTACGCTGCACGGGTAATTCTTCTCCCTCACCCGGCTTTTTTTGAACGGCAGGTTTGTGTTGAATGGCCATGCCTGGTACGCTGCCAACAGCTTTAATACTATCATTCCTTAGATTTCCAGCAGTCATTTCAGACGCAACGGCACAGTATAGCTTTTGGGCGGAATTAGGGGTATCAGATTGTTTTAAGGCAGGCATGGTAAGGCAAGGTTTTTTTATTGTTTAAATATATGAAAATATATTTCCTGTTAACGCACTTTAATTTTCATTTTTTGTTAGATATGCAATGCGTTAACAGTAGCGTTATCAGTCGTTATGCCACATTTGTCCCTATGTCCCAGCAGGGTCTCGCAGAGCGGACCCTGCTGGGTTTGTAAAAATTTATGACATAGAAGAATGCCGCATACTTAGCACGCGGCGCAGGGTCCCTTGCAGGGGCCCCTCAATGCAATTAAGTTAAGAAAATGTTGGTTATACTAACCACATAGCAGCATCCAATAGCCCCACCTAAATCCTCCCCGGTAGGGAGGACTTGAAAAAAATAAACGCGGGCGAAGCTAAAGTCTCCCCTACCGGGGGAGATTTAGAGGGGGCTAAATGTTTAAGGTGTCCTTAATTTAATAGCATTGAGGAGACCCTGCGAAGACTGAAATACTTTTTCCTTCCCTCTTTGCGTAGCAGAGAGGGTGATCCCTCCGCTGGCTAGCGGAGTCGATCGGGTGAGTCGACTCTGCGAGCGATATTCCCGCCAGGCACCATTCAATTACCTCAATCTATTTTCGGGCGCAATTATGCGTTCTATCACTTGGCTGCGGGATTCAGCACCGCCAGGGTTTTCTTCAGTGGCATTAACATCCACGGCGCCGTAATTATTCAATACGTCAACCGCTTCCTGCGCCTCCCTGGCCGAGACGGCATGCACGGTAACCACCGTACCTTGTCGCCCCAGCGAGGCGTAGTGGGCGGCCTGCTTTCCGTCTTCATAAATATGTTTGAAAAAGTCGCCTACCCGTTCCTGCCCGGCAGCATCGCTTCCACTGGTATGCACGTCAATGTTTTCGCTTTCAAATTCATTTGCCAAAAGGTACGAACTGGCCTCATCTGCCAGTTCTGCGTTTTCAAAAATGCCGATCACTGTTATCATAGCTATTCAATAAATTGAAGGGAAAATTGTTTTAAAAATTGGGAAGGGAAAGAGAAGTAATCTTGTTTGTAGATAAGTTTTGCTTCGGAAGGCATAACAACTACGTAGCGTGGTGGCAACCTAAACGCGGGGCGCTAGTAGGCCTTTATGCTCCTGGCCAACGCTGCATAGTGCCGGGTGGGGAAAGTTCAAAGTATATTTTATGTTAAAGATGCTGACCTTTAGCCCATTTTACTTTGCCATTTTTTATAAAAAAATGACTTTTGCATCCGGTTTTCTTCCAAATAGAGGGTTTTAAACTAATCTTCTGTCTGCTTATGAAAAACGTCCAACATGGGCTTGCTTCATTGAGTAGGTTAAGGTTGATTGTCATTCCACAACCGCAAGGGCATTTCAGTACAGATAGCCATTGATTGCAAGGTTCACCAATGATAAATATCTTATTCGGAGCAACCGTTTCGGGGATATCTTTTTCAAACTGGTAACGAAAGTACCTCTGCGGGCCACTCCAAATTTTTAAACGGGCAAGAATGTTTTTTAAATATTTCATGTTGCTATATCTGAGAATTCGATGAACGGAATGATATCACCTCGGCCTGTTTTTTTGCGAAGGTAACCGTCGATTTCAAATGAATCTTCACTAACATTAACAATACAGTTCTCAGTAAGGTCAATTGTGCTAAGGCCATAGTTAGCACAGCCTTCTGCTTTATATGGATGTAGCCGGTTCAAGAACTCATTGATACTATGGCTGCTAATCTGCATGTTCACGCTAATAACAGACGGACTGTTGACATTGACGTTTTTTATATAGGCATTTTTCCGTAGAGCTGCATATTCTTCAGGATTTTGGCGGAACTGTGCGGATGCACGTAGGTCTGCCGTAGTGTAAACGCCACGCGTGATGAGTGATGAACCGCCAGGTTGAAGATAATGCACCGACCCGCAGATTTTTTGAATACCGCCGATGCCGTCGGCTTCCAGTTTGACGCCGAGATCGAAATAGGGAATTAGGTAAAAGCTGCATAGTTGGTTAAGTAAATGCCGACCATCTATGCTATCCATACAACCGAAGATAACATCGCAACCGGATAGAGATTGTAACGATGGAAGGTGGTCATAAAGATTGAACGGGTAACATTCCGTTTCCGTGCCAAGACCTATCAACCTTATGGCATCTGCTAAGGCTTTTACCTTGGGTGTTTGCTCATTTGCATCACGGACGCTAGTATTTAAAATCCGGTTTAAATTTTTGTGTTCGACGAAGTCGGGATCGATCAAGACGAGCTTTTTAACACCTAGCCTGGTGAGTTGCTCCACCGTTGGGCTGCCTGTACCCGAACAGCCAACAACGCCGATGACTAAGCTGTTGAGTAGGTTATACGTTTTTTGTCCAAAGGCTTGAATTGTTCGCTGTGCAAAAGCATCTAGGCCGTCGATCGAGGTTAACTCATTAATGGCAATTGTATCACCAATGACTGATATTTTATCAATAGGCAAGTAATTGCCGTCAGGATAAATGAATCGGCCAAATAAATTACCGTCTGGCAGCATTACGGAACTCGCATGAGGGGCATCGCTATCTGTCCAACCAAACACCGAATTGAAAAATTCTCTGTCTGATTCGTCATCAGTTTTGGAGAATTGATCATAGCCGCCTGGATGGCTGTGTATTTTTAGGATCGCTAAGTCTGTACAAGCAACTCGGTTAAAGAAAGGAATAATTCTCTCAGTTGGCCATTGCAAACGCCCAACACTTCTTTCTAGGCAATCCTGATCCGGTATTAGGAGAATCTCGTGTACGAGCAACGTTTCTCCACAGGGCTGAGAATTCCTACCGCAAAGCGCTACGGCTACGGATTCCAGCCCATCGCCAGAAAACAGGTGTTTGACTAATTGTTGGTGATGTGCACCGGATATTTTAAGTTGTAATTGCATTTGCTCTTTTAATAAATTCTTGTTCAAACCAGAAATTGACAAGGCTGAGGTGGGTGGACAGGTCATCAACCCCCTCGCGCCACGGATTAACAACAGTGCGGTGACGCGACCATCGTTGAAACGACAGACCATCTATTTGCTGTTGAACGACCGCCCCAATCGGTTGCCCATCCTCACGTGCCAATGGTGGATAGAAGTAGGCCATGTCCAGGCCGGTTCTTGGATAGCCTGTTTCGATTTTTATCGCAACAGTGGTTTTGTCGATTTGGTAACCAGGCGGCACCGGATAATTGTAAAGGATTACCCAGTGCATGCCTTGATTATTTACCGTTTCCCATTCCATGCCTTGACTTTCTAAGAAGATGATATCATCTTCAGGGAGGGGGAACTGTTTTCTCATTACTTTTCTCCCTCAGTCTGGTCAAGTGGGATTGTCATAAACTTTTCCACGCCTGGTTCAACAAAACTTACCTCCTGGTCATAGCCTATCCTAGTCACTTTACCACCCTTATAGCGTTGGTTAAGCTGGAAGCGTTCTGGTGGTGTTTTACCTGCCAGTTTTAAAATTTCGTGGCCTGTAAGGCATTCTTTCTCTACCTTGTACTTCAAACGGTCAACCATTATCAGGTAATGGTGACCTCTCGGGATTTCGCGGTTTTCCC
This sequence comes from Mucilaginibacter sp. OK098, assembly GCF_900142915.1. GTDB lineage: Bacteria > Bacteroidota > Bacteroidia > Sphingobacteriales > Sphingobacteriaceae > Mucilaginibacter. The sequence goes on from NZ_FRCM01000010.1 coordinate 13,509, forward strand.
TGACATACAGCTCGATGTCAATAATCAAAATTTCATGGATGTTCATAATTTTCGTATTTTACAACAAGAACCTGTAAGCGGGACAGGGTGATTTTGTCCCGCTTTGGGATTATATAGGTATAACGCAATGTGTGGATCATGAATAATACAACGAATACCTTATCCGTGGTAAAGAGCTTGAAAGATCTTTCCGACCGGGACTTAGTATTAGGTTTAAAATCAATTGAAGAAGAATCTTCAGTGAGCCGATACCAAACGGAATTTTATAGGCGGTTTGCGCCTTATATTTTTAAAGTAGCCTCGCAGAACTGTCAGGTTTATCCAGGTGGTGACGCCCTTGCACGTGATTTAACACAGGAAACTTTTATCCGCGCTTTTGCTGCTATAGATAATTTTACTATTATCGTAGGTGAAGACGCTGTTTTCAAAAAACTCATAAAAGCTTGGTTAGGAAAGATTGCCAATCGGCATTTTTTGAAGCTTTATGCACTGCGGAAAAATGAAGATGCTGAAACGGAGTGCACAGAAGCGCAAGAGCCTTCCTACGATGTATTCGATACATTATTTGAACCACCACCGGAAGAACAGCCGTCAATGTATGTTAAGTTATTGCGAGAGGCAATGGCTCGCCTGAAAGAAATTGACCAACATATTGTCAACAGTTATGCCGCTGAGGGGTGCTTGGAATCCACAAGACACATTAGCGATAGCACAATGCATTTACTATGTGAAACATATAAAACAACATCAGAAAATATAAGAAAAAGAAAGAATAGAGCCCTCCAAAAGATAAGAGAGCACTGCTTTAAAAATTAATTAGGGAAACACATTATGAAAAGCTTGGCAACCAACAACAACTCGAACTCCAAAGATCCTAAAGTAGATCTAGAATTCCTATTAAGGACAAACGGATTTCTCTTTCCGGAGACAGTTAATGAAGTATCAGCCTACGAACGTACTTTCGGCGATACAGATATCATTCTGCCTGACGATATGCAGGAACCGTCATTTTTAAAAGAAGCTTATTCAAAGCTGACTGCGCATCAAGATAACATTATTAAACTACAAACAGAAAACTGTTCGCTAGCTGCAAGGGATGAGAAAGGAAATGAACTCCCGGACCACATCAAGAAGAAAATGGAGGATGACTTGGCTAAATTAAAACTATAAGAATGTGGAACCAGAAAGATATGAAGATATAGCAGAACTTGCTGAGTCTATTGCGGAAGAAAATTTTGCTAACGGCAAAACGGATTTGGAACTGATCCTGAAGAAAAAAAATATTATACTGGTCAAAGGTAATTACGAGAAATACTTTATCGGTACGTTATACCATAAATCCAAAGAATTTACAGTGTTTTTGAACATGGATATGTTGGATGAAAACAAAATACCCAGGATCAGGTTCACAATCGCCCATGAACTCGGACATTATTTTATAGATGAACACCGCAACCTGTTGAAAAACGGAACTTCATTATCCTTCAATGCCTCACACAATTGCGATTTAAACGAAAAGGAAGCAAATCATTTTGCTTCCTTTTTGTTAATGCCAACCAAGCGGTTTCTGACCAAAGCCTTTGATACGGAGTCAGGCCTACCAGGCATATTACAGCTTGCCAACCAATTTGAATCATCTATCGAAAGTACATCGATTCATTATATGAAACTCAATTGCTGCAATGGTTTGTTGATTCGTTGGAAAGAAGACAACACCGCCCAATTCCACCTTTGCTCTAATGCCTTTGCGAACATTATTGGTTCCGGCCCAAAGCCGAGCATCCAATTAAATCCTGTTTATTTGGATAAATTGAAGAATGAGCTGGATGCACAGGGAACAGAATATAAAGTTCTGGAAAACGCTACTAATCTTTCCCGTTGGTTACTTCATATTGGGTCCGGTTCGGCGCTTGACTTGCCTGCTTTAGAGCAGACACTTAGGCTCGGAGCGTATGGAGGAATTACACTAAATTATAATTAATTTGGACTAAATTGATGTTTAACTAGTGTAATTATTGGGACCTTGGTGCTAATATCCGTTAGTCCAGATGCTCTCCCCCACCTGGCGCTAGTACCCGCGTCGGCCAAAAGAGGCGGGCTACTAGTGCCCCGCGTTCAGGTAACCAACATGCGGGTTGTAAAAAGCCCCCTCACTGGTCGAAGTTGCTCAACCTCGACCTAAAATATAAAAAGCATTCTGCTTGTCCACAAAACAAAAAAGCTCCTGCCCGGGTTAAGCATCCATGCTTAACTGCAACAAAAGCCGAACATAATTGCCGGAACGTTGTTTTGATAAACTGACGTTTGGTAAACGGTGTAAAGTGTATTAATTGTTAATTTTGCGACAGATAAAAAGTTAAAAATGTCTATAACAACGGAAAACGAAAGAATTGGAATGCAGCAGGCAAGTGATGTTGTTGCCATCACGCTCAAAAAGATGCGTAAGTTTGCCAAACCGGGCATTTCAACAAAGGAGCTTGATGAGTATGGCGGCGAGTTGCTGGCACAGATGGGCGCAAATTCTGCACCTGCGTTAACCTATGGTTTTCCCGGGTATACTTGTATCAGTATTAATGAGGAAACTGCGCATGGCATACCATCAGTGGATAAGATCCTAAAAGAAGGTGACCTGGTAAATATAGATGTGTCGGCAGAATTAAATGGCTATTGGGCAGACAATGGCGGCTCGTTTGTATTGGGCGAAGATATTCACGGCCATGGCAGACTGGTAGAAGCATCAAAAGAGATCTTGAGGAAGGCGATAAGCAACATTAAAGGAGGTGTCAGGATATCGGAGATAGGCAGGTTAATAGAGACTGAAGCCAAAAAAGCCGGCTACACGATAATAAAAAACCTGACCGGGCATGGCGTTGGTCGCAGCCTGCACGAAGAACCCCATGAGATAGCTAACTACTTCGACAGGTATAACACCGCGCGTTTCAAAAAGAATTCGGTGGTAGCGATAGAGACATTCATTTCAACACGGTCAACAATTGCCGATACACAAGCCGATGGCTGGACCCTGAGGGGTAATAAAGGTGGCTTTGTTGCGCAGCATGAGCATACCATTATGGTAACTGGCGGTCAGCCAGTGATATTTACAGCGCAGAACGGCATTTGGGAGTAATTATCAACCAAGGGCAATGTAAACCGGGAAGTATTGAAGCGGCCAGCTTTTAGTCCGGATATTCCATCCCGGGCTATAACATAATGCAAGGCTTTTTTAGGTTTTGCTTTGCAAATGGATCGCTTGACTAAAGCCGAATTTTATAGAATAAATATCGCCATCCTGATGCCTGGCAAACGCCTCCAAAAAACAATCAAAATGAAAGTTTTTGGCCTTGCCAACTGGTAGTGCACAGAAATTGTCCCCGCCCGTCCAAGCCTCTGGCTTGGTCGCAAACTGTTGCGAGCGTCCCGCTCTCGGTTAACATCAAAAATTATCGGCAATTTAAGACTTAAATCCTCATCATTTACTTCTCAAAATTCCTTATTTGATCAAATTTACTTATCAATAGTCTGCTTGCAATCATGAGCGGGACGCTCACAACAGTTTGCGTTTAAGTGGCACACACGGGCGGGGGGCAAAATGCTTATCCCATCCAAAAACCTCCCCATCCACACCCCTCCCGGTTTATAACCCACAAACAAATAGCCCCCTTTACTAACAAAGCGGGCTATTTATAATGCAAATTGTATTTTAAGCGGTTGTTGATCGGGTCGTCTTAACCGTCTTCGCCAACCTCACCCCCGCAAGCAAATAATAAAAAGCTCCAAATGCGGCATAGCCGGCCAAACTGCTGATTCCCTTTGTAGGGTCGTGTGCCAAAAGGATAAAAGAAGTGCCGCCAATTACAGACTGCCCACCGCTGATGATCATCGGCCATTGGCCACCAAGAAATTTCCTGCGGCGTAAGCCTAAGATCAGCTGGATCAACCCCGTTCCAATTGCCCAGGCACCGAAAACTATCAATGCTTCGGGAACACCTTTCTGTAAAGCGATGCCTACAGCTACGGTAGTGATCCCACTGATTACAGCATTTACATATTGCGGGGTTTTAGACGGACTGTTGTGGTTGGCGCGGATGTCGAGGAAGGTGCCCACTACGTCCCATGCAGGGTAAATGATCAGTAAAACGCTGGCAATTCCCAATGATGTTTTTGCAAAAAATGCGATGAGGATCACCCATATCACTGAAAAGGCGGCGCGGGTAAAATAAAGCTTGCGTAATGATGTGGCAGTTTCAACGGCCTGTGCGTCTGTTACTGTATTTGATTGAGAAGTTAATGTCATGATTTGTAATTTTAAGTGTTTTGTTATGGCAAAGGTCCGCAGGATCGCCCGGCGGGATTTTCACTTAAGTTAAAATGCCGTTAAAACTGACGCTGCGATTACAGTGCGTTGCCGGGGTAAATTTTCACTTAAGTGAAAATGATTGTGTAATATTCAGGGTATATTTGATGAATGCCAGGTATAATTACAGGTACGCAATTAATATAGGAATCAAATGACCTGTACAAACGATATCATTTTTAAGCACCTGAGGGATTTTGCGCCATTGAACGATAAAGACATTGACGACAGCCGGCCTTTTTGGAAAGCGCGGAAAATGAATAAAGGGGATTTCTTCAACATGCAGCAAATGGTTTGCAATGATCTCGGCTTGATCGTCAAAGGCATATTCCGGATCTATTATCAGGACCCCAATACAGAAGAATACAAGAACGTCTACTTTTTCTCTGAAAATCAGTTTGTCGTTTCTTTCCGGAGCTTTGTATCACGCAACCCCTGCTGGTATTTTATCGAAGCGATGGAAGACTCGGAAATTTTCTTCATCTCCTATAAAGATCTTAACGGTTTGTATGAAACGCATCCAAATTGGGGGAAATTTGGCAGGTTGCTGGCTGAATCGTTCTTTAATCTTGCCCAAACGCGTACAGAAGAATTTATCTTTTACTCACATGAGCAACGTTATACCAGGTTGCTTGAACAGCATCCGCATATTATTGAGCGCATTCCTGCTTATCATATCTCGTCTTACCTTGGTATTACAAATCCATCACTGAGCCGCATCAGAAAGCGTATTGAAAGTAAAAAGGGTGGATAAGTTATTTTACGGTCATTGTCGTTATCCCCCGCCGGTTATGCATCCGCCATTAACCGAAAAAACAATTGCGGGTGCCCACACTCGCGAAAATGAACGGATATTATAAAAATAAAAAGCCTCAAATCTTTGATACAAAGCTTTTTGGATGATTGCTTTGCAAATGGACCGCTTGACTAAAATCGAATTTTTATAGAATAAATATCACCATCCTGACGCCTGCCAAAAGCCTTCAAAAAACAATCAATAGGAAAGCTTTTGGCCTTGCCAGCCAGTAGTGCGTAGAAATTGTTCCCAATTGAGGCTATCCGGGTTTGTTTGGCGGCTCCATAGCCAGTCGCGGTCTTTGCCGAAATAACCATATTCAACCGCGTACTCCGCCATCCCCAAAATCTCACGCACTAACAGTTCGTTTTCGCTAAATTCCGGAAAATGATGAAGCAAATCCTCCCGTTTGAATGCGGAACTATACACAGCCTTCCTGCCTGTGACCTGGACGAAAGTATCGACCATTTCCCGGGCTGAGATAATATCGCCGATTATTGGCAAAGACTTACCGGCATATTGACCCGGATTTGAAAAAATTTCTAAAACAGCCGGCCCTGTGGCAGTAAGGGGATCAACAAATGGCGCGCGGAAGTCCTCTGGTAAATAAATCGGAAATACAAGCGTATCGTCCTTAAAATACGGAGTGTAAAACTCCATAAGATTGGTGTAAAAAAATGCCATGCAGATAAACGAGCTTATGATTGGAAGCGTGCGGATATATTGTTCAATTTCGGCCTTGTCCGTAAAATGCGGAGCATACTTTTTCCCGCCCGTAATTTCAGCTACATTTTCCAAACTGCTGAAGATAATTTGTTTTACGCCTGCTTCAACCGCCGCGTTTGCCAGCTGTTTACCCAACTCCATCTCGTGAGTTAGGGGAGGAGCAATGCTGGGCGTCATCATGAAAACACCATCCGAGCCGCGGAACGCTTCCACGAATTCTTTTTTATATCCCAAATCAAGTGGTAACTTCACAAGTTCCGCTCCTTGCGCGACCAAACAAAGCGCCTCTGGCGAATCAACACGGCGGGTAATGCCGCGCACACGATAACGCCCGCTCTGTAGCAGCGTATGCGCAGCGCTGCGTCCCTGCTTGCCCAAAACACCGGTGATAGTGATGAGCGGCTTATTTTTTTGTGTCATTGCCTCATGTCCTTTTAAATCAAGTGCCATTTTTTTGTTATTTAAGTGAAACTTATAACTATAAAAATTATAGTTGCAAAACTATTTATAGCTTAATACATTTGCAATAACTATCCATTTTGATAGCCCAAACATGAAATAGATGAAAACAGAATGTATTGGCGACCATGTAAAACTGAATGGTAAAATTTATCCATGTACGGTGAGTTTGGCGATGGATCTTATTGGTGGAAAATGGAAAACTGTAATTTTGTATCATTTAAAAGCAAACCCTAAAAGGTATAGTGAGCTTTTAAAAGAAATGCAGACCGTAACAGAGATGACCCTGAGTTTGCAGTTAAAGCAATTAGAAAAAGACGGTTTAATTTTAAGGAAAGTATTTGGCAAAAAACCACCTGTTAAGGTTGTTTACAGCTTAACTGATTTTGGCAAAACCTTTATTCCCACTTTAGATGCTATCACAGCGTGGGGGAATCAGATCACCGAGCAAAAAGGTGAGTTTGTTAATGCATAAGCTCCTCACTGGCCGAAGTTTAGCAACTTTTACCTAAAATATAACAAGCATTCTGCTTGTCTGTAAATAAAAAAGCCGCCCTACTTTCGTAAAGTGGCCTAGTAGAAGGAATCGGCCAAAGTTCTAACTTTCACACCGGTATAGAGGCAGTAATGGATGCCAAGAGCATAGATCAATATAATTTCTCTTCTAACAAGTCTTTCCAAACAATAAACCCTTTATGATCATTTGTGTAATCATGTACGACCCGACTAAATTGTTCAGGATTAGTTTCAAGATATTGCTGTCTGCCTTTTGTTCGTATCTGTCCAAGCAGTCCATCTATTCGCTTTATACTTCTTTCAAGTTCATAAATTGATTTATCGATGTGCCATATATAAGTGGCTTCTTCGGTATCTAATGTTTCCCAAACCAAATGATATTGATTATTACCGGAAAGTAAAAATACAAAAGAGAACGGTTCCAATACAAAGCGGAGCTTTAATATAGATCGTTCATGTTTTTGAGAAAGGTAACGCAGGTGGGGGTGATGCTTATACTGTTTAAGAGCCAGTATGTTTTCCAGCAGATCATCTTCGTTTGTATAAATCAATTGTTCACTGCCGCCTTGCACTTGCCCGGCATCCAAAAGATTTTCTTTCCTTACGGGGATGCCTTTTATAATATCTTTATTTAAGAACTGGAACTTTACACTTTCAATGATCTCTCGGTTTATTTTATCAAGATCATTAGAAGTTGCTGATTTAAATATAATTCTGTTATTCTGCAGCGTAGCCCGGATGTTGATCATTACAGAAGAGCTTTTGAGGAACCGGATAAAGTAGGGTTTAAGCACGGTAAACTCCGGCCTTATATTTAAATTCTCTATTTCAAACTCAACTTCTTTACCATTGAAGTCATCGACGACATATTTAAAAGCAATGCTGCCAAACCTGAATTCTAATTGTTCGATGGGCACTTCAATTTTCTCATTTATTTGACCGCTTACTGTTTCACTTTCATCTATCGGATTTGTTAGGCCACTTTGATCGAGCTTTTTATAATACTGGTTCCTCTTTTGAAACAGTCTTTCCAGGTAGGTAATCTTGTGGTCACGATAATCATAAATTACAGGTGACACTTCTGATCGTTGCACTCTGCCGATATACTGAATGAGCTTACCCTCAAAAGCGAATGGATAAACTAAGAACAAGCATTCTATGTTTTGAATATCAGTTCCTTCACCAAAATACTGGCCCGTTATAATCAGCACCTGAAAGTCGCCTTTATTTATGGCTGCCCATTTAGACTTTTTACTTAAGTCAGAATCTTCGCCACTTAATGCAATGGTATCGTAATGCTGTTTTAAATATTGTTGTAGAGAAGTGATATGCTCTTTCCGCTCTGTGATGATAACAGCTTTCTTACCGGTATTTAGCTGTGAAACCACATCATTTAAAATAAGTTGATTCCTTGCTGAATCATGGATCAAAATCTTAAAAAGTGTTTCGAACTTGTCTGTTTTGGTGTTGAAGGGAACAAACAGGTCGGTATCCCTAATAATGATTTGTGTACCTGTTTGAGTTTGTACATCTGGTGCTTTAACCTCATGGATAATTTCGCCCAAATGAATAAATATTAACTTGCCATCGTTGTACTTTCTAAATGGTGTAGCGGTAAGTCCGTACATATAGTAACTATTCAGTTTCCCGATAACGCGCTGGTAAGTTTCTGCAGGTACGTGGTGACATTCGTCGACAATAACGGTACCAAAAGCATTTATTAGTTCTGTGGATTCCGTAGATTCCAAAGCTTTTTCCATACTTTGGATCATTGCTACAGTAATGTGTTTACCGGGCTTGTTCTTTCCTTGCCCGATACGTCCAATATCCTTCTTAGGAATCCCCAGGAACGATTCTATACGTTCCATCCATTGATCTGCCAGTTGCTTGCGGTGAACTAAAATGAGGGCTGGTTGCTGCTTGTCTTTTATAATAGCCAAACTCAATACCGTTTTACCAGAGCCAGGCGGAGCGACAATAATTCCAAAATCTTTTTTTATAGATGCTTGGCGCGCGGGTAATTGATATTCCCTTAATGCAATAGAGCCTTTGAAATTGATTAACTCCGCTTTCTTTCTTTGATCTTCGAGCACATATTCAATTTGCTGCTCTTTACAAAACCGTAATAACCTACCAATAAATCCACGAGGAACTGAAATAGAGTCCGGTGTTTCGTGCAGCAATTTAAAGTAACGTTTCACGCCAAAGGTATTTTTATTGATATTCTTTTTTACCTGGTATTCATTGTTGGCGAAGTTTAATTCTTCCTTTAAAAAACTAACAAGTGAAACAGGCAATCCTATGCGGCTAATATGAATTTCATTGTTTAAGATAATTTCTAACTTATCCATTATAAGCCGTTCTTTTTGAAATAATCCAGTTGAAAATTCGTTGTGATCAGTTTGTTCTTTGTAGATGTAATTGAGCTGGTTTATCGTAATCCGCTTAATCGTTTTTAAAAACACCCACTGGTCATCAAAGGGCTGCAAAGTATCGGGATCAATGAAACAGCTATTACCATCATTTAAGCTCGTTTTGTTTAAGGGTAAAGCAATAAGATTCCCCAAGCCTTTTTTTGAATGGTAATCCTGATTGGGGAAAAGCCGGTCAAAGCTTGAGTTTTTATCAAACACTGAAATCAAACCTGCTTTCTGTAGCAAAGCCATCATGATCTTTCTGCTTCTGAATGCTTCATAAGGCTCTTCAAAAAATATCCATACGTGACCACCTTTGCCGGAACGGGAGCGCTCTAAGTAGGCGGGCATATCATGTTCCTCGCAAATTTTAATAAATGCCCTGCATTCCTCAATCCAATCTGCTTCATCAAAATCAGCCGCAATGAACCAGGATGTATTATCCTGCAATAATGGGTAAAGGCCTACGACCTGTTCGCCTTTTAGATGTTTAATAAGATGGTCGTCTGTTAGTGGTTGGTAAGTTTTATCAGTAAAAGTTTGAAAAGAACCGCCTTTCATTTGATGTAACTTATATCGATAGGGATCGAAACTGTAAGCAGGCATGTAACTACTTTTACCGCCTTTCTCCCACCTTAATGCAAATACATCCTCTCTGCCTTTGAATAGGGACTTATATAGATTTAATCGGTCATCTTTCATTTAACGTGAAAACTTTAGCCTATTTCAAATTTAGGAAACAAATTATTCCCTTTATAATTGATTTGGTTAACACTATTTGGGTTAGTATTTGATCGTTCTTTAATACATCCTCTATTTTTGTAGTTTTGCTATTGAACCATAATTCTTTATAAAATGCTTATTAATCAATCTGTCATAGCTGATATTCAATCCATTATTCATAATGCGAAAGACAAAGCGATTCGACTGGTTGACTATGAGCGTTCGTTAATGTACTGGCAAATAGGACAACGGATTTTCCAAGAAGAACAACAAGGAAAAGACCGGGCAGATTATGGTAATTATCTTACTAAATTTATTGCTGATCAATTAGAGCCGGAATATGGCAGCGGATTCTCAAAACGGCAGATAGAACTATTCCGCCAATTTTATCGCACATTTCCAATTGCGAATACATTGTATTCGCAATTGAGCTGGAGCCAATATAAAGTCATAATCCGGCTTGATAGTCAAGATTCACGCGATTTTTATATAGCGGAAACTATGAAGAACAATTGGACGGTGCGCCAATTAGAACGGCAAATCCATAGCAGTTTGTGGGAAAGATTGTTAATGAGCAATGACAAAGATAGCGTATTGGCTGTGGCTCGAAATGAAAAGCAACCGTCCGATGCTAAAGAGATAATTAAAGATCCCATGTACCTTGAGTTTTTAGGATTACACCGCGAGGCGTCCTATTATGAAAAGGACCTGGAGCAAGCCATAATTACTCATTTGCATGATTTTTTATTAGAAATGGGCAACGGTTTCGCGTTTGTGGCAAGGCAAAAGAGGCTGCATATTGAAGGCGATGAGTTTTTTATTGATCTTGTTTTTTATAATCGCCTCTTACAATGCTTTGTAATTATAGAAATAAAAACCACAAAATTTACACATCAGGATATTGGCCAACTACAGATGTACGTAAACTACTTTGATCGGTACGAAAAGAAAGACTTTGAAAATCCAACCATCGGTATTTTATTATGTGCAGAAAAGAACAATGCGGTTGTAAAGATCTCTCTTCCGGAAGATAACAAAACCATTTTTGCAAGTGAGTATAAGCTGTATTTACCTACAGAACAGCAATTAATTGCAGAGGTTAAAAAAGAGATCGAAAAGCGGGGATAAAGAATAATTATATTAAACTTTCTTTATCTGATCGCAAAAACCTAATAAAGCAGAAACAGATGAAAGGCACAAAAATACACTTTAAGGGTCGCGAGTATAATATTGATGGTGATCGGCCAGTGCAGTTAGATGACGTTCCAAAGGTCAATTCTGATAAACAACTAAAGAAAATTCTTCGTGATAAAAGCCTTGTGTTTTTACAAATAACAGATAAGGAACTATTTGGAATTAACAGATTGAAATTTAAACAGAAGGATTTTTTGATGCTGGAGCCAAATCCGGTGACATTTTATTTTTCATTAGCATTTGATGTGGTACGCCAGTTAGAAGATGCACGAAATCGCTTCTCCAATGCTTTGAACGAAAGTTCAGATTCTAAAACGGTAGTATTTAGTTATATATTCAAAGTATCGTCAGTAGGTATTATATTTTCCTACTTGGCTTTAGAGGCTTTTATGAATCAGATGCTGCCAGATTATGCACTAATCAACTACAACGGAAAATTAGTAGGAAAGGATCGTATTCAAAGATGGGCATCCTTTGAGGATAAAATAAATAGTATCATTCCAAATTTAAGTAATAAAAATTTTGCACAGAAATATCCTAAAAAGATGGACAGGATATTAAAGTTAAAAAAGCTTCGCGATGAATTAACTCATTTGAAAGAGCGAAGAAAAAATGGATTTACATCATACGATGACATCTATCAGGATATCCTTGATCTAAATTTAAAATCGATAGTTGTTTCAGTCAAATCTTTTATAAACTTTTATCATCCTGGGCTTATTTGTAATTACAATGGGCGAACGTCTATAAAGTAATATTTGGAGACAAATCGAAATTACAAGCCCCCGTGTTTATTAAAAATTTAAAACTGTCGCTCGAAAAACTAAACAGCTTTTTTTAAATACCAAGGTAATAAGGGCCACCCACGTTTTATTACTGGTTGATCTTCGTTATATGATGATCGACCATGAGTTGTAGATGGTTGTTTTGACTCATCAGGGGCTAATAAACTATCCCGGTCAATTCCAGATAACCAGTCATCTTCTGCCTCAATCATAGGGTCAAACCAGTCAGTCTTTTTCTTTACCCAATTTAACCAGGCAATTAACTCAGATGTCATACCATTTTTTTTAAGCGCTTCTTGTTCAACGGCTACTATATATTCTTTTATTGTTTCTGTGACTTTCCACCGCTGGGCGTTTTTAATCACTGTTCTGAAAGATTCAAGCTCATTCTTTTTTCTTTCAGCAACTAATCTTTGCTGCCGTTCCTTCTCTTCTCTGATCGCTTGCTGCCGTTCATTTTCTTCTCTCCAACGTCGCTCTTCCATTGCTTTTATCTCCAATCTTGCAATCAATTTTGCTAATTGTTGCTCAATCGGTTTTTGGCCATCCTTCATCGTCATTTTCCCCCAATGGTCAAACTGAATGGTAAAAATTCCATTAGGTGTAAACGTTGGTCTTCTCCAGGAATCTTTATCGGGTATTATGGTCGTACCTTCTCTTAGAGTGATACTGTATCTACTTTTCCAAATAACCAAACAGCTTTCCCGATCCGTTAATTCAAAATGATGTCCGCGCTGTTGCATGACTTTGATAAATGTATCCATCAACAATAAGGCACGGTTGACCTGTGTAATTGAGACCCGAATATCGAGTGCGTCACTGCCGCTAAATAATAGGTCACCGTCGCGATAGTCTTTTGGTACTTTTGACAGAGCCCTTTGTGCGGGAAGAATCAGTGGGTCAGGATCTGTTAGTTCAGTCGGTACACCTAATTTAAGAGTTGGATCAGCTTCGATCTTCCGCTGTAAAGCAAGTTCAGGCGATATGCCGAGCTCATCCTCAGGAAGACTTTTATCTCTTAGTGCCAGTGACACACTTTGTTCGCCAGTTTTCTGTTCGATAAAAGGTTTTATCGTCACCTTCTTTCCGGCTTTTACCTTATTCCAATAGCCGATCTCCGGTAGTGGTATATTTAGCCGGACACACATTTTACGCAAACCGACATCTGAAATATTATATTTTTTGGCAAGCATTAATAACGGTTCTGACCAGATCAGGTCATAAAGCTGTCGGCGACTTAAAGAGATTTTTTCCATAGATAGTAGTGTGTATTAAAGATAGAATTAAAAAAAATAAAAATATTTTATATCAGCTACCTTATTAACTATTATAATATTGATAAGTAAAACAATGAATCAGATCGGTCAAATGAACGAACTGTCAGATGGAATGATTATTAATCTTTCTACAATCGAAGACGACGTAAAACATTAGACCAATACGAGGATAGGTCCTCATATTCCTAGGCAAACTCACCCAAGCCCTCCCCCGCTGGATCACCGACCAAATGGGCCTGTAAAAAATAAAGAAAAGCCAGACGCCGTCCGGCCACGGTCTAACATTGATCAACAACGTCAATTGGGTGATAACCCATTGGTAAATATTTTTCAGGGATACTCGAGTTTGGATATCGCTGATAAGAAGAGTCTTGCAAGCCTGATTCCGCCTGTTAAGCCGAACCTCCAAACAGGTGATGTTTCCTTACATTTAAACAATGCTTTATTAAAAATAGTTACAAAAAGACAAATCATTTCATAGGAATGAATTTTATAGATAAAAAGATTTCAGTTAAACGGGCTATGGCGATATTGGCTAAAAATGGCATCCAGGTGGATGATACTGAAGCGAGTGTTATATTGGATTTTCTGTATATTATAGCAAAGAATCACAGCAAACAAGAGGCTAAACAAAATGCTTCTTACCTTAAGGAAAATTCGAACCATGAGAAAATGGCTTAGGGGTACTTTTCAACACGCTTTTTAGACTATATCGAATAAAAGTCTAAAGACTTTCCCAGCAAATTTCGAACTAAAACTGACCAAGGCTTAACAGTTTGGATAACAGAATTTTATTGGCATAAAAAAAGGAAACAACCACGAAGTGGTGTTTCCTTAAGTAGCGGGGAGCAGGATCGAACTGCCGACCTTAGGGTTATGAATCCTACGCTCTAACCATCTGAGCTACCCCGCCGTAATTATGTGAACATTTCCCTTAAAATATATACCCTGTGGTTATCCAGGTATTTATTTCTTTCTGGTTATACTTTCCACTTAAATCTCTCTTAAAAAACTTAAACGGGTCAACCCATCCTAAAAAGGTTTGCAAATATAGCAGAAATTCGTTTTCTTTAGAAAAAATGTTAACATTTACAGCTTTACTGGTATTTCAACTATAAACCCAAATGTCTGAAAAGAAGAAATTTAATATCGAATATGAGATAAAATCATCTCCACGGATACTGTACAGCTTTCTAAATGAGCCTAATGGATTGACACAATGGTTTGCTGATGATGTGAGTGTAAGAGACCAGGTATATACTTTTACATGGGATGGTGAGCAGCAAATGGCGAAGCTAATTGCCATAAAAGAAAACAAATTAGTAAAATTCAGGTGGATGGATGATGATCCGACCTACTATTTTGAGATGGAAATCATCCAGGATGAACTTACCAGCGATGTTGCCCTGAGCATTACAGACTTTGCCACAGATGATACTATGGGTGAGCGCAGGCTGATCTGGGATAACCAGATAAAGTACCTGATAAGCACGTTGGGAGCCTAAAGAAATTTAATTATCCTACTTTTGTATGGTAAAATCATCATGCGCCGTTATTAACATCAATAAAACACGCATGTAAGCGCCAGGCCCGCAGGTTATGGGCAAATGGTTTATACAAAACAGGTTATTCTGATGAAGAAAATACATCTTTTATTACTTAAATCGTTCATAAGGCCTTTTATCGTCACGTTTTTAATAGTGATGTTTGTGTTGCTGATGCTATTTTTATTTAAATACATTGACGACCTTATTGGCAAAGGGTTTGAATGGTATATCATCCTTGAGTTGATGATGTATGCATCTGCCACCAATGTAGCCATGGCCCTGCCTTTATCCGTACTGCTTTCATCCATCATGACTTATGGCAGCCTTGGCGAAAATTATGAGCTGGTGGCCATTAAATCCGCAGGCATCTCGTTGCGGCGCGCCATGTATCCTATGCTTATTGTGGTAACGGCTTTAAGTATAGTGGCGTTCGTTTTTTCGGATTATATGCTGCCTATTGCTAATCTTAAATACTTTTCCTTATTGTATGACGCCCGGCAGCAAAAGTCGGCTAATTTTTTGCCCGAGGGGGTATTTAGCCCCAGCTTTCCGGGGCATGTTATCAGGGTAAAAAGAAAAGATGCTGATGGCCAAACCCTGCATGATATTATGATCTACTCAAAAAATGCTGCAGAAAATAATACCGATGTTTTACTTGCCCAGGAAGGTAAAATGTACCGTACCCCTAATGGTGAGTTCCTGGTTTTGAAACTTAAAAATGGTGTACGGTATTCTGAAGATCATGGGCGTAATAATTATAATATCAGGCAAATATTAACCCGTTACCGATTTAAAGAAACTGAGCAGAAATTTGATATTTCGGGTCTTAAAATGCACCGTACAGATGAGAGCGAATTTAAGAATGCTTTCCAGATGATGAACCTGAGCCAGCTTAAAACCAATGAAAACTTTACCCGGCGCCAGGTTGACAGCGGCTTAAACGTAAATTACAAATTAATAACGGCCTACATTAAATATTACTCCATACCGGCCAGGCCCGATTCGGCAAAAAAATATGCCGCTACCGTCATAAATAATAAAACCATATCCGACTTAAAAATTAATGAGCAAGTAAATGCGGCAACAAACGCTTCAAGCGAAGCCCGCTCAATCCAGGATCTTCTAAAAAATCGCGCCGACAGGGATAAAGATTTGAATAACAATGTGCGGAGAGCCATGCTTGAATACCAGAAAAAGTTCACCCTTTCTGCCGCGTGCATTGCTTTATTTTTAATTGGCGCTCCGCTTGGGGCTATTATCCGAAAGGGCGGCCTGGGCTTGCCTGTAGTAATTTCTGTTGTTTTTTTCCTGATATATTATATCATTTCAACCATTGGCGAGAAGGCAGTTAAAGAAGGCAGCCTGTCTCCAATTATTGGCTCATGGGTAGCAATTGTTATTATAACGCCTATAGGGATGTTTCTTTCCTACAAAGCCGCCACAGATTCAGTAATATTTGATATGGAGATCTATAAGCGGTTTTTTAACAAGCTGTTTAAAAAGAAGGCTGTGGTAGGTTGATGTGAGTTTAAATAGGTTGTAAGGGTTGAAGTAGGTTGTAAGTGTTGTAATAGTTAGAAAGATAAGCACTAAGCGAACATACCTTTACAACCCTTACAACAACCACTTCAACCTTTACAACCTAAACAAGGCAACCTATTTGATTAAACCACGTACTACTTTAAGTAAGCTATAAAAGTTTAAGCTAATTCAACCCTTACAACAACTACAACTTTTACAACCCTTATAACCAAACCATAATTTACAAAGCGCAGACGGGAATGATCTTATTATCATTTAAATTTGCAATTAGTTAAAAAAACAATGTTTATGAATTGCTTTAACCGGCGTTCATATTCAAACAACCTGTATAAATGTTAAACACGATAGACGAAGCAATAGAAGCTATAAAAAGCGGGAAAACAATTATAGTAGTTGATGATGAAGACCGGGAAAACGAGGGTGACTTTTTAACCGCTGCCCGCAATGCAACTCCCGAAACTATAAACTTTATGGTGCGCCACGGGCGGGGCCTGGTTTGTGCGCCAATTACCAAAAAACGCGCTAAAGAGCTTGACCTGGAGCCAATGGTTAGCCATAATACCACATCACACGAAACTAACTTTACAGTTTCTGTTGATCTGCTGGCAGGATGTACTACCGGGATCTCTGCTTCCGATCGTTCAAAAACTACACAGGCATTAATTGACCCTGCAACAAAGCCTGAAGATTTGGGCAGGCCGGGCCATGTGTTCCCGCTGATAGCCAAGGATGGGGGCGTATTACGCCGTACCGGCCATACTGAGGCGGCTATTGATCTGGCTGTTTTAGCCGGATTTGAACCTGCTGGTGTGATATGCGAAATAATGAGGGAAGATGGCGAAATGGCGCGCTTGCCCGAGCTTTTAATTATAGCAAAAGAATTTGACCTTAAAATAATTTCGATAAAAGACCTTATTGCTTACCGTTTGGCAACCGAAACATTGGTACATAAAGATGTATCGGTAAAAATGCCAACCAAATGGGGTGATTTTGATATGATAGCTTACACGCAAGCAGATACAGGCGAGAATCATCTAGCGTTGGTAAAAGGTAGCTGGGAACCCGGTGAGCCTGTTTTGGTGCGTGTTCATAGCTCATGTGTTACCGGCGATATTTTCGGCTCGTGCCGTTGTGATTGCGGCCCTCAGCTGCATAAGGCAATGGAGATGATAAACAGGGAAGGCCGCGGTGTAATTGTTTATATGAACCAGGAAGGCCGCGGCATAGGCCTTATAAACAAGCTTAAGGCGTATCATTTGCAGGAAAATGGGATGGATACCGTTGAGGCAAACATAGAACTGGGCTTTAAAATGGATCAGCGCGATTATGGCGTTGGCGCACAAATATTGCGCAGCCTGGGCATCTCAAAAATGCGTTTAATGAGCAACAACCCAACAAAACGTGCCGGACTAATAGGGTACGGGCTTGAAATTGTTGAGAATGTGCCTATTGAAATTGCGTCAAACCCGCATAATGAAGCTTACTTAAGAACAAAGAGGGATAAAATGGATCATGCAATTATGCGTGATCACTGATCTTCATCATCTGGTTTGGCTATAGTTGCCGGGGTTTGGGTGGTTGGCGGTATCGGACTGGGTTTAACAGGTTGTTTCCTGTTTTGACTTCTGAATATGTTTCTTATAAATTCACCAAAGGTGTCAAAGTCGCGTTGATAAACAAGGCCAATACCGTTCACGTACTGAACGCCCAATTGATCCTGCAGGGTATTTAAAGTAGTACTGTTTAAAACCCGGTATGAATACCTGGCGCTAAGGTTACCATCTTTACGGATAAGGTATTGCGCTTCAAAATCTTTAGTAAGCTGGCTAAAATTCGAATTAAATAAGCTGGTATTATTGTTGAACAGATCACTGCTGCCTGATGTGGAGTTGAATAAGCTCCCGGTAAGTATCAAACGATTCTTAAACCTGTATGAAACCCCAAGATCATTAAACGACCGGATATTGAGATCCAGATTTTTAATATTTGATTGCGATATAAAGCTGTTGAGTTTATTAAACGCAAATTCACTAACCGCCTCGCCTGCTGTCCCCAAAACCTGGTTAGTTAAATTATTGTTAGCTCCATTACTAAAATTACGCCTTACAATAATGCTCAGGGCCTGCTGGCTGCGATTATTATTATCAGACAGGTAAGTGCTCAGGTCATCCTTAATTGATGGGTCGAGGGGGAAATTAAAGTCGAAATCAATAGTTGGCTGTAATAGCGTTTTGGTTAATATCAGCTCGGCCTGTACCAACTCCAGCGACCGCCCTTTTGGCGATTGTGAGCCTGCGGCCTGATACAATGGCTGAATATCTGTGCGCACTTCATAAATGGCATTAAGGTTTATGGATGCGTTTGACGGGTTACCCGTCCAGCGGATGGTGCCACCCTGGTTTACCGTAAAGTTTTTACTGATAAAGTTTTTTGCAGTAAACTCAAACTTGCCCGATGTAATTAGGAAGTCGCCAAACATTTCAAAATCGCCCAGGCTGTTTATGTTCAGTTTTAAATCTTTAGCCTGGCCGCTGCCTTCAAGCACCCCATAATCAGTAGTGATCTTTACCACGGTCTTTTCATCAATAGTAAGGTCGAAATTTAAAGTAACGCCATTAAAAGCAAGTGTTTTAGGCGCTGCTTTTGTAGTGTCATTATGGCTAACAAATTTTATAAAATCGTAATCGCCAACGGTCATTGAAGTATTCAGGGGGATATTAAATATAGTACCTGCTTCGGTGTTGGCTTTAATATTAATTTTCATATTATCAACCGGGCCGTTAAAGCTAAACCTGCCTGTGCTGTAAGCGGTACCATAATACAGGTGGTTGTCTTTAAAATTTGTATTAAGCGCCATCAGATTTTTTGCATCAACAACAACTTCAATATCAGGATTTGCGAGGTCGTTCATGTCAATAGTGCCTGTTACACTTCCGGTTCCATTTTTTGCGTCCCTAAGCGTCATGTTGTTAATTTTCACTACCGTATTAACAACATCAACAGTGTCAGTAATTGTATATGGTGTTTTTAAATAGTTTACAGTAACCCCTGTATTATTTAATATGATATTACCGTTGAGCTTAGGTTTTGAAACCGGGCCGGTTAGCTTTAAGTTGCTTGAAACCGTGCCTTTAATATTCGAAACCAAGTCTTTTATAAGCGGCTCAAAAATTATTGCCTCCGTTTGGTTCATATTTACATCAAAATCAAGGTTGTCTTCTGTTCCATGCCCAATTTGGTAAACGCCTGCAAGGTTCACGGTTTCGAGGCCGCGATTTTTAATGTTAATTTTTACATCAGCCTGCTTCCGGTCATTTCCCAGGGTTGATGATATGCCTACATCACCAACAAGTGTTTTATTCATCACCAGCGAATCAATGCCTAATTTGGCATCAATCCCCGGCGAATTCATAATGGAAGTAAAATTAACATCGCCATTAAGCGAACCTTTTAACTGGATCCCTGCCGATTTGGTAAGCTGGTTTAGCGTTGCCATGCTGAATTTTTGGAATGTAAGCTTAAGTTTATCAGCCGGGTTATCTGAAATAAAGCCATCTATCTTTACTTTTTGCTGCCCGTTTGAGAGCTCAAAACCTTGTACCTGTGTTTTGCCATCCAGGAATTTTACCCTCACTTTTTCAAGTATTTTCCAGTTTTGATGCTCCAGTATCACATCCGACGGTAATATGTGCAGTTTGGCGGTAGTATCGCGGCCAAAATTAACCAACCCGTATAAGTCCAACTGGTTTACCGCGTCTTTATCAGATAGCTTTACGTTGAAGTTTAAACTGTCATTCTTTAAAAAATTGGTTACGGTAATGTTTTTAATAAACAAGCTATCGGTAATGTTAACCTTGCTTAATGAAAGGTTTAAGCCTAAATAATCAGCATTAGTGCCTTCATCAATAATGAAATCATGAAAAACAGTTTTGCCATATTGAATGGTTTTTACGTATGCGTTAAGCGTTGCCGTTTTCTTTTCTGAATTAAACTCACCCACAAAGGTGCCCTGGTCGGGAATTTTAAGATCGGGTACAAAAATGGCAATCAGCGGATCGATATTTTTGAGGGTTAAATTAAAGGCAAAGTCCTGCGCCTTTGGGGGAGTTATATCTGTTTTTAATGAAGGAATATATTTTTTAACGATGGTTTTAAAATAGGAGGGCAGCGTTGCCAAATCAAAGCTGCCTTTTATATAACCATCTGCCACATCTGATTTTAGATTAATTGCCCTTTGATTGCCTTTCCCGGTGGCTGATATTGCTAAGGAATCGATCACGTAATTATTTCGTGGATCAACAATCCTTATCTTTTGTAAAGAAGCCTCGCCTGCCAGGTTGCTGAGGCTATTGCCTGAAAAATTAGCTTTCACTTGGCTGGTGAAAGTTATGGTATCGTCCAGCAGCTTTAAATCGTGCAGCTTTGCATTATCAACATTTGCAGAAAAACTGTAGAGCGGTAAGGTCGGGTTTAGGTCTACACTCCCGCTACCGTTAAGCTTAATTTTTTTATCGTTGATGGATAGTTTGCCGGTCGCTAATTTTTTAGCAAAGCTGCCATTTAAGGCAACATTGTGGTAATTATATCCCTTAAAAGCCAGTTCACTTATTTTAGCATCAACGTTTTCATTTAAAGTTTTAAGGTCATCGCCGCTGCCTTTAACATTGGCAATCATGGTAATGCGGCCCAGGTCTTGTTCATCAAGCAATTCGCCCAGGTCAAATGCATAGGTATCCAGCTTGCCGCTATAGGCAGGTACACCAGCTTTATTTATTTTCAGGTTGATATCAGAATCAAACCGGCCGAGTTTGGTCTTAAATGTGCCATAGGCTACAAAATCGTTCTGCAGGCCGGTAAACCGCCCCGAAAAGTTGACATTCCCGAATTTAGAAATAATGTCAGGCACTTTGGCATTATGCTGTCCGGTAAAGTTACTGTACAGGTAATCAAGATCTGCTTTGTTAGTTGCTATCTGGTCAAAGTTTAATTCCAGGAAGGTGTTGTTCCAATCGGGAAGACCTTTTAGGTTAAAATCACCTTTTATATAAGTTGCTTTTGCACCGGTAATGGTAAGATTTTTGGCCCTGAGATTATTTACATAGCCCTTGATCCGGCCATCCAAACCGAGGTCGAATTTTACATTTTCCAAACCGGTTGTAAAATATGCTATATCGGTTGATGAGACCTTTGACGATTTAAAGTCGCCATCCATATAAACCTTATCTTCAATATGTGAGCCCACATCATCAAAGGATTTAAACTTCATCCTGAAATAATTTTTAATGCTTGAATGATTGGTTAACACAAACAGGTTTTGCGCCAGGATCTGGTTGGTATCAATAGTGGCATCTGCATTAAATTTTTTGAGATAAAAGCCGCTTTTCTCGCGAAGGGTAAGGTTGGTTACATTGCCTTTAAAAAGATGGTTGGTGATGTCCATGTTTTTTATAACGACGCTAAAATGTTTTACATCCAGGTCATCAAAGTTTATCCCTTTTACAAGGGTATCAACCAGCAAGTTTTTAAAACGGAAATGAAAGTTGTTGATGGCGACTTTTTCAAACACTACCTGCCAGGGCTTGCTTTTTGTTGTATCAGTGGGGCCGCTTAGCGAGTCAATTATAAATTGAAGATTTGATGTGCTGTCTTTTTGCTTTTTAAGATAGGCCGATCCATTATTCAGCTGGATCAGCTTAAAATCAATTACCCGGTTGTAAAGGCTGCTGAACAATGAAAAATCGCTTAGATCAACCTCTAATTTTGGCGTGCTTAATAAAGTGTCTTTTTTCTTATCCAGTACATAAAATCCTTCAAGTACCACCGATGAAAAAGGTTTAATATAAAGGCTCTGGATGCCAACCGTTGTATTTAATTTTTCAGACAGATAGCCTGTCGCTTTTTTTGCTGCCCAGGTTTGTACGGGCTTGTATTGGAACACCAGCAACAGGATGCTGAATATCAATAGAATAACCAATACTATACTTAACGCTATTTTGAGTGCTTTTTTAATAACTTTGCCTTTTAATTGGTGCGTTAGCGAATTAGTGAATTAGTGACTGATGTATGTTTAATAGTTGGTTTAACATACACAACACAATATGGTTTAATAATCATAACAATTTTTAGTTTGTATGGTGATCATTCATTTTAAATTCACTAAATCAGTAATTCACTAATTCAATAATTGATTAAATACATGCCAGTAATATTAGGAATCGAATCTTCATGTGATGAAACCTCTGCATCTGTTTGTGTTGATGGTGAGATACTAAGCAATGTTATTGCCAATCAAACCATACACGAAGCATACGGAGGCGTTGTCCCTGAGCTTGCCTCAAGGGTTCATCAGCAAAATATTGTTCCTGCCGTTCAACAAGCACTGTTAAACGCAAAAGTAAGTAAAAATGCGGTGGATGCCGTAGCTTTTACACGCGGCCCCGGACTTTTAGGCTCGCTGCTGGTTGGCGTATCATTTGCAAAGGCTTTTGCTTTGGCAAAAAACATCCCGCTTATTGATATAAACCACATGCAGGCGCATGTACTGGCACATTTTATCGGCGATAATAAACCATCGTTCCCGTTTTTATGTTTAACGGTATCTGGCGGACATACCCAAATAGTTTTGGTGAAAGACTATTTTGATATGGAAGTGATAGGCCAAACACTTGATGATGCCGCCGGCGAGGCGATGGATAAAACCAGCAAGATTTTAGGCTTGCCTTACCCGGGTGGTCCGTTGATTGATAAATATGCACGCCTTGGTAATCCTGATGCCTATAAATTCCCTGAACCCCAGATTCCCGGCTATAACTTTAGTTTTAGCGGGTTAAAAACATCTATCCTTTATTTTATCAGGGATAATGTTGCGGCTAATCCCGATTTTATACAGCAAAATTTAAATGATATTTGTGCATCAGTTGAAAAACGGATAGCTACCATCCTGTTAAATAAGCTAAGCAAGGCTGCGCAGGCTTATGGCATAAAAGATATTGCTTTGGCAGGAGGCGTATCGGCCAATACAGGTTTAAGGCAGGGCTTACTTGCTTTGGGCGAAAAAAATGGCTGGCGCTGTTTTATCCCCAAACTGGAGTATTGTACTGATAACGCCGCTATGATAGCCATAGCCGGATATTATAAATTTTTAAAAGGCGAATTTGTAGGGCAGGAAGTAACGCCGCTGGCAAGGATGCCAATGTAGCTTATAGTTGATGGTTCGTAGTTCATGGTAGCTGCAGCGAATGATAGTTATACGGTGAATTTTAAAATACAAAACCCTCAACTCCGGCTATGAACCATGAACCATGAACTATTAACCATGAACTAAAAGAAATGAACATTCCATCACTTATATTCTGGGCGGTTTTTGTACTGCCGTTTGTTGCGTTTTTAATATGGCTTATGCGGCAGGACAAGCGTAAAGGCAAAACAGGCCTTATAGTTTTAGCTATTATGGTTGTAGGCTGTATTGCTTATATGTATTGGAAAACCAAAGGGCAATAAAAAAGGTGCGTTTTACTAAAACGCACCTTTTTACATGACTTAACAAAAATCAGGCACAATACAGGAAAGATCCGTGACCTGCCGCCATGCAATAAGCAGGTGCGCAACCAATTGGTTGCTGGCCGTTAGGAAACGGATTAGTAGTAGAAGAACAATAGGTTTGTTGTAAAGTACCCCCGGTAATTTGTTTTAATTCCTTTTTCGTTAACTCATTCATCAGGCTTAGTTTGCCTGAAGGTTTAGGTTGCTTTTTCATCATGTATTAAGTTTATAATTGGTTAATTAAATGTATGCAGATATTTATTAATATACAAATGTTATTTAACCAATAGCTAAGAATTAATTTTAACGGAACCTGCATATAACATCCCCTTAATTGTATTTATAATCAATTGTTTAAATGATAAATAGTTTTCCTCTATTTCTTCTGAGGAAAAATATTGTTTCATTTCAGGTAATATATCACCAATAGTAAAGGGCTCTTTAATAGTATCAAAAATAATCATGTCCAGCTCATCTAAATAGTATTCCTTAACATTATGCTGTAATTCATCTGGCAATAGCAATACAGGCTGAGCAGACTTCGCCTCGCTAAAATTTCTTTCTATAAGTGCATGAACCTGTTCTTTGTAATCAAGTTTCCAGTGCCATTTTGTCTTGAGCAATTTATAGTGTTCGGGCCTGTTTATTTTGATTTTCAGCAGCTCAGTTTCCGGCAATGAAAATATTTCCTGGATCTGTTTATAGGATTTAATCCCCTCCTTATAAAGCTTTGTTACGGCAGCCTGGTTGGCATATAGTTTTTTTAATAAAGAATTGGTTGTTGATTCCAGCCTGAATATTTCCAGTAAGCAATCGCGTTCCGGATTATGAGGCAGCAATAGTTTTGCCTGTTTTATAAATTCGTTTCGGCTTATGTTGGGTTTAAGGCCTGAAAGTTTATTAAGCGGATATTTTTTATTTAAATAATCTATAGCGGCATTTGTGCGATCAAATAATGGTTCAGCTTTTTTTACCGCTCCTGGTTTTTCTGCTGCCAACGAGGGCAACCGATCCAGCTTAAGTAAAGGAGAAACGTATATGGCCGACCGCATATTTGCACCTCCCGACCGCAACATATTAATTATCCGGTAATAGTATTCAGGATAATCGCTCCTTAGTTTTTTTGCAACATGATCACATACGTGCGGGTATTTTTTAAAGCCGCCAACAGGGTGTACCATTTGCACATGCGGATAGTCTTCAAATTTAATATAATCCTTAAATAGAGGGTTATCAACCATTTTTCCATAGTAACTAATGGGAATCTTTGCTACGGCTGCAAGCTGACAAAAAAGGTATTGTTCAAAAATAAAGTTCAGGCTGCCGGTATTTACCTTAGTAAGGCCGGCTTTGTTTTCGTCAATAAATTTAAAAGCCTGTTCACAATAGGTTTTAAAAAAAATCAGATCGCTTCCACCCAGTAAACCAGCGTTGCTGCCATAAAGATCTTTATGCTCATAGTTTGCTTTTAACAGTGGTGATGGGATGTAAGTAAATTGTTCGTTTATCCCGTTTAATGTACTCAGATAAAATTCCAGGTTTTTATCAAGATTCTGGGCTGCCAGGCGCGAACTAAGAAATGCTTCATCCGGCTTTTGCCAGATAAAAACATCCCCATCCAAGTGAAGAAAAGGTTCTGTTTGAATACTATAGGTGTAAATTTTGGCCAGCGCCCATAAGGCAGGATGGTAATGATCAAGTGTTCCCTCTAATTCAGTAGATACAGTTGAATAAGGTAACTGCAGCCGGTCAATTAAAATCTCTTTTCCTTTTAAATCGGTTACCAGGTTAACTTCTCCAAAAATAGCTTTGGCCTGCAAACAGCTTAATGCCCAGCTCATCCAATGATACTCGCATGAGAGCCATCCGGCTTTCATGCTTACCAGGTTTTCAGTATTTGTGTTGGATGGGCCGGTCCAAAAGGTTTGAAGGATTCTCATAACACGATTAAAGGATTATATGGATTGACAGGATTTAGGGTTTATTAACTGACAAGATAAGATTTTTAACACGATTTAAAGATTATATAGATTTACAGGATAGGATTGATTTAGGGTTATTTGAATAACAAGATAAGCTAATTTTTAATGTGCTTTTAATCCTGTCAATCTATATAATCCTTTAATCGTGTCTAATTGGGTTATTCCATCAATTGTGTTACAATTAGCTATAAACTTGCAGGGAATACGCATAGTTAATAACTTGTGCGCTATTATTAACTGGTATAATTAATCTTATCATAGCAATGATCAGAATTTGCAAAACGCTGTTATCTATTTTATTTATATCCCTGGTGCGAACAGGTTTTGCACAGCAAATTAAAGTAAGCCCAGAGGTTGAGCAGGCGTTAAACAAAGTTGATACTGCACAATTTAAGGCTGATATTGCTTACCTGGCCGATGATAAGCTAAAAGGTCGCGGCCCCGGTACCGAAGGGTACCAGATGGCTGTTGATTACGTGGTGAGCCGTTTAAAAAGCCTTGGCGTTAAGCCCGCGGGCGAAAATAATACCTGGCTGCAGGAAGTGAAACTGCGCAAAGCCACAACCGGCACTATTAACGTTTCTTTAAGCGGACAGGCCAACCCCGAACTGTTGAAACCATGGGTTGATTATGCTATACTGCCCAATCCTTCAAAACCGGATGTTAGCCTGGGTGCGCCGCTTGCTTTTGCCGGCTATGGCACAAGCGAACCCTCATTAAATTATGATGATTATGCCGGGATTGACGTAAAAGGCAAAGTAGTACTGGTAATGCGCGGTGCTCCTGACAAATTCTCGTCATCGGTAATGTCGCATACCATGAATCCTACTACTATACTGAAAACTGCTGCGGAGCATGGCGCTGTTGGGGTTATCATCTGCTCAGCAGATTCAACCTCGCGACTGAGCGGTGCTAAGGGTGGAATGTATAGTGTAATAGGAAAAGATGGTTCGGTGGTTATTTCAAGGACTTATTATTCTGACCAGGTTAAATTACTTGGCCTTTTTAACTATAAAACGTTTAACGGCCTGGTACAGCTGGCTGGTAAAACTATCCCGGCATTACTGGCGCAGCTAAAGGGCGGTCAGCCGGCTTCATTTACGATAAACGCTAATGTTAAGATCTCTTATACATCTACCTACCAGGATATTTTAAGCTATAATGTGATTGGTAAAATTGAGGGGAGCGACCCTAAGTTGAAGCATGAGTATGTTGTGCATAGTGCACATTTAGATCACCTGGGCATAGGTAAACCAGTTGAAGGCGACTCTATTTATAATGGTGCACATGATAATGCATCGGGTGTGGCCAGCGTATTGGCTATAGCGGGTATTTATAAAGATCTAAAACAAAAGCCAAAGCGTTCCATCCTTACCGTGTTGCTAACCGGCGAGGAACTGGGCGACCTGGGCTCGGGCTATTTTGCTGCCCACCCTACTGTACCGGTTAAAAGTATAGTGGCCGATGTAAATACGGATATGCCTACTATTATTGCCCCGTTGCTTTCAGTAACAGCTTTAGGAGCCGAACATTCGTCGTTGGCCAAACAGGTTGATGAGGCCGCCGGGTACCTTGGACTTGGCGTGGAGCCTGATCCCGAGCCAAAGCAGGTGCGTTTTGTACGCAGCGATCAATACAGCTTTGTGGTAAACGGGATCCCCGCTCTGCATATAAAGTATGGGAGCAAAACAGCCGACGGTAAAAATAACCTGAATGAGTTTGTAGCTAAATGGCGCGCAAAATATTACCATAAACCGCAGGATGATATAAACGGGATCTTTGATTTTTCCGCCGGAAAAAAATACGCGCAGCTTAATTTTCTGATTGGTTACCTGGTAGCTCAGGACAATGAAAGACCAACATGGAATGCGGGCGATATATTTGCGGTTAGAGATTAGCGACCAGAGGTTAGAGATCAGGAAGAATTATTGAACAATCAAAAGTTAAGGCAACGAATTCAACGTTTTACAGGTATAAATAAATAATGATAAGTGATATTGATACGGAAACAGGTTCCCTTATAACAAACTTAACGTGCCCCGAGTGCGGTGCCATACATAGTGCTGCGGTTATAAATACAGTTTGCGTAAATGAAGCATGCAGATCAACCTTGTTTGCGAAATACAATTTGAGCAGGAGCATAAACAAGTCAATTCTGGCGGGTCGTCCGGCTACTATGTGGCGTTATAAGGAGTTTTTACCGGTTATTGAAGAAAAAAATATTGTTACACTGGGCGAAGGCTTTACCCCAATAATACCTATTGAAAACCTCAGGCAATTTATAGGCGATAATGAGGTTTTCTGGAAGGATGAATCAGGCAATCCTACGGGTTCATTTAAGGCGAGGGGTATAAGCGCAGCAGTATCCAAAGCAAAAGAGTTAGGGATTGATACAATTGCCACGCCAACAGCGGGTAATGCAGGCGGTGCCCTGGCAGCTTATGCTGCCAGAGCCGCCATTAGGGCTATTGTTTATATGCCCAAACAAACCCCGAAAGTTTTTAAGGATGAATGCCGTTTATACGGTGCAGAACTGGTTGAAATAGACGGCAACATCAGCGATTGCGGCAGGCTGGTAAATGAGCTGGCCCTTGTACACGGCTGGTTCCAGGTATCAACCTTAAAAGAGCCATACCGCCTTGAAGGTAAGAAAACCATGGGTTATGAAATTGCGGAACAGTTTAACTGGCAACTACCTGACGTGATACTTTATCCTACCGGGGGCGGTACCGGCCTGATAGGCATGTGGAAGGCTTTTGATGAGCTGGAACGATTAGGCTGGATAGGCAGCAAACGCCCGCGCATGGTTGCCGTACAATCACAAAGCTGTGATGGGATTGTGAAAGCTTTTAATGCAGGCCACCATGTTTCAGAATTTGCAGACGGTGGCTTTACTATAGCCAACGGCCTGCGTGTACCAAAGCCTTATGCAGATAAAGTGATATTGCGTGTGCTGCGCGAAACCAATGGCGCAGCAATTACCATAAGCGATGAAGAAATGGGCAGCGCCCTAAAAGAGATAGCCCGCAACGAAGGCATGCTGATAGCCCCCGAAGGCGCAGCATTATGGCAAGCCTTTAAAAAGCTGAAAGCCACTAACTGGATAAAGCCCGGAGAAAAGGTGCTGATGATAAATACAGGGAGCGGGTATAAGTATTTGGAGAATATTGAACTATGATTTTTAGGATGGAAGGATTTTAGGATTACCTGTCTATTGAGAATGACAGGTAGATTAGCTTCTTCCTAAATCCTAAAAATCCTTTCATCCTATAAATCTTAGTCAAAAAAATCCGCTAACCACATTAAAGCGATTAGCGGATCTTGTAAACAGGCCTGGTTTGAAATTATCTTATTTGCTGCCCGAAACCTGCATTGGGTTTACACCCACAGACTGGCCACGCGCGGCACCTCCGTTAACTTTTTGTTTAAAGATAGAAAACTTTGATGGTTCAGGCAATTTTCCCCAATAGTTATTGCTTTCGTCAATATCAGCTGTTTCGCGCATCGGGTCTAACTTAATTGAAGCTACTTCCTTATCCTGCACATAGAATTTTGATACGTGCTTTTCATTCAGGCGCCAGATCTGAGCCGGGATGCGGTCGATAGACTTGGTTCCATCAGCATAAGTGAATTCAACGATTATCGGCATCACCAAACCGCCTTTATTGCTAAAATCAAGCTGATAAAAGTATTTACCGGCATATTTGGTTTTATCCTCATCGGTCATCGCGTCGGCAGTAGCGGCGTTGCCCTGCTTGGCTGCAAGATCCTTAGTCAGATAGTTAAATTTAGTGGTATCAACAGTAGTAAGTCCGCGATCATATTTGTAATAAAAATCATGAACTGAAGTGTCCTTATCTACGTAAAAACTAATGTTTTTATCCCCGCGGTTACGGATCTTTGAAATATCATCAAACGCATTAACAGCCGGGGCGTCAACTTTAGTTGCTCTCCTGTTAAACTGTGGCGCATTTCCGTTCAGGTCAGCCTTTGCAACTTTAACTGAATCGAGTGAAATATCAACAGCATCGGTTCCGTAAAACCAGCCTCTCCAAAACCAATCCAGGTTTTCGCCGCTGGCATCGCCCATGGTGCGGAAGAAATCTGCCGGGGTAGGGTGTTTAAATTCCCAGCGCCTGGCGTACTGTTTAAACGCATAATCAAATAACTGGCGACCCATAATGGTTTCGCGCAAAATATTAAGCGCAGTTGCCGGTTTGGTATAAGCATTTGGCCCAAACCGTACAATGTTTTCAGAGTTGGTCATTATCGGCTCCAGCTCATTCTTTGGCAGCTTCATATAATCAACAATAGTATAGGCAGCTCCTTTTTTGCTTGGATATTTATTGTCCCAAAGCTCTTCGGCAAGGTATTCCATAAATGAGTTTAAGCCTTCATCCATCCAGGTCCACTGGCGCTCATCACTGTTAACGATCATCGGGAAGAAATTGTGACCAACCTCGTGGATAATTACGCCTATCATCCCATTTTTGGTACTCTCGCTATAAGTGCCATCCTTTTCGGTACGACCGTAGTTAAAGCAGATCATCGGGTACTCCATTCCGTTTGCTGCCTCAACACTTTGTGCAACAGGGTAAGGGAAAGGGAATGTAAAGCTTGAATATGATTTTACAGTATGTGCAACCAGCTTGGTTGAAAACTTACGGTATAAAGAGTAAGCCTCTTTTCCATAATAGCTCATGCACATTACGGTTTTGCCTTCAACTTTCTGGCCCATTCCGTCCCAAATAAATTTGCGGGATGATCCCCATGCAAAATCGCGCACGTTAGTAGCCTGGAAAACCCAGGTCTTTTTAGCTGAGCTTGGTGCAGCTTCAGCTTTCTTAGCCTCATCAAGCGTAACAATTTCTACAGGTTCAGCTGCAGATTTTGCTTTGGTATAACGTGCCAGCTGTGTTGGGTTTAAAATGGCTGCATAGTTAATACATTCGCCTGTAGCGCCAATTACGTGGTCGGCCGGAACCGTCATTTGTACTTTATAGTTACCAAAGGTTAAGGCAAATTCGCCCCTGCCGGTAAACTGGTGATTTTGCCATCCTTGGAAATCGCTGTAAACGCATAAGCGCGGATACCACTGCGTCATGGTGAACAGATAATTGCCATCGCCGGGGAAGTATTCGTAACCACCGCGACCACCAATAGTCATCCTGTCAGAGATCTTGTAGTTCCATTTTACGGTGAATATCATTTTCGCGCCTGGTTTTAGAGAGGCAGGCAGATCCATCCGCAGCATGGTTTTATTAATAATGTAAGGGATGCTTTTGCCTAATGCATCGGTAATGCTCATTATCTTATCGCCATAGCCATTGTCAGCATCTGATTTTGCGGCCCTGTCAAGCTGCAGCGTTCCTGCCCCACGCGGCATGGTTGAGCTCTGCTGGTAATTGGCATTGTCAAAATTGTTGTGCTGGTTCTCATCCAGTTGCAGCCAGATATAATCAAGCGGATCGGGCGAGTTGTTGTAATAGG
The DNA here is from genome assembly GCF_900142915.1 of Mucilaginibacter sp. OK098. Taxonomy (GTDB): domain Bacteria; phylum Bacteroidota; class Bacteroidia; order Sphingobacteriales; family Sphingobacteriaceae; genus Mucilaginibacter. The sequence continues at coordinate 44,856 of NZ_FRCM01000010.1, forward strand.
TAATGGTTTCTGAACCCGTAAGTTTCAGGTTTTTTTCGTCCAGATCGCATTTAATGTCGTAATCTGCACGTTGCTGCCAGTATTTGGCTCCGGGCGCACCGCTCGCGGTACGTTGTTCATTGGGTGTATTTAAAATGGTACCCAATTGCTCAAACTTATTGCCATGGTTACTGGAAGGATTATTCTGAATATCCTGCGCCTTAACAAACCCGGCAATAGTGAACGTGAAAAACAGTGAAGTAAAAACTTTTTTCATTGTCAGTTAATAGTTAATTATTATTTATAAGATCAGTTTTTCTTTTAAATCCCAAAGTCGGTAAAGTCCGGAAGTCCGAAAGAACTTATGGGTTTACTTAACATCCGGGGTTGCGTTGAGCCTCACCTTTAGGGGAAAGGTTTTTAGCTTCGCGCTTTGCCATTCAGGGCTTTCATAGCAATTCAATAAATCCGAAATCGAAAATCCGACTTCCGAAATTATACATTAGCCCCCTCTAAATCTCCCCCGGTAGGGGAGACTTTAGCTTCGCGCTTTGCCATTCAGGGCTTTCATAGCAATTCAATAAATCCGAAATCGAACATCCGACTTCCGAAATCAAAACGGAATTCTTTCCAAAGCCATTTTTAAAGATAACGCAAATACACCAGCCGAAAGGAAAAAGGTCCAGTCGCGCCTTTTAACTTTAAAAATGTTTAAGAACAATATGCCTATTATTAATATAATGGCAACAACAAATATCTGCCCTGCTTCTAATCCCACATTAAAACCAAACAGGCCGAGGCCAATACTTTGATCTTTTGCCAGCATTATGCGGATAGCGTTGGCAAAACCCATTCCGTGAATAAGGCCGAAACACAATGCAAGGTAATAATTTATCTGTGCACTTTTACCTTTACTATCCAGCTGAAATATATTGTTTAATGCAGTAATAAATATAGTGCATGGAATTAAAAATTCAACCCATTTGCTCGAAAACCGGATCACATCATACACGCTTAGCGCAAGCGTTAATGAATGCCCTATGGTAAACGCGGTTACCAGTATCAGCACCCGCTTTATATCGCGGATAGCATAAACACACGCAAGGGCCAAAATAAACAATTGATGATCAAGGGCATCGGCGCTTATAATATGCTGCCAGCCCATTTTAAAATAAAAAGCAAAGTCGGACATTGCGAACTAACCGTATTAAGCACTAAATTTAAGGCGTTTTTTTAACTATAAAAATCAGGGTACGCTATGTGGGCATTTATTTATCAACCGCTATTATATTGTTACATAATTTTATGCGCAGGGCTTCCTGTAAAACACGCAGTGAAGGCTTTTCATCCTATCCATGTAAGCACAACAAATATCAGTTACAACAACCAGGATAACAAGCTGGAAGTAATCTGCACCATTTTTACTGACGATTTTGAAGCTGCGCTTGTAAAACAATATCACACAAAAACAGATTTAAATAAAGCCGAGATGCACGCCGCGATGGATGTGCTTGTGAAAAAGTATATCATTAGTAACTTGCAAATTAAAACAGGCGCTGCGCCTTTGAATTTAAATTATGTTGGCTTCGAGATAAACAAAGAGGCTACGGATGTTTATTTTGAATCGGACAAGATTCCCGTTGTTAAAAAAATCGACACGGATGTAAGCCTGCTGCATAACCTGTTTGACGACCAGATAAACATTGTACATATTACAGTGAACGGTGTAAGAAAAAGTGAAAAACTGGACTACCCTGCTAAGCGGGTTGAACAGGTGTTTTAATGAAGGGTAATATTTCTCAATGGAACTTCTTTTAAATTCAATCCGCAGCTATATCCCGCTTTCAATTGAGGATGAGAAAGTTGTAAGGCAGCTATTCCGTAAAAAGGAATTGAACAAAGGCGATCACTTGCTGGAGGCAGGCAATATATGCCGGTACCTGGCATTTATTGAAACCGGGCTTGTTCGCTATTATATAAACCAGGATGGCGATGAAAAAACGAATTACTTTAATAAAGAAGGTGAATTTGTTTGCGATTACCAGAGCTTCCTGCCTAAAATTCCGTCGTTTGTAAACATCCAGGCACTTGAAGATACCGTTATGGATGTCATCAGCTTTGATGATCTGCAGCAATTTTATAAAGAAGTTAAATATGGAGAGCGGTTCGGCCGTTTAGGTATTGAACAGGTATTCTTAAATGTAATTAACCAGGTGGGGTCCATGTATACTGATTCACCTGATATCCGGTATCAAAAGTTTATCACTAATTTTTCTGATATAGGGCAGCGGATCCCTCAATATTATATTGCATCGTATGTGGGTATTAAGCCGCAATCATTAAGCCGCATCCGCAAACGGATTGCAGGCTTGCATTAATTAACCCAGGTGAATGAACAGGAATTATTTGTTGCTGAATTTTGTTTTATAAATTAAAAACAAATGAAAACAACAAATGAAATTACACAATGGGGTACCCGCTCGGTATCTTTTTGGCTAACATTGCTGATTGCAGCAGGAATTATTTTTGTAGGCGCACGGTTTATAATTAACCCGGCCGGGGGGGCAGCTGGTTTTGGGATCCCATTTTCAAACACGGCAGACTATGCCTACGGCAGGATAAAAGGGATTCGCGATATGTTTTCTGGCATGGTGCTTTTACCGCTTTTATGGCTGCGGATGCGCAGGGCTGTTGCATATGTATTTACATCTGCCATTGTAGTGCCTGCGGCAGATTGTTTAATAGTGCTTGCTACCAATGGCCCTGGAGATGTGCCACACATGCTAATCCATGGTGGAACTGCCGTGTTTATGGTTTTTGTAAGTGTTTTGCTTTTCAGGCATAAACAATGATCTGCCAGCTATAAACTATCAAATGTTAGTAAAACTTAATACATTTATTTTATGATTATTGTATCGAAACCACCGGTTTAACCGTAACCTGTAATAGAAGCAATTGTTCCATCGTTATAAATATACCTATTGGTGCATAACAGGAATATTTTTAGAAGCTTTAATATATTTAGGTTTATGAAAAAAATAACTCTACTAATTTGTGCCGCTTTTTTGGTTACAACCATTAATTCTTGTTCAAAAAAAGGCATGCCCAATCCAACCGATCCGGACCCCGGATTTACTAACATAATTTATAACGGCGCGTCAAACTTTTCAGTTGCAAGGAGCGGCCTGGCAGGTGCAGGCACTGATGGCAGTATCTTTTTTGGCGGCGGAACTACCGATAACGGTACCACGATATCAAATGCAGTTGATGTTTATAATACAATACAAGGGCTTTGGTATACAGGTGCATTAAGCAAAGCGCGTTACCAGCTTACAGCAACGAGCACTTATAGTAAGATAATATTTGCAGGTGGGCATGACAGCACCTCATATTCAAAAGTTGTTGACATATATGACCTGATTAAAAACAGGTGGACCCCTACTGCACAACTAAGTGAGGCCCGTGAAGGGCTTGCCGCTGCATCGATAGGTGATATAGCTGTTTTTGCAGGTGGTAAAGGAACAAGCGGCGTCTCAAAAACAGTCGATATTTATGATGCATCAACCAACAAATGGACAACCGCGGCGCTTAGTCTTGCACGCACCGGGCTGGTTGCCGCAACTGCCGGAACCAAAATTCTGTTTGCCGGCGGCGTGGATGGTAATGGTGTGCCGCAAAAAACAGTTGATATTTATGATATCAGTACTAAAACGTGGTCTGTAACGGCCATGGGTACAGAAAGAAGCCGTTTCGCCGGAGCCGGAGCAGCAAATAAAATTGTGTTTGCGGGCGGTGATACCAATACCAATGGACGCGTTAAAACTGCGGATATTTATGATGTTAAAACTAATGTGTGGACTACTTCCCAACTTTCGGAAGGAAGAGAAGACCTTACAGCTGTGGGCATTCCTAATAAAATTGTATTTGCAGGTGGTTATAATGGCACAGGTCTCTCAACCACTGCTGACATTTATGATGTAAAAAACGGAACATGGACTAACCTTACAATAAACCAGGGAAGGATCTTAATGGCCGGGGCAAGCTCTGACAATTTTATTCTTTTTGCCGGAGGCAAGGACGTTACCGGGGCATCAAAAGTTGTTAACTTTTTTAGCTTGTCGAACTAAAGATTGGTTCAGAGGATAGAAGGATTGCTTAGATTTTTTTATCCTCTGCCATTTTCTTTTTAATATACTGGATCAAATCATAGTCTGTAGCTTTTTGTACCATTTTAAAAGTGGGCCGGTACTTTATCATAAAATTATCCAACGTAGTATCCTTGTAGCCTGTTATGCGGGTAACAAGGGTTTTAGTAAAGCGCCGGTTTACCAAACTGCTTTTGTAATCACTTGTTAGTGTGCGCTGTAACTTGCGCGCATCATTACCTTCTTTACAAACCGCGCTCCATATTTTATCAATATTATCCGGGCCAATTATATTGCTTTTATCACCAATACGATAGATCTCTTTATAATCTTTTTTATTTTTTGCGTAAGTTTCTTCGATAGTAATAGGTGAGCTCTTAATCAAGACCTCCTTAAGTATTAAAGGATTCTTTTTTAATTGAATAATAAAAAACGGTTGATCAGTTACAAGTAACGTATCTTTAATATAATCCTCTTTTGAGCTTATTAAAGTATCTCCGGCTTTGGCCTGAATGGTAAATTCGCCCCTGTCATTACTGATGATTTGTGTATGGAGATTGACGTTTTTTATAACAACACCACTTTGCCGCATAGCGTTAAAGGTAACCAAACCTGGAATTGTCCTGTTCTGGCCAATGGCGTAAAAGCAAATGAAAAAATTAAAGGTTAATGTTAAAAAGGCTGCTTTCTTCATGAATAATGAAAGGGTTCACAGATAACAATATCGTGATTAATTCAGCCGTAAAATGGGAGCGTAAGTTAACGTTTGTTAATAAATAGTGTTACTTTTTATTTGCAATAGCCAGAGCTGTTGCTTTTCCATCTTTTACGCCAATTTTATAAAGATCCATACAAATGTGGCCCAGGAACATTCCTATAGCTACCATTAATATCCTTAATTTTAATTTAGACCTGTTTTGCATGATTGATAAAATTGAAATACAGTATATTGATCAATAACCGGCTTAAATGTTACAGGAATAAATCAATTACTTTTTAATCCCTGTTACATTTAAAATTACGATACTGTTATGAGGGATGCCAAGTGTTTTGCCAGGCGTTATATCAAGGTAAGCTTTAAGGTATCCATCGGTGATGCCTTTCATAGCATCATCGTTGGCTTTTTTAAACTCGGGGTAAGTAAATGTCAGCGTTTTGCGAAAGGTAATATTCCCTTTTTCGTCAACATACGCCGAGTAAGAGTAATAAAAATCGGCATAGGCTTTGTGGATGGTGATATTATATGTTGGCGAAAGATAGTCGTCAAATCCCATCCCGCCGTTAACATCGCCGTCGGGGGTTACTTCTTTTTTAATCGTAATTAATGGTGTCTTCGGCGTTAAAACTGCTGGCTCAGTACCTGCAAAAGCGCTTTCGAGGGTGTTTTGTGCCTTTAAAATTTTAGCTTTAATGTAAGCGGTATCCTTGCTACTGGGTTTCAGCATGTTTGCCGTATCTGCATGAAGTACATTTTTAATATAATCATTGGTATAAAAGGTCATGTAAACATGCGTTTTTTCCTCCTGTATTACATTGTTGTGCACATGCAGCACCATAAACTGAATACTATCCTTTTTAATGTATTTTAATTTGAGCCATGCCCACGCTACGTTGTAAACAGAATCATGATCAAATATTACGGGGGTATTCAAAAATCTTTTTTTTCTGGGACTATAAATATTTACCGAATCAGTAGAAGGGAACGAAATGCGCCATTCGGGTACCAACTGATAGCCAACTGCACTAAATGACAGTCCGTTATCAAACGTTCGCTTTACTTCTGTATAACGAATTCCCTGAATGCTTTTTAACAGGGCCTTTGATTTAACCATATCAACCTTTCTTTTTGCTTCAAACTGTACCCGTTCCGGTACGTGTGGCTTACAGGAGGTGATGAATAATAAAAAAGCAAGAAGCAAACCTTGTGAAAAAATCGTAAAACTTATATGGATGGATCTGTTCATATTAATTAGCAGAAGCTTTAAAAAGCGCTAAAATAGTAAAAAAGAGGCTGATTGGGTTTAAAGGCTTGATTAAGTTGATTGCGTTTTGCCCTAAAACAGGTGAAATTCAAAAATCAGGACAATGCAATATTTCCTAAACTAATCCAACTCCACATGAGCCTTGGTTTAATGCTCATGTATTAATAATATGTTAAATGTTTATTTTTTAAATTTATATTTTAATTTTGTTATTATTATCCCTGATTAATTGTTACTTAATACTATTGTTTGCCCTGTGTGATGGAAATTGTTTTGAAACAAATTAAGGAAATATTAGTTGCCGGAATACTTATGCTTTGTATTGCGCCGGTTTTTGCGCAGGTAAAACATACAATTGCACAGGTAAAGCATCCGGCTGGTGCAAAGGCCCCAGCTGCGGTTGCTAAGCGCCCTGTAAGCGGTCAGCTTGCTGAATTTATTCATTTAGCTGCAGAGGCTAATGTTACATTTACATTTCCAAAAGGATTTAAAGAAATAAAAGCCCCGGATAACGATTTTTTTTCGTTTGATTACGCCATGACCCTTCCCGGCAAGGATTTTGAGATCTGGCTGCAGGTAAAATCACAAAGAGAAAATTGGGCCAGCTATGAAAAATCAAAAGATACGCCCAATGCCGAACTGGCAAACCCTGATTCTACCTATGTTTCATTAGGAGAGGCCCATGCTGCGGCATTTACAGGTGATACCAAGCCTTTTATGAAGATCATTCCTCCTGAGGTATTAGCCAGGTATAATGCTGATGCCGGGAAATCATATCTTTTAACCCTGCCCGATCTGCCTGCAACCAAACGTTACAAATACGCCCTGCTTATTACCCTTCAAAAAAACCATACCGGGATTATTATGGCGGTTTGTTTTACAAATGAAAAAGACCCTGAGTTTTTTAAAAACATGGATAGGGCAAGTAACTGTCTTAAGTTTAAGCAGTAGCCGTAAGTAGGATGATTGGCGATATGGGCGTATGCGATACGCCCGTACCAAAATATAAATTGTAGGGGCGTATCGCATACGCACTAATGAATAATCAGGCAATTGTTAATAAGTTAAAACATTTGAGCGGTGAGTTCAATGGGTAAATATTATTTTTGTCCGATAGACTTGTTTTGATTTATAAAAACGGTCTTCCTTTTCCCTTAATTTAATTATATAGAATTTAAATGGCAGAAGCTGTAACTTATAGTGATGATAGTATCCGTTCGCTGGATTGGAAAGAGCATATCCGCTTACGGCCCGGGATGTATATTGGTAAGCTTGGTGATGGATCGGCTTATGATGATGGTGTTTATGTTTTGCTGAAGGAGATAGTTGATAACTCTATTGACGAGTTTGTTATGGGTGCCGGTAAAACCATTGAGATCAGCATGAGCGACCATAAGGTATCTGTACGCGATTACGGGCGGGGCATCCCGCTGGGTAAGGTTATTGATTGCGTATCAAAAATAAATACAGGTGGTAAGTATGATAGCAAGGCCTTCCAAAAATCCGTAGGATTGAACGGTGTAGGTACAAAGGCGGTAAACGCATTATCAAACTCTTTTATCGTACAGTCCTATCGTGACGGGCGTACCAAGCTGGCTGAGTTTGCAAAAGGCGAACTGGTGCGTGATGAGCCGGAAAAGGAAACCACCCAACGAAATGGAACAGCTATAAATTTTTTGCCTGACGATACCATCTTCAGGCATTACCGCTTTATCCCGGAGTTTGTTGATAGCATGATCTGGAATTATGTGTTCCTTAATTCAGGCCTTACCATAAACTTTAACACCCAGAAATACTTTTCGGAACGGGGGCTTTATGACCTGTTAACAAAAAATACCGATGCCGAAAATATCCGTTACCCCATTATCCATTTAAAAGGCGAGGATATTGAAATAGCCATGACCCACGGGCAGCAATACGGCGAAGAGTATTACTCGTTTGTTAACGGACAAAATACCACGCAGGGTGGTACCCACCAGGCGGCATTTCGCGAGGCGGTGGTAAAAACCATCCGCGAATTTTATAAAAAAGAGTTTGATGCTTCGGATGTGCGCGCGTCAATAGTAGCGGCTGTTGCCATTAAGGTACAGGAGCCGGTATTTGAATCGCAAACAAAAACAAAGCTGGGCTCACAAAATATTGGTCCGGATGGGCCTTCAGTGCGCGGCTTTATAAATGATTTTGTTAAAAACCAGCTGGATAACTATCTGCATAAAAATCCGTCGGCAGCCGATGCCTTGCTAAAACGCATTATGCAGTCGGAGCGGGAACGCAAGGATATTGCAGGGATTAAAAAACTGGCAAACGAACGCGCTAAAAAAGCATCGCTGCATAACCGCAAGCTGCGCGATTGTAAGGCGCATTTTGACGAACCACATGAGCGTAAGCAGGAAACAACCTTGTTTATAACAGAAGGTGACTCTGCCAGCGGATCGATCACCAAATCGCGCGATGTGATGACGCAGGCTGTTTTCAGCTTAAAGGGTAAACCGTTAAACTGCTTCGGGCTGACCAAAAAAGTGGTTTACGAAAATGAGGAATTCAACCTGCTGCAACATGCGCTGAACATTGAAGATGGCTTGGATGATTTACGCTACAATAACATTGTAATAGCAACCGATGCAGATGTGGACGGGATGCACATCAGGCTATTGCTGATGACCTTCTTCCTGCAGTTTTTCCCCGACCTGGTAAAAGCCGGGCATGTATTTATTTTGCAAACACCATTGTTCCGCGTTCGTAATAAAAAAGAGACCATTTATTGCTACAGTGATGAAGAGCGCCGTAATGCCATAGCCAAACTGGGTGTTAAGCCGGAAATAACCCGATTTAAAGGATTAGGCGAGATCTCGCCTGATGAATTTGGCCTATTTATAGGTAAAGATATCCGCCTTGACCCGGTTATATTGAAAGATGCCAATATAAAAGCCCTGCTTGAATACTTTATGGGTAAAAACACACCAACCCGCCAGCAGCACATTATCAATAACCTGAGGGTTGAAAAAGATGATGAAAGTATTAACCCGTTAATTGCCGAGGATGCGGAGAGTATAGAGTTGCCGGTAGCTGTGTGACCCTTTCTTGTCATTGCGAGGTACGAAGCAATCGCATGCTATACAGAGCGGTTAGAAAATTGTAAAACTTGCATAGTTCGCGATTGCTTCATACCTAGCAATGACAATTATTTGCAAATTATTCCTTACCTTGTATCCCCCCATATTTTCAGGGGATATAAAAGATGACAGAGCACCAAATAGAAATAGCCTTTAAAGAATACAATACTTTAACAGAGCTTAACGAAACCGATCATGACCTATGCCTTGAGGCGGTTAAAGCAATGGAAGGCTCACATTCACCTTATTCAAAATTCAGGGTGGGGGCTGCACTGCGGCTGCAAAGTGGTAAAATTATTTATGGCAGCAACCAGGAAAATGTTGCTTATCCTTCCGGCTTATGCGCTGAGCGGGTTGCCTTATTTTATTGGGGCGCAAATCACTCTGATGACCCTATAGAAGCCATGGCGGTAACCGCAAGCACAGATGAATTTGAAATTTTGCAGCCCGTTACCTCATGCGGCTCGTGCCTGCAGGTTTTAGCCGAATACGAAAAAAAACAAAACAAGCCGATAGAAATTATCTTATTCTGTAACAACGGCCCTGTTTGGGTAATGAACGGGGTGGATAGCTTTTTGCCCTTTTTGTTTTTTGAGAAAAGGCTGAATGTAGAGGTGAAAGGCTAAACGTAAAAGGCATGTGACAAAACTTACGAAGTTTTATAAACTTCGTAAGTTTGAAGATAACCAATTTATGAAAGCAAAGTTAATATTACTTTTCCTAACCCTTTGTATCGGCAGCCGATTACATGCGCAAACAGGTTTTCCGTTCGATAACGAGATCAGGGCATTTAAACATCAGGATAGCCTGAAATTTCCACCTAAAAATGGGATCCTGTTTATCGGCAGCTCATCAATCCGTAAATGGACTGACCTGGAGCAGCGCTTTGCCAATAAGCCCATCATCAGGCGTGGCGTAGGAGGTTGCGAACTTTGGCAGTTGGTTGATTATTATACGCCTTACATATTGTTCCCTTATCAGCCCCGCAAAATTTTTATTTACGCAGGCGAAAATGACATTGCAGCGGGTAAAACCGGTAAGTTTGTTTTTGATGAATTTCAAAAACTCTGGAAAATGATCAACAAAAAGCTGCCTGATGCTACTATTTATTTTATGTCGGTAAAGCCAAGCCCCAGCCGGGCAAAGTTTATTAACGAGGTTGAAATTGCCAACAAACTGATAAAAAATTACCTTAACAATAAGCCTAACAGCACTTATATTGATTTAGGCACTGTGCTGGATACACCCGGAAATACTACGGTTGATAACTCGTTATTTGAGCCAGATTTGCTGCACCTGAATAGCAAAGGGTATGATAAATGGCAGAAGGTTTTGGAGCCTTATGTTAAGTGATTAGAGACTGGAGATCAGGGATTAGTTGGGGAAAGAGATTAGGAAGAAAACAGCGGGAAGTCGAAAAAAAGAAATTGCACATAAAAAAGGCTCCAACCACGGAGCCTTTTACTAACAAACTATTTAACTAAACCTAAAACTTATTCTTATTTAAAAACGCTGTACACATTGGTGATCTTCCAGCCGTTGCCGGTGTTTGCAATAGTTACATAATTGTTGCGTACAAAGTCGTCATACTTCATAGTAACTTTTACAATGGTTACATTGGCATTGCTTTCAACAATTGAAGTACTGGTTGTGCAAACTTGCTCGATGTCTTTATTGCTTTTGAAAAAATCAAGCATTGCACTTCTGCTGAAGCTAATTACTGTTTTACCCCGCAGCATGTTAAATTCAACTGTTTTGTCTAAAACGTCATTTAGTCCGGCTAATTTACCGCGGGTCATGGCGTCTATATAAGTATTAATAGCGTAATTTGCGGTTAATTTATCGTGGCTAATATTATTCGCTTTTGCTGCACCGCATACTACCAGCAGCACTAACCCCAGCATAATTGATTTTAAAGTTTTCATAATATTGTAATTTAAGTTGTGATTATTTATTTGACTATAAGACACAGCAATGTTTTGAATAGTTACAGTTCTTTTTAGTTTTAACAAACATTTAACAAAGCGGCCTTTTTTGGTTATTATTAAGCGGTAAAAAGGCCTTTATTTTAATCACAGAGTAACATTGATGGCTTTTGATTAAAAATTTTAAAATAGCATGATAACGTTTAGTACCATTATTTTACAATTTGCGGAGCAGGGCGAAAAAACCGGCTGGAGCTACATTGAAATACCTGCTGATATTGCGCAGCAATTAAAACCGGGCAACAAAAAATCATTCAGGGTAAGGGGGATGCTTGATGGCCTTGCCGTAAACGGTATGGCGTTAATGCCTATGGGTAATGGTGTTTTTATTATGGCGCTTAAAGCCGAAGTAAGGAAGGCTTTGCATAAAAACAGCGGGGCTATGCTGCAGGTAAGCTTAGAGGAAGATAAAGATTACAAAGTTGAGCTGCCCGATGATTTGAAGGAATGCTTTGAATTTGAGCCTGAAGCTTCCGACTTTTTTAATGGCCTGGCAAAATCACACCGTGACTATTTTATAAAATGGATAAACGGCGCCAAAACCAGCGAAACACGAGCCAAACGCATAATAAATACCGTTAATGCCATGTTGCGCAAATGGGATTACGGCCAAATGCTGAGGGAGATGAAAGGGGAGAGGTGATGTGCGGATGAATAAGGTCGATATTCATATCGTTTTTTAACCACAGAGGCCACTAAGAACACACAGAGAGACAGAGATTAAAATGCAAATAGAGAATGATTTAGCAACTGAAGTTATAGGAGCATCTATAACTGTTCACAAGACTTTAGGCCCAGGTTTATTGGAATCGGCTTATAAAGAATTTCTTTTTTATGAATTGTTTAAAAAGGGTTTATATGTAGAAAAGGAAAAACCTTTACACTGGTATATAAAGAAATTAGAATGGATTGCGGGTACCGGCTTGATATAGTGGTTGAGAATAAACTGATAGTGGAAATTAAAGCAGTTGAGAATTTAGCCGACATTCATTTAGCACAAGTATTAACCTATCTAAAAGTTTCAGGTTGTAAATTAGGTTTACTAATAAACTTTAATGTGTTAATGCTAAAAGACGGTGTCAGGCGCGTAATAAAAACATAAATCTTATCGCTCAAAAAACTCAGTGCTCTCCGTGTCTTCTCTGCATCTCCGTGTTAAAAAACTAACCAGCTAACACCATTGTTAAAAATTAATAATGTGTTTAAAAATCGGCACATCCAAAATCCGCACATCTGTACATTATCCCTATCTTTACCCTTTATATTTTTTAGCTAATAATGAGTGAAGATTTAAACCAAGACGAGATACCTGCAAATAGCGAAGAAAAACTACACAACGTTACCTCACTCGATGGATTGTACGAAAACTGGTTCCTGGATTATGCATCGTATGTAATTCTTGACCGTGCCGTTCCGCATATAAATGATGGTTTAAAACCAGTGCAGCGCCGCATCCTCCATTCCCTTAAGGAGATGGACGACGGGCGTTTTAACAAGGCCGCCAACGTAATAGGCAATACCATGAAGTATCACCCGCATGGTGACGCTTCTATTGGTGACGCCATGGTGCAGATAGGCCAAAAAAACCTGCTGATTGACTGCCAGGGAAACTGGGGCGACCCGGTGACCGGCGACTCGGCAGCTGCCCCGCGTTATATTGAGGCCCGTCTTTCAAAATTTGCACTCGAAGTTGTTTTTAACCCGGATACTACCGACTGGCAAGCCAGCTATGATGGCCGTAACCGCGAACCCATAACATTGCCCGTTAAGTTTCCATTATTGCTTGCACAAGGTGCTGATGGGATTGCAGTAGGTTTGGCCACCAAGATAATGCCTCATAATTTTATTGAGCTGATAGATGCATCTATTGAGGTGCTGAAAGGCAACCTGCCAAACCTGATGCCGGATTTCCCGACTGGCGGTATGGCTGATGCTTCGGCTTATAATGACGGTCAGCGGGGTGGTAAGGTAAGGATCCGCGCAAAAATAGAGGAGCGTGATAAAAAGACGTTGGCTATAACTGAAATTCCGTTCAGCACAACTACCGGTGGCTTAATGGAAAGCATTGTAGCGGCAAACGAAAAAGGCAAGATCAAGATCAAGAAGATAGAAGATAATACGTCAAGCAGCGTGGAAATTGTGGTGCATCTGGCGCCCGGTATCTCGCCCGATGTTACTATTGATGCCCTTTATGCCTTTACCGATTGCGAGGTTTCCATCTCGCCAAATACCTGCGTAATACAGCATGATAAGCCACGCTTTATGAGTGTGAATGACATGCTTACCGAAAGCACGCATTACACCCGCCAGCTGCTGAAAATGGAGCTGGAGATCAGGCTGAAAGAGCTGATGGAAAAGATCTTCTTCAGCTCATTGCTTAAGATCTTTATCCAGGAGGGGATGTACAAGCATCCTGACTATGAAACCTCCAACAATTTTGAAATGGTGCTTGAAGTTTTGAACCGGTTATTTGAGCCATTCTTTCCGTCGTTTTACCGGACTATAGTTCCCGAAGATTATAAGAAGCTTATTGATAAACCGATGAGCAGCATCACCCGTTTTGATGTAAAGAAAACGGATGAGCAGATAAAGGGCCTGGAGGCTGAAATAAAAGAGGTAAAACATCACCTAAAACATTTAACTGACTATACCATTGCCTGGTTCCTGAAACTGAAGGAAAAATATGGCAAAGGCCGCGAACGTAAAACCGAGCTACGCACTTTTGATAGGGTAGAAGCGGCCCAGGTGGCATTGGCAAATGCCAAGTTGTATGTTAACCGCGTTGATGGTTTTATAGGAACCGGCTTAAAGAAGGACGAATTTGTAACCGACTGTTCAGATATTGACGAGATTATTGTATTCAGGGAAGATGGACGCTGTTTGATCACCAAGATCCAGGATAAGGTTTTTGTGGGCAAGGAAATTATCCACGTAGCCGTATTTAAAAAGAACGACGAGCGTACCGTTTATAACATGATCTACAAAGACGGGCAGAGCGGGGTAAGCTACATTAAACGTTTCTCGGTTGTAGGCGTTACCCGGGATAAGGAATACGATTTAACCAAGGGTACCAAAGGAAGCCGGTCGTTATATTTTAGTGCCAACCCTAATGGCGAAGCAGAAATTGTTAACGTACAGTTGAAGCCGCATAGTAAGCTCAAAAAGCTACAGTTTGACGAGGACTTTGCAGCACTGGCCATAAAAGGCCGGGGTTCAATGGGGAATATCATTACTAAATACCCGGTCAAAAAGATCATTCTGAAAAGCAAAGGTGTTTCAACTTTAGCCGGAAGAAAGATCTGGTATGATGATATTTTAAAACGCTTAAATGCTGATGGCCGTGGTAAATACCTGGGCGAATTTGATGGCGATGACAGGATCTTAACCGTACTTAGCAACGGGATCTACGAACTGACCAGTTTTGACCTGAACAATCACTTTGATGATAAAATGATCATTATCGAAAAGTATGATGCTGCAAAAGTTTATTCGGCTATCCATATTGATGGTAAATCGAAAAACTACATGGTAAAACGGTTTGTGTTTGATAACCTTGCCATAGGTAAACAGGTAAGCATAATCAGCGATGAGAATGGTTCGAAACTGTTACTGATCTCTGGCGCTTCGCAGCCGGTTGTAAAGGTTGAGCAGCTAAGAGGCAAAGAACAGACACCGGAAACGCTTGAGGTTGATCTTTCTACTGTGATTGATGTTAAGGGGATGAAGGCAATGGGTAACCGCTTATCGCAGCAGGTTATAAAAGCTGTTGAGCTGATTGCTGAAATTGAACCTGAAGTGATCGTTGATGAAGCAGGCGATACAGATGATGAAACGGATGTAGCTGAGGCAGAGGTTGTGATCGCTGATGAGGCGGGTAGTCTAGATGATGAAACAGATGTAGCTGAAGTTGAGAAACCTGCAGTAAAAGTGCCTGAGAAGCCAGCTGATGTTAAGCCGGAACCTGTAAAGCCACCTGCCGAACAGCCTGCAAAACCAGCTGATCAATCGGTGGAATCATCCCAAAAATCAGTGGAATCACCCCCTAAAAAGATAGATTTTGAAATTACCAACCCCGATGACATAGACATGGATGATAAGGGGCAGCTTGGGCTATTCTAGTTTGAAAGTAATATGAGTTAAGGCATTTTATAATTTGGTTTATAAAATTTAAATTGCTTTATAAATTAAGCCCGCTATGGTATTGACAATTGCGCTGATAATAATTACAGTTTTTTTATTTGCAATGCCCATATGGGCACTTATTGTACTTATAAGATATTTTAGTAAGGGTAAGGCAATTCGCAAATTTTCCAAGCGCGATTTAATAGTGATTGTTTTGGGTGTATTGTCAATTATCATATACGTTTCTGCTAACGTGTATTACAAGCAGATGTAAGTACTGATGTCATGTTTTAGCGGCCAGGAATGTTTTTTTATCAGGCCTAAAAGGATAAGAAAAACAAAACCTCATTTAAAGGTTTTGTTTTTCTATTTTAAACCCAAGTACTTAATATTTAATTCTTAAACCTTAAATAACAATTATGAAAACTGATCTTTACACAAAAATTGTACTTACCGTTATAGCTGTTGCCTTGAGCGTAAACCTTATAAAGGGATTTATTACGCCTGCAAAAGCAGATAACAGGAAATTTGTTAATGTGCCGGTTAATGCCGACGGCAGTATTAATGTTAACATTAAAAAAAGCAGCGAAACTATGGAGGTTAAACTTGTTGATGTTGACAGCCGTGCTTTTTTTTATTCAGAGCCTATCCCGGTAAAAGTTAAGTAAGTAGAACAGACAGCTGCTTATTACTTGCTTTTTCGTTTTAAAGGGATATAATATTTCTTCAATTTTTCATACATGTATCCCCGCCGTTTAGTGGCATCGGAAACAGATTCGTCTCCCGGGAAATCGTCATCCAATATTTTCGGGACCGCTATGCGTTGTGAACTGTAAATACCTGAATTGCCGCTAAAGAAATAAGCGGTAAAACAGGCAACTGCAAATAACAGGGCGTGCTCACCACCAAATAATTCAATGCCCATAAAGGTACAGGCCAGCGGGGTATTGGTTGCTCCGGCAAACACAGCAATAAAGCCCAGGGCGGCAAACAGGCCAACGGGAGCGTTTAATAAAGCCGATAAGGTATTGCCTAAAGTTGCTCCAATGTAGAACAAAGGCGTAACCTCGCCACCTTTAAAGCCTGTTGCAAGGGTAACTGTTGTATATATGGTTTTCCAGAGCCAGCTCCAGGTATCCGCTCCACCTGCATTAAAGGCTGAAGGGATAGTTACAGCTCCATGATATTCGGCATCAACACCCAGGCCCAGGTAATCGGGCTTGCCATTAAGGAAGGTGAGGCCGATGATTACAAGTCCGCCAAATACGGGGATCATCCAGTTATGTTTAAACAGCTTAAGGCAAATGCTTTTTATTTCGTGCACCATTCCCGCAAAAAGAAAGCTGGCGAGCCCAAAAATTGCGGATGCAATAATTACTTTACCCAGCAAAAACAAATCGAAATGCAGGTAATCGCTTATCAAGCCGGGAGTGTGTGGTATTAGTGCAATATGATATTGTGTATGGTTAACGTGCCATGCGCCAACTGTTATATCGCCAACTACTGCCGCTACTAAAGCCGGAAGCAATGCATCGTATTTTATCCGGCCAATGGTTAAAACTTCCATGGCAAATATTGCCCCGGTAACCGGCGTGCCAAATACGGCCCCGAAGCCAGCTGCTATTCCTGCGGTAAGGATCAGTCGCGTATCCGGTCCGTTTAATTTAAACCATTTGCCAAACATGGCGGCAATGCTGCCGCCTATCTGTACAGCTGTGCCTTCACGCCCGGCTGAGCCGCCAAATAAATGTGTTATTATGGTAGTGAATAAAATAACCGGCGCCATTTTCCGGGGTACGCCTGCGCCTTCCTCATGAATTTGGTCTATTATCAGGTTGTTACCTTTTTCGGAAGATTTGCCAACGGTTTGATAAATAAAATGAATGAGCAAGCCGGCTAACGGCAGCAGGAATAACAGCCATTTATGATCGAACCGGAAATGAGTGGCGGCAGTAAGAAGCCATAAAAAAAAAGCTACTACGCTGCCAATAGCTATTGCAACAGGGATGGTCATAATGGTCCAGCGAACCAGGTGCTTCACAATTGTAAAGTGTTCTTTAAAGGGGATAGGTCTGGTTTCAGTCATTATGATTTAATGGCTTTAGGTTTAACAAAAAGGAAGGTAATAAAAACCCGGCCGGATATTTCCGGGATTTGATTATTATTAGGTACAGAATTTAAATTTTTCACCCACAAACTTTATATCAACAAGCTTTATTGCTTTTGATCGATGTTGCAGGCGTCATCAGCGAATGCGGTTTTTAAAAGGAAGACACCATTTCCTGATGCAAGGTAAATTTATTTTTTAATTTATAAAAATTAAAGGCTAAACAAATAGGGTAAACGCATTAAAAGGAGGCTCCATCGGAGCCTCCTTTTAATTTGCTTAGTGAGCCATAAGAAAAAATGATTTATTTAATGCGTTTGCCCTGCTAAACAAATGTATTGCGCGATTAAATTAATGTATTTGCGACATTTATTTTATTTCACTACTTTGCCTCACCAATTAATTCTCCGAAACAGATGAAAAAGCTTGCCGTATTACTTTTTGCATTAACTATCATTTCAAACCTGTGCAGCGCTCAGAAAGCCAGTCACACTTTTGCACTTGGCGATTCAACATTTTTATTGGATGGCAAGCCATTGCAGCTCATCTCGGGTGAAATGCATTGCACCCGCATTCCGCGTGCGTATTGGCGACAACGGATGAAAATGGCAAAGGCAATGGGTTTAAATTCTATTGGTACCTACGTTTTCTGGAACGCACAGGAACCCTTAGAAGGGAAATATGATTTTACCGGCAATAACGATATTGCAGAATTTGTACGGATAGCAAAAGAAGAAGGCCTTTGGGTTGTATTGCGCCCAAGTCCCTATGTATGTGCCGAGTGGGAGTTTGGCGGTTACCCGTGGTGGCTGCTAAAAGATAAAACCTTGAAAGTGCGCAGCAAAGACCCTAAGTTTTTGAAATACTACCATGATTATATTATGCAGCTGGGCAAGCAGCTTTCGCCGTTACTGGTTACCAACGGGGGCAATATTTTAATGGTGCAGATAGAAAACGAATACGGCTCATATAGTAACGATAAAGAATACCTTGATATTAACCGTAAAATATTCCGTGAAGGTGGTTTTAGCGGTTTACTCTTTACCTGCGACGGTCCTACACAATTGCCAGCGGGTTATTTGCCGGGCTATTTACCTGCGGTAAACGGGTTGGATGATCCTAAAGCGGTAAAAGCGCTGATCAATAAATACCATGATGGTAAAGGGCCATATTACATAGCTGAATGGTACCCGGGCTGGTTTGATAGCTGGGGCACTCCCCATGCCGGCAGCAATGCTGATAAAGATGCCAAAAAGCTGGATGAGGTTTTAACCGCAGGGATCTCCATTAACCTTTATATGTTTCACGGTGGCACCACGCGCGATTTTATGAATGGTGCAAACATGAACAAGAAGGATCCTTATGATCCACAAACTTCCAGCTATGATTATGATGCGCCGCTGGATGAATCGGGCAATCCAACAGCCAAGTTTTATAAATTCAGGGAAGTAATTGAGAAACATTTGCCGGCAGGTGAGAAATTGCCTGCAGTGCCGGCAACAAATAAGGCCATGGCTATTCCAAATATTAACCTGGTGAGCAGGGCTGCTTTGTTTAGCAACGCAGGGGTACCTGTTGTTTCGGCTAAGCCGCTTTGCTTTGAAGATTTGAACCAGGGTTATGGCTTTGTACTATACCGTACCACACTTAAAAATGCAGCATCGGGACTTTTAAAAATTAAAGAAATGCGCGACTATGCCACAGTTTACTTAAACGGTAAACGCATCAGCGTGCTAGACAGGCGGTTTAAGCAGGATTCACTGCAAATAAACAATGCTAAAAAGGGAGATGTTTTAGACATCCTTGTAGAGAACAACGGCCGCATCAATTACGGCCCTTTCCTGATAGATAACCGCCATGGGATCACCGAGAAGGTTACTTTAAATGATACGGAACTTACCGGCTGGAAAATGTATAAATTTCCTTTCAGCACCGTTAACAGCTTTAAATATTTAGCTAATAAAGCTGCTGGCAAACTTCAGCCCGCGCTATACAAGGGGACATTTACTTTAAAGGCGGTTGGTGATACATATCTTGATCTGCATGGATATGGCAAAGGTTTTGTGTTTTTAAACGGACATAATTTGGGTAAATACTGGAACATCGGTCCGCAGCAAACTATATATATTCCGGCAGGATGGCTTAAAAAGGGGATAAATGAAATTGTGGTGTTTGATGAGCTGAAGAGTGGGCATACAAAAATTTCCGCTTTGAATCATCCGATATTGAATGAGGTGGTTAAAGAGTAACCGGAACACTATTTGTATCAAAACATAACTAGTGTCAAGTCTTAAGACTTAACACTAGTTATCAATTATCTTCTTCAAATCAGCTACTACCTCTTTTGTAAATATAATAGCCCCGGTATCCTGTAAATGGTACTGGTCAAAAAATAAACTGTCTGTAAATACAACCGGGTTATAGTAATTTAAATAGATCCCGCCCTGCCCTTCAACAATTGATTTGCATGTTTCAAAGTGCAACAGGAGAAGTTGTTTGGATACAGGCGTATTGGTATATGATTTTTTTACAGGCGCCTGCACAAAAATAAATTTCACTTTTTGTTCACTGAGAAAAGTGCTTATGCTATCTAATGCATTATAATTAGTTTGTGTGTATCTTGTAGGGAATATATCATGCTCATCCCATTTTTGCCGGTCAATATCTTTTTGTTTTATCCTTAAAGTTGCACCACCCCAGTTATCCAGGTTAAGCGGGTAGGTTGTTAATTTTCTGCGGGCTATCTGGTGCAGTGAATTATAGTTTTTAAAGTAAAACAGTTCAGGGAAACGGTTTTTTAGAAAACCATTAGCATTTATATAATTTAAATATGAATTGTTTTGGGGTGATATAAATTCAGGAAATGAGGAGCAGATAACAACATATTTTGGATGATAGGTTTTAACAAAATCTTTCAGCAATGGGTTCATGTCTACCATTTGCAATCCCCATGATGCAAAATTATAGTAGGAGAGATGGATGTTTTGCACCACAATATTAGAGTTCAGCTCGTAAAGATTTACAGATGAACCCATTGATAATAAGCTTACCTTTTTTATATGCTGCTGTTGTACTTTCAACATCTTTAGATCAAAAAGTGTTGAATTGGTAACTATTGGCGAAAAACCAAAACGAAATAGGATCTCAAAAAATAAAAATACCGGCACAGCAAACAGTAGTGCTTTAAAAAGGAATTTGTTGAGCGGCTTCTTTATCATATCCTAAAACTTAAAATAAATAAAGTCGGCATTCTTTGTGGCGCTGAAGGAAAGAATGAAGAAGATTAAACCAAAGTAGATCAAAGCCCTTACAGGGAATATTTTGATAGCATCAATTTGTAAAGCATGCTGTTTATCCCGTTGCAGCCATTCTGTTAACAGCATTATTGCAATGCATAAAAGTGTGACGGCAGTATTTAGTTTTTCAGTTATTACAAAGCCCGAAAACAGAGAAGGCGAAAATAGCTTGCCGTAATAATCAAAAGCCTGTGATAAGCTATCCGCACGAAAAATGAGGAAAGTAAACATTAACAGGATAAACATCCCGGCCATATTTACGAAGGCTTTTAAAGCAGATTGGCTGCCGGCCTTTTTCTTTTTATTAAGCGTACCCCTTAATACCAGTGGGATATAAAAACAGCCATTCAGGAAACCGAAAAATACAAAGGTCCAGTTGGCGCCGTGCCAGGCGCCTATGAGGGTAAAATTGATCAATATGGCCAATATCAATCCGGATTTTCCATAATCGCGGAAGTAGGCGCTTAAAGGCATAAACACATAATCAGTTAACCAGGAGGTTAAGGAGATATGCCACCTGCGCCAAAAATCAGCAATATTTTGGGCGAAAAACGGGTAGTTGAAATTGCGGGTAATTTTAAATCCTAATAAATTAGCCAAACCTATTGCCATGTCTGAATATCCTGAAAAATCAGCATAAACCTGGATGGTAAAAAGAAAAGCACCAAACAGCAGGGAACTGGCTGGCAGGGTTTTATAATGATCAAAAATTTCTGCATTAAACAATGCGCAATTATCGGCGATAACGATCTTTTTAAATAATCCCCACAAAATCTGGCGCATCCCGTCAGATGCCTGGCTGTAATCAAAAACTCTTTTCTTTTCTAATTGCGGGATGAGTGTTTTTGGGCGATCAATTGGACCAGAGAGCAAACCTGGAAAAAAAGCCACATAGGAGAAAAACACAACCCAATCTGTGGCGGGTTTAATTTTGCCGCTTTTAATATCTAACAAATAACTAATTGTTCTGAAGGTATAGAAGCTGATCCCAAGCGGGAGAATAATGTTAAGCGTATAAATATCAGCCTTGATATTAAACACGCCAAAAGCACTGATGAACGATTTGATAAAAAAATTAAAATATTTAAAAAACAGCAAACAGCCCAATCCCTGGATCAATCCTATCCAAAGTAAAAGGCTTTTCTGCTTTTCATTTTTACTTTTATCTATATAGATGCCTAAAATGTAATTTAATGCGGAGCTGCCGATCAGCAGAAAAAGGAATCGCCAGTCCCACCAGGCATAAAATACATAGCTGCCTGTTAGAATGAGGGAATTTTGAAGTTTAAGATTGCCGCTGAAAATATACCAATACAACAGGAAGAAGATAACAAAAAAACACACAAATGGGAGGGAGGTAAAAAGCATTTGCGTGGTTATTTTGAGTTGAGCAATTCTATCATTCCATAAGAAACGTTCAGGAAGGCAACCAGCCTGTTTTGAAATAATAGGGCTGGTTTTGGCGGCGATATTACAAATGCGTTCTCATTTACCAATCTTTCAATTTCTGTATTAATATCATCTACCTCAAAGCATATATGATAGTAAGTAATATTTTTTTTGAGGAAAGTTTCTACCTGTTTGCCCGAGATCAGTTCAATATTGGTGCCATCGGCCAGGGTTAGTAAAACCAGTTCTGCATTTTGCTGCTCATCAAAAACTTTTGGACTTTGTTTAACAATGGTATGAATCTTAGAAATATTTACTATTTCTTCATCAATGTTTTTGCAGGCCACTCCAATATGATGAAATTTCATATTTATAAATTTATGCTTTATTTATAGCTTCCTCAACGGATTAAAATCCGTTGTCACAATATTGGCCGAAGCTGCGTCCAATGTCATTAAGTTAAGGGGAAACACAAATGTGATCCTCCACAAAAGCTTGGTAGCCCCCTCTAAATCTCCCCCGGAAGGGGAGACTTTAGCTTCGCGCTTTTTTAAAGCCCTCCCTTCCGGGGAGGGTTGGGTGGGACTACAAGGTTTTTGAACTGATAGAACTGATCATTTCGCCAACGGTTTTCCAGCTTAAAATTTCCTGCGAGGTAAACCTGATCTTAAATTGTTTTTCAACAGCCACCACTATCTGGATATGATTTAGAGAGTCCCAATCCTCAACATCATTGGCCGAAGTTTCTTCGGTTAAAACAAGGCTTTCATCATCCAGTATGTCAATAAAAACCTCATTTACTGTTTTTAATATTTCACTTCTGTTCATACTTGCCGGGTGTTTTTTTATTGGGTGATCTTAGCCTTTTTAACGAACGCTCCATACAATATAGCTATTTTAAATTTCTCCGCTTTTTCCGGCGAAACCTCTTCTGATAAGAATGACCTTTCCGATTCAATTTCAAAGCCGGCAGCTTTTATGATCGCTTGTATTTCGTTAACATTATTAAAAAGATAGATGTGATCAATGGCGGGCGCATTGGTAGGGGTAGTGAAAAACAATACGCCATTATCGCTTAGTAAACCGTATATTTTCAACAGCAACTGTAAGGGATTCTCCACATGCTCCAGCACTTCCCCCAGCGTAATAAAATCAAACTTTTCACCATTATTATAATCGTAAATATTTTCGAGGTTATACGCAATCCGGTCATCGTTTATAAAGCTTTTTGCTAAGGCGATGGAGGTTCTGCTGATATCTACAGCAGTTAAAGTGGTTTTATCATCAAGAATTTCTAAGGCTTTTGAAAGATATAACCCATGCCCGACACCAATTTCAAGATAGCTTTTTGTTTTATTGCGATACCCTGGCAATGTGTTAATAAAATAATCCAGCATTTGGTAATGATGTTTCCACAAAAACTGCGACATTATTAAACCATGCATGTAATATTCCATGGTTTCGGGTCGGGCGTAAACCCGTTGGTTTACTTCTTCGAAGGTACTGCTGGTATATTTCCCGGTTCGTAAAAATTCAATGGTTTCACTGTTTACATCGGCTATCATTTGCAGGTAACAATCTATTGCATAATCCAATGTCTTATTTTGAAGCTGCAGGATTTGAATGTATTTTTTAAAAAAGGCATCGGCTAACTTATCATACCGTTCATCAAAAAAGGCTATATTTTTTTTGAGCTTTTTGCTATGGATAGGATTAATGGCCTCTATCTTATTATAGATATAATTAATAGTTTGCTCCATTATTTATAGTTAATAAATATATCTTTTGTTTTACAGGCATTGACATCTGCTATCCAGTAAGCATCTTTTTCAAAAAAGCCGAGATTTTTATAATGATCTTTTACAATTTGATTTTTGGCGGTTGGCAGGTATTCGCCTTTTAAATATTTGAAGTCTTTTGCTTTGGCAAAGTTTATCAAAGTGTTCAATACAAAGTTTTCCATTCCTCTTTTCAGCACCCGGCAGCTCATTAACCAGGTATCAATAAATAAAGTATCCGCACTTTCCTTTTCCAGGATCACTGCGCAGATCAACCCGTTATCGCCAAATTTATCTTCCAGGGTAAATGAAAAAGTAAAAGTACCGGGTGAATCAGTAAGCTTTTCAAGCGCTGCTTCTGTATAGCGGATGGTACGTAAATTAAACTGGTTTGATCGCTGTGAAAGCTGTGCAACCCTCGGGATGTTAAACTTGTTGAAAGGTTCCACTATAGAAACCATGTTTAGGCTTTTTAAAAAATCATTTTCATTAACAAAGCTTTGCTGGTCAGTAATTCGTTTGGCCGCTGTTTGGTAATGTTTTGTTCTTTCGGCATCTTGATTGGTAAATGATGCGGTTTCAAACAGGTTTAAGGAGTATAAATATTCAAGATAATCAGCAGGGTCTTCCGGCAATTCGGGAATAGTTATCTCAGGAATGTGCTCCCGTACCATGTTTCGTTCAAACGGATTATCATCTAAAAAAACCATAGAATCAAATCCAATGTTCAGTGTGTTTTGAATTTCCCGCAGGTTATCAACCTTGTTTTCCCAGTTTGCTGTAAAAACGGCTATGTCCTCCAGCTTCAAAACCATATCGGGATGTTTTTCAAAAGCTTCTTTAGCAACTGATTCGGTGTTTTTGCTACAAACAGCGAGGATGATCCCCCTGTTTTTCAATTTTTTGAGCCAATGCTGAAATTCGGTAAATGTCTTTCCTATACCCAGGCTGCCGAGTTGGATCTGCTCTAATCCATCATCGCCAATTATGCCGCCCCAAATGGTATTGTCAAGATCGAACACCAGGCACTTTTTAATTTTGCCATACATGGCCGCAATAAGCGCAGTTGTGCCGGCGGCTACTTGTGGCAAAATGTCAATACTTAAAACCATATCTGTACTTATATACACAGATGGGTGGAAAAGGGTTGCTTTGCCAAATTGATTTTGGATAGCGGAAAGATCACAAATGGAAAAACCGGGTTGGTTTGCCGCATATAGCATCAGTTCGTAATTGAGCTTACGGGTTTGAAACAAGAATGAGGACGGTGTTTTATTGGCGTAGCTGCCAAATACGGAATCGTTTATTTCGGTGTAATTATAATAAATTATTCTGCAATTTAAGCTGGCACTTATAGTAGTGTTCAGGCTGGCAATCAGCTCCAGTTGCTGATTGGCGAGGGTCTCGTATGCCTCCGGACTTAACTTATTATATTTTTGGAGAAGTTTATGCGACGATTGAAACAGGATAACGATTTCCGGTTTAAATTCATAAAGCGCGGAAGCAGGGTCAAATACTTGTCGCTCAATTTGGTTAAAGTCAGCTTCCCAAATTTGCAGATCAAACCCAAGATCAAAACCCGTACCTCTTAAAGCAACAGAAAGCAATTGTGTAGCGCTGTCACCAAGCAGCGCCACCTTAACGGGCTTTAACGCTGAGAAATTATTCTTAAGGTTTTTTTTCAGCTGCGAGAGGGTCTTCATGGATATAAATTTATAAATAAATCCATGATAAGCCTTAAACCTTATACCTGGCCAATATATATTTCAGTTTGATACTGAAAGCTTACCTTGCCGCCTCCATTGTATTTTGAAAAAATGGCCTGCAACAATTCCCTGAACTTTTTCCCTTCTTCAGAGTTTTGAGGCGGTACATATGATGATGAAAATGCACGGCCCATTAAGCCGTCAAGGTCAAATACCTGTGCATTTTGATAATTAACCTGTTTGTATTGGCCATTTTTAAAAAAAGCTTTAAAGTCGATATCGGTTATGTTGCGATGGTTTACCTTATTATAATCTACCGAACCGTTTTTGAGCAGATTTTCATAAGCGCGTGAAAAGTCATCGGTATCAGTCAGGCGATTGTTCCAGATCAAAGCGGCAGAGCTACCATCTTTCAGGATCCTTTTGAATTCGGCTCGGGTACGGTCATCATTAAACCAATGGAAAGCTTGCGCACAAACAATCAGGTTAATGCTTTTGTGTGGCAAAGTTGTGGCCTCTGCAATGGCATCAACAGCAGTATAGTTTTCATAGCTGCCCAGCCATTGTTTGGCGGCCTGTTGCATAGCCAGGTTTGGTTCAATAGCATAAACTATGTAGCCTTTATCAAGCAGTAATTTTGTAAAAATGCCTGTTCCCGATCCTATGTCTGCAATTATTGATTCTTCAGTTAACCCGCATTCATCTTGCAAAAAATCAATCACCTCATTGGGATAGCCGGGCCGGTATTTTACATAGTTATCAACCCGTTCTGTAAATCTTTTGGTAGGATCAGATGTCATGTTAAGTTGATTAAGTTAGATTGGGTTGATCGAGTTGGATTAGGTTAATTAGGTTCTTGAAGTTTTATAAACTTCCTGGTTGGATCAGTTATCATAAACTTATTCAACTTAGTCTAACTTATTCAACTCAATCAACTAAACTACACACTAATAAAAAATGCAGCCTCAAAAACATGACCGGGTTTTAAATGCTGGATGTCTTCTTTTTTGCTGATGTCAACATGTTTATCAACTGTGTCGGCACAGCCAAGCCATGGTTCAATGCAAACAAAATCTGCGCCGGGTTTTGCCCACAGGCCCAGGTAATTAAAGTGAGGAAACTCAACCGAAATGGATTGTTCATGTTTATCGCTCCTGATGCACACCTCGCGCGATTTAATGTTTTTAAATACCAGCGCATCATCTTTAAACAGGTCCCTGGTTAAATACAACCTGTTTTTTGGTGCAGCAACAGGATGGGTTTCGCCGTTAAAAAAGCCATCTTTTGATAATAAGTGCGTTACTAATTTTTCTTCGATTTCAAACTCCAGGTAATAGTCTTCATACCGCTCATTTGCATTAAAAGGGACTCTGAAAGCCGGGTGTGCGCCAACAGAGAAGTAAATTGTTTTTTTGTCGTGGTTAATGAGCTTGTAAGTTACCCGCAGCGCATTATCTATCAGCGTATATAAAACCTGGAAATCAAATTTATAAGGATAAACGCGTAAGGTGGTTTCGCTGTTTGGAAGCGAATAAACGGCATGTACATCATCACTCTCCAACAGCACAAATTCCGATTGCCGGGCAAACCCGTGCCTGCCCATTGGATAGGTATTGCCATCAACCAATAGCTCATCATTTATCAAACCGCCTACAACCGGGAACAGGTTTGGCGCATGCCAGGGCCAAAAGGCCGGGTCGGCCTGCCAAAGGTGTTCGGTTTGAGTTTCTTTGTTATAAACAGAAGTAAGCTCCGCTCCCTTTGTGCTTATTTCTACCTTCAGAAAGTCGTTTTCTAATTTGGCCATGTGATTGGTGTATTGGTGTTAAAACTTTCTAAATTATGAAATTGTTTTTGAAAAGAAAATATGTGAGATGTCCAGCTGAAACTGAATGCACACCATACCACGAGTTCGTTACGCTAAACCTCCCCTAATGACTATTGCCCAATGACTAATGACTTTTTGCCTCAATCGTCATCCTTTTTCTTCTTTTCCAGTATCACAAAAGCGCTGCGTTTGGGGACGGGTAAAATGGCGCTCTCACCTTTTACATATTTCCAGATCACCTCGTTCAGATCCAGATCGGGAATTGCATCCTCTTTTGAAAAATTAAAACGCTCAGAACGGATACTGCTTTTGTTATCAGCAACGTTGCGTTGTTCCAGGTTAACCTGTGCAGGTTTTATAATGTAAGGCGAAAAATCAGGCTTGCCGGTAAAACATTCATAAAGCGGCAGGGCCGATGCATCATACTGGCTCATTGGCGGCAAACCTAATATCAATTCTATAGTACGCAGCACGCCCGATGTAGAATACATGCTGTGGATAGCCTCATTACGTTTTACGTATGGCCCTGCCACATAAACCGGAGAGCGGTGCGCATCGATGTGATCGGGGCCGTTTTGAGCGTCGTCTTCCAATACAAACACGACAGATTCCTTCCAGATCGGGCTTTGCGAAAGATGCTCTATAATAAGGCCAACTCCCTGGTCATTATCAGCTACGGCAGCTATGGGAGAGATCGCTCCCTTTTTTTGCCCGCTGGTATGGTCGTTACTGATCCTGATGGTGTTAAACTGTGGTACGGCATTTATGCTGAGCAGCGAATCAAAATCATGCGCCCAAACTTGCGAACGTTTAATGTCGGTTATACTCAGGTCGAACCCCGGCGCCTGTGCACAGAAATGGTCTTTTAGCGATTTAATATTTGGCTTGCCATCGTCAATAAACTCGCCATAAGTACGATAGGTTACACCGGCTCTTTTGCAATAATCCCATATATAGCCATCGCGTGGATCACCGGCTTTGCGGGTACCTTCCGAATCATAATTTCCACCGCGACCGCCATAGCCGGTTGGCCAGGTTTTTTCAATAAAATCGGTAGCGTAGGCCGCCATGCTCCAGTTATGGCCATCAGCGCTCACTTCGGCATCTACATAAAAATTATCCAGCAAAACAAACTCATTGGCAATTGCATGAAGGTTTGGGGTAACCTTAGCGCCAAAAATGCACAGCGAAGTGTCTCCATTGCCTTTTGGCATATCACCCAAAACCTGGTCGTAAGTGCGGTTTTCTTTTATAATGTAGAACACATGTTTTATAGGCGATTTCTCACCCCGCTTGCGCGGGATAGGATTGCCGGCTTCACCGGCAGCAGTAGCTGCAATTTTATTGTTAAAAGGGGTATTGGCATACACCTGTTTGGTATAACCTTTTAGTTGCGCTTCATTTGGCGCATCAATAAACGAAAGCGTTCCTTTAAACAACCCGCCAATGTATTGCTCCCTGCTGTTAACAGCACCTTTTTGGTAGCCGCTGTTATCGGTCTTTCTAACCGGCTGCGGTCCTTTTGGGTTAGCCATTGAGGTAAAGCCTTTACCGTTTGCAACCAGTATTTTACTGCCCAGTGTTTTTACATTGGTAGGGTACCAGCCAACCGGGATAAACCCCTGGCTTTTGCTTTCGCCCGGCTTAGTAACGTCAAATACGGCAAGGCAATTGTTATCTGCATTGGCTATATACAATGTTTTCTCATTGGCAGATAATGCAAGCCCGTTGCTTGTTGAGCCTGTTAATCGGGTAGGGTAAAGCGAAGTAGAGATCACCTCAACTGTTTTACGGGTAGCGGTGTTTATAACCGAAACAGAATTGTCATTCGCGTTAGCAACAAACAACCAGGTACCTTTTTTATTCAGTAATAATTCATTTGGGTGACTGCCGGTTTTTATATTGCTTATTGCCCCGGTAACCGTACTGTAACAGCTCACTTCTTCACCACCCCAAATGGAGATATACAGCGTTTTTTCATCGGGCGAGAGGATGCAGCTATAGGCCTCGGCTGCCAGCTTTACCTTTTTTAGGATCTTATGGCTGGCGGGTTCAATTACATATAAGACGCTGTCTTCTTTAGTAACGGTATATAAGCGGGTATTGCTTTTGTTAAGCGTAATGCCCGTAGTACAGATCTTATTTTTGGGCCACGACTCACCAAGCTTTATGGTATCTGCCGCGCCTATCTTATTGTTTTCAATAGGGTAAACCAGGATGCGGTTATCATTTCCGCCTGATGCATACAATGTTTTTTCGTCCCTGCTGAAAGCCAGGCCATACCATGATTTTTTGATGATCCTTTCATCCAGCAGCTTTTCGGTTTTGGGGTCAATCAGTTGGATAGATTGCGTGCTTTGCCCGTTGTTGGTAACCGCCAGTAATTTGCCCGATGCAGATAATTGCATGTTTAAAGGCAGATCGCCAAGCGGCAATGAGCGGCCAACCGGGCTCAGCTTCCAGCCGTTTGGTAACAGCACCTGGTTGGTGGCTGCTATTTTACCGGGAATTTGGGCGATGGCTTGTAAACTTATGCTAACTGCAGCAATACAGAGGATCAGTTTTAGTTTCATGGGATAGAAATTATACCCAAAAATACTGATTGATTTTGAAGGAAAAGGTGTGTTAACACAAACTTAATGTAACGAATTAGTGGCTGGATTGGATGGGTTTTAGGATTGTTGCTTCATCCGGCCTGTTGGTTACGGCACAGGTAAGGGTACTAAAGAGAGGATAGTAAGCTGAAAGCTTACTAAATGGCGCACCACGGGTTACGCTGCACTAAACCCGCGGCAGCGGCTGTCAAGCTCAATAAGCCATATTATTTCTGTTAATTATTATCTTGTCAATACAGTTGCCTATTGCCTGCAATACGTGTTCGTCTAAAAAGTCTTCTGTTCGTTGCATCCATTCGCTGCCCATTTTAAAAAGCATAACTGCTTTGCCATTATCAAACTGAACCTTCCAAACGTGCCATGTTTTGAAGTAAGCACTTGTAATATTTATCAATTGAATGGTTCCATCAGGTAGATTGACTTTATGTTTCATTTTATATTTACGACATAACCGGGCAATTATTGTAAGGTATTTTTAAATTACAAAAAGCAGACACTTACAGAAATAATGTGGGGATAAGGCCCCTGAGGGTATTATTTGGAGTAAAAGGGTCAACATAAACTTAATAGAATCAGTGTGTTCCCGGGGTAAAGCCGGGCTATTGCATGAGGGCTAAAAGTTTAGTGGCTACCCTCGGTTGGCTATATGTAACTATTTTGTGACAATAACTAATCGGGTAGTCTTGTTCCGTGGAACAGCGCTAACAACGGGAACAAACGGAACAAAAAAACCGATCTGAAACAGCATGGAACAAGTGGAACAGGCGGAACAACAAAAAAGATCCACCTCCTTTTTGGGATGCTCCCGAAGCGCACTTCATTATTCAACATTCCTTATTCTGTGTTCGATATTTTTTAATTATTCCCATTCCTTAAGCTCACAATATATAAATAGCATTACAGCAGCACTTATTAATCGCCCTGTTTGAGCTATGACCCATCGGGTCTGCCCCTTTGTAGAATCGCAAATTCATTTTTATTTGCCTCGTAGAGCAATGTCATTAAGTTAAGCCGATTAATTGGTTTTTACCCGCTGCCGCTGGACCTTCCCTCTCTTCCGCAAGCGGCAAAGAGGGAAAAGAAAAACTAATAAATCAAAGTCGTTCCTTACCTCTTTCCACCGCAGGTGAAGAGAGGTCGACGAGCGAAGCAATGTCGGGTGAGTCAACTATGCGCTATGCATTAACGCCAATGCCCGGCGACTTCACTCATTCGCCACCACCATCACAAAATCCCCCCACCCCTCACAAAAAATAAAGAAATACACTTACATTAGGACCTGATTTATCCCTTACTCAACACTATACCTTAATC
Organism: Mucilaginibacter sp. OK098; assembly: GCF_900142915.1. GTDB lineage: Bacteria > Bacteroidota > Bacteroidia > Sphingobacteriales > Sphingobacteriaceae > Mucilaginibacter. The sequence goes on from NZ_FRCM01000010.1 coordinate 76,215, forward strand.
ATGGACAGAACCCTTAAGATCTATACCAAAACAGACCACCTTTTTGCAGAATTTATTTTTAGTTACGACCATCCGCGACAAGCCAAAGCTCATTACACACAATACCGCCGCCTGTATAACGATGATGAAGAAGATGAAAGCAAAGCGGTATATCCCCTTACGGACAGGGACGTGTACCTTCAATTCAGGCAGTTCGACTCCATAGAGCAGATCAGATCCTTTGATGTTGAAGTAGCGAAAAACGAGCTGGGCCGGGATATGACCGATCCGCGGGGCTACAATTATGTATATGACCCCACGCCGGTGCTGCTGCGTTATGTGGTTCAAAATCACATCGGCTGTATCGGGATGGTAAATGTGCTGTTCAGTTTTATTGACAATACCAAGGAAGTGAAGTTTCTTTCGGCCACAAACCCCAGGTATGATTTTGACATCTCATCCAACAGCCTCGAAACCAATGTAGATTGCATAGTAAGAATTCCCTGGTACACCGACAGGGATGTCAGAGAGATCAGCAGCCATGATTTGAAGCGGCTGGAGCCGTGGTATTAGTCTCCGCCCGTCATTGCAAGGAACAGCCTGTCCCGAACTTGTTTCGGGAAAGCAACCTCCGCGAAGGACAATCAACGGACCTTTATATTGATGGAAACCTTACAGCCGCTGTTTGGAAACCACATAGCTTATTACGGCACTACTGGTATAACGCAGAGATTGCTTCGAACCCGGCTGCGAGCAGCCAGGCTCGCAATGACGTGGTGGTGAGGTTTTTCTCCACCCGTCATTGCGAGGAACGAAGCAACCTCCGCGAAGGACAATCAACGAGCCTTTATACTGATGGGACCTTACAGCCGCTGCTCGGTAGCCACATGACTTATTACTATTTTACCCGCATAGCTCAGAGATTGCTTCGAACCCGGCTGCGAGCAGCCAGGCTCGCAATGACGCGGTAGTGAGGTTTTTCCCTAGCGTCATTGCGAGGAACGAAGCAACCTCCGCGCAGGACAATTAACGAACCTTTATGCTGATGGAAACCTTACAGCCGCTTCTCGGTAGCCACATGACTTATTACTATTTTATCCGCATAGCTCAGAGGTTGCTTCGAACCCAGCTGCGAGCAGCCAGGCTCGCAATGACGTGGTGGGGTTGGTGGTTGTATTTATTCCTCAATTAACTTATCATACAGATCAATCCATTCCGGATTTAAGGAGTTAACCAATTGAATTTTAGCTTTCCTGTTACCGCCTTTAATTGCTTTTTCCACGGCAATTGCTTCTTCAATACGGGAATAGAAACAATAATAGACCAACTTTTCACAGTTGTATTTTGCTGTAAAGCTATTTGGATAAAAGTGAGTTTTATGTTCCCAAACCCTGCCGGTAAGTTCGGAAGTAACGCCTACGTATAAAACAGTATGCCGCTTATTGGTCATTATGTAAACGCAGCCGCCGTGTGCAAATACCATCCTGCAAAATAAAAATTATTTTTTAATCAAGCATCTTCTCCCGGTGTGGTGGTGAGATTTTCTCCTCCGCTCGTCATGGCGAGGAACGAAGCAAACTCTGCTTAGGACAATCAACGAACCTTTATGTTAGTGGAATCTTAAAGCCGCATAATAATGTAAACCAATAACAGGATTAATCAATTTCACCTGTAAATTTTTTTTAGGACGATACAAGTGAGGGATGCAAAACGGTACGTAATCAAAAAACTAACAACGTTAGTAATTAATAATTTTTGACTACATTTATAAATATTAATTTTTTATAAATCAGCTAATTACATTAATTTAAATGGATACCGATTTTTTTAAAAAACAGACTCGATCATCAGAAGTTAAAGCGAAAATTGTAGCAGAATATTTTCCACAATATTGCCGAATAATCCTTAAAGCCCCATTAGAACACAAACAAATAAGATATATTGACCTTTTTGCTGGGCCTGGGATTTATGAGGATAATAAATTGTCGACTCCATTATTATTAGCTCGAGCTTGTGCTAATGATCCCGCATTAAAAAATATAGTACGTTTAATATTTAACGATAAAGAACATTCGGAAAAGCTAAAAGAAAATTTTAAAAAATTTTTTCCTGAAAAAACATTCAAACATGACCCTGTTTTTAAGAATAAAACAGTTGGGGAGGATCTTAGTATAGATAATTTTCTAAATAAAGAACCTGAAAAAACTAATCCATTCCCTACCTTACTTTTCTTTGACCCTTTTGGATATAAGGGTATAAATACATTGATTTTATCTAAATTTCTAAGTAATTGGGGGAATGAACTTTTTTTGTTTGTTAATATTAAACGCATAAATCAAGCCATATCCGTCGGGAAATTTGATGAGATGATGCAGTCTCTTTTTCCTACTACTATTGAAGAATTAAGAATGGATAGAAAGTATAAATCCACTTCAGTGCATGAAAGGCTAATATTAATAATGAACCATTTAGCTTTAGAATTCGACAAAGCTGTTACCGGACCAAAACTGTATAGTTGCGAATTTAGATTTCAAGAAGAAGACAGCATTGCAACTAGCCATTTTATAATTCATTTTACGAAGCATCCTCGTGGTTTTGAACTAGTAAAACAAATATATTATGATTTCGACAATATTGGCGCAACACTTGAAAGGGATGGTACTTATACATTTGATGCAAAAAAAATGGGAAGTAGCTCGATAGATTTTGGAGATCAAAATGTTCAATTACTTTCAACCCATATTTTAAATAAATATAAAGGAAGACGTATTTCTGCAAAAGCACTGTTTGATGAACATCAGTCGACCAGTAAATGGGCAGGCTCTCATTATTCTAAAACTTTGAGATACATGGTCGAGCGCTCTCAGGTAAAAACAACTTTTACCGATAATAAAAAGCATAAAGTAAGCGTGCTTCTTTCAAAAGAATGTATTTTAGATTTTAATTAGATGGCCCCCAACTTTGAGAATTTTAATAAGGTCTCTTAATTATTATATATTCTAATGATGTTTTATGCTATCTTCTATTATTTGAAAGGAGATACCAGAACGACAAAATTACATAATATTAATAAATGATCTTATGTAGTTAGCTGTGGAAGTTCTCTATATACTTTTCCATCGAGTTCACAGCCACCTTTTGCGTGATTAGGATGCTCTTTAGCAATTGTGGGATCATTTTGATTTATATTGAATTTGGGTTTCCCCCATTGCTTAAAGAAAAATGGCACTGAGTTCCGTTCGCAATTCACACGGACGTCTTCTATCCATTCATATTTGATTGGTCGCGCGCCATGACCGGATTCACCTCCAACAATTACCCAATTAATATCATTTAATAAAAGATTTTTAACAGGACCTATTAAAGGTTCTACGGATAAAAACTTAGTTATTGCTGGGATTTGACGCAAATCATTAACGCGGTAACTGTACTTTTCATTCTCAACAGAAACCCCCATCCAAATGTTAGATGTCCAGTGCAGTTCATCAGCTATTTTTAACAGTCTATCTGATCTTTTTGTTAAAATCTGATAAATATGTTGAGGAGTCTGATTCATAACCGAAAAAACTGCTTTAATAAAATCTAAAGGTATCTCATCATGAAATAGATCACTCATAGAATTTACAAACACAACTTTAGGCTTGTTCCAGGTAAAAGGAATGTTTAATGCACTTGGGTGGGTTTTTATAATTTTAAATCCGTCTTTATATTTTTCCTGCCCCATAGCTTTCAATCTACGAGTCATTACTTCTGCATAGCAAAATTTACAACCTGGGCTGATTTTTTTACAACCAGTTACAGGATTCCAAGTCAATTCGGTCCACTCAATACTTGATTCTGCCATACGCTAAAATACTAAAAAAATTAGTTAAAATAAAGATTGTTGATCACCTGCATATTGTTTTCTTATAATGTCCCAAAATTTGTTTCCTAATGGGTCTTTTGAAAAAAAGGCAAGATGATATAATAACACATTTTTACCTTTTAATTTATAACGAACATCGTGAAAGTCAGCAACATCTTTATAACCTAATGTCATTATATTTTTCTTATAAATTTTGCTTAAAAATAAGGTAAAGGACTGATTAGTTAAATCAACTAATCCAGTAAATTCATTTCGCCACTTTGGATTATCCAAAAATAGAGAAATAGTATCGTTTGAAAGGTTTTGATATTTCTTTTCATTTCTTGTGGCAGCCATCCCTGTTGCTATAAGCATTAAAATGTCTACTTTCAAAAGGCCTAATTTTTTTACTGTATTAAAATGTATATTTAAATTAAAAGGGTCTATAAAACAAAAACTTAAGACTGTATTATTAAATGAGTGCCTGGGTATTAAATTTATAATATCATTAATTTTATTATTACAGCTTCCTAATACAAAGCTTGTATTTGCGTTAGGAAAATCCCTTTTTATTCGTATCTCAAGTGCATTTAATAGACTCTCATCTTCCTCACAAAAAATATATTTTTGAAAAGAAATTGGTGTTGAAAGAGCTATCATAGCTCCAGATTTAATAATTTTTCCTGTAGACTTAATCTTACAATAACCACTTGAAGCAAATAAATCTATATAAACTAAATTGCCCCATTTATTATTCATGGACCGGGTAAATAATTCAGCATAGTAACCTAATAAATTATATTTTTCAATGCCCCAAACACCAACTTCTGGAATAATTAATCCATCATCAGGAACCTCTTGAATAGGATTGTATTTTTTAATACTCATTTAATAACATTTTGTAATAAGGTTAGTCTTCTAAAATTGAAAAAGCTTTGAAAATCAAAGATTTAAATATACAACTTAGTTGAAACGTTAACAACTTTCAATCTATGTGTTGCACTTCACGACCAACTCAAAGAGGTGAAACACCCGCCTAACGCTGGTGCCGTATGAGCGGAAAGCGCGCCGAGCTTTTATCGGCGGGAAATGCCCCCAAAACATACAGTTCAGCCATGCGCCGCGTTTAGGTAAGCCTTGGGGTACGTGCCTAACAGAGAAAAACCTGTTAAATAGCGCATAGCTTGGCTAATTGTAGGGCTATGTTGTTTATAAAGTACTGCCACATTGTTCAATTAAACAAAACAGGCAAAACCATCAATTTTAATCAACTAAAAAATCGGAACATGTTGATTATAAACAAATTACGATAGTATGCCTAAAATGCATCAATTTTGTATCGCTTGATTATCAGTCACTTGTATTTCAGTAAAAACTAAAAGTGCTGATAATGAGTATGTTTCACGGTGTTCCACCCCGTTCCGCGTACAAAAATGGAACGGGGTGTAATCCAATCCCTCTACACCCTCATTCCCACCCTTCACCGCTGCGGTAACAAGGACACCATTCATCCCTAAATCCCCTAAAATCCGTTTAATCCCGGTTCAAATATCACGTAAAAACACGCGTAAAATTCAGGGTTTATACGCCTCCATTTTGGGATTTCGTAAAATACCTTTGGGTATTGATTATCTATTGATATTTAACTAAAGTACTGAGCCTTAAGTTCTATTTAAAGAAAATCAAAATTCAACTTACGACCAACGACCTGAAATAAACCGATTTCAACAAAAAATTAATAGCGGAGCAAAAGCCGAAAATCCTTTTTGTAATTGTCTGCAGCAAAAACAAATAAAAGAGTAAGCCTCCCGTTAGCCGAAAAGGGGAATAGAGTAGGCAAAAACATTAAAAAAAATCATCATGCCAAGTGCAATTTACCAGTATGTTTATTACGAGCCGCTAAATGTTGGCGGCCCCGAAACCAGGCAGAACAGGAACCCTGCCACATCATCAAAATACCTGCCAGTACCCGGAATTTTGGTGCCATCAACTAATGTGCTGGCTACCGGCAGTACATTTACCCCTGATGTTCCTCCGGCCAGCTACAGCCATGCCGGGCTTACCTATAACTTTGGTTTTATGAATGTTTCAGGCTGCGTTGGCGCAGGCGAAACTTCAACAGACATTACTCACCTGCCGGGTACGGCCCCGCTTGCCCCCCTGGTTGTTGGTGACCAGGTTATTAATATTTTAGTGGTGTACATTGTTCACGGTGGCGGCGGAGGTGGCGGCGGCGCAGGGATCTACCTGGATGCCTTTAATGAAACCACAGGAGCTTTCCTTGATAACTTTTTTGTAACCAGTATTGCCCCCGATAATTCTTTAACGTCAAACGTTAACGTATACGGCTCCTTAGCCGTTGAACCGCATGTGGAAACGCTTGTTGCGGCTGCCCATCCCATTAACACGCCTATGGTTGTAAACAGCTCGGCGGTTTTTGATAAATGGGTAAAGCTGGAAGGCCCCGCAGGCAACCCGGTAATAAGCGGCAACAGCCTGAGTTTAGGTGTAGGCGCTTCAACCCCTTCGGATATAGCTGCCTTTGCGTTTTATAAAGACCCTGCATCAGTTTATATCACCGGTGGCTACGAGAGCCCTGATATTCTGCTTTTTACACCATTTAGCACCTCTGCACTGGGTACGCTTGTGCCAATCGGGAGCTGGGATACTTCTGTATTGCCTGGTGTGCATTACGGGTTTGCTGCGGTAGTACATAATGATTCTGCCTATGAGGTAAGCACCAAAGTTACGTTCTGGAACATCCCCGGCGGCGCCGGCACATTGGGTGTAATGCTTGATACGCAAACAGTTATTATTCCTGCTAGCAGTTCGGCAACTGTTTTCTCTTCGCTGCCGTTTATTAACACAGGCGGGCATACCTGCGCAGTAGTTAGTATTGATACTGACGATTCGCCTTGCCAGTTTGACCCCGCGAGCTCAGCAGATTCGATACACATACCAAGCCCGCTGCCTGTTGGCCATAATTGCTCAGCCTGGAGAAACACCAACACAATTTTTGTACTCCCCGGCGCTCCATGGCATTTCGAAATAGGTTTGGGAGACATTCACCATTATGGAGAGGCGCAGATAGGGATCCAATTTGAGGTGCAACATGCAGCTGCTGACTTTGCACGTAATGAAAAGGATTTTGAAGTAATTAAGGCGCACAGGCGTATTTATGCCAAAACGCCTCCTTACCTTATTCCTGTGCTCAGGAAAAAACTGCCTTCGGCCGACATTAAACCTGTGGTAACGCTGGTTTCAAAGGGCGAGATACAAGATAGGCAGGGTGAAGGATATTTACTGACCTTTGCAGACAAGGCTGAAACCGGTTTTAAAGTTTCGGGTGTAGTGCCTGCAAATGCCAAGGCTGGTGATACTTTCCTTGTTCAGCTTACTGCTCATTATCCTAAAACAGGGCGTGTTCCTGCAAGGTCTGTAGGGTTCCTTCAGATCCTGGTTGTAAAGGATAATTTGCGTGTAAAAGGCAAATAAGTAAAATTTCGGTTCAATCTATGAATATAAGGGTTTCATTCCGTTAAGGTTTGAAACCCTTTTCTTTTGCATAGAAAACGGCGTCGTGCAGGCCTTCGACCTGCGCTGATGGATAACGGCCTTTCAGGCCTTTAACATTTTGGTAAAACCCGAAACAAAAAGCCCTGAAGGGGCTCAATCCCCCAGCGCAGGTCGAAGGCCTGCGCTGTAAATGGCGTTAAACATTAAAATTTTATGTAAATTCGTTACACAAAACACACTAATCGCCTCACTAAAACATATCACCTTGAAAAAAATATACCTGGTACTCACCGTCCTTTTATGCCTCACTGCAGTTTCCACCTTCGCGCAGCAAAAAAATCAGTTTGTAAAAATTGAAACAGAGCAAGGGGCATGTATTGTTAAGCTTTATAACGAAACGCCTGTGCACCGCGATAACTTTATTAAGCTGGTAAAAAGCGGTTATTTTAATGCCACTACCTTTAACCGGATACTGAAAGGCTTTGTGATCCAGGGCGGTGACCCCGACTCCTTGTACGACAAATCAAAAACCTTAAAGCCGGAACAAAAATGGATCAGTCCCGAATTTAACCCGGCTTTATATCATAAAAGAGGAGCGCTGGCCATGGGCCGCGATGACAATAAAGCTAAAGAATCATTCACCACCCAGATTTATATTGTGGATGGCAAAACCTATACCAATGCCCAGCTTGACGCCATAGAAAAAAAGAACGGCATCCGCATCCCCGAAAATGAGCGGGAAGTATACCGAACCATAGGCGGCACCCCGTTTTTAGATCAAAACTATACCGTGTTCGGCGAAATTGTAAAAGGAACAGATCTGATAGATAAAATAACCGCCGTAAAAGTGAACGCCGACGGCAACCCGGATAAACCAGTTTGGATGAAAGTAAAAGTATTGACACCTAAGGAAGCGGCGCAAGCGTTTAAATAGAGGTGGTACAAATAAAAAGTTAAAAAAATCCCCTTCCCTCCATCCCGCTTGCGGAAGGGAGGGTGATCCATCCGCTGGCTAGCGGAGTCGATCGGGTGGGTAAACTCTGCGAGCGACATTGACGCCAATGCACCGGCACAAATGCATAGCGGTTTAACTCACCCCGCCCGTTTTTTATCCGCACATCCGCACATCAAAAATCCGCACATCAATTGTATATTCGCACATGCCTTTTACTTTTGCGCATCCTGCTGTTGTATTGCCTTTCGGAAAGCTTACCAAAAGCTGGCTCTCCACCACGGGCCTGGTAATCGGCAGCCTGGTCCCCGACTTTGAATATTTTTTCCGCATGCGCCTGGTAAGCCGGTACAGTCATACCTGGGAGGGCTTTGTGTGGTTCGATCTTCCTTTAGCCTACATCCTGGTAATTTTATACGAACTGTATATAAAGGATAAGCTGATAACGCACCTGCCGGCAGCGCCAAACCGCAGGCTTTTTTGGTTTAAAGGCTTCCGCACCTATTATTCACTGGGATATTTTATCAGTATTTTATTTTCTGTGGCGATAGGCGCCGCCTCGCATATTGTGTGGGATGGTTTTACACACCCTAAAGGTATGTTTGTTCATGATTACCCGGTTTTGGAGCGGATCATCAACGTTTATGGTCACCGCGTTTATGTTTTTCACTTTTTACAATATGCCAGTACTGTGGTAGGGGTATTAATTATTGCAATAGTATATTATGCGCTGCCCAAAGGCGAGCTCACCCGGGTAAAAAACATCGGCCCCTTTTGGTTGCAGGTAACGCTGGTGCTGTTTGTAACCATAGCCATTAAGCTGGCAACCGGCATGCAGCTGCAACCTCACGGTGATGTACTGATCACTGTAATTGACGGTACACTACTGGGAGTAATTGTTGCGAGTTTGCTGGCGGATTGATTGTTTTTAAGGATCAAAAAAAACACGTCATGCTGTCCGCCAACTGGTCGGATCAGCACCCCATAATAAGAGTGTGCGCGGGCAAGGTTTTGAACCATGATTTTCTTGATTAAAGGATTACCTGATCCTGTCCGCCTGCAAATCATCAAGCGCATCATTAAATCCCACAAATCCCGGTTCAGACAATTATGCGCATGCAGTAAACCTGGCTCATGGTTGCCTTTATAATGGGGGGCGATCCGACCAGTTGGCGGACGGCATGACGTGAAGGGTGGTAATGGAAGGTGAATCGCACGGCCCCGGCTTTTTATCCGCACATCCGCACATCCAAAATTCGCACATTATTTCGCACATTTGCACATCCGCTTATTCGCACATCAACATATGCTCCAGATCCAGGAAAACGTATCGCTAAAAAACTTTAATACTTTCGGTGTTGATGCCAAAGCCCAGTACTTTGTGGAGATAAACCACAAAGATGAACTGGTTGAGCTTTTTATGGATCTGCAATGGAAACAGATGGAGCACCTTGTTTTGGGCGGCGGCAGCAATATGCTGCTGTTAAAGGACTATGAAGGTTTGGTGATCCGGATTAATATCAGGGGGATTGAGCACAGGATCAGTCATGATGATGTGTATGTGGAGGCCGGGGCAGGCGAGGTCTGGAACGACCTGGTAAACTTCTGCGTAGCCCGTGAATATGCCGGACTGGAAAACCTGAGCCTGATCCCGGGTTCGGTAGGTGCGTCGCCTATCCAGAACATTGGTGCGTATGGCGTGGAGCTCAAAGATGTTTTTTACAGCTGTTGTGCTTTTGAACTGGCAACGGGTAACTTCAAAACCTTCACCAAAGCCGATTGCCGTTTTGAGTACCGCGAGAGTGTTTTTAAAAGTGAGCTGAAAGGACAGTATATAATAGTATCGGTAAAGCTCCACTTGTCGCTGATCCCCAATTTTAATTTAAAATACGGCGCCATTGAGCAGGAGCTTAAAAACCGTAATGTCATAAACCCCACCTTAAAAGAGGTATCGCAGGTGGTTTCGCATATCCGGGTATCTAAGCTGCCCGATCCGTCAACCATAGGCAATGCGGGGAGTTTCTTCAAAAATCCTATAATCGGCGCTGACCAGTTTAGCGGAATCCAGGCCAAATTTCCTGAAGTGGTGAACTATCCTGCAGGCGATGGCCTTGTTAAATTGGCCGCCGGCTGGCTGATAGAACAGTGCGGATGGAAGGGAAAAGTGGTTGGAAATACCGGAACTTGGAAGAACCAGGCGCTGGTTTTGGTGAACCATGGCGGTGCAACGGGCGAAGAAGTGTACACTTTTTCGTCGCAAATCATAGACAGTGTGTACACTAAATTTGGCGTTATGCTACAACGCGAAGTGAATACTATAGGTTAAATAAATTTATTAAAAATAAAATTTCACCCCTTTTTCATTTGCTGTACATAACATTTCTGTTACATTTTTAAATTGCCTGCGTTGCTTCAATTGTCATTAAATTGTCTTTTAACTTACTGTTTATCAATAGTCTAAACAAGGATAAAGTGTACTTGTTACACACTTTATTTTTGCCATTTAATATTTGCTAAGCAATTAAGTTTTCCTGTTTTAAAGTTTGTAAATGGCACCATGCTTGCCTAAGTGTTGATACAAAACTTTAACAGTATGACAAAGATTGAGTTTAACACCCTAGTACTACGTCAGGCAACCTCGCTGAGGTCTTATGCACTACATTTTACCCATGACGCAGATGATGCTAACGACCTTGTCCAGGATACAATGTTGAAGGCGATAACTTATTATAATAAGTTTAAAGAAGGAACAAATTTAAAAGGGTGGTTATACACAATAATGAAAAACACCTTTATTAACAACTACCGCCGGTTTATTAAAATGAACACTTTTGTTACCAAAAGCGATGAGATCAGCTCACCAAACCTGGTATTCAGTTCAACAAAAAACCAGGGCGAGGCTAAGTTTGTGATGGATGATTTGAAAAAAGCTTTAGACAGATTGCCTGCCGATTATTATGTACCCTTCACCATGTATTTTGAAGGCCATAAATACCATGAAATTGCCGATCATTTAACAATCCCTATCGGCACAGTTAAAACCCGCATCCACGTTGCCCGCAAGCTATTAAAGAAAAGCTTAAAAGCATACGATAATGGCATTGCCAAACCCGTTTACGCCGAATATTAAATAGTAATTTTCATCTACCTATATATAAGCAAAAGCCCGGGTCATTTGATCCGGGTTTTTTGTTAACGGCCTGTCATGGTGAGCCTGTCGAACCACGACGTGCGGAGAGGCCTTTGCCCGCATTGATTATAAAGACATTCCGCCGTCGCAGCCTATTACTTTCCCGGTCATATATTCATTCCCGGCTAAAAATAATATGGCATTTGCTATTTCGTCCGGCTTACCAACCCGCCCCGCCGGGATCTGCGCAGCATACTGCTTAAAAGTTTCGCGTTTCTCCTGTTCGGGTAAAAAGTCCCACCAGGCAGTGTCTACTACGCCCGGCGATACCGCATTGATGCGAATCTGGGGTATTTCCTTCGCCCAAACCGGAACCATAATTTCGAGAGCGCCGTTTAATGCGGCAAGGCCCGAAGTGCCGGGTAATTGTGCCGTTGCAGAAATGGCAGTAACCAGTGTAATGCTGCCGCCTTGGTTGATAAATGGTAAGGCCGACTGTACTGTATTCAAAATTGGCCAGTATTTTTCTTCAAAGCCCTCGCGCAATACCTGTAATGATAATCCGGCAAAATTGCCAATGCCTTTACTGCCGCTTAATGAAATTACCAGGTGATCAACAGGGCCATGGCTTTTAAAAAAGCTATCTAACGCTTCGCGGTTGCTGCTGTCAATAACAGCAGTTTGCAAACCTGTTTGTGCTGCATTTTTCAGTTTATCCGGGTTGCGGCCGGTAATGGTTACCTGTGCCTGCTGGTCTTTAAACTGCCCGGCTGCAGCAAGGCCAATGCCTGATGAGCCGCCGGCAATAATTATTTTTTTGTTTTTAAATGGATTTTCCATAGTCTGTTTTAAATATGACGCAAAATTGGCTACATATTTAAGCAGTGCTATATACCGGTTTATGCTTTATATTGATCTAATTATGCTTTGTACGATAGTACAGGGGAGTTTCCGTTGTTCCGGCTTTAAAAAAACGGTTAAAAGACGCAGGATCGCTAAAATCAAGCTTATAAGCAATTTCGGCAACGGACTGATTGGTATATTTAAGTAACGACATCGCTTCCATCAGCAGCATTTCTTTAATAGTGTCTGAAGCTGTGTGGCCGGTTATCGTTTTTACAACCCTGTTTAAATGATTAGGGCTTATTGCCAGTAATCCGGCATACTCAGCCACCTGGCGTTTGGCAAGATAATGCATCCCTACCAATTTCCGGAAACGTGATACAATGGAAGAATTATCATTCCGGTTGGCATTTATATGAAGCTGTTGTTTTTCATAACTCCTTTTGGCTGCCAGTAAAATCAAATACAGGTACATTTTTACTGCTTTAACCCTGCCGGTATCCTGGTGCTGCAATTCATCATTAATATTAAAGATCAGCTTAATAACACTGCTGAGCTCGTCTTCTGCCAGGCGGAAAAGCGGTGTGCCTGAAATATCGTAAAAAGGAAATTCTGAGGCCATTTTTACGGATGGTACCAGCTCATTCAAAAAATCGGGACTGAAGAGCATATAATAACCGAAGGCATCGGCACTGATGTTGTTCTTCGCGAATACCTGGTTTGGATAGGTTAAAGAGATAGTACGCGGCTGGTGCTGATATACGTCAAGGCCAATTTTCATGTCAAGCGTACCTTCAACCGTAATGCTTATCCTGTAAAATGCAGATTTAAGCGGTCCTACCGAGCCGATCAGTCCTTCGCTTGAATACAACTCAAAGCCCTCAATATGCTTTGCCCTGTCTAAATTATTATAACCGAAGGCAGAAGGCGTATGTTCACGATGCACATGCCTGAACTTGTCAAGATCATAAACAGGTATATCAGCGTTATGGTTTTTCATCAGCTTAAGCTCCCACAAATGTAAATTATCTTAATTTAAAACTCAACAAAGACAACCCAATCTCCAACTAATCTCTAATCACTTGCCTCTGGTCTCTAATCTCCGCCTCTAATCTCTAATCCCTATCTTTACCCCATGGATCAGCTCCTCACATATACAAAATCACAACTTGCCCTACGCAACGGACAGGATAAGCCCGAAGTGTGGATTGCCTATAAAGGGATTATTTATGACGTATCGCGAAGCAGGCTATGGCGCAACGGCAAACACTATGAACACTGGGCCGGCCAGGACCTCACCGCCGAACTCGGCGATGCCCCTCATGATGAATGGGTGTTTCAGAACCTGGATGTGATAGGGAAATTAGAGGTTAGAGATTAGAGACCAGAGATTAGAAAAATTTAATCGCTGCAAAGTTCAACTAACCTCTAATCTCCAGCCTCTAATCACTATTACACTATTTCAAACTTCGATAAATTCACAAACTCCTGTACTCTCGCAGCAATTTCTTCCTGTGTAAGGTTCAGGATCTTTTCGGTCCCGAATTTTTCAACACAGAATGATGCCAGTGCAGAACCGAAGATGATGGCGTTCTTCATATTATTAAAATTAACGGTGCCAACTTTTGCCATATAGCCAATAAAACCGCCTGCAAACGTATCGCCGGCGCCTGTTGGGTCAAACACTTCTGCAAGTGGCAGGGCAGGAGCTGCAAAGATCTTCCCTTCGCCAAACAGTAATGCACCATGTTCGCCTTTTTTAATGATCAGGTATTTAGGGCCCATGGTTAAAATTTTATTGGCCGCCTTTACCAGGGAATATTCGCCCGATAGCTGGCGCGCCTCCGCATCATTAATAGTTAGTACATCAATCATTTTAATGGTAGCCAGCAGATCATCCAGCATAATATCCATCCAAAAGTTCATGGTATCCAATACAATCAGCTTAGGGCGGTTCTTTAACCTGTTGATAACCGTTTGTTGTACCTGTGGTGTTAAGTTGCCCAGCATAAGGTATTCACAATCCTGGTACGATTCAGGGATGATAGGGTCAAAATCAGCCAGTACGTTAAGCTCGGTTATTAAAGTATCGCGGGTGTTCATATCGTTATGATACTTACCGCTCCAGAAGAATGATTTTTCGCCGGTCTTTATTTGCAGGCCTTCGGTATCAATGGTGTGCTTGTTAAGATCCTTAATAAAGGCCTGCGGGAAATCATCGCCAACAACAGCAACAATTTTCACCTTATCATAAAAATAAGAAGCCGCCAAACTTGCAAAAGTGGCAGCGCCACCAACAATTTTATCTGTTTTGCCAAAAGGCGTTTCAATAGCATCAAATGCAACGGTACCAATAACCAGTAAACTCATGAATATTAATTAAAAATTTTGCAAATATTGTGAATTTAAGCCACAATTGCTGCTAATTTAATAAGAGATTAAAATATTTAATAGGCTTAAACTCAGTCACTAAATAAATAAAGTGCATAAATTTTAATTTTTTTTTAAAGAGTTGTTGCGTAATTACACCGGAAATGATACTTTTGCACACTCCAAACCGGAAAATGATTCCTGAGTAGCTCAGCTGGTTAGAGCATCTGACTGTTAATCAGAGGGTCGCTGGTTCGAGCCCAGCCTCAGGAGCCTGAAAATCAATGATTTAACCCAACTCTGGCGAGTTGGGTTTTTTTATTCTCACACATTTCTCACACAATTTCCCAAAAAACGGATCAGTCGGAAAAGTTGGGGGCTAATAAAGTCAGGCATATATTTTAGCAAGTCTGAAGAGGAAGAAAGTAGTATCTCTTACACCTCTTAAAGTGGCTCTAAAAGCTTTGACCTTAGCGTTGAATGATGGTACTCCTGTTATCAAAGAAGTTAAGGATAGATTCATAATGTGTTTTTACAGACCTTGCAACGGTTTTAAAAGCATCAATTCCCGCTTCTTCTACATCGTTATACCATATCGCCAGTCTTTTAAATGCCTGTTGCTTGTTTTTGCAGATGGTGAAGATCTGTCCCAGCCTCAGTGACAGGTTGTATGCTTTTAACAGCACAGGGTATCTTGGAAAAAGAAGATCAGCTCTTTCTTTCTGTGATACAGTCCATTTGGATTGATGCTTAAATAGCAGGTATCTGCTCCTTGCCAGTAATTGTTTTAAAGTATCTCCGTTGGTAAACACCTCAGGCTGATGACTTTGTTTGTTCTTTTTAGCTTCCTCTATTGCTTTGTTTTCCTGTTCCAGTGCTTCCCAGCGATATTTGATCCTCGCTTCCTGAACTGCATCATAAGCCAGCTTTTGTACATGGAACCGATCTACAACCCGCACAGCATTAGCAAAGCATCTGCGGATAGCTTTGATCATGTTAGCCGCCATGTCCACGTTACTTCCTTTACCTTATTCCTTTTACGGAGCGGTATTCGCTCCAGTACTGCCATGATCTGGTCGGCCTGTGTGCCTTTTATCATGGCCACTATAGCCTTTTTACCGCCCTTGGCTTCTTTGTTGGTAACAATCGTATACAGTTCCCCATTACTTAAGGCAGTTTCATCTATACTCAGGTAAGGGCCTATATTCTCAGCAAACAACATCCATTGATCGGCATGATCCTTCTGATCCCAGCTATGGAAATCACTCAGGTGATCTTTATATTGCTGGCCAAGTTGTTTCCCGTCTACCTGGTATAAACGGCCTAATAAATGACTACTTATGGGGTGATTATCCAAATATACCTTTTAAAAAAGTGCCGAATTCTGTTGTCATTCGCGCACCTTTCCTTACTAATTGCCAGTCTCTTGTGATGATTTCCCCACTTTCCAGTACTTCCCATCTCCGTCTTTTAATACAAAGGGCTACCTTATGCCCGCGGATTGGAAAGTCCTGTATACCGGTCTCCGGCAGGAAGCCTTTTGACTCCAGGCGATGGTTCTCATAGCCCGATGGTACTATATTCTTTTCTTCAAGATAAATATTCAGACCAGTCTCTGTCTGGGTAACATTGGTCAATTCAAAGTATTCTAAAATACCTTCAGGTAAGATTAGGCGGACAAGCGTTTCGTAAGGAGAGGACAAGGGTGTTCGTATTTGTTTTGCTAATGCAAAATAAATACTTTTCTTATTCCCCCACAAGAATTTTACTCGATCCGGTCAGGGTCAAGACCCTGCCAAAATCTGTTTTGGAAATGCGAGGTACGCTCAATCACATCGCCGCCAATCTCAACCAGATCGCAAAGCGGCGCAACCGGGGCGATGACCTGAATGCGATGGAAAGGGCTTTGCTCGAACAGGATATGCGCAGCCTGCGGGGCTTGGTGAAGGATATTAATGCCTATATATCATGATTGGGAAAGTAGGCACAGGTAAAAGTTTCCGGGGCGTGCTGCACTACCTTTTTGAGGGCAGGCGGCAGGAAAGCAAAGAGCTGCAAATGCAGGAGCTTGAAAAGAAACAGGTGGAGGTGATTGCTTATAACCAATGCTTCGGCACTCGCTTAGAACTGGTGCGGGAAATGATCGAAGTAGCCAAGCTAAACCCTAATCAATCAAAGCCGGTGTTTCACTTTTCGTTAAGCTTCGCCCACAGCGATGCCGGGAAGTTAGGCCTGCAAGATAAGATCGATATGGTAGAAAAGCTGGCCGAAAAATTTGATTTTAAAGACCACCAGTATGTAGTAGTAGCGCACAAAGATACCGTACATGAACATTTGCACATTGTCGCCAACCGCATCGGATTTGACGGCAAAACAGCCAGTGACAGCAATAGCTACAAGCATGTGGCCGAGTTCGCCCGGAAGATGGAACTGGAATACAAATTAGAGCAGGTACTAAGCCCGAATAAATTTTTGAAGCCGGAGCAAAGGGTTGCACAAAGCCAGCGTATTGATATCCTCAAGGAAGCTTTGAAAAAGCACCTCGGGACAGCGATCAAACAAAGTAAGGATGTGCAGCAGGTCAAAAAGTATATGGAGCAGTGCGGCTATGAAGTAGAGTTAGGCCGGGGTATCGCTTTTACCGATGCACAGCGCGTCCGCTTTAAAGGTAGCCAGTTCGGCTATGCCTTAATGGATATTGAGAAGAAGCTAAAGCAGGAACAGCTTTTAAAGCAGCAGGAACAAAACAAGCAGGCGCAATTATTAAGGCAACAACAGGAGGAATTGAAGAAACAGCAACAGCGGGAAAAGAAACAGCAACAGGTACATCAGCACACGCCGGGCATCGGCCGTTAACCTGCGCTTATTTTACAATGAACAGATTTATTAAAATTTAATGATGACATGATGAAACCAAATGAAGAAACCCCAATTGATGAGATCACCTTAACATCAGTGTTGAACGAGCACGCAACTGATTTAAAGGAGATCGAAAATTTTATAAAAGAGCAACAACAGCAGATCGATCAAAAGAATGCGCTTATTGCAGAAATGGATAAATATACGCAAAAGTTGGTCAGCAGCTTTGAACAGAAATATCAAAAGATCGAGGTCACCGTACCCCCACCAAGTACTTTAGCCATTTCCAAAATTGCCAGTGACGGTTTGACCGCCACGAGAACAGCCGTCTTACAGGTATTGCATGAGCTGTTTTCCAAAAACAGAATTTTGGTATTACCGGAGGATGCCGGGAAAGGCTTTTTAAAGACGATGGCTAAGCGTAGTATGTTAGCTATCATCATTGGCTTGGTTAGTTGGTTCGGCTTTCATAATTTGTATAAGGACAGCCAGAACAGCTGCTACCGTAAAGCCTGGTACTGGAACTATTTGATTGCAGACAGCGCTAAAAGGCAGAAATTACAAAGCCAACTGGACAGTCTGAATATATCAACGATCAATCAATACCGAACTGACAGTATAGAACGTTACCTCGAAATACAGACAACGGAATTGAAGATTAAGCAATTGGAAAGAGAGGCAGACAGTTTGAGGAGAATGAAAGGCAAGCCCTGAAATAATGGTACCGAGGGCCGTGGGTTCGAGCCCCATCATTTACCCAAATGTAGCTGGCTACTTTGTAGCCAGCTACATTTCCTAATTATTTATTCCGTCCGTAAATTTTTTACCGGATTCATAAGGCTACAGCTTTTTCATTTCAGTTTCCATTAACCTTACTGCAGGATTTTGAACGGAGTCCTCCGTCGGTTAAACTCGCAAGACATTGTACTTCTGTATCGAGGAACTTTTTAAAAAACCAGCTCAACCCCACTTTTCAACCCCTCATCATACTTTTCTTTATTGAACTTGTAGAGATATGGTGGCCGGTGGCCGCTAATTTTCCTTTTTTCATTGAGTTTCACGATGATCCCTGCCGCCAGCAGCTTTTTTGTAAAATTCCGGTCGTCAAGTGATTTAGCCAGGATCGTTTCATACAAACTATGTATTTCAGGTAGGGTAAATTTTTCTTCCAGTAGCTCATAACCTATCGGATAGTGTGCAATATGCAGGCGGAGCGCTTTCAAGGCTTCTTTAATAATCAATTCATGATCGAACATCATAGGCGGCAAGTCGTTCACGGGCCACCACTGGCAGGCGGCTTCGAACTCAGCTTTCTCAACTCTCACCTTGGAGAACTCTGTAAGCGTATAAAACGCTACTGAAACGAAATAATCAAATATCCAGGAATCTTCAGGTATTTCATAGCCCGTCACCTCAGCGATATGTTTTGCGGTAAAACCACTATCAAGTACACGCTTTGGATTACCGAATGATCGAAACTGCTGCAAGAACAAACCGGTCAAGCCAGTTCGCGTGAAAGCCACCCTGGCTGCCGCTTCTTCGATTGATTCAGTTCTTTTTATGTAACCACCAGTTACAGTCCATTTATCCACGGTAAAAGGCTGTTGCAGCAAAACCTTAAGTTCCTTCTCATGATAGCCGAATATGACGTTGTCCACAGCAACATTTAAAAGGAATTTTCCTGAGTCGTTCAAGATATCATCAGCCATGTCACTCTCCTTAGTTTTAAATAATCCTAGTTGATACTGAAAAATAAAATCCGAGCAAATATACAATTTTAATCTTTTCGTAAAAAATACGGATTGAAATTTGGAATTGATTTTTCTTTTTCTATATCTTTACGTAAAATATACGCAAAGGTAATATGAGAACTCTCCTCCAAATAGTATTATTAATCTGTTTACTTACGCTGACGTCCTCCTCATTTTGTCAGGTTCAAGATTCGAGGGCAATATCATTCGATAAAAACTGGCGCTTCCGCAAAGACACATTAACGGGTGCGGAACAACCTCAATATTCAGATAAGGGTTGGAGACTTTTAAATCTGCCACATGACTGGAGCATTGAAGATCTCCCAAATCAAAAGGAAGGGGAAGTTCAGGGGCCTTTTACCAAAGCATCTGTGGGCAAAGCCGCAACAGGATTTACTGAAGGAGGAATTGGATGGTATCGTAAATCCTTTATACTCGATAGGACTTACCATAGCAAAAACACTTACATCATTTTTGACGGGGTTTATATGGACGCCGATGTCTGGATCAACGGACATCATTTAGGAAATCATCCCTATGGCTATACGTCCTTTTCTTTTGATCTGACCAAATATTTGGAACCAGTCGGCAAACGTAACTTAATAGCCGTCCGTGCTAAGAATTTAGGCAAGAATAGTCGCTGGTATTCCGGCTCCGGTATTTACAGGCACGTATGGTTATTGCCGGTAAACCCGGTGCATACCAAACTTTGGGGAAATTACATCACCCTACCTGAAGCCTCAAAAGACAAGGCAACAATAGATATCCAAACATCGGTCGTGAATAAATCTTCAAAGGTTAAGCGTATTGGCGTTAAAGTCGAACTGATGAATCCGGTGGGCCAAGTTGTCGCTTCAAAAAATGAAGCGTTATCAATCCCGGCAGATTCCAGCGCAGATCTTACGCAAAAGTTATCTGTAACTAATCCCCGTTTATGGGATTTAGTTCACCCAATACTATATAAGGCCAGGGTTACACTGATCGATGGCGGCCAAACCATCGATCAGACAATCACTCCATTTGGCATTCGTAATCTGCAATTTGACGGACAAAAGGGGCTCTTATTGAACGGAGTTGCCATCAAATTGAAAGGCGGGTGTATTCATCATGATCTTGGCCCTTTGGGGGCAGCGAGTTTTGACCGTGCTGAAGAAAGAAAAATAGAACTGATAAAAAACGCAGGGTACAACGCAATTCGTCTGAGTCATAACCCGGCTTCACCAGCATTGCTAAATGCCTGTGACCGCCTGGGCATGCTGGTACTCGACGAGGCATTTGATATGTGGGAACTGCCTAAAAACCCTCAGGACTATCATCTCTATTTTAAAGATTGGTGGCAAAGAGATTTAACCTCCATGGTTTTGCAGGACAGGAACCATCCATCTGTGATCATGTGGAGCATAGGCAATGAGATTTACGAAGCGCCTGATACATCGGGCTACCGGATTTCAAAAAGACTTTCGGACAAAGTAAGGCTACTCGACCCAGCCCGACCCGTAACAGATGCTATTGTTTTCCTGCCGCCATATACCAAAAAGCCGTGGAAGGATTACGAACCTCACGTGGCGAACCTTGATATCGATGGCTACAATTATTTCCTCGATAAATCCAATTATTTTCAAAGGGATAGCGCAACCCTCCATCGATTTGAGACCGAACGCGCCAAAAACCCCAATAAATTGTATATGTCAACGGAATACCTTCCGGGCGCTGCACTGGAAAACTGGGAGGCAACTGAAAAATATCCCTGGTTATTAGGTGGCTTTTGCTGGACGGCCATGGATTACATCGGCGAGGCCGGAATAGGTAAATCGATACTGGTTCCTGAATCTCAAAAGCTACCAACGGGACTGATGGGCATGGGCTTGTTCTACCGCAACAACTGGCCGGTATTTAATGCCTATTGCGGCGATCTTAACCTGATTGGCGACCGCAAAGCGGAATCCTATTATAAAAATGTGGTATGGCGCAACAGCGCGATAGAACTCCTGGTACATCGCCCGATCCCTGAGGGACAGAAGGAAGTGATAGCTACCTGGGGTATGCCGGACGAAATCAAATCATGGACATGGCCCGGCCAGGAGGGCAAGAAAATGCAGGTTGACGTATATACGCGTAGCAAAACCGTAAAACTTGAACTAAACGGGAAAGTGATCGCCGAGCAGACTGTTCCTGAAGGATCGATCACCGCGACATTCGAGGTCGAGTATCAGCCCGGAACATTGGTAGCTAAAAGTTATGACAATGGAAAGGAAACCGGTTCAAGCGTATTATCGACCGCTGGCAGACCAACTGCAATCCGGCTTACTGCTGATCGTAAAATAATAAAGTCAAATCAGAACGACCTTTCATTTATAAGTGTCCAGATTGTTGATAGCAAAGGCAATGTTGTTCCTTCAGTTGACGACACAGAAATCAATTTTAAACTTTCAGGCAATGCGACGATTGCTGCCGTTGGGAACGGCAACCCATCAGATATGTCCAGTTTTCAGCAGCCGCATAAAAAGGTTTATCAGGGCAGAGCACAGGTGATCCTAAAGTCATCATCCAAACGAGGCCTTGCGACTTTAACAGCCTCGGCTCCCGGATTAAAAGAAAATACTATTCAAATAAAAATCAATTAAACATAAAAAATAAAAGATCATGAAAAAGTTAAGCTTCGTTTTTACAGTAATTATCGGACTATTTATCTCCGTAAATGTTAACGCTCAAACCAAACCGGATTATTATCCAGGCAAGTGGAATGTCCTTGTGATGGGCACCCCTAACGGCGATTCTAAAATGACTTTCATTCTCGAAAGGAAGGATGGTAAGTTAACCGGCGCTGTACAGGATTCAACAGGTAAGGAAATAACTAAAATTACTTCTATAGAAGAAAAAGATAAAACCATAACAGCGGCGTTCACCATCCAGAGCTATGACGTTACACTTTCGCTTGACCCGGTAGATGACGACCATGTAAAAGGCAGCCTGATGGGCATGTTCGATGCTAAAGGCGTACGTGTAAAGGAAAATAAATAACCTAAATAATTTAACCATATTCCTAAGTAGTTACCATGGAGACTGTACAGTTTCGTCAAGTTATTGCCGTTGCCTTCTTATTGGTTGGCCATACCGCATTTCCACAGGAAAAGTTACCTCAACTGGGTCATGCCCCGGTTAGCGAGATCATTAAGTTAATGACACTTAAGGAAAAAGCGTCTATAGTCGCCGGAACCGGCATGCGCTTCCAGGGCCATGGCGCTGTCATTGGAGAAGCAGACGGACGTGTACCGGGTGCTGCCGGAAATACCATGAGCATTACCCGTTTTGGCATTCCGGGTACGGTTCTTTCTGACGGGCCTGCCGGAGTACGTATCGATCCTTTTCGCAAAGGTGATAGTACGAAATCTTATTATGCGACGGCCTGGCCGGTTGGCACCTTACTGGCTTCTTCATGGGACACGGCTTTGGTTAAAAAGGTTGGCGTAGGATTTGGTAATGAAATTAAAGAGTATGGCATAGATGTGATCCTGGCACCAGGTAT
The DNA here is from genome assembly GCF_900142915.1 of Mucilaginibacter sp. OK098. Classification (GTDB taxonomy): domain Bacteria; phylum Bacteroidota; class Bacteroidia; order Sphingobacteriales; family Sphingobacteriaceae; genus Mucilaginibacter. The sequence goes on from NZ_FRCM01000010.1 coordinate 98,985, forward strand.
GAACATTCAGCGCAACCTATTGAATGGCCGCAACTTCGAATATTTTTCGGAGGACCCCTATGTTTCCGGATATATGGCAGCGGCTATGGTAAATGGCATCCAATCAAACGGGGTAGGAACCTCTATAAAGCATTTCGCAGCTAACAACCAGGAGAGCAACCGTAATGCGGTAAATGCAATCATCAGTGAGCGGGCCCTTAGGGAGTTATACTTGCGTAGCTTTGAGATCGCTGTCAAGCGGTCGCAGCCTACGACGGTGATGAGTTCCTATAATAAGATCAATGGAACGTATACTTCTGAAAGCAATGACTTGCTGACAAAGATACTACGGGAAGAATGGGGATTTAAAGGCATGGTAATGACGGACTGGTTCGGCGGTAAAGATCCTGTTGCTCAAATGAAAGCCGGAAATGACCTGCTTGAACCAGGTACACCCTGGCAGCAACAAGCTATTATTGACGCCGTAAAAAATGGAACGTTAGATGTCAAAGTGCTCGATCAAAATGTGGAGCGGGTATTATTGTACATCCTAAAAACTCCTTCGTTCAGAAAATATCAATATTCTAACACCCCCGATCTTAAGTCACATGCAACCTTATCCAGGAATGCGGCAGCAGACGGCATGGTGCTATTAAAAAATGACAATTCCGCTCTTCCGCTAACCAAAAACCAGAAAGTGGCATTGTTTGGTATCGGATGTTACAAACCGGTGATTGGTGGAACAGGAAGCGGAGCCGTTGTGGTAGCTTACACTGTTGCTCTTGAAAAGGGCCTTTCCCAAATCGGCTATGTGCCCGATACAGCTCTGAAAACAATTTACGTTAGCCAGATCAAAGCTGACCTGAAAACGCACCCCGAAAAAAACATGGTATTAGGTAGCCCGCATTTGGTGCCGGAGCCTGAATTAAGAGCGACAGATATCAACTCAGCAGCAGACCATGATGATATCGGTATTTTTACCATAAGGCGAAACGCAGGTGAAGGCGCTGATCGAAAAGTCGAAGATTTTTATCTTTCAGAAGCCGAGAAAACACAACTAAAAGCTGTGGGTGATGCTTTCCACGCCAAAGGGAAAAAGATAATAGTTGTATTGAATATTGGTGGCGCCATAGAAATGGAAAGCTGGAGCAAAAATGTTGATGCCATTTTATTAGCCTGGCAACCCGGACTGGAAGCAGGAAACGCTATTGCCGATGTTTTGAGCGGAGGGGTTGATCCATCAGGTAAGCTGGCAACAACTTTCCCGGTTAAATATGAAGATGAGCCATCTGCAAAAAGTTTTCCGGGTACACCCGCTAACCGTCCGGCTGAAAGTATATACGATGAAGGAATATATGTTGGTTACCGGTATTTTAATACATTCAGCGTAAAGACCTCATATCCGTTTGGCTATGGCCTAAGCTATACGAAATTTACTTACAGCAATCTAAAGTTAAGCGCGGTGGCATTCAGCAAAAAAATGACTGTAACAGTTACTGTTACCAATACAGGGAAAGTTGTGGGTAAAGAGGTTGTGCAACTTTATTTAAGCGCCCCGCATAAAACATTGGACAAACCTTCAGAGGAATTGAAGGGATTTGGCAAAACAAGGTTACTTCAGCCTGGTGCCTCACAAACACTCACTTTTACAATTGATCCTAAAAATCTTGCTTCTTTTAATACAGAAAAGTCAAGCTGGATAGCTGATGCCGGAAAGTACACCGTAAAGATCGGAGCTTCGAGCGAGGATATCAGAATGACTAAGTCATTTGCATTAGCTAAAACCTTGATCGTTGAAAAGGATCATAAAGCAATTGTTCCACAGGTCACCATCAAAGAATTAAAAAATTAAAAAAATGATACCATCAAAAAAATTATCACCCAATATCCTCTTGCTTTTATGCGTCTGCGGATTTTCGTTATCAGTTCGGGGACAGCAATCAACAAAGTTGCCACAGTTAGGAAAGTCTTCTGTAAAGGAAGTGATTGCCGCTATGACGCTTGAGGAAAAAGCATCGTTGGTTGTGGGCGGAGGACTCAATATCCCTCCTGCGATGAGGAAGAATAAAATGTTTGCTGGCATGGTTGCACAGCCAGGTACTTTAGCAGCAAATACGGTTAATCCAGTGCCAGGTACTGCCGGAAACACGATTGCGATACCAAGGCTGGGCATACCCTGTATCGTGGTAAACGATGGCCCCGCAGGCTTACGCATGATAGGGGGCTTTGGGGGGCAAAAGTATGAATGCACGGCGTTCCCGGTAGGGACTCTGTTAGCATCAAGTTGGGATAAAGACCTGATTTTTAAGACCGGGCAAGCGTATGGCAATGACGTATTGGAATATGGGGTCGATATATTGCTCGCTCCTGGCATGAACATACAGCGAAATCCGTTATGCGGCAGGAATTTCGAATACTATTCTGAAGACCCATTGTTATCAGGCACCATAGCTGCCGCCATGGTAAACGGCATACAGTCGCAGGGTGTAGGCGTATCCATAAAACATTTTGCTGCGAACAATCAGGAGACAGACCGTCAAACCGTAAATACGATTGTAAGCCAACGGGCACTTCGCGAAATATATCTTGAAGGTTTCAGAGTCGCATCCAGGGAATCACACCCATGGACCGTCATGTCCTCCTACAATTTACTAAACGGGAAATACACATCCGAAAACTACGATCTGCTAACTACAGTATTAAGAAAAGAGTGGGGCTACAACGGGCTTGTGATGAGCGATTGGGGTGCCGGAAAAGACGCGGTTGCACAGATGAAAGCAGGCAACGATTTGCTGATGCCCGGCCCTAACCAGGTTAACATCATTATACAGGCAGTAAAGAACGGTAAACTGGATGAGAAGGTGCTGGACAGAAATGTGGAAGATATCCTTAATCTTATCGTTAAGACACCCCGTTTCAAAAACTACAAGTATTCAAATAAGCCTAATACAGTAGCAAATGCTGCAATGTCGCGAAAGGCAGCTACCGAGGGAATGATCTTATTGAAAAACTCCGATAGTGCGCTTCCGTTTGCGGAAAAAATTAAAAGCGTTGCGCTTTTTGGCAATACTTCCTATCAGGCGTACATAGGCGGTTCAGGGAGCGGTTATGTGGCCGTAGCTTATTCTGTAAATTTAATAGATGGCTTAAAAAATGCTGGTTATGTGACCGACGAATCCCTGAAAGAAAAATACAAGACCTATATGACGGAAAATGCTCCCAAAGGTGGCGATATGATCGCGAACATAATGGGTGGCAAAAAACGTGCGCCTGAGATGCCCGTAACAGATTCGCTGGCTGAAGAAATGGCTGGGAAATACGATATAGCGATTTTTACAGTTGGACGCAACTCGGGAGAGGGTGAAGACAGAAAGCTGGATAACGATTTTAATCTTTCGAATTCTGAAACGGCTTCAATAAACACTATTTGCAAGGCATTTCATGCCAAAGGAAAAAAGGTTATTGCCGTGCTTAACATTGGCGGGGTTATCGAAACTGCAAGTTGGAGAAGCAAACCGGACGCCATATTGCTCGCCTGGCAGCCAGGTCTCGAAGCGGGAAACGCTATAGCAGATTTACTCAGTGGAAAAGTAAATCCTTCAGGTAAACTGGCGCAAACCTTCCCGGTATCTTATGCCGATGTTCCATCGGTGAAGAACTTTCCCGGTATTGAAGTAAAAGGTGATTCGACCATAAAAAGAAAAGTGGTGTATGAAGAAGGTATTTACGTAGGCTACCGCTATTATAACACCTTTAAGGTGAAACCTGCCTATGAATTTGGCTACGGTTTATCTTATACCAATTTTACCTATAGCAACCTCAAATTGAGTTCAACTTTATTCACCGGTAAGATCGCGATGAGTGTTGACGTAAAAAATACAGGAAAAATTGCCGGAAAAGAAGTTGTACAGGTTTACCTGAAAGCACCCAAAGGAGATTTGGATAAACCTGCGGAAGAATTGAAAGGGTTTGCTAAAACCGGATTATTAAAACCAGGCGAATTGCAGACACTCACTTTTACTATTAATGCTAAAGACCTTGCTTCGTTCAACACAGTGCAATCGGCCTGGGTCGCCGATCCAGGACGATATGAAATAAAGATCGGCGCTTCCATCGAGGATATTAAACAAACTATGTCGTTTACATTGAATAAAAGAACGATCGTTGAAAAAGTTACCAGGGTGCTGATGCCTCCAATCGCCGTTGCTGAGCTGAAAAACAGAAATCAAGAATAACGGAAATGAAAGCTGAGAACAAAGAAAATGGGTGCATAACTTTCTTCGAGATAAGGCTAAGTTCATATTCGACTATTGAATACAAAGAACCTGTGCCTACCGGATGTGACCATTAATTAACTGGATAAAAAATGTAAGTTTAAGCATTCTTAGTGGACAACTAATTAAAGAAAGCAAATGGGTAAAACGTTGAAAAAACCTGCTCATAAAGTAAATGCTATAATCATCTGCAAAAACTGCGGTAACGAAGTATCTGACAATTTTTGTAGTAGCTGTGGACAACGGGCAGACACCCACAAACTGAATATGCATTTTATTTTGCATGATCTGCAACATGGACTGTTTCATTTTGATAAAGGGGTTTTGTACACTGCCAAGCAGCTTCTGACGAGACCCGGCCACACTATCCGCGAGTTTTTGGAAGGAAAAAGAGTCAGGCATTTTCAGCCACTATCCTTTGTTATTGTGCTTGCCACGTTTTATGGATTAGTTTGGCACTACTTAATTTTCGACCGCCTTCACAAGAGTCTAATTGAGCCCAGGGACGACCTAACCGGGGCTGGCGTGAAAATTGTGGCCTGGATGACTGAGCATTTTGCTTTTGACGGCCTAATCTTGATCATAATGAGCACCTTGGTTTCCTATGTCATTTTTAAAAAACAAAAATATAATCTTGTAGAACACCTCGTTTTGAATACATACTTAATGGGATTATTTTTAATCGTTAGTCTACTCGTCTTCCCGATCGTTTATATTTTCGGTGACCCAGTAACTCTCCAATATGGCATAGTTCAGCAAAGCTTTCTACTCGTTTTAATGTGCTGGTGTTATACCCAGTTCTTCAAAAATACTTCGAAAGCTAGGGTAATCGGCCTCACTTTAGTTGGCTTCTTTATTATTTCGCTTCTCAACTTGGCTATCGGCTATTTTGCCGCTTGGATTGTAACGCAATTTTAGCGGTAGAAATAAAAAATGAAGTATTGCAAAACCAACGATAAAAGATCTATGAAAATGGCTTCAATTATTCATTTGATTTGTGGCAAAGTGGGTCTCCAAGGGGATTGACCCCTCTGAATTTCATTTTAGACTGCTGGCAAAATCTGCAAACTAGTAAGTAAATGGTTCGAGTTTGGTACTGCTGGGGCTCGTGTTTTGTCAGCCGGACGTTTAACCGTTTTGAACTTTATCACGACTTTATCTGAAATTAAAAAGGCTTTACAGTGTTTTCGTAAGGCTCTGATAATAGCGCTTGAGAAATTTTTTGTTATTGACATGGTTTTCGCGTTGGTTCGAATTTGCCCCACGACCGTACTCAAATTCGAGCAATTTTTTTCAAGTCAGCTATAAAGTTATTTGAAAATAGACCTATGACCGACCCAAAAAGCCTCTCATGAAAATGAGAGGCTTTTTTATTATCTGATTATCAGTAAGTTACAATTTAATTAATAACAATCTATAAAAATTGTCATTAGCTATCAAAAACATTTATTTATCTGTTAGCCAATATATTAAGGTCTAATTTTCGGTTCGAGCCCCATTATTGTCCTTTATGGGGCAAATATTAAGAGTGGATTTTTGGCTATTTAAATAATTATAAATGTGTGCGTTATGGATTTAAATAGGGTTCGATGTCAATTACTCACTTTTTGGCGTTTTATCATCTAACAGTATACTTAGCGTAATCTCAGCCATCTTGTACATGAAATCGAGCACTTTTTGTGCTTGCTCAATAGTAAGAGTTTCGCCTTCTTTTTTCATTAGTTCGACAACTTCCTCTGGAGTAACTTTTCTTTTTTCCATTAAGATAATCGATTGATGCCGATAGTCCCTAATCTTTTGAGGTACATTTATATTAGACAATCTTTAATATCAATTAATTAAAGATTACCCATCGCTTTTTTGTATTGGATCACATCTAACAAGTATGTATAGATCGCGTTTAAATAGTTTGCTTGCGCCTGTTGCAGCGTATAATAAGTTGTAGTGAGATCGGTTGGTTTAATCGCTCCTTTTTGCAACCTGTCGGAATCTATTTTATAAAGGTCATTCGCAGATTTAAGGTTATTTTCCTGATTCTGCATGTCCTGCTGATCATTTAACAATGATGTTTTGGAGGTCTGCGCGTCATGATTATAATCCCTTTTAAGCTTTTCAGTAGTTAATTTGGCAGATTCCAGTTGAAGCTGGTAACCGCGTTTTGTCCGCTGTTTTTGGAAACCGTCAAATATGGGGATGCTAACCTTCAGACCAACATAATTATATGGATACCAGTTAGTACCATTCAATGAAAAATTATTGCTTAAATTTTGACCGGTATAGTTACCATAAAGGCTTACCGTTGGCAGGTAGGATTTATTTTGTTTGTCAATGTTTTGCTGATATATCTCTTCCTGAAGCAACTGCTGCCTGATTTCCACCCGGTCGGCAATTTGATTTTGGTCTTTGATCAAAATGCTTCCGTACTCCTGGTATAAAGTATTCAAATCATCGGTCAATACGATGTTCCCGATCGTATCTAAACCCATCCGGTAGGTTAGGTCTACCAAAGCAAGTTTGGAAGTGTTTTGGTTTTTTTGATGGTCGGATTTCGCATTTTCATAAGTAATTCGATTCTTCTCCAGATCGTAACTGGTGATAGCGCCCTTCGATAATTGGTCCTGGCTCATCGTATAGATCGCCTGGGTATTGGCCAGGTTCTCTTTAGAAAGTTTCTCCTTTTCATCGTCAACAAGAACGTTAAAATAGCTTTGGGTTACCTCCACCACCATATCTGTTTCCGATTTATTCACGTTCAACGCATCATATGCCGCCTGAACTTTGGCTATTTTCCTGTCGCCGAAATCACCGGGATTATATATTGGAACTGTTAAATTGAAAGCTGCAGTTGTTGTGAACTTCGTTCCAAATTGCACATATCTTGAAGGCACCCCTGGAGTGCCGAAGGCATCGCCGGGAATGATGTTAGTTTGCAGCTTTCCGTTATAGCGTTCGTCAACATCACCAGTCAGTTGCGGCAGTAGTTTTGATCCGTTTATTTTGACTTCATTTTGTGAATATTCAGCATTTACCTGTTGTATTTTAACTTCGTTCCTATGCTTTATTGCATTATCTATCGCATTTTTTAATGAAAGCTTCGTGCTATCCTGTGCATTGACAGCGCTGGACATCATTACCAATAAAAATGCGGCTATAAAATATATAGTGCTTTTGTTCATGATTTCTATTGTTTAACCCCTGAAGACCTGTCCCGGCTCAAGGCTTGTGATTCTTTTGATTGCGAACAGGCTGCCCAACAATGCTATCACTATGGTGATTACCATAATGGCAAACCTGATATAAATTGGAAAAACGATGATCGTACCAGTCGTGGCTACGCCGATCCTAAATATTTCTGTGATGATTGCACCGAAAACATAACCGGCAGCACCGATGATTAAGGCCTGTGTCAATATTAACTTCCTGATAAACCCATTAGTTGCGCCGATGGCTTTTAACGTTCCGTAGTCTTTGATCCGGTCAATTACCGCTGAGTAAAGGGTAAGGCCTATAATAACAAAGCCAATGATCAGAGCAAATACAATGATTGTCCCAAAAGACAAAGCGATACCGGAAGTTTTAAGCACGGTCATCACGGTTTGATAGGTTAGTTCAATTCCGTCCCAGGCCCTCACTCCGAAGAATTTACGGTTGATATGGCTAATGACGGAATCTTTCATTGAAGGGTCGCCTAACTCCACTAAGAATGCGCTTGATTTATCTGAGCTCATGTTGGTCAGGTACCGGGCTCTTTCTATGGTAGTGAAAGAATATATCCCGCCAAAACTCCTGATACCTTTGGTTTGAGCGGCATCGTAAACCTGTTTGCCATTGATCTCGAAATAATCTCCCAGCTTTAACTGACCAAGTGCATTTTTATCATAGTAATCTGTAATGAGCGCGCCGTCTTTGATCATGTCCTCTTTTTTGCCGACGTACATATTCCAGGGGCCGCCAACAAAATTGGGTGCCTGAGAGCCAACAATGACCAAGCCTGAAGACGTACCATTTGAGAACTTGGCACCTCCGCCGGAAATGACAATGGGGAAGACATTTTTAACGCCCTGAATCGTTTGCAATTCATAACCTATACGCTTATCAATTGGTGTCAGTGCGTTTACGTTGGTGCTCCGGTCATCTACAACCCAAACATAAGATTGATAGTTGCCGACAAGCACCGACATGGAATTGGCGAGAAAGATAAATATACCGGATTGCTGTCCGATCAAAAAAACCGACATCACTGTACCCATGAATGCGCCGAATGCTTTAGGCTTATCAAAAAGGATAAAGCGGAATGCGAGTTTGAACATGGCTTTATTTTATTTTAATTACACAGTCGACACGGCTGCCTATTAATACTTTGCCACCATCGTTTAATAATATTCTGACCTCCCTTACACGTCTGTCTTCCATATTTGTGGCAGCATCGGAAAAAAGAGATTTTTTGTTGAGATAAGGCGAAAGCAGGAATACTTTTCCAACCGCGATGGTGTCTGATTTACCCTGCGGCCGGATGTATGCTGTCATCCCTACCTGGACTTTTTGGGCATAGAGCTCATCGACTTCAGTTACAGCGATCAGATATCCAGCCGGCGCAAAGTCTCCTAAAGATTGATTAGCTGTGATAGAATTACCGACTTTGACATCGAATGATAGAATTGTACCGTCATAAGGTGCCCTGATCTTTTTTTGTTCCAAAATAGCTTCAGCGTAGTTCACATCACTTTTTAGTTCCTTCACACGCCCGACTGCCTGACCGACACCGGCCTGTGCGGCGTCAGCATCTTTTTTACCGGACTCCGATGTAAAACGGCTATTATCCAAATCCTGCCTGGTTACACCACCTGACTGATATAGGGCTGTGTTCCGCTGAAAATTCTCATCCGCATTCTGTGATTTAACTTTTAAGGATGAAAGGGTCGCTTCGCTGTTATCAATGACCGCGTTTTGCGTACCGAGTTTTGACTGGGCCTGTAATAATTGTGCCTGTTCGACCTGGCTGTTTAATATTGCCAGTATTTCTCCCTTTTTTACGGTATCGCCAAGGTCATGATATACTTCGGAAACGGTACCAGAAGTACGGGCAAATAAGGAAATGATCTTTTTCTCCGGTTGTATTTCCGCAAGGCCAACCACATCGTGACTGCTTCTTGCAATGGAATCCTGCTGCCGCTTCAAAGCTTCTTTGGACGGCTTACTATCTCCGCACCCCGTAAGGATACCGAGGGCAACTGATAGTATGATGATGATTGTTCTTCTCATATCGATTTGATTTAAAAGTCTGTCACTTCTTTAGCTATGCCATTATTTACTTCCACGATTCGGTGGGCGTATTGCTTTAACCTTGGGTCATGGGTAACTACAGCTACCGCTTTGCCACGTTCGGCCAATGCCCGGAGTTCCTGCATCACTACACCCATGGAGTCTTTATCCAGCGAAGCAGTTGGCTCATCACAAAGCACCAGTTTAGGATCGGTTACTAAAGCACGTGCAATGGCTATCCGTTGCTGTTGACCGCCTGAAAGCTGCTTGGGAAGATTATTCTTTCGGTCCGTCATCCCTACCAGTTCCAGCGCGCCTTTGACTTTCTTATCCGCTTCCTTACCTGATTTACCCATCAATTGTAAAGGCATGGCTATGTTTTGTTCGGCATTAAGCGGGGCTAACAAGTTGAAATTCTGAAAGACAAAACCAATAGTGTTCAGTCTTACCCTGGATAGTTGGGACTGCGACATATCATTGACGAAATTATCCTCTACCCAAAGTTTGCCTGCTGTCGGATATATTACGCAGCCCAGTAACGATAAGAGCGTCGTCTTGCCGGACCCGGAAGGACCGATGATTAAGAGTAACTCACCTTCCCGCACCTCCAATGTTGTTGGTTGTAAGGCAATCAGTGTCTGATCACCAACTTTATATTCCTTGGATACATTCTCCAGTTTTGCAATTGTTCCCATGATATGCGCTGTTGTCGTATTACTTATGTTTTTTCCGGCGCATATAAATGAAACCAGCGGTCAGTCCGGCGGAATTCAGGTATGCTTTTGTCGGAAGATTTGAATTTGTTGCGTTGAGGAATTGTTTGTAATAGAGTCCGGCGGTCAGCTTGATATTGTCTGCAATCCAGTAGTCAGCTCCTGCCCGAAGATCTCCGGCGAAATTGAAACGGTCGAAACCGACAGGCTGGCTATCGTTGTTTTTTGAGCCACCATAGTTAAATACTGTAGCCTCGCCGATAAATACAGCCGGGGACACTCCACCGCCAACGTAAAGATTCCAGCAAATTTTCTTAAGGAAATCGTATTTCAGATCGAGTGGAGCGGTAACATAACGGTAATGGTACGCGGTAGATGCGCTGATGTTTGTTCCATCAGAATAGCTTAATATCTGCTCCCTGGTTTTGAAACCAAGTTCATCATAGGCTAAACCGGAATTAATACTTAAAACGTCGGTAATGCGGTAATTTGCAACCATACCCGCAGTAAAGCTGGTGCGCCTGATCTCGGTGCTGTTCTTATCATCCTTTAAAAAATTCTCTGACCCGTCGGAGGTCAGGATACGGAAATTACTGGTTCCCCCTACAGTTATTCCATAAGACCACTTTTTGAAGTTGTTGTAAGCGCTAGTTTCCTGCGCAAACAGGAAATGACTTGAAAGGAGAAAGAAAAACAAAAACGTTAATTTTTTCACAGCAGATGGTTTAAGGTGTTTTATTTTAAAGTGGCTACGTAATCTTTGATCAGTTGTAAACCTTCCTGGTGAACTATCGTAGTCCCAAGCAGCGGCATCTCACCTTTGGTTACTTTCTCTACCATCTTATCTTTTCGCTTTTCGATATCGGTTTGGTCAAACGGCACGGCGTAGCCCATAAACAGCTTAGTGCCTTTGGCGAAGCCGGTTGAACTATGGCAATGAGCACAGTTAATTTCCAGGTAAGCCCTGGCTTGGTCAGTTACCGAAAATTTCGGATCAAAGGCCTGCGGCAGCGCCTGTACACCATTGGGATCGAAGGTGCTCATGATACCCAATGATTGAAAGTAGGCTAACTGGTTTTGTGTATGGCCGTTGACCGTAACATCCATATTCATGTTTCTCAGTTTCGGACCAATGGGGATAATTTCATTATTCGAATTATGACAAGTCTGGCATTCCCTTATATTAGGGATATGGTAACTGATGGCCATTTTTTGACCGGTGGCTGTAATCCAGGCAACATCAGTATTCGAACCGCTTTGCTGTAAATAAGCTTCAGTTTGCGCGCTGTTCCAGACGTAAGTCGCCAGGTTCCAGGAACCCTGGCTTTTAATCAGCAGCCTGGTTTCTATCATACGCTTGCCCTTGGTAGAATCACGGGCATCATTGAAATAATAAAATGTTTTGACAATCATCGTGCTATCTGGAAAGGATGGTAAGCCGTCGTCGAGTTTTGTCAATTTTGAATCAGCGGGAAGTTTGATCAGCCTTTGCTTTTCAGCATAATCCGTAAATAAGGTGGTTGCCAGATTATATAGGTGAAATCCGGGATTAGGTGACATGTTGCCCGGCGTACCATGGAAAATATGATAACTGGATAATGTCGGCTGGAAGGCAACAGTGATATTATCACTGCCTTTTAGATTATCTTTCTTACAGGAATTTAACGCACCTATACCCAGTACGAAAACTGATAAGGTGCCAATAATGATCGCTTTCTTTGAAATTTTCATAGTCCTGGTTTGATGTGTTTATAATTTTGGTGCGCGGAAAGTGTTGAACATATTTGGATCACGAAGCCATTGTGTGATCCAAACGATTACCAGTAATACCGACTGGAATACGAAATTCTCACCATGTTCCATATGTGTTACTATTGCGCCGCCGAGATGGGCTGATAAAAAAAGAACGGCGATTAAAGATGTCTTTGGAAAAACAAAAGTGATAATGGTTATAAGTTCTCCTAAACCGATCAGGGTCACCCTGCCATCAAGACCATAGTGGACGAATTTCTGGTAAGCTTCACCGGTCGGATTTGCAGCCGCAATCAGTTTACTGATAGCGCTCGGTATAAAAATCAATGCCAGTAAACCGGTTAATACCCAGCCCGCGATTTTTTTTCTTTTGGATAAATTTTCAGAGTTGCTCATAATCTAATTTTGTTAATGAATCAATCAGGCTTTTTTGTAAAGTTGTTCCGATTGACATTGCAAAACTATGCCGGCACACAGCCCCACTGTTAGGTTGATGTCTGCAACAAATGGGATAAATCAATCATTCCATTAGAATAGCGTGCAATGGTGCCTTCCCGGCAGGCTGATTTTCAGTCTTTCTGTAATTGTTCTGCTGCAAGCCTTTCGTTTAAACCAGCTATCATGATTTTGAATGTGGTATAATCAAAGGTGCCACCGAGCGGCCGAACTACAGGATAGTGATACCAGGCAATATGACTTCTCCACCGGAAGATTATTTTGGTATGGTTGCTGTCTATAGGTTTCAGCATCGTAAGGATACTGATGTCCATCGGCCTTATAGGCTTGGTTTCACCTTTCTTTGGATTGATTTTCCGGATACATTCTATCAGCAATATATGTGGGCATTGAACCTGAACGACATGTTGAACGCCCGTACCCCAGTCGTCAAGGTAATCTCCAACTTTCACTTGCTGATAGGTGGTATCGATCTTGCGAATGGCATAACTTTTTAAAATATTTTCCATCCATGATGGTGCATGCCAGCCTGCCCGGCGTTTACCAAGTTGCTGTATCCAGGGCCATACTTCGTCAATGGAGCCATTCAAAACGACGGAGCGGTCTATGGTCCAATTAGAATGAGCGACAATGTCATCACCGGGAAGTTTTCTCTTTAAATCGGAACTGGCTACACCTGACCGCCTGCTAATCCACAATGAACCAATCAGTAAAACCGGTATAATAATTAAACGGGGACTAATTTTAAAGGTCTTCTTTTCATCCTGCTTTGCCATCTCTCTTGCCTCTGCTTTATTGGCGAGAACAACTATCAAGACAACTGCGATCAGAACCCTGCGGCATAAAGAGGGACGGATTTTCTGTTTGCTGTTCCATAGCTCCATGTATTGGTCATAGTTAGATAAGCAGCAAAGTTCAAAGGAAAAGAGATTTAGTTCTCAGGTCATTTCAGGCCATTAACAGGACAAATCATGCAACATCGAGATATTCGAAGCTCTCCCGATATTCTTTAGGAGTAAAACCGGCATGTTTTTTAAAATGTCTGCTGAAATAGGAAAAGTCTTCAAACCCCAAAAAATAGGCTATTTCTGAAATATTCTTTTCAGTTTGCGTAAGCATTACTTTAGCTTCCAGGATAATCATATCAGCTATGTGAGCTGTTGCCGGTTTTCCCGTGCGATCTTTCACACACTTATTGAGGTGATTGGGAGATACATTTAACAAGCCTGCATAAAATGTAACAGACCGCTGTTGAAGTGCAAACTTTTTCAGGCTTTGCAGGAAACGATGGGTCAGGATTTCAGCAGCCCCATATATTTTTTTGTCTGTCAAAAAAGTGGAGTGTCGCTTCATTTGCAATAACAACTGACATAGCAACAAACCAATCATGACCTTGCGTTCCGCCTGCCGATTGAGGTGCTCCCTTTCCATTTTTTTGAGTAGATAAGCCACTTCGTCGCTGGCATCTGCATCTAAATTGATCAGCGGGTTGCCATCCGGTTGAAAAAAAGGCAGTTCGTCAAGTGAGTTTTGATTCTTGAGCAGTTGGAGGATATATTCTTTATCAAACAGGCAATAATAACCTTCGGCATCTGTACTCAAAGATTCAGTACTCATAATGTTGCCGCTTTTATAAAACCAGATGGTGTCGGGACCAATCACATAGCGCTGTAGCGCGTCGGTACGAATCATTTGCCCCTTTGTCAGCCAGCAAAAGTGATAGGTTGTGCTACGGCCGGGAGGGATCGGAAATTTGATATGCCGTCCAAATTCTTCAATACGCATGATTGAAAATACACTATGTTCAGGATATATACCGTCCGGTGTTTGCGTTGCCTTTGGTATCAGGTCATGCCCATCCGCATTAACGAATTCTTTGACAAATTCATTTGGTGTTAAAAAAGAAAGCGGACGTTTATTCATAATAAATATTATCTAAGATACACATGAATTTTAGATAGATTGTTAGTGACTTTATTTATTCGATACATTTTGCTATAAAATGAACATTCGATTATTTTTATGGTTCGAAATCCGTACCATAAACGTCTTTAAATCCGGGCAATTTTCTGTAAATCAGCTATAAATTGGTTCGAAATTTGAACCATGATAGACCCGAAGCCTCTCATGAAATGGGGGGCTTTTTTTAATTTGTGATTTCCAGTAAATTATCTATTTATTGGTGCCAAGTTCAAAACATGGTGTAATTGATAGAAATTTATTATATAACTATTTATCAATTAGTTATATATATATATTCGGGCCCCAATGCAATCCTTTTATGGGGTGATATTTTTTTAGTTTAACTCATTTGCTATTATCATCCAACAATTGACTTAAAGTTAGTTCCGACATTAGCTACATAAAATATAGTGCCTTTTGAGCTTGCTCGATAGTTATTTCGTCGCACTCTTTCTTAAGTAATTCCTATGTGTTAATTTAGATTCTTCAGTAAGTCTCTAAAAACTTGTAAAAGTATTATTGCAACTTTATCACCTGGAACCGGTCTAATCAATCAAAGTGGATCATTCTTTGGAAAATCATGCAGGGGATAAAGAATTGGTTGATGAGGTGTTGGCCGGTAACCGCTATGCTTTCGGCAAGATCATCAAAAATACAGAAGGGCTGGTGGCGATGATCGTTTTCAAAATGATCGCTAACAGCGGTGACCGCAAGGACCTGGTACAAGATATTTATCTGAAAGCGTTTCATGGCCTGGCTAACTTCCGGTTCATGTCTAAACTCTCCACCTGGATCGGACAGATCGCTTACCATACCTGTTTGCATTACCTTGAGAAAAAAAAGCTGCTATTACTGGATCAAACGGGCGATGGGGAGGAAACTTCTGAGCTGACCCTGGAAGCACTCAGCAACCGCAATTTAAGCCCTTCCGAAAATGAAATCGAAAAAAGGCTGATCAGAAAGGAATTAAACAATATCCTGGAAAAAGAGATCGGTAAGCTCCAGCCGGTTTACCGCACGCTGCTTAGCTTATACCGGGAAGAACTAAGCAATGAGGAAATGGTTCAGATCACCGGCCTGCCGGAAGGCACTATAAAAAGTTATCTCTTCCGTACGCGGAAAACATTAAAAGAAAATATATTGACCAACTATAAAAAGGAGGACTTATGAACAATGATCATTTGAGCGAAGCAGAAATTCAGGAATACGCGCTTGGGACGGCGGGCTTAAACACGAAAGAACATATCGGCTCCTGTGCGATCTGTGAAGCTAAAGCAGCCAATTACCGGCTGATTTTTTCAGCAATGGACCAATTGCCCCAGCCTGCTTTTGATTTCGATGTTACCAGCCTTATGCTGGCGCAGCTACCCCAGCCTGAAACCTCTCCGGACAGGGATGAGCGCCGGTTTTATTTGCTCATTTTTGGCGCACTGGCTTCGATCAGCATCCCGGTTTATGTATACCGGGTGTACTTTTTTAAAATGTTCTCCGGTATTTTGCCGGCGGCCATGTATCTGGTTATACTGGTCACGGTATTTATACTCGTTTTCCAGGGCATCGAAATGTTCCGTAAATATCGAAAACAGCTAAATATCTTAAATTACAAATAAACTGCAACTTAAAAAGGGGCTACCGTTCTTATACATTATAAACAGCATTAAAAAAGAACATGAAAAAAATCATCATCACTATAGGCGCTGTGGCAGGCACATGGACCGTCGCAGCAGCTCAAAATTCAAACGCTGCTGATTATAACTTCAAATATGATGCGCTTCACACGTCCTACACGATACTGACCATCGTGGTATTTGGCATAATGATACTCACCTTTATCAGATGGTTACTGGACTACCGGCTTAAAAACAAGCTAATCGAAAAGAGCCCGCCAGACCATGTGGTATCCCAGCTCTTACAACCGATTACCAGTGACAATAAGAACGTAGCCATCAAATGGTTTGCCCTGTTAATGGGCCTGGGGACGGGGTTGTCCTTTGTAGATTATTTCCAACCGCTCGGCATCCATTCCCTGGCGATCATGTCCTTCAGCCTTGCAGCCAGTTTCCTGGGCTATTATTTTTATATCAACCGCCGGGAAAAACCATAACTAGTTCGGTAAAATATTGAAACAATCTTTTTGAAAAACACTGCCCTGAAAGCGGGCCTGGAAAAATACTGCCTTAATTTAACCTTAAATGTATATGAAACCAATTAAACGATATACCATCAAACCCATTTGCATACTGCTTTTTGTGTGCTACCTGATCCTCCTTACCGCGTTGTTTTCCCGGGTTTCGGCCCAGGACCTCAAATCTGCCTTCCCGGTAAAAGGTTACAGGGAAACCGCTGCTAAAGTCAATGACTTGGTGCATACCAAACTTAATGTGCGTTTTGACTATAAAAAACGCTATTTATATGGCAAGGAATGGCTGACCCTGCATCCTCATTTTTACCCGACAGATACCCTCCGGCTCGATGCCATAGGGATGGATATTTACGCGGTCTCGACCATCAAAAAAGGAAAACTCACGCCACTGCATTTTGCCTATGATAGCCTCACCCTAAACATCAAACTGGATAAGGTTTACCAGCCAGCCGAAGACTATACCCTCTATATTACCTATACAGCAAAGCCTGAAAAATTGAAGGGAAGACGTAACAACGAACATGGCTTGTATTTTATCAACCCGGACGGTACCGAAAAGGATAAACCAACGCAGATCTGGACGCTTGGCGAACCGGAAAATAATTCTTGCTGGTTCCCGACGATCGACAAGCCGGATCAAAAAACTACGCAGGAGATCAGTATGACCGTTCCTGGCAAATATGTGACCTTATCCAACGGCCGCCTGGCATCGCAGAAAAACAATCCTGACGGCACCCGTACCGATACCTGGAAAATGGAATTGCCGCATTCGCCCTACCTGTTCATGATGGCAGTGGGCGACTTTAAGATCATTAAGGACAGCTGGCACGGAAAGGAAGTCAGCTATTACCTGGAACCGAAATACGCCCCTTATGCGAAAGATAATTTCGGTGCTATACCTGAAGCCATTGATTTTTTTTCCAAAACTTTGGGGGTTGACTTCCCCTGGAATAAATATGCGGAGGTATCTGTTCGTGATTATGTAGGCGGGGCGATGGAAAATACGACCGCAGCTATATTCGGCCCAGTTTCCACCACAAGGGAACTGGCAGACAGTTATTACAATCCGGGTATGGAACATGAGCTGTTCCACCAATGGTTTGGCGACTATGTGACCTGTGAAAGCTGGAGTAACATCACCCTGAATGAATCCTTTGCCGATTTTGGAGAACTGATCTGGCTGGAGCACAAATACGGTAAGGATGCGGCGGACGCCCATCTCCAGTACGGCTTGCAAAATTACCTGGACAGTCGGGATGCCCGTACCAAAAACCTGGTCACTTTTTATTATAACAATCCCAAGGACCCCTTTGGTATTACCTATTCCAAAGGGGGGCGCGTTTTAAATATGCTGCGGAACTACCTGGGCGATACTGCATTTTATAAAGGTTTGCACTTTTACCTGACCACCTACGCCTTTAAAAATGCCGAAGTGCCGCAATTGAGAATGGCGCTGGAAGAAGCCAGCGGACTTGACCTGAACTGGTTCTTTAACCAGTGGTATTATGGCGCGGGCCACCCGGTGCTGGATATCCGGTACCAATGGGACGAGGCGGCAAAAACGCAAATAGTTTTTATACAGCAAAAACAGGATGGAACCGCTTTTACCTTACCGGTTGCGGTGGATGTGTATGTTAATGGTGCAAAAGAACGCCACAGGGTTTGGCTCCGCAGCAAAGCGGATACGTTAACTTTTAATGCGTCCTCAAAACCCGACCTGGTGAACGTTGATGCAGATAAAATACTGGTTGCAGAGAAGATCGATCATAAGACTCCGGCAGAGCTGGTTTACCAATATTTTCATGCGCCGCTTTACCTCGACCGTTATGAAGCCATGGACTTTGCAGAAAAAAACACGGATGAACCGGAAGTACAGCGCGTGCTGATCGCCGCTTTAAAAGACCCCTTCTCCGGCCTGCGCCGGAAGGCGATCTGGGCACTTAACCAGAACAAGGAAGATATCCGTAATATTAACGCCGGCCTGCGGAATGCAGCGCTGCCATTGCTTGCGAATCTTGCCAAGACAGACCCGAACAATTTGATGCAGGCAGATGCGATCAATACCCTTTCAATATTGAAAGACCCGGCCTATCTGGACCTGTTCCGACAAAGGCTTAACAGTCCATCGTATTCGGTATCAGGGGCGGCACTGAACGGCATTATCCGTTTAGACCCGGCATTGGGATTGAGTTTGGCCAAACGCTTTGAAAACGACAACGAGGGACAACTCAGTCAGGCCATCATCAGCGTCTATGCTGACCAGGGCGGCGATGGTCAATGGCTCTTTGTATACCAGCGTTATCAAGCGGCCGAAATACAGGACCAGATCCACCTGGCTAAAGCATTTTCGGGTATGATAGGGCGCTTAACCAGGCAGGAAGCCGTTTTACAAGGTATAGATGAATTAAAGCAAGTGGCTATCCGGCACAAGCGCGACGCCCTACATGATCAAATTCCTGGACAGCATTAAAGACCAGCGTACCGAGCTCAACGATCCAGCAGGCGCCAAAGCATCCGCAGATGCCATTCAGCAGATCAATGATGCAAAATAATGATATTTACATTAAATACGAATGCGATGAAACTCCTGTCAAAACCAATAATACTAATACTTTTTCTATTATTTATCCTTTTTAGAACAGCTTTTGCGCAATCTGCAAATGATCTATCAAAACCTATTGCGCCCGAATTGCTACAACAGGATTTCACCTCGTTGCACGACACGCTGCAAAAAATACACGCCGGATTATACCGCTATAAAAGCAAAGCGGAGGTAGACAGACTATTTGACCGTTGTTTCAAAAAGCTGGACCACCCGATGACCGAGGTTGCCTATTTCGCCATCATCAGCCGGCTGATCAGCGGGATAGAGGACGGACATACCGAATGCTTTCTGCCAAAGGACTTTATCAACCAGTTCATAACTCAGGTCAAGCTGTTCCCGATCCAGCCCAGGTTCATTGGTGAAAAGGCTTATGTGCCCTGCGATACCAAAGAGTTCCCGGCAGGGACTGAACTCCTGGCTATTGATCACCGAAGCATTGGCACGATCAGGAAGCGGCTATTCGAACACCTATCCTCCGATGGCGGTATCCAGACGGAAAAATACGTCAAAGTAAATGACGGCCACGATCCTTTTGCCTACCTGTATGACGTTGTTTATGGGACTCAGGAAAATTTTGAAGTAAAATATAAAACAGTCGGAGGTACCACGGCGGTAAAAACAATTGCAGGGGATTATTTAAAAAACATGGAATGCCCTTCTCCTGGGCGGGTTATACCCAATCGTTACCTGGAGCTGGCTTATCAGCCAGGTAATATCGCTGTGATGACCATCCGGACCTTTGCTAATGAATACCTGGTTCAGACCAAAGAAAACCTCACTGACTTTTTAGCCGCATCATTTAAGGAGCTGGAGAATAAAAAGATTGGCAGGCTGATCATTGACCTGCGGGAAAATGGCGGCGGTAACGACAGCAACGGGGCTTTGCTTTACAGTTACCTGACGGATCACCCCTTTGCCTATTATGCCTCCCTGAGTTCAACTACGAAAGCAATAAAGGACCATCCCGACCTGGTGGAATTACAACAACCGCATAAGGGTAATTATAAGGGAAAGGTCGTTTTCCTTACCAGTGGTAAAAGCTTTTCCGGCGCAGCTGAATTTTCATCCATTGCCAGAACCAACAACAGGGGTGCTTTTGTCGGCGAGGAAACAGGCGGCGGCTATTACGGAAATACCTCTGGCAATAAAATAACTTTCTTTCTGCCAAACACCCAAATCAAGGTAAATATCCCCTTATTTAAATATGTCATGGCAGTAAGGAAAGCTAAATACAAAGATAGGGGCACTATTCCGGATTATTTGATCGTACCGACGATGAATGATATCATTCAGCATCATGATATCCAGATGGATTTCGCACTGCAACTTGCGGCTAAATAATTAGAAATAGTAATTTAAAGATGATAGATACATTGGTAGCAAATGTTGATAACCGCCATTGCCTTAGGTTAGACTTGGACAATTGACCGGTTCGATGTTGACCCATAAACGTCGTCAAATTCGAGCTATCTTTTTTAAATCAGCTATAAAATTATTTGAAATAAGCCCCACGACCGCCCCCTTTTTTAAAAGTCTTTTTACAGTAGTAAAAGGGTTTTTTTTATGCCCTCAAAGATTTCCGATAAAAATAATAATTCGTCAGGTAAAAACTAACGTGTTGTCTTTAATACGAAAAACTGCCCAACTTGACGAAAATGTTTTACAACGGATTTCGTCAGTATGGCTACAATCAAGGAAGTGATTCTCAAACACCATAAAAAGGAGGATGGTACTTATAATATTAAGTTTCGATTGACTCACAATCCAAAAATAACTTACATCAACACGAATTATTTTGCTGGAGAAAAACAACTGAAAAAAGACTTTACTAAAAAGGACAAGTTTTTGCTAGGCCTGCAAATCATGTAGATAAAAGTACATGCCTTTTCATTCGGTACTTATTCGGCGTTATTGCCAGGCATATAACAGGTGACCGTTTCTTCAAATCACCTATGTGCATCGGGTTGGTTTAAATAACTCCGAAAACGCCGCTTGCGTTCATTGCCATGCAAATTTTCGATATCTTTTTCCTGTAATTTCCTTTCGTATATTTTTTCGTATCCTTCGTATATCATTTCTGCCCCGGACGCTGTAGTAGCTATAATTTCAGGCCGGCTTTATAAATAATTATAAGCCGGCATACATTTTACAATCATTTACTACGCAATGGGAAACAAATACAAACTCATTTACCTGCTGCTTATAGCAGTTATTGCCATAACCTCATGCACTAAAGAAGGCTTGCAGGGGCCCGATGGGGCAACCGGGCCTGCCGGCCCGACCGGGGCAACAGGGCCTGCCGGCCCGGCAGGAAAAGACGGCTCTGTCATTTATAGTGGTTCGGGGGTGCCGGTGGCCACCAACGGATCGCCGGGGGACTATTACCTCAATAAGGCAACTGGCGACCTTTACGGTCCAAAAACGGTCAGCGGCTGGGGTAGTCCAATTGGCTTAAATGGAGCCAATGGAACAAATGGGACAAACGGCAGCGTGGTATACAGCGGTAATGGCAGCCCTCTGGTAACCCTGGGAAACGTAGGTGATTATTATCTCGATAAAACCAACATCTTATTATACGGCCCCAAAACTACCTCGTGGGGAACCCCTGTGTTGTTGAGGGGCGCACAGGGTGCACAAGGACCGGCAGGTCCCGCAGGAACCGATGGCAGCATTATTTACAGTGGTAACGGCACTCCTGATACAGGTTTAGGCAAAGCAGGTGACTATTATTTTGATAAAAGCACCGGTAATCTTTATGGCCCAAAAACGGCCAGGGGATGGGGTACCGCTACTGCATTAACCGGTGCAACGGGCGCAACAGGTGCAGCCGGTGCAAATGGTTCCACTATTTTGAACGGTTCTGGCGCGCCCCCGCTGTCGCAGGGTACAATAGGAGATTTTTACCTCGACAAAAGTACCTACCTATTCTACGGTCCTAAAAATGCCGGGGGATGGGGAATACCTGTACTATTAAAAGGTGCCCAAGGTGTACAGGGGCCCATCGGCCCTGCGGGTGCCGATGGCAGCATAATTTACAGCGGAACTGGAGTACCGGATGTCGGCCTGGGTAAAAACGGCGATTACTATATTGATAAATCAACCGGGGGACTTTATGGCCCAAAAACCGCGAGAGGCTGGGGTTCACCCACTTCATTAAAAGGCGCTAATGGTTCAAATGGAACAGACGGAACAGATGGATCAACAATTTTAAGCGGATCAGGCGCGCCTATTGCAACGCAGGGTAATACCGGTGACTTCTATCTCGACAAAAATACTTACCTCTTCTATGGCCCAAAATCGGCAACAGGGTGGGGAATACCGGTATTATTAAAAGGAGCAGAGGGTGTGCAAGGCCCTGTTGGCCCCGCAGGGGCTGATGGCAGTATTATCTATAGCGGGAATGGCACACCCGATCCGCGCATCGGCGTAGCGGGCGATTATTATTTTGATAAAACAAATGGCGCTTTATATGGTCCTAAAACAAACAACGGCTGGGGGTTACCAACATCATTGGTTGGGCCGCAGGGCAATAAGGGCAGCAACGGCAGTAACGGGACAAACGGAAAAGATGGCAACACCATCCTAAGCGGCACAGGCGTACCTTCAGCAGCAATTGGTAATATCGGCGACTTTTACCTTGATACAAGCACCTTCCTGTTTTACGGCCCTAAAAGTAATAGTGGCTGGGGTACTGGCACATCATTAAAAGCAGCATCCGGCGGCGCGTCTGTAACTGCATTTGAAACAGCCGACAATACAACACTAACCTGGGCGCCGCCTGCCGGGCCAATTGGAACAAGCGGGCCGCCTTCATCATTTGTTTTGAGGCAGCAAAAAATAACCGGCGACACCTCAACAGTCTTTAAACTGCCTGACTCGCTGGCAGACGTTGTAAACCATGGGATCGTACTGGTATACCTGCATGTTGTTTCATCTGATGCTTCTGCAAGCAATTGGATACAGCTTTCTTATACAAATATCATTGTGCCATCAAATATCCAGTCGTACACCTTTAAATTAATTGTAAATGCCAACGGCGTGTTTGTTCGCATAGCCTGCAATATCTCAAACACCACCACGCAGCTATCTCCACAGTTTAACGTGGATAAGGTACGTGTAGTGGTGGTGCCCGAAAAGACTACCGGGCAGCTTGGTTCGATAAAGAAAAACGGCCCGGTACGGATAAATATGCAGCAATTACCCATCAACAACAACAGCTTTAAGAAACTAAAATAGCAACAGCACGGCCCCGGTTAAAGCCGGGGCTTATATCTGCCATTGAGCCCTCACGATTAAACAACTACATGAAAAAAATAATTTATAGTTCCCTGTTTTTTATGCAGCTACTGTTATTAAACCTTGTGGTTAAGGCGCAGGATATTGGCCAGCTGGCCAAACAAAAGCCGTTTGAAATAACCGGCACCGCCGGTGTTGGCATTGGAACTTACTCGGCCACCGGGATAGATGACAGGGAACGCAGCTTCAGCTACCTGTTTAATGGCGCGCCCGTTATATCTATTTACGGTGTAAGCTTTCCGTTCAGTATTGTAGTGAGTGATCAGCAGCGCGGGTTCCGGCAGCCCTTTAACCAGTATGGCATTAGCCCCGCCTATAAATGGTTAACCATACATGCTGGCTGGCAAAGTATCACCTGGTCGCCATTCACACTTGCAGGGTACGACTTTTTGGGCGGCGGTGTTGAGGCCCATCCCGGAAAATTAAGACTGGGGTTTGTTTATGGCAGGTTCAACAAAGCCATTGCTGCCGATACCGCTAATCATTCGCTCTTTCAAACCCCTGCTTATAAACGTACCGGCTACGCCGCCAGGGCAGGGTATGGCACTGAAAGAAACTACCTTGATTTTACTTACCTGAGCGCAAAGGACGAGGTAAATTCGCTACCTCAAAACCTTGGTGCCGCGAGAATGACGCCGGCTTCCAATATTGTGCTGGGCATATCCTCCAAATGGTCCTTCCTGCACCATTTCACCTGGACATTTGATGTGGCCGGCAGCCTTTATACCCGCAATTTATTATCGGATACTTTAGGTAGCCTCGAACTTGAGAAAGCCAATTTTATAAAGAAACTGATCGCTATAAATTCATCTACCCAGTTTTTTACGGCCGCGCAAACGCAGGTTGCCTATCAAAATAAAAACTACAATCTCGGGCTGCAATACCGTCGCATCGACCCTGATTATAAATCAATGGGGGCCTATTATTTTGAAACCGATGTGGCCAATTATACAGTTAACGGCGGCATCAGCTTGTTGCAAAATAAAGTACAGGTAAACGGCAGCTTTGGTTTACAGAACGATAACTTATTGCACGACAGGGAATTTACTTCGCACCGCAGTATCAGTTCGTTAATGCTTTCGTACAACATGCCGCAATACGGCGCCAGCATCAACTACTCCAATTATGGCATCACGCAGGATAGGGGCCTTAACCCACTGGTAGATACTTTCCGGGTAGCACGTACCAATTATAATTTTAACGGTATATTACGGTACGCGATAAATGCCGACAGCCTGTCGCATACATTTATATTGGTTGGCAATATACAATCGTTGGTCGATCTTAATCATTTCACTGCGTCGCAAAATGAAGCCAACAGTAAAACCGCTAATTTATCCTACCAGCTCGGGTTCCTGAAAACCGGTTTCAGTATTAATGCTGCTTACAGCTATACGGTTGCCGATCTGCCACTGATGCATACGGTTTTGACGGGGCCGACCTTTGGTATCAATAAACTGCTCGACAAGGGCAAGCTTAACCTGAGCGCCAACATTGGTTTTCAGCAGCAGCAAAACAACGGCCTGGATGCGGGTACGGTTATCAACGGCATTTTGAACGGCTCGTACCGCGTATCCAAACGCGACGCGCTTAACCTCTCGTTGATGTACCTGAAAAGCAAATCAAGAAACCAAACCCTGCCGTCATTTAATGAAAAACGTACCCTATTTAACATCACACATGCCTTTTAATTTTATGAAAACGGATTTGATGAAAGTTACAAAAGCCAAAAGCTGGTTGCTTACCTTGTTGCTCCTCACGGTGGTAAGCTTCGCATTTGCCCAAAAAGTGAATATTTCCACCAGTATATTCCCTCCGTATTCTCCCTACTATTCGGATTACTCGGGGATAAATGCCTCCAAAGTATTGGTTATTGTACAAAACCTAACATCGAACACGCTCAAAATTAAACTGAGCGGCAAGTTGGAGAGCCGAAGCGTTGACATACATACCCGCGAAAATTTTATTCCGCTGCAGCCGGTAGTTTTACTGCCGCATGCCGTGGTGCAGCTGAACGGCAGTAATCTTAAAGATATTTTTGACGCCAATAACCTGAGCGTAAAAGGAATAGACATCGCTACATTAGCTCAATCGTCAAGATTGCCGGAGGGAGACTACAGTTTCTGTATCAACGCGATAGATTATAGCGATAACAAAACCGTACTTTCAACGCCCGGCGTTGGCTGTACATTCCTGCCCATAGTTTACCCGGATGCTCCCGTATTAGCCAGCCCTGGTAAAACAGTAACAGCTACCAACCCGCAGTCCGTCATTTTTAGTTGGTTTAACCCTGCTGCAACCCCTTTTGGCACCCAGTATCACATCGAGATAGCCGAAATGCCGGATGGTCAATCAGATCCTAACCATGTGCTGGATGCGACCAGCTTCCCTATATTATCGCAAAATGTTAGTTCATTCTCTTATTTGTACGGGGCACTCAACTTACAACTTATCCCGGGAAAAAAATATGCATGGCGCGTTACCGCGTTTGATCCGCTGGGTAAAACTGTTTTTAAGCATAATGGTATTAGTCCTGCATCATACTTTACATACGTGCCAGCTGTTTCCGGTCAATCACGGGTGCAATTGGCATCGGCGGGTAACTTATTTATAATCAATCCTGCCTGTGACAGTTCAGTTACCATAGGTCAGCACGTTAAACTGCAGATGGGCTGGCTCTGGAAGAACCAGTTAGAATCCATCAAAACCTTCGGTACGCTGGATAGCGTATTATTGAACCATTATACTGAAATAGCCGGTGCCAAGGGCCCCATCAAATTGGGTAAATACGTGTTGGATTTTGAAAAGGTGCCGGGCGGCCCAAATCCCAACGCCCGGAAAAGTTTTAGTTATTCATCAAATGCACCTCTTCAAAATTTTGACTTAACCTACATACAAGCCCTGGCCCAGGGTTTTGTTATCGGTGAAAAATATAAAGTGACCGTTACATCCTATGATCAGAGCGGCGTTGTTATTGACAAGGCCACCTCATGCCCCTGGCTGCTGAAGGGCGAGGTGGATTCCAATATCCCTAAGTTAACCATCACAGGCAGGCTGGTATATACGCTCGACAAAACGGGCGCACCGCATGGTACCAACAACACCAGCATTACCGTACAACTGGCAGACAGTCAGCAGCAGCAACCTATTTCTAATTTCAGGGCAAACGCATCTGTGACTACAGATAATGACGGATATTTTACCATACAGGTGACGCAGTCGTCGGCCGACGCAGGTAAGGGGAAATATTTGAACGTACGGATCAATAGCCCTTACTATTCCGCACTTGCGAATAACGTACCTATACTGGAGGTCCCGGCTATACAATACGTCGTAAAAGGAAACATCGTAACGCCAAAACAGGACACGCTGAAATTAGGCGACATTAAAACTGTGGCTTTTACCAATTCGCTCACTGTTCACCTAAAAAAAGGTTTCCCAAAAACGATAGGTAAAAGTGATTACGAGACGCTTTTTGGTACCGACCCAAACTATTCCTACCTGAGTGTTGATAACGCAACGATTGATACTATGGGCAGGATTCCCGATGGCACACGTGTTGTTTTATACCGAAAAGCAAAGGCAAATGATATTCCTTATTATGAGGCTGACACGGTAGTCGGTAAACCGCTTAAGTATGGATTTTATCAAGCATCAAAAAAACTGGCCGAAACAGGTATCGACCCATCTTATTTATTTGTTGCCGATGCTACAACGCACAACGGCGCCATCGGTGCATCCACAGTAGTATTCAGCAACCTGCTTTGCAATTTTGATGCTAATGATCAATATTACATAAAGGCCATTTTGCCAAATGCGCCTGCCGACCTGGTTGCGCCCGAGCAAATGTACGTTTTTAAACCTGCTAACTACGGGATTATAATGATGCAGCACATCACCAGCACCGATTACCATATTATATCGTCCAAACCGCCCACAGCGCATGTAAAAGGCAAGCTGATGTATCAGTGGCCCAGCCTGCCCGGCGTGCTGCACCCATATGCAAACAAAAACGTAAGCATTGCCGAGCATATACATTCTGTTTTGCAAGGCGGCTTGACGCCTGACCCATGCCAGACGGTTACTTATAAAAAAATAACCCCAAAACCCGGAGGTGGCTTACCCATTATAACTGATTACGATATTAGCAATGAAAACGATAATATTGTTGTTGGACAAGGCGTGACCGACGCCGATGGGAATTACGACATCGAAATTTTTACGCCTAACAAGGCCGGGCCAATCCCGGGCGTAAAGGTGTTCGCCAGCGGCGATCCCTGCCCGCCGCCTAACAAGGATAAAGACTATCAAATAGCACAAGCCCAAGCCGCGCCGGCACCAAATATTAATGGTGACCCGCTGGAAAAGATCAATTCGAAGATAAACCAGGGACAGCAGGCTATTTCACCTGGCAGCGGAGCAGATGGCGGACTAACTGGGTTGGGCGCAAGCAAATTGTTGCAGATACCGGCAGCAAATGGCGCTCCGCTTGATTTCTCGAGGGGGGCAAATGGTGTAAAACAACCGGTTAACGTTAATAAGGGACTAAATGGCACATTTGGTGCGGACGCAAAGCCGCTGGTTGATAAAGGGGCCGCCAGTGGCAAAGCCGTAGGGCCGTCTGATAATGATGATACAACTGATGAGACCGATGATCCTGACCTTACAAACCACATAGAACGTTATTATGGTTTAGACGGCCTTCAACCCGGGACTTTCGCCTCTTACGATCATGCTCCCCTGAATTTTGAAGTTCAGCCTTTTCAAACCATCAACCTGGGGACAACGGTAATTAACGTACCCGAGCTGAAAAACTATACGGTACACGTCACCACAAAAGATATTGATTCTACTAATATTTTGGCAGGTGCAATAGTTACGGTTTATCGTAATGCTAATTACAACGAAGAGTTTGTGCCCGATGGTGAAGGTTCGTTCAAACATCCTTCGCAGCCGCTGCCTGCTAACAATATCAAATCAGATCCTGCAAACCCCAATGTGGAATGGGTGATAGACCACTCTTTTAAGTTATCAATAGATGGCGCACATGGGCATACTGTAAATATCGGCGACCAGCGCCTGATGGAGCCGAGAGGAACGTTGGGGAAGTATACTCAATACCGGGTACAGGTTGCACCGGATAATACCAATGTGGCCGGTAATTTTTTCCCGAAATCGGACTTTCTGACGTTTAAAAAAGGCAATTTATTGGAATTAGAAGTGATATCCAATTTTAGCCGTATTTCGGGGCGGGTGCTCAACCATGCTACGCAAAAGCCATTGGCTGGGGTAGATGTTATACTGGCTACGGATTTAAAAAAGGCAGACGGTAAACCAATGAGCATCGACCTGAAAACAGATAACAACGGCTTTTACGAGGTAGATAATTTTCAACTTTCCGAATTTTACTGGAAAGACGGTGATAAATTGACAATTAGCCTGTTTAAAGTTGGTTATGGGATGCAATTGAATGCTGCAAACAGTACGCTCAAAGGCGTGGGTTATAACTATTACAATGAGTTATCGCTTTCGCCCGATAAAACACAAAATTTTACCACCGTTGATGCAGGAACCAATCTGCCGGTAGCCGGAGCGGTAATGACTACCGACAGCACTATTTTTTATAGCGACCCTAACACTACCGGATTGTATAGTGTCCCGATGAGCAGCACTGTTGTGGATACGGTACATGTTTACCCTACTGACGTGGCATATTTTGAGGAGAAGATACCGGTGAGCTCCGGGGCAACTATCCCAGCTTATATTAAGCTTTATAAGCGGCATCACCACATGGTGTTCCAATTGCGCGATGAGTACAATGCTATTGTAAACGTTGACCATATAAACATCATTATAAATAATATACATATCAGCAATGATGTATCAGGCTTAGGGATTTTGGAGGCTAAACAACAACTGGCATTATACAAAAATTACCACCCAATATATGACCAGGCTACACAAACTATATCTTTCGATTTTGAGAATGTCTCAGTAAATAATTTTTCCATTCAAATTATAAATACCGGTGCAGAAGGCTATATCCCGCAGGTATTCAATCTAAAAAACACGGAAAGCCGCGACAATAAATATTATCCGATAACACTTAGATATGGCGCCTCAGTTGGCGGATGGGTAACTTATAATGGCCAGAAAGTGTCGAACGCCCGTGTTTACCTCGACTACAGTGGCCAATCCGAAGTAAGTTATGACGGAAAAGATGGCGGCACAACCGATAAATCATTACTGGAAGCACGCACGGACGCGAAGGGCCACTATAGAATCCGCGGCATACCCATTAGTTATGACCACCAGTTAGTGCAGGTACACGCTACACTTGATACCGACAAAATGGTTAACGGCATCGAAAAATCAGCAGATCTTCGGTACGGAGGAGACAATAATATTGCCACAGCCAGTTTTGATTTGGTTAGTTACGGCGGGCCAAAAATTAAAAACTTGTATGGTTTCCCCTTAACAGTTGAAAATATTGAAAAGTTGTCGCCGTCAAGTTATAAGATAAGCGGCATTGTCGATCTTGGAAAAAGTAACTCCGGCTTTAAAATGCTGAGCGGAAGCGATAAGATCCGTGTAAATGATGTTGTTTTTGATGCAGCTCGCGGCGGGGGCTTTGAACCAACTGATAAGGCAATCCCCCTGGAAGCTACCAACACGCTTAAAATGCAGTACCTGGGCCAGTATAATGTTAAGGTGCAAAGCCCTAACGAAACCAAGGGTATTACCACGCCATTAACAATTGAGAAGGGTACCCAGGGAGGGCTGGTTAAGGCGCACGTGAGTATTGTAGATAATTCGTTCAATTACCCGTCAAGCTATCTGAACTTTACGCCCGATCATAGCAGGCTGCCCATTTCATTTCACCTTGTCAATTCCAGCGACCGCCTAACAGATGCGGAAAAACTACTTATCGCTGCCATTTACAGTGCAAAACCGCTGAATGAGGTTTATCACCTGGCCGATTCAATCAACAAGCCTTTGATGTTTAAATTCATAGGCTTTCCAACAACGGCTGATCCGGTAAACTCTTATATCAATCCTGCTGATAAACTGATTCACCTTGATATAAATTTCCAGGCCAATATACCGCATAGCGAGCTCGGCTATGCCAATATCCATATAAAGGATATGGCGCTAGACGGTTACTCCATCAAACCAACAAAAGGCGCTGATGCGATTGTGGTTAACCTGCAAACCTGGCAGCTGATTGTAAAGGAATGGACGATCGATCCTAAATTAGGGGGTATTTTGTCGCAGTCTGCTTATGTAAAAACCGGGGTGGTTGATGTGCCGGCGAATCATTTTAACCTTCGCAACGACCTGTTTGAGCTTGGCGAGTTTGATGTTAAAAATATCACATTGGGCGGTGGTCTCGTAGCGCTAAACGGTATCAACCCTAAAACCACTGCATTTTTATGGGATGAGAATTGCGGCAGCGACCACAAGGCCCACTGGCGATTTTCGGCCATTGGAAGCGCTGATGGAAAAACGCCTGCTGCTACTGTACCATTGCCGGATGTACCGGGTAAGTTTTCGGCCTCAACGGTGAATGTTGATTTTTTCCAGCTGCTCAGCTATAATAACGAGAACCTGATCAGCCTGTCGCCTAACCAGGAAGGCTTAAAGATGTACAATAACAATTTGTTTACATTTTATCCCAGCTCCCTGCTGAGCGAAATAGGGCAGTTTGCGGTTCGGGGAACAGCGAACATAAACGTACCGCGCGTAGCCGACCAGGCGATGAGCCTGGTGTATACGAAAACTAATGGGACATTTGACGCCAATGCAGGCGGCTTTGATGCCATTAATTTTGAAGGCAAAGGCTATGTTCAGTTCACGACCGACCCTGGCGCCACCTTTACCGTTGATGGAAATATGACCAGTATTAAGGGTAAAGTGGTTGAGCCCGGCAAATTTAACGCGATACCCTGCAGCTTCAGCTTTGGTCAGCAGTTAAACAACCCTGACGACCCAAATACCAATTGGGGCAAAATATTGTTACAGCAGGGATATAAACTACGTATGGACGGCGACGGTGTAGCCGGGCCGGCCGATTCTTATTTGACAATTACTGACTCGGGCAATGCTGACAACCGTATGGTTGTTGACCATAGCATCAAAGACTGGAACATCCTGAGTTTTACAGGGCCGGTAACCGACCCGAAAACAAATGACCCCAACGGCGGGCAGGCGGATGCTATGCAAAGCACCCCCACGGTATTAACGTTTAATGTACTCGGCGATTTACAGGTAAACTCGGGTGCAATACAAATGAATAAGATCAACACGCCGCTAGGCAACCTCGACCTGATCTATGACTTTGCATTGCACGAATTACGGGGTGCCTTGCATATGGACAAACTGGCCATTGGCACCTATAGCTTTACAGGAGACATACAGGTAACTATGGGCCCAAAAGGGCTGCTAATGGTGGGTAACGGCCTGCTGGATACCGGCATACTGCCGGTAGATGGTTTTGGTATAATTAATATAGGCATATTGTTTGGAAATACCGACCTTAAAGATGACGACATTGCAACGGTAACCAAATACAGCATGGCCAAAAACAGCCTGTGCTGGTTATTGCAAAATAGAAGCGGCTTTAAAGGTTTCTTTTTTACAGGCGGCCTGACAATACTTGATAAGCATGAGAGCGTTAATTTGGGTATTGCAGCAGTATCTTTTAACGCAAACCTGGGTGTCGAGGCTTCATTGGGCGCTAATTTTGGTGGTAAAAATTACATGCTGATGCTTGGCGCCCATGGATCAGTAAATGCAGGTTTAACATCAATGACCGGAACAACCATACAAGGCGGTTTGGATGCTCATTTAACCGCCGAAGCACAGTACACAGATAGCGCGTTTGAAGTTGACGGTGATGCCGGTGTGACCATTAATTTCAAATTAAGTCAATACATTCCGTTCTTAGGTACGCAATCAATTAATGGTCAAAAAGGGGCAAAAATAAATTTTAAATATAAAAAGAATGATTCACACCTTACCTTCAGCATGGCTGATGACGGTAATGCGGTTATATGTACCCAAAATGGTGATATTCAATAAACAGATGATATGAAATTGTATAATAAAATAATTGTTATGCCAGGCCTTTTTATGCTGCTGCTGAGTACAGTAAATGTTAGCAAGGCCCAAAAAACAACGAGGCTGGCGGTAGCGGGGCCAAGAGGTATATGGGTAGTTTGCGGCGATGTACTGCCCAAAAACTTTAGCTATTCCATATCCAGGCAAAAAAGCAGTGACGATGGCCCCTGGGTAAAAGTAGCAAACACGCAGATGCCGGCATCAAAGGAAGATCTGCAGGCTAATATATTGAATACGGAAAAAGTGTCGGGTATGGATATTGCGCCACTTGACGCCGGTGCATTGCAGTCGGTATGGCAAAGGGTAACCAATAACGTTGTAACCAACTCGCCGCCCGAAATGCTTAACGACCTGGTATTACGTGCCGCCACCGGTACGGCATGGTATGATGCCGCCGCCGAGAGCGCTACCGCTTACCGGTACAAAATTGAGATTGCCGGCAATGCCAACCTTAAAGCAGAAGACTATACCAACATTATTAAATATCCCATATCAAAGTTTGTCACCGATATCCGGCCCGCAGTTATTACTCCCAGCCTGGGGGGGATTTACGGCGAGTTCAAGGTTGTTGACAGTGGGCAGATGTACAAATGTCAGATCCTAAGAAGTTATTATTTGCGCAGTGGGTTTGAAGTTATTGACGCCAAACCCATATTCATACGGCGTAAAGGCAGTGTTTTTATAAGCTTTATTGATAATACCGCAGTGCAAAAGGTACCTTACTCCTATTCAGTCCAGCCCATTGACGCCGCCGGCAATCCAGGGTTTGCCTCGCCGGAGATGAAGGCTTTCGACGTTGCTGAAAAATCCATCGCTCCATCTGTTTACGGGTTACGGGCACACTCAGATAAAAAAAACAGGGCGTTGCGGTTGGGCTGGAAGATAGTGAATAATAAGAATATCACTACGATTGATATTTACCGGAGTGAAGTTTACGATGGCCAATATGTAAAAATAGCCAGCGTGGCTCCAACTGATACCTCGTATTTTGATCGATTGGTTAAACCCATTACCACTTATTACTATTCCCTTACGCTGAATGGTACGTATGAAACCTCGCCGCCATCGGCACGCGTGCCGGGAATTTTGGAGGCGATGGACGACAACCTGTTTCCGCCGGATAATGTGCAGCTGAAGCAGGATAGCAACAAAGTGGTACTAACCTGGGACAGGAATGAAGCCGATACCCGGGCTTATATTGTCTATCGTGCTGATAGCCGCGATGGTGTATTTAAACAGCTTGCAACGCCGTTAATAAGCACCCAGCCAGGCCTGAGCTATACCGACGTGCTCCCGGTGACTACAAATGGAATTACATATACATATGCCGTTGCCGACGAAAATACATCTTATGCTATCAGCCCAAAATCGAGGCCGGTTTATGCCAGCAGCTACAACTTTGCAGCATTGCCAATCCCCAATAAGATAACGGTCCGCAAAACCGACGACAACAGTAAGTTGCAGGTATTTTGGCCCGACATGAGTACTGTGTCGTCGGTATTTATGGGATATGCTGTTTTTAAAACAATAACCGTCAATGGTAAAACCAGTGCACCCAGGCAGGTTAGCACACGGTTGATACCCATAATGGTAAATACTTTTATCGACAATGATATTAAAACGCCCGGTATTTACCACTATACGGTACGTACTGTGGGCATGGATAAAAAACGGATGAGCAGCGCAAGCCCGGAAGGCGGATATACCATTGAAGAGGAAGCAGGTCCGGCCCAGGTGAGCAACATCAATCTGTTCCCGTCGGCAGGCAGTGTGCAGCTCAGCTGGAACAACCCAATTGGCGAAAACCTGCTAAGCATCCAGCTGATGCGCGCACCCGAAGGTAAGGAGCCGAAGCTTATAGCCACACTGGATGCAGGTACACAAGCTTACACCGATAAAAATGTTACAACCGGCAACACCTACTATTATACATTTATCACAAAAAATAAAAACGGCAAAACCAGCCAGCCCACTGATGCGGTAGGCATACGTTTAAGATAATGTTTCACCCTCGCCGTTTCAACACGCTATGCGATAAAGTATATATCCGCCGGTAATATCCTTAAACTGCAGCGGGACAGTAACGGGCGTCAATTAATAAAAATTCGGGCGATGAATATTTAGTTTGCTTGGATTGAAGATTTTACATATTTTAGGTAACGCTTTTGTGACGTTATCTAAACTTATGGAATTGATCAATTGTGTGATTATCGATGATGATGAACTTGACAGATTAACTGTTGAAACTTACCTCGAACAATACGACCTTATCAAGTTAGTTGGAAGCTTTTCAAATCCGGTTGAGTGCCTCGAAATCACACATACAAACAACATTGATTTACTTTTTCTGGATATTGATATGCCTTATATCAATGGGATCGAATTTTTAAATTCTTTTAAAAATCCGCCGTTGTGCATTTTTATTACGTCATATCCTGAATATGCTATTGAAGGCTTTGAAACACGCGCGCTTGATTTTTTGTTGAAACCCCTAAAGCCCGAACGCTTTTCAAGATCGATGATGCGCGCTACAGAATTTCTGCAGATAAAAAACAAGGCCAAGCTATATGATATTCATTTCGCTGAAGAGTTCTTAATCATCAAAGCGAGTTACGACCTGATAAGAATCAAGGTAAGCGACATAATTTACCTCGAGGCTTTGAAAGACTACACCAAAGTAATTACCCTCACAAAAACTTATCTTACACTGTCAAACCTTAAAAACTTTTTGGAGAAACTGCCCGAAAATCGCTTCTTGCGTATCCACAGGAGCTTTGCAGTGGCTATCAGCCAGATCAGGAAACTGGAGCAAAACGAATTATTGCTTGACAACTTAAGACTTCCAGTAGGTAAAACATTCAGGAACGACCTAAACAGGATTTTGCTGAATATGACCTAATTATACTTATCTATGATGACCTGGTTACCAATGCCTTATTTTAAAATGAGCGAACATAAATATATAAAGCGCATAGTTTTGCTGCTTTTGGCATTTTTGTTTGTAAATTGTAATAATCAGGTTAATAAAGGTGCTGCTGTAAGCAATGGGCAAAATATTGCGAATAATTTAAAAACGAAAGGCAAAAGGCTATTTGCCGAGGCCAAGTACGATAGTTTGATCACAGAAGCAAAAAAGGCTTTGATTTTGGTAACGGCGATTAAGGATAAAGCGTCAATGGCTTATGCAAACGATGTGTTAGGCATCGCTTTTTCCAGTAAACGACAGCTTGACAGCGCTGTTTATTATTTGAAAAAAGGCGAGAAACTAGCAATAGAAATAAAACATAATGGATATATGGTTGCTATCCAAACGCGTATAGCCGAACTTTACTATGATTCTGGTAAGCCCGATTCGGTAACTGTTTACAAAGATAAAATGACCAGTGAGGCAGATACGATAAAAAACATTCCGTTAAAAATGCAGCTAACCCAAAAATTGGCTGATATTTATGGGACTACCAACCAGCCCGAAAAAGCACTAAAACTTTATTTTCCGTTGCTCGAGTATTACCGGGGTAAAAAGGATAGCCTTTATACCGGCATACAATTATGCAACATTGCGGGTATGTATGCGCAGGTTTCAGATTTTAATAAAGCGATTGATTATTCACTAAAGGGGATAGCTTATCTTAATGATCGGCAATACACAAAAACTATCAGCTACAACGATCTGGGTAGTTTTTATATTGATGTAAAGAAATATGACGAAGCGATAAATGCATTTAAAAAATGCATAGCATTAGCCAAAAGCTTTAATAACATTTCCTACATGGAAGATACTTACGTATCAATAGCTTCTCCTTTAATTGAGTTGAAACAATTTAAGCAGGGAGCCGCGTATTTAGATAAAGCGCAGGAATACTATGCTGGTAATAAATACGAAACCGGTTTTATGTATGTATTGATAATGAGGGGAAAAATGGCCAGGAACCAGGGCAATTACCAAAAAGCTATTGTTTATTTTGAAAAATCGCTGGAAATAGCAAAAAGAACCGCCCATTTTGATAGTGAGTTGTACGTTTCGGGTTTATTGGCAGATGTTTTTGGCAAAGCAGGCTTATATCAAAGGGCTTACCAATACGAAGTGAAATATAATATTGTACGCGATTCACTGGAAAAGACTAATACAAAAAAAAATATAACAGACCTGGAAATAAAATATCAAAGTAACGAAAAGGAGCAAAAAATTGCGCTGCTAAACCAGGCCAGCAAATTAAAAGATATTGAATTAACTGATGAAAAACGTAAATGGTGGTTTTTGTTGGCGTTTGTTGGTTTTTTATTGGTGATTGCCTTTTTATTATACCGCAGCTACGAGCAAAAAAGAATTTCGCACAAACTGCTTGAGGAAAAAAATGAGGCACTTAATTTATTAAATGGAAAACTGAACGAAGCCAATAGCTCAAAAACCAAGCTATTCAGCATATTAAGCCACGATCTTAGGGCGCCCGTAAACAGCCTGTTTCAGTTTTTGAATATTCAGAAAAATCACGCGGGTAAATTAACCGAAATACAGAGGCAAAAACACAACGAGCGCATTATCAATTCGGCAGAAAACTTAATGGAATCAATGGAGGACCTGCTGATTTGGAGCAAAAGCCAGATGGATTCTTTCTCCCTCAAATTAAATAGGATTACAGCCCTTGAACTAATCAGTTTAACAAGTACAATGTATCAGGATTTTGCGGAAGAACGAAAACTTATTGTCGAAATTAATTGCGCCCCGGATATAAATTTGACAACCGACGTCAATTTTTTAAAGATCGTATTGAGGAATATTTTGAGTAATGCTATAAAATTTACGCCAGCCGGCGGACATATAAAAATTTCGGCTGAGCATCATGAAGAATGGGTGTATTTTAGTATTGCAGACAATGGACCGGGGTTATCGCATGAACAAATTGAAAATATATTTGAATGGAACAGCATCCGCAGCGATTCGTCCGGCTTAGGTTTAAAGCTTGCAAAAGAATTTATCGACCGTCTTAAGGGATCGATAGCGGTGGAATCTGAATTGAATGAAGGGACTACGTTTATAGTTTTGGTGCCTGCACAACCCAATGGGCAGATTGTAATTACTCAAAATTAGGCGGAAAATTTAAATTGATTGACCCCAAGACACTTAATCTTTCCCAGGTAGTCAAAAAAATGAAAAAGGATTTAGAACAGGCTTTTAAGGAAGTTAAGCTTCACAAGGAAGGGAAGATACAGTTGAAAACGCTATCTGAAGTTTTAGATGAGCTTTAAGATAGTGCCTGTTAAATCTTTTTAAAACAACATTCAAACCTACACCGCTGTGTCCTGATTGCTCAACGACGATGGCGTTACACCAAACCGTTGTTTAAATGACCTGCTGAAGTGGGCGACAGATTCAAAGCCGCTTTCAAAAGCTACTTCGCTGATCAGTTTTTTGCTATGAATGTTTAATAGGCTTTTAGCATATAATAAACGCTTTTCCAATAGCCATTTCCCCGCTGTGGTGTGAAATATAGTTTGAAAATCTCTTTTAAATGCGGAAAGACTGCGGTTGCCCAATTGGGCGAACTGTTCCAGTTTAAGATTATAGCGGTAATTATCCGCCATAATTCTTTCCAGGGCTACTGTGCCTGGCTCATTCACCAACGAGCAAAAGTAGGACAGCAATTCAGCATTGCCAGGGTTATCGGCTATGGTAAAGATCAATTCCTTAAATTTTAATTCTAATAAAGTTTGTGCTGGTTCCTTCGCTTCACCGAAATATGACGCCATAGAAAGGAAAAATCCTGCCAGGGTTTCGCTGGAGTTTAAGGTGATCACTTGCCGGTTCCCAGCGTGCTTAACGGGCGCACTGAATTTTTTTCCAAGGGTTTGGCAAATAAAGTCGTCGGGTATAAAGAACAAAACCAGGCAAAAACCTACATCGGAAAATTGCTCCAGCACAAAGGCGCCTTTCCTGACGAATACACAACTGCCAGTACCAATGTCATAAGAACCCTCGGACGTATGCCATATCTTCCTACCCTCCACCACGTAAAAAAGATAATTGAATTGGGTCCAAAGCGTCGAAAATTTGTTTTTCATCAGGCGCGCTTCGGCCGGGCAGCTAAACACGGTGATCAGCGATTCATTGCAGGTAAACTGCCGGTGATAATTCGGGTGCTGTAGCACACTTTCGTACAAGTTGATCATAAAACAGCTAAAAACGAAAGTTAATCATTTTGGACTTTTTAGTCACTATACTGGACTTTTTAGACAAATTTCTCTTGCCTTTCGTACATAATTTTGAAATAATAAAACGAATGGAACAAAATGGTAATCAAAAGTTTAAATCAATAAAAAACATGAATCTAAACAAAGCATTATGGGAAAAGGGTGACTTCACCCAAATTGCAGCAACGATGCGCGAAAGCGGAGAGAAGCTGGTTGTCAAATTGGGAATAACCAAGGGCCTTAAGGTACTTGACCTCGGTTGCGGCGATGGCACAACCGCCATACCGGAAGCAAGGATTGGTGCAGAAGTTACAGGCGTTGACCTAGCCGCCAACCTGGTTGAAGCAGGAAACACACGGGCAAAAACGGAGGGATTAACCCAATGTAAATTCTGTGAAGGTGATGCAACCGACCTTCATGAGTTGAAAGATAATTACTTTGACTTGGTGGTCAGCATTTTTGGCGCCATGTTTGCCCCAAAAACGTTTGACGTTGCTAAAGAAATGGTACGTGTTACACGCCCAGGTGGCAAAATTGTTATGGGCAACTGGATACCGGGAGACCCGACATTGGTTGCACAAATTACCATACGGATAATGGCATTTATGTTAACCTGTTTATCCCATCGGAATTGAACTGGGGCGAGAAAGGCTTTAAAATTGTTCAACAAACCCGCTATCCCGAAGAAAGTGTAACTAGTCTTACCGTAAAGGAAGCGCCGTCGCGTATCCCGTTTTCGTTATATATCCGATATCCGCATTGGGCAACGTCTGGTGCGAAGATTACAATAAATGGTAAAGTGGTTAAAATATCAGAAAAACCAGGCAGTTATATTGAGTTAAAAAGAGTATGGAAAACCGGTGATGAAGTGGCTGTTAGTTTTCCCATGTCATTACGATTGATCCCAGCAAACGATAACGCAAAGGTGACCACAATCGCTTACGGCCCATTGTTGCTGGCTGGAGATATGGGTACCGGCGGAATAAACCCGCCTGCACCTTTTGCCAGGGACCAGCTGGAATTTGTAAAATATAATATCCCTGAAGATGTTATCAGTTCGCTAACTGTAAAAAAACGGAAATTGACTGAGTGGCTAACACCATTGGCGGGGAAGCAGCTTACATTCGAAACGAAAGACGTGGCGGCCAGGCCTATTACTCTGATTCCTTATTACCAGATTGATAAACAGCGTTACGTACTCTATTGGAATTTGAAATGACCGAACTACTATTATGAAATGCCGATCTCCCACTTTACATTCGCCTGAAATGCCAAACAGAAAGGGCTAACCATATCATCTATTTACATTCCTCATTCACCAGTAAAGCAAAGATAGCCCACGCCGGGATAAAACGTCAAGGCTACACAAGCGGGCAATTGTGTTTTGTTTTTCAGTGGCTTGCCCGGCCTTGACATTTTACCCGGCTACGCGCTGTTGGTTGCTCAACGGGTAAGAATGGAATGCCGTGTGCCTGACTTGCAGGGCGGGAATGTCCGCTTATATAGCCATCTCCGGCGGTTCTGATTTTGGGGTAAAGTCGCCATCCCATGTTTGCGGCTTGTGTCAGTTTTATATTTGGCGATGAATTAACTGACGGGTCATATTGATAACTGGAAATTAAAGCCCTGTTGTTAAGCACAACAAGGCATAATAATATTTATTTAGTTATAAGACAAAGGCAAAAAACCCATTACTATTAGTAATGGGTTTTTTGTTATTTTTATTTCTCAATACAACAACCTTAACTAAGATATCTTCGATTTATAACTCAATTCAGTTCTGATAAAGTTGTATTTCTGCTGATTTTTCGAGGTCTTGAATCCAATTTCGGATATAAGCACACAGATCCTTTCGTTCCGGGGACGATTTTAATTCGCCATGGGAGCCGAACACAATGAGGCCGAGCGCGATACAATGTCCGATATCGAGTTGCAGAAGCACACCAATGCTATAGCCGGCCATAAAGTTTTGTCGGGCGTCTAAAGCAATTTCTATACTATAATCCACCTTCTTTCGCGAAAGAACAAATTGTTGGTCATCAGCATATAACATGGCGTCGTTTGCAGAATAAATCAGGAGCCGGGTAATATTCATCGTTCTGAAAATCGAGAAGTACTTCTTTTTCAGATCGGCAGTAGACTGCTCAGCAATTTCTATACCTGGTTGTACACCATTTAATATCATCCATAACCGGATGGCTTCATTTTCATCCAATGCAAACGTCACTTTTCCATGCAGTGAAAAGGCGCTGATGATATCAAGAGCTTCATCCACCTCAAAAGAAAGTTTTTTCACAGGATCGCCCAAGTAGAAAATAAATTCCAGATCGGTTTTGCCAAGCGGCCTGATGACATCTCTCAGTAGCCCATCCCACAAAACAGAGGCCCCGCTTATTGTTGCCCAATCATCAAAAGCAATAGTGCGGCAATTGCTGAAGATCGATTGAAGGTCTTTGATCACTTCATCATCCTTAAAAAATTCCCGGGTACGTTTTTCCAACGCTGCTGCGGGCGCAGCGACATTGAGCCGAAAAAGCGTCTCCAGGTTATGAATGGAATTTAAAGTGAGGCTGCGTATTCCCAAAATGTTTAAAATACCAGGTAATGTTGATTCCCTGATACCAAATGCGCTTAACGATGAAGCGGATGCCGATGAATCTAATTGTTCTCCGGATATCCTGCTGCTTACATACACCTGCTCTTCAGCATTGAAGCCCTGGACTGCGCTTAACAGATCCGTTAATATCGGACCTGTATTTTTAATTTCCATATTGTAAGTTACCATGACTATATTTTTTTGAGTTTAACGACAGATCATTTATGCGGGGCCAAATATCAGTTGGACCTTAAATCCTTTTAAATATTTCAATCTAAAGGCTGCTCTACCATTCTTAAGGCGTCGTCCATATATTCGCCGCCTTCGCTTGAGCTTTCCTTATTCGGATCGAAATTTTGTAGGATTTCTTCATCGGTTTGCCCGTTCTCTTTAGTTTTAGGATCTGCGTAAGACCCAAATAAAAAATCTTTCATTTTGCTTGATTTTTAATAATTCATAATCGTACCACGGAAGACTCTTTGACAACCTGCCATCGTCCCGATAAATATTCCCAGATCACGGTAAAGAATTTTCTATTCAGTTTCCCGTCGAATACCAATTCACGGGTAATCACCACCATACCCATATCTCCGTCGGACACAGCGTAGTGGTACTCGGTTTTAGTAGAAAGGGGCTCCATATTTGCATCTTTATTCCCCTGGACGAAGCTCATCAGCTGTTTCTTATTCATGGTATCTACCGCGCCATTTTCGTCTACTTTAACGATCAGCAGCTTATCTGAATAAATTTGCTCTACGTAAGGCACGTTAAAATGTGTCGCGTTATAAATAAGTTCTTTAGTTAATTCAATTAATTGTTCACTGTTCATTTTAAATTTTTTGAAGGAGTTATGTAATTGTTGATCTCAGGCTTTTTGTAACTGGTTACTCCACCATTTTTCAAAGTTGATGGTTCCCAGCTCTGCCTGTCCGACCGGCACTAACGCTGCATGGCTGATTTCCCCGCCATAGTATAAGGGCTTGCCGTTAGGTACTACCTTCCGCGGATCATTTGCATGCCGCAGGTATTGGGCCACCACTTCATACATGGCAAAACGTTCCGGGCCGGCTATTTCTACCTTGCCATTGAGGGGCGCCGCCACGGCATATTTGGCGACGAAGGCGGCCACATCGTCCGCAGCGATGGGCTGGAACCGCACGTCTGAAAGATGTACTTCGTTCCCATCGGTGGCCTGGTCGGCGATGCCTTTCAGAAATTCAAGGAATTGGGTGCTGCGGATGATCGTATAAGGCACTCCAGATTGCCTGATAAGATCTTCCTGGGCTTTTTTGGCCCGCATGTAACCGATGTTTTGCATAATGTCGACGCCAACAATAGAAAGTGCGACGTGATGTTTTACGCCTGCATTGATTTCCGCTGCCAGCAAATTGCGGCCGGATGTCTGGAAAAAATCCATGACAGCCTGGTCTTCCCAAGAGGG
This sequence comes from Mucilaginibacter sp. OK098, assembly GCF_900142915.1. GTDB lineage: Bacteria > Bacteroidota > Bacteroidia > Sphingobacteriales > Sphingobacteriaceae > Mucilaginibacter. Next base: position 141,773 of record NZ_FRCM01000010.1, read on the forward strand.
TGAGTTGGCAAGGTCAACAACAACATCGGTATCGCTCATAGCTTCCGCTAAACCATCTCCTGTAATGGTATTGATGCCGGTGGCCGGAGAGGCGGCAATAACCTGGTGCCCTGCCTGACGAAGATGGGCAACTACTTTGGTTCCGATGAGGCCGGAGCCTCCAATAACTACGATTTTCATAATTTAATTTTTTGAATTGTTTTCTGCACTAACAATTCAAACGGGATGCCAATCAATCAAATTGCTGATAGCCAGACAGATGAACAAATATGATGTTTCAAGCTTTCACTGTATATCGTGAAAGCACTGCATACTTCACTTCATAAAGGGAAGAATGCGCAGCATCGCGGAGGCAAATCAGCCAAAATAATCTTTTTTGGTGATGCCTAATTTTTTCAGTTTGGAGTGCAATGTATTGCCGGGGATCTTCAATATTTCGGCGGCGCTGCCGGGACCTGAAATTTTGCCTGAACAACGTCTCAGTATTTCAATAATATAACTGCGTTCAACCTCTTCAAGGGAATGATTTAAAAGATGCGTCAAGTCCTGTTTATCCGTAGCGGTATTTTCCGGGATGTACACATCACGCAAAATATCATCGGGTGTAAGTAATATGCTGCGCTCTATTAAATGTTCCAACTCCCGCACATTGCCCGGCCAGGTATAACTTAGCAATTGCTGTATTACTTTTGGTGCGACCTTCCTGATCTTACGGCCTGTATTCCGGCCGTACTTTTTTACAAAAAAATGTGTAAGAGGTTCAATATCTTCCGGCCTCTCACGTAAGGAAGGCAGACTGATGGGAAATACGTTTAACCGGAAGTATAAATCTGCGCGAAAACGGCCCGCCTTCACTTCTTCTTCCAGGTTGCGGTTGGTAGCAGCGATCAAACGTACATCAACTTTAATGGTTTGTTTACCCCCCAAGCGTTCCAGTTCGCGTTCCTGGATCACGCGCAGCAATTTGGCCTGTGCCTCGGGCGGCAGCTCGCCTACTTCATCCAGGAACAGGGTGCTATTATTAGCCAGTTCAAATTTACCGATGCGGCGGTCGATAGCACCGGTAAACGAGCCGCGCTCATGACCGAATAATTCACTTTCTATCAGATTGGCAGGTAAGGCAGCGCAGTTCACCTTCACCATCAGTTTATCCTTACGCAGCGATGCATTATGGATGGCCCTTGCAATCAATTCCTTTCCCGTACCTGTTTCGCCCAATATCAAAACCGTGGTGTTGGATCCTGCTACCAGCGACATGAGCCGGTATACCTTCTGCATCTGCTGACCGTTGCCAATAATTTCCGAAAAGTTATAAATTGTTTTAATCTGCTCTTTCAGGTAGTCATTTTCTACTTCCAGTTGCTTTTTATAAGCCAGCAGTTTTTCATTAGCCTGTATATTGGCAATGGCAATGGATATCTGCGCACAAATACCTTTCAGCATCAGCTTGCTCAGCCGGTCGGCCAGCAGCCAGATGGTGCCGATATTTTTGTTACCAACCCGCAACGGCAGACCGTATACATTTTTTAAGCCGGTAGTTTCCCATAATCTGGCGTAGCTATTGCCGCTCTTTAGTTCTTCTTCTATATTAAATACTAGACCATCCTCACTGGTAAGCACGTCTGCTGTATAAATTTCGTCGACCGTAACCCGGTGAGCCAGCAACTCGGCAAAATGCTTTTTTGCTCTTTCAAACAATGTCTCATCATACATAAAGGGCGACATATTATAACCGTCCTCATCGATTGTCCGGATCATGGACAATTGAGTATGCATGGTTTTATCCAACACCCTGAAAATAGCAGCCTGCAGGTCGGCCTTGGTTCTTACCTGTGCAATATCGCTGCTGAAGTCGAGCAGAAAAGCCTGCTCCTCCTGCTTTTTATGGATCTGCTCATTGGCCATAATATTGGCCAGGGCGATGGATATTTGCGAACAAATGCCCTGCAATAACTGGACATTGATCTCCTGAATGTCCAGGAACAAAATTCCATGGTTCGTTTCCCCGTTACGCAAGCGGATGCCCACAATTTCTTTGAATCCCATCGTCTTCCAATGCTGTAAATAAGACGAGGTGATGCCGCGCTGTATTTCCCTGTCTACGTTGAACAATAAAGGGATAGCGCTATTTAGTACACGGTCCTGCAGTCCATCATTAATAGGATACCTGGCTTGCTCCAGCGCATTTATCACCTTCGGGTCATGCGTTTTAGTAAGATCATAAGCATAGGGGCTCATGGTGGTGTTATCTTCATTGATCCTGCGAATGACAAAGCCACCTGGTGGATTTATTTTTTTTAAAACGGCGCGAACGGCAAAAGCCAGTTCTTCTTTTGTTCTTCCGGTTGCGATGTCATTGCTGAAATCGAGGAGCAAGGATTTCTCCTGCTCCTTTTTAAGGATCTCTTCATTTTTGATGATGTTGGATACAGCACCCGATAACTGTGGTGCAATACCTTTAATAACGTTTCGGAATTCAATGCTGAAACTATTAGGTTTATCGGAATAAATATGAATAAAACCCATTGGCTTCCCTTCTTTCATAAGCCTGGTCATCAGTATTTCCTTTACGCCGGCTTCATAATTGGCCCGCAGAAAGGAAGGGCTTTGCGGCTGGTCCATAATATCCTCCAGCAAAAAAGAGATGGGTTCCTCTGCACGCAATGCCGCCCGGATGAACGGTTCATTCAGCGAAAAATGCGCTTTTATCAATTCCGGATATTGGGCATGCGACCGTATTGGAGAGGATTCATGATCGAGCAGGAAGGGTGTATAGGTTTCATCTTTGGCATCGATGAGGGTAACGATCGTATGGGTAAAATAGAACAGGCTCTTGATCCGTTTTGAAAAAAGGATGATCAGGTCATTTTTATCCCGTACCCCGGTAATATCGTTGCCCAAGTCCGATAAGATTCTTCTTTCCTGTTCAAATGCAGCGAGGGAACGAACTGAAAGCCCGGGATCTATATCTTTTACCCTTTTCATGAAGCGTTATAAGATAGCTTGTTTGAGCCGGCAATTTAGGGAAAATAAAGGTGAGTCGGGCCAGGGGCTGACCAAAAAGTAAATGGCATTTTAAAATAACCGTTATGGAAATATTAACAAATCCTATAAAGCCCGTTTTAAGAAATTGTTCATCGCCTGTCGCTGCTATAAGCTGAGGGGCTATATTGCTAGAAATAACATAGGGTAATGACCTGGTCGGAGGCTACTGTCCAATCTACTTTGATTTGATCAAAGGAGATGGCAGAAAGGTCATGAGAGGATTTGACCTGCATAAAAGAGAATTTTCCGTTATTTTCTGAGATAGATATATCTTTAAAATCGAGCCATAGCCCGGTAAGCGGGTATTGAAGTTTGTAAAAACTCTCTTTAAGAGAAAATAAAAGGGTAGCCCACAGTGCCGCATCATTATGTTTACCGTTGATCATTTCTATTTCAGTGTCGAGTAAAATCAACGGCAACATCGCCTGCTTCACACCACCGATAGTTTCGATGTCTATTCCAATCGCTGTTACTTCGCTTTTTGATGCAACTACTGCACCGGCTAATTTTGTGGAATGACTGATGGATCCAACAGTCCCTTCCGGCCATATAGGTTCACCTCCTTTTCCTTGCAGTAACTCAGGGGGGGCATCTATAAAACGAACGAGCGCCTGCCTGGCACATTTCCGACCAGTGCTAAATGCTGCGCGGCGTTTAGGAACGCTTCGTGCGATAATCTGTAATTCAGACGGTGATAACGGTTCATCTTCAATAAGGTGATCTGTAAAGTACTGCGAAATTAATGATAGCTCCGGAAAAGGTACTGTAAAGGTTGCAGACATAACTTGGCAAATCTATTAAATTAAAAGGCTTCAAGTACAGTATAATTGACGCTTGTCCATTCTGTTGCAGGTGAGCATTTCATTAATGCCCAATTGTTTCAATTCGGATCCTCCTGTTGTTCAATAACTCTCTGTGTAACCTTAGGCCAACTTATCCTTTTCATCAATTCGCGGAGCAACCCAAAGTTAAAAATTCATATAGGTTTGGTTAGTAGATAAATTGACATTTTTAGATGCTTTAATATAAATAGTTGAATATCAATTATTTATATTGAAATATGAAAAAAGAAATATTTTTTTTCATAAATATTTCTTTGGAATGATAAGTTTACTATATTTGTTGTACTTAATGTATAACAATGGGTTCAAATCTTAGATTCTGCTAAGAGAATTTGTGAATCCCTTAAGCGAAGCTGTATAAGTTTTGCTATAAATAGAACACTTCTTTTTTCCTTTTTTTATTTAAGTTGAGTGATTTTCGTAAAAATCATGCTGCATTTCAATGGGAATTATTTGGTGTTTTTACTGAGATAAAAACTGACAACGCTGAGGCGTCGCTATTAATCCTGAATGTTCAGTAGCACAAGCTACACAACAAAAACAATCTGAAAATTAATTTATGACAATAAAGATAACGAGAGGCAATTATTCGTGTGTCTGGTTATATAAATTAATAGCGCAATAATAGCGCTCTTTATCAGCGCCAATTTTAATAAGATTCATTTTTACTGATAAAATATCGGGATTGATTTCTCTGCGGCTTGTGAAAACTAGCCCCTCATTTAAGATCTCAACAACAGTGAACCCCGATCAATACTACTAAACACCCCAACCTCCGCGGGGCGTCAAAAAAACCTGCTTTTAAAAAGCTACCTAACTAAGGCGGATTTAAACCCTTTAGCTGAGTAGATTTTTCAATATCCACCTATAATACTTAAACCGTGAAAAAAAACTTAACTCAACACGAGCACTCTGGTAACACAGCCGAGGTAATACTGTACTGTCGTAATTTGGCAAAGCAACATGCAGTCACTAGTGGAATCTCACCTGTTGATATGGTTCGCAAGTTATCCCGAATTCAAAAGGAATTTTCACCGAACATGCGTGCCTCTGAAAATAGAGTGGAAAAAGATATCAATACATCAGAAGTCAGGCTGTTGATTAACGAGCATATTTTGATCTTTGAGACCCTGATTAACAAAATATCCGGTACGCTATCGGCTATAAAGGTTGAACTTCCGCAGATATTGAACGCATTCATGCCAAGAAGGTTAAGGATACACGATCTGTGCCATGAGATTGTAACCTACACAGACGCGAAAATTGACGAGGATAATTTGATCGAATATTTCACTGCCTACCAGGCAGTATCGGTTCTGCAGTATAATGAATTAAAGGCGATAAAGGTTTTCCTATTATTTTCTATCCTTGATAACCTGTACAATATTTTATTAGAAAATAGTGCTGATAAAGATGATATAACACGGTCAAAGGTTATTATACGCAATAGCATATGCAGCATTTCAATTATCGATGCCATTGACTGGCAAAACTTTCTTGAGAATAATAATTCTGTTGACCAGATACTTTGCAGATGCACCACCGGTATTTATGATAACATGGATTTCTTTAGCCGTGACAGATACCGCAACGAGATTAGCAAACTTGCCGGGCAATCCCGGCTAACCGAGCTGGATGTGGCGCGGAGCGTACTGCTGTTATCAAAACGATCAACCGATGCATCAAAAAGGCGGGACAGGATAGATATCGGGGAGTTTCTGATCGGTAGGGAACGCAAACAATTAGAAAAGTTCCTGGGCATACAATTGACGTTCAAGGAAAGAATTATTAATTTTTACAAGAAAAACAGCCTGCCATCATATCTCGTTTCAATTGGTTTGTTAACCATCTTACCTGCTTTATTCTGTTTGTATATTCTGAGCGCCGGTGAGATGTCGACCGGGTTGCTCTTACCGACTTGCTTATTGCTGGTACTAGGGTTAAGCCATACCGCCAAACAATTTATTGATGCTATTGCATCCGCTTCTTGTCTCCCTCAGAGTTTACCTACGCTTGATTTTTCAAAAAGGATCCCTTCTGAATACAAAACATTGGTTACTATCCCCTCCCTTTTAACAAGTGAACAAGAAATAGACCGGCTTGTACACCAGTTGAAAATATTTTTTATCGGTAACAAAACGAGCAACCTGTATTTTAGTTTACTTACTGATTATACCGATTCAGCCACAGAACAGTTACCGGGTGATGCCGCGTTGATCCGCCTCGTTAAATCGAGAATAACTGATCTTAATAAGGAGTTTTGTGCGGCAGATAAGCCCAGGTTTTTCCTGTTTCATCGCCCAAGAAAATGGAATGAAGCCGATGGGATATGGATGGGACATGAACGCAAGCGCGGTAAGCTGATGGATTTAAATGATCTGTTACGGAACCCGGATAATGATAGCTTTTCTGAGCTTATTGTTGACAAAAGTGTTTTGTCGGACATAAAATATGTGATCACCCTGGATGCAGACACACAGCTGCCGAGAGATTCGGCATGGCGATTGGTTGCAGCAATGGCGCATCCGCTAAATCGTGCGGTGTATTGTGAAGAAAAGAGAAGAACAATTGCCGGTTACGGGATGCTGCAACCCAAAATAGGCATGGACCTGCGTGGGTTAAATAACTCTATTTACGAGCACATACATGGATCGGGACCAGATATTGATCCTTATACATCAGTTTCTCCGGATGTTTACCAGGACCTTTTTGACGAAGGTTCTTATATGGGTAAAGGTATTTATGATGTGGATATTATTAATAAAGCGCTTGCAAACCGCTTACCTGATAACAGAATATTGAGTCATGACCTTTTAGAAGGTTCTTATGTTAGAACAGGCTTTTTAAGCAATGTTAAATTGCATGAACAAACTGTTGATTATTGGACATCAGTAAAGCGAAGGGAACGGTGGATAAGAGGGGATTGGCAAATTGCCTCCTGGATTTTCCCCTTGGTTCCCGGATTTGGCGGCACAAGAACAAAGAATCCTTTGTCTGCGCTTTCAAGGTGGAAAATTTTTGACAACCTGCGCAACAGTCTTATACCTGTTTGCCAGTTAATATTGATCATTTGCGGATGGTTGTTATTTAAAGAGCCGCTGAAATTAAGCATCGTGGTTCTGCTGATTGCATTTTCGCCAAGCCTTTGTCTTTTTATAACAAAACTATTTAAAAAACCGGAAAAATTGCTGCGAAAGGGCCATTGGATAGCTGTTTTGAACGACTCTTACAGCTGTTTCCTTCAGGATGTTTATGTATTTATATGTTTACCTTTCGAAGCCGCCTATACTTTCGTAGCGGTTATAAGAGCTTGTTGGCGTTTGATTATTTCGGGGCATAAACGATTAGAGTGGCAGCCGTCTTCAGGAAGTAAAAGTCAACGATCTCAAACCCTTTTAGGTACTTATCAGCAAATGTGGTTCAATCCGTTTGTTGCTGCTGTTGTGTCATTTTATTTAATTATTAATAATTTTGGATTGATATTTTTTGCGCTTCCGGTATTAATACTCTGGCTGCTTGCGCCCGCAATTGCGTATCTAACAAACCGCCAAAGGCCAGAAAAGAAAACGGTGTTATCTGCGGAACAACAGCAGCTTATTAAACGGCTTTCGCGTAAAACATGGGCCTATTTTGACGATCAGGTAACAGAGGCTGTAAACTGGCTTCCACCAGATCATATACAAGAATATCCGGAACTGAAGGTGGCTTATTATACATCGCCAACCAATATAGGTTTATGTGTGCTGTCATACCTAACTGCTTTTGACCTTGGTTATATACCAGCCGGCAATTTAATTGAACGAACTGCACATACCCTGCATAGTATGCAATCCCTGGAAAGATACAAGGGGCATTTCTACAATTGGTATGATATAAAAACATTGGCTGCCAGTAAGCCAAGATACGTTTCTACAGTAGACAGCGGAAACCTTGCCGGGCACCTGATCACGTTACGCCAGGGCCTCGCAGATCTGTCAAAAAACCCGGTTTTTACAAACCAACAGTTTGATAGTTTAGTCGACGTGCTAAACATGATCGATTGGTCTGAAGAAAAATCGCCTCTACTGCAAGAATGTAAAAAATACCTGGCTGGAATTAGCAATGCGCCGGTTTACCCTGGTGAAGCTTTAAGGCAACCACTGGATAAATTGGATGCGTACATGAAAGCTATCACTATTTTAGTTACCAGCACAACAAACGACAGCGATAGGTACTGGTTAAACGCATTTGTTACTCAGGTGCATGGGATTAATCATGATCTTAAGGCTATAGCACCCTGGTTGTTTATAGATCCCTGTCCTGCTTCTTTACACGGCCTTATACCAGAACCGATCCCTACGTTAGGAGAGTTGGCAAACTGGGAATTACCGGACGCCATAACCAATAAAGACAGGAAACTAACTACCGAAGAAATAAAATGGCTTAACTTGTATATCGCTTGCATGGAAAAAGCCAAATCGGCTGCTGGTAATCGCTTAAAGGAAATAAGTTTGCTGATAACATTATGCTCAGACCTGGCAGAACAGGAGTACGAATTTTTGTACAAACCATCTTCTCACATGCTATCTATCGGATATAAGGTAGAAGAAGATTGCCTGGATGCTGATTGTTATGATATGCTGGCATCAGAAGCAAGACTAGCCACTTATGTTGGGGTATGTCAAAATAAATTGCCGGTAAAAAGCTGGTTTTTGTTGGGAAGGCCGCTGATCGTTAAAAATGGCCAATCTGTTTTGTTATCTGCAAACGGAACGATGTTCGAATATTTAATGCCTAACCTTATAATGCCCGTTTTTAAGGATACAATTTTGGATTATGCCTGCACTTCAGCAGTAGACGAGCAGATTGGATACGGCAAAGAACAGGATATTCCATGGGGGATTTCAGAGTCTTGTTATGGCTCATTTGATGACGCCCTTAATTATCAATATCGCGTATTTGGTATTCCATCGTTGAGCTTAAAACGGCATCACGTTGTAGGAGATAGGGTTATTAGTCCTTATGCTACCGCTCTTTCTCTTTTGGTTAATCCGGAGAAAGCAGGCAGCAACCTGGAAGTATTGTCGTCAAATGGAGCTGAAGGACGTTATGGTTTGTATGAAGCTGTAGATTACACAGTTTCACGCCTGGGAAAAGGCGAGTCTAAAAACGTTATCCGGAGTTTTATGGTACATCACCAGGGCATGAGTTTCCTTGCCTTTGCTCATGTTTTGCTGGATAAACGCATGCAAAAAAGGTTTTTAGATGACGCAGAAATGGAATCGGGGGTCTTTTTATTACAGGAAAAACTCCCTGAAGATGCTGCTTTTCATCATCAAACCTTTGTCGAATCAGCAAAAAAGGAGCAAATAAAAGCGGGTGAACATGTTATACCCGCTACATTACCGAGCGACTTTTCGGTGCCTGAGGTTCAGCTACTATCAAATGGCAGGTACCATATTGTGCTTACCAATAGTGAAGATTGCCATAACTGCTTTCATTTCAATACGGAGCAGGAAGAATATTGGTATTATGAAACGCTTTTTCATGAGGGGTATGCTGTTTTTAAACGCTTTAGTAACGAAACAGAATCTAAAATTAAGGTGATCGTTTCGCATGACGATAATATGCAGATCAGGAGCCTGTCAATTAAGAACACATCTGATAAGTACAAAAAAATAAACATTATTGCCCGCTTGCCCGATAGTAAGGAATCATGGCATAATGAAGCTCTTCCGGAAAAAGGTACAATCTTGTGCTATGAGACGAATGAAATGTTCAATGATCAGTATAGTTGTCATTTTATCAGCCTGCATGTTAATTCAGAGGTGGAATTGAACAAAGCATTTTCTACAGATGCAGGCGCCATTCGCTACAGCATTCATGTATCTCCCGGAGAAACCATTACGGCAGTTATGACTGCCGGAGTCGCCGAAAGCAGAGAGCAGGCATTTGAATTAATTGATCTGTCTGCAACCTCAACCTATGTTGAGAAACTCTTTAAACAGTCGGCAATATTAGGTACGGAACAATTAAAACAAATCGGCATTTCAAAAGACGATGCCCGTTTGTTCAGGCAGCTTACCGGTAGCTTATTGTTTGGTGAGGACGCAAGGATTGCCTGCGGCGATATTGAGTTTGAGCGGTTGACCACGGGTACTAAAGATGTATGCATTTTATTACGTATAGATAATGTGGAAAATGTTGAGGCAATTGTAACACTAATAAAACTGCACCAATATTGGCGGTTAAATGGATTAACTGTAAAAGTTTTGGTTTTGAATGAAGACCAGGGGTGTTATAAAAACTTTTTACAGAAATTAATTATCGAAACAATTACAAATAGCGTTGGTGGAGAATCTTTAAACAGGCATGGTAGTGGTATCTTCATAAAAATGCCAGACCATCTTACCACCGAAGATCAGCTCCTGCTCAGGTCAGTTGGGTATTCTGTGCTGCTTGAAGAGGAAGAAGTTGAACAACGCCAGGACAGGAGCGATAAACAGGTTGCAGCCCTGATCCTATAAAACTATTTGACATAACCAATAAATATTGGGCTATAAATTTAATTGGCCGGATATGTCATTTGTTTTTAAAAATGCATTCCTTTTTTACAAAACATCTTTTTATTTAAAAATCAAATGGAACAAAATAAGAAAGAAGCTATCGTAGGCATTGCTTTTGGCATTAGCGACATAAAAATTTATCCGTTTCTGAGTTCGCTGGAGAAAACGGGTTTTAAGGGAGACGTAATTCTTTTTGTAAATAATAGTACGCAGTTTTCCTGGCAAATAGCATTTGAACAGCTATCTATAAAAGCGATCAACATTGACCAACAGTTATCTCCGAACTTATACTTTTATCGTGCCATCAACTGGGTGATGCGTGTAGTCGGACTAAATAAAGCCTGGGCCGAGTGGAACAAAAGCAAGATTACTAAAGTGTTAAAAGCAAAGGAAAAACTTTTGCCACGACAATTGGCATTTATACATGCTTTTTTCTTCCTGACAATTTCAAGGTTCTTTATGTATTACAATTGGCTGTTAGAAACAGATTACGACACTTTATTTTTTACAGATGTAAACGATGTGATCTTTCAGGGCGATGTTTTTACATCACGCGTTAAAGATAAAGTTGTTGTTTATGAAGAATACGATGGCTGTTCTCTGGGAAGTGACGGAAATAATAGCGGCTGGGTTGAAAAAGGGTATGGTGAACAGATATTAAAGGATATGTCGGGATCAACTATTATTTGTGCCGGGACTATTTTGGCAGACAGAGAAATTTGTACAACGTTTTTACAGGATTTTATGCTCGAAATTATGGCCCCTAATAAGCCACTGACTACAAGCGGCCTCGATCAGGGAGTGTTGAATTATATGGTTAGCCACCAGAAAAAAGATTATTTCGATTCGTCAAAAAATGGGGAAAGTGTATTTACAGCCGCCCTGCAACCAGATGGCGACATTTTTTTTAAAAGCGATGCCATCGCTACAATACACTGGGCGCAAATACCCGCAGTTGTACACCAATATAACAGGCACGGTAAACTTATTGATTTTATAAACGACAAGTATTTCGTGCGTGCTTGATTATAATTATTGTGCCCACAGTGTGAAATGATATGAAGAAGAAAAATCGCAGGCGGTTTATTTATAACGTAATCTTTTATGATGGAGGTTTTTTAGAACTTACAATTAATGGTTTAAATACCCGCAATAAAGTTGCGAAGAAAGATGATGGGTTAGAGCAGGCAATGATAGCGGTACAAACCGATAAAAATGGAAGGACACAGTTAGCTGCCTTATTTCAAAAAAAACGGGGATATAACCGTAGCTCCATATCGGCTTTTTTAAAAGAAATGATTCCTGATTATATGTTTCCCACCTCAATAATGGGTGTAGAACAGTTTCCGCCAGTAGTGAAAAAGAACAATGATCCGGATAGTTGGGAGAGATTTAAAGTAAAGAGTTTGGATACTAATACATCTGTATTAGTAGTTCAGCAGCACCTGTTGGAAATATGGCAAAGTGTATTGCAAAAAGATAATATCGGCCCCAACGATAATTTTTTTGAGCATGGAGGAAATAATGCACTTGCCGCATTTTTGACTTTCAGGATAAACACAAGCTTTGGATTATCGATGCCCTTACGATGGATCTATGAAGTGCCTACTGCTTCGGCATTAGCAAACAGAATTGATAAAGCTCATACCCACGCAGGCGTACTGGATCCTCAAACAAATAATATGGAAGTGCAAAAAAATATCAAAATTGCACATTTGATGCCGTCTAAAACCTTACAGCCATTCTTTTTTTGCCCGCCGTTAGAAGGATTACAGCCAACAAGAAGCATCAATGGCGCTATTAATATGGCGCTCTCATTAAGTGATCTGTCGGGAGTTTATAGCATCCATCCACCGGTATTGCAGCCGGAACTATTAACCCGGTTAAAAAACAGCGAAGATGTAAACAGGAACGATGTTTTCTGGAATAAGAGGTTATTTAATAACCTGGTTAAGGAATCAGTTGCTCATATATTAAATATACAGCAAACCGGGCCCTATTGGTTAGGCGGCTATTGTACAGGCAGTATGATGGCTATGGCGATCAGCGATCTGCTGATAAAAAAAGGAAAGAAGGTAGAAAAAATGGTTTTGTTAGATGCGCCATTAATGGAGGAAGATACCAGCGAGGATTGGGATCAATTTACAAGAAATGATATTATCTGGTTTGTCTCCTACGATATAGGTAAAGATATTCCCGGAATGGATTGGACATCAATATGTACGCTGGTTGAAAACGTACCTGATGATGGGATCTGGGAAGCGTTGCTCAATATTATCATGGAAAAGAAAGCACTCCCCGAAATTATCACGGTAAAAGACCTGAAGTCTGCATTTGAACAGAAGTTTTATAATTACCCCGCTGTTCACCATTGTTTTGATCTGATTAAATATCGTTACCCCGCCAATAAAGTGGGTTCGTCATTATTGTTGTACAGCACTTCAATGTTTAAAACCCTGCCGCCGGGGTTTGCCCAGTATGTTAAAGAAAATATCTTGTTTGGCGAAGTGAGTATCAATAAAGTTTCGGTGAGCCATTTAGGGATGTTTGAGCCCGATAATCTGGTTAACTGGATAGATGTTATCAGAAAACATCTGCTAAAAAAATCAAACAACAATTAAGGTTGATTAACAACTACTTAAACAAATAGAAATATGATAAAGCTCAGGCTTTTTTTGCTTAATGTTCATTCCCGTTTGTTCACAACGATTATCTTTTGTGCGGTAAGTTGTTTACTCATTGTTGTTGGATATAGTTCAGTAGCCCAAACAAAAACGGGTAATAAGACACCTGAAATCGAAAAGTTTGTAAAAGAACAAATGGATGCAGGTAACATACCCGGATTGTCGGTGCTTGTTATTAGGAATGGTACGGTTGTACTTAAAAAGTCTTACGGTTGGGCAGACGTCGATCAGAAAAAGCAAGTTACCAATAATACTTTTTTTGAGATCGGATCCAACTCCAAAGCCTTTACGGCTATGGGGATACTCTATTTGGTACAGCACGGAAAAATTAAATTGACTGATCCTGTTACTGAATACCTGCCCTGGTTTAAAATGAAATATGATAGTAAGGACCCGGGTTTAACAACACCGGTGATCACAATCGGCGAGTTATTGCATCATACCAGCGGTGTCCCTTTTAGTTCCATCGACCTGATTAAAACCGATGCAGGAAGCAACCCACTGGAAACAACTGTGAGGCGTCTCTTAAATGTGCAGCTGGCAGCGTTGCCCGGCGACAGGTTTGACTATGCATCATTAAACTATGATGTGCTGGGCCTGTTGATTGAAAAAGTTTCCGGACAATCATATCCGGCCTTTATTAAACAAAATATATTGCAACCGATGGCGCTGCAACAAACATTTTTGTCGCGCCGGGAAGCCGGAGCGGGTCTTGCGAAAGGCTACAAGTTAGACTTTTTGCGCCTAAAACAATTTGATGCGCCATTTTATACCGGAAACCAGCCCGCAGGATATATCATTTCCAATATCAACGATATGGAAAAATGGGTTTGGTGCCAGTTGGGCAATGCACAGGACAGTACTTACAAAAAGCTTATCCAGGCATCCCATGTACCCGACAGAAGCGTTCTGCCTGATCCGGAAGGGGGCTCTTATGCCGGTGGCTGGATAGTATATCAAAATCAAAAAGGAACTATTGCCCATAGCGGTAATAACCCCAATTACTCTTCATTTATATCATTCAGGCCACGCGAAAAAACAGGTGTTGTTGTGCTGGCTAACTTAAACACATCATACTCCGAGACAATAGCAAAAGGCATTTTAAATATCATGGATGGCCAGCAAGTGAATGAACAGGAGAGTGATGTTTATAAACAGCTCAACGTAGGCATGATAGTTATCCTTATTGCCAGCGGGATTTTATTTATAAGCACTTGTTGGTTTATGGGCTTATTGCTTAAAGAATGGAAGCAAGGCAAGCGAAAAGCTGAAGTGAAAATTACATCCAGGAGCATCATTAGTTTTGTTTTATCGTTGCTAACCCTTTGCCTTATTGGGTTTTGTATATTTATTACACCTAAGGCAATGTTTGGAGGACTGTCCTGGAGCTTCGTGGTAGTTTGGGGGCCGCCGAGCTTCTTGCTTTGTTTACTGCTCTTGCTTGGTGCTGTCAGTTTCTTCTTTTTATATTATATGTGCTCTTCTCTGCTTATAATGGAGGGCGATCGTGCTTTGTTTACAGTTGTTGTATTAAGTACTATTGCAGGGTTCGGAAATACACTAGTCATTCTTACTATAAATGGCGCCATTGGCCGGCATGATATTTTCAGCAGCGGTTTCATTTGTTTTTTTTTACTGGGGCTTATATTATATATATACTGCCAGGGCCAACTTAGAACCAAGCTGCTAAAGGTTGTCAACTCTTTTGTTTATACCATCCGTATAAATCTTATTGACAACCTCCTGAACACGCCTTTTAGTAAAATGGAGCAATTGAAACACGAAAATCTGATCGCGATCCTCTCCAATGATACAGAAGAGGTAAGTAACCTTCCTCATGTTTTGGTTAGCATTATTACGGGAATGGTTACACTGGTCTGTTGTTTGGCTTACCTGGGGGTTGAAAATATATGGGGGTTGATCATCTCCATTATTACGATCATTACTGCAGCATCCTTATATTATTACATTACAAAGAAAGCAAGTAAAGTATGGGAGAAGGCCAGGACCATGCAAAATGTTTACATAGGCTTTATTAATAGCTTAATACTTGGATTTAAAGAACTAAAACTAAATAACAAAAGAAACCTTGAATTTGAGGCCGATCTGCAAAAAAACAGCAAGGATTACCGTGATTCAAATATAGATGCAGGCCGGATGTTTGTGAATGTGTTTATAATTGGAGAGTCGATCTTTACACTGGTGATGGGGCTGGTAGTGTTTGTATTCCCGCTGGTATTGATTGGTTTAACCGAAACAAAAATACGCACGTTTATTTTTATTTTTCTCTACATGGCCGGGCCGGTAAATATGGTGCTTAATTCGTTCCCACAGCTTACCCGGATCAGGATCTCCTGGCGTCGTATTGATCAGCTTAAAGAAAAAGTAGAGGCTTTAGCTATTACCGATGAGCGCCAGGATCTGATAATAGAAAATGGAAGTATGGAAACATTAGAGTTGATAGGCGTTGGATATACATACGATTCGGATATCAGCGAGTTTACCATTGGCCCAATTGATTATACATTTAACAGCGGCGAAGTGGTATTTATTACCGGGGGAAATGGCAGCGGAAAATCAACACTGGCCAAATTGATCTGCGGTTTGTACCTTCCTTCATCCGGCGAAGTAAGATTAGACGGAGAGCGGGTAGACCCACGCAAGTTAAACGAACTATGCACGGCTATATACAGCGATTATCACTTATTTGAAAAATTATATGGTATAGACCATCTTGGTCAATACGATGCGATTCAGGAAAAGATGGAGATATTGCAATTGTTAGGCAAAACAAGCGTAAAAGATGGCGTATTTTCAACTATAAAACTTTCTACAGGGCAGCGGAAAAGAATAGCATTATTAGTAAGCAGCCTGGAAAACAAACCTATCTGCATGTTTGACGAGTGGGCGGCAGACCAGGACCCGGAGTTTAAATCGTTTTTCTATAATCACCTGTTGCCTGAGTTAAAACTGCAGAAAAAATGTGTGATAGTTATATCGCACGATAATCACTATTTCCACGCAGCCGACCGGATGATAAAAATGGAATCAGGAGAACTTAAAGTGCTTGATCTGGAAAGTGTGTAATAGCAAAATAGGAATCAGCTTACCAAACATATCTTAAAGCCAATAACGATCTTATAGTCACTGCCGGGATCTCACCTGGTGCTTTGCTTCTGTATTGATGCAATGTTTTGATACAAAAAGGTGGCTGTCTGAAAACACGTTCCATACGATAACGAGAATAAAAAACCTTTTGAAATTTTTAAAGAATACATCAGTCAACTTGAAACAGGAAAGATGATTGATATAAATATCATTAAGAAAACAAGAAACGAGATTTACGAAACAACATTAAATTTTGATATACTAACGGTTATAAAATATGCGACAAAACGATTATGAAATAAATATTGATTTATTTTTACTGTGCTATAATGAAGAAAGAATGATAATTCATACTTTAAATTATTATTCTAAGTTTTGTGAAAAAATCACAATATATGATAATTTTAGTACTGATAATTCTTTAGATCTAGTAGAAGCTAATTTCCCCAATGTAGAAATTAAGACATTTGATACAAATAGAGAACATAGGGAAGATATTATGATGGAAATACGGAATAACTGCTGGAAAAATAGTACTGCAGATTATGTTATCGTATGTGACATGGATGAATTTCTTTATGCAGAAAATTTATTTGAAAAATTACATCATATAAAAACCCAAAATATAGCTATACCTGTTGTCATTGGCTACAATATGATTTCTGAAAATTTTCCTACTGATTATAGAAGAGATATTACCGAGCAAGTTAAAGTAGGTTATAGAGACCGAATGTTTGATAAAAATATTATATTCTCGCCAAAAAGCGTCAAAGAAATAAATTATGGACCCGGATCTCATCAATGTTTTCCTTCTTTTCAAAAACATCCTCATATCGACAATCTTTGTGAACTCAAACTTTTACACTATAAATATTTAAACAAAGAATATATAGTTAAAAGACACCTGCGCTATGCCGATAGAATGAGTGATTTAAATAAACAGAACAAATACGCTGTTGAGTATGAATTGGGTCAGAATCATATAAACGAAATGTACGAGTTATCGTATTATCTTTTAAATGTTGTAAAATAGCCAACTTGCGTTATATATATGATCAATAAAAAGAATCTGAGGTAAAAATTTTACCTGTAATAATTGGAAGGACGGGTAGAGTATTCCTTAAATACATTAAATTTTACCCAGGCAACTTCAATATCTATATTTTTACAGAAAATTTTATCATTTAATAGCGGGGTTATCAGAGAATTATTATTCTCTGATAACCCCGCTATTTTATTTAAAACCGTTTAGCAAGAACAAAACGGCCTAGCGCTCAATATATCTATTTATCAGGTAGTGAGCAATATTTTCCAAATAAGCGTTTTCCTGAATTTTGATTAAATGAAAAAAGCCGTAGAAAAAACTACAGCTCAGTATGTTTTATAATCTTCGTTAGCATTAGCTTGCGATCATTTTTTAATTGAAAGATGATCGTAATACATTTGGAATTTTTGAATCTGACACGTCTACCGATAATACCTTATCGGCAACGGGGCAGATCAATCATTTCTTAAGCTTTTTATTGGATTCACAACAGCGGCTTTTATTGATTCATAGCTCACCGTTAGCCAGGCTATACACAACGCCGCCAGCGACGCGGCAAAGAATAACAACCAGGTTACATGAATATGGTAAGCAAAGCCTGCCAGCCACTCATTTACCATATACCAGGAAAGGGGTATCGCTATAACTATAGCAATCAATATAAGTTTGGTAATACCGGCTGCTAATAAATAAACGAGTTCAAAGGTAGATGCACCTAATACTTTACGAACACCGATCTCTTTGGTACGCCGCTCTGCTATGAAGGCAGATAATCCGTACAAACCGAGGCAAGAAATAAAAAGACCCAAAATGGCAAACAGATTGAATATATTGCCCATTTGTTGTTCGCCCTTATAAAGATTGGCCAGGTCCTGATCAAGAAAGTCAAATTTGAACGGATAGGCTGGGTTTAAATCCTGGTTTATTGTTGACAAAGCTTGTATGGTTGCGTAGGTTCTACCGGCTGGTGTTCTAACCACCACAAAACCACCCAACTTATTGAAAGGCATTACCAATGGTTCAATAGCCTGCTGAACAGGCTTAAAGTTAAAATTTTTTACAACACCTACTATTTTTCCCTTGTTGCCCCAAACCGTTAATGATTTACCAATTGCCTGATTGGGGGCTAAACCCATAATCTTCAGCATTTTTTCATTAACCATGTAGCTGGTTGAATCTGTCGAAAATGATTCCGAAAAACTCCGGCCGGCCAGTAAATCAATTTTAAATACGTGAAGAAAGCCCTCATTAACTGCCATTACCGGGATAACTGTTTGCGAATGAAGTTCCTTTCCATCCCAGGTTGCATCAGTGGTCCATCCCCCAAGATTGGTGGGGAGGTCAGAGATAACGGTAAAGTTGCTGGTAAGCGGGTTGCCTTTTAATTTATTATTTAACGCCTGCTGCTTACCCCACATATCTCCTGACATCGGCATATATAAAAGATTGGCTTTCTCAAAACCGGGGTCACGGTCTCTGATAAATTTAAGCTGGTTATAGATAACTGCTGTGCCAACCAATAAAATAATAGAAACCATAAATTGGGTTACCACCAACGCATTGCGGAATAGTAAATTGCCGCCCATTGATTTTACATTACCCTTAAGCACCTTAACGGGGTTTAAACTGGAGAGAAATAGGGCAGGATAGCTGCCGGAGATGAGCCCGGTTAATAAGGCAATACCAAAAAGGCTTAACCAAAGTTTAATATCTAACACATGGATGGCGAGTTGCCTGTTAGCCAGATTATTAAAAACAGGAAGGAATAACCAAACAATAATCAGTGCGATAAATAAAGACACAAACGATATAAAAACCGACTCGCTCAGAAACTGGAAAATTAATTGACCGCGTATTGCGCCCGATACTTTGCGTAAGCCAATCTCCTTGGCTCTGCGGGCCGAACGTGCTGTAGCCAAATTCATAAAATTTATGCAGGCAACTATGAGGATCAAAATCGCGATGATAAAGAAGATGCTTACATATTGTGCGTTTCCATGCCCCGGGAAATCACCAAGTCTATCGGGGCCAAGGTGAATTTTAGTTAAAGGCTGTAATTGAAACACGGCCTTCATTTCCGGACTGTATTTTTTGAAAATTTGGTTTATTTGTGTTTCTAAGCGGGATAAATCAGATGGCGAAGTGGTAACTCCCTTTTCTAATTGAACATAGTTATAAAAACTGAAATCGCCCCATAAATTGTTTTGTATTTCTTTATTAGTTCTGGCTAATGAAGCCATCGGCATAATGAAGTCAAATTGCAGGTCTGAATTAGGCGGAATATTGGCCAAAACGCCTGTTACTACCACATTCTCATGATTATCTTTTCTTAAGAATTTGCCAACAGGATTTTCGTCCCCAAAGTATTTTATTGCCATTTCCTCCGTTATCAAAATGGCATCTGTCTGTGTCAGGGCGGTAGTCCTGTCGCCTTTGATCAAGGGGAAGGAAAATATGTCCAAAAAACTCGGATCGGCATAAAAAACACGTTTCTCTTCAAATTTTTTATTGCCGATCTCAAGTAAGACCGAGGGAAAAACGGGAGCAATGCGAACTGTATTTTTTATAACGGGCATTTCTGCCTTTAAGCCCGCAGGCATACCTGCGGGGGTTCCTACGCTTTTTGAATCGCCAAGATCGCATGTTATGCGATAGATCTGTTCGGCGCTTTTATGGAACCCGTCATAGCTTAGTTCATTTTGAACCCAAAGTAAGATAAGGATACTGGATGACAGGCCTATGGCTAAACCTGCTATATTCATAATAGAGTATAGCTTATCATTTATAATATTCCGGTAAGCAAGTTTAAAATATGTTTTGAACATGATTATGCTGATTTTGTAAGTAATAGTTGCTGTTAAGCAGATAGTTTTTTTGTATGGGCGTTAGAAATTTCCACGGAAATTATCTGGTTAAGTAACTGCAGATAAATATATAACTTATTTGCCCCTCTAACTTCTCTTACCGAACCGTGCAAGCCTTCAAAGGGACCATCCAGAACCTCAACCATATCGCCGGATTTATACACACATTCATTTGTGATATCCTTCGTAATGGATAATAACTTTTGAATGATTCTAATCTCATTGTCGTGAACAAGACATGGTTTGCCGGAAATTTTTATAAAGTTAATTGCCCCCTTAATAGTAAGGGAAGTGTAATTGAATCTATTTTTATCCGGCCTTATGAAAATGTAGTTTGGAAATAAAGGTTTTTCCAGAATCTTTATCCGGTCACTCCATTTTTTTTCAACATTTACTAACGGAAGATAGGTTTCAATTTTTTTAGTTAGCAAAATTTCATATACTCTTTTCTCGTAATTAGGGTAGGTGCATAGCACATGCCAGCCAATGTTTGGCGTTGATTCGTCGACTTTCATAACTTGATTTTTTACTTTGTTCATTTGAATGATGAATGAAATAGCAAAAAATAAACCTCGCCGAAAAAAAGAATACACTAAACGGCAGTTTTGATACACGAAAGGTTCAAGAATGAAATGGAACGTTATAATATTGAATGCCAATAAGGTAAATCAATCAATTCCAAAGCGATTGTTTTTTCCTGTTTCAACAGAAAATTAAAATTGATCGTTATGCTTAACCTGGGATGATTTAATCAAGCCGGTTTGATAATTAAAAATAACCTAACGTTGCCTGTTAAATCAGGGTTGGATCAAAGATGATCATCGCAGTTTTGATTTGTAATATTTGGCTATCACCGAGTAGCAGATCATCTCGAAAATTCGTTGGTTATCATTGTATAATCTATTAAAATGCATGTGCACCAGGCTTGAAATAATCTCATCAGATGCATGTATTTCTTCCGAAAGCTTTAATTTTTTATACATTTTTTCAGATTCAAGAAAATAAGGCAGGTACGGACGAATTGCAGAAACTTCTTCAGCATTTTCAATAAGCATTCTGATCTGTTTCAAATTGCTATGATAGTAATCAAGTTGTATTTTTTTTTCCTCTTCATCCAGCACTATTTCATTTTGAAAACTCAGGCTGCTTTTTAAAGCCAGGTCGTACTTTTTCTCTGCCGAAAGTGAAAAATTATTGTACATATCATCTATGCTTTTAATACCAAGTAAGGGTAAAACTCCCTGCGTTTGGAATTCGCCGCAAGCCAGTATCTGGATACAGAGATCACTGCTTATCCTGAAAAGTTTTTCAACTGTAAAGTAGTCTGGCAAATTATATCTTTCTAACTCTCTTTCGTAAGTGTCTATTGTAATCCTTGATATGAATCCCTGCTGCTGATATGTGTCAAGTACGGAATTTAGCTTGTTGAATAAAGTATTAAAGAAATCCGGTTCTGCCAGGTGAAACCTGAGCCTGATATGATCTTCAGGATCTTTATATCTTATAAAAAACCAAGTGTCTATTTTCCCCTCATCTATCCATGTTTTTAAAAGCGGCGAAAGTAACTTTACTAAGAAATCATTGCTAAAAAAAACAGAACAATAAATCTTGACATAACACCATTCCGAACCGGGATAAAAATTCCGTTGGGCGTTAGGCCTGGTTATAATGTTGCTTGTTGTTTGCCCTGGTCGGACTATATTGTTTTTTACAACTGTAATAAATTGATGGTTGTAGGTTAATCCGTTTGAATCCTTAACAGTTTCATCAGGCTCAAAGAATTCGCGAAGAATGACTTCCTTTTTTTTGAGCATTTCTTTGAAAAATAATTCAAATGAAAATATATCATCACGTTTTAAAAAAATGGTTTGATCACCTTCCACCCACAATAGATTTCCGGATAGGCCGAATAACTTACATTTGTCATCAAAAGCTTCAATTTGCTGCTGCAGTGTACCCGCCTGTCTAAATTCATCCAGGTCGTTTTCATTTAACTGCAATTGTGCCGACTGGAGAATTACGTTATCATACTGTATTCGGGGAAAAAACGTGAGCCCCCTGAAGGATGTCTTAAAAACCGGGTTCAACCCTCCAACATTAAATTGATTTTGGAGCGCTGCCAGCAGCCTGTAAACAGGAAGGCTCCCTGTCATGAAATTATGTGCATTATCAATTTTGGGTATTACTTGCTTCCCGCTTTTTTGAGAATAAAGCACCAGCTTGTTATTGCGGTAAGATATGATTAGGTCATTTATCCTTAATTGCTTTTCGGCGTTTGCTGCCGGCCCTGATAGATAAGGGATTTCCAGTTCCCTGAGGTTTGGATTCTTCAGCACGTTACCGGTCCTTGTTTCGGGCAGGTGAGTTACCGATGCCATTTGCACTTCGGTATTGGCGGCCTTTTCAAATTGAGTGATATCTTTTAACAACTGCAATATCACATCGTTTTCATTTCCAAACCGGCCTAAAAGAGTAGTCCCGCTGTGACCACCGGCACTCTCTATAAGAAGCTGAGCATATTCGTCTTTAATTAATTTAAACATTACCGGAAAAGTTGCAGGCAAAGGATATGGAGTAACTTTTTTTGCAAGTTTAGCCAATTCGTCAGGAGAAATATGAATGGTTAGCAAGTTCGTATCCTTATTCGAATTAAACTTGGAATTGAAGAATTGCACTATGAGCCTGCGGGCGGCAGTGTTGTTCTCGTAGTTAATTGCCGGCGAAGCAAAAGGGTTTAGCTCATCTAATATATCATCTTCAAAGTTTACTGTTATTTTTGATGTGGGATCTGTTATACCAAGGTCAGGATCAAATAAATGTGCCAGAGCTATTGGCTTGCTATCAAGTTTTTGCCTGATTTTTTCCTTTACAGCATCAAGCCAGGGGTCAACAGCATTACTTAAAATATGACAGGCATGAATGGCGGCATTAAGGGATAGCTGTTTCGTTTCATCTAAAACACCTTTTGACAAAGGTTTATAACTGCTTACCTGAAAAACCATTCCCTGCTTTTCTAAGTTAAACAAATTATGAAGCTCCATTTCTTTTTGGAAAAGGAACCGGCTTATCGGACCTTCCGATTTTGAATATGAAAACCCGCTATTAAAGTTTTTAAGCTTGGAAATTGTCTGGCTTAATTCTTTTGACGAATTG
The DNA here is from genome assembly GCF_900142915.1 of Mucilaginibacter sp. OK098. Classification (GTDB taxonomy): domain Bacteria; phylum Bacteroidota; class Bacteroidia; order Sphingobacteriales; family Sphingobacteriaceae; genus Mucilaginibacter. Next base: position 165,059 of record NZ_FRCM01000010.1, read on the forward strand.
GTGTTATCGCATTGTACCAGCACATTAATAAGCTGCAGTAGCGGGTCACTATCACTAAGCCTTGGTTCCAGCGCACTCACCAGTACCTGGGCATCTATTAAATCATTAACAAATTCTACCACATCGGCATTGGCATAGTCGCTTTGTTCACATATATGCCCGATAATTACTTCGTATGGTATGGGATCTTTCAGACACAATTCATACACCTTATCTAATTCGTTAGTGGCGTCAATAGCATTTACCTTATACTTTTTGCTGCCCTGTGCAAGTGCCTGGTAATAAAAACGGTATTCATTTCCAGCTTTGTAAATAGACGAGTTAAGTCTGTAACTTAGTAAAGGTTTAAATTCAAGTTCCAGTTTTTCAATTAATTGGCATAAAAATAGGGTGTCCAGGCTGATGTGAAAAGACATATTCAGCTCGTCAATCACAATGTCTTTTGATCCGCCCCAATGCAGCGTACTACATGATGCAAACGCTCCAAAAGGTGTTGGCCGGTAACATATCCTGTTAAGGTATTTCAATAAGGTCACCTTAATCTTCAGCGCTTTCTTTGAATCGGTTATCTGCCCATTTTTTAGCTTTTCGCAGCTCTCGAAAAGGTCTGGCGAGGCGATGGCTACGGCATCCATGAATAATTCGTCCAGCAAAAGGTCATCAATTTTATCCACGCTTGCCGCGTACTTGTTTATCGGAAACGCAGGGGTTCTAAGAACCAATTCTGAAAAAAAATCAGCGGGCATATGCTATTATTACAATTTTAAGGACATGGGTGGCGTTTTGCCTGCGACTACTTGTTATCTATTAGATTTTTTCTGAATATCTCAAAGAATTGTTTTTTGTAACTATCGCTGATTGGGATCCCCTGCTCCAGCCCCTTCAAAAACACTTGATTCCCATTAACCATTTTTACCTTATTGATAGAGATAATATAGGATTTATGGGTTCGTATAAATCTATCGGCCGGAAGCTTTTCCTCCAACGATTTAATGTTTAATAAGGATATCACCCTTTGCTGCGTAGTAAACACCGAGATGTAATTTTTAAGTCCTTCTATGTAAATGATGTCATCAAGATCTATTTTCAATAGCTTGTTTTTGGAGTCTGTTTTCAGAATGATAAAAGCATTCGGAGCAGCAACACTTTTACTGTTAGAAAGTGCCAGCACTCGTTGAGTGGCTTGCAAAAGCCTTTCGAAAGAGACGGGTTTTACGATATAATCCAGTACTTCGTTTTCAAATCCCTCTAAGGCATATTCTTTATAGGCCGAAATTACAACAACCGGGATCTTCTTTTTCAGGAGCTTGATAAATGAGAGTCCGGAAATGTCGGGCATTTCAATATCTAAAAAAAGAACATCCACATCATTGTTTTCTAAAAACTCAATTGCATTTACCGGATTATTAAAAGTTTCCAGTACTCTTAAATAGTCAATTTTTTCAACATGGATCTTTATCAGATCAATGGCATGTTGTTCGTCATCAATTATTACGCAGTTTATCATCGGTCAAAGGGATTTTTAAATTAAAAGAATAGAAATAGCTTTCATTTTTTATCTTTAAAGTGTGATTATCCGGATAAGCAAGGTTAAGCCGCTTTTCGATATTCTTAATTCCTATCCCCATGCTTTCGGTTTTGGATTGACTGCTTTTCTTTTTATTACGGAGAGAGAAATATAAGTAATCATTAACTACAATTAAATTGATAATGGTAGGGTTCTTTTTGTCTTGCAAATCGCCGTGCTTAAATGCGTTTTCCAAAGATGTTATCAAAATAAATGGAATTATCTTTTTATCAGAAGATTGATCAAGTGCGTTGACAGAAAGGTCAATGGCAAGTTTTTGATTGAACCTAAGCTGGTGAAGCTCAATAAGATTGACCATATGCCCAATCTCCTCTTTAAGAGAGATCTTCCCTTGCGGATCGGGCTCCGCAAGAATATTCCTCAATATTTGTGATAGAAGCATAACCCCATTGGAGGCTTTTTCTGAATACTTTATAACTTCGGTATATATAAAACTCAACGTGTTGAATAAAAAATGAGGGTTGATTTGCAGCCTCAGATAATTTAATTCGGTATTGATCTTTTCTTTTTCAAGCTCAGCAGATTTTTGTTGTTCGATAAGCCTGTTTTTTTGCGTTTCCGATAAATTCCGTTCTACCCGTAATTTGTCGGTAATTAACCAATACGTATAGCTTACAGACATAATATACAAATAGCGGAATATCCTGAGTATCACAAATTGCTTTACCGATGATGTATACATGGTTGTAGGCAAGTGAATGTTGTGAATTAGCTTCATTAAATAATAATTGCTGGCGAGATAAAACAGGCCCAGGCAAGTTACAGTTAACAAACGCAGCTCATATTTAAACCTGCTATTCCCGATGGATCTTATGAAATGAAAGTTGCCATAAAATACAAGGGCGTTTAATAAGAAATAAAGCCCTGAACTTAACAGAAATACACTATCCGGATAGATAAGCCACACCGCCCCGTTTTCATACAAAAAATATAAAACCCATATAGAAATATGAATTAAAACTTCCTTTAATTCGTGATTTATCTTTCGGTTCATTATTGGGTTAGTAGAAGGTTTAGGGGCTTTTGTGTAACAAAAGGGCCCACTGGTGTATTTTTTTTTTTTTCATCGCAAGTTATTGAAAATATTACAGAAATAAATGTGCTCAAAAAATAATAATCATCGTATGGAACCAGTACAAATTACCCGCATGCCAAAGTTGAAAGTGAAAACTATTATGCAGTTTAACGGAAGGCGAAACAACAAGTCTGGAAGGAATTTACCCTATCCTACTGAAACTACTACAACTACTACGTTTCCGCCAACAGTTACTGGCGCTAGCATCTTAATGTATTGATTAGTGATGGCTACGGAAACCGTTGTTTAATAACATAATAGGTTTGTTTTTAAATATTAAACTGCGGTTTCCCGTTCTTTGTGTGCAACATCTGTTGTGGCATTCAACAATCGCCATCGGTTAATTTAAAATGTGTAATAATGCCCCTTCGCAATCAGGGCTTCGGGGTTTTGTATAAAGCAATTCGCTATTTATGAAACCCTGCAGCCATTACTTTAATGGTTGAAATGCGTTCGGGGAAAATTAGAAAACCGGTATATTATGCCGGCAAATATTAAAAAGCAAAATTGCAAGCGGTATAAAACATATTTGTATGTATGTTGCTGATTGTAAGTATTATATTGTGTATTATCTGATGAATAGTTTATTAAATAAGTTCTTTTAATTTATTTAATATATAGTTCAATGTTACTTTTATAACAACTTCTGGTTGTTACTGCGGGCCAATATAGGTTTCGCGTTAAAACTGGTTGTCTTATTTTGATACTTCATTTATATCCCGCGAAATGTGAGGGGCCTCAGCGAAGCTCTGTATCTTAATCATCTTTCTTAATATATGTTTAGCGGCTTTTTGTAAACCCAAATCACATTTGCTTTTTCAATACCAGATCGGACCTTAAGGCTAAAACATATTTGCAGCCGTGAAGTAAGACCACAACAGGCGGAGTTTCTGCGTTGAAATTATTCTTATAAAAGAGTGTGATCCTTAAATTATAAATATCCTGTAACCTACCGAGTATCGAGGTATTATCTGTTTAGATAATGCCGGATAATATTTAGCTTAAATCCTAATTCCAACCATTCACATGAATCTTGTAGATGTTTTATCCAAAAGGAGTGAACAGAAGTCGCTTGGTATTACTTTCATAGAAAGTAGCACTCAGGAAGATTTTCTTTCTTACTATTCTTTGTACAATTCCGCATTAAAGGTGTTGTCCTTTCTTCAAAAAAAAGGAATACAACCTAAAAGCGAATTGGTGCTTCAGATTGATGATAATAAAAACTTCCTGGTCGTTTTTTGGGCATGCATCCTTGGGGGCATCATACCTGTACCATTGTCAATTGCTAAAAGAGACGATCACAATAAAAAACTTTCACAGGTTTGGGCAACACTATCCAGGCCAAGTTTGATAATTTCTCAAAACGCTGTAAAACAATTAGAAGAATATTTAGAAGAACAGGGTTTAAACAACCAGCTACAGCAGATCAATAGTAATCTTTTATTTGTTGAGGACATTTTTTCATCTGATGAAATGGGCGTTATTCACAGTGTAGAAGAGGATGATATTGCATTTATCCAATTCTCATCCGGATCAACCGGTAACCCTAAAGGTGTTATGCTTACTCATGCCAATCTGATTGCTAATGTAAGCGGGATTGCATCGGCGGCGGCCTATACTGAAAAAGATAGCTTGTTAAGCTGGATGCCGCTAACTCATGATATGGGAATGATCGGTTTTCATATCAACCCGCTGTTTAGCGGAGTTAACCAATACCTAATGCCCACAAACCTGTTTGTTCGGAACCCCCGGTTGTGGCTGGATAAAATATGTGAGCATAAGATAACCGTTACATCCTCACCTAATTTTGGGTATCGGTACTTATTAAAATATTTAAATGAGGGTGCCGAAAATTGGGACCTTTCAAGTCTAAGGATCATTTACAACGGGGCGGAACCTATTTCTGAGAAACTTTGCATTGAGTTTAATGAAAAGTTAGCCGGGTTTGGTTTAAAAGACACAGCGATGTGCCCGGTTTATGGCTTAGCGGAAGCTTCTGTAGCGGTATCTATGTCTGTTATTGAAAATAAAGTACAAGCGCTGGTACTTAACACACAAAAGCTTAACCCGGGCGACGAGGTACAGGAAATAGATCCGCTGTTAGGAAGCAGTACATTTGTAAATGTTGGAAAATCTGTTCCTGGTTGTTTAGTTCAGATTGCAGATGAAAATAACCAAACCCTGGCCGATGGAAGAGTAGGAAGGGTTAAAATTAAAGGTACAAATGTTACCAATGGGTACTACAATAATAGTAGCGCATACGATGAGATAATCGACATGAACGGCTGGCTTAACACCGGAGATCTCGGTTTTATCAAAGACGGCGATCTGTATATTACCGGTAGGGCTAAAGATGTGATTTTCATCAATGGGCAAAACTATTATTCACACGATATCGAAAAAGCAGCAGAGTCTATTGAAGGTATAGAACTAAATAAAATAGTTGTTATTAGTTCTTTCGTTCCCGAATCTGAATCAGAAGAAGTTATAGCTTTTTTACTACATCGCGGATCTCTTGAGAAACTTGTACCGGTTGCAAGGTCATTGAAAATGTGTATCAATGAGAAATTCGGGTTTGATCTTACCAAAATAATTCCTGTAAAAAATATACCGAGAACCACGAGTGGCAAACTTCAGCGTTTTGAACTGCAAAAATTGTATAAAGAAGGCGAGTTTCAGCAGGTTGAACAGGAATTTACGCTGTTGTTTAATCCTTTTAATGATAATACCGCAGTACCCCCGGCTAACGATGTGGAAGAAAAGATATTAAGAATTTGGGAAGATGTTTTACAAAGTAATAATATCGGGGTCGAAGGAAAATTCATAGAGGTGGGGGGCAATTCGCTGAAAGCAGCCGAACTGATAAATAAACTTCAACTGGCGTTTCAGGTAGAGCTGCCGATAATAAAATTATTTGAACTTCAAACCGTTAGAAAGTTAGCCGCAGAGATTATAAATCTGAAGCACAAAACTTACGAAGCGATACCCAAAGCTGCCTTAACGGACTCTTATCCGGTGTCTGCAGTGCAAAAAAGAATTTATTATGCCTGGAAAATGGATCCGGATTCCATTGCATATAATATGCCTGTAGCAATTGAATTGGAAGGCAAAGTAGATACTGAAAAGCTCACTGACTGCCTTACAAAATTAATAGCCCGGCATGATGCTTTGAGGATGACTTTCTTCCTATCTGAAGAACCCCGATTCCGGGTAAAGGAGAGCATTAATGTTCAGCTTAACATTATCAAATGTGAAAAAAGTGAATGGGACGATAAATTAAAGGATTTAATCTCACCGTTTGATCTGGCTAACGGGCCTTTATTCAAATTCTTTTTGCTTGATAATGAGAATATTGATGACAGGAAACAGTTGTTGCTGTTAGATTTTAACCATATAATTTCTGATGGTCAGTCTGCCTATTTATTTATTAATGAGTTGTTGCAAGCTTATCAAGGCAATGTGCTACCAACGCTTAATGCGTCATTCAGTGATTTTACCACTTGGGAGCAGGCGCAGGACCCCGGAACAAAAGAATTTGCAAAGCAATATTGGGCTGAGCAATTATCTGGCGAATTACCGGTTCTTGAAATAGCCCGTGATTTCCCTCGTCCGGTAATTACAAGCATGATCGGGAAAAGGCAAACCTTCAGCTTGACCGAGTCTGTTTCAGCAAAGTTGAAGGAACTTTCAACAGCGTACCAGGTAACAAAACATGCGTTGCTTTTTACACTTTACCGCATTTTTTTAGGTAAATATTCTGGCCAGGAAGATGTTGTTATAGGGATAGCTTCACGTGGAAGAACACACCCTGATCTGCAACAAGTACAGGGCATGTTCGCTAATAATCTTTCCATCAGAAGTGTTGTTGTAAGAAATCAGTATTTCGCAGATCTGTTAAAACACGCTTCTAAGCTTATTAATAATGCTATTGACCATCAGGATCTGGCATTTGACGATCTTATAAATTTCTTGAACATTCCGTCTCGGCCCGGTAGAGCGCCTATTTTTGATACAATGTTCTTGTATCAAAGTTTGGAAATGTCTGACGGGCAGGCTGCTGATATTAAGTTCAAAAAATATTCTTTTGATCCCGGCTTTTCAAAATTCGACATCACGATGGAAATAGAAGATGGCGATCAAATCAACTATGCTTTTGAATATTCCACCCAATTGTTTAAGGACAAAACAATTATAGAATTCTCCAGAGGTTTTGAAAATATTATCGACCAGGTTTTACAAAATCCGGGTGTTTTAATTGAAGATCTATCTCCATTGGGAAAAAGAGAATTTCAGGATTTTTATGTCAGCTACAATGCAACCCGGAAAGAAATAGAACCATCGGTTACAGTTTTAGACCTGTTTGAAAAACAGGTTGAGAATAATCCTGATGCGGTTGCAACAGAATACCTGGGGCAGCAACTTTCCTATAGAGAGTTAGATGCTAAAGCTAACCAGGTTGCAAGCGCTCTAAAAGATAAAGCCGTTGGCAGGGGAGACATTATTGGCTTGCATCTGAAAAGATCACCAGAAATGATAGCAACTCTGCTTGGCATTTTAAAGACTGGAGCAGCTTATTTACCACTTGAGCAGGGTACGCCCTTAGAGCGGGTGAAATTTATTGTACAAAATAGTGGCTGTACATTTTTGATAAGTGATTTAGAGCAGGCACACGCTGATTTTGCAAACTTACCACAGCCGGAAGTTTTAACGCTCAGGTCATTATTTGATAATCCTGGCAGTAGGTTCATCACTCAAAAAAATCAACCAGCAGATCTAGCCTATGTTATATATACCTCAGGCACTACTGGTTTACCCAAGGGAGTGATGATTGAACATGGTAGCTTGGTAAATTATATTTTATGGGCATCGGATGAATACAGCAATGGGGAGAGTTACTCATTTGCTTTTTATTCATCAATATCTTTCGATCTTACGGTAACATCTATTTACATGCCGCTTACTACCGGTAATAAAATAGTTATATATGGAGATGATGATGCAGCGATTTCCATTAATAGTGTAATTCGTGATAATTTGGTTGATTTTATCAAATTAACGCCATCGCACCTTCGGCTCATAAGGGAGAATAATCTGTTATCTTCATCATCCAGGATTAAAAAGATGATCGTAGGAGGAGAGGCATTGGATACGCAGCTTGCAACAGACATTTATGAACAGATGCAGGGAAGGGTTGAAATTTTTAACGAGTATGGCCCTACTGAAGCTACGGTTGGTTGCATGATCTATAAATTCAAACCGGAAGATGCCACCATAACTGTGCCGATTGGCAGGCCAATTGCGAACACGCAGATCTATCTGTTAGATAGTTATCTTAAACCGGTTCCGGTGAATGTACCAGGAGAAATATACATTGCCGGGGATGGTTTGGCGAGAGGGTATTTATTCCTCGATGAACTAACGACGGAAAAATTTATTGAAAGTCCTTTTACCGGGGGTAAAAAAATGTATAAAACCGGGGATATAGGCAAATGGTTGCCCGATGGAAATTTAGAATATATTGGCCGGAATGATAAACAAGTTAAGATCAATGGAAATCGGGTTGAAATATCTGAGATAGAAAATCTGTTGATCGCGTCCGGTAAAATTAAGGAAGCGGTTGTTTTAGTAGAAAGAAGCAAGAATTCAAATCATATTCAAGCCTATTTTACACTGATTGACCCAGGCAGCCAATTATCAGATATCTTTTTTAGAGATTACCTGGCGGAGAAGTTGCCCTACTTTATGATCCCGGGTGAGTTTGTCGAAGTTGAAACTATGCCGCTTACCAGGAATGGCAAGATTGATATTACGGCACTTCAAAAGTTTAGATCACTAAATGCAGGCATTCAAAAAGTTTCTGCTCAAAATGAGATCGAACGGGTGTTTGTAAAGATCTGGGCAGATGTTCTGAATGTTGCTGAAGTTGGGGTAACGGACAACTTTTTTGAAGCAGGGGGGGATTCGATCAAAGCTGTGCAGATCTCTTCAAGATTGTTTGAAGAAGGTGTTGTGATTAAAGTAAAAGATATTTTAACGTATCACACCATAAAACATATAAGCCAGCATGCCGAGCTTATTAACGACAAGCATTCATATGAACAGGGAATTGCACAGGGGCAGTTTACACCTACACCTATTCAATCCTGGTTTTTCAAACAGGAATTCCTTAACCCCGCTTATTTCAATCAATCAGTTCTGTTTTCAATCAAGCAACCTTTGGATCTAACCATCCTTGAACGAACTTTCCAGGCATTAATTGAACATCATGATACGCTGCGGGTTAACTATAAGCCGGTAACACATTCATTATTTTATAATAATGATCATTTAAAAGAAAATCACGCTATTGCGAAGTTTAAAACCGGTGACAGTAATTCCTTGATCGATATCTGTAATGACATCAGGAGCTCGTTCGATATTTTGAATGGTCTTTTAGTGAGAATGGCAATTATAGAAACTGATGATGAGCACGAGTTTTTGTTTATCACTGCCCATCATTTGGTTATGGATGGCGTTTCCTGGCGGATTTTCCTGGAGGATTTTTACAGTACATACTCGTTATTAGCTGAAGGAAATGCCGTAAGTATTCCGCAAAAAACTGCATCTTTTAAAGAATGGAGCAGTTTAGTAAATCAGCTCCCGGGATCTGAAGGTATAGAAAAGGAGAAAGATTACTGGAAAATGGTGGAAGAAACTCCTTTTACATTTCCCCAGGATTTTCATGCCAGTACAACAACAATAAGAGATCTAAAAAAAGTAGCGGTGAGCTTAGATAAGGAAACGACTGAATTCTTATTGAAAGGGGCACATAAATCATATAATACTGATGTGCCTATAGTTTTAAATACCGCTCTCGTGCTTGCCCTTTACGAGTTAACCGGGTTAACAGAGTTTATTATAGAACAGGAAAATCACGGAAGGCATCTGGAAGATATAAACGTTTCCAGGACGCTGGGTTGGTTTACCACTATGTATCCTGTTAAGTTAACCTACCAGGGTGAGATAAGCGGTCTCCTAAAATCAGTTAAGGAAACCATGAGGAATGTGCCAAATAATGGCATAGGTTATGGTATAAGTCACTTCTCTTCCGATCAACTCCGCCGCAAGCCGAGGCCGTCAGAGATAAGGTTTAACTACCTGGGTCAGTTTGACCAGGAGCTGAACAACAGGCTTATGGCATTCAGCAAAATTGATAGTGGCAGCGAAACAGATCCTTATAATGCCTTTACAACAAAATTGGAGTTCAATGCCATTATAACGGATGGCGAGTTTCATATGGAAATTCTTTACAGTTCTAAATTATTCGATCACGCTACGGTGAACGAGCTTTCGAAATGCTTTTTAGCGTGTCTGAATCATGTTCTGGCATATCTGAAAGACGAAAAAGATCTGTATTTCACGCCCTCTGATTTCTCTGCTGTGGAATTGGACGAGGATGACATCAGCGTTCTTTTTGGGGACAATTGATACTGAACGATCGAGCGATCTGTTAACATATTCTTCCGGTAATAACCAATAATCAACAACCTATTCTAATCTTAAAAAACGATGCTGACCAACATTTTAAATAAAGTGGGAAATACTCCCCTTGTATACCTGAAAAACGATGAAATGCCAAATGTTAAAATATTCGCCAAGCTGGAATATTATAACCCTACAGGCAGTGTAAAAGACAGAGCCGCCTGTTACATCATTAACAGGGCTTTAAATGAAGGGATCTTTAATAAGGATACAGTGCTCATCGAATCATCTTCCGGAAATTTCGGAGTTGCATTATCGGCTTACACTAAAATGCATAATCTGAAATTTATTTGTGTTATCGATAAAAACACTTTACCGGTTAACGAGATGCTGATAAGGCTTCAGGGCGCCGAGATAATTAAGATCACCGAACCTGATGAATTTGGCGGCTACCTGCTTAACAGGATAAAAACAATTAAGGATCTCCTTAAAAAAATGCCAAACCTGTATTGGGTAAATCAATATGCCAATACATTGAATGCCGAAGCATATTATGGCTCATTAGGAAGAGAAATTTGCCAGGAAGCGCCCGGCCAAAGGGTTGAATATGTTTTTATGGGGGTTAGTTCCGGCGGAACCATTACAGGGGTTTCCAGGAGAGTTAAAAAGGAAAATCCAGATGCCAAAATTATCGCAGTTGACATTTACGGTTCAGTGATATTTGGCGACACGCCCAGGAAACGATATATCCCCGGCATAGGCTCAAGCTTACAACCCGAAATACTTGAGCATGCATTTATAGACGATGTTGTGCTGGTAAGCGAATACGAAACTATCCTGTGCTGCAAGGAATTATTGGAAAAGCATAATTTATATGCCGGAGGATCTTCAGGATCTGTATACGCAGGAATAAAAAAATACTTTAGAGACAGGAAGATAGACGAATCGGTGAATGTTATGTGCGTTTTTGCCGATCGGGGAGAAAGATATATCGAGACCATTTATAACGAGGAGTGGACTGAGATGATTAGAAAACACTCGCTCGTGGAGAACTTAATATGAGTGCCCCCTTTTATACACTTTCAAAAATAAAATAACTAAAAAAACCATGATCTATATCAACGATAATGATATTAAGCAAGTATGCTCGGATTGGCATAAAAATGTTGAAGTAATTGAAAACTCGGTAAAGGGTTTAGCTACCAACGAATATGCCCAGCCTGTTAAGCCTTATCTAAGGTACCGGGATTTGAAGAACCGCATTATTGCTATGCCCGCATTTTTGGGTGGTGAAATAAATATGGCAGGGATAAAATGGATAGCCAGTTTCCCTGATAATTATAAAGCCGGTTTGCCAAGGGCGCACTGTGTAGTGATTTTAAATAATGCTGATACCGGTGAGCCGGTGGGGATTATAAATAGCGGGACCATATCTGCAATCAGAACAGCATCGGTAAGTGGTTTTGTTTTGAAGGGATATTTGAAAAAAAAGGATCTAACACAGTTAACAGTAGGGATTGTAGGGTTTGGGCCTATAGGGCAGCAGCATTTAAAAATGTGTTTATCCATTCTTGGTGACCGTTGTTCAAAAGTTATTTTAAACGACATCAACGGAGTAAATACGGACTTAATTGATGATGACACTAAGCATTTAGTTGAAGTGGCAGACAGCTGGGAAGAGGTTTACGATCAGGCAGATGTTTTCATCACCTGTACAGTGGCGAAAGACCGTTACATCGACAGGCGGCCAAAAGCCGGATCACTCCATATTAACGTATCGCTTCGTGATTATAAAACCAATGTTTACCCCTGGTTTAAAGACGCCATTGTTGTTGATAATTGGGAAGAAGTTTGCCGGGAGAATACAGATATTGAGAAATTCCATTTAGAAAATGGCTTGCGTGAGGGTGACGCAGGTACTGTAGTGGATTTGCTTGATGCAGATTGGGCAAATTCTTACCAGGACAGTCAGGCTATAATGTTTAACCCAATGGGTATGGCAATATTCGATATTGCTATTGCAAAACACTACATGCAGACACTGGAGCAACAGAATTTAGCGCTCGTTTTAGATTAATCTATTTACACTACAAATAACGTTGACAAAACAACGTGGAGATCACGCTTTCGCACTAATCTTTTTAATGAATATTCAAAATGAAAAACTTTAACTTAAAATTTTTATCCTTTTCAATTATCATTTTATTACTTGCTTTTTCGCAGGAAGTAAATGCCCAGGTAGCTCAAACGACTTTTAAGGTAAACGGGCGGACAATAAAAATTAAGGATTTTAATGAACAAATTGAAAAAATCATAGACAGTGCGAGCACACCTGGTCTGTCACTCGCAATTATCGATCAAAATAAAGTTGTTTTTTACAATACCTACGGCTATAAAGAAATTAAAAGATCTGCTGATGGCAAGATCCAGGGCAACGGTAACATAGATAAAGGAACGCTGTTTGAAGCTTGTTCATTGTCCAAAAGTTTCTTTCTCTTTGCTGTAGAAAGATTGGTAGACAAGGGTGTTTTAAACCTGGATACACCATTATACCATTACCTTAAATATTCCAAACTTGATTACGATGAAAGGTATAAAAAAATTACCGGCAGGATGGTGCTTTCGCATTCCTCAGGTATGGAGAATTGGGAGAACCAAAACAATCCTGACAAGCTTGAAATAATTAGCGAACCCGGAGAAAAATTTAACTATTCCGGAGAGGGATATGTCTACTTGTCAAAAGTAGTTGAAAAGCTTTTGGGCAAAAGCACCGAAAGTTATATGAAGGAATTGGTTTTGGAACCGCTTAACCTTAAACAAACCTTTATCACCTTTCCAAAGAACGGAGCCGCTGCAAGCAATTATGCTTTCGGACACAATTTTTTTATGGAATCCGCTTCCAAAAATAAAAATGAATCACCTAATATTGCGGCGCTTATCAATACAACCGCAAACGACTATGCTCAGTTGTTTATCAGTTTTTTCAACAACAAATTCCTCTCTAAAGAACGGGTTGACGATATAACAGGTGTAGACACAACTAAGCACTACCCGGTAATGGACGAGCATTATTATTGGGGACCGGGCTTTGCCGTGAATAATGAAGCGGGAGATACCTTACTGTTTCAAGGTGGCGATAACAGGGGGTTTAAGGGTTGGAGTTTCTATTCCCGCAGGCGAAAATCAGGGTATGTGATGTTTACTAATGGCGACTCCGGGTACCGCATTGTACAGGTAGTTAACGCGCTTACTACGGCGCATCATCATATTTATGATTTTAGCGACCAGTACCCAAACCCTATGATAGAGGTGTTGCACAGGTATAACAAACAAGGATATATTCCGGCGCTGAATTATTTTAAGACTATCGCATCCCGAAAAGATAGTTTTACATCAAAGGATGACTTTGATGAGTGGGGATATATTTTCATGGATAAAGGGCCTGAACTTTCTGCTGCTATCGCTGAAGTTTATGAGAGCCGGTATCCGGCAAGCCAGGATGGTTTTGTGTTGCACGGAAATGCAATGATGAAATTGCAACGTTTCAAAGAAGCCATTATTGATTTTAATACGGCGATCAAGCTTGATAACAATTCTCGCACTCAGTTTGAAAATTTGATAGCCCAGTGCAACGAGCAGATTAAAAAGAACAGCGAAGAGAAGTCAGTCCAAAATATTTCCAAAAAGCAGTAACCACAGCTTTCAGTTAACCCGTCATTTTTCTCAACATCAGTTATATATTATTGATATATAAATAGTTGTATTTCTTAATTTTTTAAGCCTGAATAATCCAATGAACTTTGAGCAAAGAAAACTAGCGCTGGTAAAAACAGCTATCAATTTAGGTGATGAACAATTTCATCAGAAACTAATAAGCGCCTACAGCCAGGATACCGGATTCCTGAAGAAAAACGTAAAAATTCGTGAAGTAACAACTCCAATTGCAATTTTAAATGAGATTGGGAGGGAAACACACCTAACAAAGGCCTACGGCGTAGATCTGCAACAATTACAATCACTTGGCAAGGTGGCTGTTTTATTACCCAGAAATGGCGTTAACCTTTGTTTGGCTAAATCTGTAGGTGCTTCCTTTTTGGCTGGTAATGAAACTATTATCAAATTGCCCCGCAAATTGAACCAATCCGGTAAATATTACCGCGAACTGGTATTGAATAATTTACCCGACGTTTCATTTGCGCCTGACGAAATCTCGTCGCAAGAGTTTTTAAAAAATTGTATAACAGATCCGGAGATTAAAGCTGTTGTTATCTATGGTGATGATCATTGGATCTGGGGATATAAAAACCTTGTAAGGCGGTCAAATACTAAACTGATTTTCGAAGGCCCGGGTAAAGATCCATTAATTGTAATGGAAGATGCAGATTTAGATATAGCTGTAAATGATGCAGTTAAGGGAGGCTTGTTAAACGGTGGGCAATCTTGTTCTGCTGTTGAGCGATTTTTTGTTCATGAAAGTTTAATGGATGAATTTTGCACTAAACTCACCGAACAACTAACAGGGTTAAAAATAGGAAGCCCGGAAAGCGAGGATACTGATATTGGCCCCATTTTATCTGCCTCTGTTTTGGAACGTTTAGAGCGACAGGTAAAAGAGGCGCAAGAGGCCGGAGCGAAAGTTTTGATGGGAGGTAATATTCAAAAAATAGGTTCCACTGATAGCTATGCTTTTCCTCCAACCATAGTTACCGGCTGCACGTTAAATATGAAAATAATTAAGGAGGAGAATTTTGGCCCGGTATTTCCCATAATATCATTTTCTTCCGAATATGACCTACTACCTAAAGTAGACAATTGTGACTACGGCCTTAATGCCAGTGTGTATGGTACATTGTCTTTTGAATTTAGAGAGTATTTAATTAACTCTCATCGAAGTGTGTTCTTTGATTGCTCAGTTTTTAATTCCGGTAACCGCGATTCACAACTTATCGACGGCGGGTATAAGAACTCCGGGTTTATCTGGAAATGGCACGAAGACAGGTTTTTGCAGATAGAAGGAAAAAGGATGTTGTTAAAAGAACTATCGCAGCAGGAATCCTTGGCTGAACTTCAGGAGGTGCAGACACTGGAGGTTGAAACCATGATAGCGCAGGACTAATATAAATCTGCAGTAATTTCCAGATCATCGATCGAAATAATCCGCTTATATAAAAGTGTGTTTTGTCTCCACTTATTTATCACTTACTATATTAAATTATGAAAACATTTACAGAAGATCAATCCGGCAACAATGTGGATTATACTTTATTTCCTTACGTAGCACAAGGTGGGTTAAAACCCTTGCATGTGAAAAATGCAGATGGAATATTCTTTTATGATGATAATAAAAAGAAGTATATAGATTTTTCTTCCCAGTACATGAACGTTAATATTGGTCATGGTCATCCAGCTGTTATGAATGCGGTGATAGATCAAATGTTATCATTTAGTTACATGAATCCCAGTTTTGCCACCGATGCAAGAGGTGAATTAGGGCTGGAGTTAGCAAAACTGTTACCCCGGAACCTTACAAAAACCTTTTTTACATTGGGCGGCTCTGATGCTATTGACAGTGCAGTGCAGATAGCCCGTCGTTATACAGGGCGATCAAAAATTATTACAATGTCACGTTCCTATCACGGTGGTACTTACAGCGCTTTATCGCTCAGTGGCGATCCAAGACGTTTACTTGCCGGCGATCATACAATGCGCGATGTTGTAAGGGTAAACAATCCTTACTTCTACCGGTGCCCCTGGGGAAGTAAAACCTTTGAGGAATGCGGGACAAATTGTGCGGCCAATTTAGAAACTGTTATTGAGGCACAGGGAGGAGAAACTATTGCAGCAATAATCTTAGAAGGCGAGTCGGGTACCTCAGGCTGTATAAAATATCCTCCAAATTTTTGGAAGCTTGTAAGAGGTATTTGTGATAAATACGGGATCCTGCTTGTGGATGATGAAGTGATGAGTGGTTTTGGGCGGACCGGCAAAATGTTTGCCATAGAACATCATGATGTATTACCTGATATAATGTGTATGGCTAAAGGCATAACTTCAGGGTATTTGCCATTAGGCGCCGTAGCTGTAAGTGAAAAGATCTCTTCTTTCTTTGACGATCATGCGCTGCCCTGTGGCTTTACCTGTTCAGCACACCCGGTAAGCTGTGCAGCTGCGTTAGCTGTATTAAATGTTTATAAGGAAGAGCAATTAGTGGAGAATGCATCAAAAATGGGCCATTACATCTACAAAAAGCTGGAAGAGCTGAGCAGTATCCACCCGTCAATAGGAGATTTTAGGATTACAGGTTTGCTTGGATGTATAGAGTTAGTTAAAGATAGATCAACTAAAGAACCCATTACTGCAACAATTGATGGGGCACACAACATGGAGGTGATGAACAAAATTGATTCTGTTTTTAAAGAGCTTGGGCTTTTCACGCTTCTTCGCTGGAACCTCATATTTATTGCGCCGCCACTTTGTATTACCAAAGAGCAGATTGACGATGCATTTGAGATATTATCCGCAGGATTATCCGAAGCGGACAAATATTGCAACCAGTTATGTTTAAATCTCGAACACTAAACGGCAGGACTGCTCAAATATTCTCTAAAAATTGTCTGCCAGATTTTTAAGAGTTGTCAATAAGTTCTCTAAGAACTATTGATTTAACTTTATATAAGATGGCCACCGGCCTTTTCACTAATAACTCTCTGCTAACCTACTTCAGGCAAGCGCTTGGCAGTAAACCAACCCTGGCTTTTGATTCACCTTGGCTCAACCATCAGATGCCAGGTGCAACATATGGACTTTTAACCTTAATATAATTTCATACTTACCAATGATTGCTAAAATAGAAAAATCAAACGTTGAAGAGATATTTCCCCTCAGCACCGCTCAAAAGGGTATGTTATTTCATTATTTGAAGGATGAAACAGGAAATCAATTCAATGTACAAATAGTATTGGAAATTGGAGGTTCATTAGATATTGATCTGATGAAACAGTCTGTTCGTAATATTCAGGCTAACAATGAAGTACTGCGTTCCGTGTTTAACTGGGAGATTGTAGGTAAACCCTTTCAAATCGTTCTTAAAGAAATTCAGGCTGAGTTTAACTTTCAGGATTTTTCTGACAGCCATAATGACCAGGAGCCAGATTCTTACAAAGCTTACCTGGAAGAAGACAGGCAAAGAAGATTTGATTTAAATACTTTGCCTATCCGGTTTGGGGTAATCAAACTTTCATCTAACCGGTACCTGATGCATATTACTCATCACCATATTTTGTATGATGGATGGAGTACCGGGATCTTATTGAAAGAAACATTCGCTGCCTATGATATGTCGTTACAAAAAAGCTGGTCCGCTTTTAGCGCAAAACCATCTTACAAAGAAATTCAGACAGCGATCAAATTAAAGTCTGCGGATAAGCAAGGGGAGCAATACTGGTCCGGATACCTTAAGGGCTATGATGCAGTTAATTTAAGTGCTAAAAAGACAGATGCTTACGAAGATGGCCAGCTAAAAACTATAAAATTCTTTGCTAATGATCTTGATCTCGAAGGCTTTTCTGCCAGCAACAAAGTTACCAAAGCGTCAATTATATACGCGGCATATGCAATTCTGCTGCAAAAGTATCTAAATACCTCAGATATAGTTTTCGGCACCGCGGTTTCTTACCGCGAGGGCACTATGAGGAATGCTGAAAATGTAATGGGCAATTTCATTAATACCATTCCTTTGAGGTTAAGGGATAATGAAAATTTGTCTTTCCTTGAAATCGTTGCCGGCGTTCATTCAGATTTGATAAACAGGAATTCTTATAACCATACATCCTATTTCGAGATTAAGCAATTAACAGGCCTAAAGCCTTCTGAGGATTTATTTGATTCTGTAATTGTTATTGAAAATTATCCGCTGGATAATAATATACAAAATGACGATCTCGGTTATACAATAAAACTGCATTCATTATATGAAAATGCCGGATTGCCTTTGCATATCACTGTGTTTTTTGAAGAAGCATTAAAAATTGATTTTACATACGATCCTTCAAATATTTCGGACGATTTAGTTACTGCGTTGTCTGAACATTTGCCGGTAGTGATCAAATCTATCCTGGACAATCCAACCGGGTTGGCCGGTATGATGGACATCTTATCATCGTCCGATCGGAACAAGCTGTTAAATGAGTTCAACGATACATCGGTAGCTTATCCGAGAGACAAAACGATGATTGATTTGTTCGAAGCGCAGGCAGAAAGAACGCCTGATGAAACAGCTTTGATCTTCGGCGGGGAGCGGATGAGCTACAGGGAACTGTCGGCCCGTGCAGACGTGGTAGCTTCGCTGCTGATCGCCCGCGGTGTAAAGCAGGACGAGGTAGTAGGGCTGATGAGCGAACGTTCGTTTGGGCTGCTGGCCAGTTTATTGGGGATCCTGAAAGCAGGCGCGGCCTATATGCCTTTAGACCCGAATTACCCGGCAGACCGGATCAGCTACATGCTGGAAGACAGCGGTGCGAGTCTGCTGCTGAGCAGTGCCGCGTGTAAAGAAAGATTTAGCGCGGAGCGGGATGTGATAGTGATTCCGTGCGCATGTGCTGCGATCCCGGAACAAAAAAAGATAAAGAGTTTGGCGCAGGCAGAAGGCCTGGCATATGTGATCTATACCTCGGGATCAACAGGACGCCCCAAAGGCGTAATGATCCCACACCGTGCGGTAGTCAATTTCAGCAAAGGGATGAGCGACCTGATCGAATTCGCAGGAAAGACGCTGTTATCAGTAACGACGTTTTCGTTT
>NZ_FRCM01000005.1 GCF_900142915.1 Mucilaginibacter sp. OK098
GCTAAAAAATAAGTTAAAAAAAGGCTTGACAGGAAGAAAAAAAAGTCACATCTTTGCAGCCCGCAAACGAGGGAGATAAAAGAGAGGGGAAGCGGGGAAAAGAGGCAAACAAAAAATAAAAAAAATAAAGTTTGCAAGTTTAAAAAAGGTTCATACCTTTGCAGTCCCAAAAGAAAGGGGCGAAAAAACGAAAGGAAGCCGGAAACGGAAGAGCGTCGGAAGCTGAGAAAAGAGGGGAGCGATTCCGGAAAAGAAAGCTAAAAAAAAGGAAAGAAATTTCCGAAACAAAAAGGGAGAAGGAAGCGATTTCCGGATCAATAAAAAATGAAAGTTAGACGGCGTAACAACCAGAAAAACATATAGCCTGACTGAGACAGAAAGGCGTAAAAGTTCTTATAAGATACTGGATAATCATGTAGCGTAACGGTAGATCACTGTTACGAAACAAAGAGAGAAAAGGGATACTGTATAAAGATACAACAGTGAACGGATCGGAATAGAAGAGAGAAGCGATTCAAACGACGAACTCCACCGGGCACGAAATTTTACAGATTCTATTATTAATAATAGGGTCAGTGAACAAACAAAACATTTTACAATGGAGAGTTTGATCCTGGCTCAGGATGAACGCTAGCGGCAGGCCTAATACATGCAAGTCGGACGGGATTGGAGAGCTTGCTTTCCATGAGAGTGGCGCACGGGTGCGTAACACGTATGTAACCTACCCTTATCAGGGGGATAGCCTCTCGAAAGAGAGATTAAGCCCGCATAATATGAAGACACAGCATTGTGATTTCATCAAATATTTATAGGATAAGGATGGGCATGCGGAACATTAGCTAGTTGGTAAGGTAATGGCTTACCAAGGCTACGATGTTTAGGGGATCTGAGAGGATGACCCCCCACACTGGTACTGAGACACGGACCAGACTCCTACGGGAGGCAGCAGTAAGGAATATTGGTCAATGGGCGCAAGCCTGAACCAGCCATGCCGCGTGCAGGAAGACGGCCCTACGGGTTGTAAACTGCTTTTGTACCGGAATAAACCACAGTTCGTGAATTGTGCTGAATGTACGGTAAGAATAAGGATCGGCTAACTCCGTGCCAGCAGCCGCGGTAATACGGAGGATCCAAGCGTTATCCGGATTTATTGGGTTTAAAGGGTGCGTAGGCGGCCTGTTAAGTCAGGGGTGAAAGACGGTAGCTCAACTATCGCAGTGCCCTTGATACTGATGGGCTTGAATGTACTAGAGGTAGGCGGAATGTGACAAGTAGCGGTGAAATGCATAGATATGTCACAGAACACCAATTGCGAAGGCAGCTTACTATGGTATGATTGACGCTGAGGCACGAAAGCGTGGGGATCAAACAGGATTAGATACCCTGGTAGTCCACGCCCTAAACGATGAATACTCGATGTTAGCGATATACAGTTAGCGTCAAAGCGAAAGCGTTAAGTATTCCACCTGGGGAGTACGCCCGCAAGGGTGAAACTCAAAGGAATTGACGGGGGCCCGCACAAGCGGAGGAGCATGTGGTTTAATTCGATGATACGCGAGGAACCTTACCCGGGCTTGAAAGTTAGTGAATGATACAGAGACGTATCAGTCCTTCGGGACACGAAACTAGGTGCTGCATGGCTGTCGTCAGCTCGTGCCGTGAGGTGTTGGGTTAAGTCCCGCAACGAGCGCAACCCCTATGTTTAGTTGCCAGCACGTTAAGGTGGGGACTCTAAACAGACTGCCTATGCAAATAGAGAGGAAGGAGGGGACGACGTCAAGTCATCATGGCCCTTACGTCCGGGGCTACACACGTGCTACAATGGGCAGTACAGAGGGCAGCTACCTGGCAACAGGATGCCAATCTCAAAAAGCTGTTCACAGTTCGGATCGGGGTCTGCAACTCGACCCCGTGAAGTTGGATTCGCTAGTAATCGCAGATCAGCAATGCTGCGGTGAATACGTTCCCGGGCCTTGTACACACCGCCCGTCAAGCCATGGAAGCTGGAAGTGCCTGAAGTGCGTAACCGCAAGGAGCGTCCTAGGGTAAAGTCGGTAACTGGGGCTAAGTCGTAACAAGGTAGCCGTACCGGAAGGTGTGGCTGGAATACCTCCTTTCTGGAGCAGTATCCACAAATCTCTCTCTTATAAGCGTAATAGCGAAAGCTGTTTAGCTACATGACCAGGTTCTTATATATTAGTTGATTAGGTTGATTAAGTTGAATGGTTGATTGGGTTGAGAAACTAAATCAATCGCTAATTCACTACATCAGTCCTTCACTAATTAAAACGAAACAAAAGGAAAACCCAAAAGATGAAGCCATTAGTAAGGTGACAGTCAAGTGGGCGGCGAGATTGTAAGAAATTACGGTTTACGATTTACGAGAAAACGATTGTTAAATCCGAAATCGAAAATCTGAAATCCGAAATAACAAACAGTCCTGTAGCTCAGCTTGGTTAGAGCACTACACTGATAATGTAGGGGTCAGCAGTTCAAATCTGCTCGGGACTACGGCGCAGCAAAGCTGCGAGGCGTTAGGGAAATAGAGATCAGAGGTTAGAGATCAGCGATTAGGAGGAAACAACTAATCACTAGTTAACTAATCACTAATTAACTAGTCACTAATTAACTCATCCAAAGGGGGATTAGCTCAGCTGGCTAGAGCACCTGCCTTGCACGCAGGGGGTCAACGGTTCGAATCCGTTATTCTCCACGAACCCACCATTTGCCTACCAAGGCATGGATAATGAAAAAGGCGATCCGCAATGGAAGACCGGGGTAAAAGTTCTTTGACATATTGGAAGAAGTAAATTAAAAGAGAAAACAACAGAAGAGGACTGTTGAGGCTTCAAAAGTTTACAAAGATTAAAGGTAAAGAGGTAGCAATACTAATGAACCAATGAACGAGTGAGCTAATGAACGCAACAAGAATCAAAAAAGCATACATACCGAGCAAAAGGCGGTATAGTAGAAGAAAGTAAGAAAGGGTACACGGGGGATGCCTTGGCTCTCAGAGGCGATGAAGGACGTGATAAGCTGCGATAAGCTGCGGGGATCAGCAAATATGAATTGATCCGCAGATTTCCGAATGGGGAAACCTAACTATTTGAAGAATAGTTGCATAAATGCGCGAACCTGCTGAACTGAAACATCTAAGTAAGCAGAGGAAGAGAAAACAACAGTGATTTCCTGAGTAGTGGCGAGCGAAAGGGAAGAAGCCCAAACCGGCTATGTTACGGCATAACCGGGGTTATAGGACCACAACATGAACATTAAATAAAACCGGAACGGGGTGGGAAACCCGGCCATAGAGCATGAGAGCTGCGTACGGGTAATAGATAATGGAATAGTGGTATCCTGAGTACCGCGAGGTCGGAGACGCCTTGTGGGAATTTGCCGGCACCATCCGGTAAGGCTAAATACTCCTGAGAGACCGATAGTGAACCAGTACCGTGAGGGAAAGGTGAAAAGAACCCCGAACAGGGGAGTGAAATAGAACCTGAAACCGTGTACTTACAAGCGGTCGGAGCGGACTTGATCCGTGACGGCGTGCCTTTTGCATAATGAGCCTACGAGTTACTCTTTCCTGGCAAGGTTAAGTGTTTAAGACACGGATCCGAAGCGAAAGCGAGTCTGAATAGGGCGTATAGTCAGGGGAGGTAGACGCGAAACCTTGTGATCTACCCATGGACAGGTTGAAGGTGCCGTAACAGGTACTGGAGGACCGAACCGATAAACGTTGAAAAGTTTCCGGATGATCTGTGGGTAGGGGTGAAAGGCTAATCAAACTGGGAAATAGCTCGTACTCCCCGAAATGTTTTTAGGAACAGCCTGGCGGTTGAGTTATTAAGAGGTAGAGCTACTAATTGGGTGCGGGGGAGTCAAATCCTACCAAATCCAGATAAACTCCGAATGCTTAATAATATACGCTGGAGTGAGGCTCTGGGTGCTAAGGTCCAGGGCCGAGAGGGAAAGAACCCAGACCATCAGCTAAGGTCCCTAAATTACCACTAAGTTGAACTAACGAGGTCCGATTGCACAGACAGCTAGGATGTTGGCTTGGAAGCAGCCATTCATTTAAAGAGTGCGTAACAGCTCACTAGTCGAGCGATCGGGCATGGATAATAAACGGGCATCAAGTGGTATACCGAAGCTATGGATTATGCAGCAATGTATACTGGTAGGGGAGCATTCTAAATTCCGGTGAAGCAGGAAGGTAACTGACTGTGGAGGGCTTAGAAAAGCAAATGTAGGCATAAGTAACGATAAGGCGGGAGAGAAACCCGCCCACCGAAAGACTAAGGTTTCCTGATCAACGCTAATCGGATCAGGGTTAGTCGGGGCCTAAGGTGAAGCCGAAGGGCGTAGCCGATGGACAACTGGTTAATATTCCAGTACTTTTTATAACTGCGATGCGGTGACGGAGTAGTGACACTGACGCGAACTGACGGAATAGTTCGTTAAAGGCCGTAGGTATATGGACTGTAGTAAAGTACGCAGACCATGCTGAAAGCTGATAGTACGCAGAACCTTCGGGGGATGTGATAGTTCAGGTAATCAGACTTCCAAGAAAACCCGCTAAGCTTCAGGTTATAAAAACCCGTACCGTAAACCGACACAGGTAGTCGAGGAGAGAATCCTAAGGTGCTCGAGTGAATCATGGCTAAGGAACTCGGCAAAATGGCCCTGTAACTTCGGGAGAAGGGGCGCTGGTAGCAATATCAGCCGCAGTGAAAAGGCCCAGGCGACTGTTTAACAAAAACACATGGCTATGCAAAATCGAAAGATGACGTATATGGCCTGACACCTGCCCGGTGCCGGAAGGTTAAGAGGGGATGTTAGGGTTAAACCGAAGCATTGAATCGAAGCCCCGGTAAACGGCGGCCGTAACTATAACGGTCCTAAGGTAGCGAAATTCCTTGTCGGGTAAGTTCCGACCTGCACGAATGGTGTAACGATCTGGGCGCTGTCTCAGCCATGAGCTCGGTGAAATTGTGGTATCGGTGAAGACGCCGGTTACCCGCAACGGGACGGAAAGACCCCATGCACCTTCACTACAACTTAACATTGAAATCGGCTACAGGATGTGTAGGATAGGTGGGAGACTGTGATCATGCTTCGCTAGGAGTATGTTAGTCAACGTTGAAATACCACCCTTTCTGTATCTGGTGTCTAACTCCGTAATGCGGAGGACATTGTTTGGCGGGTAGTTTGACTGGGGTGGTCGCCTCCAAAAAGGTAACGGAGGCTTTCAAAGGTAAGCTCAATACGCTTGGTAACCGTATGAGGAGTGCAATAGCATAAGCTTGCTTGACTGTGAGGCAGACAAGCCGAGCAGGGTCGAAAGACGGATATAGTGATCCGGTGGTTCTGCATGGAAGGGCCATCGCTCAAAGGATAAAAGGTACGCTGGGGATAACAGGCTGATCTCCCCCAAGAGCTCATATCGACGGGGAGGTTTGGCACCTCGATGTCGGCTCGTCACATCCTGGGGCTGGAGAAGGTCCCAAGGGTTGAGCTGTTCGCTCATTAAAGTGGCACGCGAGCTGGGTTCAGAACGTCGCGAGACAGTTCGGTCCCTATCTGTTGTGGGCGCAGGAAGTTTGAGTGGGGCTGACCTTAGTACGAGAGGACCGGGTTGGACGAACCACTGGTGAATCTGTTATGGCGCCAGCTGTATTGCAGAGTAGCTACGTTCGGAATAGATAAGCGCTGAAAGCATCTAAGTGCGAAACTAGCCACAAGATGAGACTTCCATTGAGGGTCGTAGCAGACTACTACGTTGATAGGTTACAGGTATAAAGGTGGTGACATCATAGCCAAGTAATACTAATCGCCCGAAGCTTTCTCATAGCAGGTAATTATGGTTCATTAGTCACTGGTTCATTAGTTCATTGGTAGCAATACCGGTAAACGAAGAATAAGTACTAATGAACCGAACACTAAAACTGTTGTTTTCTCAATTTATTTGCTTCTTTCAATTATGTTTAAGTTTGTGGTCATTAGTCACTTGTCATTAGTCATTGGACTAAGCAAGCAGACAATAAGATCAGGAACAAAAAAAAGATATTAAGTTAGCGGTTATAGCCATCAGTCAAATCAAATGACTAATGACACAATGACCAATGACTAAAAGAAATTCAGGTGCCTATATCGGCGGTGTCCACCTCTTCCCATTCCGAACAGAGAAGTTAAGCCCGCCAGAGCCGATGGTACTGCAGTAAAATGTGGGAGAGTAGGTCGGTGCCAAATCTTATCAAGTCCCTTTCATCTAACGATGAAGGGGTTTCTTGTTTTATAACCTTTTTACTTTGCCCCCGAAACAGCCTCTCTCACCCCGGGCTTTACACAACTTTCAACTAATCTCTAATCTCCGGTCTCTTATATCTAACCTTTAATCTCAATATATGAAACAATTGCAACTGCCTGAGGTTCAATTATAATGAGAAGTTTAATTTATATTATAGTAGTTATCCTGGTGATCAGCTGGCTACTCGGGGGCTTTGCCTTTCATGTTGGTGGAGATGCTATTCATATAATAGTTGTAATAGCAGTTATCCTATTATTATTAAATGTGTTTAACGGTGGCGGCAGATCAGAAAGAGGCCGCTGGTATTAACATAAAATACTGCATGCAGTAATAGCCTTGGTTCATCAGTACCAGGGCTTTTTGTGTTTTTGGAGGCTTGATAATTGGTGAATCATAGTTTATATATTGCCTGGCTTTTCATCAGGGTAGAGATAAATTGAACACTTTTCAACAAATTCTTTAAATTGGCATCCAATATTTTCATCATGATCCTAATCATATTAAACATCCTTTTCTGCATCGCCTTCCTGGCGTTTGCTTATGTAAACCTGAATGATATTGATGCACCTTTGTGGGTAACTATTTACATGGTTGCGGCAATTTGCTGTGGCTTGGCGGTCTTTAAAATGTATTATCCAACGGTTTATCTTATCGCTATTGCCTTTTACCTTATATATGCTGTAATTTTATTTTTTGCTAAAGATGGCGTAAGCGATTGGATAATGAAATATAAAAGGCCAAGCATTGTAGAAACCATGCAGGCAGAAAAGCCTTATATTGAGAAAACACGGGAGTTTTTTGGATTATTGATCATCACCGGTGCTTTGGCAATTGATTATTTTGCCCGGTAAACGGGTGAATCATCTATAAACAAAAAGATTTGTCAACTTTTAAAATTGACAAATCTAATCCTGGTATAGGGTCTACTAAATTATCCCTGTTCAGCATCTCTCTGAGCCTGCTTTTGTTTATGCTTTTCTTTTCGCATCTTTTCCCAGGCAGCAAATTTCTGGTTCTGGCTATCATTTAAAACTGCGATTACCTGCTTCTTTGCTTCCAGCTTAATGCTTTTTGCGCTTAGCTGATTAGCTTTTTTGTTACTCGAAGGATTACTTTTCAAGCTATCCATACGCGTAACCTCCGTAAGAAATACAGTATGTACCTGTGTAGCCTGATCCTGGCTCAGGTTAAGGCGTTTTTGTAATGCCTTTGTTAGGTGTGCTGCACGTTGTTCCGGTGACTTTTTAGTGATTTGTGCACCTGCCATTAAACTTAATCCGGTTATAAAGGATACTAATAAAATTAACTTTTTCATATTGGGGTTTTTAATAAATAACTGGGAGTATGACTGAAAAGCTTCTATTAGGTTTAATTGTAGAGATTAGAGACGAGAGATTAGGTGAGAGCTGGAAAAGTTTGGGAGAGATTATAAAAATCAAAGTCCTGTTGCCAGGATAGCAACAGGACTTTGATTTTTGGATTTTTCAACCTAATCTAACTTAGTCCACTAATCAACCAGGCATCATTCAAAAACCTTGTATAAGATCCAGTTATTAGTTTCATATACTCTCTTGAGCTTTAAGGCACTGTTAGCCTTTTTTACAACCGGAACATACTTGTTATTTAATTGTGTAAAGCCAGTAACTTCATTTTTTTCGGTTGCCAGTAATATATAATCGTCGTACTTATCGGGTGCTTCTATAGCACTTAAAAATGCGCCCTGGTAAGGCAACGTTAGTTTATGAATGTTATTTGAAAAAGCAACAATCGGGAATGCAATGGCATCGTCAACCAAAACGTGGGTATCTTCAGGCAGATTATTTATATATTTTGCCAGCTCGCGGTTTTCATCCTGGTGGGTATCGGCAGCGCGGTTAAATAAAACTGTAATAAAGTTTTGCTCCTCAGTTATCGATGAGTTTTTAAGGAAAATATAGCCGGTATAAAGTTGTATCAGTGTTAAAACGCCAACAATGGTTTTTAACAGTGTTTGATTTTTAATGATTTGCGCCTTATAAAAAATACACAGTAAGGCCAGTACAAGGAATATAAGGTAATATTCATGCACCAAAAATACCTTCTCGTATTTTATATGTAAAAACTCAATAAAAGCAAAAGGCGTTAAGAGCGTTAAAATTTGATAGGTGCTGTTTTTAAATAAATAAATGGCCACCAGCATAAGCGGACAAAAAAGTAAAACCCTTGCTGATATTAATATGGATGTTTCAGGGATCTGGTAAACCGTACTGGTTGATAGTTGGTCAAAGCTAAGTTTATCTGCCAGCACCGTCCAGGTTGCGTAGGGGCTTTCACTAAAGTAATTTAAATCCTGGGCATGCGTTAAGTTCAGCAACTTGTAGCATACAATACATGCAAGTGGTAAAACAAATAGGATGATATAAAGGGCGAAAGTTTTATTGATCAGCTTACGGCGCAACGATGGATTATTAAAGCTGATAAACAGCCTGAAAATAGATTCCTGCTCACCCAGGTTTAAACTTTTTATAGTGATCGATAATACAAGCGGGATAAAGAATAAAGTAAGCCAGATGAACTTGTAATCGCAAAATATAAGCAATACAAGGCTGATACTGGCAATAGATACGTGGAATGTAGTGTTTGACCGGTAAAACTTTAGCAGGTTAAAAAAGAACATGAAAAAGAAAACCAGCACTAATGCTATTGACTTTCCGGAGCATGCCGTATATAAGATGCCTGGATGGAATAGAAAAATAACTAATAATACAAGCAGGTAAAAATCATCTTTAGCCCTTTTTAACAATGCGCCGCCTATCATAAAGAATAATATGGCAGTGCATATGGCCGAGGCTATTATAGGAGCAATTGCCGCTGTTGCTGACGAAAAAGAAAAGAGAAAGGATGTATAAAAAGGGATAATAGGAGCGGTTAAGCCCATTACCTTTAACCTGTTACCTGAACCGTTGAGCACGATCTTGGTTTTCTCAATATAAAACATTGCCTCCTGGCTAAAATAACCTAAATGGTTTAAATAAATACCACATACCAGGTAGTAAATCGCCAGTAATATGGTGATAAGTAACAGATATTTAGATTGATTTCTCATTTAACAACGTTTGTTGGACTGTTAACTTTACTAAGTCCGTGTTCTGTTTTTTCCCAGTAAAAAGGCTTAACAATTAATTGGTATAAACCTTTAAAGGCCGCAATGGAATGCATTAGCCAATAAACCGGGTTTGCAATTGAAAAAAGGATAAGCTCATAAAAGCGCCTCTTAAATACGGCCATCATGTTAATGTAGATCATTAATATGTTACCCACCATCAGGTTAAATATCGACATAAACAAAATCCAGTCGGGAAATAATGTTCTGATGGTTGAAAGGTCAAATACAACGTAGCTTATAAATATAGCAAGCAAAAACGGATACACCAGGAAGGTAAGCGGGGTTGCGCCGATAAAAAAGTTAAACCCTAAAAAGCCTTTCCATCCTAACTTTTTCCATAACGCAACCGGGTTCCGCATGTGCACCAGGTAGGTTTGCATATAGCCTTTTATCCACCTTGAACGCTGGCGGATCCAGTTAATAGGCTCATTATTTGCCTCTTCATAGGTAGTAGAGTTTACTACAGCTATTTTATAGCCCTTAGCATAAGCTCTTAAACCCAAATCGGCATCCTCAGTAACATTAAACGGATCCCAGGCGCCTAACTCAATCAGGCTATCCAGCTTAAAGTGATTACTTGTACCACCTAGTGGAATGGGAATATCCAGGGTATCCAATCCGGGAAGCATGTAATCAAACCAGTATGAATACTCCAGCGTGAACATCCTTGTAAGGAAATTCTCATTGCGGTTAAAGTAATTTAATGCGCTTTGGATACATATATAATTTGAAGGCAGTTTGCCAAACATCGATACAACTTTTTTTAGCTGATCGGTATCAGGAATATCTTCGGCATCATAAATAGTTAAATATTTGCCACGTGCAAAATGAAGCCCGTAGTTACATGCCTTTGGTTTTGTTTTAGGCATGTGGAACGGCACCACAACCACCTCAAATATGGCAGGGAAATCAAGGTTCCTAACCGCGTTTAAGGTTTTATCATCATCCTCTTCAATCAGCAATTTGATGTCAAGCTTTTCGCGGGGGTAATCAAGTGCCTGTAAATTCCAGATCAGCTTTTTAATCAGCTTATCTTCTTTATATACGGGCAGCAGGATAGTATAGATAGGCAGATCATCCTCAACAATTTCGCGCAGATCCTCCCGCGTTACCGCCTGGTGTAATTCAAATCGCGAACCCATCAACGCCAAAAAAAGCTTAAATAATATAGCGACCAGGAAAAACGAGCTGATAAGGATGTTGATAATGATTGAAGTATTTTTGAAACTAACAACCAGCCCGATAGTTACGAGACCCAGCAAGATGAATAGGAATGCCAGCTGACCTGTGGAAAATGTAATAAAGGCAGAACTGTTCGGGTCGCGGTTTAAAAGCTCAAATACTGCAGACTTTACATATTTATCGCCAATAAGCTTATGGCTTAGCCAGGTAATATCCAGGTCGGATGCCAGGATTATTTCGGGTTCGCAATCATAAGTAAACCTGATAAAATCAATAAAAAGCTGGTTCGAAGGATCCGCCATTACGGTTATAACCCTGCCATTTTCAATACGTAAAGGCAGCGCTACATGCTGATCAGAAAACTTTAATTCTATTTTGCTTAATACCTCTGCGTCAAAAGAAAGCTCCCTTATAGGCTGAAATACATAACCTGCATTTGTTAAAGAGCGGTCGTAGTTTTTGCGGGAGATATAGCCATAGTTGAGGGCTATTTTAATAAATGACTGGCCGGTTTGGGCTGATAAATTATTAATCTTTTCCCGATCTTGCTGAGATATAAAACCATCATTAACCAAAAGTTCAGGAATTGACATATTATTTAGTTTCAGTAAAATGTTAAAACAATTTATTAAGTAACCTTATCTGTTGTTACAGGCTAAGGTTACTCATATAATCAATCGATGTGACTAACAAAAATTAGTCGTTATATAATTCCTGTGACCTTTGAACTCTTGAACGAACAAATAGGAACGATAGCAGAATTAATACTAATATACCAAGCAATATATACAGGTTGTAATTTTCCCAGAACTTGGTTATAGCACTCTTTGTATCAACATACTCAAGGTTTTCGCTTGTTTTATTAATGTTAAACAGGTATTTATTTGAGTTAACATCAGTTACGCAAACGTTGCTTGATAGCGTTGAAAGCTGCTCAGTGATTGATCTTGAGGCAGCCAAGAATGCATCAGAAATATGCGAACCGGTTGCTGTAAGCACCAGGGTAGCATTGTTGCTTCGCCCATAAAATATTTGAGCAAGCCCGTTTGAAGTTGTATCAGATAAAGAATATACAACCTTATTGTTATCAGTATTGTACAACCTGAAGTTTTGATTAAACTTAATAGGCGCATCAGGGAACTGATTTAATAAAGGATCTTCCTTATTTAAAAGGGCAATAATATTGTATTTTTTCAGATCGCCGGCCGGTATATCGCTTGAGTATGAAAACTCAGGGAAGTTATTAGCATTGATGTTGTTATTTAACTCGTAAATAATTTCGCCAATTGCACCTGCTGCATATTTAGCATAATCCTTTGATACAACTATACGTGTTGTACCGGTGTTAAATGCTTCAGGATATTGATAAAAGCTCAGATCGTTTGAGATGAACGGGTTTTTTGATTCAAGATATGATTTGTCAACATCAACCTCTCCAAAGAAATTGATAAAGCTGTTCTTACACAAACCATTGGTAGGGAAAAACCTGAACTCAGATTCCAGCGTGTTATATTTATGGTGTTGGTAGCGGTTAATAGTTACCGAAGTATTCAATTTACCTGAGGCATCAAGCTTTTCGCTGCTGATCAGCAACCCGTTAAGGTAGATGTTGAAATAGCCTCTGTCGCCAGGGCTTAAGCCGCTGTAATTACCAATAAACCTGATCTCAACTTCTTTAGGTGTAAAGTTAAAATCGCTGTTTTTAAAGGTAAAGGCGCTTTTTAATGACCCAATGCCTGAAAGGAAATCGCTTGTTCCGCCAATTTGTTTCAGTGATAACTTTGAACGGTTCTCATCTACATTTTTAAAGTATGAATTTTGAGCCTGGTCAATTAAAAGGTAATCGCCAAAGGTTGAATTTAAAATATTGATATTACCTAAGGCAGTAATAGCTTTTTCATAACCTGCATCATCACCACCGCTTACAAACAATATTTCGGAAGGTACAGATTCTGTTGAAACAGATTTGTGCGCTACCATAACACCTCTTTCGCTAACCATCTGGGTTACGGTGTCAGTTGCGGTTGACATTGATTTGGCCAGGTAAAAGATCCCCTCGTTTGATTGAGGCGATACCTTTATTAGCGAGCGTTTATCTTCAGGTAATATTGATAAGCTACCTACTTGTATATAGTTCTTTATGCTATCAGGCACTTGCCCTGCTTCAAAGACCATTATTTTTTTATTTGAAGTTTTTTTAAGCCTTGCATATGCCCATGCTACTGCCTTCAAATCGTGCAGGCTTGGTTCGGCGGGATAAACAATAGCTCTCTTTGAATCAAAGCAATTGCTTATGTTAACATCGTTTAACCCGGTTTTGTTATTTCTAACCAATGATAAGTAGGAATAGTCCTTTACCTTAAGCCACATGGCAGGGTTGTCAAGATCCTTACAAATGTCATCGCTAATTGTCAGCAATGTTTTAATCTGGATCTTCAGGAACTTATCCGTCGAAAGATCTTCCCGGCTCAGGTTAAGCGAAATCTTTTGTATGGAATCTTTTGCAAGACGTGCGCTATAAACGGGCCTGTCATTGATAATTATATTTATAAAAGAGTGATCTTTTAATAAAGCCTGCGACGGCTCAAAATATAATACCAGTTTGCTTCCGTTCATTTCCACCAAAGGCGAAATCTTAACGTAAAAAGAACTTGCGCCACTCATGCCATAAATGGCGTCATCATTATGTCCTAATGATTTGAAGGACACAACACTCTGGGCCAATGATGCCTTACTTAAAAGAAATACAAGGGCTAATAAGGTTAAAAATTTGTTCATTGGTTTGTCAATATTAATTTATTACGTAAAATTCAACTTTAAAATAATTTCCATGATCATCGCTGCGATACGATAGATCACCACCCATTTCCTGGGTCATCAATTTTGCTATAGAAAGGCCTAATCCAAGGCGGCTTTCAGTATGTTCTGATGCTTCGCTTAAAGCATTTAATTTGTTAAACATCACTGCCAGTTCATCCTGGCCAATTGGAATACCTTCGTCTATTACTTCAAAAACAAATTTCTGGCGTTGTAAGCTGGTTACAACCCTGATGTTATTATTTGTTTGGGAAAATTTTATAGAATTTGACAATAAGTTTTGAAATACCTGGCCAACAAAAACACGATCGAGGTTTACATTTATCGGCGATTTCTGGATATTATCAACCAAATGAATGTTTTTCATCTGCGCTGTTTCTATTAAACCTTTAAATATATGCTGAACCTCTGCGTTGATATCAAAAACTTCCAGTTTAAACCTCATCTCAGGCGACTCGATCTCTTTCACATCCATTAGTTTATTTAACAGGTATTGCATTTTTTCAGATGCTTCTGAAATATAACCTGTAAGTTCAACCTGGTCTGAGCTTAACCGATAACTCTCATCTTTCAGCATATTGTTACTCATAATGATAGAACCCGTAAGGTTTTTAAGATCATGACCTGCTATATTTATAAAGTTATTTTTTTGATTGTCAAGCTTGCGAAGCTGCTCATACTGCGCATCAATGATATTATTTTTTTCAGCGATATCGTGATTTTGCTCCTTAAGCTGCTCGTTTGATTTCCCGATCAATAATTGCGAACGCACATCGCGCTCTATTATCTTATAGCGTGCACCCGGAACAAAACATGAAATTAATGCAATTACAAAGAAAAATTGCCCGCCGTTATTAATAACAAGATCTAAAGTGTAATTACTGAACAGGGTAAAGAATATGGCAAGCAATACCATTGCAAGTAGCGCCTGTATAACAGAGTTAATAGGCTCCCAAAATACCATCAGGTTAAAGAAAAGGAAGATGGCGCCGTAAAGTAAATAATAAACATTTAGTTGTTGAATATCAACTATATTGCATAATAAGGCCGAAGTAACAGATATTAATAATAGTGATATATGTAATAATAATCTATAATTATAGTTCTTACGTTGAAATAAACTGTACAGGGCCAGTATAACAAGGTCGGTAATAATACGAACAATGAAGAACTGAAGCCATATACTATTAGCAAAGATAAAATCAACGATGCTGAACAGAGGGTAAATAAATAATATCATCCATATGATATTATTTGTCTGATACCAGGCCTTCCTTGATATTTCTTTTAAAAGTTCTTCTTTTGTTAATTGAACAAACATTCTTAGTTTTCTTAAATTATGATAAGATTCTTGTTATCTATAAATTTAATTCATATAAAGTAAATCAAAATATTTAGATCGTTAGTAAACATGTTTTGCACATATAAACATATTGTACCCATTCATGCCAACTTTATAAAAAACATATTTATACTTATGTTAATTATAGCTGTGTCAGCCAATATAGCAAAAAGCAATCCAACCACTCCAATTTCCCGGTTAATAGCCTTTAAACGGGCAAAAAGCCTGGATAATGGCATTAGTATATCATGGTATGAACAAACCTGGAACAAGGATATTTTAGCTAAAAACCCCTTGAAAACCACTGATTTCGAACTTTTAAAACAACTTGGCTTTAAAAGTCTCAGGCTCCCTATTGCTTTTGCATATTTTGAATCTGAGCATATTCCGGTTGAGCAATTATTTACCCACATTGATAATTTTGTTAAGCAGTGCAGCCAATACGGGTTTAAGGTAATAATAGATTATCACAATGGTAATTTTAATGATACTAACTATAATGCCGAAACGCCAAAGCTTATTGACCTGTGGACAAAGCTGGCAAAAAGGTACATTCATGTTAGCCATGATAATCTTTTTTTTGAGCTTTACAACGAGCCTCCCCATATGGATCCTCAAATTTGGAAGGATGCTGCGTACAATATTGTTAATGCTATAAGGAAAATTGATAAAGAACGGACATTAATTATAGGTGCCTCAAATTATAACAGCATCTATGAATTGAGCCGATTTGTACGGCTTGCCGATGAAAATGTTGTGTATACATTCCATTTTTATGAACCTTTTTTGTTTACTCACCAGGGTGCAGCGTGGATTGGCGACCAGGAATCAACCATTGGGGTGCCATTTCCATACAATGCGGAAAAGTTTCCTGAACTAAATTTAAAGGCAAAAAACACTGATGGGGAGAAAAATTATAATAAATATAAGCTGGATGGTAATGAACAATCTGTTAAGGATAAATTGCGGATAGTAAAAAACTGGTCTGACAAATATTATGTGCCCATACTTTGCGGCGAATATGGCGTTTATAACAAATATGCCGATGTTGAAAGCAGGTGCCGGTATGTAAAAACGGTACGCCAGGCATTAAAAGCCTTAAAGATACCAGGTATGATGTGGGATTATAATGGTAATTTTTCCATTTTTACCGGCGAGCCATCAATTGATAACCTACCCGGTTGCATGAAGGATGCTATTAGCTATAACCCGCAAAAATGATAAGCTTATTATGGTTATAAATAGCTAACTTTGCGCTATAATATTTATTATGAGATTTTTTGAAGAAAAGCGACGCGAAGTGATGAAGCACATCGAAAAATTCATGCTTGAAAAAAAGGATGAATATTTGAAGCCCGTCGATACCATCTGGCAACCATCTGATTTTTTGCCCGATTCCTCGCGCGATACTTTTTTCAGTGAAATTAAAGAGCTACAAGAAAGCGCCCAGGGTTTATCATATGATTTGATAGCTGTGCTGGTTGGTGATACTATTACCGAAGAAGCTTTGCCAACTTATGAATCATGGTTAACCATGGTTGAGGGCGTATCGCGCAATGAGGATGGTGGCTGGATGCAATGGACCAGGCATTGGACCGGCGAAGAAAACCGTCATGGCGATCTGCTTAATAAATATCTATATCTTTCCGGCCGTGTAAATATGCGGATGATGGAGGTATCAACCCAATATTTAATCTCCGATGGTTTTGATATCGGTACCGGACACGATCCTTACCGTAACTTTATATACACCTCTTTCCAGGAATTAGCTACTAATGTTTCGCACCGCCGTGTTGCCTCGCAGGCAAAAAAAGACGGTGATACCTTACTATCAAAAATGTGTGGTGTTATAGCCAGTGACGAAGCCCGCCATGCTAAAGCATACAAATATTTTATTGAAAAGATCTTTGAAGTTGACCCTAACGAAGCCATGGTTGCTTTTGAGGACATGATGCGGAAAAAGATAGTAATGCCGGCTCACTTTTTACGTGAGGTTGGTTTAAAAATAGGCCAAACCTTTGGACATTTTACCGATGCGGCACAACGCCTGGGTGTTTACACCGCTATTGACTACGTTGACATTTTAAAAGAACTGATAGAAGACTGGCATATTGAAAGCATGGTTGACCTGAACGAGACCGGCGAGAAAGCCCGCGATTATATCATGAACCTGCCCAACCGTTTATTGCGGGTTGCCGACAGGATGAAAAATCCGGGACTTGAATATAAGTTCAGCTGGATAAACGGGTAGATTGAGGTTAAAGGCGAAAGGTAAAAGCTGAAAGGTAGCTGCATTTTTATATCGGCACTAATGGGGTTGCTTATTCCTCCTTTTCTACTTTGAAACCTGGCTTTTGATAATCTTTTGGTTTATAATCATCGGGGATCTGGATGGTGTTTCCGTCTCGTAATGCGGTGTAATGCGGTGACATGATCTCCACGCCGGCCTCGTTAAACTTATCTTGTATATTTTGATGAAGGTTTGAGTATATAACTGCCATTTTATGCGATAACGAGGTATATGCATTTACCTGGTAAGTAACGTTAAAATCATTCAGATCAGTTTGTAAAACAAAAGGCTTGGGCTCGGCTAGTATCCCATCGGTAGCCAGGGCAGCATCAATCATCAAACCATGTATAATATGCCACGGAGCATCATACCCTATAGTTATGCTGGTATGCAATATCAATCCCAAATTCTTTGATGATGTGGTGTAATTAACCACAGCCCCACCCAATATTGTAGAATTTGGAACAGTTATATCTTCATTTTTTATGGTGCGGATGCGGGTTATCAATAAGTTTTTCTCTACTACATCGCCCGTAATTTCCCCAACCTTTACCCGGTCGCCAATTTTAAATGGTCGCATATAAGTAAGTACTAACCCCGCAACCATATTTGAAATGGCCGAAGATGAACCAAAAGAAAAAAGCACGCCCAAAAAAACGGTTACTCCCTGGAAGATCTTTGAATCTGAACCTGGCAAATAGGGGAAGATCACCACGAACATAAAGGCATAAAGTAAAACCCTTATGATGTTATAAGTGGGTATTGCCCATTCCGGGTAAAAGCCTTTGATAGTAAATGACCCATTTGCAATTTCATCGGCAATAAATTTTATCAGCTTAACAATATAACGGGTCACCAAAAAAATAACTGCTATAGTTAATAAATTGGGGATATAATGAAAAATGCTCAGCAGTATAGCCTTTACCGGGTTTATTACATAACCAAGCAGCTCAGTGGCAATAGGCTTTGTCCACGGGAAAATCAAAAATGCTACAGGCAACGCCAGGTATATCAGCAGTATTATAACCAGTAAGCGTAAAACACGCATTGCGCTTGTGATGAATGGCAAAACCTTGTTTGCATAGCCTACCGGGGCGCCCTGCTCGCCTAATTTGGCTATCCTGCTTTCCCATGCTTTCAACAGTTTTGCGTTTAACCACCTGAATGCCTTTTTAACCAGCCATATCAGCAGCAGCAATGCAAATAAAACGGCAATAGCTTCAAGTATGCTGATTATAACATCTTTAACACTGTTGTTTTTAAATACGTTGCCCAGTCGTTTTTTTAAAATATTAAGATAATTTGCAGCAAGCTGAGGCCTGTCCAGCTCAGAGAATTTAGCGTCAGCACTATTAACAGCCATTATTAATTGCGATTTATAGCTGATTATGGATATTACCGAATCGCTTTTTAATACCAGCGAATCCGGATTAAAATCAAACCGCGATATAATATCGCTTAGGCGCTTGCTTACAATTTGGGCCCGCTCTTTAGGCTGAAATAAGCCCTGGCCGGTGTAAAATTTAAAAAGGGTATCCTGGTTCACAATTACAGGTTCGCCTGAATTGAGAGCAGGTTTTTGCGCTTTTGCAATAAATACCGAAAGCAATAAAAATAAAATAAGGTAAGGATGGCGTAGCATAGGCATGTTTTTCTGTTTAAAGCTACTAAAAAATGTTATCCTTCTAAAACCAGCGTTATTTTGCCATCTTTTGCCAGTTCTTCAAAAAGTGCGTTTAATATTGATTCGAGGGTAAGGGAATTTACATCATCAACATAATGCTCTGAACGGGTTATAAGCAGTCCCGTCCCTTTTATTTCAATGCGGAACAAAAAGCCTTCATAAATTTCAGGCTCCGAAATTTCGACTGCACCATCTTTATTTTCAATTATAAAGCTGATATCGCTTTGTTTTTGCTGTTGGAACAACGGATTTAACTTTTGCTGCAGTAATGTTAGCAGTTGATCTGTTGTAATGGTTTTATGGAGATCTAAGATTTTCATAGGAGATGTGTTACTTAAATAATTACAAGCACCGGCTAATATTGTTTCGATATTGTAATATCAGCTTATAATTCTCCGGCTTTTTGCTTTAAGCCTTCTGCTTTCCGATCAAATACCGGATATTTACTTATCAAACATCAACTTTATGAAATATAAATTATTGGGCCGGTCAGGCCTTAAAGTTTCGGAATTATGCCTGGGCACCATGGGTTTTGGCACTGAAGGCGGCTGGGGCGCGGATAAGGAAACAAGTTTTGCTATTATGGATGCTTTTGCCGAAGCCGGCGGCAATTTTTTAGATACTGCCAATGTTTATAAGCTGGGAACCAGTGAAAAAATAATAGGCGAATACATCAGCAACCACGACCGCGATTACTTTGTATTGGCCACCAAATATTCCTTAAAGGATAATTTAACCAACCCTAATGCATCAGGCAATAACCGCAAAAATATGATGCGGAGTGTTGAGGAAAGCCTTAAGCGATTAAAAACTGATTTTATTGATGTGCTTTACCTGCATATTTGGGATGATATAACCCCAATTGATGAGGTATTACGGGCAATGGATGATTTAATTAAACAGGGTAAAGTAAATTATGCCGCTATAAGCGATACGCCTGCATGGGTTGTTGCCAAAGGCAATACCCTTGCCCAGCTGATGGGTTGGAGCCAGTTTGTAGCCCTGCAGGTTGAATACAGCCTGCTTGCCCGTACACCCGAACGTGAGCTGATCCCTATGGCTAAACATTTCGGCATTACTGTTACCCCCTGGGCGCCATTGGGCGGCGGGGCTTTAACGGGCAAATACCTTAGAGGCGAGGATGGCAGAATAAAGGCAGAAAGCGTACGCCGGAATGACAGGAGCACCGATATTACAAAGGCTGTAGTTGCCATTGCAGATGAACTGGGCATCTCGGCTAGTAACGTTGCTTTAAAGTGGACCACTCAGCAAGGCTTTTCATCTATCCCTATTGTAGGTGCAACAAAAATAAGCCAGCTTGAAGATAACCTTAAAACTGTTGACGCTGAATTAAGCAAAGCCCACTTGCAAAAGCTGGATGAAGTAAGCGCTATCCAATTGGGTTTCCCCGGCGATTTTTTCAGGGAAGAGGCAGTTAAGACAAATACCTTCGGTGGATTTTACGATAAGGTAGAAAAGCGTGTTTAATTAAAAAGTGCCTTATTTACCCGAAAACCCTTGTTTTAGAGCCTGAGCTTTTAAACAAGGGTTTTTTTGTCCGGGTGATAAGGTTTAGGGACTTCATAAAATTAATACTAAAACAGCCATAAGCAACACCGTATTTTCACCCAATTTTATTGGGTGTTTTCCGCAAAGTTTTTGCGTATAATCCGCAATCGTTAACTGTTAATATAGTTTTGTTGAGCAGTAATTAATTATTGATCAATAAGTACTTCAGAGCTATAAGGAATAAATTCTATGGATTTCGTATAAAACTAAAAATGCCCGTTATGTTTTAGCATAACGGGCACGTTTTAAAGTATCAGGAATTTATTTATTTCTGCTCTTCTTCCTGTTTCCGCAGGGTCTCTCAGAGAGGACCCTGCGTTGTGTTTGCAGAAACTTACGATATAGGAGAATGCCGTATACCTAGCAAGCGGCACAGGGTCCCTTTCAGGAGACCCTGCGGGGACAAAACATAAAAAGCCCTGTTGATCTCTCGTTCAACAGGGCTTTAAGTATTCATAAAGTTTTATTTACTTCTGCTCTTCTTCCTCAGGCTTTTTGTTTTCACCTTCGGCTTTGCGGGCTACTATTTTAATTTCACCGGATTCTTTGTCATAATCTATTTCCATGGTGTCGCCTTCGGCCAACTCACCTTTTAAGATCTCTTCGGCAATCGGGTCTTCCAGGTATTTCTGGATGGCACGTTTTAACGGGCGTGCACCAAATTGTGCATCATATCCTTTGTCGGCAATAAACTCTTTAGCGCCTAGGGTAAGCTCAATTTTGTAACCCAAAATGTTAACCCTGTTAAACAGGAAGCCTAATTCAATATCAATGATCTTGAAGATCTCGTCTTTACCTAATGAGTTAAATACAATTACATCATCAATACGGTTCAGAAACTCGGGAGCAAAGGCACGTTTAAGCGCGTTTTCAATTACCCCTCTTGAATGTGAATCGGCCTGGACGGTTTTGGCACTGGTAGTAAAACCAACACCTTGTCCAAAATCCTTCAACTGGCGTGCGCCAATGTTCGAAGTCATGATAATAATGGTGTTCCTGAAATCAACCTTACGACCTAATGAGTCGGTTAGCTGGCCTTCATCAAGCACTTGTAACAGTATATTAAATACATCAGGGTGTGCTTTTTCAATTTCATCAAGCAATACCACTGCGTAAGGCTTGCGGCGTACCTTTTCGGTAAGCTGTCCGCCTTCTTCATAACCCACATAGCCCGGAGGCGCTCCAACCAAACGCGATACGGCGAATTTCTCCATGTATTCGCTCATGTCAATCTGGATCAGTGCATCCTCGGTATCAAACATAAAACGGGCGAGCTCTTTGGCAAGCTCTGTTTTACCAACACCGGTAGGGCCCAGGAATATAAACGAGCCTATTGGTTTTTTAGGGTCTTTTAACCCAGCACGGGTACGTTGTATAGCACGGGTTAACTTTTTAATAGCATCTTCCTGGCCAATAATTTTACTGGCAACGGTATCGGCCATATTCAACAGCTTAAGGCTGTCGGCCTGTCCAACACGCTGAACCGGGATTCCGGTCATCATAGATACTACTTCGGCAACATTATCTTCGGTAACTGTATAACGTTTTGATTTTGTTTCAGCTTCCCAAATGGCCTTAGCCTGCTCCAATTCTTCAAGCAAATGCTTTTCAGTATCGCGCAGCTTGGCAGCTTCTTCGTATTTCTGACTGCGTACAACCTTGTTTTTCTCAACCTTTATCAGCTCGATCTTTTGCTCAATATCCAGAATGTTTTGCGGCACATGGATATTGGTTAAGTGAACGCGCGATCCTGATTCATCCAAAGCATCAATAGCCTTGTCCGGTAAAAAACGATCGGTTATATACCTGGTAGTTAAATTCACACAGGCGTTTATAGCTTCAGGTGTATAAGTAACGCCATGGTGCTCTTCGTATTTTTCTTTGATCCTGTTCAGAATCTCGATGGTTTCATCAGGAGTAGCCGGTTCAACCATTACCTTTTGGAAACGGCGATCCAGAGCGCCATCTTTTTCAATGTACTGGCGGTATTCATCTAAAGTTGTTGCGCCAATGCACTGGATCTCGCCACGTGCCAAAGCCGGTTTAAACATATTTGATGCATCAAGCGAGCCTGATGCGCCACCTGCGCCAACTATGGTATGGATCTCATCGATAAATAAAATAACGTCGGGCGATTTTTCCAGCTCGTTCATTACCGCTTTCATGCGTTCTTCAAACTGGCCGCGGTATTTTGTACCGGCAACAAGCGAAGCAAGATCTAAAGTAACTACGCGTTTGTTAAACAAAACACGCGATACTTTGCGCTGCACAATGCGTAATGCCAAACCTTCGGCAATGGCTGATTTACCAACACCGGGTTCACCAATTAATATTGGGTTATTCTTTTTACGGCGCGAAAGGATCTGCGATACCCTTTCAATTTCTTTTTCGCGGCCTACAATCGGGTCCAGCTTGCCATCTTCGGCAGCTTTGGTTAAATCGCGGCCAAAGTTGTCAAGTACAGGCGTCTTTGATTTAATGTCTGATACTTTTTTAGGCTGACTGAATGACTCTTCTTCTTTAAAATCGTCATCCCCTCCGGTTGGTGATCCGGGCATCTCGTCGGTTACATCGTTTTTATGCGATTCTACCTCGCTTTTAAAAATTTCGTAATTCACGTTAAACTGCATTAAAATTTGTGATGCGATATTGTCCTCATCGCGAAGTATGGAAAGCAGTAAATGCTCGGTTCCTATTACATCGCTTTTAAAAATTTTAGCTTCCAGGTAGGTGATCTTTAATACTTTTTCTGCCTGTTTGGTTAACGGGATACTGCCAATATGTACGTTTGTTCCAATAGTCCCTTTCACAGCATCCTCAACAGAACGCCTTAATTTAGCTGTATCAACAGTTAATTCCTTTAATAATTTAATTGCAACACCATCCCCATCCCTTATCAATCCCAGCAAAAGGTGCTCCGTACCAATATAATCATGCCCCAGGCGCAAGGCCTCTTCTCTGCTATATTGTATAACGTCTTTAACCCGTGGCGAAAATTTAGCTTCCATATATATCCTTCCGATTTATGAACGTCCTAATGTATTAAATTGTTTCAATAATCAGTCCGTGTTGTTTTACACATATCAACAATATTATTGCCAAGTTTTTAAGTTATACCTAAAGCAGACACTACTGTGATAATCCATTTACAAAACTTAAATTTTGTTTAGCAATTTTATAAATAAAACACACAACCACAATAGATTTTATAAAAAAAACGTGGATTTATATGTTTTTGATATAATTATGATGAAATAGTTTAATAATATATACGCTTGTCACCCCAATAAGGTGACAGTGGCAGTAAAATAAAGTAATTATATGACATTAAGGCATGGGGGGTAGAGATTAGAGACCGGAGATTAGAGATTAGGAAAAGTTAGTGGTTGATTAGGTGAGTGGTTGATTAGGTTTGATTGGTTTGATTGGTTCGGTTAGAAAGGTCTTATCGTTACACTTTCATGCAATAAAATGGCAACGGGGTTGCCGCCAATGCTATCGGCCCGGATGCCGGTTATTTTCTCCGGCGAGTTTGCGAATGCGTCGCCATTTTTAATTATTATGGTTGATTTTTTTAAAACAACGGTATCTGTGTTATTTTGAGCA
Source organism: Mucilaginibacter sp. OK098 (assembly GCF_900142915.1). Lineage (GTDB taxonomy): Bacteria > Bacteroidota > Bacteroidia > Sphingobacteriales > Sphingobacteriaceae > Mucilaginibacter. The sequence continues at coordinate 23,946 of NZ_FRCM01000005.1, forward strand.
GCCTCTTTTGTGGAATTTTTTCCTGAATTGGGACGACACGATATGATGATACCTGGCGCGGGGATAACACCAACAACGGCAGAAATCTTCAGAGTAGCTATTGACAACAATGGCAAAAAATCGGAACACGCTGATTATAAATTAATTACATCGAAGTATTCAAAAATGTAAATTTTGTATCCATTGATTATCAATTACTTACATTTTTAAGTAAAATCAAATATTTGATAATCAGCATGTTTCACAGCGTTCCACGCCGCTCCGCGGAAAAATGGAACGCTTTGCCGGCTGGATTATTGACCAGGCTGTTTGCTCAAAGTCAAGCTTCCATATTTGGTTTACACGGTAGCAGTCAACTTAATCAACAATAAATAACCTATTCAACTTAATCAAGTTTTACTAATTTAGCCACTTGATTACCGTGATTAACTAATCACTAAATCACCCATTTACTAAATCACCAATTAAAAGATATGGCAGACGAGAAGATAATTTTTTCGATGGCAGGTGTAAGCAAAGTTTACCCGCCGCAAAAAACAGTATTAAAAAACATTTACCTGTCGTTTTTCTATGGCGCCAAAATAGGGGTTATCGGTTTAAACGGCTCTGGTAAATCGTCCCTGTTAAAAATTATAGCCGGGATAGATAAAACAAATATTGGCGAAGTGGTTTTTTCGCCGGGATATACCGTAGGCTACCTGAGCCAGGAACCTGAGCTTGACCCAAATAAAACGGTAAAAGAAGTAGTTGAAGAAGGAGTAGCTGAAACCACCGCCTTATTAAAGGAATACGAAGACATCAACGAGAAATTCGGACTGGAAGAGTATTATGGCGATGCCGATAAAATGGATAAGCTGATGAGCCGCCAGGGCGAGCTGCAGGATAAAATTGATGCGGTGAATGCATGGGAGCTTGATGTTAAGCTGGAACGTGCAATGGATGCACTGCGCTGTCCTGATCCGGATGCTAAAATTTCCGTTTTATCAGGTGGTGAACGCCGCCGCGTGGCTTTGTGCCGCCTGTTATTGCAGGAGCCGGATGTGTTATTGCTTGATGAGCCTACCAATCACCTGGATGCGGAATCGATAGACTGGCTGGAGCAGCATTTAAAACAATACAAAGGAACCGTTATAGCCGTAACCCACGACCGCTACTTTTTGGATAACGTGGCCGGATGGATCCTGGAATTGGACAGGGGAGAGGGAATCCCGTGGAAAGGAAATTATTCTTCATGGCTTGATCAGAAGGCTAAACGCCTTGCACAGGAAGATAAAACGGAAAGCAAACGCCAGAAAGCTTTGGAACGCGAATTGGAATGGGTGCGAATGGGACCGAAAGGCCGCCATACCAAATCAAAAGCGCGTTTATCAAACTATGACAAATTAGCATCGGAAGAGACAAAAGACAGGGAAGAAAAACTGGAATTGTTTATTCCGCCGGGCCCGCGTTTGGGGAATATAGTGATTGAGGCCAATGGAGTAAGTAAATCATACGGAGATAAATTATTATTTGATAACCTGAGCTTTTCTTTGCCTCCCGCCGGTATAGTGGGGATTATTGGCCCCAATGGCGCCGGTAAAACTACGCTGTTCCGCCTGATAACAGGGCAGGATCAGCCGGATGCAGGTACCTTCCGAGTTGGTGAAACCGTTGCCCTTGGCTATGTAGATCAGTTGCACGATGATCTTGACCCTAATAAATCTGTTTGGGAAAATGTAACCGGTGGGCTGGAAACTATTATGGTGGGTAACCGCCCGCTTAACTCGCGTGCTTATGTGTCGCGCTTTAACTTTAACGGAGCTGATCAGCAGAAAAAAGTAGGTGTTTTATCAGGTGGCGAGCGGAATCGTGTGCACCTTTCTATCACCCTGAAAAAAGGCTCGAATGTTTTATTGCTGGATGAGCCTACCAATGATATTGACGTAAATACTTTACGTGCATTAGAAGAGGCACTTGAAAACTTTGGCGGCTGCGCAGTAGTGATCAGTCACGATAGGTGGTTTTTAGACAGGATCTGTACGCACATCCTTGCTTTTGAAGGCAACAGCCAGGTCTACTTTTTTGAAGGGAATTATTCTGATTATGAAGAGAACCGCAAGAAACGTTTGGGTGATGTTGCGCCGAAAAGGATCAAGTATAAGAAGCTGACAGTGTAAGTTGACCTTACAGATTTACGAAGTTTTTAAAACTTCGTAAATCTTTGTAAATGCCACTCATATCCGGGTGGCTTTTTGTTTTTATAGATCATGGTATTATATTGCATCAACCTAACATATAATCATGGCAAATACCTATACCCAAATTCATATTCAATGTGTAATGGCGGTAAAATACCGGAATTCCCTTATACAACCACATTGGAAAGATCAGCTCCAAAAATACATTACCGGCATCACGCAAAATTATGGGCATAAAATGCTGGCCATAAATAATATGCCAGATCATTTGCATATGTTCTTCGGATTCAGGCCGAATCAGTCTCTTTCGGATTTAATGCGGATTGTAAAGAGCGAATCAACAAAATGGATCAATGATAAGCAATTTACTCCGGCCATTTTCAACTGGCAGGAGGGGTATGGTGCATTTTCTTATTCGCGTTCACAGGTAACGAAGGTTACCGAATATGTGTTGAACCAGGAAGAGCATCATCGTAAAAAAACATTTTTAGAGGAATACCAACAATTTTTAGAGCAGTTTGAGGTGGAATATGATGAACGTTATATTTTTAAATTGCCAGAGTAGAGGCGTGATGACTGAGCATTTTGTATAGGTTTCGCACCTACGGAGCGCAAAAAACTCATTCTTTTTTTTCTACCAATATTGGGCTCCTAAAGGAGCCGCTAGTATTGGCTATGATTTGAGAATGAAATTGGATAGTTAAGCGTATTTAACTTACTTAGAGACGCCATAGGAGCCGCTTGCATTGACTATAATTTGAGAATGAAATTGGATAGTTAAGCGTATTTAACTTGCTTAGAGACACCATAGGAGCCGCTTGCATTGGCTATAATTTGAGAATGAAATTGGATAGCTAAGCCTATTTAAACTTGCTTAGAGACACCATAGGTGTCAAATATTGGTAGAAAAACGTAGCGAAAAAGATAGTTCGTGCCGTAGGTACGAAACCTATGCGTTATGCATTTTGGTATTAAAATATCAAACAATTGCGTTTAGGCATATCGTACAGGTGTTGCCCCCACAGAAAAAAATATTTCGCTATTTTTTTCTACCAATATTGGGCTCCTAAAGGAGCTGCTTGCATGGTGGCAATTTAAGAAATGAATAATTAACAATTCCGCTCTTCAACCATCTTATGGCCCCAGTGGGGCCTAATATTGGTAGAAAACAATGAAAAGATTCTTCGTACCATAGGTACGATACCTATACGCTATGCACAACGAGAATATTATCAAACAAAAAATGCCACCCGAAAAACCGGATGGCATTTTTATCAATTAAAATATCTTACCAAACCTTCACCCTATCCTTTTCATCCCTGTACATTTTATCACCCGGCTTAATACCGAATGCGTTATAAAATGCCGGCATGTTTGATAACGGTCCATTTACCCTGTACATTTCGGGTGAGTGCGGATCAAGACTTATTCGCATCCGCATGGTTTCATCCCTGCTTTTAACCCGCCATACCTGGGCATATGAAAGGAAAAAACGCTGATCGGGCGTAAAGCCATCAATCTTTTTATCGCTTTTGCCTTCTGGGGTGTTTTTAAATGCCTGATAAGCAATTGCAAGGCCGCCAATATCCGCAAGGTTTTCGCCCTGTGTCAGGCTGCCATTAACATGCAGGTTGTTTAAAACGGTAAACTGGTTATACTGGTCAATCATTACCTGCGCTTTACTTTTAAATTTGGCGGCGTCTTCTTTGGTCCACCAGTCTTTAAGGTTGCCATCCTTATCGTACTGTCTGCCCTGATCATCAAAGCCGTGGGTCATTTCGTGACCTATAACTGCACCTATAGCGCCGTAGTTAACAGCATCATCTGCATCCTTATCAAAAAACGGGAACTGCAAGATCCCGGCCGGGAATACAATTTCATTAAAGCTTGGGTTATAATAGGCATTTACGGTTGGCGGTGTCATTCCCCATCTTGTTTTATCAACGGGTTTGCCAATTTTATCCATCATCTCCTTATAGTCATGCTTGTATATCGATTGCATATTACTATAGTAAGCGTCCTTGCTGATCTCCACATCGTCATACTTTTTCCACTTATCCGGGTAACCAATTTTTTTGGTAAAAGCCGCTAGTTTTTCAAGGGCATGTTTTTTGGTTTCAGCGCTCATCCAGTCTAGTTTTTCTATCCTGTCTTTATAAACTGCTATCAGGTTATTTACCAAAGCTAGCATGCGCGATTTAGCATCCGGTGTAAAATATTTCTCAACATAAAGCTGCCCCAACAATTCACCAAGGCCACCATCAACATTATCGGTAATAGTTTTCCAACGATCCCTTGGTTGTTTTTGCCCATTAAGGATTCTACCATTAAAGTCGAAATTGGCAGCCCTGAAACTTTTGCTCAGGTAAGTTGAAGCGTTATCTAATGCAGTAAAGGTCAATTTATCTTTCCAAACTTCAATGGGCTGAGTTTTAAGCAAGCTGTCCAAAGCTTTTAAATAAGCAGGCTGCCCTACTAACACTGTATCAGCCTTTAAGCCTAAATGGCTAAATAATTCTTTCAGGTCGATATCAAGTACTTGTTTTTGCAGATCGGTTACAGTGAATTTGTTATAGTTTCTAACCGGGTCGCGCAGTTCGGTAGGGGTAAGGTGTGATTTGGCAATTTGTGTTTCCAGCTGTAATATTGCCGCTGCCTTTTTACTTGCTGTTGCCGCATCAGTACCCGTTAAAGTGAATAATTTGGTAATGTATTTTAAATATTCGGCCCTTATTTTAACTGTTGCTGAGTCTGTATTAAAATAATAGTCCCTGTTTGGCAAATTCAGACCGGCCTGGTCAAAATGGGCAATGTTTTGAGTACTTATCCTGTCATCAGAGGATACATAGAAGCCCAGCAGAAATCCACTTCCGTCCTTGTAACCATCTGCTGCCAGGTATAGCAGGTCTTTATAGTTTTTAACGGCATTTATTTTTGCCAGCAAAGGTTTAACCGGCTCATAACCTAATTTTTCAATGGCAACGGTGTCCATCCCGCTGGTATAAAGATCAGCTACTTTTTGCCCGGGGCTGCCTTTAGCATTGTCTTGTTTGGCAGCATCTTCTAAAATTGAATGAAGATTTTTTTCATTATCATCACCTAAAGTATAAAAAGAACCCCAGCCGGTTTCAGATGGCGGGATCTGTGTTTTTTTCATCCAGGTGCCACTGGCATATAAAAAGAAATTGTCGCCCGGCTTTGCGGTAGTGTCCATTCCTGTTTTATCAAAAAACACGGTGCGTTTTGGTACATCTGACGAAGCGTCTTTTTGATGCTGTTTACAACCCACCGCAATAACTGCCGGTACGGCAAACAAAAGGTATTTTACAAATTTCATTGGTTTAGTTTTGTTATTTTATCAATAAATGTATCAGTAAATATTTAATTTTTATAATAATGATAATGTAAATGGCCTGTAGCTATGAAATTATTATTTCAGCGAATGCATTTTGATTGCATTTATTTCACTTTGTTACACTATCCCCATAAAAGAATTATTTTTTTGACTTGCTGTATCGATTTTCAGTTACAGGCACGTTAAAAAACGCAACCTGTTAATATTCAGCTAAATGTTAACAAATAAATCACATTGTATTGACGTTTATATGGAACGTTATCACTTATTTTTATAGACCGTAAAAAGGTCAGCTAAAATTTAACCCTAAAAATAAATTTATGACCTGGAGAAAATTTAGCGGCGAGATCATTAATTCGCCCATTTTAGAAGAAGTAGAAAAGGCCATTGAACGGGAAGCTGCCCTTGGCAACAAGCTGAAAGTTTGTATCGGTACCGATTCGCAGGTAAAAGGAGCTGTCACTGATTTTGCAACTGTAATTGTTTTTTTGCGTGAGCAGAGGGGAGGATTTATGTTTATCCACCAGGAACGCACCTCGCAAAAAATGAGCATTAAGGAAAGAATGCTTTCTGAAGTGCAGAAATCAATTGATATTGCCTACAAGCTTTGCGACCTGCTGGACCTGTATGATGTTGACCTGGAAGTGCATGCCGACATTAATACCAACCCAATGTTTAAATCAAACCAGGCTTTGCACGAGGCTATGGGCTACATTTTAAGCATGGGCTTTGTATTTAAAGCCAAGCCCGAAGCATTTGCCAGTTCATACTGCGCAAATAAAATGGTTCAGTAAAATTGCGGAAAAGAGTTGCGGTGTATCTATATTTGATATTTATATGGAAGAAGAGCCAGGAACCAAGAAGTCAAGAATCAAGAGAGGAAGGTGAATAAGCCGATTTTCTTCTTAACTCTTGACTTCCTGATTCTTGCTTCTAAATTCTGCTAACTAAATATCAAGCTATGTCGCCACTAATTGAAATCAACGATCCGGCTTTTGCCGGCGCTAATACTATTCTTATCGATTCCCGCGGAGGGCAGGACTCCTATCAGCGTTACCTCGCCGGGCATTTAAAAAATGCCATATATGCTGATCTGGACAAACATTTAGCGGCTAAAGTTACTGACGCCTCAATAGGGGGGAGACATCCATTGCCTGCTGTTAAAGACTTTGCTAAACTATTGGGCGAATGGGGCATTACATCCGAAAGCCGTGTTATTATTTATGACGATAAGTCGGGTGCGTTTAGTGCTGCCAGGCTATGGTGGATGCTAAGATCATTGGGCCATATGCAGGTACAGGTATTAAATGGCGGATTACAGGCTGCTAATAGAGCCGGCGTGGTTTTAAGCACTGAAGCTTATACACCAAATTCTGTAAAACCCTACCACACACATGGCGATTATGCCGGAACGGTTGATATTGAGGAAGCTGGTACAGCTGCACAGGATAAAAGCAGAATAGTAATTGATGTACGTGAAACGCCGCGTTATCTTGGCCAAACAGAGCCGATAGATCTTATTGCAGGCCATATCCCGGGTGCGGCAAACCTGCCTTATATTTTAAACCTTGATGCAGAGGGCAAATACCTGCCTGCTGAAATTTTACGGAGCATGTATATAGATGCTATTGGTGATGTAAAGCATGATGATGTAATTGTGCATTGCGGTTCGGGTGTAACTGCTTGCCATACACTTTTGGGCATGGCTTATGCCGGGATTACTGAGCCCAAACTGTATGTTGGCTCATGGAGTGAGTGGTCAAGAAGGGACTTGCCAATGGCTACAAGCGAGAGGTATTAATTAAATTAGTGAATTGCTGAATTAGTGATTTAGTGAATATTGGAATTATTCGCTTATCAAATCACTAATTCGCTAATTCACTCCTTCACTAATTAAAACATGGAACAAATTACAACAAGGAAGGCACGGTTAAGTGACCTAAATATATTATTGAGCTTTGAGCAGGCTATTATTGCAGCAGAACGCCCTTTTGATCTGACATTAAAAGAAGGCGAAATTCACTACTACGATATTGCAGAAATGATTGCCGCACCAAATGTGGAGGTTATTGTAGCAGAAATAAATGGTGAGTTAATAGGTTCTGCATACGCACGGATAGCAGACTCGAAGATCTACCTGAAACATCCTAAACACGCCTATTTGGGTTTTATGTATGTGAAACCGGAACATAGGGGAAAGGGTATAAATAATAGAATTATTGAGGTGCTTAAGCAATGGGTTATTTCCCGGGGCGTAACCGAAATGCGACTGGAAGTTTATAATGAAAATTTGTCCGCAATTAAAGCTTACGAAAAAGCCGGTTTTACCCCAAATTTGCTCGAAATGCGGATAGGGCTTGATAAATTATAAATCTTTTTTAAATTGTATGCATCATATGAAAAAGCTGTTTCCTGTTCTCATTCTTTTTTTGGCCCCGATTTTTTGCATGGCCCAGACTGTTCCCGACTCAACTACCCTTAATAAGACCGGCGACAAAGCGCCTGGTTTTGAATTTAGTCTTTCAAAAGATAAAAAAGGCAATTTAAGTGACTATCATGGCAAAATCGTGATGATCAATTTCTTTGCCACATGGTGTCCGCCCTGCCGCGAGGAGCTACCGAGGGTACAAAAAGAGATTTGGGAAAAATATAAGGAAAACCCGAAATTTGCGCTGTTTGCTTTCGACCGTGAGGAGGGATGGGATAAAACGCTCCCTTTTAAAGAGCAAAATAATTATACATTTCTAATGATGCCGGATGAAGGCCGTAAGATCTTTAAACTATATGCAACACAGTATATCCCGCGTAATGTGCTGATTGATGAAGATGGTAAGATTATTTACCAGTCTGTGGGTTATAGTGAAGAAGACTTTAAAAAACTGCTTGATCTATTAGCTGAAAAGTTAAAATAGATTGTTCATACATTGACTTGTGAAAACATACCTGGTAAAAACAGAACAAGCCATCCCGATCAGCTTAGCGGAAGCCTGGGATTTCTTCTCATCGCCATTAAACCTGGCCAAAATAACGCCGAAGGAAATGAGCATCGTTGTAACTTCCAATCAAACAACTGAAACAAAAATATATCCTGGTATGATCATTACTTATAAGATCTCGCCTTTGTTAGGTATAAAAATGAACTGGATGACCGAGATAACCCATGTAAAGGAAGGTGAATATTTTGCAGACGAACAGCGTTTTGGTCCTTACGCCTTATGGCACCATCAGCATCATTTTAAAGCTATCAAGGGTGGAGTGTTAATGAACGATATTTTAAATTATGCTATACCCTATGGTTTTATAGGCCAGCTAAGTAACGCTCTTTTTGTAAGGAAAGAAATTAAAGAGATCTTTGAATATAGAGAGAAAGCAATCAGGGAGATGTTCGGGGAGTTAGGTTAAAGCTGAAAGGTAAAAGGCGAAAGGTAAATGGTTTTTGAAGCTACCTTTCAGCTTTAACCTTTTACCTTTCGCCTCTCGTCAAACTACCTATAATCCAGCCTGTAAATAAAGGCAAGGGATACTGAAGTACCTATACCTGTGTTACGGCCAGTTAAGAAGCGGCCACCGCTTAAAAACAATGAAGTTTCCCGGGTAAATGAATGGCCGAAACCTATTGAAGCCTGCAGGAATGAAAAGTCTTTATTTGTTTCGGGGATTACCGAGAATCTTTTATCATTACTTTGTGAATAGATCCCGCTTACCGTTGCGGATACCTGGTTTTCATAATCACTATCAAGTGAAAGTCCGAATGTGGCGTTATACCTGTTTTGAATAGGGCCGTTTGTGCCAAAATACTGGCGTACTCCATCGGCAGCATTAAAGTAAGTACTTAAACTTCCCAATTTGCCGGTTCCTGAAAATGCAAGCTTTAGTTCCGCACCTTCCTGGCCATAACCTAAGCTGGCATTATTTGAATATAAGGGTGTAATTGCTGTGCCCTGGATAGAAAAATAGTAAATAAAATCAATATTGGCCAGGTAATATCTTAAGCCTGTTTCCATATCGGCAAGGCCCGAGCTGTTGGTACTTGTCGGAGCCGTATTTTGAGTATACATGTTATATACATACGGAACAGATGCTACGGCGGCAAAGCGCCTGCTAATGCCATATTCTGCATATAAAGTAACGCCTACAGATGAGAAACGTCCGTTATTAGCAAAGTTCTTTTTTGCCCCGGTTGAGTCCCACTGAGAGTTAGCAAAAAAGTAACTGACAGAAGGAGCAATTAATAAACGGCCCGGTCTTACAGGGAAACCACCATCGGCATAGCTTACACTATAAGTGGTTGTAAAAAATATTAATGTTGATAATAAAAGTCTTGTAAAAGTTTTCAAAAGGCTCATGATAAATGGTTAATGTTAAAACAATGCAAAAGTATCCCGCATCCAGCGCCCTTCATATACCACGTACTTCTTACCAATCTCGTGCGCCAAATCCCTGAATATGATCAGGTGTTTATCTGACGGGATAACATTGTAAAGCGTCTGTACCGTATTTGGAGGTGCAATATTGTCAACCATGCCCATGCCGACTAATGTGCGGCATTTTATACCCGATGCAAAATTTTTAGCATCAAAGTAGTCCATATTATTTAACACCTTATCAAAAGTTAATCCCGGCCTTGTATTAACATATTTGCGTATATCAATAAAAGGCCAGTCAACCTCGTCAACCAAATTGCGTACATCACTAAGTATAGGATTCGCAGCTGAACAAAAGCTTATACGTTTATCAACGCTAGAAGTTGCAACGGCAAGAAAACCACCCAAACTACCCCCAACAGCAATAATATTATCATGCCTTAGCTCGGGCCGGGTGAAAATAAAATCAACAGCACGTACGCAATCCATAATAGCGCCCCGTAAAACATATTTGTTTTTATCCTCAATGCCCAGCGTAATGTATGTTTCCTTTCGCACATTAATAACATCACGGCTGTTTCCCTGGCCGCGGATGTTTAATGACAGTAAGGCAATATCAGGATCGAGGCCATACAGGGGTTTTAAATCAACCTGGTAGCCCGGCAACGCCAGCATCACCACAAATTTCTTGTTCTTGTTTTTTGTTATAGGCTCTGTTAACCACCCGCGGATAGTTAAACCACCTATAGATTTCATCTCAACTAAAAACACCCTGCGGTTATCTTTGCTTGAGTCGGGCATTTCTGTAACCTTATATTCAGGTTTCACCTTACCAAGTTCTGCCTTTGCGTTATTCCAAAATGTTTCAAAATCGGCAGGTTTACCATATTGCGAACGGATCTCCTCAGGCTTTATACCAAAGGCTTTACGGGTAGTATCGTCATAATCAGTTGTGTTGATCATGAAATTTATTTTGTAGAAACCTGCTTTTAATCCGGCTATTTCAAAGTCATAGCTTGCCGAACCCTTGCTGCCGAGTTTTACACGCACAGAATCGGACTTCATTAATTTACCTGCTTCGGTAGTCACTACGTATTTAAGCCTGCCTGCCTGTGGGTTTTTATAAGTGCTTTTAACATCAAACGTATATGATGCAGTTGAACTGAAGACCCCGTCTTTACTGTTGGTGGTTACAACGGTATTTACAGAGCCGTCACTTTCTTCATTTTGTGCAAATACCTGCTGAGCTCCCGCCATAATGAGCAGGGTGAAAGCTATTGCCAGGAATTGATTTGTAAATCTTACCATCATATTAACTCATAAATTTAGCAGGGGCGTTTTAAGTCCCGTCTAACTGTTTTAAAATCAGTATAACCCGATTTTAACTTTTTGCCTGCCTTGTAAGGCTATTACCGTGCCGAAATTCCCCATCCCCGTTTTCCTGTAGCTAATATAGTTATTATACAGCTTTTTAGATTAAAAACGCCTCTTTCGGCTGTTGATTGTTCATGTATTAGTTAAATAAGTGGGTAAACAATTCAACAGTTATCCCTGCCTATGGTATCCTGAATTTTTCGCGGAGCCACAGGTTTTGAAACATAAAATAATTAAAATTTACCTCATGTGTGGAGTTTGGTACACACACAAATTCCTTATTGGTGCTGCTGATATGGTTGTACAGGGCCATGCTGCAACGCGGCGGGCAAAACTGATCAAGCAAGCCTATTCCCATCAGCACAGGGCACTTTACCATCTGTGCAAAATTTTGCGGATCGTAATAATCCCATGTGCTGTAAAACTTATCCCATGTAAAACCGGCATGCTGGCTTTGATATTTCCTGAACACTTTAAACGGAAAAACCTGCCTCTCGTAAGATTCCGAGATTGAATAATTATCATGAATATCGGCATACAGCGGCACTTGTATAGTTAATAATTTTACCCTTTTATCAAGTGCTGCGGTTATTAATGCTAATGAACCACCCTGGCTACCGCCTTCAACAAAAATTTTGCTGGTATCGATACCCAGGTTAGGGTGTGAATATAAAAAGTCGAGCCCACGCAGACAATCCATATATACACCCCGGTAAATGTATTTATCTTTATTCTCAATATTCACTACCGAATAATTATCGGTACCAATATTTATTATATCCTGGCTGTTGCCGTTACCGCGTACATTAAGATCAAATGCAATAAAGTCATCATTATCCATATTGGGCTTAAGTGTAACCACGTAGCCTGGTACACGGTAATGCACCGGGAAATTTTTCCCATCCCGCGGAATAACCAGCCAGCCACGGATCACCAGGTTACCGTATGAGTGCATCTCAACCGCATAAACTTTCTTTTCGTCGGTCGACAGATCTTTGCGTTCGAGCACCCTATAGCTTGGAACCACCTTGGCTAATTGTTCGCGGCTTTGTTTCCAAAAGGCATCAAAATCTGCCGGTTTATATAATTGCGAAGTGATTTGTTCGGGGTTTACCCCAAAAACACGTCTAACGGTATCATCATAATCGGGCAGGTTCACCATAAAATTTATCCGGTAAAAACCGGTGCTTCTTGGCGGAACCTTTATTATCAGCTCTTTATCAGCTTTCCCTTTAATACTTAAAGGAAAAGAACTAAGAGCTATCTTTTTCCCTTCATCGGTAGTGATAAGATAGGAGATTGTTCCTTTCTGAAACTCGTTGGTATTATTACGGATCTGTAGTTTGTATTTAACCTCTTCGTAATCTTTAAAAAGGGCATTTTTATTTTGAGGAACAGCTTTCAATACTATATCGCCGGTTTCTTCAGTTTCTTCTTCCTGTGCTGCAACTTTTAATGAAAATGCAGATAGCATGATGAACGATAGAATAATTAAATAGCTGATCCTTTTCATAATTATAATTTAATAACCGCTAAAACCGAACTACCGTAACCCACACCCGTATTTACACCAAAGGGTACATAAAAACCACCCACAAACATGGAGAACTTGCGCGTAAAGGTATGCCCAAAGTTTAACTGGGGTTTAAAAAATGAATAATCGTGTGCTGCAAAAATGTTACTATTAAAAGTCTTATTGGAGCTAAACGACCTGAAAAGCAATATATCAAGACTTAACTGGTTGTGCTTTGTTATTGGGTAACCTACGGTTCCTGTAAAGCTTATTTGGTCGGGGCCCTGTGAGTCATAATATTTTCGGTAAGCAAACTCAGCATTAAAATATCCCTTGCTGGCAACGTCCTTAGGCAGGTTACCGCAATACATCAGCTTAACTTCGGTACCATAGTTTCCCAAGCCAAGTGGCGAAATTCCGTTACTGCTTTTATACAGAGGCACTATGCCTGATACACCAATAGAAAGAAACCGGATGTAATTAAAGTTTACCAGGTTATAACTAAGGCCAACGGTCATATCGCCAAGGCCCGCGTCAATTAATGTATTGCCGGGGGCGATTACATTTTGCTGATATAAGTAGGGGATGATTGCTATAAAATCAAGCCGGCGGGATATTCCATAGCCTATATAAAGGTTTGCCGAGTATGAGGTAAAACCTGTGCCGGGCGCTCCCTTAATTACATTGTCTTTATCGTCAAACCTATCCTTTTGGTGATAATATGAAAACGTAGGGACAATAACATTGCGGTATTTGCCAATGGGAAAGCCTGCAAATGTTTTTAATGGGGGCATTAAAACAAAAAACAAACAAGTGAAAAGGAAAAACGTAATTATTTTTTTCATTAGATCTTAAATCCGTTTGCCAAATACATCCTTAATCTTCAATCCCTTTTGGGCGTGGTTTATACTTTATTAAAAAGTCTGATTTACGGATGTAATGATTTAGCGGCTCCTCAATTAGTTTAAATAAACATATAGAAACGGCGTTTAATACGATAAAAATGATCAGAAGGTTTAAACTATCGTACTGAAAGGGCGAAATCCAGTCTTTTTGCCATTTATCATAAAGGGTAAAAATGTAATCGTTAAGATGATTGATATTATTACGCAGGATATTGTACATCCAGCCTAAATGGATCAAATAGAAGATGTACGAGCTTTTGCCAAGCAACTCCACAAAGGGAGTAGCCAGCAGCTTTTTAAAGATGGTTTCTTCCGTTAGGATGCCATAAAAGAAAAAAGCAACCATTACACATAAAAAGTAATTATTGGTGATGATGCCTATTGGCGTTTCCATGCCTGCTATCCATGGAGCAATGGGTTGTTGAAGCGCCATTACAAATACGCAAACAAATATCAGCACAAAGCCGCCATAGGTAAAGCTGATCTTATTGGTGCGGGTAAAGCCATTTTTTAGCACATATCGCGCCAGCTGCACGCCTACAAAAAACTCAAAGCACCTGCCGAAGAATGTAAATACCAGCACGAAAGTAAAATTGCCAAAAAAGCCGTGCCAGTTTATATCCCTGAAAATAAACACCATTACTATAGCAAACAGCGTAATAATTACCGGCTGAATATAAAATTTGTTATATTTTTTGGCGATGAAAAAGATGATCGGCGCCGAAAAGTAAAAACATTCCTCCACCGTTAAGCTCCAGCCCTGCGCTATGCCGCTATCCCAATACTGGTAAAAAAAACCGCGCACAAAGGTTATGTTCATTATCATTAACCCGATAGGGTTTGATGAGCCTTTGGTAATGGCTTGATCCTTGGTAATAAAGTAATAAACAAAAGCTGCCACGGTTAACAAAAAATACATGGGATAAATACGGGCCACCCTGTTTTTTAAATATTGCTTAAACCAATCAGTAGTTAAATGGAAGCTGTGGTAATAGCGGAAAGTGATCAGGAAGCCTGATAAAACAAAGAAAATACTTACTCCAATGTGGAATTCGCCCAAAAAGCGCTGGATAATATGTGGGAAACCGCCATCAAAAACGTCGGCAAAGTGGGAGATAAACACCAGGTACGCTGCCATTGCGCGTACGCCTGTTAATGCCGGGATATAATTTTGTAATGACTTTTGTGACAAACCGCTTTAAATGTTGTTGATTTTTCTAAGATACCTCTATTTTGAGGCGTATACGCAAAAAGTTAATCTAAGGGTGTGGAAAAGTTTAATTTGGTGATGAATTTTATGTAGAGGCGCAATACTTTGCGGCTCTTAATTATATATTAAAATGGCATTTCGCTTTTATTTGCATATGGGAGACGCAAAGTATTGCGTCTCTACAAACATCATTTAAAATTTGAATATTTCATTTTGGATAGCGTACAGAACAAGGCCTGTACGGGTTTTTAAGTTTAGTTTCAGGAAAAGTGACTCGCGGTAATTATCAACCGTTCGGGGGCTTACAAACAGCTGTTCAGCAATTTCTTTATAAGTTAGCTCAGAGCAGCAGAGCCTTAAAAATTCAAATTCTTTTTTCGAAAAATCAGGCGCCCC
Source organism: Mucilaginibacter sp. OK098 (assembly GCF_900142915.1). GTDB lineage: Bacteria > Bacteroidota > Bacteroidia > Sphingobacteriales > Sphingobacteriaceae > Mucilaginibacter. The sequence goes on from NZ_FRCM01000005.1 coordinate 39,240, forward strand.
ATCGTCAGCAACCTTACGGATCAGCTTGCCAGAAACCATTTCGTTTATAAAGGAGCCTTTTTCATTTATTGTTTTTATTGCTTCTAAAAGTTCTCTTGGTTTTGATTCTTTTAACACATAGCCACTTGCCCCGCTTTTTATCATGCGGATAACCGCTTTATCATCCTCAAACATGCTGAGTGCTAAAACCTTTATTTGCGGGTATTTTTCTTTAACCCATTTTGTGGCGAGGTAGCCATCCATTACAGGCATATTAATATCCATTAAAATTACCTGTGGCAAAGGGTGTTTTGCCAGCATGTGTTGCATTTGCTCGCCATTCCCAGCCTCAAAAACAACCTTTAATTCGTCAAATTCGCCCATAAGCGATGCCACGCCATTCCTGAACAGGGTATGGTCATCAACTATGGCTATTAATATTTTTTCTGTTTGCATATTATGGATATGGTATAAAAACAGTTATCGTAGTACCTTCATCCGGATTTGATAGAACGGTTGCTTCACCTCCTATAATCCCGGCTCTTTTTTGAATATTCTGCAGGCCCATGCCGCATTGTTCTGTAGGTAAATTCTCTGAATCAAAGCCTATTCCGTTATCACTAACCTGGAGCTGCAACACGGCTTCCTCGTAATCTAATTTTATACTTATCTCTTTGGCCTTTGCATGTTTAATAATATTATTCAAAATCTCCTGAAGGATACGGAACAGGATCAGATCTTTATCAGGACTGTTAACCGCAGGCATTTCGCCGTCATTAGTATAACTCACCTTGTACTGCCCTGATTTTTCGATCCAGTTTATTTCATGACCAATAGCCTCCGATAAGCCCATAACGATCAATTGATCACCCTGTAACAATTTCCCAAGCAACCGCATCTCTTTAATAGACCTGACCGTTAGATCAATTGCCGCATCAATCTTCTGTCTCGCCTTTGGCGCATTATCCAGTTCAATTGAATTAAGCGTTAACGAGGTAAGGCTCAACAACTGGCCAATATTATCATGCAGATCAGCGCCAATTGTTTGCATGGTTTGTTCCTGCACCTCGAGCTGGGTTTTGGTTATTTCCGCATCGAAGGTTAATTGCATGAGGGCTTTTTCTTCTATGTGGCGCTTTTTGCGGTGGTTGTAGACAATAACAAGCAAAATAAATCCCAAAGCCACTATCAAAAAAATAGTGATCGTTATTATAACTGCAGTAAAGAAGTCTTTTTGTTGTACAGACATATAATTGATGCTACCCAAAAACTATAAAAAATCAAATTAATAATATCGTTAAGTAAATAACTTAGCGGCACCTGTATAGTAATCATTAGTTTATCCAGTTGATCAGCATAAATTACAAGTCCGATGCTTGTTGTGTAAAAAAGAAAATAGCCTGAAATAAAAAGAAAAGCAGGGTCTGTTAATAAATTCACATATTCTTCTTTGTGAAAAAGAGTGAAATAGTAATAAATGCATAAACATATAATAATAACTGAACCTAAAAGGCCGGCAATTTTGAAAAACTCTGAATTATTCCCCTTCAAGATCCAGCTAAGCAGGTAGGCCGAAAAGAAAAGACCCAGACAAAGCTGCATAATGATTTTTTCTCTTTTTAAAAAAACAACTTTTGACACAATCCAAATTCCAAATGTAAATTCAATAGGCATATCTAAATTATAGAGCCAATTATTGTCGGATTTATATACATAACGACAAACACTCTCTAACGCAACAACAGAAAATAAGTAAAGCTTAACAGTAATTCCAAATGTTGAATCAGAACTTTTTAAATATAGAAGTGCAGAAATAAAACAAACCCATTCTGCATATAAGTAATATGGGAAGATAAGCATCAGGTTTAAATATCCTGATGAAGATAAACATCCGAATGATATTTAGCAAGCAAATTAAATATATCTATATTTCCTGTTTTTAGTTTGAAATTAGTAGCGTAATGGACCAGTTTTTCTGGTCCATTACGCTACAATGACCGGTGGTTGATGATATTAAGGCAAAATATCTTCCTGAAAGTAATCATCAGGATCTTTTACGCCCACACAATTAGGGGGACAAATAGAACCGCGGTCTAGCCCTTCGCCGGCGCCTAAAATTGTGACAGAAGTACCCGGCTTTAATTGATCTTTCCATGTTTTTGAAGCAACATCAAGTTGCGTGTTACAAATAATAGCCGTGTCCATCCCTAAATAAGGATTGGGAATTATAGCACTCGGCGGGCAAGTTAATAAGTCCACATGGTTTCCCAGGTATATTTTAAACCCGAAAAATTGTAAGCCATTCATCTGAGCATCAATTGTTTTTGTAGAATCAATAACCTCATTATCAATAAAAAGCTGGATAACTTCCTTAAGGCTAAAATGAATAAATTTTAGACAGTTGGGGTCCGTATTGTGATTTGCCCGATATTTTTGAGCCATTGCTTTAATGGTGTCCCGGTTTACTATCAAACCGTTAATGAAATCAGAGGGTGCAGGCTGCGCTAATACATCTAATGCTTCGGCGGACGTTAGATGGGAAGTTCTTTTTTTATTAGTAGATCCTAATAAAGAACCATTGCTCGATTCAACATCTGCGAATTGAGAATCAGGGGTTAGTTTAACTGGCATAGTTTTAAGATTTAAGTTATGATAAATTTAATAAATTAATTTGTTATTTAATAATCCAAAAGTCTATACTAACTATCACACCCACAACGTATTCCAACCCTTTTTAATACCGTAAAATCACCCTGTTAAAAAAGGCCTTTTTACGGTAATGCCTTTTTGTTTTCCTGCTGAGATTTGGAGTATCATAACTAAATCTTAAAATCATGAAAAAGGAATGCTTATTAATTATTGCGGCTTTCGTTAGCCCATTCAGTCTGCTTGCTGCGCCAGCGCCCACAGCGGCTCACCCTGACAACACTGAAACATGGATCTCTTTTCTGCCTGTTATCTTCTTTCTCTTAATTTTAATTGTTACCGCAATTAAGCTAAGAAAGGTAGATGACCAATCATCAGGTTTACTGGCAGAAAAGGATAAACAGGCGGTGCAAGTGGCGGGAGCAAATACTGACAATCCATCCCCTCCGCAAAGTACAAGCCGCTTAATCGCCCTTCTCACAGGGCTTGTTGCCCTTGTAATCGGCGTTTGCCTTACTACTTTTTTTATGTACCGCTATTTCACCGATTCCGCAAAACCTGTCGACCTCTCAAATCTCACAACAGTTATCTATGGCCTGGGCATAGGCGTATTGCCTTACGGGTTTAATAAAGCCTCTGCTGCTATAAAATCACAATAGAGTTCATTAATTATTAAAAAAATAAAAATTATGTCACGCCAAACAATAATTAATGTCGCTGCCGCCGAGGTCGGGACAAAGGAATACCCTGCGGAGTCAAACTGCACAAAGTACGGCGAATGGTTCGGCCTCAATGGAGCCAAGTGGTGCGCCATATTTGTTAGCTGGGTGTATGCAAAAGCGCTACACCCACTCGGGTATATCGATATGCCCAAAGGGTATGCCGGCTGCCAGGCAGGGTACGAACACTGGAAAAAACTGGATCTTTTGACGGATACTCCGCAAATGGGAGATATAGTGTTGTACGATTGGGATAACGACGACCATTGCGACCATACCGGCATCTTCTTCCAATGGACTGTAGAAGGCCAAACCTTTGAAAGCTACGAAGGAAATACTTCTGTCGGGAATAACAGTAATGGCGGCGAAGTGATGCTGCGGACTAGGAACATGGGTTCGGTAAAAGCTTTTGCTTCGGTGTTATAAAAGCAACAGTCATATCTTAAATAACCATACCGGTATAGCCGAAAACGGATTTAGAGTAGGTAAAAACAACTAAACTTTATAAAAATGGGACAAGTATCATTTCAAACAGCCATGTCCGGGGGACGTGGCGATCTTCAAATCACTTTTGACAATGCACCTAATGTGTTGTTGACGTTCAATGAAAAAACTATAAATCCACAGATTGTAACGTTACCGTATGGGGTTAATAATTACACCGTCACTGGAAATGCGGCGCCAGGGGGAAACATTCATCTGATAATAAGAGGCGATGTATTACCAATTACCGCACAGGATTTTGGACCAGGACTCATTTTATCACAATCATTTCCTGCATTTGTAACCGTCTAATTTGAATCATCATGAAAAAAATCATTTATCTATGCAGTATCACGTTACTGTTGAATAATACCTTCCTTTTGGCGCAAAGCCAAACTTTCAATCTTGTGAGCGCTGAAGCGGATATAAATAAAGGTAAGACAGGAAACAAAGAAGATCTTTTAACCAAATACTTGCAAATAGCTGCAAATAATCTTACCAGCAATAACAAGAACCTTACATTAAAGCTAAATTGGTTTGCTTTAAACAATATGGATTCAGCAAAAAAGTATGATGATGCAAATTACCTTAGATCAAGATGGCAGCGTAATGGACAATTCATTTTTGCAGGCGGAATGGATAAAGACAGTAAATTCAATTCAATACAAGCGGGATTTAATTATAATTTATTAAATTTAAGAGATACTACAGAATTTCATTATTTTAATTATTATGGAAAAGCATTAAAAGAAATTGGAATAATAAAAGGCAAGGAAATGAAAAATTTCATTTCCCCGATTACAGCTAGTCTAAAAGTTCAATTGGATAAAATCATTAAAGATCAATATCAAAAAAAAGAAAATGATCAGTTGAAAGCTGAAATTTATTCTGCCATAAAAAGCTTTCCTAACCATCCTACAATTGACGAGTTGATTAAAGTAGCCCAGAAGAACTTAAATACCTGTATAGCAGAATCAGATGCTATGGGCATTTCGAATTTATCCGCCAACTTATCTGATTTTACAGCTAATTTGATGTTGGATAAGGCACTCAATATGTATACACTTTCATTTGGCAAGCAGTCTATTGCATTTGATTTCTTTGTGGATGCCGAACTTATCAAAAAAATAGTAACGGCGATTGATACAGACATACAAAACGATCAATTACTGCAAAACGAATATAAAGCAGTCAGTCTTACTGATGCGGATAAAAAAATCCAGAAACAATATCGAGATTTAGTGGACTATGTTACTCGTCAACCTATTCTTACTTTTGGCTATAATTATACATACGGAACCGGTTCCGTTAAGCCTAGCCATGTACTTGGCCTTCAGGGTTTATGGGGACTGAATAAAATCGGCTCAAAAAAAACTAATGAGTTGTCAATTTCATTAAGCGACACCATTACCAATATTCAATCGGCGCAAATCACTTCGGTTAACAGAAATATTGGAGCATTTCAGGCAGGGATTAATACGGTGCTCCTTATGAACAACAAAATCTCTTTAATGGAATTAAATATGGCTGTTGAAAATGATCTGTTATTCACAAAAGCTTTGGCTGGAGAAAGTAAAAATAAATTTTCCTTTAATTCTACTTTCCGTGTAAGATTACCTAATTCCCCGTGGCTAAAGTTTACTGTAAAGTATGACGTTAAAAAGGCTAATTTTTTAGGCTTTCTTGATTTTACTTATAATATTGACAGCACAAATTCACCGAAAAGTTAGAAATGGACTATCTTTAAAATTCAAAAGTCCTGAACATTTGGTTTAAAGGGGATCTCCCATTAACTAAATATTCAGGACTAATCTCCCTCAGTCACTAAACCTATTGCTGCCCACCCTTCCCCAATCTTCTCTTCAACTCTGCCACCGGCATAGTAATCATCCGTCCAACCGGCTCCTTCCCACGGTAAGTAATCACCCTTAATTGAGTAGCATCTTTTGGTACTTCAATAGCGCTGGTATATTTTGGATAAAACCTGTCGGGATAAGAATTGTCAAAGCTATAATAGATATCCAGGTCGGGGATCTCGTTGGTAAACTCAACGGTTAATTTATTATCCGCGGTCATTTTTGGCTTAAAGTCGGGATCATAAACGCTTGGCGCATATTTTACTTCAGCTTCGTTAAAACGGGCGAAATGCTTTTCAACCTTTGGGTAAAAGGTGTTCCAGTCCTTCTTTGCCTTTGGCGACCACACAGATTCAGCTATAGCAAAGCCGCGTGGCCAGGTCATATACTCCACCTGCCTGAAGTTGAATACCTGCTCTGTCCATAAATTTGCTTGTCCGCCCAGTATTAATTTAGAATCAGCACTATCTGGCACAGGCTCAAACTCGTACGATTTATTTAAACGCAGGGTAGCATATACATGCGGTTCCATCACACGGTCGCTTTGCATATAGTCAAGATAAGCAAATGTAGTTGGACTCATCACCACCTCATGGCCAAGCTTTGAAGCAGTAATACCGCCCTGGATGCCGCGCCAGCTCATTACTGCCGCTTTAGGACCCAGACCGCCTTCAATTATCTCGTCCCAGCCCATAAATTTTTTGCCTTTCGATTCTACAATTTTTTCCAAACGCTTCTCAAAATAGCTTTGCACCTCTTCCATGGTCTTCAAATTTTCTTTTTGCATCAGCGCTTTAACCTCAGCGCTTTGTTCCCAGAAACTTTTAGCACACTCATCGCCTCCCAAATGGATATAACCAAACGGGAAAAGCTGGGCAACCTCTGTCATTACCTTATCTAAAAATTCGTATGTTTTTTCGCTTGCCGGGTTAAGGGTATTATCAACCAAAGCTTTAATTCCGCCTGCGCCAAAATCCATCATATGCTCGCCTGAGCGCACCTGGTATTTATCAGCACCGGGTGTGGCTGATAGTTCAGGGTAAGCTACCACAGCAGCAAGGCTGTGCCCTGGTACATCTACTTCTGGTAAAATATTCAGGAAATGATCTTTACCATATTGTACCAGTTCCCTTATGTCGTCCTGTGTATAAAAACCACCATAAGTACGGGGCTCATCAGGAGTAGGAGCGCTAAAGTTGCCAAATTCTCCAACTTTTTTAACGTTATAAGCGCCAACAGTAGTTAAACGCGGAAGACTTTTGATTTCGATGCGCCAGCCTTCATCATCAGTTAGGTGCATATGCAAAAGGTTAAACTTATAGCGCACCATCTGGTCAATATATTGCTTAACCTCTTCTTTCGTAAAGAAGTGCCTTGATACATCAAACATCAAACCTCTCCAGGCAAACCTTGGGTAGTCGGTAATATCAACACATGGGGCTGTCCATTTTATATGGTGCACTTCGGCACTTTCAATTTCTTTAGGGAATAGCTGCATCAGGGTTTGTACCCCATAAAATAGACCTGCAGGCTCATTGGCTCTTATAACTATACCTTTAGCGCCCACCCATAGCAGGTAACCTTCTTTATCCAAAACAGTATCAGCCTTTGTATTTAGCAACAGCTTAATGGTGGCGGGTGTTGCAAATTTGCTTTTTACAGTAACAAATGCACCTGTTGCACCGCTAAGTTTCTTTCTTAAGTAATCGGTTACAGGTGTCATCTCTTTACTTAAGGATGCCTGGATGGTTATATTTTTTGGTAAAATAAATTGACCCGGTTTTGTAATAGTTTTTACCGGTTCGGGGATAATTGCCAGCGTACTTTTGGTAGTTTGGCTAAACGATAAAAAAGAAACAAAACAACAGCAGAATGCTAAGGATAGTTTTTTCATGTTTAATAAAGGGTTTACTGGAAGGGATATCTGCCTGCAAATTATACTTTTTAAATAATATTAAAAAGAATTAGTTGGAATTAGTTAATTAAGTTGATTGAGTTAGATTGGGTTGACTAAGTTGAATTGTGCTTGATATGAAAAAAAACTAACTTAATCAACCACTCACTCAATCAACCTAATCAACTAAATAGTATATTGCGTCAACAAGACACATTATAAACCATTTTCATGAAAAAGCTTTACTCTTTGGCCGTCCTCGTCCTATTGGCGGGTGTGTCCGTTTTACTTTATTCTTTTAGTTTTAAAAATAATGATGCCGGGTTAACAGGTATTATTAATGTTGATGGAGGTATGATAACCGGTGTTAAAAGCATAACCGGTAATGTAGTATCGTTCAAGGGGGTTCCATTTGCTGCGCCGCCTGTTGGCCAATTGCGCTGGAAAGCACCACATCCCGTTGAACACTGGGCCGGCGTAAAAAAATGTGATGCTTTTGGTCCGAGCCCTATGCAGGCAAAACCGGTTCCTTTTGGTGTTTATACCAGGGAGTTTTTAATCCCCGAACAGCCAATAAGCGAGGATTGCCTGTACCTTAATGTTTGGGCAAAAAATAGCGCTGCGCCTAAAAAGCCCGTTTTTGTATGGATCTATGGTGGTGGTTTTGCCAGCGGTGGTGCAGCGGTACCAATTTATGATGGCGAAGCCATGGCAAAAAAAGGGATAATATTTGTGTCGATAAATTACAGGGTTGGTGTTTTTGGTTTCCTGGCTCATCCCGAATTGACCAAAGAATCGCCGGATAAAGCTTCGGGTAATTATGCCTTGCTTGATCAGATAGCGGCATTAAAATGGATTAAAAGGAATATTGCAAATTTTGGCGGCAATCCTGGCAATGTAACTATTGGAGGGCAATCGGCAGGGTCAATGAGTGTTAATTGTTTGGTGGCAGCGCCTGTCGCAAAGGGCTTGTTTAATAAGGCAATTGCCGAAAGTGGCTCTATGATCGTATCAAACCCAATGATAAAATCACTTACGCTTAAGGATGCTGAACAACAGGGTATAAAGCTTGCCTCGGTTACACATGCAAATAATATTGATGAGCTAAGGAAAGTCCTGGCGGCAGACTTAATGAAAATCCCCGGTGGATATTCGCCAATTGTTGACGGTTACGTTTTACCTGAACCCGTTTCGCAGATTTTTGCCGAAGGAAAAGAGAATAATATCCCCCTGCTTACCGGTTGGAATGCAGATGAGGGCTTTGTGTTTAGCTTTAAAAAGAAAGAGGCTTTTCAACAGGAGGCAAAAGAAAAATATGGAAAAGATGCCGGTGAATTTTTAAAATATTTTCCGGCAAACACAGATGAGGAAGCGGCACATTCCCAAACAAAACTAAGCCGGGACATGATATTTGCTATCTCCGGTTATAAGTGGGCCGGATTGCAAGCCCAAAGGGCTAAAGCGCCTGTTTACGTATATTATTTTCAGCATAAGCTGCCTGCTACCCCTGATTTTGAAAAGTACGGCGCTTTCCATACAGGCGAGGTGGCTTATGCAACGGATAATTTAAAGTTCCTTAACCGCCCATGGAAACCGGCGGATAAGATATTAGCCAGCCAGATGTCGGCCTATTGGGTTAATTTTATTACCAATGGAGATCCTAACGGTAAAAATCTGCCAACCTGGCCAAAATATAATAAAAACATGAGTAAGGTTATTGTATTTGATAATATTGCCTTACAGAGAAGATTACCTGACAAGGAGGAATTGGAGTTTATGTTATCGAAGGTAGAGAAGTGAGGTGTAGTTGAGTAAGTTGATTGGGTTGGATTAAGTTGATTAGGTTATTGCAAGGGTGCCCCAATTTAAAATCAGCTGTTCGGCTTCCTGGCTAAATAAAACTCAATCAACTTAATCCAACTCAATAAACTAATTCCCTATATTGCATTAATCAATTATAAGCCGTTTTTGCCCCTTTAAAGCCGGAAAATCATTAGCCAATTATTACCCTTAACCTAAAAAATTATGTCGTCTGACCGCAGAAAATTTATTAAACAATTGGGCAGCACCATTGTGCTTACCTCTGCTTCGCTTTCAGGTTTTGCAGCTGTGGAAGATCATGAAAGAAGGATTTTACAAGCCGAAAAACGATACAGTTCAAATGATAGGATCAGGATTGCCACCATTGGAATGGGAATAATGGGCTTTAATGACACAAAGGCTGCCCTTACCTGCCCCGGCGTTGAGCTGGTTGCCGTGTGCGATCTGTACCAGGGGAGGCTGCAACGTGCTAAAGAAGTATATGGCGCAAATATATTTACTACCGTTGATTACCACGAGATCCTTGATCGCAAAGACGTAGATGCCGTAATTATTGCAACCAGCGATAACTGGCACAGTACTATTGCTATTGCTGCAATGAAAAAGGGCAAAGCAGTTTATAGTGAAAAACCTATGGTGCATTATTTAGGCGAGGGGCTTAATGAAATAAAAGCCCAGCAGGAAACTAAAGCAGTTTTCCAGGTTGGGAGCCAGCGTGTAAGTAGTATTGCATTTCAAAAAGCAAAAGAGTTATACCAGGCTGGCGCCATAGGCCAGATAAATTCGATAGAAGCTTCGTTTAACAGGCAAAATGCCCTCGGTGCATGGCAATATACTATTCCGCTTGATGCTGGTCCGCAAACTGTTGACTGGAGCAGGTTCCAGGCTAACGATAAAACAAAACTGCCTTATGAAAGTAACAGGTTTTTCAGGTGGCGTAATTACCGCGAATATGGCACAGGCGTAGCAGGCGACCTCTTTGTGCACCTGTTAACGGGGATCCATTTCATAACTAACTCCAAAGGCCCTGATAAGATCTATGCCATTGGTGGTACCTATTATTGGAAAGACGGAAGAAATGTACCCGATGTTATGACCGCTGTTATTGAGTATCCCGCAACTAAAGAGCATCCCGCTTTTCAGGCAAACCTGAGGGTGAATTTTATAAGTGGCGAGGGCGAGCGGTCATCTACCAAGATCATTGGGTCTGAAGGAGTGATCAATCTTGATGATGACCAGGGTTTTACCATTCATAAAAGTAAAATGCCTTTAGCCCCCGGTATAGGTGGCTGGGATTCGCTGGATACTTTTCCTGAGGCTATGCAAAAAACCTTGCTGAGTAACTATAACGCAAAATATTCAACAGCCGACCAGCAGGCAGTCAGCATTCCGGGAGTAAGCTATCATTCGCCCGATGGATATAATTCATCCAACGATCACTTTGCCAACTTTATGGACGCCATCCGTACAGGTAAACCGGTAGTTGAAGATGCCATATTTGGTTTCAGAGCAGCAGCACCGGCGTTAGCTTGTAATGAAAGCTACTTCAATAACAAGGTGATCCATTGGGATGCAGAGAATATGAAGGTGGTTAGTTAGGGAGAAATTAGTGATTAGAACAGATAGCTACAATCATCGGCCTTTAATAACTAAAGCATTATTTAAAATCAAAAATCAATAATTTATCAAATCGCCATAACTTTAGCAATAACAATGCTAAGCAGGAATTTAATACCAATATATTGTAGAATAAATGAAAGCGATTGCCAATAGTTATTTATTTTTCTTTTTAGTAGCAGTGATTGAGTAATAGTTATTAAAATATTGCGTAATGGTTCCCCTGGAAGGAATCCTTCAAAAGATAAAAGAAAAAAATTCCACAAAGTGCTATTCTAAACTTCCCGATTTGGGAATATTGAGGTTAAGGACATTCGGCTGAAAACAAATTTTATATTGTGTTTTAAATACAGCAAGTAGTTTTACCTGTATATTTAGTGCTTAAACAGGTATCCAAAAAATATATGAATAAATTATACGCAGCAGTTATTTTTTCTTTTTTCTTGCTGTGCTTCGCCGATAAAACCTTTGGTCAGCAAATCCCTGTTAATGATGTTAAGAAAAAGGAACTGACCGACCTGTCTGCCCGTTCAAACAATACATTTTTAATAAACCATAATAATGCATTAGCACTTGCAAAAAAAAATGAGTGGACAGTAAAAAGGAAAACAAAAAAAGGTGGCCTCATTTCTTTGCAGGGGGTTAACAGCCTGGGGTTTCCAATTTATCTTAAAACTGACAATAATACTACTGCTGCTGCAACAACCGGTACCAATACCGTGCAGCCTGGTGGTTCGCTAGGTTTAAACTTATCCGGATCAAGCACCGCCATTAATAATAAGTTAGCTATCTGGGATGGTGGTTCGGTTTATAAAGCCCACCAGGAATTTGCCGGCAAAACCATTACCCTGCATGATTCAACAGGAGTAATTGATCACGCTACCCATGTATCTGGTACCATGATAGCAAAAGGTGTTTATGCTCCTGCCAAAGGTATGGCTTTCAATGCTACTACTTTACAGTCGTATGATTTTGATAATGATGTAGCAGAAATGAGTGCGGCAGCATCAGGATTGCTGCTATCAAACCACTCATACGGCGATGCGGCAGGGTGGTATTTTAATGATTCGGAAAATCATTGGGAGTGGTATGGGTTACCGGGTGACAGCGTTGATTATAATTTTGGCTTTTATGGCAGCCGTACGCAGGATTGGGATAAAATAGCCTATAATGCACCTTACTATTTAATAGTGGAGTCGGCAGGAAATAGCCGTGCGGATACCGGCCCGGCTGTTGGTGAAGATTATTATGGTTATGCAAGCATAACTAATCAAACCCTGGTTGATAAAGGCAAAAGGCCTGTTGGCATAAGCAGTAATGATGGATATGATATTATTGCTACAACCGGTAATGCTAAAAATATTTTAACTGTAGGCGCTGTAAATCCATTGCCAAACGGCCCCGCCACCAGCAATGGTATAAGCATAGCCTATTTTAGCGGCTATGGCCCAACAGATGACGGCCGGATCAAACCGGATATAGTAGGCGATGGCGTTGATGTGTTATCAACAGGCAGCGGCAGTAAAACCTCTTATATTACGCTATCGGGAACTTCTATGTCTGCACCCAATGTAACAGGGTCATTATACTTATTGCAGGAATACTATACGGAAAAAAACAACGGTAAATTTATGCGTGCGGCTACACTTAAAGGGCTGGCCTGTCATACCGCTTTTGATGCCGGCAATGTGGGCCCCGACTATATTTACGGATGGGGACTGCTGGATATGCGCAGGGCTGCACAAGCCATAACAGATAATAATGGCAAAAGCCTGATAAAAGAAGCTTCATTACAACAAGCGCAAAAACAAACTTATAATGTTATAGCATCCGGCAATGGGCCTTTGGCTGTAACTATTTCATGGACGGACCCGGCAGGCGCTGCTACCAAAGACGGAACAATAAACAGCCGTACACCAAAATTGGTAAACGACCTTGACATTAGGGTAAGTGATGGTACCACAACTTTTAACCCGTGGGTATTAGACCCGTTGAATCCATCAGTAGCAGCAAAAACAGGCGATAATATTTTAGATAATATTGAACAGGTTTATATACCTGGTGCTGTTGCTGGTAAAACTTACACTATAACAGTATCAAATAAAGGCACCTTACTGGCCGGGGCACAGGATTATTCGCTCATAGCAACAGGGGTAGGCGGCAGCACCTATTGCGCATCAAACCCGGTATCAAATGCCGACTCGCGCGTTAATAACGTAACATTGGCAAATCTTAACTACACGGCACCAGCAGGCTGCAGCAGCTATTCAGACCATACCAACCTTACCATGCAGTTGGAGCAGGGAAAAACATACCCTTTAAGCATTACTTTAGGCACCTGTGGCGCAAACTTTAACAAAGCAGCTAAAGTTTACATAGATTGGAACGGTAATGGTGTTTTTGATGCCAATGAACTGGTGGCAACGTCGGGCATTATTAATGCAACAGGTACATATACAAGCAACATAAGCGTACCCGCAACAGTAGTGCCGGGTAATTTTAGCATAATGCGTGTGGTACTTACTGAAACCACCGATACATCGGTAATAAAACCCTGCGGTACTTATGCCAAAGGCGAAACACAGGATTACCGGGTGCAGTTTTTGCAAACAGGTATTGATGCAGGGGTAATTGCTATTGTTAGTCCTGATGCTACAGGCTCGTGCTCGGCTGCTACACAAATTACGGTGAGGCTTAAAAACTTTGGCGGGCTGGCCATAAGCAATATCCCGGTTGTTGTTACTATTACAGCGCCCGATAATTCAATTACTACTTTAAATCAAACTTATACCGGCACGCTGCAGCCCCTGGAGCAGGAAGATTTTATACTGAACACTTCATTTAATGCGATTGCCGGATCAACCTATAAAATTGTAGCCGCCAGCAACCTGGCTAATGATCCGGTTAGCGCCAACAACCAAACATCTGAAACGGTAACTATCAGCTTGCCACCAGTGGCAGCAGATCTTGTTGCTTATTATTGCGAAGATAGCAAACAGTACCAGGTATCCGGCTCGGGAGATGGCGAGTTGCTATGGTATCAAAACAATACAGATGCTATTCCTGTTGCCTATGGTTCTCCGGCAACAATTTCTCAAGCACCCATAAACAATACGTATTATGCAGGGCTTAATGATTTTACGGGAAGTATTGGCCCTATCACAAAAAATGTATTTACAGGTGGTGGGTATAACCAGTTTTCACCATATGTTAGTGTAACTACAAAAATCCCTGTAATTATTGAAAGCGCCCGCCTGTACATAGGTAACTCAGGTAAAATAACTTTTAATGTTGCAGATGCAAGTGGTCGTACCGTATCAAGCAGTACCATTAATGCAGTTGCCACACGCACTACACCGTTGCCGGGTAATCAGCCCGATGATGCTAATGACCAGGGCGCAGTTTATAACCTTAACTTATTGTTGCCTGCTGCCGGAGATTATACCATTAATATATCATATGATAACACGGCAACCATATACCGTAACAACACAGGTGTAACCGGCTATCCGTTTACAATAGGGAATATATTCAGTATTACCGGTAATAACGCCACATCAGGGACTGATACGGCTGCTTATAAAAGCTACTATTATTATTTTTACGATGTTAAGGTAAAAAGCGCCGGATGCCCGTCAACGGTAAGGCAGGCGGTAATGGTTTCCAAGCCTGTAATAACCCAAAACGGCACTGTTTTAAGTTCAAGTGTTGCAGCAAATAATCAATGGTATTTAAACGGGAAAGCTATTGCGGGGGCAACCAATGCAACATACACGCCGGCACAAAGCGGTAACTACCAGGTTGGGCTTATATTAGATGGCGGCTGTATTGCATTGTCTGATAATTATGTTTACATCATAACAACCAACAATGCAGGGAGTAAAACCGATATAGGTTTGGTAGTATTCCCGGTACCGGCAAGCAGCCAGTTAAATATTCTTTTTGCGGCTAAAAACAGCGATAACGTCACAATTTCACTTATAAACGCCGCCGGACAAATAGTTTATAACACTAAACAAACAATTGCAGCAGGCAATTTCAGCACCATAGCTGATGTTACAAGGCTGCCACCCGGAAGCTATATTTTAAAGATCCAGCTGGGGCAAAAGGCGTATAATACGAAGGTTATTATTTTGAGGTAGGGGGAGTCGGAAAGTCAGTAAAGTCCGGAAGTCCGAAAGAAGCAATGGTTATTAGTTCTTTCTTTCGGACTTTTCCGACTTCCGGACTTTCGGACTAAAATGTGTACTTTATCCCCAGCCCCGGGGCAATATCAAAAAATGGACCTGTTGCCAGCTCAGCCCGTGGATTAAGATCAAGGCTAACGGCAATTGGCGATTGCGGGATCACATACTCCAGGCCTAAAACACCATCAACACCAAGCAAAATGTGGCTATGGTTATAGTATTCGTCATCGCCATTAAACCTGCGGTAAAGACCACTTCCAATGGCGCCAATATGCGCGCCGGCGCCATAGTAAAATTTTAGTTCCTTAACACCAAAAGCTACCTGGTGCACTTCATATAAACCGGTAAACACCACGCCATGTGATCTGAACCCTATCAATCCTTCCAGGGCTATGTCATCAGTGGTGAAATATTTACCGGAGATGCCGTTTTCATAACCACCGAATTTCAGGCCGGCGGCGGTTTTATAATCCTGTGCGTTTGAGCGCTTGCTGATGAGTAAAAATGATGCTAAAATAAATAAGCAGCTAAGTAGTTTTTTCATTCGATAAAATGGTTATTCAAGGTTAATGAAGTTATTATCTAATAATATTTTCATATATGTAAAAGCAAATAAACGGCAGATTTAATATTTTATTGGTGTTTTGCCAGTGTGATCAGCATCATAAGCTAACAACCGGCTGACTTTCAAGGGGAAAAAAATAGGTTGATTGGGTGAGTGGTTGATTGGGTTAAACGAGGGAAACTCAATCAACTTAGTCAACTCAATCAGCCATTCAACTTTTAATTAAACCCGCATCTTCATTTTTTAAATCTAAATATGATAAATTAGTCCGATTAATTCTTTTGATACATGAACTACCTATTCGGCATAAAAAAAACAACTTTACTGTTACTTACAATTACTTTTTTCCAGCATGCGTTTGCACAGAACCAACCTGCAAAAAATATTGATGGGCTATACCGTAACGGGATGGTGGTTTGTGCCACCCCTAATGCTGCAAAGGTTGGGCTGGAGATCTTAAAAAAAGGCGGCAATGCAGTTGATGCGGCTGTTGCGGTTCAATTTGCACTTGCGGTAACCTACCCCGAAGCAGGTAACATAGGCGGTGGTGGTTTTATGGTTTACCGAAATGCCGAAGGGGAAAGCAATACGCTTGATTTTAGAGAGAAAGCCCCGGCAGCAGCCAGCGCCAATATGTACCTTGACAGTGCAGGGAATGTAATCCCCGATATGAGCCTTGTAACTCACCAGGCATCCGGTGTGCCCGGCTCGGTTGATGGTATGGTTGAGGCGCACAAAAAATACGGAAGACTAAAATGGGAAGAACTGGTACAGCCCGCAATTGACCTTGCGCATAACGGGTTTGCAATAAGCAAAAAACTTGCCGGTTCCCTTAACTGGGGCAGCGCCCAATTTAAAAAGCTTAATCCGGGGAAAACCTATTTGTTAAAAGCTGCCGAATGGAAAGAAGGCGACCTGCTGGTTCAGGAAGATCTTGCAAAAACACTCACATTGATTCGCGATAAGGGGCGGGATGGTTTTTATGCCGGTAAAGTTGCTGATGAAATTGCTGAGGAAATGAAAAACGGCAAAGGCCTTATATCAAAAGCCGATCTTAAAAATTATCATTCCATTTGGCGTAAAGCGCTTACCGGGATGTATAAAGAATATAAAATTATTACCATGCCGCCACCATCAAGCGGAGGAATAGCATTGTTGCAATTGCTGCATTCGGTTGAAAACTATCCTTTACACAGGTGGGGCTATAATAAGGATTCAACCGTACAATTAATTGTTGAAGCTGAGCGCAGGGTATATGCTGATCGTTCAAAATACCTGGGAGATCCTGATTTTTATAAGGTGCCTGTAGACAGCTTGCTGAAACCTGCTTATATTGATAGCCGCATGAAAAGTTTTAACTGGAATGCTGCTACGCCAAGCAGCGCTATTCAGCCGGGGGCATTTGCAGGGTATGAAAGTGATCAAACTACGCATTATTCTATTGTTGATGGCCAGGGTAACTCCGTTGCTATAACTACGACGCTAAACGGATCATTCGGGTCAAAGATCTTTGTTGGTGGTGCAGGCTTTTTGCTGAATAATGAGATGGACGATTTTAGCGCCAAGCCTGGTGTGCCAAATATGTTCGGGCTTGTTGGCGGTAAGGCAAACAGCATCCAGCCCGGTAAAAGGATGCTGTCGTCAATGACGCCTACTATTATTGAACGGGATGGTAGGTTGTTGATGGTTGTTGGAACACCGGGCGGATCAACTATTATAACATCCGTATTTCAAACTATTTTAAATGTAATTGAGTTTGACCAGGGTATGCAGCAAGCGGTAGATTCCAAACGTTTCCATCACCAATGGCTGCCTGACCAGGTGAATATAGAAAAAGATGCATTTGATAGTGCCACTATAGAGAAATTACAGCAAAAAGGCTATAAAATAATAACCGGCGGAGTTGGCGGCAGGGTTGACGCAATTTTAATAACAAAAGATGGCTACTACTATGGCGGCGCCGACCCGAGAGGAGATGACAGTAAGATGGGTTATTAGTTCATAGCTGATGGTTCATAGTTCATAGTAAAAAGTGCAAATTGCAGCTACCATGAACTATGAACCATGAACTATGAACCAACTATGAACTAAAATATGAACCAAAACATAAAACACCAGGAAACTATCGACTATTTTTTGAAGATAGTTTGGCAAACTGTTGCTAACCGGTATAACCAGTTGGTTGCTGAATTTGGCATAACGCAATCAATTGGATATTTGCTTATAAATATTGACGAGAAGGAAGGCACCACCGTCTCGCAGGTGGCAGCTTTGCTTGGATTAAAGTCTACCAGTTTGTCGAGGATGTTGCGCCAGCTGGAAAAATCAGGGTTGATCTACAGGGAATCAAACGAGGGCGACAAGCGTTCGGTTAAAATTTATCTGACAGAACTGGGCAGGGAAAAACGCCACCAGGCCCGTGTAATAGGAAAAAAATTTAACAATTACCTTAATGACAACATTAGTGAAAGCGACAGGGAATACCTGGTGAAGATGTTAAAAAAAGTAAACCAGCTTACGCTGAATTTTAAGCCGGAGGAGTAATCATTTTAATAATGAAAAAAAATATCCTTTCAGGCCTTTTCTATTCTGTTTTAATGTTATTGTGTTTTTGTACCGCTTATGGGCAGCGGCAATTAGTAATTAATGAGCCAGCACCCGGTGTAAAAAAGATCAGCACTGGTAAATTGGATCAGTTTACTCCTTACGGATTTTGTGATGAAGCGCCAATGAAAGCTGCAATGCAGCAACTGCCTGGTGCAAAGCTTCCTTTTAATATTAATGACATAAAAATAAGAATCACAAACAGGGGTGTGCTGGTTGAGATCCCTTTAGCAGATACCGAACAGCTGTACGGATTTGGCTTGCAAATAGGCTCTTTTAACCAGCGTGGTTTGCGTAAAAAGCCCATCGTGAATGATAACCCGTTAAATGATGTGGGTTATACCCATGCGCCCATGCCTTTTTATGTTTCAAATAAAGGTTATGGCATCCTGGTTAACACAGCAAGATATACCACGTTTTATTGTGGTACTACAGAAAAGTTAAATAATAAACAAAAAATCGTTAATCAGAATAAAAATGGAAACTCTGTTGCCGAGTTGTATAAAAATGATGACAAACCGGGCAGCAACGTAGCTGTAGATGTACCAGGCGCGGAAGGGATAGAAGTGTATATTTTTGAGGGCCCTGAGCTGCTTAATGTTTTACAACGTTATAACTTATTCTCAGGCGGAGGGGCATTGCCTGCCATTTGGGGACTTGGTGTTAAATACCGGGTTAAAGCTGATTTTAGCCAGCAGCAAGTAATGCAAATGGCGTCGTACTTTAGAACTAACAACATTCCCGTTGATGTGCTTGGACTTGAGCCTAAATGGCAAACAGCGGCTTATTCCTGTTCATATGTGTGGAACAAAGAGTTATTTCCTTCACCGGCCTTATTGATTGACAGCATGAAAAGCCATGGTTTTCATCTCAATTTATGGGAGCATGCTTTTGTATCACCTAAATCGCCTTTATATGAGCCGCTAAAAAACAAAGCAGGCGATTATTTGGTATGGAATGGCCTGGTACCTGATTTTGCAGACCCGGCCGCATCAAAAATATTTGGTGATTACCATAAAGAAACTTTTATTAAACAAGGGATCTCCGGTTTTAAAATGGATGAGTGCGACAATTCTAATTTAACTACTGGCAATTCTACCTGGAGCTTTCCTGAATATAGTTTTTTCCCATCTGGCATAAATGGCGAACAAATGCACCAGGTTTTTGGAATTGTTTATCAAAAGGCCATTTACAAGATCTATAAGGAACTCAACACCCGTACTTTTTTGGATGTAAGGGCATCCAATGCTTTTGCTTCCTCATATCCGGCAGCTTTATACAGCGATACTTATAATCATGATGAGTATATCCGCATGATTGTTAATTCAGGATTTTCAGGACTGATCTGGTCTCCTGAAGTAAGGGAATCAAATTCTGTTAACGACCTGATGCGCCGTAGTCAGACTGCGGTACTATCTGCGCAAACCTTGTACAATTCATGGTACTTGCAAAATCCGCCATGGCTGCAAATAAACAGGGAGAAAAATAACAGGAACGAACTAATGCCTGATGCCAAACAAGTGGAAGCAAACGTGCGCACTTTGCTTAACTTCAGGATGAGCCTGGTGCCTTATCTTTACAATGCCTTTGCCGATTATCATTTTAAAGGGATTCCTCCATTCAGGGCGCTGGTAGTTGATTATCCACGGGATAAAAATACCTATAACATATCTGATGAATATCTTATAGGCCAGGGAATTCTTGCCGCCCCATTAACTGAAAAGGCCGATGAAAGAAAAGTTTATCTGCCTGCCGGGATCTGGTATAATTTTAATACAAATCAAAAATATGAGGGCGGAAAGGAATATATCATAAAAACCAGTGTAACAGAATTGCCCATTTTTATTAAAGCAGGTACTATTTTACCACTGGCCCAGCCTGTTGAATATATTGCGCCTGATACCCGGTTTCAAATCACTTGTATGGTATATGGAGCCAATCCTGTAAATACCACACTTTTTGAAGATGATGGCACCACTTTCAATTACCAAAAAGGCAATTTCAATACAGTAAATTTATCATGCACCAACAAAAAGGGTAATGTTAAACGGACTGGAAATTTTAAACACTCAAGGTACCAGATAATTGACTGGAAGTTTGTTTTATAATTTTTTATTGGCGTTTTTTATTAGTAATTGTACCTGTTGTTTTAGCGCTGTAATTTCTTCCTGTTGTGATTTATTGGACAAATGCTCTTCTTTCATCTCTTTATCTTTTTCAATCAAATACAAAGTCAGTTCTTCCACTTTTTTCATCAACAATTGATTCATTTCGCCAAGGTTAAGGCCATCTTTAGTGATCTGTTGCGCTGATGGTATTCCGGGCAAGTGCTGGTTTTGATCGATATAGGTTTTTACTTCGGATAAAGGTTTTAACGAATAATCCTTTTTAAAGACATAATCCGGCCAATTAGTAAGATCTACATTTACTTGTTTTGAATGGATGTTTCCATTTACTGCGAACTGGTATCCATGGGTGTCTGATGTGCCAATTCCTAAAACACCAGTGACATATACTCCTGCAGCTACATGGGTTTCTATCATAGTTGGATTAAAGTTCTGGATATTACTGAGCACACTCTGATTCACAGGCAGCCCATTCACCAGATAAGAAACACATTTCATATTTTCGCCTGTAGAAGATGTTGCACCACTAAACTTAAATCCCCAATTATGATATGCAACCGAATAAGGAATATCAACTGCCAGGTACATATTTCCATTATATAAACATGTTTTTAAACTCCATGAAACGTTGTCATCGTAAGAATTAATCGTAGCTGATGTGCTCAGGTATGCGGAAGAAGTATTGATATTGACCACATTAATTCTGTTACCAGCACTTGCGGTACCGCGCATAGCAGTAATTGTTCCTATCGCATAGTTATGATCTATAGGCGTGGCTCCGTTATACATTTGGTGCAATAAAATTAATGAATGGGTATAATCGCCATACCCATTACCTCCTATATCAATAATCTTATAATCGCCGGCAAGGGTAGTTACCTGTGCTTTTGCATTTAAAAATAAAACGAGTATAAAAATGCTTAGTAATATCTTCTTCATAATTAATTTATAGATGGTTGTTAATAGAATGTTTAATGGAAAAGTTATTTTTTATTTATGATTTTGGTTATGGTGCTTAATTGTTGCTTCAGCTGGTTAATTTCGTTCTGTTGATTTTTATTCTGTTTGTTCTCCTCAATCAAATACAAAGTCAGCTCTTCCACTTTTTTCATCAACAATTGATTCATTTCGCCAAGGTTAAGGCCATCTTTAGCGATCTGCTGCGCTGATGGTATTTCAGGCAAGTGTTGGTTTTGATCGATATAGGTTTTTACTTCGGATAAGGGTTTTAACGAATAATCCTTTTTAAAGACATAATCCGGCCAATTAGTAAGATCTACATTTACTTGTTTTGAATGGATGTTTCCATTTACTGCAAGTTGATATCCGTGGGTATCTGATGTGCCTATTCCTACCATGCCAGTGTTCATTATTCGCATGCGTTCTGTTCCCTGGGTTCCGAATACGATGTTTTCCTGCATATCCGGAACGGTTGAATATCCTGATAAATCGATAAAGGTTTTGACGCCTGCAGTAGTGCCACCACCTGCTGAAAGCCGCAAAAAACCATCATCATACAATAAGTTTCCACCTCTGTACCCAGCAATTTCACCTGTAATTCTGGAAGTGCTTATTGCTGGCCGCACCATCGTGTTTGCTGTGGAACCAGGAACCAATATTGCTCCATTTACATCTAATTTCCCGTTTGGCGATGTTGTACCAATACCTACATTATTGCTGATCGTAGTAGGATAAAGATTGCTGCCGGTGAGTGTCCACTGTGCATTGCAGGTAATTGAAAATGCTAAAAACGTGATGGTTGTAATTATGAAGTTTTTCATTTTTATATAGCTATTGTTTTTTATGATTCAGGATATCGAGGCTTTTTATCAATTCATTAATTTGTCTTTGTTGTGATTGATTTGTCTTCTGTTGATCTGTCAACTTTGTATTTTGTTTTATCAACTGTTTATTCTGCTCAATCAAATACAGCGTAAGCTCCTCAACCTTTTTCAATAGCGTAATATTCATTTCACCCAGGTTAATGCCGTTCTTTTCCATTTCGGCAGCGGCAGGTACATCTGGCAGATGGTGGTTCTTATCTGTATAGGTTTTTATTTCTGACAATGTGGGCAATTTATAATCACTCTCAAAAACATAATCGGGCGTGGGAATACTTGTATTAACTAATACTGACGTGGAATGAATAGTACCGTTTACGGTTAATTTTTGATCAGGCGAAGTGGTACCCATACCGATATTACCGTCTGCCCTTACATAAAAAAGAGAATTACCAGATCCTCCAGCAGATGTAGTTCCGCCTCTTACGTCCAATACATAATAAGGCGCGGCAGTCTGTTCCGAAGATACTGAAATGCCATAATACTGACCATGTAATAGCGAAGTTGCGCTACTTGTGTTATTCCGTGCGTTAACTGAAAGTTTATATGCAGGATTAATATCTCCAATACCAACATTCCCACTACCAGAAATAGTCATTTTTACATCCGCAAGAGTAGCATCCCCTTCCCCTGCAGATTGATTCACGGCAAAGTTCAAACTACCGAAGCCATAGGTAGTGCCATAGGGCTCAAATAACATTCCTCCTTTACCACGCCCTTTCAGGCCACCTGCGCCAAGTAATACCCCGGTATAATCACCGTATGCTTCTGCTGTTCCTGAAATTCTTAATATAGTAGTTGATGTATTAGCGGAGTTGTAAACATCAAGTAATGTATTAGGGCTTGTTGTTCCAATACCCACATTACCGCTTGACGGGAAAGTGTTTTGAGAAAAACAATTAAAAAAAGCTGTGGCTATAACTAACGTTAATAGAATTTTTTTCATGTGATTTTGTCTAAGTGTTATTGCGACTAAGTTATATATTCCGCAATAAATACTATATTATAAGATTGATAATAATTTCAACTCAATTGTTGTCGAGGCTGCCCGATCAACTATTCATTCCAACTTACACGTTTCTAACAAAATCACCGTTATTAGTTGCGAAAACCCAACTTAAAACGTATGGTTTTCAATAGCTTTTCACTAATTAATTGTTAAAAAATGTTAAGCTGCTGTTTTTGAATTATAAAAGAATAAATTTGCCGATTGAAACATAGGGTGGCGGTTTGTGTGCATGCCTGTTGGAATAAAGGCAAATAAACTGAATGAATGATAGGATGAACAGGATACTGTTATTTTTTTTGCTTTTGTGTGCTTGTTTTGCGGGATGTAAAAAAACAAACGATGTGCCGGCTCAGATTAGAGCACAGCAGGCGGTTGATGAAAAAATAATAAGCGCTTATTTAAAAAGCAACAGCATCACCGCAACAGTTGTGGATTCGGCAGGGGTTTCAACGGGGATATATTATGTAATTGATACGCCTGGAACAGGGAACGATCTATATACAAGCTCAACGCAAATTACGGTTGGCTATAAAGCAACATTGTTAACCACGGGAAAAGAAATTGTGTCAACTGATGAATATCACCCCTCGTATATACTGGGGCAAACTCTTAGGGGCTGGCAGCTTGGGATTCCGGGCTCGAAGGTAAAAAAGGGTGGTACGGTAACACTGTATTTGCCCTCGCACTACGCTTACGGGCCTTTTGCACAGTCAATACTGGGGTTGCCGGCAAATGCAATACTTATTTTTAATATAACAGTTTATAATATAACCAACTAATATAAAAAAGACCGGCGCATTAAATTTATATGCGATGAGTGCTGTATTGAGCAGCAAAAACAACAGATAACAAATGAAACAAAAAATTTTTACCCTTCTTTTAATTTCTGCTATTGGTTTAGTATCGTGCCGGAAAGATAAAATTGAGCAGAATATTAATCAATATGATGACAGCCAGATCCAGAATTATATAAGCGCAAACGGAATAACAGGGATGCAAAAAGACGCATCACCATTAGACAGTCCGGGTATATACTATAAAATAATTATGCCTGGTGACGTGGCCTCCACTCCTTTGGATTATCCTGATCAGGTATCCTTTGTATTTACACTGCGATCACTTGATGGTAAATATACGGCAATAGACACTATCCAAAACCATCATGAGGATTTCCTGGGCCATTTAACAAATGATGCATTACCTTATGGCTTACAGATAGCTTTAAGAAATATAGTTAAATACAAGGGTGCAAGCGCACGCCTGATCATACCTTCGCACCTGGCTTATGGTGTAAGTGGTTATGGTACTGGCAGCTCGCAAAATGCAAATTCAAAAATAGCCGGCAACCAAAGCCTTGATTATTATGTGCATGTAATTGAGAATTATCCAAAGTACGATAAACAAGTAATTAAGAATAATTTTGATATTTCAACCTATAGCTATGTACAAAATCCTTTGGATTCAACAGATTATTACTATTATAAGATATTAACGCCAGGTAGTGGTACCAGCGTAATTACTTCTGCCAGCTCATTTACAGCAACCTATACAGGATCATTACTTAATGGAACTGTTTTTGACGGTTCTTATAACGGGGCAAATATTTCTCCATCCTTAATTGTTACTTCATTGGTGCCTGGCGTACAGGAGGCGCTGCAAAATAATGTTAGGGTAGGAACTAAAATTTCAATGATTATACCTTCTAGTCGAGGTTATGGTAACACTACATCAGGTAGTATCCCTATTAATAGCGTACTAAGGTTTACATTTTTAATTGTAAGTGTAACGCCATAATTATTTAGACAGGGCTTCTTTAAATGCCCTTAAGCAACGATCACGTGCAAAAGCATGATCAATAATGGGTTTTGGATATTTGCTGAAGTCAGCATATTCCGGAACCCATTTTTTTATGTATTTTAATTCGGGGTCGAATTTTTTAAGTTGCGAATCCGGGTTGAAAATGCGGAAGTAAGGCGCGGCATCAGTACCCGAGCCGGCAGACCATTGCCAGCCGCCAACGTTACTGGCCATTTCATAATCAAGGAGCTTGCGGGCAAAATAGCGCTCGCCCCAGCGCCAGTCTATCAGCAGGTCTTTGCTTAAAAAGCTGGCTACTACCATACGCACCCGGTTGTGCATATAACCTGTTGCATTTAACTCGCGCATGCCGGCATCAACAAACGGGTAGCCCGTTTCACCCTTGCACCAGGCTTCAAATTGTTTTTCGTTATTGTTCCATTTAATCCGGTCATACTCCGGTCTAAAGGCATGATCAGCAGTTTTTGGGAAATGATATAATATCATCACATAAAACTCTCGCCATATCAACTCATTCAACCATGTTTTTTCTTTAAAAGTATTAGCTGTGCGGGCCAGTTCGCGGATGCTTACGGTACCAAATCTTAAATGCAGGCCAATATGCGTTGTGCCTTTAATAGCAGGAAAATCTCTTTTTGCTGTATATTCAGGAATTAGCGATTCGTAACTTATAGTTGGAAATTTCCTGTCGCTTTTTTCAAAGCCTATTTCTTTTAAAGAAGGAAGTGGAAACGCTTTGGTTTTATAAAAGTTTGTAAAATATTTTTTATTGGGATATGTCTTTAAATAGAACGGCGTAAGCTTTTGATACCACTTGCGCATGTAGGGGGTATAAACTGTATAAGGCTTGCCATCGTCCTTAATAACTTCGTCACATTCAAAAATTACCTGGTCCTTATAGGTATTAAAAGAGATCTTATGCTTTTTCAGAAGTTCAGCTATTGCCTCATCACGTAATTTAGCATAGGGTTCATAATCATGATTGGCGTAAACTGCGGTGATATTATGCTCTTTTATCAGCTTATCCCATGCATTTTCCGGCTTATCGTGTAATACCAATAAGCTGCTGCCATGTTGCTGAAGCTCTTTGTCCAGCGCTTCAACTGTTTGGTAAATAAAAGTTACCCGGGCATCATCCTTATCTTCCAGCTGATCAAGGATCTCTTTATCAAAAATAAAGACAGGCAGTACCGGGGGGGCACTTTTTAAGGCGTGATATAAGCCTGCGTTATCATCAAGCCGCAAATCTCTCCTGAACCAAAATATGGATATCGGCTGCTGCTTATCCATAAATTTCTTTTAACGCTGATGTGATATC
This sequence comes from Mucilaginibacter sp. OK098, assembly GCF_900142915.1. Classification (GTDB taxonomy): domain Bacteria; phylum Bacteroidota; class Bacteroidia; order Sphingobacteriales; family Sphingobacteriaceae; genus Mucilaginibacter. Next base: position 65,723 of record NZ_FRCM01000005.1, read on the forward strand.
CGGGTATTGGAATTTATACCCGGCATCTTTAATTTTTTGTGCCGATACTTTTGTGCTGCCTAATACCAGGGTGCTCATTTCGCCAAGTAAAAGCCTTAATAAAAATGCGGGTACATTAGGTACCCACAAAGGTTTATGAAGTTGTTTGGCAATAGCCTGTATAAGCTGTTTATTGGTTACGGGGTTAGGGGCAACCATATTATAAACACCCGTAAAGTTTTCATTTTCTATTGCAAACAAATACATTTCAACAACATCCCGCCAGTGGATCCAGGGAATCCACTGTTTTCCGCTCCCCATTGGGGAGCCAACATAAAGCTTTACAGGTAGCGCCATTTGTTTTAGGGCACCGCCGTTGTTAAGCACAACCCCGGTGCGGAACTTAACTATCCGCAAATTTAATTTTTTGCCTTCATCAACCGCCTTCTCCCATTCAATGCAGCACCTGGCCATAAAATCGCTGTTAGGAGGGCTGTCTTCCGCCAGCAACTCATCGCCTCTATCACTGTAGTAGCCAATTGCAGAAGCTGATATCATAGAATTAACTTTATGCTTTTTTGTGCCGAGCAGCTGATAAATCAGGCCAATGGATTTCGTACGGCTATCTATAATTTCTTTTTTTCGTTCATCGGTCCAGTGTTTATCAGCAATACCGGCTCCTGCCAAATGGATAATTATATCAACGCCATCAATACAATGCTCGTCTATTTCACCTTTATTAACATCCCACAAAAAAGTCTTTACCTGCTGATCGTTACCCGGCTTACGGCTTAAATGACTTACCTGGTAGCCCTTTGCCAGCAATTGCTTAGTTATGGTGATGCCGATAAGTCCGGTGCCGCCGGTTAGGAGGACGCTTTTTTGTTGGTTCATAGTTGATTAGAGTCCATAGTCGATAGTTCAAGGCCCCTTGATAGAAACTTACGAAGTTTTCAAAACTTCGTAAGTTTTAACTTTTTGGACCATCAGCTACTAACTAAATATTTACACTGTCTGACACAACAACTTTACTGCAAAGCGGTTTGGCGTAGTTGTCGGCAAATAATACGTGAGTAGGGTCAACCTGGTAGGCTTCCTGCGCTTCGGCACTGTCAAATAAGATCAGCAGGGATACATCATAGGAGCGGTCTACTACCGAACGAAATGTTTCGGCCGGTACGCCAATATGAATCTCGCGAATATGCGGAATAGGGAGAAGCGTATGTAAGCCATCGAGTAATTTCTGTTTATCGGCTTTATCCTTAAGCCATAAATGTACGTGGTGAACGAAGGTGTTTTTTAGAAGCATGAATATTAGTTTTAATCGCCTAAAAATGGGGATAATGATTTAAAGATTTGTCAACTTTTTAAAAGTTGACAAATTTGACCCAGTTTAAGCAAACTGCTCCACCACATGTGGCTTAAATGTATCTGTCCTAACTTGAGCCTTTAGCTCATGCAATATGTTGTACAGGCCGAAATTGGTGCGGTTTACATAAATAAAGTGCTTTACACCGCGGGCTTGTTTAAACTCGGGCATTTTTGAAACTTTTTCGCCAAAGCCATACAACTCATCAAAAAATGCTGTTTGGCCAAAATCGAAATGATCGGTTATATAGGGTTTGGCAAACAGGCCTATCATTTGGCGATACATGCTGTAATAAAATTCAATTTGCGCCGGGGTATCATTCGGATGGATCATTTCCAGCTGCCGGAATGCTTTGATAGTTTCTTCTTTATTATCCATCAGCCCGGTTGAGGTAAGGGAGAAAAAAGGATAATAAAAATCTTCGGGCATTTCTTTTATACAGCCAAAGTCAATAACACCCAGTTTGTTTTCGCTGGTTATCATAAAATTTCCCGGATGTGGGTCGGCATGTACGGCGCGGAGCTCGTGCTGCTGAAAATTATAAAAATTCCAAAGGGCCTGCCCAATTGTATTGCGTAATTGCTGCGATGGGTTGGTTTGCAAAAACTCGCGCAGGTGCTTGCCTTCCAGCCAATCCATTGTTATGATGCGCTTGCTTGATAACTCGGGGTAATACTTTGGAAAAACGACATTATCAAGACCGGCACAAGCAGTAGAAAACTCAATAGAACGGCGTACTTCAAGCTCATAATCGGTTTCTTCCAATAGGCGTTCTTCAACCTCGCGCATGTAAATATCCAATTCTTTTTCACTCATGCCCAGCATGCGGAAGGCAAAAGGTTTTACCAGCTTAAGGTCGGATGAGATAGAATCACCTACGCCCGGATACTGGATCTTTACCGCCAGCTTTTTGCCATTCAGCTCCGCCTGGTGAACCTGGCCTATTGATGCAGCGTTTGATGACCGGACGTTGAATTTATCGTAGATCTTATCCGGTGTTTTACCAAAATACTTTTTGAATGTTTGTACGATCAGTGGTCCCGAAAGGGGAGGGGCATTATACTGCGATTGCGAGAACTTATCAGTATAAGCTTGCGGCAGCAGGTTTTTATCCATGCTCAGCATTTGCGCCACCTTAAGGGCACTGCCCTTTAATTCGCTTAATGATTCATAAATATCTGAAGCATTATCCTCATTCAACTCTGATTTGTCCATTTCAGGATTGAATAGCTTTTTTGAATAATGCTTTATATAATTACCACCAATTTTAAATCCGGTTTTTACAAATTTGGCCGAGCGTTGTACTTTGCTGGTGGGGATACTGTTTTGCTCTTTTGGCGTATTATCATTCATCTTTATTTTTCTTAAACAAGGCGGCAAGCTTTTGTGCAGTTAGCTCCGAGTAATCATTAATAACCAGGTCAACCGGATATAGATCTTCTGCTTTATGCCCGGTAGTAATCGCGACAACTTTCATGCCTGCACTGTTCGCTGCCTTAATTCCAGCCAGCGAATCTTCAAACACAACACAATTTGACGGTGTCATGTTTAATAGTTCGGCTGCTTTTAAAAAGATCTGCGGGTTTGGTTTGGGCTTGCTCACCATTGACGAATTTACGATCTCGTCAAAATCATTGCGGATAGGGATCTTGTTTAATATAAAATCAATATCCTCAACCGTTGCCGATGTGGCCATGGCCATTTTTATACCATCGTTTTTCAGCTCTGTTAAAAAGGTCTCCAGTCCGTTTATCGCGACTAAATAAGGCGCGTATTCTTTACGGTAAAATTCCTCTTTTTCTTTGAGCAGTTCTTTTAAACCGCTTTCATCACGATCATCGAAAAGACGTTTCAGGGTATCCATAATTGGCACACCGCTTATTTCGGTATAATAAGTTTGTTTGCTTAATTCGCCTTTGCCATATTTTTTAAATAGGGCAACCCATGATTTATAATGATAGGGGGTATTATCTATTAACGTGCCGTCCATATCAAATATGGCGGCGAATGTAGCCAGGCTTTTAGCCCCCTCTAAATCTCCCCCGGTAGAGGAGACTTTAGCTTCGATCGTTTTTATAGCCTTCCCTATCGGGGATGGTTGGGTAAGGGTAGTATTAGTTGCTGCCAAATCCCATTTTTGCTTTAAGACCGCCGTTTTTAGCTAAAAACTTACCATACTCAAAAAGGTTATCTATTGGCGACCGCTGGAAAAGGTCAAAAGTAACATTGATGCCTCTTTCAATGGCTTCATCAGTTTTTTCAAACCCGGTTGAATTATCGTTTATCCAGAAGTTTAATACAAAAACAAGCTGAACCCAAAGGGCGTCTTTGTAACGGTTGCTAAAAAACTTACGTTCCGACAATTCATTCGATTCCAGGCCTTCAACTATCAGGTCATTGCAAAAGCTCTCAAAAATATCCTTAATCCCTGTAAAGGTTTGCGGGGTTGAAAATGATTTCTGTTGTTTCTTAACGCTATAAACTACAAAGCTGCGGCTACTTTTAAGCAATTCAAAAAAGCTGTAGAAAAAAGATAAAGCCTTTTCGCGGGCCGAATACTGGCTCCAAACTTCCTGGGTTTTTATTTCGGCAATGGTTTTTACGGCAAAGCCGGTCCATATATTTTGCTCAATAGCGTTAAATGAACCAAAGAACTGATAAAATTCTTCTTCGGCCATTTTATTCTTTTTGGCGAAAATATAAACTGATTTCGGCTGCTGGCCCTCGGTCAACACAAAATCTATATATGCTTTCTGGATGCTTTCAATAGTAGCCATAGTAGATGTGATTATTTAAATTACGTTATAAAATTATAACATTACTTTTAAGTAAATGTCATACCTATCTATAAATAAACGATTAGATATTTGGGATAGTACAAATGTGTGTTATTACTTACCAGATCAATCTGTTATCTAAAACGATTAGATATTTGGGATAGTACAAATGTGTGTTATTACTTACCGGATCAATCTGTTATCTACAGGGATTGTTTGAACAGACGTAATAATTATTTTATCATGATACCCGGGGAACAATGGATTTAAAAGAAAATTATAGTCAGAAGAATTTATTGCAGAACGGACTTTTATAGCCAGAAATTGTTTGTTAAACATCAATTTATCACCTAGTAGCTTATTTTCAAAATTTTCAGGTAGCTGCCATTTAGCGGAGTATTTGGAATCAGGTAATTGGTAGATCAGTTTATCACTGTTTTTAATTTCTATTGAAGTAATGTATAAATTCGACGGGATATCCGCTTCGTTAAAGTGCACCAGGCTTTCAAGATAGGCCAGGGAACTATTCTCGCTGGTGTAGAGCATATAGGTGCCTTTGCTGTTCCATCTGCCGCCAAACTTAAATGAACCAAAGCCTGAGAGGTCTTCTGCACGCTCAAGCGTTTTTGCAATTCTGTAAACTATCATTGCTGATCAGGAATAAACACCGTATTCAATCCTGCCTAAAATGTCATCTACCATTTTTAGCCCGGTAGGAATATAAAAAAGGTCAATGGGCTTGATGTTATTTAACGCCCTGTTAGGATAATTGAGCCAGCTTTTTACCTTATCTTCATTTTCAAATACCGAAAAAGCATGTTCAACAACTTTGGTAATCTCTATAATGTGCGATGACGTGCGTTTGTCAAGCCTGTCGGTGCTCTTTTTGCGTTCGAGTGTTTTAACCGAAGCATCCAATATGTTTTCTGAAAATGACTTCTTTGAGATACCAAGGTGGCCGATAAGGGCATCCAGTGAAGCTTTCGTAATCCCCTCATTACTTAAAGCTATCAGGTCAAAGTCAGACTGAATAGACATGGAAAGAATGCTTTTTCCGCCAAGTAAATTAACAAAACTTAGCCCCCTGGTTTTTGCCGGAATCTTTTCTATAACTTTCATTTGCGACAATTTTACCAAATGTAAGGATATAAAGTCGCTAATAAAATTATTTATTAGATAAATAAAAAAAATGATGAGGTAATAATTACCACATATAACTTATATTTAATGCTGGTATGCTTTAAACAGCAGTAAAAGACATTTAAATGTTGAGAAGATGTCAAATATTAGCTACAATTATTTGTAACTAATAAATAAATTGCAAATTTGTAGGCTGCAATTAAGTTAATCCCCTGTTTAACTATGAGTGAAAAAACGATATTGGTGTGGTTTAGGAATGATTTACGGGTCCATGATAATGAAATATTATTAGAAGCGATCCGTAAAGCCGATAAAGTATTGCCAGTATATTGTTTTGATCCGTTTTATTTTAAACAAAATCTTTCAGGTAATTCTAAAACCGGAAATATAAGGGCCCGGTTCCTTGTAGAATCTGTAGCCAATCTGCGAAAGAATTTGCGGGGTATTGGCGGGGAGTTACTTATCCGCATTGGCAATCCAGCCGAAATACTGCCACAGCTTGCTGAAGAGTACCAGGTAAACGAGGTATACCACCACAGGGAGGTTGCCCACGAGGAAACCGAAATATCCGAACAGGTGGAGACCGCCTTATGGAAAATTAAACTGAATTTAAAGCATTTTATAGGCCATACATTATATCACAAAGAGGATTTGCCTTTCCCAATAAAAGACATCCCGGATAGCTTTGCCGTTTTTAAGAAAAAGGTGGAACGCGATAGTAATGTGCGCCAGTGTGTAGCAACCCCTGAAAGTATTACAATCCCTGCAATTACAGGTGCCGGGGAAATTCCTACGCTGCAAATGCTGGGTCTGGATGAACCTTTTGGTGACCCGCGTGCAACGGATCGCTTTACAGGTGGCGAAGATGAAGCATTGAGCCAGCTGGAAAAGTTTTTTATAAACAACAGTCACACAATCATCGGTAAAAAAAATAACGTCATTAATTTATCAAAGTTGTCACCATGGGTTGCTTTAGGCTGCATCTCATTACGGCAGGTTTACTGGGAAATCATAAAGCAGCAGCAATTAAATAATACGCATTACCCGGGCATGCTGCTTGACCTGTTATGGCGGGATTATTTCAGGTTTATGTTTAAAAAGCATGGCCAAAAATTTATTGCGGTAAAAGATCAGCCTGAAGATGTTGCTGAAGATGTAATTAGCGGGAACACACTTTTTGAAAGCTGGGAAAATGGCGAAACAGGTGTGCCGCTTGTTGATGCCATTATGCACGAATTGAATGCCACAGGCTACATCAGCAATTACAGCAGGCAAATCACAGCCGGGTTTTTAGTAAACGAACTTAAGGTTGACTGGAAAAGGGGAGCCGCCTATTTTGAAGAAAAGCTGATTGATTATTCGCCGGCAAGTAACTGGGGTAACTGGGCATTTATAGCCGGCGTTAATGATGCCCGCGAAAGCCGCTACACTATAGCCGCTTTGCAAATAACCGAACAACCTGCGAAAAGCGATTATATAGATACCTGGTTGCCTGCATTAAAAGGTGATGACTACCAGGCATATGCTATAAAATAAGTTGGTTTAAATTGTAATAATTACCACAACTTTGCGTCATATAGTTATCATGAATCAGTTCGAACAATTTACCGTTATTATTGGTGCGCTCGCCATTCTTTTTGAGGGGATCTCTTACGTGCGCGATTTTCTGCATAAACTGTTGCACAAATAAATTTCCCGCTCCTTATCCTCATTTTTAAATAATATCGTTTAATGTTAATAAGTGGCTAAGTTTTATAAATAAATTATAAAGTTTATAAACCGATATGCTTACTTTTGTACCGTTTTAAAGATTGGTTTCTCATGGATCGCCTCAATTATATAAACAGCGGGAACGCTGCATACATTAATTCCCTTTACGAAGCATACAAACAAGACCCGGAATCTGTTGATTTTGGATGGCAAAAATTTTTTGAAGGATTTGATTTCGGAAAAGATACGCCTGCGCCTGTTGCTGCTGTAAATACTGAAACGCCCGAGCATTTCTTAAAAGAAATTAACGTGCTGAACATGATAGATGGCTACCGTACGCGCGGCCATTTGTTTACTAAAACCAACCCTGTACGTGAAAGGCGTAAGTACTTCCCGGGCAAAGAACTGGAAACATTTGGCTTAAGTGAGGCCGACCTGGATACCGTTTTTAATTCAGGTGTTGAGGTTGGTTTGGGCGCCGCCAAACTACGGGATATCCGCCAGCTTTTGGAGGATACCTATTGCCAGTCGATAGGTGCCGAATACAGGTATATCCGGAACCCTATAAAGCTTAAATGGTTTGAAGACCGGATGGAGAGCAAGCGCAACACGCCATCATTCACAGTTGATGAAAAGAAGCTGATGCTTGATAAGCTGAACGAAGCGGTTGTTTTTGAAAATTTCCTTGGCACAAAATTCTTGGGGCAAAAACGATTTTCGCTTGAGGGCGCCGAGGCGTTGATCCCGGCATTAGATTCAGTTATTCAAAATGGATCAGAGCTTGGCATCCAGGAATTCATTATAGGCATGGCGCATCGCGGAAGGCTGAATGTGCTTACCAATATTATGGAAAAACCCTACAAGGAGGTTTTTTTAGAGTTTGAAGGTAAAAATTTCGATGAGGATACCCCATTCGGTGGCGATGTTAAATATCACCTGGGTTACTCAACAGATGTGGTTACTAAAGGTGGTAAAAAGGTACACTTGAGCCTTTGCCCCAATCCATCGCACCTGGAAGCGGTTGATCCCGTTGTTGAAGGCTTAACCCGCTCAAAAATCGACTTTAAATATAATGGCGATGATACAAAAATAGCACCTATACTAATTCATGGTGATGCTTCGGTAGCAGGTCAGGGTATCGTTTACGAAGTTTTACAAATGGAAAAGCTGGATGGATACCGCACAGGCGGAACCATCCATGTAGTTATAAATAACCAGATTGGTTTTACCACCAATTTCAAAGATGCACGCTCAAGTACTTATTGTACTGATGTGGCTAAAACAGTTTTATCGCCGGTTTTTCATGTTAACGGCGATGATGTTGAAGCTTTGGCATATGTGGTAAATCTTGCAATGGAGTACCGCCAGGTATTTCACGAAGATGTGTTTATTGATATTTTATGCTATCGCAGGTACGGCCATAATGAGGCTGATGAGCCAAAATTCACCCAGCCATTGTTATACAAAGCAATAGAAGCGCATCCGAACCCGCTTGAGATCTATAAACAAAAGCTGCAGGCCGAAGGTAGTATAGATGCCAACCTGGCGTTGGAAATGGAAAAGAAATTCCGTGCCGAACTGCAAACCAAACTGGATGAATCAAAAGCCGAAGACCGGTTTACCGAAACAATACAAATGTTTGAAGGTGCCTGGCATGGCCTGCACCTGGCAACTCCAAAAGAATCTTTTACACTTATTGAAACATCTGTTCCTGAAAAGGAATTACTAGAGATTGGTGAAAAATTAACCATCTTACCAAAAGATAAAGCGTTTTTCAAAAAAATTGAAAAGCTTTTTGAAGAGCGCAATAAAATGGTAACCAGTACCCACGTTTTTGACTGGGCAATGGGCGAGCTATTAGCTTACGGCACCTTATTAAAAGATGGGCACCCGGTTAGGTTAAGCGGCGAGGATGTTAAACGCGGTACTTTCTCACACCGGCATGCAGTTTTAACACTAGCAGAGTCGGAAGACGAGTATACACCGCTGGATACCATTCAAACAGAAGCAAAATTCAGCATATTTAACTCGTTATTATCTGAATATGGTGTTCTAGGTTTTGAGTACGGGTACGCTTTAGCTAACCCCAATGCCTTAACTATATGGGAAGCACAGTTTGGCGACTTTTTTAACGGCGCACAGATTATTGTAGACCAGTACATAGCAAGTGCGGAAACCAAATGGCAGCGTGGCAACGGGCTAGTGATGTTACTGCCACATGGCTACGAAGGCCAGGGTCCGGAGCATTCATCTGCACGAATTGAGCGTTTTATGGAACTTTGTGCCGATAGCAATATCCAGGTGGCCAATTGTACCACACCTGCAAACTTTTTCCATATCCTGAGAAGACAGATGCTGAGGGAGTTCCGTAAGCCGCTGATTATATTTACACCTAAGAGTTTATTGCGCAGCCCTAAGTGCGTATCAAAGCTGGAGGAGTTTACCAATGGCAAGTTCCACGAGTTGATAGACGATACCTATGCGGATGCTAAAAAGGTAAAACGGGTGTTACTTTGTTCAGGAAAGATCTATTATGATTTGCTTGAAAAACAACTGGCCGATAAGCGTAAGGACGTAGCTATTGTTCGTATTGAACAATTATATCCAACGCCTGTTGTGCAGATCCTTAAGATAAAGGGCAAATATAATAAGGCCACTGAATTTATTTGGGTACAGGAAGAGCCGGAGAACATGGGGGCATGGCCATACATTTGCCGCAAGTTCCATAACGATAAAGTAATAAACCTGAATGTAATTTCAAGGCATGAAGGCAGCAGTACCGCTACCGGTTTTGCTAAACAACATGCCGCACAACAATTACACATTGTTTCAAAAGCATTTGAAGCACCTGCCGGAAAGCAGGTGAAAGCCGCAGTGAAAGAGACTGCCGAAAAAATGGCAAATGTTGGAGCGGATTAATTTGTGGTAGGGACTTAACACTTTCGTCCGGATAAAAATGCAATACCAGAGACGCAAAATATTGCGTCTCTACAAAATACAAAAATTCTACTATGAGTTTAACTATCAAAGTTCCGCCGGTTGGCGAATCAATTACTGAAGTAACTTTATCAAGCTGGCTAAAAAAAGATGGCGATGCGGTAAAGATGGATGAGGTAATTGCCGAATTAGAATCGGACAAAGCCACTTTTGAGCTTACTGCCGAAAAAGCCGGTATTTTAAAAACTGTAGCCAAAGAGGGTGATACTTTACCTATTGGCGCTGTTGTTGCCACTATTGAAGAAGGCGGGGCTGTTGCACAGGAAAGTGCACCGGCCGCACAACCCCAGCCGGAAGTTGTTGCTAACGCACCTGCCCCGGCACCTGTTGCAGCTACTCCGGTGGCAGCAACATCTGCACCAGCATCAGGGGGCTCATTACAAGTGAAAGTACCACCCGTTGGTGAATCAATTACCGAAGTAACCCTTTCACGCTGGATAAAGAAAGATGGCGATGCAGTTGCGATGGACGAAGCTATTGCCGAACTGGAATCAGATAAAGCTACATTTGAACTAACTGCTGAAAAAGCAGGGGTATTAAAAACCATAGCCAAAGAAGGAGATGTATTGCCTATAGGCGCAGTTGTTTGTACCATTGAAGGTGTGGGTGCATCAGCTCCTGCTGCTGCGCCGGTAGAAGCATCTCCTGCTGCAGCTGTTTCGGCAACTAACGGAAAGGCTACAACTTATGCATCAGGCACACCATCGCCTGCTGCTGCAAAGATCCTTGCCGAAAAAGGTGTTAATGCTGGTTCAGTAAGCGGCACCGGTGTGGCAGGGAGGATAACAAAAGAAGATGCCCTGTTAGCCGAGAAGGTTTCAGAAAATCCGCAAGCTCCCAGGGACATGCAAGGCTCAGCGCCTGCAATTGCTAAACCTGCCGTGGCTGCTCCAAAAGCTGAACCAGTTGCTACGGGTGCGAGATCAGACCGTCGCGAAAAGATGTCGTCATTGCGTAAAACAGTTGCCAAACGTTTGGTAGCCGTTAAAAATGAAACTGCGATGCTAACCACCTTTAACGAGGTTGATATGTCGCCGATAATGGAGATTCGCAGCAAATACAAAGATAAATTTAAAGAGAAACATGGTGTGGGCTTAGGCTTTATGTCCTTCTTCACCAAAGCTGTTTGCGAGGCATTGAAAGATTGGCCTGCTGTAGGCGCACGGATTGAAGGCGAAGAAGTGGTTTACAGTAACTTTGCTGATATTTCAATTGCTGTGTCGGCCCCTAAGGGTTTGGTGGTTCCGGTTATCCGTAATGCAGAAAGCATGAGCCTTGCCGAAATTGAAAAGGCTGTAGCTGCACTGGCTGTTAAGGCCCGCGAAAACAAGCTGACCTTAGAGGAAATGACTGGTGGTACTTTCACTATCACCAATGGCGGTGTATTTGGCTCTATGATGTCAACACCGATATTGAATTCACCACAGTCAGCCATATTAGGTATGCACAACATTATTGAACGCCCTGTTGCTGTAAACGGACAAGTAGTTATTCGCCCGATGATGTATTTGGCACTATCATATGATCACCGCATCATCGATGGCCGCGAATCGGTAAGCTTCCTTGTAAGGGTAAAACAATTACTGGAAGACCCTGCTAGGTTGTTGTTGGGAGTGTAAAGTCCATCACATAAAATATTGAAACCCGGTTTAGGCCGGGTTTTTTGTTTTAAACTAAGATTTTTAAGATTTGTGAGATTTTAGGAGGTTCTTGCTTTGATCTTTAAATCCTTCTGATCCTACCAATCTTACTTTTAAACGCTTTTATTATACCTTTACAGCATCAATCGATGTGATTTAGAAATGCCGGATAATACAGTAAATAAGTCTCTTCAATCCAACAAGCTCATCTGGTATTTCCTATTAGGCTGGACTTTATTGAACATTATCCAGGCCTGCACTTTAGAACTGCAGGGTGATGAGGCTTATTACTGGATGTATTCGCGCTATTTGGATTGGGGGTATTTTGATCACCCGCCAATGGTGGCCCTGTTCATTCGCATTGGTGACAGTATTATGCATAATGAACTTGGTTTACGTTTACTCACGGTACTGGCCAGCTCTGCATCTGTTTACCTGTTATGGCTTACCTTAAAGCAATATGCGGTTGATGCTTTGGCTTTTATCCTGGTTACATCGGGGTTGTTCATCTTTCACATTTATGGGTTCACGACAACGCCCGATTCGCCGCTTTTCTTTTTTACTGTATTGTTTTATTATTTATACCAGCAATATATTCAAAATAATAAATGGGGACTGGCTGCACTTTTGGGGATAACTATTGCCTGCCTGTTATACAGCAAATACAATGGCATACTGGTGGTTGGTTTTACTTTACTGGCTAATTTAAAATTATTAAAACGCGGTACGTTTTGGGGGATAGTTGTAATTGCGGTTGCCTTGTATGTGCCGCATATTATCTGGCAGGCTAGCCACGGATACCCATCTATAAATTATCATTTATATGAGCGCTCGGCTGATAAGTATAGTTTTTTAAATACCTTTTCCTATTTGCCGGGGCAACTGTTAATGGCCGGTCCGCTTATTGGATGGTTTTTGTTTTACAAGGCGTACACCATCAAAATAAAAGATGCTTTTATTCGCTGCCTGCTGGTTAATTGTTTGGGAACACTGTTGTTCTTTTTTATCAGCAGCGCAAAAGGCGAAGTGCAACCTCAATGGACATTTATCCTGTTTGCACCGCTGGTAATGCTGGTGCCGATCCATTTTAAACAGCAGGGCGGCTGGCCTAAATGGCTGTTGCCTTTGGCTGTGGTTAACGTAAGCATTATTATTATTGTGCGGGTAATTGTTATCAGCGGCGTTGGCTTTGCAAAAACTTACGGGCATTTAAAAAGCTACTATGGTTTTAAAGAGTGGGCGTACCTGGTAAAACAAAAAGCAGGCGATAATTATGTGGTGATGAGCGAAGGATTTCAAAACCCATCTAAATATAATTACTATACCAATAGCCTTAGATGCTTTGCTTATGATGACCGTTTTTACCGCGTCACCCAGTTTGATATCTGGCCAATGGAAGATAGCATCCAGCACAAACGCGTATATTATTTATCGGGGAAGCCTATAAAAGATCTTACAAAAGACACCATAAAAATTGAAGCCGGTAAGTGGTATGGGAATTGGGTTGACGATGTACGTACTTACCAGAAAATAATTATTGCAACCGACTCGCTCAAAATAACTACCCATCCGGGGGAAATAACAAATTTTGATTTGACCATAACCAATCCTTATACTCATGCTATTAGCTTTAGTGATACAGGATACACACATCCTGTTAAGTTGGAATACTGTTTTTTTAAAGAAAATGCCCTCGTTGACGTAAAGGAAGCAAAAGACACTTATAAAAAAATAAGTTTACAACCGGGTGAAAGTATCCATTATACTTTTCCTGTAACTTCGCCGTTGGAGAAAGGAAATTTCAGCCTGCTTTTTTCCTTGCGAACCGAACCATTTATCGGCAGCAAAAACAGCCGGGTAATAAAAATAACTGTTAAATAACATCCCCTATATGATAAAAAAGGTCCACCTCATCATCCTGATTTCTTTAATAACCAGTACGGCGGCTCTTGCTCAAAGCCTTGATATCCATTTTAATGGACTTGGTTTTTTGGATAACCGCGAGTACAAAGACTTTGTTGCACGTTCACGTACCTATTCAGGGACCCGCACGGCATTTGATCTGGGGCTTAACCTGGATAGCCTTAACCATTTTATTGTTGGTGTTGATGCGATTCACGAGTTTGGTGCCAAGCCTTATTTTTTAAAGGTAAACCCGATAGCCTATTATAAGTACGAAAGTTCCAAATGGCTTTTTGATGCCGGGGAATTTCCGCGCGAAGGATTGATCAGCAATTATCCGCGCGCTTTACTGAATGATACCCTGCGTTATTACCGGCCCAATGTTGAAGGTTTGCTGGCGCGATATCATAATGAACACTTTACCGAAACAGGCTGGATTGACTGGGTAAGCCGCCAAACACAAACCGACCGGGAGCAGTTTTTATTCGGGTTTGAGGGTAAGTGGAAACCATCATTGTTTGGTCCGTTTTATATCTCACATTATGTGCTGATGATGCATGATGCCGGAGCTGAAGTGCTTTTACCTGATGATCATATAGGCGATGACGGTGCAGCCCAGGTTAGGTTAGGCCTTGATTTTAGCCGTAAGCAAACTACGTTTGATTCATTGTCATTTGAAGCCGGGGCAATGGCGTCATTCCAGCGGAGGCGTGGTCTTGGCGGGGCAAAAACCCCTATAGGTTTTGTTTCAAGCGCTTATTTAAGCTATCATCGTTTTGCCGCATTTGACGAATTCTATGCAGGCCAGGGTTCTGAAATTACTTATGGTGATGCCTTTTACGAAAAGAAGTTTTATAACCGTTTGGACTTGATGTTCACACCTTTCCTGTTCGACCATATAAAAGGCCAGTTTATTTTCAGCATTCACCGCACGCCAGGCTTTACCAGCAACCAGGAAGCATTCAGGATCACTTATGATTTGGGAAGAAAGGTGATTGCAAGATTTAAAGATTGACCAGGATTAAGCGGATTTTAGAGATTAAAAACGATGAAGCTTTAATTCAATAAATCTGTAAAATCCCTTAATCCCGGTTCTGGTACAAGGACGCTAACAAAATAAATCCAACTGCCGCCAGCAGGCAAACCACCCCCAGCCAGTTACCAAAGCGGGTATAAAAAGTATTTATTTGCTGCGTGGATACATCACCCACAAGAATGGCCTGCTTATCATTTGCGCAACTTGCCTCGCTGGTTACTCTGCCAAATTGGTCATTTATGGTTAACCTTCCGCGTCTTGCCGCGCGGACTTGCGAAAAGCCATTTTCAACGCTTCTTAATATCGCCATACGGCAGTGCAGCCAATCATCAACTACAAAATCCCAGGCGGGTACATACAGGATTCCCGGTTTATTATCGCTGTATTGTTTAATATAATCCTGGAAATCCAAATCTTTACAAACAGCTAAGCCCGACTGCACCCCATTCAGCTTAAATATGCCGGGAGTTGTACCAGGGGTAAACTGTCTTTCGAGGCCAACGACAAGATGCGCCTTGTTATAATCAAGAATTACATTGCCGTCAGCATCAATAACCAGCGCCGAGTTACGTTCAATTGCGTTTTTTTGATTGGTGTAACCTGTTATAATATAAACATGGTTTTGCTTTGCAGCATCGCTCAAAATACGCGTTATAGTATCGGCCCAGGGCCTGCTCATCCCTATTACGCGTTCCGGGAACAGCACTACCTGTGCACCTTGAGCAGTAAGAGGCTTAACCAGGGCCGCATAGGCTATTGCTACTTGTTTTTCTTTTTCGAAATTGGGATGGTCCGAGTTGGTGTGCAGGCTTTCGTCAACAACAGCCAGACCGGCTTTGATGTGGCTTTTCGGGGTAAAATTATTAATCCTAATGACGCCGTATAAAAACGCAGCAGCCACTAATATTATAGTAACTCCGCCTATATAACGCACCTTTATTTTCCCGGTACGGTAATACCAGGCCAGGGTAATTGCTGACGGGATAAATGTAAGCATGAACGTGATGCCCAAAATGCCCGCGATAGCGGCTACCTGTATAAACGGTACGCAGTTTAATTGGGTGTAAGCTATGCTGGCAGCAGTTCCATCTGCCGAAAATTTTATTACAGCATATTCAAACACGGTGAAAAATACGGGGAATGCAAATATAGTATACCATGCATTTAACTTTAAAATACACCAGCGACATATAAGGATGATAAGAGCAAAAACGAGGGGCAGCAACAAGGTAAATATAATTGCAGGCACTAATGTTGCCACGGTCAATAAATAGCTGAACCAGCTAAGCCTGCCGATTAAATATGCTGCAAACGAAATAATAAATGCCTGCCGTGCAGATGTTTTTAGCGAAAGCAGTAAAACGGGCACTGGGGCCAACCACATCAAATACCAAAAGTCGCCATTAAGGCCATTCGAAATATACCACGCCAAACCGGAGAGGATGATCCCCGCTATTGTCCATGTTTTTGATATTGATGCTGTATTCGTCGGTTTGTCCATTGCCATAATAAAACTGTATTAAAAAGTTTTACGAAGTTAACGGGTGGATTGGCTATAAAAGTTGACAATTGTCAATAAATCACCTGATTGACGGGTAGTAGAGATTTACAGGATTTTAACGGGTGCGGAGACTTCTAATCCAAAAGGTGTTGGGAAGAAAAACAAAAAACAAATCCTGGAAACGCCCGTGATTTGTACTGTCGCCAATAATCGTGCTGATTCATTAAATCCTTAAATCGTGTTTAATGCCGATCCCTGCACAACGCCTCTTGATAGGATTCTTTGATCAATATAATACTGGATCTCCGATTTTTTTAGTCCCCAGTTTGGCGCTATCAGTAATTCACGATCGCTAAGGCCAAAGAGGCGCTGGATCACAATATCAGGGCGAACAAGAGGCAATAGCTCACAAAGGAAATCAGCATATTCATCAATGCTGAAAACTTTAAACGGTTCCCGTTTATATTTTACGCCCATAACCGAACCTTCAACAATATGCAGGTGATGGAACTTTACAAATTTTATTTGCGGGAAGCGGTTGATCTCGTCAGCATAGCGCAGCATCATCTCGTGTGTTTCCCATGGGAAACCGAATATCGTATGCACGCAAACGTCAAGCTTACTGTTCTCCACCAGCTTTAACGCTTTAATCAGTTCTTCATGGTTACAGCCGCGGTTGATCTGTGCGAGAGTGTCATCGTAAATTGATTCCATCCCCATTTCAAGATCTACGTCAAAACGATCAGTATAGCTTTCCAACAGGGCTATCTTTTCGGCATCAATACAATCCGGGCGGGTACCCACAGAAAGGCCCACAATATCTTCAGTACCGTAGCTCAATGCCTCATCATACATCATTTTTAAATAATGCGCCGGGGCGTATGTATTGGTATTGGGCTGAAAGTAAATAATAAATTTATCGGCTTTATTGCCAGTGCGGGCGCGCTCCATTCCCTGGATCACCTGCTCGCGAACGGTAGGGGCATTGCGCGATACGGAAGGGGTAAATGAATCTACATTACAATAAGTACAGCCGCCGTAGCCTTTTGAGCCATCGCGGTTGGGGCAGGTAAAGCCACCATCAACAATCACCTTAAACACCCGGTGCCCCTTGTACTTTTCTTTAAGCCATGGACCATAGTTGTTATATCCCTTTTCCCAAACTGCTGTTGCTGTTGATTCCACTGATTTTATTATGATTTCACTGATTATAAAATGATTTCACTGATTGGTGTGATTCATTTATTTGATGGCAAAGATACGGTTTTTTGATTTGGGGATTTGGACGTTAGATTTTGAGAAGAAAAAACTAATGCGTGAAATAAAAGAGAATTGAAGATAGATATTTAAGAAAATAGCTCTTTAAAAATGTCTTCCTTGCTTATTTCTAAATGCTCAGCTACTTGTCTTAGTATAGCGTTTAATGTTCCTGTCTTTATAGGATCATGATTTGGTATAGCTAAGTGATGCTCTCCATTGTTTTGAGTAGTTACTTTGATATGGCTGCCTTTTTGAGAAGCAACCTCATATCCATATACTTTGAGCAACTTTATAAGTTCTTTAGCTGCTAAGCTCCGGGGGCTTTTCATAATGCCATTATCTCATCTTTTACAAAATGAAGATGGGCAAATGTTGGAGCATCGTTAGTGTTTTCATAATAACACTCAATACCACTTTTAATACTTTTCTTTAAATCATCCATGCTATCACCTTCGGCAAATATTCCCACTCCAACGGCTTCCGCGTAATAACCACCTTCTTCAGCCTCATGTACTAAAAAAATAAGTTCCTTCATATTTCAAATTTAGTTAAAAAGATTAATGTTTTAAACTATCCCATTTCAAAAAACGATTATCGTTTAATTATGAAATATTAGCGGATAGCGAAACAATTTTGAGTTAAAAGTATAACACTCATGTTTAAAAAACCATACCCTAAACCTGCTGTTGTCATAATTACCCCCTTTAATTGTCTTCATTACCCATTGTTACGAATAACACTGACAGGGTAACTTTGATTAATCAAATAAATAAAATTATGGCAACTACTATGGAAACATCCGCACAGCGCATTACCCCATTTTTATGGTTTAACAGTAATGTTGAAGAAGGGTTAAATTTTTATACCTCGGTTTTTAAAGACAGCCGGATCGGCAACGTAAGCCATCTTGATGCGGGAGGCAACGGCAAGGTTACGGTTGCCAGTTTTATCCTCAACGGTGTTGAGTTTATGATACTTGATGGCGGCCCGGCTTTCACTTTTAATGAGTCGATTTCGTTTTATGTAAAATGTGAAACGCAGGACGAGGTTGACTACTATTGGGAAGAACTTTCAAAAGGTGGTGTAAAGAGCCAATGCGGTTGGCTTAAAGATAAATTCGGCGTATCGTGGCAGATAGTGCCCAATGCAATTGAGCGCTTAATGTACGATGCTGACCCGGCAAAATCTAAACGGGTGATGGAAGCTATGATGAAAATGAGCAAGATGATTATTGCTGATTTGGAGAAGGCCTATAATGGGTAGTTCAAGCCTAAAGACTTGAGTCCAAAGCCTTAAGTCAAGTGCAACTAATCTGCTTTTGACATAGGACTTTAGACATGGGACCTAAAAAGCCGGGCCTAAAATATTATGCACGCATAGTTTTTTGATGCTTTATTTATACTAATTTTGCATAACACTAATTATAGCCTGCATGGAAAGCATTGCTCCTTACAAATCCAGGTACAAGATCCGTTTTGTAACTGCTGCCTCGTTATTCGACGGGCATGATGCCACCATTAATATTATGCGCCGCATTTTGCAATCATCAGGTGCGGAGGTGATCCATTTAGGGCATAACCGTTCGGTTGATGAGGTGGTTAACTGTGCCATCCAGGAGGATGTACAGGGTATTGCCTTAACCAGCTACCAGGGTGGGCATGTGGAATATTTTAAATATATGTACGATCTGCTGAAGGAACGTGGCGCAGGCCATATCAAAATCTTTGGCGGCGGCGGCGGTGTTTTTTTGCCGGATGAAATAGCCGAATTGCAGGCTTATGGCATAACAAAGATCTATTCACCCGATGATGGCCGCACCATGGGCTTGCAGGGGATGATCAATGATATGCTGGAAAAAACGGATTTCCAGAACAAAATAAAACTGAACGGCGAGCTTAAACATCTGCCGGAAAAAGATATAAAATCAATTGCTACCGCGATAAGCATTGTAGAGAATTATCCTAAAGAGGCCGATACATTTTTAAGCGAGGTGCATAAAATAATCAGTACCAGTAAAACACCTGTTTTGGGTATTACGGGTACTGGTGGTTCGGGTAAATCATCATTGGTTGATGAAATAGTGCGCAGGTTTTTGATGGAGACTGATAAAACAATGGCTATTATTTCTGTTGATCCATCCAAACGTAAAACTGGCGGCGCTCTGCTTGGCGACAGGATCAGGATGAATGCCATTAATAACTCGCGCATCTATATGCGTTCGCTGGCAACCCGGCAGGCTAATCTTGCGCTCTCTAAGCACGTACAGGAAAGCATTGACATTTGCAAAGCTGCAGGCTATGATCTGATCATTGTTGAAACATCAGGCATCGGTCAGTCGGATACGATGATCACAGATTATTGCGACCTGTCACTTTATGTAATGACCCCGGAATTTGGTGCAGCTACCCAACTGGAAAAAATTGACATGCTTGATTTTGCCGACCTTGTTGCTTTAAACAAGTTCGATAAACGGGGCGCGCTTGACGCCATCCGCGATGTGCGCAAGCAATACAAGCGTAATCATATGCTGTTCCAGGCCAAGGATGATGAGATCCCGGTTTATGGCACCATGGCATCGCAATTTAATGACCCGGGAATGAATACCCTGTTTATTGCGTTGATGAAGGCCATTAAAACAAAAACAGGAGTTGACCTTATCGGGACCCATGCAGCCGTTGAGCACGAAGGTGAATCAGAAAAGATCTATATCATTCCACCTGACAGGAACCGCTACCTGGCCGAAATTGCTGAAAGCAGTAATGCCTATAAGGAATGGGTGAATGAGCAGTGTAAGATTGCGCAGCAGTTGTTCCAATTAGATGGGGTAATAAAATTATTAAACGTAGAGACGCAATACTTTGCGTCTCCGAATAAAAAAAACGGATCAGAAAATCAATCAGAGACGCAAAGTATTGCGTCTCTACAGGATATTAAAACCCACCTGGAAGAACAATTGCATGGTGATTGCAAACGCCTGTTAAGGGAATGGCCCGAAACCGTTGCAAAATACAAAGCTGAAAACTTTATTTATAAAGTAAGGGATAAAGAAATTAAACAGCCGCTTTATTATACCTCGCTTTCGCAATTGCAGATCCCTAAGATCTCGCTGCCTAAGTATGAGGCATGGGGCGATATTTTACGCTGGTTGCTCACCGAAAACTTACCCGGCGAGTTTCCTTATGCTGCCGGCGTTTTTCCTTTAAAGAGGGAAGGAGAAGACCCTACCAGGATGTTTGCCGGAGAAGGTGGCCCGGAGCGGACGAATAAGCGCTTTCATTATGTATCGCTTGGTCAGCCTGCTCATCGTTTATCCACAGCATTTGATTCGGTTACCCTTTATGGCGAAGATCCGCATATTCGCCCTGACATCTACGGTAAAATAGGTAACTCGGGCGTGAGTATTGCCACACTTGATGATGCTAAAAAGCTGTATTCAGGTTTTGATCTTTGCAGCCCATCTACTTCCGTGTCCATGACTATAAATGGTCCGGCGCCAATGTTGCTTGGCTTTTTTATGAATGCGGCTATTGACCAACAATGCGAAAAGTATATAAAAGAGCATAAACTGAAGCATTTGGTTGAAGCTAAGTATAAGGAAGTTTATGATGACAAAGGATTAGCAAGGCCGGAATATGTGGGAGGCTTGCCAAAAGGAAATGATGGCTTAGGTTTATCCATTCTCGGCCTTACCGGCGACCAAATCCTTCCTCCAGACGTTTATGCAAAAATAAAGGCTTATGCCATTGCTACGGTGCGCGGTACGGTGCAGGCAGATATATTAAAAGAAGACCAGGCGCAAAACACCTGTATTTTCTCAACCGAGTTTGCGCTGCGGATGATGGGCGATATTCAGCAATATTTTATTGATGAGAAGGTAAGGAACTTTTATTCTGTTTCCATTTCCGGCTATCACATCGCCGAGGCTGGGGCTAACCCTGTTACACAACTTGCATTTACCTTGTCAAACGGGTTTACCTATGTAGAGTATTACCTGAGCAGGGGAATGCATATTGATGATTTTGCGCCAAACCTGTCGTTCTTTTTCAGCAATGGGATTGATCCGGAATATTCTGTGATAGGAAGGGTAGCACGAAGAATTTGGGCAAAGGCAATTAAAAATAAATATAAGGGCAATGACAGGTCGCAAAAGCTGAAATATCATATCCAAACCAGCGGCAGATCATTACATGCGCAGGAGATTGATTTTAACGATATCCGCACAACGCTGCAGGCTTTGTATGCTATTTATGATAATTGCAACTCGCTGCATACCAATGCCTATGATGAGGCCATAACCACACCTACGGAAGAATCAGTACGGAGAGCAATGGCTATCCAGTTGATCATTAACCGTGAACTTGGCCTCGCCAAAAATGAAAACCCCATCCAGGGCGCTTTTATAATTGAAGAACTTACCGACCTTGTAGAAGAAGCTGTATTAGCCGAATTTAAGGCTATAAACGAACGCGGCGGTGTGCTTGGAGCCATGGAAACCATGTACCAGCGCAGCAAGATCCAGGAAGAATCGCTTTATTACGAAACCCTTAAACATACGGGAGAATATCCTATTGTTGGGGTAAACACCTTCCTTAATAAAAAAGGATCACCTACCATTGTACCATCAGAAGTGATCCGCGCCACCGAAGAGGAAAAGCAATTCCAGATTGAAGCGTTGCGTGAGTTTCAGCACCGGAATGAAGCTATAATCCCGCAATTATTAAAAGACATGCAGCACAAAGCAATAGCTGGCGAAAATATCTTTGAAAGCCTGATGGAAGCTTGTAAGTATTGCTCATTAGGGCAGATCTCGCATGCGCTTTATGAGGTGGGTGGGCAGTACAGGAGGAATATGTAGGGGGGAGTGATTAGAGGGTTGAGGTTAGAGATTAGGTGGGATTTTTGTATCTTTAGGCAATAGCTGTCTTTTAGATGCCAAATTTATACATAATAGCAGGATGCAATGGCGCCGGGAAAACAACGGCGAGTTATAGTGTGTTGCCTAATATGCTAAACTGTAGGGAATTTGTAAACGCAGATGGCATAGCGGCTGGATTATCCCCATTTAATCCCGACAAAGTAGCTATTGAAGCCGGCAGGATAATGTTAAACAGAATTGATGCGTTGTTAGATGACGGTGTAGATTTTGCAATAGAAACTACTTTATCCTCAAAAAGCTACGTATCCCTAATAAAAGATGCCCGGGCTATCGGTTATAAAGTAATACTGGTGTTTTTTTGGCTGGGCTCCTCGCAGGAAGCAAAACAGCGGGTTGCTACCAGGGTAAGTAAAGGAGGACATCACATTCCTGACAACGTGGTTGATCGCAGGTATTACAAAGGGCTTTATAATCTACATCATCTCTACATTCCGATTTGTGATTTTTGGATGATTTTCAATAATACCCAGGGAAACCCTGAATTTATTGGCGAGGGGGAATTTAGCCAATTAAAAATGGTCTATAATCGCGATATTTGGGAAACAATAAAACTTCAGAGTAATGAAAATAAAGCCTGAAAATGTTGAACTCCGTAATAAGATATTAAAAGGTGTAGATATGGCTTTTAGAGAGTTGGTTATATCCAGCGCTGAAAAAAACCAAAGCCTGGTAATAGCCGACAAAGACGGCAACATCCAACATGTTCCTGCTAAGGAGTTATTAAAAAAGCTTTCAGAAAAATAAATCTCTGAAAGCTTTTTGTTTTGATCCTGATTCTTGTCTCTTAATTTCTTGAATCTTACTTTCCCTTTCCTACAAAATCACCCATCACAGCCTCTCTGATCAATGCCGGTGGCAAAATACCTTGTGATAAAATAAAATCGTGGAAAGCCTGCGCATTAAATTTATCGCCTAGTGCTTTTTCAGTATCCTTACGCAAGGCAATCATTTTGGTGAAGCCATAAAAATAGCTGTTGGCCTGGCCGGGGGCATTCAAAGTATAACGTTCAACTTCCTGCTTAGCAAAGGCGTGTGACTGTACCACATCTGTCATCAGCAGGTTTAATGCTTTTTCCTGGGTCATCGTGCCTGCTTGTAGTTCAGGGTCTAAAAAGGCACGGGCGGCGCGCAGCAGGCGATAATCCAATGATACCAGCTGGCCTTCAATCGGGAAAAACGGACGGCTTATGTATTCAGAATACAATCCCCAGCCTTCTACGTTAGTCGAGTTAAATGCATAAAGCGCACGTGCCTGCGAAACACCTTCTTCAACCATTTTGTCAAATTGTAATTCATGACCAGGACGGGCTTCATGAGCGATGATAGTCCACGAGGCGGCATCGAAGGTGAAATCATCATATTTATCCACCTTTTCGCCCGGAGCAGGCGGCATGTTTAACGGCAGCACAAAAACACCCCGCTGACCGGTATTATTTAAGAACGGCGGCGGTACCATATGCGGTGCAGGACTTTGTGCCGTTTCTGCCTCACTTGCCAGCCTGATAATTGCAGGGCGGTTTGGCAGGGTAACCAAATGCTGTTCGCGGATAATGCCTTCAATGTCGGCCAAATGCCTTTTGTAAAGCGGCATGATCGAGTCGCCGATGATCTGGTTCTTCTTCAGGTATTTTATTACTTCGCGGTAATCGCTTGACGGCAGGTTATACTTTTTAGCGATCTGCTCAGCCAGCGGCTTCATCTGGTTTTGGATATCAATAAAAGCGGCATGGGCTATTTTAGCCAGATTTGCCGGGGGGATGTCAATACCATAACCTTCTAAAGCAAGTTTATACTCCTCTGCCGGCAAGCGGAAATCGGTACGGGCTTTTGGCAGCACAGTGGCTTTTACCCATACATCGTAATCTTCCAGCTGTTTTTTTATGGCAGAATAAGCCTTTTCATAACCGGTTACATTATACTTTTTAAACAGCTCTTCAATCCCGCTAACCATGCTGGCGTTGCGTGAAAGCTCAACCTCCATAGCCTGTTTGGATGGATAGATCATTCCTGGCTTGTTCAATTGTTTAAGCGTTCGTTCTTTATAAATAGCGCTTGTTGGGGCATATCCTTTTTGCAAGCCTGCATATTTTACCAGGCGGATAACTGCAGCAGGGCGGCGCTCTGCCGGGGTTTGATCATCAAGCAATGACTGCAAACCGCCAAAAACTGTGGCAGTAGGGTTAAGGAATGAAACTTCTTTATTTTGGTTAAAATCCTGGTTCCTGAAACCCAGCTCCGATTGATTGATCAGGATATCAAGGTCCTGCTTTATTTTCAGATCAGTTTCCTGCAGTTTAGCCGCCTTTAATTGCGCAACAGCTTGCTCTCTTTCCTTTCGTTGAGCTAAATCATTTGCCAGCGTTGGTACCGATATCAATGTGTCATAAAAAGCCAGGCCTTGCGATGAGCCAAACTCGGGAGAATATTTTTCATCAAGGTCAATAAGGATCTTGGTATAAGTATTTGATTTGGCGATCCATGCTTTACTGTCAGATTGCGCTTTGATGGTGAAGGGCTGTAAAGCAAACGCTCCTATTACCAATCCGTATATCGTTTTATTTTTCAGGGTGATCATTTTATAAATTTATGGTACTATAAAAATATATTTTAAGATTGGTATAAGGTGAAAAACTTCAATGAAATGGGTGGATTTTTCAATGAAGATGACGAATAACATCATGTTTTGATAATTGAGCTATGATTTAAAGAAAAATTGTACATTCATGCTTTAATGAGAGTAACGATTATTGTTTTATTAAGCTGGTTGGGTTGCAGCTTGGGCCACCATGGTATCAAAAGTGATTTTACCCAATTGAGGTCAAATAATTCAACAGACTCTATCCCTCAATTAGCCAAAAAACTTATTAATTCCTACAAAGATCTTGTTATCGGTTTCTCAAACAACCACATCATTTTAAAGGATGGCAGTAAGTTGTTATGGGATGATGGGATAAAAAATAAATCATCGAAATTACTGTTAGAAAAGCCTGACCTTAAAGATATTTTTGATCAGAAATATACAGTTGGCCAGCTTAAATCCACACCTGCTACAAACTTTGATCCGGGCCGGATCAGGAATGAACCTTTCTTTCTGAAAATGTATGGAGCTACTGAAAAAGAGGTAAGGAAAAACTTAACGGAAATAACCTGGTGCCTTAAGCTGGTTGGTCAGAAAATTACGGTAACCCGGATCAATGGTATCGACAAAAAACTAACACAGATCTCGAAAGAACTTGATGAGCATCCTGAACTAAAGAAATATCTTACCAATATAGGAGGCACGTTTACCTGGCGAAATATAAGCGGTACCAACCGGCACAGTATGCACAGCTTTGGGATGACGATTGATATAAACACCACTTATTCAGATTACTGGCAATGGGCCTGCAAATGCACCAATGAAAATGCGGTTATACCGTACAAAAATAGGATCCCACAAACCATAGTTGATATATTTGAAAAACATGGATTTATTTGGGGTGGCAAGTGGTATCATTACGATACCATGCATTTTGAATACAGGCCTGAATTAATTGATTAAAAGATGAAAAGTAGCTTAATGTTTATCCTCTTGCTTTTTAACGGTTTTTCAGCGCCCGATAATGTGATTACCCGTTTTAAAATTCCGGAAGGTTATCATCAGTGTACTGCCAAACCGGGGAGCTTTGCTGCATTTCTGCAAAACTTACCACTTAAACCTGCGGGTACACAAACCAAAACCTATAAAGGCGATGTTGCCCGTACAGATGTGTATACTGCTGCCGTTGTGGATCTGAGCATAGGCAACCAGGACCTGCAGCAATGTGCCGATGCTGTGATGCGCCTACGTGGCGAATATCTATATCAGCAGAAAGACTATAAGGCTATCAGCTTTAATTTTGTAAGCGGTTTTAAGTGCGATTATGTGCATTATGCAAACGGATACCGGTATAGTAATGACAGATGGGTGTTAAAAGCGAAAAAGGATTATAGTTATCCTTCATTTATGCGCTATATGACGCTGGTGTTTTCGTATGCAGGAACCTTATCATTAGAAAAGGAGCTTAAGCCGGTAACTAACGCTGATGAATTAAAAGCAGGCGATATTTTTATTCATGGCGGCTCGCCGGGGCATTGTTTTATCGTAATGGAAGTGGTGGAAAATGATAAGCATCAAAAGCAGTTTTTGCTTGCTCAAAGCTTTATGCCCGCTCAAAATATCCAGGTACTGCAATATGGTTCGCCGTGGTTTAGTATGGATAAGCACAGTGGTATAGCCTATGGCGAGCTGATCGCTAAGAATTATTTGCGGAGGTTTTAGTAGGAGTTTGAACCATGATTCGCCTGATTTTGGGATTGCCAGGATTGAAGCTAAGCATCTTACGAATCAAAAAATCAGGCGAATCATGGTTCAAATTCTTAGTTAGTCCCCTTTGCCGGGGTTGGCGGTGGTTGATTTAAAAGGAAACGCTTATGAATAGTTGCAATATCTTCTGCTTGTAAATTCGATGTTTTTCTCAAAATTCCATCAAAAAATGCAACTTCTTTGTCGCTGGCAGGGCAACCTACATTATCTTCTGGAGTGGCTGTAGTTGCACCATCTTTGGGCATTAGTGAATTGGCAAGCACATTGCCTTGGGGATCAAGAACTAACCAGAATGGTAATCCTGATTTCTCGCCGCCAAACTTTTTCATCACATCCATACCTCCCGGGTTTTCAAGATTAGCTTTTGCTGGCTGCTCCATTACATCCAAATGGGCGATCACATAATTATCATCGAACATTTTTTTACAGATCGGATCGTTCAACGAGGCATCCATTTTTTTGCACCAGCCGCACCACGAGGCATGGAATATCAATATTACCTTTTTATTTTCTTTAGTTGCCTGCGCGTAAGCATTGTTAAGCACGGTTTCTGATGATGGAAGCGTAGCCTGGGCAAATGCTGAGCCAGTAAGCAGCAATGCAAGGCACAATAGTTTTATTGATTTCATAGTGGTTTACTTAAATGTTTAGTTTTTAAAATTACTAAATTGAAACGGAATATTCCTATTTCCTTTCCCTAAGCATCCACCATAACTTAATTCGCTTTTTCGCCTGTTGCTGCCCAAAATACAAGGTAGCCCGGCTTTTTCTTTTGAATGTTTATGCTTTTGAGTTTTTTGGTTGGATCCGGATGAACGGTTAGCAGATCGATGTTATGATGATCTTTTTCTGTCATGTTATTTCTATTGCCCCATTTGGCAAGGTCATGAGCGAGGTAGCATAGCTCAGGTTTACGATGGTCAGTCGGTAGGTCATCATAATAATCAGGCAATACCAGGTCTTCAAATGTGGTGCTATCATCAGCATATAAAAATTCTACTTTTAAATAAGATGGACCTTCAGCGCTTGTTAAAGCAAAATACAAGGACCTGTATTTGTTTTGCGGAATATAAAATTCAACACCACCCTCACCACTAATATTGCAGGTTTGGTTATGCAGGCTGTCGGTATTAGAATAATGCAGTTGAATTTCGGGGTGTGAATCATTTGCCGCAAACAAGGCATCATCAGGTAATGCATGCGGTTGTTTATTACCATTAAATAATGCTGCTGATAATGTTAAATACCCATCGCCGGATCCACCGCCATCAATGCCTTTGGTCCAGGTTGTTAGCTTGTTATTGGTTAAAGTAGTTACCGGCCTGGCATTTAAAATTTTACCGATGTCAAATTGTACAATTTTATTATTTTGATCAGAGGTGAATGCCCTGGTAACCAAAAGTATACAAAAAATAACAGCCGTTATTTTCATTTTTTAAATACCGTTTTTAGCATATTCCAGGCAATTCATAAAATCTCCCATTGTTATTTTTCCCACGAAACTATCTTTTACCACCACACCAATCCCATCGGTCATTTTATTGAGTTGCAGGCGTCCCTTAAATAAATGATTATCACCTGATTGGATAAATCTGCCGATGTTTTTTAATGTGGATTTACGGCAAACATTTTCCACGCCATTGTTATAAACCACTAAACGGACGTTTTTGTCATGGTTTTCAATGCTAAATGAGTGTGCATTATCAAGTTTCAAAATATTCATAGTAAATAGTCTAACTAGCTCAAAGCTAAGTAGAAAGAAATAAAATATGTAAGCCTTTTAAGGCAAAAGAAAAGAAATTTCGGTATAAAAAATAATCCACATTGTTAATACACAAGTGTTAATAACTTTAGTGGGGTAAAGTGGTAAGAAGTGGTAAAAGAAATCTAATTTTACATTACAATTAATGCCACAGTTTCAATATGTCCTATTTAACCGGCGAGTTTGAGTGTAAATTAGATAACAAAGGGCGAATGATGATCCCTGCGGGCCTCAAGAAAAAGCTTCCAGAAGCTGACACTGAGTGCCTTGTGATCAATCGCGGCTTTGAAAAATATCTTGTGATTTACACTAAACAAGAATGGGACAAAAAACTTGATGAACTGAACAAACTTAATCAATACGAGAAGAAAAACATAGAATTCATAAGATATTTTACCCGCGGCGCAACAGAATTGAATGTTGATGCAGCAGGAAGGGTTAATTTGCCGCAAGGCTTATTGGATTATGCAGGGATAGGAAGCGATGTGGTTTTAACCTGCCAGTTAACAAAAATTGAGATGTGGGATAAGGCGGCGTATAATAAAATGATAGATAGTGAACCGGATAATTTTGCAACGCTGGCTGAAGAAGTGATGGGCGATAAAAGAAGGGAGGGTAGCGTATGAGCACATACCATACTCCCGTAATGCTTAATGAGTGTATTGAAGGCCTGAACATTAACCCATCGGGAACTTACGTTGATGTAACCTTTGGCGGTGGCGGTCACTCCCGTGAGATCTTAAAGCATTTAAATAAAGACGGTAAGCTGCTGGCGTTTGACCAGGACGCCGATGCTAAACAAAATTTGATTGATGATGAACGTTTTACCTTTATCGATCAGAATTTCCGTTATCTGAAAAACTTTTGCCGTTTGCACGATGCTATGCCGGTTGACGGCATATTAGCCGACCTTGGTGTTTCATCTTACCAATTTGACCAGGCTGAGCGCGGGTTTTCGATCCGCTTTGATGCGGAGTTGGATATGCGCATGAACCAGCAGGATCCGTTAAGCGCTAAAGAGGTAGTAAATAATTATTCGGAAGCTGAGCTGCACCGCATTTTCGGCATTTACGGCGAAATTCAGAATGCAAAGTCGCTGGCTAATACAATAGTAACTGCGCGGTTAAACGCACCCATTGTAACGGTGGCTGATTTGAAAAATGCCATTATAAACCGCATCCCCAAAGGAAAAGAAAATAAATACCTGGCGCAGGTTTTCCAGGCTTTACGCATTGAGGTAAACCAGGAGCTGGAGGCATTGAAGGATTTTTTGATCCAAACGGCATCGGTACTGGTTTCGGGCGGGCGGCTGGTGGTTATGTCATACCATTCGCTGGAGGACAGGCTGGTAAAAAACTTCATCGCAAAAGGAAAGTTTAGCGGCGAGGTAGAGAAGGATTTTTACGGTAATGATAACAAACCGTTTAATGCGGTAAGTCGCGGGGCTATCACCGCAACAGAAGAAGAGATTAAAAATAATAACAGGGCTCGGAGCGCTAAGTTAAGAATAGCGGTAAAGAAATGACAAACAGGCTGCGTACACAGATTGAAGAAGAGGAAGCAGAGCAACAAAAGCTTATTGTTGAGGAAAAACAGGATGCTGAGTTTCCGGATAACTTTATTACGCAATTTTTTACCAAAGGCTTTTGGAACGCCGAGTCGGCCACAAAGGCGTTGCCATTTGTATTGTTCATTGCTTTTTTAGGGATGATATACATTGCCAATATGCACATGGCCGAAAGGAGTATCCGTGATATTAATAAAATAAGCAAAGAAGTAAAAGAACTTAGCTGGGACTATAAAACTACCAAGGCCGACCTTGCTTTTAAAAGCACGCTTACCGAGGTTGCTAAACGTGTAGATACGCTTGGGATTAAAGAATCGCTGCAGCCACCACAAAAAATAACAGATGCGGAGGTGAAAAATGAGCATTAGAACCAATATATTAATGCGGGTTTACCTGGCTTTCGGGTTGATCCTTCTTTTTGCTGCAGCTGTAGTGATCCAGCTTTTTCGGGTACAGTTTGTACAGGGTAAAAAGTGGAAGGCTATGGCTACAACGCTTTCAACCCGTTATCAAACGGTTGAGGCAGCGCGCGGAAATATTTTTGCGGTTGACATGAGCTTGCTGGCAACATCAGTACCTGAATACGAATTGCACATGGATATGCTTGCACCGGGTATTGCTGACGACCAAAGTTTTAATGAGAATGTAGATTCACTGGCTATTAAGTTTTCACAACTATATGGCGATAAATCAGCAAAGGAATACTCACGGATGCTGCGCGATGCCCGTAAAGAAGGTTCGCGGTATGAGCTCATCAGGCGGAAGGTTACACACAGGGAATTAACGCTGATCCGCAAGTTTCCTATTTATAGAATGGGTAAATACAAAGGCGGATTGATAGTTATTGAACAAAACAGGCGTGTATTGCCTTTTCGCTCATTGGCTGCGCGTACCATTGGTTACAAAAACGATAACGTAAAAAATGCGGTAGGGCTTGAAGGAGCCTATGCCAGCTATATTAATGGCGAAAGCGGTAAACGTTTAATGCAGCGTATGGCCGGCGGTACCTGGATGCCGGTTAATAACGGTGATGATGAAGTAGAGCCTAAAGAGGGCGCGGATATTATTTCGACAATTGATGTCAACTTTCAGGATGTTGCCCAGGATGTGTTAAAAGCTCAACTGGAGGCCACAGAGGCCGATCATGGTTGCGTGGTGTTGATGGAAGTTGCCACAGGCGAGATAAGGGCCATTGCAAACTTTACCCGGAACAAAGAAGGCAAATACGAGGAAAAGCTAAACTATGCCATAAGCAATGCGGCCGACCCTGGTTCAACCTTCAAGCTGGCTACTTATATGACGCTGTTTGATCAGCATAAAATTGATACCAATTCTACCATAAACGCAGAAGGCGGTAAATATAAAATTCCTAAAGGGCCAACCATCAGCGATGTGGAGGATTACAATTTTGTGATCACTGCAAAAACGGCTTTTGAACAATCGTCAAATGTTGCGGCAGCTAAATTTGTTTATAATGCCTATAACAATAACCCTAAAGAGTTTACTGATAAGCTATACAGCTACCATTTAAACGAGCCGCTTGGCTTACAAATCGCCGGAGAAGGGATCCCGGTGGTTAAAAACCCAAAAAGCCGCAGCTGGAACAAATATTATACCCTACCCGAAATGGCCTACGGGTACGAAATGAAAATTACCCCACTGCAGATGCTTACGCTTTATAATGCAGTAGCTAATAATGGTAAAATGATTGCCCCTATCCTGGTAAAAGAAATTCGCAGGCTTGGAAATACGGTTGAACAGTTCCAGGCAAGAGTAATTAATGAAAAAGTATGCTCGGATGCTACGCTTGGGAAAATGAGGAGCCTTTTAGAAGGTGTAATTACTGAAGGCAATGGCAAAACCCTGTTTAAAAATTCATTGTACTCGGTTGCGGGTAAAACCGGAACAGCGCAAATTGCAAACGGGGCATCAGGTTATGGTCTTAAAAAAACTTACCAGGCTTCTTTCTGCGGATATTTTCCGGCTAAAAACCCTAAATATTCTATGATTGTGGTTGTCAATCACCCAACAGTGGGCTCATACCTGGCAGCGAAGGTTGCCGGCCCGGTTTTCAAAAAAATTGCCGACAGGGTTTATGCCAGTGATCAGGGTATGAACCAGGCTGTACCGATGCATTATGTAGGGAACACCAATTTGCCGCAAATAAAAAAAGGAAATGTAAAAGCGTTAAAGCAGGTATATACCAAATTAGGTGTTAAGCCGCTATACGCAACTAACAATGCAGCCGGTAACGGTGTTGATACCAGTAATGGTATTGCTTTTGAAGATGCGAGCTATAAAAGTGGCGTAGTCCCACAGGTAAAAGGAATGGGATTGAGCGACGCCTTATATGCGCTGGGAAATGCAGGCTACAAAGTTGTGGCCCGCGGGAGCGGCATGGTGGCTAATCAATCGGCATCAGCGGGGAGTATAATTCCAAAAGGATCAAAAATAATAATTGAATTGCAATGAGATATTTGAGCGATATAATAGAAGGACTTGCATTCACTGAACTACAGGGCAGTGCCGATATTGAGATAACTGCCATAGTTTTTGATTCGCGGAAGGTTGTTCCGGGATGTATGTTTGTGGCTGTAAAGGGGACTGTAGTTGATGGACATGATTATATTTTGCAGGCCATTAAAGATGGTGCTGTAGCTGTTATATGTGAAGAATTGCCTGCCCGTGTTACAGGCGAGGTTGATTTTTTAATGGTAGCCAACTCAGCTGTTGCCCTGGGAATTGTATCAGCTAATTTTTACGAAAATCCATCGTCAAAATTAAAGCTGGTAGGTATAACCGGTACCAATGGCAAAACTACCATAGCTACATTGCTTTATAAATTATTCCGCGACCTGGGTTATAAATGCGGCTTAATATCTACAGTTGAAAACCAGGTAAATGGCGAGGTGATCCCGGCAACACACACTACTCCTGATCCTGTTGAACTGAACAGTCTGTTAAATGATATGGTTGAGCAAGGTTGCGATTACTGCTTTATGGAAGTCAGCTCGCACGCTATTGCCCAGCATCGCATTGGAGCACTCAAGTTTACAGGGGCCATATTCTCAAACCTAACACATGACCATTTAGATTATCATAAAACATTTGAGAAATATCTGAAAGCCAAAAAGACATTTTTTGATGACTTACCCTCAAATGCCTTTGCGTTGACCAATATTGATGATAAGAACGGCAATGTAATGCTGCAAAATACAAAGGCCCATAAAAAAACTTACGGACTTAAAAGTATGGCAGATTATAAAGCCCGGATCCTTGAAAACCAGTTTGAAGGTTTGCTTTTGCAGATTGACAGCGAAGAGGTTTGGTTTAAAATGGTGGGCACTTTTAATGCGTATAATTTATTAGCTGTTTATGCTGCAGCAATGCTGCTTGAGCAGGACAAAACTAAAATATTAACCAGCCTGAGCAAATTAACAGGCGCAAAAGGTCGTTTTGATTATATAGTTGCTCCAAATAAAGTTATAGGGATTGTTGATTATGCGCACTCGCCGGATGCTATTCAGAACATATTAAGCACGGTTCATGATATCCGCAAAAATAATGAAAAGGTAATAACGGTAATCGGCTGTGGTGGCGACAGGGATAAAACCAAACGCCCGATTATGGCGAAAGCAGCATGTGAGTGGAGTGATAGGGTGATCCTTACCTCTGATAACCCCCGCTCGGAAGATCCGGCGCAGATCATAAAAGACATGGAAGAAGGTGTTGACCCTGCCTTTAAGAGATACACATTAAGTATTGTTGACAGACGCGAAGCTATAAAAACTGCCTGCATGCTGGCTAGACCGGGAGATATTGTAGTTGTTGCCGGTAAGGGCCACGAGAAGTACCAGGAAATACATGGAGTAAAGAATCACTTTGACGATATGGAAGAGCTGAGTGCAATTTTTAAAGAAATGAATTGATGTGCGAATGTGCGGATATGCAGATGTGCGGATGAGGAATTGATGCGTAGGTGGGGAAAGGATGTAAGAATAATGGATTGTAACTAATAACCAATATACAATGAGCGAGAAACCAAACCTGATAGTTGATTTAACATTCAGTTTTTCATTGAAAATAATTGCTTTCACTGAAATTCTTGAATCGAAGAAGAAATTCAATATGGCTAATCAACTCTTTAGAAGTGGTACTTCAATAGGTGCGAACGTAAGTGAAGCACAGGGTGCAGAAAGTAAAAATGATTTTAAACATAAATGTAAAATAGCATATAAGGAAGCAGGAGAAACAGAGTATTGGCTAAAACTATGCAAGTTTGCTGAAAACTATCCTTTTGAACAAGATATGCTGGACGATATACAATCAATAATAAGAATACTAGGAAAAATAATAGCAACAACAAATAATTAGATATAAAGATGCGTGGATGTGCAAATGTGCAGATGATTTAGAAAAATGGTTAAAAACTAAAAGTAATTTATAAACAAAATAAGAGTGATTAAAGAATTTGGACATGCAGGTATCTGCACATCCGCACATCAATAATCCGCACATTAACTATGTGCATATGTGCGAATGAATAAAAAATTAACAGACAAAGGAACCATTTACAAACAAAATAAGAGTGATTAAAGAATTTGGACATGCAGGCATCCGCACATCCGCACATCTGAAATCCGCACATTAAAAATATGCTTTACTACTTATTCACCTGGCTTAATAAAAATTACACAATTCCCGGTTCGGGGGTGTTTCAATACATCACGTTCCGTATGGCGATGGCTGTAATTACATCGTTGGTGGTAACCACGGTATTTGGGCGCAGGCTTATTGATTATCTGCGGTTTAAACAAGTGGGTGAAACTGTAAGAAACCTGGGTTTAGAAGGCCAGATGCAAAAAGCCGGTACCCCTACTATGGGCGGGATCATTATCATATTAGGTATCCTGATCCCTACGCTGCTGTTTGCCAAGTTGGGCAACATCTACATTATTATGATGCTGGTTACCACACTTTGGTTGGGTGCAATAGGTTTTTTGGATGATTACATCAAAGTATTTAAAAAGAACAAAGAAGGGTTAGCTGGAAAATTTAAGATAATAGGCCAGGTTGGGTTAGCACTGTTCATTGGGTTTACCATGTATTCAAATCCGGATATCGTGATCCGACAGGAAGTAAAATTGCCGGTAAAATATGATGCCCCTGTTGATTTTCACATGCGCGGCAATACGCCGGTTTATACACAGGATATCCGGTCGACAAAAACAACCATGCCTTTTTATAAAAACAATGAGTTTGATTATGGCAAGGTGCTTAAATTCATTGGTGCTGATTCTGATCATTACTCGCTGCTGGTGTTTATGTTCTCGGTAATTATAATCATCACATTTATATCAAACGGGGCCAATATAACAGATGGAATTGACGGCCTGGCAACTGGGACATCCGCTATAATTGGTATCACGCTGGCTATCCTGGCTTATGTATCGGGTAATACAGTAATTGCCGAATACCTGAATATTATGTACATCCCAAACTCGGGTGAACTAGTGATTTTTGCCGGAGCTTTTGTTGGGGCCTGCGTGGGTTTCCTTTGGTACAACTCATACCCGGCCCAGGTATTTATGGGCGATACCGGCAGTTTGGCAATAGGTGGTATAATAGCAGTGTTTGCCATTATGATCCGCAAGGAGTTACTGGTGCCATTATTATGCGGAGTTTTTGTAATAGAAAACTTGTCGGTAATTATCCAGGTAAGCTGGTTTAAATATACCAGGATAAGATTTGGCGAGGGAAGAAGGGTGTTTTTAATGTCGCCCCTGCACCACCATTACCAGAAAAAAGGATTTCATGAAGCCAAGATCGTAACCCGGTTTTGGATCATCGGCATCCTGCTGGCTATAGTGACGGTAATAACGTTGAAGCTCCGCTAGTGATTAGAGGCTGGAGGTTAGAGATTAGGAAGTCCGGAAAGTCGGAAAGGCCGGAAGTCCGAAAGAGAAAAATAAAAACCGGTGAAATCGAATAGAATCGGAGAAATCAAATAAATAACAATCAGTGGAATCAAAAAAACTCATAGCAATTCTTGGTGCCGGCGAAAGCGGGGTGGGTGCGGCATACCTGGCTCAGCAGCAGGGTTATGATGTTTTTGTGTCTGACTTTGGGGCGATTACAGCTGATTATAAACAACAACTACAGGACTGGAAGATCCTTTTTGAAGAAAATCAGCATACAGAGGCTGAGATTCTGAAGGCAGATGAAGTAATTAAAAGCCCGGGAATTCCGGACAAGGCGCCGATCATAAAAAGAATAAAGGAAAAAGAGATTCCGGTTATATCAGAAATAGAATTTGCGGGTCGGTATACCAACGCAAAGATAATAGGGATCACAGGGTCGAACGGGAAAACTACCACCAGTAGCTTAACTTATCATATCCTTAAAAATGCCGGGTTAAATGTTGGGTTAGCCGGTAACATAGGTAAAAGTTTTGCTTACCAGGTGGCTACCGAAAAGTTTGATCTGTATGTGCTTGAGCTTAGCAGCTTTATGCTTGACGATATGTTCAGCTTTAAGGTGGATATAGCGGTACTATTAAATATAACGCCCGATCATTTAGACCGGTATGATTATAAACTGGAAAACTATGCAGCATCAAAGTTTCGCATCTCTCAAAATCAAACAGCCGGTGATTATTTCATTTACTGTGCCGATGATCCGGAAACCCTTAAGGGAATGACCGGGCGAAGCTTTGCAGCGCAGCAGCTGCCGTTTTCTATTGAAAAAAAGATTGAATACGGGGCATATCTCGAACAAGACAATATTGTCATTAACACTCACCAACAACATTTTCAGATGTCAATAAACGAACTGGCCCTACAGGGTAAACACAATATTTACAACTCTATGGCATCAGGTATAGTAGCGAAAGTGCTGGAACTGCGGAACCCTTCAATGAGGGAAAGTATGGGAAACTTTAAAAGCATCGAGCATAGACTTGAGTCGGTTGGTAAAATATCAGGCATTAGCTTTATCAATGATTCAAAGGCTACTAATGTTAACTCAACATGGTATGCACTTGAAAGCATGACCAGCGATGTGATACTGATACTTGGCGGAGTTGATAAAGGCAACGATTACAGCATGCTTAAAGACCTGGTTAAGCAAAAAGTAAAAGCAATAGTTTGCCTTGGTAAGGATAACAGGCGTATTCACGAAGCCTTTGAAGATGTGGTGGAAATAATAGTAAATACCTACTCGGCACAGGAAGCCGCAACGGTATCCTATCACCTGGCAACAAAAGGTGATACGGTATTACTTTCACCTGCATGCGCCAGCTTTGATCTTTTTAAGAATTACGAGGACCGGGGCAGGCAGTTTAAACAAGCGGTGAAGGAACTATAGATGTGCGGATGCGTAGATATGCAGATGTGCGGATAAATGAATTTGAAGATTGGTTGATTTGAAAATTTGAAGATAAATCAGTGTAATCAAGATTAATCGGTGGAATCAAAAAAATAATATGCATAAAATACTCAGTAATACAAAAGGAGACCGCTGGATCTGGCTTATCGTCATATTGCTGTCGGTTATTTCGTTGCTGGCTGTTTACAGCGCCATTGGGTCGCTTGCTTATAAAAGAGGAGTGGGTACAGAGTCTATACTGATAAAGCACCTTGCTATGATAGTTGGTGGCATAGCGTTGATGTATTTGTCGCATAAAATCGACTATCGTTATTATCGGGGTATCTCAAAGCTACTGATGATCATAACCATACCGTTGTTACTGTATACGCTGGTTTTTGGGCATCATGTAAACGAGGCTAGTCGCTGGATACCTATCCCGGGCACGGGCCTTAGTTTCCAGACCTCGGATTTGGCTAAGCTTGCATTGATAACCTACCTGGCACGTACGCTATCAATTAAACAGGAAAATATTAAAGATGTAAAGCAATCCTTTATTCCCATTATGGGAGCTGTTTGCGTGGTATTTGCACTTATAGCCTGGGCCAACCTTTCAACAGCATTAATGTTGTTTGGGGTTAGCGTTTTGTTGCTGATAATGGGGCGTATAAGTGTAAAGCAAATTGCGGTAGTATGTTTGGGCGGGCTTGTAGTTTTATCAGGCATTGTGTTTTTAGGGCCACGCCGCCACATGTACATTACCCGTATAGAAACCTATATGCACCCGGAAAAGGCTGATCCTGATAAGGCGCAGCAATCTAACCATGCAAAAATAGCAATTGCCACCGGTGGCATATTTGGAAAAGGTATTGGTAACAGTGATGAAATAAATAGCTTACCCGAAGCATACTCCGATGAAATTTACGCCATCATAGTTGAGGAGTATGGCCTTGTAGGGGGCGTTGTTTTGATAGGCATTTACCTGTTCCTGTTGTTCAGGTGTATAAAAATTGCAACCAGGGCACCAAAAGCATTTGGTACGCTGCTGGCGGCAGGGCTTAGCTTTAGTTTAACAATACAAGCATTTGCTAATATGGCAGTTGCTGTTGGTTTAGGCCCTGTAACCGGGATCCCGCTGCCATTTGTAAGTATGGGGGGGACTTCCATATTATTTACCAGCTTGGCATTTGGTATTATATTATCTGTTAGCAGGGATATTGACGAACCTAAAAAAGTTATAGTAGGGGAAATAAAGGAAGTAGCGATGGCGTAGGGGGGAAGATGTGCGGATGCGTGGATATGCAGATGTGCGGATGAATAAAAAAAGTCTATGGTCTATAGTCCATGGACCATGGACAAAAAGAATCGGTGAGATCATAAAATAATCAGTGTAATCACAGAAATATAAAATAAGAGTCGGTGAAATCAGGTAAAAAAATTATCATTAGTGGAGGTGGTACCGGGGGGCATATTTTCCCGGCTATTGCTATTGCTAATGCTTTAAAAAGTCTTGACCCGGCAACCGAAATTTTGTTTGTTGGCGCTAAGGGACGGATGGAGATGGAGAAGGTGCCGGCTGCGGGGTATAAAATAATTGGTTTGGAGATCCAGGGCATTCAGCGTAAATCCATCTGGAAAAACGTAATGTTCCCGGTAAAGCTGATGCTGAGTGTAAGGAAGTCGCTTGAAATTATTAAAGAATTTAAACCAGATGCAGTAGTAGGCGTGGGTGGTTATGCTTCAGGGCCGTTATTGTATGCAGCCTCGTTAAAGAACATCCCGTATTTAATACAGGAGCAAAACTCATACGCAGGCATCACTAATAAATGGCTCGGTAAAAAGGCGAAAAAGATCTGTGTTGCTTTTGATGGCATGGATAAGTTTTTCCCTTTCGACCGTATTATTAAAACAGGCAACCCAATCCGTAAGGAGTCGGTTAATATTGCGGGTAAGCAAATGCAGGCGCTTGAGCTTTATAAGCTATCGGCATTTAAAAAAACAATATTGGTAATAGGAGGCAGCCTGGGTGCACGCACTTTAAATAACAGCATACTGGCCGGGCTTGATAAATTAATAGCTGCCGACGTGCAGGTAATATGGCAAACCGGCAAGTTTTATTATAAAGGGATAATTGAAAAGTTGGGTGAAGATTATCATCCTGATGTACGCATCCTTGAATTTTTGAACCGGATGGACCTTGCTTATGCAGCTGCCGATATAATTATTTCAAGAGCAGGCGCAGGTACTATTGCCGAATTGTATATGGTTAAAAAACCGGTGATACTGGTGCCTTCGCCGAACGTGGCTGAGGATCATCAAACAAAAAACGCACTGGCGCTGGTACAGGAACATGCGGCAGTTTTTATTGCCGACAGGGATGCAGAAGCAAAGCTGGTTGATAAAGCCATTGAGCTTTTGAATGATAAAAAATTACAACGTAAAATGAGTGATAATATTGGCAAAATGGCTATGCCAAATGCTGATGAGGTAATTGCTAAAGAAGTGATTAAATTATGTCAATAGTCATTAGGCCTGCAAAGCCGACAATGACTAATGACCAATGACCAATGACAAATAATATGGAGTTAAGTAGCATAAAACGGGTTTATTTGGTGGGGATTGGCGGGATCGGCATGAGCGGATTAGCGCGGTATTTTCATCATTTGGGTTGTGTTGTTTGCGGCTATGATAAAACGGCTACTGATCTGACCAATGATCTGCACAATGAAGGCATCCGGGTTATTTTCGATGACCGTATAGATTGGATCCCGTATAGCTTTCAAACGCCTGATGAGGGTACGCTGATAATTTATACACCAGCAATCCCTAAGGAATCAGCCATTTTGAACTTTTTTAGAGATAACGGCTTTGGGCTTTATAAACGGTCGCAGGTATTGGGCATCATTAGCCAGGGAATGTTTACGGTTGCTGTTGCGGGTACGCATGGTAAAACTACTACATCAACAATGGTTGCCCATATTTTAAAAGATTCGGGTAAAGATTGCTCTGCCTTTTTGGGTGGCTTATCAACCAATTATCAAAGCAACGTGCTGTATGGTAAAAACAACATTGTAGTTGTTGAGGCTGATGAGTATGATCGTTCATTCCTCACGTTGCATCCGGATGTTGCAATTATAACCTCTATGGATGCAGATCATTTGGACATTTATGGAGATCATGCACATTTAACAGAATCGTTCAAACTGTTTGCATCGCAAATAAAACCGGGTGGTACACTGATCCACAAAAAGGGATTGGACCTGGATACCGGCTTTACTTATGCGGTTGATGCGGAGGCCGATGCAACAGCATCAAACATAAAAATAGAGAACGGCGATTTTTACTTTGATTTTAAAAACAGCAACACCAGCATTGCCAATATCAGGATGGGGATTGCCGGAACACATAATATTGAAAATGCAGTTGCTGCAATTGAAGCGTGCCTGATCCTTGAAGTGTCGCCGGAAGCTATTAAGAGTGCTTTGGGCTCATTTAAAGGAGTAAAACGCCGGTTTGAATATATCGTTAAAAATGATCGGCAAATTTATATCGATGATTATGCACATCATCCTGAAGAATTAAAGGCAGCCATCAAATCGGTTAAAAAACTGTATCCTGATAAAAAGCTAACTACCATTTTTCAGCCGCATTTATTTACCCGTACACGTGATTTTGCAGATGGCTTTGCCGAAGCGCTTGACCTGTCTGACGAGCTCATCATCATGGATATTTACCCTGCGCGTGAATTACCGATTGAGGGAGTAACTGCCGATATGATATTGGAGCGGATGAAACTGAAGAACAAGCGACGGATTAGCAAGCAGGAAGTTTTGGATGTTATAAAAGAAGAAAAACCTGAGCTGCTGCTAACAGTTGGCGCTGGTGATATAGATACATTGGTTCAACCCTTAAAACAAATTTTGAAGGATGTTTAAGAAACGGATCTGGAAGCCATTGCTGATAAGCCTTGCCTGGATAATAAGTTTCGGGGGCTTAATTGTATTGATGAGTTTTATTGATACCAAAAAGAGCGAGGTTTTGTGTAAGGATGTAAAGATCTACATACCGGGGAACCAGTATTTTATTGACAGGGAAGAAGTAGATAATATTTTGCAGGTAAACAGCCATGCGCTTATTGGTCGCCGTATGGAGGATATTAATATAAACGGGCTTGAAAATAAATTAAAGGCTAACCCATTTATTGAATTTGCAAAGGTTTATACAGACATGGATGGGATTATTAATGTTGAGATAAGCCAGCGCCAACCTATTTTAAGGGTAATGAACCGTTTTGATCAGGATTTTTATGTTGATCAGCACGGGTTAAAAATTCCTTTATCGGCAAATTTTACAGCAAGGGTAATAGTGGCTAACGGGTACATAGACGAAGCATTTGCCAACCATGTGGATAGTTTGCACACCAGGCTGGCGGCAGATCTTTTTAAAACAGCGGACTTTATAAGAAAGGACTCGCTTTGGGATGCGCAGATAGCACAGATCTATGTAAAT
This sequence comes from Mucilaginibacter sp. OK098, assembly GCF_900142915.1. Lineage (GTDB taxonomy): Bacteria > Bacteroidota > Bacteroidia > Sphingobacteriales > Sphingobacteriaceae > Mucilaginibacter. Next base: position 107,518 of record NZ_FRCM01000005.1, read on the forward strand.
AAAGATCATGAAATTGAACTGATCCCGCGTGTAGGCAACAACCGGATCTTGTTAGGTAATGCCGACTCATTGGATAATAAGTTTCATAACCTGCTTGTTTTTTACAAAAAGGCATTGCCACTGGTTGGCTGGGATGCCTACAAAGTGATAAATGTAAAATATGCTAACCAGGTGGTTGGTATCAGGAGCGGAAATATAAAAGCAGATTCATTAAAGGCAAAGCTTGCCGTTAATGACACAACAAAATTGAATAGGGATACAACAATAAATACGAATTAATATGGACAAAACTTCAACTCAGGAAAAAAGCTCACCAATAGTAGTGGGATTGGACATAGGAACTACTAAGATCTGTGCCATTGTTGGGCGCAGGAGCAAAAATGGCAAAATAGAAGTATTGGGTATAGGCAAAGCTGAATCTGCCGGGGTAACACGTGGCATGGTTTCAAATATTGATAAAACGGTACAGGGAATAACCATTGCCGTTGATGTTGCAGGTACGCAATCAAATGTGGAAATAAAGGTGGTAAATGTGGGTATTGCGGGCCAGCATATTAAAAGTTTACAGCACAGGGGCCTAATAACCCGTCGCGATATGTCAAACGAGATCTCCCGTAAGGATATTGATAAGCTGGTTGAGGATATGTACAACCTGGTGATGCCTCCGGGCGAGGAGATCATCCACGTTTTACCACAGGAATTTACCGTTGATAATGAGCCGGGAATTAAGGATCCTATCGGTATGGCAGGGGTAAGGCTTGAGGCTAACTTTCATATTATATCAGGCCAGGTTACGGCTATAAAAAATATAGTTAAATGCGTAAATAAAGCCGGCTTGCAAAGTGAGGAACTTACATTGGAGCCTTTGGCCTCGTCAGAATCAGTATTGAGCGATGAGGAAAAAGAGGCTGGTGTAGTGTTGGTTGATATTGGCGGTGGCACAACTGATGTGGCCATTTTTCACGAAGGGATTATACGCCATACCGCAGTTATCCCGTTTGGAGGTAATAGCGTAACCGAAGATATCCGCGAAGGTTGTTCCGTAATGCGTAACATAGCCGAGCAGTTAAAGGTGCGTTTCGGATCGGCATTGGCTGATGAAAATAAGGAAAACGAGATTGTTTGTGTTCCCGGTCTGCGTGGTCGCGAGCCTAAAGAGATCTCAGTAAAAAACCTTGCGTTTGTGATCCAGGCTCGGATGGAAGAGATTGTGGAGCATGTGTATTATGAGATAAAATCATCTGGTTACGAGAAAAAACTGATAGCGGGCATTGTTATTACCGGTGGCGGTGCGCAATTAAAACACCTGGCGCAATTGGTTGAATTTGTTACCGGTTTGGATTGCCGCGTAGGTTACCCAAATGAGCATTTGGCAAAAAACGAGCAACTGCCTAAAAATGTTTATGAAGAGCTGCAAAGCCCGACTTTTGCAACCGGTATTGGCCTGCTGATAAAGGGTATTCAGAAAATGGAATACAACGATTATGTGCCAGCAGCCGAGGATGTGAAAAAGGTAGAAAAAGTAAGATATACTGAGGACAGGAAGTTTGGATTATTAGGTAAATTATTAGAAAGCGGGAAACGTTTTATAAAGGATGACATTAATGATGAGGACTTTTTAAAGTAGAAAACGGTTAATTGTTTTGAACTTTTGACAGTAACTTTCCACAATGGTCCGATCTTTCCACATATTGACAAATGTGGATAAGTGTTGTGGAAAAAACCATAATATTACATTAGATAAAACTATTTATTCGTCAATCACATATAACTGAAACTTAGGATTATGCATTTTGAGATGTTAAAAGAAAAGTCGTCCATCATTAAAGTAATTGGTGTTGGCGGCGGCGGGGGTAATGCGGTAAACCACATGTACAGACAAGGTATTACCGGTGTTGACTTTATTATTTGCAATACTGACGCACAGGCATTGGAGTTAAGTCCAATCCCCAATAAAGTACAATTAGGTGCAAGCCTTACCGAAGGAATGGGCGCTGGCTCAATACCCGAAGTTGGTAAAAATTCGGCAATTGAAAATATTGATGATATAAAACAAATGCTGGGTTCCAATACCAAAATGCTGTTTATAACAGCAGGTATGGGTGGCGGTACCGGCACAGGCGCAAGCCCAATTATAGCCAAGGCAGCCCGCGAACTAGATATATTAACCGTTGGCATTATAACTACTCCGTTTGCATTTGAAGGCAAACGCCGTAAGCTGCAAGCCGATGCCGGTATGGAAGAGCTTAAAAAGTACGTTGATTCGTTTTTAGTGATCAGTAATGACAGGCTTCGCCAGATCTTTGGGAACCTTACCCTGGGTTCGGCATTTGCACAGGCTGATAATATTTTAACCACTGCTGCAAAAGGTATTGCTGAAATTATAACACTGCCCGGTTATATAAACGTTGACTTTAAAGATGTGCGCACTGTAATGAAAGACAGTGGCGTATCAATAATGGGCAGTTCATCTGCCGATGGGGAGAACCGTGCTTTAAAAGCAGTTGAAGGCGCTTTATCATCACCATTGTTAAAAGATAATGAAATTGAAGGTGCAAGATATATTCTGTTGAATATCAGTTCTGGCAGTAAGGAAGTGACTATGGATGAAGTGAGTGTGATTACTGATTACATACAGGAAGAAGCCGGCTTAGCTGCAGACCTGATATGGGGTAATTGCATCGACGAAAATTTAGGTGATAAAATATCGGTTACTATAATTGCCACCGGTTTTCAAACTAAAGACGAGCGCGAAAAAGAGCAGAGCAGCAAAAAAATTGTTTCGATGCTGGTGCCGGAGATTGAGCAGAAAGCTAAACCGGTAAACGAATTTATTACTGCCGTTAAGCCTGACGCGGTTACCGAGCCTTACATGAAAATGAAGGACGAGCCAAAACAAACCAAACAAACTGGCTTGTTTGATCTGTTTGCCAACCGCGCCGAAGAGCCTGCGGTTGTAAAATACGATCTGTCGGCAGAAGAAGAGCCGGTATCAGAAACAGAAACATCTGATGTGCCTGAAATGACATTTAAGATTGCCGAACCTGCTACCAACTTTATGCAGGCGCCGCCTAAAGAGGAAAAACTACCTGAGCCTGAGAAAGAGCCTGAAATTGTTGTTGGCGCTGATGATAATAAAACAAATGAGTCGATAGAGGAGCAACTGCGTAAATCGCGCGAGCGGATCATGAGGCTTAAAGACCTGAGCATGAAATTACGCAGCGGCAATATCCAGGAGATGGAGAGCATCCCTGCCTACAAACGCAAGGAAATTGCCCTTCAGCAGACCCCTGCGTCTGACGAAAGCCATGTTTCCCGGTTCTCATTATTGCCTGATAACGAAGGAAATACCGAGATCAGGAATAACAATTCTTTCCTGCATGATAATGTGGATTGAGGTTAGTTGATTAGAGGTTAGAGACAGGAGATTAGTTTTTAGTCCGGAAGACAAATTCCTAATTGTATCTATATAAAAGGCCTTGCAAATTTGTAGGGCTTTTGTTTTGTAAATAACCCGGGGAGCTATTCCGTGAAACTAGCTTCACATTCCCAACCCTTTAACACCGCTGCTTAGAACTAATCTCTAATCAACCAGCCTCTAATCTCTAAACACCAATCTCTAATCACTAACATTATAGCCTATTATAAAAAGTAATAATGATTGTTTCTGCGCGTTTAAACGGCTATATTTGTATTTTTAAAAAACAATAAAACTTAGCGGTTTGGATATATTTAACAAAATATCAAAAAGCATGGGCGGCCCGCTTGGGCAGCACCAAAAATGGTCGCATGGTTATTTTTCCTATCCCAAGCTGGAAGGCGAAATCGGTCCACACATGCAGTTCAACGGAAAAGAGCATTTAGTATGGAGTTTGAACAATTACCTGGGCTTAGCCAATCATCCAGAGGTTAGGGAAGCTGATGCAAAAGCAGCTGCCGACTATGGTATGGCTTACCCTATGGGTGCGCGCATGATGTCGGGCAATTCAATCCACCATGAGGAGCTAGAAGCGGCTTTGGGTGCTTTTGTAGGTAAAGAAGATGCTTTTTTATTGAACTATGGCTACCAGGGCATGGTATCAATTATAGATACTTTGGTTGACCGGAACGATGTTATTGTATATGATGCCGAATCGCACGCTTGTATTATTGATGGTTTAAGGATGCATATGGGTAAGCGTTATGTTTACCAGCATAACGATTTGGAAAGCTGTGAAAAACAACTGGAACGGGCTACCAAGCTTTCTGAGCAAACCGGTGGCGGGATCTTACTGATAACCGAAGGTGTTTTTGGAATGTCGGGCGCACAAGGTAAGCTTAAAGAGATCATCGATCTTAAAAAGAAATATGATTTCCGCATCCTGGTTGATGATGCGCATGGTTTTGGTACCATGGGCAAAACAGGCGCAGGCACCCACGAAGAACAGGATTGTATTGATGGCGTGGATGTTTACTTTGGTACTTTTGCAAAATCAATGGCCGGCATTGGCGCTTTTGTGGCTGCTAATAAAGAGATAGTTGATTACCTGCGCTATAACATGCGCTCGCAGATCTATGCCAAAGCATTGCCTATGCCAATGGTAATCGGACTGAAAAAACGATTTGAACTGTTAAAATCACAACCGCAGTTGCGTGAAAAACTTTGGGAAGTTGCAAATACCCTTCAAAAAGGATTAAGGGAACGAGGTTTTAACCTGGGTGTTACCAATACCATGGTTACCCCGGTAATACTGGAAGGCGACTTATACGAAGCAACTGCTCTGACACGCGACCTGCGCGAGAACTACGGTATATTTTGCTCCATAGTAATATATCCTGTGATTCCTAAAGGATTGATCCTGCTGAGGCTGATCCCAACAGCAGCGCATAGCCTGGAAGACGTTGAACGCACGCTGAGCGCTTACAGCGAAATGGCTGAGAAATTAAAAGCCGGCTTTTATAAAGAGAATAAGTTGGTGGTGGCGTAAAGAATTAGCTGGTCTTATTATTATATTTATGAGCCTTTCGGATTCCGGAAGGCTTTTTTATTTCCGTTTCCGCAGAATCTCTCTGAGAGGAACCTGCGATGGATGAAGCTTATAAGTAGCAATTAGCCGCCTGCCGGTTTCATGGCAATTATTTTGCAGATCACAAACATTGCGCAGGGTACTCTATGAGAGGCCTTGCGTGGACACATTTAAATATTAATTAGCCTTTCGGATTCCGAAAGGCTTTTTTATTTTTACCATTCACCAATTGAAACCAACATGCTATCGCGAAGAAACTTTATAAAAATAAACGGTGTAACTACCGCCGGTATTGGATTAGGCCTTAAACCTACCTGGTTTGCAACCGCAGCTTTTGAAAGCAAACGCCCCAAGCTAAGCGAACGCAAGTTTACCAGTAAGGCTGTTGAGGCTACTATTAAGAATGTAAAGGCCGCTATTAAAGACCCTGAGCTGGCATGGCTGTTTGAAAATTGCTACCCAAATACTTTAGATACTACGGTGAACTATTCGGAAAAAGATGGTCGCCCTGATACTTTTGTGATCACGGGTGATATTAATGCCATGTGGATGCGCGATTCATCAGCACAGGTTTGGCCGTATTTGCCGCTGATAAAGAATGATCCCGAGTTAAAAAATCTGATAAAAGGTGTATTAAACCGCCAGGCTAACTGTGTTTTAATTGATCCTTATGCCAATGCTTTTAATGCGGGCCCAACCGGCAGCGAATGGGATAGTGATCGTACAGATATGAAGCCCGAGCTTCACGAACGCAAATGGGAGATAGATTCACTTTGCTACCCGGTAAGGCTGGCTTTCAATTACTGGAAAATAAGCGGCGACAGTAGCTTTTTTGATGCAAACTGGCAAAAGGCGGGTAAAGCAATTGTAGCCACTTTTAAAGAGCAGCAACGCAAAAACGGAAAAGGGCCTTATCATTTCCAAAGAAAAACCGAAGTATCAACAGACACAGCCCCATTGAGCGGCTACGGCAACCCTGTAAAGCCTGTTGGGTTGATCTGTTCCATCTTCCGCCCGAGCGACGATGCTACTATTTATCCTTTCCTGGTGCCATCCAATTACTTTGCCGTGGTAAGCCTGTATCAAATGGCAGAGATGTATGAACACATAGGCAATGATAAGGCCACCGCAGCAGATTGCAAGGCGTTAGCCGCCGAGGTAGCCCATGCACTGCAAAAGTATGCTACCGCACAGCACCCGGTATATGGTAAAGTACTGGCTTATGAGGTTGACGGCTTCGGTAATCAGCTGTTTATGGATGATAGCAATGTGCCAAGTCTGCTGGCATTACCATACCTGAATGCAATATCAGAAAATGATCCGCTTTATCAGAATACCCGCAGGATGGTTTTAAGCACCGCCAATCCGTACTTTTTTAAGGGCAAGGCTGCGGAAGGTATTGGTGGGCCTCACGTTGGGTTGAATTATATTTGGCCAATGAGCATTATTATACGCGCATTAACTTCAACAGATAAAGTTGAGATTGCAAAATGCATTAAATGGCTTAAAAACACCCATGCAGGCACCGGTTTTATGCACGAATCATTTAATAAGGATGATGCAGCAGATTTTACCCGAAAATGGTTTGCCTGGGCAAATACTTTATTTGGAGAATTAATAATTAAAGTACATAAATATTATCCTGATATATTGTAAAACAGTTTCACTAAAAAGTTAGTTGTAATATTTTTGAAGCGTAAGAATTGAAATATTGAGCAGGAATTTGAGTAAATGTTTCCTAGTTTTCAATAATTGTGAAGTTTATATTAAAATACTGTAAAACTAAGGCTTGTAAAATATATATGTGATACTTATTGAATATGTATTTTATAGTATTATATATTTTTTCAATAAGGGGTTTGAGGTTAAAATGTTGAAAAAAACCACTTTAAAGGCATTATTTTTCTTTCCTAAAAGTTTTTAATTAAGAAAAAACATTTTAGATTAGCTTTATAAAACAATAAACCTCATATTAAAAAAAAGGAGTAACTGAAATGAAAAAATTTACTGAAGTAAAAGAACTAGTAGCATCTTTGGAAGCAGATGCTGACAAATTTTACAACAAAGGTAACAGCGCCGCTGGAACCCGTGTAAGAAAAGGCATGCAAGACCTCAAAAATTTAGCACAGGCAATTCGCCTTGAAGTGCAGGGGGCAAAAAACCAAGCTTAAGTAATAGAAAATCATATTCTTTACTTTATCATTAAAAAACCCGTTCCGACACATTCGGATACGGGTTTTTATTTGATTAAACCACCCTGTTATTGCATTGACAGGGAGAGGTTTTTATTTCGTTATCTTCTTTGTCTCTTCAATTATTTTATCAGCAGTAGTGCCGCTAACCTGGACTAGCGGCAGTCGCACAGTATCTCCGCAGATGCCTAGATATTTAAGTGCAGTTTTTACGCCTGCAGGGCTACCTTCAACAAACATTAAACGTGTAAAATCAATTAACTGCGAATGCCCTTTTTGTGCTGATTTAAAATCGCCTGCAAGGCAGGTCCTGATCATGTCAGACATTTGCCTTGGTAATGCATTCCCAACAACAGATATCACACCCACACCGCCTAATGCTATCATCGGTAAGCTAATAGGGTCATCGCCTGATATCAGCAGGAACCCTTCCGGTTTATCACGCGCAATCTGGTTAAGCTGGTCAAAATTGCCTGACGCTTCCTTGATTGCTATGATGTTTTTAAAATCATTGGCTAGTCTTATGGTCGTTTCAGCACTTATGTTGCTGCCGGTACGGCCGGGTACGTTATATAAAATAACAGGTAACGGCGTAACTTCTGCAATCGCCTTATAGTGCTGATAAATACCTTCCTGGGTTGGTTTATTATAATGCGGGCTTGCTGATAATATGGCATCATATCCATCAATGTTAAAGGCTTTAATTTGCTCAACAACCTCCAGCGTATTGTTACCGCCAATGCCTGCAACAAGGTTAACACGGCCATTAACAGCCTTTGAAGTAAATTCCCAAACCTTCTTTCGTTCATCGCTGCTTAGGGTAGCGCTTTCACCGGTAGTTCCCAGTGAGGCTATGTATTCTACCCCTCCTTCAATTAAATAGTTGATGAGCTTTCCTAAAGCATCGTAGTCAACCTGTCCGTCTGTCTGAAAAGGAGTAATGATTGCTACTCCGGTTCCGTGAAATTTATTCATATTAGTTATTAAAGGGTGCTAATATAAGAATTGTTGATGGTTGATAGTTCATGGTTCATGGATTTTGTAAGGATGGGAAGCGTAAAGTTAAATTTGCTTTTAACAAAAAGATCAAACCAGCAATAAAAGATAGCCTGCTATTGAGCCTCCCAGTACAATGAAGGCACTATTAATTTTTTTGAATTTTAAAAGAATAAAAATGCTGAAAATAGCTATCAGAAGTGTCCGCCAATTATTAAAGCCATCTTTTCCCAATTGATAACAGACCGTGAGGATGAGCGCTATTGATGCTACATTTACAGCATTTAAAAATGCGGCAAATATTTTGGAGCTGCGCATTTTGCGAACTAACGGATTAAGTAAAGCCACAAAAATGAATGATGGAAGGAAGATTCCGATAGTTGAAATAATGGCTCCGCTAATTCCATTTATTTGAAAACCGATAAAGGTAACTGACGAGAAAACCGGCCCGGGAGTAAACTGACCTACAGCAATGGCATCAATTAACTGTTGTCTGGTTATAATTCCCTTTGCTACCAGTTCGGAATCAAGGAAAGCAAAAAGTACGTATCCACTGCCATAAAGTATTGCACCTATCTTTAAAAATGATAAAAATAAACTAATATTAATTCGACTGAAAAAGCTTGCGCCTGCAGGCAAAAAAAGCGGTATTAAAGTTAGTGTCGGATAGGTTCGCTTTTGCCTGATAGCTGCCAGGCCCATTGCTACAAATCCTGCTCCGAATAATACAAGAATCTCTGAACATCCAAGCCAGCTTAATAATAAAGCCGCAATTCCAATAATACCCAATTCAACAGTTTGCAATGATTTTTTGGCAAGCGGATATATTGCTGCCAGGATCACCGCTATAATTGCCGGTTTAATACCATAAATAAAAGGTTGAATTTGCGGGAGCTGCCCATAGCTTTTATACAACCACGCTAAACAGCCGGTTATCAATACCGCTGGCATAATAAAACAAAAGCCTGCAATCATCAGCCCTTTCCATCCTCCGCGTTCATGCCCGATATGAATAGCCATTTCGGTGCTGTTGGGGCCAGGTATAAGATTGGTAGCACCAATAAGGTCAAGAAAATGCTGCTCTGTTAACCAGCCTCTTTTAACAACAACTTCCTGGTGCATCATGGCTATATGCGCAGCCGGGCCTCCGAAAGCCGTTGTCCCCAATTTTAGAAACAACAATGCAATTTCCCTGAGCCGTGTTTCTTTCATATCAGCAAATATCGAATGTTAAGGTTTAGTTATCATTAAATATCATGATATTTAAATTCTTAGTATCGACTCCAAATAGGTGGTCTGTGAGGACACAAACCACGGGTTGCCTGGCAGGTTTCCGGCTATGAGCCATCAACTATGAACCAATCAAAAGCTCACCCCAATCCTGATGGCTGAATTTGTATTGCTGCCGCTGTTAAATGATTTACCATACATAAGTCTGAAGCCAAGGTATTGCACGCCAACACCCAGCTCAGTATAGTTTTTAAGGGTAGGGGTTGACAGGTAGTTTATATCAACGATCTCCTGTAGTTTCAGCTTCCTTAACAATGGGATCTTATTAAGGAAAAAGCCTGAGAAATTTTGTTCAAGATGCCCTTCAATATATTTGGTATAAGTACTGTAGGTATAATAATTCAGTAATAAAAAGCTATTGATCCCGGTACCTGAAAACAAGATCTGGTTGCCCGTGAATTGCTTATAATCCGGGTAAAAAATGCTATTGTTATTTAAAAACTTACCTGCACCTACAAAGAAAGAAGTTTGGCCAAATACACCCGCATTAATATTTGATTTGGAGATATCGGCAGCCAGCAAATCGTAATCAACATCAGAACCCAATACGCCTTTTATTCCCTTTGTATAGGTTAGGCCAATTGTTGGATATTTTGATGGAAGATACCGTCTCCCGGTAGGATAGGTTTCATATTTGTCGCTGAAATCATATGTGGTGCGCAATGTGACTTTGAATGATTGGTTATCTGCAAAAAGCGGACTGTCAAAGGTTGGCGTAAATGGATTATTCGAGGTATAATCTCTGTTGCCCGGATTAAAAAAGCTGTAGTTTGACGAATTTGCCAACGATTTTCTGTCTGCCCATTCAGCATAACCGCTTGCCATCCAGCCACCGGTTATGCGTTTGCTTGCAGATACGGATACATATTGTTTTTGATAAAGCTTTTCATAGTTCTGCCGCTCAAACAAACTGTAAACCGAATTAATTAATGGCGAAACAGGGGTGTGATTATTAAGGTCGACTATTTCAGAACCTGCATTAAAGCCCAGGTTGTAGGAACCTGCCGGTACACCGGCGTAGATGCTACCTGTTAATTTATGGTTTGAAAAGCCATAACCTGCTTTTGCGCCAACAACCAAATATTTATTGGTTGTACTGTCAATCTGTTTGCTGAATGACGCTCCATAATTAAGATTAAAGCCCTGTACTGTGTTAAATCTTATAGAAGGAAAAATAGCATCAAGGTTATAATACTCATGGTCATAACGGTTAACATGGCGGTAGCTTTGATACGTAAGGTTAAGCAAGCTGAATTTATTGTTCACTTTATCGAGTGAATCTAGGTATTGTTTTGATTCGCGCTTTTTAGCCAGTACCGCCTTTTTCGTATAATCTGTTTTTTCTTCTTCAGTTAACGGAACCGGCCTCTCGTTTGCCCAATAGGCCGAGTCTTTTTTGTTGCTCTCTTTAGTAACCCGCATTACCTCTTTAAATTCTTTTTTATCAAACTTAGGGTTCAGGTCATAATCCTTATAAACCGAAATAAAATATCCGCCAACCTTAAAGCTCAATAAGCCGCCGGTAAACTCAAATTTAACCGATGAAGGCATCCAGGCCTGTTGGTTAACCTGGATAAACTGTTCGCTTACCTTTAGGGTATCTACAAAGTTTATATTCTGTTTTTTGGTGATAAAAAAGTCAAGGCCATAAATACGCCAGCTGTTTTCCAAAATGTAAATATATCCCTGGAAACAGGCATCGTAGCCGCGTTTAGGGATAACTTTTATCTTATCAACAGTTTCTCCGTTTTCTGTTGTAAAGCCTATGTATTTATAATTGTAATAAAACATGGCATTATCAGCAATTGGCGATACCAATGGGCGCAGGCTCAAACCGCCCCAGTTTTGGATGTTCTCGTAAAAATTTACCTGGATATCAGATGCTCTGTTATAGCTGAATGCCTGGTTGCTGCCTGATACTTTTGATGAGATCAGCTCCTCGTGCACCTTATCAGGCTTCATAAAGCTGTATTTTGATTCAGACTCTGAAAGGTAAACAATCCCCCTGCGGTTTGAGTCGAGGCCCATTTCGCGGGTAGCTTTCTGCACATCAAATCCCAGGAATTTTTTAGGGGCTGCCAATAGCTTTTGCAAGCCTTTTATGTAAACCTCGCAGGTATACGCATCAACCTCGTTAAGATGGCTTTTTCGTTTCTTTATAGCCTTACGGATTATGGCATAGGCTGGATCTTCGCCGCCTGCCTTAACAACCACATCACTTAACTGGTAAGTTTCGGTTTGTAAAACAATATTAACAGATTGATTTTTGTTAAGCTCAATTTTGCGGTTTTGCTGCTGGTAGCCCACCGCTTTATACTGTACATCATACGTGCCGGGCTTTAATTGCAGGCCGTACTCACCTTCGCTGTTTGCTGATGTGCCTTTAGTGGTATTTTTTATGTAGATGCTTGCAAACGGAATTGCTTTATTGTGTTCGTCAGTGATTTTACCGCTAATGGTAAATGACTGTGAAAATGCACTTAAACTAATAATAATAAGGAGGGTGAAAGGTACGGTAAATTTCATCTAGATGATTTTATGCTAAGGTCAAATAATTTTATTGAACCCAAACAGGCGTTTTTGTTAATTAGTGTTAAAGATGCTTTGATGATGAAAAGCCACTTGTGTTACACTTACCGGCATAAAAAACAAACAATATCAAGTTAGGAGCAAGGATTAAAATAGATTGGGAAAAATGAAAAATTTGATAGTATGAGGGTACTGTGAAATGTCTGTTAAAATAAAAGCCTCCTCACACTCGCTGCTTGGAGGCTTTAACCTAAACCTTATCACAATAGGCAGGCAGGAAGCCCGCCATATGAAGCTGCTAATATAAAGTTTTATGTGATATGAGTGAAATTTTTCGCGTTAAATTGACACAATAACCTGTAAAATGTTTATATAGATCAAAACACTAACTAAAGGTTAAATTAACCTAAAAGTGATTTACGCTTAATCTATCATTCCAAGTAATTCGGCATCACTAATAATGGGGATATTTAGTTTTTGGGCCTTCTCTAATTTAGCCGGGCCCATATTATCACCTGCTACCAGGTAATTCAATTTAGCCGAAATGCTGCTAACTATTTTACCGCCATTTTGCTCAATAATGTCCTTCAGCTCATCTCTCGAAAACTTTTCAAAAACGCCCGATATAATAAAGGATTGACCGCTAAGCTTTTCACTGGCAAGATTTACCTCTTTTTCTACGGTCACAAATTGCAGCCCGTAGTCTTTTAATTTTTGGATCTCATCCTTATGGCTTTGATCGCTAAAGTATTCAATAAGGCTTAATGCAATACGTTCGCCAATTTCTTCCGCAGTTATTAATTCATCAAAAGTGGCGGCCGCAATATTATCTATATTTTTAAAATGAGCGGCAAGTTTTTTGGCCACTGTTTCACCCACATAGCGAATCCCGAGGCCAAACAGCACTTTCTCAAAAGGCATCTCTTTTGATTTTTCAATACCCTCCAGCATGTTATTGATAGATTTTTCGCCAAAGCGCCCCATCTTCTTTAACTCTTCGCTATGTACACTAAGTCCGTAAATATCACTTATGTGGCTTATAAATTTATTTTGATAAAGTGTTTCAATTGTTTCATCGCCCAGCCCGTCAATATTCATCGCTTTGCGGCTTATAAAGTGCTGCATTTTGCCAACTATCTGTGGATGGCAACCCTCATCATTTGGGCAATAGGAGGCTGCCTCGCCTTCCTTGCGAATCAGCAGCGTGCCACAAACCGGGCAATGAGTAATGTAGTGGACCTGTTTTGCCGATGGATCGCGCTTGTCCAAATTTACGCTGATGATCTTAGGGATGATCTCGCCGCCTTTTTCTACAAACACCCAATCGTGTTCGTGTAGCTTTAATCGTTTTTCAATTTCATCGGCATTGTGCAGCGTCGCCCGTTTAACGGTAGTGCCGGCAAGCAGTACAGGCTTTAAATTTGCAACAGGTGTAACTGCCCCCGTACGCCCAACCTGGTAGGTTACTGTTAATAATTCGGTTTGCACCTGCTCCGCCTTGTATTTATAGGCAATTGCCCAGCGCGGTGATTTTGCCGTAAAGCCAAGCTCCTGCTGCTGGGCGTAGCTGTTTACCTTTATTACTATACCATCAATATCATAGCTCAGATCAACGCGCTTTTTATCCCAGTAACTAATAAAGTTAAAAACATCTTCAATGGTGCTGCACAGCTTGCTATGCTCGTTGGTATGAAAACCCCAGTTTTTTGCCGCCTGCAAGCTTTCCCAATGGGTTTTAAACAATAGTTTTTCGGTATAAAGAAAATACAGGAAACAATCCAGCGGACGGCGCGCTACCTCGGCCGAGTCCTGCATTTTTATAGTGCCTGATGCAAAATTACGTGGGTTGGCGTAAGTCATTTCGCCATTTTCAAGCCTTTCGTTATTTAAGCGCTCAAAGGCTTTCAGGTGCATAAACACCTCACCGCGGATCTCAAACAGATCGGGGTAATCGCCGCTTTTCAAACGTTTGGGAATGGTGTTAATAGTGCGCACGTTAGTGGTAACATCATCGCCTTGGATGCCATCCCCACGGGTAACAGCGCGTACAAGTATGCCATTTTCATAAGTAAGGCTCATAGACAAGCCGTCAAACTTTAACTCACATACATACTCAAAATTATCGCCAATGGCTTTGCGGATGCGCTGATCAAAATCAAGCAGTTCCTGCTCGTTATAGGTATTGCCTAATGAGAGCATTGGCCAGCGGTGCCTAACGGTAACAAAATCTTTTGTGATATCTCCGCCAACCTTTTGCGTAGGCGAATCAGGGTCGGCAAATTCAGGGAACTGCTTTTCAATCGCGTTCAGTTCTTCCAGTTTTTTATCGAAATCAAAATCGGCAATAGTAGGCATTGCCAGCACATAATAATTGTAGTTGTGCTGTTTCAATTCAGATGAAAGAGATTCAATTCGGGTTTTTGCTTCAGCCGGTGACATATAAGCGAAGATAAGTTTTGATTTCGGAATTCGGAATTTCGATTTCGGAATTATTTGAATGTGCTAACTGAAAAAGGAAAAAAAATTAAACCCTCGGGGCTTTACACCGTCATACCAAAAAAACAAAACATATTTTACCATGAAAAATTACGGAAAAATATTAATGCTGGCATCAGTCATATCATTGTTTGCAGTAGCAAGCAGCAGTGCTCAAGTTATTGTAAGGGCCCGTTTAGGTCGTCCGAGGACTGCTGTTGTGGTTCGCCCGGTACGTCCTACACCACGCCATGTTTGGGTTTCGGAAGAATGGGTACCATCAGGAGGAACTTATGTATATCGCCAGGGTTACTGGGCCGAGCCGCCACGTCCGCGTGCAGTTTGGGTAGCCGGCAGGTGGAGGCACCATCACCATGGTTATGCATGGGTTGGTGGTTATTGGAGATAAGCCCCCAGCCCTGAAGGGGAGCAAAAAAGAATAGCCCGGATTATAAGATCCCCGGCTATTCTTTTCTGTGGTTATAGCTTTTCTATTTCTTTAGCTACTTTCTATTTCTTGATTCTGGCATCTTGACTCTTATTTCTGTTTTTATTACTTGCCCGTCGTATTCACATCTGTATTAAACGTCATCGGTATCGTCATCCCACCAGGAACCTGTGGGTTATCAAGGATCTGCATATCGCCCATCATTGCCTGTTTTAATTTCACTTCACTGATCCACCCGGTAGCCTTATCAACTCTTATGTCGGATATTAATGAGCCATTAAGGTTGTATTTTATGGGTAAACCATTTATATGGGCGGGTTCGGTATTTTTATCGGTAACCATACTCCCTTCTCCATGAATAAGGTAAGTGCCCTCAATTATATCAGCCAACTGGTAAGTTATAGTAACCGTGGCTTTTGCAGGGCTTTCAAGCTGCGTTTTAACTGTCCATTTATCTTCTTTCGCAACCGGTATATCCGGAAAAATGGCGGTACCCATTTCTATGCTCCCTTTAAAAGCATTTGGCCCGAAAGACTGCATAAACTGAGCTTTAACCTGTTCTTTTTTAGTGCTGTCAATCTGCGGAAAGCTTTTTATTGCCTCCGACACCATTTTATCAATGTTTTGAACCGATTTTATTTTGCCTGTTTTTGTCATTTCCAGGTTAAAGGGCTTGTTCATCATGGCGGCGATAATTGAAGATGGCACATCCTGGGGATCATTCTTTTTTGAATCCAGGTCGAGGGTGTTGCCTCCCATATCCATTTTCATGCTGAGCGACTGATAACTTACTTCCATGTTGTATACAGTATCGGCTATGCTGATCACTTTAAAAGCCATTCTGAAATTAAACGCAAGATTAACAGTATTTTGCTGACCGCTCATTGTTTGCACAATTGCGGAGGTTGCATTAGTGGTAAGATAATAAGTATTACCCTTTGTAAGATTTAATGCAGGCTTGAATTTTTGCGCATTACAATAACTTACACCAATAAAAAACAGCAGCGTATGTAAAAGATATTTCATAGCGCTAAGATAATAAAGAATGGGCTTAGCCTTATAAAACGATGATTTTAAACAGGAGGGAGGACATTAAAGCAGGATGGCTTTAAATAAAACAAGAATAGCCAGGCTCTCAACCCCGGCTACTCTCAAATTAGCATTATCATTAAATTTTCACTCCTGTTTTTATACGCAGTTGAATGAAGTTAAGTTTCATATAAAATAAAAAAAACTCCCGCCAACTCTGCAGGAGTTTATATTGTGGCATTTTACCACTACAAACAAAATCTAATTCCCTATTAGTATAGGGTTTTATTTTTTATCATATTGATACTTGTTCTTATTATAAAAAACACCGGGACCGCTTGTATGGCTATTCCGATAATTGCGAGAGTGCTCATGGTAGTGCTAATTTGAGAGTGAACGGAAAATATATAATAATTTACAGATAAATAAATGCAAAAATCATACCTGTATGCATAAAAGTGCCCCCTTGTAACTGGTTGGAATATTTATTTTTTCTGAGAAAAATAGCTATTGGGGAAAATGAGAAATATGTGTAAAAAAATACCCGTATTGGGGAAATTTATACATAGTGAATTGCGAAATAAAATCGTGCCGTTTTATACTGTTATAAACATTTGTGAGTAAATGTTCGCTTTTCTATCTATTTAGCCTGCAATGTAATTAAAAATTAATTATTTATTATAAATTAAATACGATAACCAGGTTTTAACTATTGTGGTGTAACACTTCATATTAAGCAATTGTGATGCCATTCACTAGTTTACAGTTTTCAGCAGACAGTTTGCAAGATACCACATGTAATTAATTATTTTAACTAAAATTACCGCTGCCAGCGAAGGCTGCTTACTGCCAACCACTTGACCTGGCTACTTTCCACTAATATTGCCGGTTACAGGACCCTTGGCTAACATTGATTCCTTAATATATTTTACCGGGGCGCTGCCATAGCTTAAAAACCTCTCATTAAATTCTTTTAACTTATACTTATCGCCCAGTTTCTTTTTATAGGCTTCGCGCAGGTCTATTATTTCTTTATAGCCCGTAAAATAGCTATCAAGCTGTACGCTGCTAACACTTACCCGTTTCCATTTTCCTTCAGCTTCTGCCTGTTGCTGAAAAGCTTCACGTGTTAGCAGTTTTAAAGCATCAGGCCGTGTCATAGTCTGTGAGTGTACGCCATAATCTAAAATAGTATTACATACCGAGCGCAGGTGCCATTTATACCACATCAGCCTCATCTCTGGTTCATCGCCTCCAAAACCATTGTCCAGCATCATTTCTTCGCTGTAAACTGCCCATCCCTCAACCATGGCTCCATTGCTAAATACCGACTTAATAAGGCTTGGTGATTTATTGGCGTACACCATTTGCACATAGTGGCCGGGTATAGCTTCATGGATACACAGGATCTGTAAAGTGTAATTGTTATACTCGCGTAAATAGCTTTCGGCCTTATCAGCAGGCCAATTGGACAGGCTGCCTACGTTAAAATAAGAATTGCCTTCTTTATCATACGGGCCGGGAGAGCTCATTGAAGCACCCGCAACACCCGCCATATACCCGGGTTCTTTACGTACTACCAGCGGCTTTGAAGGATCGAGCGTAACCAGGTCCTTTGATTTTACAAAAGCAGTAAGCTTGGGGATTTGTCTTTCAATTGCCGGCTGGAATTCACCCTGCTCAGCATGTTTTGATGATAGGGTATCTATTAACTGTGCAATCAACTCCAACGAATCGGCAGGCATAGCTTTGGTGCCAAAATATTTAGGCCAGAGCTTTTTGCTGATCTTTGTCATTTCGCGATGCAGATATTTTTTACGCTCAACCGCTGCGTTAAAGATCTGCTGTGCAGTTAATTCCGACTGGATCTCATACTTGAATTTAGATTCATAAAGATCTTTACCTAACCTGAAACTACGTGGTTTGTCGTTCTTTAAAGCCTTTAGCCATGCCGCATAGGCTTTAATGGCATCTGCAGACAGGTGTGCGCGGTCTATCATCTGTTTTTGCTCAGCCTGCGGAATGGATGATTTTTTTAGCGAATCGGCAAAGTCTTTTTCAAATACGCCAACTCCGCCCAGGTGCTGGTCGGCAGCGAGGCTTGTTAGCTCGGCAACAGGGTTTTTTATCTCTTTTTCTGCCGCTTTATAATAAGCCGGGATGTTGGCCATTTTTTGGTAAAAGCTGCGCAGCCGTTTAGTTAGCGGTGCGTAATGTTCATTAAGTATATAGGCAAATGTGCTGATAACATTGTATTGCGATGGATCCCACTGATAGGCTTTTAATTGCTGCAGCTTCCATTCTATTAACTCCATCTGGTTTTGCATCACGTGATAATCCATCCGGTTGGCATCTGATAGGGTATTTACGTCAAACCTGCTTAATGAATCTATCTGTACCTTGGCATAGGTGAGCATCTTATCCCTGTTTTTATCATCGGGCACAAACAGTAAGCTATCGTATTTATGGTAGCCAACAGATGTTGCCCAATCAGGATTTAGTTTCCATAAGCCCTCCAAAAAAGAGTTTTCATAAACAGCAAATGCATCATTGTCCTTGCCTTGCAGGGAACTTATGGACGAGCCGTCTTTTTTACACCCGATAAGAACCGAGTAAATAAGACAGGCCATAAATAATAGTTTTTTTATCACCGGGGTATCTGTTTAATATTTGATGGATAAACTTAAAACTTTTAGCCGGAATAAATCAAAAGAATATACAGAAGTGTATATAAGTTTTACAAAAAAGGCTGCGCTGGATATTACTGATAAATTTTTCTCAACCAATTTTAACAATATTTGTTGCATCATAAAATTAAACCCAATGGATAATCAGCATAAAACGTTAGTAAGTGAATTAACCAAACTGCTGCTTGGTGGCAGCGCACATACCTCATTTCAGGAAGCTATAAAAGGATTAAACCCTAAATTACGTGGTGTAAAGCCAGATAATATGCCTTACAGTATTTGGCAGCTGGTTGATCATATCCGGATAGCGCAATGGGATATGTTGCAATTTAGCAAAGATGCTGACCACAAATCGCCCAAATGGCCTGATGAATACTGGCCAACGGAAAGCGAACCTGTAGATGATGATGCCTGGAAGGGATCAATTGAACAAATAGACAGCGATTTGGACGAATTTATTGAATTGCTGGAGCATAGTGATATTTACCAGCCCCTGGAACATGGTGATGGCCAAAGTATTTTACGCGAAGCCCTGCAACTGGCAGATCATAACTCATACCACATAGGTGAGATCATAGCTATAAGAAGGGTGCTGGGTGATTGGAAAAGTTCTTAATAATCAACGTCCTGTAATGGACAATGATTAATAATTTTCTACCTCACCTTATTTATAAACTCCACAATTGCGGGTATAAGTTCGGGTTTAAGAGGAAGGTCGGGTTTGCTGTAAGTAGCAATGTTTTGTTCCTCATCTGCCGGCGCTTCCTTTAAAATATGGTTCATGTTTTTTATTTCAAGGAGCACGGCATCTGACTTTGCTTTTTTAAACTTTTGCCCGCTTTCGGTAGCAACAACCTTGTCAGTAGTACCCTGGATAATTAATATTGGTACTTTTATTCTTTTTATCCCTTTAATAGGCTCATACCTGCATAACGACATTATGAAATTCTGAATGCTTGGGCGGGCAATATAATATAAGGCCGGGTCAATATTTGGTGTGGTTTTACCTTTTTTTAGGCTATCCATAAACGCTTTAAATTCATCTTGTTGAAACAACGGCTTTGATTTGAATTGGTCTGTAAGTATTTTATCGGCCTTTTCTGCATTCCATTCGGCGCTTATAAAGCCTTTAACCGGCGAATCATTTACAGCTAATGCCGCAACCAATGCACCTTCGCCATGCCCAAAGAATATGATCTTTGAAAACCGGGGATCATCATTTAGCATATTGGTAAGGCCCATGGCATCATCGCTATAATCTTCAACCCTCAATTCTGCCTCTTTGCCTTTGGTCATACTTTCACCAACAAGGCGCTTATCATAACGTACGGAAGCTATCCCATTTTTGCCCAGATCATTCGCCAGTAATTTATAGGTATTTGCCGATACGCCTGTTTTTACATTGTTGCCATCCCTGTCGGTAGGGCCTGCATCAGCTATAATTAACACAACAGGAATTTTTCCAGATGGATTTTTAGGGATAACCAATGAACCGGATATGGTACCCGTTAATGTTTTTAATAATATAGGTGTTTCATCAAGCGAAGGATCAAGCGTTACACCAGGCGCAGCTTTATCTGCTATATATGGACTTAACAACAGTCCGGTTAATTTATTTTGCGCATTTAAAGCCAGGTTTAATAAAAAAGTACTGTTTTGAAAAATAGCCTTGTATACGGCAAGCGATTGTGTGATCCTTACAAAATCAGTTTTTATAAGGTTGCCATATTGCGATTTTAGCTGAACCGTGGTTGGTTTAAAATTATCAATCGGTAAAGCCGTTTTCATTTCTGCGCTAAACATGCTGTAAATACTATCAGGCTGATCGTGATTATAGTATTGAGTAAATTTAGTTATAGCGGCAATGTAATTGGCGGGTTCGGCCTGGGCAATAGCTTTTACCGTTAATATCAGGGCAGCAACAAAAAATATAATTTTCTTCATTTAAGTATGGTCAGAAAGAGAAATTTGCAATCCCGAAATTAGTAAAAATCAGACAGCTTTTATTTATTTCAGTCAAATTAGCGGGTATAAAATAGGAAGGGTTTGCCTGGCCTGCTACTGCTTTAACACCACTTAAAGTTAATGCCAGTGGCTTGTCTATGAAAAAAACGTGTTTTGGTCATGTCTAAAAAGAGGTAAAAAACGGGCAAAGTGCGTTTTGGTCATGTCCAAAACTACCCTAAAACGGGCAAAAGGCATTTAGGTCGTGTCTGAAAAAGGCAAAAAACGGGCAAAAGGCCTTTTGGTCATTTTTGTAATTTAATATTAAGTAGCTGTATATCAATTAGATATATAAATTTTAGATCGAAAAAAAGAATTATTTGTCAAAAAAAACGATTTGGTGAGGAAGAAATATTTTCGGCAAGTGCTATTCTTCGTAGGTTATGTTCTTATGGATTACCTCTTGACCAAATATACGAAATTTGGGGTTGATAAACAAGGAAGATAGATAAGGATGTTGCGTTCAATAAGTGTAGTATAGCCCCTTTTTTCATTTGATTCTGATACACCATCAGAACACAAACCCAGGCCCCCGAAGGTGTAATAATTATCGCGGGTTCAACACAATTTGAAACCGAGCATCGGAATTGCAAAAACAACCCAAACTTTTTTACCCATTTTGTATTTGTATCATCATGGAATTGAGCACGCAAACTGCATGGTTGTTTTTATTAGCTATTCCCATAGCCTGTATTGCATGGACGGTTACCCACGAAGAAGTTTTCAGGGAGCCACGGGAGTATTGCTTGGCCCGTAGCCAAAAGGGTAAAACCATTGCCTCGCGTAAGTTCTTTTACCTGTTTACCTGCGAGTATTGTTTTAGCCACTATGTAACCATCATAATGCTCTTTGTAACCAACTATAAATTGTTGTTTACTGACTGGCGCGGCTATTTAATAGCCGGGTTTGCATTGGTGTTTATAGCTAATGTATACATGAGCTTGTTTGCCCTGGTACGCATTGATTTAAAAAAAGTGCGTTTGGAAGCTGAGAATGAGGAGAAGAAGGAATAATAAACCAAAAGCTTCTGCTTAAGTTGAAAGCTTAAGCAATGCCACACAAGAGACAGTTTTAATTTCACAACACCAACTGATCAAACAACCTGTTCAGCGTAATTAATGCATCTTCACTCATACCCGGGTGCACCTTTGATGTTTGCAGCACAGTGCTGCGGGTAGCGGTTAGCCAGCGGAAGCGTGAGGCAACATCAAGCTTGCCAATTGGTCCGGCTGCCTTATCACCCCGGCAGATCCGCTCAAAGGAACATAAGTGCTCCATTAGCTCATCAATATCAAGGCCTGGATAAAGAGCCCGAAGGCGTGCCTCATCCAACTGGTATATTGTTTGCAGAAACTTTTGTTTGGCACAATACAATATCACGCCTATATTCAAAAATTCCTCACGCTCTACCCTGGGTACTACGCGGATAACGGCATATTCAAATAAGTATTTCGGCTGCATTTTGTGCTTCTTTTACAAAAATTTCTGAATGTGCTATCCTTATCATTAAAAATTGGATGTACGCTTCTCTGTATTGGTCTGGTGTTTCAAATGATGATTCATTTGTAAGCCATTCATCAGGTATCAGGCCAACAATTGCCCGGATGAGTTCTTCTGTCAGTATAGAATGAAATTTGGCATCCGCCTCATCCAGTTGTGTAGCCCTTGGTAGCAATACATGGTCCTTTACCTGTAAAAATGGTTTTTTTGCCGCTTCTTCCCAATTATTCCAGGAATGATGAAAATACAATGCTGCCCCATGGTCAATAAGCCATAGTTCTTTGTGCCACATCAGCATATTGGTATTGCGTGGGGTGCGGTCTACATTGGTGAGCAGGCAATCAAGCCAAACTATTTGCGATGCCAGCTTGGCATCAACAATGGTGGTTGTCGGATCAAAAGTAATGGCGCCCGAAAGATAATGCAACGCAAGGTTAAGTCCAACGCTGGCTTTTAGCAGATCCTGGATCTCTTCATCGGGCTCGGTACGGCCAAAGGCTTCATCAAGGTTTGCAAATACAATTTCCGGTATTTTTAACCCACAGGCCTTTGCAATTTCGCCACCTATCAATTCGGCTATCAGTGCTCTTGTACCCTGCCCGGCGCCCCTGAACTTAAGTACATATAAAAAACCGTCGTCAGCCTCGGCAATTGCCGGTAGTGAACCGCCTTCGCGCAGAGGTGTAACATAACGCTGCACATTAACAGTACGCAGCTGGGGTTTATTGTAATTCATAAACAGGTATTTTCATAATATGCTGATGGCCGGCTGTAAATTTACAGGAATAAAGAAAGTAATCAAATTGTGTAAAATATTAGGTAATGATGAATGTTCAGAAATTAAAGTATTGAGCAATAGTAGGTTAAACTGACGGAAAATATAATGTAATTAAATTAGATCCAATTTATTTAAGCTTCCGGTTAACTTTTAGTGAATAATTAGCCCATTGAAATTTTTTAATAGGTGATTTTGGGTAACTTTTATAACCCGAGTTTCGTTAAACTACACTTTTTAATCAAGTTAATTTTTATTACTTGATTGTATCAAACTTAATTTAAAGGTAAATTTATACTAAATCTTTACACTATCTGTTAATGAAGGTTATACTTGGGTGCCTGCTATCAGCGTTCTTTTCTGCTTTATTTAATAATGTGCATGCGCAAGTAGTTCTCTCGTCTATACAAGGTAAAGTAGTAACAGAAAACCACACCCCACTCGAATCTTCAACCATAATTTTATTAAAGGCACGTGATTCGTCAATAATAAGCTCAACCATTATTGGTAAAAATGGAAAGTATAAATTTGAAGAAGTTATGCCGGATGACTACCTGTTGTTGGCAACGTCAATCGGATATAATAAAAAATATGCCGGCCCTTACCATTTGGAAGAAGATCAAACGCTTAGGGTAGCAGAAATTATACTTAAGCCCTTGGCAAACCAGCTAAAGGAAGTTATCATAACAAGTACCCGGCCCGAAATTGAAGTAAGGCCCGGAAAGATCACAATAAATATCCCCAACAGCTTAACAGCCGAGGGTAGCTCGGCATTTGAAATATTGAGGCAATCGCCGGGTGTGCGTGTTGATAATGGTAATAACGTAAATATCATCGGAAGGCAAAATGCCCTGATTACTATCGATGGTAAAACAACTAACTTATCGGGCGAAGATCTGGCTGCTTACCTGCGAAGCCTGCAGTCAAGCATGATAGAAAAAATTGAGCTGATTACCAGCGGATCAGCTAAATATGATGCATCCAGCGGGGGGATAGTAAATATCGTATTGAAAAAAGGGAATAATATAGGAGCTAACGGTACGGTTACTGCTACAGCCGGTTATGGCAAGTACTATAAAAGTAATGTTGGCATAACCTTTAACGACCGGATGGCTAAGTTCAACATCTTCGGGAGTTATAACTTTGCGGTCGATAAGAAATTTCACAACTTTATAACCGACAGGGTAATTAATTTCAATAATATTATCAGCGATTATCGTGTCGACTATAAAAGCACACAAAAGAGTGAAAACAATGCCTTTAATTTAGGGGCAGATTATTTTATAACCCCTACCCAAACCGTTGGATTTTTAGTTAATGGCTTTTCAAGCCAGGATGATTTTATAAAAGATAATAGTTTAAACATCAGTAACCATGGTGTACTGGATTCAATGATTACAGCCGAATCAAAACTTGGCCGGCACATTAGCAAGATCAATTATAATTTAAACTATAACAGTAAGCTTGATCAGGCGGGCAGCACGCTATCTGCCGATTTAAACTATACTACCTTTAGCCGCAGTTCGGGCGAATATATTACCAATAGTTTTTACAATGCGGATTGGAGCCCTTACAGGGATCCTGAGTTATTGGAAAACTTATCACCTTCAAAAATTAAGATCTGGCTTTCAAAACTCGATTTCAGCACACCCCTTTCAAAAACATCTATTTTGGAGGCTGGTGTTAAATACAGCCATGCATCCAGCAATAATATTTTGACTTTTGGACCTGAAATTAACGGTGAATATGTGCCAAACCCTGATTTGAGTAATCATTTCTTTTACACCGAAAACATAAATGCGGCCTATGTAAATTATCAAAATAAATTTGATAAGCTTTATTTAACTATGGGTTTGCGCGGCGAGCAAACCAGCGCTAATGGTAACTCGGTAACTATGAATGCACAGATAAACCGTAATTATTTCAGCTTGTTTCCGCAGGCGCTATTGGTTTATAAAAAGAACAGCAAGAATGAATTTTCATTAAGTTACAACCGGGGCATTACAAGGCCTGCTTACGAAGACATTAACCCATTTTTATATTACGTTGATCCGTATGATTACAGGGCCGGCAATCCAAATTTAAAACCCGAATATTCAAATTCAATTGAACTGTCACATACCTATAATAAGATCATCGTAACCAGCTTATATGCCTCTATCATAAGCAATGCTTATGAATTTGGATTTTATGAGCAAAATGACAGTACCAAAGTAAGTGTAAAAACACAAACTAATTTGGGAACAATTTATAATTATGGGATTAGATTTTCAACTCCTGTTGTAATTAACAGCTGGTGGAGCGCTTACTATCGCATTGATGCATCCTATCAGCGGTATGTTGCTTATCCGCAAAACGGAACCCTTAATAAAGGCGCACAGGATATTATTTTTAACAGTATTCAAAATTTTAAGATCAGCGAAACCGTAAGCGCCGTACTTTCGGGTGAATATGAATCGCCTAATTTTTATGGCATTAGTCAAAACAAGGCCCGGTATTGGGTAAATGCCGGCATTGGCACACAATTGTTTAATAAACGCGGAAGCTTGCGGTTAAATGTTACTGATATATTTAATACGCAGCAGGATAGAGGCAGTATCAATTATCAGAATCTTAATTTTATAGTAACTGATAAAAAGGAAAGCCAGGTAGCAAGATTAACATTTACCTACCACTTTGGGAAAGCTTCGGTAAAAGCGGTAGCAGCCCACCGTACCGGGAACGAAGAGGAGCAAAAACGGATTGGCTCGGGCGGCGGTGGAAATTAAGATGGATACCTCCGCGTGATTATCCTGCATGCCCGCTCATCATGCTGGCAAAAATAATAAGCAACACCACTATGCTGATGCCCACATACAGGTAATCCTTCTCCAGCACAAAACCTATGGTTGAAAATATCACCCTCAAAATGGGTGTGGCAATTAATAGGATTATGCCCAGCTGGATAATTGCCTGCCCTTTAAAGTTAAGCGCAGCGTTTACAAGGCTGCCCGGGCTTTGAAGAAAAGGAGGGATGCCTTTGAACTTCCTATAATCAGGAATAGAATGTCCATGCCTGTACATAAAAAAGATGCCCCCTAAAAAAACAATACTCATAGATACGATCATGCCGCCCCGCAGCACCTGCCCTATAAGTGATTGTATGTCTGTGTCTTTAAATTTGCTCATTTTTATTTTTAGTTTATGGTTCAGAGCAGTTCATAGTTGATGGTTCATGGTAGCTGCGTTTTCTTGATTCCTGATTCTTGCCGTCTTGCTTCTTTCTATCAACCATGAACCGCAATTATATCTTCCCTGTTACCCCGTTATAGATCATCTGCCCCGCTAGAAAGGATACTACAATGGCAAAAACCCACCGTAGCCATCCTGATGACTTTGTGCGAACCAATATTTTCGACCCTGTAAAGGCGCCAAACAATACCCCGATAACAACCGGCATAACCAAGCCCGGGCTGATATAGCCCCGCTGCAAATAAACAACCGCGCTTGCTGATGCAGTAACACCTATCATAAAGTTGCTTGTGGTAGTTGATACCTTAAAAGGGATGCGCATAATGGTATCCATAGCTATCACCTTTAATGCGCCAGAGCCAATACCCAGTAGCCCCGAAATGGTGCCGGCAAAAATCATCATAACAAAACCACCGCCTACTTTGCGTACACTATATTCAACAGTGCCACCAGCGGTAGGATAGCTGCTGTTAAGCTTTAGTTTTTCGGCCAGGTAGCTTTTTTCAACTACTATTTGTTCCGCCTTTTTACGCAGCGAAAGCAATGCCGACATAAGCAGGATAACTCCAAATAATATGGCTATGTAATGTGTTGGGATATAAACGGCAAGTATAGCACCGCACATGGCCCCGGCTGTGGTTGCTATCTCTAAAAACATGCCGAGCCGCATATTGGTTATCCCCTCCTTAACATAAGCAGCAGCCGAACCGGACGAGGTAGCAATAACCGATACCAGCGATGCCCCGATAGCATAATGAATATCAACATTCAACAATAAAGTAAGCAGCGGGATAATTACAACGCCCCCGCCAAGCCCTGTTAATGAACCCAATAAACCAGCAAAATAGGAACCAATAAGTATAATAAGCGTGAAAAATATTACTGACATGCTATAAATAAAATAGGGTGCCGCTAAAGTAATAATAACTTTTTTTAAGCACTTACTTTAATGTTTGTCTATAGATTTAGTGGTATTGATGATGTGCGGATTATGGATGTGCGAATGTGCGGATGAGAAAATTTGAAAAGGTGTTGATTTGAATTTGAAGAAGAAATAATATGATGTGCGGATGTGTGGATTACCGATGTGCGGATGAAGGATTTGAAGATGTGTTGATTTGGTAATTTGAAGAAGAAATAATATGATGTGCGGATGTGCGGATTACCGATGTGCGGATGAGGGGATTTGCAAATGTGTTGATTTGGTAATTTGAAGATGAAACAGTAGGAGATATAAACTTGAGATCAACCCTTACAATATGTATAAAAACTCCTCCGTAAGGGCGAATTGCATTCACCCCGGATCGCCACGTCAAACAAGGAAGGTCCTAACCGCCAACCGCCCCATTGGGGCGTAATATTGGTAGAAAAAAGATTACAACATATTTGGCGCTCCGGAGGTGCGTAACCAACCACGGCATTTTGTACATTTGCCCAGCAAATATGAGTTACCCAAGTTTACAGGCCTGTGTTGCCGATCTTGAAAAGCATGGCCGGTTGATCCGGATAAAGGAAGAGGTGGACCCTTATCTGCAAATGGCCGCAATTCATTTGCGTGTATTTGAAAATGAGGGCCCGGCTATCCTTTTTGAAAATGTTAAAGGCAGCAAGTTTCCGGCTGTATCAAACCTGTTCGGAACGCTTGACAGATCGAAGTTTATTTTCAGGGACACGCTTGATAAGATCAAAACGCTGGTCGACCTAAAGTCCGACCCTCTAAAAGCAATAAAACATCCGTTTAAATATGCCAATGTGGGGCTTACCGCATTATCGGCGTTGCCAATGAAAACAGGCCGCGGCGCACCTGTAAACTTTGCAAAATGCCATATCAGTGATTTACCGCAAATAGTTAACTGGCCAAAGGACGGAGGTCCGTTTGTAACCATGCCGCAGGTGTATACCGAGGATGCCGATAAACCAGGTATTATGAACGCCAACCTGGGGATGTACCGCATCCAGATGGGGGGGAATGATTATATCATGAATGAAGAGATCGGTTTGCACTACCAGTTGCATAGGGGCATTGGTGTTCATCAAGCCAAAGCTAATGCAAAAGGGCAACCTTTAAAGGTGAGCATATTTGTAGGAGGGCCGCCATCGCATCCGGTTGCTGCGGTAATGCCGCTGCCTGAGGGATTATCTGAAATGACCTTTGCCGGTGCATTGGGTAACCGCCGTTTTCGTTATTTTTATGATGCGGAAGGTTTTTGCATTTCCGCCGATGCTGACTTTGTAATTACCGGCACCGTTATGCCGCATGACAACAAACCTGAAGGTCCTTTTGGCGATCATTTGGGATATTATAGCTTAAAACACCCTTTCCCGCTTTTAAAGGTTCACAACGTTTATCATCGCAAGGATGCTATTTGGTCATTCACAGTAGTTGGCCGGCCGCCGCAAGAAGATACCAGTTTTGGTGCGCTTATCCATGAAATTACGGGCTCTGCTATCCCGAAAGAGATCCCCGGTCTGCACGCTGTAAACGCGGTAGATGCTGCCGGGGTACACCCTTTATTGTTTGCTATAGGCAGCGAGCGTTATACCCCTTATAGCAATGAAAGAAGGCCGCAGGAGATCTTAACCATTGCCAACCATATATTGGGAAAAGGTCAGCTAAGTCTGGCTAAATACTTATTCATAGCTGCACAGGAAGATGATCCAGCTTTAAGTGTGAATGATATTGGCGGCTTTTTAAAGCATATCCTGCAAAGGATAGACCTGACCCGCGACCTGCATTTTTACACAAACACTACCATTGACACCCTTGACTATAGCGGCAGCGGATTAAATGCAGGCAGTAAAGTAGCAGTAGCAGCTGCAGGTGAAATTAAAAGAGAGCTTTGGAATGAAGTGCCTTCAAGTTTTACATTGCCCCGCCCTTTTGAAAAATATAAAATGGTGATGCCTGGCGTATTGGCCGTTGAAGTGCCCAAAAACATCAGGAGCAGCGATATGCCTTTAATGCTTGAAATTTTGGATGAGCATTTGCAGGATGCCGAACTTGATGGTTTACCCCTGATGGTATTTTGTGACGATGCCGGATTTACAGCTCAAAACATTAATAATTTTGTTTGGGTTACTTTTACCCGCAGTAACCCATCCCACGATATTTATGGCATTAAAAGTTTTACAGAACATAAGCATTGGGGCTGCAATGGCCCGCTGATCATTGATGCACGCATTAAGCCACACCATGCACCAGTACTGGAAAAAGACCCGGAAGTAGAGAAGTTAGTGGATAGGATGGGAGAAAAAGGAGCCGCTTTATATGGAATAATTTAAGTGCCGAAATGCAAGAGCTCGAATACATGTCCTGTCTGGCACTTACATACTTTTGCATTTCACCGGTCGTATTAAAATACGATAGGTGAAAAATCATGGATAGGATATTATAACGGCGCTATACTTGGTAATTTAATACGGCGGTTTAACCAACTTGTCAAAAATATTATCTTAATTTAACACGTTAAATCTTATCACCCGATATAGTGTTCACGCAAATATTTAAACACAGTAAGTCAAAGGGAAAGCTACTCCTTTTTATCCTGTTTCTTTTTTTTTATACAAAAACCTATTCCCAGCAATTTTATGCTGCTACAAGTGCCGGTCAGTTACAGCTGGTAACCCTTACCGCTAATGGTTTGGTGTCTGAAACAGTCCCGGGATGTTATAGCTATTTCTCGATTGCCATATTCACCAATAAAATTTATTTCTCTGATGCATATGGACACCTGTTTTCAGGTAATTTAACCGGGAGTCCCGTTTCAGTTACCAATTGCCAATTAATATCAACTGGTGTGTACGCAAACTCTATGACTGTTGATAAGCAGGGTGTTATATATTATGCAATATATAATCAACTATATATGATTGACCCTAACAGCCCGTCTCCTGTCCCGGTATTTTTAGGGTCGATGCCGTATTCTGCCACCGGCGATCTGGCCTTTTTTCAGAATGAATTATATATGGCATCAGACCGCGGGATTGTACAGGTTAAGTTAAAAGCCCCCTCCAATAGCACGCTTTATATTCCCTACACAGGTCAGACGATTTATGGCCTTACCAATGTTGCTGTGAATGGAAAAGATATCCTTTTTGCATTGAGTTTATCTGGTAATAGTACCAATCTGATTGAGCTGGACATGCAAAATAAAATAGTAAAAGGAAACGCAGGCTCCTTACCATATATTGTCTATGATGCGGGAAGCGTAACCGAAGCGGGAGAGGTTCCGTCGATCGAGATAACCGATACCCGCATTACACAAGAATGCGATATTTTTAACAAGGCCCGGGTAGAAATTATAACTAAGCAGCACACCGGCAAATACACATTTACCCTTGGCAATGGGCAAACTAATTTAACCGGCATCTTCGATAACCTCGCGCCGGGCGTTCACCCGTTAACCATCACCTCCGACGGAGAAGAATTTCCAAAACACACCTCCTTCACCGTCCCCGACTTCACGCTCACTGCCCCTTTTATTACGCCCTCGCTTAAAAATCCGATATGTGATATATTGGGCGAAATTAAGCTGGATGCCGGCGTCAATAATTCAACTTACACTATAAAATATAATGGTAATTTGTTTTCCTTCGATCACACCTTTAGCGGCTTAACCGCAGGCGCCTATCATTTTATTATTCTAAATGCCCAGGGTTGCATCGTCAACGAGAAAGACTACACTTTGCAACAGGATGTTTGCCCGCCAATAACAGTAAACGATGTACAGGTTGCGCGTGAATGCGACGTGTTCGGCAAGGCCAAAGTAACAGTAACTACTCAGCCACACCCTGATAACTATACTTACACGCTTAACAATATAAGCAATGCAACCGGGATATTCGATCTTGTTCCGCCAGGTGCATATAACCTTGTAATCATATCATCGGGCGGTGACAGGGTTGAGCGCCCCGTGATTGTACCCGACTATGCTCTCGACATACCCAACATAACCTATGCCGTAAAAAATGCCGATTGCACCCTGTTCGGCGAAATAAAATTTATGATATACGGCGATACCAAAGGCGCAACGTCGATAAGATACGGATCGCAGGTGTATCCAATTGATCAGGCTATCAAAACTTTGCCACCCGGTGCAAACTCTTTCAGCGTATTTAATCAGCAGGGCTGCGTAATTGATATAATTAACGTAGATGTGGCGCTAGACCCATGCAAGCCCATTGTTTTCCCGAATGCATTTACTCCTAACGGCGATGGTATAAACGATATTTTCAGATCAAACCAGGACGCCAATCCCCTTAAGTTTCAGTTGTTGATATACAACCGATGGGGCGCACTTATTTTCAAATCACAAAGCATTTTCAAAGGCTGGGATGGAAGCTTTAACGGAAAGCCGTTGCCATTTGGCGTATTTTACTGGATGGCAAGCTATACTATGATTGATGGGAAAGATGTCGCCCAAAGTGGTTATGTAACCCTCATAAAGTAAAGCCTGTTTATAAAAAGTGACCCCACTCAATAAAATTGTTTATATTTTTGCCCCTCAAGCAATTTTAAGAACATGTTTATAAAGAGAATAATTATCGGTTGTTTATTATTGAGTTTTTTCGCCTGCAAAAAACCGCAGGACGTACCTCATTACACCGTATCAAAAGTTTTTAAAACAGATACCGCCACAACCGTAAATGTGCATATTGCTAGCCGCATGACCACAGCGCAATTAGTGCTGATTGCCGGCAAACTGAAAAAAGACAGCGCTCAAATCCAAAACTTACATATCAGCTTCCTTTTACCGGGCAATACCGAAACCAGCGCTGGTGAAAATAGCTATTACGCGGCTGCTAAATTTGTAAATAAAAACCAGGTAGCATCATATGATACCTTGAAAGATGATGAAGGCAATGTAGTAAGACTAAAAATATTTGGTTTATCGGAAACCCAGGCTAAGCACCTGTTATCGCTACAACCAAAAGAGATTGCCAACAAAAATGTAATGGGGCGTTTTATTGATGATTATAATCATACGGTTATTATTCCATTTGATGATCCCCTTGATGAAAAGAAGGAAGTATACGTTATTGAGCTTGATTCGGCTTCAAAAGTAGTATCGGCCACCGTACCTGTAAAAGTTAAAGAAGGCAATATTGAAAAATGGCTGGTTACCCAGCATGGTGATTACATGACTTTAAAGGATAGCGTACTTACCCAATACGCCGCTGATGGTTTGGGCGTGCCGTTTAACAGCATAAAATCGGGAATTTAATGATTTTGAAGAGGCGCGATGCTTTGCGTCTTTATGAAATATGTTAAACAGATTGCATGGTCTTTCTTGTCTATTGGCAAAGACGCGCAGCATCGCGTCTCTTCAAAATTCCTCCTTTAGGGGGTCAAGGGACCTTCAATTCATCCAGCATCCTAAACATCTTCTCCTTAATCCCTTTACTGCTTCCGCTAAAATTATTCACCATAATTGAAAAGCAAAGCTCGCGGCCTTTATAAGTGTGGTACCCGGCATAAGTAAGCACGTTTAATATGCTGCCACTCTTCATTCGCATATCATTATAAGTGGGCAAACTATCGTAAAAATCAGGAAACCAGGTTTCTTTTTTTGCTGATTGCAGGATGGTTGCCAATGTTAGCGTAGTCACCCTATCGCCCGGCGAGAGGCCACTGCCATCAACAATATTTAAGGAATTTGGGTCGATGCCACGGGCTTTCCAAAAGGATTGTTCAACCTCAACACCATTCATAGTTGATGGTTGTTTTCCGGCTTTCCAGGCAATGGTTTTTAGCAATTGTTCCGCATACAGGTTAATGCTTTTATGATTGAGCCAGTAAACGATCTGGCTTAAACGCGGCGATAGGAGGGTTGTAAAATTTGTTACTATCTGCGGTGTTGTTAATCCTTTTGCGGTTAAAGTATTGGTTGATTCAGGTTCATTACTTACAGAAATTCCCAATCGCTTTAACGTATCCATCAGCCTGAAAGCAGCGTCATAAGCAGGATCAGGCAGAGCGGCTGAGATGCTTTTTTTAGTTTGATCCTGTGCATAAGTGCCCCGCAGGTACATTGTTTTGCCGTTAACAGGCAAAAAAGCATAAGCGTTATCACCCGTGCCAGATGGTGCATTAACCAGTTCGCTTTTGAAGTTGAGGTACGGCATTTCCGGAACCTCACGCAATATACCGACAGCACTATCAACCCTGCCGGTTCGTAGTTTTATATCAAACTGGTTTTCGCGCCAGCAAAGTCCGGATGTACCGGCACCATAATAGTTGCCTACATCCATCCAGATCCATCCTTCAGGTATAGATTGTGAACCGAACACAGAATCATCGCCAATAACCCGTCCGTTAATTTTTTTGATCCCGGCTTTTTGAAGCGCATCAACCATTAAACTAAGTATATGGCCTTCATGCGTGTTTTCATAACGCCAGCTGCCCAGGGTTGGGTCGCCTGCGCCTTTAATAATAATATCGCCGTTTAATGTACCATCAGCGCCAATTGTACCGCTATAGCCAAATTGAGTTTGGTATTGAAAATCCTTCCCCAATAAATTAAAGGCCGTAATGGTAGTTATGGTTTTTAAGGTTGATGCCGTAGCCAGGCCCATATTGGGGTTTGCGGTAAAAACCTTTTCGCCCGTTTTAGCATCCAACACCGTGAGTGATACTGAAGCATACCTGCACTGGCTATCAGCCTGCAACCGGTTAAATGCCGATTGCAGCTTTTGATCAAGCGGTTGGGCAAAGGTATGCCCGGTTATAAAAAGAAAACTAATCAGCCAGCTCTTGTGTATCCTCATCTGTCGAATTTCTCTGTGCGATATAATAAATAGGGATGCCTATTAAAACAATGATCAACCCTGGCCATGTAAAGGCTGGTTTGTAAATGATCAGTAAAATACAAAACGCAATGCCCATTAAAATATAAATAGCCGGTAAAACCGGGTATCCAAATGCCTTGTATGGTCTTTCAGCGTTCGGCCGGGTGATCCTTAATTTATAAATACCTATTATAGTAAGCACATAAAATATAACCACCACAAACGAGATCATATCCAGCAGATCGCCATATTTACCACTCATACAAAGTATGGAAGCCACAATTGCCTGGATCCATAAACCAAATTCAGGAACGGCAAATTTATTGAGGGTACCGGTCTTCTTAAAAAACAAGCCATCTTTCGCCATGGTATAATAAACTCTTGCTCCGGCCATAATCAATCCGTTATTACAGCCAAAGGTCGAGATCATGATCATTACAGCTATAACATACGTTCCTACGTTTCCAAAAATAACATGCGATGCCGCAACAGCAACACGGTCCTTATCTGCAGTGGCAATATCATGTAATGACAATACACCTGTGTACATCACATTTGCCGACACATAAATAATGGTTACTATCAGTGTGCCCAAAAACAAGCTAAGCCCGATATTGCGCTTCGGGTTGTTCATTTCACCCGCAATAAAAGTTACATTATTCCAGCTGTCGCTGCTAAATATCGAACCCACCATTGACGCTGCTATAGCTCCCAGGGCCGCCGCAATAGTTAAGGTTCCAATGCTGCCATCGGCATTCAGCTTGTGCATATCCCAGGCGTGACTCCAGTTGGCGTGCCATACATCGCCCTTAAAGGCCAGGAAACCAAATCCAATCAGCCCAAATAAACTCAACAGTTTGGTAATGGTAAATATGTTTTGAATTATCTTGCCGCTTTGTACGCCTTTGGTATTGATAAAGGTAAGCAGCATAATAACAACAATAGAAACACATTGCGCCGCGCTGATTGTAAAGTGCCAGCTACCAATCATTGTGCTGAATAGTATATTATCCTCACTAACCGCAGGTATTAAATAAGCCGTAAACTTTGAAAACGCAACACCCACAGCAGCAATGGTTCCGGTTTGGATCACCGCGAAAAAGCTCCAGCCGTATAAAAAGGCGATCAGCTTATTATATGATTCCTTAAGATAAACATATTGTCCGCCTGCCTTTGGGAACATGGCGCTCAGCTCGCCGTAGCTTACAGCAGCGGT
The DNA here is from genome assembly GCF_900142915.1 of Mucilaginibacter sp. OK098. Lineage (GTDB taxonomy): Bacteria > Bacteroidota > Bacteroidia > Sphingobacteriales > Sphingobacteriaceae > Mucilaginibacter. The sequence goes on from NZ_FRCM01000005.1 coordinate 142,684, forward strand.
AAGCGTCATAAAGCCGGTTATCAGCCAAACGGCTATAAGCCAGCCTGCTGAGCCCACATTACGGGTAATATCAGCGCTTACTATAAATATTCCTGAACCTATCATTGAGCCTGCCACCAGCATTGTGCCATCCAGCAAACCTAATTCATGCTTTAATTTTGGTTGTGTTGATTTTGTCGTCATCAATAGTTTTAGTTTAAAGTTCTAAACTATTCAAAAAACTTTATAATTCTCACGCTATTGTAAAGAAATTAATTTGCTATTTTGCGCAACCAATTATATTTGACCCTGAATTATAAAACCAGAATACTTATAACAAAATTTAAATATGGATCTATTGAACAATTACTTAATTTATTTAATTCCTGTCTTAGGGCTCGTTGGGATTATCGCTATGGCAATAAAGGCCTCATGGGTTACCAAACAAGACGCCGGAGACGGCGATATGGTAACCTTAGCAGGTTATATTGCTGATGGCGCAATGGCGTTTTTACGTGCTGAATGGAAAGTGTTAAGCTACTTTGTGGTAGTGGCAGGTTTATTATTAGCATGGTCTGGCACAACCGTAGCAACTTCAAGCCCGGTTATTGCCATATCATTTGTATGTGGTGCATTTCTTTCGGCATTTGCCGGCTTTTTGGGGATGCGCATTGCTACCAAAGCAAACGTGCGTACTACGCAAGCTGCGCGTACAAGCCTTGCCAAAGCCTTAAAAGTATCATTTACAGGTGGTACGGTAATGGGTTTAGGCGTTGCCGGACTGGCAATTATAGGCTTGGGATCGCTATTCATTGTATTTTATCAATATTATGTAGTGCATGTTACAGGCAGTAGTGTTAACGGCGAAGCAATGGCAAAAGCGCTTGACGTTTTAGCCGGATTTTCATTAGGTGCTGAGTCTATCGCTCTTTTTGCACGTGTAGGCGGCGGGATCTATACCAAAGCTGCCGACGTTGGCGCCGACCTTGTAGGTAAAGTTGAAGCAGGCATTCCTGAAGATGATGTGCGTAACCCTGCAACTATTGCCGATAACGTAGGCGATAACGTAGGTGACGTTGCAGGTATGGGTGCAGATTTGTTCGGATCGTATGTTGCAACTATGCTTGCCACAATGGTATTGGGCCGCGAAATTGTATCGCATGATGCCTTTGGAGGTATTGCCCCTATATTGTTACCAATGGTAATTGCCGGTTTAGGTTTAATATTCTCAATTGTAGGCGCTGCCTTTGTTAAAATAAAAAATGAAACCGATAGTGTACAAAAGGCGTTGAACCTGGGTAACTGGATGTCGATAGTATTAACGGCAATTGCAACTTATTTTGTGGTGCAGTGGATGTTACCAAATGACAGCTTCCACATGGTACGTGATGAAGATGCAGCCGGGGGGATTAAAGCCGGGGCATTGATATTTACCAAAAACGGTGTTTTTATGTCGATTGTTGTGGGCCTGGTAGTAGGCACATTAATGTCGATAATTACAGAATATTATACTGCAATGGGTAAACGCCCGGTATTAAGCATTATCCGCCAGTCGTCAACAGGGCATGCAACCAATATTATTGGCGGCTTGGCTGTTGGTATGGAATCAACCGTATTGCCAATTTTAGTTTTAGCGTCAGGAATTTATGGTTCTTACCATTTTGCAGGTTTATATGGCGTGGCTATTGCCGCAGCAGGTATGATGGCAACAACTGCTATGCAGCTGGCTATTGATGCCTTCGGCCCTATTGCCGATAACGCTGGCGGGATTGCTGAAATGAGCCGCCTACCTGAAGAAGTACGTCACCGTACTGACAACCTTGATGCCGTGGGTAACACTACAGCGGCAACAGGTAAGGGTTTTGCCATTGCATCAGCAGCATTAACCTCGCTGGCTTTATTTGCAGCCTTTGTTGGTGTTGCAGGTATTGAGCATATTGATATTTACAAGGCCGACGTTTTAGCCGGTTTATTTGTAGGCGGGATGATCCCTTTCATCTTCTCGGCATTGTGTATTTCGGCAGTAGGCCGTGCAGCAATGGCGATGGTAGAGGAAGTAAGGCGCCAGTTCCGCGAGATCCCCGGCATTATGGAATACAAGGCAAAGCCTGAGTATGAAAAATGTGTGGCTATCTCAACAAAAGCCTCCATCCGCGAAATGGTTGCACCAGGTTTGATTGCTTTGATCACTCCGATCATCATCGGCTTTGCGTTTGGTCCGGAAGTTTTGGGCGGATTGCTTGCAGGTGTTACCGTATCAGGCGTACTGATGGGAATTTTCCAGAGCAACGCTGGTGGCGCCTGGGATAATGCCAAAAAATCATTCGAAAAAGGTTGTATGATCAACGGCGAGATGCATTACAAAAAATCAGAACCACACAAGGCATCTGTAACAGGCGATACCGTAGGGGATCCGTTTAAAGATACTTCAGGCCCGTCAATGAACATTTTGATCAAATTGATGTCTATCGTGTCATTGGTAATTGCGCCACACCTGAATAATGGCCAACGCCTTCAAAAAGACCAGCCGCAAAAGGCGATAATAACACATGTTATTAAGGTGGATAAGAAAGCATAAAGAAAAAGGGACGCTGAAAGGTGTCCCTTTTTTGTTACGAATGATATTTATTTAGATATTCACTCTAAACCTTGCTGATATGCTGGCATTTCAAGATTCACCCCAAAGAAATTTTAATATTTCTAAATTTTGCTACAAAGTAACATTCTACTTATTTATATGGCTAATAGCTTTTACCCAATTAAGTAAGTTAATGCAGGTAAATGCAATTGTGTCAGCTTTACTTGTCGTGTTGCCGGTTTTAGCCATATGTGTGTTAATTCCTTGCGGATTATTTTTTTTGATAAAAAGTTTTGTAATGAAGGAGCCTTTTCACAGATATCGGATACTTTATTTGATAGGACACTTGTTTTTTTTGCTAATAATGATTGGGATGATCGTCGCTTTTTCGAGCGATATTGCCAGGTATAATATAAAGTAATTTGGTTATTCGTTACTGGTGGAACGAATAACTATAGTTTGTAAATTTGATATATGATAGTTACCGTAAATTTGCAAACTGAAGAGCAGGAAAAGATTTTAATGGAATTTACGGATAGAATGAATTTTGATTATCAAAGTGATGATGATAATAAATTCAGTCTAACAGAATCTCAAAAGCAGGAAGTTATTCGTCGTGATAACGATTTTATCAACAGCCAAACTACTGCCAGAGATTGGAATGATATAAAACGCGATTTAAAAAATGTATATCGCTAACCTAATGAATTTTTATCAAGTCAATCCTGAAATCTTATAGATCATGGTTCAAACAATATAAGCGCTAATTGTATATATCCTTTCTATGTCCAAGCGCTACAACTTCAATTAAAAGCTCACCATCAAATATTTCGTAGATAATTCTATAATCGCCGACCCTTATCCTGCAACCATCTCTGCCTTTTAATCTCTTGTATCCGGCGGGCCGGGGATTTTCGGCAAGTTTGTATATTGCTTCTATTAAGCGTTTAACAATATTATCCTGTAACTTATTTAGTTGCTTTTGTGCCAGGCTGGAAATTGTGATTCTGTAAAGGGGCATTACTAGGGAAGCCGTTGTTTTACAAATTCATCAAAAGAGATGGGTGGCTCCTTGCTGGCCTTTGCCTCATCATACAATCGTATGTCGTCCAGCTCGTCCAGCTCTTCCAATATCTGCTCATATTCAGCAAGCGGAATCACAACTGACACTTTATTGCCGTCAGTATCAGTGATATATTGAGGGTGAATTACATTCATTTTGATTTTTTTACTAATGTAAATTTAAGATTTTTTATATTAAAGCGAAAATAGGTTATATCATGTCTTAATTGTGGGCATCACTATAACCCCTTTGCTTGCCATTTAAATTTTAAATGGTTCTTTTTCAAACTTTTATTCCGGAATTTTCTCCTCTTCCGTTGTTACATTCGGCATTTTATGTTTTCAATAAATTTAAGTACGTTTGGGGAAACTGATTACAAGTAGTTAAAACTGATCTTATTATTTAAAAAATGAAGTTATTCGTAAAAAAATCTCTGGCACAATTAATGGCCACGCCGGAAGAAGGAGCCTCAACGCTGAAACGGACGCTTGGCGCAGGCAATTTGATTGCGCTGGGTATTGGAGCTATTATTGGCGCAGGCCTTTTTGTTAGAACGGCTGCCGCCGCAGGCGCTCATGCCGGGCCTGCCGTAACACTTTCTTTTATTATTGCAGCGGTTGGTTGTGCTTTTGCAGGCTTATGCTATGCCGAATTTGCATCCATCATCCCAATAGCAGGTAGCGCATATACTTATGCGTATGCTACAATGGGCGAAATTGTTGCCTGGATAATTGGATGGGCGTTAGTACTGGAATACGCCCTGGGCGCAGCAACGGTGTCAATAAGCTGGAGCGAATATGCCAATAATCTCCTCGGGCATCGAATACCGTTTGAATGGTGCCACTCGCCCATGGAGTCCGCCATTATAAACGGTGTTAGCCATACAGGCGTTATCAATTTGCCCGCATTATTAATACTGCTTTTATTATCATTATTATTGATAAAAGGTACACAGGAATCTGCTACAGTTAATACAGTTATCGTAGTTATAAAGGTTACTATCGTGCTGGTATTTATTGCTATAGGCTGGCAGTTTATTAACCCTGCACACCATACACCATATCTTATCCCTGCAAATGCACCGGATGCAACATTACCTGACGGTACAAAATATTCTTATCTGCCATTTTTTAATCATGGCTGGGGCGGTGTACTCACCGGCGCAGGTATAGTATTCTTTGCCTTTATCGGGTTTGACGCTGTTTCTACAGCTGCCCAGGAAGCAAAAAATCCAAAAAGGGATATGCCAATAGGTATTTTAGGATCATTGGTTGTTTGTACTATTTTGTATATCCTGTTTTCGTGGGTACTAACCGGTGTAGCGCCATACCAGGATTTTATGCACGCTGGTAAAGAGGCTTCAGTAGCTTATGCAATCAGCCAATACATGCATCATTATGAATGGCTGTCAACCCTGGTAACCGTTGCTATCCTGATGGGTTTTTCATCGGTGATCCTGGTAATGTTGTTAGGGCAATCAAGGGTATTTTATACCATGTCGACAGACGGCTTACTGCCAAAGGTGTTTTCTGATCTTCACCCAAAATTCCGCACGCCTTATAAGAGCAATATGATATTGTTTGTTTTTGTAGGCTTATTTGCTGCGTTTTTACCTTCAAGCGTTGCTGGTGATCTTACTTCTATCGGTACATTGTTTGCTTTTGTGCTGGTATGTATCGGGGTAATGCTGCTTAGGAGAACCAACCCTGAATTGGTAAGGCCATTCAAAACACCACTTGTTCCTCTTGTTCCTATCCTGGGGATCCTTATTTGTTCGGCTATGATAATCAGCTTGCCGCTCGAAACACAATTAAGCGCTTTGGCATGGATGATAATAGGTTTAATTATCTATTTTACCTATAGCAGGGGAAACAGCAAACTTGGAAATGTTTCCGATGTATTGCCTACAGCTTCAGATTTTGAAAAAAAATAATTTGAGTTAACCGGAAGACCTTTAAGTGTTATGCTTAAAGGCCTATCGGTTGAATAATTTGACCATAATATTGAAAAGGTTCTGATTTATCGGAACCTTTTTTGTTACCTTGAAATTTTAAAGCAATCCCGGTACCCCAATTAATGAAAACCGATAAAAACCTCTGGATCTTAGTATTTGTATGCATTATTAATTCCCTTGGTTTTGGCATTATTGTACCGGTGCTATATACTTATGGCAAAACCTTTGGACTCACCGGTACAACTCTGGGTATACTAACAGCCTCATTTTCTATCGCCCAGTTTTTTGCTACCCCGGTATTGGGCTCACTTTCTGATAAATGGGGACGCAAGCCATTACTGGTGATCAGCCTGGCCGGTACCTGCGTTTCTTTTTTAATGTTTGCCGAGGCCCGCAGCCTGCTTATTCTTTTTGCTGCGCGAATTTTGGACGGATTAACTGGCGGCAATGTATCGGTAGCACAGGCAATGGTGGCTGATACAGCAACACCGCAAAACAGGGCAAAAAGGTTTGGGATCCTGGGATCGTCATTAGCATTTGGATTTGTGATAGGGCCATTTGTGGGCGGTGTATTTACTAACCTTAGCCCGCAAGCGCCTTTCTTTTTTGCCGCGGGCATCTCATTAATAGGTACGCTCTGCGCCATTTTTTTATTGAAAGAAACCAATCATACCAATAAAAAAACAAGGGCAAATCATAACGGTAAGTTCAAATTTATAACCCTGGTAACAACTTTAAAACGGCAAACGGTTGGCACGGCTGTTTTTATCGGCTTTCTACTGACTATGGCACAGTTCACCATGATCATAGGGTTCCAAACTTTTAGCGTTGATATTTTAAAGATCACCCCAACACAGATCGGGCTCTTTTTAGCCGGGTTTGGAATTTGCGGCATCATTATGCAATTGTGCGTGCCGCTGTTTACAAAGCTGTTTCCTTCTAAATCGGTTATCTTACTATTTTCAAGTATTTTGTGTTTTGGAGCAATGCTGCTATCGGGTTTTACTTCGGAATTTATGCCTTATGCTATTTGCATGTGTATTTATGGCCTGTTTAATGGCCTGCGAAATCCTATGCTGAACGCCATAATTGCCGACAATGTGGATAAATCCGAGCAAGGAAAAATATTAGGCATAAATCAGTCATATGCATCCATAGGGCAAACCCTTGGCCCGTTAACCGCAGGGTTGGTTACAGTTATTTCCATTCATAGTGTTTTCTTCTTATCTTCATTCTACATTTTAGTTGCATTTTTGCTAAGTTTCCGTTTAAAGAGAAAAGAATAAAACCCTAAAGCCATGCATCCACTAGTTCTCAGAGAGGTTATATCCGTAACCATGATCCTGTTCGCGATCATTGATATCCTTGGTGCAATCCCTGTAATTATTGAATTACGCCAGCGTGTTGGACATATTGAATCAGAAAAAGCCAGTATTGCAGTACTTGTGTTAATGGTTGGGTTTTTATTTGGGGGCGATGAGCTGCTAACTATAATCGGCCTTGACGTTTCCTCTTTCGCTATTGCCGGTTCTCTCGTGATCTTTATTATAGCAATGGAAATGATATTAGGGATCAAATTATTTAAAGAAGAGATGTCAACAACGGCATCAATAGTACCGCTGGCTTTCCCGTTAATAGCCGGCGCCGGAACTATGACAACCTTGTTATCACTAAAATCACAATATCAAACACAAAATATTTTGGTTGGTATAGTACTCAACACACTGTTTGTTTACCTGGTGTTAAAGAATGTAAAATGGCTGGAGAAACTGCTCGGTGAAACAGGTGTAAATATTCTGCGAAAAGCATTTGGAGTAATATTATTAGCTATCGCGATAAAATTGTTTAGGAGTAATACACATTTGTAGTTTGGAGATATGTTTACCCACACGATGGGTTATAATGATATCAATTTGTGATCCTTATTCCAGCTTATCTTAAGCTTCCCGGTTTCATCATCTTTTGCGCGGATGTGAAGGACAACTCCTTTGTTCCGTCTTTTGGCAAGCTTTACGCTATCGGTAATGCCGGCGTCATTCTTCGGATTGCGCAATGGTACGTCCATGGTAATATCCGTTCCTGTTTTTAGCCCATAAGTACCGGCTATGTCGGCATTCAACACGCTGGAGTTGAGCTGCATCGGGTTGATGATGATCTTTTCACCATGAATATCAAATTTGGCATCCAGGCTTGGGATGGTTATTTCTTTAAGGTTGCGGAAAGGAAAGGCAAACTTGCCGACATTAATTAGCGGCTTATAATTGAGCAGGGCAGCGTTACGTAAATTTATATTCGCCGTTCCATAAACAGATCCCGGAACCAGCTGACCGGCATTACTGATCCTTCCGTTTACCTGTGTTCCGGCAGAAAGGTAACCCTTGAGGTTTTGATAGGTAATGGCGCTGAGCCCAAAATTATCAAAAGCCAAAAAGAATTCACGAACATTCACATTGCTTACAGTAGTGTTCAGGTTAAAACGGTTTTCCTTATTATCCTGGTAAATGTTGCCTCTCATTTTAAGTATACCTCCGGCATGTTTAACGCTTACATTGCTCAGTTGTACTCCCTCTTCTGAAAGATGCACATCGGCAATTGCATCAGTAGCCAGGAAAGATTTGAAATGAACATTAGCCGCCCGAACATGAATGGATGCCTGGGCCTTATCTAAAACGGTACCCAGCTGATCTGCTATGTTGCCGCTGTTCTTCCTGCTTTTGGTTGTGGCTTCAGTCCGTTGGCGGGTGTTCAGGAATCCAATAAATTCATTAAGATACAGTTGAGGACTGGTGATCTGCCAGTCGAGCACAATTTTTTCCGGGGCATCGTAATAAAGGTTGAGAAAATTATTGACCCTGCCTTTCATAAGCACCACACTGCGGCCGCTTTGCAGGCGGATATGATCAAGCAGCAGGTTTTTCCTGGTGATATGAAGGGAAACAGAAGTGTTTTTAAAAGTAAGGTTCCGGGGTACATAGTTGATGTCGGCATTTTTCAGGTTGATCGTACCCGTTACAATTGGCTTATTTATCCGGTAATCAACAATGTCTGCTATATAATGTAAAGCCATATCAGCAGATCCTTTGCTGAATTTTGCCACGCTGTTGCCCAACAGGTAATTAAGATCGGCAGCAGGAAAGTTGGATCTGAAGTTTCCGGTGGCTAAAGGTTTATCCAGGTTGCTGATGCTGCCGGTATCAATAGCAAAAGGTAAATGGTTATAGCTGCCGGTAAAATTGAACAGCCGGATCACCGAATTTGCATCAGTGAACCCTTTACCTTTAAAATGATTGTTAGTGAAAACACCTTTAAAATTACAATCATTAATAATACTGCCGGGAAGGGAAAGCCTGTTATCTTTTGCATTGGCAGTGATATACAGAAATGGGTCGCCTCCACCAAAGCTGCCCGAAATAATTGCTGTTACAGCAATGGGCTTATCCAGGTTAAACAGGTCCAGTTTTTTAGTTATGTTAGGTGCAAGCAGGGAAGAAGCATGCCGCCATAAAAGTTGATCGGCAGTAATATTAAAGGTAAAATCAGCCGGCTTTTTGTCCGTCATAAAACGTGCAATTATGCTAAAGGCGTCACCCCCAATGCTGAAATCGCTGGAGGAAACGTTAATATCTCCTGATTTGTTGTTGTACCCGCCGGTTAATTTTCCTTCAACCAGTTTGTCTTTTATAAAGCTGCCGTGTACGGTACTAAAAGCCATGCTTTTGGCCGTCACTTTCAAATCAATGCTGGCATTCCAGCCGGTATCCGGGTAATTCATTTTTCCGTCCAGCTTTTCAACTGCAAATTCGAACAGTTTTTTAGCTTTCCGGTTATTAACTGTAAAGCTCACTTGTTCCAGGCTGAACTTGTCAATTTGTGGATTCGATCTCTTGCTGCTTTTGCTGGTATCTTTTGAATCTCTCTTTTTGAAAACCGAAGTATTGCTATATCCTGAGCTATCTGTGTACAAATCAATAGCGGCATTACTAATGGTAATGTGATTTATGCTGATATTACCTTTGAGCAGGATAGCGGTATTTACCGATACATCAAAATTTTTGGCACTCAGTAAAGTGTGATGGTGCCTGAGCCACTGCTTATCGCGCAGGGTAACATTTTCAAGCCTGACAGAAAGGGCAGGGAAGTTCTCAAAAAAAGAAGTCTCAACACCACCTACTACTAATTTGCCATCCAGGTTTTTATTTAGTTCATCGGTTACAAGGGCTATAACCTTTTCTTTGTGGGAAGAGATATAAAAGGACAGGCCTGCCAATACTGCAACAAAGAACAGGATCAGTGCACCCAATATTTTTAAGGAGATTTTTAACCAGCCTTGCATTTTGTGAATTTAAGATAAAAGGCATAAGTTGAAAGAATTGTTTTCGGGTGATATTAATAAACTTAAATAAATCCGGATGCCGGACTAAGATGCTATCAATCTCGCCACAAACATTGTATCCGCTTTTCCTTCATATCCCTTCAATACTTTGCTATCTTCCAGTTTCAGCCCCAACTCCTTTACAATAAAACTCACCACATCCTCATTCTCTGCCTTAAATGCGGAGCAGGTGATATAAATAAGCGGTTTGCCGGGCTTTAGATATTTAACCACATTGCGTACAATGCTTTGCTGTAATTTCTGAAAAAACTCTATCCGGTAGGTATCAAACTGGCTGATCATCTCAGGCGTTCTTCCCCAGGTGCCTGAACCGCTGCAGGGAGCATCAAGGATAATGCCATCGAAAGCATAATCATGCAGTATCAGGTCGTTGTTTTGGGTCAGATCGAGCAGTTTTTTTTGGTATTTGGTAAGGCCGGCCTGCTGAAAACGTTCATCCAAATTTGCTAATATAGATTCGCGGATGTCTGATACCACCAGCTTTAAGTTTGGCTCAAGCTCATGAAGTAATAATGATTTACCGCCCGATGCTGCACACGCATCCCACCAGGCATCCCATTTATCAGGCTTAAAAAACTGTGCTGTTTGCTGTGAGGACAGGTCCTGCACCTCAAACCAATGCTGGTTAGGGAATACAGCCTCAAGGCGGGTTCCATTGGGCAAGGAGATGCAACTGTTGCCTTCATCCTTAAAAATGATCCCGGCTGCTGTGAGGGCTATTTTTACCTGTTGTTCATATCCCTTGTGTACACGGATAAACAGATCAGGCTGGATAAAAAATGATCGTAAGAAAGCCTCTTTATCAATCCCTGCGGAAAGCTGGCCTGTCCATGGGAATACATCATCAAGCTTAAAATCAGGATGGGTGGTTTTTACCATGCCAAGCTTCTCATCCACAGTAAAACCTATGCAGGCCGCCCATTCAGGTTTAAAATGCTGGAGAAAGGAATTAAGCTGTGTATTGCATAAAAACTCGGCTACAAACAGGCGTTCGTCAGCAGGGATATTTGGGAGTGCCCTGCCTAAACGGAAATAGTTATACATCAACCGGCTGGCAATGCGCCTGTCGGTCGAGCCCATTTGTTTGTTTTGACGGTAAAAGCCGGGTAAAAATTTACTTAGTGGCGTTTCTGCCGGATACTCATCCAAAATACGCTGAAACGTTTTAAGCTGGTTTATTGCCTTCATTCTACCTTTTTCAACTCAAAATTACTGTATTTATAAATATTTATGTGCGTATTTATCCAGCCAAGGCCTGCTTTTTTCTGAAAATGAAAATTATTGTGCAATCCTTCATAGTCCGTACCAGATAAATTTTTGAGATCACCGGTGGCAAGCATCTGCCCTAAATATAAACCTTCATCAAAGCCTTTTATAGCATAAGCAGTGGGTTCGGTATGGAACTCTCTCCTGTAATCAGTTATAAAGGTAACCGTGTTTGCCGCTTTATAATCTATATGGTCTGACGATGTAATATGCGTATTGATGCGCTGCAGCAGGTCGGCCTTTAAAAAGGATAAATTTATCCAGTTGGGGTGTCCAAAAACAGTAACCCGGTAACTCTTGCTCAAGGTATCCAATGCCCGCAGGGTTACGTTCAAAAAATGCTGATTAGTTGCCGGTATTATAAAAACATTTTCGCTTGTTGACGATAGTTGGGGTATAAGTGAGCTTAGCTGACCATGAATAACCGTTAAATAAACAACTTGTGTGCGCTTTTTGCTTAAGCTGTCAATAGCCTTTTTAAACGGGGTGATGTAATCATTTTCCTCGCTATAGCCCGATTTAAGAATAAATACCTTTTTTGCTTTTATTTTATCATTAATATATTTGGCAGCTCCCCATGCATGGTATTCAAGCGGGGGGATCATGGTAACTAACCCCTGGTTTTTAATGGTAGCGGGGGATGCCGGTGATAATGGCGAAACTATGGGCTGGCTGGTATTAGGATAAGCACCTGTAAAAGCTTTTATATCATCCGGGAATACCGGGCCTATAATCAAATCGCTGCTGCGTACCGCCGGATTTAAGCCAAGGCTGTGTGCCTGCGCCTTTTCACCTTTTGAGTCAAAAACCTGCAGCTTATAGTTGTACCCCAGCCCGGTAAGCGAATCAAGGGCCAGTTTAAAGCCGCGGTAATAATCAAGCGCTATATCAGCCTCTTTTAAAGTAACCGAAGTATATGGCGAGCCGGGCCGTAAATGATCAAGACCAAAAGGCAGTAACAAAGCAATGTTTGATACTTTTGATGTTGCCGGTTTAACTGCATTTTGCGGCTGGGTTTTATCCGCGGGTTTGGCTTCGTTTTTTTTAGGCTGTACAGCTACGGGGCGCACTTTTGGTGAACACGCCGCAGCTATAAGGCCGATAATTAAAAACGTTAACCACTTATTCCCACTCAATTGTGGCCGGTGGTTTTGAACTGATATCATATACTACCCGGTTAATACCCTTTACATTGTTAATGATCTCGTTACTGATCTTTGCCAGCAGGTCATACGGCAGGTGACACCAATCGGCAGTCATTCCGTCTAATGATTCCACAGCACGCAGACAGATCACGTTCTCGTAAGTACGCTCATCGCCCATAACACCTACCGATTGCACCGGTAAAAATATGGAGCCGGCTTGCCAAACTTTATCATAAACACCGCCGGCCTTCAAATTGTTGATATAAATCGCATCGGCTTCCTGTAAAATAGCAACTTTTTCGGGTGTAACCTCACCTAAGATCCTGATGGCCAGACCAGGACCCGGAAAAGGGTGGCGGCCTAAAATATTCGGATCAATGCCTAAAGCCTTGCCAACACGCCTTACTTCATCTTTAAATAAGGTATTAAGCGGTTCAACCACCTTCAGTTTCATAAAATCAGGTAGTCCGCCAACGTTATGGTGAGATTTGATGGTAGCTGAAGGGCCTTTAACCGAAACCGACTCAATAACATCGGGATAGATGGTTCCCTGGCCAAGCCATTTAACATCTTGTACCTCGTGCGCGGCATCATCAAAAACCTCGATGAAAACACGGCCGATGGCTTTACGTTTTTTCTCCGGATCGGTTAAGCCAGTCAGTGCGTCATAAAAACGCTGCTTGGCATCAATCCCTTTTATATTTAAACCCATGTGCTGGTACGAATCAAGTACCGATTGGTACTCATCTTTGCGCAGCAGGCCGTTATCAACAAATATACAATGCAGGTTTTTGCCGATGGCATGGTGCAGCAATACCGCTGCAACCGATGAATCGACCCCGCCTGAAAGACCAAGCACAACTTTATCATCGCCCAATTTTTCTTTAAGGGCAGCTATGGTAGTTTCTACAAACGAATCAGGTGTCCAGTCTTGTTTGCAACCGCAAATATCTACCAAAAAGTTATGCAGCAATTGCTTGCCGTCAGTACTGTGGGTAACTTCCGGGTGAAATTGGATGCCGTAAGTTTGGGTGCCGGTAACCTGGTATGCTGCTACCTTTACGGTATCTGTGCTGGCAATTATTTCAAAGTTCTTGCCAATAGTAGCAATCGTATCCGCATGCGACATCCAAACCTGTGAATCCGGCTGGATCATCCTGAACAACAGGTTGCCTGCATTAATATATTGCAGATTGGCACGGCCGTATTCGCGGGTGCTTGAGGGTAGTACTTCGCCACCATGAAAATGCGCCATATATTGCGCCCCGTAGCAAACGCCTAAAATAGGCAGTGTGCCATGGAATTTTTCAAAATCAAAAGTCGGTGGATTTTCCTGTCTAACAGAATAAGGGCTACCTGAAAGGATTATACCTTTTACACTACTGTCAACTTCGGGAAAATGATTGAATGGGTGGATCTCGCAGTAAATATTGAGCTCCCTGACACGGCGCGCAATGAGTTGGGTGAACTGCGAGCCAAAGTCAAGAATGAGGATTTTTTCTTGCATGGGCAAAGATAGGATTTAGACGTGAGATTTGAGATAGGAGATTTGAGAAATTTCGGATTTGGGGATTTTGATTTCGGAATTTGTAATGTTGAAAGTAGTAAATTGCGCTAATATGCTGGATACAATAAAAGAGAAACTTACTGAACTGGAAAAAGATAATAAAATAAAAATTCTATACGCTTGTGAATCTGGGAGCAGGGCATGGGGTTTTCCCTCCCCCGATAGTGATTTTGATGTGCGGTTTATTTATGCCAGAACCACGCGTGATTATTTAAATATCCATGAGATAAAAGATGTGGTTGACCTGCCCGTAAACGAAGTATTGGATATTGGCGGTTGGGATATTAAAAAAGCTTTAAAACTATTTCTTAAGTCAAACGGGCCTTTGTATGAGTGGTTACAATCACCTATTATTTATAAAGATGATGTTGGTTTTGGCGATGAATTAAGAGGCTTGATGCCGAAATACCTTTCATTAAGAGCCGCTGGAAATCACTACTTGTCAATGGCCTTCAATACAGTAAATAATGATTTAAAAGATGATGACGTTAAAATAAAACGTTACTTCTACGCATTAAGATCGGCGTTATCCTGTAAATGGATCACTGAGAAACAAACGGTACCACCTATGGAATTTGGAAAACTTCGTTTATTGGTTGATGATAAAGATTTTCAGTCTTCAATAAATGAGTTGTTAAAAGTAAAAAGCGTAAGCAACGAGAAAACGCTGGTAAAACATAGTCCCACTTTGGATAAATGGCTTAATGAGGCTTTATCAAATTGCAAAGAATTATTGGGTGAGATGCCGGCAAATCATCAACCTGCTGATGAATTAAATGAAATTTTCAGGAAATTTATTTTATCATGACTCATAGGCAATTGTTAAAGCAAAAAGCATTTGTTCTTTTAGATTGTATAAGCGGTAGCCGGGCTTATAACTTAAATTTGCCCGGTTCAGATATTGATAAAAAAGGCGTCTTTATTTTGCCTCAAAAAGAATTGTATGGTTTTGATTTTCAGCAGCAGGTTGCTAATGAAACTAATGATGAGGTATATTTCGAGATCAGTCGTTTTCTTGATCTTTTAATAAAAAACAACCCCAACATCCTTGAATTACTAAACACTCCAGCCGATTGCATATTGTTTCGACATCCTTTAATGGATTTGATAAAACCGGCTGATTATTTATCGAAATTATGCTTTGAAACTTTTGCCGGCTATGCCCAAACACAAATAAAAAAAGCAAAAGGGTTAAACAAAAAGATAAATAAACCAATTGAAAAGTTAAAAAAGTCGGTTCTTGACTTTTGTTACGTTATTTATAAGAATGGAAGCATCCCTTTATGCTTGTGGCTAACTGAGAATAACTTATATCAACAGGAATGTGGTTTGGTAAGTGTTGATCACTTCAGGAATGTTTATCTCTTATATCACCAAAAACAAATTAGATATGATAAAAATCTTAAAGGAATCATCTCCGGCCCGGATGCAGATGATGTTCAATTAAGCTCAATACCTAAGGACACAGAACCCCTGGCAACCATGAACTTTAATAAGGATGGCTATTCTATTTATTGCAGGGAGTATAAAGAATATAAAGAATGGGAGGAGAAACGAAATCAGGTGCGTTATGAAAGCACCCTGTCACATGGAAAAAGCTATGATGCAAAAAACATGATGCATACCTTTAGGTTACTTAATATGGCAGAAGAAATTGCTTTGTATAAACAAGTAAATGTTCGTAGGGAAGACCGTGATTTTTTATTAGAAATCAGAAGCGGAATGTATGAGTTTGATACATTAATGCAAATGGTTGAGGAAAAGATGGAGAAAATAAAAGCCTTATATGAAAAATCAACGTTGCCAGAACAACCTGACTTTAAAAAAGCAGAAAATATTTTGATACAAATAAGAGAGGGATTTTATTAATCTTATAAATAGGAATATCCCCAATGACTTTTTACCACCAACAAGTCCAATACCTTCAACAAAATCTTTACCCTAAAGATTACCTGCTTACGCAAATCATTCGATCCAAAAAATTTATTGATAATAATTATGCAAACAACATCAATCTTGATGATATAGCCGATAAGGCATTTTTTTCAAAATTTCATTTCATCAGGCTGTTTAAAAGGTATTATGGGGTAACGCCGCACCAGTATTTAATAAGGGTAAGGGTAGCCGGGGCTAAAAAGTTATTGCAATCCGGTATGTCAATTTCCGATGTTTGTTACGAGATCGGTTTTGAAAGTGTGCCATCCTTTACCAAATTGTTTAAAACTATTACCGGTACAACGCCTTTAGCTTGTCAGCTAAAATCAGCAATAAAAAGCAATTTTGAATAAGAACGGTTCATTGTAATTATTGAAATTTGTAACAGAATAATGAACAACAGTAAATCGGGTAAAAACCAAAAGATATAAAAAATGAAGATAAAACTTACCAGTGTAATGGTGAACGACCAGGAGAAGGCGTTGAAATTTTATACAGAAATATTAGGCTTTGTTAAAAAGACCGAGATCCCGATGGGAGAGCACAAATGGTTAACCGTGGTATCGAAAGAGGAACAGGATGGTGTTGAATTGGTGCTTGAGCCTCTTGGATTTGCCCCGGCAAAAATATACCAGCGGGAATTGTTTAATGCGGGCATCCCCGCTACTGCTTTTAATGTGGATGATATTAATAAGGAATATGAAAGGCTTACCAGCTTAGGAGTTACTTTCAGCATGAAGCCGACCCAAATGGGCCCTGTAACGCTTGCTGTATTTGATGATACGTGCGGAAATAATTTGCAGATCTTTCAGGTGTAAATTTTAGATTTGAAAACTTTTAAAAAGTTTTCAAATCTAAAAAAATGCCAGTAACCACCCGTCTTGCCACGTTTGAAGACATCCCGCAACTCAATGAATTGATAGCCCTTTCAGTTCGTGGACTGAGCACGGAATATTATACTCCAAATCAAATTGAAAGCGCCATTAAATATATTTTTGGTGTGGATACGCAGCTGATAATTGACGGCACTTATTACATAGCCGAGACCGATAGTATTATAGTCGGTTGCGGCGGATGGAGCAAACGCAATACGCTTTACGGTGGTGATCAGCATAAAGAAATTGAAGATCCTTTGTTAGATCCTGGACATGACGCTGCAAGGATCAGGGCCTTTTTTGTACACCCGGATTATGCAAGGCAGGGGATTGGTAAGCAGATCATTAACGTTTGCGAGTCAGCAGCAGTAAGTGCGGGCTTTAGTAGCTTTGAATTGGGAGCTACCTTGCCTGGTGTTCCGTTATATACGATTATGGGTTATACGGCTATTGAAAGAATAGATGCACCTTTGCCGGATGGCGAAGTTTTGGGGATTGTGAAGATGAGGAAAGGATCTTTTTGATGGTCGACTAGTTCTATAACATCATATAAAATAATTTTGGTATCAACGAAAATCTCTTTCCCACTCATTCCTTAGTTCTTTTTGAATAATAAGCGGATCTTCTTTTAAATTCATGATTCCATTATACTTTTTTGCATTAAAGCCGCCTATAGATTTTTCTTTATAAAGAATCTTCTCTATAGCCTCAATATCTTTTTTAGTGGCGCCTTTTTTTAATACCAGTACCATAATTCATTTTTTATTCAAACAAATTTAATGAAAATATAGGGTGATTGCTACTCGTAAATTTATGTTAAAAAAAATCAGGGCCTTTCCTTAGCGCCCTGATTATATCTAATAGGAAATAATAAAAAGCAATTCTTATTCCAGCTTAAAAGTTAAACCCAATATTTATGTTGGATACACTGTTTCTCAACGCGGAACCATTGTTGTTTTTTACCATATCTGTTGCACCGCCCTGGCCATTAAGTTCAATAAAGAATTTGGCTTTTTCAGAAATCGGGAACTTGATGCCTATTCCTAAATCAAGGCCGACATCTGCAGTGTTAAATACATCTTTTAAATTAGTATTTGTTGCGGTTTCCGTAGCATTAAGTAATATGCCAACATAAGGGCCAAAGTTTAAATACCAGTTCCGGGTTCTCCCAAAATGCCAGTTTGCCATTACCGGGATGGTGATATAGTTCAATTTATAATCAGTAGTTACTGCACCATTGTTGCCGCCATTGTCAATATAGCCATCGTTCCAGCCTTTTTGATCGTAAGCAACTTTAATTTTGATGCTCCACCTGTCAGAAAAATAATAATCGGCAGAAACACCAACGTTGAACCCGCTTCTATAAGAGGTATTAGTGTATTGGCTGGTAGTAACAGTTGCAGCGTTATAGCCTACATTAACACCAAATTCGGTAGTGCCGGCTGTTTGCGCAGATGCGTTTGTATAAATACCCAATACAACCAAAAGTGTAGTAAAGATTTTTTGCATAATTGTGATTTTTTAAGTTGTGCAAATGTAACCACTTCTTTGATATATGAAGGCTGCAAACAAACTATGGCATAAATCCCCCCGCCAAGGGGTATTTTCAAAAAATATTTTGCACAAATAGAATAGCCAGGTATATGTTACGTTTAGGTATTATATTTGGATCTGAACATCGGCTATGCTAAAAAAAACATTTTTATTGGTATTTATTGTTTTAATAGGTTTTGCAGCACAGGCGCAATCCGCCGATTCTGTTTACAATCAATATTTAGATTTTAATCTAGCCCGTTTCCAGGGTGAGAATGACAGGCTAATGGGGCTCGGCGAAAACCTGTTGCCGGTTGCTGATAAATTGCCCGAAAAGGCGAGGATAAACTTCTATTTTGCTATCGCCAAAATTTATGATGATAATGAGCAACCCCAAAAAGCGCTTATTTATTACGACAAGGTGGCAGCGGCGGTTCCGGATTATTATGTGGTGCATAGGGGACTGGGCTACATATTTCTTGGGCAGGCAAAGGAGATCAGGAATAAATTATACGCATCCAATGATCCGGCTGTTACAAAGAAGCTAACCGAAGATTATAACTTGGCGGCAAGAAAAGCATTGCCACATTTGGAAAAAGCCCAGGCCTGCGATCCAAGTGATGAAACACTTGATGAAATAAAATCGCTCTATATAAACATGAAAGATACCGTAGGGCTGAATACCCTTGATAGCCGGTTAAAAGAACTAAGCAAGCATTGTATTGATATTTTGGAGGATAAGTAAGGGAGTCGGAAAAGTCCGAAAGTCCGGAAGTCGGAAAGTCCGGAAGAAGAATAGAAAATAGTCCGAAAGTCGAAAAAGATCGAAGAAAAGAGCAAAAAACCATACTGAGCTTTCTTTCGGACTTCTTCCCCTCCTCAAGTTTTATCTGCCTCAGCAGGCTTCATTTTTTTCATGGTAGATTTCTTTTCTTCCTGACCGCCGCCTAACAGGTAACCCCAGGGTTTAAGGCTTTCAACACGGTCGAAAATTATTTTGAGGATCGCCATGATCGGGATCGACAAAAACATACCCGAAAGCCCCCAGATCATTTCTCCAAGAATTATCCCCAAAAAAGTGATCAGTGCGTTCAGTTTAACTTTTGAGCCTACAATAGTAGGGAGTAAAAAATTAGAGTCAATTGCATGGATAGCCAATACGCTGCCGGCTACATAAGCGGCAGAGTTTACACTCCCAGTAGCAAAGGTTATTAAAGTACTTAATAATAGTGCGGTAAAAATGCCCAGGTAAGGGATCAGGTTAAACAAGGCGACTATAATACCCAGCAATACTGAATACTTAGCGCCAATCATCCAGAATGCGGTGCAGGCCAAACATGCCACTACAAACATCTCCAATAATAGCCCAAGAATGTATTGCCTTAATATGCTTTGGATATTTTGGACAATATCACGCACTATTGCTTCATATTCATTAGTGAATACCCAAATTATAAAATTTATCAGGATGCGCCTGTAAAGCAATATAAAAAAGGTAAAGATGAGGATAAACACATAAAAAAGCATTAAGGACGATAGCGCCCCGAAGGTAGTACCCAACACATCAGTGCCTGATGCTATTATTTTTTTAGTAGTGCTGTTCACATAGCTCATTTGCTTTGTTGCATTTATGTGGAAAGCTCCCTGGATCCAGTCTGACAGATCATTTAACGATTGCCTAACCTGGCTTTGAAGCTGTGGCCAATCGCTTGCCAGGTTTGAGATCTGCGAACCCACCAGGTACAACACGAAACTTATAGCTGCGATAAGCAAAATGATTGATATCAGTGATGCTAATGACCGGGGTAGCCGTAACTTTTTTTCAAAGAAATTGGCTATAGGCAAAAGCAGGATGGCAAACAAAAATCCAAATATCAAGGGGTCAAGCACCTCTTTACCCTGGATTATTATATAACCCAGCGACAGCAGGCCTATAAGAACCAGCGATAGTCTTTCATAAAATGGATGTGCGGATATTTTTGCAGGCATACGGCAGGGGATTATTATTTTGTGATATGAACACAATTTTAATTTATTAGTTTGAATATAAGAATAAATGAACGATAAATTTTTTTATTGAAAAATTGGTAGAGACACAATACTTTGTGTCTCTGTTTATGCCATTAAGGAAATGTATTTTGGCAAACGTTTTGCTTTATAAATAAATCATTTACCTAAATAAATAATGTTATGGCAAAGTATTCGGAAAAAGCAGGAGAGAAAGTTGAGAAAACTATGCACGAAATGAAGGAAGGCAAGCTTAAAAGCGGCAGCGGAGAAAAGGTTACCAGTAAAAAGCAAGCCATTGCAATAGGTTTATCAGAAGCCCGAAAAGAAGGGGCGAAGGTGCCGAAGAAGAAATAATAAGTTCTATTCAAAATAATTGTCATTGCGAGCGTAGCGCGGCAATCGCGAACTATGCAATTACGCTTTGCAGGTCAGCACACCATTCCACTGTTCTGTAAAGTTCGCGATTGCTTCGTACCTCGCAATGACAAAAAGTGCTATTTCCCCGTAAATGAATCCATAATATCCATCAGTGTTATAGCTTCTTCAATTGAGCAGGGATTTGGCCCTTCATCGTTAAAGTAGGCTACAATCTTTTCTATCATGGGTTGTTGCATATGCTCGGGATGGGTAAAGGTTAGCGTTTGCTCGTCTTCATCCGTTTTCCAGCTGATGAAATTGCCAAAGAACGGGAAAGTTATTTTTCCTTTTGTACCGACGATTTCGCAGGAATCTATTTTTTGGTTCTCAGCAACGTTAAAGCACCATGAGCCATTTACAACTACTTTGTTTTTGAATAGTATCTGGCCGCTAACATTATCGTCAGCAGGTGTAACGCCCGACTGGTTCAACGAAAAACCACCATACTTTTCGGGCTCTCCAAAATAAAGCAGCATCAGATCAAGCTGGTGCGGGGCCAGGTCATGAAAGTAACCACCGCCTGACAGTTCAGGATGAACACGCCAGTTATTTGCTGTATCAGTAGCTGTTTCAGGCCTCCGGCTTTGCCACATCCTTATTTGTACTGTACGCACATCACCAATCAGCCCGTTTTCCAGCAGTTGTTTCACCTTTAAAAACATTGGGATGCCGCGGCGATAATGGGCAACGGTTAATTTTTGGTTTGGATGCTGTTTAACCGCTTCGGCAATCTGCCGGGCCTCGGCAGCATTGCGTGTAACCGGCTTTTCCACATAAACATTAAACCCTTTGTTAAGTGCGGTAATGGCATAATCCATGTGTGAAGCCGGAGGAGTAGCAATGTAAACGGCGTTGATGCCTTTGTTATCCATCAACTCATCTGCGTCGCTATACCATGTACCAACGCCATGACGTTGGGCATAGTCTGCCGCTTTTTCTGCATCGCGGCGCATTACCGCAACCAGGCTGCTATTTGCCACTTTATTAAAAGCCGGGCCGCTCTTTTTTTCGGTCACATTACCGCAACCTATTATTCCCCAGTTTATGTTTGACATGTATATCTATTAAAAGAGTCAGGACAACAAGAGTCATGAATCAAGATAAAAGTTTTTAATTTCTTACCCGGTCTTGATTCTTGTCGTCTTGATTCTTGTATCTATTTTAATATTTCTTCAATCCTTGTCAGTTCTTCTTTCGAAAACTCAATGTTATCCAAACATTTTAATGAGTCGGCCAATTGCTCGGGGCGGCTTGCGCCAATTAAAACGGAAGTTACCCTTGCATCTTTTAATAGCCAGGCTAATGCCATTTGAGCCAATGTTTGTCCGCGTTGCAATGCGATATCGTTTAACCTTTTTATCTGGTTGATGCGTTCTTCAGTTACCTGGCTTTCCTGCAAAAAACCGGTTGATTTTGCCGCTCTTGAATCTGCGGGAATGCCGTGCAGGTATTTGTTGGTTAATAAACCCTGTGCTAATGGTGAAAAAGGGATACAGCCAACACCGTCTTTTTCCAGCACGTCTAATAAACCACCTTCGGCCCAACGTTCAAACATGGAATATTTTGGCTGATGGATTAAACAAGGTGTACCCAGTCTTTTTAAAATGGCAATCGCTTTATCAGCTTCTTCGGCGGAATAATTTGAGATACCGGCATATAATGCCTTTCCCTGGTGCACTATCAGATCCAGCGCTCCCATGGTTTCTTCCAATGGTGTCTCCGGATCAGGGCGATGGTGATAAAATATATCCACATATTCAAGCCCCATTCGCTGTAAGCTTTGGTCAAGGCTCGATACCAGGTATTTTTTTGAGCCCCAGTCGCCGTAAGGGCCATCCCACATGGTGTAGCCGGCTTTGCTGCTGATGATCATCTCATCACGATAGCCGCGAAAGTCTTCTTTTAAAATACGCCCGAAGTTTTCCTCAGCCGATCCCGGAGGCGGACCGTAATTATTGGCAAGGTCAAAATGAGTAATACCACTGTCAAAAGCAAGATGTAAAATTTTGCGATAGTTCTCTGTAACATCCACATGGCCGAAATTGTGCCACAGGCCCAGCGAAACCGCCGGGAGCTTGATGCCGCTTTTTCCACAGCGGCGGTATTGCATTTTTTCGTATCGGTTTTCTGCGGGTACGTATGTCATAAAAGTTGGTTGAGTTGATTTTAGCGAAGGTAAAAATAGAATTTTTTGTTTGAATCAGAATTTTTCGCTTATTGTTTGTTTCTAAAGGTGCTCAAGATGACTGAGTCGTTTACAGGATTTTAAAATTAACAGAATCTCATTTATGTAAGTTATATTTTACAATAGATATTAAGGCGCATCCTGAAACGCTGATTCACACCACCTCTGCCACCACAAAAGTACTACCCCCTACAAAAACCAAATCACTTTCCCCGGCAGCCTGTTGCGCTGCTTCTAACGCCGCCTTTACCGATGAGTGGGCGGCGCCATGTAAACCAAAGCCTTCTGCTTTAAGCCATAAGCTTTGCGCGTCGAGTCCCCTTGGGATATCGGGCTTGCAAAAGTAGTAGCGGGCATTGGTTGGCAAAATGGTTAAAATTTTACTGATGTCTTTATCATTTACCACGCCTAAAACAAAGTGAAGCTTGTTGTAGGCAACAGCTGCAATATTCTGCAAAACTTCCTGCATGCCTTCGGGATTGTGGCCTGTATCGCAAATGGTTAAAGGGTGTCTGCTTAAAACCTCCCAGCGGCCATGTAAGCCGGTTAAAGTTTTTACCTGGCTTAGCGCCGATGTTAAATGTGCATCAGTAATAATAAACCCCTGCAAACGCAGCTCTTCCACAGCGCAAAGTACTGTTTTTATATTTTTAAGCTGATAGGAGCCGGTTAGGTCGAGTCGGAGATTAGAGATTAGAGGTTGGAGATTAGAGGTTAGGGAATTTCTTTCGACTTCTACCTCCAAAAATTCATTTATGTCCTTGTCTAACCGCTGATCTCTAACCACTGATCTCCATACCTCCGAAGCAAAAATTATTTTTGCTTCGGAGGTATTAGCTTTATCTATAAAAATAGCTGCAACTTCTTCCTGGTGTTCACCAACTATTACCGGAACACCAGGCTTTATGATCCCTGCTTTTTCGGCAGCAATAAGCTGTAGGGTATCGCCTAAAATATTCATATGATCCCAACCTATGTTGGTGATAACCGAGAGGAGCGGAGTAATAATATTGGTTGAGTCTAACCTTCCGCCAAGACCAACCTCAATAATGGCAATATCAACTTTTTCTTTGGCGAAAATATCAAACGCAAGGGCAACGGTCATCTCAAAAAAAGAAGGTTGGATCTCATCAAAATCGCTTCTATGAGTTTCAACAAAATCAATAACCACCCGTTCGCTTATCATTTGCCCGTTTATGCGGATGCGCTCCCTGAAATCTTTTAAATGAGGCGAAGTATACAACCCGGTTTTATAACCTGCTGTTTGCAGTATGGCTGCCAGCATGTGCGAGGTTGAGCCTTTGCCATTTGTACCACCCACATGCACACTTTTAAATTTATGCTGTGGATTATCCACTTTATCCATTAATGCAATGGTATTGGTAAGATCTGCTTTATAGGCTGATGCGCCATCGCGGGTAAAAAGCGGCAGTTGGCTGTAGAGGTATTGGATAGTCTGAGAGTAGTTCATGGTTCATGGTTGATAGTTCATAGCATCAACCGGCAGGCAAAGGTATATATTGTAGTTGATGGTTGATGGCAATAAACGAAAAACGTCAACAGCGTAGCTACTATGAACTATGAACCATCAACTATGAACTAGTCAACCTTAAACCTAAAAGTATATTGTCCTTTTTGAGTGCCCGAGGCGGGGGTTGATGAAGTGAACTTGGTGTTTTTTATGGAGTTTATGCAGCTTTCAATCAAACTCAGATCGGCCCTGGTCTTAGCCCTGTTAGCCTGGGCCGAAATTACATTGCCGCTTTGATCCACAACAAAATCAATAACCACAATGCCCGGAACACGATGAATATTTTGCGGATCGGGTGCACTCACAAAGCTCCAGTTTGGCATTTTTAAACCATTTCCTGATCCCCCGGGGCCATAATCATCACTTAATGTTGAGCCATTTTTACTTCCCTGGTTACCCGGAGTAGTGGTAGTGCCATCACCTTCGCCGGCACCTTTATTTGTAGCGCCTTTATATAAAGCGTTTTGATTAAGTTGCGGTTTGGCTACCGGTTTAGCGGGTTGTGTGGCCACGGTTTTGCTCTGCTTTTTTGAGTTTGCGGCAACATTAGGTGCGTCCTCTGCATCCTGGGTTACCACTTTTTTATCGCTGTTGTCCTCCTGTGTCTTTTGTTCCGTAGGTGGGGCGTTATTTACCTTGGTTGGCTTTGTTTTATTTGCTTTTTCGGCAACTGAAGGCTCTTCGGTGCTTGACTGGTTGGTACCCATCCCCTCATCAACAGTGCCGTAATTTACCAATATTCCACCAGTCCCATCAGGGGGAGCGGGTGGGTTTACGAAAACAATAAAGTAACACAAAGCAATCACAACAGCCAATATAATGCCTGTAGCTAAAAACGCTTTTGGGTAATTATTTTCTTCTTCTATTGTAGTCATTGGTCATTAAATCATTAGTCATTGGTGAGTGGGCGACAATTCATATAACTTATCCACTCACTACTCTCCATTCACCACTCACTAACTACTTCGGTTCCGTTGCCAAAACCATTTTAATATTTAGTTTTTGCGATACATCCATTACGGCTACCACATCCTGTATGGCAACTGTTTTATCAACATACAAAACTATGGTTAGTTCTGTTGCCATTTTTTTATAGCCTGCTAAAACAGTCGGCAAGTCATTAACAGCAACAACCTTTTTATCCACGGTGTATTGCAAATCCTTGCTTATTGAAACGTTGATTGTTTTTTTAGAAACAGACTGCCCTGATGATGATTTAGGCAGCAACAGTTTTACCACATTGGGGTTGGTAACCGTTGACGCTATAAGGAAAAACAGGAGCAGGAAAAACATGATGTCGTTCATGGCCGATGTATGCACTTCGGCCGAAACTCCCCTGTGTCTTTTTCTTAAATTCATTTGCTCGGTTCTTCTAACAGGTCAATAAATTCAATGGCATCGGTTTCGAGCCTTAATATTACCTTATCAACCATCATATTTAAAATATGATAACATACATAAGCTACAATGCCCACAAACAAACCGGCTGCTGATGTTACCATTTTTACATAAAGTCCACCTGATATAACGCCCATACTGATGTTATCCGTCTTCGATATGTCGTAAAAAATTTTGATAACCCCGGCAATGGTTCCCAAAAAGCCAAACATGGGGGCAATCCCGGCAACTATTCCTAAAATACCAATATTCTTTTCCAATTTTGATACTTCAAGCTTGCCAACGTTTTCAATAGCGCCTTCAATATCCTTAATTGGGCGGCCTATTCTTAATAAACCTTTTTGCAACATGCGGCCAAGCGGCGTATTGCTGTTACGGCAAATGGCTATCGCCGATTCAAGGTTACCTGAAACAATGCTTGATCGTACCTGCATCATCAGGTTAGATTCGTTTGTTGAAGCTTTGCGGATAGTAAAGTATCTTTCAAAAAATATCACCAGGCCTAAAACCGCCAAAATCCCGATCGGGATCATCACCCATCCGCCTTTTATCAACAGATCGCCAAAGCGCAGATCTTCCTGTGGAAGAGCAGCCAATTGCTGGCCTGCATGTTTGGCGGTATCTATAAGCTTGTGTGCGGTATCTGTTGCCTGTATAAATAATAATGTCATCCTTTAAGGGTTTATTGCTAGTATATATGATTTTTTATTGATCTTCCCGGCTTTTTCCAGAACCTTCATTGCTCCATCTGCATCAATTTCCGTTGGGAATGTCCCCACAGAAATTTTTAAACGGGGCCCGGGTGCATCGGTAACTATTTTTGCGTCAACACCCCTGGCCTTTAAACGTTGAACTTCGGTGTTGGCATAATTTATCTGTCTGAAATTGCTGACGATTATTTCATAGCGGGTATGCTTAGTAGTATCTGCAGCAGTTGTAACAACCGGGTTGGTAGCAGGCGGAACTGTTTTTATGGCAGTATCTTTAACTGGGGCGGGTATAGCTTTTTTAACAGAATCGGCTTTTACCTCACGTCTGTAAACGGGTACAACGGTGTCTTTTTTACCTGTTATACGGTTATATGTTGCGCCCAGCTTATCAAATGCTCCGGGGTAAAACTTATACACTCCAAATATTGCCAATGCAATCACACTTACCGCAATTAATATAATAAGCCAGATATTTATCGGTTTTTTACGCTCGGTTTCTTCTTCAAAATATTGGTCATTCTCATTGGCCTGCGCCGGCATGGGCTTAGTAATTAACACAGGAGCCGGGCCAGGGTCGGTAAATGACGGTTTTGAATACTGATCGTTTAGCGATTGCCCCTGTTTATAAATGTTTATCGGTGGATAACCATAAAATGCAGGGTCATCAGCTATTTTATCGTTTGGCTTAAAAACAAGTTGGTCCTTATCAGTATAAAATAAGCCAAGGTCGGCAAAAAGGTATTTTCCTGTTGATGCTTCCTCTCTTAATTTGCTAACGAATTTTTCGGCAAAGTATTTGGATGATGCCAGCGATATATTTTTTTTATCGGCAACATATTGAGTAAAAGTATCATCATCATCTTTAGGCTGTGGCACAAATTTTACCTTATGGTGGGGCGGATAAAACCTGGCTTCGTTATCATTATAATACCCGTTTACACGTTCGCGCACAAAGTAGCCAAGGCCAGGTACGCTTACTTCCTCGTACTGTCCTAATAATTCGCTTAAATAGTCGGCTAAATTCATTTCGCTAAAAGTACGGTTTATTATAAAATATCAAAAAAGCTTAAAAACTATATCCAACGCCGCCAAATATATTAAATCCGTAATCAGGATAGTATACCCATGTTTGGCTGGTACTGTTTAAAATATTATTCACATGTACAAAAACCGAAAATCTGCTGGTTGCCTTATAATCAACCGCACCGCTCAAATCTGCAAATGATGCAATTGATGCCTGGCCGGTTGTTGTGGCCGATGTTTGAATCAGATGCGGATCCAGTGCCGAGCCACGGATCAGCAAGGTGCCTGATACGGTGATCTTATCATTAATATTAAATACGGTGCCACCTTTAAACAAAAATTTAGGCAGGTTCCAGGGTTCGCTCACAGTTGCCATCTGGTAATCTTTAAATTCAACCCTGCCAAAAATGTCTACATCTTCCGAGATCTTGTAATCCAATTCACCTGTAAACCCGCTTACACGCGATTTGCCTTCATCATAAATAACCTTAAACCTGTTGTATCCTTTTGAAAAATCAAAATCGTTCACAAACAGCGGCATATTTTTAACCTCGTTACGGAAAATGGTGGCTTTAAAACCAAGGCCGGGTGCAATGGTGCCTTTTACCCCTGCAGCAATATCAAGCTGGTCGATAGAGTTTCTTAAGTCAATGTTTTGGCCGAGGAAAGGGTTGATCATCGCAAAATCACGCATAGATGATTTGTTCACATCTCCTTTGGCCTCAACAAATATGCGTACATATTTGGGGATAACCTGGAGCTCGGCCCTTGCAGCCGGAAAAATATAAAAGGCGGATTTGTAACCAAACTGGTCAACAATATTTACACCTGCATCAATTTTATAATTATCACCCTGGAATTTTATGTAAGGATTAAGCCTGATGAGGCTATTGTTATGATCATAAAGGCTATCCTTTTGCGTGCTCAGGTCAAGCGAGGCAGCCAGGCCTGCATAAAATTGCTTTATAGTTTGATTGAGGAAGCCTGAAAGCACCAGGTTATTTTCCCTTGCCTT
This sequence comes from Mucilaginibacter sp. OK098, assembly GCF_900142915.1. Taxonomy (GTDB): domain Bacteria; phylum Bacteroidota; class Bacteroidia; order Sphingobacteriales; family Sphingobacteriaceae; genus Mucilaginibacter. The sequence goes on from NZ_FRCM01000005.1 coordinate 171,261, forward strand.
AAACGCATTGCTAAATGCATATCCCTTTAACTTTAGGGCATAGGTAAAGTCATTTTCAACATCCTTATAGTTTTTTGCAAGCTCGCCTTCGGCACCTATGGTGCTGAAATGTTGCTTATTAACCTGTAAAATAGCAGGCGCATTATACTTATCAAATCCATAAAAATAATTGCTGTTGTAATTATAGGTAATGCGGCCGCTTATGTTATTCTCTTCACCAACGCTTTTACCAAATACGCCAACCTCTTCTTTAGCCGAATTTTGTTTGTACATAGTGCCGTTTTGTGCAAAATGTTTAAGCCATCCGCCAACTTGCAAAGCCTCGTCGCGGCCATTGGCAAAATAAGCTTCGCCATAGGTGGTTTTTAAACTTCCCAACCCGGCTTTTACATAGTTATTTGTTGGCACCGAGTCTTGCTCAGCGGGCCTTTTCATGGCATCAAGGGGCTTAATGCTGGTGTTAAGCTCCAGTCTTTTATCAATGGGGATGTATATTAAAGGTGCTTTAAACGGCGTTTTATCCTCCAGGTCGGGGTTACGACGGATCTTTACCGCATCAGCCAATACGGGCTTGTAAGCCGTGGTAACCACAATTTCCTGCGATAAATTACCTTCGAGCGCATCATTGCCTTTGCCTCCTTTTTTGGTAGTATCAACCGTAGCCTTAGTAGCGGCATCACCCAGGCCTGAAGCAATTTTTTGTGCAGGCGTTGTAGGTTTGGCAGCTTTTTTCACAGCCGGTTTGGTCTTTGCAACTGTTTTTGCTGCCGGTTTTTTAGCCTTGTGCTTTGTTTGTGCGTGTGCAGGAACAAAGTATAAAGCTATTATTAAGGTAAGCAGCGTGTATATATATTTAAATTTCATTGCTTGTCTCATTTTTATTCTTTGTTATCCTGTTTCTTTTCCTCTGGTTTCTTTTCCTCTGGTTTCTTTTCGTCTGGTTTCTGATCAGCTTTTCCACCCGAGAGCTGATCCAGCTTTTGTTTAGCCGTTGGCAATATGTCATCATCGCCTTTGTAGTTATCAATAACACTTTGCAGCGTTGCCTTAGCCTGGAAATTGTCTTTTAGCGCTTCATAATTATCGGCGAGTAAAATAAAGGTTTTGGTTACCCAGTAATCATAATTAGGAAGGTCCTTTACCAACTCGAAGCAGGTTTTTTGCGATGCCTTATACTTTCCTTTTTCAAACTCAATTTCGGCAATATTGTATTTTGCTTCGGCTGCTGCAACAGTTTTGGTATTGGTAAGTGTATAGTTAAACTCAGTTATTGCTTTGGTAGTATCCCCTTTTTGCAGGTAGGCCTGACCAGCGTAAAGGCCTGTTTTAAATTTATCCTCCTGGGCGGTTTTTTCATTGCCGCGTATCAGCTTAACATAGTTTAGCGCATCGTCAGGCATTTCCATCTGCGCATAGCAAACCAATAGGTTATTTATGGCCCAGGTGTAATCAGCTTTATACTCCGAGTTCGTTTCCAGCTTTTTAAGATAAGGGATAGCCTCGTTATATTTCTTCTGATTCATGTACAGTTTTGCCATGCTTATTAACGACTGCTCTGTATAAGGGCTAGTCCAGTCGTTCAATATTACATTATAGTCAACAACAGCCTCATCAAGCCTCTTCAGGTTTACCAGGCTTTGTGCCCGGATAAATCTTGCCTGTTTTTCATAGATCGGCTTGTTTTTAAATTTATCATAATAAGCATTTACAGCCCCAACCGTTCCCTGCCAGTCGCCCTTTACGTACAAGTTGTTAGCCGCAGTTATCATGATGCTTTCCTGGTCAGCCGCTGTATAATTAGCGATAGGTGTTGTTGCTGCATAATTGATAAAGGTTTGTGCATCGCCTTTATCCGTATAGATCTTCTCAACCTGTTTAAGTGCCAGCTTGGCCTCATCGGTTGATGAATAATCCTTTATAACCGTTTTAAACGACTCCACCGCCAGCGAATCATTACCCGCATTGTAATCAATAAGCCCGATAGTTACTATCGCACGCGACACGTAGCTGCTGGTTGGATATTTTTTTACCATTGCCTGCAGATCGCTTTTCGCCTTGTCGCCTTCATTCTTTAAAAAGTAGGTATAAGCAATTTCAAACGATGCATCATCAGCGTAATCAGAATTGGGGTAGGTGTTAAGCAAATCAGTAAGTGTACTAATCTTTGTATCCGGGGCATTCTGTAAACCCTGGATCATACCGCGCTGAAACAAGGCGTAATCCTGACCGGGGCTATGCTTTTCAATTATCCGGTTATAATATTCAAGTGCCCGGCCATAGTTTTTCATTACAAAATAGCTGTCGCCCAGGCGGGTCACAGCATCATTTGTTGTATTGGGGTCTTTTTCTTCACCTTGCAAAAACTTTTGAAAATAAGTAGCTGCCTTTTTATACTGCTCATCGCCAAAGGCAGCATAGGCCAATGCATAGTTAGCATAATTGTATACACCGGTTTCGCTGGCTCCGTCAAAAGCAAGGAATTTTTCAAAATTATCAACCGATTCACCATACTTCCTTACCTCGTACATGGCCTCGGCCATCCAGTAAGTGGTCATCACTTCAATTTTATTGTCAACCGGGTTTTTTAATGAACGCAGAAAAATGCCAATAGCATTTTCAAAGGCACGTTCGTTATAAAACTCAAGACCTCGGTAATAGGTGACTTTTTGGTAAGCAGCCTGTGCGCTGGCAGATTTATTGGGGATAGGCTCCAGTATTTCAACAGCCTCTTTATAGTTATGTGAGTTAAGCAGCTCTTCGCCCAGCAATGTTTTAACTTCGTTATTGCGGGTTGAGTTAGGATAGTTTTTTAAATATAGCCTGGTAGCATCAAGCGCCTGGGTGTTAAAATCAAGCTCGTATGATAGTTTAGCATATTCGTACAGCGCGTCCTCCTGCAATTGTTTATCAAAATTAAGTCTTGATGCCGCAAAAAAGGCGCTGCGTGCACTTTGCTTATTATTCATTTTTAGGAAAACATTCCCTAAAGTATAATTACCGTTCTGACTAAAAACGTCATTTTGCTGTTGCAATTTTTCAAGCTCGCTTGCCGCTTTTCCAAAATTGCCTACCTTAAAATAGGTGTAGCCCATCTGGTAACTGTCCTGCGTATTTTGGGTATGGCCCTGGTCTTCATCTTCGAAACGCCCGTAATACCTGGCTGCATTATCATAATCGGCCTTAGCAAAATATGATGCTGCAATTATGCGCAGCATTTCAGTTTCGTGCTGCTGATGGGTGTTTTTGATGATCGGCACTGCATAGCTAAGCACATCGTCATAACGCTTATCTAAAAAATAGACGGCTGTTATATAATAGGGATAGCTGTTCTCATATTTTTTTGAGTTTTTAAGCCGTTCAAAATTCACCAGCGCTAAATGATAATCTTTATTCAAATAGGCTATATAAGCAAAGTAATAAACAGCATCGTCAGTAAATGGTGAATGCGTGTTTTTTACTTCACTAAAAAGTTGCTGAGCACTTTTATAATCGTTGGTAGCAAAATAGGCATAGCCTTTACGGAATTTGTACTCTGTATTTTGCCTTCCGCTTAATTCATCCGCCTGCACTTTGTCAAACCAGCGCAAGGCATCGGTATATTTTTCCTGCCTTGAATATGATCGTCCTATCTGGAAGTAAGCCAGTTTTGTTAATGGATTTTCGGGATGTTCTTTTATAAAACGCAGGAACATGCTTTCTGCATCATCGTTCCCCAACTCAAGGGCGCATAACGCCTCGTAATATTGCGAGTTTTCTTTTATTAAAGATAATTCAGATTCAAACTTAGGCTGTGTGCTTGTTTTAACTCTTGAAGTTTCAACCAGCCGAAATTGTTCGGCCGCCGCAACATACTTACCTTTACCAAACAGTTCAGTAGCCGCATGATAGGTACGGTAAACATCAAACGATTGGTTTTGCTGGGCGCGTGTCGTTAAAACAAAAAATATAGGTACAAGAAAAGAGATGTATTTAAGTTTTATCATAAGGAGCAAACTAACGATTTGCGAAAATAGCGAAACCCCAAAAGGTATTCCACAATAGTAATTCACACTGTGTGGAGAACATTGTTTTTTAAACGGATAGAAAATATTGCATGGTATAGGTGTGGAAAACTTTGTGGGATGTTAAGAAACACCTTTGTTATTTTGAGCAGATCAAAAAAATTATAAAGACTTTTTTGAGATTTATGTAATTTGTATTTAAGCTGGGTGTAATACCCTGACCGGCACCACGTTATTGTTAACAATGATTAAATCTATATTATTATTTATCATCGTTATATTTTCAAGCTTTCAATCTTCGCCACAACAAATTGATAGTATTGTTTTGGTTGATGAGCGGTTGCCGGTAACACCTAAAGAGTTTTATATAGCTAAAGTAATTGATCAGCGTACAGACAAAAATCCGGTTGCATTACTTTTTCCGACCAAAAATGTAAAAGGTGTACAACCCAAAACCTACCCCGTTGACTTGCAAGGGGGAGCTTTGCCTGCTATAAAGCAGTTTATTAGCAATAACGTGCCGCGAAATACTAAATTACGCCCGTTAATTATCAGCCTGAAAAAGATAAGTGTAAGAGAAACAATCCTGGCAGGGAACATGATTGAAGGGCGTATAAATGTAATGTTTTCTTTCGCCCTTGATATGGGAGAGGATGAGATGCAATACCTTGGAGATTATAATGGCAATGCGGTTTATAACAGAAATGCCGGACAGAACCGCGACATAGAACCAACATTGCGCCATGTATTTTTAAATGGCTTGTTATATATAAACACCTGGGTGAACCAACAGGCAGAAACCAATATTAAGTTAGCCCGCAGCGTTAAAGTTACATTTACAGATTACAGTGAAAAGCCCGAAGGCGACAGTATTTACTATACCGTTAAACGGCCTTTAGCCTGGGCTGATTTTCAGTCGAAAATACCAAACAGTAAATATGAGGCAGAGGTGTTTCCAACCCTGGGCTATGATGAACATGTCGAAATTATTAAAGGAATAATTAACCTGCGTATTGCTGTTAAAGCCTGTTTACCAAAAAGTGCAAGCTGGGCAAAGGAAGGCAGCAAAAATGATTATACTTTAAATCACGAACAGCGGCACTTTGATATTGTAAAAATAGCTGCGGAACACTTTAAGCAGAAGATTAAAGCGAGAAGCTTGTCGACAAATAATTATGACGGCCCAATAAATGAAGAATACCTGGATGCTTACCGCGAAATGAATAGCCTGCAAAAGCAATATGATGATGAAACCCATCACGGTACCAATACGACAGAACAGCAAAAGTGGAATGAAAAGATAGATAAGGAACTGATAGAGTTGGGCATTAGTCATTAGTCATTAGTCATTAGTCATTAGGCATTAGGCATTAGTCATTAGTCATTAGGCAGTAGTCATTAGGCAGTAGGCAGTAGGCAGTAGGCAGTAGGCAGTTTTTGTAATGGACTTACAATATAAGGGTTTTTATTTAGTTTTTTGCTGCCAACTGTAAACTAACAACTGCAAACTTCCCTACGCGGCTAATTGCCCTTTTATGGCCGAAAGCAGATCGTCAATATCAAATGGTTTTGCAATAAAAGCATCTGGAGCGCCTTTTTGATTCATTGATCCGGCAACATTATGGCTGGCTGATATTAATATAACGGGTATGTCATGAGTTTCAACTTTGGCTTTAACAGCTTTGCAAAGATCACGGCCATCCATATTGCCCAGCATTATATCAAGCAAAATTAAATCAGGCATATTCGCCTTGATCTTCTCAAAAAGAAAATGTCCGTCAGAAAGTGTCTCTACCTCGTACCCCGAATCTTCAAGAATATATTGTAATATATCCAATATATCCTTGTCGTCATCCACCGCTAATATCCTACGCATCTCAAATTTATTAGTAAACAGTTTAAATCATATTAAGCATTAATATTTCATGTCTGTTAAATATTTATTAACAGTAAATACAATGTTAATTGTATTAAGTACAATTACTATACCATCTTTTTCATATTCAGATCTGAATTTTATTAACATTATAAAGGCTTATGAGCAATCGTCTATAAAAGACCTTTATTTATTGCATACAACTGTTTATAACTAAGTAATTTAATATATATCTAATAGGTTAATATATAGTTGTTTAATGATATAGTTTGGTGTTTATGTTCACATTTCTAAACTTTTGTTCAAAAAAAGGACATATTTAAAAGAATGTTGTTGAAACAATAATAAAAAAAAGAAGAAATAAGCTGCGGTACACTAATTGAAAAGCTATACCGCGATAGGTTCCTTTTTTACAGACACATATGCGGATTTTTTGCATTTAGCACAGAAGAGTTTTTTTAAGGGGAAAAAATAAGACAACCTTTTCATAAACCAACTCCTGTGTACCTGGAAATGAAAAGGGGCGCCACATTTCGGACAATCATAATTTTCCGGCCTGAATTTTTTTTTAGCCAAAACTTTAAATCTTAAATACCGATTAAAAATAAAATTTTTTTCGGATATTTTTTAAATTATTTAACCAGGTATGGCTGATGAAAGCATCTCAAAAAATGGATCATTATCTGATTAAAAAATAGCGTTTGCTTTTGCAGGAATAACAGAAGTAGCTTTTTAAGGGAAGCCAAAATAAAAAGGTTTTAACCAGGGTGCTTCTGCCAATTCTATCGGTTAGAATTGCTTTACATTTTGGGCAATGGTGGGCTCTCTTTTCGCTACGAACAGGCTTACTATAGTTATTTGACGATACCATATTGAAGTATTGTTAGGGGTATTATTTAGTTAGTAAGCAACAAAAACGTTACAGGCTAAACAATACATTTTAAAAAATAATAGTATGTAATATTAGAAATAAAGAGTGTTTTTAATTATAATAAACTGTTAACTTTTTCTACCAGTTCAGTTAAGTCAAACGGTTTGTTGATAATTGCATCACAGCCATAAGCTAACAGCTCGCTGTTATTATTTATATAAGCTGAATAGATAATTACAGGGGTGTTTTTAAAGCGTGGGTGCGATTTAATTTGCATGCATAATTCGCCGCCGTTTACACCGGCAACACGATAATCCAATATAACCAGGTCGGGTACAAATGTTTCAGCTAAAGAAATAACTGTATCGCTTCGCGAGGTGCTTTGTACATCAAAATCTGCGTATGTTAGTGTTTCATGCACTATATCCAGGATGTCCTGGTTATCATCCAATACTAAAATACGTTTTGCCATGCAACGTCAAAATTAAAAACAAAAAAGTATGGACGTTTATAAAAAACTAAAGATAGGGCTAAAAACTTACTTGAGTAAATGTAAGCTAATTTTGTATTAATAATTAATATATTACTATAATATTAAAATTTTTACTTAAAAAGCTTCTCCCAACCCAATTATCAGGCCATTATAACCTTTGCTGAAACCATAATCAATGGCAACATTAGTATCAGACCTTTTATTGAATTTTATACGCAGGCCCCCGCCGGCAGCAGGGTTGATATAGGCAAAACGATGTGTATTCGGTTCGCTGGCGCTATTAAAGTTTGTAAATATCACAAAACCAAACAGCCCGTTTTCAGTAAGATCACGGCGATATTCCGCCTCAAAATATAGCAAATTTTCTCCCCTATAACGATTTTGCTCAATCCCGCGTCCTGATCGCTGATAGGGGTCATTTCCTATGCCGGGTAAGCTTAGAAAAGGGGTACCGTCTGAAATAGTAGTCCAGTAATAACTCCACATAGCAAGCACATTTTTCTTTTTACCGCTTTTACCTAAAGCTATGTATTTACGAAAATCGAGATATAATGATTGTGCGTTATTGTCGCTTCCCATAAACCCCGCATTGTGCCTGTAAATAAAGCTGGCATATATTCCCGGAATAGGATTAATGGAATTTTGCCTTGTATCATATACAGCATTTAAGGTAAGCCCCGACGAAAAGGAATTTCCTTCAGTTGTACCATATTGATATCCTGTAAAATCTTTTAAGGTAGTGTACGGGTTGCTATTATTAGTGTTAACACTAAAGTAATAATCAAGGTTATAACCTACTCCTACATAAAAATAAGGTTTTATCCGCTTAAGTACGCTTTGGTAAAAGCGGATATAATTAAAATTCACCAAAATTTTATCAGCTTCTGCTCGTTTGCCGCCCAGCCCCCAGGTATATTGCGGGTAAACTAGAAAGCGGGTATCGCCCTGTACATTGTACGTATTATCAGGCGACCATATACTTGAATGTAACGGCAGGCCATACCTGCCTTTAAAGTTAAAGTAGGGTGCAAAAGTTACGCTTGATAAGTAGGTGGTTTTGCGGTTGCCCAGGTAAAAGCCGGCTGTTGTTGAAGTTACCAGGACCGCGCTACCACCGGGTACTGATGTTGAAATTGGTAGAATTGAAAAATATATTTGTTTTTTGTCTGGATTGTACGGCCTCTTTTTCAACTTTAAAATTCCTGAGCCAATATCAATAAGATCTCTTTGGCCGGTAGTATCAACTTTGACGTTAGCGGTATCAGTTGGTGTTTGCGCCAGTAGCAAGCAAGGCGATAAATAGCAAACTATTAATAATATTAGTTTATTCATTGTTCTTTAAAGAAAAAATTTGGTTTTTTGTTTAGGTATCAATAGGACGCAATATTTACAATGCTAAAATGTACTAAAATATATACGTTTTAGCATTGTTAGCTAACCATAATTAGTGCTGTGCTGTTGCATAAGTATGGTGGTGGTAATGATGCTTGTGGTGTGCACGCCAGTAAGCACGCCTGCGTTTTTCATCGCGTCTCCTGGCTTCGTTGCCAATAACATATCCGCCACCGGCGCCTATAGCACCGCCAATAAGAGCGCCTTTTACACCATGTCCAATTAAGCCACCGGCTACAGCGCCCCCTGCACCACCTATTATTGCTCCTTTACCTTGCTGGCTTATTTTTTTATGTGGTTGATCCTGCGCCTGAACAAAATGTGATGTGCTAATTAGCAATGCGATTACCACGGTTGAATATATGATTAACTTTTTCATGGGTATATATTTGCCGTGTTAATGCAAATAATAAGCCATATAGGCAGAGGCAGGAATATTAGAAATAAGAGGCAAGAGAAAAATGATAGTATTTTATGGTTAATCATGATTTCTTGTCTCTCAACCTTATTTCAAAAAGCTGGTTACCGCTTCAGAAAATTCAGTGTTCCTGATAGCGGTATTATGATTTCCAGGAACATAGTTTAGACCTGAGTGGGTTATAAGCTTATTTAAACCAATTTCTGAACCGTTTTCTTTGTCATCGCTGCCGCGAATAATTAATACAGGCTTACGCACGGCAGCCAGCTCTTTTTTGCTGGTTGATGGCTGCCATTTTTGTTGATAGGCGAGTGCCAGCTCATCAAAATGCTGCGAACGGATATATTTAACCATATCGTCAACATCATGTAGCGTAGTATCCCCCATTAAAGCCTTATAGGCGTGGATCCTGCGGGGCCACTCCGGATTGGTATAAGCATCACCCATGCCGCCCATTACCACTTTGTGCAGGCGTTTATCCAAAACTAAAAGCCGCGAAGCAATGATAGAACCGCGCGAGTAACCTACAGCATCGTAATTTTTTAATTTAAGATAGGTGATAAGGCCCATAATATCTTTTGCCTCGGCATCATTTGAATAGCCTGCATCGGTATGCGGTTTGTCTGATCGCCCGTTACCCCGCTGATCAATCAGGATAACCTTATATCCTGCACTCAACAGATCATTATAAACGGCGCAGTTTTTCCAGCCCTGCCCGGTGCCCGAAAAACCATGAATCAATATAACCGGGTAACCATCACCTTTTACTTCATAATAGATCTTTGTACTATCGAATGAAGTATAATAATTACCTTCAGCAGCAGATTGAGCAAATAACCGGGTGCTGAATAGCAGCAATGCATTAACTATGATTAATATAACGATGTGTTTTTTCATTTCTCTTTAAAGGTATTGGTTTTCTAATTTATATTTACATAGTAACAAAGCCAAATACTACGGGGTTATTAAACAACCAAACCTGCAACGCGGGTGTAGGGTTATTAGTATGCAATTTTAACAGATGGAAAAAATAATCCCCGGTGTCCCAAATCTTCAAAGGTACAGGCAATTAGACAGCTTACGGGGAATAGCCGCTTTAACAGTTTTTTTTGGCCACTTTTTAGGTGTAAAAGCAACTATATTATCATACCCGAAAATTTATTCTACTCCTTTAGTTATACTATTTAATGGCAATGCGGCAGTGATGTTTTTTTTCTTTTTGAGTGGCATGGTGCTCAGCCTTCCTTATATTGATGGCGAAAGGCCGCTAAAGCTCACCAGGTTTTATTTAAAGCGTATTTTCAGGATCTACCCGGCACTGATCTTTGCGATCATCTTTTCGGTAATATTAAAACAATTTGTATTTGACAGGGGCGGGATGGTTCCTTTTTCGGGGTGGCTCCAAAGCTTTTGGACCTGGCAATGGAACAGGGAAAGTTTTCATGAGCTACTAAAAACCGCCCTGCTGATAGGCCCTCAATTTAAAAAGTCCTTTATTGATCCGCCGATCTGGTCGTTAATAATCGAAATGAACATATCCCTGTTCCTTCCGTTTTTTATAAGAGTAGTTGCAAAAGAAAACTTGTCTTGTAACTTGCTATTTCTCATTCTGGCAACCACTTGTTCCTGTCGGGGGGATTACTGGCCCTTACCAATATTTCACCTCGGGATACTATTTGCCAGGTACAGGCATCAAATTGTTGCTAAAGTAAGTTGTTGGCCGTGGTTTTATATTGGGATACTTTTATTACTGGCTTTATTTTTTTATAACAACACGTTAGAATTTTTGCAGCCTATACTTCGCTGGCCATGGCCCTACAAATTTGTCTGGAGCAATTATATAATCGCAATCGGGGCGGCTTTCATAATCACAATTGTACTGGCCCGCCAAAAAACTGCGAAATTTCTTGAGCATCGCATCTTTACTTTTTTAGGCGATATTTCTTATAGTTTCTACCTGATACACTTGCCGTTGCTGCTTACAATGGCATCTTTGTTCTCCTACCATAATTCGTTTAGCATGGTATATATATTTTTATCAACCCTGGTACTGGCAATTGCAATAAGCTATCTGATGTTTATTTTTATTGAAATACCTTTGCGGGCCTTTGGCGTAAAGCTGATAAAGAAATATAAAGTATTCAACAGGTAAAAACATGACCATAGAAGACATTCAAACCCTCTGCGCCCAGTTTGCCGGGGTAACCGAAGATATAAAGCTTGGCTCGCACCTGTGTTTTAATGTGGGCGGTAAATCATTTCTGTTCACCTCGCCAGATAGTGTGCCGGTTTCAGCATCATTTAAAGTACTGGCCGAGGATTTTGAGGAGATCATTTGCAAAGAAGGCTTTTCACCGCAGGAATATGTTGCCCGCTACAAATGGGTACATATTGACGATATCAGCAGATTGACCCGGCAGGAATGGGAGTTCTATTTAAAACAATCGTACAGGTTGATTGCAGATAAATTACCAGCGAAGGTTAGAAAAGTCATTGGTCATTGAGTCATTAGGTTAGGCTAAATTTATCTTTCGGACTTTACTGACTTTCCCGACTCCCCTAATCACTCATTAAGCATATACTTATCAACCCCTTCAGCAGGTTTCCATTTGCTCTCCGGTTCAAAATAATGCCAGAGCAGGGCTGATACTTTTTTAATCAGCAGGTAGGCTTCGTTATCCGGTTTCCAGCGCTGATCTTTATTATTACTGGTGATGATAGAGAATACGTAATCGCCATGCGGAGCATTTACCATTATGGTTTCTGATTTTGATTCATCCAGCGCGCCCTGTTTTGATGCAGTTTGGATATAAGGCGGGATCTGCGAGATAGCTTTATCGTCCCAAAAAATGCGCCCCATATTGCGGTACATACGCTCACTGGCACCCGGACTAACCGCTTTCCCATCGCGGATGAGGGTAAATAAGCGGCACATTTCATAAGGTGTTGTAACGCCCCAGCCATATTTAGCGCGGATAGCCTCACGACCCGGAACGTGGGAGTTTACCCGCATTACCTTAAAACCATTTTTATCGAGCCAGTTATTAATATAATCGCCGCCAACCAGCTTTTGCAGCCATACACTTGCGGTGTTATCGCTCATAGTTATCATTAGCAGCGCCACTTTGCTAACCTCAATGGTATCGCCATCTTTAAACGAGCCTAAAATATCTTCGCCCTTATATAATAACGAATCGCGGTAAACCAGCTTTTGGTTGTATTGCATTTCGCCCTTTTCAATTTTATCCATCAGGCCGCATTGAATGCTTACTTTTATCATGCTGGCAGTAGGGAAAAGTGTGTCGGCGTTTATAGCGGCTATTTTATCAGTTTTTAAATTATGTACGTAGATACCCACCCGGCCATTAAATCCCTTAACTGCGTCCTGTAGTTTGGCGGTAAGCTTTGCTTCCGTTTGGGCAAATGTGGCCGTGGCGATAATAAGCAATAATAACAAAAGCCTGTATTTCATATGGAGAGGGTTTATTTATCTAAGATATAAACTAAGATTTATAAGATTTCAGGATGTTAGGATTTTTATCAAAACAAATACAAACATAACCGAACATTCACTGTATCAAAACCGGACAAAATTAATCAATTAATTAAACGTAACTTATTGATAATTAATTTAATACATATTTGGCATTTTCTTAGACTAAAATCTGTTTTTGGGAATTGCATTATACCTGCAACCACCAATGACTAATGAAACAATGACTAATGACCAACCATCATGTTAAAAAGCTATCTTAAAACAGCCTTCCGCTTTCTGCTGAAAAACAAAACATTCAGCTTCATCAATATTTTCGGACTGGCTGCAGGCACGCTGTGTTGCCTGTACATTTTATTATATGTGCAGGATCAGTATAGCTATGATAAGCAGCATAAAAATGCAAGCGACATTTATCGCATTACTACTGATTTGGCACTGACTGGCGATAAACATCACAGTGGCGCATCTTCTCCTCCAATTTCACCTGCCATGAAACGCGATTTCCCTGAAGTGCTAAATTACACAAGGGCAATAAAGACCGACATGTTAGGCGCCAAGCAGCATTTGCTGCGCTATAAAGAGCAGTCGTTTTATGAAACGGGGGCATTTTACGTGGACTCGACTTTTTTCAGCATCCTTAATTACAACTTTGTTGAGGGACATGCTAACCATGCCCTGGATGACCCCTATAATATTGTGATCTCAAAATCAACAGCTCAAAAGATCTTCGGACATGAAAGCGCCCTGGGCAAGCTGGTAAACATTAATGATGCTTATGACAAGCATGACTATAAAATAACCGGTGTTATTGACCAAAGCCTTGGGCGGTCGCACCTGGAAGGCAATATGTTTATTTCGATGAAAAGCGGTAATATGGGTAAGTCATTTGCCAGTAATAGCGAGTGGGCGGGTAACAACTTCCTGTTTGCTTATGTGAAACTGCGCCAGGGTACCGACCCTAAATCTCTCGAAAAAAAGCTGCCTGCCTTTCTGAATAAATATGCCGGCCAGGAAATGCAAAAGCTGGGCATGCAAAAACAATTGCACTTACAGGCAATAACTTCAATTCATACCACTGGCGGGTATGAAATTGAAACAAGCCAAACTGCTGATCCATCGTTCCTGTTTATCCTGATTTTGATAGCGGTATTGATACAGGTTATAGCCTGCATTAACTTCATGAACCTTTCAACAGCAAGAGCCTCAAAAAGGGCGAAGGAAGTTGGTGTGCGCAAGGTGATAGGCGCCGGGAAGTATGATCTGATCAGGCAGTTTTTAGGCGAATCGTTCCTGTTGTCATTTATAGGTGTAATTATCGCATTGCCATTACTATGGGCTGTACTGCCTTACCTGAATAATATTACACAGGCCGATATCCGCGTTGCCTTTTTTGCCGATTACAGGCTTTGGCTGATGCTGGGGAGCCTGGTACTGGTTACCGGTTTGGTTGCAGGCAGTTACCCGGCGTTTTATCTTTCGGCTTTCGAAGCAATAAAGGTTATAAAAGGTAATTTTAGCAATAAAATATCGGCAACAGGCATCCGGCGGTCGCTGGTAGTATTCCAATTTGTATTGTCTATCGTGCTGATAACGGGCATCATCATTATTTACAGCCAGCTCAATTATATTAAGGCAAAGGACCTTGGGTTTGATGCAAATCAAAAGCTGGTGTTTAACTTTTATACCAACGATGCCCAAATGCAAATGCCCGCGCTTGCTAATGACCTGAAACAAATTGCTGACGTTAAAAATGTTACCAGCGCCGATAATTACCTGAGCCAGTTTGTAATGCATGATCATGGTGTTTACCCCGAAGGCGGCAACATGGCAACAGCTATTGATGCACAAAACATTGCCTGCGACCAATATTTTATAAAAACAAACGGCATTAAGCTTTTAACCGGCAGAGACTTTATGCTGGGCGACTCCGGCAAAGTGCTCATCAACCAAACGCTTGCAAAAAGACTTAACCTGAATGAGCGAACTGCCGTGGGCGCAAAACTCTATTCACAATTTGGCAATAATCCCGTATCGTATGTTACTGTTGCCGGGGTGATGAAGGATTTTAATTACAATTCACTGCATGCCGATGTGCGTCCGTTTATGCTGGTTTATGACAAAGACCCAATGAACCTTACTTGCATGGTGGTATCAACCAGCAGCAAGGATTACAAAACCTTGATAAGCAAAATAGGAGGGATCTGGAAAAAGGATATGCCGGCAGTGCCTTTTGAATATTCGTTTCTTGATAGCGAGGTACAAAAGCAATATGAAAAAGAAATTGTGCTGTCGCAGATCATCAATTCATTCACCCTGGTGGCTATCCTGATCTCATGCCTTGGCCTGTTTGGTTTGGCAGCGTTTAGCGCCGAGCAGCGGAGTAAGGAAATAGGCATCCGCAAAGTGCTGGGTTCAAGTGTAACCGGGATCGTTCAGCTGTTATCAAAAGATTTTTTAATACTGGTTATCGTGTCGTTTGTTATTGCAACGCCGATAGCCTGGTACGGCATGAGCAAGTGGCTGCAGGCATTTGCCTACCGCATCCCATTAAGCTGGTGGATGTTTGCCCTGGCCGGTTTGTTGGCCATGTTTATAGCACTGTTTACCGTAAGCTTCCAGGCCATAAAAGCTGCCCTGATGAACCCGGTGAAAAGCCTTAAGACGGAATAAGTTAATTAGAGGTTAGAGATCAGAGATTAGTTGAACTTGCTATAGAATGGGTATGACCACGCGGTACCAATGAACTAATGAACCATTGAACTAATGAACCAACCATGATAAAGAACTATCTCAAAATCGCTTTGCGGCAGTTGAATAAGCAAAAAATGTATGGGGCCATAAAGATTGGTGGCTTTGCATTAAGCATTGCCGCCTGTATTTTAATAGGCCTGTATATTAAAAACGAGCTTAGTTATGATCAAAGTTACCCTGATGCCAGCCGTATTTACCGGGTTGTAGGTAATTTCAACGATAATGGGACACTCCAGAAATGGGTTTCTTTTCCTGCGCCATTGGGTAATGTTTTAAAAACGGATTTTCCTGAGGTAGAGCTATCCGGTAGGTTAATGGCTAATCCTCTTTTTTATGGCGCCGGTAGTAATGAGATAAGACGCCCGGATATGGTTGAAAATAGCCATGAAGAAGGTTTTACCTATCTTGATCAGCAGGTACTGAATATGTATAAAACACCAATGATATACGGTGACAGAACTCACGCACTTGCCGAACCAAATACAATGGTAATATCAAAGCGGAAAGCAGATAAATATTTCCCTAATCAGAACCCTGTTGGTAAGGTTATGATCCTTAACAACGATAAAACCAAACAATACACAATTGGTGGTGTAATGCAAAATCCTTCTGCTACCTCGCACCTGCAATATGATTTTTTGCTTACGCTTAGCGGACTTGAATTTTTTAAAGGTGAACAAAGTAACTGGGGTGATAATAATTATACCAACTATATTTTAATCCGGCCCGGAACAAATATTCCTCAATTTGAAAAAAAGCTCACCTCTGTGATTCTAAATAACTATTATCTGCCTGATATGCGGAAAAATGGAGATAAAAATGCGGAAACACTTCTAAAAAAAGCTTCCCTTCACTTGCAGTCAATCAGCGATATTCATTTAAGATCTTATGATATTCAGGACGGTTTAACCCATGGTGATATCCGTTTTATCTGGTTGTTTGGGGCAATTGCAGGGTTTATTTTGACTATTGCTTGTATTAACTTTATTAATCTGTCAACTGCCAAATCAGCAAACCGGGCTAAAGAAGTTGGGCTGCGCAAGGTGGTTGGTTCAACACGGTTCGGCCTCATCAATCAGTTTCTTGCCGAATCAATGCTGTATAGCGTGCTTTCATTTATGGTAGGATTATTTATTGCCAGCGCAATACTGCCATATTTTAATGTGCTGGCATCAAAAACATTAACCATGCCATGGCAATCATTTTCATTTATACTGATCATCCTGGCAAGTACATTGATAGTTGGGGTGCTGGCAGGCATCTACCCGGCTTTTTATCTTTCGTCGTTTAAACCTGCAAGCGTACTAAAAGGCTCAATCAGCAACGGAAGCAAAAATTCAATACTACGTAATGGCCTGGTGGTTTTTCAGTTTAGCACGTCAATTATACTTATCATCAGCACCTTTGTTATTTACAACCAGATGCAGTACATCCTTAATAAGGACATCGGTTACAATAAAGACCAGGTACTGATGCTGCAGGGTACTAATACACTTGGCGATAATGGAGTGAAAACACTCAAAGAAGACCTGCTTAAATTATCATCAATAAAAAGTGTTTCCGTTAGTGATTACCTTCCGGTTGCCGGCACAAAAAGGAACGGAAACACCCTGTTTAATGCCGGGAAATCAAAAGTTGAATCGGGCATAGACACACAATTTTGGCTTGTAGACGATAGTTACTTTAAAACATTCGGCATAAAACTGCTGACAGGCTCAAATTTTTCGGCCAATGTGCAAAACCAGGGTGTTATCATCAACCAAACCATGGCAAGGCAGCTTAACCTTAAAGACCCGGTTGGTAAATTAATTACACATGGAACCGATGAAATAAGGATAATTGGAGTGATCCGGGATTTTAATTTCGAATCGCTGCGTGATCCCATTAAAGCGCTTTGCCTTTCGTATGGCATTAGTAATTCGATTGTCTCGGTAAAAATAAGCGGTGGAAACATACGAAGCACCATTGCCGAAATAACCTCGCTCTGGAAAAATATATCGCCATCGCAGCCTTTACGCTATACATTTATGGATGAGCGCTTTGCCAGCATGTATGACGATGTGCAGCGAATGGGTCGCATATTTACCAGTTTTGCCGTGTTGGCAATAATTATTGCCTGCCTTGGCCTGTTTGCTTTAGCCGCTTTTATGGCCGAACAACGGAGCAAAGAAATTGGGATCCGTAAGGTATTGGGTGCAAGTGTGCAAAGTATTACCAGGTTGCTTTCTTTTGATTTTGTAAAGCTGGTAGTATTGTCAATAATAATTGCCTCGCCAATTGCCTGGTGGGCGATGACCAAATGGCTGCAGGATTTTACTTATCGTGCACCAATTAGCTGGTGGATCTTTGCATGTGCAGGGATAGTTGCGATAGGGATTGCCTTAATAACCGTAAGCTTTCAATCAATAAAAGCAGCAATTGCTAACCCGATCAGGGCTTTAAGAAGTGAGTAATCATTGGTCATTTCACTACGCTGTCATTAGTCATTAGTGAAATTGTTAATTAACTGATGATGCCACAGTCCGAAGGACTGTCAATGACCAATGACCAATGACCAATGACCAATGACCAATGACCAATGACCAATGACCAATGACCAATGACCAATGACCAAATAAAATGATAAAGAATTATTTAAAAATAGCCTGGCGCAACATTCTGAATAACAAGGTTTACAGCGCACTTAACATTGTAGGTTTAGGCGCCGGTATGGCGGTTGCTTTGCTGATCGCTTTATGGGTTAATTACCAGTATTCGTTTGATAAATTTGTTCCCGATAATGGGCGGCTTTACCAGGTATTGCGGAACTTCAATAGTAATGGCGACACGCTCACCTTTAGCTCAACCTCATTAATGTTAGCGGGTGCGCTGCGTAATATTCCTGAAATTGAGCATGTAGCTGAATGTGACGGATCAGCGCCTCATGGCCTGATGGTTGGAGATAACAAATTGTTTCCGATCGGCTTACAGGTAGGAGGGGATTTTTTAACGATGTTCAGGTATTCAACAGTTGAAGGAAACGCCGCTACCGCGTTAAAAGATCCTTTTTC
Organism: Mucilaginibacter sp. OK098; assembly: GCF_900142915.1. Lineage (GTDB taxonomy): Bacteria > Bacteroidota > Bacteroidia > Sphingobacteriales > Sphingobacteriaceae > Mucilaginibacter. The sequence continues at coordinate 189,609 of NZ_FRCM01000005.1, forward strand.
TATTATTCTCACCGAATCAACCGCTAAAGCACTATTTGGGAATACCAATGCATTAAATAAAATAGTGCGGGTTGATAATCATGATAATTTAAGGGTTACAGCTGTATTAAAAGACATGCCCGCTAACTCGAGTATGAAGTTTGATTATTTGATCCCGTTCAGCTATATGGAACTTACCCAAAAATGGGTAAAGCCACTCCGTACAAGCAGCTTTGGCGATAATGCATTTATAATATATGCAGAATTGAAGCCGGGTATTTCCTACGCACAGGTAGCACCTAAAATAAAAAATATCGAAAAAGGCGAAACTGGCAATGTAAATGCCATGAACTCCAATGTAATTATGCAACCATTGCTTGACTGGCATTTGTATGATTATAAAAATGGGCAAGCTACTGAAGGATTTATTCAATATGTACGCATCTTCAGTATAACCGGCGTATTGGTATTGTTGATAGCTTGTATAAACTTTATAAACCTCTCCACAGCCCGCTCTGAGAAAAGAGCCAGGGAAGTAGGGGTAAGAAAAGCCATCGGATCGCAACGGAAAGATCTTATTTTCCAGTTTCTTACGGAGTCGACGGTTATAACCTTTATTTCCTTTTTGTTTTCCCTGTTGTTTGTTCAATTGGCATTACCTGCATTTAATTCGCTTACGGGAACTACTTTAGGGATTCCTTATACTAACCTCTCATTTTGGCTTATCATGCTGATTGGTGTGCTTATTACGGCGTTGTTAGCGGGCAGCAGGCCGGCATTTTATCTGTCGTCATTTAACCCGGTGACTGTTTTAAAGGGTAGCATCAAAGTCGGCAAGTCGGCTTCCATTTCCCGTAAAGTATTGGTGGTTACCCAATTCAGCTGCTCTATCGTTCTTATCATCAGTACGGTGGTTATCTACAAGCAAATTCAATATGCTAAAGACCGTCCTACTGGTTATCAGGTTAACCGGTTGATGACCTCAAATATGAATGACGATCTGATCCGTAATTATCGGGCGCTTAAAAATGATTTAATGCAAAGTGGCATAGTTACATCGGTTACGTCGGCATCAAGCTCTGCAACCGGGGTAGGCGGGCATATGAACCTTGATCAGTGGCCGGGTAAATATGCAGGTGAAACAGTAGAAATGGGCGTTATTGCAAACACCGGCGAATATTTTAAAACGCTTGGTATGCAAATTAAAGCGGGGCGTGATTTTATAAACGCAAAATCAGACACCGGTAATGTGGTTTTAAATGAAGCCGCGGTAAAGCGCCTTCGCTTAAAAGAGCCTATCAACCAAATCCTGAAAAAGAACGGAAAACAATATAGGATAATTGGCGTGGTAAAAGACGCTTTGATGAATTCGCCATTTATTGCTGCTGACCCAACTATGTTTGAGTACGGAGATGGCGATTATATGATGTATCGCTTAGCACCAAACATTAACACACACCAGGCAATCGAAAAACTCTCAAAGATCGTTAACCGGTACAGTCCGGCGTATCCTTATCAGTATAGTTTTGTTGACCAGGATTATAACCATAAATTCAGCGAAGAAGTGCTTGTTGGCAAGCTTTCCGGTGTATTTGCTTGCCTGGCTATATTCATATCATGCCTTGGTTTGTTTGGCCTGGCCGCTTTTGTTGCTGAACAACGTACCAAAGAGATTGGTGTACGAAAAGTTTTGGGTGCAACCGTAACCCAGGTTTGGATGTTGTTGTCAAAGGATTTTGTGTTGCTGGTGATCATCAGCTGTATAATAGCATCACCTGTAGCCCTGTATTTTTTACAAAAATGGCTAATGAAGTATGATTACCGCATAACCATTGGCCCGGGCGTATTTATTATTTCGGCAGTGGTGGCAATAATTATTACACTGCTAACCATAAGCACGCAGGCAATTAGGGCAGGGCTTGCGAACCCGGTGAAAAGCTTGAAAAATGAGTAGGAGGAAAGTCATTGGTCATTTAGCTACGCTGTCATTGGTCATTAGTGAAATTGTTAACTGATGATGCCAAAGTCCGAAGGACTGTTTATGACCAATGACCAATGACCAATGACCAATGACCAATGACCAATGACTACCACAAAAACAGCGGCACCAGCCATATCGGCGATATATAATACGGATCGTAATAGGGTTGATAGTATTCTACTGTTTCTTCCTCAACAACGGTAGTAGTGGTGGTAGTGCCGCCGCCGCCGTAATTTGAATTATTGTTATTTTGTTTTTGTTCTTCCTCCATCAGCCTGATCATCAGCTCCGATCCCTGGTTTATCATATCAACCATGGCATCTTCACCAACCTCATCGGGTTTTATGGCGGTATTGCAAATTTCTTCTATTTCGCGCCATGCATCTTCGGAAACAAGCTCGTTTTGCCAGCCAGCAGATGCCGTATCAAAGCGGTTTTCGTTGATGAACGACATAAATACAATTTCGGCCGGGTCTGTCTTTTTAAACATGGCAACGGCAATACGCAGGTCGTCAAACCGTTCATCGTTTGTGTAATCAAACCAGGCATCATCTGTATCAAAATCAAAATACCTGTCGAAAGCAAACTCACCTTTTTCAAGATCTACAAAAGAGAAAACGTCATAAACCTTCAAATATTCGGTGTAGCGCTTCATAAAGGTATCAAATATACCCCGGCCTTTTGAGCTAACCTGGTAGGTTGAGTCCCGGGTAATTACATAACCTTTTGCAACAAGGTCGGTAAATAAGGGCTGCAGCACGCTATCATCGCCATAAGCATTGCTGCTGAACTGGTGGGTGCCATTTATCATTTCATTTAAAACGATGATGGCCTTAAATGTCTTTTTATTATCGTTTGATAAAACAGTATTTTTTCTTAATTCAATTGCCATAACTATAGTTTATAACGGATGTAAAAAAATCCGCGACTTTAAAAATCTTTCAGTTAAATAAGAGCAGGAACAATATTATGTGCCTGCTTAACGAAATTTGAGTGCTTTGCCTGGTTAATATTACCTCCTGCGGCCAAATCCGCCGCGGCTGCGACCAAAGCCTGACCTGCTGCTTGAGCTTCTGCTTCCAAATCCACCGCTCCTCACAGGCTGTGAGCTGCGTGTACCGAATGACCTTTGCGACCTTGAAGGATTGCTTAAGCTGCTCCGGGTACTTGTTCTTGATGACATAGCCGACGAAGTAGTTGGCCTGAAAGTGGTATAAGTTCGGGTACGGGTATAGTAAGATGGATAATAACCATAATGATACATCGGCATATAATAGCTATGCGGACGCAGTAGATAGCTCATCAATAAAAAATCAGTAAATGTGAATGATGAGTGATAATAGTTATTGTAACCCGCATAACTAGGGTTGCCCTGGATATTTAAATCGGCGGTATTGCTATTGTTGTCAGGGCTAACATTAATACTGGCAACCGTTACCGATTCTGAAGTGCTTACATCATCTATAACCTTCAGTTTATTATTGTCGCTTTCCTGAACTTTCAGGTAATCAATATTGCCATCCTTATCCAAATCAAGGTTGTTGATCTGGTTGGCAGGATTGTTAATTGCCTTTTCCAGCGTTTGCGGATCGGTACTGGTTTTAACAAACTGGGCCAGCTTGTTTACGTCAAAGCCGGCGGTAGTATTGTTTTCAATAGTTACATTGTTTTGCTGTGGTGGGTTTTGGTTACATGCCGAAGCAAGCAACACTAAACCTGTAAGCGCTATAAAGATCTTTTTCATGATGTTTTTTGAGGGTTTGCCGGCAATCGCAGCTTTATTGATCATTGTTTTTGCCGGTTGGCTTTTTGTTTTTATGATATTTAGATACAGGGATTGGCCCGGATGTTACAAACAAATTTAAGAATTATTTGGGGGAAGTCAGTAAAGTCCGAAAAGTCAGTAAAGTCCGGAAGTTATAAGGATCAATATTTTTAAATAAACCACGGTTTTGTTATAATTGCTGTCCGGTAATACCAAGCCGGTAATTATAAACTATAAAATGTTAAAATTGAGAAAGATATACCTGGCTATTTTATTATTTGTCTGCTGCTTTTCGGGCATGGCCCAGCAGGCTTCAAAAAGCGAAGTAACCCGCACAATTTTTGCTTATGGCGGAAATTTTAACAAACAATTTATGCGGTATGTTATGGCTTTAACCAAAAAAGAAAACCCAAGGATCTGTTTTCTACCTACTGCCACCGGCGATAACGCCAATGTTATACTGGCTTGGTATAATGCCTGCGAAGAGCTTAACATGCGCCCGTATGTGCAAAGAGTATATGTAGCCTCCTATACAGAAAAAAAGACTTTTGAAGAGAACCTGCTAAGCATGGACGCCATAGTTGTTGGCGGTGGAAATACGCTAAATATGATGGCTATCTGGAAAGCGCAGGGGATTGATACCGTATTAAGAAAAGCATATAATAAAGGAATTATACTGGCAGGTGGCAGTGCAGGCTCGCTGTGCTGGTTCCAGGGCGGCACTACCGATTCAAGGCCGAAGGATCTGTCTATCGTGCAGGGTTTGGGCTTTATCCAAACCAGCCACTGTCCGCATTATCATAGCGAGCCTTTGCGTAAGCCACTTTACTTTGAAAATATTTTAAAAAGCAGGTTAAGCCCCGGATACGCCATTGATGACCTGGCCGGAATTGTGTTTGAAAATGAAAAATATATAAAGTCAGTTGCCTGCGATGAAAAGAGCAATACTTATTATGTATCCGTAATTGATGGTAAGGTTGATGAAAAGTTGTTGCCAGTAGTGAAAGTTTTGAAGTAAGGTTAAAGGCGAAAGGTAAAGGGCGAAGGGTTTCACCGGGGAAACTCACGAAGTTTTCAAAACTGCGTAAGTTTTTTCTAATCCCCTCTAATCGTTAAAATCCATTAATCCCGGTTATCTTTGCAACAAACTATGAAATACCTGCGCTGGCTTTTATTGCCCTTTTCAATAATCTATGGATTTGTTATCATTATGCGTAACTGGTTTTATGATGCCGGTCTGTTTAAAAGCTACCGGTTTACAAAGCCTGTCATATCCGTTGGGAATCTTGAAGTTGGCGGCGCAGGCAAAAGCCCCATGACGGAATATTTGATCAGATTATTGAAACCGGATTATAAACTGGCAACTTTAAGCCGGGGATACGGAAGGGAAACAAAAGGTTTTTTAGAAGAGAGTCATGAATCAAGAATCAAGAATCAAGAACCAAGGGGCGAGAGCCAAGAGTCAAGAGTCAAGAATCAAGAAGAAGTGAATAACTACTCACCACTCACTACTCACCACTCTCTACTCTCTAAACAAATAGGCGATGAACCTGCCCAGTTCAAACAAAAGTTCCCGGATATAACAGTTGCCGTATGTGAGGACAGGGTGGAAGGACTAAAACAATTGCTTCCTTTTCACGATTTAATATTGATGGACGATGCTTACCAGCACCGCGCCGTTGAGCCTGGTTTAAGCATTTTATTGTTTGATTATAATCGCATTAACGAACCTCATTTTTTATTACCTGCCGGTAACATGCGCGAGCCAATGAGCGGGCGCTGGCGGGCACAGATCATTATTATATCTAAATGCCCTGCAACGCTTACTGATCAAGAAAAAACCGCGCTGGCCTATAAAATTGAGCCTTTGCCATACCAGCAATTGTTTTTTACTTCAATTGCCTATCAACCACTGCATGATTTGGAGGGAAACCCGGCTAATGTATTGATAGATAAGGATACCACCGTATTTTTATTAACAGGTATAGCTAACCCGCAACCGCTGCTACAATATTTAAACGGGAGCACATCGAACGTGATTCATCATAATTATCCCGATCATCACCCGTTTAGCTTAAAAAATATCACTAAACTTGCCGGTGAATTCGCAGCTCATCCATCACAAAAAAAAATAATTGTTACAACAGAAAAGGATGCGCAGCGTTTAGATGAATCCTGGTTAATTACCGGGCAACCTGCTGATGAAAAGCTTCCCGTTTTTGTGATCCCGATAAGCGTTGAATTTTTAAACGGCAGCGGCAATCAGTTTGATAAAATTGTTATTGACTATGTTAGAGAGCATACAGAAAACCACAGCATACATTAAAAGCCGCATAGGCGATTTTGAACCCGAAGTGGGTATAATATTAGGCACCGGACTTGGCGCCCTGGTTAATGAAATTGAAGTTGAAAAACAGCTGATGTATTCCAATATTCCAGATTTTCCAATTTCAACGCTGGAGTTCCACTCCGGTAAACTGATCTTTGGCACACTTAACGGGGTAAAGGTTGTAGCTATGCAGGGCAGGCTGCATTATTACGAAGGCTATAACATGCAGCAGATCACCTTCCCGGTAAGGGTTTTAAAAATGCTTGGGATAAAAACGCTGTTTGTATCAAACGCCAGCGGTTCATTAAACCCTGCTATTAAAAAAGGCGACCTGATGGTGATAGCTGACCATATTAACTTACAGCCGCATAACCCGCTTACCGGCCGGAATGAAGAAGAGCTTGGTCCGCGTTTTCCGGATATGAGCGAGCCTTACAAGCGCGAATTGATTGTTAAAGCATTAGATATTGCCAAGGCAAACAATATTACCTGCCACAAGGGAGTTTATGTTGGGGTTACGGGCCCTAACCTCGAAACAAAAGCGGAGTATAACTACTTGCGGATAATAGGAGGTGACATAGTTGGAATGAGCACCGTGCCCGAAGTGATTGTGGCCCGTCACATGGATTTAACAGTATTTGCAATATCAGTAATAACTGATGAAGGTTTCCAGGAAGTATTAAAGCCAGTATCTCTTGAAGAAATATTGGCAGTGGCCCACGAAGCGGAACCAAAAATGACATTGATACTTAAAGAATTGATAGCCGGTTTTTAATGCCTAATAAATTAAAATATATCCTTTTGCTGTTTATCTGCGTTTGTTCGCAGGTAGCTTTTGCGCAAATTCAACGCGGAAATAATAACCAGGACGACCCGCAGCGGCGGATAAATTTACGCGATACCGGCACAACATCCGGCAAAAAGCTCACAGATGATCAGATGCTTGATTCATTGCGGAAAAAGCAGGACAGGAAAAAAGACAGTGTTGTTTTTAATTCGAAATTTATAAGGATAACCAATGAAAGGCTTTTACGCGACAGCACACAACTTCGGCCATTGGATACCGGCTTGTATAATTACGAAAATTATAGTCCGTTATTGCAGCCGCGCAGTCCTAAAATAAGCCTTGGCAATACAGGGTTGCCTGCAAGAAGCCTGCTGTTTGAGCCGTCGCATACTATTGGGTTTGAACCCGGCCTGCATGAGCTTGACCCTTACATGCTCAGGCCCGAAAATATAAGCTATTACCGTGCAAGGGTTGCATATACGCAGCTCTACTTGGTTGGGTATACAGGGGTTAAAGAGCAGATCTTTAAAATAACGCACGCTCAAAATATTAATCCGCAACTAAACGTTGGCTTTAACTTAAATTTTACCGGGTCAAGAGGATATTATAGCAATAATAATGTTTTAGCGCAAAATGTAAGTGATGTTAATGCGGCTGTATTTACCTGGTACGAATCAAAAAGTAAACGATATAATTTGCTTGGAAATTTGATATACAATAACATAAAAGCCCCGGTTACCGGCTCCATATTAAATGATTCTATTTTTGTGACCGGATCATTGGACAAAAGCTCACAGCCTGTACGCTTACCGGCTTCATATGAAAACTGGAAAGGGGCGTCGTTTTATTTAAAGCAGTTTTACTATATAGGCAGGATTGACAGTGCCAGCAATGGAAAAGGCAAAGCTAATATATTACCTACGCAGCGTGTTTCCTATACATTAAAATATGAAGCTACCAAGTATGAGTATTTGCAGAATGGCAGTGATACTTATAATGTGTTTCCAGATTACTATTATAGCTCAAACCGATCGAGAGACTCGCTGTCCGTGACTCATCTTCAAAATGATTTCTCTTATAGCTTTTACCTGCGGAGCAGGGGTGAAAAGGTAAATAAAAATGAGTTAAAACTGGATCTTGGCCTTACGCAGGATATTTACAGCTACGGGCAGTATGTGAGCGATACCACTTTAAATCAATATGGGGTTAGGGTTGTATTGCCGGCAAAAGTGCAAAACAATTCGTTCCAGGATCTGACCGTTAAAGGCCGGATGAGTTATAAATTGAGCGACAGGGCGGCTCTTGAAGCTAACGTACAGCAGATTGTGCAGGGACGTGATTTCGGCGACTTTTTGTATGATGCAAAGCTTACCCTTGCCGGTAATGACAAGGCAGGTAAAATAATTTTGGAAGGCTACTCGCAAAGCAGCACGGCTCCGTTGGTATATACCAGCTGGATCTCCAATCACTTTATCTTTCATAATAAATTCAGCAATCAAAAAACCAATAGCGTATCCTTTAACTACATCAATAGCCCGCTAAAGCTCGACTTTAAGGCCGAATACTTTTTAATAACCGACTATTTATACTTTACAGCCCAGGATAATGGAATTGATGCCCACCCCGCACAACTCGGAGGATCAATTAATATGATAAAATTAAGCTTTGGCAAAAGTATAGCCTGGCGAAGGTGGCATTTTGACGATTACTTTGTTTATCAGAAAACCGATTACCAGTCGACACTGCGTACACCGCAATTTTATAACTACGCCAGCATTTATTATAAGGCACTTTTCTTTAATGTGCTATATTCAAACATCGGGATGGATGTGCGTTATAATTCAACCTATGTTGCCCCGTCGTATGCACCAGGCCTTGGCCAGTTTTATAATGGCCCAAATGTTACCTTCTCATCGTACCCGGTAGCAACCATATTTTTAAAAGCCACCCTGCAACGCACCAACCTGTTTATAATGTATGATTATGCCAACCAGGGTCTTTTCAGCAAAGGTTATTATACCGTAAACCGTTACCCGCAACAGGATGCAGCGCTTAAGATAGGAGTTTCGTGGTCGTTTTATAATTGAGGTTAGTTGATTAGAGGTAAGAGACCAAAGATTAGTTGGACAAAGATCAGAGGCTGAAGATTGTCAAAAATCTAAGCATCATGCGTTGTTACTTCATTGTTTTTCCTAACCTCTAATTAACTAGTCTCTAGCCTCTAATCACGTCTTCTGTTTCTTCTTTTTGGCAGCCGGGAACAGCACATTATTTAAAATGAGACGGTATCCCGGTGAATTTGGGTGCAGTTTCAAATCGGTTGGCGGATCGCCTACAATGTGTTGGTAATCTTCGGGGTCGTGGCCGCCATAAAAGGTCCATTGGCCTTTGCCATATTCACCGTGGATATAGCGGGCTTCGTTATTACTTTTCATTTCGCCCATAATAGTTACGCCCGGTTTAAGCAGGTTTTTATTATAGGCAGTTGTTAGGCCCATAAACCCTTTTATCACTTTATCATGGTTTTGGGTTAGCATGCTTGGCACCACATCCCATTTGGCCGAGAAATCAAACAAGGTAAAAAAGTCCCTCGAACGCTCAACCTGGCGGGTAGCTGTTACGTCAATATTGCTAAACTGGTGCGACAATGGGTTCATATCCAGCGTAAAGTTCTTGAAGGCAAATGTCTGGCTAAAATCTAATTTTGATTGCGCACCCGGGTCGGCAGCATCACCGTCAAACATCTGCTCGCATATGTCGGTATTGGCGGCAGCCAGCGCTATATCAAAAGTATCAGTGCCCGAGCACATGGCAAACAGGAAGCCCCCGCCTGCACAAAAGTCGCGGATATGTTCAACAACAGCCAGCTTCATTTGCGATACCTTTTTAAAACCTAATTTATGCGCCGTAGCTTCCTGGATCCTTATATCGTCGTTATACCACTGCTCATACCTGAAAGCGCCGTAAAACTTACTGTATTGGCCGGTAAAGTCCTCGTGGTGCAGGTGCAGCCAATCATATTTAGGCAGATCGCCTTTTATCACTTCCTCATCATACAAAACATCGTAAGGGATTTCGGCATATTTTAATACTAAGGTAACCGCATCATCCCAGGGTAGCTTGTTTTTGGGGGAGTAAACAGCCATTTTTGGCGCCTTCTCCAACTTAACCACATCCATATTTACTGAAGGGTCACTAACTTCAGCCAGGATCTGGTTCACCTTTGCATCTGCTAAAACCTCATAGCTAACACCACGGATCTTACATTCATCCTCAACCTTTTTATCATACTTCATCATAAAACTGCCGCCGCGGTAATTAAGCAGCCAGTCAATCTCCTCGCCGTTCTTTAGCGTCCAAAAAGCAATACCGTATGATTTAAGGTGATCTTTTTGCTCGTCATCCATAGGGATCAATATGGAGGCAGCCCTGTTTATTAGAGGTGAAAGCAAAAAGCAGAAAGCTAAAAGCAAGAACTTAGGTGAAAGGCGAAATGTAAAAGGTAAGCGGTTTTGTCTTTGCATTTTATTGATCACTTTTCTGTATGGTTACGGGATAGCTATTTACCAAATGTAACGAATAATTGAATAAGCTATTATGTTATAAAGATCATTACAAATCTAATTTCTATATTTAGTAACTAATGAATAAGCGCCCGGATTTTATTGCAGAATTACAATATCTTACAACTGAACAAGGTGGAAGGAAAACTCCGGCATTTTCAGGATATAGGCCTCCGGTAAAGTTTACATTTAGTGAGATGCAGACCAGCGGTCAACAAAAGTTTCTTAATAATGATATTGTATATCCTGGTGAAAGCATAATAGCTGAAATTAGCCTTATAACTTCAGATTTTCTTAAAGGAATGTTAAATGTTGGGTTTGATTTTGACTTTAGAGAGGGATCAAGAATTATAGGTACAGGAAAGATTCTTGAAGTTTTAAATATGGAACTTTTAGCCAAATAACATTCCTACCTTTCGCCTTTCACCTTTAAGCTTTTACCTCTTTAAAAACCTTTTGCCTTTCACCGCCTTTTATTACCTTTGCCTACTATTTTAGAAAAAAAATGAGCAAAGCAATAATCAAAACCGAAAAAGGCGACATGACCGTTGAGTTTTATGACAAGGATGCACCTAACACGGTAGCAAACTTTCTTGGTCTGGCAAAGTCGGGCTTTTATGACAACGTAACATTTCACAGGGTGATCCCTAATTTCGTGATCCAGGGTGGCGATCCAACCGGCACAGGTGCAGGTGGTTCAGGTAAACAGATTGACTGCGAGCTGACTGGCGAAAATCAATATCATGATCGTGGTGTGTTATCAATGGCACATGCAGGCCGTAACACCGGCAGCTCACAATTTTTTATCTGCCATAGCCGCGATAATACCGCGCATTTAGACAGGAACCACACCGTATTTGGTAAAGTGGTTGAAAACGTTGACGTAGTTGACGCTATCCGCCAGGGCGATAAAATTTTAGGAATTGATGTTATTGAAGGATAGTTGAAAAGGTTGTAGTTGTTGTAAAAGTTGTAGTTGTTTTGGTGGTTAAATCCTTTACAACATTTACAACCCTTACAATATTTACAACCCAACACATTACAACTTATAAAAAATGAATTTACAGGGAATTGTAGCCGTATCAGGCAAGCCGGGATTATGGAGAGCATTGGCTCAAAATAAAACGGGTTATATTTTAGAGAGCCTCGACGCGCAAAAAACCAAGCTGGTTGCAAACTTGTCCACCGCTAAACTGGCGGCGTTGCATGAGATCACCATTTTTGGTTTGGATGATGATATTAAGCTGATAGACGTTTTTGAACGGATGAAAACATCTTCGGGTGTTCCGGATAACAAGGCTGACGGTAAAAAGCTGCGGGATTTTTTCAGGGAAATATCTCCAGATCATGATGAAGAGAAAGTTTATGCTTCGGATATGAAAAAGATCATCAACTGGTACCAGATACTAAAGGATCTTCCGCTATTTAGCGAACAAGACCCTGCTACAGCTGCCCCGGTTGCCGAAGGAGTGCCTGTTGCTGAAGAAGTTGCAAAACCGGTTGAAGCTACGGCTAAAGCAGAAGAAGCTGCACCTGCAAAACCAAAAGCTAAGAAAACCGCCGCTAAAAAAGCATAATAAAGTTACTCGTAGAGACGCGATGCTTCGCGTCTTTATGGAAAAAGCCGGAGAATATTTCTCCGGCTTTTTTAATGATTCAAGATATGATATCCTCCAGGATACCATATTCCTCTAAAATTTGGAGGAATAACTAAATTTGGTAAAATATGGTTTGCATCTAAAGTTGAAACATCAATATTCTCAATTACATTTTTAATAATTGGCATAATATTTCCTTTAAACATGTATTGATTTAGCAAGTTAATAGCATCATTATAATTATATGCCGTTACACCGCATCTCGTGTAAGCTTGTGGGAATAAATCATCATTTTTTTTAAATTCAAACCAATAACGGGTGAGGTTTAATTGCATTGTTCAAATATGATGGCTAAGACGCGAAGCATCGCGTCTCTACTAGCAATCCACGTGTTTACATTCCTCTTCTGAAAATTCAGGTTCAAAAGTGGCATGGATAATGTCCATATGTTCCAGGCGGTGCCTTAGGTCTTTCTTTATTGTATTAAAAGTTGGCATATATTCGGGGTCGACAACCAAGTGGGCTGTAAGTGCATTTTCAGTAGTGCTTAAGGCCCATACGTGCATGTGATGTACATCGGTAATACCTTTGCACTTTAGCAGCTCCGCTTTTATTTTTTCGAGATCCATTTCTTTTGGAACCCCGTCCATCTCTAGTCGCAAACTGTCTTTAAGCAGGCTCCAGGTGCCTCTTAAAATAACTACGGCTATAATTAATGATACAACGCTATCAATCCAGTAAAGATTAGTGAAATAGATAATTATGCCGGATATAACCACACCGAATGATACTACGGCATCAACCGCCATGTGCATGTAAGCGCCTTTAACGTTCAGGTCTTTGTCTTTATCCTTTACAAAAAGCCATGCGGTAAAAGCATTAATGCCTATGCCAATAAAGGCTACCCAAGCCATAGTACCGCCGGCAACCACTTCGGTATGCATAAAGCGCATTATAGCTTCGTAAATAATAAAGCCTACTGCTACAAATAATATAACGGCATTAAAAAATGATACAATAATGGTTGATCGCTTATAGCCATAAGTATATTGGCTGGTTGCATTTACCTTGGTGAGCTTAAAAGCCAGGAGTGCAAGGGCAAGGCTTGCCACATCGCTAAGGTTGTGGCCTGCATCAGTTAGTAATGATAAGGAATGCGTAGCCAGGCCCGCTATTACCTCAATAACTACAAATGCTGAATTTAATATGATACCCCAAATAAAGGCGGCGTTAAGGTGATCAAGCTTTGGGGCATGATCATGATGGTGATGATGTGAATGATCGTGACCTGCTGACATGCTGCAAAAATAGGAAATTAGTCCGGAAGTCGGAAAGACCGGAAGTCCGAAAGAAAGAATAATATGTAGAGACGCAATACTTTGCGTCTAAAATCATTTTCAAAAAAATATCAAGTACAGGATGCCCAGCATCAACAAATACTTAACTGCATAATACAAGGTGCGGTTATAGGCTTTTATCCATTTACCAAGCCTTCTGATTGAATAAACATACCTGAAAGCTTTGTTGATGTTCCCGGTTTTGTCTTCGCCCATATTTGGAGACACTGCGGCTGCCATAATAAACCAGCCGAAGAACTTGTTCCAGCCACGTGCAAACATAGTTTTTACCGGGCGCTGAATATCGCAAAACAGGATGATCCGGTCTATATCAGTCTTGTTTTCGGCGTAGTGGATGTAGGTTTCATCAAAAATAACATCTTCGCCATCTTTCCACGCATAGCTTTGACCGTCAACAACAATATGACACTGGTCGGAGTTTGGGGTTATTAATCCAAGGTGATAACGCAATGAACCGGCGTAAGGGTCGCGGTGCATCAATAATTCGCTGCCTGCAGGCAGTACGGCAAACATAGCTGCCTTTACCTGCGGGATACTTTTGATCAGCTCAATGGTTTGCGGACAATATTTTTTCGCTGAGGGATGAAAATCATCATACCATTTTAAATAAAAACGTTTCCAGCCACGGCGAAAGAATGAGTTAAAACCCATGTCGTTATACTTATCCGATCCTTTTATCAACTCTTCCCGTTCTAGTTGCAAAGCTTCGTCACGGATAATTTGCCAGTTATCTTTAAGAAGCGATAATTCCGGGAAATTTGACGATTTAATATAAGGCTTATTCTCAACGCCCGAAAAGGCATACATCGGCATGTTGATAGGAGCCATAAAAGTTGAATGGTCTGTTAACTGCCTGAAAAACTTAAACCTAACCTTGCCCCGGTAGTGAACAATTACAGTTGATATTATTAAAATATAAAATAATATGAACTTAAAAGAAAGAAGCTCGGTAATTACTGTATGCATGCGTGACGCTTTTTTTATCAAAAATAGGGCTCTGACCTACACAGAGGGCATATTTAACAAAAAATAACACATTTTTACAGTTTGCTGACTATTTTTAATAATTAGTCAGGGCAGTGTCATTGATGATGATACGGCTCACCTTTAATTATGGTATAGGCGCGATATAGCTGTTCGGTAAAAAATAATCGCACCATTTGATGAGAAAACGTCATAGCTGATAATGATAGTTTATCATTAGCCCTGGCATAAACCGAGGCATCAAAACCATAAGGACCGCCTACTATAAAAACCAGGTTAGCGACGGATGCTATAGCCTTTTTATCAATATAAGCGGCAAACTGCTGCGAGCTTAGTTCCATGCCTTTTTCATCAAGCATGATAACATGATCAGTTGGGGTTATTTTTTTGAGGATCAGCTCGGCTTCTTTTGTCTTTTGCTGTTCCTGGGTTAGGGCTTTGGTGTTTTTAAGCTCATCAATTTCAATAATAACCAGTTTGGTGTAATGCTTTAAGCGCTTTACATATTTTTCAATGCCTTCCTTCAAATAAGCATCTTCGGTTTTGCCAACGGTTAGGAAAGTGATTTTCATTTTGGTTAGTTGTTGAAACGTTGTAAAGTTAAGATATTGTTGAACTGTTGTAACGTTGTGAAGTTGGAATGTTATAAATTGCGCCCGATTTTAGGGGTAATTTATATCAGCTTTAAAAAATTAGACTAGAACTTTACAACCTTAAAACATTTCAACTTTACAACAAAATGAACATAACAACCGATTACCAGCAACGGTCAGACCTTGCACAACAGGAAGCCGATAAATATAAAGAACTCGCTAACACCCACTCTTTGTACAGGTTAGGGGTATTTGGCCTGTTTATAGTTGCTGTATGCGTGGCTGTTAGCCTGGATGAGATAGTTATTATAGCCTTTTCATTAATAGTTTTAATAATTTGGTTTAGCTGGCTCATTAAAAAACAAAATGAGTATGAAACCTTAAAAAACTACTTCATAGATCTTAAAAAAGTTACTGATAATGAAATAGCCTCAATAAAAAGCTATACCAACATGTATGACAATGGTGCTATGTTTAGTAACGATGCGCACTACTACACAGCTGATATCGACATATATGGTAATTATTCCCTGTTTCAGCTTATCAACAGGGCGGCAACTTTCCCCGGTATGGTTAAACTGGCTGAATGGCTGCACAAACCTGCAGCTAAGGATGTGATTTTGTTACGCCAGCAGGCAGTAGCTGAGATTGCCGGTAAAAACAATTGGAAACTGGATGCACAGGCCCACCTGTTATTTTCATTAAAGCAACAAAAAGAGCAGATTAAAAACCTATTAGCCTATTTAAAAATACCTGTTAAGATCAATGGCGAAAAATGGCTGAGCGTTTACTGCAAGCTTGCTCCATATATTTTATTGGCTAATGTAATAACGGGTATATTTTACACAAAGGCGTTTTATTTTTTACCTATTTTAGGGCTATTTAATTACAGGCAGTCGTCTTCACGATCAGAGATAGTTGAGAAGACTGACTTGATAGCAGGCAGAATAGGGGCTACGCTCAAGCATTTTGTGTCGGCTTTTAAGAGCATTGAAAGTGAAGAATGGGAATCGGCCTATTTAAGGGAAGTATCTGCTCAAATAAAAAACATAAACGGAGATGCCATATCAGGCAGGATCGCGCAGCTTTCAACGCTGATCAATAAGCTCAACTCCCGGCTAAACCTGGTGGTTGATATTATTGTGAATGTGCTCTTTGTGTGGAACATCCGCCAGATCATCAGCATAGAAAAATGGAAGCGTAACAACCAGGAAAGTTTGGAAACAGCGTTTGACGTATTGGCTGAATTTGAGGCTGTAATAAGCCTTGCAAGCCTCCGGATCAATTACCCTGAATGGGTATTTCCGGAAATAGCTGATGGTGCTGGTTATACTTTGTCGGCAAAAAACCTTGCACATCCGCTTATTAATATTGATAAACGCGTAGCTAATGATTATGAGCTGAATGATGCTTTTAAAGTAGATATCATCACTGGCTCGAACATGGCAGGTAAAAGTACTTTTTTACGCACTATAGGCATTAATACGGTGCTGGCCCTGTGCGGTGCGCCTGTTTGCGCATCAGAAATGCAGGTTTCGGTTATTACCATAATAACTTATATGCGCATTAAAGATTCGCTGAACGAAAGTACATCAACCTTTAAAGCTGAGCTTGATCGTTTGCAAATGCTGCTTAAAGCCGTTGAATCTGAGAATAAAGTTTTCTTTTTGATAGATGAAATGCTGCGTGGCACCAACTCGGTTGATAAATACCTGGGATCAAAAGCGGTGATTGAACAGCTGATTAAGAAAAAAGGGGTGGGCATGGTAGCCACCCACGATCTGCAGATTGCCGAGCTTGAAAAATCACACCCCGATTATGTGCGCAATTTTTATTTCGACATCCAGGTAGTAAACGGCGAAATGCTGTTCGACTATAAGATAAAAGATGGCGAATGCAAAACCTTTAATGCTTCCTTGCTGCTGAAGCAGATAGGGATTGACGTTGAAGCTTAGGGGGGTGGGAGAGGAGCAAGAAATCAAGAGTCAGGAATCAAGACAGGAAGATAAAAACAATAGAACTTAACATAACCAGATCTTCGGGCCAATTGTTCCCCACAAACATCGCAGGGTTCTCTGTGAGAGTCTGCGGAGACAAAGTTTGTGTATCCACGCCGGCAAAGCGTTCCATTTTTACACGGAACACCTGGAACGCTGTGAAACATGCTGATTATCAAATACTTAGTTATTTATCAAAGATTAAATTAGTGCAAGTGTCTGATAGTCAGAATGTTTCACTAATCTTTATGTCGATAACTTAATGACATTGCGCTTAGGGGGAGAGAAGCAAGATTATAAGAGTCAGGAATCAAGGCAGAAACAAACTAATTATCAAACAAAAAGAGCCAGGATTTAATTCCCGGCTCTTTTTATATCTTGAATCCTGACTCTTACAGTCTTGACTCTTTTCCTATCGGCCGCCGCCTACGCCGCCGCCTCCCTGATCACCTTGTTTAAGGTCATCATTGTTAACACCTTTTTTAGGTGCATTAGGGTTGCTGAATGTAAGCTTACCAAAGCTATAGCTAAATGTTAAACCGTATGAGCGAAACGGCAACTGGAAGTTACTATACTGCCTGTAGCCGGGGCTCTTTAAATTTGTAGTGAAGTTTTTGTTCTCATGAAATGGTTCGATAACGTTAACCCCAAGGGCCAGCCGCTTTTGCATAAACTGTTTTTTAGCGCCTATGCCAAATATGCTGAAGTTAGATTGGGTTCCCTGTAAGGTACGGCGTGCCGAGCTGCCGAACGCAAATGTTTCTGCCACATAATCTTTTGGCAAAGTAAGACTTGCCCTTAAAAACCCGCCATATTGTATGTAAGTGCCGTTTTGTGATTTATCATTGCTAAACAAACCTGTAGGGTCGGGTTTATAAGTATAGGCATTAACATTCATAATAATTGTTAATGCTTTGATAGGGTTAACAGTTCCGAAGATACTGCCGCCAAATGAATTATTGACACCGATATTTTGAAACCTGGTTAACGATATAGTTGTAGAGTCGGGTCCATATGGCTGGTAAGGTGAACCTATCCCTTCAATAAGGCCGGCGGTATGTTTGTAATAAGCCGACACATTTAAAATGGAAGTACCAATATAGGAGTTATAGCCCAACTCAATAGTTTGCGAAACTTCCGGGCTTAACTGTGGGTTACCTACAGTCCAGGCCTGTGAATTGCTTTTATTAACAAATGGGTTTAAATATTGCAGGCTGGGGCGTGTAATACGCTTGCTGTACGACAATTTGATAGTCTGAGTAGTAGTAAGCTGCTTTTGAACTGTTAAGCTTGGCACTACTGTAAGATAGCTTTGGTTAAATGGCTGCACCTCTTGTGTTTGAGCAATAGGATCGCCGTGGATGCTGGTGTTTTCAAGTCTTAAGCCTGCCAATACCGACCATTTTTTGGGCAAGGTGATGGTGAAAACAGAATAGCCTGCAGCAACATTCTGATTGTATTTATAAACGTTTGAAAGTAAATTATCAAAGTAGAAATCCTGGCCGGTATTATCATACTGGTAATAGTTGGATGTACTGTTTATTCTCCTGAAAATTGTTTTGCCGCCGGCTTCTAACTTGAACACTTTGTTTATTGGCAAAGTATAATCGGCCTGAAGTGTAAATTCGTTGTTCAAACCGGCAATATTGTTTTTTACATTTGGATTTACATCAGTGTAAATATTGGTATAGTTTGTGGTACCAGTGCCATGACTCCATTGGGTCGAGAGATCAAGTTCTTCTCCTTCTTTTTTAAACTTGTGGGTATAGTCAAAATTCCAGTCGAAGTTGCTAAACTCGTTATGTCCATCCGAGTTTGCATCATATGAAAAAGGTCCCTTGAATGAATTTCCGCTGGTATGCGTATTACTATTTGTATTAAAGTTAAAATCGAGCAACTTAAACGTGGTATTAATACTGTTATAAGCATTAAACTCATAGTTTGCCCCTATCGAGCTGTTGCTGGCATGCCTTGTAACCCTGCTTGTTCCATGTGATGTAGAAGTAGTTGTACCAAGCTCCAATTGCTGGTCAATTGTTGACGTTTGAGGCCATGTTAAGTTGCCGCCAAGGTTTGCAGTAAGGCTGAAACGATTTTTGTTGTAACCAAGATTAAAGTTTCCGTTGTTTTGCCTGGTGCCTACGCCACCGCTTACAGAACCGCTAATACCTGAAACATTCTTTTGTTTGGTTATGATATTAATTATACCGGCTGAGCCCTCCGCATCGTACTTTGCTGACGGGGAAGTGATCACCTCAATACTCTTGATCTGGTCGGCAGGGATCGCTTTTAATACATCAGACAGACTGGTTGATGTAGCGCCTGAAGGCTTGCCATTTATAAGCACACGGATATTCTGATCGCCTCGTATAGATACGTTTCCGTTAAGATCAACTGTTACCAAAGGAACTTTGCCCAATACATCCGTTGCGTTGCCACCTGCCGCAGTTATATCCTTTTC
The DNA here is from genome assembly GCF_900142915.1 of Mucilaginibacter sp. OK098. GTDB lineage: Bacteria > Bacteroidota > Bacteroidia > Sphingobacteriales > Sphingobacteriaceae > Mucilaginibacter. The sequence goes on from NZ_FRCM01000005.1 coordinate 209,004, forward strand.
GGCGTTGTAAACAATCTTATCAATTCTGTTTTCGATCAGGGCCGCCTGGCCGGTAACGGTAACTTCTTTCAACAGCTTTGCGCCGGGAGAAATAATAATAATCCCTAAACCATTATCAGGTTTTGAAGCTGTGGTTGTTACGGGATCAATAGTTTTACTGGGGTAGCCGATAAAAGAAATAACTAGTTTGTAATTGCCTGGCTTTACATTATCCAGCTTAAAGTTTCCTTTTTCGTCGGTTATTACACCGGTGATAGGGGCTTTGCCGCCGCTTCTGTATAAACCTACAGAGGCATAATCCAGTGGTTTTTTTGTTAGAGAATCAATAGCTGTGCCTGATATTTTTCCCACCGTGGTTGAGCCCCCGCCGCCCAAACCTATCTGGGCTTGAGCTGTAACAAAGGAGCATAGTATTACTATAATTATGTAAAAACGTTTCATTTATTGATGATTTTGGTAATTGGAGGCTAAAATAGATGAAATGTTACACGCTAAAGGCGATTATTTTGCAACCACCTATAACTGTAACAAATTAGTTGCAATTAGTAGTTAATGTATTGTGTATTAGATACACACGAAAACGATAAAACCGTCATGCTGAATTCGGAAGTTTGTTAAAATCCAATAAGCAAATGACAATAGTTGGGTGTCATGCTGAGCCCCGTCGAAGCATGCGGGCAAAGGCCTCTGCACCTGCTTAGCAAGCAGATAGGCCACTGCGCTCATGCTTCGAGTGCCTCAGTATGACGTCCCATTGCATGTTCAATATAAACTACCTATTTCATTCAGGGTTACAGCACAATATTTACAATCCTGCCTTTAACAACAATTATCTTTTTAGGGGTTTTGTTATCAAGGTATTTTTGTACATCGGCACTGGCTAAAACCATAGCTTCAATATCCTTAGGTTCAAGGCTTAATGGCATATTCAGGTTCAGCTTAGTTTTGCCGTTTATCGAGATCGGGTAAGCAAAATCATCCTCAACCAGGTAAGCGCTGTTGAATTTAGGGAAAGCGGTGTATGAAAGCGTTCCGGCTTCATTACCTAACAATGTCCATAACTCTTCGCAAATATGCGGCGCATAAGGTGATAAGATAACCACCAGGTCCTGCAAAATAGCTTTGTTATTACATTTTAGATCGGTAAGCTCATTAACGGCTATCATAAAGCTGGACACGGAAGTATTGAACGAAAAACGCTCCACATCTTCCTCAACCTTACGGATTATTTTATGCAATGATTTCAGCTCGGCTTTTGACGGCTCATTGGTTGATACACTAAATTCCCAGGCGTCATTGTGGAATAACCTCCAGAACTTACGCAGAAATTTAAACACACCTTCAATGCCATTGGTGTTCCACGGTTTACTTTGCTCTAGCGGACCTAAAAACATCTCGTACATGCGAAGGGTATCTGCGCCGTAACGCTCAATCAAATCATCTGGGTTAACCACGTTGAACTTTGATTTTGACATTTTTTCGACTTCAACACCGCAGATATATTTGCCGTTCTCTAAAATAAATTCAGCATCGGCATATTCAGGTCGCCACTCTTTAAATTTATTAATGTTTAATACCTCATTATCTACAATATTTACATCGACATGTAATGGTGATGTTTTATACTGTTTGATCAATCCGTGTGATATAAGGGTATTGGTGCTGCGCCCTTCCTCATCGATCAAACGATAAACAAAATTGCTGCGCCCCTGGATCATCCCCTGGTTAATTAGCTTTTTAAAAGGCTCTTCTTCAATTACAAGGTTTAGATCCTTCAAAAACTTATTCCAGAAACGGCTGTATAACAAGTGGCCGGTAGCATGCTCGCTGCCACCTATGTAAAGGTCAACATCCTTCCAGTATGTAATAGCTTCCTGTGATGCAAATTCCTTATCATTATTGGCGTCCATGTAGCGATACCAGTACCAACTGCTGCCGGCCCAGCCGGGCATGGTGGAGAGTTCGTATTCGTAGGCTGCATCCGCAGAAGCCCCCTCTAAATCTCCCCCGGTAGGGGAGACTTGAACTTCGCTCTTTGTGAATGTGTCAGAGAGTTTACTTAAGTCTCTATCTGCTAATGAATCTAATTTATCCTTTATTTGCTCAATTACTTTTTGTGAGTTATTTAATACTTCATCGTTAGTAAATCTGATCACAGTAAACCCAAAGTGATTAAGTGCTTCAGTCCTTATATTATCAGCTTCTTTATTTAATTTATGGTGATGACCATCCAATTCAATAACCAAGCCTTTCTGCAGTGAAACAAAATCAGCAATGTATGCATCAATTGCATGCTGTCTTCTTATTTTATGCCCTGTTTGATTGTTACGTAATAACTGCCACAAAACATCTTCGGCCTCAGTTGGATTTTTTCTGTTGTCGCTGCTAAAATCTTTCAGTTGCTCATATAAAGCAGAATCAGCCGCCTCACGATAAATCCCGGTTAAATGAGCCGTATCCTCGTTACTATCCGCGCGTGCAGCTAAAGTCTCCCCTCCCGGGGGAGATTTAGAGGGGGCTACAGAAGAGGCCCCTGGTTTGTATTTCCATCCTTCAGCCCTTGCCAACGGCGGTTCACCACTTTCAGTCGGTAAATATTTATCGACCTCCGGCAATACCAAAGGCAAGTCTTTTTCTTCAATTAAATGAGGCAGGTCGTCCTTAAAATAAACAGGCACGGGTTCGCCCCAGTAACGTTGGCGGCCAAATATGGCGTCGCGCATCCTGAAGTTTACTTTTGCTTTGCCTGCGCCAATTTCTTCCAGTTTGGCAACAACGGCAGCAGTGGCCTCTTTATAAGTTAATCCATTTATAAAACCCGAATTAACATAATGCCCTTCCTTGGTTGGGTCGGCCTCGGTTTCTATTTTCTGTATGTCGATGATCTGGATTATCGGCAGGTTATAATGCTTTGCAAACAAATAATCGCGCTGATCGCCTGATGGTACGGCCATAACCGCACCTGTACCATATCCAGCCAAAACATAATCGGCAATCCAGATCTGTACCTTTTCGCCGCTTACCGGGTTTATGGCAAAGCTACCTGTAAACGCACCTGATACGGTTTTGGCATCAGCCATCCGCTCCAGTTCCGATTTCTTTTTTGCCTGTGCAATGTATGCTTCAATATCTCCTTTTTGCTCAGGTGTAGTTAATGATGCCACCAACTCATGTTCAGGAGCCAACACTAAAAATGTAGTACCGAAGATGGTATCGGCACGGGTGGTGAAAACCTCTATGACTTTGGATGTAGGTTCGTTGTCGTATGGGGCATTTAAATTCCGAAATGGAAAATCCGAAATCCGAAATCTAACCAAAGCACCCACACTTTTCCCAATCCAGTTCCTTTGCATTTCTTTTAAAGGTTCGGGCCAGTCTATAGTGTCTAAACCTTTCAATAACCTGTCGGCATAGGCGGTAATGCGCATGCTCCACTGCATCATCTTCTTTTGCTCAACAGGGTAGCCTCCGCGCTCGCTAAAGCCGTCTTTCACCTCGTCATTAGCCAATACGGTACCAAGGGCGGCACACCAGTTTACAGTGCTTTCGCGCAGGTAGGTAAGGCGGTATTTTAACAGTTCGGCCTGCTGTTCCTGGTTGCTCATCACTTTCCAGGCATCAGCAGTAAAACTTAAGATCTCTTCATCACATACGGCATTTATACCGGCCGATCCGTTTTGCTCAAAGTGTTTAACCAGCTTGGCAATACTTTCAGCTTTATCAGCATCTTTATTATACCAGCTGTTAAAAAGCTGCATAAAGATCCACTGGGTCCATTTATAATAATCGGGCGAGCTGGTGCGTACCTCACGGCTCCAGTCGAACGAGAAACCTATCTGGTCTAGCTGACGGCGATAGGTGGCAATGTTATCCTCTGTAGTTACAACGGGATGCTGTCCGGTTTGAATGGCGTATTGCTCGGCCGGTAAGCCAAAGCTATCATATCCCATTGGGTGCAGCACGTTAAAACCTTTAAGCCTTTTATAGCGTGCAAAAATATCAGAAGCAATATAGCCCAGCGGATGGCCTACATGCAGCCCGGCACCTGATGGGTAGGGGAACATATCCAGCACATAATACTTGGGTTTGGTGGTTTTATCCTCGGCTTTGAAGGTCTGATTATCAGCCCAAAACTTTTGCCACTTTTTTTCTATATCCTTAAATTGATAGTCCATTTTATTATTTACGCGTATGAGGCTGCGAAATTAAGAAAATCCCTATTAGTTTGGTAGTTATTGGTTGATTAAGTTGTTGAGATGAGTTGATTAAGTTGGATTAGGTTGATTGAGTTAGACTAAGTTGGATCCTGTTGATTGAGTTAGACCAAGTTGGAGGGAGGAGTTAATTAAGTTAGATTAGGTTGGGAAAATATTATTAAAAGAGCCGGATTTTACACCAGTTCTTCTCTTTGTTTACAAGTTTTAGAATATTCGCCTTTAGGGTAGGAATAAATATAAAATGATATTTTACAAATACCCCTAATGACTATTGACAAATGACTATTGACTTTTCAAATGCTCCAGGCTTTCATCAATAAATTGTTGCCAAACTGCGTCGGGCTGCCACACCTCTTCAATAAATAATTGCATTTGCGTTTCATTTAATTTTTCTGCCGCAAAAAGATACAGGCCTGTAAAAGCAGATGCCCTGTAATTTGCCGCACAGTGCACCAGTGTTTTTTGGCTGCTATACTGGCGCATCAATTCAATAAAATCAGTTAGCTCACTTAGTTGCGGGTTATCAAACGCTACAGGAATATTGCAGTATTTCATATCCAATGCTTTTACCGATGCAGTTTCATCAGGCAGTGCGAATTTGTTATTATGGGGTGCTAAGTTTATTATTACCCGGTATTGTTCTGTTGCCAGCTGTTTCAATTGTTCTTCGGTAGGTTGCCCTGAACATGTTATTATATCAGATACTTTATGAAAATTGAAGATCGCTGTCATATTACAAATTTAACGCTGCTAACTTATATTATTTATAAATATTATATGCTGTTGATAACAAAATTTAAACGATTATTACAATTTATAATACGCAGCAACACCAGCACCAATCTTTGCTGAACGGCCGGCAGTCTGCTTGTTTGCTCATAGGTAAATGGTTAATTATCTGATGGTTAAAAGTTGTACTTATTAGGTATAGAATAACTTTTTTCAGAGATAATTTATAAATCTTGTTTGTAATTGATTATTTTTATTTCGATAAATTATTGTAAACCAAATCTGGAACTGATATGAAACTAAATTTACGTACCGCAATACCATTGCTAATGGTACTTGTATTATTTTACTCGGCTTGTAAAAAAACCGAGAATAAGCCTGCCAGTACAGCCCCTGCAAGTGATGCAATAGGCGCAGCAATAGCAAAAAATCTTGTGCAGTCATTGTCAGGTTCTTATGGTGGTGCGAGTATTAAAGATGGGGTTAATCAATCAGCATCTATTACAGCCGCTTCACCAAAGCTTAAAATTCAATCCACAATACATTGCGGCTTTTTTATTGACAATGGCCTGGACGTTAACTTTAACCAGGGCGACTCCATTAAAACACATACAACAGGTAGTGTTAATTACTTCTTCCTTTGCGATAGCGCTAGTAAAAATACCACTGGTTATAACCTTTTAGATTCATTAAGTTCAACAGGTAAAGGCCCAGGCTATGATTTTGCTTTCCTGCTTGTTCAGGATTATAAAGTACGCGGTTTAAATTTAGCCAATTCAAACTTTATGTTAAATGGCAGGTTAAAATCATGGGTTGATTTTGACTACAAGCTTAAACCTAAAAGTTCAATTTCAGTACATAACGTTTTCCATTTTACCGACCTTGAAATTCATGCTGCCGACAACTTTGATATTGTAGGTGGTGATGCCACTTTCGAGTCAAAAGGATTAACCACTACAAGTTCATGGGATTACAGCGGGAGTATCCATTTCTTAGGTAATCATAAAGCTAAGCTAACTTTCTTAAGCAAAGTTTATTTGATCGACCTGCTTACAGGTACAGTAACACCAGTTTAATACAGCATAATAATAAAATATTAAGAACTCTCTTCAGGAATACTGAAGGGAGCTTTTTTGTTGATAGCCTATCACTTTATCAAATGTTATTGAACATCTGTTCGTCTGTTTGGGAAAGCTCCGGCCTTATGGACAAACGGACACTTTTAACTGTAATTTATTATTACCTGGGCACAAATTACCCACCGGTTAATTGTTGTAATTATTTGTTCTATAAATTACTTTCCAGGTTGTTTGGCATAAGTGGTATGCTTATTGCAAATCCATCAGTATAAATCAAAACCAAACAATATCAATATGAAACTAAATTTACGCAGCGCATTACCATTGTTAATGGGGATCGCAATTTTTTACTCAGCTTGTAAAAAAACCGATAACAAGCCTGCTTCAAGCGCAACTACCGATGTTGCAAGTACAGCAATCGCAAAAAACCTTGTACAGTCATTAAGCGGCGCATTCGGCGGCGCAAGCATTAAGGATGGGATTAAAATATCGCCTAATGTTACATCATCTACCTCAAAACTAAAAACGCAAAGCACTGACGTTCAATGCGGTTTTTATAGCGATAGTAGCTTAAACCTGGATTATAAACAAGGGGATACAGTAAGATCACATACTACAGGCAGCATAAAATATTTCTTTATCTGCAATAATGGCAACTCAATAGGATATGATCTTCTTGATTCAATTTCTACTTCAGGAAAAGGCCCGGGCTATACATTTGCTTATGCTGTTGCTCAAAATTATCACGTTCGGGGCTTAAACAGCAATAATTCAAATTTCTCGTTAGATGGTACACTAAAATCATATGTTGATAATGAGTATACTGTATATGTAAATAGTTCAGCATCAGTTCATAATATTTATACATTCAGCAATCTGTATGTTCATGCCGATGATAATTTTGATATTACAAGCGGTACCGCAACTTTTGAATCAAAAGGAAAAACTCACAGCGGCGCATGGGATTATAGTGGTACTATTACCTTCCTGGGCAATCACAAAGCTAAGCTTACTTTCTTAAGTAAAGTATACTGGGTTGATTTAATAACAGGGGTAGTAACACCTGTTTAATATAGCCTATAAAAACAAATAAATGAGCCCTTTTCATAATGCCGGAGGGGGCTTTTTTATTTTCAATACCACAATCAAAGGGGGTAAATGTTATCACAAACCACGAAACGGGGAAATTATACATGGAAATTAATTCCACGAAATGTACTTTAACGGGAATTGATTTGTTAAATAAATTCCCCAAGGGTAATTTATAGTTCAGCTTTAGATAATTTAAAAGCATTAATTATCTCGTGGTTAATTACTATGGCTTTAAGAAGAAAAAAAAGTTCTTTTTATATCCTGAAAGGAGCTTTTTTATTTCCGGTTTAACTAATATAAAAATGATATTTCCCCCTGGTTGTTTATTTGCCAATAATTGGATAAACTTATTTTATTCCAACACGTTTAAATGCGAATCCGGACTACCGAATAATTAATAAAAAACAAAATCTTAATCTTATCATGAAATTAAAAATTAAAGGAATGCTTGTGCTGTTAGCAGGCGCTACACTATTTTATGCCGCTTGTAAAAAAGGAGAGAAATTACCAGCTCCGGTTATTAAACCTGTTACAGATTCAGCAACTTTAAGTATGGAAGCGATAACCAGCCAGGTTGCTTTGAACTTTACCCAATCATTTAGTGGAACCTACGGTGGTATTAATATTAATGATGGTATAGGCCTGCCAGACTTTGCCACTGTAAAAAAAGTAAAACCAATAATTACCAATGCTAACCAACTTTGTAGTTTTTTGCCTGATACTGCAGTTTCATTAAGCATTACAAAAGGCGATACCCTAAAGGCTCAAACCGATGGTTTTTTCAAATTTTATATCACCTGCGACAGTGCAAAAGCTAAAGGCTATTCAGTTTTTGATTCTTTAGCTACCACAGGCAAAGGGGCTAAAAATTCTTTTACTTATAATGTGAGCCAATACTATGTGGTGAAAAGTTTAAACGCAGCAAATACCCTGCTTTCGGTTAATGGCAACTCAAAATCATTTGTTGATTTGGTTAGCAATAATGCCAGCCACAAACCAATCTCGGTACATTCATATTATACCTTAACAGCGCTAACATTTGACTTATCAAAAAAAGGAGATATTATAAGCGGTGTGGCAACTTTCCAATCCATCGGCACCAATAGTAATGGGGGATGGTACTATACCGGCACAATTACATTCCTGGGCAATCATAAGGCTAATGTTCTTATTAACAACAAAGTATTTAATGTTGATCTGCTTACAGGGGCTGCAACTGTAGCCAACTAATTTGTTTAAAACCCCTTATCAAACGCTTTCTTTATTAATATCTGAAGAAAGCTTTTTTTGTTAAACAATATTAAGGGCTATTACGTATAAGGGGAATTATTAATAACCTGTTACGGTTTAATCTTTTGGTTATTTATATTATTTTTGTTACATCATTAAAACCATATCATGAATTTTAAAACCAGACTTTCTCTTATTCTGCTTGCCTGTATAGCAGTTATTTATACGGCCTGTAAAAAATCAAGTATCGATGCTTCGGGTCCGGCATTAACACCTACAGAGGTAAGCAGCCAGGTTGCACTTGACATTAGCCAAAATTTATTTGGTTCATACAGTGGCATTGACTTTGGCGGCGGCCTTAATACCCCTTCTGGTTTTGCAGTAAAGCACCATACTAATGGTCGTTTATTATATTCTTTAAGTAACCCTCTTTGCGGTTTAGTAGTTGATACAACTTTAAACGAAACAGTTAACGTAGGCGCCGATAGCTCAGTTTCAGTTTCAGGCACTATTAAATTTAGCTTTAACTGTACAGGCGATAATTTAACAGGCTTTAACACAACTGATAATTTAGCTATTAAAGTGTCGACACCTGCCTTAGCATTATCTTCAAATATCCTTGAAAATCTGACACTGCAACTTTTAAACCCAAGTGATGATAATTCCGGCTTTTCCCTTAAGGGTACGTTAAGTTCAATCAGCACTTATAGTTTTAAAACAGGTACAAAAAAGAGCGGTACACGTAATTTTAGCTACACGCTTAACTCACTGATTTTTGATGCTAACAGTGATGACGTTGTTAGCGGATCAGCCAGCTTTATTACAAAAGGCTCGGGGCCTAAAGGCACCTGGGCATATAGCGGAACTATTACTTTCTTAGGTAATCATAAGGCCACCATAACTATTAACGGTAAAAGCTATAATGTAAACCTGCAAACAGGTGTTGTAAGCTAAAAAATATCGTATTAAAAATATTAAAGCTCCCTTCATGATGTTGAAGGGAGCTTTTTTTGTTGGTGCATATCGGGCGCAGAATTGACTCACCCGGCGACGCTTCGCTGGCCGACCTCTCTTCGCCTGCGGCGGAAAAGAGGTAAGGAAAAGTAAAAATAAAATTCTTCAGCCCTCTTTACCGCTTGCGGAAGAGAGGGCTGGTCGAGCGAAGCAATGACCGGGTGAGTAAGCTCTGCGCGCGATAGTAACGCCAATGCCTTATTGAAATAAGAGTAGCTCATGCTAAAATCAGTCCACTTGTTTTTAGACCCGTGCTTACTGAAAAACAGACACCCCTTTAATAAAGAATTTTGCATAATTACCATAACATAATGAATATTCGTATACTTGGTTAATGAAGAAACTTCTCCTCAACTTAAATTTCCAGGTAATTGTTGGCATTTTGCTGGGTGTTGTCGCAGGCCTTTACTTTAAATCATTCGGGCCAACTGCGCAAATGATCAGCAAGATGTTTATCAGCCTGATCACAATGCTGATAGGGCCTATCATATTTTTCACCATTGTGCTGGGGATTGCCGGTATGAGCGATATGAAAAAGGTGGGCAGGGTAGGTGGCAAAGCTTTATTATATTTTGAGATAGTAAGCACTTTTGCGCTGATAATTGGAGTTATAGTAGCCAATATTATAAGGCCCGGCGATGGCTTTGTAAACCATGCAATAAAAGATACCTCTAAACTGGCAGTATACCAAAAGGCTGCTGCCGAAATGCATTGGGGCGATTTTATTTCGCATATTATCCCTTCAAATGCATTTGACGCTTTTGCCAAAGGCGATATTTTACAGATCCTGTTCTTTGCCATATTATTTGGTTTTGGTTTAAGCTTTATGGGCGAGAGCGGCCAGCCCGTTATCAGCCTGTTTGATAAGCTGGCAAAAGTGTTTTTCAATATCATGAAAATCGTGATGCGGGTGGCGCCAATTGGTGCTTTCGGCGGAATGGCCTATACCATCAGCACTTACGGCATTCAAACGCTTAAGCCGCTGGCTTCCCTTATGGGTTCGGTTTATTTAACCATGTTCCTGTTTATTTTTGTAGTGCTAAATATCATTTGCCGCATTTATAAGTTCAGCCTGGGGCAGTATTTGAAATTTATAAGAGAAGAGATCCTTATTGTGCTGGGCACCTCATCGTCCGAGTCGGTATTGCCGCTGATGATGGAGAAGATGGAAAAGTTTGGCTGCTCAAGGTCGGTTGTGGGGCTTGTTATCCCAGCGGGTTATTCTTTTAACCTGGATGGTACTACTATCTATTTATCCATGTCGGTTATTTTCCTGGCGCAGGTATTTCATATTCCATTGTCGTGGGAGCAGCAGGTAACAATCATAGGCATCCTCATGATTACTTCAAAAGGTGCAGCGGGGGTAACCGGTAGTGGCTTTATTATATTAACGTCAACCCTGGCAGCCATAAAAATTATCCCTGCAGAAGGTGTCGCTATCTTATTGGGTGTTGACAGGTTTATGTCGGAAGCACGGGCCATCACCAATATGATCGGGAATGGGGTTGCTACTATTGTTATTGCGAAGAGTGAGGGAGAGTTTAGCCCCCCGGCCCCCTAAAGGGGGTGCTTAGCGCAGAAGGCTTTATAAAAACAGCGAAAGAATTTTGATTCTTTCGCTGTTTAGTTTTCGCCGATGAATGTTTACAGGTTACACGGTGTTTTCAATTTCTTTGTATAATCGGTGTTAAGCGGCTCATTGGTTTGTGCAAGGCGTTGTGCGCCTACATTAGCAGGGCAGGCAATGCCATTGGGCGCATCATATACAAGGTCGGGCTTGCTGCTGATCAATTCCTTCGGCACATAGATCTGCACGGTTGTAACAGAGTAAGAGTGCGGGAAAAAGCGGATATAATAACCATCCGGATGCAGCGACCAGATGCCAGATGGTACTTCAGGATCTGGCTTTGGTGCTAAGCCGGCAATCATTGCATACTTCTCCATTTCTTCATAAGATGAATTGCCCGAAGCTGCTAGTCGCCTGATATTATTTTCAGCTTCAAAAACACTTTGCACCGCAGGCGGCAGCTGGTCTTTGGCTTTGTCCATTACGCTGGCTGGTAATACGCCAAGGGCTCCGCCTTCCAGCATCAATAGTTCTGTTGGAGACAACAGCCTGGTAGCGGTAAGTTTAATATCGTTACCAAAATCGGCAAATTTGGTGCGGGCAATTATGGCCCATAATAAGATCTGGATGCTGTGCTGGTTTACCTCTGAGTGTGTTTCACCATGTTTTAATATCAGTATAACCACATCGCGTTTGGGTCCCAGCACAGGTGCAAGCATATAACCATCACCGCTGCTTGGTCCGCGGGTACCGGCATGCAGGCAATAGCTTTTGTTGGTCATTTCATAAAAACCGGCACAAAGCTTAAAGCCCCCGTTAGGCGCTTTGGGTAACTGGTATAATGGCTGAGCCTCTTGTCCTTCCATAAATGAAGGTGGTTTTGAACCTGTTTTGTTTACATCTTTAAAACTGGTGGTAATGGCCTGGGGTTGTTTCAGGATTTTATTTAATCCGCCTCCCGAAGCCATTTCGGTTCCTTTATCCAGTAATTTTTTGCCAAAGCCGCCCAATTGCGCCTGGCTAGCTGTAGTGTAAAATAACAGGGCTATAAGCCATGCAATGGTTTTGTTGGTGTTTTTCATAAGTATTAGGTATGTAGTGTGCCGCGAAAATAGTAAAATGATATAAATACCATGTTCAATGTTGAAAAACTTTGGTTTTTACTGACGTTCAGGTGCACTTCTGTTACTTTAATCTCCATGTAAAAAAGTTCCCTTTTAGGTAATTACAGGGTTTGACATTCGCGCAAAAACTTTAGCTTTGCCGTACAAATAAAAAAATCCAATGAGTGTACTCGTAAATAAAGATTCCAAAGTAATAGTTCAGGGTTTTACAGGTAAAGAAGGCAGTTTCCACGCTTCGCAAATGATTGAGTACGGAACGCAGGTTGTTGGTGGTGTTACCCCTGGTAAAGGCGGTCAGCAACATCTGGACAGACCGGTATTTAATACTGTAGCTGATGCAGTGGCAGAAACAGGCGCCAATGTATCAATCATATTTGTACCCCCTGCATTTGCAGCCGATTCAATAATGGAGGCAGCTGAAGCCGGTATAAAAGTTATTGTTTGTATCACCGAAGGCATCCCTACAAAGGATATGATAGTGGTGAAGGAATATATTAAAGGTAGGGATACGCGCCTTATTGGCCCTAACTGCCCGGGTATTATTACTGCCGATGAAGCGAAGATTGGTATTATGCCAGGCTTTATCTTCAAAAAAGGCCATGTTGGTGTGGTTTCAAAATCAGGGACTTTAACTTACGAGGCAGTTGACCAGGTTGTAAAGGCTGGTTTAGGCATCACTACAGCCATAGGCATTGGCGGCGACCCGATCATAGGTACAACAACCAAAGAAGCTGTTGAGCTGTTAATGAATGACCCCGACACGCACGGCATTATTATGATAGGCGAGATTGGCGGCGGCATGGAAGCAGAAGCAGCACTATGGATCAAAGCAAACGGCACCAAACCTGTGGTAGGCTTTATTGCGGGCCAAACAGCGCCTCCGGGCCGCAGAATGGGTCACGCAGGTGCAATTGTTGGCGGTGCCGATGATACAGCAGCAGCAAAAATGAAAATTATGCGCGAATGCGGCATCCGCGTGGTGGAATCACCTGCTGAGATTGGCGCTGCATTGGCAGAAGAATTAGCAAAGAAAGGTTAAAGCTAAAAGGCGAAGGCTGAAAGGTTTTAAGCGAAAATATAATTTAAGATCCTGGTCAAATGGCCGGGATTTTTTTGTGGGATTTCTCCATCATGTCATTGCGAGGTACGAAGCAATCGCATGCTTTACAGAGCGAACAGAAAGGTGTGGAACTTGCATAGTTCGCGATTGCTTCGTACCTCGCAATGACAAAAATTTCAATGGTGTTGAGAGTCCCTTTTTTACAGTCAAACCAATGTCAATTCAACCCATCAAAACCAATTAAGCCGGTAATTTATCGTATATTTATATAAGAAGTCCGAAAGTCAGTAAAGACCGGAAGTCTGGAAGAAAGAGGGTTGCAATTGATTAAAATCGACTCAAAATCAGTGAAATCAATCCCATAATCGGTGAAATCATAAAACAAAAAAATGGAATACAACAAATTAACGCCCGAAGAAGAATATATCATATTACATAAAGGAACTGAACGCCCGTTTACAGGCGCTTTACTTGATAATAAAGCACAAGGCTTATACGTATGCAAAAGGTGCGATACACCGCTATATACATCCGAATCAAAATTTGAATCACACTGCGGCTGGCCCAGCTTTGACGATGAAATTCCCGGCGCTGTAAAACGCGTACCTGATGCCGATGGACGACGTGTTGAAATTGTATGTGCTAATTGCGGCGCACACCTTGGCCACGTATTTGAAGGCGAATATTTAACTCCTAAAAATACCCGTCATTGCGTAAATTCTGTGTCAATGAAATTTGTGCCGAACGCGGATTAAGCAATTAACAAGTGTTAAGAATACGGGTACTGAATATTTTTTTAAACACCCGATTTTAACACCTTTCATGCGGGGCATTTGACCCAGTGTTAATGTTAGCTTATGTTTTGTTTATAACTTACAGGTGATGTTAAAAACTTAAACTATCATCATAAAATAGCATACCCTATATTTGATCATAAGTTATTCAACACTATCTATTATTGCCGGTGTTTCTAAGCGGTAATAAAAAACAAAAATCATGTTAAGGCATGGTTTAACGTACAAATGTTAAAGTAGTTTGGCAGGGATCAGTGAGGTTGCTATTTAAGTAGTTAGGCGTGATAAACAATCATTTATCACAAAACGGTAAACTAACGCTATGGTATTGTTATCTACTAACGGCTCGTATTGAAAAACTTAAAAAGGGATAATAAAAGCAGTTGATATAAAACAAAGGAGTGCATGGAACAGGAAACAGAATTATTGCTAAAAGAGAACAAAGACCGCTTTGTTATTCTCCCTATTAAGTATCCCGAAATTTGGGAAATGTATAAGAAATGTGAAGCGAGTTTTTGGACTGCGGAGGAGATAGATCTTAGTGATGATATGAAGCACTGGGAGAACATGAATGACGGCGAACGGTTTTTCGTATCACATGTACTGGCATTTTTTGCGGCAAGCGACGGGATAGTGAATGAGAACCTTGCCGTTAATTTTATGAGCGAGGTACAATTGCCTGAAGCGCGCTGCTTTTACGGTTTCCAGATAATGATGGAGAACATCCACTCTGAAACTTATGCGCTGCTAATTGACACATATATCAAGGATCCTGCTGAAAAAGATCGTTTGTTCCACGCCATCGATACCATACCATGTGTGGGTAAAAAAGCAGAGTGGGCCTTGCGCTGGATCAACAACGGATCATTTGCCGAGCGTTTAATAGCTTTTGCGGCTGTTGAAGGCATTTTCTTCTCAGGCAGCTTCTGCTCTATCTTCTGGTTAAAGAAACGCGGTTTAATGCCGGGCTTAACCTTTAGCAATGAGCTGATCTCGCGGGATGAGGGCATGCACTGCGAATTTGCCTGCCTGCTCTATAAAATGCTGGACAACAAACTTTCGAAAGAAGCGGCAACGGCCATTATTACCGATGCGGTTGAAATAGAAAAAGAATTTATTACCGATGCCCTGCCGGTTAACCTGATTGGCATGAATGCCAAAATGATGAGCCAGTATATTGAATTTGTGGCCGACAGGTGGTTGGGCGAGCTGGGGTACGATAAAGTTTACGGCGCATCAAATCCATTTGATTTTATGGAGATGATCTCGCTGCAGGGTAAAACAAATTTCTTTGAAAAAAGGGTAGGAGACTACCAAAAGAGCGGTGTGCTAAACTCACAAGAAAGCAAGTCGTTTTCTTTGGACGAGGACTTTTAGGAGATACAAGTCAAAATCATGATAATCTTTTAATCCTAAGAATCATGGTTCAAATAAAAGATCACAATTAAAAAGTTAATGGATCAGCCTAATCCATTAAGCGAATAAATCAGCGGTTAATTAATTAAAACAGTAACTCTGCTACAGGGCAGAGAGTTAAGGGGGTCAACATGTTTGTAATAAAAAGAGACGGAAAAAAAGAATCGGTAAAATTTGACAAGATTACGGCACGTATTGAAAAGTTGTGTTATGGGTTTCAATTGGTTGACCCGATTGATGTGGCGAAAAAAGTTATCGAGGGCTTGTTTGATGGGGTAACCACATCTGAGCTGGATAACCTGGCTGCAGAAACTGCGGCATCACTAACCACCAAGCATCCTGATTATGCATTGCTGGCTTCGCGGATTGCGGTATCAAACCTGCACAAAAACACGATCAAGTCGTTTTCAGAAACTATGCGTTTGCTGCATACTTATATCGACCCTAAAACCGGTAAGGATGCTTCACTTTTAGCCGATGATGTATGGGAAGTAATTGAAAAAAATGCTGAGCTTTTAGATAGCAGCATTATTTACGACCGCGACTTCGGCTTTGATTATTTTGGTTTTAAAACGCTTGAAAAATCATACCTGTTAAAGCTTGATGGTAAAATAGCTGAACGCCCGCAACATCTGTTTATGCGTGTATCTGTAGGCATCCACAAAGAAGATGTGGAGAGCGCTATCAAAACATATCACTTAATGAGCGAGCGCTGGTTCACTCATGCTACCCCAACCCTGTTTAATGCCGGTACGCCAAAACCTCAAATGTCGTCATGTTTCCTGTTAACAATGCAGGATGATAGCATCGACGGAATTTATGATACTTTAAAACAAACTGCCAAGATCTCACAAAGTGCGGGTGGCATAGGTCTGAGCATCCACAATGTAAGGGCTACAGGCTCATACATCAGCGGTACTAACGGTACCAGCAATGGTATTATCCCTATGTTACGTGTATTTAATGATACAGCCCGTTATGTTGACCAGGGTGGTGGCAAGCGTAAAGGAGCATTCGCTATTTACCTTGAGCCATGGCATGCAGATGTGTTTGAATTTTTAGATCTCCGCAAAAACCACGGTAAAGAAGAAATGCGTGCCCGCGATTTGTTTTATGCCCTTTGGGTATCTGACTTGTTCATGCAGCGTGTGGAAGCTAATGAAGACTGGAGCTTATTCTGCCCTCACGAAGCACCGGGCTTAGCTGATTGCTGGGGTAAGGATTTTGAGAAACTATACAAAAAATACGAAAAAGAAGGCCGTGCCCGTAAAGTAGTAAAGGCACAGGAACTTTGGTTTGCCATATTGGATGCCCAGGTAGAAACCGGTACTCCTTACCTGTTATATAAGGATGCTGCTAACGGAAAATCAAACCAGCAGAACCTTGGTACTATAAAAAGCTCAAACCTTTGTACTGAAATTATTGAGTACACATCAAAAGACGAAGTAGCTGTTTGTAACCTTGCTTCACTGGCATTGCCACGTTTTGTTAAGGAAGGTGTTTTTGATCATGATAAATTATATGAAGTAACCTACCAGGCTACTTTAAACCTTAACAAGATCATCGACGGTAATTACTACCCGATTAAAGAAGCAGAGTACTCAAATTTACGTCACCGCCCAATCGGTTTAGGTGTACAGGGTTTGGCCGATGCGTTCATCATGCTGCGTTTACCTTTCGAAAGCGAAGCTGCTAAGAAATTGAACAAAGAGATTTTCGAAACCATCTACTTTGCTTCAATGACTGCTTCGAAAGACCTGGCTATTAAAGATGGTCCTTATGAAACATTCAAAGGCTCTCCATTATCAAAAGGTCAATTCCAGTTTGATTTATGGAAAGTAAAACCTGAGAGCGGTCGTTGGGATTGGGAAAACCTTAGGTTAGATGTGATGAATCATGGCGTACGTAACTCGTTATTAGTTGCGCCGATGCCTACAGCTTCAACATCACAGATCCTGGGTAATAACGAATGTTTTGAACCATATACTTCAAACATATACACCCGCAGGGTATTGAGCGGCGAGTTTGTTATTGTAAACAAACACTTACTACGCGATTTGGTGAACCTTGGCTTGTGGACCGGCGGCATGAAAGATAAGATCATCACCGCAAACGGATCTATCCAGGATATTGCAGAGATCCCAACCGAGATCAAGGAACTGTACAAAACTGTTTGGGAAATAAAGATGCGTACCATTATTGATATGGCTGCCGACAGGGGCGCTTATATCTGCCAGTCGCAATCATTAAATCTGTTTATTAACTCACCAAATGCTTCCAAGCTTACTTCAATGCACTTTTACGCATGGAAAAAAGGCCTTAAAACGGGTATGTATTACCTGCGCACACAGGCAGCATCGCAAGCGGTTAAATTTACAGTTGAAAACCAGGGCGGCAAAAACATGGATGCTGTTATACCAGATGTAGTTGCTGATGTAACTAACGATGTACCTGCAGGCCCATCATGCTCAATGGAAGAAGGCTGCGTTACTTGTTCGGCATAAACTTATGTAGAGACACGATACTTCGCGTCTCTGTTGAGGCCTTTTTGAAATGATAAATTATTATTACAGTTTAGAGACGCAAAGTATTGCGTCTCTACTTATTTTAGGCCAGTTATGATTAAGCACGAGATCATCCCATGCGAACGTTGCGGAAGCAGCATTGAATGTAAGGCAAACGCTTACACCAAATGCCAGTGCAGCGTGGTGCAGCTTAATTTGAACGAGGTGCAGTACATCGCTGAAAACTATGAAGGCTGTATGTGTGCTAATTGTCTGCTGGAGTTGCAGCAGGAGTACAAGGTAATGACAGGCTTATCTAAATAAAGAAATTCTTCTTTAATTTCATAAATCATTACTCAGTCATTAAATAATTAATGATTGTTTAAAATTTAATGTAATAATTTCTTTATTGTTAATAAATAAGTTTTATATTTATTTTTGATAAAAGGGGATATCAACTATCCGTCAATTATTAACCTAACACCTTAAACAAAATGAAACATTGTCATCAACCTTATAATAGGGATAGTCTTCGCAGTTATTTATTCATTTACATCGATCCACGCTACCCCAAAAATATCTGTATTTCGTCTTCCTTATTAACCAATTTCAGAAGAAGATATTCTCTTTATGAAATTTAACCTAGCCTATATCAACAGCAATCCATAAACCATTTATTAATCATTTAACCTTAAAAAAATGAAAAAGAATTTAATCTACACCCTTTTGGCAGGGCTTATTCTGGTGGTTGTATATTCATTTACGGCTATAAAACCAAGCCACAAAGCACACAAGGCAAAAGCCAAAGCTAAACAACAGTTTACCTGCAATGCGGTTGTTACCGGGGTAACAGGTGTTTATAATGGCCCTTACTCTATTACCATCACCTGGACTTATACAGGCACTCCCGATCATTTTACTTACGGTGGCAACTTTTTTTGTGCTACCGGCTCATCTTACGGCACAACTTCCACAACTTCCAATTCAGCAACAATATCACTTCCCAGTGGTTCTGGGTGTGAATATAGCGGAATTAACGGGAGAATTATTCCCATCTGTGCTGATGGTACAGAAGGAACCGCTAAGGTGTTTAGCGTTACTCACTAGTTTTTAGTTTCAACCGCTGTGATATAGTGATTTGATACATAAAGAGTAATTTCATAAATGAAGTTACTCTTTGTGTTTTGGCTATATTAACCTATGATGTTATCACTAACAAGAACAAATTGGGTATCAGTCAACAACTTTTACAGGCTTCTTGTCTTTATCTATTGCCACAAAAGTAAATGTACCGGTAATGGCTTTCTCTCTTTCAAAAGAGTACATTTCTTCCACATAAATTTCTACCAGTACCTTCAGGCTGGTGTTACCAATGTGCTGCACTTTACCTACCAGTTCAATAATAGTACCTGCAGGGATGGGGCGGTTAAAATCAATCCTGTCTGACGATACAGTTACCATTGTTTTCCTGGTAAACCTTGTTGCCGTAATAAAAGCAACTTCGTCCATCATATGCATTGCGGTACCGCCAAAAAGGGTATCGTAATGATTGGTGGTATTTGGGAATACCGCTTTGAAAATTCTTGTTTCGGCTGATTTTGTTCTTTGTTCCAGGTCCATTATAATAATATAAAAGCCGTTCAGCATAGACCGAACGGCTTTATTTGATTTTAATTAACAGGTTGTTTGCTAAATATTTCTCTTGCAGCTTTTGCTGCCTGCACCATATTTTTAAGCGCGGCCTGTGTTTCGGGCCATTTGCGGGTTTTTAGGCCGCAATCCGGGTTTACCCAAATGTTTCCCACCGGCAGTAAAACCGCTGCTTTTTCAAGTAAGCTAACCATTTCATCAACAGACGGGATCCTTGGTGAGTGAATATCATAAACGCCGGGGCCTATTTCCGCCGGGTATTTGAAATCAGAAAACGCTTCAAGCAATTCCATTTGTGAGCGTGAAGTTTCAATAGTGATCACATCCGCATCCATCATAGCGATATGTTCAATGATGTCATTAAACTCGCTGTAGCACATGTGCGTGTGGATCTGAGTTTCATCCTGGACCCCGCTTGCCGAAATGCGGAAAGCCTTTACGGCCCAATCAAGGTAAGCAGCACGGTCGGCTTTGCGTAAAGGCAAGCCTTCACGGATGGCAGGCTCATCAATCTGGATAACTTTAATACCGGCTTTTTCCAGTGCAACCACTTCATCCCTTATGGCCAAAGCTATTTGGAAAGTGGTTTCTGACCGCGGCTGATCATCCCGCACAAACGACCATTGGAGGATAGTTACCGGGCCGGTTAACATACCCTTCATCAGCTTATGCGTATTTGCCTGTGCAAAGCTGCTCCAGCGTACAGTCATATCTTTTGGCCGGCTTACGTCGCCATAAATAACCGGTGGCTTTACGCAACGGCTGCCATAGCTTTGCACCCAGCCATTTTTGGTAAATAAAAAGCCGTCCAGCTGTTCGCCAAAATATTCAACCATGTCATTGCGCTCAAACTCGCCATGCACCAAAACATCTATCCCGATCTCTTCCTGCCAGCGGATGGCATCAATAGTTGCCTTCTCAATTTCGGTATCGTATTGTGCGGGCGTAAGTTCCCCTTTTTTTAGTCGGGCCCTTAACTGGCGGATCTCGTCTGTTTGCGGGAATGAGCCAATAGTAGTAGTTGGAAATAAAGGCAAGTGAAAGTTTCCCTGTTGTGTTTTTTGCCGGGAAGGAAACTTGCTGGTCCTGGTTGCATCATCATCTGTAATGGCTTCAGCTCTATCTTTGATTACCTGTTTATGAATTAATTTAGAAATATTACGGGTAGAGATTGCCTCAATATTGGCTTTTAGCAGTTCATTGTTACCTTCAATAATTTCACTCAATTCATTCACCTCGTTTAATTTTTGTTTGGCAAAGGCCATCCAGTTTTTTATTTCGGGGTTGATGCCGGTCTCCAGGTCAAGGTCGAACGGGGTGTGCAATAACGAGCAGCCTGGCGCTATCAGCAGCCTGTCTTTACCAACAACTGCAATTGCCTTTTTGATATGTGCCAGTGAACGGATGTAGTCATTTTTCCAAATGTTGCGCCCGTCAACCACACCAAGCGATAAGCTTAATGTTTCCGGCATCAGGGTTAACACTTCATCCAATTGTTTCGGCGCCCTTACCAGGTCAACATGTAAAGCAGATACCGGCAGGTTAACAGCAAGAGATGTATTTTCATTGAGGCCTTCAAAATAGGTAGTAAGCAGGGTCTTCAGATCAGAGCATTGCTTTTTGATCTCGTTATAAGCATAAACAAATGCATCCTTTTCCTTTTGCGACAGATCCATTGCAAGGAACGGCTCGTCTAATTGCACCCAAACAGCACCCTGGCTTTGTAATCTTTTTAAGATCCAGACATAAACAGGAACAAGCTTTTTTATCAGGTCGATCTTATCAAAACCGGGTTCTTTTTCCTTACCTAATAAAAGATAAGACACCGGGCCAATTAATACAGGTTTTGGAATGGTGCCGGTAACTTGCTTAGCCAGGTTAAATTCATCAAAAATCTTTTCAGAAAACAGCCTGAACTGCTGGTTTGCGGTAAATTCGGGAACGATGTAATGGTAATTGGTATCAAACCATTTGGTCATTTCCATAGCGGTAATGTCAAGGCCATCTTTTTGATAACCCCTTGCCATTGCAAAATAAAGATCGATCTCTTTATTCTTTGCATTTTCGGTTAAAACGGCATTGTACCGTTGTGGAATAACGCCAAGCATCAGGGAAGTATCTAAAACCTGGTCGTAAAAGCTGAAATCGTTACAGGGGATGAGGTCGATACCCGCTTCCTGCTGCAATTTCCAGTTTTGTTCACGGATCTTCCTGGCTACAGCGAAGAGTTCTTCGCGGCCTGTTTTGCCTGACCAGTATTGTTCACTGGCCTTTTTGAGTTCACGGTGGGCGCCTACACGCGGGTACCCGAGATTGTTTTTGAGCATACGCATAAAACTTTTTTGGTTAAACATTAATTTTAGTTAATGCTCCTTACGGTTTTCGGTATGCTTTCGGAGGAAATGGTAATAAAAGATAAAGACATTGCACAGGCATACAAATGCCCGTAAAAATGCTTTATTCTCTGACTACTGCTTCAAAACGCGAAAGCATTGTCTTAAACAGGGGGCAAGTATCCTGGCTTGTAACATTGTTGCCGTCCTTCTCGCCCCGTTTTGGCGGGACAATGGACATTGGTTAAAGGCAACAACCTTTTGTGTTACTTACAGTTGCGCGACAGCCCGTGATTTACACACGGTTCCTTTTTCATCCCGGATTAGAAACCCGGGAACCTCACTGTTGAAATAAAGTAAAGAACTTGAAGCAAATATAGGGAATAGAGTTGGGAAAGTCTGATGATTTTCAACAAGGAGTACAGATCAATTCGCCCGCCACCCCCCGGGAATTTTCTTGTAGTAAAATACCCTTTCCCGTCCGGTACCACACCAGTCATAGTTCTCTAACCATTCCCTAATTACCAGGATGTTTGTGTTAGCATTATATTGCGGATACGAAATACACATATATCCATAGCCAAATTTTTTATGCCAGGCCTTAACATTGGCTACGTCAAATGTTATATCCGCAACTTTCTTACCTGCCGTTGGCGTATCAGCAATAACCCTGGTATTTAAAAATATTTTGCTGTTAAATACGAGCGATTTATCAATCGCAGGCAATGGTGGCGGAGTAGTATTAGCCTTAATACTAGTATCCCCCGAGTATTTTGCCTCCAGGGCACGCTTTATATCGTTAAACCGTTTCTTAAAGTCGATACCATTTATTGGATAAATGTACAATTGTCGTTTGGTTGGCATGGTATCCAGCCGGGGCAAATAATATTTGTTTATAAAGTTATAAGCCTCGGTAGGATTAAGTGGTTTGAAATCAGCTTTCTTTTTTAATATTTGGAGCGTATCGCTTAAACTTCTGCCATTTATCTTCGTAGGCGCATGACAGCCGATAAAAAATACACCAATAATTAGAAGCGAGAGCCTGCGCATATGGTAAAGTTAATTAAACTTATCACCTTTATAAAACAGGTGCAGCTTTTTGCAACTGTTGTATGATTTTTCTATCTGAAACCTGGGCGATAATTTCACGCCGCTTCATTTACCTGGCTTCCAATCTCAATCATAATGGTTTGAAAGTGAAAATAAAAACCAAAGGTCTTTCTTATTTTTTGTGGTTGCTGCTCAAGGTTTACCCCGCCGGCTTTTAGCTTGTTAAACAAAGCAATTACTTCGTCCTTATTATCAAGAAAAAAACCAATGTGGAAGGCATCGGGGTAAGCGTTATTGCCTTTCTCATTCAGGCGTTCGTTCATCAGCACCAAAACAAAACCATTGGTGCCGGATAACACGGATAAGGTATCGTTAGGTTTGCTGTCCTCACATTTAAAATCAAAGTAAGTTTCAAAAAAAGTACGTGCAGCAGGTACATCCTGTACACTAAGGTTGAGATGATTTAAGTTCATGGTTGTATAATTTTATATTTAATGTTGGATACGGGAGTTAATAAAATGTTATAAATATAAATGAATATTCATTTATTTATAAATTTATTGTGTTTTATACTTATGGAGTGGTCTTCAACAAATCGCGACGCCATTTTGATTTACAAACCCAAAACTTTTTATCTTCCGGACTTTCCTGACTTTTCCGACTTTCGGACTAAATAAGTATCTTCGCCCCTCGTAACTCATTTTCTATACTTCATGAAATTATTAGAAGGAAAAACCGCGCTTATCACAGGGGCATCAAAAGGGATAGGGCGTAAAATTGCCGAAAAGTTTGCAGAGCATGGCGCTAATGTGGCTTTCACTTATTTATCATCTGTTGAAAAAGGAGAGGCTCTTGAGCAGGAGCTGCAAAGCTTTGGCACACAGGTAAAAGGTTATCGCTCTGACGCATCAAAATTTGATGAAGCAGAAAAACTGATCAATGATATTATTGCCGATTTTGGCACTTTGCATATAGTGGTTAACAACGCAGGCATAACCAAAGACGGTTTGCTAATGCGCATGACCGAAGCCCAATGGGATGAGGTTATGGATGTAAACCTAAAATCGATATTTAACGTTACCAAAGCGGCATCAAAAATAATGATGAAGAACCGTAACGGCGTGTTCATTAACATAAGCTCGGTTGTTGGTGTACAGGGGAATGCAGGCCAGGCTAACTATGCGGCTTCAAAAGCAGGCATCATAGGCTTTTCAAAATCAATAGCAAAAGAACTTGGCTCGCGTAATATTCGTACCAACGTAGTAGCCCCCGGCTTTATAAAAACTGAAATGACCGAAGTGCTTGATCCAAAAGTAGTAGAAGGCTGGGCACAGGCCATCCCACTTAAACGCGGCGGCGAAACCGAAGATGTAGCCAATTGCTGCGTTTTCCTGGCATCAGATATGGCAACATACATCACCGGGCAGGTTATTCCTGTTGACGGAGGAATGTTGTAGTTGATTTCGGATTTCGGGATTTCGATTTCGGATTGGATAATATTTTAATTTTCAAATCAACACATTTTCAATTCTTCAAATTAAAAACAGCATATTTGGCTTACAGATATGCTGTTTTTATTTTCAATCACTTGGGGAACGGTTTCGGGATGGTGGGTGCCTGCCTGCCTGGTATTGGGTTTGCTGTATGCGTGGATATTTTACCGGCAGCCGGTAAATCTGTCTAATAAATTCAGGTATGGGTTATTTGCTGTTCGCGCTATAGCAGTAACTGTTATAGCCTTATTATTAGTTTCGCCGCTGGTGAAATCAGTAAGTTATAATCCCCAAAAGCCTTTGGTTTTAGTTTTGCAGGATAACTCGCAATCAATCAAAATGTTTCAAACCCCACCCAAACCCTCCCCGGAAGGGAGGGCTTTAAAAAAGAGCGAAGCTAAAGTCTCCCCAACCGGGGGAGATTTAGAGGGGGCTCAAATGGCAAATGCTGTGATTGACCAGCTTGCCGCGTTAAAACAACAATTAGGCGATACGTATAATGTGCAAGAGTTCAATTTTGATAAAGACCTGGCCAATGGCTTAAGCAAAAATTTTAATGGCAAACAAACCAACTTGTCAAATGCGCTGCACCAGCTGAATGATCGTTTTGTAAACCAAAATATTGGCGCATTGGTAATTGCTACCGATGGTTTGTATAACCAGGGAAGCGATCCACAATACGAAGCAAAGAACTTTAAGAACAGCATTTATACCATAGCCCTTGGCGATACCGTTGCCAAACGCGACCTGCTTATAGCCAATATCAACTATAATAAAACCGCCTTTTTAGGAAATGATTTTGAAGTAGAGATATTGACAGAAGCTTATCAAAGTAAAGGGGAGAATATCCGTTTAAACATTACTGAAGATGGTAGGCAAGTTAGTTCGCAAAACATCTCGGTAACATCAAACAGTTTTCAGAAGCAGGTTACGGTAAAGCTTAATGCTGATAAAAAAGGATTGCGCAGGTTTAATATCAGCATAACACCTGTTAAAAATGAGATCTCGACCCAAAATAACTCCGAAACTATTTATGTGGACGTGCTGGATGCAAAACAAAAGGTATTACTGCTTTATGAAGCCCCGCATCCGGATATCAGCGTGATCCGCCAGGCTGTAGAGAATAACCGGAATTACGAGGTAAAAGTAAGTTTGGTAGCCGATATTGCGACAGTTAAGCCTGCAGATTATAACCTGGTGATACTTTACCAGCTCTCAGCGGTCAGCAATGGCGCAATTCAAAATATTTTAAAAAGTAAGGTTCCGCTTTGGTACTTGGTGGGTGCGCAAACGGATCTGAATAATTTTAACAGCAACCAAAAAGTTGTCCGGATTAGTTCGGGCAGGCTGGAGATGCAGGAGGTATTTGCACAGCCGGCAACAGATTTCACAGCATTTACCCTATCAGATTCTTCACGGAAAAAGATAATCAGCTTTCCGCCGTTACTTGCACCTTATGGAAGCTACGGCTCCCCACCGGCAGGCGGTGTGCTTTTAAAACAGCGGATCGGTGCTGTTGAAACTACCTATCCATTATTATCTTTTGGCGATGATGCCGGGAGGCGTGTAGGCGTATTAAATGGCGAGGGCTTATGGCGCTGGCAGCTGGCAGAATACCAGGCTTATGGCAACCATCATGCAGTTGAGGAACTGTTTAGCCAGGGTGTACAATACCTTACTGCTAATGCAAACCGGCAGCGGTTTATAGTTTACACAGCAAAGCATGTGTTTGATGAGGGCGAAAATGTACTCATCAATGCCGAGCTTTACAACGATGCCCTTGAGCTGGTAAATACGCCCGATGTAAAGATGGAGCTGAAGAGCGAAGCTGGGAAAAACTACAGTTTCCTGTTTAGCCGTAACGATAAAAGCTACCAGCTAGATGCAGGCACCTTGCCTGTAGGTGAGTACAGCTATACAGCTACCACAAAAAATGGCGCCAAACAATTTACGGCAACCGGGCAATTAACTGTAAAATCATTAAATCTGGAATCGCGCCAGAGCGCTGCCAATCATCAGCTGTTAAACACCATCGCCAAACAAAGCGGCGGACAAATGTTGCAGCCCTCGCAAATTAATCAGCTTGCCAATCTTATCCGTAAGAATGAGAATATTAAAACTGTAGTGTACGAGGATAAGCATTACAATGATATTATTGATGTGAAATGGGTGTTTGCGGTGATATTGATCTTGCTGAGTTTGGAATGGTTTATCCGTAAGCGTGAGGGGGAAATATAATGATCAACATTTCTTCAATCATTGAAATTTCGGGTACGGTAGCTTTTGCTATTTCGGGTGCATTTTCTGCAATGCAAAAACGCATGGATATTTTCGGCGTGATCATTATGGGGTTTGTTACAGCAATCGGCGGAGGAACCATAAGAGATATACTGATAGGCGACACACCCGTTAGCTGGATGCGTGATTACAAATTGCCACTAATTATATTAGGCACTGTTATAGCTGCCATACTTTTTAAAAAGTATATCAAAACCTTTAAAGTGACCTTGTTTTTGTTTGATGCACTTGGTTTAGGGTTATTTACCATTATTGGAATTCAGAAAGGAGTTAGCATTGGACTTAATCCTGGTATTTGTATTGCTTTAGGCACTATAACGGGTTGCTTTGGGGGCGTTGTGCGCGATATATTATTGAACCACATTCCGCTGATATTTCATAGGGAGATCTACGCCACTGCATGTATCTTCGGCGGAATGTTATATTTCCTGTTGGTCGGTTACCTGGATATCAATATCGTAAAAGTAATAGCGATAACTGTAATTTGCAGCGTTAGGATAATAGCTGTGAAATTTAAGCTGACGCTGCCTAAATTGTACGTATAAAGGCGT
Source organism: Mucilaginibacter sp. OK098 (assembly GCF_900142915.1). Classification (GTDB taxonomy): domain Bacteria; phylum Bacteroidota; class Bacteroidia; order Sphingobacteriales; family Sphingobacteriaceae; genus Mucilaginibacter. The sequence continues at coordinate 236,205 of NZ_FRCM01000005.1, forward strand.
TATCGTACAGCATGGACTTGTTACCTGATGGTTTTTCCACCAATATTTGGCCTCTACCGGGCCGAATTATAAAGTTTAAAAGGAAAACTATGAATACAGGATTTTTGATAGCAAGGAAACTAGTCTGCAGCTCTAATAACTAACTCTATTCCTCTTTTTTCTCCTTAACTATCACAAAAACGTCCTCATTATCTTTTTTCATCAGGTACTTTTCGCGGGCGAATTTTTCGAGTTTCTGAGGGTTTGAGGTGAGCTCATCAAGGTCTTTGGCAACTTTTTCGGTTTCTTTCTGGTAAAAGTCGCGTTCAAGTTTAAGCTTGTTCACTTCCTGGTGGTATTGATATTGCGAGAACAGGTCGTTCTTATCAAAAAATATCATCCATACCAAAAATGCAAAAGAAATCAAAAAGTATTTGTTTCTGAACAGGTTGATTAGCCGGCGAAGTCCCATATCACTAAAATTTGACCTAAAGCTATCTAAAATACGCATCGAATACAAGTTTGGTTATGAACTTTTCAACAGTTGTGTAGTTGATTGAGTTGATTAGGTTGGATTGAGTTGATTAAGTTTTTGGCGTCTTCGCAGGTACTCTCGTAGAGGAACCTGCGTTATTAACCTAATCAACCACTTACTTAATCAACCCAATCAACCTAAATTAATCCCTTCTTCCGCCGCGATCACGGTTGCCGCCACGGCTTGCGCCGCTCATGCCGCTGCCGGCTGCTGTTTTACCTGCTGCTCCGCGGCCACGGTCTGCTCTTCCAAAGGCGCGGCCTCTTTTTTGTCCGCCACTGCCCTGGCCACCGCCCGAACCTTTCTTTTTACCTTCGGCATGTTTTGCAACGATGCTTTGCGGGCTCATAGGGTAAGGGTGTCCTTCCTCAACCGGAATCTCTTTCGAGATCAGTTTATGAATATCCTTTAAAAATTCAATTTCTTCCTCATCACAAAACGAAAGCGCTATCCCGCTTGCCCCGGCACGGCCCGTACGGCCTATCCGGTGTACATAAGTTTCAGGGATGTTTGGCAATTCGTAGTTGATAACGTGGGTAAGCTCATCAATATCAATGCCACGAGCTGCAATATCAGTAGCTATTAATACGCGGGTGGTACGGTTTTTAAAGTTTGTTAAAGCACGCTGACGGGCATTTTGTGATTTGTTACCGTGGATAGCCTCGGCTGTAATGCCCACACGGATAAGATCTTTTACCACTTTATCTGCGCCATGCTTGGTACGCGTAAATACAAGGGCTGTTTTAATTTCCTTGTCCTTTAATATATGGGCAAGCAATGCTCTTTTATCATTTTTTTCAACATAGTAAAGGGCCTGCTGTATGGTATCGGCAGTTGATGAAACCGGGGTAACTTCAACTTTTTCAGGCTTGTTTAATATCGTATCTGCAAGCTGCTGGATCTCTTTTGGCATGGTGGCCGAGAAGAACAGCGTTTGTCTTTTAGCTGGAACTTTAGCGATGATCTTTTTAACATCGTGTACAAAACCCATATCCAGCATGCGGTCTGCTTCATCCAGTACCAGCATTTTTATATGCTCCAGGTTTACATAACGCTGGTTCATCAGGTCCAACAAACGACCTGGAGTAGCAACCAAAATATCAACGCCCCTGCGTAAAGCATCAGTTTGAGGGTTCTGATTAACACCGCCGAATATAACCAGGTGCTTAAGGCCGGTATGCTTGCCATAAGCGGCAAAACTTTCGTCAATCTGGATTGCCAGCTCGCGGGTTGGGGTTAGTATAAGGGCCTTAATTGTTTTTTGCTCTTTGTGCTGCAGCCTGTCCTGGTATAGTAATTGTAAAATAGGAATGGCAAAGGCCGCCGTTTTACCGGTTCCGGTTTGTGCGCAGCCAAGCAGGTCTTTATGTTGTAATAAAATAGGGATGGCTTGTTCCTGTATGGGGGTGGGGGTTGTATAACCCTCGGTTTTTAAAGCCCGTAAAATAGGCTCAATTAAATTTAAATCTTGAAATAACATGTAATGTTTTTAATATATGTGCTAACGCGATTGCATAAGCGGATCTGAAGAGTCGTCTGATAAATCAAAACCGTAAGCTAACGGGTAATGCCGCAAAGATACGCTTTTAAACTAAGATTTGTAGGATTTGAAGATTATAGGAGTTTTGGGTGACGATTTGAGATTTGACAACTTTTTAAAAGTTGTCAAATCTGTTCTGGTTGCTCTTTCACTTTATCCTTCTTCTTAAAAATAGCATGCAATAGAAGGATGATCATCCCCAGCATGATGGATACATCGGCCACGTTAAAGATCCCGGTTTGGAAAAAGCCAAAATTGATGTGCATAAAATCAGTAACTGAGCCATATCTTATCCTGTCGTAAATATTACCGAAACCGCCGCCAACAATAAGGATGATGCTAAATAAGGTTGTACGGGTAAGTTCCCGGGTTAACATAAAAACCAGTCCGGCAGCAACAGCCAGCAGGGGAAGCAGGTTTAGCAGGATCATTTTTAACGGACCGGAAAGCGTATTGCCAAGGCTCAAAAAAGCGCCGGTGTTTTCAACCTTTATTATGGTGAAATGATTGTTCAGGAAAGTAACCTGATCATAATAATGCAGCTTCTTCCTTACAATAGATTTTGAAACCTGGTCGCAGCCAATGTTGATGCTGAGCAACAGCAGGATAAGGATAATTCTTAAAAAACCTTTTACCTTCATAACAGAAACGAGATTAAGCGGATTTTGTGGATTTAAAATGGATGTAAATTTAAGATTTAAAAAGATTAATAGTTAAACGATGAGTGCTAGTATTGATGCAAAGAACAAACACTCATTCGCTCTTCATTTTAATTCTTTTATTTTTAACGAAAAGCAGGCTTCCTATAATTCGTGAAATTCGAATAAATTCGGGAGAATTCGTGGATCTTCAATAACAAATCCTCAAATTCATTATCTTTAAGCAGCAAACTTATCAGTATGAAAAAAACCTTACTCTTTCTGTTCTTAACCCTTAATATTTTTCTGTTGCAGGCACAAAATGGTACTCAGCCTGTTACTGTTACGGATCTGACTAAGATCGTCCAGTTGGGTACCGCATCGTTTTCGCATAACGGCAAGTGGATAGTGTTTGTGAGCAAATCAATATTGCCGGATGAAGACAAAAAAAATGAATATATGTATCGCACACAAATCTGGCTGGTTTCCGCTGACGGCAGTGAGGCCCCGCGTGCGTTAACTTCCGGAACGGTGAACAGTAGCCAGCCGGTATGGTCTGCAAATGATGAGCAAATTGCATTCGTAAGATCGGTAAAAGATAAATCGCAGATCTTCCTGCTTTCGCTTAATGGAGGCGAAGCAGTACCTGTTACATCTGATAAATATGGAGCAAGTTCTCCTCAATTTTCACCTGATGGCAGCAAAATCTTATATTCTGTTAGTCTGTCTTATACCGAATTGTTAAAGGATTCAATATTGAACTCAGCGCACAGTGTACCCAACTGGCCGATGGAAAAACCTGGTTTTAAGACAAACCCGCCTCAATCAAAAGCCAAACAAAATGCCAATGGCAGCCTGGATGAGATCCGCGCTTATTTAACACAAAACGCTGCTGATAATAAAGTTAAAGTTTTTAACAAGCTTAGTTTTGAGGGAGAGGCCAATACCGAGCCTGAATTTGACTTTAACCATTACTATATTACCGATATTAAGCCAGGTTCAAAAGCGATTCCGTTAACCTATGGTTTTCACAGTTATAGCGGAGCGGTATTTACGCCCGACAGTAAAACCATTATTTTATCTGCGGATGCCGATAGCCTGGCAAACCCGGACCGTTCGCATGTAAGTATTATTTATACTATACCGGCTACAGGCGGCGCATTAACACCTTTAATAAAAGAAGCGGAAATGCAATTGAGTAATGGCCAGGTTTCACCGGATGGCAGGTACCTGGTTTACCAAATGAGTAAAGAGATGGCCATTGACATTTCGCAATTACTGGTTTATGATTTTAAAGATCCGGAGAAAAAGATCAGGATCCCCGTCGACCGGCTTGTTACCGGGACCATATGGTCGGCAGATAGCAAATATTTGTATTTTACGGCACAGTCAAACGGTGGCGTACCGGTTTATAAAGCAAGCATAACCAATCCTGCGCCGGTTATGCTAAGCACCTTTGATGAAGGGCTGAGCAATTTGGGTGTCAGTAAAAAACAGTTGGTCTACGTGAAAACTGAGGTGGCCGATCCATTTGAGCTTTATGTAAGCGATTTAGACAGGAAGACAGAAAAACGGTTGACTTCTTTTAACGCAGACTGGATAAAGGATAAAAAACTGAGTTTTCCTGAAAAGAAATATTATACCAACAGCAAGGGTTTGAAGGTAGAATATTGGGTGATGAAGCCAACAAATTTTGATCCGAATAAAAAATACCCGGTAATGCTGCAAATCCATGGCGGGCCAACTGCCATGTGGGGGCCTGGTGAAAGCACCATGTGGCACGAGTTTCAATATTTTTGCGCTAAAGGCTATGGGGTAGTTTATTCAAACCCGCGTGGTTCCGGGGGCTACGGGATTGATTTTACCAAAGCAAATTACCAGGACTGGGGCGATGGACCAACCGAAGACGTACTTGCCGCTCTTGACGGCGCTTTAGCGGAAGGTTGGGGCGATAGCAAGCAAACAGTAGCAACAGGAGGTTCCTACGCCGGCTATTTAACCGGGTGGCTTGCCGGGCACACCAAACGCTTTGCCGCCATATCATCACAGCGTGGTGTATACGACCTCACCACATTTTTTGGTGAAGCAAATGCATGGACACTGGTGCCTATATATTTCGGCGGGTACCCATGGGAGGAAAATACCAGGGCTGTTTTAGCTAAAGAGTCGCCTTTTACCTATGTAAATAACATTACAACCCCATACCTGATCATCCACGGCGAAACTGATTTGCGGACAGGGATTGTTCAGGGAGAGATGATGTACAAGGCATTAAAAGTATTGAATCGCCCTGTTGAATATGTACAACATCCCGGCGGAACCCATGAACTGGTACGATCAGGCAACGTAAGGCAACGGATAGACCAGATGCTGCGCATCTATGAGTTTTTTGAACGGTATATATCACATTGATAACCAACAAGAAAAGCCGGCGCTTAGCCGGCTCTAAATTGTCTGTATTTGGATGTGCCGAAGCTTTTAATCAACCAATGTTTATCGGTTACAATAAACAATTAGTGAAGCTTTGGCTAATGCGTTTTGATTAAGCATAAAACCTGTTAAAGCACCTGATGATGTTGCAGTAGTACCTAACTTATTTGTTTTAAGTGCATAAACGGTAATAATATATCGGTGTGCCGCATCATGCTCAGGTGGGCAAGGGCCAAGGTATCCGCTAAATCCTGCATCGTTATTGCTTTGTAAGCTACCGGCCGGGGCTATACTTGTTTTTGCATCTCCTGCGCTTTGTTTTAACTCGTTAACTGTAGGGGGTATATTCACTACCACCCAATGCCAGAACCCGCTCCCTGTAGGTGCGTCCGGATCATACATTGTTATTGCAAAGCTTTTTGTATCTGCCGGGGCATTGGCCCAGCTTAATTGCGGCGAATTGTTTCCTCCGTTGCAGCCAAAGGCGTTAGCTGTAAATTCATTGGTGAATTGCCCGCCAAGGCTGTTGCTTTTTAATGTAAAGGTTTGTGAAAATGCAGAATGGGTAATTAATACGCTGATAAAAAAACTGAATAAAGATTTCATAATAATAACTGATTTATTTTTTCAAAATTGAAGTTATTACCGGTGTAATTCTATTGCAATCGGGTCAAATTATAGTTCGTTAAGGTCAGCTTTGCACTTTTGCAAATGCTGCAGGCGTAACGCCAAACTTTTTCTTAAAAGCATTATTGAAGTTCGACAAATTCTCGTATCCGTAAGCAACAAAAAGTTCAGAGGCCTGTTTGCCTTTTCTCAGATCATAACTTGCTGTTTCCAGCTTTTTGTCTCTTATATATTTTTGAGGAGAAATGCCATAGGTTTTCTCAAAATCGCGCTTAAAAGACGACAAGCTGCGGTTAGCCAAGAAAGAGAGTTCCGTTAATGTTAAATTATTAAAAAGATTATTCTCAACTATTCTTTTTAGGGATAATTGTTGTTCATCCTTATTGGCCATAAACATAGCGATCATTTGCTGTGGGCAAAGTTCATACACCAGCAGCAGCAGTTCTTCCAGTTTATGTAATGCAACTGCATAAGAAAATTGTTGCTGCTGCCTGATCATTTCTTCCAGGGATCTTACATATTCATATAAATATGCCGTTCGTGTAAAAAAAATATACTCGGGTTTCGGTTCAGCAAAATTCTTGTTCGCCGGGGTTTTTATATGTCTATCCAGGAAATTGACGACAACTTTAGCCGGGAAAAATATAACCAGGCTAATGTATTCCTTATCATTACAACCATGTTCGGCAATAATGGAATTTCCTGCCGGGATCAGTATTGCCTGCCCGGGTTTTACTATCGCATTTTCAACAGAACGATAAATTTTCTTTTGTCCGTTAAGTACAAAACTAATAGCGTAATCATTAAAGGTTACGCGGTGTTTTTCATTATTACTCCGTTCGGTATAATAAACATATGAAATATCGCCGGTTGTAATTTGCTGATGACACAGTACAGACTCAGGAACAGAAAAATTTATCATAGTAACATTAAGTAAATACAAACATATAAAACGTGGATAAAGAAAGTCACCGGGAGATGCCTTTAATTAATAATAGAAGGCAAGGTCAAATAAAAATAAAACAAAAGAAGCTGCCCTTTTTGGAGACAGCTTCTTTTATTTCTAAAGTTGAATTCAATCAACTATTTCTTAAAATACTTAAAGTTCTTTCCGATAAACTTAGCGTTTTCGCCTAATTCTTCTTCAATACGTAATAACTGGTTGTATTTAGCGATCCTGTCTGAACGTGAAGCCGAACCGGTTTTGATCTGGCCGCAGTTTAATGCTACTGCAAGGTCAGCAATGGTTGCATCTTCAGTTTCGCCTGAACGGTGGCTCATTACCGAAGTGTAGCCATTGGTTTGCGCTAAAGTTACCGCGTTAATGGTTTCGGTTAAGGTACCAATCTGGTTAACTTTTACCAGGATAGAGTTTGCTGTATCCTCATTGATGCCTCTTTGTAAACGTTTTACGTTGGTTACAAATAAATCATCACCTACCAGCTGAACTTTACTGCCAATTCTGTCGGTTAATATTTTCCAGCCTTCCCAGTCATCCTCGGCCATACCATCTTCTATAGAGATAACTGGATATTTTTCTGTTAATGAAGTTAAGTATTCCGCTTGCTCAGCGCTGGTACGGATAGCACCTTTTTCGCCTTCAAATTTTGTATAATCGTATTTACCGTTTACGTAAAATTCAGATGCAGCACAATCAAACGCCAGGCAAATCTGCTCACCGGCTTTGTATCCTGCTTTTTCAATGGCTTTCAAAATGGTTTCAACGCCATCTTCGGTACTGTCAAAGGTTGGTGCAAAACCACCTTCATCACCTACAGCAGTTGAAAGTCCCCTGTCATGCAGGATCTTTTTTAAGTTATGGAATACTTCGGTACCCCACCTTAGGGCTTCCGAGAAAGAAGAAGCGCCAACCGGCATGATCATAAACTCCTGGAAAGCGATAGGCGCATCAGAGTGAGAGCCACCGTTAACGATGTTCATCATCGGGATAGGCAGCGTGTTAGCATTTACACCACCAATGTAGCGGTATAAAGGCTGGCGGCTTTCCTGCGCAGCCGCTTTAGCAACTGCTAAAGAAACGCCAAGGATGGCATTAGCGCCTAATTTACCTTTATTTTCGGTGCCGTCAAGCTCTATCATTAAGGCATCAATGCCATTTTGATCGAATACATCAGCACCCTGTAATTCTTTTGCAATTATATCATTTACGTTGGCAACGGCTTTCAAAACGCCTTTACCCATATATACTGCCTTATCGTTATCGCGAAGCTCAACAGCCTCGTGAACACCGGTTGAAGCACCAGACGGTACAGCAGCACGACCTAAAGCGCCATTTTCGGTTAAAACATCAACTTCAATAGTAGGGTTACCGCGCGAATCAAGGATCTGGCGGGCATGGACATCAATTATTAAGCTCATTTGATTGGAATTTGTGAATAAAAACAACTTAGTGTACGTTTTACACTAATGCAATATAGTTTTCAAATATACAATTTCAATCAAATAAGTGTCAAGATTATTAAATGATTTCACCGATTATTAAATGATTTCACTGATTGGTAACAGGAAATTAACGTTGATTAGGGGATTCGATGTTGTTTTGAACCATGATTTGTAGGATTAAAGGATCAGCCCGATTTTTTAATTAATTGAACCTGGTTATACTTCATTTAGTAATCCCATAATCCCTAAATCATGTGAATCATGGTTGAGACAAAAATCCGCACATCCGCACATCAGAAATCCGCACATCCAAGACTTACTCCCACTTAAACGTCTTAACCGCTACTGCATAGATCAAAATAAACCATACGCCTAATATTAACAGCTGATGGGTTACCTCGTTTAAGCCCGCGCCTTCAAATGCCACTTTGCGCATGGCATCATTTAAATAGGTTAGGGGTAACACCTTACTTATTGCCTGCAACCAGTTTGGAAATGCCGTGGTGGCGAAGAATGTGCCCGATAACAAAAACTGCGGCATGGTAATGATATTGGAAATAGGAGGTACGGCGCTTTCATTTTTGGCAATCCCCGATATGGCGAAACCGAAACCCATAAATATAATAAGCCCTAAAGCCGCAAGCACCAGCATATTAATAACGGTTACTATTCCATGTATGAGCGTGAACCCAAAAGCATAATGACCAACCATTATAATGAATAGCGCGCCCAGTAATGAAAATACTAAACGGGCTAAAGCCTCGCCTAAAACAATGCTGTATTTTTTAACCGGGGTGGCAAAAAAGCGTTTAATAACCAATGTTAATCTTAAGCTTAAAAATACAAATGCAGTACCAAAAACACCACTGCTTAACAACGAAAAGCCTAGCATCCCTGGTAATATAAAATCAATGTATTTGTATTCGCGGCCTTTAACGGTGGTTTCCTTTATTTCTGCAACGGGCTGGGGGATGGTGTTGCCTCTGCTGTTGATCTGAAAGAAGATACTTTGCAGCAATGATTTTAAAATGCCCCCTTTTTGCTGCGACGCCTCGGTGTATTGTACATGAAGGGTATAGGGCGGCATGGCATTGTTTTTCTGCACATCTATAATAGCATCAATATTGCCTTTCGCCAGGCTTTTGGCCATCTCATCAGCACTTTGGTCGGTTATTAAATGTACCACCTTTGCACCTTTTAAAGCCAGGTAAACCGGACTAAGCGTATCGGTAGTTTTGGCGACACCCACATCAACCGTAACACCACTACCACCAATATTGGCGAACACCACAATAAATATTAAAGGGAAAGCTAAACTAAACACCACTGCCGATGGGCTGCGGATAATGGAACGGAAACTAGCCCTGGCAATAGCTAGGGTTGCATTAAAATTACTGTATTTTTTCATTAGTCAATAGTCATTGGTAATTTGTCATTAGTGTTTTACTGCAAACTGCCTACCGGCAACTGCAAACTTTTGCTCCCCCTTTAGGGGGCCGGGGGCTAACCCTCGCGCCATTCCTTCCCGGTCATGTTTATAAAAACATCTTCCAGGTTGGCCAGCTTAACTTGTTTTTTACGCTCAAAGCCTGATGCTACAAGCTCATCAATAAAATGGTTGGGTGTATCAATGCCGATGATATGGCCGCCATCAACAAAGGCAACACGGTCGCACAGCTCCTCGGCTTCATCCATATAATGGGTGGTAATTACTACTGTTGTTCCGGCATCACGGATCTCACGGATCAGATCCCACAAATTACGGCGGGCCTGCGGATCGAGGCCGGTAGTGGGTTCATCTAAAAAGATAATTCTTGGGTTATTTATTAGTGTGGTAGCTATTGAGAAGCGCTGCTTTTGTCCGCCGGAAAGGTCCTTATATTTAGCTTTTGCCTTATCGGTTAAAGCCACCTTTTCAAGCATTTCCATGGGAGATTTATTTATTCCGTACAACCCACAAAAAAGCTTGATCAGCTCAGACAGGTTTAAATTCGGATAATAACCGGCAGACTGCAGCTGAACACCAATTACCTGTTTAATATCATTAGCATCAGTCTCAATATTAAAACCATCAACAGTGATCTCGCCGCTGGTTTTATCTCTAAGGGTTTCAATTATCTCGAGCGTAGTGGTTTTACCGGCGCCGTTTGGGCCAAGTAAACCAAAGATCTCGCCCTCGTAAACTTCAAAGCTTATACCTTTTACAGCGTTAAAATCGCCGTAGTTTTTTACCAGGTTTTTTACTGTAATAATGGGTTTTTCTGCCATGCTGTAAAAATGCAACGGATTAATGAATTATCAATGAGTTTTTGAGTAAAATATAACCCCCTCCCGGTTTAGAGAGGGGGTTGGGTGAGGTTATCTGCCCGCGCCCTTATTAACTAATTAAATGACCAATAGAATGCATTACAGATACTAAATGTTCGGCAGCTTTTACTGCCAGGTGGATAAGTTGAATTGCGACTAACGTTTTCATAACAAGGATTGATTTATGGCTCAAATTTGCTAACAGAACAGCTTTTTGCATAGTAATATTAGGCGAAGTGCGGCAAAATGTCGGTGAATTGTTGCCGCCGGTCGATGAATATGGGGCAAAATTTGGGTGGGATTTAAAACTATCGGTAGAATATCTATATCTTTAGTACACGATATTTTTCAACCTGTAATTACCTTAAAATAAGCTCTTCATGAAAACTCTTTTAATTCTTTTTGCTTGCGCGATAGTTTTATCATCCTGCCACGTTTCTGTTAAGAAAACCATCGGGGATGATTCAACGGCCAACAAAACGTACACGGTTCCCGATGACAGCGCCATTACCAAAGCGGTACATGATGCTTATGCAGCCATTAGTTTTAAAGAAGGAGAGAAGCCAAGATATAATGAAATTCAAAACTATTTTATTCCTGAAGCGCAATTGATCAATTTTCGTACAGATACTCCGCAAATAGTAGATATTAAACATTTTATTGATCCTTTATATAAAACCTTTGTTGAACAGAACCATATCCATTTGTTTTATGAGGAGGAGGTTTTTGGCAGGACCGAACAATTTGGCAGGGTTGCACACCGGATAAGTACCTATGTAACCTATTTAAACACGAGGGATAAAGCTGAAGAACGAGGCGTGAACAGCTTTCAACTGATAAAAACCAAAGAAGGCTGGAAGGTTTCGAGTATTATTTGGGATGTGGAAAAGCCAACTTTAAAGGTGCCGGAATACTATTTGAAGAAATGATGTAGAGACGCGATGCTTCGCGTCTTAAACTTTGCATTTCAAAAAGTGTATTCCCGAATAAACAGTTTAATAATTAGCAGGCGGGAGACGCGATGCATCGCGTCTCTACATTATTTTCTATTCACCCTCCATCAAACTATAAACCTCCTGCATATAAATGGCTTCTTCCATTGCCGCATGGAAGTTTTCCCATTGTTCGGTGGTAAAGGTTAGCTGCAAGTCATTTACCGGTGTTCGCATTACTATGCGTTCCTGCCCGTCAGGAAAAGGGAATGAATGTGAGGTAAATTCAAGCTCTTCGGCAAAGTTTTTGAATTCTATAAATTGGCCGGTCGAAAAACTCATGATGAAATTATTATGCCATATAAAAATACAACGGCATTCTGCACATCGGCTGATCACTGATTCTCCAACCTGGCTTAATACTTTGGTGTCGCACATAACTGTATAATTAAATCCGGTAAAAACTTACGAAGTTTCTAAAACTTCGTAAGTTTAATCGTGTTTGTGCCTGCCCTGTACAATGTCTTTTTTCATAGGAACATTTTAAACAGGGCAGGACTTTGGATCTTTAACCTTTTATCAGGTAGTCTGCTATTATCTTTCGGGTTTCTTTTTTGTTTCTTGCCGAATCCCATTTTTCTCTTGCCGACTGATCTGCCAGGTCAAACAATTTTTCATAAAGCTGTTTGCCATTTATCTTACCCTGCAGTTTGATCACTGCCTGCTGACTGTAAATTTCATCCCATACCTGGCGTACGGCAGTCCAGTACGGCTGTTGTTTTTTCCACCAATTTTGTGCGAAAGTAAATTTGGTGGTATCTGCGCGGGTAAATTCTTCGTAGCCTTTTTCCTGTACCAAAACCCGGTCGGTATTATCTGTTCTTATAACTTTTTTATTATCCTGCTCAAACATCCAGCCGGTAGAGGTAAGGTAGATGCGGTTTCCGCGTTGTAATACGTTATAATCACCGCGTTTGGTAAACTCCCTGCGCGGCAGCGGCGAATCGCAGTCGCTTTGCCATTGGTGCTTCCCGTCAACGTGCACCCAGGTGCCAATGCTTTCATAGCGGGGGCCATCATCAACCTGGAAAACTTTTTGCACCCAGCGGCCTTTTACATCTGCATCGCTTAGTTTGGTGTTTGTCCAGGTGTTGTCTTTATTAAATTTTAATAGCTGCGGTTCTTCATAAACCCAATCCTCGCGCCAGTGCTTAATAACTGAGCTATCACCGGTTAATAATATATGCTGGATCACTATCTTATTTTTTGAATCCTGTTCAACAACTGCCATTTCATAGCCGCTTGCATGGTAATGCGGATAAAATTTGTAACCGGTATCCGGCGTAAATGTTTCAGCATAATCAAATGTTACCTTATAAAAACCACCCAGGGAAAGGATAGCTTTCCGGTCTTCATCAAACTTGCTTTGGGCTTTTAACGTTTGCTGAAAACTTATCAGCAGGATTATTAGATAAATAGCTTTTTTCATCAGACCTGTTTTTTGAGTTGCTGCAAATAGTTGAACAGGAGCAAAGTAAAACCTTATTTAGAATAAATCCAAATAAAAATAAAAAAGATTTATTATGAGGTAGTTGAAAATATCCGGAAACAGAAAAGCCTTACAAATTGCTTTTGTAAGGCTTTTAGAACTGGATCAAACTTACGAAGTTTTCAAAACTTCGTAAGTTTTCGAAAATGCTTATTTCATCAACTCAATAAAATCATCAAACAAATACCTGCTGTCATGCGGGCCGGGAGACGATTCGGGGTGATATTGCACCGAGAAGGCTTTTTTACCTTTTACTCGGATGCCTTCTATTGATTGATCGTTAAGGTTTACGTGAGTGATCTCCACCTTGTCTGATGCTCTTACAGCCTCAGGCACTACACCAAAGCCATGATTTTGTGAGGTAACCTCGCAGTGGTTAATGATTATATTTTTTACCGGGTGATTTAAACCGCGGTGACCGTTAAACATTTTTATAGTTGGGATGCCGTTTGCCAAAGCCAGCAACTGGTGACCAAGGCAAATGCCGAACATTGGTTTGTTTGAGTTTAAAATACCTTTCACCGTTTCAACAGCGTATGGCATTGCCGACGGATCGCCAGGGCCGTTGGATACAAAATAACCAGTAGGGTTAAAGTCTTTTTCCATCTCTTCAAACGTGGTTTTTGCCGGGAATACTTTGGCATAAACATCCCTGTCGTCAAAATTGCGCAGGATGTTTTTCTTTACACCAAGGTCGAGCACGGCAACGCGGTAAGCGGCATTTTCATCGCCAAAAGTATAAGTTTCAGTAGTGCAAACTTTCGATGATAATTCAAGCCCATCCATTGACGGCACTTCGGCAAGCTTTAATTTCAGCTCTTCAATGTCAAGCACCTCTGATGAGATAATGGCATTCATCGCACCTTTATCGCGGATATGCCTAACCAGCTGGCGGGTGTCGATATCAGAGATCCCAACTATGTTCTGCTCCTGGAAATAATCCTGGATAGATTCATTGGCCTGCTTGCGGCTGTAAGCAATGTTGTAATTTTTACAAACAAGGCCCGCAATCTGGATCTGTCCCGATTCAACTTCATTATCAGCAATACCATAATTACCAATATGCGCATTGGTAGTAACCATGATCTGCCCGAAGTAGGATGGGTCAGTAAAAATTTCCTGGTAGCCGGTCATCCCTGTATTAAAGCAGATCTCGCCGGTGGTAGTTCCCATTTTGCCGGCAGCTTTACCATAAAAAACGGTTCCGTCAGCCAGTAATAATACCGCAGGTAATTTGGTGAAATAAGTCATTGATCAAAAAAATTGAATGGTTAAAAAGCCGGTTTGCCTGGTGCAGCGCTCCGTGAAAACAGCCCGAAATATTGAAGTGAGTTACTTCTGGATTCACGCGGCAAAGATAGGGGTTTATTTCGGATTTCGGAAGTTCGATTTCGGAATTTTTTGAATGTGAAACTCTGGCGGCCAATTTCGGAATGATTATAAAAACGATTTGTCAAATTCTATTAAAGCTACCGATAAAATAATTCCGAAATCGAACATCCAAATTCCGAAATATCTCTTATACCTTTGCACATTAAACCATAACCATGTCTATACATAAAGAGGTTAAAAGAATTACCACGCATATTCTGCAGGAAATGAAAAACCGTGGCGAGAAAATTGCCATGCTTACGGCCTATGATTTTTCAATGGCTGCCATTGTTGATGAAGCCGGGATGGATATTATACTGGTAGGAGATTCCGCATCAAACGTAATGGCCGGGCATGAAACCACGCTGCCTATAACCCTTGACCAGATGATCTATCATGCATCTTCAGTTGTCAGGGCTGCAAAAAGGGCGCTGGTTATTGTCGATCTGCCTTTTGGTTCGTACCAGGGAAATTCAAAAGAGGCCCTTAATTCGGCTATCCGGATCATGAAGGAATCAGGTGCGCATGGTGTAAAAATTGAAGGCGGCATTGAAATAGCTGAATCGGTAAGCCGCATCCTTACTGCCGGCATCCCGGTTATGGGGCATTTGGGTTTAACACCGCAGTCTATTTATAAATTCGGTACTTATACTGTAAGGGCCAAAGAGGAAGCTGAGGCACAAAAGTTAAGGGACGATGCTGTAAAGCTACAGGAACTGGGCTGTTTTGGGATAGTGCTTGAAAAAATCCCTGCTGCATTAGCTAAACAGGTGAGCGAGAGCTTAAGTATTCCGACAATTGGTATAGGCGCAGGGCAGAGTTGTGACGGGCAAGTATTGGTGATCCACGATATGCTGGGGATCAACAAAGGCTTTTCGCCCCGGTTTTTACGCAAATATGCCGATTTGCATAAGGTGATGAACGACGCGATCCAAAATTATGTTAGTGATATAAAAACTAAAAGCTTCCCGAACGAGAAGGAAGAATATTGATTAGTTGGTGGCAGATGGTTGGTGCAGTTCATGGTTCATAGTTGATGGTTCATGGCAGCTGCAAAGACCTTTTTACTATGAACTATGAACCATAAACTAATTCCATGTCCAAAGTCAACATCAAATACGTCAACCACGAGATTACCGATAGTGATATCCTTTATGAGGATAATCATTTAATTGCGGTTAATAAACGCGCGGGGGATATTGTGCAGGTGGATGATACGGGTGATGAATCGCTGGATGATAAGGTAAAGAAATACATCGCCACAAAATATAATAAGCCCAACGGCGCTTTTTTAGGCGTGGTGCACCGGCTTGACAGGCCTGTGAGCGGCGTTATCCTGTTTGCAAAAACCAGCAAGGCTTTGGAGCGGATAAACGCCATGTTTAAAGGCCGTGAAATGCATAAAACCTATTATGCGGTTGTGCGTAACAGGCCGCAGCCAGAGGCCGGTAACCTGGTACACTGGCTGGTAAAAAATCCGCAGAAAAATGTTACCAAAGCACATGACCGGGAAGTGATTGGCAGTCAGCGGGCCGAACTAAACTATAAATTAGTAGCGGAGCTTAATGGTTATTATTTAATTGAAGTAGACCCGATAACTGGCCGGCCGCACCAGATCAGGGTACAGCTTTCAACGCTTGATTGCCCCATTGTTGGTGATAATAAGTATGGATACCCGAGGGGGAGCCTTCGCAAAAGTATTTGCCTGCATGCCCGTAAGCTGGAATTTATCCATCCTATAAAAAAAGAAGCTATCCGTATTATAGCCCCCGTACCCCATGATGGTTTTTGGGAGCGGTTTGAGGGCATGATGGTGGGGTAAGGCCTGGTTAATTTCAGGACTGGTAAATAAATTTTTAATTGTCTTGATTGTATCCATAGTGATTGAATGACGGAAGAACTTGACGAAATAAAAAATGTATTACTGAAACTTACGGGGATAGCCGGCAAGGACTTGTCAGTACTGGATAAATTATGTACGCTCAAACATTATAGTAAAAACGATTTTTTCCTCCGTTCAGGTACAACCCCGGTATATTCCGGATTTATTGTAAAAGGGGTATTCAGAGAATATTATACTGATAATAATGGCCGGGAGTTCAACAAAGCTTTTGGTTTTAAAGGTGACTTTACCGGTTCGTATTACGACCTCGCCCTGGGTAATCCTTCAACAGCCAGCATCCAGGCACTCACTGAAAGTTCGGTTTTAGTAATCCGTTATACTGAATACCAAAAGCTTCTGGCTACAGATTCTTTTTGGCTCAAGGTAGCTTATACATTAGCACATAATCTGCTGTTGAAAAAATTTGAGAAAGAATTTCAATTGCTTACACTCTCTGCTGCAGGACGTTACAATTTGCTTAAAAAACAGCATCCTGATCTGGAGCAATTAGTCCCGGCTTATCATATTGCCTCCTATTTAGGCATAACCCCAATTTCTTTAAGCCGCATCAGGGCACAAAAAAAGAATTGATTTCTTATCATATGATAAGAGATTTTGCTTTGTTATTCCTGAATTTTAGCCTGTTAAACTAAAATAAATAAAAAATTTATGACAGTACTAAAAACAACAGGAACATGGACGCTCACTATATTAATCGCACTTTTTTTTCTATTTGTGAGTTATAAAAAATTGACAGGAAATGAAATAACAGCCGGACATTTCCAGGAGTGGGGATATGCAAATTGGCTGCTCACTTTTATTGGTTGCCTGGAATTAACCGGGGCTATTCTTCTCTTATTTCCATTAACGGCAACAAGCGGTGCATTGTTGCTTTGTCTTATCATGGTAGGGGCGTCATACACTTTACTTAGCCATGAAGTATGGCGAACTTTGATAGTTACCTCCACCTGTCTTGTTCTCCTTATCCTTCTTGGTTATTTACGATGGAATCAAAGCTGGATGCTTCTGTTTTTAAAATGAACAGTTAAACACTAAAAAATCGTATTGCCTGGAAGGCAATTAAAAATTTGTCAATCCCTATGAGTTGACAAATTTCTATAGATAGTATTGAAGGTTCCTTTGGTTTGTCAATATAACCTCAAAGCTTTCTGTGGTATTAATAAACTTGCTTTAAGTTATAGCCCATGCTCTTTTAACACTTTACTAATATCCACCTGCCAGGTATATTGATCTGTATCAACAGTTATTCCCGCAGCATTGTGCTGGTTACTGAAGTAAAGCGTTTTTAAATCAGGCGACAACCGGGCTTCAACCCCAAACACTTTATCAGAAATTGCATGCCTCAGGTCAAGCGGCTCGCTCCAGCCAGCTGCTGTGCGGAAAACAATAAAAAGATCAGCCGTATGCGGCAAAGCAGGAGGACGTCCTGAAGAAAAGATCAAAAATGATTCATCAGGGGCAACAGCCGGATCAACATCACCATATTTGTCAACACTGAATGATGGGCGAACAGGAGTTTCAAACTTTCCGTTTTTAAATTGTGAGCGGCGGATATGGAACCGGCCTGATGTGTCCGGCAGCATAAAATAAACACTGCCATCGGCAGTAACAGCCGGGCTAAATATGGAACTGTTTTGGTTGATGGTTTTGGGCAATAACTCAGGGACGCCCCAGCCTTTTTTAGTCAGCTCAACTTTCCATAGGTTACCACCCCTGCCGGGATATGTTTGCCCACCCCAATTGCCTTCCAGCGTAGGCCCGCCCGCAATTTTGGGACGGCTTGATGCAAAAACCAAGTATTTGCCGTTTGGAGAAAATGCTGGCTCCAGGTTATGAAAATTGCCAGAGAAAGGCGCCACCACTGGCTCCGACCATTTGCCATTCTTGAAATAAGATGCCATAATGGTAATATCCTTTTTATCTGCCGACTGCCCAAAATAAACCGATTTACCATCAGGCGAAAAAGCCGGGGCTGCAGTACGGTTGGTAACACCCGGAATTACACCCGGTGTAAATAGTGTTGCATCGGTTTTGCCTGTGTCGGTTATGTTATAGGTTGATAACCCTGTAGCATGTGCATTAATTATATTAAGAAAGACAATAAATGTTGCACAAAGAAATGTTCTGATCTTTTTCATCGGGTAATAGTTAATTTGAAAGTTTTCTCAAACTAACTACCGGATATTTTCTGACTAGGAAAACTTATTTAAATAAGGTGGGGTTTATTTTTAATGGATGGGGATGATTGTTCAATTTAATATCACAGCCCTAACACCTTCTCCCAAATCCTTTCATCCACCAAAATACCCTCTTTCAAACTTTTCTCTCTTGTTTTTAATGTGTTTTCACCCGGGTAAGAGATGGAGCCACCTTCATGCTCAGGCCTGCTGGTTTTGGTATAGCTGATGATCTCTTCAATAACCTGTTCTGTATAAGTATTGCTTTCGGGCTTTATACAGATAAACACTTGTGCCACACCCGATTCTTTTTCACTTTGGGTGATCTTTGCTGTTGAGTTGCCCTGACTCAGCACAGTTGCTAAAAGATCGAGTACTAGTGAAAGACCCGAGCCTTTCCAGAAACCTACCGGTAATAAGCGTTTTGATTCCAGTATTTCTCCGGCATCGGTACTTAAGTTCCCTTCATCATCATAGCCACCGGGTAATGGCAGCTTTTCATTGTTGTTTTTATATTGATTTAACTTACCAACAGAATATTGGGAGATGGCCATATCCAGCACTACATGTCCGCCTTTCCGGGGAACAGCAATAACTAAAGGGTTGTTACCTAAACGTGGATCGATACCGCCCCAGGGAGGCAGGTTGGCTATGGTATTGGTAAAGCAAATGCCAATAAGCCCGGCTTCGGCGGCCTGCCAGCCATAAGCACCGGCCCGCATCCAGTGGTTGGTGTTTTTAATAGCCACACAGCCAATGCCATTTTCCTTTGCAAGTTCCATTGCGCGATCCATGCAAAAACGGGCATTTAATATGCCTGCACCCAAATTACCGTTCCACTGTTCCAATGATCCAAATGCACCTTCTTTTGTTGGTTCGGCATCCGGTTTCACCAAACCATCCTTTACGAACTCAATAAATACCGGGAACCGGTTTAATCCGTGTGTATAAACACCATCACGGCTGTTCTCCGCAAAAATAGTTGCACATAGGTTTGCCTTTTCCTCAGTAAAGTTTAAAGAAAGTAATACCCGTTTAAATTCGGATTGCAGTTTGTTAAATGGAATGCGCATTGGGGAGTTGAATAAGTTGATTGTGTTGAATATGTTGATTAAGTTAAAAAATTTAAAGAATCAATCATACAAACTTAATCCAACACAATCAACTTAATCTAACCTAATCAACTACAATTAAATCTGTTCAATTAATAATAATCCATGCCTAATACAGTTATACTAACTCCCGTGCTATTAATACAGCCGGAATTTTTATTTTTGCGGATATATTCCTGATGAAAAAAAGATATTTGTTGCTCTTATTGGTTTTAATTACAGGGTTTATAGTTAACTCCTGCAAAAAAACAGGCCAAAACCCTATAGAAACACTTTTTACAGGCGGCTACTGGCAGCTGGCATCCATAGAGATAACCCAATATACAGGCAATACGCAGATCTCTGATACTACTATAAATGAGACATGTTCGCAGGTTTTTACTTTTAAAACAGACTTTACCTGTACCTATGCAAATTTTAACTGCCAAACGCAGCCGTTAGCTGCCGGGAAATGGTCGCTTTCACCCAACAAACTTTTTTTAATTGCCGACATGGTTTGCGATAGTACAACCACCTTAGCCGTTAAACCATTTATAAATGCACAGATAATAAACCTGGGGCTGTATTCCATGGTGCTTAACACCGGTGATATTGCACCAAATTATTCCTTAACAAGGCCAAGAAAAATTGTTAAGTATGGATTTATAAGGCAAAAATCCGTAAGTACAAATTAGCGTTACTTCATAAATTTCCTTATAGGCAATTCAAATAATTAAAAATTTAAAAAGGGCTTAATTCCTATTTGAACGAACAATTATTGTGGTTAAAACGTTATCTTTGAGGTGTTGTAACTGCTGTGTCTGTAACAGAAATATTACCTTCGCCGATATTTAGGGGAAGTAAATTGTACAAACAGCAACATTACCATTAAAAAGCATATTATTTTAATGAAAAAAAGAATTGCCATTTTTGCTTCAGGATCGGGATCAAATGCTCAGAAAATTATGGAGCATTTTAAACGCAATGCCGAGGCCGAAGTTGTATTAGTGCTAACCAACAACCCCCAGGCTTACGTATTACAGCGATCTGACAATTTTGAGATCCCCTCGCACATTTTTACCCGGCATGAATTTTACGATTCTGACGATGTTATCAAACTATTAAAAAACCTGCAGGTTGATTTGATAGTGCTTGCCGGGTTTTTATGGTTGGTACCGGTGTCATTATTAAATGCGTTCCCCAATAAAATAATAAATCTGCACCCTGCTTTGCTGCCTAAGCATGGCGGTAAAGGTATGTACGGCGATCACGTACATAAAGCGGTGCTTGCCGCCAAAGACGAAGAATCAGGCATAACCATCCATTTTGTAAGCGACCAGTTTGACGAAGGCGAGATCATTCACCAGTCTAAATTTAAAATTGAGCCGGATGATAACCTGGAGGTTGTAAAGTTTAAAGGCCAGCAATTAGAGCATCAGCATCTTCCAAGAGTAATAGAGAGTTTGCTGAAGAAGATGAAAAGCTGAGGTTAGTGATTAGAGGCTGGAGATTAGAGATTAGGTGAAAGTTGAGCCTTTTTTCAACAAGAGACAACTGGGTTGCCGATCATATCACCGCCCTTACAATACTCATCCTTGCAGGTAATGGCAAGCGCACTTTAGTTCCCTCAAAATATAATTTTTCCGTTTCCTCTGTAGTTAAAAACGAAGCTTTACTAAATCCGCAATCCTTCAATTGTTTTAGTAGCTCTTCTGGTTCAAAATATGTTATCCATGGCTCGCCGGCGGCGGCAGATCTTTCTGCGGCTGTGGTTGCCCAGGCGTTGTCCCTGTTTTGCGAGGCGGTAAAAACAAATTCGCTTCCTGCCGGCAATCCACCCAAAAAACGGAAGATCTTATCGGCAGTGTCCCGGGTAAGGTAAATTAAAACACCAAGGCAAGCTGTGAAAACCGGCTCATCCAAATTTAGTTTACTTGCCCTGAATACATTAAACAGATCATCTGCTTCAAAATCTGTTGTAACAAACGAAAG
The DNA here is from genome assembly GCF_900142915.1 of Mucilaginibacter sp. OK098. Taxonomy (GTDB): domain Bacteria; phylum Bacteroidota; class Bacteroidia; order Sphingobacteriales; family Sphingobacteriaceae; genus Mucilaginibacter. The sequence goes on from NZ_FRCM01000005.1 coordinate 257,679, forward strand.
GTTTTCCGGTAGCGTGATCCCTGCGTTGTTTAAGCGCTCAAGCTTATCTGCCTGGCTTGCCGGGTGATCAGCTTCGATAATGTTTATATTATGCGCCCAGTCTGGTTGACGATAAGCAAAAGTCTCTAACCCCGCTCCCAGGAAGAGGAGTTGTCTAACGCCATTTTGGTACGCTTCAGCTAAGCAGTCTTCTGTATAACGGCTCCTCAATAAAACATGCGTACGCAGCGCCATTGAAGCGCCTGAGAAAAAATGGTAATTAAAATCCCTTATATACTCTTCTGTCTCGGGGCCGAGCAGCTTTAAAATAACCGGATCTGTTAAAAGTTTATCGTCACCATCAACCAATTGATGAGCGGCTTTAAGCATAGCTGCGCCTACTGCCGTTGCACTTCCTGTTTCTTTCATTTTAAATAGATTGTTGAATTATTACACAAACGTTGCTTTTATCAAGTAGTCCGAACTCCTTTAAACCCCACGACTGTAATTTTACCGCTGGTAAGTTAGGATGAAACAGTTTTACATTTTTTCCTGTTAATTCAGTATGTAGCGTTTCAATATCATCTGTATCGAGCCTTATTTCGGGCCTGTCCTTTTTTGCATATTCATCATCTTCATGCAAAAACAGGGTTACGCCATCGCGGTCTACAATATAAAAAGGGTGTTCGCCGCCGGGCTCACTGTATTTAATCGTAAAGCCCAGGCAATCAATAAATAAATCGAGTCTAACTTTAATGTCAGAATAAAAGATCTTTGGGATTACTTTGTTCAGTTTCATTTTTGTTGTTTTTAATGATTGCTCAAAGTTCAATCCAAAAAATGAAATTCCGCTTTACAATTGTTAAGAAATGAAATCAGGCTCTGTTCCTGATCCTGCTTAGGGAAACGGGCGTAATGCCCAAATAAGAAGCAATATGCTGAAGGGGCACACGCCGGATAATTTCGGGGTTATTACGCAGCAGGTTATCATAGCGCTGTTTTGGCGTGTCCCTGAGATAAGAAAAGAAATGCCGCATAAATTCCGATTGTTTATCACCGGCTTTTTCAACCATGTAATTATACAGCGTAAAATCCTCTTTTATCGTCGCCATGTCGTTTTGACCAAGCCACCTTAAAGTTGTTGGCTCAATAGTTTCAATACTAAATGGGCTGGGAGAATTGTGCCGAAAGCTGTCAGATGAGTAAACAACATCACCTTCAAAAAAGAATTGAAAACTGATCTCTTTGCCATCATGAGAAAACCAGTTGCGTACACATCCCTTTTCAACCAGGTAAATTTTACGGCAAATATCACCCTCGTTTAAAAGTACCTGTCGTGCACCAGCCTCCTCATGTTTCCAGAGGTGTCCATATTTTTTCCAGGCGGACTTTATTTCGGGCGACGGAACAAATGGTTGGGCCATTTTTTAATATTTTGGTTTTTATATAAGATTGCTGAGAAAAAAATTGTTTATGTCTTTAAACTTACGAAGTTTTCAAAACTTCGTAAGTTTTTTGGTGTAAAAACCTATTGATAAAAAAGTTAAAAAAAACTAACCTTCGATCCGCATTCTCTAATCTCTAATTCCTACCTTTGCGGCTCAAAAAACATCCTGTAAATGAGCGAGTCAGTACAAATAAAGAATGCTTTAATTTCTGTTTACTACAAAGATAATTTAGAGCCAATAATTCATGAATTAAACCGCCTTGGCGTTAACATATATTCAACCGGCGGAACGGAAACTTTTATCCGCAATTTAGGCGTTAATGTAATACCTGTTGAGGATCTTACCTCATATCCGTCTATACTGGGCGGTCGTGTTAAAACGTTGCATCCTAAAGTATTCGGCGGTATTTTAGCCCGCAGAAATTTTGAAGGCGATGAGCAGCAACTGGCACAATTTGAAATACCCGAGATTGATTTAGTGATAGTTGATTTGTACCCGTTTGAAGAAACTGTAAAATCAAATGCGGAAGAAGATGAGATCATTGAAAAGATAGATATCGGCGGCATTTCTTTGATCCGTGCGGCAGCAAAAAACTTTAAGGATGTGGTAATAGTTGCATCAAAAGCAGACTACCCTGTGCTTGAAGATTTATTGAAAACTCAAAACGGTGCAACCACCATTGATCAGCGTCGTTCATTTGCCCACAAAGCATTTAATATTTCATCAAATTACGATACTGCTATTTTTAAATATTTTAACCAGGAAGACCCGCTTCCGGTATTTAAAGAAAGCATTCAAACCAGCCAGGTATTGCGCTATGGTGAGAACCCGCACCAGAAAGGTGTTTTTTACGGCGACCTGGACGCAATGTTCACCAAACTGAATGGCAAAGAGCTATCATACAACAACCTTGTTGATGTGGATGCTGCTGTTGCTTTGATTGATGAGTTTACCGAGCCTACCATTGCTATTTTAAAGCATACCAATGCATGTGGTATTGCGTCGCGCAATAACATTAAAGAGGCCTGGGTTGATGCTCTGGCATGCGACCCGGTATCTGCTTTTGGCGGTGTTATAATTGCCAATGACGAAATTGATGCGGCAACTGCCACCGAAATAGACAAGATATTTTACGAGGTGCTGATAGCCCCGGCTTATACCGATGAAGCTGTTGAAATACTAAAAGGCAAAAAGAACCGTATAATACTCATCCGCCAGGTAGTTGCGTTACCCACCAAGCTTTTTAAAACATTGCTTAATGGCGTAATTGAGCAAGATAAAGATGCGGTAATTGAGGGCCCGGAACAAATGACAGCAGTTACAAAAAGACAACCAACCGAACACGAAAAACACGACCTGTTTTTTGCTAATAAGGTAGTAAAACATACCAAATCAAACACCATTGTGTTTGCAAAAAACGGCCAGCTAATGGCAAGCGGCGTAGGGCAAACTTCAAGGGTTGATTCTTTAAGGCAAGCGGTTATTAAGGCTGAGGGTTTTGGTTTTGATTTGAAAGGGGCGGTTATGGCATCTGATGCTTTTTTTCCTTTTCCGGATTGTGTTGAGCTGGCTGCTGAGGCCGGAATTGTTGCTGTTTTGCAGCCCGGAGGCTCAATAAATGACAAGCTTTCCGTTGAAATGTGCGACCAGAAAAACATTTCGATGGTTACTACCGGCGTACGCCATTTTAAACATTAATAATAAAAAGAACTGACACGAATTGCACTAATTAAATGCGAATTGCACGAATTAAATAATATTAGCTAACTAACTCAGCGGTATAGATTAATTCGTTTTAATTAGCTTACATTCGTACAATTCGTGCTACTAAATATTTAATTTTGACGCTTATTTTTTAAATAATACCAAATGGGTCTATTTAATTTTTTTACACAAGAGATTGCTATTGATTTAGGTACCGCAAATACCCTCATAATACATAATGATAAAGTTGTAGTTGATGAACCATCAATTGTGGCTTTTGACCGTACAACCAACAAAGTAATTGCCATTGGTCGCCAGGCTATGCAGATGGAAGGCAAAACGCACGATAATATCCGTACCGTAAGGCCATTGAAAGATGGTGTAATTGCCGACTTTAATGCTGCTGAACACATGATTCGCGGGATGATAAAAATGATAAACCAGGGTAAAGGCTGGTTCTTCCCATCGTTACGAATGGTTATCTGTATCCCATCAGGTATTACCGAGGTTGAAAAACGTGCCGTACGTGACTCTGCGGAGATTGCAGGCGCTAAAGAAGTTTACCTGATCCATGAGCCAATGGCTGCCGCTGTAGGTATTGGGATTGACGTGGAAGAGCCGATGGGCAACATGATCATTGATATTGGCGGTGGCACTACTGAAATTGCAGTTATTGCCTTGTCAGGTATCGTTTGTGATCAGTCTATCCGCGTTGCGGGTGATAACTTCGACTCTGATATTGTACAATACATCCGTCGCCAGCATAACATCATGATTGGTGATCGTACCGCTGAGAAGATAAAAATTGAAGTTGGCGCTGCATTGCCTGAGCTTGCCGATCCGCCAACTGATTTTGCAGTACAAGGCCGCGACCTAATGACCGGCGTGCCAAAGCAGATCATGGTATCTTACTCTGAAATTGCGCATTGCCTGGATAAATCAATTTCTAAAATTGAAGAGGCGATCCTGAAGGCATTGGAGATCACCCCACCGGAGCTTTCGGCAGATATTTACCAAACCGGCATTTATTTAACCGGTGGCGGCGCTTTGCTGCGCGGCCTTGACAAACGTATCGCTGCAAAAACCAAACTGCCGGTTCACGTAGCCGAAGATCCATTGCGTGCCGTAGTACGCGGAACAGGTACCGCCCTTAAAAATATTGGTAATTTTAAATTTTTAATGCAATAGTGGTTAGAGATTAGTTAATTGGAGATTAGAGATTAGTTCTTTATGGTTGGATAAGCTTATGCTAAAATCAAGTAATTTTTAGGAGATTTAAACATGAACTCTTTTACTGATCTCGAAGTATGGAAAAAAGCAAGGGTATTGCGCAACAATATATCGGATCTGACTAAATCATTCTCTGCAGAAGAAAAATATCGATTAATCGATCAAGTAATTCGGTCTTCCAGGTCCATAGGAAATAACATAGCTGAAGGGCATGGAAGATTTCATTATGCTAATGCTGCAAAGTTTTTTATTAATGCACGCGGCTCCGCTGCGGAAGCTATTGATCATTTGATTATCGCCCTCGACAACAAATTCATCGATGAAAAAATATTTGAAACATTTAAGAACGATTGTGAAGAATGTATGAAAATGATAAATGGTTATATCAATTTTTTAAGAAAGCAAGCGGATGTTAAAGTCTGATCCATTAACTAATCTCTAATCTCCAATTAACTAATCTCTAACAAATGCGCAATCTCCTGATATTTATCACTAAGTATAACGCATTCTTTTTGTTCATTATTTTTGAAGTTTCTGCGCTGCTCATCTACATAAAATACAACTCTTTTCAAAAAGCTAGTTTTATTAATTCATCAAATGAAGTTACCGGGAACTTGTATGTCCGCATCAGTGAGTTTAAAAGCTACTTATCATTAAAGGATAATAATGATAGTCTTGCCAGGGAGAATGCCCGGCTGCGTAATCAGCTTAAATCATCTTTATATGCTGATACTTTAAATAAACATAAGGTTACTGATACCGTTTACAAGCAGCAGTATGAGTATATTGTAGCGCGGGTTATCAATAATTCAACCAACAGGGCAAATAACTATCTCACCATAAACCGGGGCAGTAAACAGGGAGTTTCTATAGGGATGGGGGTGATAAGTAATTCGGGGCTTGTAGGGAAAGTGGTTCTGGTATCTGACCATTTTTCGGTGATTCAGTCGCTACTGCATAAGGCTTCACAATTTAGTGCTATGCTGGCCAATAATAAGGAGATCGGTTCCATGCAATGGGGAGACAATCTTGATCCGCATATGGGTTTACTAAAGGATGTATCAAATAACGCAGTGCCAAAGGTTGGCGAAAAGGTGGTAACCTCCGGTTATTCGTTATTTCCGGTAGGTATCCCAATCGGTACCATCAGCAGCCTGAAAACTAAGGGTGGCGGCGTTTCCTTAAATATGGATGTAGCGCTTGCTGTTGATTTTACCAAGCTGCAATATGTGTATGTAATTGTCAATAAATTTGCCGCCGAGCAAACGGGACTGGAGGCTCAGCAAAAAAAGGATGAGTAAGAGCATTATAATCAATTTTCTGAGGTTTATCGTATTGGTGTTTATCCAGGTTTTTTTGTTGAAGAACATCAACGTCTACAATCTTTCCACACCTTATTTGTATATCCTGTTTATACTGTTGCTTCCTTTTGAGGTGCCGAACATTTTGCTTTTTGCGCTGGCGTTCATCCTGGGCATTACTATTGACGCATTTTATGATACACCTGGCCTGCATGCAGCAGCTTGTATTGTGCTTGCCTTTGTACGGATTTTATTCATCAGCATAACTGTTCAAAAGGATGGTTTTGATAACGAGCCCGAACCTACATTAAGCATAATGGGTTTCAGGTGGTTCTTAACCTATTCTATTGTGCTCACCCTTGTTCATCACTTTTTCCTCTTCAACCTCGAAGCTTTTAGCCTTTCACAAATTGAATTTACAATAAGCCGCATTTTATTGAGTTCATTATTTACCGTGTTTTTAATGTTAATTTCGGGTTTATTATTTTTCAAGAGGAAAGAGCGTAAATGAACAGTTTTTTTGAGCGGCGCTACATTATAGCCGGAATTTTTATAACCATAATTATTATACTGCTGGCCCGGCTGTTCTATATCCAGATCGTTGACCCTAAATATGCCATTTACGCAGGTAAAAATGTTTTAAGGCAAACCATAGTATATCCGGCCCGCGGCCCTATCTTAGATCGTAACGGGAAGATCCTTGTGCAAAATGAGCCATTTTACGATATCATGATAGCACCCCGGGAGGTTAAGCCATTTGATACCGTAGAATTTTGCAAGCTTTTGGGAATTGACAGGGATGGTTTTAATAAACGCTGGATAAAAGCATGGAAATACTCACCTGTGCTTAAATCAGTTTTTGAAAAACAACTTACGGCGCAAACCTATGCTTCGGTATCTGAACGGCTTTCTGAATTTCCCGGCTTTTCAGCTATAACCAGGTACCTGCGAAACTACCCTGATTCGGTTGCAGCGCAATTCCTGGGGTATATCGGCGAGGTACAGGATAATGATATTAAACGTTCAAACGGTTATTATCACCCCGGCGACTTTATTGGCGTAACGGGCGTTGAAAAATCATACGAGAACGTGTTGCGTGGTCAGCGGGGCGTTAATAACCAAATGGTTGATTCGCGCGGTACACTGAAAGGGAAATTTGCCAACGGACTGTACGATACTGCAGCAGTACCAGGCCAGCGTTTAACCTCATCATTGGAGTTGAACATCCAAAAGCTTGGCGAAAGGCTGATGCAAAATAAGGTGGGCAGTATTGTTGCTATTGAGCCATCAACCGGCGAAATACTTTGCTATGTAAGCAGCCCTACCTACAACCCAAACCTGATGGTTGGCCGTGAACGCGGAAACAATGCCGCAAAAATGTACGCCGATGTTTATAACCCGTTTTTTATAAGGCCAGTACAAGCTAAATATCCGCCGGGCTCATCTTTTAAACCACTAAGTGCGTTGATTGCCTTACAGGAAGGGATCATTACGCCTCAAACTACATATTATTGCCCGGGTTATTACCAGGCAGGTAACAGGAGGGTGAAATGTAATAACGGGGAGGCACACGGTTTGGTGAACATGAGCAGCGCAGTGGCGGAATCATGTAACGGGTATTTTTCAATGGTTTTTCAAAAGATCATTGATCATAATGGTATCAAACAAACAGAAGCAAGTTATACCAACTGGCGCAATAATGTGAAGAAATTTGGGTTAGGTAACCGGCTTGACCTTGACGTGCCCGGTGAGAGCAGGGGCAACGTACCCACCCCGTTATATTACGATAATATTTATAGAAAAGGAGGATGGCGCTCAAGCACCATCATTCCGCTTGCTATTGGCCAGGGCGAACTGCTCGCCACACCTTTGCAAATGGCCAACCTGGAGTGCACCATTGCAAATCACGGCTATTACTACAAGCCGCATTTGGTAAAGGCTATTGGGGTGCAAAATGTTATCAAGAAAGAATACACCGTAAGAAATTATGTAGGGATAGATTCAGGGTATTTTGAACCGGTTATAAACGGGATGCAGGCGGTGGTTGAACATGGTACGGGTAATCATTCAAAAATCCCCGGCATTATCATGTGCGGAAAAACAGGGACCGCGCAAAACCCTGGTGGCGAGGCGCACTCGGTATTCGTAGCATTTGCGCCAAGGGAAAATCCTAAAATTGCCATTGCTGTGGTAGTTGAGAACTCAGGTGAAGGCGCCCACTGGGCAGCTCCTATAGCCAGCTTTATAGTTGAAAAATATTTAAAGGGAAGCATCTCTCAGCGTGAATCGGGGATAACTGTTGAGTATTTTGCCAATGCCAACCGGCTGCCTGATTCAGCGCTTTATTATAGCCGTTTCAGAAAAAAGGTACTGCCAAAAGATACCGCTAAAAAACTAAAGGCAGATTCATTGAAGAAACCTGTCAAAGGCTTAAAAGGTGCATCCCGTCAAAACAAAAAAGATTCGTCAACCAGGCTTTTAGCCGTTTTACCGAAGGGGAAAGATGATAAATAACCAGCGCAGCTTCTTTTTTAATGTTGATTGGGTTACAGTATTTATATTCCTGGCCCTTTGCACCATTGGCTGGTTTAATATTCATGCCGCAGTGTTTGATGAGCGCTACCCCAGCATTATTGATGCGCATACCAATTATGGCAAGCAGTTTACATTTATTGTAGTTTCGGTAATAGTTGGTGGGGTTATATTACTGCTGGAAAGTCGGTTTATTACAGCATTGGCGCCGGCATTTTACATAATAACATTACTATTGCTGGCCATTGTTTTGGTGGTGGGAAGAAATGTAGGCGGTAACCAGGCCTGGATAAATATTGGCGGCGGCTTTAGGCTACAGCCTTCGGAGTTTGCGAAATTCTCCACTTGTTTATTGCTGGCCCGTTATTTAAGCGGTCCCAATATCCGCGTTACCGAGCCAAAAGCATTCGCCATAGCGGCGGCAATTATTGGCCTGCCAATGTTCCTGATAATGATGCAACCCGATATGGGTTCTACCCTGGTGTTTTTATCAATGGTCTTTGTGTTGTACCGTGAGGGGCTTTCGCCTTACTTTTTGATAATAGGAGCGTTGTTCATAGCCTTGTTTGTAACTTCAATTTTGTTTCCGCCACTTTTGGTGATAGGGGTTATTGTTGTGATAACGCTGGCCGTTATTGGTTTATTAAGGCGTAATAAAAAGGTGGTTTACACCATGCTTACCGGCCTGGCGATTTGTGTTGTATTTGTGTTTAGCGTTAAATTTATATACAACAACGTTTTAAAGCCGCATCAAAAGGTAAGAATTGATATTATATTAGGCATCAAGAGCGATTTGAGAGGAAAGGGTTATAACCTTAATCAATCAAAAATTGCTATTGGTTCCGGTAAAATGTGGGGGAAGGGTTATTTAAAAGGCACACAAACCAAGTATTCATTTGTACCCGAGCAAAGTACCGATTTTATCTTTTGTACCGTAGGTGAGGAGTGGGGTTTTGCCGGCTCATTAACTGTGATAGGGCTTTATTTATTCCTGGTGCTGCGCCTTATCCTGATAGCCGAACGACAGCGATCGCCATTCTCCCGAATTTATGGCTATGGGGTAGCTTCGGTTATATTCTTTCACGTAATGATCAATATCGGGATGACCATTGGGCTGGTCCCCGTAATAGGCATCCCCTTGCCATTTATCAGTTACGGTGGGTCATCGTTACTAAGCTTTACAATATTGTTGTTTGTACTCCTTAAACTTGATTCAAACAGGATGGGGATTGTTTAGCTGAAAGCTAAAAGACCAAAGCATAAAGCTTTTACCTTTCAGCTTTATGCTTTAATCAAGCGTATCTTCTCTTCAACAACGCATAAAACTTATCGGCAGTAGCCTGTTTACCTTCCCAATTATTTTTGGTTACGTAATTGGTTTTTAGAAAGCGCTGGGCTTCTTCAAACGTATTGAAGCGGTTCAGTATCTCTATAGCTTCGCTGTAGGCAAGGTTATAACCATTAAACAGGTCTTTTACATAAAGCAGCTTATCGTTCAAAGTTATAGCCAGCTTAATATCACTGATGGGCTTTATACTTAACTGATCACTCTTTGAGGCGGCTTTATCCCCCTGCTGCGAGGACATCTTTTGATTCCGGGTAACAACCTCCGCTTCTTCCTCTTTAACAGGCGCTGTACTTGTTGGTTCTTCTTCAGTTTTACCGCTACCTGGCTGTGCTTCCCCTGGCTTTACTTCTTCAATAGTTGTTTCTTCTGCTTTCTCCGCCTTTGGCAAGGTATCAGCTTCTTCAGCTATTACAGGTATTTCAGCTTCCTCTTTTTTAGCGTTATCTTCCTTTTTTTCTTCAACCGCCACTTCTCCATCTTCATCATCCTCCCAGGTTTCGGCTTCATCCAAAACTAATTCATGCCTTATGGTTTCAGGTTCCTCCCGTATAAATGAATAGGTATCTTCAGGTACTTGCGAAGTAAAATCAAACTGTGGTGTAATATGTTCCTCTGGCTGTTTTGTCTCATTTGCAGGTTTTTCTTCCTGTGTTTCCGGTTCGGGCTGCTTGTTTGTAACTTCAACCTCAACAGGTTTTACGGTGACCCTGGATGGTTTTAGCCCCCTTAAATCAACACCGGGTTTCATTTGCTGAACAACCGGCTCAAAGAATTTTTGCTGGTAAGTAGTTTCCGTTTTTTCAATAACGGGTCGTCTAGGTTTATTTTGCAGGTTCAGCTTGCTTAATACTTCAATATGATCTGTTAAAAAATGGGCGTTGGCAACAAAAAGTTCAAGTTCCAGGTCATTCAAATTATCTGATACTGTTTCCAGGTATTCATATTGTTCACTCAGCTCCTGTATAATGCCACCTATCTTTTTAAATACTTCCTTTTGCTTCATGGATCAATGTTGGGAAAATGCCAATCAAAAATAAGATTAAATTCTGATATTTGGGGCGTTAAGCAGAAAGACTAAAGCTAAAAGCAGAAAGATCTAAGCAAAATACCAAAGTAAAAAGTAAGTGCTTTGAGCTTTTTGCTTTCGGCTTTTAGCATCATCCACAAATTATTAAAATCAGCGATTAAGTGTTTATTGAAGATGTGTTTAAGCGAAGAAATGAATTGGGCGGAAGTATCGAGGTGGTTTGCGGCTCCATGTTTTCGGGTAAAACGGAGGAACTGATCCGCCGCCTTAACCGGGCCAAAATAGCCAGGTTAAAGGTAGAGATCTTTAGTCCGAAGGCAGATACCCGGTATGAGGAGAATGCGCTTGTTTCGCACAGCTCAATCTCCATTCCTTCAACCCCGGTAGAGAATGCATCATCCATTTTATTGCTGGGCAGCGATGTGCATGTGATAGGCATTGATGAAGCCCAGTTTTTTGATGCGGAATTGCCTGATGTATGTAACATACTTGCCAACAAGGGGGTGCGGGTAATTGTTGCCGGTTTGGATATGGATTTTAAAGGCCGCCCTTTTGGCCCGATGCCCGCCATAATGGCCATGGCAGAATCAGTGACAAAGCTGCATGCCGTATGCGTTAGATGCGGTAGTCCTGCCTTATATTCATACCGGTTGGTGCCCGATGAAAACAAGATAATGCTGGGCGAAAAAGAAAGCTATGAGCCCAGGTGCCGGATTTGCTATAATGATCCGGAGCTTAAATAGCTGTTCTGTATCGCCCGGGAGTGATACAGGTGATACAAGAAAAAGTTTATCCTTACACCGTTACACGTTACAGAATATCCCCCAAAAAAATAAAATCATCAACCTAAAACAAAACCTATCCTCCTGATTGTTATATAGTAACAAAGGAGCTTGAAAGGTTATGGCCAAAAAGGTAATGGTTATTGAAGATGATAAAGACATTAGGGATACCATTGTTTATATACTGGAAGAGCAGGAGTATGAAGTGATCTCATCAGGCGACTCCAAAATTCTGAGGAATGTAAATGATCATAAGCCCGACCTGATCCTGATGGATAACTGGTTAACCGAATGGAAAAGCGATGCCTCCGGACAACAACTGAGCAAGGAACTAAAAACAAACCCCAAAACAAAGCATATCCCGGTCATCATTATTTCGGCGGTGAGCAATATAAAACAGATTGCCGAAGACGGACTTGCCGACTCGTACCTTAAAAAACCATTTGATATGGATGCGCTGGTAGACATGGTGAAGAAGTTTGTTTCTTGAAGAGGTTGTTGTTGTTGAAAGGTTTTAAGGGTTGTAGTTGTTGTAAAAGTTGTAATTGTTGAAAACCAATATAAATTAATCACTACGCCCCTTGACTTCTATAATACTTATAACCTGGTTAAGTTGTAATTATTGAAAACTGATATAAATTAACTACTACAACCTTTGCGACTTTTGTAACCTTTACAACTTTTTTAATAAAAAAACTTACCTTTAAGCACCAATTTTAACAGAAAAGATAAATGAAAATCAGGAATTTGTACTTATTGCTTGCCTGCCTTTTGCTGGCAGGTGCTATTTCATGCTCAAAAACACCTTCAACTGGCAAAGGTTCCGGGAACGTTCCCGATCCTAATCCGACAGCAAAGGATGTACCGGCAGGAGCCGGTGATGGGGTTACTTTTATTAACGGTGGTAAGTCGGCCATTTTTAATTTGTATGCGCCTAATAAAAAGTCAGTGACCCTAATCGGCGATTTCAACAATTGGACAACCACGGATACTAAATATGCCATGACCAACTCTATCGATGGCAGCCGCTGGTGGATCCAGGTAGATAACCTTGACCCTAATACTGAATATGCTTACCAGTATTACGTTGATAATTCGTTTAAGATAGGTGACCCTTATTGCGAAAAGGTGCTTGACCCGGATAATGACAAATATATTGATGCATCCATTTATCCAAACCTGAAAGCATATCCGATAGGTAAAACTACCGGGATTGTAAGCGTAATGCAGCCTGTTCAACCGGCATACAGCTGGACAACTACCACCTTTACCCGTCCTGATCCTAAAAACATGGTGGTATATGAACTGCTTGTACGCGATTTTGTAAAAACCCACAGCTATAAAACTATAAAAGATACCCTGAATTATATTGCCCGCCTTGGTGTTAACGCCATTGAGCTGATGCCGGTAAGTGAGTTTGAAGGCAACGATTCATGGGGATATAACCCCAATTATTACTTTGCGCCTGATAAATATTACGGTACAAAAAACGACCTGAAAGCGCTTATTGACGCCTGCCACTCCAAAGGCATTGCCGTAATACAGGATATTGTGCTTAACCACTCGTTTGGTTCATCGCCAATGGTACAGTTGTATTCGAGCGGGGGAGTACCGGCAAATAATCCATGGTATAACACAACGCCTACACACCCTTACAATGTGGGCTACCAGTTTAACCACGAAAGCGCGGTAACCAAATACTTTGTTAAAAATGTGCTGAAATTCTGGATGACTGAATATAAAATTGATGGGTTCCGTTTTGACCTTGCCAAAGGCTTTACCCAAACCAACAGCGGTAGCGATGTTGCCGCCTGGGGTAATTATGATGCCAGCCGGGTTGCCATCTGGAAGGATTATAATAACTATATAAAAAGCATCGACCCCAAATTTTACGTAATACTGGAATACTTTGCAGGTAACCAGGAAGAAAATGAACTTGCTAATGAAGGCATGATGACCTGGACAAACCTGAGCACCCCGGCAGAGCAGGCTTTAATGAGCTATAACGATGCCGGCGGATCATGGGATATCTCGGGCTTGTTTTATGATGGTTACGGTTTTACAAACCCATATGCATTGGTGGCATATTTTGAAAGTCATGATGAAGAACGCCTTCAATTTAAAAATGGCATGTATGGCAATGTGAACGGCAGCTACAGTGTTAAAGATCTGGCAACAGGTTTAGCGCGTGATGAAATGGGCGCAGCCTTTATGTTCTCATCGCCTGGCCCTAAAATGCTTTGGCAATTTGGTGAGCGCGGCTATGACATCAGCATAAATGATGGCGGGCGTCTTGGCGATAAGGACCCTCATTGGGAATATATGAACGATGCCAATCGCAGGCATTTATTTAAAGTTTATTCACAGATGATTAAGTGGAAAATAAACAACCCGGTATTTACCAGCACCACTTTTAAATACAGCTTAAACGGCGCAGTAAAAACCATCCAGATGACGGACGCATCAAACACTATTGAAGTGGTGGGGAACTTTGGCGTGGCTACAAATACGGCTGCCATAACTTTCCCGGCAACGGGTACTTGGACAGACAACTTTACCGGCGCCACCATTAATGTAACTTCGTTAGCTTATAATATGACACTTGCACCGGGTGAGTACCATTTATACAGCAAAACAGCGCTGCATTAATAAAAAACTAAACAATGGGAGTTTACAGCCGGGTGCTTATTCAATTGAGTAACATCCGGCTTTTTGTTACCCGGTGGTGATATCGCGCGCAGAGTTTACTCACCCGGTCGACGCTTCGCTGGACCTCCCTCTCCTCGCTGGTGCGTAAAGAGGGAAAAAAAGAAATATTTTTTACCTTACGACATGCCAACTATAATTGAAGTATGCCGTGAATTAAGGCAACGGGAAACTCCTGCTGAAAAAGTTTTATGGTACAATCTCAGGAACAGGAAACTATTCAAGCATAAATTTTTAAGGCAATACCCAATTTACGTCGAATCGGCATTTGGTAAAAAGTTATATTATATTCTGGATTTTTATTGTCATAAAGTCCGGCTCGTAATTGAAGCCGATGGGCCAATTCATCAATTTAAAAGAGAATACGACAAAAATCGGGAAGAAGTGTTAATTGCATTGGGTTTGCGAATACTCAGGTTTGATAATCTACAAATACTTAACGAAACACAAAAAGTATTAAATACTATAAAAGAGAATTTAGTTGTTTGAAAAAGTATTTTCCTTTCCCTCTTTACCGCTTGCGGAAGAGAGGGAAGTTCCAGCGAAGCGTCGACCGGGTGAGTAAACTATGGAAGCGACGTTAACGCTAATGCAATTATTTGGCCTTCCATTTTGCCAATTCAGTTTTAACCTTTTGAATGGTATGAAATGGACCATCCTCCGCTTTTTTTATCATTTCTTCAAATTCCTTTTGAGACATGGCGTCCCCCGGAATTGCATAATTGATTTTTTCTGACTTGACTTTACCCATATTCAAATTTACATTTTTTTTCAAAAATAATTCCCTCTTCCTTTTTTAAAATGAAGAAGATTCTTCATTCCTAATGATTTCTTCCTGCTAATCATACTTCCCACCATGGACTATTGACCATCAACCATGGACCATGCCTCCTCCTTGCTAAAATCCCGCTACAACCTGCCAATTTATAGTTACTAAACTTCTCTTAACCCGCCTATTTTTATCGTGCGTTAAATTGTCCTATCTTTCACCTGTAAAACTTAATCCTGTAGCCAAATGTTCTGTAAAAAACTGTCCGCAAGTTTCAAAGGTTTATTAAAGCCCGTTATCATCTGTTTTCTTTTTTTGGGTTCGATTGACAAGCTGTCAGCACAAGCAATCCCGGCAAAATCACCTTTGTATGAACAAGCCAGTGAAGTATCAGGATTAATCATTCAATACGGACAGGATATGAATGCCATCCGCGATTTTTATTCGCCCTATACCGCTATTGACGGCTACGAAAATCAATCGGTACAAACCTCGCCCGAAGAACGGAAGCGTTTAACAGAGATTGGCAACGATTATCTTGAAAAACTAAAGCAAACCGATTTTGAAAGCATGAGCATTTACGGCAAGGTAGATTATACCCTGCTAAAAAAACAGATCACCTTTGACCTTGGCGCTATAAAGCTTGATGAGGACGAATACAATAAAATAACCACCTACATTCCTTTTGCAGATGAGATTTACCAGCTTGAAAAGAAACGCCGCCGTGGGATCTCCATGGACGGACAGGAAGTTGCCCTGCAGCTTAACAATATTTTAAAGGCGGTAAAAGCATCGCAAACATCGTTTGATGCAGTTAAGTCATTAGATATGCCTCTTGCCCGGAAGGGGAAAGCGGCTGTGCTTGGTTTAAAAAGTCGCCTTAAAAGCTTTTATGATTTTTACATAGGTTATGACCCTGCCTTTACCTGGTGGGCGCCAAAGCCCTATCAAAAGCTTGATACTGCGCTAAACAAATACGCCACCCTGATAATGGATAAAGGCAAAATAAATACCACCCAAAAGCCAGATAGCAGCGGCATAAAAGGGGTACCCGTTGGGCATGATGAATTGCTGCGCCAGCTAAAGGCCGAAATGATCCCTTACTCGCCCGAAGAGCTGATAAAGCTGGCCAACAAAGAGTTTGCTTTTTGCGATAAGGAAATGCTGAAGGCAAGCAACGAAATGGGCTTTGGCGATGACTGGCACAAGGCCCTGGAGAAAGTGAAGAACAGCTATGTACCCGCAGGCAAACAACCCGAAGAGATCCTGAAACTATATAACGATGCGCTTACTTTTATAAAAGGACATGATCTGATATCCATACCACCGCTTGCCGAAGAAACCTGGGGAATGACGATGATGACACCTGAGCGGCAGCTGGTTAACCCTTTCTTTTTGGGTGGCAGCGAAATCATCATCAGCTACCCAACCAATACGATGGACGAGGCTGATAAGCTGATGAGCATGCGGGGTAACAATCCTTACTTCTCCCGCGGTACCGTGCAACATGAGCTATTGCCAGGCCATAACCTGCAATACTTTATGAACAGTCGCTATAAACCGTACCGTAATATGTTTTATACCCCATTTTGGATTGAAGGGTGGAGTTTATACTGGGAATTGCTGCTATATGATCAGGGCTTTGCCAAAACACCTGAGGAGCGTATAGGGATGCTGTTTTGGCGCATGCACCGCTGCGCACGCATCATCTTCTCACTAAACTACCACCTCGGCAACTGGACACCGCAGCAATGTATAGACTTCCTTGTTGACCGTGTAGGCCATGAACGCGCCAATGCCGAGGGTGAAGTACGGCGGTCGTTTACAGGTGGGTATAGTCCGCTTTACCAGGTGGCCTACTTAACTGGTGGCCTGCAGCTAATGAGCCTTAAACGTGAGCTGGTTGACGGCGGCAAAATGACCTATAAACAATTTCATGATGCTGTAATGAAAGAAAACGCCATGCCTATTGAAATGGTGCGCGCCACCTTAACAAACCAGGCATTAACCCGTGATTTTACAACACAGTGGAAGTTTTATGATTTTGGTAAATAGAGATTAGAGACTGGAGGTTAGAGATTAGGTTTTGTTTGGCGGTAAGTTGTCTGAACCATGATTTACTTGATTTAAGGATTGGCTTGATGAATTGCCACCAGATAAGATCAGGTAATCCTTAAATCAAGTGAATCATGGTTCAAAATGATATTATCATATTGGGCAATACAGTAATACAGAACAACTGAAGCGCCGCCGAAGCATCGTTGTAGAGAACAAAGCAACCTCAACCTTTAATCTCAAAAAACCGCGTTGAAATAGTTTTAACAAATAATCCTATTTTTATCCAACTAATTAAACCACATGAAACGCTTACATCTTACAGCCTTAGTTGCTGTATTTACTATTACTGCTGCTGCAGCACAGCAAAATCAGCCAAAAAAAGCTGATACAGTTTTCTTTGAAGATTTTAATCAAAAAGCCCTCGACCGTACAAAATGGAATGTTGAGGTTACGGGCAATACCGTTAATGATGAGCAACAAGCTTATGTAGATTCGGCCTCGACCATTTATTTATTAAACAACGCAGGTTCAGATGGGGCAAAGAATGTCATGGTGCTTAAAGCTGTTTATCATCCGGGTTATATAAGTAATAAAAATAAAAAGTATGATTTCCTTTCGGGCCGGATAAACACGCAGCATAAAATGGAGTTTACTTATGGTACTGCATCTGCCCGCATGAAAATGGCCGCCGGAGCAGGTTTATGGCCTGCATTTTGGGCTTTAGGTAACGGCAAATGGCCCGATTGTGGCGAAATTGATATGATGGAAACCGTTGGCGACAGCAGCTGGACAAGCAATGCTTTACATGGTCCGGGTTATTTTGGTAATACCCCTTTAGCTTACCGGGCCTTTTTTCCGGCAGGTACCGATGTTACCCAATGGCATGTGTACTCGGTTGATTGGACGCACGATAGCCTGGTATTTAAAGTGGATGGCAAGGTAACTTACAATGTAACCCGCGCCATGGTTGAAAAGTATGGCCGCTGGGCTTATGACAACCCTAAGTTCATCATCCTGAATTTTGCTGTGGGCGGTGGTTACCCCGCTGGTGTAAACAAAGTAAAAGCACCGTATTTTGGGATCTCGGATACTACAGTTAACAAGATAAAGGCCGGTCAGGCAAAAGTGGTTGTAGACTGGGTTCTGGTTACCAAAACAGCTAACTAAAACTTACTGCTGATATAAATAACAAAGCCTCCTGAAATTACTGGAGGCTTTGTTGTTATTTAATATTAATAATTACGATAGTGGTGATCATTATCGTCGTGACCATGGTCATGATCTCCTTCATGATGCTCGTGACGCTGACGGTACTCTACCGAACAGCTTGTGAGGGTAGCTGATGCCAGAATAAGCAACGCAATAACCCTTAAAATGTACTTTTTCATAATAAAAAATTTATAGATAGATATACTTGTAAGGCAATTACAATGCCAAAGGGCTTAACATGATAATGTAACGGTTTATTGTTAGCAAGAATTGGGTAAGCCTGCGATAATTTTGTTATATATAATTAAGGTATTATTGGATATTTATTTTTCAGATCTGCTCATCAAACGGGCAATTAAAACATACAGTGCGCCCAAGCCCCAAATTACAGGCAAAAGTATAAGCGCGTTAAGCATAACCTGTGCATAACCTGATTTTTCCGCATTTAGGAAAGGGTATGGGTAATCTCCGGAAATGGCCCCACGGATAAGCACGTATATAAAATAAATAAGAGGGAACCATAACCATGGCAAAACATCCCTGTATTTTAGGCCGGCCTTGGGTACAAAGGCAAACCAGTATATTATAAATAATATAGGGTTAACCACATGCAGCAGTTCATTGGCCAGTTTAAAAAGGCCCTCCATGTGCCATAGATTACGCAATACAATATTATAAATAAGCGCTACAATGGTAATATAAAGTGCGATGCTGGTTAATACCGTCCTCTTTAAGAAAAAATGCCCCAATGCCGATGTTGGCGCTATTAATATTATGGTTAAACAAACAACCATCAGCAGGTTACTTAATATGGTATAGTAGCTGTATAACTGCACAAGTGTACTGCAAAGAGAGCGGCCGGCTGCCAGGTATGCGGGTATGGAAATACTGAATTGAAGAACAAGAGCAAACCAGGTAACTATTATAACTAAGGCGGTATATGCCCACTTTATTTTTGAGGCTTGTTGAAGATCAGCTGTGTTTTCCATTAATAATGTTTAGTGTAATAAAATTACAGAAAAACATTATATTTAAGTGCCGTTAAAAAACATATTTTAGTAAGGACATTTGATTTTAAACCTCTTTGATTTTTCCTAATTAGTTATGCCACAGTTTTGCGGTATTTAGATATAATAGTGTGTATGCCCCGCAATAAACTTGTAGTTATAATTTATGTATTCATCTTATGCTTTTTAAATGTTAATATATCTTTTGCACAGGCGCCAAATATTAGTTATCCTGCACATCCTGTTTATACTATTAATTCACCTATTCCTACTTTAATCCCTAATAATTCGGGGGGAGCAGTGCCTGCTACCATTTATGGAGAGGTGAGTACATTTGCAGGCGGCCGTGCCCCGGTTACCTATGATAGTCAGGGTACGGATGCTGGTTTCAACTTGCCATCGGGCATTGTGGCTGCTAATAATGGCATTGTTTACGTTACTGATTTTGGCAGCGGGGCAATCAGAAAAATCACACCTAACGCATTGGTAACTACTATAGCACATGTTAATTCCGCATCAGGCATAGTAGCAGATAACCAGGAAAATTTGTTTATAACCGATTTTCAGGATAATAAAATATTTAAAATAAACACTGCCGGCATTACATCTGTTTTTGCAGGAACCGGTGCTTCAGGCGCTGTTAACGGGCCGGCTAATATAGCAACATTTCATAATCCGGGAGGGATCGCTATTGATGCATCAGGCAACCTTTATGTGGCTGATCAACAAAATAATATGATCAGGGAAATAACCTCCGCTGGCGTTGTATCAACCTTTGCAGGGAGCGGTGCGGCCGGGATACAAAACGGCCCTGCTTTATCTGCAAAGTTTAATAGTCCTGATGGCGTAGCGGTTGACGGTCTTGGAAATGTATATGTGGCCGATACTAAAAATAGTTTGATCAGGAAAATAACCCCTGTAGGCGTAGTATCCATAGTTGTCGGAACAGGATCACCCGGCATGGCTGATGGCGCATCAGGTTCAGCGAGCTTTAATTATCCAACTTCAGTAATTGTTGACGCTCAACAAAATTTATATATAGCTGATTACAAGAATAATAAAATCAGGAAAATAGCTCCTGACGGCATTGTTTCAACAATTGCAGGTAATAACACACCTGGCAGCATTAATGGGATAGGTACAGCGGCGAGTTTTAACTATCCATTGGGACTGACTATTAACTCAGCAGGAGAGGTGTATATTACTGATGAAGTTAATTATTTAATAAGAAAATTATTGTTAACAGGCTACACCATTGATAAACCTTTGCCCCCTGGTTTAATTTTTGACCCTGAGACCGGTAAGATCAGCGGAACTCCAACTGAACTATCTCCTGCAACTGATTATACGGTTACTGCTTATAATGCAGACGGCACCAGCAGTACCATAGTAAATATCGAAGTAAAGGATAGCAGTGTTCCTCAAAACCCTGGTGTACAACCACCCAAAATAACATATCACACACCAAATACTTATACCATAAACACTGCTATTAGTACATTAAGCCCTAATCAGCTTGGTGGTGCTGTTCCTGCCGGCGTGTATGGAGATGTAACCACCTTTGCCGGCCTGGGCAGCCCCGGCACCAATACAGGTTTTAATGGGCCTGCGGGCGTTGTTACGGATAATGCCGGCAACTTATATGTATCTGACGCAAACCTTAACCTTATAAGGAAAGTAACTCCTGATGGCACGGTAACTACTTTGGCAGGTGGTGGTAATGGAGTGCCCGGCAACGCAGATGGAATAGGAACGCTGGCACGATTCAACAATCCGGGCCAGTTGGCTATTGATGCCGCGGGGAATATATATGTTGCAGATTCAGGCAATAACCTGATCAGGAAAATTACGCCCGATGCCACGGTAACTACTTATGCCGGTACCGGGCAGCAGGGATCAGATAACGGCCCGAGAAACCAGGCAAGCTTTTATCAGCCAACAGGCATAGTGATTGATGCTTCGGGTAATATTTTTGTCAGCGATCTAAGCGCGAGTCTGATCCGTAAAATTACACCCGCAGGTACAGTATCTGTTTTCGCAGGGGGATTTTTTTCCCCTGTGTTAGTTAATGGAAATGGCGCAAACGCATCTTTTTTTGGCCCATGGACCCTGGCAATAGATGCTGCCGGTAATTTGTATGTTGCTGATCACGGCAATGCTGCGGTCAGGAAAATAACGCCGGCAGCTGATGTTAGCACCTTTGCCGGCACAGGTCAGTCCGGCTCATCAAACGGTAACGGACAGGCCCTTTCAGCAAGTTTTACCAGACTTTTGTCGGTAGCGGTTGATGCTTCAGGCAACATTTATACAGGCGATGCCTATTCAATACGTAAAATAACGCCATCAGGTGCTATTTCAACCTTTGCCGGATCATTAAGCGGCTCAGGACTTGTTAACGGACCAAAAGAGAATGCTAAGTTTTATTCGATATTCGGGTTGACTTTTGATAAAGCAGGCAATTTATTTATTGCAGATAAAGCCAACAATGTTGTTAGAAAAATAGCATTGAGCGGTTATACTATTGATAAAGCTTTACCGGCCGGTTTAGTATTTGATGCTGCTACGGGCAATATAAGCGGAACTCCAACAGCGCTTTCACCAGCTACTGATTATACGGTTACGGCCTATAATGCCGGTGGAAGCAGCAGCACTATAGTAACTATTAAAGTAATTGCCTCACAAACTATAACCTTTGCTCCAATCCCTGATAAAACAGTTTGCGATATTGATTTTGATCCGGGAGCTACCGGTGGTTCACCAATAACCTATACCAGCAGTAACATGGCCGTTGCCACTATAGTGCAGGGAAAAGTACACATAACCGGCCCCGGAACAACAATTATAACCGCGTCAGATGGTACATTAACATCCCCCCAAACATTAACCGTAATTGCCGGGGTAACACCGTCGGTTACCATATCCCCCGTTACTTTTGATGAATGTTCAGGCATTGCTGTAACTTATACTGCAACACTCGTAAACGGTGGGCCTGCCCCACATTACCAGTGGAAAGTAAACGGCCAGAACAGCGGACCTGACAATGTTGAGTTTATTAGCAGTAATTTAAATAATAATGATAAAATAACATGTGTACTAACCAGCAGTGTTGCTTGTACAAGCAGCCCAACAGCAACCTCAAATGAGGCGATATTTACGCTCGATCCACCGGTTTCAACCGCTGTTTCTATCACATCTTCATTAAACGGCCCCGTTTGCGCAGGTACCGAAATTGTATTTAAAGCAACTCCTGATACACCTGATTCTAAACCTGGCTACCAATGGCAGGTTAACGGGAATAATGCAGGTACTAACAGTTCAATATTCAGCAGTAAAACCCTGGCCGACGGAGATATAGTTACCTGCATTTTAACCAGCACAGGTAAATGTTTAATTAACCCAGGCACATCTTCAAATGCCATAATAGTTAAACTTAGCGCCATAAGTCAGTGTGTTATAGTTATCCCTAATACGTTTACACCAAATGGCGATGGTATTAATGACTTTTGGAACATTACGGCATTACATGGTTATCCTAATTGCAGCATAACGGTTTTCACCCGCTACGGATCGGTAATTTATAAATCAACCGGGTACGTGAATGCCTGGGATGGCACCTGCAACGGAAGCGCCTTGCCGGTTGGTACTTATTATTATATACTTGATGTTAAAAACGGCAAAAAACCGCTTTCGGGCTATGTAACAATTTTGCGATAAATGGTTTTAATTCAATGTTATCCGGGCTATTTTAAGCATTGTAACTATTAATTAAAAAAATACATTGTAAAACATATTTTTTCAGCAACTTCTTTACATAGGTACTCGTAATAAGAATGTATGAAAGGATATGTGAATATACCGGGGTCAATTTATTGTAAGTTGTGTAAGGAGTGCGGCTCTCGCCCGGTGATAGCCCGGGTAGCAGATATTGGCTATGTTGTTAAGTGTTCAAATAGTGACGATCATTACCAAACCATGCCTGGTTTAATTGATATTGAGGACTGGAACCGCCATAATACCATAACATCTGCCTCTATAGATTTTAATATGCCTCAAAGACTCGCCTGGTAATTACCGCCTTTTTTGCTCTTAGCTGATGGGTTTTGATAAATTACATGCTATACGCTGTTTAAGTGACATTTATTTTTTATGTTTATTACCTTAAATTAACCTAAAAATGAGCACTCCCTTAAAATCGTCTTTTTCAAAACTAACCCGTATCAATTTCTGGATCATATTTTTTGCATTTGCTTTGCCGCAACTGTGTAATGCCCAAAGTAAAAGCAATCCCAATCAGCCTGTTTTTAATCATGCCGCCTTGTGTGCCAAAAACCTTAAAAAAACAGCAGATTTTTACCGCAATGTTATTCAACTGCAGGAAATACACCATCCCTTTAATGATACCGTACACGTTTGGCTAAAAATAGGCGAGGGACTTGCCCTGCATATTATACAGGGAGAATGCCCGACAACTGTACATGATATCGGAATTCATTTATGTTTCAGCGTTCCAAATTTGGATGCTTTTATACATCACCTGGATGAAATGAACATACCTTACGGTAACTGGACAGGGCAACCTAAAAAAATACAATTGAGGGCCGACGGTGTAAAACAGATCTATCTGCAGGACCCGGACGGCTTTTGGGTCGAAATAAACGACTCTAAATAATATTACAAGTTTTACAGCAATATATTGATGGGGGTGATAAAAAAGATAAAGCAATTTGTTGGGTTGGATGATCCTTCTGTAACACTTGAAAATAAGCTCTTTAATTCGGTATGCTTGTTTTTAACTGTTACCATGATAGCGGGCATTATAAGCAATTTCCTATTAGGTTTCTCGCTCTATTTAATACTAATTGAGCTGCTGATATGCGGAATGTGCGCGCTTATGTTTTACAGAAGCAGGTATGTACGCTATACTGAAAACATGGCGCTGGGCTTTGTTACTACCGGTATTATTTTATTGATACCCGGTTGGTTTCTTAATGGTGGCATTGAAGGCTCAAGCACCCAAATAGGCGTTTTTATGATTGTATTGATAATGATGCTGCTTAAACGCCAGTATCATTTTTATTATATAGGTGTTTTAATGGCGGTGTTTTATGGCTGCTATCTGTTAGAAAAACAGTTTCCCCAGTGGGTGGTACAACCCCAAAGCACCGGCCAGAAAGAAGCCGACCTTATATCATCTGCAATAAGCAACGTTTTAATGGCCGGCCTGCTGATAAGCTTCCTGAAAAGGAGCCATGAAAAAGATAAGAGTTCATTACTTGCAAAAAGCGAGGAGCTGCAATCATCACAAACAGCCTTATCAACAGCTAAAGACAGGGCCGAAGATGCAACGGTAGCCAAGTCGAACTTTTTGGCGAACATGAGCCACGAGATCCGCACGCCGTTAAACGGCATTATTGGCACCGCACAATTGCTGTCATTATCAGATTTGAACGATGGGCAGCGTGAGTTGCTCCAAACCCTGCAGTCGAGCAGTAATTTGCTCATCAACATTATCAGCGATATTCTTGATCTTTCAAAAATTGAAGCCGATAAGCTCACGCTTCATCCAAGGCCGGTTGATATCCGCAATTGTATAAAAACGGTACTTGAGATAAGCTACCCTGGCATATCGGTTCCGGGAAAAACCATTTCGTTAAATTATAATATTGATAACAACCTTGCCGCGTACCTTAAAATGGATGAAAGCAGGATCCAGCAGATATTGGTGAACTTAATTGGTAACGCGATTAAATTTACTGATGAAGGATCGGTATCGCTCAACATAACTGCCGTTAACCTTACCAGCGATGTGCAGGAAGTAACTTTTAGCGTTAAAGACACCGGCATAGGCATTAGCGAAGAAGCATTGTCACAATTGTTTAAACCATTTACACAGGTAAATACCACAGCTTTACGTAAGTACGGCGGCACTGGGCTGGGCTTATCCATCTGTAAAAAGCTGGTTGAAATGATGAATGGCAGGATCTGGGCCGAAAGCAGGGAGAACGAAGGTTCGGTTTTTAGCTTTAGCCTTCCTTTAAAAATTGTATCGATTGATATGCCCCAGGTTGAACCCGTTAATAAGCAGGCGGCTTATCAATACCGTCCGCTCAATATTTTGCTTGCCGAAGACAACAAGATGAACCAGCTGATTGCCCGTAAAACCTTCCAGAAGATAGGGCATGAAATTGATATTGCCGACAATGGCCGCATAGCCATTGACATGTTTGAGAAAAAACACTACGACCTTATTTTTATGGACATCCAGATGCCCGAAATGGATGGATTACAAGCAGCAAGCTACCTGTTAAGCAAATACCCGGAAACTTGTCCCCCCATTATTGCCATGACGGCCAATGTACTAAGCGAGGACGAGGAAAAATGCAAGCTTGCCGGTATGCTCGATTTTATAAGCAAACCTTTTACCATTGAGCGACTGGAAGATGTTATTTACAAATGGGCTTTTGAAGAGAAGCAAGAGTTGAGAAGCAAGAATCAAGAAGTCAAGAATCAAGAGCTTAGCAGTAAATAACTGGATATAGCGTTTTCAATGCTGCCGGCTAAGTCATTTAATCCTGGTTCATATTGTCTTTATTCTTAATTTCTTGCGTCTTGATTCTTGCTTCCTGACTTCTTGCATCTTTCCTTAATTAGTACCACAAAACTTGTAAATAATACCATTATTAATGGTGATATTGTACTTAGTTTTGGATCATGTTACAAAGCACACCGGTTTATGATATTTGCACCTTGTCTGATTTTAGGCAGGATGATATATTGGTAAGCCGTTTTGCGCCCTATCTTAATCATCATAAAAACCTGCATGCAGCCCACAGGCATACCTTTTACCATGTGGTATTTTTTACTGATGGGGCAGGCAGCCATACCATTGATTTTGAAAACTTTGTTGTAAAGCCAAATCAAATTTATTTTATGATCCCCGGCCAGGTACATTCCTGGAGCTTTGAAGGTTTTACAGACGGATACATCATTAACTTTTCCGATTCCTTTTTTCAGTCGTTTTTATTGAATGCCTCTTATTTGGAAAAATTCCCCTTTTTTAGTGGTGATGTTAACGATGCTGTAATTAATTTACCCCAAGACCTTCATCCGCAAATAAAAAACCTGTTTGAAGAAATAATTAAAGAGTGGGAAAGTTCGCCCATGCAAACCACCGACCTGATGCGGGTTTTAATGCTGCAGGTATTTATTTTAATTAACCGCTTTAGTGCAGGTGGGGTCAACAAAGGGCCGGCATCATACAATCAAACCCTATTAAAAAACTTTCAGAAGCTTATTGAGGTACATTATAAAAACCTTAAGCTGCCGAAAGATTATGCAGGGTTGCTATACATCACCCCAAATCATTTAAACGCTATTTGTAAAGACCTGCTGGGTTTACAGGCCGGTGAGCTGATCAGGAACCGCACAATGCTGGAAGCCAAGCGGATGCTTACCAACCAGCAATTAACTATTACCGAAATTGCATTTGAGCTTAATTTTAGTGATAACTCCTATTTTACCAAGTTTTTTAAAAAGACCGAAGGAGTTACCCCCGAAGAATTCAGAAAAAATATATTAAATCAAAATCATCATGGATAACCAGGAAAAAGGCTTGCCAATGTGGCCGGCAGTAGTACACGGCAAATGTCCGCGTTGCCGCAGGGGGGATATGTTTGCAACCCCAATGTACGGCTTTAAATTGCAGGTAATGAATAAAACCTGTCCGCATTGCGGGATGGTTTATGAACGCGAGCCGGGTTATTTTTATGTGGCAATGCTGGTTAGCTACGCCATGTTTGTTGCCGAAATGGTAACTATGGCTGTTGCCATCCATGTTTTAACAGGCAGCAGTAACCCCTGGTTGTATGTGATTATCATATTATCGGTAGGTGTTGTCTTGTCGCCATTTAATTTCAGGTATTCAAGAATAATACTGTTGCACTGGCTTACGCCGGGTTTGCACTACCAACCGGAACTGAGTGGCGATGGGAAATAAGATGCAAGAAATCAAGAGGACAAGAATCAAGATAAAAAGAATGTGCGAATGTGCAGATATGCGGATGTGCAGATGAAAAAGGTATGAGGATATGTAGGCTATTAAGTCTTTTTACTTGGTTCCTCTTGACTTGTAGCCTGCTTCTTGCTTCTTGTCCTCTTGATTCTTGACTCTTGCAATCTTGCTTCTTTCCTCCGTTTTAACATCAATTAACATAACTTTCATTCCAATTTCATATTTGGCGCGTACCTTGCCTCAATAAATTATTGACGATGAACAGAGCGCCCATAACAAACTGGATCCACTTTAACAATATACTTTATATTGGCGATGAAGCGAAGGCTTGCTTAAGGATAATTGAAAAATTCAATAGCTGCCTGCTTGAAATAGAACGAACCTATGCTACGTGGTTCTATCGCCGCAGCGCCGAAAATAAGCCAGCCCATCATGATAAGCTGCAATATCATATCCATTATCATTTTGAAGGCGGGATAGCGGTTTTTAAGTTTAAGAGTAAGGATACGCTCCCCGTTATTATCCGTAACGAATGCTTCAGGGCCTGTAAAAATTTGGCCGCTGATCAGCTTTATTACCTTTCCTGAGAGGGTTTTACGCCAATGCATGGCGCATAGTTGACTCACCCGACGACGCTACGCTGGCCGACCTCTCTTCGCCTGCGGCGGAAAGAGGTAAATAAAAATAAAAACATTTCCTCAGCCCTCTTTACGCGCAGCGAAGAGAGGGCAGGTCGAGCGAAGCAATGACCGGGTGAGTAAACTCTGCGCGCGATGTTAACGCAATTGCAAACCGACACACCATTATTACCCTTCCCTTTTGCCAATTCACCATTAATTACCATTCCCGCCATGGACTATTGACCATCGACTATGGACTTCCACCCCCATGCTAAAATACGGCTACAACTTGCCAATTTATTGTTAATAAAGCTTAAACAGGCTGCTTATTTTTATCCTGCGTTAAATTATCTTAATTTTCGTTTTATTAATATTAAACCATCTTGCGCATGCCGTGTAAATTCATGTTAAATAAAATAGCTTCAGTTATATTTTTGTGTTCGATATGCTGCGCAGGTGAGGTATCGGCACAGCAAAAGGACTACCCTATTCAGCCCGTTCCGTTTACGCAGGTACATGTTAACGATGGTTTTTGGGAGCCCAAAATGGAGGTTAATGCAAACGTTACCATCCCCTATGTGCTGGCGCAATGCAAGGCCAATGGCCGGGTTGATAATTTCCTTCGCGCAGCAAAACTACTGGATGGCGATAAGCTGAGCGAGTTCCCTTTTGACGATACAGATATTTATAAGGTGATTGAAGGCGCGTCATATGCCATGCAGGTAAAAAGCAACCCTAAGCTTGATAAATATATTGATACCCTGATAGGCATTATTGGCGCAGCACAGGAGAAAGATGGCTACCTGTACACCTTCCGCACGGTAAATGCTAAAAAACCGCACGAGTGGATCGGCGCCAAACGTTGGCAGAATGAAGAGATCCTGAGTCATGAATTGTATGATGCCGGGCACCTGTACGAAGCTGCTGTGGCGCATTACCAGGCTACCGGCAAACGCACTTTATTAAATATCGCCATAAAAAATGCCGACCTGCTTACCCGTACTTTTGGGTATGGAAAGATAGAAGAATACCCCGGTCACCAGATTGTGGAGATAGGTTTGGCTAAGCTATACCGCGTTACGGGCAACAAAAAATACCTTGATCTGGCTAAGTTCTTTCTTGATGTACGCGGCCCTAAAGGTGAAGCCTATAACCAGGCAGATAAAAGAGTAGTTGACCAGCATGAAGCCGAAGGGCATGCCGTACGCGCCGCCTACATGTACACCGGCATGGCCGATGTTGCGGCTCTAACCGGCAACCAGCAATACCTGCACGCTATTGACGATATCTGGAATGATGTGGTGGATAAAAAACTGTACATAACAGGGGGCATAGGTGCAACCAATGCAGGCGAGGCTTTTGGCGATGCTTACCAGCTTCCCAATATGTCTGCTTATGCCGAAACCTGTGCTGCCATTGCCAACGTGTATTGGAACAGTCGTATGTTTTTGCTGCATGGTGATGCCAAGTATATTGATATTTTAGAACGCACTTTATATAACGGACTGCTCTCGGGCGTATCGCTAAGCGGCAACCGTTTCTTTTATCCCAATGTGTTATCGTCTATGAGTCAGAACCAGCGCAGTGCATGGTTTAGCTGCGCCTGCTGTATTAGTAACATGACGCGCTTTTTACCTTCCGTACCCGGCTATGTTTATGCGGATGATAAAAACGACCTGTATGTGAACCTTTTTATGAGCAACAGCAGCGATATTATGCTTACCACCGGCAAGGTGAACATCGTCCAAACTACTGATTACCCATGGAAAGGCAAGGTTGATCTTACCCTTAATCCCGCAAAAAGCAGCGCCTTTACTTTAAGAGTGCGCATCCCGGGCTGGGCATTGGCAAAACCTGTTCCGGGTGGACTGTACACCTTTATGGATCAAAACCCCGCCCCGGTTACCATCAGCATAAATGGCAAAGCGCTTGCCTATCAAACTGAAAAAGGCTATGCCGTAATTACCCGCAAATGGAAAAAAGGCGATGTAGTTACCATGAACCTGCCAATGGAAACCGAAAAGGTGATCGCCAATAAATTGGTTAAGGCTGATGTTAACCGCTTTGCTTTTCAGCGCGGCCCCATTGTATATTGCCTGGAAGGCCCGGATAACCGCGACAGCACCGTGCAAAACATCACCGTAAATAAAATGGCCGTTAGCAATGCCTTATACAAGTCCGAAATGCTAAATGGTGTGGAAATAATTACCGCCCAGGGCAAAAGCAGCAAACGCCAGCTAAATACCGACCAGCTGCTTGAAACCGACCAAAGTGTTACCGCCATCCCGTATTATGCCTGGGCAAACCGCGGCCCGAGTGAAATGACCGTTTGGATCCCTTACGAAGCATCGGCCTCCATGCCAAAACCTGCGCCAACCATTGCCAGCACCAGCAAGGTATCAGGCTCCATAAAAAACAAAAGGATGCTGAAGGCGCTGAACGATCAGTACGATCCGCAGGACTCCAAAGACGCCAGTATGCCTTACCTGCACTGGTGGCCAAAGCAAAACACAGCAGAATATGTTCAGTATGATTTTGACCAGCCGCATACCGTTTCCGAATCAAAAGTTTACTGGTTTGACGATGGTCCATGGGGCGGTTGCCGTATCCCGGCATCCTACAAACTCTTTTACAAAAAAGGGGAGGAATGGGTGCCAGTAAAGGCTACAACGCCTTATGTAATTAGTAAGGATGCCTACAACGTTTTGAATTTTGAACCTGTTGAAACTACCGCGCTTAAAATGGAGGTGCAATTGCCGGTGGATAATTCAGCAGGGATACATGAGTGGAGTGTGAAGTAATGAGGTGATTAGTTCCAACTTGTCATTGCGAGCGATAGCGTGGCAACCGCGAACTTTACAGGGCGAATAGATAGGTGTACAACCTGCAAAGCGGTCTTGCATAGTTCGCGATTGCTTCGTTCCTCGCAATGACAAGGGGAGTGATTTTACTTGTACTGTATCGCCAATCCATCCAATACAACGATACAGGCGATACACGCGATACAGCAGATCTTCATAAATAATCGGCAATGTCCCAGCCTTCGGTTTTTTGTTGGTGAGTGGCATTGTCTTCCAGCAGGCGCATCACCTTAAAATTTACCGACGGCAATGCTGCCGAGAGCTGAGTCGCCTTTGTTACCCATAGCTCGTAAGCATTAACATCGGGCATCAAAATAACAGTACGTCCCTCAAGGCACTTACACTTGTCCACATTGAGGCCCTGCAAGCTGCCCGCCGCCAGCCACAACAGTTCCGGATAATAAATGGATGCAATGATAGCCGTCTTCTCGCTTTCACAAATTGCCACCGCTTTTGCAGGCTGGTATTGTAATAAATGTTCACCGAAAAGGCATTGTTTTAAGTTGTAGTCCGAAAGTCCGGAAGACCGAAAGTCCGAAAGACGCTGCACTGCCGGGTTTTTGTCTTCCGGACTTTGCTGACTTTCCCGACTTCCGGACTTGCGCAGCAACTTGTGCGCCCATGCAATGTGGTTAAACGGCTGCTTTACCCGCTTGCCGGTTTCGGGGTTGTAGAGCATTATTTTGCCGGTTCGTACCTTGTCGGCACTGTCAACCTGCCAGAAGATGCAGGCTCCGGGCCAGTGCTTTGAGGTGCCTACCAGGTAAAGCTGTGCCTGTGTGTAAGCTACCTCCCGACCAAACCTTGCCGCAAGGTATCGCACAAAATTATTAATCTCATAATGCTTTACCGTTTGCCCGATCATCCGTTTAGGTATGTAGGACGGTTCGAAATCCCGGTAGGTGAGGGGTCGATAGTCCCTGGTCGATGGTCCATGGTTGGGAGGTTTTCCATTCTTTTGAAAATACTCCGACGGCTTATAATGGTAGCCACAATTCACCTCGCGGCTGCACCGGCCAACATCATCGGCAATGGGCTCCTCTGTTGTGGTATCAATATAACGGCTGAATACTTTGTGCCTAAGGCATTGCGGACAGGTGTACCGGCTCCACATGCCTTTGTAAGGTTGCAGGGTGTAACGGGGAGGGTTCATAGTTCATGGTTGATAGTTCATGGTAAAGAAGTTTTAAAGGCAAGGGGCTGTGCGATTCCCTCCCCTGGGAGGGTAGGGAGGGGTTCTGCATGCGCCGGGTATCCGCCATGTTCATCAACCATTCCCCTCCTTCAGCAACCGCTCCGCCTTTGTATGCGTTATCCCCATTTCGGCTGCTATCTCCCTGAAGCTTTTGCCCTGTAGTTTAAGTTCGGCAGCTTGGGTTCTTAACGCTTCGCGATCCTCATTATCTGGCTGGCGCAGGTGTTCCCATTCGCGGCCATAGCCCATAAATTCGTATTGCAGAAAGTTGTAGGGCTTGCTGATGTTAAACAGGCACACATTGTCGGCGCCATACACCTCTTCGGTATTGCGCTGCTTTACCTGTTTAACATAGCGGATGCTCTTGTCCTTTGCGCTCTCGCCAATGGCAAATGCGCTGTCGCAAAAGTTCATGAGCATTTTGCTGCCTTGCAGGTCGTTGCGGGTAATGGGGCGTGCGGCATCGCGTTTGGGTGTGTGTGCCAGCGCCAGTATACTAAGGCCGAACTTGCTTTTAAGCGCCTTAAGCTGCTTCATTAGCGGCAGGGCATCTTTGGCACGTTCGGTTTCGCTGCGCAGATAGGTTAGGTTGTCGATAATAAGTACCGTGGCGCCGCTGCTAACAACCAGGTTTTCTATCTGGTGGTTCAAAAAATCCTCGAAACAGGGAAACTCCTTCGGTACGGTGTGCATAGGGTCAAGCTCGGCACGCAGAAAATCGCTGCTGAAACCATAGTGATACTTGTAATCAGACGAATACCTGGCTTCAAATTGCTTATCGGCCAGCTCAAAATCAAAGTAAAGGATACTCTGCTGACCGGCCTCCAGCCTGAACGGACCTATTTGCTCATCCCTGCTGATGCTATCGCCCACCTGCACGGCAAGGATAGATTTGCCCAGGTTACTATCGGCAAACAGGATACACAGCTCGCCCTGGAACCAAAACTCGCCGAAAAGCATTTTGGGGATAGGGCGTTTACTGGCGCGCTCCATCCAGTCGGTGGCGCTGCGGAGGCGGAATAATTGATTACCATGGTCAGGCTGGGCTGCGTCGGGTTGCAGCAGGCGGGTTATCTCCTGGCCGATAACATCTGGGTTGATGCCCTGTTGCCCGCCGGTTGACGGGACGTTTTGCGGATGTGACATAAATAAAGAGGTTTTAAAGAAATTTATTATTGTGTTTAGTATGCTGATTAGCATAGTTTATTGAATGGTTTTCGGTTTGT
Organism: Mucilaginibacter sp. OK098; assembly: GCF_900142915.1. Lineage (GTDB taxonomy): Bacteria > Bacteroidota > Bacteroidia > Sphingobacteriales > Sphingobacteriaceae > Mucilaginibacter. Next base: position 290,692 of record NZ_FRCM01000005.1, read on the forward strand.
ACTGTATCGCGTGTATCGTCTGTATCGTTACATGGAAACGATACAGCGATACAGAATGGCTATATTGTTTTATGTTGATGGATGAGCAGGCGGTAAAACCAAGCTTAACTGTTGCAGAAAAGCAACAGGGGTAAAGGTATGGATTATTTCTGGATTAGTAAAGAAATTTTAAAGAAAATTAAATGATAAAAAAGATGTACGTTTGGGTATATATCTAGTATACTTATATATGAAAAATTTTGACAGTAGAACTTATAGCGTAAATGATTTTTTAGAGTGGTTTGATAATAAACAACTAGAATTGAATCCGAAATTTCAAAGACGCTCTGTTTGGACTGATATCGCACGTTCTTATTTGATGGATACTATTGTAAGGGGCAAACCAATACCTAAGGTTTTTATAAGGCAAAAATTAAATATTCAAACTAGACAATCGGTTAGAGAGGTTGTAGATGGTCAACAGAGACTAAAAACTATTCTTTCCTTTCTTAAAGATGGTTTTAAGATAAATAAAAAACATCACCCATTATATGGGGGATTATACTTTTCACAACTAAATACTGTAGACGACGGTATACAAACCAATATTTTAAATTACGAAATTTCGACTGATTTACTAGTTAATATGCCCGATTCTGAAGTGTTGGATATCTTTAGCCGGTTAAATTCTTATTCAGTAACGTTAAATGAGCAAGAAAAAATTAACGCTAATCACTTTGGTCCATTCAAAACCTTGGCAGATCGTATTGCACACACGTTTAATCAATTCTGGATTGAAAATAAAATCTTAAAAGAGCCTGAGATTTTGAGAATGGGAGATGTGACTTTAGTCGCGGATCTATTGATAGCAATGATTGAAGGAATAAAAAGTAAAAAACAAATCAAAAATTTTTACGATCAATATGAGAAAGATTTTGATTATGATGTTGAAATACTAGAAACCAATTTCGCAAACACTTTAATAGCAATTGGCGATATATTTAATGGTGAATTAAAAACTTCAGAACTGCGCCGTATTCATTTATTTTACAGTTTATTTACTACAATTTATCATTGCAAATATGGAATACCTAATTTAAACACACATAGACCCAGTGATGATATAACATATGCAAAAATCGCAAGTAGACTAGATAGTATAAACTCATTGTTTGAGTCTGATCATTATATTTTATTGCCTGAAGAAGTCAGATTTTTAGAAGATAGTAGGCGGGCGACTACTGATACAAATGTACGTGTAAGACGAACTGATTATATGCTTAATTTGATAGTTAGTTAATGTCTCTATTAGATTGTTTAAATAATTATCGTAACTCAATTGCGGAAGCCAATAGTTTTTTAGCAATGGCTTTTCAAAAAGACTCTACAGGTAGTTATTTACTTCAGGCAAATCAACGGAACTTTATTACTGATTCATCTTTTCTTAAAATGTTTATCGCATGGGAGACATTTATAGAAAGTGCATTTCTAAATTATATGCTTGGTGAGTTGTCAATCAATGGTAACAGCATAATTCGATATGTTCAACCATTGGATTATGCACACGCTAACAAGATTCTGATCGGCACTCAAAAATATGTAGATTGGTCAAATCCTGAAATAATAAAAAGATTGAGCAATCTTTATTTTAAGCCCAGCAATATTATTGATACTTATATAAGCTCTGCAATGACTGACTTATTTGATTTAAAAACTATAAGGAATGCTGCAGCACATCTTACCTCAACTACTCAAACTCAAATAGTATCGCTAGGAAATAGATTGTTAAATATTAATAATCCAACCCTTACAGTATCTGATTTGATTTTATCTTTTGACCCAATGGTTTCTACTTCGGTTACTGTATTAACTTCTTATTTAACAAAGCTTGATATACTAGCGGAGGGAATTGCAAATGGATAAAATTAAGCGCATCCTTAAAGTAATCAATATTGATCCCGAGTTAATTAGTGTAGTTTATATCTCCCGCATTGTATCGCCTGTATCACCACCAACCAACAATACAGACGATACACGCAATACAGTTTGAACCATGATTTTCCTGATTAAATGATGGCCATGATGCTGTCCGTCTGCAAATCATCAGGCAAATCAATAAATCCTTTAATCATGGTTCAAAAACTACTGTATCGCTTGTATCGTTGTGGTGAAACGATACAGTGTTACAGGCGATACATCACCATCACGTCATTGCGAGGCTGGTTGCTCGCAACCTGATTCGAAGCAATCTCTACGCCATCCATGCATCGGAGTAAAAGCTATGTGGTTACTAATCATGCGGCTGTAAGGTCCTATTAGCATAAAGGTTTGTTGATTGTCCTCTGCAGAGGTTGCTTCGTTCCTCGCAATGACGCGCGGAGAACTATTTTGTATCACCAACTAACAATACAAGCAATCCAACAATTCCACCCCTCCCCAAATACTTAATCCCCAATCCGCACGTTATCAACAAAATAAACCTAATCAATATGATCAACCTAAGAAAAAATCACGCAACCCGGCTGTACAGGTATGTATTGCTGCTGCCCTTTATTGTATTAAGCCTGTGTTTTATCAGTCCTGCCAAGGCCGGTACGGTGGCAATTAAAACAACAGTTGCCGATACCACCCCCATGAAAGCCTTTGAAGGCATTTACCAGCTTAAGAGCAACCAGCATGGTTATATACAAATTTCTGTTGCCAATAAAACCCTGCTTGCCAAAGTTATTGACGGTAAAAAGCAATTTGTGTTAACCCGCAAAGGCGATCTTACCTTTGAAACAATGGACAATGACGGCGATGAAACCATCCCAATTACCTTCACCAAAAGCGATGCCGGCGAAATTACCGGGGCTGCCGTGGGAGATAAAGACCAGCTTACCAGAGTTAAAAATTATACGCCCGCAAAGGAGCTTAAACTAACCGCCGCTCAGCTAAAGGCCTACGAAGGCAAGTATGAGTTTGAGGAAAGAAAGGGTACTTTTTTAACCATAACCGCCACCGCCGATGGCCTGGTGCTTAAACAGCTTTGGGATAACCAGGAGATAAGCTTTAAAGCCGTTGCCGATAACGAGTTTTTAAATAATGACTCCATGTTTCCGCTAAAATTCACTATGGATGCAGGCGGCAATGCCATTAAGGTGCTGGCCTTTAACAGGGATAGCTGGGATAAAGTGAAGGAGTAATGCCGAACCGGGATTTTAGGATTTAAAGGATTAGATGATCTTATTTGGTGGCAATCGCATACTTTACATGCGGGTGCAAGGTTCTCTATGAGAGACCCTCAATGCTATTAAGTTAAGGACACCTTAAACATTTAGCCCCCTCTAAATCTCCCCCGGCAGGGGAGACTTTAGCTTCGCCCGCGTTTGTTTTTTTTCAAGTCCTCCCTACCGGGGAGGATTTAGGTGGGGCATTTGGACGAAGTTATGTGGTTAGTATAGCCAACATTCTCTTAACTTAATAGCATTGAAGAGCCCCCACAGGTACAGGAAGAGAGATTTATGCAATTATTCGTTATGCATAACCGCAGGATCATTTTCCAGCTTTAGGCTTTCTGTATGGATGGCGTTCATTAGTTCCTCAATAAACTCGGGCGAGAGGCCTTCTTTTTTGCCGGTCTCTTTAGCCTTATCAACCACCTGTTTAAACCGGGCCGCCTGCAGGGGGGCAATATGGTTTTTGGCTTTGTAGGTACCAATCTCCCTTACAATTCTTTCCCGTTCGCCAATGGTTTTTATCAGCTGGTTATCAAGCGAATCAATTTTAGCCCTGGCCGCATCAAATTCAGCTTTGGTATTTATGGGTTTTGATTGGGCATGAGCTGCGCTGTAACCAAGCAGCGTGGCGACTGTTATTAATAAAATGATTTTAATGCTTTTCATATGCTTTAGTTTGATGATGGCTAAAATCAGGATAATATTTTAAAATTTAATAAAATTTGAGGAATGTATGAACCGATGATCGTTCGCATTCGCAGCAGGGCGTTGCCCAGCGCTGGCATATTAGACCCCTTCAGGGCCCGAGAATTTAAAGATCTAAATTAGACTCGCAAAGCCCTGAAAGGGCTAAATCCATCAGCGCAGCAGGGCGTTGCCCAGCGCTGGCATATTAGACCCTTTCAGGGTCCGAGAATTTAGAAATACGCAAAGCCCTGAAGGGGCTAAATCCATCAGCGCAGGGCATCGCCCTGCTGCTAAATTAGAAATGGGCAAAGCCCTGAAAGGGCTAAATCCATCAGCGCTGGGCAACGCCTTGCTGCTGCGATAAAACACCGAAAATGAAAAAATCTTTCAAAAAAATAACATAATACTTGCAACGTACGTTTTTAATACATACCTTTGATTCATGACATTGTTTAAAAAGGATATGGCCACAGAAATAGTACCCACAAAAACCGAAATGGATGTGTTGCAGGTACTATGGCATTACGGACCTTCAACCGTTCGTTTTGTGCACGATAAGCTGAATGAGCAAAAAGAAATTGTACAATACACGTCAACTTTAAAGCTGATGCAGGTGATGAAAGAAAAAGGGATGCTTGAGCGCGATGAAACCAATATGAAGCATATTTACAGCGCAGCGGTTGCCGAAGATAAAGTAAAAGGCAATATGCTGGGTCGCTTTGTTGATTCGATGTACAATGGTTCGCCAAGCAATTTGATGATGGCCCTGCTTGATAATGATAAAACATCGGGCGATGAATTGCAGAAAATAAAAGAGATGTTAAGCAAAATGGATAACGTTAAATAATTTACGATGCACTTACTTTTAATAAGCACCACAATAAACAAAATGATCACAGCTTTTAGCTGGATGCTGATCCATTCATTATGGCAGGGATTGTTTTTGGCCATTGTTACCGGTGCGGCATTGGTGCTTGCTAAAAGGGCAAGTTCGGCATACAGGTATAACCTGGCGCTTATTTTATTTATGTTGTTTATTGCAGTCTGCGGCTTAACTTTTGTTTATGAGTGGCAAAGCGCAGCAGCTGCCACCGTTTTAACGCCCTTTACCGGTAATATTGGCGTTAACGCATCATCATTGTTCTTTAACGTGCACAGTGTTAAGCAGCTTGTTAAAACGTTTACCGATTATTTTTCAGCAAATGCGCCATTCATTATATTGATCTGGTTTATGGTTTTTCTGTTCAAAAGCGTAAAAATGATCTCGTGCCTGGCTTATAATCAGCGCATCCGTAATTACCAGGTTTACCAGCCATCGGAATTTTGGGTGAACAAGGTTAACCTGTTCTCTGAAAAACTGAAGATCACCAAAGCTGTAAAATTGCTGCAATCGGGTTATATTAAAGTACCTGTGGTGGTGGGCCATTTAAAGCCTGTTATTTTAATGCCTGTAGGCTTGCTGGCCGGGTTACCTATGGAGCAGGTTGAAGCTATTTTATTGCATGAGCTTGCCCATATAAAACGCAACGATTACTTCATTAACTTTTTACAAAACGTTGCTGAAGCGGTGTTTTTCTTTAACCCGGGTTTATTATGGATCTCGTCTCTTTTAAAAGAAGAGCGCGAGAATTGCTGCGATGATATTGCCTTGCAGCAAACCAATAATAAGATAGAGCTTGTAAAGGCGCTTGTGAGCTTTAAAGAGCATGAGCTTTACGGCTCGGCTTATGCCACGGCGTTTCCGGGCAAAAAGAACTACCTGATGCGCAGGGTAGTGCGGATCATGCATAATAAAAATAAGACCTTCGGACGGAGTGAAAAGATATTTTTTATAACAAGTATTTTATTATTCGGCCTGATAGTAACAACTGCCGCCGTTGCCCGGATAAAAGAATATACAAAAGCATCGTTTAAAGAAGCTGCTCCTATCAGCAAAACAACTGTTGAGCCGACCATGACTGTTATAACAGCAATAGCTGCAAAAAAAGTAAGGTTAAACAAAAGACATGGTGGTCTACCGCTCAGATCAAAAATGATAAACGGCATAGCTGGCATAAATAAGGCTGAAGCTATTGAAGTCGCGGAAAATGTAAAAATTAACCGGGTTGAACCAGCAGAAGCCGCTAGCATTAAGCAGCCGGAAATTATAAAACAACAGGCCGATAACGGCAGCACACAGGCAGAGAAGGACAGGAGAAACGCAGAACAGGCCCGGATTCAGTCGGAACGGGATAGGAAAGAAGCGGAGCAAAGCAGGATGCAGGCCATGAAAGACCAGGAACAGGCCAGGCAGGATAGGATTCAGGCAGAAAAAGACCGGGCACAGGCAGATCTGGATAGGGCACAAGCGGTGAAAGACCGTGCGCAGGCAGATAAAGACCGCGCACAAGCTGTAAAAGACCGTGCACAGGCCGAGCTTGACAGGCAACAATTTGCCAAGAACAAGGCTAGTGTAAGCGGATAAAAGATGGGGATATAATTTAAATTCTTTACAATAATTACAACCTTTTAAACTAAATAAACGGCTAAAAGAATAATACAGATGGCGCACCTGTATTAGAGGTAAGGCTCTATTTATATATCAACAAAACAGGCAATTTTTTAAAATGACCGCAAAAGCGGAATGAAATGCTATTGCCCAATTTTTAACCTTAAAATCAAAAAAGAAAATGAAAACTAAATTTTTTAAATATAGTGTGCTGGTAATAGCCGCTATGGCATGGGGTGTTTCGGTAAAGGCACAGGAAGTTAGCACGGATACCTATTCTAATTACGATACCCAAAAAGATTCGCATGGTAATTCCATTGAGCGTGTACACACCTATACCAATGGTAAAGAATACAGCTTTAAGCTTATTAATGGTAAGGTATCAAACTTATATGTTGATGATGTAAAGATCCCGCCTGAAGAGTATGCAAAATACAGTGTGGAGATTAATAAGATTAAAGAACAAATAAGATTAGACAGGATCCAGGCTGAAAAGGACCGTGCACAGGCAAAGCTTGACCGTGCCCAGGCAGATAAAGACCGTGCCCAGGCTGAAAGGGACAGAGGGCAGGCCGAAAAAGACAGACAACAAGCTGAAAGAGATAGAACGGAAGCAGTTTCGAGCAGAGGACAGGCAGAAAAAGACCGTGCCCAAGCCGAAAAAGACCAGGTGCAAGCAGGAAAAGACCGCGAACAGGCAGGCAGGGACAGGGAACAAGCTGTAAAAGATCGTGCCCAGGCTGAGCTTGACCGTGCGCAGGCTGTAAAAGACCGTGCCCAGGCAGAGGTTGATCGCAAACAGGCCGAAGAAGACCGGAAACTAATGGCACAAATGATAAACGACTTGATAAATGATAAGATTATCCCAGATGAAGAAAGCCTGCGTGAGGTAACATTGAATGCTGACGAGATGACCGTAAATGGCAAAAAGCAATCGGAAGAGGTATTTAAAAAATATAAAACAAGGTATAACCGCTTTGCCAATTATAATTTTTCGTACGGTAATAGTCCCGGCATTCACACCTACAGGGGCATTCATATGAGCAGCCCAAGGCAATAAAACAGCCCTCAGCTGCATATTTTAGCTATAATAAAAAGTATAATAAAGGGGATTTCGGTTTAAATAGCCGCTTTCCCCTTATTTATTTATAGGTGTTTTTAATCCTTTTAGCAATTTTTTCATCAAACATGTAACCTTATCAAATTACAGCCCGTAGAAGAGGACATAATTTGATAAATTATATTACTGATAAATTAATTGATTACTAAAAGATTAAATCAACCCAAATCATGGAACACAAATTAAACACCCTAAAAACTGATTTACAGAACGTTTTTGTTGAAGGAAATGCTAACCCTATTCAAATGGCAAGAGTATTTATTATCCTGGCTATTCCATTAATAACCATCTTTATAGTAGGTGCACGTCACATTATCTACTAACAACAAACAAAATTATTTAATACTGTTTTTGTAATACCAACAGCGTTAACAAAGGTTTATATGTGTGGAAATGCCTGGTGCATAATTAACAAAGCCAGGTAACATATAACAACAAAATTAACACCGCGTATTTTTAAAAAAGATAAAATGTGATGGTTTTATAGCGCGAGGCTATGGTTAAAATTATGATGGATAGGGTATAAAAAGCAAAACAGCTGTTACATCGCGTAACAACTGCCTGCTCCCTAACTAAACTAACTAACCGTTTGTTTAACAACTATTTGCCGGTTCATTACCGTACAAATTGTAATTCTTAAAGGCTATAAGAATTATATATCAGTTATAATATATTACCCTCATCATTGGCTGACGGTGGAGTAATGAATTATTAAACAAAGGCAAAAATTCATTCTAAAACCTGTTTGCTCGTTTGCAATATGTACAAACCAATTTTACAGGTATTGAAAACAATTTGTCGCTTTCAATGATTCAAAAGTAGGCAGAGAATAATAAAACCTTATGAGGATTATTACGGGATTTGCATACGTAGTTTTACGTAATTTTACCCCCGTAAGCGATAAATGTTTAATGTTGCTTTGCGATATTTACCTGTAGCCCATAGCTTGCAGGTTAAACAACTCGGCATAACGGCCATTTTTTTGGATAAGTTCCTGGTGGCTGCCGATTTCAATGAGTTCGCCTTTTTCGAGCACCAGGATCCTGTCGGCCATTCTTACCGTGCTAAAGCGATGGGAAATAAGCACTGCCGACCTGCCTTTGGTAAGTTCGGCAAATCGTTCAAAAACGGCATATTCAGCACGGGCATCGAGAGCCGATGTTGGCTCGTCCAGTATTAATAGTTGTGCATTACGCATATAGGCGCGTGCAAGCGCTACTTTTTGCCATTCGCCGCCGGATAGTTCAACACCCTGTGCAAAGCGTTTACCTAATTGCTGATCGTAAGCATCAGGCAGCTTAGCAGCAAGGGTATCTGCAAGGCTTTGCTTTGCCGAAGCTTCAATTAAAGGCCGGTTATCCATCTGGCTAATGTTGCCAACCGCAATGTTTTGAGCAAAGGTCATCTGGTAGCGCAAATAATCCTGGAAAATGATTCCAACGTTCATCCGCAGATCAGTAAGGTCATAATCGCGCAGATCATTCCCATCTAATAGTATTCTTCCTTCTGTTGGGTCATAAAGCCTTGCAAGCAGCTTTACCAATGTGGTTTTGCCTGCACCGTTTTCACCAACAAGAGCCAGCTTTTCGCCCGGATGCAGGGTAAAGCTTAAATGGCGGTTTGCCCATCGGTCGGAATTTGCATATTTAAAACCCACATTTTCAAATACAAAACCCTGCTGAATAACTTTTGGAAATGGCAGGGGATTAGCCGCCGGTTTTATTTTAGGTTTGATATCGAAAAATTCAAAAAAATCGCGCAGGTAAATTGCACCCTGCGATACGGAAGTAAAGCGGCTTAAAATACCCTCCAACAAACTGCGCAATTGGCGGAACGACCCTGCGAGGAAAGCCAGCATACCAATGGTAACGCTGCCATCAACTGCTTTTATAATAATAACCACGTAAGCGGCGTAATAACCCATGCTGCCCATCATCGCAAAAAAAGTACCCCACAACGAGCGTTTTATTGACAGGCGTTTATTATCCAGGTAAAACTTACCGGATAGCTGCCTGAAACGGTCAATAATAAAACCCGACAGATCAAAGATCTTTACCTCTTTAGCCGTTTCATCACTGGCGCCCAGGTAGCGGATATAATCCAGCTCGCGGCGTTCGGGTGTTTGTCCGCGGGTAAGGGCATAGCTTTGATCGTTAAAGTACGATTCGCCTAAAAATGCCGGGATAATAGCTATCAGCAATAAAATAATAAGCCAGGGGTTAAAAGCCATTAGTCCGGCAGCCAAGAACCCCATAGTTATCAGGTCCTGCACTTGTGTCATTACCTGCGATAGCAGCATGGTGCGCCCAATGGTTTGCTGCCGTGCCCGTTCAAGCTTATCATAAAATACCGAATCTTCAAACTGGTCGAGATCAAGGATGGCGGCATGTTCCATTATTTTTACCGAAGTATGATTGCTGAAAAGATCGCCAAGCAGGGCATCAACCAGGATGGTAGCGCGGCTAAGGCCATCTGTTAAAATGGCCAGCGCAAATTCAAGCCCAACCAATTGCCACAAATGACTGGTATTTGTATCGTGATGACGGCTTAGCGTAACAACATTATCAATAATAAGCTTACCTACATACAGCAAAGCCACCGGCATAGCCGAACGCAAAAGGCGAAGCAATGCGTTAATAATAGTAAATGTAGGGCTGGTTTGCCATACCAGTTTAAAAAATGCAGGCAGGTTGTTAAGGGCTGCCAGTCGTTCTTTTAAAGTTAGAGGCTCGGTGCGGGTATTTTTAGGGGGACGTGTTGGATTCAAATGCTATCCTTCTTTATTTTAATATATGTAAAACTAAGAAATTAATGGATGGTGGGTTGATAGCTGCTGTTTTGTGAAGGAGTAATGACAAAGAGATATTTTGAGAAGCCGCTTAAAACTATTGTTTATTTAAATATCTTGCTGCTCAAAAAAACATGCTATGAAACAACTGCTAGCTCTAATATTATTTACTATAACTGGCTTGCTTGTTTTATTATTAAGCTACCTCATTAAATATAAAAAGATGGCTTCGCTAATATCAGGGTATAATGAAGACCAGGTTATTGACAAAGATGGCTTTTGTAACTGGATAGGCGGTGTTTTTATTTGGTTCGGTTTCTATACAATTTTTACAGCATTCTTGCTTTGGCTGTTCCCGGTTTATGTAATGTATATAGTTATTGCTTTCGGCATAGCCGATATTGCCGCAGTGGCGATTGCTATAGTTGGTGGGAAGAAGTATAAAAAGAAGAGTTGATATTTCTGAACCGGGATTCAGCGGATTAAAGGATTTATAGGATGCCCGGCACCGTTATAATTACATCATGGCCATCCTGCAATTCCAAAGATCCCGGTTCAGACAAAAAAATCTTATAAATCCTTTAAATCCCAAAATCGTGTTATTTTTGCCGCTTAACAACAAAGCATGGGCTCTTCATTAAAAAATAAATTCGATAGCATAATATTTGACCTTGACGGTACCCTTTGGGACAGCACCAATAATGTGGCCCTGGCCTGGCAGGCAGCATTGAACGAGGTTGATTATATTGATGAACTGATGACACAGGAAAAGGTGCGTTCCATAACCGGGATGACCTATGATTCCATATTTGATAAGCTGTTCCCCAATTTAACTGCAGTGCAACGCGCCGAAGTTCAGTCGCTTTGCGGAAAACATGAGCTTGAAATACTGCATACCAAAGGTGGTGAGCTATACCCCGGCCTTGACGAAACTTTAAAATATCTTGAAGGCAATTACAAACTGTTTATTGTAAGCAACTGCCAAAACGGCTACATAGAGGTGTTTTTTAAGATAAGCCAGATGGAGCATTATTTTATGGGGCACCAGTGCTATGGTACCAAAGGAAACCCCAAAGCCGAAAATATTAAAGATATTGTAATTGATCATAACCTTAAGGCCCCGGTGTATATAGGCGATACCATGGGCGATTACGACTCAGCCACCAAAGCAGGCGTTCCGTTTATTTTTGCTGATTATGGTTTTGGTAAGGTTGATGAGGGGCAGGTAGCTACCATTAGTAATTTTAGTGAACTAACAGAATTGTTGTAATACCGCTGTACTCGTAGAGACGCGATGCTTCGCGTCTGCCGTTTTGCACATCTCCTCTGTATGTTTTTAGACGCGATGCATCGCGTCTCTACGACTCGCATCTTATATATTTTCAGGTATGTAAATATTGAATCTTTACGGTCATCCACAAAATTATTTAAAACCTGTTATCCCCTCCCAAAAATCATTATTTTTATGGTGATTTAAATCTTAATGGGTTATGGCATCATCAAACAAATTTTCGCGTCGTAATTTTATCCGTACGGGTTCAATAGGTATCGGGGCATTGGCTTTGGGGCCTGTGCTATCTTCATTTAAAGCGAAAAAGAAACTGGGAATTGCGTTGGTGGGCTTAGGTTCATACGCTGGTGGCCAGCTTGCCCCGGCCCTGCAGCATACTAAAGATTGCTATCTTGCCGGCATAGTAACCGGTACACCTTCAAAGGCGGTTGATTGGGCTAAGAAATATAATATCCCTCAAAAAGATATTTACAATTATCAAAACTTTCACGAAATAGCCAATAACCCGGATATTGATATTGTATATATTGTGCTGCCTGTGTTTATGCATAAGGAATATACCATAAAAGCTGCACAGGCGGGTAAGCATGTAATTTGTGAAAAACCAATGGCCTTAAATGCCAGGGATTGTGAAGAGATGATAGCCGCCTGTAAAAAAGCAAACAGGCTGCTTTCCATTGGCTACCGCTTACATTTTGAACCGCATAACATGGAGATTATGCGCCTTGGCCAGCAGCACGTAATGGGCGATATTAAACATATTGATACCGGCAATGGCTTTACTTATAACGGCGACCCTAACGCCTGGCGTTTAAAAAAAGCATTAGCAGGTGGCGGCGGGCTAATGGATATGGGTATTTACAGTATCCAGGGCACGCGATATACTTTGGGACAGGAACCTGTGGCAGTTAAAGCCACGCAGCAAAAGCTGCGCCCTGATTTTTTTAAGGAAGTAGATGAAACCGTGTTTTGGGAGCTTGAGTTTCCAGGCGGATTTAAAACCACCGGCAAGTCGAGTTATAATAATGATTGGAGCTACCTTAAAGTAGAGGCAGAACTGGGGAACTTTGAGCTTGGTCCGGCTTATGGATACGGCGGGGTAGAGGGCAGCGTGAACGGAAACCCGATGAAATACCCGCAAATTGTGCAGCAGGCGGCCCAAATGGATGATTTTGCCAAATGCGTAACCCTTAACAAACCCAGCCGCGTACCCGGCGAAGAAGGCTTAAAGGATATGAAAGTGGTTGATGCCATTTATAAAAGTTTGGATTCAGGGAAGTGGGAGAGGATTGGTTGAGGTTAGTGATCAGAGGTTAGAGACCAGAGATTAGTTGTTTTAGTTTGAAGAAAAATAATTATTATTGTTAATTAATCACTGTTCAATATCAATCAATATAAGAAAGCACAAGTCAAAATCGTTCCATTTTTAACTAATCTCTAACCTCCAGCCTCTAATCACTAACACCCATGCTATTCCCGGAAGATTTTTTGCATTATGTATGGAAGTTCAGGCTTTTTGAGCGGGCAGATCTCCAAACTACTGATGGCGAAGAACTGGAGATCTTTTCGGCAGGGATGCACAATTCAGATTCGGGGCCCGATTTTCAAAATGCAAGGATCAGGATAGGGGACACGGTTTGGGCAGGGAATGTGGAAGTACACATCTCATCGTCCGATTGGCAAAGGCACGGGCATACTACAGATGATTCATACAGCAACGTAATATTGCATGTGGTTTATAAAGATGATAAGCCACTGATATTGCCGAACGGCCGCCGCGTACCAACGCTTGAATTACAAAATCGCATTCCGGATGATCTGTATAACCGTTACCATAACCTGGTTTTTGGCAATCAAACCATTATTCCCTGCGAAGCAAATATTGGTTCGGTAGATGGCCTGACCATGCACAACTGGCTCACCCGGGTATTGGTTGAGCGGTTGGAGAAGCGGTCGGCCGCAGTAATTGACGCACTTAATATTAATCGCGGCGATTGGGAAGAAACCTTTTACCAGTTTTTGGCCGCAAACTTTGGATTTAAAACCAATGCGCTGCCCTTTGAGTTACTGGCAAAATCATTGCCGCAAATAACCCTGGCAAAACATAAAAATAATCCATTGCAAATTGAGGCTATGATATTTGGACAGGCCGGGTTTTTGAACGGAGACCTTAAAGATGAATACCCGCTCAAGCTTAAAAGCGAATATGAGTTTCTGCAAAAAAAGTACAAGCTAATCCCCATTGAAAACCATTTATGGAAGTTTATGCGGCTTCGCCCTCAAAACTTTCCGACAATAAGGCTGGTGCAATTTGCCGCGCTGGTAGTGCATTCCAACCATTTGTTTTCGAAGGTGCTGGAGATAAAAGATGTAAAGGCATTAAGAGGTTTATTTTCGGAAATAAAGGTTAACCCCTACTGGGAAGATCATTACCGCTTTGACGTGGAATCAGCCCCTTCCTCAAAAAATATGGGGCAGGCCTCAATTGATATATTGCTGTTAAATACTTTGGCATTATTTTTATTCAGTTATGGTAAGCACAACCAAATACAACACTATGTTAACCGTTGCTTAAAGCTATTGGAGCATTTACCAAACGAAAACAATAAAATTATAACAGATTTTGCTACCTTAGGGGTGAAAATAGATACCGCGTTTGAATCGCAGGCTTTGCTTGAACTGAAAAATAATTACTGTAATTATAAGAAATGCCTGCATTGCGGCGTTGGTAATAAGATACTAAAACTGGGCTGATATGTTGCAAAGGATCCTAACTTTTTTTGAACGATACTCTTTTGGGGTTTGTACTTACCTGGGCGAAAAATTTAATGTTTCCATTGGTAAGATCAGGCTGTTCTTTATATACTCCTCTTTCCTTGCCGTTGGCTTTCCGCTTATATTTTACATATTTGCCGGCATCGTGCTTGATATCCGCAAGTTTGTAAAAAGGGTGCATACCAGGGTTACGGATCTGTAAGGGAATTCGGATGTTCGATTTCGGATTTTTTTAGCAGTGCTCGGGAGGGCCGCACCATTTTGGATTTAAGATTGCAAAATTTCTAAAAACTGATTTATATCAATGGCCGTTATTGATGGGAAAGGAATATTTTTGAGTGCTTCAAAGTGCCTGTCTTCAGTAACTATATAATCAGCCTGACCTGCAATGGCACAATCACAATATTTATTATCCTCAACGTCTGATTCTATTAATTTCCATTGATAATGCGGATGGATATAATAAATATTAGGCAATTCGGATAGTAAAGTTAGTAATGTATTTGCAGTGGTAATACTGTATTTGTGTTGTATTATTTCCTCATATTCAAGCATTATCTCAGCGCTTATTGCAAGGTTGAATTTGCCTTTTACTAAGGATTGATAAATAAAGTGATATGGGGACCTGGATGTAAGACACATCACAAGAATATTGCAGTCTAATACAACTGTCATATATTATGCAGTTTTCCGGAAATGTTCTTGTTTCCATTTTTCAAAAATGGTATCAGCGTATCCTTTTTCATTAAAAGCTTTATCCGCTTCAAATATTACTTTATTGGCAAGGTAGGCAATAAGCAATGACTTAATCTCCTGAAGTTCTTCTTCAGGTTGATCATTCCTGAATAATTTCAGGATTTCCAATTGTGTAGAATTAAGCGCAACTGACATGTTAATATTTTTTATCAAAGTTAAAAAAATAAACCGATGAAAAAGCCATTACGGGGCACGCAGCAAACTCCCTAAATAAAGATCGCTGCAAGCTGACCGTTATTTGTTGGCCCATAGAAGTTTGCTTTGTACCCCGTAATGGTTTACCTGTATTGAAGGTTTATAATAACTTTCCCGTTATAACGGCATCCTGTAAATTGCTTACTCTGAACCGGGGTTTATAGATCCGGTTTGATAATCGTTTTACCCAGGTGGCTTTGTAACCAAACACGGTACGGATCACATTAACACTTGTTGAGCCCGTTGGATATCCGTATTTGTACCAGCTGAATTTTGATTGATCAACCCTGAATTTCTCGGCAAACTCTGCTAAAAACAGGTCTATCTCTATATCAACAATATCCAGATCCAGGTCAATGCTGGTATCAAGGCATAAAGCACCTGGATCAACCTTCCTGATTTTGTACCTGGTACAATAATCAACTATAAAATCCTTTAATTGAGGGTGTATATCTTCCATCTGAATTAATAGTTTCGGTATCATTTGAGTTATAAGACGACAACTTTTCAGGAAGGTTGCATTAAATCTGCCCTTTTTTAATTATGTATAAAATTTAGTTTAACAGAACAAGTAAAAAAGCCAGGTTATTGCAACTTTCAAAAGTTGTAATAAATATACGAATAGTTTCGTATATTATTGTGTAGTTATTATTATTTTTTTATAAACAGGTGAAATTCTGTGGATTTGACAGCGTTGGGGGTATGAATGCAGGTATTGCTTTGAACTATTTGTAAGAATAGCAGGCGAAGTTTCGTACCTGCGGCCAATGTCTTTAAGTTAAGCGATAACATAAATTTGGTTCTCCCCAAAAAGCTTAGTAGCCCCCTCTAAATCT
The DNA here is from genome assembly GCF_900142915.1 of Mucilaginibacter sp. OK098. Lineage (GTDB taxonomy): Bacteria > Bacteroidota > Bacteroidia > Sphingobacteriales > Sphingobacteriaceae > Mucilaginibacter. The sequence goes on from NZ_FRCM01000005.1 coordinate 306,825, forward strand.
CCCCGGTAGGGGAGACTTTAGCTTCGCCCGCGTTTTTTTTTCAAGTCCTCCCAACCGGGGAGGATTTAGGAGGGGCTAATGGACATTGTTATATGGTTTGTTATAGCCTGCGTTCTCATACTTAATGACGTCAACCTGCGGCACGGCCTGCTTTGTTTGTGTTTTTTCTACCAATATTTGGCCCCGATAGGGCCGGCATAATAAGAACTTAAATGCTTTTCTCCAGTACTACAAGCTCAATAGGTTGGCGTGCAACGCCAAACTTCTTTTCCACATGAAATGGTTGCATCTCGCCGGTAGCCTTATAACCACGACGCTCATACCAGCTTATTAACTCATGCCTTATGCTGATAACCGTCATGGTGAGGGTATTGATATTTGCCTGTTTTGCATGGGTTTCGGCAGCCAGCAGCAGATCGCGCCCGATACCTTTACCCTGTAATACCGGTGAAACACTGAACATACCGATATACAACTTTGGGGCACGCAGTTCTAAATAAACGCAGCCGTTTATGCTGCCGTTTTCATCGGTATTTTTAAGGATAGTTATAGATGGATCATCAAAATAGCCGTTAAGCGTTTCTTCATCAATCCGTAAACCATCAAGCAAATTGGCTTCGGTGGTCCAGCCTTGTTTTGAAGTTTCGCCACGGTAGGCGCTGTTCACTAAAACATTAAGTTCGGGTACATCTGTTTGGATAGCTTTGGTTACAGGCATAATTTTATTATGAAACCGCAAACCTAAACTTTTTGATTTTTACCGCAAATAATTTATGTAAATGAAATAATATTTGATCTCTGCGATCTTTGTAACTTCCTGGCGTCCTCCATGGTTATTTTTAACACGGAGGACGCTAAGAAAAATTAACAGGAGTTACAAAACGTTAAATGCGATCTGTTAAATTTGTTTTAAGAGTTTATTGCCTGAAAACTATAATGCTCTCCACTTTAATTTCTTCCTGTGGCAGGCCGCCAAATTTTAATACCTCAATATTAAATTCGGGCTTGGTTAATGCATCTGCCCGACCGGTAATTTCAAACGTAAAAGATTTTGTGGTCCGCGCGCCTGGCATGTTGGCCATGCCCTTCATGTGATGGCCAGCTCCAAAAAACGTCATAAACCCTTCAAAATAATCACCTTCAACACTTGGTGTAACTTTATCAGGTAAATTCAAGTAAACCTCATAGCTGCCTTTAGGCGGTTTAATAAATGATACCGTAACTTTCATAAATAAAGGTTTTTTGGTATCCTTTGCAGCCAGTAATGCTTTGCTAAGGTTATTTTGAACCTTAAATGTAGTAACACTTTTAGTTATGGTAACATTAGGCTTTTGCGATGAAATAACGCTCTGTGGCAATTGTGCTATCAGGTTAATAGTTTTTGACTCTTCCGGCAAACCGCTTTTTTCAGAGACCTTTGTATCATCATAATCATAACCCATATCGTAAATTATTTTTATAATTTCCTCGTGCGAATACACTACTTTTTTGCCGTTCTCATCAAAAAAGGTATAAACCCATGGTGCTGAATTAAGCTCATCAAGCGTTACCTTTTTACCATTTGGCGAGTTTGTCCATTGCTGCCATACCCTGTCAATATTAGCATGGTGTACCCAAAAAATAGGGTCGAACGCAGCGGTTGCAACATCCTGCATTAAGCCGCCGCCCTCATCAATTTTTTGTTTTATAGGGCTAAACATCGCTTTTCCGGTCGGGTCGTTTCCAAAGCCAATATAGTTGTGCATGGCGCCGTGCGGTGCTGCATCCATATTACTATTAAAACCTGCATAAGTTGTGTTTTTAAACAGTTTGGTAAGGCTTAGTTTAGTAACCGCTTTACCTCTTATAGGGTATCCGTTATTTATGCTGTCAAGCCGTGCTTTTTCATATAAACTGGCGGTTGTATCCCTAAACACAGCCGGCATTACACGGGCCTGGGCAATATTGGTAGTATCGGTATAACCCCAGTAAGGCAAGCTAAAATTTGGATCGCCGGATAATTTTCTGATAATTTTTTCGAAATGATAAATATAAAGACGGTGCCAAACCAAAAAATGGATCTCCTCTGCACCTGATGGCGTGTGCGTGCAGTTATCCCAGGCTTCTTTTAAGTCTTTTGGGGCGGTGGTATAACTTGAGCAAAACGGGTTTTTCAAAATGGTGTCAGGCACCCAATGCATTGCTCCCTGGTAATACCAGCTGCTGGTTGAATCGCAATCCATTTTGCGCATTATGGCAAGTGCTTTTTTCAGATCGTCCGCATCCTGTTGAACATCTTTAGAATAAAGGCTTTTCCTGATGTGCCTTGTACTGCCGCTACCTGCAGGTTTTGTTGCAGTGGTGCTATTGCTGTTGCTTTGACACGCACAAATAAAAAGAATTAATACAATACCCGTGAGTTTGATTGATTTGATCATGGTGATAATAATTTAGGTTTAAAAAATTTAAATAAGAGCCCTGCCCCTTTATCAAAATTATCGTTAGATAACAGAACTAAGTTAACATATAAAATGTTAACTATCAAAAATATATGAGTTAATTATATCTTTAAGCGCATCCCTGATATATACCTGGTTTTAAGGCCCTTTTATATTTTTGGCTATAAAAAATCCAGCCTCAATAAAACTCTTCTTCCATTCCGGCCAGATCTTATCCACTTCGGCCCGGGAAAAGTTGAAGGTTTTAACCAGGTCATTTTTAGCATTTTCAACGGTGTTACCCTGCTGCATGCTTTTTAAAAAATAGTATTGTGCGCCTCTTATGGTAAATAGTCCAAGTTTATAATTATGGCGGGTAACCGCACAATAGCTTTCTTCTGGGAATGGTAATTCCGGCTCTTTTCCCTGGCTATACTCCAGGTAATAATCACAAATGGGGTATTGATAATGAAACAGGTGCAATACAGGCGCCGGCACTAATAATTCGTCGGGGGTATTATTAGGTGTAACAGTACTGTTTTCGTTTGCCCGTTCATCAAATATTACCGACAGTGCATATTCAAAACCCGCCAGCTCTATCATAAAATCGGGCCAGGTTTCTTTTTCCTCCTGGCCGGCATCAGGCCGGGTCTCCTCTAAAAAAGCCGGGAATTTTTCACCGAGGGTGTTCAATGTATAGCTTTCGGATGGGTAAGTATCAAGGTACTGATCTGCAAACAGCTCAAACAATTCACTACCCAAAGCATAAGCCAAAGCGCTAAACTGGCTTTGCATGCAGGCTCTTAACCTGGCAATATAACTATAGCGGTAAATATCCATGTGCCTTACAGCACTTAGCCGTTTGGATGAATTAACAACCTGCTCAACCATCACTGGTACTTCAGCATTTCCATTTTCTAACGGCTCATGGTGCACCAGCATGCCTTGCATCCAGTTTTGTAATTGTTTTAAGGAAAAAGTGCTGTTCTCCATATGTTTTGATAACTAATTATACGCTTGTCATTGCGAGGTACGAAGCAATCGCGAACGCTGTATATTCGCCAGGCAAATAGGATATGTACAGTTCGCGGTTGCCGCGCTGCGCTCGCAATGACATACCTGTTTAAATTAATTAACTACAATATCATTTATCATGAAATTAACGGGATTTGACACCGCTTCTTCACTATATTCCTGTTTTTCAGGATTAAGTTCCATATCAAAAATACTACTCATATGCTGCTTTGCCTTTAACAGTTCAGCATGGTAGACTTCAAAATCCGGGATATTGCTGTCCCATTCTAAAAGGGTGGCTACACCACCGGTAAGGTGCCAGGCCAGGGTGAAAAGCTTCCAAACTTCTTGTACTACCTGCCTGTCGTGCGTATCAATAATATGTGTACCGCAATGCTGGTGGCCTGCTATATGCATTTGTACAATCCGGCTATGAGGCAATTGATGGATATAATGTACCGGGTCAAAATCATTATTAAAGGCGGATACATATACATTATTTACATCGAGCAGCAAACCACAGCCTGTTTCTTCTGTCATGTACCGCAAAAAGTCCCATTCGTTAATGGTTGATTGTTTGAAGGTTAAATAAGTGCTGGGGTTTTCAAAAACCAGCGGCCGGTGTAAAAAATCCTGTACTCTATTTATCCGGTTGCAGATATGTTTTAACGATTCTTCATTCAAAACTATAGGCAACAGGTCATGTGTGTTAAGGCTGTTAACCCCTGTCCAGCATAAATGATCACTTATCCAAAGGGGTTTTATTTCTTTGGCAAGCAGCTTTAATTTGGTAAGATATTCCTTGTTTAAAGGGTCGGTACTGCCTATTGAAAGTGATACCCCATGCATTACCACAGGGTATCTTTCGGCTAATTGTCTTAATATATGGTGTGGCCTGCCGCCGGAATCCATAAAGTTTTCCGAGATCACTTCAAACCAGTCCACCTCCGGGTTATGTTCAAGAATATAGTTAAAATGCTTACTCCTTAAACCCAATCCAAGCCCGGGGTTTGGCAGGCTTCTAATTACATCGCTATAGCTATCCCGTTGTTCAGTCATCCTATTTACCATCTAAAATACAGACCTTTTATCTGCACATCATTTTTCATCCGCACATTTGCACATCCACGCATCCGCACATTATTCTTTCTCCCCTTTGCAAAGTTTCTTTGCATGATCATCAGGATCATTAAACCCGAACGAACAAACCTTATCGCCGCTGTTACCACATGAATCATACGATCCTAATACAGAGATCAACCAGTTTTGAGGAGGTCCGCATTTAAAAGGTGAATCGCCATAGTTTCTTTTTGCTTTGTGCATCCTTTGCTCAAACAATTTGCGGGCTTGTAGCCATACGCTTTTACCCCTTTCCGGCCCCAGGGTCCTGAAACGCTCAGCCTGGATAGGTACGGCACAACTTCCCTGCCATGCGCATTCATTATTACCGGGATTTTTCTGCTGCTCAATATCACCATAAAGCCCGCAGCCTCCTTGTCCGCGGCAGTTGTTTAACGTTTGGCAATTGTGCTGTTCGGCAGTGGCGCAATAGCCGGTACCGGCACAGTTATTGGTTCCGTTGCGGTCATGCCCTTTGCACGCGTTTAAACCCATACAAACATGAAGTTCAACAGATGGGGCTGCACTTGCTGAAGCCTGTGGAGCAGGAGCCGGCGCAGGTGCCGAACCGCCGCATAAGGATAGGTTTGGTGTATATTTTATGATAGCCATAATGTGCTAAATTTTTTAATAATGATTAAATCTGTTTGCTTAAAATTCATCTCAATTATGCAATGGAACATCCGGCAGATCCTGGATCCTTTGCCCCAGGTAGCTGATAGTTGGATAAACGGCTACAGCGGCATTGAACAGGTCTATCATTTGAGATTTTGGGCTTGATAAAAGACCGAAAGGATAATCTTCAAAGGTTGGCGCTGCCGAATAAACATTTCCATCAGGTGCCGTGTAGGTAAGCTTCATTATGTCCCCGCAAATAGAATTCAGGATAAAGATCATGGATTTATGGATCCCAAACATAAAGATCTCCCACTGTGTATTTCCTGATTTCAGGTAGCAATCCTCAACCATTACAAATATGTAGGTATAAACCGCGTTAAGCAGGTCAGAAACCGGCGCTATATTGGCAGGATAGTGCTTTGTAAGCGGGTTTTTGGCTACGTTAACCACAAAATAATCATTGATGTCTTGAACCCCGATATCAAGACTTTTGAATTTAGCATTTAAGGTTTTGTAGGTACAGTAAATCTCAACAAACTTTGCAAAGTGCGACAATTCTTTTTTTGAAGGATCATCAAAATCACCGGGAACTACTGCGCTGCAATTAACCGAGTTATCAGGATTTAACCCCGGGGCTTTATTACCCTCGCCCTGCTCAACTATACAAGTTATTGCCTTGATTGCTGAAGCTTTATCTTTTATATAAACCAAATCACCGCTGTCATCCTGGTTAGTAAAATGTGGCTTATGTTCCTTATCGTAGTAAACTGTATCAATATTGTTCTGCGCATAATAGCCTTTACCCTCTATCAGCTGCGGTAAAAACGTCCGGTATTTCAGGTCGTTTTTATCAATACATTCTACAATCATTTCATAAAATTTTCCAATCGTGGTGTACTCAATTACCTGGAGTAGTTTTGGATCGTGCAGCGGGTCGGGGCTTTCAATTTTGAGGAAGGTCATCAGCTGTTCCTGTGAAAGCTTGGCTCTGTCAATATTAAAAGGAGGAACGTGACCAGGAAGGCAGGTTGGCCATACACTGGGCGATTTACCCACCAGTTCAGGCAACCCGGCAAGCGCCTGCTTAAGATTTGATGAAAGCGCCATGTGCAGCATTTCCTCTATCGCAACGCTCATGATCAAAGCCCCCGCTTTGTTTGAAAATACCATGAGTTCGGCAGATAGGTCTAAGGCAATTGCGCTTGCTTCTTTAGCTGTTTTACCTTTGGCTGTCAGCTTTTGCACAAGGGAGCCGCTTATAGCGTCCTGGTCCGGTGAGCGGTTAATGGAATAATAAGTGTAAAGATAAACAGGGATAGTTGCAATTTCAATCTCAATAGCTTGTTGAATAGCCTCGCCTAGATTTTCGGGAGTTACCGTATCTCCGCCTTTGGCGAAAAATTTGTTTTGTGACATTTATTTTAGGTTTATGAGCTAAAATTAGAACTAATTATTCACTAAATAAAATATAATTGTACATGTAAAAGAATAAGATGAGTAAGCTTTAAAATTGCTGTTTTACGTATAATATTTATCGTAAATGTTAATAATTTATCAATTACAGAAAGATTATTTCAGGTGAATGAAACAGGCCTAGAAAAATTTTCATTATGTATTTAAGAGTAATTTATAAATTTGTGACTTTATAAATTATTTAAAGCAGATCCCTTATGAAACAAACATTACTTATTGCGGCATTCTTATTTATATGCCTTGCCGGCTATTCGCAGGCGGCGCCGCCAAAAGACACTACAAAAGTATGGACCATCCACGGGCAAAACACACTATTGATAAACCAAAGCTCGTTTTCAAACTGGGCAGCCGGTGGTGTAAATTCTGTAGCAGCCAACATTGTGCTTGATTATGATTTTAATTATAAAAAAGGCGTATGGAGCTGGGATAACAAAGCTATTGCCGGCTACGGTATCAGCAAGCAGAACGGGACAGGTTGGCGGAAGAACGACGACCGTATTATTCTAAACAGCTTATTGGGCCGCCAGGCATCAAAATACTGGCTGTATACTTTTTATGCTAACTTTCAAACCCAGTTTACAAAAGGTTATAACTATGATGCTACGGGTAACAGAACTTTACTATCAGCACCGTTTGCACCTGCTTACCTAACATTCGGACCGGGCTTTGCTTATAAGAGGTCTGATAATTTCAGGATCAACCTTTCGCCTGCAGCTGCCCGCATCACTATTGTACAGAATGACTCGCTTTCATCAATCGGTTCATATGGGGTTACACCAGGTAAAAAGAGCCTTTTTGAATTCGGAGCATCGTTAGACGCTTATTACAAGGTAAACCTGGTTGAAAATATTTCATTCGAAAATATTTTGAAAGTGTACTCTAACTATCTTAAAAAACCGGGCGATATTTATGTGGATTACGCCGCTAATATTTTCATGAAAGTGAACAAACTTGTAACCGTAAATGCCGGCGTTGAGCTTATTAACGACCCCAAAGCACAAATACCCGAAATGAAAAATGGTGTGAATGAATACCATTCGCTTTTACAAACCAAGCAGATCTTTGGCGTGGGCTTAACCTATAAGTTTTAAGCAGGATTAGTATAACCTGATATATTATATTAAAAAAGCAACGCCGTTAAGCGTTGCTTTTTTTCTTTTATATGGTAGCGGTATTGGGAAGTAGAAAAGCGTTCTGCCTTTTTTATATAGTATAACCTAATTATTATAAAACATATTTCCTTCTCAATTCCTCACTTACAATATAAGCATCTTCAACAACCGTTTCAGGGTAGCCTATGGTTTCTAATATGGCAATGCCATTTTTGTTTTTAAGCACACCGGTCTTCATCTTGTAGTCAAATACAAGGCGGGTATCATTTACCGTTTCTTCAAACGAGTACACTGCATAGTCGTTATCAAGCAGTTCGGCCAGTTCAAGGTCATGGGTTGATACAAATACAAAGTTCTTGTTATCGGTTAAATAGGTCAATACTGATTTTGCCGCCGCAATACGTTCAATGGTATTGGTCCCCCTGAAGATCTCATCAATAATAATAAGGCTCTTAACTGGTTCATCCCCGCCGCTTTGATTAATGATATCAAGGATAGATAACGCTTCGGCCTGGAAATAGCTTTTGTGTTCGCCAAGGTCATCAGTAGTCCTGATGCTGGTTTGAAGCCTTAATAAAGGCGCTTTATAGCCGTTGGTGCAGGTGGTATAAATGGTTTGCGCCAATAGTGTATTGATGGCTATAGACCTGATGAAAGTGGTTTTTCCCGACATGTTAGACCCGGTGATCAGCACGCCTTCGTCTGTACGGGTATGAATAGAGTTTGGCACACAGTTATAAATAAGCGGATGATACATATCTGTAAGATCCATTTGCATATTTTCTGTATAAAAAACAGGTTTGCTGTAATGAGGAAGCCCTACTCTTACCGACTGGATAGCTATCAGCATATCAATTTCGGCAACGTATTTGTAAAGCACTTCAATATCACCACGGTATTTGTTTATCCGTTTAACCGATGTAATAAACATCAGCGGCTCAAGCAGGAAAAGCAGTTTTATAAATTTATAAACCGCATAGCTAAAATTATCAGGGTTATCTGCAATCTTACTTTCAAAGCTTACCAGGTTTAACGTGCGGTTTAAACCAGCTAACAGGTTTAAACTGATCCTAACCTGTTCGTCATTCTCAAGGGTAACCTTTTTTACTATGCGTTTAGCCACACCATGGAGTATCATTAGCTGAGGCAATGACCGGGTGTAGGATGATATTTTATTACGGGTGCCATAATGTAAAGCAACATTACCTATAAGCAATGCTATCAAAACCATAAAGCATACCAGGTTTGGCACTATAAATAAGGAAATGATCAACCCGATTATAGCTAAACCCGAGATCCGGATATAAAGGCTCATTAAAGGTACCAGCAAAAACTCATGTTCCCTTAAAAATAGCTCAGCTAAAAAATAAGCATCGGGGCTGTTAAGCTTTGCAAGTTCCAACTCAATCCTTTCCTGGTCAGGCCTTGGCATGTTCAGGGCATCTATCTTTTTATCAAATTTTAATAACGATTCGAAATCAGTATCAGGAGTGAATAGTTTTCTGTAAAGATATTGCTTACCGGGTTTAGAGTTTGTTCTGTCAATATAGTTAAAAACATTGTTCAGGTCAAGGTCATCGGCAATTGTGCCGGTTATTTTACCCGGGCCTTCATAGGCATTTAAATAGGCGGCAATTAATTTAAAGTTACGCCTGGCGTTTACAGGCCGGCCCCACTTGTTTTGAATTCTCTCTAAATTTCTTCTTGTGGTATTAAGCTTATCGAAATAATTGTATATGTAAAACCCAATCAGGATAGCGGCGAAAACTACAGCAGTAAATAACCAATAAAACATATAATAAAAATAACAGAATGTGTTAAAATAAACTCATAATAATCACAACGTAAATCTATTAAACCTTTAACAATAACCAATAGTTAACGATACAAATAAAAGTAAAATAATACTTACGTAACGAGGCGTTTATACGCACTTATTTTGGTAAAAGTTGTTACACACTGGTTGTTTTACCCGGCAAATATTTAAGGCAGCATTTGGTGTAACGTGAAAACGCCCCAATTAAATGAAAAACAGGTATTTAAATAAAATATTATCTTTTCAAAAAACCATGCAGTGCCTGCTGGGTAAATTCAGATAGTACCAGCTCGCCGCTTATGGCAGCACGTTCATGCAATAATTCATCCCAGTCGGAGGTGCCTTCCCATAAAATTTCTTTTAAGCCTTTTAGTGCTTCCGGGTGATAAGAAGCCAGCTTTTCGGCAAGGGTATCCAGTGCCGCATCAAGTGTGGCAATATCAGGGTAAACTTCGCTATACAGCCCTTTTTCCATAGCCCACTGTGCTGTTTGAAAATCAGTTGCCCTGATGGTTAGTTGTGAAAACGCAGGTAAACCAATTTTCCTGGTAACAGCCGGAGATATTACGAAAGGCCCTATCCCAATGGCCAGCTCACTTAGTTTAATGGATGCAGCTTCGGTAGCCAGGCAATAATCTGCCGCAGCGGCTAAGCCTACTCCTCCTCCAACCGCTTTTCCCTGTACCCGCGCAATTATAATTTTTGAGGATTTACGACAGGCATTAATAACCCTTGCAAAGCCTGAGAAAAAGATAGCGCCCGCTTCTTTGTCCTTTAGCTGCAACAGTTCATCAAAGCTTGCCCCGGCACAAAAAGTGCGGTCGCCGCCGCTTTTTAGTACAATAACGTGGGTTTTAGCATCATTACCGGCTGCTGTTATTTTCGCGGTTAATTCATCAAGTAAAGCTGCGGGTAATGAGTTTTGTGCAGGGTGATAAAAGCTGATAGTGGTGATACCATTTTGGCTGGTACTAAGGCTTACATTTCCGTTATCGGTTTCTTGCATTTTAATTGGTAATTAAGAGTGGTCAAATTTAAATTAAAACTCCGGTGAACATGTCATTAATTAAGAATAGCTTATTTTAGTGTTTTAAATTAACTTACGGGTATGTTTAATTTTCAAAATCTCAGCCTGTTTTTCATTACTTCCATGCTGTTAAATCTTACACCCGGTAATGATATGTTGTATGTGGCATCAAGAAGTATCTCGCAGGGTATAAAGGCAGGTATTATATCAGCCATCGGGATTTTTGCAGGTAGCTTTGTACATATTTTTGCGGCGGTACTGGGCTTGTCCCTTATAATTTCCAGATCAGCCTATCTATTTCAGCTAATTAAATTTGCGGGTGCAGCTTACTTAATTTATCTCGGTATAAAGGCCTTGCTCTCCAAACAGGCTATCGAAACAAAAAAAGAAAAAAACGGAAAGGCTAATTACCGGAGTCTGTTTAAACAAGGTGTTTTAACCAATGCCTTAAACCCCAAAGTGGCTATTTTCTTTTTGTCTTTTCTACCTCAATTTATTAATGCTTCGTCGCCGGTGTTTAAGCTGCAGCTATTTACATTAGGCTTATGGTTTGCTTTGCAGGGAACCCTGGTACTGATTATTGTTGCCTGCATATTGGGTAAAACAAAAGACTTTTTTAACAAGAACCCAAAAGTATGGATGATACAGGAAAAGATCACTGGTTTTATTCTGATTGGTTTGGGGGTTAAGATTGCTTTAACTTCAAAAAGATAAGGGGACTTATGGTTGATATAGAAACTGCACGACAGGTTGCATTGAGCTTAAAAGGAACTGTAGAGCAGGATCATTTTGGCATGCCATCCTTCCGGGTTAATAAACGCATATTTTCAACATTATGGGTAAAAGAGCACCGCATGATGGTGAAACTGTCACCTATTGATCAATCCGTATTTAATTCCTTTGATCCTGCCATATTTTACCCGGTTCCTAATAAATGGGGATTAAAAGGAGCCACCTTTATTGAGCTTGATAAAGTGCGAAGCGATATGCTGAATGATGCGTTAACGCTTGCGTGGGAGAAGGTGAAATAGATAAGGGTGAGAAGACGATGTGCGGATGTGCAAATATGCAGATGTGCGAATGAGAAGAGTTATTTATTCATCTGCACATTTGCACATCCGAAATCTGCACATTGACTTTTCATCCGCACATTTGCACATCCGAAATTCGCACATCATTTTATAATCTGCCCTAAAACAGCTTCACGCAAGTATTTACTTATGGGAACCTGGTGCTGTTTAATATGTAAAGTATTTCCTTCAATGGTATCCACCTTATTTATTGCTGCAATAAATGATTTATGGGTTTGGATAAATTGCCCTTGCGGTAACTTTTCAAACAGGGCCTTAATGGTGCTATGGGTAATTAGCTTTTTGTTTGACAGGTGAATGGCCACATAATTTTCCATCCCTTCAATAAACAAGATCTCGTCAAAGTTTATCTTTTCAAGCTTACCGTTTACTTTTATAAATATGTAGGGAACAGTAGTTGCAATGTTGGTTTCCCGTAACGCAAAGTAGTCGCGCGCTTTCATGGCTGCTTTTAAAAACCGTTCGTAGCTGATAGGTTTTAAAAGGTAGTCCATAATATCAAGTTCAAAGCCCTGCACTGCATATTGTTCAAACGCTGTGGTAAATATCACTTTGGGCGGCTTTGTCAGTGCTTTAATAAATTCAACTCCCGAAATATGGGGCATCTGGATATCCAAAAACAGCAGATCGACGGGTTGTTTTTGCAGCACATCGCTTAGCTGCAGGGCATCTTCACATACTCCTTTCAAATCAAGAAAGCCTATTTTCTCTATATAGCCCTGCAAACCCTTGCGTGCAAAAGGCTCATCGTCAGTTATTATACAGGTTATGTTATTCATATTGCAGCTTTAGTTCAGCAGTAAAATTATCATTATCAGCAGTTGTAAGCAAGGTATGCTTGCCGGGGTATAATAGGTCGAGTCTCCTCTTTAAATTTTCCAGGCCTATCCCGCTACTCTTACTAATGGGCTGCTTAAATTGAGGTATAGAATTTTCAACGCTAAAGGTTATCTCGTTATTTACCAGTTGTGCGGCTATCTGCAGTCTATAATCGCCTCCAACAAACTTAAATGCATTTTCAACCAGCGGTAAAAACAACAACGGGTAAACCTGCTGACTGTTTAAAGCCTTGTCAAACGTAACTTCCATTTTCAACTTATCGGTACTTCTTATTTTTTGCAGGTCGATAAAGCTTTGCAGGTATTCCAGCTCGTTTATTACCGGCACCTGCTGCTGCTGATCATAAAGCTGGTATCTTAACAGTTCTGAAAACTTTTCGATACTGTTTTTTGCACCGGCAAGATCATCGTCCATCTGGAAATAAATGGTGTTTAGCGCGTTAAATAAAAAATGGGGATGATATTGTGCCTTCAAAAATTTGAGCTCCGTTTCCAGGTGATCGTTTGTTACTTTTTCCAGCTGAACTTTATTATCAACGTAGGCCCTTAACCATGTACTGCTGCGTGCAATGCCGTAATAAACAATAGCATAAAGTGTGGGTATCATATTAATATCTGCTACATCGGCCCAGGAGATCCACCAGGGTTTCCAGTCGCCCAGGTGCAGGGTCATATCCATCGGCACGAATACCACATTGACCAATACCAGGTTAGCACCTACCAATATCACCAGTTCCCGCACTACGCCACTATAGCTTAGCTGTATGGGCCAGCGTTTATCATAATACTTAAAAAGCCGTTCAAACAGGTATATGGCTATATAGCCTACTGTTATTGTGCAGGTCATTTCAACGGCATTGATATAAAAACGCCGCTCCCAAAAATGCTCGCCAACATCGGTATCGTGTAACAGCCTGATGGTAAAATATACCAGCAGGCCGTACAATGCAGGGAATATGTATTTCTGAAAAGATTTCATATAGCTAAATTAAGAACTATTGTCATTCTGAACGATAGTGAAGAATAACAAAGGATTTACGCCGATAAGCCAATAGCAGGTTTCAAATCTTCATTCTCAACCTGCATCACCGGTTTAGGCTTATCCTTTGGCTTCATCCCAAACAAAAAGCGGGTGATGGCATACGGGCGCACAAGTAAGTGATAGACAAGTACAGTCACAAAGAAAGTGATGCCAACGGTATATATGTATTTTGACAGAATGCTTTCATTTTGCGTTTGCACGATATAATAGACTATCATTACGATCACCGTTTGATGCAGGATATAGAACGGATACACTGCCTGGTTCAGATAATTCAATATACTGTGTTTACGATTCAAATAATGCTTGCCATAACCCACCAGCGCTAATACCCATCCCCATGCAATTGTTGGGCGCAGTGCAATAAACAGGTAATTGAAAATGCTATTATGGAAGGGCCAGGCCTCATGAAAAGGCTCTATCTTATTCCAGCGCATGTATTCCCATACCATCAAACTCACAAACCCGATGCGTAAGGCAAAGCGGCGGTTTCGTTCCAGGCTATCCATCAGCTTTGGTTGCAAAATACAGATGAAACCGGCCAGCAGAAACAACAGCCAGTAAACAAGGTAGCAACCGTCATGAGCCAGGTCATTGGTTTCGGGTAGCTTTTCGCTTAGCAAGGCAAACCATATAATGCCCGGCAGCATCAATAGGTATATCCATTTACCTTTTGCCAATGCTGCAAGTTTTTCTTTAAACGTATCGCTTTTTGGTGAGATCAGCCACGCAAATATGGGTGCAAATATCAAATCGTAAATAAACAGGTAGGCAATGAACCAAAGGTGGTGCCAGCTAAAGCTGCCACCTTTTGGATATGGAACAAAGTTAAATACACTTGGGTACCAATCCCAAAAACTGCCTTTATAACCTTGCGTTAACCGTTCCATATAAATTTGCGGTGGAACAATGATGAACATGCCCACCAGCAATGGTATAAAAAGCCTGCGGAAACGTAAACCGATGAAACTTAAGGTAGATCGCCGCTGCATCATGTAATAGCTTACTGTACCCGAAATGAAAAAGAGCAGCGGCATGCGAAAAAGGTGCAAAAAATTATTCGATTCCATCAGCAGGTTGCTGGTTTCGTGGTTCTTGATATGCCAGCCATCCTCTGCTACATAAGGCATGGCCGAATGAAAAAATAATACACCCAGTATGGATATGATCCGTAACCAGTCGAGATAGGTTTGGCGTTGTGTGGTTTCCATTGTTTTGTTGTTTTTTATGTAAAGAAACCCTCTCAAGAATACTTACCAAAACTATTTTGACCACTGGACTGTTTTTGGTGACCACAGGAACTTTTCTTTTAATTTCCTCAGCAATCTTTGTGGTTAGAAATGATACCGCTTACTTTCCCCTCTTTGCGCAGCAGAGAGGGGTGACAAGCGAATCCGCTGGCCAGCGGACGGGGTGAGTCCACGCCGCCATGCATTAACGCCAATGCATTTGCGTTAATATCGCCCGCAGATTTACCCACCCGGTCAACGCTGCGCTGGACCACCCTCCCTTCGCTGCGCGGAAGGAGGGAAGAAGGTTTTTTAACTTAATGCCACTATACAAGGAGGCGTAGAGATTATATTTCATTTCTGATGCTTTGTAACATACATGAATAGGATCCGTCAAAATAAAAATTACGCATAATGAAAAAATACATACTTGCATTTTTAATAAGCTCGCTATTAATAAGTACAGGTTATTCGCAAATAAATATTGATACAGCTGCGATTATTAAAAACAATCGTCAACTGTATTCAATCGTTGTTTCTCAGAATGATAAGATTGTTTACAACCAGTATTTCAATGGTAAAAGCCAGCAGGACCTTTTCAACAACCAATCGCTTACCAAAAGCGTAATGTCATTACTGATAGGGATTGCCATTGATAAAGGTTATATAGGTTCTGTTGATGAAAAAATAGTAAAGTATTTTCCTGAACTGGCGCAGGATACAGATAAAAGAAAGCAGGATATCACCATAAGGCAGATCATGAACCAGGCATCAGGGCTTTGGCATGAAGACCTCATTAACCTTGGAAAATATTTTACCATTGCAGACCCCTCCGGCTATGTGCTAAAGGCGCCATTAGTATCAGAACCGGGTAAGGTGTTTCACTACAATAATGCAGGCACCCATATTCTATCGGTTATTTTAACCAAAAGTACTCACATGAGCACGCTTGAATTTGCTAATAGATACCTTTTCGGCCCGCTTGCAATTAGAAATGTGGAATGGGGTAAAATGAGAGACGGTTATTATGATGGATGCGGTTTGCTAAGTGTTCATTTAAGTACGGAGGACATGAACCGGATTGCATCATTATTGCTCCATAAAGGCCGTTTCAATAATAAAAGCGTGGTATCTGAAAAGTGGATAAACCAGGTACTTCACCCCACGATTTTTTACAATACCGACTGGGGTTTCAATGGTTCAACCTATGCATTATGCTTTTATCATTATAATTATAAAGACACACCAATAACCTATGGATTAGGGTGGGGCGGCCAATTTGTATTTGTTATCCCCGCTAAAAACGCAATTGTTAATGTTAATGAAAGCATTAACGATGCTACAGCTATAAGGGCGTCAAACCTTTTTCTTAATCACATCTTCCCTTTAATTTATCAGCAATTAAAATAATGAAACTAAAAACCTTACCCTGGATCCCTTTTGTGTTTTTTGCAATAGCTATAGGCCTTTATCCACTCATGTATTTTTTGGTAGATATGAACAACAATGGGCTTTTACATGGGAAACCTGCCGCAATAAAAAACAACCCGGTTTGGCACACCATATTTTACCTGCATATTTCATTTGGCGGTATTGCCCTGCTAACCGGGTGGTCGCAGTTTAGTAAAAAGCTGCGCAGCCGCTATTTAAAAACACACCGGTGGATAGGCAAAATATATGTAATTGCAGTTTTAATAAGCAGTAGTGCCGGTATGTATATTGCTTTGTTTGCTGACGGAGGCTTAATTTGTGTAATGGGTTTTGGTATTTTGGCCCTGCTTTGGTTTTATACCATAATAAAGGCTTATACAAGCATCCGCAGGTTGCAAATCCAGGAACACCAAAGATGGATGATCCTTAACTACGCCCTTACCTTTGGGGCGGTTACCCTGCGCATCTGGCTTCCCCTAATGCAAAATGCAATGCATATTGATTTCATTATAGCTTATCGCATTGTATCGTGGCTGTCATGGGTACCAAACCTTATAGTTGCCGCCCTTATTATCAATAAAAATAAATTGGTTAGGGTGA
Source organism: Mucilaginibacter sp. OK098 (assembly GCF_900142915.1). Taxonomy (GTDB): domain Bacteria; phylum Bacteroidota; class Bacteroidia; order Sphingobacteriales; family Sphingobacteriaceae; genus Mucilaginibacter. The sequence goes on from NZ_FRCM01000005.1 coordinate 323,653, forward strand.
ATGAAACCAGCACCACCGGCAGTTTAGTGGTATGAAGAGGGCAATTTTAAGATCAATCTAAGATTTGTCATTGCGAGCGCAGCGTGGCAATCGCATACTATACAGAGCGAACGAAAAGGTGTAGAACTTGAAAGGCCGATATGCATGCGTGCGATTGCCACGCTGCGCTCGCAATGACATGGTGGTGAGCAGCCGTTTTATTTCACCTCACCCTGTTCCTCAACATCCGCAATTCTTCCTGCATGTGTTCAACCCTGTCCAGTAAATGGATAATGGCTTCAATCCCGGCCACGTTTATGTCAAGCTCGTGATGCATCCTGATCATTTTTTCCAGCTTTTGCAGCTCGGTTTCGGGGATATAGGTGTCTTTTTTTATCACTTTTAGTTTCACCAGTCCCGCTTCTCCAAGCGAGTTTATAAAAGTATATTCCACATCATGATAGGTGCTGATTTCTTTGGTTGCTATTAAATTTACCATCGGTTTATTGGTTTAATGGTTCACTTGTTCATTAGATTATTGGTAAAAACCTTTCGCCTTTTACCTTTCGCCCTTAACCTCTTCACGAATCTCCTCGAATAACTTTTTCTGTTTTTCAGTAAGGTTTGTCGGGATCAGGATCTCATAGGTAATATAAAGATCGCCAAACTGGCCTTCTTTTTTGTAAACCGGCAAGCCTTTGCCCTTTAGCTTTACTTTGGTTCCGTTTTGGGTTTCGGGCTTTACTTTAATCTTCACCTTGCTATCCAGCGTATCAACCGTTACCTCGCCGCCAAGCACCGCAGTATATATATCAAGTTTTGCGCTGGCATACAGGTCGCTGCCATTTCGTTTAAACCTGGGGTCATCAGCAATAAGGAAAGTGATATACAGGTCACCTGCCGGGCCCCCATTAACACCCGCCCCGCCATGGCCCGCAATTTTTATAGTCTGGCCATTTTCAATGCCTGCAGGTATGGTAATGCGGATGTTTTTGCCATTTACGGTTAACGTTTGCTTATGCGTTTCGGCCGCTTCTTTTAAACCGAGGCGCAGCTCCGCATTAAAATCCTGCCCGCGATATTTGGCTTGTCTTCCTCCCCGCGTTCCGGCCCCGCCTGCGCCTCCAAACATGGATTGAAAAAAATCAGAAAAATCATCGCCGCCAAAACCTTCAAAACCAGAAGATGAGCTTCCGCCAAAACCGCCGCTCTGTCCCTTGCTTTGCTGCTGCCGGGCCTGCTCATATTCGGGCCCATGTTGCCAGTTTTCGCCATACTGATCGTACTTCTTTCGCTTTTCTGCATCGCTTAACACTTCATTGGCCTCGTTCAGTTGCTGGAATTTTTTGTGAGCCTCCGCATCGTTGGGGTTCAAATCAGGATGGTACTTGCGGGCAAGCTTCCGGTATGCGCTTTTAATATCTTTTTCCGATGCCTTTTTATCAACACCTAAAACCTTGTAATAATCAATAAATGCCATAGTAGATGGTTGTAAAACCGATAATAAAGATAAACCTTAATTTATGCTTCCGGGTTTTTAATTATTAAAGATAAATGTTTTTTAATTTTTAATATTGTTCTAACCTTACAATTGAAATATAAACAACCATGGACACATCCATTTTCCACCACTTTGATGATATTGAAACAAAAGAAATAGCGCCCGGCTTTTTCTCTAAACTAATTCATACCGAAACCAATACTGTCAATTTTATTGAAGTTAAAGCAGGTTGCTCGGTACCCCGGCACAGGCATATCCATGAGCAATGCTCCTTTGTAATTGAGGGCGAATTTGAATTAACGGTTAATGACATCCCGCAATTGCTTAATACCGGTTTGTTTGCCATAGTGCCTTCAAATGTTTGGCATAGTGGCAAAGCTATAACCAATTGCAGGCTGATAGACCTTTTTAGCCCGGTACGCGAGGATTATAAGAACCTGTAACTTTTTGTTCGCCTGATAGTCTGAATGTTATGATCACAGCAAAATGGAAAATAGCAGTATTGGATACGCTCATGATCCTGTTTTTAATGCTGTTTCCGCATTTTGGTGGCTTACCCATGTTTGTATATCCGTTTGTGGTTTTAACGCTGCTTTGGTTTTATCTTAAACTGTATCATCAGAATTTTAGCAGCATTGGGTTTCGTTTTTCTGATCTGTCAGTAAAAGCTTTCTTTATCGGTGGGGCTATAGGCTTAGCTTATGCTATGGTACAGTTTTGGGCTATCGGACCATTAATAGATAAGATCTTTCAATTTAAACCGGCCAACTACCACGATTTTGATTTTATTAAGCATAACGTAGTTAACTACCTATTGCTTTTGTTGCTGGCTGCTGTGCTGGTTATCCCGTACGAAGAAATAGTTTTCAGGGGCTTCATCCTTACTAAAATAAAGCAGATGGCAGGCACGTCAAAATGGACGTTTGCCATAAGCGGGTTCATTACCGCTGTTTTATTTGCATTGTATCATTACCAGGAAGGCCCTGCTTCGGTAATAAGCATTTTTATATTCGCTCTGTTCATTACCTGGCTTTATAAAGTTTTTAAAGGCAATTTGTGGTACCTGATCTTTTTTCACCTGCTGTATGATGTGTTTATGCTTACCGCAATAAGGCTTGGCTACTTATAAAAAATTCAACATGTGCTTATAGCTTCGGCCTATTGAGATATTAATTCCATTTATCAGCACAACTTTATTACTTTCAAGTATCTTTATTCAGGAAACTTATTAAATGCTTATTTTAAAATAGTATAAAACATTGCTATCGCCGCTGCACCCATAGCTCCAAAAGTTATCCAAAGGATAGTTTTGGAAAGCCAGCCGCTTTTAAATTCGCCCATTATTTTTTCATCCCCCGAAATTTTAACCACTAAAAATAAAAGCGGAACTGCTGCTACGCCATTTAATACGGCTGCATACACCAGGGCCTTTACAGGATCAATCCCGATGAAATTCAATATCAAACCCACAATGGTGGCTGCAATAATGATTGTGTAAAAGCCTTTGGCCTTGTTTAGCTTTAAATTTAAGCTCGCATTCCAGTTAAATGCTTCGGCAACGGAATAGGCCGCCGAACCTGAGAGCACCGGGATAGCCAGCATTCCCAGGCCTATAATCCCAATGGAAAAGATAAGCTTTGACAAAAAACCGGCATGCGGAAAACTATGCACCAGTGGCTCAATGGCCTTTGCAGCATCTGCAGCGGTTTTTACATCGTGTACACCGCTGTTATGTAGCACAGTAGCAGCTACTACTATAATGCTCCAGGTAGCGAACTCTGAAAAGATCATTCCAAAAGTATTATCAATCCGCATCCGTTTTACGCTGATGTTGCTGATGGTTGGCTTGCCTGAAGTTATTAAATGTTTTTCTTTGTCTTCTTCAACTTCCTGCGATGCTTCCCAAAAGAACATATAGGGCGATATTGTTGTACCTAATACGCCCGTTATGATAAAAAAGAAGGCAAAAGTAAATTCAAAATGAGGTACTATAGATGCCTTTAAAATTGTTGCCCATGGCTGATGAACAATAAACAGCGTTATAGGGTATGCCAGTAAGGTTATAGCCAGCCACTTTAAAATTTTTGAATAAACTTTATAATTGGTAAATACCTCAAGCAGTAATATAATAGTGGTAAATATTAATGTAAGCACAACAAAAGGAACCGGTACAAGCAACTGTGCAGCAGAGGCCATTGCCCCCAGGTCGGCGCCAATATTTATCACATTAGCAATAACAACAAGCATTACAACTGAATATAAAACCCCGCGGCTATACCGCTCCTTTACTATGGTAGTAATGCCTTTACCGGTAACCAAACCAATCCGTGCACAGGCTTCCTGCACGGCGGTCATTAAAGGGAGCATGTACAAGGCTGTCCATAGCTGGCCATAACCAAACTGGGCGCCTGTTTGTGAATAAGTGGCAATGCCTGATGGATCGTCATCAGCTGCGCCGGTTATAAGACCGGGCCCAAGGATGCGCCAAAATCCTTTAATTTTAGCAGCAGTCTCGGTTCGTTTTTTCATATAAAATAGTAATAAGGTGAAGATAGGCTGTTTATTTTGCTTATTATGAAACTTGTTATTAAATTAATTTTGGTTTACAGTATTACTGCTTAAATTCATGTTTTTATCAATAAACCGATTTCACTATACCCATGAGCGCCCGTATACCGCCTGATTTACCTGATGATATTTTCAAAATAGTGTTTGAAAAGTCGCCTGGTTCATTGTTGGTTAAGGGTGATGCGCCATGCTTTACTATTGTTGCCGCAAGTGATACTTACCTTGAAGTTACATCAAGCACCAGGGAAACCATTATTGGGAAAGGATTTTTTGAAGCTTTCCCTGAAGACAAAACACTTACTGATGATACAAATGCACGTGTTATTTTTAATAAAGTAGTTAAAACAGGGCAAAAAATAGATGTACCTGCTTATCGTTTTGATGTTTATAATCCCCAAACAAAAGCTGCCGAGATAAGGTACTGGTCGTGCAATAATACACCCATATTAAATGCTGATAAAAATGTTGCTTATATACTAAATACGGTTGTTGATATCACGAATGAAGTAAGGGCAAGGGAAGCTGTTGTTGAAAACGAAAACCGTTTGCGGATGGCAACCGAAGCCGCCTCAATGGCCACCTGGGACTTGGGCCTGCGTGATCTGACGTTTATCTGTTCGCCGCGAATGAATGAAATTTTTGGCCACGACTCAAATAAGCAACTTCCACTTGATGTACTGCGAATACAGGTAGATGCGGAGGATATGAAAAATATAGTTGTTCCGGCTTACAATGAAGCTTTACATACAGGTCATTATTTATACGAAGTAAGGATCTATTGGCCGGATGGTTCGCTTCGCTGGATAAAAACGCAGGGGATTGTTATTTATGATGAAAAAAAAGAACCCGCTAGAATGCTGGGAACTATAATAGATATTACTGACAGCAAGCGTGATGAAATAAGAAAAAATGACTTCATAGCCATGGCCAGCCACGAGCTTAAAACCCCGCTTACATCAATAAAAGCTTATTTGCAGATCATGTCAAAAAAGCTGGGTCCAGTAAGTGATAGCTTTATAAATAGTGTGTTACAAAAAGCCAATATCCAGGTAAACAAAATGGCCGATCTGATCCATGGTTTTTTAGACCTCTCAAAACTTGAATCGGGAAAGCTTCAGCTTAAAATGGCAACATTTGATATGAATAAGCTGATTAAAGATACCATACTTGAAACCAGCCTTTTAAGCCCCGGTCGTGCTATAAAGTTTGTTCAGAAAAAGGAGCTGACAGTATATGCCGATAGTGAAAAAATAAGCCAGGTAATCAGCAATTTTTTAAGTAATGCTTTCAAATACTCTGACAAGGAAACCCCGATAGTTGTAACAAGTGCTAAAAACAATGGCTGTGTATGTGTTTCTGTTACAGATAAGGGGATTGGTATTAAACCAAAAGATCAGGAAAAGCTATTCCAAAGATTTTATAGGGTTGAAAGCGAAAAAATGAAAAATATTTCGGGCTTTGGAATAGGGCTTTACCTTGCAAGCGAGATCATTCAGCGCCATAAAGGCACCATAGGTGTTGAAAGTGAAGAGGGCAGAGGGGCCACCTTTTATTTTATGTTGCCTGAAACCACGTAAAACTTACGAAGTTTTCGAAACTTCGTAAGTTTAAGAAGGTATTTCAAAACCCGGCATCGTCAGCGCTTGGTCCGTAGCTGCCCGGAATAGGTACATCTAACAAACGAAGAAATACGCCAAGCTGCGCACGGTGATGTACGATCTGGCAATAAGTCATACGGATAATTTCAACTTTTTGCGATACACTGTAAACCTGGTCGCCGTTGCGCAATGTCCAATTTTTAATCAGCTCATCTTCGTTGGTTTTTTCCAGTTCGGCTTTACCTTCTGCTAATGATTTTTCAAACAACGCCAACAATTCGGTAGTATTATTAATAACCGGCTGGGTGTAAGGGTTGTCGGCAAAATCAAGATGGTCTGTATTAATGGTCATACTAACCCATGAAGGCAGCTCGGCAATATGGCCGGCAAGTTTCCTGATGGTCATGCTTTTTACATGGGGCTGCCAGTCAAATTTATCATTTGGAACACGCTCAAGCATTTTACGGGTAGTTTGAGCTTCCTGCTCCATCTCTTTTAATAACATTGGGATAATTTCCATGATGATGTGTTTTAGTGTTATCTTTTTAATTGTTATACAAATAAAACACACGCTAATGACAGCCCTATGTCAGCAGGTTTTTATAAAGTTGAAGTTTTTTAATAGTGATAATCCGCTATGTCATTGCGAGGTACGAAGCAATCGCATACAATACAGAGCGAATAGAACGGTGTAGAACTTGCACTGGCGGTTGTGCACGGCGAGCGGTTGCCACGCTGCGCTCGCAATGACATATTATTTTAATCACAACCCCATAAAATATTCTGTCAGCGATGTAAAATCATCAAATTTTATATCATAGTTATCCGTATCGCCAAAGCCGTAACTTACAAATACAAATGGAACACCGGCTTTGCGGCTTTCTTCACCGTCGCCGGCAGTATCGCCAATATAAACAGGGTTTTTAAGGCCATGCTGCTCCATTAGTAACTTAATGTTATGATTTTTTGGCATAAAATTAACGCCATGGGCAAGCTCATCTGTAATATGTTCGTCTATGCCTGCCCAGTCAATAAACAAGCGGATGATCCCTTTGGCGCAGTTGCTTAAAATAAATATGGAGTATTTTTCCGCCAGCTGCGGCAGTCCTTCCTTTACGCCATCATATAAAATCCCACCCATTTGCGGCAGCAGTGTGCGGCGTCTTTCGTTAACAATGGCATATATAGCCTGGCGTTTCTCATCGTCAAAATCAGGCATAATATGGCCGATAACTTTCCTGCCCTCCATGCCCACCATCTTCGCCAGTACTTCGCGGGTAACAGTTATATCAATCTCCATTTCCCTGAAAATTACATTCCACGATTCAGCATAGGTGTCAACGGCATCCCAAAGGGTTCCGTCCATATCAAATATCAGGCTGTCGGGTTTTTGCATGGTTTTAGTTTATTAGAGTTGAATTTGATAAGTAAGGAAAGACTCACCCACTTCTGTTTTCACAAAGCCCATGGCCTCATACAAACTTTGGGCGGTGTAATTATCAATGGCGGTTTCCAGCTTAACACAGGTTGCACCATCATTCAGGGCAAAATCCATAGTAGTTTTTATTAAGGCTTCACCAATGCCCTGCTTGCGGAAATTTGCATCAACATACAGATCATTAAGCAGCCAGTTTTTTGTTGCCCTCACAGATGATAAGCGGGGGTATAGCTGTGTAAAACCGGCTGGAATTGCAGCGCCGTTAACATCAACCAGGGCCACAAAAATTACCGATTCATTATTTTGCAACCGGGCTTTTATATAGTTTTCGGCCAGCTCCATATCGGGTGCTTGTTTGTAAAATACCCGGTAGCTGTTAAAAAGTGAAGTTACAAGGTGATGGTCGGCGGCGGTTATTCTTTTAATTTGCATAGTTTAGCAGAGGTATTATTTACGATAAAGATCAAGCGCCATCCCCATGATCTCCTTAATTGTATCCAGCGGGAGATCCTGCTGCGGATCAAGCTGCATAATTTTCATTCTTGCCCGTTTCTCAATAATCAACAAGGGATGCTCAATTTTTTTACCTTCAACAATACCTATATAAGGGTTGTGCGTTTTTTTATGAACCCATAAATAACAAAACATTTTACCATTATAACAATAAAAAGGCATCCCGTATTTCCAGGCTTCGGTAATAGCTGCATTATAATTGAGGATATACTCCCTTAAAAACAGCAGGCAGCCTTTTACGGGTTCATCCTTGTTTAAAAAAAAGCTGTCAATTGCACGGAGCATATTAAATATTAACGGCCTGGTTCATTACTTCCTTATCAAAGTTTTCCATTACCAGTATGGCTGCGCCAATAAGCTCGGCATCAAAGCCCAGTTCAGATACCAGCAGCTCGGTGCCGCTTGAAAGGCGAGGGATACAATATTTATGCAATGCCTGCTGAATTGGCGCTAATAATATTTTGCCAACTTTTGCCCCTCTGCCGCTTAATACAATGGCTTGCGGGTTCATAATATGGATCAGGATAGCCAGGGCCTTTCCTATTTTGTAGCCTGAATCTGAGAACAACTCAATGGTAAACTGATCGCCGTTGTTAGCGGCCGTCATTATAGCATCGCTCATTTGTTTGCTTTGCGCGTCGCCGGCAAGCTTAAGGCTGGTAATCCGCCCTTGTTCAATACCGGCAATTGCCCTGGTTGATACAACCAGCATGGAGGCTTCGGCTTCTAAACAACCTCTTTTACCACAATCGCACAAGGCCCCGTCTTCTGAGATTGGAATATGGCTAAACTCTCCTGCAAAGCCGTTACGCCCCCTGAAAAGTTCGCCGTTAACTATCATCCCCAAACCAATACCCCAGCTAAGGTTTATTACCATCACCTCTTTTTGCCATTTGGCTATCCCGAATTTTTGCTCGGCAAGAGCTATCAGGCTCGAGTCGTTATCAATATAAGTTGGCAGGCCTGTTTCGTCTGAAATATGCTGGGACAGGCTTTTGTCTTCTGTTTTAAGATAGGTGTAATTTATTCCTTTAACGGGGTCAATAAAGCCGGGCATTCCTATTCCTATCCCGGTAATTTTATCTTTTAATACACCGCAATTGTTGAGGTACTGATTAATATGGTCAACCAAAGTAGGCAGCGCACAATCATTACCGACAAGCTTTAATTCAAACATTAACATGTCAGCAACCGGCTGATTACGCAGGTCAACCAACTGGATCCGGGTGCTCATCTGGTCCATAGCTATAGCCAGTATATACATGGCATCGGCATTAATGGCATACATTAGCGGACGGCGCCCCCCGCTTGACGGGGCATAGCCTTGCTCAACCACAAAGCCTTTTTCAATTAATTCATTAAGTGCTTTAGCTATAGATGGAATACTTTTATCAAATAACTCGCTCAGTTCGGCACATGACATTGCTTTATCAAAGTAAAGACATTTGGTTATCATGTGCTTCAGCTGCATGCCTTTCACACTTTTAGTTTTAAGTTCCATTCAATAATACAGGGTTATTAAGCTTATAGCCGCAATTGCAGCAGGTTTATTTTACACTCTAAAAGTATGAAAAATGCAGAAACATACAATGGGTTGTTAAGCGTAACAAAGATACTTAAATGAATTTTCTATGAAAAAAGCATTTAAGAGCCTTGAAAGAAAATATTATTCAATTCAAGTGGTTGTATTTGAGTGTATTGTGATAGTAATCGATTTTAAAAAGTAGCCTAACTTTTTAAAATGGTAAAGCAACAGGATTTTATGAAAGGAAAACGATATAATAATGGATTTTAACCTCGTTCTCCTCAAAAGCCTTGTAGCCCCCTCTAAATCTCCTCCGCTGGTTAGCGGAGAGACTTTAGCTTCGCTCGCGATTATTTTTTTAAAGTCCTCCCTACCGGGCTACCGTGTACCCACATCTTTTATTTCAATTAATTATCAAGAAAAGCTGCTCCGGTAGGAGCAAAATATTGGTAGAAAAATAGAAAATAATAAATTTTCGCTTCGTAGGTGCGAAACCTATTGGACTATTTTACCACGGATTTTCTTTAACCAACCAAAAGGCGGAATATGTGTTGTACCTACGGCACAAAAAATATTTTTTGACATTTTTCTACCAATATTGAACCCCTCTGGGGTTTTATAAAAAGATGTGGGTACACGGTAGCCTACCGGGGAGGATTATTCACGGTTGCTTATTTTTTATGGGCGTTCATGAGGGCTATGCCGTTTAGGTGGGGCTACTGGACATTGCCATGTGGTTAGTTATAACCAACATTCTCTTAACTTAATAGCATTGGAGAATCGGCGAGGGCGGAATCTCCAAATTTCCTCCATTCCGCAATCGGCATTCCGACTTCCGCATTCAAAAAATCCGCACATCCAAAATCCGCACATCTACTTCATTATCTCAAACTCCTTCTTCAACTTAAGATCTTCTGATGATTGCCCTATCATCACCATAAATTTGCCCGGCTCAACGGTCCAGTTCATGTTTTTATCAAGAATGGCAAGATCGTCAGGATGCAGGGTGAATTTTACGGTTTTCTTTTCGCCAGGATTGAGGTTGATGCGCTCAAAACCACGCAGGTCATATTCATAAACGGTAACGCTGCTGATCTCCTGTTTAAGATAAAGCTGCACCACGTCATCGCCTTTGCGTTGGCCGGTATTGGTAACATCAACAGTTACGGTTATATCGCCCTGCTGATTTTCTTTTTCGGGCGATACCTGCAAATTATCATAAGCAAATGTGGTATAGCTTAGGCCATAACCAAAAGGATATAAAGCACCGTTTACGCTGGTTTTTCCCCAACTGTTTGCGCCACCCTGTCCGGCTTGCGAGCCGGGTTTAAACGGAAAGTTAAATTCCAGCTGGCCAGTGGTTTTCGGGAAGGTGATGGATAACTTGCCACCGGGATTATTGTCGCCAAACAATGTTTCGGCAATAACCTTTCCGCTTTCGGGGCCGGGGAACCAGGCTTCCAGTATGGCGGGCACATATTTGTTTTCCCAGTTTACGGTAAGCGGCTGGCCGTTTATCATCACCATAACCACCGGTTTGCCTGTAGCCTGTAATGCCTGGATCAGCTTTAACTGCCTCCCTGGCAGGTTTAAACCTGTGCGCGAAAGGCTTTCACCCGCGCGCTCCACATCCTCGCCAACTACAGCAATTACCACATCCGCGTTTTTAGCTGCTGTAACGGCGGAGTCAATACCGGCCTGTTCCTGAGCGGTTAATGGAGTTTCAATAATTTCACTTTCGGGCCAGGTAGCATCAACTATATTACAGCCTTTTGTGTAGGTAACAGTAGCACCGGTGCCCACATAATTCTTTATTCCGTCTAGTACATTGGTTACCGGATTGTGCGATGGTCCGTAACGACTGGTAGCATAATTTTTTTCAGTAGCCAGCGGACCGGTTACCAATATGTTTTTAATGTTCGCCTTATTTAACGGTAATAAATTCCCCTGGTTTTTTAACAGCACCATTGCTTCGCGGTTCATCTGCAGGCCCATGGCTGATGATGCTTCGCTATGCACAATCTTATCAGCAGCTTTAGGGTCTTTTACATAAGGATCATCAAATAAGCCCAGCTTAAATTTAACCCGCAGCACATCACCAACCCGCGAATCAAGCGTTTTTATATTAATCTTACCCTCCTTATAAAGTTGGCGGAGGGGCATTATATAAGTTTGCGGCATGCTGAAGTTGGTACGCACGTTTAAGCCGGCCTCAAAAGCCTGGCGCACGGCTTCTTTAATATCGCCTGCAACATGGTGCTTGCTGTATAGATATTCAACAGCCTCGCTGTCAGAAACCACATAACCGTTAAAGCCAAATTTTTGGCGCAACAGCTCCGTTAAAAAATAATAGCTGCCGGTAATGGGCTCACCATTCCAGTCGTTGTAGCTGCTCATCACACCCAGCGGATGCGCTTCCTGGATCACCCGGCGAAAAGGGTAGAGGTAAAGCTGGTACATTTCCCTTGGCGCCACATGCGGGTCAGTACGCGCAGCGCCATCCCTGCCACCTTTGGGCATGCTGTAAACCGCAAAATGCTTTAAGGTTGATGCAACGCCTTCTTCCTGGATGCCAAGCGTCATCTGCTTACCCAGCTCAGCAATCAAAAATGGATTTTCGCCATAAGTTTCCACCACGCGGCCCCAGCGCTGGTCGCGGGCTACGTCTAAAATCGGGGCATAAACATTGGTATAGCCTAAAGCTTTAGCTTCTTTACCTACAGTTTGTCCTGCGTGGCGCACCAGCTCTTTGTCCCAGGTACTGCCAATAGCAATAGGAGCGGGCAGGGAAGTTGCCCTGTCGTGGTTTAACCCGTGGATGCCCTCGTTGGTAAAATCAACCGGGATGCCCATCCGGGTTTCCTCAACAAACCATTTTTGAATAGTATTTATAGCCGATGCATGTTTGCTGTAAGGGAAGGAGTATTGTGTAGGCGCATCATCGGTTTTTGAGGTTAAGTTGTTTAACTCTTCATCAATATTAGCTATTCCATCTTTCCAGACTTCATTCTTCCATGATGGGGTTGGCATTTCTTCCTTCAAAACCCTTTTGTAACCATATAAGGTAGCCAGCTGGCAGGTTTTTTCTTCAACGGTCATCTGGCTTAGCAAATCGTCAATCCGTTTATCAATAGTTTGGGATGGATCTTCAAATACATCCATTTTGCCGTTCTTGTTAAAATCAACCCAGCCTTTGTGATAGATGTTTTTTTCCTGGGCGGATACGAAAGAGCAGAATAGCAGGAGAGACAATAACAGTTGCAGTTTTTTCATAAGGACAGGACAATTGGTTGAGCCAAATATAGATGTTGTGTAGCAAATACACCGTTGAAATGGACTAAAAACTTTGTTACAAATCGCATAAATCAACTAAAACGATGTAGTAACTTTTTTTGATTTAAGTCTTTGATTTTCGTTTATCAAATTTAAATTGCGTTTATGCTTTAATTAAGTATGGCCGTACATTAATTGACATTAAAATCGTTTTATATAATAAACATCTTTCTTTAAATGCCATTTAAATATCTGTATATCTGTTTTGTACTTATCTTAAGCATAACTGCTGCCTCAAAAGGACAAGCTTTTAAACCTGCCGAAAGGATCTGCGGTAAATGGGAAACAACAGACAAAACGCTGAGAGTACAGATATTTATGGAAGGGAGAGAGTATAAGGTGAAATTAATATGGTTTAGCGATACTGATGGCAAACCCATGGCTTATTGGACCGACAGGCGTAATCCCAACCCGGCATTGCGCAGCCGTAAAATACTTGGTATGGATCTTTTGCGCAACCTGGAGTATCACCCGAATACTGACAGCTGGGAAAACGGGATGATCTATGATTCAAAACATGGCAAAGAATGGAATGCTGCCGCCTATATTGATAAAAAAGGACAGCTAAGGGTTAAAGGCTACTGGCACATTAAACTTATTGGCAAAACGATGACCTTTACAAGGATTTGAGTTGGTCTGGAAGTCCGAAAGTCCGGAAAGTCAGTAAAGTCCGAAAGAGGGAAGTAGGTCTGGCGCCATTAATTATTTTGGTATTTGTTTCTATACTCAATTGGAGATAACCCGGTGAGCTTTTTAAAAATTGAACGGAATGCTTTAACATCAGAATAACCAACCTCATACATCAGTTCCGTAACGGGTTTCCGGCCGGCTTCAAGCCCCTTCTTGGCAGCTTCAATTTTAACTCTTTGGATGTATTCAATAATGGTATTTGAAGTAGCCTTTTTAAACCTTCGTTCAAAATTCCTCCTGCTTAATGCCAACATCTTTATAAGCTGATCAATTGTTATTTTACCCTGGTAATTATTCTCAATAAATTCCTGTGCTTTTTTTATTGGCTCATCTTCATGATCTTTCTGCCCCGTAAAAATCATAAAAGACGATTGACTTTTGCGGTCAAAGTCTATTTCGAACATTTTCGAGAATAATATGGACATTGCCCTGCCGGCATACTTTTCAATCAAGCATAGTATAAGGTTCAGGTATGAATAATAACCTCCGCTTGTATAAATGCCTTGGTCATAAGTTATAATTTTATCATTAATAACCTTTACTTCCGGAAACATTGCCGTAAATTCATTTGTGGTAGCCCAGTGCACCGAGCAGTTTTTATCATTTAATAGCCCAGTTGAAGCCAGCATGAATGAGCCTGTACAAAGGCAGGCAATTTCGGTATTGTTTTTATATTGATCAATTATCCAGGGCGTAAAATCCTTGTTAGCTTCAATTGCCTTTTTAAATCCGTTGCATATCATCGGGATAATTACCAGGTCTGTTTTAACAATCTCATTCAGTGTAAAATCACATTGAACGTTATAAGTGCCGCTATTTATGCTGGTTTCTTTAGTAATGCCAACCAGGTTAACATCAAACAGGGGGTGGCCTCCATTTTCCATTATCACTTCATTCACCTTCGAAAACAGCTGCTTTGGAGCATCAATGCTGTTTATAATAGCCTCGTTTAATACTAATATTGATATGTGGATCATAATGTAAAATAAGGTATTCCGTTTGTCGTAATCAACCCCTTAAAATAGCCGCTTTTACACCCCTTTGGTTGTTTTTAATGTAAGTAGTTTTGCGTTGTAACTTAATTGATTAAAAGATACTTATGAATACGGTAATTTCAAAAGATGGCACAAAGATAGCTTACAATCAAAACGGAAGTGGCCCTGTGATTATTCTTGTAGATGGTGCTTTTTGCAGCAAGGATTTTGGCCCCATGACGGGTATTGTGCCATTGCTATCTAAAAATTTCACGGTTATTTCTTACGACCGCCGCGCACGCGGAGAAAGTGGTGATACAAAACCTTACGCTGTGGAGCGTGAAATTGAAGATATAAACGCGCTTATTAATGTATCCGGGGGCTCTGCCAGTTTATTTGGGATCTCTTCAGGAGCTATACTTTGCATCAAAGCTGTAGCATACGGACTAAATATTCACAAGCTTGCTATATTAGAGCCTCCTTTTGTAGGTAACAAGGATAACAAACGCCCTGCAGATGCTGTACAGCAACTTAACCAAATGATTGCAGTAGGAGAACAGGGAAGCGCAGTTAAATTTTATTTAAGAAAAGTAATAGGGCTTCCGGCAATAATAGTATTTATACTACGGCTTACCCCAAATTGGCCAAAAATGAAAGCTATTGCAAACTCACTGCCATATGATGCCGCCGTTTGCGGCGACTTTAATATGCCAAAAGAACAGGTGTCATGTATAACAATCCCGACTATCGCCATTGACAGTAAGCAAAGCCCGACTTTTTTAAGGGATGCCGTACAAGGTGTGGCATCGGCTTTAACAAACGGAAAGCGGGTATCATTGAAAGGTAAACCACATGATGTGCCGCCAAAGATTCTTGTGCCGGCATTAACAGATTTCTATAACAGTTAGATCAAAATCATATTATGAAACAGGAAAAAAGCCTGAGCGCCCAAAGGTCAATTATTATAAATGCATCAGCAGCAGCTATTTGGGATGTATTAACCAATCCTGAAAAAATAAAGCTTTACCTGTTTGGATCAAACGTTCATACAGATTGGAAAGTTGGCAGCCAGGTTATATCCACAAGAGACAGGATACACCCTCTTGCAGAACCAGGTGAACATCCTATTGTGGATAAAGGACAAATACTGGAAGTTGAAAAAGAAAAGTTATTGAAATATACCTATTACAACAGCCAGGAGGGCTACGATGATCTGCCGGAAAACTACTCAATAGTTACCTATACCATTGAAAAGGAAAACGAACATCAGTTTAAACTGACGTTTCTCCGTGAAAAGATCCCGATAGCGTTTGAACAAATGAACCAGGAAAGATTTTTGCCCGGGATGCTCGAAAATATGAAGAATATGGCCGAACAGAAGTAAAAAAACAGCGCCTGATATATCAGAGCGCTGTTTTTTATTTATCGATTAATTGACTAAGCCTGATTCAACCTAATCAACCACTCAATCAACCAAATTATTTAGCTTTTCCAAATTCGCCGTTAGCCTGAACAGTTACTTCGTCGCTTAAAGTAGATGCGCCAAAGCTGCTGCCAAAGTTAAAGTCAGAACGTTTAATTACACCGGTAACTTTAAAGCCTGCATCATCAGCCTTGCTCATTGGGTTGGTGATAGTACCACGGTACCACAGGTCGAAAGAAACCGGTTTGGTAACACCATGTAAAGTAAGGCTACCATTTAATTTGTAATGATTTGCAGAGGTTTTTGTTATACCTGTGCTTGTAAAAGTAAGGGCTGGGAATTTTGTAACGTCAAAAAATGCATCTGATTTCAGGTGGTTATCGCGTTGATCAACACCTGTATTTACTGATGCAGTATTGGCAGTCATTTGGAATTTAGCATCGCTGAAATCTGGTTTTGCAGCAACTATCGTAGCTGAAAAATCTTTGAATTCGCCATCAACGTCAGAAACTAATAAGTGAGTGATGGTGAATTGCAGCTTTGAATGCATTTTGTCTGAATTCCATGTGGTTTGTGCAAATACTGCCGTGTTTAATAAAGCAGCTGCGGCTAAAATGATTAATTTTTTCATGATTGTTTTTATTCGTTTTTTTAATGATTTAAATTTCTTTGTCACAAATGTAATACAAAGAATTACGCAGTCAACAAAAAAAGCATGTTTAAACATCTTTTTTACAATTTGGTGATTTGATGCTATGGCGAAGGCGCATTTAAGCTGGTAAATAAATAAGAATTCTTCTATTTTGTCATCCTGAACATAGTGAAGGATCTTATTCAATTGATAGGTATCCGCTATACTTGTCCTGTCATTTCCCCTTTAAATTCTGCAGGATTTTATATCCCAGCAAACGTTTTGCGTAAAAACCGTCAATTAACGGGTTGTTTACCCCGTTAAAACACCCTTTAAAATTGGGTTAAAATACCCCCCGTAATTATTTGTATCACATGGCTTTAGCGATTAGCTTTGTATCACTAAACCATGAGCGCAATAGAAGTAATCATAAAAGAACAGACCTACAGGATTATCCGCAACGATGCCGATAATTATACATTTAGTGTATTTAACTATGCAACCTGCCATATTATAACCAAAAACGATTTTGGAATATGGAAACGTGTGCAGCACCTTTTCGGCACCGAGATCATCCCGATAGATGAGATTGGTGATATAATAGACAATGAATACACACCATGGCCTGCAAACGAAGTACAGCCATCATTCAGAAAAAGAATGGAACACTAATTATATTAATTCGATGTGAACTTTTATTTAATGGATTTAGCCAGCCCCGCTTAAAAGCCTAAAAATTTAAATTATTGGTAAAGAATCCAATCCGTTGAGAGGGAGAGGACTTTATGTTTATATGTTGAGTGGAGCCCCTTTGCAAAAGAGAGGGGCTTTTTTTATGAGGTAAATATCAAAAAGAGTTCAGCATAAAAAAATCATCCACCTTTTTGTTGAAATCATCCGTGTGTTCAATTAACGTTCCATGCCCCGAGTTCGGCACCACCCACAGGAATCCTTTTTTTATACTTTGAAAAATCAGGTTAGTATGCTCAACCGGGATCAGGTCACGATCTCCGCAAATTATCAGCGCGGGGCAAGTAATAGCCTTTAAGGCAGATAGCGGAATATTAGGCTGCAGCCAGTCGAGCATGAAAACTTTCCAGTTGTTTTTCTCTATTGCTGTTGTCCTGGGTTTGTTTTTGTCTGAATTGTATTGATCCCGCATTGCTTTCCAGGTGGCAGGGGTTAACGCAGTTGAATCGGGCCACAAGTTAGCGCCTGTTGATGCAAATTTGATCACTTTATCCGGGTGGCGCATGGCCAATAATATGGCATTAATGCCGCCGTCGCTCCAGCCAAGCACATAGCTTTTATCAATATGCAGGGTATCAAGCAACGCCGAAAAATCATCAGCCATCATTTCAAAGCTTAACGAATCTTTACTGTCTGTTGATTTACCATGTGCGCGGCTATCCACAGCAATAACCTTATATTTTTTGGCGAAGTAGGGGATATTTTTCCTAAATGCCGAAATGCTGCCGCCGTTGCCATGGATCATGAGTAATGGTTTGCCCTCGCCATATACCTCGCAATACATTTTAATGCCACGGATGTTATAATATTTACCCGCCGATGGGTTATTACCATAAGGGACAGGCTTTTGCTGGCTGTAACAAAGAGATGTTGCAATTTGAAGCAGACAAATAAAAAATATTGATTTTTTCATGGTGTACCATATTTAATGATGATAATTATTGCAGGAATTATAATTGCAAGTGCTATACCTAATGGAACCCAAATAGGCTTCAGCCTGTAAAGCGTTTCTTTACCTATGTACCTGTTCCAGAAAAACGCATTCATAATATAACCGCCAATCATCCCTACAAAAATCCCTGTTGCGTTAGGTAAATTTAGCAGGCTGGCAAGTATAATTGTACACGCAGTATAACTCAGCCCAAACAGAACCACCAACAACGCCTTACCCATTTTTTCAATTTTAGCAACATTAATGGCCAGCATTACAGAGCCAAATAAAACGCTAAAAAGAATGGAGAAAACATAAATGGCGCGTTTAGAATAGAATGCCGGAGCGTCAGGATCTTCTACCTGGTTATCATTGTCGGTATATTTAAACAAATTAATATTTTCCTGCCCGCTTGCAGCAAGTTCCTTGCGGGCTTGCATATCTTCAGCAATAAGTGTCAGCTCTTCTTCAGAAAATTCAACGCCTCTTATTTTTAGCTCATCAACGGCTGCTTCTACAGTTTCAGGTAAATACTTTTCGCGGTTATCGATACAGTAATGAAGCTCTTCGTCCGATTTCATTGTCGCGCGAAACTTGAAATTATCATCCATTGTTTAAATTATGATCAGGGGTTTATGTGGGCTAAAATAATTAAAATTTTCAAGCATTAGTATTAATTGGAAATCTCCCCGGTTTGAGCTTTTACTGATGGATATGATTATATTTACCAAGGTAATGTTCCCAATAATATGAAAGCATTTAAAACAACTATTAAATTGCAATTAATCAGTAATAGCCGATTGATTTTGATTGTTGCTATAGGTATCCTCACGCTTTCTTTTAGTAAAAAAGCTATGGCACAGCAGAAGAATCAAATGGTTAGACTGGCAAAAATTCAAGTCGATCTATTGCAATTGAAAAAATATAACGCCGCGCTAAAAGAACAAATGGCTACTGCTGTTCGTGTGGAGCCAGGCGTATTAACCTATTACGCTGTCGCCGATAAAAGGGACCCCTCTCACATCACAATACTTGAAATATATGCTGACTCAGCCGCATACAAATTACATATACAAACACCTCATTTTAAGAAGTACAAAGAAACAGTTCAAGACATGGTTAAATCTCTGGAACTGGTGGATGTTAATCTAATTGGCTCTGCAAAGAAACCGAATCTGTAGTTTTATGCTTATCCCAGCCTGTATATAATTCCCCAATTTTTCATAAGTATTCTGTGGGGACATAGTCCTTAAATAAAAAATTATAGATTTATCGGTAAAATATAAATGTTACTACATCTATAAGTCACCCATAATTTTATGCAAAACAAAACCATACCACAAACAACAGGCGAAAGAATCCGATCCATAATAGGCGGCTCATTGGGTAACCTGGTTGAGTGGTATGACTGGTATGTTTATACAGCTTTTTCCTTGTATTTTTCGGGCGCTTTTTTTCCAAAGGAAAATCAAACCGTTCAGTTACTAAACACAGCAGGCATTTTTGCCATCGGCTTTTTAATGCGGCCCATAGGCGGCTGGGTAATGGGTACCTTTGCAGATAGAAAGGGCCGTAAAACCGCGCTTACCTTTTCGGTATTATTAATGAGCGTTGGTTCTTTGATCATAGCTATTACCCCGGGTTATAAGCAAATTGGTGTTGCAGCGCCATTATTATTGGTTTTGGCCCGAATTATACAAGGCCTGAGCGTAGGCGGCGAATACGGTACCAGCGCCACCTATTTGAGTGAAATGGCCACCAAAAAACACCGTGGCTTTTATTCCAGCTTTCAGTATGTAACGCTTATAATGGGGCAGCTCCTGGCCCTCGGTGTGCTGGTTTTATTGCAGCGTGCTTTTTTAACAGATAAAGAGCTTCACCAATGGGGCTGGCGAATCCCTTTTGCAATAGGCTCGGTACTGGCAGTAACGGTTATGTATTTAAGGCGCAGTTTGCAGGAGTCGGTCAATATTGATGACAAAGACATTAAGGCCCGGTCAAACAGGGGTACTATAAAGGCGTTAGCGGCACATCCAAAAGCAGTGTTAACCGTTATAGGTTTAACAGTTGGCGGCACGGTTGCTTTTTACACTTTTACTACCTATATGCAAAAGTTTTTGGTGAACACTTCCGGCTTTTCTAAAAACAGCGCTACACTTATTTCAACCCTTACCCTTGTTGTTTTTATGCTGCTGCAGCCGGCTTTTGGCTTGCTGTCTGATAAAATAGGCCGCAAACCCTTGCTGATTGGTTTCGGCATATTGGGCACGCTAACAACTGTACCTATATTAACGGCATTGGGGCACACCAAAGATGTTTGGATAGCTTTTGCCCTTATTATGTGTGCGCTTATTATTGTAAGCGGCTATACTTCAATAAATGCAGTAGTAAAGGCTGAGTTGTTTCCTGCCAACGTGCGTGCACTTGGAGTTGGGTTTCCTTATGCCATAGCTGTATCCTTATTCGGCGGAACCGCAGAATATATTGCATTGTGGTTTAAAAATGATCATCACCAGGAATGGTTTTACTGGTATGTTACCATTTGCATTGCCCTGTCGCTGATACTTTATATTACTATGAACGATACCCGGAAATACTCAAAAATTGAGGATTAATGTCTGAACCGGGATTAAACAGATTTAAGGATTAGCTGAATTGTGGGCAATTAATCTCAATCAGAAAAATCCCAAAATCCGCTTAATCCCGGTTCAGACTTTTAAATTGCCGGATTCTCCGCATAAGCTTTCCAAAGCTCATCAACCGTTTTGCCGGTTTGCTGTTTCCATGCGTTATCAGTATATGTGTGCTTCCGCATTTGGCTGTCAAGCTCTTTTACAATGCCCGGCTTTACTTTTTTCTCAATCCAAACCAAAAAGCGGGCAGTAATGCGGTAGGCATTATCATAGTTTTGGGTAGCCTTATATTCAGGTAAAGTCCATTTCGCGGCTGCATTGTTTACACCGAATTGATTACGGGCGTAATCAGCAATACCTTCGGTTAACCACCCCGGTCCAATGCTTTCACCATAATCCTGTACAATATGCATTACTTCATGCGTAACCACATCAATATCTTCGGGGCGTTTGTGTAACCAGTTTGAAGCAATGGTTACTTTACCATCAGCAGTAGCTGCTACGCCTTTGTAGCTGGTATCAACAACCATTTTAACATCTTTGAGTGTAGCAGGATTATACTCCTTTGCCAGTTCCGGGTAAACTATATAAAAGGTTTTTACCAGTCTAGTTAGTTCTGCTGTATCCAGCGTAGCATCATAATTGGTTAAGGTTAACTTATAGCCATTTTTGTTGTAAACTTTGGTGCTTATTTGAGCGTTAGCTGTTGCAATAAAGCAAAGTAAAAAGGCACCTGAAAAGAATATATTTTTCATTATTTGTGTTTTCGTTTTTCAGCCGCAATAATAGGGATTTATAAGGTTGTGCTGTGTAAAAATAGCATGACCGATACACACCTAATACAACATTCGAACTTTTAAACGTTCCAACCTTTCAACAATCTTCCCAAAATCACTAATTTTGCCCCTGCATTTTTATGACAGATACGAAAACATTATATGAACAAGCCGTTGGCTTGTTACAGCAACTTATAGCAATACCATCATTCAGCAAGGAAGAAAACTTTACTGCCGATTTGATTGAGAAATTTTTACAGGATAAAGGCGTTAAAACCCATCGTAAGCTAAATAACATCTGGGCCTGGAACAAGCATTTTGATGCGGCAAAACCAACCATCCTGCTTAATTCGCACCACGATACGGTAAAGCCAAACTCGGGTTATACCCGCGACCCGCATGATGCTAAAATTGAGGATGGCAAGCTTTACGGCCTTGGCAGCAATGACGCCGGGGGATGCCTGGTATCGCTAATCAACGTGTTCCTGTATTTTTACGAAAAAGAAAATCTGAAATATAACTTCTGCCTGGCAACTACTGCTGAGGAAGAAATTTCAGGCGTTAATGGTTTGGAGTTGATTATCCCTGAACTTGGTCAGCTGGATTTTGGCATAGTTGGCGAACCTACCCTGATGCAATTGGCCATTGCCGAACGCGGCCTGATGGTATTGGATTGTGTAGCCCACGGCAAAGCCGGCCACGCCGCCCGCGAAGAAGGGGATAATGCTATTTACAAAGCGTTAACCGATATTGAATGGTTCCGTACCTTCCGTTTCCCGAATGAATCAGAAGTTTTTGGGCCGATAAAAATGTCAGTTACTATCATCAACGCAGGATCGCAGCATAACGTGGTACCGGCAAGCTGCACCTTTACGGTTGACGTAAGGGTAACGGATGCCTATCGTAACGAAGAAGTGCTGGTGATCATCCGTCAGCATGTTAGCTGTGATGTTACCCCGCGTTCAATCCGCCTGAAACCTTCAAAAATTGATAGAGAACATCCGATAGTACAGGCAGGGATAGCATTAGGCAGAACAACTTACGGCTCACCAACAACATCTGATCAGTCGCTTTTGGATATCCCATCGCTAAAGGTTGGTCCCGGTGATTCTGCAAGGTCACATACAGCAGATGAGTTTGTTTATGTGGATGAGATAAGAGAGGGGATTGAGTTGTATATTAAGATGTTAAGCAGTATAGTTTAGCATATTTTTTGAACCATGATTCCCTTCGCCCTTGTTGGTGTTGTCACCAACAAGTTGGATTAAGTTTGTGCATTGCAGATAACCGCCATGCAGATTAAATAGCTACAAAATACATAACACTACACAGTTTGTTGGTGACAACACCAACAAAGGCGGGAAAGGCGGAAAATCCGCAATAACACCGAATAAAATATTTACAACATATTTGTACCATGAGCAAAATTTGGCAGAAATCAGTTACCGTAAACGAACTCGTAGAAAACTTCACCGTTGGCCGCGACCGTGAGTTTGACCTCCAAATGGCTGCCTTTGATGTGCTTGGCTCATTAGCGCATACTCAAATGCTGGAGAGCATTGGATTGATGAGCGCTGATGACCTGCAATCTGTACAAAAGGAGCTCAAAAAGATTTATAAAGATATTGCGAACGGCGATTTTACTATTCAGCCTGAGGTTGAAGATGTACACTCGCAGGTTGAAATGCTGCTTACCCAGCGCATTGGCGATGCCGGTAAAAAGATCCACAGTGGCCGTTCACGGAACGACCAGGTTTTGGTTGACCTGAAACTATATTTTAGGTACGAGCTGCAGCAGGTTGTTGAAGAAACCACCACATTGTTTCGCCAATTAATTGAGCTAAGCGAAAAACATAAAGACGTTTTATTGCCGGGTTATACCCACTTGCAGGTGGCTATGCCTTCGTCATTCGGTTTATGGTTTGGCGCTTATGCCGAAAGTTTGGCTGATGACCTGGAACTGGTGTTAGCCGCGTATAAGATCACCAATAAAAGTCCATTGGGTTCGGCTGCTGGCTATGGCTCATCTTTCCCGTTAAACCGTACATTAACCACAAAGCTTTTAGGCTTTGATAGTTTGAACTACAACGTGGTTTATGCACAAATGGGGCGCGGTAAAACAGAACGTATAATTGCACAAGCGTTATCATCCATAGCCGCCACGCTGGCAAAAATGGCGATGGATCAGGCTTTATATTTAAGTCAGAATTTTGCTTTTGTAAGTTACCCTGATACATTAACAACCGGCAGCAGCATTATGCCGCATAAAAAGAACCCTGATGTTTGGGAAATTATGCGCGGCAAATGCAACCGCCTGCAGGCATTACCAAATGATGTGGCTATGATGACCACCAACCTGCCTTCCGGTTATCACCGTGAGTTGCAGTTGTTAAAAGAACTGTTATTCCCTGCATTTGCCGATCTGAAGAATTGCCTCCACATGGCAACCTTTATGCTGCAAAATATCACCGTAAATAAAGACATATTAAATGATCCTAAATACGCTTACCTGTTCAGTGTGGAGGAAGTAAACCGCATGGTACTAAGCGGCACCCCATTCCGTGATGCTTATAAACAAGTTGGACTGGCAATTGAAAAAGGTGATTTTAAACCCGATAAACAGGTAAACCACACCCACGAGGGCAGCATAGGTAATTTAATGAACGAAGAAATAACGGCATCGTTTGATAAGCTGATCAGCAGCTTTGATTTTGCTAAAGTGGAGAAGGCGATTGAAAGTTTAGTTTCTTAATCAACAGAATCCTCTGAAATCAGTGTAATCATCCCACAATCGGTGTAATCACAAAAACATGAACGGACAAAACAGAAGCGATATTTATCCCGGCCTTGAAGTTGACATCATCCTCAAAAAAGATCAGCGCTCAGGCAAGTTAACCCGCGGGTTTGTAAAAGACCTGCTTACCAGCTCAGCTTATCATTCCCGCGGGATAAAGGTGCGTTTGGAAGACGGGCAGGTAGGCCGGGTTGCAGAAATTGTAGAAGATTAATTTCTTTCCTAAAACTTTCTATCTTAGTCTTTTATTAATCTTCCGGACTTTCGGTCTTTTCCGACTTTCGGACTAATTTATCATATGGCTAATCCCCTTAAACCAGACAGAAGACTTTTTTTTCGGTTAGATGCGCACTATCGTTTATTGATCTCATTAGCAGTTAGCGCTATCGTTTTTTTATTCAACCGCAATTCGCTTTCTACTCCAGCCCTGGTGCTGGTAACATGGATAGGCTGCGCATTAACAATAATTTTACTGGACTGGATCATTATATTTTCATCGCATCCAAAGGAGGTCAGGAAAATTGCAAAGCTGCAGGACTCGAGCCGCTCGTTCCTGTTCATATTTATAATAACTGCGTGTGTTGTGAGCCTGGGCGCTATTATATTTTTGCTGAAGTCGACAAAAGGCTTGCCCGAGGCCGGTAAAAATGAGCATATATTACTGGCAATAGGTGCGGTAATTATTTCGTGGTGGCTATTGCATACTATATTTACTTTGCGGTATGCCCATTTATATTATGATGTAAATACTGATATGGATGGAATTAAAAATAACGTAGGCGGACTTCAATTCCCCGGCAGCGATGAGCCCGATTACCTGGATTTTGTTTACTTTTCTTTTGTTGTAGGGATGACTTTCCAGGTGTCTGATGTAGAGATCGCCTCCCGTCGCATCCGGCGGCTCTGCCTTATGCATGCTATCTTGTCTTTTGCTTTCAATACAGCTATAGTGGCATTAAGCATAAATGTAATATCAGGAATGGTGGCATAAAGACACGATTTAGGGATTTAATGAATTAGCACGATTCAGAATTTTGGTTAATCCTGTAAATCTATTAAATCCTTTAATCGTGTTAATCGAATAACCCCGGCGCTTTATCCCTGTCTAAAAACTTTGGCCGCTCCAGGCTTAACCCCAATTCTTTATTAAACTGTTCAACCACATAATCGGCCAGTTCGGGCGAATAGCGTTCATCGTGCTGGTGCATAAAAAACCAAACCGACTGTAAACCCATTTGCTGCCATTGTTTAATCCGCTCAACCCATTCATCAACCCGGGCATAGTCAGTAGGGTGCAGGCTGTTACCCACAAAACGGATAAACGCATGAGGAGTGGGTAACTCCATATGCACCACATCCCTGCGGCCTGAAGCATCTGTTATTACCGCACCAATTTGTAGTTCATTCAGCAGGTTAAAAATGGCAGTGCGGTTACCTGCATCGGCAAACCATTCTTTGTGTCGCAGCTCCAAAAATACGGGTACGTCTTTTGGCAATTGTTCAAGGTATGCTTTTAAATCAGGCAGGCTTTTGGGCGTAAAATTATCGCCAACCTGCAAAAATAGTGGGCCAAGCTTGTCGCCGAAGGCCATAATCCCCTCATAATATTTGGTGGTGATCTCTTCCGCATTTTTTAACCTGCGGATATGACTGATGCTTTGCGAAAACTTGGGGCAAAACTTAAAGCCCGGGTTAACATCTGCCTTTTCCTTCCACTTGGTTATAGTTTCAGGCGGGTAAACATTATAGAAGGTGGCATTAAGCTCAATGCAATCAAAATGTTTTACATACTCATCCAAAAAATTGGCATCTTTTGTTTTTGGCGGATAGATCTTGCCTACCCATTCCTTACGCCCCCATTTGGCGCAGCCAACATGAACCTGTAAAGGCTGCTCGTTTTTTGCTGCGTTTAAAGTTTTTATAGTTAATTCAGGGTCAGCCGGCAGCGTAAAATCTACTTCAACTAATTCCTGGGGTGTTACTCGGCCAAATTCCATTTAGTTCATTGTTAATAGTTGATAGTTCATAGCCGGAAGCGACTGTTTTATCTTTAGGACTTCCGGACTTTCCCGACTTTCGGACTCAAAACATCACCAATTTCGTTCTTCCTCTTCTATCTCTTTTATTATCTTTCTGGTTTGGGTTATAGTGCCGTGATATTGGTCAATAATGTTCTGAATATAGCCGCTCCGGTTTACCAGGTTATAACTCTTCGGCCTTTGCATTAACTCCTGTATGTTAGTTCCATTTTTGCTGATCACAAGGTTATCATCAGTGTATTGGCTCAATTTGTTTTTAAAATCAGAGAATGACCTTGTTGACAATAAAAGCGATGCTATAGTTTGCTGGTACAGGTTAACAATTTCTACCTGTAAATTTTTATTTTCTATAACGTCCAGCTTTCCCGAAGCTTTCAATGCTTCATATCTGCTGTTTGATGGTACAAATTCAATTGTGTTATATAAATAATTTATAGCTTTTGAAGCACTGTCTGGATTAAGCTTTTTTCCGTTATAAGCCTGCTTTAAATAGGCAAAGCTTTTGTCCATCCTGGCATAATTATCCGAATCGTTATGCAATTGATCCAAGTCGTTCTTAAGGTCACCAACCAGGTTGGTAAGAAAGCTGTGCTCCAGTTTTTGTTCCTGCTGGTGTTCCCGGTAGCGTTCAACAAAAAGAGAAAGCGTAATGGCAAAAACAATTATTGCTATCTCTAAAATCGTATCGCCAATCTTGTGTTTTAATTCGCCGGGGTTTTTTACCACTTTTATTATTTCGCGGGTATGTTTTATTATTTCGTGTTCTGCCATAGCGGGGCTAAAAATAGTAATTTGTTGATTAAGTTGAGTGGTTCAATAGTTCATTTGTGTCATTGGTTCTTTAGTATTGTCTCTTTATCAAATAGGTTACTAATAAACTATTGAACCAATAAACTAATGAACAATATTTACGCCACTACTTCCCAAAACTTCGGCGCTTGTCTTTTTTTCGATGCCTGCTCATAAGCATAAGCTAACTTAATAATATCACCCTCTTTATAAGCTGTACTAATAAACGAAATGCCCACAGGTAATCCATAAGCATAACCCATTGGTACCGTAATATGCGGATAACCGGCCATGGCAGCAGGGCCCGAAAACGAGAAGCCATTGTCATAATCGCCATTAATAAGATCAATACAAATGGCAAAGCCATTGGTTGGTGCAACTATGGCATCAAGCTTGTTTTCTTTTAACAGGGTATCAATGGCTGTACGGGTAATACCCGTTGTTTTTTGTACGGCATCCAGGTATTCCTTTTCTTGCAAGCCGCCTTTTTTATCGGCCAGCTCAAGGGTTTCCTGTTTAAAGTAAGGCATGGCTTTAGCTTCGTTCTTCTTATTAAAAGCAATTACATCAGCCAGTGATTTTACCTTTGAATTGGCTTCGGCTAAATATTTATTTAAACCGTCTTTAAATTCATACAGCAGTACGGTAAATCCATTTTTACCCGCTTCTTTTATTTGTTTGTATAGCTCAACCTCAACAATGGTAGCGCCTTTGCTTTTTAAAATATAAATAGCCTGCTGAAATATAGCATCCATTGCCGGGTTAACTTTCAGCCCGTCCTTTTCAATGCCGATGCGCTTGCCTTTTAGTCCTTCGGCATCTAAAAACTTAGTATAGTCAGGCTCAATTTTGCCTTTACTTGTTAGTGTATAAATATCCTGCGGATCCTCACCAGCCAATGCGCCCAATAAAATGGCTGCATCCCTAACGGTGCGTGCCATTGGTCCGGCGGTGTCCTGTGTTTTTGAGATGGGAATAATGCCCGACCGGCTCCATAAACCTACCGTAGGTTTAATACCAACGAGACCATTTACCGATGATGGCGAAACAATAGAGCCATCAGTTTCGGTACCAATAGCTATGGCACATAAATTAGCCGATGCCGCGGAACCTGAACCCGCGCTTGACCCGCTGGGGTTTCTATCCAAAATATAAGGGCATTTGGTTTGCCCGCCGCGGCTGCTCCATGCACTGGTAGAATGTGTGCTCCTGAAGTTGGCCCATTCGCTTAAATTGGTTTTGCCAAGTATTACAGCGCCCGCCTTCCTTAATTTATGAACTATAAATGCATCCTGTTTGGCATAATTATCAGCAATAGCAAGCGCTCCGGCAGTGGTATGCATATTGTCGCCGGTATTAATATTATCTTTTATTAAAACCGGGATCCCGTGTAAAGGCCCGCGCACTTTCCCGGCGGCGCGTTCTTTATCCATCGCATCGGCCATGTTCAGCGCATCCTTATTTATCTCGATAACTGCATTAAGCTTTGGTCCGTTTTTATCAATCTCATCTATCCTTTTCAAATACATTTCGGTTATAGCGCGCGAAGTGTATTCCTTGCTTTTCATCTTTTGCTGCAAAACATCAATAGTTACCTCGTTTAAAGCAAAATCGTCAGTCTTTTGTACGGAGGTATCATCTTTATCTTTTTTTGAGGAGACTAAATTGCATGAGCTTGCAGCCAGGGTAGTTAAGGTTAACCCCGCCAATGAGCTGGTTTTAAGGAAATTTCTTCTTTGCATGAGAATAGTTCGATTGATAGTTACAAGTAACGAAATTTTAAAGGATTATTGAGAAGGTAACAGAAAAATCATTTAAATAAATGAATCATTCCTTCAGCGTATTGTACATGGTTATTTAACCACAAAGTTCACTGAGTAGGCACAGAGGAAACGGAGATTAAAAACTCCGTTTCCTCTGTGTGTTCTTGGCGGCCTCCGTGGTTAAATATTTACAGTAGAGTTAAAGAGGCTTTGAAATACCAAAAAGTATTTAGACATTTGTCTAAATATATAATTATAAACTTGAACGCTTTATTCAAAGCTCTTAACGATCCCACAAGGAGAGGGATCTTAGAACTGCTGAAGGAAAAAGATCTTACAGCCGGTGAGATAGCGGATCAGTTCAATATTTCAAAACCAAGCATTTCGCATCACCTCGACTTGTTAAGACAAGCAGGTTTGGTTGTATCTGTTAAAGAGGGTCAGTTTATTTATTACTCTTTAAACACAACAGTTATGGATGAAATGCTTAAATGGATCATAAACCTCCAATCACAAAAAAATAAGAAATCATTATGAAGAAGTTTACGCTTATTGATCTTGTAGCTCTCGTAATTGGCTTATTGCCATTTTGCTACCTGGCATATGTTTATTCATCATTACCCTTAATTGTGCCCCTTCACTTTGGTGCGGATGGCAAGCCAAATGGTTTTGGCCCCAAAGGTGAATTGGTTTTTCTGCAGGCTGTTTTAACGGGGATCTCTTTTTTAGTGTACCTGCTTATGAAATTCCTGCCGTCAATTGATCCCAAAAAACAAGTTAAAATTGGTGAACAAACATTCAGGAAACTTGGATTGGGGATAGTTGTTTTTATAGCAGCATTATGCTTATGTATCATATTCGCAGCCATAAACAAAAAGTTCATGATTGATAAACTAATGTTCCCATTGATAGGCTTGCTGTTTGTTTTCCTTGGTAATTTAATGTACAACATAAAACCTAATTATTTTGCAGGTGTGCGTACCCCATGGACGCTTGAAGACGAGGGCAACTGGCGCGCTACCCACCGTTTAGCAGGTAAGGTGTGGGTTATCGGTGGTATAATTATTACTGTTGCCATGCTGTTGCTGCCTTCACCGGCAAGTACTTTGGTGTTTACGCCGGGTATTATAGGTATGGCACTTATACCTGTTATTTATTCATACGTTTATTTCAAACAGCATCAACCTAAAAACTAATGAAGAAATTATTGATTTGTGTTTTTATACTTTGTATTGCATGCCAGTTAAAAGCCCAGGATCTAACAGGCAGTTGGCAGGGCTCGATAGCCGTTGGAAGTGTAAATCTCCGTTTGGTTTTTAATATTGATAAAAAAGGAGATGTCTATGCTTCTACTTTTGACAGCCCGGATCAAAAAGCATTTGGGATAGCCTGCAGCAAAACCACGGTTGTAAATGATAGCCTCTTTATTGAAATAGCTGTTATAGGGGGCAGCTACAAAGGTTTGTGGGATAGGAAAGATGGTATTACCGGTACTTATGCGCAAGGCGGAGGGAAAACAGTTTTAAATTTAAAACATATTACTGCTGCTGAAAAGGCTGACCTATCAAAAGATCCCGTAAGGCCACAAACTCCTAAGCCACCGTTTAATTATGTTAGTGAAGATGTTGAATATGATAATGCCGATAAAAGCCTGCATTACGGCGCAACCTTTACCCGGCCTAACGGAAGTGGGAAATATCCGGCTGTAATTATCATCAGTGGGAGTGGCACACAGGATAGGAATGGCTCCATGTTCGGACATAAATTATATTGGGTACTTGCTGATTATCTTACAAAAAACGGAATTGCTGTTTTAAGGGTTGATGACAGGGGGGCAGGTAAAAGCTCGCTGGGGAATAATATTAAGGATGTAACCAGTCTTGATTTTTCATATGATGTTGAAGCAAGCCTTAACTATCTGGAAACAAGAACAGATGTTAGTAAAAAGCACCTGGGTTTAATAGGCCATAGTGAAGGCGGCATAATAGCACCAATGGTGGCAGCCCGGCGAAAGGACGTTAACTTTATTGTTATGTGGGGAGCGCCAGAAGTTGGCGGCGTAAAAATACATACAGCACAAACGGCTTATATACTTAAAAAACGAGGGCTTGATAGTGTATCCATAAATGCATTTTCCAGCTTGAATGATCAGATATTAACATTGTTTGCTTCATCGGCAAACGTACAAGCATTAGATGATAATATAGTTCCCATTGTTGCTGCGTGGAAACACACACAAAACCCTGAAACGTTAAAAGCCTTACATGCAACAGATTTAACCGCACAAGCTTTGTTTGAACAAAATAATAGCTTATATAACATGCCCTGGATGCGCTACTTTATAACTTATAACCCTGAAAATGATCTTGTAAAAGTTAGATGTCCTGTATTAGCCATTAACGGTGGGAAGGATATGCAAGTGCTTGCACCAAGTAATTTAAGCTTAATAAAAGAAGTACTGACTAAAGGCGGTAACAAAGATTTTGAAGTAAAAGCCTTACCCGGTTTAAACCATTTGCTGCAAGCCGCTACAACTGGTGATATGTCGGAATACGAAAAGATAGATGAAACGATGTCGCCGGCAGCTATGAAGATTATTTCTGACTGGATTAAAATTCATACAAAATAAATGCGTTAATATTACATGTTGGGGAAAGAGTCAGGATAACAAGAATCAGGAAACAAATTTGTTTCCTGATTCTGATTTTTTTATCATTGCTATTTTCCTGACTCTTGTATCTTAATTCTTGACTCTCTATCGTATGAAAAAGTCTACCCTATCAGCATATCTAACGCTGATGTTTTTAATTCCAGTTTATGTAATGGCTCAGCAGAGCGTGCTGCGCCAGCAAATAAAGGACGTTATTAAACCGGCAAAAGGTATTGTAGGTGTATCCATTCTAGGTTTGGAAAGCCGGGATACCTTATCTGTTAATGGCGATGCCCGCCTGGTGATGCACAGTGTAATGAAATTCCCGATAGCGCTTACTGTTTTGCATTGGGTTGATTCGGGCAAGCTTACGCTGAGCCAACTGATCCATATTAAAAAGAAGGATTTGCCCAAAAACTACAGTCCGCTGCGCGATAAGTATCCTGATGGTAATGTTGATGTATCCGTTGGCGATCTGTTAAGCTATATGGTATCGTTAAGTGATAACGACGCCTGCGATATTTTATTAAAAGTGATTGACGGACCTAAAACCGTACAGGATTATATGCTCCATATCGGAATAAGAGGAATTGCGGTTAGGGCATCCGAGGCGGATATGGCATCGTCATGGGAGCTGCAATATACCAATTGGTGTAAGCCGTTTGAAATGACCATATTGCTTGATAAGTTTTATAAAGGCGAAATCCTTGCAAAACCCACCACTGAATTTTTGTATAAGATTTTAACCGAAACAACAACCGGTCCGCACCGCATAAAGGGCCTGCTGCCAGCGGGGACAGTTGTTGCCCATAAAACAGGTACCTCACCAACCAGCGCCGAAGGCTTATCGCCAGCCACCAATGATGTGGGGATAATTACGCTGCCCAATGGCAAACACCTGGCTATTTCCGTTTTTGTGTGTAATTCAACAGATGATGAAACAACCCGCGATGCGGTGATCGCCAAAATTTCTAAAGCTGCATTTGATTTTTATTCAAAATAATTAATATTCGTTTTCATTTCGTAGAGACGCGATATTTTGCGTCTCCTGCATGCAAATCATCTTCAAGAGAAATATTTCTGCCTAATAGGAGACGCAAAGTATTGCGTCTCTACGGAAATTATCATTTTCTAATCCATTTTTTACATCATGACCGGGATATAAAAAGATCCATCTAAATTGTTCATCAATAAAATATATTGATGAAAACTATTGCCACCACATTTTTACTTTCTGTTCTTTTTACTACCTCTCTTTTCGCCCAAACACCTGTAGCCCTAAATGGCGTTTTAACAGTTCAAAATGGAAAAATTATAAACAAAAACGGCACAGCGCCGCAACTGCGCGGCATCAGCTTTTCGTGGAGTTTATGGCAAGGCCGAAAATATTATAATCCTGCCGTAGTTGATTGGCTTGCCGGTGATTTTAAAGCTTCAATTGTTCGTGCGTCAATGGGCGTTCAGCCTGACCATGGCTATTTACAGGAGCCCGCTCTGCAAAAACAATTGATTGTAAATGTGATTGATCAGGCCATTAAAGATGGTATTTATGTTTTGATTGATTGGCATGATCATCATAGCAACCAGCATCTTCCGCAATCAAAGGAGTTTTTTGCGGAGATGGCGCAAAAATATAAGGGCGTTCCGAATGTGATCTATGAGATTTGGAACGAGCCGGAAGCCATCAGCTGGGATACCGTTAAAAATTATGCGGTGCAGGTAATTAGGGAGATCAGAAAATATGATCCGGATAATTTAATTGTAGTTGGCAGCCCGCACTGGGATCAGGATGTGGATATTGCGGCAGCAAACCCCATTACCGGGTTTAACAACATTGCCTATTCATTTCACTTTTATGCATCCGACCCAAATCACCAGGAAAAGCTGCGTGCCAAAGGTGATCTTGCTATAAAGAAGGGTCTCGCATTAATGATCACAGAGTGGGGTGTAGGTGAATCAAACGGCAACGGTAAGTTCAACATTGGCCAGGTAAAAGCCTGGATGGACTGGATGGAGGCCAACCATCTAAGCTGGACAAACTGGAACATCACTGATAAACAGGAGACCACAGCTCTGCTGCTCCCCGGTGCGCCTGATAATGGTGACTGGACAAATGAACAGCTCACCCCGGCTGGCATTTATATAAGAGAAAAACTACGGGAGTTGAATAAATAGCGGATAGATAATGTGCGGATATGCAAATGTGCGGATGAATAGCATTATTTGATTATTCCTGTCCCAGCTTATTCTGCACATTGTTATTCCATTCGCACATCATTTTTTCCGGAATTTTCCTCATATTTACTGTCTGACCTCTTAACTTATTGCCATGAAGAAATTATACCTTCTTGTATTTCTTTTTATTCCGTTTGTTACCATTGCTCAAAACGCAGATTCCGCCTGGTTTGTAAATAATTACATCAAAAAGGAAGTGAGCATCCCTGTGCGTGACGGCATTAAACTGTTTACATCCATTTATGCACCGAAAGATCAATCAGAAAAACATCCAATCCTTATCACCCGCACGCCCTATTCTTGCTCGCCGTACGGTAAGGAATACCGCCAATTTTGGCGGAGCTTTATGATGAAATATTTAAGAGAGGACTATGTTTTAGTGATCCAGGACATCCGTGGCAGGTGGATGAGCGAAGGCAGGTTTGAAGTAGTACGCCCTTTTAATCCCGATAAAAAAACAAATAAAGATATTGACGAAGCCAGCGATACTTATGATACAATTGACTGGCTGGTAAAAAACGTGGAGAATAACAACGGGAATGTAGGCGTAGCCGGAATTTCGTTCCCCGGCTTTTTTGCAACAGAGGCTGCACTGAGCGGGCATCCTGCACTTAAAGCCGTTAGTCCGCAGGCGCCGGTAACCGATAGGTTTTTTGGTGATGATGACCATCACAATGGTGTTTTATTTTTGATGGATGCCTTTGACTTTCATGTTGGTTATGGCTTTAGTCAGCCGCATCCGCAGCCAAGCACAAAACCAGCAAAAACATTTGATATTCCGGGCAACGACAATTACGCTTATTATTTAAAAATGGGTGCACTGCCCAATTTTACCAAAGTAACCGGCGACAGCCTGGAGTTTTGGGATAATATGATGAAACACCCGAACCTTGATGTCTGGTGGAAGGCGCGGGATACGCGGTCGGGTATCAAAAACGTTAAACCTGCTATGCTGGTTGTTGGCGGTTTGTTTGATGCGGAGGATGGTTATGGCGCATGGCATACCTATGATGCATTAGTTAAGCAAAGCCCGGCAACCACAAGCAAACTGGTAATCGGGCCCTGGTATCATGGTCAGTGGGCCAGCAAGGACGGCACCCATTTGGGCAACATTATGTTTTATAATAATACAGCCGAATGGTACCAAAATAATATAGAGATGCCATGGTTTAATTATTACCTGAAAGGCAAAGGTTCGCTTGATAGCATTAGCAAGGCAACCATATTTTTCTCAGGCGAAAACAAATGGCGGAGGTTTAAAGAATGGCCATCGCCCAATATCATCCCAACTCCGTTATACCTTGAGCAGGATGGGAAATTATCATTTGATAAAACCGGAAAAACCGGGTTTGATACGTATATCAGCGACCCGGCTAAACCGGTGCCTTATGCCGACCAGGTGCATTTTAACCGCACCCGAGAATACATGACGGACGATCAACGTTTTGCAGCCCGCCGCACAGATGTGCTGGTTTTTGAAACAGATACCTTAACCCATGATATTACATTAGGCGGCCCCTTAGTTGCCGACCTGATGGTGAGCATCTCAAAAACCGATGCGGATTTTGTAGTAAAACTTATCGATGTTTTACCTGAAGGAGCTCCAAGAAACCCGGTTACCCGGTACCCAATGGGTGGTTACCAGATGCTGGTTCGCGGTGATATTATGCGTGGCAGGTATCGCAACAGTTTTTCAAGCCCCGAGGCTTTTGTGCCCGGCAAACCAACACAGGTAAAATTCACATTGCCAGATGTGGCACACACCTTTAAAAAAGGCCACCGTATTATGGTGCAGGTGCAAAGCAGCTGGTTCCCGCTGGCAGATCGTAATCCGCAGCAGTTCATAGATATTTATCATGCTAAGGATTCAGATTTTGTAAAGGAAACCATTAATATTTTTCACGATCAGTCAAAGCTGATCCTGCCAGTTTTGAAATAAATATCTAAGATTTACGAAGTCTTTAAGACTTCGTAAATCTGTTATTCCACAATATTAAAATTGTAACGATGAAAAAATTATACTTCCTCCTGATCTTCTTTTTCCCAATAATCAGCTTTGCCCAAAATGCTGATTCAGTTTGGTTTGTAAACAACTACACCAAAAAGGAACTCACTATCCCCATGCGCGATGGTGTAAAATTGTTCATTTCGGCCTACCTGCCAAAAGATAATTCAGAAAAGCACCCGATATTAATGGAACGCACACCGTATTCATGTGCCCCGTACGGCAAAGACCAATACCGCCCGTTTTGGGTAAACCATCTCATCCAATATTGTAAAAAGGGATACATCATGGTGATTACCGATGTAAGAGGAAGATGGATGAGCGAAGGGCAATACATGGATGTGCGCCCGTTCAATTTCAACAAAAAAACCAATAAGGATATTGACGAAGCCAGCGATACCTATGATACGATAGACTGGATGGTGAAAAACCTTGAAAATAATAATGGTAAAGTAGGAGTATTCGGAATTTCTTACCCAGGCTTTTATTCAACTATGGCATCATTGAGCGGTCACCCGGCTTTAAAAGCTGTGAGTCCTGAGGCACCGGTAACAGATTGGTTTGTAGGCGATGATTTTCACCATAACGGGGCCTTTTTCCAGATGGATGCTTTTGCCTTTTATGCAGGCTTTGGCTTTGGTGCGCCACATCCAAAACCAACGACTGTGGCGGCCAAAACATTTGATTATCCCGATCATGACAGCTACTCATTTTACCTGAATGTGGGTGCATTACCAAATCTTACCAAACTGGCGGGCGATAGCCTGGTGTTCTGGAACCAGATGATGAACCACCCTAACCGCGATGATTTTTGGATGGCCCGGAACGCAAGGGTTGGGATTAAAAATGTTAAACCCGCAATGCTGGTTGTAGGCGGAATTTTTGATGCGGAGGATTGTTTTGGCGCATGGAACACTTACCAGGCCATTGACAAACAAAGCCCCGAAACAAACAATCGCCTGGTAATGGGCCCCTGGTATCATGAGCAATGGCGCAATAATGATGGCACACATTTAGGTAATGTGCAATGGGACAACAATACCAGTAAGTACTATGCAGATAATATCGAGATCCCGTTTTTTGAGTATTATTTGCGCGGACAAGGTTCGGTTGATAATATCAGCAAAGCCACTGTATTTTTTACCGGCGAGAACAAATGGCATCAGCTTAAACAGTGGCCTCCTGCCGAAGTGCAGCCAACCAACCTATACCTGGAACAAAAAGGCAAATTGTCGTTTGATGCCATAAGTACTTTAGCGCCATCGTTTGATAGCTATGTGAGCGACCCTTCAAAGCCTGTTCCCTACACCGAAGATGTGCACTTTAACCGCACCCGAAATTACATGACCGATGACCAGCGCTTTGCCTCGCGCCGCCCTGATGTGCTGGTATACGAAACAGGTGCTTTGGATAAAGACATTACTTTAGGCGGTCCCGTAGTTGCTGATCTGCTGGTAGGCATCTCAAATACCGACGCCGATTTTGTGGTAAAGCTGATAGATGTATTCCCTGACAGTGCCGGCTATAATGATGTTGATATTTATGCGGAAACTGACGCTACAAGCAAGGTACCTATGGGTGGCTACCAGATGCTGGTACGCGCCGAAATTATGCGCGGCAGGTATCGCATCAGCTATTCAAACCCAGAGGCTTTTGTGCCAAATAAACCAACCGAAGTAAAATATACTATGCCTGATGTTGCCCATACTTTTAAAAAAGGCCACAAAATTATGGTACAGGTACAAAGCAGTTGGTTCCCGCTGGTTGATCGTAACCCACAACAGTTTATTGATATCTATCATGCAAAAGATGAGGATTTTTTAAAGGAAACCATCAATATTTATCATAACCAATCGAAGATTATTTTGCCGGTTTTGAAGTAAATTTTAGCGTCAAGATTCCTCCATGTCATTGCGAGTAGCTATCAATGGGGTCGCTGAAAAAGATAAAGAATGACGTTGGTTTGTCTGGGATATAGCAGCTTTGTAAAAAACGAGGCAAGCTACATAACCCGACAATCCATTGGTGCCTTCCGAGCCCGACTGCGAGTTTGGGACTGCCACTCTTTGAAAAAGATATTATAGGGAACCATCCTTAAGGGCTGGTTCACCATGCTTTTAAGCTTAAACATCCATTAAGAGGGACAGAGCTTGCCAAGTTTTTATAAAAAAAAGAACGATGAGCAAAGCTATCAAAAACAAGAAGAAAAAAACATCTGGAAAAGATGCGGGTAAAAAGCTGGAACGTTTTGGGTTGATCCACCCCCCATTCAGCAGGGATTGATGTAGGGAGTATGCTGATGGTAGTATCCTATGCCGATCAGCAAGGTATTACCCACCTGCGGGAGTTCGACAGCTTCACCCAAAGCCTTTACCTTTTGGCAGAATTATTACAGGAGCATGGCGTTGAAAAGGTAGCAATGGAAGCCACGGGGCCTTATTGGCAGGCATTGTACGGTATACTGGAAAGCTATGGGATGGAAATGATATTGGTTAACCCCAGTCACTACAGGAATGTGGCCGGCCGGAAAACCGATATCAATGATGCGGGGTGGCTTCACCAGTTATTAGCTCATGGCCTGTTAAGAAACTCTCATATCGCTCCGGAACTAAACCGGGAGCTCAGGCATTATCTTCATGAAAGGGATATTTATAAAAAGCAAAAAAGCGATACCCTGAACCGGATTCAAAAAGCGCTTACGCTGATGAACGTTAAAACGCAGCACCTTATAAGTGATATAGAGGGTGTAGCAGGAATGAAACTGCTGGATGCGATCTGTTCCGGCATACATGAACCAGATCAGTTATTGAAAGTTATTTACTCCAAACAGTTAAAAGCCAGTCCTGAAGACCTGCTTAGTTCATTAAAAGGGAATTACCAGGAGCAATATATCAATGTACTTTCTCTGACATTGAAGACCTATAACTTTTTTAGGGATCAGATGCAGGCATATGAAACATATATTGAAAGGACACTCGGGAAGATGCTGGCCTATGATCCCACTCCAATAGAAAAGAAAAAGAGCCTGGTGAGAAAGAACCAATACAGCATCAACCTGAAAGGTTATCTGCAGGCAATTTTTGGAACAGATCTTACAGAAGTAGAAGGCCTGGATGAGATAAACCTGCTGATGATCCTTGCAGTAACCGGAACAAATATGAAGAAATGGCCCTCCTCCGGGCACTTTATAAGCTGGCTTAACCTTTCACCCCGACCCAAAATATCAGGAGGGAAAGTCATTGGCTATGAAAAGCGGTTCACCAATAATCCTGCGACCCAAGCCTTTCGGATGGCCGCAAACAGCTTATGGCAAAGCAAGGGGCCAATGGGACAACAATACCGGAGACTGGCAGCAACCAAAGGAGCAGCGAAAGCGATAAAAGCAGTAGCCAGAAAGATTGCCGTTATCTTTTACAACCTTGTGCTCAAAAAAGAAGCCTATGATCCAGCCAGAATACAGCCGGATATAGAGAAACAAACAGCAAGAGAAGTTGCCCGGCTGCAAAAAAAGTTAGCCAAATTGGGATATATCACGCAAAAGGCAGCCTGATTATGAGCAACTTCCAAATACGTCATTATAAGGTACGAAGC
This sequence comes from Mucilaginibacter sp. OK098, assembly GCF_900142915.1. GTDB lineage: Bacteria > Bacteroidota > Bacteroidia > Sphingobacteriales > Sphingobacteriaceae > Mucilaginibacter. Next base: position 362,782 of record NZ_FRCM01000005.1, read on the forward strand.
AATCGCATGCTATACAGAGCGAACAGAAAAGTGTAGATCTTGCGCTGGCGGTTGTGCACGGCGTGCGGTTGCCACGCTGCGCTCGCAATGACATGTTTTATATAGCTTTGAATCAAATGTTTAAAGCCAAATCCACCCTGTATTACTTCGTTACTAAGAATCATTCTAAATAAATCTCTAAAAAAGCTTTGTTTTTAAATTCGTCAGTTATACATTTGCCACATTATTTATAATTAGTCTAAATAAAAACAAATGAATAAACTTCACTTATCTTTAAAGCATTTACTCACCATTTCTCTCCTTCTTATTTTAACTTCTGTTGCATTTGGCCAGCAAAAGGGAATCATAACCGGCATTATCGTCACTCAAAAAAATGAGCCCGCCGAAAACGTTTCGATCAGCCTGAAAGGCACCAGTTACGGGATAGTAACAGATGAAGAAGGAAAATATACTTTCAAGGTCGCTGCCGGAGAATACATATTGGTAGTATCGCATGTTGGCCTTAAAAATCAGGAAGTACAGGTAACTGCTCAACCGGGCAAAACAACAACTATAGCTGCTATTACGGTTAATATTAATACCAATTCATTAGAGGAAGTAAGCATCAATGCTAACAGGACTAATAAGTTCAACCGTAAAAAAAGCAATGATGTTGCTAAAATGCCCTTAGAGAACCTGGAGAATCCACAGGTTTACACATCGGTAAGTAAGGAGCTTTTACGGGAGCAGGGAATTTTCTCTGCCGATGATGCCATTAAAAATTCGCCCGGGATTACCAAACTATGGTCGGCTACAGGCCGTGTAGGTGATGGTGGCGCTTACTTTTCATTAAGAGGCTTCCCGGTACAAACAACTATGAGAAATGGTATTTCCGGCAATGTTACAAACACCATTGATGCCGCCAATTTAGAAAAATTAGAAGTTATAAAAGGCCCTTCGGGTACGCTTTATGGTGGCAGCTTGATCTCCTATGGTGGTTTAATAAACCGGGTTACCAAAAAGCCTTTTGAAACACAAGGCGGAGAGATTACTTACTCTGCTGGCGGCTATAATATGAACCGGGTAAGCGTTGACTATAATACACCGCTTGATTCTTCAAAAAAAGCATTGTTCCGCATCAATTCTGCATATAACAACAGCAACACCTTCCAGGATAACGGTTTCAACAAAAGCTTTGTATTCGATCCAAGCTTTTCGTATAAAGCGAATGACCGCTTAACTTTATCTTTTGATGCGGAAATAAGCCACGGGAGCGGCACTACGCCGGTTATGTATTTCTTTAATACAACAGTTGCCGCTTTGGGTGTTAACCGCGCCAACCTGTTAAATTTAGATTACAGAAGAGCCTATCAAAGTAACGACCTGGTTCAGACATCGGATAATGCAAATTTTTTTGCGCAGGCCGACTACAAGATCTCCGAGAGCTGGAAATCACAAACAAACTTGAGTGCAACAAACAGCAGCGCGACTGGTTATGAGGCTTATTTTTACCTGATCCCCGGTAACAACGCTTTATCCCGCAATGTTTGGAGCGTTGATGGGAACAGCAATACCTTCCAGATTCAGCAAAACTTCATCGGCGATTTTAAGATCGGCGGTTTAAGAAACAGGTTAGTTGCAGGCCTCGACTTTTTGAGCCAGAGCGCAAATTCAAGATACCTGGATCCAAATTCAGGCTCTGATTCATTTGATGTGATCAATACTTTAGGCCCTATCCCCAAGTATAATAACTTTAACAAAGCCAAAGTCGATTCACTTTTTGCAAATGCACCGGTATCTGTAACCGCAAATCGTTACCATAACTATATATACAGCGCCTTTGCTTCTGACGTGCTGAACATAACCGATAACTTTTTGGCAATGGTAAGCTTAAGGGTTGATCACTTTACCACAAAGCCCATCAATAATGTGGTTACAGGTACTACTACACTTGGGTTCGATCAAACCACTGTATCACCTAAATTGGGATTGGTTTACCAACTGATAAAAGATAAGGTTTCAGTATTTGGCAATTATATGAACGGTTTCTCAAACCCGGGCTATAACCTGGCTTATGATGCAGCAACAAATTCAAACGTAAACAAGCTGTTTAAATCTGAACAGGCTAACCAGTTTGAAGGCGGCGTTAAGCTTGATCTTTTTGATGGCAAGCTAAGCACTACTGTTAGTTATTACGATATCAGCGTAAAAAACAAAATAAGGCCTGATGCCAATCATGCCAATGCAAGCATACAGGATGGCACTCAAAAAAGCAAAGGTATTGAGGCCGAAGTTATAGCTAACCCCTTTAGCGGTTTTAATATTATCGCCGGCTATTCGCACAATAACAGCCTGATGGAAAAATCATCAGCCTATGATAATGGTCGCAGACCGCAAACTGCCGGTCCGGTAAACTCAGCAAACTTTTGGGTAAGCTATGCTTTAACCCATGGCGAAGCTAAAGGACTTGGACTTGGCTTTGGAGGAAACTATGCAAGTGATAACCAGGTGATCAACAACTCTTATAACGGCGTGTTCACCTTACCTGCTTATACTGTTTTAAATACGGGTGTATTTTTTAACCGCGAGAAATACCGCCTGGCAATTAATGTAAACAACTTAACCAACAGGGAATACTGGGTAGGGTGGACCACCGTTAATCCGCAAATGCTAAGGCAGGTAATCGGCACCATAGCTTACAAGTTTTAAAGATGTCGAAATTTAAAAAGGCAATACTTTTTATGCATCGCTGGCTCGGTTTTATAACCGGGCTGGTGGTGTTTATTGTAAGCATTACCGGCTGTATCTTCTGTTTCCAGGATGAGATCCAGGATTCTATCCACAATTACCGGAAGGTTGAGGTACAAAACAAGCCTTACCTGGCGCCATCTGTTTTAAAACAAACCGCATTAAAACAGCACCCGGGTGCTGGGGTAAATTATATTTATTATTATGGTAAAGATCGCCCTGCGGCAGTAATAACCAATCACTCCACACAGGGTTTGCAATTTGTTTACATAAACCCGTATACAGGCATAATTACGCACACCGAGGATCCGCAGCGCAACTTTTTTATTATTGTAGAGTATATTCACCTCTATCTTTTATTGCCGGCAAAAATTGGAGCATTAATAGTTGGCATATCCGTTATCATTTTTGTTTTAATAATGATAACCGGTATAGTGCTCTGGTGGCCAAAACGCAAAAGCGACCGCAAACGCAGCTTTACCATAAAATGGAACGGTCGCTGGCGCAGAGTAAATTACGACCTGCATAACGTACTTGGTTTTTATGCAACAAGTATTACCATTATACTGGCTATAACAGGTTTATCCATTGCTTTTGACTGGATGCGGGATGGGATTTATGCTACGGCCAATTTAGGTAAAAGCTATGCCGCTGAAAAGATAATTCCCAAATCCGATTCACTATTAAAATCGGCCATAATAAACAAGCCGGTAATTGACCAGGCATTTCTTGTGGCCCAAAACAAATCGCCGCAGGCACAAATGTTTTTGATTTATTACGATGATGCGGTAGCCGGTACAGTAGGGGTAACGGCCTATGCCAAAACACTGCATTATTATAACAGCGATAGCTACACTTTTGATAAGTATACCGGAAAGCTGCTACAATTTTTGCCCCAGACAAAAAAAAGCCCCGGCATGAAAATGAATGAGATGAATTACGATATCCATGTAGGGCAGATCCTGGGCCTTACCGGCAAGATCATCGCTTTTTTAACAAGCCTCATCTGTGCTACCTTACCCATAACAGGTTTTATCATCTGGTGGGGAAAACGCAAAAAATCAAAGAAGAGTAAACCAAGGCAAGTAATGCACCGCAAGCTGGAAAAGCAGCTGGCGAGGTAAATACTTTCAAACTTATGAAGTTTTGAAAACTTCGTAAGTTTTATCGACACTTTTCTACCTAATCTCGGATCTCCAGCCTATAACCACTATCTCTCTTTCATCGCTTTTTCAATAGCTTTTTGCGCCAATGGTTCCATCATCTTATAGCCTTCAAGGGTTGGATGCACACCATCTTTTGCAAGGTTGGCCGGTAAGCCCTTTTCATTATCTACCATGGCTGAATAATAATCAAGGTATACAACATTATTTTTATCTGCATATGCCTTTAACATTTGATTAAGGCTGATCACTTTTTCGGTAGGGATAATTGATTGCCGCCATGGGAATCTATTAGCAGGCAATATGGATGAGATCACCACTTTAATACGGTTTGCCTTTGCCAGCTCAGCCATGGAAACAATGTTGCCAAAAGTATCCTCCGGCTTAGTAGGGCCATTGTTTTGGGCAATATCATTTATACCGGCAAGTATTACTACCACTTTAGGTTGCAAATTGATCACGTCCTCGCGAAAACGCACCAGCATTTGCCCGGTGGTTTGTCCGCTTATCCCACGGTTGATGTATGAATTACTTTTAAAAAATGTAGAATCATTATTGATCCAGAAATCAGTAATGGAATCGCCCATATATATAACACGGTTTTCGCCATTGGCGGGAGGCGGGGTCTTGCCGTTCTGATCAGCATATCTCCCAATGCCGGGCCAATCCTGCGGTTGAGGTTTTGGAGCAACTTTTGGCTTTAGCAATCCCTGCAGATCCAGCCAGTCGCCAAAGCGGTCAATCCAGGTATCGGTAGGGATATTTTGTTTACGTAAACCAAAACCATGACCGCCCTTTTCATAAATATGCAGTTCGGCCACATGCTTTGATGCCAGCCATTTTGAATAAAGGTCAGCGCTGTGCGAGGCCAGCCCCAGCTCATCATTAGTTGCGGCACAAATAAACATGGGTGGCGCATCCCCAGCAATGCTGCCCTGTAATGCAGGTGGCATATAGGCATATATTGGCGCCACAAAATCAGGGCGATTATCAGCAGTATAGTTAAATGCACTTGAAGCCGCAACGGTGCCACCCGCCGAAAATCCGATTATTCCTACTTTATTGGTGGATACGCCATAATCAGCAGCGTGAGCCCTAACATATTTAATTGCTTCCTTACCGTCGGCAACAGAAAAAGGAATAATTGCCTTAATTTTATCAACGAAGTCACTTTTCTTCATGTTTTCGGTCAGCTCTTGTCCGGGGTTATCAGTTAGGCTTTGTGCCAGCCTGTATTTCAAAATAAATGCGGCAACTCCTTTTTTATTGAGCCAGCGCGCCACCTCTACACCCTCGTCTTTCATTCCCAGGATATAAAAACCACCTCCGGGGCATACTATTACGGCTGTTCCCGTGGCTATTGCAGGGTCGGGCAAATAAGCAGTTAAAGTGGGGTGCGAAACATTGTAAACAATTGAATAAGGGGTGTTGACTTCCTTCTCATTATAGGCCCAGTTTTCAGACCCCGGAGCTGCTCCGTTATACAATTGAATTACTTTTTGCTGTGCCCCGGCACCAATTGCAAAGAGTATTATAAATGTTGTAAATAGTAGCTTATTCATAGTTGGTTATTTTAATTAAATGTAAAGTTTATCTGCTAAAAAAGAAATTTTTAGGGTTTGCGATATAAAAACCGGAAATTGTAAATAATAAATAAAAAAAAATTAAACCATTTAATCTTAACGTGGTCAAACTTTTTTACTGTACTGCAAAAAGTATAACAAAATACATAGATATGACCCCAACCTATGCAAAATGTTCTCCTGTTATGCTATATAACCATGTGATTCTTTTATTCATGTTTCCCGTTTTTTTGCAAGCATGCACAAGCAATAAAAAGATCTATAATAGTGACTGTGATGTTAATATCACCTTTAAAAAGATAGGGTTTACCCAACTGATAGACAGCATTGAAGATTATGATGAGCAATATGTTGAGGTATCGGGCACTTATAAGGAAGCAAAGGAACAATCGGCTTTGTATAATGACAGTCTATTTGTTGATCATTCAAACAAGCATGCTTTGTGGATAAATTTTAGCCAGGATTGTCCATTATATTTAAAAGGCACACGTACCGGTTTATTTGAGGCTAGTGACGGCGGATTTACCCCTATGAATAATAAAAAGATAACTATCCGGGGTAAGATCAATCTGCATAATACCGGTCATCTCGGCCTTTACAAAGGAGCTATCGACAGGGTTAGCTCTGTTGAATTGTAATAGTTAAATCTCCAGCTGTAAACCATCATAAGCAAGCTCAATTCCTCGTGGCAGCTCTTTGGCTATGTCATGGTGTTTGCCAAGGCGATGGCTGATATGTGTTAAATAAGTTTTTTCAGCACCTATTTCTTTAGCAAACGCCACGGCTTCATCCAATGTGAAATGTGAAATATGGTTTTCCTTTTGCAAGGCGTTGATCACTAATATTTTACTGCCTCTTATTTTTTCCTTCTCCTCATCCGATACTGTTTTTGCATCGGTAATGTAGGTGAAATCATTTACCCTGAAACCCTGCACCGGCAATTTATAGTGCAAAACCTCAACAGGGGTAAAGGTTATGTGCCCAATATCGAATGGCTCAGCACCAATGATGTGCAGGTTTAGCTGGGGGATGCCGGGATATTTAAATTCCTCAAAAATATAATAGAACTCGCGTTTAAGCGCTGCTTGCACCCGCAAGTCGGCATAAACATCAACAGGGCCTTTTTGCCGGTAGTTAAACGCACGGATATCATCAAGCCCGGCAATGTGATCTTTATGTTCATGGGTGAAAACAATGGCATCAAGGCGCTGCACATTAGCCCTCAGCATCTGTTGCCGAAAATCGGGACCCGAATCAACAACAATAACTTTACCTTTATCTTCAATTAGAATAGAAGTGCGTAAACGGGCATCCCGCGCATCAGCCGATGTGCAAACTTCACAGTTGCAGGCAATAACAGGTACGCCCTGCGAGGTCCCGGTTCCTAAAAAAGTTATTGTCACAGTTCCAGTTTCATTTGTTTAAGCTGCTGATGAAAAGCAATTTGTTTTTCATCCAGCAAATTATAATCCATTTCCAGATCCCGGGCCAGCTCGCTGATAGCAAGTATTTTACTTTCCAGGCCCGAAAATTTATTTACTACTATTATTTTGCTGTTTTGCAGCAAGCAGGCTCCTGTTTTGAAATTACCTTTCTCATACCGCACCCTATAGCCGGCAGTTCTAAGCAACAATTCCAGTTTTTCGAGCGTATGATTGGTTACAGTAAGCATCAGTTTCAAAAATAGGAAGAATAGATGTGAGAAATGGGATTTGAGATAAGAGATTTTTAATTAATTACAAAAAGGCACACATTATACTTTATAAATTTTTTTAAGAACTATCTCTCTTGATATTAATAATTATCTATATTGTACATTATTTCTCCTCATTAACCTTAAACGATTTTATTAAATTATGGACCAAAGCTCAAATCGCTTTCTTTCGCTCGATGTGTTTCGGGGGATGACAATTTGTTTTATGATAATTGTAAACACACCCGGCAGCGGCGCGGCGTCTTTTGCCCCGCTTGAACATGCTGCCTGGTTTGGCTTTACACCTACCGACCTGGTTTTTCCTTCTTTTTTATTTGCTGTAGGTAATGCCATGAGCTTTGCCATGAAAAAGTTTGCGGGTCAGAGTAATTCATCGGTTGTCTGGAAGATCGTAAAGCGAACTGCACTGATCTTTTTGTTTGGGTATTTAATGTCGTGGTTCCCGTTTGTGCAGCATACGGCAAGCGGCTGGGGATTATCGCCATTAAGCCATACCCGCATCCTGGGCGTTTTACAGCGGATTGCGCTGTGTTATATGTTTGCTTCGCTGATGATCCATTTTATAAAATCAACAACAACAATTGTTGTTATAAGTATATTGCTTTTATTCGGTTACTGGTTCCTGCTGCTTATTTTTGGCGATCATGCCAACCCCTATGGTATGCTAACCAACGCAGGCACATATCTTGATAAATTTGTATTGGGCGATAATCACCTCTATCACGGCGAAGGCGTAGCCTTTGATCCCGAAGGCTTCCTGAGCACCCTGCCATCTATTGTGAATGTTATCTGCGGATATTTTGCCGGCAGGTATATCCAGGAAAAAGGTAAACGTTATGAAACAATTGCAAAACTGATGATGTGGGGTGCGCTTTTCATTTTTATAGCACTCTGCTGGAACATGACATTCCCTATCTCCAAAAAACTATGGTCAAGTCCGTTTACACTGTTAACAGTTGGTCTTGATCTGATCATTATTTCAACATTGATCTATATAATTGAGATCCGCGAATGGAACAAGGCTAACTGGACAGCATTTTTTACCACCGTAGGTAAAAATCCATTGCCGGTTTATCTTTTTTCAGAACTTTTTATAGTGATCCTCTGGATGATAAAGATAACGCCCACCAGCGATGCCGTCAGCTGGATCAACAATGTGTTTTTCCAGGTAATAGCCCCGGGCGCAATTGGCTCGCTATTGTTCGCGATATTTTATATGCTGATCTGTTGGACATTTGGGAAGATATTGGATAAGAACAAGATCTATTTGAGGCTATAATTGGGTTGATTAAGTTGATTGGGTTGGATTGAGTTGATTTGGTTAAATGTGACTACTATATTGTCCCCGGGTCTCTTGGAGAGGGATCTGCGCCGCGTGCTAAGTATACGATTGACTATATACGTTGACATGGCTTTTTACAAACCCCAACGCAGGGTCCGCGATGCGAGACCCTGCTGAGACAAAACCTACAATCATGAAAAAACTAATCATCTTTTCGTTCCTCATCAGTTTTGCTATGGGTGTTAGTGCCCAGCAAACAAAAACTTTTGCCGAACGCCTGGGCTGGCCAAAAGGAGCCAGGGTGCTGATATTGCATGTGGACGATGCGGGCATGTCGCACGATTCAAACGAGGGTGCTGAAATGGCCTTGAGCAAAGGGGTATCTACATCAACAAGTGTAATGATGCCCTGCGCCTGGGTATCTGACTTTAAAAAATACCTTGATAAAAATCCAAACACTGATGCCGGCTTACACCTAACCCTAACCTCTGAGTGGGACAATTACCGCTGGGGACCGCTTGCGGGCAAAGAAGCTGTGCCGGGCCTAACCGATAAAGAAGGTTGTTTATATGCATCAGTAGCGGCCGTGTATTTCAGGGCTAAGCCTGAAGAGATAGATAAGGAGATCCGAGCTCAGCTTGACCGTGCTTTAAGCATGGGCTTTAAGCCAACGCACCTTGATTCGCACATGGGAACGTTGTTTGCAAAAGACGCATTTATGGAGAAATATTTAAAGCTGGGGATTGAAAAACAGATCCCCGTGATGTTTCCCGGCGGCGATGATATTTTTTATAGATCGGAAGCTAAGGCTGCGGCAATTGCGGATTTAAAAAAGCAGGGAAAATACATAGAAGGGATGGTTATTCCAGAAGCGACTGCATTAGGCAAGGCAAGAGAAGTAGGGGAGATGCTTTGGAAAAATGGCTTACCCGTGCTTGATGATCTTCACAATTCCAGCTATGACTGGAATATGCCCGACATTAATAAAAAGACCGATGCCCAGATCCAAAAATGGTACACCGATCATTATATTGAAAGTATCGGCAGGCTGAGCCCCGGCTTAACCATGGTGATTATGCACTGCACCAATCCATCACCAACATTTAAATATATTTCAGATACCGGCCAAAAACGCAAAGGTGACCTGCTGGCCATGACCGATCTGCGTTTACGCAAGTTTTTAAAGGACAAAGGATTTATTTTAACCACCTGGAGAGAAGTAATGGAGCGGAGGGTTAAGGTGGGGAACGCGGAATAATAATTTTTAATAATAACCATGTCATTGCGAGGTACGAAGCAATCGCGAACTATACAGGGCGAATTGAAAGGTGTAGAACCTGCCTGGTGGTTTTGCTTGCGTGCGGTTGCCATGCTGTCGCTCGCAATGACATAAGGGTTCAGAGGTTTTCGACCTCTACCGAAGGTCAACCACCTCAACGCCTTTATGCGCTTTGGGGTCAAAAGTGAAAACGTTATCAGCAACAGCTACATTAGGCACAAAAGTTTTTAGCGTGTAAGTGTATCTATTCCCATTCTTATCAAATATCAGTGCGCTGTAAATCTGTTTTTTAGCCTTATCAATTTCCAGTCGTACTTTAAAAAACGATTTTTTATCATCTTCGGGGGTAAGGTCTATTTCCTGGTAAATAGTACCGCCCATTTTCTTTTCGCCGGTGTATATGTATTTGTAACCATGCTCATAAATGGTAAATATTTTGGCCGGGTTAAGGCCCTCGCCGCTGTTATCTACATTGCTTACCTGCACTTCGTTATCTTTTTTTAGGTAGGTCCACTGTGTTTTACCATCGCTGATGATCTCCTGTGCAACATCCGGCTTCCCGGTTGTTTGAGGGCTATACAGCGTAACCTTAAACTTATTGCTTTTTGAACGGGCGATAAGGGTGCCGCTTTGGGTTTCTTTAACGCCGGCCTGCTGGTTGTCAAGCGTAAACACAAAGTCGGTTTTTACGGCATCGTACAGTCTGTATTTGGCACTTACCTTGCTTAAAATAGCTTTGGCATCAGCGTCTTTTTGTGCAAAGGAATAACTTACACTTAGGATGGTTAGTAGTGAAAATATAAGCAGTTTCTTCATTGTTGGTTTCATATTCCGGATAATTATCCGCTTTGTATTAGATAGTTATTTTAAAAAATGTTTCACCTATAACGGATAAACCTCTTTACAGGTACATCAAATTATATAGTATTAAGAGCAATGGTTTACACAAAGGTTTAATTATTGCTTTTTTGAAGTGATTCGAGGTGTCGTTCCAGGCTGTACTCATCAGGATATAAAACATCGCGGGCTTTGCTGCCTTCAAAAGGCCCCACTATACCGGCTGCTTCCAGCTGATCAATTATCCGGCCTGCGCGGTTGTAGCCCAGTTTCATTTTACGCTGGATGAGCGAGGTTGAGCCTTGCTGATGCAATACGATCAGGCGTGCCGCATCCTCAAACATTGGATCGCGGTTATCTGGATCAAATTCTTTGGCGCTGCTGCTTTCTCCTTCGCCAACATATTCCGGCAGTAACATGGCCGAGGCATAGCCACGCTGGTTTCCAATAAAGTCAGAGATGCGTTCAACTTCGTGCGTATCAACAAACGCGCATTGCAAGCGGATCAGGTCACTGCCGGTTGACAGCAGCATATCTCCGCGGCCGATCAATTGATCGGCACCGCCGCTATCCAATATGGTACGCGAATCTATTTTTGACAATACCCTGAAAGCCAACCTCGACGGGAAGTTGGCTTTTATGGTACCTGTAATAATATTTACAGAAGGCCTTTGTGTTGCAATTACCAGGTGAATACCTACCGCACGGGCCAACTGTGCGATACGTGCAATTGGTACTTCAACTTCTTTACCTGCCGTCATCATCAAATCGGCAAACTCATCAATTACCAGCACAATAAATGGCAGGTAACGGTGTTTTTCGGGGTCGCTTATTTTACGATGTACAAATTTCTCGTTATACTCTTTAAGGTTCCGCACCTGTGCATCCTTTAACAGGTCATACCGCTGGTCCATCTCTATACACAAAGAGTTTAGCGTATTAACCACCTTTTTTGTATCGGTAATAATGGCGTCAGCCTCATCAGGAAGCTTAGCCAAAAAGTGTCTTTCAATCTTTCGGAAAAGTGTTAGCTCCACCTTTTTAGGGTCAACCAATACAAATTTAAGCTCGGCGGGGTGCTTTTTATATAACAGCGAAACCAATATGGCATTAATACCAACCGACTTACCCTGCCCCGTGGCACCGGCAACAAGCAAGTGAGGCATCTTGGCCAAATCGGCAATAAATACTTCATTGCTGATGGTTTTACCCAGCGCAATCGGCAGGTCCATTGTAGTGTTCTGGAATTTTTCGGTAGATAATACCGAACGCATCGACACCATTTCGGGATGTTGATTCGGCACTTCAATACCTATAGTCCCCTTACCCGGCATTGGTGCAATAATACGGATGCCTAAGGCAGCCAGGCTTAGTGCAATATCATCCTCCAGGTTCTTGATCTTGGAGATCCGAACTCCCGGGGCCGGGATAATTTCGTACAAGGTTACTGTTGGCCCTATGGTCGCCTTTATTTTATCTATCTCGATATTATAATGGTTCAGCGTTTCAACGATCTTGTTTTTGTTGGCTTCTAATTCGTCTGAGTTAACGCTTATTTTGTTTGATCCGTAGTTTTCCAGCAGGTCAAGCGGCGGATATTTATACGATGCAAGCTCTAGTGTATGGTCATATTTACCAAATTGCTCAAGCAGGCTTTCAGCCTTTTTGTCATCGTCAGTTTTCTCAATATTTAAAACAGGGGTGGGCCTGGTAAGGCCAACAGTTAGCGGAATTTCATTCTCCTCTTCTGCCTCATCGCTTTTTGATGAGTCAGGCGTTAATATAACGGGTTCATGAAATACAGGGTTTTGTACAAATTCCTGTTGCTTAAGCGGTTCAGGATTTACGGTTTTCTCCGAACTATCCCTCTGCCTGTTTGCGCGGCCCGGCCATTCAACAGGTAACGAAATTTCCTCGTCTTCCAAATCAGCCGGTTCAGGCACAATATCGCCAACTGCACCTGTTGCTACAGTTTTCGGACTGCGTTTTGGGATCTTAAAGTCGATGTTGTAAGCTATCACCAATATAGCTAAGCCCAGAAATAGGAGTATGCCAGCCGTGCCTGCCTGCCCTATCTGCGCATCAAGCAAACGGTTTGTATAAAGACCGAACCCTCCCTCGAGGTAATTTGGCGTATCAGCTATAAATGCATGAAAAAAGCCTATCGTTACTGAAATAAACACTAAAAAGAAAAAGCTATATGCAAGAGCTTTACTTAGAGGAACCAGGCGTACCTTAAACAGCATGCGATATCCGCTTACAAAAAATAAGAATACAAATACAAACGATGCCAAGCCAAACCACTCGTAAATAAATTGATTGGATGTTAGCGCACCTAATTTGCCGGCCCAGTTATCAACAACAGGGCTAGTAACATGATTTTCCATTAGCTCCTGCGTGGTGCGGAACAGGTTGTGCCAGCCGCCATTTGCAGCCGAAACATAGCTTTGATCTTCCTGCCAGGTAAACAGGTATGATGTGAATGCCACAAGAAAGTATACCGACAGCAACAGTAAAAATAAACCGGCTATCTTTATTATTTTGCTGTTCAGCAAGTCGGACGAACCTAATCTATCCTCCCTCTGCTTTATAGGGCGCTCCCTTTCAACTTTTTGTGCTGGCTGGCGGGGCTGATTTTCTTGCTTGAAACTATTTGATTTAAACTGATTTCCTTTTACCGGCATCCTGATGTAACCCTGATATTGTGCAAATATAAAGTTAATAGATTAAACAACTTATTTAGCCGGATTTTTTAATTAAAAATCATTCATGGAATGAACCGGTTTAATATTAATTGTTTTAAAACCTTGTGTAACAAAAATGATAGGAAACGGTTTTAACTTTCCATCAGCTTTTTCGTACTAGGGGATTGTTTTTTATTTGAATACTCCACTAAGATAATATGCTATTCAATTCTATTGATTTTATATTTTTTTACATAATAGTAACTATCTTATACTTTGTAGTTCCGCACAAACTCAAATGGGTAATTCTGTTAGCAGCAAGCTGTTATTTTTATATGGCATTTGTGCCCATTTACATTCTTATACTGGGCTTCACTATTGTTATTGATTATTTTGCCGGGATCTATATAGAAAACGAGCACAATCCCAGGCGACGCAAGCTGTTGTTGACGGCAAGCCTGGTAGCTAACATTGGGATCCTGTTTGTTTTTAAATACTTTAACTTCCTGAATCTTAATGTTGATATCCTGCTTAATAAATTCAATTATCACAACCCTATTCCCTACTTAACCATACTGTTACCTATAGGCTTATCATTTCATACTTTCCAGGCAATGAGCTACACTATTGAGGTTTACCGGGGTAATCAAAAAGCCGAAAGGCACTTTGGGATCTATAGCTTATATGTAATGTTTTACCCTCAGCTGGTTGCAGGCCCCATTGAAAGGCCGCAAAATGTTTTACCGCAATTGCGTATCAGGCATAAGTTTAGCTATGATTTAATGCAATCAGGCTTGAAAATGATGCTGTGGGGATTTTTTAAAAAACTGGTGATTGCCGACAGGCTTTCCATTTTTGTAAACTCTGTGTATAACAATCCTGATATGCATAACGGAACTACTATTGCTATTGCATCGTTCTTCTTTGCCATTCAAATTTATTGCGACTTTTCGGGATATACAGATATAGCCATAGGTTGTGCCAGAACAATGGGTTTTGATTTGATGAGAAATTTCAATCGTCCGTATTTTGCTTCCAATATCCAGGATTTTTGGCGGAGGTGGCATATCTCGCTGTCAACCTGGTTTCGTGATTATGTTTATATTCCCTTAGGCGGCAGCAAAGTGTCAGGTAAGCGCAGGTACCTTAACCTGTTCATCGTTTTTTTATTGAGCGGGGTATGGCATGGCGCTAATTACACCTATATAGTTTGGGGGATGTTGCATGGTTTGTATTCAGTAGTATACGTCCTTATTAAACCTTATTTACGTAAAACCCCCGAAAATAAAATAGCCGGTGCTTTAATGCGCATGGGTAACATTGCACTAACAATTTCACTGGTAACTTTTGCCTGGATCTTTTTCAGAGCCGCCTCTCTTCATGATGCTTTTACCCTGATCCGTAATTTAAAAAGCTTTGGAGCCAGGCCATTTATAGGCGATGGGGTCAGCAATTTTGCGCAGTCTGTTTTAGCCATTGTGTTATTATTTATTTTAGAATATAAGATAGAATATTATCCTGAAAAGTTTAACTTTTTCAGCTCCCCAAATGTTATATTAAGGTGGGGTTCTTTGGCATTTACAATATTGTGGATAATTGTTTTTGGCGTATTTAACGGAGGCCAGTTCATATACTTTCAATTTTAATGAAAAACAACTTGGTAATTAGATTTTTGATAAGGCTGGCTGCATTTTCTCTTGTATTGATTGCAGTTGACCGATTAGTGGGTTTTGCATTAAAAAAAATATACTTTAACCAGCGTGTGGGTCAATTTAGCCAAACCACCTACGCTATTGATAGCGCAAGGCAGGATATCATGATTTTTGGAAGCTCAAGGGCTGTCCGGCATTATTCACCAACCATAATATCCGGGATATCAGGCTTAAGTTGTTATGATTCCGGCCGGGATGGACTCATGATACCTTATTCAACGGCTATAGAAGAAATTTCTTTGAGCAGGCATATCCCCAAACTTATATTATTAGACATATCCCCAAGGGAATTGGGCATTGATAAAACTAAATATGAAAAGCTTTCTATTTTATTGCCTTATTGCGAAGAACATCAACAATTTATAAAATATATTAAGGAGGTTAGCAGGTATGAGCCCGAAAAGCTTTTTTCTAAAACATATCCTTATAACTCTTCTGCTTTCATTTTGGCCAATAATAGTTTATTCTCGAAATCTGTTGAAAAAGACGATAACGGATATTTACCCCTGCGTGGAGCTATGACAAAGCCAGAAGTGGAAGATTACATTAAAAGGATGACCGTAAGATCAAAAAGGATCCGGCAAAATACAGAGCTGGCAGAAGCTAAAGCAGTTAATTATTTAAAACAGTTTTTAGATAATGCCGCTAAAAATAAAATTAAAACAATGGTGATCATTTCACCAACCATATTAAACAATGCGTTTTACCTGGATAATCAAACGTTAGAGAGGGACCTGATCGAAAAAATTGCGGGGGAATATCCTAATGTTACTTTTTTAGATTTCTCCACAGATCCGCGTTTTAATTATCACCCTGAAAAATTCGCAGATGTGTTTCATCTAAATAAACAGGGCTCAGAAGAGTTTTCCACAATTATAGCCCAACAAATTAAGGCAAACTTATAAGTAAAAGCTTTTATTTAAGATACATTTGCCAGGGTTGTTATTAATTAAAAGTAACAAACCCATAGTAAAAGGATTTCATTAGTAATTTTCATGTCTGATAAAGTCATAGTTATAGAATATCTTACTTAATATGAAAAAAAGCAGGTATTTATTATATTTACCCTTAATATTGATGCTTACCCATTGTTAATATAAAAATAATGAGTGTTGAAAAACTGGAACAGTACATTACCACAGCCGATTTGGGCAGCCTTGATGCCTTGCTGATGCAGAACCCTGCTCTTGCAAAAAGCCGTACAAGTCACCAGGTTTCACCACTTATGCTATCCTGTTATTATAAAAAACCGGAGGTCACGGCAATTATTTTAAAACACCTGGATGAAATAAACCTGTTTGAAGCTTCGGCTGCCGGCAGGTTTGATGTAGTGGCCAACCTGGTATATAATCACCCCGATGCCATTAATTTTTACGCCGAAGATGGCTTTACGCCGTTGGGACTGGCCTGTTATTTTGGGCATTACGAAATTGCACAATACCTGGTATTAAAAGGCGCAGATGTGAATATGCCCTCAAACAATGGTTTCAGCGTTTACCCCCTGCATTCAGCCGCTGCCGGCAACTTTACCCAGATAGCCAGGATGCTGATAGAAAATAATGCATTGATAAATGTAAAGCAACAGGCCGGGGCAACCGCACTACACTCTGCCGCTCAAAACGGTAACATTGATCTGTTGATACTGTTACTGGAACACGGTGCCGACGTAACTGCCCGTATGGAGGGCGGCAAGCTCCCCGCAGACCTTGCCCGTGAAAAAGGCTTTGCAGAAATAGCGGAAGCGTTGGATTAGGCAGTAGTCATTAGTCATTAGTCATTAGTCATTAGGCATTAGGCATTAGGCATTAGGCAGTTTTTGTAACTGGATTATTAATATACGGATTTTATTTGCTTTTAAAGGGATCTGCTTAATCGGATAAATCATCTACACATCAGTGATCCAAAATTGGTGTAATCTTCAAATAATCGGTGCAATCAAAAAAACAACAAAAAAATAGCCGGTAATTTCTCGCCGGCTACAAAACTTCATCCTTATAATTAACTATCTAAACTAAAACTTAAGCCCTGTAATTTATACGTTATTGGTTATATAAAAATTAATATTTATATTAGTTCCAATAAAAGGCTCCCGGCCTCGCGCCAGGAGTCTTTTTGATTTGATAAATTATTGATGAGCAGGGCGCTCAATGAATGTTGTTATACGGCAACAATTTTTCGAAAGTTTCAGTTTTTTTTATTTTTTTTAAGATTACCTGATTTATAGAGAAAAAAACTGTTTTGTACGACCTGAAATTGAATTTGGAATGTCATCCCGTCGACGTAGTCCGGGGTCTCATATGATAATTCACCTGTCATCAGGTCTTCAGGCGGATTTATTCGCCTGAAGATTATTGCAGATTAAAAATCTTCCCCCTAATTTCTCTAGTGTTTTCTCCAATCTCTAACACCTATACCTATTTACTGCCAAAAACGTAGAATACCCCCACCGTTAATCCATTATTAATAAGGCTAAGGTTCACACTGTTACCATTTTGCTTTTCACTACCGGTAGCATAATCATTTTTTTCAGAGTAGTGCTGGTATTCTAAATTAGCCAGTGTTGCAGTAACCCCAAGATGTGTTGAGGGATAGTATACAAGGTCGAGTTTTGCACCTGCTTCGTAGCCATTGGTAACATTGTTTGAGTTATTACCGGCATTGGGATCATCCCAGGTAGACTTTTGATCGTTTCTTGAATAGCCAACGTATGGCCCTGTTCTGACACCTATTTTATTGGCATATAAAAAATACTTGCGCAGATAAATGGTTCCTTCAAAGTTATTATTTGTTTGTTTATTGGGGCCGTTGGTATAAGGAGCTCCACCGGCATCGTTATTAATATTATTTGTTAACGCCTGGTAAGAGAGGCTTGCACCAAGGTCCAGTTTATCAGCAATAAAATAACTGTAGCTGGGGCCGATGTTAAATGTGGTAACTTTACTGCTTGTGTTTGTGTTGGATTGATCAGAAGTATTAAAAGTGTTAAATGAATACTTGTTATACCCGAACCCCAAATTAACACCCAGCGTTTGGTTCCCTTTTTCAGTTTGTGCGTTTGAATACTGGTAAGCGAATAAAAACGCGGCGATTAAAATCAAAATTTTTTTCATTGGTTTTGTTGTTTTAAGTTAAGTCACTGAAACGAACAAATTCAACTAATATTTTAGTTCAAAGCGTTGATATACGCTTTATTTTAATAAATTTTTCTTTGGATAATATAGGTTTGAAAGCAGCGTTTTATAAAGTTTCCTGTTTGAAAAACCGGGCCTCGCGTTATGCTGCATTTGTTTCGTTCATTTATTTGTTTCGCAAAAATTTTAAAAGCTGTTCATTTGCTTAAGCCTTATCAATTTGTTTTTTTATTGATTATGTTTATTGGGAAATATAGTACCGCACAAGAACTACCCGTTGCGCGCAGCGTCCGGAAAGCTTATTCTAAAGTAACACGGAGCAAAAGTGGCCTGCCTGGTAAATTATATTGGCAAAACACAGGCAACTACAATATCAACATCAATTTTAACCCTTCCACCAGGGAGATAAGCGGCGGTGTAACTATAGATTATATCAATAATAGCCCGGATACTTTAAAAACGTTGGTCTTTAAGCTTTATCCTAATTTATATAAGAACAACGCAATGCGCAATATGCCGGTGGCCTCCAGCGATTTAACCACTGGGGTTCACATCAGCTCAATGACTATTGATGGTAATGAATATGACAGTACCAGGCGTGCAATCAAGGGAACAAATATGTACCTGAAAGGAAGCCGTATTTTACCAGGGCAGAAGGCTCATATTGCTATAAACTATAGCTACACACTGAACAAAGGCTCCTTTATCAGGACGGGGCAAATTGATTCCGGGGCGTTTTTTATCGCCTACTTCTTCCCAAGGATTGCCGTTTATGATGATGTTGATGGCTGGAACGAGTACCCGTACATTGGCAAGGAGGAGTTTTATAACGACTATGGGAATTTTAAAGTCGCAATCACTTTGCCTGGTAAGTACGAAGTGTGGGCAACCGGAAACCTGGAAAACACGCAGGAAGTTTATAAGCCTAATATTGTGCAGCGTATTAACAATGCTGAATTGAGCGACAGCATCACTGACGTTATTACTACCGATGATCTTAATAAAGGGAACGTTACCCAAAGTAATCAAACAAATACCTGGCGGTTTGAGGCTGATGGAGTGACCGATTTTGCCTTTGCTGTAAGCGACCATTATGTGTGGCGCTCTTCAAGCATTATGGTCGACCCTTCAACAAAACGGCGTACCCGCGTTGATGCGGTGTTCAATCCGGTACATGATGCCTATTTGCCGGTAGCAGCATACGCCCGTAAAACTGTAGAACTGATCAGCTATCATTTTCCGGCGCTGCCGTTTCCATATTCGCATGAAACCATCTTTGACGGACTGGATGCCATGGAGTATCCGATGATGGTTAACAATCTGCCATTTAGTGACAAAAAAGAGGTGCTTGAATTTACTGCGCATGAGGTGTTTCATGCATTGTTCCCTTTTTACGTGGGGACTAATGAGACAAAGTTTTCTTTTATGGATGAAGGCTGGGCCACCATGACGGAGTTTCTTTTTCCTCCGCTTATTGATCCCGCTGTGCCATTTGATTATGATATCAGCGATGTAAACAATAGCGCCGGTACAGATGAGGATGTGCCTATAATGACACCTACGACACAGCTATATGGAAAGGCGCGATTTTCTGATAAAGACCTTAAACCTGCATTAGGCCTGCTGTATCTGAAGGAAATGCTGGGCGATAAATTGTTCCTTGAAGCGATGCGTTACTATATAGAAAACTGGAATGGGAAACATCCAACACCTTATGACTTTTTTAACTGTATGAACACCGGGAGCGGGACCAATTTGAATTGGTTTTGGAAAACCTGGTTTTTTGAAAAGAATGTTCCTGATCTGGTGATCAGCAAGGTTACTCACCGGCAACTTGATTATAATATCACTATTTCCAGTCCCGGAAGCTTGCCGGTTCCCATTCATCTTACAATTATTTACAGGGATGGCAGCAAACAATTGCTTAGCCGGAACATCGGCTGCTGGATGAATGGCAACAAATCTGTGAGCCTTCATTTGAGGGCTAAAAAACCTGTAACGCAATTAGTTTTAGGAGATGCTTTTGACGTAGATATTAATCCGGAAAATAACCTTTGGAATAATGGACACGGCCGTGGAAAATAATTATTTTAACTCCGGAATAAGCATTGCTTAGCTATTTGATTGCTTAACATACCACTGTTTTATAAACGCTATTAAAATTATCCCAATACCGGCGCCTTTTAAAAAGCCGTCGGCAAAATCTGGCAATACAAAAAATTGCTTTAATATAAAGCTTGCCGACAACAGAAGTAAGCCAAGCGGAATTATAAATTTAACGGGGATTAGTGGCTTCATTAATTTGGTATTTATGATGTGCTGCAATCATTTATTTCTCTGCGTAAGTCAGTTTAAACAAAAGCTCCCTGACTTGCCTGGTAACAGGCCCCGCTTTTCCATCGCCAATCATTCTTCCATCAATTGCAGTAACGGGATAGGCATATTGGGTGGTGCTGGTTATAAAAGCTTCTTTAATGCCGGAAAGGTCGTCAATACTAAAGTCTTCTTCGGTAATGGTATAACCGCTTATCTTAAATTTTAAAACTTTGCTGCGGGTTATGCCCTTTAAAATATTGTTTTTAGGGGTAATAATTTCTTTATCATATACCACAAAAAAGTTAGCGCGCGGGCATTCGGTAATAACCCCGGTATTGTGGTATAAAACGTCATCAGCGTTTTTTTCCTTCATAAATGGGTGTAATCTTACCGCCATCAGGTAATCAATGGTTTTTATATAGGGGAGTTGCCTTTGATGGTCATAAGTTACCAGGTTCATACCGGTATCTAGCTTATTTTCATCCTGCATATTTAACGGGTATTGCAATATAACCAGGTTCGGTTTGCCCATCCGGTAACCATCTTCCGAATAGCCGCCGGTAAGCAAAAGTTTTATTCCGGATGTTGCAATGCCGTTTTTTTCTACTAGCGCTTCAATCGCTTTTCTAAGCTGGACCCTGTCCATCACCACATCAAGGAACATTTCTTTAGCCGAGTTATAAAACCGGTTAAAATGGTCCTCAATAAATATGGGGCGGTTATCAATAACCTTCAGGTAATCAAAAATTCCATAGCCACGGTGCATTGAAAGATCGGAGACTCCTATTTTGGCGTCTTCTTCTAAAAACAGCTGGTTATTTATTGATACATATTTTGCAGCCATGGCATTTAAGTTTTATGATTTACCCGATTTTGATAAACCGGCACTCATGTTAAATATATTTTCGCCGTAGCTCACTACTAAATTGTCTCTTTCACGCTGGCGTTTAAGTGCAACATCAATAAGCGTTTTTAGTAATTGGCCGAAATTTTTATCAGTAGCTTCCCATAAGTAAAAAGACAATGAGCCCGGGATGGTGTTTATTTCATTAACATAAACTTTATTGTCCTTTTTATCAACCAAAAAGTCTATCCGCGAAACACCTGAACAGGATAGGATCCTGAAAGTTTCTTTTGCAAGATCCTGGATCAGTGTTGCTTGTTCCTTTGAAATATTAGCTGGGATCTGGCGTTTTGTGCTGGTCATCCCTTTTGATGAACTGCCTTTGGTAATGTATTTATCCTTATAACTTAGGATATCACCGGCACCTAAGGGCTCTTCACACACCGAAGCTGTTTGATTGGCTGAATCGCCTAATACCGAGCAGTTAATCTCTTTCAGGTCAACTACCATTCTTTCAACCAGGATCCGGTTACTGAAACTGCCGGCAAGTTCCACCGCATCTATCAGCTGCGCTTCATCAGCAGCTTTTGAAACACCAACGCTCGACCCTAAATTGGATGGTTTTACAATAACCGGGAAGCCTATCTTATTAATATTTTCTAATATAGCTTCCTTGTCCATGTGCCAGCTCCGGTCGGTAAACCAGGTATAGTCAACCACGGGCAGCTTGCTTTCTTTCAAAACCATCTTCATCATTATCTTATCCATGCCAATGGCTGATGATAAAACATCGCAGCCTACATATGGAATTCCTTTTAATTCAAGCAATCCTTGTAGCGAGCCGTCTTCACCGTTTGTGCCGTGGATAATAGGGAAAGCGATATCTATTTTACCAAGCGTCTTGCTTTTCCAGATGGATGACTGTACCGCATTAATAGTGAAATCGCCATAAGTAGGCGAAATGTAGATCTCGGTACACTGTGCTAAAAGTGTATCTGTATTTTTATAATTATCTACGTTTAACAACGCGTCGCCGGTAAACCATTTACCGGTTTTTGTAATGTAAATGGGGGTAATGTCGTAACTGTTTTTATCAAATGCGCTGATGGCCTGCTGTGCTGAAATTACTGAAATTTCATGCTCAACTGACCGTCCGCCAAATATAACGCCAATATTTATCTTCATTGTTCTGCTCTAATAATTTGATCTAAAGTTCGTAAGTATCGGGTAAATCGTTTTCGTATAATAATACATCGCCCGCTTTGGTCATGCTGTTTAAATGATTCACGGCATCTTTAAAGTTATGGGCCACATATATTTTATCATCAGGGTAACTTTTGTTTTTAAGCCCCTTCATAATAGGTAAAGTTATGTTTTTACCTACAAGTATAGCATAATCACAGGTATCGGCAATCTGTTCGCCTAATAAACTGTTGTAATATTCCTGTTTTTCGCCAAGCTCAATCATACCCGGGGTAATGATGATCTTCCGGGTTCCAGTAATAGCTTTTAAAACCTCTAAAGCCATTTTCGAACCAACCGGGTTTGAGTTAAAGGCATCATCAATAACGGTAACGCCATTAGGGTGTACTTTAACCTCCAGCCTGTGCTGCACAGGTTCCAATTTTTTTATGGCGAAGGCAATGCTGCTATCCGGAACCTCCAAATGCCGCGCCACGATATAACCGGCTAATATATTCGACAGGTTGTAACTGCCAACTAGCTTGGTATAAAAATTGGCCAGGTGCTTACCTTTATTGAAAATTGAGAATGCCGAGCCTTTAGCCGAGTAGGAGATATCTTTTATATAAAAATCCACCTTTTCGTTATCTGATGAATATAGCGCGGTTTCTCTGTCGTTCACAGGGCGGTTGGCAATATATTCATAGTCTGCATTTAATACCGCTAGGCCCCCGGAAGGTAAAGCATCTATCAGCTCGAACTTGGTTTTCTGAACGTTTTGAATAGTTTTAAAGCTTTCCAAATGTTGTTCGCCAACAGCAGTTAAGATCCCTATTTGCGGGTGTACCAAATCGCAGATCTCTTTGATATCATTGGGTTGCTTGGCGCCCATCTCCACAATAAAAACCTGGTGAGTAGCCTGTAACTGCTCCCTTACCGTTTTAATAACCCCCATAGTGGTATTATAGCTGCCTGGCGTCATTAAAACATTATATTTTTCGCTCAGCATCCGGTGCAAAAAATGCTTGGTACTGGTTTTTCCATAGCTGCCGGTAATGCCGATAATGATCAGGTCAGACCGTTGGGCAAGGATCTTTTTGGCATCGTTATAATACCAGTTGTTAATGGCCTTTTCAACCGGGGCAATTAAAATAGTTGCTATCGCGATAAAAATAAAGCTGAGCAGTAAAACAAGCCCGCTCACCCAAATTGTATAAAGCGTTTTACCTGTTGCTAAAAAGTACACTAAACCCGTTATAATGGATAACAGAAAAGTAAGCCCGAATAACCTTTGCGCTCTTTGTGTAAAAACAACCGGCTTTTTTTGTTTTCTGGTGAATAGTAAATAAGCTAAAAGCGCGTATAATATGATAATTGAAATGCTGCTAACAACAACGCTGGTAGTTAAAATCAGGATGCCGGTGATAATCAAAACAACAACTTCCAATACGCGGGTAGTGAGAACCAGGTTGGTTTTAAGCCATTTAAAGTACCGGTCGTTACGGTACGAGTTGAGCTGCATCATGTGCAGCTCGAACCTTAGCTTTGTAAACGCATAAACCAGTACTGTTGCCAGGGCAACTATAAAAAATATGTTATCCATCAATTGTTCTTCTTATCGGCCTGCAGAAAGTTATCCAATATAATTAAAAACTCGTGAAGCTTTTCAATAAAGCTAAAGTGCCCCACATTTTTCAACACTACCAAACCCGCATTGGGGATCAGTTTTTCCATGGTTTGGCCATCGCTAACCGGCGTAGCGGTATCATTTTCGCCCCAGATCAGCAGGGTGGGGGCCTTTATTAGTGGCATTACTCTTTTGAGGTCTTCGTTCACTGATTTTACCAGGATCTGCCGCATAATACCTGATGCATTGTTATAATCGGTAGATCCCGCTGTTTTCCGGTATCCTTCTATAATTTCCTGCGCCTTGCTTTTACCCACTAAAAACGGCAGGGTTTTACGCGCTGCTTTAAACGAATAAACTTTTATATAATATTCTAGTGAACGGCTTGGTTTTATTCCAGCGCTATCCAGTAATATCAGCTTTAAAACAGGGTTGCGTGACGAATAAAGTATCGAGATCCGCCCGCCGTATGAATGCCCGGCAAGGATAGGGTTGCTGATGTTTTTTACCCGGAAAAACTCCTCGATAAACTGCGTATATTCTTCAACGCCCCAAACTTCTTTTGGCTCTTCACTTTTGCCAAAACCCGGAAGATCGATAGCAATTACGTGAAAATTTGGTTCAAAATATTGCTGGATCTTTTCAAATACCTGCAGGCTTGAACCCCAGCCATGCAGTAAAACCATTGTTTTTCCTTCGCCGGTTTCTGTATAATTTATGTTAAGGCCCTTAACCAGTTGGGTGTACTCCATAAGTATGTTACGATGCTTGCAAAGATAATAAATAAGTGACACCAATAACAGGTGAAACAGGTTATGCAAAGTCAAAAGTGCAACAAAAAAGGTAGCTTTATGTGTTAAGAAACAATGATATTTATCTGCAATAAGTAAATTGAAAATATGAAATCGCTCAATAAACAAATAAGTCTTGAATTCTCCGGCGGCAATTTTGAATTTGCCTATCAGTATTTAGCCGACGATGTGTGCTTCAATATAGTAGGGAATGAAATAATCACTGGTAAAGATGCGGTTATTGAATTTTGTACCAAAACAGCCAAATACTTTTCAGAGGTTACCACTAAGTTTAACCTTGATAATGTAATAGCTGATACTGATTGTGTAGCTATAAACGGCACAGCCGAGTTTTACGCAGAGGGTAGGGTGAACTATATTTCATCGTGCGATATGTACAAGTTTAATGATGGGAGATTGAAGGAAATAACTTCTTATTGTATTTCTACAAAAAAAGAATAAACTTTAACTCAAAGCCTTTACCGCCCTTGCCAAAATTTCCACAGCCTGTTCCATCTCTTTCAGGTTTAGCGAAGCAAAACCCATCCGGATGCCATCGTTGGGATGGGCAGGATCATGAAAATAATCTGTCCCATTGCTGATCGTTAGGCCCATTGTTGCAGCTTTGGCAGCTACCTCTTGTGGTTTAAGTCCGTTTAAATATTCCACCCAAACAGCAAAACCCCCATCCGGAATTTTAAAGCTAATATATCCGTCTAGTTTTTCTTTCAGGAGCCGGCATAATAGATCGCGCCTTTCATGATAGGTTTTGTTTGCTTTTTTAAGGTGACGGCCAATATCTCCATTTTTTAAAAGGTTAGCCATTGCTTCTTCTAAAAGCTGCTCACCCTGCCTGTCAATCAGCCTGCGGAAACGGGTTGCCTGGGTAATGAGATTTTGCGGTGCAATCATAAAACCAATCCGGATACCCGGCGCTATGGTTTTTGAAAAAGAGCCAACGTAAATTACCGAGCCATAATGGTCAACGCTGGCCAGCGGTAATATGGGGCTGCTGGCGTAATGAAAATCATAATCGTAATCGTCTTCAACAATTGCGAATTTATATTTCCGGGCCAGCTCAAGCAGCTGCATGCGCCTGTCTGCGCTTAGCGTAACCGTTGTGGGGCTGTGGTGATGCGGAATTACATAAACCAGTTTTACTTTTTTCTTTTTACAGATGGCCTCTATTTCACTTACGTTTATACCGTGTTCATCAACAGGTACCAATGCTAACTTAGCACCCGCTTGTTCAAAAACTTCGTTGGGGCAGTTGTAACCCGGATCACCAGCAATAACCGTGTCGTTTTTTGTGAGCAGCGTCTTCGCAATAAGGTATAAAGCCATTTGCACGCCTTTGGTGATCAAAATATTTTCGGGTTTAACCTGCAAGCCACGCGTTTCGCCGAAAAAGCGGGCAAGCTCTGTTCTTAAATTTTCCGATCCCTGCTCAGGCCCGTACATCAGGTATTTTGAGGTAAAATGATACGTTGCAAAACGCCTGTATTCTCTTACCAGCAATTCAACCGGTGCAAGGCGGATATCCGGAAATCCATCATTAAATTCAAGATTGTGTTCAGGTTTTTTTAAAAAGGGACCGGATATGTATGTTTTATCATCGGGTACTTCAAAAAAAGCTTTTTCAGGATATGCATATGGCTGCATACCTGTGGTTATTTTTCGGGGAGACACGTCCGGAAGGTTTTTGGCTACAAAAATTCCTTTGCGCGGATAAACGTCAACCCAGCTTTGGGCATAAAGCTCATCATAGGCGGCAACAACTGTTTTACGGTGGACCTTTAGATCGGCCGCCAGCAAACGGCTGCTGGGCAGTGCTATAGATGGTTTTAAAACTCCCTGGCGAATATGACTGATTATGCCATTGGCGATTTGCAAATACACAGGCACCTGCGAGTTTTTGTCGATTGTTATAAGGCCTTTCGGAAATTGCATACTGGACTACCTTGTTTGTGTTTTCTGGACTATAAAGGTAGCCCAATTGATCTGTATATTTACATCAGCAAATAAAAAAACTATGCAACTTATTAAAAATTATGTGTTCCCATCAATATTTCTCAGAGCTGCTTTGGCCTGTAGTTACCTATGGGAAGTAGCCGACAGGCTGGGCATTTTGGGCGCACACGGTCGGCCACACGTTGGCTGGGGCGATTGGGCTCATTTTATGGAATACGCAAACCAAACAATGGCCTTTATGCCACATTCGCTGGTTCCGCTTTTTGCAGTAATAGCAACCATTTGCGAAGGCGGATTTGGACTAATGTTATTAACCGGTTTATTTACACGCATTGCCGCAATAGGCAGCTGTTTGCTAAGCCTTGGCTTCGGGTTGGCAATGGCAATCTCGTTCGGGATCGAATCGCCTTTGGGTTATTCAGTTTTTACAGTTTGCGCAGCCAGTCTGCTGCTTGCATCCTTGCCCGAATATAAATGGAGTATAGATTCATTATTAAACAAGAAAAATTAAGATTATGACAACAACTAATCAACAAAAAGCACCTGCACTATTGGTTATCATTGCATTTGCAACCGTTTATATCGTTTGGGGCTCAACTTACTTTTTTATCCAGATGGCCGTGCATGGCTTCCCGCCTATGCTGATGGGCGCCTTCCGTTTTACTACTGCCGGTTTGCTGTTATTGGGATGGAGCGCTTTTAAAGGGGATAGGATCTGGGTTAAAAAAGACATCATCAACTCGGGTGTAAGTGGTTTGCTTACCTTGTTTATAGCTACAGGAATAGTAATATGGGTTGAGAAAACTTTACCCAGCGCAATGGTAGCCATAATGGTATCGGCCAACCCAATATGGTTTGTGGTGCTTGATAAAGGTAACTGGCGCAATAACTTTAAAAACAAATCGATCATTACCGGGCTGGTAATTGGTTTTGCAGGGGTGATATTGCTATTTGGTGAGCAGTTAAGTAAAGCGCTTACCGGTAGTCATAACTCATCGACACTTTTAGGGGTATGTTTATTATTGGCAGGGCCAATTGCCTGGTCTGCCGGCTCATTATTTTCAAAAAAGAAAGGGAGCAACGGCCCCGCCCGCTTAAATACAGCATGGCAAATGGTAATAGCAGGACTTGCATTTATCCCTGCTGCCTTTGCCCATAATGAGTTTAGCAGCTTTACCTTTCAGCAGGTACCTTCATCAGCATGGATGGCATTAGTTTACCTGATCCTGTTTGGTTCTATCGGTGCATTCAGCGCTTATGTATGGCTGCTGCAGGTGCGTCCGGCTACCCAGGTAAGTACACACTCGTATGTAAACCCGGTTATCGCCGTATTATTAGGCGTGATGTTTGCAAGCGAGCATATTTCAGGATTTCAGATAGCAGGATTGATTATTATTCTTTTCAGCGTGCTGCTTATTAATCTTGATAAATACCGGAAAGCAAGTAAAGAAAAACAACAGGTAAAACCGGCTGCCAAAATTGTGGAAATACCTTTGAAGAGAGATGTGTTGGAAGCTTGTTAATGCCTTTTGTCAATTCGGGTAGTCCCTGAGACCTATCCGAATTAACATGGTTTATACCACTTATAATTAATGCCTTGCCTTATTACTCACCTGGTAATTCAACGTATAACCCACTGATTCATCAGTTTGGTCTCTGCCTGATGTAACGTTCAGCTTTAATGGCTTTTGTAAAAGCTTATTGTTATTCAGCTTAAATTTTAAGTTCAGTGTATCTTTCGTGCCTTCCTGCATAAAGCTCCAAACAGCATTTATGGTGTCTCCTTTAATGGTGCCTTCAAGTATACCTTTTCTGCAATCCTTTTGGTCGGGCATCCAGCTCATTTGGCCGGATACTTTATCACCTTTTATTATTAATTCAACGCTGGTACTATCCTGGTTGTCTTTACCTTCAGTTCTTAAAAAACAAAGGGAATTTGCAGCTGAAGGATTGGTAGCTTTAGTAGTCTTGCCGATACCAGCAGTGATAACGGAATCTTTATTTACAGGTTTACTATTTGTAGATGAACATGATGTTATTAATAACGATGCAATACAAAACAGATTGATATATTTAATAACCATATGACATTTAATAAATAGTAAAAATTAGGATAATTGGTTTTTGCAGAGTGCTTAAAAGCCTAAAGTACAAAAAAGGCCCGGTTAAAGCTACATTTAACAGGGCCTGTTTTTTTTAATACTGTATTCTATTTATAGCTCGCATCGTTCCAGCGCAATTCATTGCGTAACTGGTCCAGCTTGGTATCCTTGCCAATGCGGATAAATTCTAATCCTGCAATATCTGCAAAGTCCTGCAGATGTTCAGCAGTTAAATTCTGACTGTAAGCAGTATGGTGTGCCCCGCCGGCATAGATCCACGCAGCGCAGCCTGTTTTCATATCAGGGTATGGCTTCCACAATACCCTTGCAACAGGCAGGTTAGGCAAATCATTCTGCGGTTCTACGGCCTCTACCTCATTAATTAATAAACGGAAACGGTTGCCCATATCTATAATCGACGCGTTTAAGGCAGCGCCACCAGCAACATTAAATACCAGCCTTGCCGGATCGGCTTTGCCGCCGATCCCTAATGGGTGTACTTCTAATGCTGCTTTGCCATTCGCCAGGGATGCATCTATCTCCAGCATATGCGATCCTAAAACCAGTTCATTGTTTGGATCAAAATGATAAGTGTAATCTTCCATAAAAGCATTGCCCCCTTTTAAGCCACTGCCCATTACTTTAAATGCACGTACCAGAGCTGCCGTTTTCCAATCACCTTCGCCTGCAAAGCCATAACCTGCGGCCATTAAGCGTTGCGCGGCAATACCGGGCAGCTGGATCATGCCATGCAGATCCTCAAAAGTATCGGTAAAGCCTTTGAAGCCGCCATCTTCTAAAAACTTCTTTAACCCTAATTCTATTTTTGCAGCCTCGTAAACTGACGCATGTTTGGCGCCGCCTTTAAGCAAGTCGGCTGTCATAGTGTAAGTGGCCTCATATTCAGTAAGCAACTCATTAATGGCCTGCTCGCTTATTCCATCAATCACTTTTACCAGATCGCCAATGCCATAAGTATTTACTGAATAGCCAAATTTTAGTTCGGCTTCAACCTTATCGCCTTCGGTAACAGCTACATAGCGCATGTTATCGCCAATGCGGGCAAATTTAGCACCCTGCCAGTCGTGCCAGCCGGCTGCTGCCCTTGTCCATGCATTTATTTGTGCTAAAACTTCCGGATCCTGCCAGTGACCAACAACAACTTTACGGTTTTTGCGCATGCGCGATACGATGAAGCCAAACTCACGGTCGCCATGGGCGCTCTGGTTCAGGTTCATAAAATCCATATCTATTGAGCTCCATGGAATATCACGGTTAAACTGGGTATGCAGGTGTAATAATGGTTTTTGTAAGATGCTTAACCCACGGATCCACATTTTAGCAGGGGAGAAGGTATGCATCCAGGTAATTATACCGATACAATTTTCAGTAGTATTAGCTTCCTGTAAAGTAGCATAGATCTCCTCCGGGGTTTTAACAACCGGTTTATATACAATTCGTACGGGTGTTTGCGGGTCATTATCTAATCCTTTAGCAATCTGCTGAGAATGTTCGGCAACCAATTTTAATGTTTCTTCTCCATATAAGTGCTGGCTCCCGGTTATAAACCATACTTCAAATGCTTTTAAATTTATCATACTATAAATTACTGATTATCGATTTTCCTAATGACTAATGACTAATGACTAATGACACAATGACTAACTCTGTCCATAATAAGAATCCGGCCCATGCTTGCGTTCAAAATGTTTTTTAATGAGTGAGTCTTTTAAACGGGGGGCGTTATTATTTATCTGCTCGGTTAAATAAGCCATTTGTGCAACGGCTTCTAAAACTGCGCTGTTATAAACTGCTTTTTCGGCTGTTTTACCCCAGGTAAATGGGGCATGATTGCCTACCAGCACCATCTCTGTTTCTTTATAATCCAAGCCGCTCTGCTCAAAATGATTGATGATCTGGAACCCGGTTTGATACTCATAATCGCCATGGATCATTTCATCAGCCATAGGTGGCGCACAAGGAATGTCAACCGTTAAATGATCGGCATGGGTTGTGCCGAAGATTGGGATACAGCGTTGCGATTGTGCCCATGAAGTTGCATAAGTTGAATGGGTGTGTACGATGCCGTTAATATGCTCCCAATGCTTATAAAGAACAGCATGGGTTTTAGTATCAGATGATGGCCTCAAATCACCTTCAACTGTATTGCCGTCAAAATCAACAATCACCATATTATCGGGTGAAAGCTCATCATAGGGTACCCCGCTTGGTTTTATTGCAAAAACGCCAAGCTCTCTGTCAGCTGCGCTAACATTACCAAAAGTAAAAAGCACCAGTCCCAGTTTGGGCAGCTGCATATTTGCCTCGTACGCAATTTTTTTAATATGTTGATAAGCTTTCATTTTTAAACCTGTATAATTCGTTTAACTATCCATCTTCAGTTCATCTAATTCAAAAAAACTAGTGTAATTCAACAAATTTACCCAGGGCAATATATTGCTCATACCTGTACTGGTAAATTTCTTTGAATTGTTTATTAGGATAATATTCTGCATCAAAACCACGGCCCATAGCAGCCATAGCATCCTCAACCGTAGGGTAAATACCGGCTACCACGGCAGCAAACATAGCAGCACCCAGGGCGCAGGTATGTTCAAACTGGTGAATACGGATGGGCATTCCTAAAGTATCGGCCATCATTTGCATAATGTAGGGCGATTTTTTGGCAACGCCTCCAATTCCAATTAATCCCTTTACCGGAATGCCTTCCTTTACAAAACGGTCCACTATGCTTTTTGCGCCAAAGCATGTAGCTTCGGCCAGCGCCTTGAACACGCGTGGCGCATCGCTTCCCAAACCTAAACCGGTTATTGCCCCTTTAAGCGTTTGGTCGGCATCGGGTGTACGGCGGCCGTTAAACCAGTCAATGGCAAGCTCACTATTTTCTTCAACAGGTAAAAGGCTGGCTTGCCGGCTTAGTTCAGGGATTATTTTTCCTAAAAGCTCTTCTTTTAAAGCCTCAGCAGTTTTTGAATCAATAATTGACGATGACGAAAGACCATTCAATGGCCAGGCCAGCAGGTTTTTAAACCAGGCGTAAGTATCGCCAAATGCAGATTGCCCGGCCTCAAGGCCAATCATTCCAGGAATAACCGAGCCGTTAACCTGACCGCAAATGCCGCGAATAAGCTTACCTTCCATTTCAGCAGCGGGGGCAACCAGTATATCGCAGGTTGATGTACCCATTACTTTGCTCAGGTGGTACGGCTCAATCTGCCCGCCTACAGCCCCCATATGCGCATCAAAAGCGCCAACGCCAACTACTACATCTGTTGATAAGCCGAGCCTTTCTGCCCATTCTGCACTTAAGGTGCCTGCGGACACATCAGCTGTATAGGTATCTGTAAATAATCTTGAAGTAAATCCTTTTAAAAGCGGATCGAGCGAAGAAAAGAATTCATCAGGCGGCAGTCCACCAAACTCTTCTGCCCACAAAGCTTTGTGACCGGCCGAGCAACGGCCCCGTTTCATTTGTGCAGCATCATTACCACCTGTTAATAAAAACGGGATCCAGTCGCAATGTTCAACCCACGAGTAGCACGCTTTGGCTACCTGCTCATCTGCCCGTAATGTACGCAGCAGCTTGGCCCAAAACCATTCGGAAGAGTAAATCCCGCCAACATATTTCAGGTAATTAATATCAAATTTGGTGGCATGATCATTTATCTGGGCTGCCTCGTTTACCCCGGTATGATCTTTCCACAAAACAAACATCGCATGCGGGTTCTGTTCAAATCCCGGCGTTAAT
Organism: Mucilaginibacter sp. OK098; assembly: GCF_900142915.1. Classification (GTDB taxonomy): domain Bacteria; phylum Bacteroidota; class Bacteroidia; order Sphingobacteriales; family Sphingobacteriaceae; genus Mucilaginibacter. Next base: position 395,496 of record NZ_FRCM01000005.1, read on the forward strand.
GCAAGCGGGTTCCCGGTTTTATCAACTGCCACCGGTGTTGATCCTGTGGTATCAACCGATAATCCTTTAACAGCTTGAGCAGCGTTGCCACCGGCCTTTCTTAAACAATCTTTTATAGTGGTTTCAAGCCCTTCAATATAATCAAGCGGGTGTTGCCTGAATTGGTTTTCGGCGGCATTACAGTATAATCCCTGCTGCCACCTCGGATAGTTAAATACCGAAGATGCTATTTCCTCACCATTAAGTGCATTGATCAATACTGAGCGAACAGAGTCGGATCCATAGTCCACGCCAATTACAAATTGGTCCTTAATCATAATAGGTTTATAATTTACGTGTCCAAATAACACTTATTTTTTGATAAAACGAAATTTTTAATAAAAACGATTAGAAATTATCAAAAATGTGTTTAAATACTTAAAGCAAAAGGGTATCGGGGTTTGGTATAAAGTTTAGAAACGCCTGGAATTTAGCATAATAGTTCTGCATATTTAACTGGTAATAATATGCGCCCCGTTTGGAACCGGCCTTATCTTTTTCTGCTAATTTTATTAATAAACCGGTAGCCAATACTCTTTTACTAAAGTTTCTCTTATCAATTGTGGTGTTAAAAACGCTTTCGTAAAGGGTTTGCAGCTGCGGGATAGTAAACCTGTTTGGTAAAAGCTCAAACAAAATAGGGTGCAGGGCAGCTTTATAGCGGATCCGTCTTTTTGCAGCTTCCACCATTTCCTGGTGATCAAAAATAAGTTTCGGAACCCGTTTTAACGGAAACCATTCGGCATGATAATCATTGCTTAACTGTGTTTCATATTTATGAATATCAATTAAAGCAAAATAAGCGGTTGACACGGTCCGCTCAATCGGGTCGCGGTCTGTATCTCCAAAAGTGTGCAGCTGTTCAAGGTAAACACCTTCCAGGCCGGTTAATTGTTTCAAGATTCTGTTTGATGCCTGGTTAAGGCTTTCATTCAGTTCTACAAAACCACCCATAAGGCTCCAGTTACCTTTTTCGGGTTGAAACCCTCTTTGGATCAAAAGTATCTTTAAAAGCTCGCCATCAAACCCAAAAATAATACAATCTACTGCTAATAAATGACGGACTTGTTTAGAATACTTGTGCATTTGTGAAAAAAGATTTATAAAAGCCCGACAAATGTAATTTATTGTTAATATATAAAAAAATAATGTTTATTAGTTAAAAAATTTATTTTTAAACTTTAAAAACTACTTATTTACGGGTAAATATACCCAATATTAGATATATTTTTAGTGTTTATTTGACAATTAATATATAACTTACCTAAATTTTGATTGCGGAGAATTAAATTATCCCGGAATTGAATTTATGGTTATTATATTTAATAATTATAAACTTTTATCAGCCTGCTAAAAACCAATTATAATGGGCCTTAAAAAATACATGCGGTGTTGTTACGCCATTTTATCAGCAAGTTTATTTATAAATAAAGAAGTAGCAGCCTGGCATTCAGCTTGCCTTAAAAAGCTTACCCTTATAGCTTTGTTATTTGGGGGCTGCCAGGTTTGCATGGCTCAAAACATGGCGCTTAATGTGCAATGGAACAACCATATAATGGGATCAAAATCAACGGCTACTTTACAGGTTGTTGGTAACCCAATGCTGCGAAAGGGTGCTGCTATGCATGATGGCTCTTTAAGCGCTTTAAAGGATCTGAATGCAGATTTTGTAAGATATGTGCCCTGGTTCCCTTACCCCAAACTGGCGGTTGCCGAGCTTGAACCACCTACCAATAAAAAAACATCGTGGGATTTCAGTTTGATAGACCCCATGACCATTGATTTTTTAGAGGCCACAAAAGGGCATTCCACTATCATGAATTTTAGCACCATCCCGCAATGGATGTTTAAAACCGTGCATCCGATATTATATCCTGCAGACCCCAACGAAGTTGGCTGGGGCTATGGTGGTGGTACGCAGCTTAGAGACACCACCATGAAAGAGCTGACCGATTACTACGTAAGGCTCATCAGCTGGTATACAAAAGGCGGCTTTACCGATGAATTGGGGCAATATCATAAATCAGGTTATCATTATGAATTTCCATACTGGGAGGTGTTAAACGAGCCTGACCTTGAGCATAATTTTACACCCGAGTTGTACACCAAAGTATATGATGCAATGATTATAGCAATTCATAAAGTATCGCCAAAAACAAAGTTTGTGGGCTTGGCTCTTGCTTATGAAAAACCGCATTGGTTTGAATATTTTTTAAATCCTAAAAATCATAAACCGGGAATACCGTTGGATTGGATCTCTTACCATTGTTATGCCAATGCCAATAACAAGCAAAAGTTTGACGCTTATGAATATACGCTGTTTGATAAGGCGGATAACTTTTTAAATACGGTTAGCTATATCGAAAACATCCGTAAAAGATTATCCCCTAATACAAAAACAGATATTGATGAGCTGGGAACATTTGTTAATGAAACCATGCGCGGGCAACCCATAACCCAGGAGTACTGGAACCTTTCGGCAGCGGTTTATGCTTACTTTTTTATTGAGCTTACAAAGCAGGGGATAGATGTGATAGGTGAATCACAACTGGTGGGCTTCCCAAGCCAATTTCCTGATGTAAGCATGATCAATTATACAAACAGCAAGCCTAACGCCCGCTTTTGGATCCTTAAATTGATAAAGGATAATATTAAAGCAGGCGATACATTGGTACAAACAGGTATTAATAGTAATGGGGATGGCGACCTGCATGCACAGGGCTTTTTAAGCGGCGGAAGTAAAAAGATGCTGGTTATTAATAAAAGGAACAAATCAATTATGTTAAAATTACCTGCGGGATTTGCCGGTGCAAAAATAAGCACTGTTGACGCAGCATCGGGCGATAACGCTGCAATTGTAAGCACAATTAAGGTTGATTCTATTGAAATGAAACCTTTTGCGGTAAGTTTAATAGTTATAGATAAATAAGATCTAATAAGATAGCTATTTAGATAAGGCAATTATATTACCCACAGCTGTTGCAGTGCGGATCAAATTCTCCTTTGTGTTAGCCAAAGCTGTTGCCATATCGGCAGGTTCATTGTTGATAGAAATCAGAACATCAAAATATTGCTGTAGCTCATCATCATGTTCAAGAGGAACTTTACCGGCAATCCCTATTACCAGGATCTTAGCGTTTTTTGCACGAAGAGCAACACCATAAGGACCTTTACCTTGCAGAGTTTGCCTGTCTATGCTCCCTTCGCCGGTAATAAGCAGGTCGCTGTGTACTAAAGCATCGTCAAAATTAGTGAGCGATAAAAAATATTCAATCCCGTTTACCAGCTTTGCGTTTAACCAGGTATGTAGTCCGGCAGTGGCGCCTCCGGCAGCTCCGCCATGTTTAATATGAGCCATGTTTTTCCCGGTTTGCGCGGCCGATATTTTTGAGAAGTTTTCCAGGAAAGCCTCCAATAGTTGCACATCCGCAGGTGATGCGCCCTTTTGAGGTCCAAAAACACTTGCCGCTCCTTCTGCTCCTAAAAGCTTATTATCTACATCACAGAGTATAACTATTTCGCAATCAAAAATCCGTTTATCAAGTGCAGCAGCATCAATCTTATCCATATTGATCAGATCTGTCGGCACAGCCTGTAAATTGTTGCCCGCTTTATCTAAAAAATCAATCCCGAGCGCACTTAATATCCCACAGCCACCATCAACTGTGGCAGAGCCGCCCATTGCTATAATAATACGGCTTACCCCTTCATCTAAAGCAAATTTGATCAGTTCGCCGGTTCCGAATGATGATGTCTTGAGCGGGTTTAACTCTTCTTTTTTTAACAGGCGCAAACCTGATGAATCAGCCATTTCAATTACAGCGGTTTTGCCACCGTCAATCAACCCAAATAAAGAACTGATCTTTCGCCCTAACGGATCACTAACTTCTTTATTGATCACAACACCGTTGCTGCTTTTAATGATGAGGCTGCCTGTGCCGTCGCCACCATCCGCAATAGGGAAACATGCTGTTGTACACTCAAGTTTGCTGAACGTTAAACCCTGCTGAATTGCCAATGCAACCTGTGCAGCATCAATACTATTCTTGAAAGCGTTTGGTGCAATAAGTATATGCATAAATCTATAAAAGCTTTGATAAAATATAAACCATTGTTAATGTTGTTAGCCCCATTAATATGGTTGCCGTTGAATAAACTTTCAGCATCGTTTTCATTTCGAGGCCTGAGAATTTGGCGATCACCCAAAAATAGGCATCATTTGCGTGCGATATCATCATAGAGCCACCGCCCATGGCAAGCACACAAAGCAGGCGGCCTGTTTCGGTATTTAAACCCAACGCAGGTAATAGCGGCAGCACAATGGAGGCCGCAGTAATAATAGCCACGGTTGATGAACCCTGCGCCGTTTTTAAAACAGACGTTAATAAAAAAGGAAAGAAGATCCCCATACTGCCCAACGCCAGCGACTGGCTAAAGTGTTCGCCTATTTTAGCGGCTGTTAAAATGGCGCCAAAAGCACCTCCCATACCAATTATCACCAATATGCCGCCGGCTTTTTCTGTAGCTTCCTGCAAAATTTTATTCAGATCACTTTTTTGCCAGGCACGTTTGCAGTTAAATGCCAGTAACACGCCTATCAGTAGTGCCATAACAGGATCGCCCAAAGAAAACAGGAACAATGCCCATCCGGGGTAAGTATTTGTACCTGTTGTTAAAAATGACCGCAGGCCAATTAAAATTATCGGTACAAAAACAGGCAGACAAGCTTTGATCAATGACGGGCCCTCACCGGTTTGGTTTACAGTAATAGTATCTTCAATAATTGGGTCAATATTTTTGCCGCCTGCATACCTGGCCCATAAATTGCCAACTATCATTGCAGGTATGGCTACCACAATCCCGGTTAGTATTAGTTTTCCAAAATCAACCCCTATGGTTACGGCTGCTGCCGAGCTCCCGGGGTGGGGTGGAACCAAACAATGAATAGCATATAAACCGGTAGCCAATGAAACAGACATGGTTGTTATTGAAATACCGGTACGTTTTGCCATTGAACGGTTTAACCCGCTAAGCACAATATACCCCGAATCGCAAAATATAGGCAATCCTACAATAAAACCCGTAATGCTCATGGCTAAAGGCGTGTGCCGGGCACCCAATTTTTTTAACAGGAATGAGGCCATCACTGTGGTGCTCCCGGTATATTCAAGTAACAGGCCTAAGGTTGTTCCTAAAACTATTATTAAACCTAATGATTTTAATATGCTGCCAAATCCATCCTTTATTACTGATATAACCCCGCCCAATGGAAGGCCAATACCTAAGCCAACTAATAAGCATGCCAGGAACAATGCGAAAAATGCAGGGAGCTTATATTTTGTGGTCAGTAATACAATGAGCGTAATACCGGCAATTAAAAGGATAAGAATGTAGGAAAGAGAATTGGCCATTACCTGCAAGATATTTATAAAGCAGGATATAGTCAAAATATTGCCCTTTAATATTTACATCCGCTCATTTTTAAATATTGATAAATGTAGAACCCAAAATCATAAATGAGTTGGTGCTAAATTTTTCACTTTAATAAATTGTCTTTGCAACACTTATATTACAATTTATTATTAGTTTTGAGATAGTAGCAGTATCATACTGTTATTTTAACCAACTATATATTGCCTATGAGAAGGGTATTTTTACTTATACTGTGTATAATATGTGGATCTGTTGTGTTCGCCCAGCAGTCATATAGCAGAAAAGTTTTAAAATATTCTTTTAAGAACGGGCTTTCATATGGATTTATTACCGATATAATCCAGGATGATAACGGGTTTATGTGGTTTGCCACCGAAGATGGCCTTAACAGGTTTGATGGCATAAATTTTAAGGTTTTCAAACATAATGTTGCTAACCCATATAGCCTTCCGAGCAATTATATTGAGCTGATATTTAAAGATGCCGGGGGCGATATATGGATCTCAACCCGCCGGGGTGTTTATCAATTTGATACTAATACCGAAAAGTTTTTAAAATTTAAGCCGGGCGCTAACGTGTTAGTAAGCAATGTAAGCAGCATGGCATCCGGCGAAAAAAATATAATATGGTTTTCAACCTATTCAGCCGGTATTTTCTCTTATAATAAGCTAACCCGGCAGTTTAAAAATTACAGGCCCAAAGGCTTGCCAGGGCTTCCATCAAATTTATTGACAAATATCCACCAGGATTCCAGGGGTTTATTATGGGTAGGTTCGGAAGGGAAAGTATCGGTTTATAGAGTACAAAATGGCGTTTTACAAAATGATATAAGCGGCGGGATACCTTTAAACCTTATCCCGCAAGGGCATGTAAATTCAATTGTTGAGGATCATTATTCAAATATTTGGATAGCCACAAGTAACGGACTTGCAGTTTATGAAAGATCGCAAAATAAAATTTATGCTTTTAACGGGCCTCAATACCAATTAAGGAGTAATATTTTTTCTGCCCTTTTAGAAGACAATAATAATTTACTTATTGGCTTGCAGGATGGCGGCTTGTATAAGCTGGACCTGGAAAAGGCTACAACATCGCATTTTAAGAATGTAAGTATTGATGCCGTAAAAAACGATGATAATTTTAATATAACAGAACGTAGTGTAAACAGGCTTTATTTAGATAAGGATAAAAATGTGTGGGCTGGTACCTATGGCGATGGGATATATTTATTAGGTAATGTTCCCGAGAAATTTAAAAAGTTCAATAATAAGCTGCCCGGACTTTATAGCTCGGGATATTTAAGATACTATGGTATGTGTATGGATGATGAAGGCTATTTATGGATGGGAAGCGACGGCGACGGTATTTATAAAAAGAAGCTAAATGGCGAAGTTGTTCAGCATTATTATGCAGATGGTGCAAACGCACCTTTAAAAAATGTAGCCATCCTAACCGCATGCAGGGCGCAAAACAACAACTTGTGGTTCGGGTCATATGCTCATGGTTTATTTAAGTACGATAAAAAGAGTAACCGCTTTAGCAACTATGTGCATAATGCCAAAGACTCCTCAAGCTTGTTAGACAACGATGTAAGGGCAATTTATGAAGATTCGGAAAATAATATATGGGTAGGGACTGATGCCGGCGGATTAAGTATTTTGCAAAAGGGAAAAAATACTTTCATAAACTATTCACTAAATAAGCACACCCTGGCTACTAACAAGGTAAGGGCAATTGCGGGCAATAAAAACGGGATGATTTTTATAGGAACTTACGGCGCTGGATTGTTATGTTATCATAAAGGCAGCAATAAGTTCATGAGCTGTTTTAACGAAGCCGAAATAGATAAATTTTTACCAAGCAAAGTGATTTATTCACTTAAATGTTACGGAAACAAATTGCTTATCGGTACCGAAAGTAATGGGCTGATTATTTATAATATAGATAACCATGAAATAAAGAGGTTTACTGAAAACGATGGATTGGCAAACAATACCGTAAACTCGATAGAGCAGGACGTAAAAGGGGATATATGGGTGAGCACTAACAAAGGCTTATCAAAAATTGAAAACGGATCGCAAAGCGTTTTAAATTACGATGTTTCTGATGGATTGCAAAGCGGTCACTTTAGCCCCGGCTCATCCATGTATAGTCCTAAGTATAACTTCATGTGTTTTGGGGGGACTGAAGGTTATAATATTTTTTTTCCGGATGAGATAAAAAGAAGCGAGTTTAAGCCTAAAGTTATTATTACCGGTTTGCAACTATTCAATAAGGATGTGGAAGTTGGAGAAAAAGATCATATTTTAAGTAAGATCATTAATAAATCAAATCAGATAGTACTGCAGCCTTCTCAGTCGGTATTTTCTGTTCAGTATGCGGCGCTAAATTACGCATATTCCGAAAAAAGTGAGTTTGCTTATCAGCTTAAAGGCCTTGATAAATCATGGAACTATGTAAAAACACAAAAATCGGCTACATATCGTTACCTGGAGCCTGGTGATTATGTATTTAAGGTTAAAGCATCCAACCAGGATGGTGTTTGGTTTACTGATTATGCATCAATCAATATCCGCATTTTACCCCCGTGGTATAAAACATGGTACGCCTTGTTATTTTATTGTCTCTTTATTATAACGCTGGTTTATTACTATATCCAATACAAAAGCAAACAATCAAAACTTAGATATGACATTAAGCTGGCCGCGGTTATGGCAGAGCAGGAGAAAGAGCTGAATGAAAAAAAGCTTTCATTTTTTACAAATATCTCGCATGAATACCGTACACCGCTCACTTTAATTATAAACCCGGTAAAAGAGCTTTTATCAGACAAAAATCAAACCACCGAAGACCTGAACAGCTTACAGGTAGTATACCGCAATGCAAGGCGTTTGTTAAGTCTTACAGATCAGCTATTGCTGTTCAGAAAGGCTGATAGCGGTGAAGATAAATTGAAAATAGTTAAGCTTAATGTAGTTGACCTCTGTAAGGAGATGTTTTTATACTTTAATTACCAGGCAAAAGTTAAAAATATTCATTTTCATTTTAATAGCGACAATGAAGAAATTGAGGTATACGCTGATCGTGAAAAAATGGAGATAGTGTTTTTTAATCTTATTTCAAATGCATTAAAATTTACTCCTGATAATGGTAATGTAAGCTGCAATATTAGTGAAGATGCAGGCAGTGTAACTATTCAAATTAAAGATTCAGGGTATGGGATTAGCAAAGAGGTTGGTGAAAAACTTTTTGACAGGTTCTTCCAGGTCCAAAATATAAACCAGTCGCCGGGTGGCGGGTTTGGGATTGGTCTTTATTTAGTTAAAACGTTTATTGAGAATCATAATGGCAGCATTAAATATGATAGCGAGGAAAGTAAAGGGAGTACCTTTAGTGTTACCTTATTAAAAGGTAAGAAGCATTTGGGTAATAGCTTAATTTTTGAAGATACCACAGGCGCATCGGTTTTTTTAGACGAGCTTATAGATAATGAGGTGTTGATAGCAGAAACAAGCAGCTTAAATCAAATACCGGCAGATGCATATAATGCTTTGATCAGCCTAAAAAAGGTGTTGCTTGTAATTGAGGATAACTACCAGGTAAGGCAATACATAGTACAAGTGTTTAAGGATGAATACGAAGTTTTTGAGGCTGATAATATTAATGACGGTTATGATATGATCTGTAAGCTTATGCCAAACCTGGTTATAAGTGATATAATGATGAATGGTTTAAGCGGAATTGACCTGTGTAGCCGTGTAAAGGAGGATGCGTCATTAAACCACATACCATTTATTTTGCTGACAGCCAATACCCTGCCCGAAATAAGGCTAAAGGGATTAGAATGCGGTGCTGATGATTATATAACAAAACCTTTTGAAAAGGAAGTGCTTGTAGCCCGGGTTAACGGATTAATAAAAAGCCATGAAAACCTGCATAAGTATTTTTACAATGCAATAACCCTAAAATCAAACAATTTTAAGATCTCGGGAGAGTACAAAGAATTTTTAGACAAGTGTATTGCTATAATTGAAGGCCATTTGGATGATGAGCAGTTCAGCATTAAAAACCTGTCTGACGAAATAGGGATGAGTCATTCCAATCTTTATAAAAAGATCAAAGCTATTTCCGGGGGGTCGGCAAATGAGTTTATAAGATATATCAGGCTCCGTAAAGCAGCCGAAATTATGCTGAATACTGATTGTACTGTAGCCGAGGCAGCCTATAAAGTAGGTATAAATAATGCCAAATATTTTAGGGAGCAGTTCAGTAAGCTATTTGGCATAAATCCATCGGAGTATATAAAGAAATATAGGGAGCAATTTAACCAGGTAAGTAAACATCTTGTTACAAAAACCAAACGGTGAAAATAATTTTTATTGCATATTCTATTCAAAAAGTCTTCGAAATTGATTTTATTATGAAATAGCCCCCCTATAATTACGATTTTACCCCCCTTTTTAATACGCTATTATAACCAGATTAGCATCACCAATAATACCTGTACCATTTACATTAATTAATTTACAAGTTGCCGCCCCAGTTTATTATTAACAGCTGGGTTAGCATAATTAGCAAATACAGCTATAAATGTAAATTGTACGGTTATAAATATAACTGACGGTACACATAATACTATAAACCGATAATTAACCAATTTATTACTAACCTAAAAAAGAAAGATCATGAGAAAAAAACACTGCCCGTAGCTATAATAAGTGATTGTATGGCAATTAAATAATTGCTGTGAATTAGAACCTAATTAATTGTTTGTTATCTAATAAAATCAACTATGCAACATAATTTACTTAAACAAGTACTCGCGTTATCAAAAATCTCAAAGATAATAGTGGGTCAAATCTCAATATTTTTATTACTTACTAGTTTTGCAAACGCAAAAAATAGCAGTAGTAATAATTTAATAACGGCCGGGGAAAATACGCCTGGTTTTAATAAAAGAAATGCCGCTCCAATAACTGTAAAAGGAAAAGTAATTGACAAAGTAACCGGCGAAACCCTGATTGGGGTATCAATAAAGGTTAAAAGTTCAAGTGTTGGTACGGTTACCGATGCGAATGGAAGTTTTACACTTTCATCTATCCCTGATAATTCAACCCTGGTAGTATCATACATAGGCTATGAAACATCAGAAGTTGCGTTAGATGGAAAAACATCCATAACCATAAGCTTACAGCCATCATCAAAAAACCTTGGTGAAGTTGTGGTTGTAGGCTACGGTGTACAAAAGAAAGCAACTGTTACAGGCTCTGTAGTGGGGGTTAAGGGCAATGACCTGATAAAGTCGCCGGCAACTAACCTTTCCAATTCAATAGCAGGGCGTATGGCTGGTGTTGTGGCTACTAACCCAGGTGGCGAACCAGGTTATGATGGCTCAACCATCCGGATCCGCGGTGTCAATACTTTGGGTAATAACGACCCGCTGGTGGTGATTGATGGGGTTCCGTCGCCCGCAGGTCAGAACTCTATTGACCGTATAAACCCCGCCGATGTTGAAAATATCTCCATCTTGAAAGATGCGTCGGCAGCTATTTATGGCGCCAGGGCAGCTAACGGTGTTATCCTGATTACCTCAAAGCGCGGTAAATTAGGCAAGCCTGAGATCTCTTATACTTATAACCACGGATGGGCGCAGCCAACTGTCATTCCTAAAATGGCTAATGCAACAGAGTATGCTACTTTGGATAATGAAATTGACTTATATAACCTGCCATCGCAATACTGGAGTGCTGCTTCTGCTGCGTTTAAAACAACGGGAAGCTTTACCAGGCCTGATAATGGTGCTACTTCTACAGCTTCATTTCAGCCCTCCGACTTTAAAAAATTTGCTGATGGATCTGACCCATGGGGGCACCCTAATACCGATTGGTTTAAGGCTACTTTAAAAACCTGGTCGCCCCAATCACGTCAAAATGTGCAATTATCAGGAGGTAGCGAAAATGTAAAATATTTAACCTCAATTGGCTATGAAAACCAGGATGGCGATTACAAAAATTCGGCTACCGGCTACAAGCAATATGATATTCGCATGAACCTTGATGCCAAGATCAATAAATATGTAAGCAGTTCGTTTAGCATAACCGGCCGCCAGGAAAATCGCTTTTTCCCTAACGGTGGGGGCGCGGATGCCATATTCAGGATGCTGATGCGTGGTTACCCGACCAGGCCGGCCTACTGGCCAAATGGATTGCCAGGACCCGATATTGAAAACGGCCAGCAACCGGTACTGATCACCACCGACCAAACCGGGTACAGTAAGGATACACGCTACTATCTTCAAAGCATTGGAAAAATTGAGATAACTGTACCGGGTATAGAAGGATTGAAATTTACCGGAAATGTGTCCCTGAATAAATATATGCAGCAACAAAAACAATGGCAAAAGCCATGGTATGTGTACAGCTGGGACAATATAACTTACCAGGCCGATGGTAAAACCCCGCTGCTTACAAAAGTAGCCCGCGGCCCGGCCCAGGCAAAGCTTTACCAGTATTCTGATGATGAGCAAAGCAGTATGCTGGAAGGTATAGCCAGCTATAGCCATAGTTTTGGCAGCCACAACATTTCAGTGCTTGCAGGTATAACCAAGGAGAAATCAAATGCCAGTTACTTTAACGCAAGCCGTCAATATTATCCTTCGGTAGCTATCGATCAACTATCGGCTGGCGGTAATGCAGGGATACTTGATGGCGGCGGCGCCTGGGACAGGGCCCGCTTAAATTACTTCGGCAGGGTTAATTATAACTATAAAGAGAAATACCTGCTTGAGTTTTTATGGCGTGTGGATGGTTCTTATATGTTCCCGCAAACACATCGTTTTGGTTTCTTCCCCGGGGTCTCGGCAGGATGGGTAATTTCTGAAGAAAATTTCTTCAAAGCCAACGTACCGTTTATTCAAAATTTAAAGCTGCGTGGTTCATGGGGCCAACTGGGTAACGACCAAATTGTTTACCCGAACACCACTAACCCGGCCGAATATCAATATCTTTCCTTATATAATATTGGTTCGTACATAATTGGCGGTGTGCCGGTTCAATCATTAGCCGAAAACGTAGCACAGAACCCGAACATTACCTGGGAAGTTGCCAATAATAGCGACGTAGCCTTAGAAGGAACAACGCTGAATGGCCATTTAGATTTTGTGCTGGAAGCGTTTTATAACAAACGTACCAATATATTATGGCGGCCCACGGCATCGGTTCCTGCCACTGCTATACCCGGCCCCCAACTGCCACCTGTAAATTACGGAAAGGTAACCAATAAAGGATGGGAGTTTTCATTTACCTACCATAACAGTGTTGGCCAGGTACGCTATAGCATTGGCGCTAATGGCGGATACTCCAAGAACAGGATTGATAAATGGGATGAAGCGCCTGGAGCACCGGCATGGCAACTGTCTACCGGCCATCCTATAGGAAGCCAGCTTTATTATGTATATGACGGCATATTTTCAACCCAGGCAGAAATTGATGCCAATAAAGTTGACTATAGCGGCGTTGGCGCCAGTGTACTTCGCCCGGGTGATATGAGGTATAAAGATATTGCGAATGATAAAGGACAAATGATACCGGACGGAAAAATTGATGCTAATGACCAGATTAGGAACGATAAAAGCACCACGCCTACTTTCCAGGGTGGTTTAAATTTTAGCGTACAATATAAAAACTTTGATTTAAGTGTTTTACTCCAGGGTGCTACCGGTGCGCAGCTTCTTTTTCAAACCGAGTCGGGAACAATAGGAAACTTCACGCAGTACAGCTACGATCACCGCTGGACAGTTGACAATCCAAGCACAGTGTACCCCCGCACAGTTGATAGAAATAACCAGTATTTTTCTGGAGGATACTACAATTCTCAAGGAGTCCTTGTGAATGGAAACACATACTGGTTGTTAAATATGAATTATGTGAGGCTTAAAAACGTTGAGCTTGGATACACCCTGCCATCTACAATTGGTAAAAAAATAGGGATGAGCAATTTACGCTTCTATGCAAACGGGCTTAACCTGGCAACGGTAGCGAAGCAGCATATATATGATCCCGAATCAACCAGTCAGGACGGACACTATTATCCACAACAAAGAATAATTAATTTGGGTGCAAGTGTAAAATTTTAATTTGAACGATATGAAAACATTTATAAGAAATATCTCAATAGTAACCATTGTATCGGGAGCGCTGCTTACTTCATGTAAGAAGGATTTTCTAAATACAACGCCATTAAACCAGCCGTCGGCAGCGCTTACCTGGGCAGATCCTAATCTTTCTGAGAGTTATGTAACCGAGTTGTACAACGGCCTGGGTTCTGGCGTGATGGCCCAGGAAAATCAGGATGTCCGGACGGATAATGCGCTTTATAATTTTGGAAAACAGCCAATGATGGAGGGGAATATAACCCCGTCTACTATTGGCGACACTTATGGGTCGTACGAGTGGAATTCGGTGTACGCCCGCATACGGTCGGCTAATATTGCTTTAGAGCAATTGGCTAAGAGCCCGATTGATAAAACGTTGGCCGACAGGCTAACAGGCGAAGCTTTGTTTATGCGTGCGTACTTTTACAATAACCTGTTGCGCTATTACGGTGGCGTTCCGCTTGTAAAATCGTCATATACGCTCAACTCGCCTGATCTTACGATTGCAAGAAGCAGTTACTCAGATTGTGTTGATTTTATAATAGCCGACCTCGACAAAGCCAGCACGCTGCTGCAAGGTAAAGCATTAGCACAAGGACGCGCTACAAGTGATGCCTGTTTGGCCCTAAAGGCCCGGGTGTTGGTATATGCTGCCAGCGATTTGCACGACATCCCGACTGCAAAGGGTAAATCAAGTCTTATATCTCAATTTGCTCATCCGGAGTTGTTGGGTTATGTAGATGGTGACCGCACCGCCCGCTGGCAAAAGGCGCAGGATGCAGCAAAAGCAGCACTGGCTTTAGGCAACTACGGTTATAAGCTTACTTTAGCATCTCCTGCATCTGCCGCAGATGGATTTACAAATTATCAAAATTCGTATTTATCAAGAAATGGCGGCGAAGCCGAATCTATATTCAGCCACTATTTGAATGCTGACAAATACGATGATGCTCAGTATTATTCGCGCAACAATGGTACTAACGGGTACCACAGCTGGACATCGAGCGAACCAACCCAAGATTTGGTGGATGACTACGAAACATTGGATGGTACTGGGAAAGCATCTAAATTCGACTGGAGTAACCCTGCTGAAGCCGCCGCTCCTTATGCAAACAGGGACCCACGCTTTTATGCTTCTATTCTGTATGACGGCGCCCCCTGGAAACCGCGCACAACTGATGGGGCAGGTATTGACCCTTACGGCGAGATCCAGTTTGGCACCTATCAAATAGGTAGCGCAAGCAGCCCGACGCCTTATTTTGGTTTGGACACCCGGAACGGGCCGCTGGAAAACTGGAACGGGACCCGTACCGGTTATGCTATCAGGAAGTTTATGGATCCTAACCCGGCTATTGTAGATCAGAATATGCCTTCATTAGTGCCATCGCCTATGCTAAGGTACACCGAGGTTGTGTTTAATTATGTAGAAACATGCCTGGCCTTAGGTCAGGAAGGCGAAGCCAGGACCTGGCTCAACAAAATTCGGTTCCGTTCCGGGATGCCTGCCATTACCGATGCCGGCGATGCTTTAGTACAACGTTACCGGAACGAACGTAATTTGGAATTGTTGTTTGAAGAACAACGGTTTTACGATACCCGCCGCTGGATGATTGCGCCGCAAACGCTTGGAAATAAAGTGAGAATTATGAAGATTACGGGTACGTTAAAGGCCGGCAAAACAGTGAGCACCTACAGGTATAATACCGATAACTACAATTATACCTACACTGTTCAGGAACTTGACCCGGGAGTTGAAAACCGTTCATGGAATGACAAAGTTTACTTCCCGCCAATTGCCAGGGATGAGATGAATAAAAATAATAAGTTAATTCAGAACCCGGGTTATACTAATTAAAGAGATTAAAATTCTATATCTTTAATGTGAAGAATGCCGGGTGTTAAATACCGGCATTCTTTAATTTTTAACCTGTTATTTAAGCTCAAAATTTGGTGAACATTTACAATAGAATATTTATTCAGCTGCTTTCTGCAGGTATCATAACATTAATGGGGTGCAGCCACAAGGCTGAAAATAAAGACGCTGACAGCAATAATGCCAACCCCTTATTTACCCTGTTAACACCCGAGCAAACCCATGTGGATTTTAGTAATACACTAACTGAAGGTTTGAATACAAATGTGTTGATGTATGAATACTTTTATAATGGCGGGGGGGTAGCTATAGGTGATTTGAACGGAGATGGTTTACAGGACCTGTATTTTACCGGCAACATGACCGATAATAAAATGTACCTTAATAAAGGCCATATGCAGTTTGCTGATATAACAGCTATTGCAGATGCGGCTGGCCGGCCAGGCCCATGGAAAACAGGGGTAACAATGGTTGATATAAACGGCGACGGCAAACTAGATATTTATGTTTGTTATTCAGGAAATGTTGGGCCTGCAAAACGCGAAAATCAATTGTTTATTAACCAGGGAAATGATAAAGACGGGATCCCTCATTTTACTGAGGAAGCACAGAAATATGGATTAGCCGACCAGGGATACAGTACCCAGGCTGTTTTTTTTGATTATGACAGGGATGGCGACCTGGATATGTTTTTACTGAATCACAGCCCCATCCAGCTGCCTATTTTGGATGAGGTGAATACTGTTGCAGCGCTGAAAAAATCAAACTCTCCAAACGGAGTCAGACTGTACAGGAATGATAATGGCGTTTTTAAAAATGTAACTGAACAAGCTGGAATAAGCAGTTCTGACCTTACTTATGGGCTTGGGGCTGCAATAGCTGATATTAATGGAGACGGCTGGCCCGATATTTATATTTCCAATGATTACAGTATACCCGACTTTATGTACATCAACAACGGGGATGGTACCTTCACTAATAAATTACAATCGTCATTAGGGCATACTTCGGAGTTTTCAATGGGCGATAATATATCGGATATCAACAATGATGGCTTACCCGATATTTTTACACTTGACATGCTTCCGGAAGGAAACCACAGGCAAAAATTATTGTTTGCGCCTGATAATTATGAAAAATTCGACTTAACCCTGCACACTGGGTTTTACTACCAATATATGCGCAACATGCTGCATATAAACAATGGCAACGGCACCTTTAGCGAGGTTGGTCAGCTATCAGGTATTTCAAATACCGACTGGAGCTGGGCCCCTTTGTTTGCCGATTATGATAACGACGGATGGAAAGACCTTTTTGTAACCAACGGTTATACCCGCGATTTTACAAATATGGACTTTATGAAATATATGGGTGACTACCTGAAGGACAGGAGGCTGATGCGTAAGGATATTTATAACCTGGTGCAGCAAATACCTTCATCGCAGGTAAGCAGTTACTTTTTTAAAAATAATGGTGATCTTACCTTTACCAACACCAGTGCATCATGGGGGATCTCGCAATCATCAAACAGCAATGGCGCGGCCTATGTTGATCTGGATAATGATGGTGATCTTGACCTGGTTGTTAACAATATTAACCAGCCTGCATTTATCTACCAAAACGAAGCAAACAAACAATTAAGTAACCATTACCTGCAGCTAAAGCTGGAAGGCGCCGGCAAAAACACGCAGGGAATAGGTGCAAAAGTTACTATCTACGTAAAAAATAAAATGCAATACCTTGAGCAAATGCCAAGCAGGGGCTTTCAGTCAAGCGTATCAGCAATATTGCATTTTGGGTTGGGGAAAGATAAGCAGGTAGATTCTTTACGCATAGTATGGCAACAAGGAAAGCAACAGGTAATAAAGAATGTAAAAGCCGACCAGCAATTAACCCTTAACGAGAAAAATGCGTCGGGCAGCTATCAGGCGCCTGTACCGATAAAAACTATTTTTACAGAAGTGCAATCTCCGGTAATCAATAAAAAGGGAAAAAATAAAACCAATGATTTTAAAAGACAGCCACTAATGGTGAACCCGCTGTCGTTTTCAGGCCCATGTATTATAAAAGGAGATGTTAACGGTGATGGTTTAGAAGACGTTTATGTTGGCGGTGAAGATGGTAAAGCAGGCAGCATATACCTGCAGCAAAAGGACCTGGCATTTGTTTTAAAACCTGAACCGGCGTTTGAAGCTGACAAAAAAAGCGATGATGCAGGTGCTGTCTTTTTTGATGCCAATGGTGATGGTAAACCCGATCTCTACGTATGCTCCGGTGGCTATGGCGACTTTACGCCTGATGATGCGCTGCTGCAGGACCGCCTCTATATTAATGATGGTAAGGGCAATTTTACCCGCGCTAAAAACAGCCTGCCAAAAATGCTGAGCAGCAAGGGCTGCGTAAAAGCGGCCGATATAAATGGCGACGGCTTCCCCGACCTGTTTGTTGGCGGCAGGGTAATTCCCGGCAGGTATCCCGAAATGCCTCAAAGCTATATCCTGATAAATGATGGCAAAGGACATTTTACTGATGAAACTGTAAAATACAATCCGCAGCTGCAGCATATAGGAATGGTGAGCGATGCGGCATGGGTTGATATGAACGGTGATAAAAAGCCCGACCTGGTGTTGGTTGGCGAATGGATGCCGGTTACTATCCTGATCAATTCAAACGGTAAACTGGTAAACAGCACCAATACTTATTTTGACAAGCCTCAGAGCGGCTGGTGGAACAAGATCCTGGTTGATGATTTTAACCACGATGGGCACCCCGATTTGATCATCGGGAACACCGGGCTAAATACACAGTGTAAAGTTTCAGACAAGGAGCCAGCCGAGATGTACTATAAGGATTTTGACGATAATGGATCTGTTGATCCGGTGTTCTGTTTTTATATCCAAGGCAAAAGCTATCCGTATGTAACCCGCGATGAGTTATTTGACCAGATAAGTATGATGCGTTCCCGTTTTGCTGATTATAAAAGCTATTCAGATGCATCTCTTAGCGATATATTCACTACGCTTGAGCTACAGGGAGCGGGGCATCTATCTGCCAATAACCTTTTAACAACCTGTTTTTTAAGCGATGCAAAAGGAAAACTGCACGCTTCGGCCTTACCGTTGCAGGTGCAATCCTCGCCGGTGTACACTATTACTGAACTGGATTATGACCACGATGGTAACCAGGACCTGCTGTTGTGTGGCAATATAAACCGGGCCAGGCTGCGCATGGGTAAATCTGACGCCAACTACGGCATGCTATTAAAAGGTGATGGTAAGGGGCATTTTCAATACATCCCGCAGCAGCTATCAGGTTTTAAACTTTGGGGCGATGTAAGGAGCGTGATAGAAATAAATAAAACCCTGTTATTCGGGATCAATCAAGTTGGGGTAAAAGCCTATAAAGAAAACTAAAATAAACAAATGAGATTTAAGGCATTTTTAACAATTATCCTGTTTGCTGTTGGCGTTTTATACAATAGTTGCAGCAGTAAAAAGCAGCCTGTATTAACAAGCGCCGATATTACCAAGGTAATAAACAGGGTAACGCTTGGAATGGTACATGACGTAACCAACCCACCGCTGGCTGCCCGTTTTTTTGCATACACATGCCTTGCCGGTTACGAAGTAGTGGCAGAGAATGACAAAAACATAAAAAGCATGCACGGTGTTTTAAACGAATATCCTGACATTAAAAAACCGGATTTTGCAAATGGTTATAATTACCAGCTAAGTGCCTTGGTTGCCATGATGGAAACTGCCGGTAAAATGCAACCTACAGGTAGTTCAATGATAAAATATGAGCAGGAACTGCTTGACTCATGCCGGAAAATTGGTTTTACTGATGAGGTAATTGATAGCTCCAAACATTACGGGCAAGCCATTAGTAAGAAAATACTGGCCTACGCAAAAAAGGATAAATATAACCGCATCAGTAATTACAAACGGTTTACACCAGCCGGTGCAGACAGCACCTGGGACCCAACACCCCCGGCATATATGGCCCCGGTTGAGCCCTATTTTAATACTGTGAGGCCGTTAATAATTAAATCGTCCACGCAGTTTCTGCCTGGTCCGCCTATCCCGTTTTCTACCGATAAAAATTCTGCCTTTTATAAGTTTTTGATCATGAATTACAAGGCAAGCGGAAACGCTTTAACCATGGAGCAGAAGACAATTGCAAATTTTTGGGATTGCAATCCCTTTGCTTTACAGGATAACGGGCACATGCTTATCGGCTTGAAAAAGATTTCGCCGGGAGCGCATTGGCTGGGCATTACGGGAATAGCTTGTGCACAGGCAAAAACGGGTTTTTCAAAGGCCATGGAAATTCATACCGTGGTGGCTGCAGGCTTGCTTGATGCCTTTATTTCCTGCTGGGAAGATAAATACCGTACTAACCGCATCCGCCCGGAGACGGCCATCCGCAGGTATATTGATATCAACTGGAAACCGTTGCTGCAAACACCACCGTTCCCTGAATATATCAGTGGGCACTCCATAGCCTCTGCCACATCTGCTGTGATCCTTACGCATTATTTTGGCGATAATTTTCAATATACTGATGATACTGAGGCGGGTTACGGTGTGCCTCCAAGGCATTTCACCTCATTTACGCAGGCTGCAAAAGAAGCTGCTATTTCCAGGTTTTGGGGTGGCATCCACTTTATGGACGCTATTGATAATGGCTTTACCCAGGGTGTAAAAATTGGCAACTGGGTAGTGGATAAAGTAAGCGCCCCCAAAAAAACATCATAAATAAGCCACTGCATGGTAGTGAACGATGTATCGCTATCATGCATTACGGCTGTAATAACTAAACTGTCAGACTAACAATAAAAACAATAAACAAAGTGATGTTTAAAAACCAAATTGCAAAAACCGTTCTTATTTTGATATTTGCCTTTAGTGGCAAGGCGGCTATTGCCCAAATGCGATCTGCAAGCTGGCTTACAAAAACCGACACGGCATTTATTCCCAAAGAAATTGAGGATCCTGAATGCATCGGCATAAATAAACTACCTGCCCATGCCACCTTAATGCCTTATGCAAATTTAACAGAGGCGTTAAAGGCAAACCGCCATGCATCAACCTACGCCAAAACGCTTAACGGCCTATGGAAGTTTAACTGGGTTGGCTGGCCGCAGCAACGCCCGGTTGATTTTTATAAAACAACTTACAATGTTGATAAATGGGCAAACATAAAAGTGCCATCCAACTGGCAGATTGAGGGTTATGGTACGCCTTACTACAGTAATTACAACTATATTTTTCAGAAGGATTTCCCCCGCGTAATGACAACGCCGCCGGTAAGTTTTACCGCTTATAAAGAAAGAAACCCGGTAGGCAGTTACAGGCGTAATTTTGAAGTGCCCGCAAACTGGAATGGCCGCCGCATTTTTGTAACCTTTGATGGGGTTGACGCCGGATTTTTTCTGTGGGTTAACGGTAAAAAAGTTGGTTACAGCGTTAACAGCCGCAATGCTGCCGATTTTGATATAACCAATTTTGTAAAACCCGGCAGCAACGTTATTGCTGTTGAGGTTTATCGTTTTACAACCGGCACCTACCTGGAAGATCAGGACATGTGGCGTTTGAGCGGGATCTTTAGAAATGTTACCTTATGGAGCTCGCCGCAGCAACACATCCGCGATTTTTTTGTAAAAACCAATTTTGATGGTGCATTCAATAATGCTACGTTAGAGGTTGTTGGTAAAGTGAAGAATTTCGGCAACGTAGCTACCAAACCGCGCCGTTTAGCTGTTGACCTTTATGACAACGACAAACTGGTTGATAACGCAAAAGGCTCGGTTGAAATTCCTGCATTAAAGCCAGGGGCCGAAGTAGCTTTAACCGTTCAAATCCCGGTAATCCATCCACGCAAATGGACAGCGGAAACACCGGCGCTTTATACTACTGTTATTTCTATAAAAGATAAAGATCAAACCATTGAAACTGTTTCAACCAGAACTGGTTTCCGCAAAGTTGAGATTAAAGGAAGAATATTCCTGGTAAATGGAGTGCCTGTAAAGCTTAAAGGAGTAAACCGCCATGAGAACTGGCCTGATGTTGGCCACGCCATTACTGAGGCGCAAATGATTAAGGATATCGTACTGATCAAACAAGCTAATTGTAACCATGTAAGAACCTGCCATTACTCTGATGACCCAAGGTGGTATGAGCTTTGCGATGAATATGGGATCTACCTGGTTGCGGAGGCAAACCTTGAATGCCACGGTGCCTGGGATGAGTTTAATGAAGACCCGCGCATAAAGGCTGCTATTATTGACCGTAATGTGGCGAACGTTGAGAATTTTAAAAATCATCCTTCAGTAATCATCTGGTCGTTAGGAAACGAGTGCGGCAGCGGCGGTTCAAATTTCAGGGCGGCGTTAAATATTATTAAAGGTATTGACCCTGACCGTCCAACGCATTACCAGGGCTTTGGGATAGGGGATCAAAATCCTGCCGATATGGATAGCGAAATGTATACATCGCTGGATCAGGTTGAAAAATATGCCACTGATGATAAGCTGACCAAGCCATTTTACCTTTGCGAATATGCCCACGCTATGTTTAATTCAATGGGCAGCGTTGCAGACTATAACGACCTGTTTGATAAATATCCAAATTTATTAGGTGGTTGTATCTGGGAGTGGCAGGACCAGGGTATCTACAATAAATTCGACCCTAAGCATCCTATTATAGCATTTGGTGGTGGCTTTGGTGAAACGCCGAACGATCATTACTTTATTCACAAAGGCGTTGTTTTTTCGGATCGCTCACTTAAACCGCACTTTCCGGAATTAAAGCATGCTTACCAATGGATCAGTATTAAACCTGCTGATTTATCAAAAGGGATAATAAATATTCATAACCGCTACCAGTTTATCAGCCTGGATGGTTTTGCAGCAAGTTGGAGCTTAACTGAAAATGGTTTGGAAATAAGTAAAGGCACTTTACCTGTTGGCCACATTACTCCGGGTAAATCAGAAGATGTAAAAGTACCTTACCAATTTACACCTAAACCGGGTGCGGAATACTTTTTAAGAGTTTCTTTCATAACAACAAAAGATGAGCTATGGGCTAAAAATGGCTACGAGATTGCTTCGCAGCAGCTTGCTTTACCGGTAGTTGGTGCGGTTGCGGCAGAAAGTGAAAAGAATGTTAGTGCACCGGTAAAAGCATCAAATGACGATAATAATATTTATGTGGACGGTAAAGATTTTAGCCTTGTTTTCAGTAAAACAAAAGGAACGTTCACCGAAATAAAGAGCCATAACAACAATATGCTTACCGGCCAGGGCGGCCCCATGCTACATTTATGGCGTGCGCCACACCGGAAAGATGATATGTGGGCAAATGAATCGTGGGATAAATACGGACTTAAGAAATTAGTATGGTCGGTAACCAAAACTTCATTTAAACAGAAGGATGATAATAACGTGGAGATTCGTGCAGAACTTGAGGGAAAGGGCGAAAACGGTTTTGTGGTAACCCATAAAGTGGACTATGAAATAAGCGGAGATGGAACAATAAAAGTGGGTAATGATGTTTCGTTCAATAACACAACCATCCCACTTGCAAGAATAGGGGTGCGTTTTATGTTGGATAAAGATTATAATCAGTTCAATTATTTTGGCAGAGGGCCAATGGAAAACTATTCAGACCGTAAGCTGGGTTTTGATGTTGGACAGTACCAAAGTACAGTTGCGCAGCAGCTAACCCCGTATGAAAAACCGATGGAAGCCGGTAACCATGAAGATGTGCGCTGGGCCAGGGTAAGCTCAAACACAGGGTCATCATTTACGGTAAAAAAAGATACGGCGCTTTTGCAGGTAGCCGCATTGCCGTACAGCGATGAAGAAATGGAAAATGTGGAGTATCGCATTGACCTGCCAAAAAGCAAGGCAACCGTAGTATGTATTGATGCACACACGCTTGGTGTTGGTTCATATTCATGCGGACCTATACCAATGGCATCGTGCATCCCGCTCTCTGAGCCGCAAAAGTTTAGTTACATTATAAATATAAAGTAACCGGCTTATTAATAGATAAGAAGTAAGGGTACAAAGAAACTTTCTTTGTACCCTTACTCTTTTAACCTGATTGCCGTATCTTGCTGCTACCATCTCCGATTTAACAATATGAAAAGGTTTATAATGATTATCGCATCTATTATAAGTATAACAGCAAAAGCACAGGTTCCTGTCGAAATAAGCCTATGGCCGCAAAGCAGGCTTATAGATACTGCTAACGGGCATAAATTAGTTGAACAGGATATATCCAAACCCGGCGAAGGCTTAGTTGAAGGCAGGAGCGTGATCCGCCTTGCTGATATTATCAACCCTACAATTAAAATCTTCACGCCAAAAAATGCAAACGGTACAGCAGTTATAGTTTGTCCGGGTGGTGGATACGGCATCCTGGCTTTGGACCTGGAAGGAACCGAACTATGTACCTGGTTTAATTCAATAGGTGTTACTGCTATATTATTGAAATACCGGGTTCCTGCTTTGCCGGGAAAGTTGAGGTATGAAGCCCCGCTGCAAGATGCGCAAAGGGCCCTTGGATTAGTACGGTTTAATGCGGCTAAGTGGGGCATAAAGCCGGACCATATTGGTATTATGGGCTTTTCAGCCGGCGGGCACCTTTCTGCATTGGTAAGCAATACTTATGACAAAAGAACCTACCCGCAGGTTGATGCTGCGGACGAAGTAAGCTGCCGTCCTGACTTTACTATATTAACTTATCCGGCTTACTTAATTGATGAAAAGGAAGAAGGCAAGCTTGCGCCGGAGATAAAGGTTACCGAAAAAACACCGCCCACATTTATCATGCAAACAGAAGATGACCCCATCAATGTTGAAAATGCCTTGTATTATTATCTTGCGCTCAAAAAAGTTAAAGTTCCGGCAGAGATGCATCTTTATCCAAAAGGTGGCCATGGTTATGGAATGAGAAATAAAACAGGTGGCACCTCGGTGTATCCGCAGCTTATTGAAAAGTGGCTTGCTGATAATAAGTTTTAACAAAAAGTATTTTAAAACCCGGTTATGAGATCAAAAAAACTGCTCGGCTTTCTCTTGTTTGTTATCATGTTTAAATTTGGTTATGCTCAAACCAGTATGATCAATGTGTATGGACGAAACAGTGAACTTTTAAATGGCAAATGGGAAACCATAATTGATCCGTTTGATGCCGGGATAGGCTGGCGGGCTGTTTACAAAGACATTACACCAACCGGCAAAAGTGATTTTGTAGAATATTCATTTATTAAAGAGAATACATTGAATGTTCCGGGAGATTATAACTCGCAATTACCGGAATTAACTTATTACGAAAGTTCGGTATGGTATAAAAAGACCTTTAATTACGCTCCTGGTAAAAATGAACGTTTGTTTATTCACTTTGGCGCTGTAAATTACATTGCTGATGTTTATTTCAACGGTAAAAAATTAGGCCGGCATGAGGGTGGTTTTACTCCTTTTCAATTTGAAATAACCGACCTTGTTAAAGAGAGTGGCAATGCGCTTATTGTAAGGGTAAATAACAGTCGGGTTAAAAACGGCATCCCCGGTTTTGGTTTCGATTGGTTTAATTATGGCGGGATCACAAGGGATGTGCATTTGATAAAAACCAAAAAAGTATTTATTGATGATTACAAAATTCAGCTCGATCCGGATGATAAGAGCCATATTATTGGTTATGCCAAATTGAACAGTGAGTTGGCTGGTCAGAAAATTTCAATCGAGATTCCTGAACTAAAGATCAGTGAAAAAATAGTTACGGATAATAAAGGATTCGCCACTATCAACCTAAAAAGAAAGATCCAGTTATGGACGCCGGAACAACCAAAGCTTTACAATGCAAGCCTCAACGTTGAAAATGACAGTATCAGCGACAGGATAGGCTTTCGCACAATT
The DNA here is from genome assembly GCF_900142915.1 of Mucilaginibacter sp. OK098. Lineage (GTDB taxonomy): Bacteria > Bacteroidota > Bacteroidia > Sphingobacteriales > Sphingobacteriaceae > Mucilaginibacter. The sequence goes on from NZ_FRCM01000005.1 coordinate 420,918, forward strand.
AAAGTAAACGGGACTCAAATATTACTGAATGGCAAACCTGTATTTTTAAGAGGTGTGAATATTCATGAAGAGGTCCCGCAGCGAAGATCAAGGGCATATTCGGATGCTGATGCGCAGGTTTTAATAAACTGGGCAAAAGAGCTGGGGTGTAATTTTGTAAGGCTTGTGCATTATCCGCACAATGAATACACCATTAAGCAGGCCGAAGAAAAAGGCTTGATGGTATGGGAAGAGATCCCGGTTTACCAGGGGATTGATTTTCCGGATTCGACAGTAAAAGGCAAAGCGGAATTGATGTTAAAGGAAGTTATAAACCGGGATAAAAACAGGTGTAACGTTATTTTGTGGAGCGTTGCCAATGAAACCGGGCCATCAAAAGATAGGGATAAAACCCTGGTTGCACTGGCAAAAGAGGCAAAGCTGTTAGACCCCACAAGATTAGTAACAGCCGCTTTTAACAACGTTAGTTATCATGACGGTAAAATGGAATTAAAAGATTCAGTAATGAAATATGTGGATGTAATTGGCATTAATGAATATATGGGTTGGTATACAGATTGGGCAAAAAATCCTGAAAAAGTTGAGTGGTCCTCTGATTTTAATAAACCCCTGATCATGTCTGAATTTGGCGGTGAATCAGTATACAATAACAAAATAGATACCGCGGTAAAAGCAAGCGCCTGGAGCGAAGATTATGTAGTGAATATTTATAACAACCAAATAAAGATGTTCAAAAATATTCCTTTTTTACAAGGCGTTTGTCCATGGGTGCTGGTTGATTTCAGGTCGCCTGTGAGGATGCAATCCACCTACCAGAAAGGATGGAACCGTAAGGGTTTGTTGTCAGAACAGGGCGATAAAAAGAAAGCGTGGTTTGTTATGAAGGCATATTATGACGAGCTTAAAAAAATGAACAGGATTCAGTAAGATAGTCCATTACTTCCGGTGAAATCTTCATTTTTTAATAGGTTGGTAATTATCAAATTTGATTAACCAATTTATTTCACCTTAATTCCGGCTATTCCACATGAAGAAGATCATTTATTTTATCCTTTCTGGTTTACTTACCTGCTGCAGCATTGCCGGCAGCGGACAGGTTATTCAAAACAGAAGAATTGATCTTTCAGGAAATTGGTCGTTCGGCATTGATTCCCTTGACACCGGTGTGAAAGATAAATGGTTTAATAATAAATTACCCGAAACCATTCATTTGCCGGGTTCTATGACCACCAATGGAAAAGGGGATGACATTACACTGCACACTCCATGGACAGGAGGTGTATGGAATGCGCAATGGTACAAAGATTCAAGCTACGCTAAATACAGGCAACCTGATAATATTAAAGTCTCGTTCTGGCTGCAGCCTGTAAAACATTATGTGGGCGCAGCCTGGTATCAAAAAGAAGTGGTTATTCCCAGGGAATGGTCTGGTCAGCATATAGAACTATTCCTTGAAAGGTGCCATTGGGAAACCACTTTGTGGATTGATGGTAAGGAAGCAGGGATGCAGAATGCATTAAGCGCACCTCACCTTTACGAGTTGGATAACTTGCTTAAACCCGGGAAACATGTATTCTCTATAAGAATTGATAACCGGATTAAAGATATTGACCCCGGAGCAGATGCGCACAGCGTAAGTGATAATACCCAAACCAACTGGAATGGTATTATTGGAGAGATGACACTTAACGCCAGGCCTGCTGTTTATCTTTCATCAGTTCAATTATTTCCGGATGTTGACAAGAAACTAGTTGTAGTAAAAGTAAAGATCAAGAGCCTTAATACAAATACAGGTTTGCTAAAACTGGCACTCAGCGCGGAGGGAAACAAGGGAAATGTGAATTTACCAACCCTGCATAAAACGGTTACGGCCGGCAAGGACTCAACAATAGTGTCGTTTACTTATCCAATGGGAACACGCCCGTTGTTATGGGATGAATTCAATCCCAACCTTTACCACATGAAGGTAACTTTAGTGGGAAAAAAAGGAACAGATAGCCAGAATGTTACTTTTGGCATGCGTAAATTTATAGCCAAAGGAAGACAGTTTACGATAAATAACCGCCCAATATTTCTTCGGGGCACACTTGAATGCGCTATTTTTCCTAAAACGGGTTTTCCACCGGTTGATAAAGCAGCCTGGGCAAGAATATTTCGCATCAGCAGGTCGTACGGACTAAATCATATGCGGTTTCATTCCTGGTGCCCACCCGAAGCTGCTTTTGAGGCAGCTGATGAAGCCGGATTTTATTTGTCGATAGAGTGCTCAGCCTGGGCAACGGTAGGGGACGGCAAGCCAATTGATAAATTTATTTACGCAGAAAGTAACCGGATAGTTAATGCTTTTGGCAACCATCCATCGTTTTGCATGATGCCTTATGGCAATGAACCGGGTGGCGATCATCACCTTGAATTTCTTACAGGCTTTGTTAAATACTGGAAGCAAAAAGATCCCAGGCGGTTATATACAACAGCTTCGGGCTGGCCCATTATCCCTGAAAATGATTATAACAGCACACCTGATCCTCGGATCCAGGCCTGGGGTGCCGGTGTAAAGAGTATTATAAATGCAGAACCGCCAAGTACAAATTACGACTGGTCATCCATTATCAATAAATGGCCGCAGCCAACGGTAAGCCATGAAATTGGGCAATGGTGTGTTTATCCGAATTTCAAAGAGATAAAAAAGTATGACGGCGTTCTTAAGCCTAAAAATTTCGAGATATTTTATGATCGCCTGAAAGAACATGACCTAACCAGCCTGGCCGACAGTTTCCTGATTGCATCGGGTAAATTGCAGGTGCTTTGTTATAAAGCGGATATTGAAGCGGCGCTTCGCACCAAGGGTTTCGGTGGGTTTCAGTTATTGGACCTGCATGATTTCCCCGGCCAGGGTACTGCGCTGGTTGGCGTTTTAGACCCTTTTTGGGATGATAAGGGTTATGTTACGGCAAAGGAATACAGCAGGTTTTGTAATGCAACTGTGCCGCTTGCCCGAATGACTAAACTGATCTATCAGAATAATGAAAAGCTGGAGGCCGCTGTTGAGATAGCCCATTATGGCAGCACTCCGTTAAAACACATTACCCCAACATGGCAATTGCAGGACGGTAAAGGTAAAATCTTATACAAAGGACAGTTAAAAACGACAGATATACCGATAGGCAACGGCTTTAAACTTGGCCAGATCAGCCAATCACTAACTGCTATCAATCGGCCCGCGAAACTATCGTTACAAATAAACGCGGGCGGGCATATTAACTCATGGGATATTTTTGTTTATCCTTCACACAACCCTGAAGCTGGTAAAAATATTTATGTTACCCAACAACTGGATGAAAAAGCTTTAGCCATATTAAATAGCGGTGGTAAGGTTTTATTAACTATAAAAAAGGGTGCGATAAAAGACGCTAAGGGTGGTAGTGTTGCGGTTGGATTTTCCAGCATTTTCTGGAACACCTCGTGGACTAACAACCAGCCCCCGCATACATTAGGGATCCTATGCAATCCCAAACATCCTGCATTGGCAGAGTTTCCAACTGATTATTATAGTAACTGGGAATGGCAGGATGCTATGAGCCATAGTAATGCAATCCGGCTTGACAGCCTTTCAAGTGACATTAAACCTATTGTAAGGATCATTGACGACTGGTTTACAGCGAGGCCATTGGGACTGATCTTTGAGTGCAAAGCAGGGAACGGAAGCTTAATGGTTTCGGGGATTGATTTGCTTACCAACCAGGAAAAACGACCTGAAGCTAAGCAGTTGTTATACAGCCTGGAAGCGTACATGAACACACCTGCTTTTAAGCCTGCCATACCTGTTAAAACAGAAAAGCTTGCAGCGATTTTTAAATAGTTATAACATAGCATTTATACAAAACTTGAAATCGGGACAGAGATAAGGAACATGCTTTTTTTAATCTTAAAGTCAACAATACACTGATTATGGGGTTATAGGGTTGCAGCAGCCGGGACGTTCAATAATATTTATTTAGTTTTGCCGGCTGAAAAGAAAGATCCTGTTACCGGTAAAAATGAAAAAATCCATCCTTTCCTTCCTGTTTTTAACGCTGTTAATAGTCAACAGCTATGCTCAAGATAAAAAAGTTGCTGTTGTTACATTTTATGCAGTTAAGCAAATGGGTTTAACTAACAGCAGCCAGAATGCTGTGACACCGGCGATTGCCCGGCTTAGTGAAGACCCTAAATTTGACCTGAAGCTTTTGCTGAAGAACTTTCACGACCAATTCTTTGAAAATTGTGCGAAGAGTTTTCCTTTTCAGTTTTTACCTGAAGACCAGGTTATCCATAATGATACTTATAAGGATTTCATTCCTGAAGATGCAGGATTTAACGACATTTTGAAAGGGAATGCTTATATCCCGGTTAACGGGTATAAAGTGATTTTGCCCTTAAAGGGGAATGCCAATGAAAAAAGCTTACTTGGGATGTTTGACCGATGTGATGGCGTGATGAAAGTGTACATTAATTTTGACATGGAATCAAGAGGTTTTGGAGGGATGGCTCTTGTAAAAGTTAATGCCTACGCCAATATTATATTATTTAACAGAAATGGCAAGAAGGTATTTTCAATAAAGGAAAAAGCTATGTCAAAAATATCGGGTGCGCAGATTGCGGGCATCCCCTTCCTGACACCCGAAAAAATACTACCGTTGTGTGAAAGTGCTTCAGATGAACTGATGATAGCACTGCAAAATGATCTGCCAAAAATGGTAAGAAAAGCGGATAGGAAGCTGTAGCTGTTTTTTAATAGATCCCGTCACTACATATCCGGTAAATAACAAACCAACCTTACTTAATAAGCTCCGCAGGCAGCCGGTTAATTGGCTGGATCTTTATTTGCCTGTAAAAGATCTCGGCACCTTCTGACTGGATTTGAATTTTTCCTTTGGTAAGAGGTGATTCCTGCCCGTTATCCATTTGTTTATTATGATATAACACCATCATTACTTTCCCATTAATAACATGTATACTGGTATCGCCATGGCAATACAGGTCTGCCGTGTTCCATTGGCCTGATGGGTTTTCAGAATCCGTACCTTTTATGCAGTGCCTTCCCTGTTTGCCGCCTTCTTTAAACGTGATAAGCGTTCCCTTTGGATCGTAAACATAATCGGTTTCTGATCTTTTAATTACGGGCATATCAGCCATGCCGCCCGCAACACCCCAATAATCACCACAATTACCTTCTTCTACCTGGAACTCCTGCGAACGCATCCATGCGCCATAATCTGCACCGTATTTTCCAACAGAATGATAAAGCAGACCGCTGTCTTTCTTTTTACCCTTCTTTTGTCCCCATGAAAGCTCACCCCATTTAAACTGTAATTGAAGGTGATAGTTTTCGTATTCCTTTTTTGTTGATATAGCCCCCCAGTTTTCGCCCGAAATGCGGATCACATTTCTCCCTCCATCTTTAACTATTGTAAAAATATGTCTTGGATCGTTATTCAAGCCTAAAGGTGTGCCGGTAATGGGTTTGCCACTATCATCAAGATCAGGCCCGATATAAGTATCCCAACCGGTAAGATCTTTCCCATTAAAGAGCTGTTTCCAGTTATCTTTTTTTCCGGTTGTTGTAAAACCGAATACAATTATGCAAAGTAACAGGGGCAGGATAAATTTGGCAGGTTTCATGGCAATAGGTTTATTTATCTAAGATAGGAGATCTGCCAGCGTATGTAGGGCTATTTTTTTAATTAGCACGAATGTAATTGGAAAATTACAAGGGTTCCTATGTTTAGTCCCCGCAGGGTCTCTCAGAGAGGACCCTGCGATGGATAGTGTTTTTTAGGTGGAAATAGCCACATGCTATTCCATTGCAATAAGTTTTAGTTGACCACAAACATCGCGCAGGTTCTCTCTGAGAGAAAAGGATACCCATATAATTTGGCCTCACCTAAATCCTCTCCAAAGGAGAGGACTTTAGCTTCGCTCTTATCCAGAACCTCCGTCTGGTCCCTTTCAGGAGAGATTGCTGGGACAAAGCGTTCCATTTTTCAGCGGAACGGGGTGGAACACTATGGAACATTCTGATTATCAGGATTTTTAACTTTTTCAAAAATGCAAGTTGCTGATAATCAATGATTGTGTAATTTGATGTTTTTGCTTTGTCGTTGTAATTTGTTTATAATCAGTATGTTCCATGTTTGTTCCATGCGTTCCATTGGGGTCTCGTCCGCTTTTGGGTTTACACTTGAGTAAAAATGGACCGCTTTGCTGGCGTGGATACACAAACTTAGTCCACGCAAACTTAATAGCATTGGAGAGAGCCTGCGAAGACAAGCAAGACAATAAAATAATAAAAGCCTTTTTATTTTATCCGATGCGCTATACTTGTTGAATTTACTTCCCAGGTAACGCCGTTATCAGGCGAAAATGCCTGGCTCCATAAATAGTTATCCTTGCTTATTTTTTCCCATCTGAACATTACGATCACAGGTTTGCCCTGAAAAGTATCTTTACAATAAAACTTGCCGATCTTTCCTTCGAAAGAACCTACAACTGGCGGGTCCATTGATCCGTAGTTACTGTCAGCCCAAAAAAGGCTCCATAATTTTGTTTCGGGGTTATACAATCTAACTGTAATGCCTTCAAATGGCTTATTATTATTAACCGGGTTGAATGCCGATTTGTAAATATCCATGTTACCTATCCCATTTAATATCATACTGTAATCGCCTGTTGCCTCAAAAGGGATCCATTCGGTACAATTGTTCAATCTTGTTTTAAGCCTTTTGTTAGTCATGGCCCATTTGCCAACTAAAAAATCAAAATCATTTTGCGACGAAGCTGTTGACGGGATGATCTCAAGATCTCCGGTTGAAGTGATCTTTGCGTTAACCATCATATGTTCTTTTAACGTTTGGGCACGGATGTGCGAAACCTGGAGTACAAATAAAATTAGTAAGGCAAGAATTTTCTGAGTATGCTGAATGTTTTTCATTTGTATTACGATTAATGTTTAATAATTGATTTTTATTATTTTACCCTGTGCGAGGTATTGGTTAGATTCATTTCCCAGGTAATACCGTTATCTGGTGAAAATGCCTGGCTCCATACGGGGTTATCTTTATCAGTTTTATCCCATTTAAACATTACAATTACCGGCTAGCCGTTGAAAGTATCTTTACAGTAAAACCTGCCGATATTTCCTTCGAACGAGCCCACAACAGGTGGGTCCATTGCACCAGCGTTACTGTCGGCCCAGTAAAGGCTCCATAACTTTGTTTCCGGATTGAACAGCCTTAGGGTTAAACCTTCATAAAGGGTTCCGTTAACCTGGTTGTAGGCAGTTTTAAAAAGATCCGTATTGCCGATCCCGTTTAGTATCGGGCCTGAATTTTCATCTGTCGATTCGTACTCTACCCATTCGGTGCAATTATTCAGCCTTGTTTTAAGTCGTTTATTGCGCATAGTCCATTTACCGGCTAAATAATCAAAATCATTTTTTGATGACGTTTTAGAAGGAGTGATCTCAAGCTCCCCGGTTGGGGTGATCTTCGCGTTTACCATCATCGGTTCTTTTGGAGAAACAGCCTGGGCACAGGTATAAAAAGCTTGCAGCGTAAATAAAATTAGTAAAGCAAGGGCTTTTAAAGTGTATTGAATATTTTTCATTTGTTTTATATTTATAGATTGGGCAATTTTTATTTTGCTCATCATAATTTTTCATAAGTCATATACCAGTTCCATTCCCAGGTTTTACCCTTGTCGGCAGAATAGGCCTGGCTCCACTTAAAATTCTTTTTATCGCTTGCATCCCAGCGGAGCAGCGCTATTATTTTTTTACCATTGTAAGTATCTTCAGCAAAAAAATCGCCGACGCCATTTTCAAACGAACCCACATTGGGTGTATCCATGGTGCCCACATTGCTGGCAGCCCAGTATATGCTCCAAAGTTTTGTTTTGGGGTTAAAAAGGCGAACGGTCAGGCCTTCAAAAGGTGGTTTTCCGTCAAATCCATCAAATGAGCCGGAATCAAAATTTGCAATGCTGTTTGAAAAAACTTTATGCATTTCAACTATTGCATCCAGCTTTACCCATTCTGTACAATTATTCAGTCTTGTTTTAAGCCGCCGGTTATGGATCTTCCATTTGCCAACAAAAAAGTCAAAGTCTTTTGGCGATGAAGTTTTTGAGGCTATCATTTCCAGCTTTCCTGTCGAAGTGATCCTTGTGTTTTTCATCATTGATTCTCTTGGTGAAAGAACCTGGGCCCGGAGATATGAAACCTGCAGCACTAATAAAATTAGAGCAATGGATTTTAAGAGGTATTGAATATTTTTCATTTGTTTTATGATTTTGTAAGCGATAATTTTTTCAGTTGATTTTGACTAATTTATTTTACCCTCGTATCGGTAGCAATCCAGTTTGCTTCCCAGGTTTTGCCGCCATCATCCGAAAAAGATTGCTCAAAATGACAGGTATCGGGCGTAAGTTCAGTGATAACAAAGCGCACAAGGATGGCCCTGCCATTAAGGGTTTCCTGGTCAAAAAACTCACCCCGCCCGTTTTTGAACCCGCCGATAGTAGGCTGGCTCATAGCACCGGTGCCGGCGCCAGAAAAATTAAGGCTCCATTGCCGGCTTTGTGGGTTGTATAAACGTACGCTCAAGCCTTCTATATGGCCGGCCGGGCCATCAACTTCAAGCTCAACCAGGTTGGCACGCCCACTCCAAACTTTACTCACTACAGTACTGCCGGTATATGCCACCCAGGTAGTGGAGCCGGTTAAAGGGTGCAGCAACCGTTTCAGATCAGTTTTCCAGGTACCGATTTCGAAGTCGAAATCATGCTCCCCGTTCCGTTCTGCGGCCGATTGTTTTGAAACAGCTTTTGATGTATCTTTTTGCTGCTTTACAAACGCATAGAGCACATTAGCACCCAGCAGGCATATAATACTTGTTAAAAGCAGCTTATACATTATTTTCATATAATTATAGTTTTGTTTTACTTTAAAACGCTGTGCAGATTTTATCCTGTTTATGTTTTTATGGCGATAAGAGAAGATCAAAATTAATTGTAAATTGGCCCTGCCAAAAGAGCCATTATAATAAATTAAACAGAGCCATTTGATGGGGAAAATTACACCTCAAATATTAGTCACCTTTATCCGGATAAATAAAAAACCGGGTAAAACTATTAATCATCAACTGTATGAACAGTTAAAGAATGGAATCTATGAGGGCATGCTGCGCCCTTTTGACAGGATGCCTTCCTCGCGCGAAATGAGCGTGGAGCTTAAAATTTCAAGGAATATTGTACTACAGGTTTTTGATCAGTTAAAGATGGAGGGCTTTTTTGAGTCGAAAACCGGATCAGGAACATTTGTCAGTAAAAACGTCGATAAATTCTCCTATCCTAAAAGTCAGCCTATACGCCCGGTGCAAAAACCGGAACATTACACCGCCAGGCCATACGGACTTAATAATGCTTTTAAAGGACATATTAGCGCTTTGGAACCCAGGCGCCCCTTCCAACAGTCAATCCCTCTTATTCCGGAGTTTCCCTTCCCTGCCTGGGCCCGCATCAGTGCAGGCGTAAATAAAAATATAAACCGGTTACATTTAGGCTACGATGATGCCCAGGGATATTTGCCTTTGCGGAAAGCACTGTGCGACCATCTGCGTATTTCAAGATCAATAAATTGCGACCCGGAAAATATGCTGATTGTGAATGGTACCAGGCAGGCCCTGCATTTAGCCGCTGAATTGTTATTGAATAAAGGAGATCAATGCTGGATGGAAGATCCGGGATATGCGGGAGCAACATCGGCTATTCAGCGGTTTGGCGGGCAGATCTGTCCTGTACCGGTAACAAGCGATGGCCTGGACCTGGATTTTGCCATGCATAATTATCCAAAATCAAAGCTTGCCTATGTAACTCCATCGCACCAATTCCCGATGGGCAATACAATGGCGCTTAACGACCGGATAAAGTTATTGAACTGGGCAAAGGATAACCAGATGTGGATCATAGAAGATGATTACGACAGCGAGTTCAGGTACGATAGCCGCCCTATCCCTGCGCTGCAAGGTATGGACACCAACGGAAATGTTATATATTCAGGTACATTAAGCAAGGTTTTATTGCCTGCCTTACGTTTAGGCTATATGGTTTTTCCTACCGAAGCCATGGCCAGACAGTTTGCTACCGCAAAATCTGTAATTGACGGGCAGGGCAATATAATTACCCAGGCTATTGTAAGCGAATTTATCAGCCAGGGGCATTTTAGCCGCCATGTAAGGCGAATGCGACTGTTATACAAAAAAGCCCAGGACGATTTAGTAAGTCTGATAAACCTGCATCTAAGAGACAGGCTAACACCTGTTCCGGTAGAAGCAGGCATGCACTTTATAGCCTGGCTGTCAACATCAATTAATGCCGGAATAATTGCAAATGAATGTTTTAAAGCAGGTGTAATTATTAACCCGCTTAGCAGCTCCGGGATTAAATTCAAGCATCCCAATGGATTGATTTTGGGGTTTGCAGGTTTTTCATTTGGGGAGATGGAGAAGGCTGTACTTATATTAAAACAGGTGCTGGATAAGCATTTATAGTGCTTTACTTATAAGTGCTATTTTCATTGTCATAGGCAAAAATTTTCAAAACTTTCGATCAAAAGCTTCTGTCGGATTAAAGCCTAAGTGGTTAAGCGTAAAACATTATAAGAATTTAATGGTTTAAAGTTTGATCTTAGTTTATTACAAAAACAAGTAATAAATATGAATTTAAATATTGGTAACCCTTAAAATGCATTATATACCTGGCCGTAAAAGGTTTTCTTTTTTATTAAAGATTTTATTATTGTTCCTATTTACAGGCATACATTATGGTGCTTACAGCCAGGTAACAACTGCTGCTGATTCTTTAAAAGCAGCGTCTTTACGAGCTGATTCTATAAGGGTTAAGCAGGCTGCTGCACTTTCAAAACAATTTGATTTTGGCGACCTGATCAGGGACATCCTGCATCCAAACAAGGTGCCCGATTCAACTCGTAAAAAACCATCGGGTATTACTATTGTACCCAATATAGCCTCAAATCCAACTATTGGCTCGCAATTAGGAATCAAGGCGGTAGCAGGCAGAAAACTTGGTAATGACCCAAATACGCTCTTGTCTGTGGCTGCAACATCAGCCTCAATTACTACCAAGGGGATCATTTATTTTTATGTTAATCACAATATCTATACCCCCGGCAATAAGTGGAATTTCCAGGGTAATTTTGTTGTTGCAAAAACGGTTACCCCTGATGAGGGGTTAGGCATAGGCCGTAACCCCGGGGGGAGTGAAACCGACCAGGTATTGGCGAATCCGGAGCGTAAGGCCCGTGCGCTCAATTCTATATATTTAAATCTCAGGGAAAAAGTATATAAAGAAATTCAAAAAAATCTTTATGTTGGGGTAGGGGCATCTTTTGACATCAGGACGAAAATTAAACAAAGGGATACATCAAATTTAACGCCTTACAATATCTATAGTGATGAGCACGGATTTAAACGGGGTGATTACAGGGCAGACGGCCTGCTCTTCAATCTACAATATACCACGCGTGATAATCAGAATCGCGCTTATAAAGGGATCTATGTGGATGCAGGCTTCCGCGTTAATTCAACATTGCTGGCAAGCTCAAAAAGTTCAGTACAATTTACCACCGATTTTAGGAAATATTTTAGTCTCTCTGCCGAAAACCCGGAACATGTTCTTGCATTTTGGAATTGGGGATCATACCTGATCAGTGGTAATGTGCCCTACCTGGAGTTACCGGGAACAAGTAAAGATGGAACCTTCAGGAGCGGAAGAGGATACACCTCAGGTTATTTTAAAGGCACGAAGTATAACTATTCGGAAGTTGAATACCGTTTCCCGATATTGGCTAACAAGTTTGTTAGTGGTGTTACTTTTGCCAACGCACAAACCGCAAATGATGAAGCCGGTACAAAAATATTTGAGCATTTTCAGTATGGATATGGTGCAGGCCTGCGTTTGCTGTTTAATAAGGCTACACGTACCAATTTGTGCCTTGATTATGCCTTTGGAAATTATAACTCCCACGGTTTCTTTTTGAATTTAAATGAAACTTTTTAGCATTAAACCCTTAAGAAAATTACTCTGCCCGGTTTGAATTCGATAATGCGTTAACACGAAATAGCTTATTTATTCAGGGTGCTCAGCAATAGCAAAACAGCTATATCTTTAAAATGTAAACGCAAAAATTTTAGCGCATGGGTTATTTGGTTTTCAACTGTTCGCTTTGAGATGCCAAAGTGTGCCGCTATTTCATCATTGGTCATCTGTTGGATCCTGCTTAGCAGAAAAATCTCGCGGCAACGTTTTGGGAGCTGGAGTAAATGATCATTAACTGAGCTTTCAAGATCAAGGGAGGCTAACTTTTCTTCGCCGGCATTAGCTTGTTGTATGCTTGTTTCATCGTCATAATTTTCAACATATATTAATGGTGATGCTTTCCGCGCTTTAAAACATTTATAAACATGGTACCGGGTTGAACTGGTTAAATAACCTTTGAGTGAAATGATCTCATATTCTTTTCGTTTTTGCCAGATGTTCAGGAAAATATCATGTACAATATCGGCGCTTAAAGCCGCATCCCGTAGATAATTATATGCACTGGTATACATAGCAGACCAATAACGCTCAAAAAGCATATCGAATGCTTTCCTGTCATCGCACTTTATTGCCTGCCAGAGTTGATGATCTGTAAACTCCTGTTTAATCACGCGTAATTAATTACCACAAAGACATATTTTTCGAATGTATTATTTTTTTAATTAATTCAGTTAAAAACATATTGTTTCATAATTTTTTTGAACATAAAACTGAGGTAAATAATTATCACCTGTAAAAAATAAGTAGTGTAAAAAAGTACTAAACCCGGGTAGGTTTTCGGACCACACCATCCACTTGAAAATAAGATATAATTAGTTTTTCGTGAACGCTGTTTGGCTTTGAAAAACACAATTGTGAGTCACATGAGGCGGTGAGACAAAAAAGCAGTACCGGGTAAGACAGGTTAAAAATCAGCGTTTCTTATAGCTTTGTAAAAATATTAAACTGGTAATCATGGTCATATCGGGTGGCACGGCAAATATTGATCAACGTCATGGCACCAATAATATTAGATCAACCCCTGGTCTTTCAATCGCTGTACAAGGGTACTGATATTAGCTGTATCATGTTCGCTTTTTAGGTAAATCTCAGTTAGCAAAACCGTTTCCTGATCCAAAATAATATAGGTGATTACTCTTGCGCCGCCAGATTTGCCTTTGTTGGTTCCCGAAATTGACATACGGATTTTATAGAAATTATTTCCCAGTTCGGTGCCCATCCTGGGATCGACGGCTAAATCAGCAACCAGTTTAGTTATATCGCTTTTTATTCCAATATGCTTTTTGGCAATTCTTTTTGCTTCTTTTGCAAATTCTGAAGCGATGACAACCTTATAGCTCATTTAAAAACTCACTTGCATCCTGGAGTTTGATTTTGCCTTCTTTGTACAATTTAATCTCCTCCGCAGATTTTCTCAGACGGTCATAAATCACTTGTTCGGATTTAGATAACGCCTTGCCAGCAGCATCAGGATGCTGATCTATATTGTAATCCAAACCAAAAGCGTCCAAAACAGCTTTAATGGCCTTTTCGGTCTTTTTGTTGTCAATATTTACAGTAAGCGTTGTCATCATAACAAAAATACAATATTCTTTAGACAAGAAAAATATAAATGGTAAAATCGCGTATTGTGCACCTCCGGGTCACCGGGTTATGCTGTAGCAGCACTGTCTCACCGGTAATGTGAAAATGTCCCATCGCTTTCAGTTATTTACAAATGCATAAAAAAAATAATTTTTATGTGTGTTGAGGAAAAGAATGTGCTCTATTACTATAACAACCAATTATAAATTTCATGACTCCAAAGGAATATATTTCATTATATGAAAAATGTAATGCCGGCAATTGTACTGTTGACGAAAAAAAACTATTGGAGGAATACCAGGATAATTTTGAGCTTACTGAAGGCGAATGGAATGCCGGCATGGGTACAAAAGAGGAGGTAAGATCAGCTATTTATAATAAACTGCAGAAAAACATAGGCGGTGCTCCGGTGAGAAAATTGGTCCCTGCCAGGTATTGGGTGGCAGCAGCCAGTGTGATTTTGGCACTATCAGTAAGCCTGTTATTATTTAGAGATAAGAAAGCCAGTGAAGTACGGACAAATAACCCAACAGCGTATATAAAGCACGATATTTTACCTGGCGGCAATAAGGCCATACTTACACTGGCAAACGGCAGCAAAATTATACTGGGAAATTCAGGGCGCATCACATTAACCAACCAAGGGCAGGCAACTATTAATAAGTTGAACAATGGCCAGTTGGTTTATAGCGTCAACAGTAAACAGGCCCAAAGCACCACATTATATAATACCGCAACCACGCCAAAAGGCGGTCAATATGAGGTAGTGCTTTCTGATGGCACAAAAGTGTGGCTTAACGCGGCATCTTCATTAAAATACCCGGTTGTGTTTTCAGGTAATGAGCGCCATGTTGAGTTAACAGGCGAAGCCTATTTTGAAGTGGCAAAAAATAAGAAAATGCCTTTTTCGGTAGCTGTAAAAGGGACCAGCATCCAGGTTTTAGGGACTCATTTTAATGTAATGGCCTATGATGACGATAGCAACATGATAACAACCTTACTTGAAGGTTCAGTAAAGCTGAGAAAAGAAGGCGCAGAAACATTGTTAAAACCCGGACAGCAGGCCGTACTTGCCGATGGACAAGCTAACTATCGGGTGTCAGAGGTAAATACCGATGAAGCAGTGGCCTGGAAAAATGGCTATTTTATATTTGATAACGAAAACATCCAGAGTATTATGAAAAGAGTTGCACGCTGGTATGATGTGGATGTGAAATATAACGGTGCAGTAAAAGATCAGGATTTTGGAGGAGCGGTTTCCCGTTTTTCAAATGTAACCGAGTTATTAAAAGTATTGGAGTTAACCGGAACTATTCACTTTAAGATAGAAGGGAGGGCTATCACAGTTATGCCTTAAAACCATAGCTAAAACCTAAAAAGCCAGGAGCGTTAGAGCGCCCCTGACTTAAGCACTGCCAGGCAGCGCCAGGTAAAATACATTAATTGCTTCAACAACCAATTGTAATTTAACCCTATAAACAAATGTATAAACTTTACACTGTATTTATATGCAGGTATATCCTTCGCATACAAAATAAATTTCTGCTCATTATGAAACTCACCTTGGTTTTATTGATATCGGGCATGTTACATGTGAGCGCCAGCACCTACGCTCAAAATATTAATTTATCCGTAAAGGAGGTGTCTTTAAAAAAGGTTTTTAAAGAATTAAGGCAGCAAAGCGGTTATAACTTTTTGTATAACTCAAAAATGCTGAATGAAACCGTCCCGGTTAGCTTATCAGTTAAAAACATGCCTATTAATGAAGTGCTTGATAAGTGTTTCAATAACCAGCCCGTAACGTACCTGATTGTTGATAATACGGTTATAGTTAAGAGAAAAACAACCGTATCAGCATCAGCCGCACGGCAAATTACTATTTCCGGTACCGTAAATGATATAAAGGGCGATCCTATCCCCGGTGTTAATGTAAAGCTAAAAGGCACACAACAAGGCACAGCTACCGATTTGCAGGGTAACTATAAGTTGAATGCGCCCAACGGTGACGGAACACTGGTATTCAGCTTTATTGGCTTTGAGACCAAAGAAGTAACTATAAATAATAACATGCACATTAACGTTACTTTAAAACAGCAGTCGGCCGCGCTTTCAGAAATTGTGGTTACTGCCCTTGGTGTAAGGCGTTCTGAAAAGTCGCTTACTTATTCAACGCAACAGGTTGACGGGGATGAGTTAACAAGAGTAAAAAGCGATAACCTGATGAATGCGCTGAACGGAAAAGTAGCAGGCTTATCCATTTCGCCAAGTGCTTCGGGTGTAGGAGGTTCTGTAAAAGTTATTTTAAGAGGTAACAGATCCGCCAATGGCAATAACCAGCCATTGTATGTTATTGACGGGGTGCCTATTACCAATGGCTCAAATGCCAATATGCAGCCTACCGGAACATTCGGTGGTAGCCCTGATGGTGGAGACGGCATCTCAAACCTTAACCCTGAAGATATAGCCAATATATCGGTACTTAAAGGCGCCGCTGCCGCAGCTTTGTATGGCAGCCAGGCGCAAAATGGGGTAATATTGATCACTACAAAAAAAGGAAGGGCCGGAAAAGCGCAGATCAGCTATTCTTCAACCTTTGCTGTGGATCATGTTGCATATGAACCGCAGTTTCAAAATAGCTACGGACAAACAAAAAGCGGTGCAATTGATAGCTGGGGAGCCGGTATTTCTGGCAGCCAGGATAATTTGAAGAACTTTTTTCAAAACGGCACCAACTGGACTAACGCAGTAAACCTTTCGGCCGGATCAGAAGTGGCGCAAACTTATTTTTCATATGCCAATACACATGCAAAAGGTGTGGAGCCTGGTAACGTGCTTGACCGTAATAACTTTAATTTAAGAGAAACTGCAAAGTTTTTCGACAATAAATTAACAGTTGATGCAAATATTAACTACATCAATCAAAAGATAAATAACTCGCCGAGTTTTGGCTTATACCTAAATCCATTAACCGGTTTATACCTGTTTCCAAGAGGATTAGATATCAATACTTATAAAAATAGCTACCTTTTTGATAACCAAACCGGATTTGCACGCCAAAACTGGTTCACCAATGATAATTTACAGCAAAACCCATGGTGGATAATAAACAGGGATCCAAACTTCGGAACCCGTAACCGCGTTTTATTAAACGGAAGTGTTAGATATGATGTGGCCAGTTGGTTGAGCATCCAGGTAAGGGGCAATGTCGACCGCACAAACGACAACTATGAACAAGACAGGTACTCGGGCACCAATTCATTATTTAACTCGAACGGGAATGGTTTTTTAAATTTAAGCGATCAAACCGTTGAACAAAAGTACGGGGACCTGATTGCAAACTTTACCGTTCCAATGCACTCGCCTTTTAAAATAAATGGTTTAGTGGGTGGTAGTATTACAGATAATATTACCCGCGGGCTTTCACTGAATGGTAACCTTTCGACCCCTGACTTTTTTACACCAGGTAATGTTATTGCTTCATTAGGCGGAACTACTTCCAACACAACCAGCAATACAGTAGGGATAGCGCCAAACCATAGCCAGCTGCAGGCGTTATTTGGCAATGCCAACTTTTCGTACCAGGATTGGCTGTATCTGACAGTTACCGGCAGAAATGATTGGTCGTCAAACCTGGCGTTTACACCCAATGTTTCTTATTTCTACCCTTCGGTGGGCTTGTCTGCCATACTTAACCAGGCTTTAAATTTACCTAAGGTTATAAACTATGCAAAAGTAAGAGGTACTTATGCAGAGGTTGGTAATACTATTCCTCCTTACCTTACTTCGGTGCAAAACACACAGAATGCTGCAGGGCAATTGGTTTTTAATACGGCAGCAGCTTTCAGAACACTGAAGCCTGAAAGAACAAAATCTATTGAATTAGGAACTGACCTTAGGTTTTTGGATAACAGGCTTAACTTTAGCTTTACGTATTATAAAACCAATACCCGCGATCAATATTTCCCGGTACAGCCAATTACAGCTTCGTTGTTTTCAACCGGCTATGTTAATGCAGGCAATGTGCAAAATAGCGGTATAGAATTCATATTGGGTTATGAGGTTGTGCGTGGTAAAGATTTTACCTGGAACACCGCCATAAACGGTGCTAAAAACACCAACAAAATTATTGATGTTGATAGCAAGGACGGGATAAACTCATTTGTTTTAACAGGGAATGGCAACAATAATTATGAGTCGCACCTGGCCGTTGGCGGATCGTATGGCGATATCTATGGTTATAGCCTAACCCGTGATTCACAGGGACGGATTGTGTTAAACGGAAGCGGAACTGCTGCAAACCCATACACACCACAGGCAAATAAAACATTTTCGCTTTTAGGGAATCCAAATCCAAAATTTCAATTAGGATGGAGTAACAGTTTTGATTATAAAAACTTCAGCCTGAGCTTCCTGATTGACGGAAAATTTGGCGGACAGGTATTGTCAATGACCCAGGCTATTCTGGATCAGAATGGTGTATCAAAAGTAACCGGCGATGCACGCAACGCGGGTGGTGTAAAAGTTAATGGTGTGGATAAAAGCGGAAACGTTGTAAGCACAGTAAATGCCCAGGCCTGGTACCAAACTATTGGCGGCAGAGATGGGATAACCGATCAATACATTTATAGCGCAACGGTTATACGGTTACGTGAAGCAGCTATTGGCTATACCATGCCGATATCAAATAGCGCTTTTAAAAGTGTTAAAGTTTCTGTAACAGGCAGAAACCTGGTTTATTTCCATAAGAAAGCACCTTTTGATCCTGAACTAACCATGTCAACAGGAAACGGGCTTTCGGGTGTTGATGTGTTTAACCAGCCGGCAACCCGCAACGTAGGTTTAAACTTAAATGTTTCGTTTTAATCACTGATCTCAATTTACTAGTCATGAAAATAAACTTAAAATATATAATAGCAGGCGGACAACGTAATTATAAAATTATGGCGTCAGCTTTAATTATACTTGGTGTAAGCAGTTGCACCAAAAACTTCGAGAAGTATAATACCAACCCCAATGCACTTTCCGTTAATCAAACCATAGCCATACTTCCAACGGCATTTGGCCCGTTGGAGCAGGCTATATACAGTAACTACCAGGTGGCTCAAAACTTAAGCGCCGATGCTTACTCTGGCTATATGATGTCTCCTGATCCTTTCAGGGGAGGCATTAATAACTTAAATTATGCTTTGGTTGATGGCTGGAACCAGGCAGGTTTTAATGATCAATATAACCTGGTTATGGGGCCGGTAAGTAAAATAGCAGCTACCGGAGCCAGGACAAAAGCGCCCGATCTTTGGGCAGTTGCCCTATTAATACGGGTTGAAGCGATGGACAGGGTTACAGACCGGTTTGGACCGATCCCCTATAGCAAAGCCGGAACCGCCATTACCAGCATTTCGTATGATGATCAAAAAACGGTTTATCAGCAATTTTTTAGCCAGATAGATACAGCGGCCAATAATTTGCAAGCTTATATTGCTGCCAACCCGGGCAAAAAGCCATTGGCCGGCAGCGACCTGATATTTAACGGCGATTATACAAAGTGGCTTAAGTTTGCCAATTCCCTTCGTTTACGTTTAGCTATGCGCATTGTAAAAGCAGACGCTGCAACTGCTCAGCAACAAGCCGAAAAAGCAATGAGCGCAGTAGGTGGGTTGTTAACAACTCCGGCAGATGATGCAGCCATAGCACAATCAGGCGGCAGATCAAACGATCTTTGGGTGGTAACTGATCCTTATGATGATAACCGGATGGGAGCGTCTTTTCAATCCTATTTAACAGGGTACAATGACCCCCGCTTACCCGTATATTGTAAACCGGCCACTGATGCGCTTTTTGCGGGCCAGTACATCGGCATCCGCATTGGAAGCAATATCCTGTCAAGGCCCGATTATGATACCTATGCAAGCTTAAACACCGCAACTACGTTTACGCAAACAGCGCCTCAATTAATAATGACCGCTGCCGAAATGTGGTTTTTAAAGGCTGAAGCTGCTTTACGCGGCTGGGCTGGTGCAGGCGATGCACAAACTAATTATGAAACCGGGATTGGTACCTCCATGCAGCAATGGGGTGTATCCGCAGGTAGCTATATCAGTAATACAGTAAGCAAACCTGGTGCTTATACCGATCCTAAAAACAATGTGAATAATTCACCAGCGCTTAGTTCAATCACCATAAAATGGGATCCGCTTGCGGGTAATGAGCAAAAGCTGGAACGCATTATTACCCAAAAATGGCTGGCTATATTTCCTGATGGACAGGAAGCTTGGGCAGATTACCGCAGAACAGGATATCCTAAATTATTTACCGTGGTAAATAATAACAGCAACAACACTATTGATACACAGATCCAGATCAGGAGACTCCCTTTCCCTACCAGCGAATACAATAATAACGGTGCGGCGGTTAAAAACGCGCTCACCTTATTGGGCGGTGCGGATAATGGCGGCACCCGGTTATGGTGGGATGTTAATAAAGCTAATTTTTAACAACCTAAACCAATCACTACAATAAGCGGCGTTTTTATAGACCCGCTTATTGTTAAATCAATTTAAAGGATGGATAAGAATTTTGGATGTCTCAATCCATTTGTTAAACAGGCAGGGATATAGCAACAGCTGAAACAAAACTTAAACAGCCAACTGTTGTACTATTATATGTTAAACCAGTACTATGCTAAAGTGCATAGGCAACATAAGAATAGATTTTAAGATGTCTGTATAGCACGCATTAACAATAACTCAGAATGAGAACTGGGTTGAGTTGATTGGTTTAGTTGATTAACCTTAAAGAGCCCTTTTTTTAAAGGGTTCTTTTAAAACCTTAGATAATAATATGAAACAACAATGAGATAGAAGCTTTAACCGCGCTGATCAAATACCAACCTTATCATTAAAACATCGCTTAAATAAAAACTAACGCCTATTGTAAAACCAACTGAGAAAACAGCATACAATTATAACACCAATTATAAACCGTAAAATCAAAAAAACAATGAGAAAAGCTTATTTTTTGCCACTAAGCAATATGTTATTGCTTGGTGGGGTGCTACTTTTAACAGCCCAATCATGTAAAAAGGATGTTGTTAATAACGGTAATCCGCAAAGTATAGGGAACTTTAAAAGTAACCTTGCCGCTGCAAATACCGATAGTATTTTGATCGCCTATAAAAAAACCAACCACGAAATTTCTGCCGGCTTTTACAGGTCATATGGATCTCCTACTGGCGGCGGTGCTGATATATCGGGGATGGCGGCTTTGCCGGACAGCCTTGATGTTGCCATTGCTTTTGGATTTGGGAGCGGTTCTTCTGCTAATGAACAAACGCAAATGAAGAATACCGTGATTCCTGCTTTACATGCTAAAGGAACTAAAGTAATTGTTACCGGTAATCTGGATATCGCCTCGGGTGTTCCGCATACTACGGCAGGATACCAAACAACGGCGAAAACGATAATGGATAGCATTGTTAATAAATATGGTTTTGATGGGTTTGATATTGATGTTGAAAGTAACCCTACAGGAACTACATTAACAGATATGACAGGGGTTTATACAGCGCTTTCAGCTTACCTGGGCCCAAAATCAGGAACTACAAAGCTGCTTACCTTTGATACCAACCAGGGCGGAAGCAATAGTCTTTTTCGGAATGTTTACACTATGGTTAGTTATGTATGGTTCCAGGCTTACGGCCAGGGAACATCCAATCTTCAATCTACCATAAATACTTTTACGCCATATATCAGTTCGACCCAATTTGTACCAGGGTTTTCATTTTATGAAGAAAATGGTTATCCAACTAATTATTGGGATGATGTTACCTACCCTGAAAATGGTACAGGCAATGCCTATAACATGGCAAGATGGGAACCAAGCAGTGGTAAAAAAGGCGGTGTGTTTGGCTATGCCATTGACCGCGACGCCCCACTTACTTCAATGCATGATAATACGAACCGGCCTGCAAATTACAGGGTAACTAACGACCTGATCAAAATTATGAATCCTGTTGGTGGCGGAACCGGAGGAGGCGGTGTGGTTTTTTATCAAAATGTGAGCGATGCAGGTACGGCAACATCAGCTATCCCCAAAGGCAGTTATACCTTAACGCAGCTACAAAGCTATGGTTTTGTGAAAAACTGGGCATCTTCTGTTATCATCCCGGCAGGTTGGAAGGTAATTATGTATACATCCAGCAGCTTTACAGGTACTTCATGGACACTTACATCCAGCAATTCAAACTTTACACTGCTTAGCCCCAGTGCTAATGATAAAGTAAACTCAGTTAAAATTCAATAGACATTATTTTATCTCTTAGGTACTGGTTATATAACCAGTACCTAAGGATTTGCTCAAATAAATTTTACAGATACCAAATTAAAACAACAGGCCTATGGATAAATAAAAAACAGCGTAACTAAATCAATAACCAATTTTTTAATAAACCAAAAAAATAAAAAATGAGAAAAAAAACTATGTTTCTAAAAAAGGCTGCAGTAGCTGCAGTTTGTTTTATGCTGATATTTATTTCAGCTTGTAAAAAAGATGCTATGAAAGCTCCTGATACTTCAACAACGCTGTCAACAGCTGATAAGCTGAAGACTGACGCAATTGGTGTTAGCGGGCCCAAAGCGGTTTGCTATGTTGAAGTAAACAATTATGATATCAGGGATGTGGGTAAATACAAATTATCAACCGGTCAGCAACTATTTGATATCGCTATAATTTTTGCAGCCAATATCAATTATAATACAACCACCCAAACAGCTGTTCTATCTTACAATACTCAAACACAGGCGGTGCTTACCAGTCATACTACTTATATCCAAACGCTGCAGGCTAAGGGGGTAAAAGTATTATTGTCTATTTTAGGTAACCACCAGGGGGCAGGGATCTGTAATTTTCCATCCCAGGCGGCCGCAACGGCGTTTGCCCAATTATTAAGCAATGCGGTTACCACTTATGGACTTGACGGGATTGATTTTGACGATGAATATGCTGATTATGGAACTAATGGAACCGGTCAGCCAAATTCAAGTTCATTTGTTTATTTAGTAACCGCACTTCGATCGTTAATGCCATCAAAAATCATTTCATTTTATGATTACGGACCGGCAGCTTCACGTTTATCCTTTAACGGCGTAACGGTAGGTTCAAAAGTAAACTATAGCTGGAATGCCATATATGGAACCTATTCTGTACCCAATGTACCAGGTTTGGCTAAAAGCAGCTTAGGGCCTGCAGCTATTGATATTCAAAGTACCAGTGCATCTACAGCTGCTTCTTTAGCTACGCAAACCGTAAATAATGCTTATGGCATTTATTTATGTTATAATTTATCTGACGCTGATACGCATACTTATTTAACCAGTGTGTCAAATGCGCTTTATGGAAAGAGCACAACTTATGCGCCATAAGCAATAAAAGCGTGAGCCACTTACAAACAACAGTACACGTTGTTTTATATTTTCATCTAATTGTTGTAAAGAACAGACTTACGGGCCTGTTCTTTATTATTATAACCCCCCCGGCGCATGCTATTTGCAAGTCAATAATCTGTGTTGGGAAAAGTTAAAATCAAACGCATGTTTTATCCCATCCGCTAAAATAAATACTTGATTTTCAATTTTTTTTACTTACTTAGAGTTAAATATGATCTATAAAGCAATATTATTTGCTTATAGCCCCCTAACTTACAAAACCTTTTATCGCAAATAGTTAACATCACACATCATTACCATGTTGCAGGGTCTTTATTTATACGAAATCATTTTGATGATTACCGGCGGGATTTTATTTCTTGCCTTGGTTTTTGCATTGATCTGGAATGTTATTAAAGGTAAAAGCATTGTTGCTTTGCTTCCTTTCTTTTTTCTGCCAATTGTGATGATCGGGTGGACGGCCATAAAATCCTTTAGTTATGACAATGGAAAAATAAATATCGAGAAGACGGCGAATGAGGTTGCTAAAAACCCCGCTGATACCACTTTGCGTGTGAAATTGGAAAAATCAATTGCTGCATTTGACACCACACGGGCAGCAAATGATCCTGTTGCACTCAATAATATTTCCAGCGCTTATTACGCTTTAGGAAAATACAACGAGGCAAGTATTTATAACCAAAAGGCATTGTCAATAAATCCTGGTTTGCCGCAGGCAATTAATTTAAAAGCCGGGATAGAAAAGCAAGTTGCCGTAAAAAACAGTTTCGAACATAGTATCCGGCAACTGAATAATAGTGTAGCGGCTGCAGATAGCAGCAAAGCTGCTTTAACCCCTGAGGCCACACAAAAAATTGTAGGGATTTTAAAAACAGTGAAACAGCCCGTTTATACAGATGAAAAATCAAGTTTGGTGATTGCCAAAGCACTTGCCTTGGTGAATAAAAACGAGCAATCTATGCAGGTGGTAAATAAAGTATTGGAGGCCAATCCGCAATCGCAGGAAAGCTTGCAGTTGAAGAAAAATATTGAAACCGGGAAGTTTAAAACTGTAGCAGTAGATTCAGCGCAAACCAAAAGCCTGGATAGTAAGAAATTTAATTTTATTATTAAAAAGGCCCCGCCTGTTAAACAATAAAATCCAATCCCTGTATACTCATTATGGCCTGGTTCCTGAATATGAATGTTTCGGATCTGCAGAAATTCATGGAGCAATTATATACACAAGAGCTTGTACAATTAAAATAAAACAAATCACTCAACTAATATCAATTAGTTGGGTGATTTTGTTTTCCGAAATTTAAATGCAGCTTTCACGCTAAGATTCACTTTGCTTTATGCCCGTTTCACCAGGAAGCGTTTTCTCAGCCATTCGCGAACGGGCTCATCATAAAGTTTAAGCGATGCATAGGCAATAATGATACTAACAACAAACAACAACACGCCAAACCAAATGCCATAACTCATCGGTACTTTATTTTTCGCCACCCAGCCGGTGTATAAGTAGATCAGCGGATAGTGGGTGATATAAAGTGGGTATGAAATGGCCCCAAAAAACTTGCACACTTTCATAGAAAGCTTTCCGGTTATATTTCCCCCGGCACCAATGGCAACAATCAGCGGGAAAACAACAATAATACTGAATGCTTCATACAAGCCATTCATCCAAAGGTGTTCGCTGCCGCCTATCCTTGGAATAGCCAGGACAATTGCGATTAGCAGGCTGCACACCGCAAAAGCGCCTTTAATATGGATCAGCTTGCCCATGCGGCAAAGCAATACCCCTGCAAAAAAAGGATAAAGCAAACGGGCAAAGCTAATATGAAGATGGAGTGCGTTAAGGCTCCACCCGCCAATAACATCGCCCTGCGGCCCCATTAGCAAATACTGGATAAGGAGCAAGGCAGATAATATTACAAATACGGCAAGTAGTTTTTTAGAGAATTTACGGATAAAAAGGGCGTAAAGAATATTGGCAATATATTCGAAAAATAACGACCAGGCGGGGCCGTCCAACGGGTTCATTTCCTGCCAACCGCGAATATCCATTGATAGTGGCAACGGGAGCATCGTAAAACCAACGACCATAACAAGCAGCATCTGCCAAACAGGTGTTGTACTGATGGTCGGGAATACCGGGGAGGCCTGGAAGTAAAAAAGAGCCGCCCCAATGATGGTACCCATAATAACCATGGGCTGCAAGCGAATGAGCCGTCGTTTATAAAAATCCCATTGGGTCATTTTCCCCCAACGATCATCATAAGCATAAGCCACAACAAAACCCGACAACAGGAAAAAGAAATCAACCGCTAAATAGCCATGATTGATGATCTGGTGGAAACGATCTCCCGAATAGGTTTCAAGAACATGAAAGGCAACTACAATAAGGGCGGCTACACCACGTAACCCGTCAAGGATCTGGTAATGACTTTTTGTTTCGAGATAGGCAGGCATTTTGGTCATAAATAGTCTAAATTGGATACAGGGATGGTTTTGTTAGTTTATAATTTGTCCGCTATGGCGAACGTGGTTTGAATCCACAAGATGCTTTAATTTTATTGGAAATGCAATGGGGGGAATCAGGAAAAGTCTTCGGTAAGAAAAAAATCTCAAAAAATTTGCGCAACCGAATGGTTGTGTTTATATTTGGCAACCATTTGGTTGTATTATGATAGAAAGAAGAGATGTTTTTCAGGCAATAGCAGACCCAACAAGAAGAATAATTATACAGAAACTGTTGCGGGGACCGCTAAATCTTGCCGGAATTGGAGAAGATTTTGGCATTAGCAGACAGGCGATTGCCAAACACATTAAAGTGCTTAATGAATGCGGGATGATCTCTGTAACCCAAAAAGGGCGGGAACAATTTTGTGAAGCCCGGCTTAGTCAGCTGGATGAGGTTGCTGATTGGGTTGCAGCGTCACGTAAGCTTTGGAGCCAGCGTTTTGAGAAATTGGACAAATTCCTTGAAGAAACAAAAAAACAAAATATATGAATTCGGACAACAAAGAACTCTTTATTAGCCATCTGTGTGATGCACCGCGGGAAATTGTATTCCGGGCATGGACAGATCCCCGGCAATTAATCAATTGGTACGCACCTGATGGATGTACCATTGAATTTAGGGCTATTGATGTTACACAAGGCGGCAACTTTCATTCCTGTATTCATGACCCTGTACATGGTGAGTGTTGGATCAAAGGCACCTATTTGGAAGTTGTGCCAAACCAAAAGCTTGTTTTCACTATGGTTATGTCGGATGAAAACGGTAACTCGGTTAGTTCAGTTAAAGCCGGGAAGTCCGAAGATTGGCCTGAAGAGCAAGTAACAACTGTCACCTTTGAATCTATTGGTGAGCAAACCAAAGTTTCCATCCATCAGACCGTTTCGGAAGAAGAAGCGAAGAAAACGGGTGCTTATCAAGGCTGGATCAAGATGCTTAACAGGCTTAATTTATTGCTGAATTGAAAAAGGATCAGCAATGGTTTCTTACAATATGCTCAATCAAAATTAATAAAATGAAAAAGACAATCGTATATGCTGTTTTAGCACTGCTGATATTACCATCGTTCAAAAACGTAAGCCGATCAGCAGGATATAGTAATCAAATTAAGGCGGCCGCAAAGGATACCCTGGTTCCCGGAAAAGGCTATTCTGAAGTCAACGGAATTAGAATGTATTATGAAATTTATGGACAAGGCAAGCCACTTGTTTTGATTCACGGTGGCGGCTCTACCATTCAAACAACATTTGGAAGGATTATCCCAATGCTCGCCAAACACAGGAGAATTATAGCTGTTGAGTTGCAAGCTCATGGAAGAACTGGTGACAGAGAAAAAGATCTGTCCTTTGAGCAGGACGCAGACGACATTGCGACACTTTTGCAGCATTTGAATATTGATAAAGCAGACTTTTTTGGTTTCAGTAACGGGGGAACAACTGCTATGCAGATAGCTATTCGTCACCCAGAAATAGTTGATAAAATCGTTTTGGGTTCTGCACTGTGCAAACGCAATGGAGTTCCTGCACAGTTTTGGGATTTTATGAAACAGGCAACTTTAGCCAATATGCCCGAACAGCTAAAAGAAGCTTATATAAAAGTTACCCCAAACCCTAAAGGCCTGCAAATAATGCATGATAAGGATGTAAAAAGGATGGTGAATTTTAAAGACATACCAGACGAGCAGATCGAATCTATTAAAGCATCAACCCTAATTATCATAGGCGACCAGGATCTTATAAAACCAGAGCACGCTATAGAAATGCACAGACAGATTGCCGGCTCAGAATTAGCTATAATTCCAGGCGTGCACGGTGAATATATCGGTGAAATAACAACACTAAAATCAGTTTCTAAAGAAGCGGTCTTTGTTATCCCAATGATTGAAAGTTTCCTTGATAAATCAAAAACAAAGGAATGACAAGCTGCATTAATTTGGGGGGAATGTAATGTGGGATTTAGGGAAAATTAGAGGACGTTTCATAAACCTTTTCAATTGGTAAATTTTGAATCGATTAGCTTAATGAATAGCTGAATACAAAGCAGTAAATGGAAAAGCCTCAAATCTTTCGACTTGAGGCTTTCAAATTTTAATTAATAGCATATGCGTTTTTCCATTCAAGTGGTTCAGGAAAATCAAACATATATGTTTCTATGCCATATTTACTTATGAAATTATACCATTTAGATAAATAATCTTCCCCTAACCCCATTCCCCAAAACAGATCAAGATTATCTGTCGAAGGAAAAGCAATCCAGGGCGGAAATATTAAATCCGGATTGTCCGAAATCTTTATCAATTCTTCCCTTATGCGCATTAATAGTATTCCAAGCATGTTTTTGCCACTTCCGTCACCAGCATCTGCCCAATAATTATCATTGATGGTATGCTCAATAATGGTTTTATCGCCAGTTTCCAAAAGGATTTTTTTTAACTCCGGGTGCTGCAAGAATTTTGCTTTTAGCCCTTTGTACATCACTTTGTTTTTTATTTCCTCCCATTCCTCCTTTAGTTTATTATTTCTGTTCCTTCCTTCTTTGGCTGCATCCATGGGAGAGTTTAGTAATTTAATCTTGTCCCGAACATTGAAATCATCAAATTTACTTGCCTGGAAGTAATGTTCTACTGTTGGCCAAATCTCACCTTCAAGCAATATTGGTGATGGCTTAAAGTTGGAGAATTCCCCATAAGGGTCATTTACTTTATAAAATTGAATAATTTCTGTATTTTGCATATACTTTATGAGTACTTATTCAAAATAATTAGGATAAACACGATATTGGGTTTTGGATATAAATTCTAACCGCCTTTTTTCATTTTCAAAATCAAATTCTTACTAATTGTTATTATTGTATCTTACAAATATTCCAACATTTCCACCTTTAGGATCTTCACTATACTGAACACTTCCCCATCTGTATACATGTTCGCCTCCTATGCTTTTGAGCCTATCTTTAATTATAGCCTTCTTTTTCTCGGTTATTTCATATTCAGGAAAGTCATTTTTTGCACCTAACCCAATACTTACATAAAGAATTTTTCCTTTGTGAAATGTAAACAATACTGCGGTTTCACCATTATCAAAAAATGGAATACGATAGGATATGTAATCTTCATTGTTTACCGCTAATATCACATAATGCTGCTTTTTCAAATTTTCAATATCAATGATTGAAAAGAATGTGGTTATTTCTAAATCATCAATAGTGACAGTACCGATAGCTTTGTCTGGTTGAATCATTTTAATGATATTGGATACAAAAGCTGTAAACTTGAATTATTAAGCACAAGTATTTTTTGAATACTTTTAAGTATAAAAGAGTTCTAAATTTTATTAATTGGTGAATCAATAACTTCCAAAACTTTAACATTCCCAATTACAATAGGAAATGTTCCTAGACAAAATTCATCTCCTCTCAAAACCGGTCTGTTTAGATAATTGGAAAGGAACATAATATTAACAATGGTTTCTTTATTTATAGCTATTGGAACCTCACTATAAGTTTCACTAGGTGTAGAATATCTCGCCTCCTTTTCCCATAAAGACATTCTGACTTTATTTTTGATAGGAAACCTAAAAAATTGCGCAGCGTTATCATTAAAAATCACTAAGGCCTTAATTTCAATACTTGGTATTTTTATCATAGTAAAACATTTTATTGTTAATGTAACCATTCCCACTTAATAACCGAATTAAATATTCCTAGATTTTGTGGTAAGACAGTGCCTCCTGGGAAATTATCAATGCTTGGTTGCCCATTAAAAAAAGGATCTGGTGGTTCATTAAATAAATAGTTAGGGTGTCCCGGTGTAATATAGGATGTAGGAATCGTAACTTTAATATCATACGGTTTAGCAAGAAAAGAGTTCTTCCACATAGTAAGACCTGAATCACCTATCCAAAATTGTTTTCCATCAAAAGAATTCGCAGAAGTAGAAAAACCGCCTAATGAATTTATAGAATTTCTCTCATTTGGCCCTAGGTTCCTGTATAAAGTTGACATCCCCTCTCCTAAAGTGCTTGTTGAACTTTCTGCAGAGCCGTTTACACTGCTAAACGCTCCCTCGCCCGTAAAAAACGCCGCAGTAGAAGCTAATCCTAAAACAGCTCCACCAACATTATCTTGTTTAGCGGCATTTGTAAAATCTATAATACCCCCAAACGGAGTTAGATGTAATAGAAAATTCCCTAGTCCACCACCGTGACCACTGGAACCACTACTATTAAGTGATGAATAAAAGTCTCCTCCATCTTCAGCGTCTGAACCATGGCCCCTGTATGGATTGTTCTTCTCCAAATCATGAGCCATATCATTCATCGCCTGCTTCAACATAATCGCTGGCGTAGGATCATACGATGTAAAGCCATGCTCATAATCATAAACATAGTCCTCTGGCTCTCGGAAATAAGAAAATTGAGAAGCTCGGCTAATATCAGAGGAAACTGCGTTGGCATATGCAGTAGAATAATCATAACTAAAATTGCCATCAGGATCTATGTTTCTCACCGGGTTATTGTACGCATAGCTATATGGACTCCATCGCCTGCTTTTATCGGCATCATTATCAATAGCATTCCACCTGGCGGTTGCTGGATTTAAATAGCGGGCACCATAATTGTATTCGTTCAGATCTGACGAATATTCCTTCCCATTAAACTTATATTGGTATTGTGGGTTTGCATCAAGATAAGCGATCTGTCTTCCGAATGCATAATAATCCGTTGTTTGAACAATATCGTTTGCTGCTGAGAATGAGCCGCTATTATCTTCATCTCCAAACATTGCCCGCACGTTGCCTAAATGATCTACTACCTGGTACTCCAGTAAATACCCGCCTGTAATAGGCCGTACCCGTCCCTCCTCCGTGTGTATAAAGTTTATGGTATTACCTACATATTCTATCCCATGTATATAGCTCCGGTCCTCGCTGACCGTTGTTCCCTGCTTGATTATCCTTTCAAATTCCTCGCCGCTGCTTGAATAGGCAAAGCTGATGGTTTTGCCCGATGTAAATGTAATTAGCGAGGGGAGATTAAGCTCATTGTAGATAATTTGCTGAACACCTGTCTTTGTATTTGCCGTTTCACTACCGCTGGACTGATAGCTAAATGTGCTTGCGTAGTTTTCTGTTCCTCCATTGTCGGCAACACTTAAAAGTAAATTCCCTCTTTGGGTGCCGCTTCCGTAGTTATATGCCAGTTTATTTAAAAAGGTGCTGGCCGTTGCATTTCGATTGAGTGAAAGTATGTTGCCCAGTTCATCGTAACTTATCACTTCGTTGTAGGTGTCATTTCCCGAAGGAGCTTTATAGTAAGATGCGGTTAGGCGGTTCAATCCATCATAGTTATATACATAGCCTTTAAGCTCCTGCACCATGGAGGTATTGGGTTTTGCCAGCGTTTGCCAGCTCATCGTGCTGATATTGCCATTAAACTGCGGGGTAGTACCGCTAAACGAAGTATTAGGCTGATCATAGTCAACCTGCTCTGCAAATAAGCTGGTACCTAAACTGTTCGGATCATTTATCTTTGTTAGCCACCCCCTGATATTATAGCTGTAGTTAATGGTCTGCAGATACGGATGGATAATGCTTGCCTTAAACGTAGCACCAGAACTAACAGAAAAATTTGATTGCAAGACAATACTGTTCGAAGCATAAACCATTTTAGTCCCGGAACTTATCGCATCTGCTGTTCCCAATGTGATGTTTGCCGCTGATGGCACGCCTGCTGGCTGCCCAGGGGCATGCAGGCTTTTCCGGTAGAGCTGTCCCAACTCGTTATAATCGTATTCCGCCAGGTTAATAAGCGGCCCGCTGTCGTACTGTTGCTGCAACAAGATCTTCCTCCCCGAATGGTCATAGCCGTAAAACGTGTTAATGGTCAACAGAAGCGCAGAAGAGAGATAATGCGTCCGGGTGCTCTTGACAAGCGAGTTGTCAAAGCTATACTGATTCTGAATAATATCATAGTTCCCTGAATTAGTGCCCCCTGTCTTGTAGGACTGGCCAACGGTTTTTACTGTTCTTCCATAAGTATCATAATGATTGATGCTCAATAAATAGGTAGTTGATGGTGCACCCAGCACATTGGTGATACTTCCGGTAGTTAACCCTTCAGGAGAATTAAGAATTGTATCTGCGGATGGAGCCGTAAAAACAGCTGTGTTTGGATTAATTGAGCTATTGCTTAAAAAGGAATAATTATCATAATAGCTGGCGGAAAGAACCTTTTTTGAGCTGCTAACGGTATTATCAGGATAACTTACGTCTGTATAGCCATAATTTGAAGTGGAATTACTAAAGCTTTCCCATAGCAGCGCACTTGAAAATGAATCTGCAGCACTTTGAAGCGTGCCTCGCAATGAAGCGGTCGTATAATCACCGGTCAATATAGCCCTTCCCCTGGAATCATACTTGGTAAATGTCCAAAGGCCCAAGCTAGTCTGGGTCGAAGTCTGGCTTAGAACAACTTGATCAAGTCGGTTATAAACATAGTACTCCCAGCCCTTTCCAGGAACTTTCTTCTCTGTCAGCCTGTTCCGCCCGTCATAATGGTATCCATAAAAGAAATTTGTAAATACGGCGTCAGTTTCGACGAAAGATGAAGGGAGGCTTACCGCTACGGGAACGGTTGGCAATGGAGGGATTACGTAACGTAGGTTTCCGGCATTATCATACACATAATAAGTGTTCAGATATGTCGATGGCCCGTTCTGCACTTTCTTACAAACCATCTTTCCACTGAAATCGGTGTATTGCGTGACCGAATTTCCGTTTTCATCAGTAACAATAGCCGAAAGGAGCATACCGGAATTATACGTTGAAGCATAAGCGCCATTGCCATTGGTATTTAAGATCCAGTAGACTACTTCATATGGGGCATTTGCGCCATAGCCATTTTGAACGCTGTGTCCGCCTCCCTGTATCCAGGTTGAGCCTGGATATCCTTTCTCAACAACCCGTTCCAGGGGAGAATTATCATAGCCGGACTGACTGGTAGAGTTAGTCGAAGTTGCGATATTCGGAGCGCCCGGAGTGGATGGATTATAATAAATTGCCTGATTGGTTAAAGGGTTTGTCACGTAGCTTCCATTATTTGTACCAGGAGCGGTATAGGGAAGATACGTTGTAACCGGTCTGCCTACCGGGTCATAAGCGGCGGGCTGTATCACATCGTTCATGCCGGGTGAGGCCGATTGCATAACCGTTTGAATTGGCCTTCCTTCCTGGTCTTCATAGGTAATTGTAACCTTCTTTTGCCCAATGGGGAGGGCAGCAAGTGAGGTCGCTGACACAATATTGGGCACCCTAACATCTGTTTCCTTCAAGTAACTATATCCGCTGCTTGCCGGAAGATCAACGCTTACCGGTAATAAGCTAGCCCCACTAGGGGGGCCACAATTTCCTATCGCCCTTACCCTGATAATTGCGGTCCCTGAAAAATCAGGATTCCAATTGAACGACGCAGTGGCTGTTCCTGTTCCGTTAAATGTTCCCGCTACAGCCGGTGATACTTCCCATAAATAGGAAACGGCATTTGCCGCCCCGCCAACAGTATACGTTGAACTGCCAGCAGCCCCTGCTACCCTGCTTAACGGGCCCGTAATAGAGCCAGGAGCTCCCACATTTGGCGCTGCATTAATGGTCGGACACGGGAGTGTTGCCGCTCCGCAGGTATTGCTTATTTGGACAGTATACGTCCCCACAACGGAGGCGGAATAGGTTGGAGATGTTGCACCGGGAATAGCGGGCCCGTTCAAGAACCATTGATAGTTATAAGACCCTGGTGCGGTTGGGTTAACGGTAAATGTAACGGGCGAGCCGCTGCAAACGTAGGAGCTGCTAGCCGTAACTGTTCCTCCGGGAGTAGGTACAAAAGTTACCCCCGCGCCAGAAATAACGGTAGGTGAGCAACTGCTTCCAAATTGCGAGGCGACAACCAGAAAAGTCCCTCCGCCACCGCTGCTACTGCTGGTAACTGTTCCAACAGTAATAGAGGAGCCTGTGCCATTTACGGGGGAGCCATAGTTAGACCCGTTTACCTGAAGCTGGTAGGTCACGCCTGATTGAGATCCTGAAAGGGTCATTGTTGCTGAACCACCGCAAATGTTGCCGCTTGGAGAAAGCGTATAATTGTTAAAGCATTGGGCTAAAGCAGAAACGCTGATTAAACATAGGAGGCAAATGCACAAACAGGAGTTGATTAATACTTTAAAGCGAATCATATAATGTGATGTGTTAAGATTTGTTGATAGGTTGAACCATTATTGCCCTTGAAAGTAATAGACATAATTTTTGATAATATTGCCTTTCATATCCCTTGTATTTATGAGCCTTTTATAATCGTCATACTCATACGAAACGGTTTGACCCTTGCTGTCTCCTGAACTGGTCATTCCAGCAAAGGGCTCGTAGGTGTATGTGGTTATCAGCGCATCCGAAGGATAAATACAAACATCATCGTAAGCGTCACCTCCTGATAAAGACATCGAGGTGCCGGTGTATATTTGGACACCGGAATACTTCCAAACGCCGCCATTTCTGTACCAGTAGCTGATAACATAGCTTTTACTATCCGGTATAGTCAACCCTGCCGTGTAAGTACTGCCTGAATAAAAATGGGTGCCAGTGTGCGCTGCTCCGGTTACTACATTGCTTAATGCACTTTCTTCAAAGCTGTCATAAAGGAATTCCGTGCTTTTTGCATTTTTTGCCTGTGCAATAAGGTAATTCTTCCCATAGCCATACAAATAAGAGCTTTGGCCATCTGCGGTATAGGGATTGTTGCTTTCTGTAAGATTGCCTTGCGTGTCATATTTCGTAAATAGTTGCACTTGTTCTAAATGCGGGTCAATAACTTCTGTTTCGCTGCTTGTCCCCGGAGTTACGCTATAACTCTGGTAACCACTTTTTAAGAGCGATTGACTTGCCGTAAGGCGGTATTGTGAGGATGGTTTAACCGTTCCACTGGGGGTTGCAGCATAACGGGTCAGGCTTACACCCAATAATGTTTCTTTGCCGGTGCCGTCAATTACAGAAG
This sequence comes from Mucilaginibacter sp. OK098, assembly GCF_900142915.1. Classification (GTDB taxonomy): domain Bacteria; phylum Bacteroidota; class Bacteroidia; order Sphingobacteriales; family Sphingobacteriaceae; genus Mucilaginibacter. The sequence goes on from NZ_FRCM01000005.1 coordinate 455,639, forward strand.
TGACTGTTTCAGTCGGTTGCGCAATGATATTGTTTAAAACCAGATAGGAGACTGGGCGGCTTGATGTAGCCGAACCTGGTATGCTGGTCAGCACGTCGAACGGATAACGGTAGGTCGTCTTTTCAGTGTTGCCGTTGCTTAGTGTCCGCATTTTTGAAGCGAGCATATTGTTCCCGGAATAGAGCGTATAAGTATAATTTTCTGATGAAGAAGAGGCCCCTGTAAGTGTACTGTTTATGTAAAAATTATTCGTAGTAGCTTTCGATGTAAGCAATAAGTCTCGCGTCCAAAAATCAGCCACACTATTGTAATAATAACCTACGATGCCATTTATGATCCTTTGAGCATAGGCTTTTATGCTTTTGACATCGCCAATCGGAGTGGAGAGCGTATAAGTATTAACCGCCTTTTTAACAACATTTTGATTAATATCAATATCTTCTTCTGACAAAACTTTGCCACGCGCAAAAGCGTAAGAAGTCTGCGGAAATTGGGGTGTTGTTTCAAAAGCTGAGCCATCATTTTCAGTATTGTTGTAAAATAGCTTTTTATTTACCACATCTGGATAATCGCTGAAATTGGTAAACTTATACCGTACTGAACTACCGTCGGCCTTTGAAACAGTTACATAAGAATAGCCTGTCTGCACACCTCCTAAATCAGCCAGGGAAGTAAGTGATTCAGAATAATAAAACGCATCACTTACAATGCAGTTTGCACTTCCGGCTATAAGTAAATAGTCTACACCCAGGGTGTAATTATTAGGAGATAGGTACAACTGGCCGCTTGAATACCCAGTAGCCGGATCGTTATAGCTATAATTTTCGGTTCCTGTGTTTACCCCGTTAATAAAATTGCTGATTTTCCTGATTCGCAGTCCGCCGGTGAGGGGGCTTGAACTTACACCGGCATAATCATTTTGTTCGTAAAGGAAATTAGTTACGCCACCGTACACGTTGGTTACTGAAGTAAGTATGTTGGCAGCTGTCTTTATAGGGTCTGGGGTCTTGTCTCCTCCGTTATAGCCCTCAATATTAGATGTTCCGGCATTGGAATTATAATATCCCCAGTAATCCGTTTGAATCGAATTACGGGCAGGCAGGTTTTGCGTTGTGTTATACCCAAAGCTATACAGCTTAAGACTGGTGCCATTTTGTACAGACAATTGCTGGATATTTGAAAGCGCTTGCCGGACCTGGGTTCCGTCACCGGAAGTAAAAGATGTATAATTAAGCTTAAATTTATATTCCATTAACCCGTTTTGTAGCGCGTCTATTTCTACGAGGTAAGGCGAATTTGAATTATAAAGAAAGTCGACTTCAAATATTGAGGACGTTATCTTGCTTAAATAAAGAGGAACCGGAATGGTTGTATCCGTATTCTCACTCCATGCAGATGAAGAATGATTTGTTGTTGAGCATTGCCCGGCTACGGAAATAGGAGGGACGTATACATTTAAATAGTTCGAAAATGTATGAGAGGGGAAACTTTGATATTGGAAGTTTATTACCTGGCCATCCGCTGTTACAATTTTACTGATATACCAGCTTGATATAAAATTATGTGTTGTGTTTTTGGAACGCCCATGCTGGGTGACATTACTTGTTTCTGTTGCCCCGTCTCCAAAATAATATTGGTTTCCGGCCATGTCACGGATGATCCAGTCTTCAAGTCCCCCTGCCATACGTCCGGTAGTTCGGTTAAAAGGGCTGTAATCAATACGCAGTCCGTAGGATGATTGCAGTACGGGGTTTCCGTTCTGATCCAACTCAAAAACTCCCGAAAAATTAAGAAATGAAAAGAAAAATTTATCCGGTTCTGCATCCCATGTTTGCGCCATAATATGGTTAAAATATGGCGTATCCAAAGTGGAATATGTTTTGTCGCCGATATGATTAGATCCGCAGTAGCCGTTTGGGTCTTCATCCGGAAGGCTTTGGACATACCGCGTGATAACCCCACCACCCTGAAATTGCCAGCCGATACCCACAACGCCATCCATGTCCTGTACCTTTAGTCCGGACGAAGAATAATTGACTCCTATAGGAATCTTAATTTTTGAAATTGTAGGGCTGTATATTGGAGCACTATAGGTTACCCGTCCCGAATAGTAGTTCACGTTATAACTTCCCAATAAACTGGAGGAACTAGTGGCATTAGGAGAAGGCGGTGAAGTGCTGTTAACGTTTGCAGGGGCGCTTTGAGAATAACAAGTGCAGGCTGTTCCTGTCAATAAGAGAAAAAGGATGAAAAGTAATCGCTTCATGGATATTGCGTATGATAAGTTTAGAAATAAGGGCAAAAGTCAATATTCAATACCCTCAATTATCCCTAAACACCTATCAATTTCAATAACCAAAAGCTCTATTAATTGCTTCCATAAATATAAAGGGTTTATTTTTTCTAAAGCAACTATTTTAATATAAATAGCATTGGATAACTAAATGTAATGGATTAGTACCTGCCTTTGCTTGGGACATGCCATGAAAATTACTTTCTGCTAATTACCACATCAAGCACCAACTGCAATTTTAATATTTCCGCTGCCTGAAGTTTGTAACTTCGGATGAGTATGCCAGTAGATTACATTTACAGTAAAATAAAAAAGGCCCGCGCTGGCGTCGGGTATGACGGGCTGCCAATAGCAATGGCTACGCGCATTGCAAGCCATTATTGGTTTCCCCCAACCCGCTGTGCTACCTCCTCTCGCGCAGCCTATGGCCGGCATAACAGAGGGATAAGTAGTTCTTACAAAAAGTACTGACACCAATTTGTCAGCACTTTTTACATTTTTTAGGGTAGCAAATAAGGCAAAAAGTGTATTATTAATGCAGAAATGAGCTTTTTAGTGCCCTTGACGAACCGCTTTCTGTTTCACCCTATTCACCTGTTCCACTGTGAACAGTGGCGTAAAACTATAATCTTAAAATAATTCTTCGTTTGGTGGTTTTATACCTTTTAAATGAAAGTAAACAGTTGTTTGCCCCCGGTGGTGTGTTTGATGTTCAAATATTTTGTTCAATAAAGTAGCTTTGGTCATAACATATTTATCAAAAACCTTTACGGTGTCCTGGAATTGTTCGGGCTTCATGTTTTTGATATTATTAATAACAAAATCATAACCGGCCATCACCATTTCGGTTGTAGCGGCTTTCGATTTGTCAACCGATTTCGCGGCAGCGCCTGGCGCGATCGGGCTTTTTAGTCCGCCGGCCAATGAGGCTAACTCATAATTTGCATCAGTAAAATGTAACATGTGTTCTGCAAAGGTTCGCATTTCGGGGGTAGGCTTAAAGGAGTAGCCGTCCTCAGGCATTGCGTCCAAATAATGCCTGGTGTATGTTTTGGCTCTTTCCCAATCCTTAATCATTTGGTCAGCATTTTGAGCTTTGGTAACGCTTGCAAGCGTTACTAACATTAGGAAGATAGAGAATCTCGTAATTTTTTTCATTGTACTTAGTCTTGATATGCGTTATTTCAATTTAAGTGCGCAAGGTATCTTCTAAATAATTTGGAAAATTGTACGAAATCGTCATCAGCAATAGCCATTGTTTTATCGGGTAGTTACTGTATAAAATAGACCTTTTTTATTTTATTGTTTTGGATGTGATATATGGCAATGGCTTCTAACTTATCCTTCCTGCCAGGAACACTCACCAATTCATGATCAACAATTATATTTCCTTTAACAAGCCGGTCAGTTATTTTGCAGTGCAATCCCTTTGCCCGCTCAAAAAAGGCCGAATAATCTTTGCGCATGCTTTCCTTCCCTTTACCTATCAGTTTGTCAGGATAAGCATATAACTCCACATCATCAGCATAGGGTTCTAAGAAGGCATCAATATTTCCGACGTTGTAAGCGTTTAGCTGGCGTTCTACCAGGGCCAGAGGGGTTTCTTTGAGTAAAGTATCCGGTAAAATAGCCTTGCCTTTATTGATAACCAGGTTTATTTTTTGCAGATTTTCCAGCTGATCAACCGGGTTTGCATTAAGTAAAACCAAATCAGCCTTTTTGCCTTTTTCTATACTGCCAAACTCATGTTCCTTACCTATTGCTTTGGCGCCATTAATAGTGGCCGACCGGATGATCTGCCAATTGCTTAAACCACTTTTTTGCATAGCTTTTAGTTCAGTGAATAACGAAGTGGCATGAAAAGTGCCTATATTACCCGCATCAGTACCGGCCGCAATAGTAACACCGGCATCAGCCATTTTTTTAAGATTTATCATCCTAATGGAATCTGTAGCTGCAGTGTGCATGCCGGCGCTTAATTTATAGCGATTGGTTAAAGCAGTATCGGCTAAATATTTTAAATCAATTATAGACCCAAGCTGCTCGGGATTTGAATGGACCAGGTCATAATAGGTGAATTTTTTTTGCTGCCCAAATGTGTCATAGTAGCCATCCTCAACAATGAGCGTTGGGCAAAGCACAACATGATGCTTTTTCAACAGATCAATAAACTCCCCGGATACAACTTCGTCCTCTACCTCATGTACCAGGTAATCGCATCCGCTTTCAACGGCAAGCTGCGCGGTTATTCTTTCGGTAGCATGTATGGCTACGCGCAGATGATTTTTATGTGCCTCGTCAATAATCTGCTTTACAACAGGCTGATACTTCCGGGCCACTTCCTCTTTGTTTTTCCCGATCACAATGTACCAGATCTTTATAAAGTCAGGGTGGTGCGGTAGTTGCTTTTCTAATAAAACCGTTGCATCTTCAGCATTGGTAAACAAATTGAATGGCTCATCGTTCTTTAGATTTTTATATACCTCCGGTTCATAGGTTGTTAGAAGCGGCCCTGCCATATAAACCTTCGGAGCATAGTCTTTATTAGCAAAACTATCCCGGAGTGTTAAATAATTAAATGTTGCGCCGGGATCAATAACTGTTGTGATGCCTGCCTGGGTATAACGGCGTAAAAAGTCCTCCATATGCTCACGGCTCCAGGCCATTTCTTTTTCATATGGCATGTATTTTTGCAGGGGAATGGCATCGGGCCTGGCATACAGACCGCCGCTTTGAAAAAAATGCACATGCGAATCTGTAAGTCCGGGTATTAGAAACTTCCCCGAACCGTCAATCACCTTCGCGTTTGCCGGAATTTTAGCTTTCGATGAATAAACTCCGGAAATAATGTCACCGGTGATCATTACGGTTTGCCCGGGTAATAACTTATTGTTATTTACATCTATAATAGTTACATCTTTAATATATGTTTGGCTAAACCCCTGGAGTGAATAAAGGATAGCCGTCAAAAAGAGTACAAATTTTGTTTTCATTGCAAGTATAATTATAGGTGAATGCGTCCGGGTTGCTTTGGTATTGTAAGGTAAAGGTTTATTTATTATTTAGATATGGTATTTTTTATTTTGTTACAATTCTACTTCTATTGCCGTTTGTAAATTGATCAGCAAAAACAATCCAATCATATAGCCGGGTAAGTGCCTTCCCTGTCAAAATTAATCACAACTCATCTTCGGCCCGCGAAACCCAACCTGGTGCATTATTTATTCCCTGGCGTAAAAGCAAATTCAATTGTGCCGCATGATGTTGAACGTGTCTCATATTATAAAGTAATATTTCCAGCACAGAATAATTCATATCTCCCAACTCCTCCACCCATCGCTCTTTTAATTTTTGCTCTGTTAAACCTGCAATTAATATATGGCACTTTTCACGACTTGCTTGCAGGTAGTCAAGTAATTCCGTTTTACTATAAATCCTGTCTGGTATTACATCGTCTATTGCATCGGCCGGTACATCGCCAGATTCTGCAATTGTGAAGGGGAATGGTGAGGAAAAGTTTTCGGGTGGAATTGTGAGGTAGTAATCCAGGAATACTAAGCAATGATAGGCGTTATAAAAAAACTTTTTGCTGGAATTCCATTGCTCATCCGGCCATAGTAGTATCGCATTTTTAAGCATGTCGATACTTGCTCCGAATTGTTTCCACAAACTTTCTTTTAAGTCATTAATCATATTGTTAAATTATGGGTTGGAATTTATGTTCTTTGCATACTTAATGAATATTTAATGTGGTTAAGAAAGTAACCTACACCATCACAATTCGAAACCTTCAATTAAAATTATCTTTTCCACCGAATTATTTTTCATTTCGATAAAATCCAGGCGTTTAGGATCATTTTTATAACCCTCAAAATCAGCTTTGCTGCCAAAAGTTACTAAATGGATCTCGTAGGGCAATTCGCGGCTGCTTTCAATAAATGCGCTTTTACCAGGTCTGACGCGATAAACAAGGTCTCCGTTATGCCCTTTCAACAGGGGTAAAACTTTTTCCTCGAAAGCATGGAATTCCTGCTCGCATCCGGGCTTGATAAAAATAAGTTGCGTGTAATAGATCATTTTGATGATAATAAAGTGGGTTGAATAGTAATTAACTTATATGCAATTGTTTAGGGTGTAATATTAAAAAGAAAATGAGCGCTTTTATTGAAGTGGTCAAACTACAACAATTGCATCGGGCTTCAGGAACGAACACAAATTTATTGAAAATCTTAGCAAGATTGGATGATTTATATAAAGAATTCAGCCCCACCCGGTTAAGCGTCAAAGCTTAACCGCAAAATAATTGCGAGTGTTCAAACTAGAGTAAAAGCCGGGGGCGAGAAACAAAAAAGCCTCAAATCTTTCCATTCAAGGCTTTCAAATTTAATGCGTTATCAGTTTTTTTGACTAGCCGGTGCCGATGCCGGCGGGATAAATTTAGCAGTTCCGTTTATAAATGGCGACTTAGCATCACAGATGGCCAATTCGCCAACATAGCCGTCCTTCTTTATTTTTTCGCTAACAACCGGGCGGTACTTGTTTTCAGCCACACAAAATAATACGGCTATACTATGCTTGCCCGCATTGTCATTAATGGCAGACTTATAAGATTGTAAGGCGCTTACTGCAGCCTCATCAAAACCATTGCCTGCGCTTTGTGCAACAATTATATCGCTTATCATCCCGTTATTATCCAGGTTAAAGTTCAAAACAACAGCACCGCCGCTAAGTGCTCTTTGGGCTTGTTTGGGAAACTCGGTGTTATTAAGCATATAGTTATAAAATTGATCGGCATACGGTGCATCTAAATAGGATGTGACATCAAAAATATAGGCCAAACGCTTGTTTTTGACATCTTTTGGATGCATGAATTGTATGATAGAGGAGGCTCCTGACGGGAAGGTATATCCGTATTTGTCTTGCAGGAGTTTCAGATCGTCCGGTGTACATTTATTTTTATAATACCAGTTGGCTTCACCGTTTTTATCATAAATTAAAACTTTAGCATGGGCCATGTTATTATTGTCGCCCGGAAAACCCACGCCACTCTCATCATACTCGTATCCTTTACTTGTACGGTTTACAGGATATTTATAATTAGTTATGATCAGTTCTCCAGCAAATTCAGGATCATTGCCGAGCGAATCGGTTTTAAATATGGAATAATCATCGGTGAAAAAGTAGACGCCTATTTTGTAATTTTTACCCGGAGCATCGGTAACAATTCCTTTATAGGCGTTAAACCCGTTTAGCGCCAGGGCATCCAGTTTGGCGCCCCCGCTTTTAACAATTCTGGCATTGGTAATCCGGCGGTCCTTATCCAGCGCGAAGCCTACTTCTACCAGTCCGCCCTTATCGCCTTTGGCAGTGGTGTAAAGTACATTATTATGTAAAAAATGATCCATGAGGTAATAACCGTCAACATTGATAACCGGTAAAATTAATCGCCCGTCTTTGGTTGTAAACCGGGTGCTGTCCACAACCACCTCAACCTTAATATTGTGGTTTTTGAGTAATAACAAGCTGTCGGCCCTGGTAATTGTTGCTGCGGTATAAGCTACTTTTTTGTTTTGCTGGTCAAGGGAAAGCTGGTTGGCTATGGTGGTTACTCCGTTTTCGGTAATTTTTAAAAGCTTGCGCTTTTGGGTAAGTTTTGCATTCAGCATGGCATATTTGCCGGGCGATTTTACGCCGGCAGGGGCAAGGTCGACCCAGCCATAGGTTTTACTGAACAAAAGGGTAGAGGTGCATAATAACGCCACGCAGATTGGAATAGTCACCAGGTACTTTAGCTTAGCCAAATTACCCGAGCGCTGTTGATTTAACATAACAATTCTCTTTTTTAACAGGTTATAATTGAAAAATGAATGCGTAATTGATGAACCGCCAACGCCGTAAGCGTTGTTTAATAAAAACGAAGCGTAGGTTAGGGCATCACTTTCGTGAGCTGCGGTTTGCTCGTCGGCAATATATTCATGTATGGTTCGTAAACTGTTTTGTACCAGGTACACAAAAGGATTAAACCAGTTGATGATCTTTAACAGTTCAAGCAATATAATATCGGCTGAGTGTTTTTGCCTGATGTGCACCAGCTCATGCCTGATAATGGTGTTGGCTCCGGCTGCGTTGTCGCCAATGAAAAGATAGTTAAAAAACGAAAAGACTACATCTGTTTCGTTTAAATAAATCACCCTGTATTTACCTTCATTAACCGTTTGTTCATTACGTGTCATTTTAAATAAGGCATACAGCTTAATAAAAAGTATGACAAGCAGAACCGTTGCACCAATAAGGTAGGCATACAACAAAGCATCCTGCCATGTAAAATGCCGTTCAATTACCGCAGGGGCTGCATGTACAACAGGCGACTGATGCCGTTCAGCAACTTTAACCATTGGGCGTATAACAGGTGTAACACCACCAACTGTGCTAACCGGTTCAGCGGGCTTTATCGGCCTTAACGTGTACACAGGTTCGGCTGCCTTAACAGGCCGTAGCGCGCTTACCTGCACAAACGGTAGTATAAAGGCAACTATACAGCTAAATATCAGGTAGGCACGGCTTAGCTGGTAATGGGTATTGCGGTTTAAAAATAAGCAGTAGGCTAAATAAAATACACCGAGGTATAAATTAGCTTCTGCAAGGTAATACAGCCCATTCATTTCTTTTTGCGTTTAAGGTCATCAATCAGTTGGGTTAATTCATCCAGTTGCTGTATGTCCAGCTTTTTTTCGTTAGCGATAAAGGATACTAAACTTTGGTAAGAGTTGCTGAAGTAGCCACTCATCATCTTGTCGAATGTAAATTTCTTATACTGCGCCTCACTGATTAACGGAAAATACATATGTGAACTTCCGTAAGGCTTATGGTCGATAAAACCTTTACTTTCTAAAACCCGCACAACGGTTGATACCGTGTTATAAGCCGGCTTGGGTTCGGGCATCTGCTCTATAATGTCTTTTACCATGGCTTCTTTTAATTGCCATAATAGCTGCATTACGGTTTCTTCTGCTTTGGTGAGTTCTTTGATAGGCATAGTAACTATTTTTATAGTTAACCAAATGTAAAAACTAATTTTATAGTTTACAACTATTTTTATAGTTTTTTTGAGAAAAGTGGGCAGGAGCAGATTATGAGTTTTTATCATTAAACGGTAATGGTTTTCAATTGGAATTTAAAAAGCCTTGAATCGCCCAATTCAAAACCTGTAATATCCAAAAAAAGGTATATACCGAACATTTTTATAGAAAGTTCGGAGTTAACCGCTACGCGGGGAACTGTATCCCTTATTAATATAAACTATAAACCGGTGGTTTTGCCGTATTCCTTTTAATCAGCTTCCGGGCTTCCAGGTCTAATTTTACCGTTTCGCCATACCAATGTGCATTACCCGAAAAATAGGTGTTTACGCTATCATGAATAGTTTGCATAAGTTCGGTATGGGTAAGGCTGTTTTTTTGCAAAATTTCTAATATTGCCGATTTTATGATTTCATATTTTTCCAGTGAAATAACTTTATTTTGCTTGCCACTTTCAGGATGCAGCGTTTGAATTTTGATTTCTTTCATTGGGATCTTGTGGATATGCGTTGAAGTGTCTATCCCCTCTATATGGATGAGATAATTAAATAGCTAATTTACAAAAACAGCCAATAATTTAGCTTATTCTTTGTTAGCGGGCAAATTATCCAAATCAAATTCTTTCTGTCGCTTATAGGCGATCAGTTTGATCTTTATGGTAGCTGTAACAGGAGCAGGGCTAAATTCAAACCATTTATTGATGATTTAAAGTGGTTAACTGCTATAATTAGTTGAAAAACAATGGGTGGAAAATTACTTGCGATAGCATAAGTTTTGCATTGTTATTGCTGTATATTTGAAATAGCTCCCTGGTAATGCAGGAAGCGCTATATTAAACATGTACGAAGTTATCACTAAATCATTACGTAAGCTGGTTGATTTTACGGACGAAGAGCTTTTTTTGTTTATGCAGAGACTTAAGCCGCAAAGCTTAAAAAAATATGGTTTTTATTTGAAAGAAGGCCAGGTTTGTAAAGGCATGGCCCTGGTATATAAAGGCGGCTTAAGGTATTTTTCGCGGGGCGAAAAGGGTGATTATACTATCGGGTTTGCTTTTGAGGGCGAATGGATCGGTGATTATGAGAGCTTCCTGTTACAGGTACCATCGCCTGATTTTATAGAAGCTCTTGAAGATTGCGAGCTCTTTACCCTAAGTTATCCTGATATGCAGGAGCTGTACCAGCACAGTCAGCGTTTTGAAAAATTCGGCCGCCTTATTGCCGAAAGACTTTTTATTGATGCCGTCAAAAGCAAACGCAATTTGATGACTCAATCAGCCGAAGAGAGGTACCTCGAATTACTGAGCAACCAGCCTCATATCTTTGAAAGATTGCCCCAGCATTTGATCGCATCCTACCTGGGCATCCAGCCCCAAAGCCTGAGCCGTATCCGGGCTAAGATCTCAAACACCAAATTAACTTAGGTTAATAAAACACTATCCGTTTTTAACCTGGTATCATTTTTTGGCGCTGCCAATTACCCCAGTTTTGTGCTGCGCATTTACACGCGCCATAAAACAAAAAATGATATGAATCCGGCACAGCTATTTTCTGTTGTTAGCGCTATCGCTGCTTTGCAATGGTTATTGTTAATTATATTGCCTAAATGGAAGGTAACACAATGGCTTATCAACTATCCGATTGTTCCTTTACTGCTTTCGGGGATTTACTGCGTATACATCACGGGCTTTTTTGGCTTTCAGGGTGGCGGGTTTAATTCGATCCGGGAGGTCCGCAAGTTGTTTACCGATGACCGGCTGTTACTGGCGGGTTGGGTGCATTACCTGGCTTTCGATCTGCTCATAGGTTTCTCGATCATTAAATCTGCGCAAGTGAAAGCCATTTCACACTGGTTGGTTATTCCTTGCCTGGCGCTAACCTTTATGTTTGGCCCCTGTGGTTTCCTGCTTTATCAAATCATCCAAAAAATCAAAGCCAATATATGAAAACCTTATTCACCCGCATCAGGGCTATCAGCCCGTCCTTGTATTATTGCGGCCTGGCGCACCTGGCCCTATTCGCGCTAATGACCATTATAGCGCAGTTCGATCACCGGCAACTGATGGGAATTAACCTTTGGACAAAACCCATTAAATTTGCCATATCCATAGCTATATATTGCTTAACCTGGCCGTTGCTGTTGCAATACCTCCCATTTGAGCGGCTAAAACAACGGTTTGTAAATTTTACCGTTTTTGCCATGGCTTTCGAAATGCTGGCCATTGCCTCACAGGCAGCAAGGGGGCAACTATCACATTATAATACTTTAGGCGCTTACAATGCGCTTGTTTTCAGTTCGATGGGTATTGTGATTGTTTCTCAAACCTTGTTTGCATTGTATATAGGCATCCGGTTTTTTAAAGTGAGAGCAGTGCAAATAACGTCGGCTTTATTGTGGGCCATCCGGCTGGGGATAATTATGGCCGGCTTTTTTGCTATGGAAGGTGGCATAATGGCCTCCCGCCTGGCACATACCGTTGGCGCCGCTGATGGTGGCCCGGGCCTCCCATTCTTTAACTGGAGCCGCATTGCCGGCGATTTACGCATAGCGCATTTTATGGGCATGCACGCTCTGCAAATAGTACCCTTGTTTGTGATCTTCTCCGGCGTTAAAACCGCAAGACCGGCCATTATTTTTGCATCGGCTTATTTTGTGATGATATCCCTGTTGTTTGCTAACGCGATGTTGGGCAGGCCGCTATTTTAAAATGATAGGTTAAAGATTAGCGTTTGCAGTAATTAAGGTTTTATTTTCAAGATCCTGTTTGTCCGGATGTTTCAACCAGGACTAAATAGCAGCAGATTTGCAATCTATAGCGTAAGTAGCGATACTGTTACAGTTTGGTTTGCAAGCAGTTGCCGTGAATTATTATATTTGAATAAAACCTTTAAAATGAGCCAGATCAACAAAGAAGACATTAAACAGGAAGTGTTTGACCTGTATGATGACTATGCACACAACCGGCTTGACCGGCGTGCATTTGTGCAAAAGCTATCTCTTTACGCAGTTGGCGGGTTAACTGTACCCGCACTCATGAGTTTCCTGATGCCCGATTACAAGGGGAACGTGCAGATCAGGCCGGATGATCCCCGCTTAAAATCGGAATATATCAACTATTCCTCACCAAAAGGCGGTGGAACCATCAAAGGATTGCTCTCAAAACCTATAGATGCTAAAACGAAACTTGGAGGCATAGTTGTAGTTCATGAAAACCGGGGCTTGAACCCTTATATTGAAGATGTGGCCAGGAGAGCCGCACTTGCAGGATTTATTTCGCTTGCGCCCGATGCCCTTACACCCCTGGGCGGTTACCCGGGCAATGATGACGCAGGACGTGACCTGCAAAGTAAACGGGACAAAGGCGAAATGGAGGAAGATTTTATAGATGCATTCAATTACCTTAAAAACCACCCGGACTGTAATGGCAAGGTAGGCGTTGTGGGTTTTTGTTTTGGCGGTGGCATAGCCAACATGATGGCCGTCCGCATACCGGAGCTGGCTGCAGCCGTACCTTTTTATGGCGCTCAGCCAGCTGCCAGCGACGTGCCTAAAATTAAAGCTCCCTTAATGCTGCACTATGCATCGCTTGATACCAGGATCACCGGTGGCTGGCCGGCCTACGAAGCGGCTTTAAAAGAGAATGGCAAAAAATACCAGGCGTTTATTTACGAAAACGTAAACCATGGCTTCCACAACGATACAACACCCCGTTATGACAAGGCCGCCGCAGAACTTGCCTGGAAACGCACTATTGATTTTTTTAAGGAGAATTTGAAATAGGGTGCTCACATACAGTCTACTACGGTTCTGGTTGCAAAATAAAGTTCGTCGGTTCCTGTCCCCGCAGGGTCTCGCATCGCGGACCCTGCGAGGACGGAAGGGACAGGCGGGAGTGATGGCTGGTCATTGGACGGCGAGTTATTACACACTATTGGCGCGATACATCGCAGGGTCCGCGATGCGAGACCCTGCGGGGACGGTAATGTTAACATTAAACTATGTTAACCATATAAACCCACTTTTTTTGTTATTTGTTTCACAAATATCCCATCTTCCTGAGGTATGCCACCCAAATATCATAAGCCGGTGGTTTAATATGCAGCCCTTCGTAGGTGTATTCGCTGTTCAGCCGACCGTCAGTATCGGCAAACAGGTGAAAGATGTCTATATAAGTATAGTTGCCTGCTGCTGCATTGGCCTGCAGCAACTTATTGAGGGCCAGTACATGTTCTTCCTTATCATAATGCTGCGGGAAGTTTTTTATGGTTGAATTAACAGGCAGTACGCTTTGGACATAAATATGAGTTTGCGGGCATTTGGCATGTATTTCCTTTACTATTTTGAGATCATTGTCCGCGATCACTGCATCCGGGATGTCCTTGCCAATGTCGTTAATACCAATCAGCAGGAAAACCTTTGAGGGCTGTCGGTCGGTAATATCCTTAAGGCGTTTTAAAACCCCGTAAGTAATGTCGCCCCCTATGCCCCGGTTGATAACGGTTGTGTCGCCTGTGGCCTTTTTCCAGTCGCCCATTTCGGTAATGCTGTTGCCCAGAAAAATGATCCTGCCCGTTACTATCGGCTCTTTTGCAAATTGGGCCAAACGCTGCGGGGTGTGTTCGGGGATAAAGGGTATGGTGTCATACACCCGTTGATTGGTAACAATTTGCGCCTGTACAGCCAGCGGGAACAACAGGACAAAGAGGAGGTACTTCATAATTTTAATTTAATAAATAAATATAGCGAGCCTGGCATAAAAATGACGGCGAATAATAAAATAATTGTACTGCTAGATCTAGACCCGAACCGCTTAATGCATAACTTGCAAATATTCGCTAACATTTATGAGTTGGTTCAACCGGCGAGTTGGCTGCCATTTTGTGAAAATGTTATGTTTACTTTATCACCTCACTCACCAAAATGACAGGACTGATATTGGTATAATTTGAAAAATCCGCACGAATGGCGTCTCTATTCGGTCCGATAGCCGTTTGATAGTCGCTTAGGCTTTTTACATAAAATGTGCCAATGGCCATAAAAGGCAGTGGTTGGTTAGGAATACCACTGGCAAGCCCTTTTTCAATGGTGTATTTAATCAAATTTGATCCTAAAAACGCTGCTACCATAGGCATGTGCTTACTTTCATAATACTCCATATTAAAGGTTTTACCTTCGGCATAAGGGTACATGATGGATACTTTAATTAAGCCTTTTTCAACAACAGCCATGTTCTGCTTTTCTTGACTAAACGCGGTAAAACAAGCAGATAAAAGTAAAAACGATACAATTAGTTTAAATTTCATAATTAAGTTTTTTAACTGATAAAATGTTCAATTTGAGTATTATTACGCAAATATTAAAATATTGCCTTTATTCGCAAAACGTTATTTTCTATGAAAACAATCGAAAAAACCGATTTAGAAATATGGAATTAAGACAACTCAAATATTTTTTGAAAGCCAAAGAGCTATTAAATTTTACGGAAGCTGCAAGAGCTTTGAATATCAGCCAAAGTACTTTATCACAGCAAATTAAGCAACTGGAAGATGAATTAAATGTTCCCGCTGTCCGAAGTTTCTAACTTCAGACCACTATGTCTGTAACTCTGACTACCTCAAACGCAAAAAAGCCTCTAACTTTCGTTAAAGGCTTTCTTTTCTCTTTGTAGCGGGAGCAGGACTCGAACCTACGACCTTCGGGTTATGAGCCCGACGAGCTACCAACTGCTCCATCCCGCACTATTTTTTGTTGGGGCTGCAAATGTATGATAAGTTTTGGCATGTGTTGCCTAAAAAGAAAACCTGGTTATTGCTTTAATAATAATTAATATCCGCTATAGCTTTCTCCATATAATGCTTGATGAACCATTTAAGCGCTGGATTTTGGTTTGCTTGTTTATAAGCCAATACCACTTCGGTGTTAACTGGTATATTTTCTAATTCTATAAATGATACATTTAAGTAACTATATTGTTGCCTGAGCGAATAAGGCAAAATAGATACACCTAGGCCGGCTTCAATCAATTGTAGTATCGAATGCACATTGTTAGCTTCGTGTACAATCTCGGGGTTAAAACCCATCCTTCCGCATATTTCAACGAGTTTGTCGTTATAATGAGGTGCGAAATCCTTGCTAAAAAATATAAACGGACTATTTTTAATATAGGCGGCGAGTTCTTCCTGCTGCTTAAACCTGGTTTTAACTAAAGGGATAACCACCATGAAAGGATCAAAGAAAAGTGTTTGCACTTTTAATTGGGTTGAATGTACAGGTGCACGCAGGATCCCCACATCTAGGCTGCCCTGTTCAAGCGCTTTTATCTGCATCAGCGTCGGGATCTCAAACAAATTTGTTTTAATATAGGGAAACACATCGCGCATAGCTATTAAAACATCGGCAAGGTGCGATTGATATACAGAACTAATGTAGCCGATCTTTAATTCGCTGCTTTCGCTTTTATGAATTTGTTTAACAATGCTTTTACTTTCTTCAAGGCGCGCAAAAATGGCATCCACTTCGGCTGCAAAATATTTGCCTGCGTCGGTAAGGTTTACCCGCTTATTTTTTCGTGTAAATAACAGTACGCCCAATTCATTCTCCAGCTCTTTTATTTGCCGGCTTAAGGGCGGTTGAGAAATAAAAAGCTTTAATGCGGCGTTTCGGAAATGTAATTGCTCGGCAACTGTTTTAAAGTATAAAAGATGTCTTAGTTCCATACCTATAAAGTATCAATAGTTGATAAAATTGATATTTTTCAAATATGAATAAACCAGGTAACTTCGACAAATCAAAATTTAAGTATGACAACGGATTATTCAAAAAAGGCAACAAATCAACAGATCAGGGAGAGATTTGACAACGACACTGAACGGTTTTCCAACCTCGAAACCGGCCAGCAAACCACTATTGATGCGCCGTTAACCATGGAGTTATGCACTGAAGCTGCAAAGTATACTAACCCGTATGCCACGCAGCTGCTTGACATAGGCTGCGGCGCAGGTAATTACACCTTGAAAATGTTGAGTAAGATTCCGAACCTAAACTGCGTTCTGAATGATTTGAGCATGCCGATGTTGCAAAAAGCCCAGGAAAGGATTGTGCCACAAACAGAGGGTACTATAACTTTAATTCAGGACGATATGCGAAACTTGAACTTGGCTGACAATCATTTTGATATTATTCTTGCTGCAGCCACCCTGCATCATTTGCGCGATGACGACGACTGGGAATTAATGTTTAATAAAATTTATAAAGCGCTAAAACCGGGAGGAAGCTTTTGGGTGTCAGACCTTATATCACATGACTCTGAAATGATCAAAAGGCTATTTGAAGATAAATACGGTAATTATTTAGAGAGTCTCGGGGGCCGCGAATATCGTCAGAAAGTATTTGACTATGTAAATTATGAGGACACCCCACGCTCACTCAATTACCAGCTTGAGTTGCTTGCAAAAGTTGGATTTAGGAGCATAGAGGTATTACATAAAAACTCGTGCTTTGCTGCATTTGGAGCAATAAAATAGAGCGCCAGCCCCGGTTTATAATCCAGGACTACTGCAGATTTTCAATGCGGCCTTTATTTTCTTGAAATAAAGGCCGCTATAACAGCACATCTTAATCTATATGCCTATGGGCTTGAGCCTAAAATTCCCCGAAAAAACAAGACAGTTTTCAACCAGGGTATCGTTAATTCTTTATCAATTTTCCTGATTAATGTCTCGTTATCAGTTTCCCTTGTTCTCTTTTACCTGGTGGAAAGGATTGACTTATTTTTTATTTCGATCCATGCAAGTTTGTGTATCGTCTGATATAGTTATTTCACATGAATACGCTTTATTGAACGGCATCTTTATTGTATTTGCTTCTGTACTCCAGGGGTGAAATGCCCGTGATTTTGCGGAAAACCTCGCGGAATGCCTTTACATCAGAATAACCTACCTCATACATTACTTCGTTAACGGTTTTGCGGCTGGTCTCTAATGCTTTTTTTGCAGATTCAATTTTTACCCTTTGCGCATATTCAATAGGGGTATTGCCGGTAGCTTTAATAAACCTCCTGTCAAAATTCCGCCTGCCGATGGAAAATTTAGCAGACAACTCATCCACTGATATTTTTTCGTTTAACTGGCTTTCTATATAAATCTGTGCCTGCTCTACCATTGTATCCCCATGGAGTTTTTGCCCGGTGAAAATGGCAAATGCGGACTGCCTGTTCCTGTCCAACTCAATCTGGAAAATTTTGGAGCAATAGATGGCCGTTTGCCGGTCGTAATATTTCTCCACTAAAAAAACCATCAGATTGAGAAAGGAATAAGCCCCGCCGTTAGTATAAATACCTTTTTCGTCGGTAATCAGTTGGTCCTCTTTTAAATTCACCTTCGGGAACTGCTGCCGGAAAGCATCCGCATGGGCCCAATGGGTGGAACAGTTGCGGCCATCCAGTAAACCCGAGGAAGCCAGCATAAATGCACCGGAACAGATACTGGCTACTTCCGCACCGTCTTTGTATTGTTTTTTGATCCAATCAATCAACACTGCGTTTTCCTGTCCGGCTTTTTGATAAAAAGGAACTGACGAAGGAATAACAATGAGGTCGGTTTTCGCTATCGACGAAATATCAACCTGGGGTTTCACGGTGAACATGCCGCCATACATTTCTTTTTTTTCAACGCTTCCGGCTAGTTGAACCGTGAACAGGTCTTTTTTACCGGTGCTGCGGCGGTAACTATTAGCGGCTGCAATTATTTCAAAGGTACCGGCTATACAGGCCACCGTGCTGAAGTTACTTTGTTCACCCGGGAATATAATCGTGAGATGCTTCATCTGGTTTAATTTTATCAAAGATAGTAGTTAT
Organism: Mucilaginibacter sp. OK098; assembly: GCF_900142915.1. Lineage (GTDB taxonomy): Bacteria > Bacteroidota > Bacteroidia > Sphingobacteriales > Sphingobacteriaceae > Mucilaginibacter. Next base: position 473,865 of record NZ_FRCM01000005.1, read on the forward strand.
CGGTGTCCAAATCAACCCACTATAAAGTCTATTTAGCACCCTTACAAAAACGATTTTAGACAATACTTTTGATAATATGAAGCGACTAGAAAATAAAGTTGCCGTTGTTTATGGAGACGGCGCGATAGGAGGGGCTATCGCGAAGGCCTTTGCCCGGGAAGGTGCACAGGTTTTTTTAACGGGGCGTACCGCTTCTAAGCGTGATGCCATAGCTGATGAAATTAGAAATCTTGGAGGGGTTGTTACCACAACTCAACTCGACGCATTGGATGAGGAGGCAGTAAATGCACACATGGTAATGTTGATGAAGCAAGCCGGCAAAATCGATATTTCGTTCAACGCAATAGGGATACCGCAAAAAGGTATTCAAGGTATCCCGCTGACAGAGCTTGTTACCGATGCTTTTTTTCTTCCCATCAGCATTTACACACGGTCTCATTTTATAACAGCGAAGGCTGCGGCCCGTGTAATGAGTAAGCAGGGTAATGGTGTAATACTTATGCATACGCCAAATGCCAGCCGGATCAGCCCACCCTTTGTGGGCGGGATGGTGCCCGCCTGGTCGGCATTAGAAGCACTTTGCCGGTCACTCTCTGTAGAATGCGGACCTCAAGGAGTTAGAGCAGCCTGCATGCAGACAACAGGCATTCCCGAAACGCCATTAATCGGTGAGGTATGGGAAATACAAGGGAAATCACACGGGATAACTTACGAGCAATTCCACAGTGTTATGGAGGGCATGACCCATCGCGGGCGTTTGACTTCCCTGGCAGAACTTACCAACGCTGCTGTGTTTGTAGCTTCGGACGAAGGAAGCGCAATGACCGGTACAATTGTCAACTTAACGGCGGGAATGATCATATGAAACTTTTAATCATTTGTCTAACTACGATAGTAAACCTATCAAATTTAAAAACTATGTCAAAGCAAGATTACACCACTACATTCCAGGTAGACCAGAGCCCGGAGCAAGTATTTGAAGCCATCAACAATGTTAGGGGCTGGTGGTCGGAGCAAATAGAGGGCCCGACTGATAAGTTGAACGCCGAGTTCAATTATCACTATAAAGATGTGCACCGCTGCAAATTGAAAATTATCGAATTTATTCCCGGCAAGAAGGTTGTTTGGCTGGTTTTGGAGAATAAATTTGATTTTACCAAAGACAAAGCAGAGTGGACGGGCACAAAAATTAGTTTCGATATCTCTCAAAAGGACGGCAGAACGCAATTAGTGTTTACACATATCGGTTTAGTGCCTGCTTATGAATGTTATCAGATATGCTCAGATGCCTGGGGCAACTATATTACCGGCAGCCTGAAAAGCCTTATTGAAACCGGCAAAGGCCAACCGAACCCTTATATCCCAGCCATCAATAGTGCAGAAGCATTGAAAGGAGGGCAGCATGAATAAGCAGGATTTCACAACCGGCTTCCTGGTTGATCAAACCCCAAAAGAAGTTTTTGAAGCGATTAACGACGTTCGCGGCTGGTGGACGGAAGGTGTAGAAGGCAACACCGAAAAGCTGAACGACGAATTTTTTGTACAGTTCTGGAATGTGCACTATAGTAAACAAAGGCTCATTGAAGTGGTGCCCTACAGCAAAATCGTTTGGCTAATCACAGAGAGTAAGCTCACTTTTATTGATGACGAAAGTGAATGGACCGGCACGCAGATAGTTTTCGATATCACTAAAAAAGGCGAGCAGACAGAGGTGCGTTTTACGCACATAGGCTTAGTGCCGCAAGGCGAGTGTTATAACGATTGTTCCAATGCCTGGACCGGTTATATCAATAACAGCCTGAAAAACCTGATAACCACAGGAAAAGGAAATCCGACAACCAAAGAAGAATTAACTAAATAAATCATGAACATTACAAATAAAACGATATTAATCACCGGCACAAACCGTGGTATTGGCCAGGCACTGGTAACAGAAGCCCTTAACAGGGGCGCAAAACGAGTATATGCCGGAACGCGGGTTCTGCTAAAGCATCCGGATGCCCGGGTTATACCATTAATGCTGGATATCACCAACCCGGAGCAGATTCGACAAGCTGTTCAAGAGATTGCTTCACTGGATATGCTGATTAATAATGCAGGTATCGCATCGTTTGACAATCTCAGCGACCGAGAAGCGATTACGAAACATTTGGACGTTAACCTTTTCGGAACGTATGACCTGACGCAGGCATTTTTACCTTTGCTGATCGGCTCAGGCGGGGCCATTGTCAACATATTATCTATAGTGTCTCTTGCCCCTTTACCGCCAATTGCTTCTTACTCCATCTCCAAGGCGGCTTTGTTCTCCATGACCCAATCCCTGCGCGCTTATATGAGCGGGAAAGGCGTAAATGTACATGCCGTTTTAACAGGACCTGTTGATACCGATATGAACCGCGGGTTTGATATTCCAAAGGCTTCGCGCGAATCGGCTGCGGAGGCCATTTTTGATGGTGTGGAACGGGGAGAAGAGGAAATCTTTCCTGAACCGATGTCGGCATCTATGGCGGAGAGCTGGCGCAATGGCTCGGTAAAAGCGATGGAACGCCAGAATGCCGCCTTTGTACATGGATAAAAAAAAGAACACCTAAATAGTAGTATTTTCTTAGGTAAACCGCATTATTCCAACCCAAGTTTGCCAGTCGGGGATATGATTCAACCTTCTATAAACAAAAAAGCCTCAAATCTTTCGACTTGAGGCTTTTGATTTGCTTTGTAGACGGAACGGGACAAATCTCGAACTTTTTGAAGGATTTAAAACTAATTGATGACCTGGCTATCAATGTAGACACAGTCTACAAGCATAGTCATACGAAGTTGCAAACGGACAGCTGGCGTGGAAATTAGTTATTAAAAGTTAATTGCTTGTTTCGGGAATGTGGTAGTTCAACTGGTTAGAATACATGTCTGTCACGCATGGGGGTCAAGGGTGTCGAGTCGCGTCCATTCCGCTAATGAAATCTGAAGGTTCTGTAAATGAGGATTTTACAAGGTTTTTTTGTTTTCAAGGGACAGATAATCCTTTTTCTTAAGAATTTATTTTGAATACTTAAGATATTTCCTGAAATAGACTGACCGTTTCAGTAATCCTGATCGATAAATTGTTAAGCAGGCGTAGCAACACCGGTCATCAAATCAACTATGTAGGCCGCTCCTGGGATAAAGGTAACCTTTGCCTTGTGATTGCCTAAATATTGGATAGTGCCATAATAGGTTGTAACCTGGTACGGAACCCTTGCTTGCGCGACATACACCGTTGTAGTAGTTTTAAAACTTGTGGTACCGGCAGTAATATCAGCCGGGCCTGAAGCAAAGTTTACTCTAAGGCCAACTAAATAATAAATAGATGCGGTTGAATTAAAAGAGGGCGCTTCACCGTTCGCACTTTTTACCAGCGAGCTTAGTGAGCCGTCCATAGAAACATACTTATAGGTTTGATCAAGCGCCTTAACAGCATAATTTTGCGTGATTGCGTAGGTGTCAGTAATCAACACACCACCATGGATTGCCACATTTACCAGGCTGTCGCGAACGAGATAACCGTTAACCTGACCAGCATCGCAGGTGTAGGTAAAATGGAAGTTCTCAAAATGCGTTTTAATGGTATCTATGGGGTTTGTTCCGGTTATCGTATTATACGTTGTGTCGATAACGGTACCACATAAAGAAACTACGCTGTTAAGTGAAAACTTTTTGTTCGCGGCAAAAGCAGCTTCATGAGGTGAGGTTATGCCTTTGTTTACATCTGTTCCACCGTATCGTCCGGTAATTGACTTGTAAAATTGCGTACCAATCTGGCTGCTTAGCGTCTTGAAATCAACAGCTTTTGTAGTGTTACTTACTGAAGGAACATTTGCCTTTTTACACGACGCATAGAAGAACACGACGGCTAACAGTACAAACAACAGGTGCGTAAAATTTAGTTTCATATTAAGCGTTTTACGGGGTTCGTTTCAATATAGATACAATAGTAGCTCATTTATAGGACATTAAAGCATACTAAGACGGAAAAATGGAAAGAGCCCGCGAAAAATTATAGCAGGTCTGGATGCAACGATTGAAAGCCCCGCTGTCCGAAGTTTAAAAACTCGGATGGCTATGCCGGTAGTCTGAAGACTAAACCAAATGAAAAAAGTCCTCAGACTTGCGACTAAAGACTTTTAACTTACCTTGTAGCGGGAGCAGGACTCGAACCTACGACCTTCGGGTTATGAGCCCGACGAGCTACCAACTGCTCCATCCCGCACTGTTTTTATTGGTTACGATCCGCTTCATTACTTCGAAAAGGGCCTCTTTTATTTGATTTACGTCCGGTGTTGCCTCACCGCATTATTACTGTTATTAAATAAAAAACCTTTAGTAAATTTACTAAAGGTTTTTCGGTAGCGGGAGCAGGACTCGAACCTACGACCTTCGGGTTATGAGCCCGACGAGCTACCAACTGCTCCATCCCGCACTGTATTTTATATGTTGCGATCCGATCATAACTTCGGAAAGTTGCTTCCAATTAGCTAAAAATGCATTTTGCACTCCGTTTTAATTGGACTGCAAAGATATAATTCGTTTCTTTGCAGTCCAAATATTATTTTAATTATTTTTCTATGGCGCATAAGGCAGGTTTCGTGAGTATAATTGGTAAGCCCAACGCAGGCAAATCAACCCTTATGAATGCCCTTGTTGGTGAAAAAATGTCAATCATCACCCCCAAGGCACAAACAACAAGGCATCGTATATTGGGTATTGTCAATGATGAGGACTACCAGATTGTATTTTCAGACACCCCCGGTGTTATTAAACCACACTATGCCCTGCACGAAAGTATGATGCACCAGGTAGACGGCTCCATAGTTGATGCCGACCTGATTTTGCTGGTAACCGATATTTATGAGGAATATGATGAGGCCGATGTGCTGAAAAAACTGGAGGGCACACAGGCGCCGGTTGCTGTGTTGATTAATAAAGTTGACCAGAGTGACGAGGAAACTGTAAAAGCCAAGGTTGAATTTTGGGAAGAGAAGCTGAAGCCTAAAGCAATTTTTGCCATATCAGCTTTAAAGGATTATAATGTGCTTGCTGTTATGAACTTTGTAATTGAGCACCTGCCCGAGCATGCCGCCTATTACGAAAAGGATGCGCTGACTGACCGTAACGACCGGTTTTTTGCATCGGAAATGATAAGGGCGCAGATCTTTAAACAGTACAAAAAAGAGATCCCTTATAGTACCGAGGTTATAGTTACTGCTTTTGTTGAAGGTGAAAAGCTGCACCGCATCAGCGCTGAAATTATAGTAGAGCGCGATTCGCAGAAAAATATAATTATAGGCAAAGGCGGCGAAATGCTTAAAATAGTGGGTACCTATGCCCGCAGGGATATGGAAGATTTTTTCCAGAAAAAGGTCTTTTTAGAGATGTTTGTAAAAGTTATCCCCGATTGGCGCAGCAAGAAAAATTACCTGAAAAAATTTGGGTACGAATAAGAGAGAGTCAGGAATCAAGAGAACAAGAATCAAGATTTAAGACTGGTAAGAAAGAGTCGGGAATCAAGAGAACAAGAATCTGGATTTAAGACAAAAATTTAATAAATACATATTAGGGTTAAGTAAAAAGTGCAGGAAAGCTAATTGCAGCTATCTTTATTCTTGTTTTCTTGACTCTTGAATCTAATAATAAAATGAGCAATATAGTAGCCATAGTGGGCAGGCCCAACGTAGGCAAATCAACTTTATATAACCGTTTAACCGAAACCCGCAAGGCTATTGTTGATGACTTTAGCGGCGTAACCCGCGACAGGCATTATGGTGTTTCTGAGTGGATCGGTCGCCAGTTTACCGTAATTGATACGGGTGGTTATGTTGCCAATTCTGTTGATGTGTTTGAAGCCGCGATCCGCGAGCAGGTAATAATTGCCATTGAAGAGGCAACCGTAATTTTATTTATGGTTGATGTAACTACCGGCATTACCGACCTTGATGATGAAATAGCCAACATACTTCGCAAAGGCAAAAAGCCTGTGTTTGTAGTGGTAAACAAGCTGGATAACAACCAGCAGCTGGCTGATTCAATGGTATTTTACAGCCTGGGACTTGGTGAGCTTTACAATATTTCATCAATGACCGGTTCTGGTACTGGCGAATTACTGGATGAGGTAGTTAAGCATTTTGATGATGAGCCGCTTGAAGAAAATCAACTGCCTAAATATGCCATTATAGGCCGGCCTAATGTAGGTAAATCATCTATCATTAATTCACTGATAGGGACTGACCGTAATATTGTTACACCCATTGCAGGTACCACCCGCGATTCTATCCACATCCATTACAACCAGTATGGGCATGATTTTATGCTGATCGATACTGCCGGGATGCGGAAAAAAACAAAAGTTAAAGAGAACATCGAATTTTACTCGGTAATGCGTACCATAAAGGCGCTGGAAGAAGCTGATGTAGTGATATTAATGATTGATGCTGTTGAAGGGATCGAATCGCAAGATATCAATATCTTCCACCTTGCCGAGAAGAATAAAAAGGGTGTGGTGATAGTAGTGAACAAGTGGGACCTTATTGAAAAAAACAACAAAACCATTAAAGTTTTTGAAGAGCAGATAAAAGATAAAATAGCACCGTTTACCGATGTGCCTATTGTATTTACATCTGTTACTGAAAAGCAAAGGGTTTTAAAAGTAATTGAAACAGCAAACACCGTTTATCAAAACAAGATCAGGAAGATCCCAACCTCTAAGCTTAACGAAATTATGCTTCCTATTATTGAAGCTTATCCACCGCCATCAATAAAAGGTAAATACGTTAAGATAAAATACATTACACAAATAGCAGGTACATCACCCATGTTTGCGTTCTTCTGTAATTTACCTCAATACGTAAAAGAGCCTTATTACCGCTTTATAGAAAATAAGATCAGGGAAAACTTTGATTTTAACGGCGCGCCGGTACAGGTGTGGTTTAGGCAGAAGTAGGGGGGGATTTCGGATGTGCAAATGTGCGGATGATGTTAAGATGCTTTAGTGATGGGAGTTATTTTACATCCTGATTTAAATCCGTTAGGTATTAATTCTTTCATCCGCACATCCGAAATTTGCACATCTGACTTCATTCGCACATCTGCACATCCGAAATCCGCACATCTACTTCACCGCTTCAATCGCTTTCACCAGCGTATTATCATCACTGTTGATAGCTTCAAAATAAGCATTGTCGCCCCATTTAAAGCGGGCAGCGCTGGCCTTAAGCATTGATTTTATGGTTGGTTTAGAGATTAGCAGTTCCTGCGAATTTATTTCCTTAATGGTTTGAGAGGCATACATGATAAATTTATCAAGATCATCATCGTTAACACTATATTGTTTTATAAAAGCTTCAGCCGAATTAAATTTGTTTAGTTGCGGTTGCAGCTTATCAATGGTATATGCTGTAAATAACTGCTGATCGCTCAATTGCTGCAAAAGGTAAGTGTTCTGGGTGGTATCAGCCGGTACAAAAATATCGGGCATTATGCCACCGCCGCTAAAAACTTTGCGACCGCTTAAGGTATGATAGGGCGATGGCTTTTTAAAAATGCTGTCGTTAAGGTTGCTTTGGGCTGAGAATAGTTCCCCTTTTCGCATCCTTTCGGTAATTTCATTGTGATAGCTGTCGATCCCTGCTTTGTACGATTTCTGGATAGACCGGCCCGAAGGTGTATAATACCTCGCAATGGTTAAGTTAACGGCCGACCCATCGTTAAAAGCAAATTGCTGCTGAACCAGGCCCTTGCCAAATGAGCGGCGGCCAACAATAACAGCCCTGTCAAGATCCTGCAGGGCGCCTGCCAGGATCTCGCTGGCGGATGCGGAATACTCATCAATTAGCACCGCTAGTTTACCATCCTGGAAAGTACCGGAATCAGTAGCAAAATAATCCCGGCGTTCTTCATGAATACCCTGGGTATAAACAATAAGCTTACCTTTTTTCAAAAATTCGTCTGCAAGCGCTGTTGCTGTATTCAGGTAGCCACCGCCATTTTCGCGCAGGTCAAGCACCAGTTTTTGCATGCCCTTTGTTTTGAGTTTACTTAAAGCTTCACGAAAATCAGCATCAGTAGTTAAAGCAAATTTGCTGATCTTAATATAACCAACATCCGGCGCAGCCATGTACGATGCATCAAGGCTGCTTGTACTAACATAGCCTCTTTTTAAGGTGTATTGCTTTATGGTTGCTGAATTTGGATTGAGAACGGCAACAAGTAATGCCGAATTTTTTTCGCCCCTTAAAGTTTTGTTTACGCGCTGAACCGTAAGATGAGTGCCCGAAAACCTTTTATTGTTTACATTAATGATCTTATCGCCGGTAATTAAACCTGCGTTTGCAGCTGGTCCGCCGGGATAAATTTGGGTGATCACAAGTGTATCACGGAGTAACTGGTATTCCAGGCCTATCCCTGTAAAGCCACCGGCAAGGCCTTCATTTATGGTTGTTGCCTTTTGTTCAGGCAAATAAAGGGAATGCGGATCAAGGTTTTGCAGCATAGTATTAACGGTAGCACCTTCAACACTGTCGACATTTACAGAATCGACATAATTTTGCTTTACAAGAGAAAGAACCTTGGAGATCTTATCGTTTTCTTCTAATGAAAAACCTAAACTTTGGTTCATCAGGCTGCGGTTACTGATAAATATGCCGATAGTTATACCCAGCAACACCAATACCATCGTCCTGAAAATTATACCAGCAGCTCTCTTCATACCTTTCTTAATTATTGCAAAGTTAGTTAAATACAAGGAGATATGAGACTTGGGATATGAGATTTGAGACTATAGTTTTATTTTTTTATCTCACATCTCACATCTTAAATCTCACATCTTTACCTCACATCTTTCAATATTTTTCCCCAATTTTGTTAAATGGAAACCACAACCGAAAAGGAGTCGCGTTATAATAACCTGGAGCAAATGCCGGTATTGGAGATCCTTGAAAATATAAACAAGGAAGATCAAACTGTTCCGTTGGCTGTGGCAAAGGCCTTACCACAAATTGAAAAGCTGGCTACAATAACGGCCACTAAAATGAAGGAAGGTGGCCGGTTGTTCTACATAGGCGCCGGAACAAGCGGCAGGTTAGGGGTAGTTGATGCTTCGGAATGTCCGCCTACATTTGGTGTGCCGTTTGATGAAGTAGTAGGAATAATAGCGGGAGGGGACTTCGCCATTCGCAAAGCTGTTGAATATGCCGAGGATGATGCCGAACAGGCATGGGTTGACCTGGCAACATATAACATTAATGAAAAAGATGTGCTGGTAGGCATAGCGGCATCAGGCACTACACCTTATGTTATTGGCGGCTTAAAAAAGGCAAATGAACATAATATTGTTACAGGCTGTATTGTTTGTAATGCGGGCAGCCCGGTTGCAGCTGAAGCAAAATACCCTGTTGAAGTAGTTACCGGCCCTGAATTTTTAACAGGATCAACCCGGATGAAGGCAGGGACAGCACAGAAGCTGGTTTTAAATATGTTAAGCACCTGCGTAATGATCAGGATTGGCAAAGTAAAGGGCAATAAAATGGTTGATATGCAATTAACCAATAATAAGCTTGTTGACCGCGGCACCAGGATGGTGATGAACGAAACGGGTTTAGACGAAAAAACAGCAGGCGATCTGCTGAAAAAATACGGAAGCGTTAGGAAAGCTGTGGAGAGCATTAAGAATTGATGTGCGGATGCGTGAATATGCAGATGTGCGGATTAAAAAAGATGTGCAGATGTGCGAATATGCAAATGTGCGGATGATTAATTTGACTGCTTAAAATAGAGAATGATTGTTTATGGATAGGGATAAGCAAATGTTGCCGGATGCGAAGCTGAATTCGCACATCCGCACATCTGCACATTGGAAATTAGAAAGAACATGCACGAGATAGAACCATATTATAAATGGCGGGATGATTATGTTGCAGCAGAGGATGAATATTCTCCTTTTTATGCAACGCAGTATAATGAGTTTGAGTTTGATAAACAGATCTATAATTACCTGTTACACCCGCAATGGGACTCATTCGGCTCAAATACTTTATACATGAAGGTGTTATTTGCCGACTATGAAAAAGGGTATTCCATTATTGAATTTATAGGCGAGTGGAATGATGCCATCAACAATGATATTATGCTGATGAAGCGCGAGATCATTGAGCTGATGATAGACAACGGTATTAACCATTTTATTTTGATAGGCGAGAATGTGCTGAACTTTCACTCATCTGACGACTGCTATTATGAAGAATGGTTCCAGGATGTAGAGGATGGCTGGATAGCCGGAATAAATTTCAGGGATCATGTGATAGAGGAATTTAAACGGAATAACATTGACTACTATATCAACTTCGGCGGCGCCTTGGATGACCTTGGCTGGCGATCATTAAAACCTATCCAGGTGTTTAAAAAAGTTGAAGAACAACTGACGAAGAGGCTGAGTTGAGAAAAGTCGGGAAAGTCCGGAAGTCAGTAAAGTCCGAAAGAAGGAAAATAGGAAGCTAGACTTACGAAGTTTTCAAAACTTCGTAAGTCTCTTGCCATAACTAAAATTTCTGTGCTTTAGCCGCATTTTCAATCTCCGGGAGGTCCTTTTTATAAGCCTCAACATCCCAGGCCAGGTTGAACAATTTAGCATAATCGGCAATGGGTTGCAGGCCCATGGTTTTGCGCCTTTCATCTACGTGGTCGGGGTCAGCAATAGGGTAGAAGCACATTTTTCCGGTTGATTTATTTCTGAATACCTGGCTGCCGTAGATTTGATTTTTGCCTTCGCGCATATTTACACGGTCTTCCAACAATGCCAAATTGCTTGACAAGGTTTTGCCATCTTTTACCGCTGTTCTTATCATTGGCAAATATTTTTGCTGAGTGGCAAGGTTGGCATGCTGGATCACTAAAAACAATGCCTGGCTACCGTTCATGCCCACATCCTGCGGTCCAAGCCAGCCATATTTGTCAATAATTTGCGTTACTTTAATTATATTCAGGCTATCAGCAATATGGGCTGCTTTTATAGCTGAATCAACCTTGGCTGCTGTGGCTTTGGCTTTTGAAAGGTCCTGTGCCCTATACCTGCTGCCCTGGTCAGCTTTGTAAATAGTATCAAGTACGAGCATTAAAGGGTTATTTAATTTGCTGCTGTCAATCGTGAAAGTATTTACCTGTGCAAATGCTGTTGTGGCTAAAAATGTCAGGGAAAGCGCTAAAAAGGTGTGTCTCATTAGTGTTTAGGATGATTTATTTGTTTTAGATCAAATAAAACGATTGATGTTACCGTTAATTGTTAAACTAAACTATTTCTTAAAATACTCGTCTAAATCCCGAATCTATATTTAAATTTGAATAATAAATTTTTTAATAAAAAAATGGAAAATAACAATCCTGACTACGTTTATAAAAACGTAATACAATTAAATGAAACCGATGCATCACGTAAATATTTAGCTAAAGTATTTGCATGGATGTTTGCTGCCCTTGGCATATCTGCTTTTGTTGCCTTTGAGTTTTTTGGTAACCAGGGTTTAATGAGCCTTATAATCAATCCTGTAGCAGGTGGGTTTACAGGCTTGGGTTATGCCGCAGTATTTGCACCGCTTGCCTTCTCAATGGCTTTAAGCTTTGGTTTTAACCGCATGTCGTATCCTGTTACGTTGGTGCTGTTTATTACTTATGCAGCAACAATGGGAATAAGCTTAAGCGTTTTGGGTCTTATTTATACCGCAAGCTCAATGTTTGGCGTGTTTTTAAGTGCATCTGCTGTTTTTGCTATTATGGCAATTGCAGGTTATACCACGCAAATGGACCTGTCAAAATTTGGTTCAATATTAATGATAATATTTTTTGGGGTATTTGCAGTAAGCATCATAAACTTCTTTTTGGGCAGCTCGCAGATTCAATATATCGTGAGCTTTGCATTTATGGTGATCATGATTGGCCTTACAGCATATTATATCCAAATGCTTAAACGCATTGGGGCAGGTATTGAATACGGCACCGCCGAATCAAAAAAACTGGTTATTATGGGTGCTTTTATGCTTTACACAACCTTTATTAACCTGTTTATGTCAATGCTGCGCATCTTTGGTGGTAGAAGGTAAGAAAAATAAGTGCTATTAACGTGCCGGTGAAAAGTTGTATCAATTTAGCTTTCAACTTTTTACCGGCATTTTTATTTGCTTTCAGTGTTAAAGCTTCCGTTCCCCGGATCGATACCAGCCGCACCAGGCAAAAAGCCAAACAGGCCTTAACATTTTGCCGGCAAAAAGGTTACGATACCCAATATTGTATTTTGATTGACATGAGCCTGCCTTCGGGCGTTAAACGGTTTATGGTATGGGATTTTGGTAAAAACGATATTTTGGTTTCCGGCCTTGTGAGCCATGGTTGTGGTAAAATGCCTTGGTCTGGTGTTTGGTCAAAAGACAAGCCTGTGTTTAGCAATGCCGATGGCAGTCATTGTACCCCGCTTGGCAAATACAAAATAAATAACCGGGCCTACAGCGCCTGGGGGATCCACGTAAAATATTATTTAGACGGACTGGAAAGCACTAACAGTAATGCTTTGGCAAGGCAAATTGTATTTCACTCCTGGGAAGAGGTGGCAGAAAACGAAATCTATCCATTCGGAACACCCGAAGGCTGGGGTTGCCCTGCCATTTCAAACAATACCATGAAAACGGTGGACGCATTATTACGCAAGCAAAAAAAGCATTGGCTGATGTGGATCTATAATTGAATTAGCTGGTCTTTTTAATTATTGCCCTGTTTTAATGTATTTCATAATCTCGTTTTTAAAGCTTAAGCCAATAGGAATATTCCTGTAATCTGTTTCAATCAAATTTCCATTAATGGCATTAATGGTAGCTAAAGGTACAATGTATGAGCGATGCACCCTTAAAAAGCGGTTCGCCGGCAACAGATCTTCCAATGCCTTCATTGTGTACGTTGCAACTATTACTTTATTTTTCAGGTGTAGCTTAACATAATTCTGCATTCCTTCTATCAGTAATACTTCGGTAAGTACTATCCTAACTAATTTATTTTCAACCTTAATAAAAAGGTGATCGATGGCATCATGTGCAGCTTCTTTGGCAGGCTTTTGCAATCTGTCCTGTACTTTTTCCAAGGCCTGCAATAACCTTGGGAGGGCAATGGGTTTTAATAAATAATCTATCACGTTCAACTCGTAACCTTCAATGGCATATTTGTTATAGGCGGTAGTAAAAACTACCATAGGCGGATTTTTAAGCGAACGAAGAAAGTCGGTACCTGAAACGACCGGCATTTTTATATCAAGAAACACAAGGTCTATTTTTGAAATATGTAGTGCCTCATAAGCTTCCATTGCATTAGCACAAAGCTTAACCAGGTTATAATTGCTTAGGCCCGTCATGTAAGCCTGCAACAGCTTCCGGGCCTGGGGTTCATCGTCTACGATCAGGTAGTTAACGGTTTGCATATTTCAAGTATTACACTGTAAAAATCGCCGGTTTTATCAATGTTTAAAGTAAAATTTTCCGGGAAATAATACACCAGTCTCTTTTTAATATTTTGCAGCCCTATACCTCCTTTGCTGTGGTCGTTATGATAGCTGTTCTTTGTTTTTAAAGTTATCTTTTCAGTCGTGTTCTGCAGGCTGATCTCAATAAATATTTGGTCTGTTGCCAGGGAGCCGCCATGCTTAAATGCATTTTCAACAAAGGGCAAAAAAATAAAAGGCGGGATTTTATAATCAGGGTCCTTATCAGTTAATTGTATACTGATGTTTGCCTGTTCATCAAACCTTATCCGTTCAATAGCTATGTAATTATTTAATAAGGTAATTTCCTGCATCATGCTGATCTGCTCGGCTTCGCAGTCATAAAGTGACGAGCGCATAAAGTCTGCCAGGCGGTTTAAGAGGTCGACAGATTTTTCTTTCTCATTTTGGACGATGAATGATTGCAGATTGTTTAGTGTATTAAAAAAGAAATGTGGATTGATTTGCGCTTTTAATGTTGAGAGCTGCAATTGTGTATTTTCTTTTGCCAGCCATGCCTGTTTTATATTAAATTGATAGGCATATCGTATAAATTTGATAGCCAAAGGAATGTAAATAACTTCAAACAAGCTGGTAATACTGCTAAAAAAGACCTTTGATAAGCCTATGGGACTAAAATGAGCGCCATACACCCGTTTCCAAAAATCGTTACCCACTACCCAGGTTTGTTTGAGATTATACCAGTTAACAATAAGAGTAACTTCATAGGTGCGCAAAACGATTGCTATAACGTAATAGATTAAAAAAAGTAAGAATGCATACAGCCATTCGTGTTTTTGCAGCAATGGAACAATCACATATACAAAGGGGTAAAATAAAAATAGCGAATACCCTATACCTACTAAAGTAACGGAGTAATGCTGTTGTAAGGTGATGCGAAGTGTTACGCTCTCCTCCATCCAGAAAAAGAATAGAAAAAACCAAAACCCTGCGTGTAGTAGCACACGGTAACGCCAATCGGTAAATGATCTGTCCCAAAAAGTTTTCAGCAGGTTCATTTTTTGAATCTATATAATTCCTGCCATATTGTATAATTTTAATGACTAATCCATAAATTCTGCTGATCAACAATGGTTTTATCCATATAAATTAAATCATCTGACTGACAAAATTCATTTACATCTTTTTAAAGCATATTCAATGTGTGATACCGGACGCTGGTCAATTATATTTTAATCTGATCATCGCCATCATTTTCTTTAATCAAAATTTTAAAGAAATGAAAAGATCTATGTTTATAAGCGCTGCATTGTTTTTTAGCATTTTGGCAGCATCGGCCCAGGTTAGTACAATCAGGCCTGAAAAACCATCTGCAACTGATACCATCAGTTTAACCTACAATTGTTCAGACACTGCGGCTGAACTGAATGGTAAGGAAACCATATATGCCCGTATAACTACCTTTTTGCGTGATGGCTCAATCGAAAAGTTTCATCTGGCAATGACCGGTGCAGGAAATAAGCTTACACAGCAATTTAAATTACCGGAGAATGCCGCATCATTTAAAGTTGAGTTTTATACCTTAAATAAGGATGATGATAAGGCTGGCTTTAACCGGTTAGTATATGATGCAGGTCATCAAAAGGAAGTAGAAGGCGCTTATTTGGGTGCGATGTTTGATGACAATCCCGACAGTGTATTTCAAAAGGAAATGGCAAACTATCCGGATAATTACTTAGCCTATGCTAAATTCATTAACATAGTTTCGATGATAAAAGAGCATGATGCGGCTCAAATCCAAATCAATGGATTGTTAAAGAAGCTGGATGCTTCAGCAAAATTAATTAATGAACCAGGTGCGGGGCTCCTCGCTGCTTTGTGTATAGGTAACGCTAAAACTGGAAATTTGATTGAAGGGAAGAAATATTTGCATGAGCTTTTTAACAGATTTCCTATAAATGAGGAAACATCATTTGCCTTTAGCATTTATAATTATGAATACTATAAGCTGAGCAGGAAAGATGTAGAAGATGATGTAAGGGCAAAGCTAAAGGAGCTTTTTATTGCATATCCAACAGCGCCCGTTTCACAGGATGCCAATGTTTTTCAGTTTATTAAGGATGATAAAAGCATCTCTGTTGGTGTGTTTGAAAAGGTTTTAAAACCCTTGTATAATAATGATAAAGTTGGTTATCACGCATTAACCAACTTACCCGAATTGTATATTGAGCGCAATCAAAAGCTTGATTCAGCCAAAATAATACTTGATAAAGCTATCGGACTTTTCCAGGATGGCGCTATTAATCATCAATACAGGCTTAATAACAATCATTACCAGCAGTATGTACCAATTATGTACCTTGATTTGGCAAAGCTTAATATGCTGCGGAAAAATTACCAGGCAGCAATCACAAACAGTTCTGCTGCTATAAACATACTATCCGGCGGAGGCGCCGAAGGGAATTTTATGCCATTATTATTACAGTTGCGGGCCAATGCTTACAGGAATGCAGGGAACCTGAACCTGGCAATGGAAGACTATAAAAAGCTGTATAAAACTGGTGATACTACTGCTCTTGATTCAATGAAAACGCTTTTCCCTATGTGTAACCTAAAACAGAAAATTTTTGCGGAATTCGTAGCTTCGTTAAAATCAAGCGGTGCTAAGTCGGCCCCTAATGCTGATCTGGCGCCTGATTTTGCGGCAACTGATCTGAAAGGAAACACAGTGCACATGTCAGATTTTAAAGGCAAGCTGGTGGTTATGAATATATGGGGAATTGGGTGCGGGCCTTGTATTGCGGAAATGCCGGAACTGAATAAGCTGGTTAAGCAATATACTAATCATCCTAACGTGGTATTTATAGCCTTATCTGCGGATAAAACAGAAAGCCTGCTTAAGTTTTTTAAAAGCAGGCAATTTGAATACAGGGTTTTGAATAATGCAAATAATATAGGCGACAAATTTAATACCAATGCGTTGCCTGTACACATAGTGATCGGTAAAAATGGAGAGATCATCAGCCGGTCGATAGGAGCAAGGGCGAACATAAAAGATTATTTGCAGCAGGTAATAAACGCCAATCTTTAGTTTTAAAATTCCCGGGGTTCATTTCAAAAACCTTTAGCTTAAACAGCTAAAGGTTTTTTATTTGTCATAAAAATCAAAACCTCATTCAAAGACGTGATCCTGGCGATAACTCTCTTGCAAATTAATTGTTTATTATGCATCTTTGTGGCGCTTATGGAGAAAGACGGAGGGATTAGACCCTGCGATGTCTTAGCAACCTGTACTTACAAGGTGCTACATTCTACTCGGCAGCCAAACGGCCCCGGGAAAGATAAGCGAAAGTCAACATTATACCCGACTTTTCGATATAAGCAATTTTTTAGTTTACAGTTTTCACTTGGCAGTTTGCAGTTATTTTTTCTGTGAAGTTTTTCTGCAAATTTTAAACTGCTTACTGCAAACTGGCAACTGCCAACCGGATTAATATGGATATTAGAAAAGAATTAGAGAAACGCATCCTGGTAATTGACGGGGCTATGGGTACCATGATACAGCGGTACCAGCTTACCGAAGCTGATTTCCGTGGAGAACGTTTCCGTGAGCATGCAAGCGACCTGCAGGGGAACAATGACCTGCTGAATATAACGCGCCCTGATATTATTAAGACCATTCATGCCGAATACCTTGATGCCGGGGCAGATATTATTGAAACCAATACATTCAGTACACAACGGATCTCATTGGCAGATTATAACCTGGAAGAACTTGCTTACGAGCTAAGTTATGAAGGTGCCCGCATTGCCCGTGAAGTTGCTGACGAATACAATGAAAAAACACCCGGTAAACCCCGCTTTGTGGCTGGTGCAATTGGTCCAACTAACCGCACGGCCTCACTTTCGCCGGATGTTAATGATCCCGGTTACCGTGCCGTAACATTTGATGACCTTGCCGAAGCTTATTATGACCAGGTTAGGGGTTTGGTTGATGGGGGATCGGACTTGTTAATTGTTGAAACTATTTTTGATACCCTAAACGCCAAGGCAGCTTTGTTTGCTATAGACAGGTACAAAAAGGAATGTGCTATAGCTGGCAAAGATTACCCGCCCTTTAGGGGGTTGGGGGGCCTTATGATCTCGGGAACTATTACCGATGCATCCGGCCGTA
Source organism: Mucilaginibacter sp. OK098 (assembly GCF_900142915.1). Classification (GTDB taxonomy): domain Bacteria; phylum Bacteroidota; class Bacteroidia; order Sphingobacteriales; family Sphingobacteriaceae; genus Mucilaginibacter. The sequence continues at coordinate 491,540 of NZ_FRCM01000005.1, forward strand.
CTTTATCAGGGCAAACGGTTGAGGCCTTTTGGGATTCTGTTAGCCATGCAAACCTGCTTTCGGTAGGTTTAAATTGTGCCCTGGGAGCAAAGGAAATGCGCCCGCATCTTGCTGAGTTATCTGAAAAGGCTAACGTATATATTTCAGCCTATCCAAACGCCGGTTTACCAAACGAGTTTGGCCAGTATGACGAAACAGCCCACGAAACAGCCCATCAAATTGATGACTTTATAAAGAACGGACTGGTTAATATTGTGGGTGGCTGTTGCGGCACAACACCTGAGCATATTAAATGCATTGCCGAAAAAGCAGCAAAATACCAGCCGCGCCATATCCCGCAGATTGAACCTTACATGAGGCTTAGCGGATTGGAAGCGGTTACCATAACGCCCGAAAGCATTTTTGTGAATGTGGGTGAGCGTACAAATATTACCGGTTCGCCAAAGTTTTCGAAGCTTATTTTGGCCGAAGATTATGAAGCGGCTTTAACGGTTGCCCGTCAGCAGGTGGAAGGTGGCGCCCAGGTTATTGATATTAACATGGACGAGGGCATGATTGACTCGGAAGCGGTGATGGTTAAATTTTTGAACCTCGTAGCTTCTGAACCTGATATTGCCAAACTACCGATCATGATCGATTCATCAAAATGGACGGTTATTGAAGCGGGTTTAAAATGCATCCAGGGTAAGGGAATAGTTAACTCTATCTCCCTAAAAGAAGGCGAAGAGAAATTTAAGGAACAGGCTCATAAGATCTTGAGTTATGGCGCTGCCACTGTTGTAATGGCGTTTGATGAAAGCGGCCAGGCAGACTCCTTACAGCGCAGGATAGAAATCTGTAAACGCTCATATGATATTTTGGTTAATGAAGTTGGTTTCCCACCTGAGGATATCATCTTCGACCCTAATATTTTAACTGTTGCTACGGGCCTTGAAGAGCATAACAACTACGCGGTTGATTTTATTGATGCTACGCGCTGGATAAAACAAAACCTGCCGTATGCAAAAGTAAGTGGTGGGGTAAGTAATATTTCGTTCTCGTTCCGCGGTAATAATACCGTGCGTGAGGCCATGCACTCTGCTTTCCTTTATCATGCTATAAAAGCAGGTATGGATATGGGCATTGTAAATGCCGGGATGCTGGAAGTTTATGAAGAGATCCCTAAAAACCTATTGGAACTGGTAGAAGACGTATTACTTAACCGCAGGCCTGATGCTACCGAACGCCTGGTTGAATTTGCCGATACCATAAAAAGTAAGGGAAAAGAAATTGTAAGAGACGAGGAATGGCGCAAGGATCCGGTTGCTAAACGCTTGTCGCATGCACTTGTAAAGGGTATTATTGAGTACCTTGATGATGATGTGGAAGAAGCAAGGCAGCAATATGCCAAACCGTTGGAAGTAATTGAAGGCCCGTTAATGGACGGCATGAATATAGTTGGCGACCTTTTCGGCGCAGGTAAAATGTTTTTGCCACAGGTTGTAAAATCTGCCCGTGTAATGAAAAAGGCGGTTGCTTACCTGCTGCCATTCATCGAACTTGAAAAACAAAGAGTTATTGACGCAGGTGAAGACAGTAGCGGGAGCAGGGCTAATGCAGGTAAGATCTTAATGGCTACTGTGAAAGGCGATGTGCACGATATTGGTAAAAATATTGTGGGCGTAGTTTTAGCCTGTAACAACTTTGAGGTGATTGACCTTGGGGTGATGGTGCCTGCCCAAAGAATTATTGAAGAAGCTAAAAAACAAAATGTAGATATCATTGGCCTTAGCGGATTAATTACCCCATCGCTTGATGAAATGGTGCATTTTGCGAAGGAGATGGAACGCGAAGGCTTTACTATTCCGCTGATAATTGGCGGGGCAACAACCTCACGCATTCACGCTGCTGTGAAAGTAGCGCCTAACTATTCGGGAGCTGCTATCCACGTGCTTGACGCTTCGAGAAGTGTAACGGTTTGCAGCAGTTTGATGAGCAAGGATAACCGGGATGCTTATATCCAGGGGATAAAAGATGAATATGAAAAAGCGCGCGAGGCGCATTTAAACAAAAAGTCTGATAAGCGTTTTGTAAGCATTGATGAGGCCAGGACGTCAAAATTCCAAATCAGCCTGGATGGTGATGTGGCTCCAAAACCAACATTTACAGGTACTAAAGTATTTGAAAATTACCCGCTGGAAGAATTGGTGCCTTATATAGACTGGACCCCATTTTTTCATACCTGGGAGCTGCGTGGCAGCTATCCGAAGATCTTTGCCGACAAGTTTGTGGGCGATGAAGCCAAAAAGCTTTATGATGACGCACAGGCATTGTTAAAAAAGATAGTAGACGAAAAGTTGTTACAGGCCAATGGCGTAATTGGCTTTTGGCCGGCAAATAGCGTTGGTGATGATATTGAGCTGTATGCTGATGAAAGCCGCAAAACCCTGCTAACCCGTATTCACACTTTACGCCAGCAGGCGGAGAAGGTTAAAGGTGATCCGTATTACGCGCTATCAGATTTTATCGCCACAAAAGAAAGCGGCGTACCTGATTATTTTGGAGGCTTTGCAGTAACAACCGGTTTAGGTTGCGATGAACTGGTAGCCAAATTTGAAAAGGATTATGACGATTACAACAGCATAATGGCCAAAGCGCTTGCTGATCGTTTGGCGGAAGCCTTTGCCGAAAAAATGCATGAGCTGGTACGTAAAGAATACTGGGGCTATTCAAAAGGCGAGCAGTTGAGCACTGATGACCTGATAAAAGAAGAGTACCAGGGCATCCGCCCGGCGCCGGGTTATCCTGCATGTCCGGATCATACGGAGAAAACTACTTTGTTTGAACTGCTAAAAGCAGAAGACAACGCCCATATGCACCTTACCGAAAGCCTGGCAATGACACCGGCGGCATCAGTAAGTGGGTTTTACTTTGCACATCCGCAGGCCAGGTATTTTGGTTTAGGAAAAATTAGCAAAGATCAGGTAGAGGATTACGCGGTGCGAAAAGGTATGGATTTGGAAGATGTTGAACGCTGGTTAGGGCCCAACATAAATTATTAAAAGATTTGTCATTGCGAGGAACGAAGCAACCTCGTAGCTATGCATAAACGCCCTGTATAGTTCGCGATTGCTTCGTTCCTCGCAATGACAAGATTATAAATGCTACTAAATATTTGACCCGAATAGGATCACAATGAAAATAACTGAACACATACAAAACGCAAAAGGCAAAACGCTTTTTTCTTTCGAATTAATACCGCCTTTAAAGGGACATAGTATCCAGGGGATCTATGATGCCATTGACCCTTTGATGGAATTTAAACCGCCATTTATTGATGTAACATCGTTGCGCGAGGATTTTATATACAAGCAGCATGAAAATGGTTTGCTGGAGAAATTAAGCTACCGCAAACGCCCGGGCACTATAGCCATCTGTGCAGCTATAATGAATAAGTATAAGGTGGATACTGTGCCGCATTTATTATGTGGTGGATTTACTAAAGACGAAACTGAAAATGGCCTTATTGATTTGCAGTTTTTAGGCATTGAGAACGTTTTGGTTTTGCGTGGTGATGCCCGTTTAGGTGATGCATCATTTGTACCAAACCCCAACGGACATTGTTATGCTACTGACCTGCTGAAACAGGTGGTGAACATGAACAATGGCGTTTACCTGCATGAAAACCTGGGTGAGAACCTGAAGACTGATTTCTGCATCGGCGTTGCAGGTTATCCCGAAAAGCATTTCGAAGCGCCAAACCTAAAATCGGACTTTAAATACCTGAAACAAAAAGTTGACATGGGCGCTGGGTTTATTGTTACCCAGATGTTTTTTGATAATCAGAAATATTTCGACTTTGTGAACAACTGCCGGGCCAATGGGATAAATGTGCCTATCATCCCCGGGCTAAAACCCATCACCACATCAAAACAACTGGTTAACCTGTCAAAAACTTTTCATATTGATATGCCTGATGATCTCTGCGACCTGATCCATGGCTGCAAATCAGAAAAAGATGTAAAAGAAGCAGGCATTGAGTGGATGATCAATCAGTGTAAGGAACTAATGGCTTTTGGCGTTCCGGTACTGCATTTCTACACAATGAGCAACGCCGGGCCAACAAAGAAGATTGCGGAAGCGATATTTTAGGGAAGTCCGAAAGTCCGAAAGTCCGAAAGTCCGAAAGTCCGAAAGTCCGAAAGTCCGAAAGTCCGAAAGTCCGAAAGTCCGAAAGTCCGAAAGTCCGAAAGTCCGAAACACATTATGTTAAGTCCGGACAAATAATTATCGAAAGATTTACGAAGTTTTAGAAACTTCGTAAATCTAATCCTTTCCCCGTGGCTGTGCCCCCACAGCCACTATCAGAATGTTATTGTGAGGACAACGCTAACTGCTAAGCATCCTAAAATCTTTCATCCCATAAATCATAGTTCAAACCATAAGCACTAACCGGCTGTGAGGACACAGCCGGCGGGGTGGGTGTAACAAAAAAGCTCGCTTTTCAGCAGGCTTCATCTATGGTCTATCGTCCATGGACAATGGACTCAAAAAACTACCAAACCTTCGTTCTATCCTCCGGTTTCTTATACATTTTGTCACCGGGCTTCACACCGAAAGCTTTATACCATGCATCTATGTTTGTTAGAGGTGCGTCGGTACGGTATTGCTCAGGCGAGTGCGGATCGGTTAAGATCCGTTGTGCCGCAGCTTCAGGACGCTGCGAACTCCTCCACACCTGCGCCCATGAAAGGAAGAAACGCTGATCAGGTGTAAACCCGTCAATTTTTGTGTTGGATTTGCCTTCTTTAGTTTTCTTAAAAGCTGCATATGCTACATTTAATCCGCCCAAATCTGCAAGGTTTTCACCAAGGGTGAGTTTGCCATTCACGTGGATGGTATCAACAACCGTGAATTGGTTGTACTGGTTTACCACTTGGTCGGCACGGAGTTTAAATTTATCGGCATCATCCTTTGTCCACCAGTCGCGTAATGTTCCATCCGCATCATACTGGCGGCCCTGATCGTCAAAACCGTGGGTCATTTCATGGCCAATCACAGCGCCAATACCGCCATAGTTAACCGCGTCATCGGCTCCAAAATCAAAGAACGGAAATTGCAGGATCCCGGCAGGGAAAACAATCTCATTATTGGTTGGGCTGTAATAAGCGTTAACAGTTGGCGGGCTCATGCCCCAACGGGTTTTGTCAACAGGCTTGCCCAACTGGCTTACGTTATAATTATATCTCCATTGAGCTATCCTGCGCAGGTTACCGGCATAATCACCCCGTTCTATCTCTAAACCAGCATATTGCTGCCATTTATCGGGATAGCCAATTTTAACAGTAAATGCAGCTAGTTTTTTCAAAGCACGTGCCTTTGTTACGGCGCTCATCCATGTTAAGTTTTGAATGCGTTCCCCAAGGGTAACTTTAAGGTTATTCACCAGGTTTGCCATATATTGCTTGGCCGCAGGCGTAAAATATTTTTCTACATATATTTGTCCCAGTAATTCACCAAGACTGCCGTCAACCAATCCTGAAATACGCTCAGTGCGTGGCGCCTCTACTTTTTGCCCGCTCAGTGCGCTGCTAAAATCGAAGCTTGCTTTTACAAACGGAGAGCTCATTGCCGATGCAGAACCTTTTAAAATGTTCCATTGCAAGTAAACCCTCCAGTCGGTAATCGGGGTTGCAGCTAACTGCGCGTCCAATGCTTTATAATAGTCGGGAGCGGAAACAATAACAGTGTCCTGTCCATTAATTTTCATCAGCGGCATCAGCTGTGCCCAGTTAAGATGAGGCGTGATCTTACTAAAATCAGTTACAGCCAATTTATTATAGGTTTTATTAGGGTCGCGCATGGCAACGCGGCTTAACTGTGCTTTGGCAATGGCAGTTTCAATAGTAAATATTGTTTCTGCATTTTTTGCCGCCTCCGCATCGCTTGTACCGGTAAGTTTAAATAATGTGATAATATACTGTTTATAAGCAGCCTGGATCTTTTTGGTACGCGCATCATCTTTTAAATAGTTATCGCGGTCTGGCAGGCTGGTGCCGCCTTGTCCAAAGCTTAATATATTTACAGTTGGGTGTTTTGAGTCCTGGCCAACGCCAAAACCAAATAACGGACTGCCCACGCCATTTGTACGTTCATAAACAGCTTCTTTTATTACACCATCCAGGTCAGTTACTTTCGCAACACGCTCCAGGTCGGGTTTTATTGGGTCGTATCCACGTTTTTCAACGGCAACGCTATCCATTCCGCTCGCATATAAATCGCCAACACGTTGTTTCAGGCTGCCTTTTGGCTGTCCCTGAGTTTTACTTACATCGTTTAATATTCCCAGCAGCCTGTCTGTGTTTTCCTGGTGAAGGATGCTGAAACTGCCCCAGCGGGTTTCTTTCGCCGGTATGGCATTATTTTTTACCCAATTGCCATCGGCATATTCAAAAAAATCGTCGCCCGGTTTAACCGATTGGTCCATATTAGCCGGATCAATATATTTTTTGAGATCTAAGGAGATAGCCGGTGATCTTGGCTTATCCTTTGTTTTTACGCCATCCTGGGCGAAGGCATTTACCGACAGGCATAATAATCCCATCAGCATAAAATTCTTTACGTTTTGTTTCATACAGTCAGTTACTTGAAAAATAAAGTTAAGAAATTAAGGATGAAGGCCGCAAACAGGCTGGGCCGGATCTTAGCGGTTAAACCACTTTACCAGGAAAGAGGACTTTGCTTTTTTTAGCATTTCGAGTAAAAAGCGGTGCAGCGGCAATGTTTTCATAGCCATTGAGGATGTTTTTAGATTAAACTTTTTAATTGTAAAAATATTGTGATGAAGAGGTTCATAGTTGATGGTTTATAGTTCATAGTAAAAAAGTGGCAGTAGTAGTGGTGAGTAGCAGTGATGTTGGAGGTTAGGCGAAATAATATCACTACCCCCCCCCATAAACCTAACTTCGGCCATGAACCATGAACTGTCAACTATGAACCAATGACAAAGCAGCCAAAAAAACCATGAACCATGAACTATGAACCATGAACTATTATTAAATTTGCGCCTTATGAGTATTTCTAAAACATACCTGCCCCAAGAAGCCGAAGAAAAATGGTACAGTTACTGGTTAAAGCACGATTTTTTTAAATCGGTGCCTGATGAACGCGAGCCATATACGATTGTAATTCCGCCGCCAAACGTCACCGGTGTGCTGCACATGGGGCATATGTTGAACAATACCATACAGGATGTGCTGATCCGCCGTGCGCGGATGAAAGGAAAAAATGCCTGCTGGGTACCCGGTACCGATCATGCAAGTATTGCAACAGAAGCAAAAGTTGTTGCTATGCTTAAAGAACGCGGCATCAGCAAAAAAGACCTTACCCGTGCCGAGTTTTTAGCTTACGCTTTGGAATGGAAGGAAAAATATGGAGGTATTATTCTCGACCAGCTAAAAAAATTGGGTGCGTCCTGCGATTGGGACCGTACGCGGTTTACTATGGAGGATGATTTATCAGAAGCCGTAATTGATACCTTTATCCACTTTTATAAAAAAGGCCTTATATATCGCGGTGTACGCATGGTAAACTGGGATCCGCAGGGAAAAACTGCGGTGTCTGACGAGGAGGTTATCCGTAAAGAAGTAAATCAGAAACTTTATTATATACGCTACGCTGTTAAGTCCGAAAGTAAGAGCAATGAAGAAAATAATCCTTCGGACTTTCTTACTATAGCAACAACCCGCCCGGAAACTATCATGGCTGATGCAGCTATTTGTATCAATCCAAATGATGAGCGGTATTTGCATTTGCACGGTAAAAGAGTATTGATTCCGCTTATTAACAGGGAGATCCCGGTTATATTGGATGAGTACGTAACCATGGATTTTGGTACCGGCTGTTTGAAGGTAACGCCTGCGCATGATTTGAATGACTATGAGCTTGGCCAGAAACATAACTTGCCAGTTATTGATATTTTAAATGATGACGGAACGCTTAACGAAAAGGCGGAGATCCTGGTGGGTGAAGATCGTTTTATCGCCCGTAAAAAAATAGCTGCATTGCTGGAAGCTGACGGATCACTGGATAAGGTTGAAGATTATAAATCGCAGATAGGTTTTTCAGAACGTACTGACGCAGTTATTGAGCCAAAGCTATCTATGCAATGGTTTTGCAAGATGGAAGAAATGGCGAAACCTGCACTTGATTATGTATTGAAGGGCGAGATAAAATTGATCCCCGATAAATTCATAAACACGTACCGCCACTGGATGGAGAACGTACGTGATTGGAATATCAGCCGCCAGTTATGGTGGGGACAACAGATCCCTGCATGGTATTTGCCAAACGGCCAGTTTGTTATTGCAAAAACCCGTGAAGAGGCGTTTAAAGAAGCAATTAAGCTGAAAGGCGAAAGCTTAAAGCTTAAAGCTGAAGACTTAGTACAGGATGAGGATGTACTTGATACCTGGTTTTCTTCATGGCTTTGGCCTATTTCTGTATTTGACGGATTTAAAGATCCAAACAATGCAGACATAAACTATTATTACCCGACAAATGATTTGGTTACAGCGCCCGAGATCTTGTTCTTTTGGGTTGCCAGGATGATAATGGCCGGGCATGAGTTTAGGGGCGAGGCGCCGTTTAAAAACGTTTACCTAACCGGGATAGTTAGGGACAAGCTTGGTCGTAAAATGTCAAAATCATTAGGCAACTCGCCTGATCCGCTTAGCCTGATTGAAAAGTTTGGCGCTGATGGCGTTAGGGTAGGGATGCTGTTGTGCTCGCCTGCCGGTAACGATTTAATGTTTGACGAGAGCTACTGTGAGCAGGGCCGTAACTTTGCCAACAAGATCTGGAATGCCTTTAAGCTGATCAAGGGCTGGGAAGTTGACGAAAGTTTAAAAAATGATAACCAGGTAGCTATTGATTGGTTTGAGAGCAGGTTTAACCAGGCCTTAACAGAAATTGAAAGCAACTTTGAGCAATTCCGCCTTTCAGAAGCTTTAATGACCACTTATAAACTGGTATGGGACGACTTTTGCGCCTGGTACCTGGAAATGATCAAGCCGGTTTACCAGCACCCTATTGACAGGGAAACCTATGATAAAACAATTGCATTTTTCGAAGATATTTTAAAGATCCTGCATCCGTTTATGCCATTTATTACGGAAGAGCTGTGGCATGATGAACTGTTTGGCGAGCGATCAGAACTGGATTGTTGCATCGTTGCCCAATTACCGAAATATGGGCAAATTAATACACGTCTGCTTGACGATGTTGAAATTGTAAAACAAATTATAACACAGGTTAGAAATATCCGCAACGCAAAACAAATATCACCAAAAGAAAAACTGGAACTTTCGGTTAAAGCAAATTCGGGTGTTGCCTATAAAAATTACGAATTAATTATTACCAAACTTGGCAATATCAGCGCGTTTGATTTTGTGGCTGATAAAGTGCCTCAGGCTGCGGGCTTTATGGTTTCAACCGATGAGTTTTACGTGCCTTTAAATGAAAGTATAGACCCTGTTGCCGAGTGTGCAAAACTGCAAAAAGAGAAGGAATATTTAATTGGGTTTTTAAAAGGAGTTAACTCAAAGTTAGGGAACGAACGATTTATGAGTAACGCAAAACCCGATATTATTGAGGTTGAGTTAAAGAAAAAGGCCGATGCTGAAGCTAAACTGAAAATACTGGAGGAGAACTTATCGGCTTTGGCTTGTTAATTGCATATATGCTTGCGATAAATTATTGAGAGCAGGGGGTTCTAAATTTTCTTCCCCCTTGATATTATTGATTTTTATAATCAACTTTAACAGTTAAGTGCCTACATTTAATGAGCAAGGACGCAGGTTTTTTTAATTTTTCCATCAACAAAATAATTTCAAACGACCAGTCCATTCTTGATCAGGCGCGTATTCGATTGTTATACTATGGCTTCTATATAGTATTTGTTGCGGTTGCAGGATTATTTCTTAGTGTTTACCTTCAGCACCTTCCTTTGCTTACAGCAATGGCAGGCATTGTACTGCTGTGTGTGGTTGTTTTATTTAAATACCTTACCTATAAACCACAGTGGCGCCATATCTCGCACGCTTTGCTTGCTATAGCTACCCTTATTAATTTAAGTAATGTTTTTGTGGTTATACAAAAGGTTGATATTATAACCATACAGGTGATACTGCTGGTAGTAATATTTAGTTATTATATGCTGGGGAATGGCTGGGGGCTATTTTATTCGCTGTTAAATATTCTGCCTGTGATGGTGTTTTATGTGCTGGAGTATAATGAAAGTTATTTTATCCCGCTAAGGCCCGAAAGTATTGATCAGTCAACAATTATCATTAGCATGTTTGCTAATTTTATAATTATTGTTTTTATCCATAGTCATTTTTACGGCGCATTTTTTAAAAATATAAACCAGCTTGAAGAAACAAGCAGGGAGCAGGCTGTCCTTAACAATAAATTGGAGCTTGCAATTGACAAAGCCGAGAAATCGTCGCAAATAAAATCGGAGTTTTTGGCAACGATGTCGCACGAGATCCGCACGCCTTTGAATGCCATAGTGGGGATGAGTAATTTGATGATAATGGCTAACCCAAGGCCCGACCAAAATGAAAATCTTAACGTATTAAAATCCTCTGCAAATAACCTGCAATCAATAGTAAATGATGTGCTTGATTTTAATAAGATAGAAGCAGGCAAAGTAATATTTGAACACTCAAAATTTAGCATAGTTGACCTGTTACAAAATATTTGCGGGGCCCAACAGCTAAAAGCTGAAGAAAAAGGGCTTGCTTTTACACTTAAAATAGACCCAACGCTTAATAACAGGGTGCTTTTAGGCGATTCGACCCGGTTAACCCAAATATTGTTTAACCTGGTAAGCAATGCTATAAAATTTACCAGGGAAGGTAATATTTATGTTAAGGCTTTTTGTTATGAAGACAGGGATAATAAAGTACGTGTAACCTTTACCGTTAAAGATACAGGCATTGGTATTGATAAAGACAACCTGCAAAGTATTTTTGAGCCTTTTACCCAGGAATCAATAACTACTACGCGGCAATATGGCGGTACCGGCATGGGGCTTGCTATAGTAAAACGTTTGCTTGAATTGCAGGGTTTACAAATGCATGTTTCCAGTAAGCTGGGTGAAGGCTCTGAGTTTTCATTTAATATGGAGTTTGCCGTATCATCGGCAAGTATAAATGAGGTTGGTGAAAAACACCCGTTATTACAAAATCCGGGAGTTTTAAGCAACCTTAAAATGCTTATTGCCGAGGATAACCCGGTGAATGTACTCCTGATGAAAAAGTTGCTTTCAAAATGGAAAATAATACCTACCATAGCTGAAAATGGAAAGGTGGCAATTGATATTTTTAAAACAGGTAACTTCGATATTATTTTGATGGACCTGCAAATGCCTGTAATGAACGGCTTTGACGCTGCCATGGAAATAAGAAAATTACCTATCGCCAAAAAAGCAAATGTCCCTATTATTGCCTTAACCGCAGCTGCTTTGTTAGACATTGAAGAACAAGTTTTAAACGCTGGTATGAATGATTATGTATCTAAACCGTTTAAACCCGAAGAACTGATGGAAAAGATCCAAAACCTGGTTTTTGCTGTTTCCGCTCACAACTCATTATAAAAAGGCAATTCCTCAATAAACTTATAATCCTGTTTATCAAAATCAATGCGGCAGTAGTAATGTTGTAACCCGTTGGTAACCACAAGCAGCTTTACTTTATGAACCATGTTATACCTGGCTATTTGGTCGAAGGTTTTTTGATCTATGGTTACTGAAGGCGCTTTACATTCAACCAATAATATTTTCTCGCCTAACGAATTGTAAACCACAATATCAGTCCGTTTGGCCATTCCATGCAGTTTGTGGCCACCCTCAAGTTTTATCAATGTTTTCGGATATTTTTTTTGATTGATGAGGTATTGTACAAAGTGCTGTCGCACCCACTCTTCAGGGGTAATTATAATATTCCTTTTCCTGATAATATCAAACAGCGTTAACTGGCCGTTAACATCATTTATTTTAAAAGGATACGGTGGAAGGTTGAGCGGCAGCAGCAGATCCATATTGCGAAAATGGAAATTTTATAAGGGGAATCCTAATGATGTTGATACAATTCAGGAGTTATGGCGCAGGTAGCAGCTATACAGCAATTGATATTTGTTATTCACCAATGACAAATGACCACTGCCCACTGACTAAAATTCCTTATTTTGCACACTGAAATGACGGCGACCGATATTATAAAAGATCTGAAGAATAAAAAGTATAAACCCCTGTATTTACTGCATGGGGAGGAACCTTATTTTATTGATTTGGTGAGTGAATATGTAGAGCGTAAGCTGTTGCCTGAAGCTGAAAAAGGATTTAACCAAACCGTTTTATACGGTAAGGATACCGATATAATGACCGTGCTAAATGCTTCCAAACGCTACCCCATGATGGCCGATTACCAGGTAGTTTTGGTAAAAGAGGCGCAGGATATGAAATGGGGAAGTGACGATGCCGATAAAAAAGGAATAAACCCCTTATTAAGTTACCTGGAGAACCCGCTGCCAAGCACCATTCTTGTTTTTTGCTACAAGTACGGCAAGTTTGATAAACGTAAAAAGACTTATAAGGCCATAGAAAAAAACGGACTCATTTTTGAATCAGCTGCTTTATATGATAGTAAGATCCCTGCGTGGATTGAAGGCTTTATAGCCGAAAAGGGTTATAAGATCAATCAGCAGGCCTCCCTTATGCTGGCTGAATATTTGGGTAACGATCTTTCAAAGATCAGTAATGAGCTTGAAAAGCTGATGCTGAATGTACAGGCCGGGCAGGAGATCACCCTGAAGCATATTCACGATAATATAGGCATCAGCAAAGAATATAATGTATTTGAGCTGCAGGCCGCGCTTGGTAAAAAAGATGCATTAAAGGCTAACCAGATCATTAATTATTTTGAGGCCAACCCCAAAGCTAACCCAATAGTATTGGTTTTAGGTAATCTGAATAACTTTTTCAGCAAGGTGCTAACTTATCATTATGTAAAGGATAAGTCGCCGCAAAACCTGGCGCGGGAGCTGGGCATCAGTCCGTATTTTATAAAAGATTATGAGCAGGCCGCCCGCAGCTATAACTATGGCAAAACCATGCAGATCATCAGCTACCTGCGCGAGTATGATTTGAAAAGCAAAGGCGTTGATTCAAACACCGATAATGGCGGGCTGATGAAGGAATTGGTGTTTAAGATTTTGCATTAGGATTTAAATCATTTTTTTCTTGAATTGGCCCGTAGAGACGCGATGCTTCGCGTCTCCCGCCTGCTAATTATACTTAAGAAATTTGAAATGCAAAATTCGGGATGCAAAGTTTCAGACGCGAAGCATCGCGTCTCTACGAATTTTCATTACAGCATCTTTTTAAGGTTGATAAATTTTGCCGATGTTCTATTCAGCCTTATCATAAAGTTCAAACCCTTTCTTTATCATATCCTTCACATCACCAATCAGGCTATCATCCGGTTTCTTAAAGTTGAAGCACGATTTTCCTTTTAGTAGCTTTGGCTAATAAAAAGATCACACATTCCATGGAAAACTTAGCAAAACAGGTTAAAATATTAAAGATCTACGCTATTGTATTAACGCTGGTTGTGCTGGCATTAATAGTGTATACTTTAAATTTAAATACCGGCCACTACAAAGAAATAACAGCCGAACGCATAAACATTGTCGAAAAAACAGGCAAACTAAGGATGGTAATCAGCAACAAGGAAAGGCAGCATCCCGGCAGGATGGACGATAAAGATCTGCCTACCCGTGAGCGTCCTGCCGGCATGATCTTTTTTAATGATGAAGGTGATGAGGATGGCGGCCTGGTTTATGACGGTGATAAAAACAGCGCCAGCATGACCTATTCATTTGATCAGTATAAAAACGACCAGATAATGCAGCTGCAATATGAGCAGGATAAAGATCACGGCAATATTGTAAGAAGCTACGGGCTAAACATGTGGGACAGGAAAGATGAGTTTACCCTAGCCAAACAGCTGGCTTATTACGATTCATTAAAAAAACTAAATGATACCAGTGCAATGAATAACGGTATTAAAAAGCTTAAAGCAGCGGGGAATACCCGGCAAAGGCTTTTTGTAGGTAAAAACACAAAAGGGGAGGTCGGCTTGTTTTTAAATGATGCAAACGGAAAGCCACGTCTAAACATCTATGTAAACAAACAAAACCAACCCGTTATTGAAACTTTGAATGAAAAGGGAGAGGTGATTGGTACAAAGTAAATATCCAAATTGTCATTGCAGAAAATAACGCGCAGCAAACTCACCGCTATGCAGGTCAATGAGCTTGTGGTGTTACACCTGCAATGACAAGATGTTTAATTAAGCTTTTTCGGCAAACTTATCCGGAGTTATTCTTACTCTGTCGTCAAGCGCCTCGTCCATTTGAAACAATAAGGTAACTTTTCCATCTTTGCCTTCAATAGTAAGGGTAACCGGCATGTCTTTGCCATCGCGTTGCGCAACACCATGGATAACGGTTTTCCCATCTTTAAAAGGTACTTTCCAGTTACAGGTATTTGATTTTATAATGGCTTTTATTTTGGGATCACCATTAACAAGAACGTTAACTTCTGTTTTGTTAATTTCAATAGACACAGCTTCATCTTCCGATCGCAGCAAAGTACCGGCGGCATCTATATGGTTGGTTTTTGATGAAGTAAGCACAACAGTTTTATCGCATTGTGCAAAGCAGGCAACGCTTAAGGCTGCCAGTAAGGTGATGGTTAATAATATTTTTTTCATTGTATTTTATGGTAAATCTATTTTGTTATTTGCTTATTAAACTAAGACTTACGAAGTTTTAAAAACTTCGTAAGTCTGAAAATAGCAAGGAAATTTAGGTTTATGCCTTCTCAACAAACTTGTCAATTCCAACGCGTACCCTGTCGCCTCCCTCGCCTTCCATTTCAAATAAAAGGGTAACCTTACCATCTTTACCTTCAATGGTTATGGTTACTTTTTTCTCTTCGCCATTATCATTACTCATTTTTACATGGATCACGCTTTTTCCTTCTTTAAAAGGCACTGTCCAGTTACAGGTATTATCGGTAATGGTGCCATTCATTTTATGATCATCATTTACGCTGATGTCGACCGTAGTTTTGGTGATGTCAATCTCGGCTGTTTCATCATTTGTGCGGGTTACAGCGCCAGCTGCATCCAAATGATCTGTTTTTGATGATGTAAGCACAAGCTTTTTATCGCATTGTGCAAAGCTTACCGCGCTTATACCTATCAGCAGGGAAAGGGTTAGGATGATTTTTTTCATGGGGGATATAATTAATGATTTAGTGAATTAGTGATTTAATGAATTATTACATGTACTTGAGCATTTTCTCTTTCGGACTTTCCCGACTTTCGGACCTTTTTCCCAACTAATCTCTAACCTCTGGTCTCTAATCTCTATCCTACTTTCCTTTCAAAACGTTGCTAATCCCATCGCACATTTTCTTAATGCGGAAGTATGATGCGGTTGAGTTTTTCTTTTTATTTATTTCTATTTTCAGGTTGCCAGGAGATTCCTTTACATAAAAACCTGTCCCGTCTTTAAGGGTGGTAGTAACATCAAAATAGTCGTGTGTTGATCTGAAAAGGCCATTGGGCTTAATACTATGGTTAATATATCCCTGTACCTTGTCTGTATAATCTTCATCAAATGATGCGATATAAGTGTAAGCCTCATCGGTATCAGATACAGAGATAGCTACATCGCCATTGTTTTTTTGAAGTTTTACCCAGCCTATGAAAATGCTCAAAGACACGAGACATAAAGCGGCTATAAAAAAGCTTGTTTTCATTTTATTGTTGTTTAGGGTTAATGATCCTGTTTGTTGGTTTAGAGGTTTTATTTCTTATAAGACTACTTAATTTGCTAATATGTTACAAAGATATATGTTTAATACAGTAATATGCAATACATAGTTCTATCTATTTTTTATAAATTGATTTAACGTATTGAAAATGAGATAGATAAATTTAGTAAAAAAATCAGGCCTTGTTAAATAATGGAATGAACAAGCTTTGAAAGGTTGATTTTGGAGATGTATTAAGGAGAGAAGGAATGGGCTTTTATCGTATTTTTTCCAAAATAAGCCCAGGCATAAAAAAACCGCTCACATTAATATGGAGCGGTTTTTTTATGTAAATTAAAGATTGACGATTATTTCACGTCCCAAAATATTTTGGTAGTACGGGTATCTTTTGCTTGTACAGCACTATAATGGCTATTGTAAGCAGTTTCAATACTTGGGTACACTAAACGTGTTGGCGGCAACTGATAGCCATTTTGAGTTTGGGTAACAAATGTAAGCTGTGGAAACTTGGTTCTGCGGTATTCAGACCATGCTTCATCTGATTGCAATACACCAAAATGTACCCATTTTTGCAACCATATTTTAGCAAGTTTCTGATCTGTAGTACCAGCATAAGCTACATTGGTGTTATTTAAAAATGCTGCCAATGTTGGTGCGTCAGGAGCAGCAACTTTACCGCCACCTAAGTTATTTAAGTAGTAATAAAACGCTACTGATTGGCTTACTGCTGTATTATAAGCTGTTTCTGCCGCACTTGAACTACCCCAACGCTCTAAAGCTTCGGCTTTTAAAAAGTTAACCTCAGAGGCAGTAATAACAACCCCGGGAAGTTTTAGATTATTTAAAAACGTAGCCGAATCTATAGTAGAATAGCTGGTATAGTTGTTTGATTGCTGATCTGACGTAAAAGTTATAGGCATGGCTTTGTAGGTAGCATTCGGAACAAAAACACCATTTACAGTTTTTCCGAATTTATCAAACACTACTGGAATCCTTGGGTCATTTGCAGGTAACATCGCTGTATTGAGCATATAGTCAGGTGCATAAAAACTGCTGCCTTCTGTAAATGCATTCAATAGTGTATTTTGATTGGTAGTAAGCGGCTGTAAAAGCACGTCAGACGAGGCCGGGCTGTAATTAGCAACACTGCCACCATCAATAAGCGGGTAGGCTGCGGTATTTGACAACATTGCATTTACTGCTGTTTTAGCTGTAGCCTCATCTAAAAACGACATACGCATCAGCATCCGCAAACGGATAGAGTTTGCATACCTGCGCCACATATCCAAACTGCCCTGTAACAAAATGTCCTGTTTTTTAAAGCCGGCTGTAGATGCAGTTGTTGAAGCGCCGAAAAATGTTGCAGCCTCATCAAGTCCGCTTATACAAGTAGTGTATATTGATTTTGCATCATCAAAAGCAGCATCTTTAATTGCACTATTTGTTTCCAGGTTTCCTGCCTGGCTAAAAGGTATATCACCCCATGCATCAACCATTTTCGAAGTCTGGTCATATAATACAACTTTCGCAGCTTCTAAAAACACCTTTTGTGTAGCCTGATCGGCTGCTGAAAGGCCATTGTATGTTTTTTCAATAGAGCGGTATAAAGCCATTACTCCGCTGCCATTACCGCTGGCGTAGTAAAAATCGGTCCAGTAATTACCGGTATACCCATCATTTTGCTGATACACACCACTCGCGTTATCAAAAGCGGCTGTTTGTGAATATACTCCTGGTTGCAACAATAAATAAGTACGAAGATTCCAGTAGGCTGGCCTTACCCTGTCATTATTAAGCATTGCAGTAAAAAAGTTGGGAATACTGGGCTTGGTTGAAAGCTCCGGGTTATTAAATTCATCAGCCAGTTTCTTTTTGCATGAACTGAATGTTATAACCAGCGAAAGCAAAAGGCTGATATTTATAAATATTTTTTTCATCATCAGATTGTTAAATGTTTAAAATTTAGAAGCTTGCATTTAATGATAAACCAAAGCTGCGGGTGGCCGGCATTGAACCATTATCAACACCCTGGTTATACCACTGGCTTCCAATTGCTGTTTCAGGATCAAGATTTTTCAATGTGCGGTAGAAATACAACAGGTTTCTGCCAAACACTGAAAACCTCAGGTTATACAAATGAAGTCTTTCTGTTAACTTATTGGGAAGTTTGTATCCCAAAGTAACTTCACGTAATTTAACATAGCTGTTGTTATAAACAGCACCATCCAGATTGTCGGCATTGTTACCCCATTGGAAAGTGTTAAAATAGTAGGTGGCCGCCTGTATTATAGTTGAATTAGGTTGCCCATTGGCAGTTGCTCCAGGCAATATAACACCGTCATGATAAACCTTTTCTCCTGCTGGGCCTGCGGCGGCATTTGAAGGTAACTGCACATAAGTACCGGCAGTATTAACATAATAAGTTAAACCACCATGTGCTGCATCACGGTATTTTAAAGTGCTCTTATACATACCTGCGCCTAAAGCATATTTCTGAGGGGTTGAAACCATCTGCCCTCCTAAACGGTAATCAACCAAAACATCTAATGAGAAGTTTTTGTAGTTGAAAGTATTAGCAATACCGCCAGATACTTTTGGAAGTATATTACCGGCTTTAACATACCTGGTATTGTCAATTATGTATAAACCTGTAGCATCAACTTGTTTATTGCCTTTGGCATCGGTTGCTATTGGGTTAACATAAATATTGCCCAGATCTTCACCTGGTTTTGCAGAAATCACAATTGCATTTTGTTCGCTTTGTGAAAAAATCAGCTGAGGAACGTTAGATGGTAAGCTGTATAATTTTGAACGGTTAAATGCAAAATTCAGCCTGGTTTGCCATTTGAAATCACCACTGATAACAGGTGTTGCATTTAACGCAACTTCCCATCCATGGCTTCCAATTTCGCCGGCATTAACTAATTGGCTACCGCCGCCATTACTTGGTGCTATCTGTAATTGTATGATCTGATTTTTTACCCTGTTGGTGTAGTAGGTAACATCTAAGCCTAATCTGTCATTAAAAAACTTGGTTTCCAAACCAATTTCTTTTTCATATTTCTTTTCAGGCATCAGGTTTAAGTTTCCATAGCTGCCAGGTAAGCTTAACGAAGTTACTGAACCATTAATAGTTTGTAATGAGGTTTGAGCGTACAATACATTTGATTTATATATCGGAGCTGGGTTACCAACCACGCCATAAGAGGCCCTTAACTTGCCATAGCTTAAAAACGACGGCATTGAACTCTTAAATGCATCGGTAAAAACAAAACCACCGTTTACCGATGGGTAAAAATAGGTGTTGTTTTGAGGCGGCAATGTTGAAGATGACTCCTGGCGCATAGTTCCTTCAAGGAACAGGTAGTTTTTATAAGCGAAGTTTAATAAACCGAAATATCCGTATTTAATAAGCGCCTGCCTGTTTGATGAAGTTGATAATATACCATAAGAGTTGTTTAAAGAAAAGAAGTTTTCTGCAACCAAACCATTTGAAGTACCTGAAGACTGGTCTCTGTAATGTTCAGTTCTATAAGTAAAACCACCACTTGCCGAATAGGTGAAATCTTTACCTATGTTATTTGAATAGGCTAATAATCCATCTCCATAAACAATAGAGTAAATACCGTTTGAAACCTGGTAACCACCTGTACTTGAGTTATCCGGGTTAAACGCTACCGCATATTGATTGTACTGTTTATCCTCTTCGCTATGTGAAGTAAAATCGTTACCGATCCTTCCCCTAAATTTAAGGTGTTTCATAACATCCCAATTTAAGGTTGCGCTTGTGTATAAACGGTTGTCGTTTTCGTCAGCTGTATTCTTTAATGTATTCCAGAAATAATTATAAAGGTTAGGCCTTACGTTAAACACAAACGCCTCAGAAGGGTTACGCTGTGTTTGGTTGTAAGGTACCCAGGCATATCCCTGTGAGGTTTGGAATTTCTGTAAAACAAGGTTCATATCCTCTTCGCGTCCGAAAAAGCCATCATATGATGCTGCAAGCTGATTGGTTTGATAAGGCCTGTTATGGGTAAGGGTATTAACATAGTTAGCAATCAGGTCAACACTTACACTTTTGCTTAGCTTAACACCGCTGTTTAAGCTGAAAGTGTTTTTTTGCTGGCCTGATTCACGTTGAATACCATTATAATCCAACCTGGAAGCAGATAGGCGATAGTTGTAATTATCAGTTTGGTTAGATATAGAAACGTTGGCAGATGAACTGTAGCCTGTTCTGAAAATATCTTTATAGTTATTAGGTTGCGGAGAGTATGAACGGATTGAACCATCCCACCATCTTACTTTTTGTCCTTCCATTTTAGGTCCAAACTCAGCATAGGGCCTAAAGTTAGGGCGAAAACCGCCTGGTGATTTTGAATCGGCTATCCAGCCATCTTCATTGGCGCCTACAGCCAGGTTTGTAGCACGGTCATATCCCTGTCCGTATACATTTTGAAACTGAGGCAAAAATGCAGCCTGCTCAACTGATCCGTAATAGTTAAGATCAACAGTTGGGCCTTTGCCTTTTGCGCCTTTTTTGGTTGTTATAATAATCACACCAGAGCCTGCATCTGAGCCATAAAGCGCGGTTGCACTTGCGCCTTTCAATACACTCAGGCTTTCAATATCCTGCGGGTTGATATCTAATATACCATTACCGCGGATCCGCTGATCATCATAATAGCCACCATTATTACGGCCATTTGCTCCGTACTGGCCCTCGTTGCGAAGAATTACGCCGTCCACAACATACAATGGCTGTCCGTTAAAATTAAGGGAATTGATACCGCGGATCTGTACGTTTACCGCACTGCTTGAACCACCCGGGGCAGTACTGATCTGTACACCGGCAGCTTTACCATACATTGCCGAAGCAAAATTGGTGTTACCTGCCTCTGTTAGTTCTTTTGCAGTTACGGTATTAGTTGAATATCCCAGTGACCTTTCCTGTCTTTTAATACCAAAAGAGGTAACTACAACATCCTTTAATTCATTACTACTTTGAACAAGCTGAACGTTCAATACGGTTTGGCTGGTAATGCTAATTTCTTTTGTAGCATAACCCATTAGCGAGAATTTTACAACATCGCCATTTTTTACTTTAAGCGAGAATTTACCGGCAACATCGGTTTGGGTTCCTGTGCTGGTGCCTTTAATTGTTACACTTACGCCTGGCAATGGGCCGATTTCGTCAGTAACTTTTCCTGTTACTGTAGTTTGAGCAAAAGCACTGTGCGATAGGATAATCAACAGCAGTACCAATGATCTTTTACAAACTTCGTAGAGTTTTTGCATAAAAATTTAGTGATTTGATGTATTTGTTTATTTGTTGGTGAATTTGGAATTGAACTTTAGAAAGTGATACTTTCAATGTTTTCTATAACTAAGGCGGCACTTCCTATAAGCTGGGCGTTACTTCCGAGGGTGGATAGTACTACTTCGCTATCATTTAATAATACGGGTATGCATAGCTCATTAAGAGCCTGCTGTATTGGGGCAAGCCATAATTTGCCGGCTTCGCTGCCTTTGCCACTCAGAACAATGGTTTGGGGGTTCATAATATGTATTAATACTGCCAAAGCCCGGCCAATCTGATATCCTGCATTTGATATCAATTTTATGGCCAGTTCGTCGCCATTTTTTGCTTCGGTTATAACTGAATTGATGGATGTATGGCCTTTTCTATCAGGGATTATAGTCGTTGACTGGCCGTTTTTAATCGCCTCATCGGCCTGTTGTTCTATAAGAATAAGAGATGCCTCTGTTTCAAGACAGCCTCTTTTACCACAATTGCATATTTTTTCGTTTTTAAAAAGAGGGATATGGCTAAACTCACCTGCAAATCCGCTAAAGCCCCTGAAAATTTCTCCTTTTACTATCATGCCCAGGCCAATTCCCCAGCCAATATTAAGCACCATTATTTCTTTCTTTGTTCTGCCGATCCCAAACTTAAGTTCAGCAAGCGCTATTGCGCTCGAGTCATTATCCATAAAGGTAGGGTACCCGGTGTTTTCGGCTATGTAATCGCGTAAGCTTTTGCCGGTATCTTTCAGAAAGTTTTTGTTTATTCCCTTTTCAACATCTACAAAACCCGGAACGGATACTCCTATAGCGCAAATTTTAGTGGTATCGATAGTCAATTTGGTAATAAAACCATTTATCTTTCTGATCAGGCTATCGGTAGTTGCAGCTTTATCATACAGGTTAAATTTAAAGTGTTCAACCTCGCCAATAAATTCGTTATCCAGGTTAACCAGGCCAATTTTTGTAATAAATTGATCGACAGCTACTGATAGGATATAAAATTTACCAGGTACCAGGGCATAAAGTATAGGCTTACGGCCCCCTTTTGATGATGCAAGGCCTTTTTCAATTACAATTCCTTCTTCTATAAGTTCGGTTAAGTTTTTTTGAGCATTGGGAATACTGAACCCTGTGATTTTACTGACCTCAGAACAACCGATCGATCCGTTAAAATACAATGCCTTAATTACAGATAAGTGATTTGAATTATCCAATAACAATTTGATGTTAAATTTATGTGAGGCAAATATAAATTTTTATTTAACTTTTTAAAATATTTAATAAGTTTTTAATTTTAATAAAAAGACTGTAACTCAATGAGAAATTTCAGTTACAAGCCATTTACTTAACTTTAATTTTTATACCGGCGTTAACAACAACGCCATCTAAAGGCGCGTACAGATCTCTGAAAACAGGATTGGTTATTGTGCCGGTATAAATGCTTCCCCATCGGGTTTGCCGTTGATCGGTAAGATTTTCGGCATTGATAAATACGTCAAAGTGTTTCCACATTTTTTGAACAAGCAGTCCGAATGTATAAAACCCACGGCCGGTTGTTCCGTCGCTTAATAATTGTTTACTGTTATAAAATCCTTCAATTCCAACCCTTAAACTGTTTTCAATTTCATAGGTAACATCTGCGCTGATCCTGTTTTTTGGCGTAAGCGGCTGCGTAGATGTTATGCCGTTAAAATGTTGTTTGGTATCGGTGTAGGTATAGCCTAAATAAATCCCTAAATCATCTATAAATATTTTAATGTTAGTTTCTGAACCTTTGCTTGCCAGGTTTCCTGGTGCATTAGCATAAATGTTGTCTTGCAATAATAGCGGCTGGTTTACCCTGGTATAAAAAAACAGCTGATTAATATTTACAACCGCATCGCCAATAGTATTGCGATAATTAACATCACCGTTTAAGCCGTATGATTGCTCGGCTTTTAAATTAGTAATTGATACCGGCTGAATATCTTTATATCCCTGTTCTTCTGTTTGATCGCTAAATATAGTGGGCATTTTATAGCCCAGGCCGCCACCTAATCTGCTGGTTAAATGTTTATCCGGCTTAAACAAAGCGTTTATCCGCGGCAATATAAAAACACCATTGGCCTTATTTGCAGGTGCTGGTGTATTATAATCAGCCCTTAAGCCGGTTTCCAACGAAAACCAGTTGGTTGCTTTATAGGTATTTTGAACAAACCCGCCCCAGGTATTAATGCTGTAATTTAAATAGGCCATAGGGTAGGGTACCAGCAGCTTATCGGTCCATAAGTTACCGCCCAATACCCAGTTGAATTTTTTATTGTGGTACACATAATTTATTTCGCTGTATGACGATGTTTGCTTGCCTGCGAAGCGGTATCCCGGCTCAGATAATGTGCGGTTAAAATAACCGGTAGTATTCTTAAAATTAAGTTGACTTGCCGTATCAATTTGATGTGTAAATGAGAGTTGGGCAGAAAACCGGTACGATTTATTTTGTTCATAGTATTGATGCACATTGTCAGGCTTACCATTAACCACCTGTACATCCCCGCCAAGCCTGTTTTCATAGGTGCCGTTTAACCCTATCCAGCCGGAATCCGTATCATTTGGATAAAAAAACAACTTAGGATTTAGGGTGAATCTGTTTGTTTTTGGGATGGCGGTAAAGTCGGTACCACCAGGGGCGTAAGCGTCGTTATGGTTATAAGATCCAAATAGGGTTGTGCCGATATGCTTCCATTTTTGCGAGTAATAGCCGTTAGCGTCGGTACCTTTGGCGGTAGTGCCGTTTAATAAAAAAGTTAGCTCCGGCTTATCCTGTGGGGTTTTACTGATCAAATTCACCAATCCGGCTATTGCGCCGCCACCATACAAAGTTGAGGCCGATCCTTTTATAAATTCAACCTGTTTTAAATCCAGCGGAGATACCTGTAATAAACTTAATCCCCCTGAAAAACCCTGGTAAAGCGGCATCCCATCCTTTAGCAATTGTGTGTACCTGCTGCTAAGTCCCTGGATCCTGAAGTTAGCCGTGCTGCTAACCGCAGATGTTTGCTGAACCTGGATGCCTGTTGTTTCGCCTAAAAGCATTTTAATATCGCCGGGGCGCATGGTGCCCTTTTCGTCAAGTTCTTCCTGTGGCAGGGCTTCAATCCGGGTGGGAATATCTTTCAGGTTCTGGTTAGTCCTGGTGGTTTGGATAGTTACTTCTGCCAGCTCACCTGCTAAGGGTTCAAGGTAAATTTCTAATACTTCGCCGCTGTTTTTTGCAGGCAGGGTTAAGGTTTTGTCCTGTGAGATGTAACCTACAAAGCTGAATGTAATTACTACTTTCCCATCCGGGATCTGCTCAATAATGAGCATTCCGGCGGTATCAGCAGTTCCGCCTTTTTTTAAAGCGGAAATGGTAGCTGTGGCCCCTGGTAATGGTTGTTTTGTTTTATCGTCCCTGATTACGGCCTTAATTATATTTTGAGCAGATACAGCGCTGCAAGCCAACAGCGCCACAAGGGTAAAAAGTTTTTTCATGAAATAACAGGTAAGTACGCCGTTAAAAAAACGACTATAAAAGCGTTTAGCCTCTTTATAAAAGAAGCCGGTATTTAATAAAAAGCAGGAGAAAGGTTATGCTAATGGGGGACGGAACAATTCTGAATAAAACGCTGTTACTTCGGTTGGGTTTTTTAAAGGGGTATGAAGTATTTTAAAATCCTTAATAAAAAGGTAGGGCAATTTAAGATCGCAATAAAAGAAGCTTGAAACAGTAGGTGAATGCTGAAATTGAACCGATAGGGCTGAACTTTCGGGTTTGTCGCTTTTATTATGACCTAACAGGGTTTTACCGGCAAACAGGTAATCTCCAATAAAATCAACAATGCCATTTTCTTCAGGCGTTGCCAGTTTTTGGTATGAATGGTACATTTTTGGGATATCATTCATCAAAGAAAAATCGCAAAGCGGTAAGAAAGCACTCCCTAACAAAAAGAGGCACGCAAAAAAATAAGCGGTGATTTTTCTTAGCATTGAGTACAAAAATAGGGATTTATTTGGGAGGAGGTGGAATTTGGCTCATTACTTTTCTTTAATGTCGAAATGGGCAATTATTTCGTTCAAAGTAAAGCTTTCTGTTTCGCCAGCTTCGTATTGCCTGTCCCGTTCTAATACTTCCAATTGCTGTTCTTTTGATAGAACGGAATCTTCGTCACGTGCATATTCGTATTTCCTACGATCAAGAAAGGCCAATAGTGCCAGTTCTTCCTGTTTATTATGCGGATTAACTACGATACTCATGTAACAAATTCACAAAAAATTTAATTGTTAAAAATAAGAAGGCAATTGAAATAAATTGCAACTGATTTGTTTTCCATTTTTGCAATGCTAATCTATCCTTTGATTTACGTGTGTTCAAATAGCTTTAAGTCTGGAAGTATGAACAGGCGGAAAACGATCATCTGTATGCAGAGACGCCATACTTTGCGTCTTTGCATACAGATGATTACGAATCTCCCCTATATTTCACTTCAAATAATTTATTTGGCTTTAAATAAATGTAATCATTTTTAAGATCGAGGATCATATTGAAGCGCTTCAGGGCGCCGTTGCCGAAGAAGTTGAGCGTATTTTCTACGCGGATTTTGCTGCTTAACACAATGGTTGGGATATTGGTGAGCGCGAAGCCATTGAGTTTTAGCACCGGGGCAATAACCGTATTGGTTTCGTATTTATGGCCGTCAGCATCACGAATGGAGGCGGTTTTGATCACTTTTAAATTGGTGGGGAAGTTTTGTTTGGCGGCCCATTCGCCGTTTAAAATAACGGCTTCAGCTGAGCCGTTGTCCATGATGAAGCCGCCGGTGTATTGTTTGCCTGCTATCTCGAAGGTGGCATTAATGTAGGGGTCGTACCGGGTGAAGCCTAATTTTGCTTTGGTGTAGCCTTTTAAATCCTTTGGCAATTTAGAGTGAATGATCATCAGGCTTTTGTCGTAATCAAGCTCAATAATTTTATTATTGAACACCGTCCAGCCGATGCGGCCGTCCATATCGTCGGCGGCTAAGCTGGTGGCCGAAACAGGGGGATCATTCCAGGTCATATTGCCTACCTGCAGCTTAAATACCTTTGCCAGCTTGCTGTAGTTTGGTTCAGCCTTGCCTGCCAAAGCATCGGGCTGGTTAGCCAGCAACTTTTTTTTAAGGATGGCGGCCTTCGTGATATGAAAATCGAAGGAACTGATATCAAAATGCATGTTCAGCGTATCGGTATTGTTGATAACGGCCTTTACATGGATGGCGTTAGCCGCAGTAAGCGTAAAGGGGATGGTGTCGTTGGTAACCAGGTTTCTTTTAAGCGGATCTTCCGGTGGGAAGGAGCTGGCAATTTGTGTATAGCAGGAATCCTTGCCGTTCAGCAGGATCACGAAATCAAACCGCGTGCCTGGCTTTACCTTTACTTTGATGGAATCGAGATCGGTATAAAAGGTTACCCATTTTGTTTTGCGGGTCCTGCCGGCGGTGTAAACATCCGGCCTGGCAGTTGGTGAAAGCGACCATGCATTTTTATCCAGGATGCCACCATCGTTAATGGCTACCTTTTTGGAGGTTGCTTTGATAACCGGCAGGCTTGTTTGGGCGAAAATGGGTTGGGTTAGGAGCAGGGGGAAGAGGAGGTGGAGGTATTTCATGGGTGTTTGTTGCGTGGTTTGTTGGCTTTGAAGATACGGAAGAAAAATTATTAGGCAAATCCTGCATGTTCAAACGTCAGATATTTTGATAGACTGAGCAAATTCAGCATTTCAATTAGAGGCGGAAAGTATCGTCAACCCAAACCAGGAACCCATATAAATTATAAATACTATAAAATCTGTTGAGCTCACTTTTTTATTGTCAAATAAATCCGGACCTCCGCCTTTGGGCGGAGCAACAAATTCGCGCCCCTGCATTTTTAAACTTAAATATCTCAATAATTGAAAAAGAGCTAGCAGCACAATTGTATTGGCCAATCCAAACGCTGGATTTCCACGGCGCATTTGCAATGTTGAATCGTCCTTAAAAATCAGGAAAAGCATAACGTGTATAACGCCAAAGCCAAACCATATTAAATATGATTTGAAATTTCTTAATGATGTATACAAACCAAAGTATAGTGACAGCTGGGATAATAAGGCATACATTACTACAATAACTTGCTTATTGTGAGGATTGCCCAAAATGGCTAATAGAATGACTCCAATAGTAACAAAAGCATAGATTATCATGGAAACTATTTCCCATGATTTAAGGTTTTCATAATAAATAAATGGTTTTTTATCTTTGATTTTTTTCATTGTGATAATTGGTGCGATTACAAATCTATTAATTGAGTAAACAATCCTGTTAAATATTATTACTCAAATTAATTACCCTGCCCGTATCCATGCTTGAACAGGCAGGATTCTAGATTCAGTTTAAAATGTCTTCAATTGACACGAAAATACAACGTGTTTAAATTATAAAATACGGATGTAGCATATTTTCAGTCCCCGCAGGGTCTCGCATCGCGGACCCTGCGCTGGTTTGCAATCATTCATGCGCATGGATAATGCCAGCCGCATACTGAGCACGCGGGCGCAGGGGCCCTTTCAGGAGACCCTGCGAAAACAAAAAATTGGCATGCCTGATTATCAATATGTTAGCTGGTATTTACCATTGCTTAAAAGTAAAATAGCTGATAATCAGTATGTTCCGCTACGTTCCGGGTGTTCCGCGTGTAAAAATGGAACGCTGGAACACTTGCAGTCCTTCAGTATCGAATGCTTTTAACTCAAAACCGCAAGCCTCGATGCCCGCTTTCGTTTCAGTCAATAACAAATCATCCCCCCTACATCTCCACCCAAAATCCTCAAACTCGCTCTCCATTTTCCCTAAATTAATTACATTTGGCAAAAACCTTAATATGCAATATTGGCTTGTAAAATCGGAACCGGTAAAATACAGTTGGGAAAAGTTTAATAAAGAGGGTCGTACCTTTTGGGATGGCGTTCGCAATTACCAGGCACGTAACAATTTACGCGAAATGAAAGAAGGCGACCTGGTGCTGTTTTACCACAGCAACGATGGTAAAGAAGTAGTAGGCATTGCCAAAGTTGCCAAAGAATTTTACCAGGACCCCACCACCAGCGACCCGAACTGGGTGGTGATAGACCTTGTGCCTGTTGAATCTTTAAAAACCCCGGTAACACTGGAAGAAATAAAGGCTGATGAACGGCTGAAAGAGGTAGGCCTGGTACGCCAGGGGCGCTTGTCTGTAATGGGCCTTAAACGCGAGGAGTTTGACCGTATTGTTGAACTTGGCAGCCGGTAAGCAGATGAAAAAAGGATCACAGGTTTGTTATTCGAAAATAATTATTGCTGCGCTTGTTCTTTTTAGCACAACAGCAGCTACGGCACAACAGCAATTTAAAGGGCTGGAGAATTTATTTACCACCCCCAAAAGTTACGTTGCAGGCTATACAAAAAATGCCCCGTTAATTGATGGTGATATAAACGATGCTGCATGGCAGCAGGCAAAATGGAGCGATGATTTTGTAGATATTGAGGGCAACCTTAAACCCAATCCGCCGCTGAAAACAAACATCAAAATGCTTTGGGACGATACCTGCCTGTACATGGCGGTAAAGGTTATGGATCCGAATGTGTGGGCCACCCTGAAAAAACGTGATGACATCATTTTTATGGATAATGATGTGGAGGTTTTTATCGACCCGGGCAACACAACCCACGAGTATTTTGAAATAGAATGGAACGCTATAAACAGCATTTTCGATTTGTTTTTGAACAAACCTTACCGCAACCAGGGCAGGCCCATAAGCAGCTGGGACGTTAAAGGGATGCGGTCGGCTGTTAAGATCCAGGGTACGTTGAATGACCCTTCGGATACGGATAAAGGGTGGACGGTTGAAATAGCAATCCCTTTTAAAGCCCTGAGCCTTGGTAACAGAAGGTCGGCACCCGGAGAAGGTACTTTTTGGCGCTTTAACTTTTCGAGGGTGGAGTGGGACACCAAAGTAGTTAACGGTAAATATGAAAAGCTAAAAGATAATAACGGTCGCAACCTGCCTGAACATAATTGGGTATGGAGCCCGCAGGGTGTTATAAACATGCATTTCCCCGAACGCTTTGGCTACCTGCAGTTCACAAAAAAGGATAATGCCCCCGCATTTGTTTTGCCCTATTCCGAACTGCAGAAGCAGTACTTATGGCTGGTTTATTACCGGCAAACTGCATGGTTTAGGGAACATGGCGTTTATGCACAATCGTTAAAGGAACTTGACGTTGATGATAAGGTGACCATAAACGGAAATGTGAGCGATTTGAAACTGGAAGCCACCCCGCACCAGTTTATGGCGCTGATCACCGATAAAAAAGACAATATTACCTGGAGGATAAACCAGGAAGGTTTAGTTGGTAAATTAAGTAATAATCCCAATGAATAAACGCGAGTTTTTAAAAGCCAGCCTGGTAGTTGGTGCAGCATCTGCTTTGCCCTATAAAGGCTCGGCAACTATAATTACTTCCGCTAAAAAGCAAAAAAAGCTTAAAAACTGGGTGTGGACCAACCCCAACCAAAAAGATACTGACGATGAGCTTAATACCCGTTACTCTGCTTTTAAGGCCGGTGGCATAACCGGGATCTTCTTTGAAGCAGATAGCGAAAGGCATTTCCGTGCGGCTAAGGCTCATGGCCTTGAAGCGCATCGCTGGATCTGGACGTTTAACCGTGCCGAGCTGGTAAGTATCCACCCTGACTGGTACAGCAAAAACCGCAATGGAGACTCTTGTGCCGATAAGCCACCCTATGTAAATTATTACCGCTGGCTTTGCCCGTCGCGCCCGGAAGTGCAGCAATATTTGGAGCAGCAGGTTACCGATATTTTAGCTAAAGATTATGTTGATGGCATCCACCTGGATTATGTGCGGTACTGCGATGTGGTATTACCCGTGAACCTGTGGGATAAATACAAAATTGAACAAACCAAAGAGCTGCCCGAATATGATTACTGCTATTGCGAAGTCTGCCGTGCGAAATTTAAAGAGCAATACGGAACTGATCTGTCTGACATTCAATTCCCTGAAGCAAGCTTATCATGGCGGTTATTCAGGTACAATAACATCATCAGGGTCGTAAATAGCATCTCTGCTATTGCGCATCAGCATAAAAAATTAATTACAGCCGCTGTGTTCCCAACGCCCGAAGTTGCTCGTCGTAACGTAAGACAGGATTGGACCAACTTTAAGCTGGATGGTGTTTGTCCGATGATCTATCACGGTTTTTATAAAGAAAAGGTAGGCTGGATAGGTGATGCCGTTGCCGAAGGGATCCACTTTTTAGCAGGCGCGTTCCCGCTTTATGCAGGTTTATATTTATCCGATTTTAATAATGATGATGAAGTAAGGCAGGGGATCCAGGTAGCATTAAAAAACGGTGCATCAGGTGTATCGTTTTTTGGGAATGTAACACCACAGGTACTGGATATTTTGAAGAGTGAGCTTGGGGTAGTGCATACGTAATTATCCGTTTGTCATTGCGAGGAACGAAGCAACCGCGAACTATACAGAGCGAATAGAAAGGTGTAGAACTTGCATAGCCGCTTAGCATGCGTGCGGTTGCCACGCTGCGCTCGCAATGACAAATTTCTTATTTCTCCTCCTCCCCAAAAAACAAAGCCTTCAGCTCAGTAGCCTCGTCGGGTTTCATTTTGCCGGCAAGGATAAGGCGCAATTGCCTGCGGCGAAGTGCGCCTTCAAATAACACCATATCTTCAATAGTTTCGGGGATCAGTTCAGGTACAGGGATGGTGCGGTTGTTTTGATCAAGGGCCACAAAGGTGTAATAGGCCTCGTTGCTTTTAACCCGGGTGCCCGATGGGATATTTTCGGCCCATACGTCAAGTCTTACTTCAACCGAGCTATTGAATGCTCTGGAAACCTTGGCTTCAATGGTTACCACATCGCCCAGCTTAATAGAATGCTTAAAGGAAACATTATCAACCGAAGCGGTTACCACTATGCGGTTGCAATGTTTTTGACCGGCAATAGCCGCCGCGATATCCATCCAGTGTAATAAACGCCCGCCCATTAAATTATTCAGAGTATTGGTGTCATTGGGCAGTACCAGCTCATTCATTATGGTGTGCGATTCTTTGGGCGTTTTTCCTTTCATAGCGCAAAGATAGTTATTGAAGGAGAGATTAGAGGTCAGAGACTAGAGATTAGGAGGGAAAACGTTTGAAAATTAGTTAGAATTAATCAAGACCTAACCTCTGATCTCTAATCTCTGGCCTCTATTGCCAAATTCCCCCAATTCAATTAGCTTTAGCCATTTGAAAAAATCAATTCCATTTTTATGAAATATACATCTCTGCCTGTTCATTTAATTTGCTTGCTAGCATTGTGCTGCCTGCTGCCTTTTGGGGTTATGGCGCAAACTAAACCGGGTTACAGCAGTTTGGAAGATGCTTTACAATCTGCAGGTAAGCTGTATGGTAACCCTGGTCCGCAAAGTGTAAACTGGACGGACGGCGGCAATAAATATTCATTTATCAATAATGATGAGATCCGCTCAATGGATGCTAAAACGCAAAAAGACGAGCTGGTATTTACAAATAAGGGACTAAAATTTCCGGGCACGGACAGCACCTTCAATTACGAATCGTTCCAGTGGTCGCATGATTCAAAGCACCTGGTGTTTAAAACAAACTTCAGGCCCATTTATCGCCGCTCCGGCATCTCAGATTATTATATTTATGATTTGGCCGGTAAGCAATTAAAGCAGGCTGCTAAGGACGCGCGGTCTGCTGAGCTTTCCCCTGATGGTTCAAAGGTGGGCATTGAACGAGGCGGTAATATGTATGTTTACAACTTCGCGACAGCAAAAGAAACGCAGCTAACTAACGACCAAACCGATGAGCACGGCACCTTTAACGGCCATTATGATTGGGTTTATGAAGAGGAATTTGGCCAGGCACAGGCATGGAACTGGTCGCCGGATAATAAGTATATGGCCTTTTGGCAGTTTGACGAGCGCAAGGTGCCCGATTTCCAGATGACCAACTTTGAAGGAAATCACCCTGATCACATCCATATTTCTATCCCGCAGGTTGGCGATGCCAATCCATCGGTTAAAATTGGTGTAGTTGATGTGGAATCGGGAAAGAAGGTTTGGCTTACTCCGGATGAAACAGGCGATTTTTATATCCCCCGTATTTACTGGACAAGCACCCCCGATGTTATTGCCCTGATGACCTTGAATCGTGCACAAAACCACATGAAACTATACTTCTTCAACGTAAAGACAGGCGAACACCATGTAGTGCTGGAAGAGCAGAACAAAACCTGGGTGGCCATATTTAACTTTTACACCAATGTGAATGATATGATCTACTTCCCTGAGAAATCGAAAGAGTTTTTCTGGGTGTCTGACCGTTCAGGATATTATCATATTTACCGCTATGGGTATGATGGTAAACTGTTAAACCAGGTAACCAAAGGTAATTGGGATATGATAAAGGTAGCTGGCATTGATGCGGATGCTAAGAAGATCTGGTACTTGTCGGCAGAAGATTCCGGCCTCGACCAGCAATTTTATACTATTAAATTTGATGGAAGCGGCAAAACCAAATTGTCCACAGTGACGGGTTTTCATGACATCAACATGTCGCCCAATACCAAATATTATCTTGATTCCTACAGCAATGTAAACACGCCATTGCATGTTACGCTGAATGATGATAAGGGCAGGGTTTTAAAAACATTGGAAGATAACCAGGCCGTGAGTGAGTACACAAAAGCACATGCTTACTCGGCACCGGAATTTTTTAAGTTTAAAACAGCAGATGGCGCTACGCTAGATGGCTATTATATCAAGCCTTTCAATTTCGATCCTAATAAAAAATATCCGCTGGTAATGACCGTTTATGGTGGACCAGAATCGCACGACATATTTAATAATTTCTCGTCGGATGCGTGGCAGCAATGGCTGGCGCAAAACGGTTATGTTGTGGCAAATGTAAACAATCACGGAGTAGCCAATTATGGCAGCGCCTTTATGAAATCGGTTTATAAGCAATTGGGTAAGCTGGAAAGCAGCGACTTTGCGGAAACTGCCCAATACCTGGCAAAATTGCCTTTTGTTGATGGCAGCAACATGGCAATAATGGGTACCAGCTATGGCGGTTTCAGTACTACCTACACTTTATTAACCCATCCGGGCGTATTTAAAGTGGGGATAGCTAACTCCCCGGTTACCGACTGGCGTTTGTATGATGATATTTATACGGAGCGTTACATGGCGCCTTTGCCTGAAAATGAAGAAGGCTATAAATCCAGCTCAAACATGCCATATGCTAAAAACCTGAAAGATCATTTATTGCTCATCCACTCAATGAGTGACGATAACGTGCATCCGGCTAATACTATGCAGCTGCTAACTGCCTTAACCAATGCAGGTAAAGATGCAGAACTGCGCATTTACCCACCCGGAGCGCATGGTGCAGCTTACAATTGGGAAAGTTACCGGCTGATCCAGAATGTAAGCTTCCAGTTTTTGGAGAAGAATTTGAAAGGAAAGAGTGATTTGGTGAATTTGAATAATAAATAATTAACCACTTATGTCATTGCGAGGTACGAAGCAATCGCGAACTATGCATTTCCGGCTTTTCAGGTTTTATACCGTTCTTGCTGCTCTGTAAAGTTCGCGATTGCTTCGTACCTCGCAATGACAAATTGTTAATATTTAAACTCGGTGTTAAGAAAAAAATAGGTTCATCATCTATCATCACCCCTCCAAAATTCTTTAACTTTGGTATCTTCATTAAAGGAACAGAATAGACGATGCCCGATTTTTCACACTTACACGTTCATACCCAATTTTCACTGCTTGACGGTGCTGCCGATATCTCCAAATTATACAAAAAAGCAGCTGCCGATGGCATGAAAGCCCTGGCTATTACCGATCATGGTAACATGTTTGGCGTGTTTAAGTTTGTGGCCGAAGCGGGTAAGCATAACGTGAAACCTATTGTAGGCTGCGAGTTTTATGTGGTTGATGACCGGCATAAAAAGCAGTTCACCAAAGAGAAAAAAGATAAAAGGTACCACCAGCTGATGCTGGCTAAAAATCCCGAAGGTTATAAAAACCTGGTTAAACTTTGCTCATTAGGCTACATGGAAGGCCTTTACAGCAAATGGCCCCGGATTGATAAAGAACTTATACTAAAACATCATAAAGGCTTAATAGCAACTACCTGTTGCCTGGGCGCATCAGTACCCCAGGCTATTTTAAGGGGTACAGAAGAAGAAGCCGAGATCGAGTTTAAATGGTGGCTCGACCTTTTTGGGGAAGATTACTACATTGAGATGCAGCGCCATGACATCCCTGAGCAAAATACGGTGAACGCAGTACTGGCAAAATTTGCTAAGAAATATAATGTTAAGGTAATCTGCTCCAATGATTCTCACTATGTAGATCAGCAGGACTCAAATGCGCATGATATTTTGCTTTGCGTAAACACCGGCGATATGCAGAGTACGCCTATAGCCACGGATGAAGAAGGTGGCAAGGGCTATCGATTCGGTTTCCCTAACGACCAGTTTTACTTTAAAACGCAGGCCGAAATGGGCAAGCTGTTTAATGATATCCCTGAATCGTTGGATAACACCAACGAGATTGTCGACAAGGTAGAGGTGCTCAAATTAAAAAGAGACATTCTACTTCCAAACTATGTCATCCCGCCTGAATTTAAGATCCACAGTGACAGCACGCCCGACTTTGATACCCTGAACCAATGGGAATACCTGAAGCATTTAACATTTACGGGCGCAAAAGAGCGTTACATAGACATTTCGCCGGAGGTTGAAGAACGGATCAATTTTGAGCTGTTCACTATCCGTACTATGGGCTTTGCCGGATACTTCCTGATTGTTGCCGACTTTATAAGAGCCGGGCGTGATATGGGCGTGTTTATCGGTCCGGGTCGTGGTTCGGCTGCCGGTTCGGTGGTTGCTTATTGTACCGGGATCACCAATATCGACCCGATGAAGTACAACCTCCTGTTCGAGAGGTTCCTTAACCCGGATCGTAAATCGATGCCCGATATTGATACGGACTTTGATGATGCCGGCCGCCAAAAAGTAATTGACTATGTAGTTGATAAATATGGCAAGAACCAGGTGGCGCAGATCATTACTTATGGTTCCATGGCTGCCCGTACCAGCATTCAGGATGTGGGCCGTGTGTTGGATATGCCGCTGTCTGAAATGAACGCTATCAAAAAGCTGGTTCCTGATACTTTGGGCATCACCCTGAAAGAGGCTATTGAACAGGTACCCGAGCTTAAAGAGATCTTAAAAGGAAACGACCTGCGTGCACAAGTACTGCGCGAAGCTGAAAAGTTGGAAGGCTCGGTACGTAATACCGGTGTACACGCTGCGGGGATCATCATTGCACCTTATGATTTAACAGATATTGTTCCTGTAGCGGTAGCAAAAGACTCCGACCTGCTGGTTACTCAGTATGATGGTCGTGTTATTGAAGATGCCGGCGTAATTAAGATGGACTTTTTGGGTTTAAAAACCCTTACCATTTTAAAGGATGCGTTAAGGCTGATCAAACAAAATCATGGGGTATCCATCGATATAGATTATATCCCACTTGACGATAAGGAAACTTTTGAACTTTACCAGCGTGGCGATACCAACGGTACGTTCCAGTTTGAAAGTGACGGGATGCAGATGTACCTGCGCGAGCTTAAGCCGGATAAGTTTGAGGATTTGATAGCCATGAACGCGCTATACCGTCCGGGCCCGATAGAGTATATCCCCAACTTTATCAGTCGTAAGCATGGCCGTGAACCTATCACCTTTGACGTTCCGGATATGGAGGAATACCTGGGCGAAACCTACGGGATCACCGTGTACCAGGAACAGGTGATGCTTTTATCGCAAAAGCTGGCTGGCTTTAGTAAAGGCGATGCCGACGTTTTGCGTAAGGCGATGGGTAAAAAACAGATTGAGATTTTGAACAAGATGGAGGCCCAGTTTATGGATGGCGCAGCAGCTAAAGGTCATCCTAAAGATAAGCTTACAAAGATCTGGAACGACTGGAAAGCATTTGCACAGTACGCCTTCAACAAATCACACTCTACCTGCTATGCATTTGTGGCTTATCAAACGGCCTATCTGAAAGCACATTACCCATCTGAATACATGGCAGCGGTTTTAAACAACCAGAACAACATGGAAAAGATCACCTTTTTTATGGAGGAATGCCGGAGAATGGGTGTACAGGTTTTAGGGCCGGATATTAATGAAAGTGATATGGCTTTTGCAGTTAACAGCAAAGGCCAGGTACGTTTTGGGCTTACCGGGGTTAAAGGTGTGGGCGATAAAGCCGTTGAAAGTATTATTGAAGAGCGGTTGGAACGTGGTCCTTATAAATCGGTTTATGATTTTGCACAGCGGAGCAACACCCGGAGTGTAAATCGTAAATCGTACGAGAACCTGGTTTATGGCGGCGCTTTTGATGAGTTTGGATTGAACCGTGCGCAGTTTTTCGCTAAAACAGAAAACGGGGTACTAACAGGGGTGGAGCGGCTGATAAAATATGCCAACGATTACCAGAATACGCAGAATAGCTCGCAATCGTCGCTGTTTGGTGGGTCGGTAGCATCATATATTCCTGAGCCCGCTATGCCGGAAGCTGAAGAGTTTCCACTGATTGAAAAATTGAAATACGAAAAGGATGTGATCGGGATCTATCTTACCGGGCACCCTTTGGATAACTATAAAGTTGAGCTGGAAAGGTTTTGCAATAGCAATATCAGCGATTTAAAGATGATGCAAAAAGCCCGCTCAGGCGAGGGGGGCGAAGATATAATGACAGCATTTGCCAACCTGCGTAAAAAAGGCGAGATCTGCATAGGCGGCCTGGTAGGCAACGTACAGCATAAAATGACCAAAACGGGTAAGCCATTCGGCACGTTTGTATTGGAGGATTATAATGAATCGTACGAGTTTGCTTTGTTTGGTGATGATTACGTGAAATTCCGGAACATGATGATGGATGGTTATTTTCTGCACCTGCGGGGGATCATTGAAGAGAAATTCCGTCAGAAAGATAATTGGGATATGAAGATAACGGTAATGAGCCTGCTCTCTGAAATGCGGGATAAGCTTACCAAATCATTAACCGTATGCCTGGAACTGAATGCCCTGAACAGCCGCCTGTTGGAAGACCTGCAAGGGTTGATCACCACCAATAATCAGAAATACCCGGTTAAAAACTGTACCCTTAAGTTTATGATAAAAGACAGGGATGATAATATGCTGGTTGAGCTGCCCTCAAAAAACTTTAAAGTAAACCCAAGCGATGACCTGATGGCTGACATTTTTAATTTGACGAATGTGCAGCCGGTGTTGAATTAGACTCTTTCTTGTCATTGCGAGGTACGAAGCAATCGCGGACTATACAGAGCGAAAAGAAAGGCGTAGATTTGCATAGCGGTTGTGCACGGCGTGCGGTTGCCACGCTGCGCTCGCAATGACATAGTTTTAGAATCTGTGAGATAGAATGCTCTATTTCAACCTAAAAACGACAGTATCCTTTTCACGCCTTTGTTGGTGTTGTCACCAACAAAACGCAAGGCTATGGTGTGGCATCTGCTGTACTTAGCATGCTGCTTATTCCTAAATGCAAAAGCTTTATCCAACTTGTTGGTGACAACACCAACAAGTGCATCAAAAATCAAATATGTAATATCACACGCCCTCCTTGCAATTGCAAAATTCTCCCATTTTAGTTAATTTCATTTTTTGAAATTTGTTTCATATTGTAAAATATCGCCTTATATTTGATTAATGGTAATCCTTATCAAAAAAACGCTTTCAGCATTTGCCGAAAAACATCCTGTGTGTGCTGCTCCATTAAACAATTGGTATAACATTACAAAGGCAGCGGATTGGACTAAATTATCAGACATAAAGAAAGTGTTTAATAATGTAGATTATGTAGGGAATGACAGGTATGAGTTTAACATTAAAGGAAATGATTTCAGGCTTGTAGCCATGATATTTTTTGACAGGCGTACTTTATTTATACGCTTTATTGGTACACACAGCGAATATGACAAAATTGATTGTTCAACTATTTAAGATAAACAGATGATTGACAAAATAAGGAATGAAGTACAGTACAACCAGGTAATGGCTTTGATAGAAAAGTTTATAGAAAAAGCAACAGAAAAAGGCGGCTTTAGTTTTTTATCGGGGCCTGAACAAGAAGAGTTAAGCCATCTTAGTGTTTTAGCAGAGCAATATGAAGATAATGTTTTAAAGATAACGCCTTTGCCGGTAACCATCAGTTCTGTTGTTCAGCATAAAATTAAGGAGATGAATCTTACACAAGCCAAGCTTGCCGTCCTTTTAGGATTGGGTACTTCCAAACTCTCCCAGATATTAAGCGGCAAACGCGAGCCGGATGTTATGTTTCTTAAAGCAGTACACAGCAAACTGGGTATTAGCGGCGATTTTTTGTTGGAGAATGTTTAGGTTCATTTTGTTAATTTTCAATTCAATTCAACCTGCACAGAGTCTTTTTTTGAATCGATAAACAATTCTCCCCCCTTCAATCCATCCTTCAAAAACTTCTTATAACAATCCTTAATATAAAGCTCCATCTCATAATCGGTGACTTTATGGGCGAATGTATAGGTAGGTCTGTATTGCATCATAAATGCCGATAGCGTATCGCCTTTTAGCCTGGTTATTTTTGATACTATGCCGTGGTTAAACTTCTGGTTTACATATTCAACCTGCTCATCGCGCAGCAATAATTTATTGAACTTATACTCGCGGGTGCTTTTTTTAGTTAGCGCTCTTATTAATGTGCCTACGTCAATACTGATCAGCTCACCCGGGTTTTTGATCGGATTACCTATAAAAGCATCCATAACTGTCGGGCCTTTATAATTAAACTGTTTGGCATAAAGCAGGCGGTTCTCTGCTGAATCTTTTTTAAATTCCCGTTCCCGGTTTGAGTGGACTATAACTTCATTTAACACTATTTTGGCAGGTTCCAGCTCAACGTGAATAGGAGCCATCACATTACTGATTACCGTTCTATAGGTATTATAACCAAACCGCGCTATCTTAAGGCTATCATTACCCGATGCCGCAATACTGAATTCGCCAAAGGAATTGGTGAATACCTGCTTTTTTCCCATACTTACTATAGCGCTGTTAATAGGTAGTTTGGTGTCTTTATCAAACACACTGCCTTTTATTTGCTGTGCGTAACAACAGGATGCCAGGATAAGAAATACAAATAGCAGCAGGTATCTCATCAGGCAATAAAATTGGTGGGCAGGTTTATCATCTACCCAAAAATAACCAACAGGAAATGGTTAAGTAATTGTTTAACATCATTTAACAGATGGGTGTTCGTTTGTTTTTTTAACCTTGGTCCAGTGGACGGACGGACACCTATACAAGTATCAGCCTAAGCATTTCTTCTGATAAAAACAGCAGTATCAATATCCCGTTTCCGCAGGGTCTCTCGCAGAGGACCCTGCGTTGGATTAGCTAATAAGTAGGAATTAGCCGCCTGCCGATTTCATAGCAATTACTTTTTACAATCCACAAACATTGCGCAGGGTCCTCTATGAGAGACCCTGCGGGGACAAAAAGGAAATGGTTAACTAATTGTTTAACATCATTTAACAGATGGGTGTCCGTTCGTTTTTTTACCCCCGGTCCCCCGAACGGACGGACGCTTTATCCCGGTTGTCAGCCTAAGCTTTCTCTCTGAGAAAAACAGCAGTACCAATATTGATAAGAATAATAAGTTACCAGGTAAAAATGTGCAAATCAATAACAACTTCTGCTTTTCAACTGGAAATTTTATACTGATAATTAATATAAGTATCCGTTTGCTCTGCAAATCTGCACCAACTCCAGCTATTCTTTTTTCACTGGAACTCTTCTACTGATAATTAATATAAATATTAATTAAAATACCTTCCCCTTACCCAATTACCAGTAAGATAAAGGATGGCTGTGCATTAAAAGGAAAAGAGGGGGGAGGATGTTACTTACTAACAAATTTAGCAAAATTATTCCAGTTATGCAAATAATATATTGTCTTTTTTTATGCTTATTTAAGGGGTGTCCGTCCGTTCGCCGGGCCCTTACTAACAAAACGAACGGACGCTTTTTAGTACCTCTGGATAAAATCTGTAACCTATTGTCTTTTTTTGATGCTTATTTAAGGGGTGTCCGTCCGTTCGCCAGGCCCCTACTAACAAAACGAACGGACGCTTTTTAGCGCCTCGGGATAAAATCTGTAACTCTTTTTCCTCTTTCGGACTTTATTGACTTCCGGATTTCCCCAAAATCCTCAATCAAAAAAAATCCGAAATCGAAATTCCGACATCCGAAATCAAAACATATCTTTGCGCTATTATGAGCAAATCAACCGACGAACTTTTTAAAAACGTTATATCGCACGCTAAAGAATATGGCTTTGTTTTCCAATCCAGTGAAATTTATGATGGCCTGAGCGCTGTTTATGATTACGGGC
Organism: Mucilaginibacter sp. OK098; assembly: GCF_900142915.1. Lineage (GTDB taxonomy): Bacteria > Bacteroidota > Bacteroidia > Sphingobacteriales > Sphingobacteriaceae > Mucilaginibacter. The sequence goes on from NZ_FRCM01000005.1 coordinate 532,323, forward strand.
AATTTGGCTCGGAGTTAAAGAACAACATCAAAACCTATTGGTGGAAAGCCATGGTACAAATGCACGAGAACATTGTCGGGATTGATTCTGCCATATTTATGCACCCGAAGATCTGGGAAGCAAGCGGGCATGTTGCAGGTTTCAGCGACCCGATGATTGATAATAAGGATTCCAACAAGCGCTACCGTGCCGATCAACTATTAGAAGATAAGATTGAACGTTATAAAAAAGACGGTAAAACTGATAAAGCTGAATTGCTGCAGGAAGAGTTGGATGAAGCTTTAAAAATGGAAAACCTGGTCGGCTTAAAGGATTTAATTTTAGCACACGAAATAGCCGACCCGGTAAGCGGTACCCGCAACTGGACGGATGTGCGCCAGTTTAACCTGATGTTTAGTACCCAAATGGGCGCCGTGGCTGATGATGCCGACGTGGTATATCTTCGCCCGGAAACTGCACAGGGGATTTTTGTAAACTATTTGAACGTGCAAAAATCAGGCAGGATGAAAATTCCTTTCGGGATAGCACAAATTGGTAAGGCATTCCGTAACGAGGTAATCGCCCGCCAGTTCATCATCCGGATGCGCGAGTTTGAGCAGATGGAGATGCAGTTCTTCGTTCGCCCTGGCACACAAAAGGAGTGGTTTGAAAAATGGAAAAAAACACGTTTGGAATGGCACCTGGCTTTAGGCACTGCTCCTAAGAAATACCGTTACCACGAGCACACCAAACTTGCTCACTATGCCGATGCTGCTTATGATATCGAGTTTGATTTCCCTTTTGGCTTTAAAGAAGTTGAAGGCATCCATAGCCGTACCGATTTTGATTTAAGCCAGCACCAGAAGTTCAGCAACAAAAAGATGCAGTACTTTGACCCGGAGATTGACCCGGCTACAGAGAAGCCTTACGGTAACTACATTCCATACGTTATTGAAACCTCTATAGGTTTAGACCGCATGTTTTTATTAACGATGATAAACGCCTTTGAAGAAGAGGACCTGAGCACCGAAGAAAAGCAAGACAGCCGTACCGTATTGCGCCTGCACCCTTGCTTAGCGCCGGTTAAAGCTGCCATTTTCCCGTTAATAAAAAAAGACGGTTTGCCTGAAAAGGCCCGCGAAATAATGGATAAGCTAAAGCTTGACTTTAACCTGCAATACGAAGAGAAAGATGCCATAGGTAAACGTTACAGGAGGCAGGATGCCATAGGTACACCAATTTGTATCACTGTAGATCATCAGACATTGGAAGATAACACCGTAACCATCCGCTACCGCGATACCATGAAGCAGGAACGTGTTGATGCGCGCGAGCTTGAAAAGATCTTAGGGGATATGGTGAGCTGGAAGAATTTGTTGGCGTAGGTTTTGAACCATGATTAAAGGATTAAATGATTTCCCTGATTTATTAAAGGCGGACAGCATCCTTTAATCTATAAATCAGGCGAATCATGGTTCAGACAAAAAAATCGTAAATTACAACCGTGAATACTTACGACACCAAGATCGGTATAAAAGCATGGGCGGAGGAAGATCGCCCACGTGAAAAGCTGGGCACACAGGGCAGGCGTGCCTTAACCGATGCCGAGCTGATAGCTATACTGATAGGATCTGGTAGTCGTAATGAAACTGCGGTGGAGCTGAGCAAGCGCATCCTTCACCATTATGGTAATGATCTGAACAAGCTGGGCAAAGCCTCCATTGCCGAACTCTCCAACTTTAAGGGCATCGGCGAAGCCAAAGCAATTTCTATAATAGCTGCGCTTGAAATTGGCAGGCGCAGAAGCGATACAGAAAGTAAGCTTCCTGAACACATCGGCACCAGCAGGGATACCTACAACATAATGAAACGTCATCTCATGGACCTTAATCATGAGGAGTTTTGGATAGTGCTTACAAGCCGTTCATCAAAGTTAATTGCCAAAGAGCTGATCAGCAAAGGCGGCTTATCGGCCACAATTGTTGATCCTAAGATCATTTTCGGTTTGGCATTACAGCACAAGGCCAGCCATATCTTCCTGGTACATAACCACCCATCGGGCAATTTAAGTCCAAGTCACGAGGATCTTCATTTAACCAAAAAATTAGTGGATGCAGGGCAGATGCTGGATATTAAGATACTTGACCACCTGATCATCACCAATGAGGGTTTTTATAGTTTTGCTGATCATGGGTTGTTTTGAAGAAGTCCGAAAGTCCGGAAGTCGGGAAGTCCGAAAGTGAGAAAGTAGTGAGGGAGATCGAAACATCTACCGAAAGATGATTTTTAAAGTACATCAGGTGGAAACAACATACCAACTATAGCGTTATCTTTAAACAATTAAACTAACAGCCATGATAATTCCAGATAATCAAATCCCGATTGACGATGCAGACAATAATGAGTCTGACGACCAGCAAAGCCAGAAAGATGTACATTCAAATGGCTTAGATGATTTACCAGAATCAGGCGATACCGTTGATTATGCAGATCAGGATAAGCTAAAGCGCGCTTACGATGCCTCAGAAGCCTCATATACCCTTAACCTGGGTGATGATGGCGATGCGGATACAGGCGATGACGATTAAGGTTAAAGGTAAAAGGCGAAAGGTAAAAGGTTTTTGAATATCGAATAATGAATATTGAATTTTAAATAAAGAAGTACCAATATTCCGCAATCGGCATTCCGAATTCCGCATTAACTTTCGCCTTCACCATTTTTAAAAGCCTTTCGCCCTTAACCTTTTACCTTTCTGCTTTTCCCCCCTTCCATCTTTTTCTCACTTTCGGACTTTCCGACTTCCGGTCTTTCGGACTAAATCCTATCTTTGCCGATTATCATTTCGCTATAATGAAGATATCGTATAATTGGCTTAAAGAATTTATTGATACAGATAAAACTCCCGAAGAGATCTCGACCATTTTAACCGGTACGGGTTTGGAGGTGGAAAGCCTTGAAAAAGTGCAGCCTATCCCCGGCGGGCTTGAAGGTTTGGTGATCGGCTACGTAAAGGAGCGTGCCCAGCATCCCAATGCCGACAGGCTGAGCATTACCAAAGTTGATGTAGGTACAGGTGAAGACCTGCAAATTGTTTGCGGAGCACATAACGTAGCCGCAGGGCAAAAGGTAGTGGTTGCCACCGTTGGCACTACCGTTTACCCGACTGTTGGCGAGCCGTTTAAAATAAATAAATCAAAAATAAGGGGCGAGGCATCCGAAGGGATGATCTGTGCTGAGGATGAAATAGGCCTGGGAACCGATCACGCAGGTATTATGGTGCTTGATGCTGATGCCGAAATTGGCGCATTAGCTAAAGACTATTTTAAATTAAACGACGATTACCTTTACGAGATTGGATTAACCCCCAACCGTGCCGATGCAACATCGCATTTAGGTACGGCAAGGGATATTGCCGCATTTTTAAAAATAGCAACCAAGAGGCCTGATGTTTCGGCATTTAAGGTGGAGAACACCAGCAGGACTATTAAAGTTGTGGTGGAGAATGAGGCTGCAAGTCCAAGATACTCCGGTGTAACCATTTCGGGTGTTGAAGTTAAAGATTCACCAAAATGGCTAAAGGAAAGGCTGGCGGTTATAGGCATCCGCGCTATCAATAACATTGTTGATGCTACCAATTATGTGCTGCATGACCTTGGTCAGCCGCTGCATGCTTTTGATGCGGATGCTATTAAAGGCGATACGGTGATTGTTAAAAATTATCCCGAAGGAACGCTATTCAAAACTTTGGACGATGTGGAGCGCAAACTGAGTGCCGATGATTTAATGATTGGCAATGCCGAAGTACCAATGTGTATAGCAGGTGTTTTTGGCGGAGCAGATTCTGGCGTTAAATCAACAACAAAAAACATCTTTTTAGAAAGTGCTTATTTCAACGCAGTATCGGTTCGTAAAACATCAAAACGCCATGGCTTAAAAACGGATGCCTCGTTCAGATTTGAGCGCGGTACCGATCCGGATATGACGGTGTTTGCCCTTAAACGTGCTGCATTGCTGATAAAGGAAGTAGCTGGAGGAAGTATCTCGTCCGAAATTTCTGATCATTACCCAAATCCTGTTGCGCCATTTGCAATAGAGGTTACTTATAAAAATATCCACAGGCTCATAGGCAAAGAAATTCCTCATGGCGAAATTAAAGGCATCCTTACCGCATTGGATATTGCCATAGTTGGCGAAACAGGTGAGGGGCTTTCTTTAAAAGTGCCTCCTTACCGCGTGGATATTACCCGCGAGGTGGACATTGTAGAAGAGATCTTGCGCATTTATGGTTATAACAACATCGAAATCCCAACGCAGATCAGGGCATCATTAAATACATCCATCAGGCCTGAGAAAGACACAGTTCAGAATTTGATCTCTGATATGTTGAGTGCTAATGGCTTTAACGAGATTATGTCGAACTCGCTAACCAAATCGGCCTATTCATCAAATTTAGATAAAGCGGTTAAGATCCTGAACCCGCTAAGCAGCGACCTGGATGTAATGCGCCAAACACTGGTTTATTCTGGCCTGGAAGCCATCGCTTATAACACTAATCGCAGAAATGCCGATTTGAAGCTATACGAGTTTGGCAAGGTGTACGAGGTTAACGAAGATAAATACACCGAAACGCAACGGTTTGCGCTATTTATATCTGGCATTGATAAACCTGAGCAGTGGAACCAAAAAGCAAAGCCTGTATCGTTTTATAACCTGAAAGCTATTGTTGATGGCATCATTACCAAACTAAATATCACCGGCCTTACTTTGGAGGAATCAACCTGTAAAAAGCTAAGCTGGGGCATGCAATACAATCGCAATGGCAAGCAACTGGTTAAGTTTGGCAAGGTATCGGCAGAAGCGCTGAAAAAGGTTGATGTGGATAAGGAAGTTTTTTGTGCCGATTTTAACTTCGATATGATATTGGCTGCGGTGCGTAAAAACAAGATTGTGTTCCAGGACGTATCGAAGTTCCCGGCAGTAAGGCGCGACCTTTCTATGCTGATCGATAAATCGGTAACGTTCGGACAGTTGAAGCAGATAGCCGAACGAACAGAACGCAAGCTATTGCAGGATGTTAGCGTATTTGACGTTTACGAAGGCGATAAGCTGCCGGCTGGTAAAAAATCATATGCGTTAAGCTTCATCATCCAGGACAGTGAAAAAACTCTTACTGATAAAGCGATTGACAGCATTATGCAAAAGCTAATTTACAACCTGGGAAAAGAAGCAGGAGCGGAAATTAGAAAGTAGTTGATTAGGTTGGATTAAGTTGAATGGGTTGATTGAGTTTTTAAATATTAATTAATATATTCACCCTTTAAAACATTAACCAACTTAATCTAACTTAGTCAACTTAATCCAACTCAATCAACTAAAAAACAATGGCCCTAGCAGAGCAATTAAATACAATTGTAGAAAGAACGGAGCGCTTAATTGAGCTTTGTGCTGCTTTGCAGGAGGAAAATGACTTATTGAAACTGGAGAGCGAGGCGCTTTCAGTAGCCCTTGATGCCAGTAAAAATAAGACAAAAGAGCTTGATGAAAAGCTCCGAGCATTGAAGATGGCGAAGTCATTTTCAGAAACAAATGAAAAAAGTCTTGACATAAAGCAAAAAATTAACGAATTTGTGCAAGAAATAGATAAGTGTATTGTATTATTGAAGAAATAATACAAAAAGTGAAGCTCAAATGGGAGAAATCTCAATAAAAATAAACATTGCTGACAGAGTTTACCCCTTAAAGGTGAACATGGAAGAGGAAGAAATAATACGTAGGGCAGCCAAACTGATTAATGACCGGATAAAAGAATATCAGGAAAATTACGCAGTGCGGGATAAACAGGATTTGCTTTCGATGTGCGTGTTGCATTATGCAACATCATCGTTAAAGGCAGATATGAAGGTTACCGTAGAGGATACAGAAGTAACGGATAAGGTTTACCAGTTGGATTATTTGTTATCAGAATTTTTTTCAAAGCAATAACGTTCTTTACATATAAACAGAGCAATTAAGATTTAACCGCAGTTAAATTTTAAGTTTCACTATTAAAAACTTAACGCTTCTATATGGGTGGATCTAAGTGGCATACGTTAACCGTTTTGGTTTGCGGTACCCGGGATTCCGTATCCGAAATGAAGTTTTTAAATACATGATCCTTAAATATTAGTTGCGGTTTTTTTATTTATACCAATTATAGACATGAGTACAACCATATTATACCTTATCATCGGAGTGTTGATAGGGGGCCTTCCGGGATTTATCCTCGGACGCTTTTTGCTGAAGAAACTGTTCAAAGACCAGGAAGTCGCAGCCCAGCATAAAGTAAAGAAGATCTTGAAAGATGCTGAAAATGATGCCGAGATCCTGAAAAAGAACAGGCTGCTTGAAGCGAAAGAGAAGTTTTTACAGATGAAAGCCGAGCATGAGCAGGAAATAAATGCTAAGAACAATAACATTAACCAACGCGAGAACGGCATTAAACAAAAGGAGCAGTCCTTAAATCAACGCCTGGAGAACCAGAACCGCAAGGATACAGAACTGGATAATCTTCGCAAAAACCTTGAAAAGCAAACCGAGCTTGTTGTTAAAAAACAGGAAGATGTTGAAGTGCTGAAAAACTCGCACGTTCAGCAACTGGAAACTATCGCAGGCTTGTCTGCCGAGGATGCCAAAAACCAGCTGATTGATAACCTGCGTGAAGAAGCCCGAAGCAAGGCTATGGCGCAAATAAAAGACATTGTTGACGAAGCCAAGCTTACTGCAACCAAAGAAGCTAAAAAGATAGTTATCCAAACTATTCAGCGTACAGCTACTGAGGCAGCTATTGAAAATACAGTTTCTATTTTCAATATTGAGAATGATGAGATAAAGGGCCGCATTATTGGCCGTGAAGGTAGAAATATCCGGGCACTGGAAGCAGCTACCGGTATTGAGATCATTGTTGATGATACACCGGAAGCTATTATACTTTCGGGCTTCGATCCTGTCCGCAGGGAGATTGCCCGTTTGGCCATGCACCGCCTGGTAACGGACGGACGCATCCACCCGGCACGTATTGAAGAGGTGGTTGCCAAAACTAAAAAGCAGATTGAAGAAGAAATAGTTGAAATAGGCGAGCGTACCGTAATTGATCTTGGGATCAATGGTCTGCACCCCGAGCTGATCCGTATGGTAGGCAGGATGCGTTACCGTTCATCATACGGGCAAAACCTGTTACAGCACTCGCGCGAGGTAGCTAACTTCTGCGCTACTATGGCAGCCGAGCTTGGTTTAAATGTTAAACTAGCCAAACGTGCCGGTTTACTGCATGATATTGGTAAAGTACCTGATGATAACCCTGAATTGCCACATGCTATTTTAGGGATGCAGCTTGCTGAAAAATATAAGGAACACCCTGAAGTTTGCAACGCTATAGGCGCTCACCATGACGAGGTGGAAATGACTTCTATGCTATCGCCAATAATCCAGGTTTGTGACGCTATATCAGGCGCAAGGCCGGGCGCACGCCGCGAGGTGGTTGAAAGCTACATCAAACGTTTAAAAGAGCTTGAAGAGCTCGCATTGTCATATCCTGGTGTCGAAAAAACATTCGCTATCCAGGCTGGTCGAGAATTACGTGTAGTGGTTGAAAGCGAAAAGATAAGTGATGCGCAATCAGAAATATTAGCCGCTGATATTTCAAACCGCATCCAAACAGAAATGACCTATCCAGGCCAGATCAAAGTTACCGTGATAAGGGAAACAAGGTCTGTAGCATTTGCAAAATAAATTAACTACAAACCCTCTCCTTACAAGGCGGGGGTTTTTATTTATAAGCTGTGGCAACTAATAACTCGGGTAAAGGCACAAAAGTTTACGCTGGTAGTTCTGCATTAGCGGATAAACGGCCGGTTGATATTTATTTTGATAAATATGCCGAAAGTCATCAAAACAAAACCAATAAACTCATTCATTGGATCTGTGTCCCGCTTATCGTTTTTAGCTTGCTCGGCCTTGTTTGGGCAATCCCATTCCCTTATATTAAATTTTTAGGCAAGTATAATCTCTTCTTAAACTGGGCATCTTTTTTAATAGCTTTCAGTATTTATTACTATTACAAGCTTTCGCCGGTGCTTTCATACCTGATGCTGCTTATATTATTTGGCTTTAGCTACGGAATTATGGAACTGGATACCTGGCAAAAAGCAGGTGGTCCGGCTATATGGCAGGTATGCCTGGCTATTTTTGTACTTTCATGGGTGGGGCAATTCATAGGCCATAAAATAGAGGGTAAAAAACCTTCGTTTTTAGACGATCTTAAATTTCTGCTGATCGGGCCAATATGGCTGCTTCATTTTATACTGAAGAAGTTTTCCATGCGGTATTAATTCTCCTGGGGCAGGTTACTTATAAATTTATCAACATTTAATTTAAGGTTTTGTAGCACAAGTATCATGCTCATCGTAATATGAGTATGAAAAATATAGCAATAATACTTTTCCTCGGTGTTTTCCTGCTTGGCTGTAGCAAAAGCAAAGACAATAATATATCGCTTAGCGGCACCCTGACAGATTGCCCCGCAAATACAGTTTGTACCTATAATTATTTTGACAATGCCGATATTTCAGGAACCAACCAGCTGGCAGCTGGTGGCAGCAGGGTGTTTTGGTATAAAAATATCAACAATAGTTCATGTGATATTACGAGCCAGCTCAATTTTAAAGCCTCATTAAGTAGTAATAGTTTTGTTATAAATTCAAGTCAGATAGCAGCAGGCCTTGCAACCTATAATCAGAGTTGCGTGTGCTGCGATCTTATATTTCTAAAAACAATTGGAGGCGAGATAAAAGGAAAAAGAACCGATATGAATCACTGGTTAATAAATGCCACTATAATACGGGCCGACATCAATAATAAACCATTTGATACCCTGAAAGTAAATCAATACTTTACACTTAAAGCACTGTAAAATTAAAACGGTCTTTTATTTACCAAGCTTCTCCAACATATCGTGTGGCACTTTTTCAAGATCGAGCACTAAGAAACCATCAAGACAATCGGCAAATTTAGGGTCGATATTAAAGCAGATAATTTTAGCATTCATAGCTATATACTGCCGCAGAAGTACCGGTACTTTCATGTTTCGGCTTTCAACTTCGCCAATCAAATTATCAAGTCCTTTAAAGTTGTCTTCACCAGCCATTAGCAGGTCTGTATCAATGCTTTCGAGGTTGACTTTGAATTTTTTGCGTGGTTTTACAAATTGTGCCATTTCATGATCAAAATGGTTCCGATTAATATAATCAACGATAAGTGATTTGGAGAAATTTGAAAAAGCATTACTAATACTTACAGGGCCAATAAGATAACGATAGCGTGGGTTATCCATTAAATATTTTATAATTCCTTTCCACAGCAAAAATAATGGCAATGGTTTTAGCTGGTATTCTTTACGGATCCATGAGCGGCCTAGCTCAATGCTCTTCTTTAATATCGGTGTAAACTGTGTCTTGATTTTAAATAATTCGGATATATAAAATCCTTTTTTTCCAATGCTGTAAAATATTTCATCGCCAAGGCCAAGGCGGTATGCGCCGACAATCATTTTAGTCTCAGTATCCCATATAAAAAGATGATGGTAATAAATATCAAACTCATCCAGGTCTGAAGGTTTATTAGTGCCTTCGCCTACTTCTCTGAAAGTTATTTCCCTTAAACGGCCAATTTCACGAATAACATTCGGGATCACTGATGTTGGCGTTATAAATATCTCATAATTCTTCTCTACCCAGATCCTGTAATTTTCGCGTAAAGGTTCTATCTCTTTTTCAAGTATTGCGGTATCAATTGCTGGCACAATAGCCTCAGGTAATTTTTTTATTTTAAATAAATTACGGGGATTGAAGATCTTTTTTTCATTCTCAAGTCCTGTTCCCAGTGCATAGGTCCGTGCCCGTAAGTAGTTAAGCAGTTTGGTGCTGTTGGTATAATCAGGAATATCCACCACGTTTATAGGCTTACCAATCCGCAATTTTATAGTATGGCCATGTTTGTTAAATAATTCTGACGGTAGTTTGGCGGTACGCAGCGCAGGGTGGATCAAACTAAGCAAGTTGAAAAGTAAACCATTGTTGCCGTGGAAATATATCGGCACAACAGGCACCTTTGCTTTGGCTATTATTTTACCAACAACCGGGTGCCACATCCTATCGGTAACTTCTTGTTTATCTACCTTGTAGGTTGATACCTCACCTGCCGGGAATATGCCAATTGGCGTTCCGTTAGCCAATAGCTCCAGCGTGTTTTTTAAACCGCTTATGCTTGATGAATGATCAACGTTTTCAAAAGGGTTTACCGCAATAAAATAATCGGCTAAATTGGGGATCTTTTTAAGCAGGAAGTTTGCCATCAGTTTGGCATCGGGCCTAACCATGCACAGCATCTTTAATAATACCATGCCCTCAATACCTCCGTAAGGGTGATTGGCAATGGCAATAAAGCTGCCTGTTTTTGGGATGTGCCTTAAATCCCGTTCATCAAACTCAACATCAATTCCGCAACCTTCCAAAATAGCATCAACAAATTCTGGTCCTACTTTGGGCTGTGCCTGGGCAAACAGTTCGTTCACCTGGTTAATTTTCATTAATTCCATCAATAAAGCTGCAAGGCCGGGCATCTTCAACTTATCCAGTTTTGTGGCTTTGGCAAACTCCTCTGTGGTAATTACTTTCATACTTATAAAATAAACCCTATTGCAAGGGAGATAAATATCCTGAAAAATTATTTAATTTAACCCTGATAAACCATTTAATGAAAACGCGGATAAAAAACTACCTGTCAATAACCAAAAAAGAATGGAACGGTATGGTAGTTCTTGTTGTTTTAATTGCATTGGTACTGGCTGCGCCCTATGGTTATCAGTTAATCCGCAAAGATAATACAATAAATTTTAAAGATTTTGATAAAGCAGTTGCGCAGCTAAACAAGGCCGGGAATAAAGCAGGCTATACGGCTGACAATGAAAATGCTGAACCAGATAAAAAGATCTCACAACCGGTTATGTTTCCTTTTAATCCCAATAACCTTACCATAATGCAATGGGAACAGCTTGGCCTCAGTGCCCGGCAAGCCGGTGTTATAAAGCATTATGAAGATAAAGGTGGCAGATTTTATACAAAGGAGGATTTAAAAAAGATCTATGCCATTACAACCGCCGATTACCAACGACTGGAACCTTATATCAAGATCCCCGAAGCAGTATACATTTCTAAAAAAGCTAAACCGGGTGAAATTATCGAGCTTAATACTGCCGATTCTGCTAAACTTACAGAATTAAAAGGGATAGGCCCGGGTTTCGCTGTGCAGATAATCAGGTACAGGGGCAGGCTTGGCGGCTTTTATCATAAAGAGCAGTTAAAGGAAGTTTATGGGATTGATTCTTTAAAATATGATGAGATCAGAAACCAGGTATCAGTAAATGCTCAAAGGATCAAAAAAGTAGATCTAAACACCATCTCTTTCAACCAGTTGCGGATTTTTCCCTATCTCAGCTATAAACAGGTGAATGCAATTATTGAGTATCGCAAACAGCATGGTAATTATACTTCCATGAATGATCTGAAAAACATTGTGCTGCTTGATGAAGGAATTTTACGTAAAATTGAACCATATTTAAGTTTTAAATGATAGCGCAGCAAATAAAATCGGCCATTCGTGATATACCTGATTTCCCAAAACCGGGGATCATCTTCAAAGATATTACCCCCATATTAAAAGATCCGAAACTGTGCGAAAACATAGTTAATGCCTTTGTGGAGCAATTGCAGGGGATCCGCATTGATGCAATTGCCGGGATAGAAAGTCGTGGGTTTTTATTTGGTTTAACCCTTGCCACAAAATTAGGTGTTCCGTTTATCCCGGTGCGCAAAGCCGGCAAGCTGCCCTTTACCATTAAACAAAAGGCTTACAAGCTAGAGTATGGCACCGCAACAATAGAACTGCATACCGATGCTTTTGAACCTGGGCAGCATATTTTAATTCATGATGATTTATTAGCAACCGGAGGTACAGCCCTTGCAGCCAGTGAATTGATTCAGGAAATGGGGGGCATAGTTGCCGGGTTTTCTTTTGTTGTAGGATTGGGGTTTTTGAATGGATTGGAGAGAATAACGCCCGTTTGTGATAAGGTGGTGGTGCTGGCGGAGTATTGAAGTGACAGAATTATTTAAAGATAAATACAGAATCCCACCGGCACGATTACAGACCTGGAATTATGCTGATAATGGCATGTATTTCATAACCATTTGTACTGCAAATCGGGAATGTTATTTTGGAGAAATCGTAGAGACGCGATGCTTCGCGTCTTTAACCGACATGCCTGAATATGAAATGCAATTAAATGATCTTGGAAGAACTGTGGAGGCCGAATGGCTGAAAACGGCAAAATTAAGGTCGGATATGAATTTGGAACTGGCTGAATACATTGTAATGCCCAATCATTTTCATGGAATTGCAATAATTGGAGAGAATAAATATAATACATCGGTGTATAATACTGATCGTGAATTAGAACCATCATATTTAGGCCTGGCGCAGTTAGACGCGAAGCATCGCGTCTCTACGGATCTAAATATTAATGATAATTCAAAAAATAAATTCGGTAGCCAATCTAAAAATTTAGCATCCATCCTTCGGGGTTTTAAATCGGCGGTAACAACTTACGCAAGGATAAACGATATCCCATTTAATTGGCAGCCTCGCTTTCATGATCATATTATTACCACAAATGCAGAATACCTTCGTATTGCAGATTATATTATAAATAACCCCAATAATTGGCAAAAGGATAAATTTTACAGGTAATATCGTAGAGACGCGATGCTTCGCGTCTAAAACCATTAAAGTAGCCATCATAATTAAAAGAAAATTTGTTTGGCTTGTGAAACATGTTGACAGCCTGTCCGCATTCAGACGCGAAGCATCGCGTCTCTACGCGATATTAAAAAAAATATTTTTTCATAAATGTTCTGTGCTAAAACACCCCTGTAATAACTAAACCTACTATTCATACCATATACCAAATCGTTCTCTTTTCGCGCAGTTTTTTAATGGAACTAATACATGATTTATTGTGTTACTTTGCTGTAAACCAATAATAAATACATGGATTCTTTATTAACTGACACATCTGCAGGATACGATTTTTCTATCAACGATAATCAAAAAATGATAGGCCAGATGGCCAAAGATTTTGCCGAAAAACACATCAAACCACACGTAATGGAATGGGACGAGGCGCAACATTTCCCGGTTGAGCTTTTTAAACAATTGGGCGAGCTGGGGATGATGAGCGTATTTGTGCCGGAAGAATACGGCGGCTCGGGATTTGGGTATTTTGAATATGTAACGGTTATTGTTGAAATTGCTAAGGTGTGCGGATCTATCGGTTTATCAGTAGCGGCACATAATTCTTTATGTACAGGCCACATCCTTGCATTTGGTAACGAGGAACAAAAGCACCGCTGGCTGCCAAAGCTGGCAACTGCCGAATGGATAGGGGCATGGGGGTTAACCGAAGCAAATACCGGTTCAGACGCGATGGGGATGAACACCACCGCTGTTTTAGATGGTGATCATTATATTGTAAATGGGTCAAAAAACTGGATCACACACGGTAAATCTGGTAACGTGGCGGTAGTGATGGTTCGTACAGGAAAAAAAGGCGATTCAAAAGGAATCTCGGCCCTGGTTATTGAAAAAGGAACCAAAGGGTTTACACATGGTAAAAAAGAAAACAAACTGGGCATGCGTGCATCAGAAACTACCGAACTGATATTTGATAACTGCCGGGTGCCAAAAGAAAATCTTTTAGGTAATGAAGGCGACGGCTTTAAACAGGCAATGAAGGTGCTGGATGGCGGCAGGATCTCTATTGCTGCTTTATCATTAGGCATTGCCAAAGGCGCTTTTGAAGCAGCATTAGCTTATTCAAAGGAAAGAAAGCAATTTGGACAGTCAATAAGTAATTTCCAGGGCATAGCCTTTAAACTGGCAGATATGGCTACAGAAATAGAAGCTGCGGAGCTATTAATTATGCAAGCTGCCGATCTAAAGAACAGGCATTTGCCGGTAACAAAACAATCGGCTATGGCGAAATACTATGCATCAGAAGTTGCCGTGCGTACAGCAACAGAAGCCGTACAGATCTTCGGCGGCTATGGCTATACCAAGGATTTTCCGGTTGAAAAGTACTATCGTGATGCAAAACTGTGTACAATAGGAGAGGGAACTTCAGAGATCCAAAAGATTGTTATCAGTAGGGAGATATTGAAGTAGATGAATGAGCTGAATAAGATTAATTAGGTTTAAGTTATCGAATGAAGATTTGCTTTAATTATAAAATCCTTAACTTTAGGTGTACGACTTAATACCCAACAACCGATCAATTAGTTATCCCACCATGAAAGAAACTCAACACAACCCAAGCCAACGCCGTGGTTTTCTAAAACAATTTTTAACCGGAGCAGCTGCATTAGGCGCCGGCATGTTGGCAAAACCGGCCGTTGTCGCTGCCGCTGAAAGATTAGCTTCTCCAGATATATCAGAGGCAGACGAATGGTTTAAACGCGTAAAGGGTAAGCACAAAATAATGTTCGACGTAACGGAGCCTCATGCCATATTTCCGTTTGCCTGGCCGCGTATATTTTTAATAACCAATGGCAAAACCGGCACGCCGCCCGAAGAATGTGGCGTTGTAGTGGTCTTACGTCATAGCGCCGCGGCCTATGCAATGGGAGACAAACTTTGGGAAAAGTATAAGTTTGGAGAGTTTTTTAAGATAAACGATGCGGATGGTAAAGCGCCTGCCACACATAATCCTTTCTGGCAACCCAAGCCCGGCACATATAAAGCCCCTGGGATCGGCGAAATTCAGATTGGTATTAACGAATTACAGGCAAGCGGTGTTATGTTCTGCGTTTGCGATGCAGCCCTGACAAGCCTTAGCGCAACTATCGCAGAAAAAACAAACCAGGATGCCGCGATTGTAAAAAAAGAATGGCTGGACGGACTTCTGCCGGGCGTTCAACTTGTACCATCAGGTGTTTGGGCAGTTGGGCGCGCACAGGAACGTGGATGTGCTTATTGTTTTGCCAGTTGAGATTGGTATATGGTTCTGAGAAACATACTTATTGTAGCTGCAATTTTAATTGCATGCCAGGCAGCTAATGCGTAGCAACTGCTTGCTGTAAACTCATTTCGGAGAGGGAGGATGGTTGACAAACCGGGTTGTTGTTTAAGCGTAAATCAAGACGATGTCAAATGGAGTGACAGTGAAGATATTATCTGGAGTAAAGCGGTAACGGTACGGTAATCAACAAGGCGAATCCTATTAACTTAATCAACTCAATCTAACCCAATCAACTATTTCAACAATCCCCTTTCATATTCAAAACTAAATGCTTACCTTTGCCCTCCCACGAAAGGAGGTATTTCAGGAATTATGATCATTATTAACGTAAAAGACGGCGAATCATTAGATAAAGCATTAAAACGCTTTAAGAAGAAATTTGAGAAGACAGGAGTTTTAAGAGAACTTCGTAGTCGCCAGGCATTTGAAAAGAAATCTGTGACCCGCCGTCACGTGGTTAAACATGCCATCTACAAGCAAAATATGAACTTAGAAGCAACCGTTTAATTCTTGAAAAAGAATTTTCGATTTTTCTAATCAATATAAAAAACTATTTGTACATTCATCATTCGGATGTACAAGTAGTTTTTATGTTTATAGCCCGTTTTATCCGTTATATTGAATTCGAAAAGCGGTATTCTCCGCATACGGTATCGGCCTATCAATCAGACCTTGACCAGTTTATTGCCTTTTTAAATAATCCCGATAAACTCATTCCGGCCCCGGCTCCCGAAATAACACATCCTTCACAAATTACGCATTATCATATCCGTAACTGGATGGTTGAGCTGATGAACCATCAAATTATAGCACGTTCCATCAACCGTAAAATTGCTACGCTCCGCAAATACTTTAAATTTTTGCTGCAGGAGGGTGTTATTGAAATTAACCCTTCGTCGAAAATAAATACACCCAAAGTCCCTAAAAACTTACCGGTTATAGTTGAGGATGTCAAACTAACGCAGATGCTTGATGAAAATGAGGTATTCAGTCATGATTTTAAGGGCCTGCGCGATAAGTTGGTGATCGAGATGCTGTTTGGTACTGGTATGCGGCTTTCGGAGCTTCTGGGCGTTAAGGACAGCGATATAAATACTTACGAGGGAACAATAAAAGTTTTAGGGAAGCGCAACAAGGAGCGTATTATCCCGGTAAATAATGAATTGAAATTATTAATAGCTGAATACCAGCAGTTAAAGAAAAAACAGGATTTTTCCGGTAACAATTCCTTAACCTTAGTCGTTACAGATAAAGGAGCAAATGCTTATTCAAAGCTCATTTATTTAATAGTGCAGAAATATCTATCATATATATCAACTCAAAATAAAAAGAGCCCGCATGTGTTGCGTCACACTTTTGCAACCAGCCTGTTAAACCGCGGTGCCGATTTAAATGCAATTAAAGAACTTTTGGGTCATGCCAATTTGAGTGCTACTCAAATATACACGCATAACTCAGTTGAACGGTTAAAGTCTATTTACAAACAAGCCCATCCAAAGGCGTAAAAAGGAGGAATCATGAAAATTACAGTGCAATCTATTCGTTTCAATGCAGACAAAAAATTATTGGATTTTATCCAGAAGAAGGCTGATAAGCTTGATACCTTTTATGATCACATTATTAGCGGTGAAGTTTATTTAAAGCTGGAGAATGTAGAAGACGAAGCCAATAAGATAACGGAGATTAAACTGATGCTGCCGGGAAGCCAAATGTTTGCCAAGGAGCAGTGCAAAACATTTGAAGAGGCCACAGATCTGGCGATCGAGAGCCTTAGAAAACAGATTGAAAAGCACAAACAGAAAAAAATTGCTACTGCCGAAGCTGCAAAAAAAGCAGTTTTACTGACGGTAACAGACGAATTTTGAACTTAATAAAGGTTATTTTTAAACGTAAATCGGTGGGTTTCAGCCTGCCGATTTTTTTTTAGAAAATAAATTTTGTTCAGCACTAAAAATGTGTAAATTTGCAATCCCTTTCGGAGAGGTATGTAAATGTTCTCTCGCTGTTGAAAGGGTTGGTTCTTTAAAATAAAAAATACAGCCTTATTAATTAGCCGGTACAATCCCGTAGATCAATAACGATCGGCGGAGGTAAGAAGGGTAATGATTTAAGCCTCCTTAGCTCAGCTGGTAGAGCGACTGACTTGTAATCAGTAGGTCATTGGTTCGATCCCGATAGGAGGCTCTGTTAATTTCGGATGAAGAATGTTTAGCTTCAACTTTGGACATTATGAGTCCGGAATCAACAAATGGGGGGATACCAGAGCGGTCAAATGGGGCGGACTGTAAATCCGCTGCTTCGGCTACGAAGGTTCGAATCCTTCTCCCCCCACTTTTTTAAGTTGGCAGTTTATAGTTGGCAGTTGACAGTAAGTTGATTGAAGACCATAGGCTGCTAACTTGATTAAAAAGGTTTTCGGAAAAGCAAATCAGGCTGGCACACTGCCAACTGAAAACTGCCAACCGCAAACTGAATTAAGCGGAAGTAGCTCAGTTGGTAGAGCGATAGCCTTCCAAGCTATAGGTCGCGAGTTCGAACCTCGTCTTCCGCTCAGCTGGTTTATTGGTTAGTTAGTTTATTTGTTCATTAGTAACTAAGCGGACAATACCAATGAACTACTGAACAAATGAACCAATGAGCTAAAACAATAGCCGACGTAGCTCAGGGGTAGAGCACTTCCTTGGTAAGGAAGAGGTCATGGGTTCAAATCCCATTGTTGGCTCAATATTATAGTGAATAAATAATAGAATACAATTTTAAGTATAAAATTAACCTACAAATAATTAAATATAATCATGGCAAAAGAAAAGTTTGACCGCAGTAAACCGCACTTAAACATCGGTACAATCGGTCACGTTGACCACGGTAAAACAACCCTTACCGCAGCTATTACTAAAGTATTGGCTGATAAAGGTTTCTCAGAAGCCCGTTCATTCGATTCAATCGACTCGGCTCCTGAAGAAAAAGAGCGTGGTATTACTATTAATACAGCGCACGTTGAGTATTCAACTGCAACCCGTCACTATGCTCACGTTGACTGTCCTGGTCACGCTGACTATGTGAAGAACATGGTTACAGGTGCGGCTCAAATGGACGGTGCTATCATCGTTGTTGCTGCTACTGATGGTCCAATGCCTCAAACTCGTGAGCACATCTTGTTAGCCCGCCAGGTTGGTGTGCCTTCATTAGTTGTGTTTATGAACAAAGTTGACATGGTTGATGATCCTGAATTATTAGAGTTAGTTGAAATGGAAATCCGTGAATTATTATCATTCTACGAATATCCTGGAGACGATATCCCAGTAATCCAAGGTTCAGCTCTTGGTGGCTTAAACGCTGATCCAAAATGGGTTGACAAAATTATGGAATTAATGGATGCAGTTGATGCACACATTCCAATTCCTCCGCGTTTAACTGATCTTCCATTCTTAATGCCTGTTGAAGACGTGTTCTCGATCACTGGTCGTGGTACTGTTGCAACTGGTCGTATTGAGCGTGGTGTTATCAACTCAGGTGAGCAGGTTGACATCCTTGGTATGGGTGCTGAAAACTTGAAATCAACTGTAACTGGTGTTGAGATGTTCCGCAAGATACTTGACAGAGGTGAAGCTGGTGACAACGTTGGTTTATTGTTACGTGGTATTGAAAAAACTGATATCCGTCGTGGTATGGTTATTTGCAAACCAGGTTCAGTAACTCCGCACACTGATTTCAAAGCAGAAGTTTACGTATTATCAAAAGCAGAAGGTGGCCGTCACACTCCATTCTTCAATAAATACCGTCCGCAATTCTATTTCCGTACAACAGACGTTACAGGTGAAATCACCTTAGCTGAAGGTGTAGAAATGGTTATGCCAGGTGATAACGTTACCATCACTGTAAAGCTGATCAACGCTATCGCAATGGAAAAAGGCTTACGTTTCGCTATCCGTGAAGGTGGCAGAACAGTAGGAGCTGGTCAGGTAACTGAAATTTTGAAATAATAAATTTCAAAAAGGTTAATTGGAAACATAAGTCTGCTACGCAAAATGCGGACTTATGTTTTCTTAGTTATAACATACGGGAATAGTTCAATGGTAGAATAGAGGTCTCCAAAACCTTTGATCAGGGTTCGAATCCTTGTTCCCGTGCATAACACAGAAAAGAAATGTCTAACGTATCTGAGTATATTAAAGAGTCCTACGTAGAGCTAACGGAAAAAGTAACCTGGCCAACCTGGAGAGAACTGCAAAGCAGCTCGATCTTAGTATTGATAGCAGCGCTTATTATTGCGTTAATTATATTATTTATGGATCAGAGCATACACTTTTTGCTTACACAGTTTTATTCTTCACTAACCTAATTTATATTATAAACAGATGAGTGATCAGTTAAAATGGTATGTGGTACGGGCTATAAGCGGTAAAGAGAAAAAGGTAAAAACATATATTGATGCCGAGATCAATCGTTTAGGTATTACGCACCTGGTTCCGCAGGTATTGATCCCAACAGAAAAATACTACCAGATGCGCGACGGAAAGAAAATTGCAAAAGAGCGCAATTTTTTCCCGGGTTATGTGTTAATTGAAGCTCAGCTTGATGCCGAAATAGAGCACATAATAAAAAATATAAATAGTGTTATAGGATTTTTGGGCGATAAAGCCGGAACTGCTATCCCTTTACGCCAGGCTGAAGTTAACCGTATTTTAGGTAAGGTTGATGAAATGAGCGCACAGGGCGAAACAATGAACGTACCTTATTATATAGGCGAGGGTGTAAAAGTGATGGACGGACCTTTCAACGGATTTAGCGGGGTGATTGAAGAGGTTAACGAGGAAAAGAAAAAATTAAAAGTAATGGTAAAGATTTTCGGGCGCCGTACGCCGCTTGAATTGAATTACATGCAGGTAGAGAAAGAATAAAGGAATTTCGGATTTCGGAATTGCGATTTCGGATTTGGAAATTAAAAATATACGATTTTGTTTTGAAGGTGTTAAATCCGAAATGGAACACCCGAAATCCGAAATCATCAAAATCTTAAATGTTACTTAGCTTCCACTTACTAACATTGAGTTATAATTTAAATAAATAAAAATGGCAAAAGAAGTCGGTGCGATGGTGAAGCTGCAGGTAAAGGGCGGCGCTGCAAATCCATCACCTCCAATTGGCCCAGCATTGGGTGCAAAAGGGGTGAACATTATGGAATTTTGCAAGCAGTTCAATGCGCGTACCCAGGATAAACCTGGTAAAGTGCTACCGGTAGTTATTACTGTCTATGTTGACAAATCTTTCGAATTTATTATCAAAACTCCTCCCGTTGCAATCCAGTTATTGGAAGCAACAGGTTTAAAGAGTGGTTCGGCAGAACCCAACCGTAAAAAGGTAGCCAGTGTAAACTGGGGCCAGGTTGAGACAATTGCCAAAGATAAAATGACTGATTTGAATGCATTCACAGTAGAATCAGCCATGAAAATGGTGGCAGGAACTGCCCGCAGTATGGGGATAACCGTATCAGGTACGGCACCCTGGAATTAATTAATTTATACAAATCAGTTTAAGACAGTGGCTAGATTAACAAAAAATCAAAAAGTGGCACTCTCCAAAATTGAGGTGAACAAAGCGTATTCTTTACAGGATGCATCATCTTTGGTAAAAGATATAACTATTGCCAAGTTTGATTCATCAGTTGATATTGATGTTCGTTTAGGTGTTGACCCGCGTAAAGCCAATCAAATGGTGCGTGGTATAGCAACATTACCTCATGGAACCGGTAAAACTGTACGTGTATTAGTTCTTTGTACTCCTGATAAGGAACAAGAAGCTAAAGACGCAGGTGCAGATTACGTAGGTTTGGATGATTATATTGCCAAAATTGAAGGTGGATGGACTGATGTTGATATCATTATCACTATGCCAAGCGTTATGGCGAAGGTAGGTCGTTTAGGTCGTATATTAGGCCCGCGTAACCTTATGCCAAACCCTAAATCAGGTACGGTAACTCCCGAAGTTGGGAAAGCTGTAACTGAGGTTAAAGGTGGTAAGATCGACTTCAAGGTTGATAAAACCGGTATTATCCATGCCTCAATAGGAAAAGTATCTTTCCCTGCTGATAAAATTTATGAAAATGCTTTGGAAGTATTGCAAACCATTTCAAAATTAAAACCTTCAGCAGCAAAAGGAACATATTTTAAGAGTATTCATATCTCTTCAACCATGTCGCCTGGAATTGAAATTGAAACTAAAACAGTAGCGGGGATCTAAATCATGACTAAAGAAGAAAAACACGAATTAGTAATCGCCCTTACTGAGCAAATGAAAGAGTATGGTAATTTTTATATTACCGATACTTCAAATTTGACAGTTGCAAAAATCAATAACATCCGTCGTAAATGTTTCGAAAGCGACATTGAGATGAAAGTAGCAAAAAACAGCCTGATTAAAAAGGCTATGGAAGCTGCCGGCGGCGATTTTACTCCAATGTATGACATATTAAAAGGGTCATCATCTATTCTTTTCTCAAAATCAGCAACTGCTCCGGCAAAGTTGATCAAACAGTTAAGAAAACAAGGTGATAAACCGGTTTTAAAAGCTGCCTACATTGATTCAGCAATATTTGTTGGAGATAATCAGATTGATACTTTGATTGCATTGAAATCAAAAGAACAACTGATAGGAGAGATCATCGGATTATTGCAATCACCAGCGAAGAACGTTATTTCGGCACTGCAATCAGGCGGAAATATACTTGCAGGCGTTGTAAAAACATTACAGGAAAGAGGTTAACCGGACGCCTTAAAGTTCGATATTAAAAAACAAAAAGCATTAAAAGTAAAATTTAAAATAAAATGGCGGATTTAAAAGCGTTTGCTGAACAGTTGGTAAACTTAACAGTAAAAGAAGTAAACGAATTAGCTCAGATCTTAAAAGATGAGTATGGTATTGAGCCTGCTGCTGCAGCTGTTGCTGTTGCTGCTGCTCCTGCTGGTGGCGATGATGCCCCTGCTGCTGAAGCTGTTCAAACAGCATTTGACGTTATCCTGAAAGAAGCAGGCGGCGCTAAATTAGCAGTTGTGAAATTAGTAAAAGACTTAACCGGCCTTGGTTTGAAAGAAGCTAAAGACTTAGTTGATGGTGCACCTAAAGAAGTAAAAACTGGTGTTACTAAAGAAGAAGCTGAATCTCTGAAAAAACAATTAGAAGAAGCCGGAGCAGTAGTTGAGGTTAAATAAGTTAACCCAATACAATATAGCATCAGACTCCGACCTTTTTGGTCGGGGTCTATTGCTGTTTATAATGATGAGATTTTAAGATGTGAGATATGAGATTTGAGATGTTTGCTTTGCCAGTCAGGTAAAATGCTTATTATCAGTTTTATACATCTCAAATCTCATGTCTCAAATCTCACATCTACCAACAAAACATCTACATCAGTTTATTAATAAACTAAAATTTTATTCCCTTGGCAAACAAAATCAATCAAAGAGTAAATTTTGCAACCAGCAGGAAAGTATTGGATTATCCAGATTTTCTTGATGTTCAGTTGCAATCTTTCCAGGAATTTTTTCAATTGGAAACTACCTCAGACAACCGTTATAAAGAAGGTTTGTTTAAAGTGTTTGCTGAAAATTTTCCTATCTCCGATTCAAGAAACATCTTCGTTTTAGAGTTTCTTGATTACTTTATTGATCCGCCACGTTATGATATACAGGAATGTATTGAACGCGGATTAACTTACAGTGTGCCTTTAAAAGCCAAGCTTCGCCTGTCATGTAATGATGAGGAGCACGAAGACTTTGAAACTATTGTACAGGATGTGTACCTGGGAACTATTCCCTACATGACACCTAAAGGTACCTTTGTTATCAACGGTGCTGAGCGTGTAATTGTATCTCAGCTGCACCGTTCACCAGGTGTGTTTTTTGGACAAAGCCGCCATACTAACGGTACTAAATTATACTCGGCCCGTGTAATTCCTTTTAAAGGATCATGGATTGAGTTTGCTACTGACGTTAATAACGTGATGTATGCATATATCGACCGTAAAAAGAAATTCCCGGTTACTACTTTATTGCGTGCAATTGGTTATGATTCTGATAAAGATATATTAGAGTTATTTGAATTGGCTGATGAGGTTAAAGTAAGCAAAAGTGGCTTAAAGAAATTTATCGGCCGCAAGCTTGCTGCAAGGGTATTGAAAAAATGGGTTGAAGACTTTGTGGATGAAGATACCGGCGAAGTTGTTTCTATTGACCGTAATGAGATCATCCTGGAGCGTGAAACTGTATTGGAAGACGATCACATCGATCAGATCATTGATGCAGGCGTAAAAACCATCATCCTTAACAAGGAAGATGCGGCTACCAGCGGTGACTATACTATTATATATAATACGTTACAAAAAGATACTTCAAACTCAGAAAAAGAAGCGGTTGAGCATATCTACCGTCAATTACGTAACGCTGAACCACCTGATGAGGAAACTGCACGTGGTATCATCGATCGTTTGTTCTTTTCTGATAAAAGATATGACCTGGGCGATGTGGGCCGTTACCGCATCAACCGTAAATTAAAACTGTCAACCTCTGATGAGACTAAGGTTTTAACCAAACAGGATATTATCGCGATTGTGAAATACCTGATCAAATTAATCAACTCAAAAGCTGAGGTGGATGATATTGATCACTTGTCAAACCGTCGTGTTCGTACTGTTGGTGAGCAGTTATATGCACAATTTGGTGTTGGTTTAGCACGTATGGCACGTACTATCCGTGAGCGTATGAACATTCGTGACAACGAGGTGTTCACACCAACCGACCTGATCAACGCACGTACACTATCATCGGTAATTAACTCGTTCTTCGGAACAAACCAGCTTTCACAGTTCATGGACCAAACCAACCCACTGGCAGAGATCACGCACAAGCGTCGTCTGTCAGCCCTGGGGCCCGGTGGTCTGTCACGTGAGCGTGCAGGTTTCGAGGTTCGTGACGTACACTATACCCACTACGGTAGGTTGTGTACCATTGAAACTCCGGAAGGACCGAACATTGGTTTGATCTCTTCACTTTGCGTACATGCCAAAATCAATAACTTAGGCTTTATTGAAACACCATACAAACGTGTGGTTGACGGTAAAGTACAGGTTCAGGAAGATGTTATCTATTTATCTGCAGAAGATGAAGACGGTAAAACTATCGGCCAGGCAAACGCGCATTATGATGATAAAGGTGTTTTTGCATTACCTAAGGTTAAAGCACGTTTCGAAGGTGACTTCCCGATCATTGATCCGGAAAAACTTGATTTAATGGATATTGCTCCAAACCAGATCACATCTATCGCGGCTTCATTAATTCCGTTTTTGGAACATGATGATGCTAACCGTGCATTGATGGGATCGAACATGCAGCGCCAGGCAGTGCCTTTATTGCGCCCTGAAGCGCCGATTGTTGGTACAGGTTTGGAAGGCCGTGTGGCAAAAGATTCACGTACGCTTATCAATGCTGAAGGCAACGGTGTTGTTGAATATGTTGATGCAACCGAAATAAGGATCCGTTATGACCGTAATGACCTTGATCGTTTGATCTCTTTTGATGGCGATACCAGGAGCTACCGTTTAACTAAGTTCAAGAAAACTAACCAGAGCACTACCATGAACCTTAAGCCTATTGTTAGAAAAGGCCAGAGGGTTGAAAAAGGAGAAGTGCTTTGCGAAGGATATGCAACACAGGCTGGGGAATTGGCATTAGGCCGTAACCTTAAGGTAGCGTTCATGCCTTGGCAGGGATATAACTTTGAGGATGCGATTGTTATCTCTGAACGTGTTGTATCACAGGATATATTCACTTCACTTCACGTTGAAGAATTTGAGCTTGAAGTGCGTGATACTAAACGTGGTGAGGAAGAATTAACCCCGGATATCCCTAACGTTTCAGAAGAAGCTACCAAAGACCTTGACGAAGACGGAATTATCCGTGTAGGCGCCGAGGTTAAAGAAGGCGATATCCTGATAGGTAAGATCACTCCAAAAGGTGAATCTGATCCTTCACCGGAAGAAAAACTGTTGCGTGCTATATTTGGTGATAAAGCAGGTGATGTTAAAGATGCATCGTTGAAAACGCCACCATCTATCGCAGGTGTTGTAATTGATACTAAATTATTCTCCCGTGCTAAAAAGACTTCAAAAGCTGAAGAAAAAGCACAATTGGAGAAATTAGATACCAAACATGACAAAGCAGTAAAAGATCTTAAAAATACTTTGATCGAGAAGTTATTTGAGATAGTGAACGGAAAAACATCACAAGGTGTTTACAACGTTTACAAAGAACTGCATGTACCTAAAGGTGTTAAATTTACTCAGAAAATTTTAGTTGAGCTTAGCTACGAAAATATCAACCCAACTAAATGGACAACTGATGATGATAAAAACGATCAGATAAAAACCTTGCTTCATAATTACAACATTAAAGTTAATGAAGAGCTGGGTGCTTACCGTCGTGATAAATTTGCTATCAGTGTGGGTGATGAGTTGCCATCAGGTATAGTTCAAATGGCTAAAGTTTACATCGCTAAAAAGCGTAAGCTTAAAGTGGGTGATAAAATGGCGGGCCGTCACGGTAATAAGGGTATTGTTGCGCGTATTGTACGTGACGAGGACATGCCTTTCCTTGAAGACGGAACACCGGTTGATATTGTGTTGAACCCGCTGGGTGTACCTTCACGTATGAACTTAGGCCAGATCTATGAAACTGTATTAGGCTGGGCCGGTAAAGAGCTTGGAATTAAATTTGCTACTCCTATTTTCGATGGTGCAAGCCATGAAGAAGTGGAAGAATGGGTTAAAAAGGCAAACTTACCTGAATCAGGCCGTACCTATTTATACAATGGTTTAACAGGTGACCGTTTCGACCAGCAAACAACTGTAGGTATAATCTACATGCTGAAACTGGGCCACATGGTTGATGACAAGATGCACGCACGTTCAATTGGGCCATATTCATTAATTACACAACAGCCATTGGGTGGTAAAGCCCAGTTTGGTGGTCAGCGTTTTGGTGAGATGGAGGTTTGGGCACTGGAAGCATTTGGTGCATCAAACATTCTGCAGGAAATATTGACTGTAAAATCTGATGATGTTATTGGCCGTGCCAAAACATACGAAGCTATTGTTAAAGGCGAAAACCTGCCAACACCATCGGTTCCTGAATCATTCAACGTATTGGTTCATGAATTAAGAGGTTTAGGTTTGGATATCACATTAGAATAAGGTAAAAGGATAAAGGTAAAAGGTGAAAGGCAGAAATGTCAATACCTTTTACCTTTCACCTTTCGCCCTTCACCTTCAAAAAAAAGAAAGAATTTATGTCTTACAAAAAGGATAATAAAATCAAGAGTAATTTCACCACTATTACCATCAGTTTAGCTTCTCCGGAATCTATCCTGGAGCGTTCGAGCGGTGAAGTTTTAAAACCTGAAACCATTAACTACAGGACCTACAAGCCTGAGCGTGATGGTTTGTTCTGCGAGCGTATTTTTGGTCCGGTTAAAGATTATGAGTGCCATTGCGGTAAATACAAACGTATCCGTTACAAGGGTATAGTTTGTGATCGTTGCGGTGTTGAAGTAACTGAGAAAAAAGTACGTCGTGAGCGTATGGGGCACATCAATTTGGTGGTTCCTGTTGCGCACATCTGGTATTTCCGTTCGTTACCAAATAAAATTGGTTACTTATTGGGCCTACCAACAAAAAGATTGGATCTGATCATTTACTACGAACGTTATGTAGTAATCCAACCTGGTATTAAAGAAGCTGACGGAATCAACAAAATGGATTTCCTTACAGAAGAAGAATACCTTGACGTATTGGATACCCTTCCAAAAGAAAACCAATACCTGGACGATAAAGATCCGCAAAAATTTGTGGCTAAAATGGGCGCCGAGGCATTAGAGGAGTTATTAAAACGCCTTGACCTTGACGAATTATCATTTAGCTTACGTCACCAGGCTGCCAATGAAACCTCACAACAACGTAAAAACGAAGCTTTAAAACGTTTACAGGTTGTTGAAGCTTTCCGCGATGCAAAAACCAGAATTGAGAATAACCCTGAGTGGATGATCGTTAAGATCGTTCCGGTTATCCCGCCTGAATTGCGTCCGTTAGTACCATTGGAAGGTGGCCGTTTTGCAACCTCAGATTTAAATGACCTTTACCGTCGTGTAATTATCCGTAACAATCGTTTAAAGCGTTTGATCGAGATAAAAGCGCCGGAAGTTATATTACGTAACGAAAAACGTATGTTACAGGAAGCTGTTGACTCGTTGTTCGATAACTCACGTAAAGTAAACGCGGTTAAAACCGAAGGTAACCGTGCATTGAAATCACTTTCAGACATCCTGAAAGGTAAGCAAGGCCGTTTCCGTCAAAACTTATTAGGTAAACGTGTTGATTATTCAGCCCGTTCTGTAATTGTTGTAGGTCCAAACCTTAAATTACACGAGTGCGGTTTACCAAAAGATATGGCTGCCGAGTTGTTTAAACCATTTATCATCCGCAAAATGATTGAGCGTGGTGTGGTTAAAACAGTAAAATCTGCCAAAAAGATTGTTGACCGTAAAGACCCATTAGTTTGGGACATTTTGGAAAACGTATTAAAAGGCCACCCTGTATTATTAAACCGTGCGCCTACGCTGCACCGTTTAGGGATCCAGGCATTTCAGCCAAAACTGGTTGAAGGTAAGGCTATCCAATTGCACCCGTTAACCTGTACCGCCTTTAACGCGGATTTTGACGGTGACCAGATGGCTGTGCACGTACCACTAGGTAACGCAGCAATTTTGGAAGCCCAGGTTTTAATGCTTGCATCACACAACATCCTTAACCCTGCCAACGGAACACCTATTACAGTTCCATCGCAGGACATGGTGCTTGGTTTGTACTACATAACCAAAGGCCGTAAAACTGATGCTGAACGTGTTGTAAAAGGTGAAGGTTTAACTTTCTATTCTTCTGAAGAAGTAATTATAGCTTACAACGAACGTAAGATTGACCTGCATGCCTTTATTAAGGTTAAAGGAATGATCAAAGAACGTGACGGACATATTGTAAGCAAAATTATTGATACAACTGTTGGCCGTGTGTTATTTAATGAGCATGTTCCGGTTGAGGTAGGTTATATTAATGAGCTGCTTACCAAAAAATCATTACGTGATATTATTGGCGAGGTAGTAAAAATTACCGGTATGGCGCGCGCTGCCCAGTTCCTTGATGATATTAAGGAATTAGGTTTCAGAATGGCATTCCAGGGTGGTTTATCATTTAACCTGAAGGATATTAACATCCCTGATGAAAAAGTTACGCTGATAGCACAGGCTTCAAAACAAGTTGAAGAGGTGATGGGTAACTACAACATGGGCTTTATTACCAATAACGAACGTTATAACCAGATCATCGATATTTGGACCCGTATCAACAACCGCTTAACTGCGAATGTGATGGAAATCCTGTCGTCTGATAATCAAGGTTTCAACTCGGTTTATATGATGCTTGATTCAGGAGCCCGTGGTTCTAAAGAGCAGATCCGTCAGCTTGCAGGTATGCGTGGTTTGATGGCTAAGCCTCAAAAATCAGGTTCAGGTGGTGAGATCATTGAAAACCCGATCCTTTCAAACTTTAAGGAAGGTTTGTCAGTATTGGAGTACTTTATCTCAACTCACGGTGCACGTAAAGGTTTGGCAGATACGGCGTTAAAAACAGCTGATGCTGGTTACTTAACCCGTAGGTTGCATGACGTTGCCCAGGATATGATTGTTGGTACAGTTGATTGCGGTACTCTAAGAGGGATCTATACTACAGCCCTTAAAGATAACGAGGATATTGTTGAACCATTATACGATCGTATTTTAGGCCGTACCTCTTTACATGATGTGCTAGACCCTATTACTAATACCTTATTAGTATCAGCAGGCCAGGACATTACAGAAGAGATTGGTAAAAATATAGAAAATTCTCCGTTAGAAGGTATCGAGATTCGTTCGGTATTAACCTGCGAAAGCAAACGCGGTGTATGTGCATTATGTTACGGACGTAACCTTGCAAGCGGTAAACGCGTGCAAAAAGGTGAAGCTGTTGGTGTAATTGCTGCACAGTCTATCGGTGAGCCGGGTACACAGTTAACATTACGTACATTCCACGTGGGTGGTACTGCATCAAACATTGCAGCTGAATCACAGATCAACGCAAGGTTTGAAGGTATCATTGAATTTGAAAACGTTCGTACAGTTGAATACAAAACCGAAGACGGTTTGGTAGAGGTTGTATTAGGTCGTTCAGGCGAATTCAGGATAGTTGAAGAGGGAACCAATAAAGTTATTGTTACCAACAACATTCCTTACGGTGCATACTTGTATGTGAAGGATGGCAGCAAGATAGCCAAAGGCGATCGGATCTGTTCATGGGATCCATACAATGCGGTAATTATATCTGAATTTGCGGGTGTTGCCAAGTTTGAAGCTGTTTTGGAAGGTATTACTTTCCGTGAAGAATCAGACGAGCAAACAGGTCACCGTGAAAAGGTAATCATCGATACAAGAGATAAAACAAAGAACCCGGTTATCCAGGTTGCTGATAATAAAGGAAACATCATTAAAGGATATAACATCCCGGTAGGTGCCCACATTGCAGTTGACGAAAACGAAAAACTACAAACAGGGCAGGTTATTGCTAAAATACCTCGTTCAACAGGTAAAACCCGTGATATTACAGGTGGTTTACCACGTGTAACCGAGTTGTTTGAAGCACGTAACCCATCAAACCCTGCTGTAGTAACTGAAATTGATGGTGTGGTAACTTTAGGTGGTGTTAAACGTGGTAACCGCGAGATCACCATTGAATCAAAAGACGGCCAGGTTAAAAAATACCTTGTTCCATTGTCAAAACACATCCTTGTACAGGATAATGACTTTGTGAAAGCTGGTATGCCATTGTCTGACGGTTCAATTTCACCTGCTGATATACTTGCAATTAAGGGCCCTGCTGCAGTGCAGGAATACCTGGTAAATGGTATTCAGGAAGTTTACCGTTTGCAGGGTGTGAAGATCAACGATAAGCACTTTGAAGTGATCGTTCACCAGATGATGCAGAAGGTAGCTATTGAAGATGCCGGCGATACCCGTTTCCTTGAAAGAGAAGCTGTTGACAGTTGGGATTTTATGCTTGAGAATGATGACATCTTTGATAAAAAGGTTGTTACAGAACCAGGCGACTCAACAAGTTTAAAATCTGGCCAGATTGTTTCAGTAAGAAGGCTGCGTGACGAAAACTCAATTTTAAAACGTAAAGATTTAAAATTAGTTGAAGTGCGTGATGCTATTGCTGCAACGTCAAGCCCTATGTTACAGGGTATAACCAGGGCTTCGTTAGGTACTAAGTCGTTTATCTCGGCAGCATCGTTCCAGGAAACTACAAAAGTTCTGAACGAAGCAGCAATAGCGGGTAAAAAAGATTTAATGCTTGGTTTGAAAGAGAATGTTATAGTAGGTCACCTAATTCCATCAGGAACCGGTTTACGCGAATACGAAAATATCCGTGTAGGTTCACAAGAAGAATTTGACCGCTTAATGGCTTCAAAAGCTGAAGAAGTAGAAGCATAAGCAAATAAACTTTATAATTATAAAGCCTTCCTTTTAAAGGAAGGCTTTTTTTATTATAGAACAAGTTAAAAACCAATACTGGTACAATCATCCGTCAAATTTGGTTATGACAAAAAGTTTATATAAAATCAAAGTCCGTATCTTTATATTTCTCAATATTTTTGTTACTTTAAATTTACCATGGGGAAAATATCATTAATACTGCTAATTATTATCGCTTTCAATCCAATTATTGGCATTGGCTCTGAAAAAGTTTCCCCTGTTTCTTTACGTAAGCATTCTATTACGATAAATGGCGTTATTTCTGATACATCAAAATATGAAACCCAAATTCCTACGATTGCATGGATAGGTGTGCCTCAAAATCAATCAAGCCTTATTCGTTATCAAGAATTAAAAGCTTCAGGTATCACACAAAGCTTCTATCCGTTTACAGACGCCAATGCGGTTCAAACAGCAATCGATCTGGCTCAAAAGGCAGGAGTTAAATTATTTATTTCCTGCCCGGAACTTGCTACCGATCCAGAAAAAATTGTAAAACGTTTTATGAATCATCCCGCCATAGCAGGATACTACCTTGTGGATGAACCTGGAAGGGCTGCCTTTCCAACCCTGGCATTATTAGTAAAAAGAATAAGAGCTATTGATGATAAACATATGTGTTATATAAATCTTTTACCCAATGATGCTAGTATTACTCAGCTTGGCGTTAAATCTTACCAGGAATACTTAGATACGTATATAAAGGAGGTTCCGGTTCAGGCATTGTCTTTTGATCATTATCCTATTATGAGTACCACAGAACCGCTTCTACATGCTTTATGGTATAAAAATTTAGAGATGGTTTCCGAAGCGGCTAAAAAATCTCATAAACCATTCTGGGCATTTGCTCTTACTGTTGCTTTTACACCATATCCCGTTCCAACTTTGGGTTCAATAAGGCTGCAGGTTTACAGTGACTTAGCCTATGGTGCTCAGGCAATAGAGTATTTTACTTATTGGACCGTTTCTGATGGGGTAATACACAATTTCCATAATGCTTCTATTGCTATTGATGGAACAAAAACTGATGTATATGGAAAAATACAACAGATGAATAAAGAAATTAAGGGATTATCCGGTGTTTTTTTTGGGGCAAAAGTGATTTCTATAGCTCACACGGGAAATAGTATTCCTGACGGCACCAAACGCCTTAATCAACTTCCCAAACCTATTACAATGCTTAAAACTGATGGACTGGGAGCTGTAGTTTCTGTTTTAAAGAAAAATAGAGATTTATTTTTAGTTATAGTTAATCGTGATTATATAAATCCGATGATTTTGACAATAAAGTGTGCAAGAGGAGTTAGCAAAATTTTAAAAGACGGATCTTTAATCCCACAAGGTCCAGGGGGTAATAAAATTAAAATAGAGCCGGGTGACATTGCCATTTATAGATGGTCTGATAGGAAAAATTAGGATATATGATGTTTTAAAAAATACCATAATGGCTTCAAAAACTTTCTCATGTATAAATATGAATAAACTTATTTTTAAATGGCAGCTTTACTAATTTAGCAACATGGAAGAACAAAACGAAAATCAACTAAATATTGAGCTTTCTGAGGAAATTGCAGAAGGTATTTACTCTAACCTGGCAATTATAACGCATTCAAGCTCAGAGTTTGTGCTCGATTTTATCCGTGTTATGCCTGGCGTACCCAAAGCCAAAGTAAAATCAAGGATAATATTAACACCTGAACACGCTAAAAGATTATTAACGGCTTTGGAAGATAATGTTGAAAAATTTGAAGATGCTAACGGCCGGATTAAAATTCAGCAGGACCCATCCGGCTTTCCGATGAATTTTGGCGGTACAATGGGGCAGGCTTAATAACATCTGTTTAATATTATAAAATACTTTTAAAGAATTTAGCAAAACTTATGAAAAAAACAGCACTTATAACTGGAATAACCGGGCAGGACGGAGCATATTTAACCGAGCTTTTACTATCAAAAGGATATGAAGTTCATGGGATTAAACGCAGGAGTTCGTTGTTTAATACTGATAGAATAGACCATTTATACCAGGACCCGCACGAAGAAAACAAAAACCTGATCCTGCATTATGGCGATTTGAGCGACAGCACCAATTTAATACGTATTATTCAACAGGTTCAACCTGATGAAATTTATAATTTGGGTGCAATGTCACATGTTAAAGTAAGTTTTGACACCCCTGAGTATACAGCCAACGCTGATGGTATTGGAACTTTAAGAATACTGGAAGCAATAAGAATATTAGGATTAAGCAAGAAAACCAGGATTTATCAGGCATCAACTTCTGAACTTTATGGTTTAGTCCAGGCGGTTCCGCAATCAGAAACCACACCTTTTTATCCGCGTTCGCCTTATGCGGTTGCAAAACTTTACGCTTATTGGATAACTGTTAATTATCGTGAGGCCTATGATATTTTTGCTTGTAACGGAATTTTGTTTAATCATGAAAGCCCACTCCGCGGCGAAACCTTTGTAACACGAAAAATAACCCGTGCTGTAGCTAAAATTGCAATGAATTTGCAGGATAAGTTATTTCTTGGAAATTTGGATGCTCAAAGAGATTGGGGGCATGCAAAAGATTATGTGGAGGCCATGTATCTTATATTACAGCAGGAAATAGCCGAAGATTATGTAATAGCTACAGGCGTAACTACGCGTGTGCGTGAATTTGTTAGAATGGCTTTTAAAGAAGTTGGAATAGAAGTTGATTTTAAAGGTGAGGGAGCGAACGAAAAGGGATATGTTGTAAGTTGTAATAATCCTGACTTTTTGATTGAAATTGGTAAAGAAGTAGTAGTAGTGGATGAAAAATATTTTCGTCCTACAGAAGTAGAATTGTTAATTGGCGATCCTACAAAATCTAAAACAAAATTAGGTTGGGAGCCAAAATATGACCTGCAAGGTTTGGTTAGCGAAATGGTTGCTGCGGATGTTGATTTATTTAGAAGAGAAAAACTGTTAAAAGATTCGGGTTACGTTATTAAAAACCAGTTTGAATAAGAACTTATGGAAATAGGAGCAAAAATATATATAGCAGGGCATCGGGGCATGGTAGGTTCTGCAATCCATAGGAAATTAGTTAAAGAAGGGTACACCAATTTTATTACGCGCACATCAGACACGCTCGATCTCCGTAACCAGCAGCAGGTAGCCGATTTTTTTGATCAGGAAAAACCCGATTATGTTTTTTTAGCAGCTGCTAAAGTTGGCGGAATTGTAGCTAATAACACCTATAGGGCCGAGTTTTTGTATGATAACCTGCAGATTCAAAACAATGTTATCCATAACTCATACCTGAACGAAATAAAAAAGTTGATGTTTTTAGGATCAAGCTGTATTTACCCCAAGCTGGCTCCGCAACCATTAAAGGAAGAGTATTTACTTACTGGTTTATTGGAGCCTACGAATGAGCCTTATGCAATTGCTAAAATTGCAGGCATCAAAATGTGTGATGCTTATCGCGCACAATACGGGTGCAATTTTATATCTGTAATGCCTACTAACTTATATGGCTATAATGATAATTATCATCCGCAAAACTCACATGTATTGCCTGCTTTGATCCGCAGGTTTCATGAGGCGAAAGAGCATAGCTTGCCCGAGGTAACTATTTGGGGAACCGGTTCACCTAAAAGAGAGTTTTTATTTGCTGATGACCTGGCCTCCGCTTGCTATTATTTAATGCAGAACTACAATGAAGAGGGATTGGTTAATATAGGCACCGGCGAAGATATTTCAATTAAAGACCTGGCTTTATTAATTAAAGGAATTGTTGGCTATAATGGTCAAATACAGTTTGATACCACTAAGCCCGATGGTACCCCCCGGAAATTGATGGACGTTAGCAAACTTCAAAGTAAAGGCTGGAAACATACCGTTGAGCTGGAAGAGGGTATAAAAATGGCATACCAGGATTTTTTAAATAAACAAAAAAATAGTAGCGTTTAGGTATAAATAAACGTATTGTAGTTAAATTAAACGTTGCTATTAATACGTATGAAAGCGTAACAGGGCCCATTTATGTGTTTGTGTTTTTACCCCCTTGCTATTTAATACTGTTTCATTTATAACACAAAATAATTTTATTTGCTTATTTTCGCAGCAAATTAGTTAGTAACCTGCCTCGGTTTAGTATAAAACTTTATAGCTGGGATTTATATAAAATAATGAACAATTTTAAGATCTGCCTATTTTTACTCACTATCTTTTTTTGCCTTTTGGTTGTTAAACCAGCATCTGCTCAAACTATTCCACAAAACGCATCAAGCATTAATGTTGATGATCTTACCGATCAGCAAATAACACAGTTAATACTACAGGCTCAAAAGGCAGGGTTAACGGATGATCAGTTACTGCAACAAGCGCAGAGCAAGGGTATGTCAGGCATCCAGGTACAAAAATTGCAAAGCAGAATTAAAGACATCCGCAATAAAAACAAAAATGTTAAAGGGTCTTCATCAGATACCAGTGCAAATAATTTAAATATTTTAAATAAACGTAAATCAAATTACAAAGACACATTAGCAGATAGTACCATTAATAAACAGGATTTTTTTATAGATCTAAGGCCTAAAATATTTGGCGCCGACCTGTTTAGAAATAGCAAAGCCAATACTTTTGAACCTAATTTAAATTTAGCAACACCACTAAATTATATTGTTGGTCCGCAGGATCAATTGCGTATAAATGTATTCGGTAACTCTTTAGCTAACTGGAACCTTGATGTTTCGCCCGAAGGAAATATAAATATTCCGGGTGTTGGTATATTAAATGTTGCCGGCAAAACTATAGAACAGGCAACTGCAGCCATAAAAGGCAGACTGGCAGCAAATAATTACGCAATTGGCCGGGGGACGAGTGTGCAGGTTAGTTTAGGAAACATACGTAGTATTAAAGTAATCATACAAGGACAGGTAGTTAAGCCTGGAACCTACACGATGTCGTCATTGGCAACCGTATTTATTGCTTTGTATGCAGCTGGAGGCCCTAACGACGTTGGTTCATTCCGGCAAGTTGAAGTTATCCGGAATAATCGTATAGTTACACACCTGGATCTTTATGATTTTCTGATAAAAGGCAGTCAGAAAGATAATATCTCATTACAAGATCAGGACGTAATACGTGTGCCAACATATCGTATACGTGTTGAATTAAAGGGAGAAGTAAAAATCCCCGCGCTATTTGAAACATTACCTGGTGAAACAGTACAGGACGTGCTAAACTTTGCCGGCGGCTTTACTGATCAGGCTTATACAGCGCGTATTAAGGTTGACCAGGTTAGTGATCAGCAACGTAAGATTACCGATGTTTTTGAAAATGACTATAAAAACTATATTCCTTTACGTGGCGACAAATATACAGTTGCGAAAATCCTTGATCGTTATGAGAATCGCGTAACTATAAAAGGGGCGGTTTTCAGGCCAGGAGAATTTGAGCTGCAAAAAGGACTAACACTATCAAAATTAATAAATAATGCCGGTGGTTTAAAAGAGGATGCATTTGCCGGACGCGGAAGTATTATACGGCTTAACTCCGATAATACCACGCAACAATTATCTTTTAATGTTGCAGATGTATTGAATAAACCATCAGCCGATATCCTTTTACAAAGGGAAGATAGCGTTACAATATCTTCTGTTTTTGACCTTCGCTCCAAATATAATGTAACTATTAAAGGGGAGGTAAGAAAGCCAGGAGAGTTTTTGTATGCAGACAGTATGAAAGTTACCGATTTGATTATTAAAGCCGGTGGATTTTCAGAAGGAGCAAGCCCTAAGCGTATTGAAGTATCCCGCAGGACATTTAACAGCGATCCACATGTGCGGAATAGTGTGGTAGCACAAGTTTTCAGTGTAGACGTTAATTCAACGTTAAATGATGAGATCAGCTTTACACTTAAGCCTTTTGATATTGTATCGGTATATAGTTTACCTGGATATGAAACTCAAAAAACTGTTAAAGTTGAAGGCGAAGTGATCTATCCTGGTTACTATACCATTCAAAAGAAAAACGAAAAGATTTCGGATATAATTACCAGGGCAGGGGGATTAACTGCGTCTGCAGATATAGAAGGCAGTAGCTTAAAACGGGATAATGAGGCGGTACTCGGCGTTGATAAAACCAAAATAGATACGGCAGAATTAAACAAAGAACGAGCTTACCGTTCAAAACGACTGCAACGTGCTTTTAAAGACTCTTTGAATACCGATACTACCCAGTACCGGAATAATTATGTAGGTATTGACCTGAGGCAAATTTTGCAAAAGCCAGGTACCGGGGAAGATCTTATTTTAGAAAATGGTGATGTTTTAAGAGTGCCAAAGCAACAGCAAATTGTTAGAGTAAATGGCGAGGTGCTTTATCCAAGTGCTGTAGTTTATAGCAGTGGAAAGTCTTTCAAGGGATATGTATTAAATGCCGGAGGATTTTCGCCAAGGGCATTAAAACGTAGCGCTTATGTTGTATATCCTAATGGGACTGTTAAAGCAACAACTAAGTTCCTGTTTTTTAATGTTCACCCCCGGGTAAAGCCTGGAAGTGAAATTTATGTACCTAAAAAACCTATATCTAATAATAATACTGCCCAGGTGATATTAGGCTTCACCACAGGTTTAGCTTCACTAGGAGCTATTATATTAGGTATAATTAGCCTTCACAAGTAACTAAATAATAGATGTATAGACTATTATGAATAAAACAGATCAGGATAAGGCTTTAAATAATTCAGACGAGATTTCTTTGAAAGAACTTATCCTGAAAATACAGCGGTTGTGGCATTTTCTTTTATCTAAATGGATAATTATTTTAATTGCAGGTATAATCGGCGGAGCTATAGGATTAACCTATGCATTTTTTAAAAAACCGATTTATAAAGCCGAATTAAGTTTTGCACTGGAAGATGATAAATCATCCAGTTCGGGTGGCCTGGGAGCGGCTATGGGATTAGCTAATCAGTTTGGAATTGATTTAGGTGGAAATAGTGGGGGCGGAGCTTTCTCAGGTGATAATTTGCTGGAGTTAATGAAATCCAGATCAATGGTAGTAAATACCTTACTCATGCCATTGGATATCAAAGGAAGAAAACAAACACTTGCCGATTTGTATATTTCCTTCAATAATTATCGTGAAAAGTGGGGTAGAAACAATGTGTTGAAAAATATTCAATTTCTGCCAGATGCAGATCTCTCCAAATTTACTTTGCAGCAGGACAGTATTTTAGGTGTTTTCTACAAGGATTTAATTAAAGGTAATTTATCGGTAGATAAAGTTGATAAAAAGTTAAGCATTATTACTGTTAAGGTAACATCGGAAAACGAGTTGTTTTCAAAATACTTTGCCGAAATACTTACAAAAACTGTTTCAGACTTCTATATAAATACTAAAATTCGGAAGTCAGTTAATAATGTAAATATATTGCAACATCAAACTGATTCTGTTAGACGG
Source organism: Mucilaginibacter sp. OK098 (assembly GCF_900142915.1). Taxonomy (GTDB): domain Bacteria; phylum Bacteroidota; class Bacteroidia; order Sphingobacteriales; family Sphingobacteriaceae; genus Mucilaginibacter. The sequence goes on from NZ_FRCM01000005.1 coordinate 570,575, forward strand.
GAATTAAATGCGGCCTTAACAGGAGTAGCCTCGTCAGCTGATGTTAACCCAAATGCAAATCCCTCCTTGCAAATATTACGAGTTCCTTCGCAGCGTCGCCAGGTAGATGTACAGGCTAATCAGGCAATATTAACCCAATTAGTAGCTAATCTCGAAATTTCGAAAGTATCATTACGAAAGGAAATACCTTTAATACAAGTAATTGACAAACCGATTTTGCCTTTGGAGAAAATTAGCTCGGGGAAGGTAATATTAATGGTAACATGCGGTATAATAAGCGTGTTTTTAGTTTCGCTACTTTTAATTTTCCATAAGACTATTAAGGCAATAATAGCATAAGTTAATAAACATAAATAATGAGTGAAATGAAGGTTTCGGCAATGGTGGTCGGAAGAAATGAAGGTGCTAAATTAGAAACATGCCTTAAGTCTTTATTTTTTTGTGATGAAATTTTGTATGGGGATTTAGATTCGGGTGATGATTCCGTTGAGATAGCTAAAAAATATAATTGTAAAATATATAAGTTTAAAACTTTTGGGCCGGCTGGCGAATATACTCAAGCAAAATTAATAGAATATGTTAAAAATGATTGGGTAATAACTATTGATCCAGATGAAGTCCTATCTGATATACTAATTACTGAAATAAAGCAGACTTTAATTACAATTGATTCAAATCCTAAAATTGGATCAATATCTGTACCCTGGCAATTTTATTTTGGAAAAAAAAAGCTAAAAGGTACTGTTTGGGGATATGCGAAGTGGAAAGAGATATTAGTTAATAAACACAGATTCGATTTTTTACCTGTAACTCACTATGGAAGGAAGCTTAAGCTTGGGTTTGAAGGCTTTTTTATACCTAATACTGGAAATAATGTTTTACATCATTATTGGATGGATAACCTTAAAAGCTTTATCGGAAAACACAGAAAATATCTGAAAGATGAAGGCCGTGACCGATATAATTTAGGACAGCGAACATCGCTTTTGCACATTACGGGTAGCTTTTTTTACCAATTTATTTATTGCTTTATTAATAAAAGAGGTTATAAAGACGGACTTGTTGGTTTCTTTCTCAGTCTATTTTGGACCTGGTACTGCACCTGTTCAAACATTTCTTTGTATTTAATAACTTTAAAATCTAATAGAGATAAAAATACTGCCTAATGAAATATCCGATATTTATTATTGGTACAATGTTAGTTTTAAATTAATTTATCTCCTTGAAATTATTAAATGTCAAAATTAAGTTGATTAATATGCATTATTGATGGGTACGATTAGAAAAAATTTTTTTTACAATTTAATTTTAACAATAAGTAATATAGTTTTTCCAGCTATTACATTTCCCTATGCATCTCGAATACTTGGGCCCGAGGGAATTGGAAAAGTACAGTTTGTAAATAGTTTTGTACAATACTTTATTTTTTTAGCGGCGTTAGGCATACCTGTTTATGGGATAAGAGAAGTAGCTAAGGTTAAAGATGACCCTATAAAACTGAAAGCTTTATTTACCACCTTGTTAATACTGAATTTTAGTACTGCTATTATAATTAGTATAATTTATTGTATAGCTGTTTTACTGGTACCAATGTTATTCGCTGACCGTGAATTTTACGCTGTAGCAATTTTAATGTTAAGCTTAAGTTTTTGCAATATAGATTGGTTTTTTTCAGGTTTAGAGCGTTTTAAGTTTATTGCTGCACGTTCCCTTTTTGCAAAGGTTATATTTTTAATATTATTATTTTTTTTAGTTAAGGGGAAATCTGACGCAATTTATTATCTTTTAGTTACTGTGGGAGGAGCTATCTTAAATAATTTATGGAATATTTATTCTGCAAGATCTTATATAGATTTCAAGTTATATAACTGGAGTGATACCAAAAAGCATTTAAAACCTTTATTATATATATTTAGTACTGTCGTAGCAGCAAGTATATACGCTTCATTGGATACTATTATTTTAGGTTTTTTAAAAGGATTTAAGGCTGTTGGATATTATGCATCAGCGTCTAGAATTAATAAAATTACTATCCCGTTTTTAACCTCATTAAGCACAGTTTTAATGCCTCAGATAGCCCATGCTTTTAAAAATAAGGAATTGGATAAGGTTCGATTTTTGCTGGATAAGAGTTTTGATTTTGTGATTATATTAGGTATCCCAATGACAATAGGGTTAATAGTATTAGCTCCTGAATTGGTTGTTTTGTTTTCTGGTCCTGAATTTTCTCCGGCTGTGTCTGCAATGCAAATAATGGCACCTGTTGTGCTTATCATTGGCTTGAGTACGGTATGGGCGGTGCAAATTTTAACCCCTACAGCCAGGGATAAGGAGAATTCTATTGCAGTTATTTGTGGGTTAATAGTTAGTGTTGCACTGAATTTTATACTGATACCTCGTTTTTCCTATTTGGGTGCTACTATTGCTAATTTATTTGCCGAATTATTTGTGATGTGCGGTTTCGCTTTTTTTGCTTCGAAAGTCATTAAACTTCGCTTTAACTTACGGCTTATAATCCAAACTTTACTATGTTCATTATTATTTATTCCTGTTCTTAAAATATTGAGATTTTATTTAAAAAATCAAAATATTAAGGTATGCATATTGGGGATGTGTTGCTGTAGTTTAGTTTATTTTTTCTTTCAGGTATTCATTTTTAAAAATGAATACCTGAAAGAGCAAACTAAAAGAATAGCTCAAAATTTTTACTTTTTATGATAGAAGAATTTCCTTTGGTTTCAATTATTACTGTATGTTATAACTCTGCAAAAACTATAGAACAAACTATTCAAAGTGTATTGCAGCAAACTTATAGAAATATAGAATACATTTTGATTGACGGAGTTTCCAATGATGGGACCTTAGACATAATTAAAAAATACGAACCTGTTTTTATTAAAGAAAAAAAAACATATAAATATATTTCAGAGCCCGATAAAGGAATATATGATGCAATGAACAAAGGCGTTACCTTAGCTCATGGTAAATGGATAGGCATAATTAATAGTGATGATTTTTACGAACAACGAACTATTGAGCTCGTAAACGATTGTTTTATCTCTAATCCTGATATTGACATAGTGCATGGAAACTTAAATTTTATTGATGAGGCTGGTAGATGTAAAATAGAAACGCCCAAAGAAGATATAAGTTTTTTAAGAACTACCATGATTGTGTTTCACCCCACCATTTTTATAAAGAAGGCCTTATATGAAAAATATGGATTATTTGATTTAAAATATAAACTGATAGCGGACTGGGAGTTGTTATTAAGGTTTTATGACAACAAAGCATTGTTTTTTCATTTAAATGAAACTTTATCAAATTTCAGAGGAGGGGGAGCTGGTTCTGGATTTAAGTTAACACATTTAAAAGAAAGATATAAGATTAGACATAAATACAATAAAAAAGTTTCTTTTTGGCTGGATTTTAAGGATGTTCTTATTTATATATATTTTAGGATATATTTTAAAAAGTCTTCTATGTAGTTTAAACTTTCTTAATAACTGAAAAAACTAAGCCAAATTAAAATCATTTGATACGTATGATTTTTTGATAAAGCTTTACCTATAAAATTGAATGATCTATTTCATTATATTTTTTTTTATTGCTTTTCTAAGCTTATTTACTCAAGCTAAATTACCCGGAAATTTATCTTTTCTCGTATTTTTTTTGGTGTCTTTAATCTTAATCTGCTTTGCGGGGTTTCGCGGTGATATTGAAGGTGATTATGAGAGTTATAAGGATATATTTCAGCAATCTATTAATCGTTACTCTGTAGATGCAAACATTGAACCAGCGTATTTTTATTTTAATAAACTGGTGCTATATATAGGGTTACCTTTTCAGGTAATTGTATTTTTAATGGCTGTTTTTTCTCTTCTGCCGAAGTTTTATTTTTTTAAAAAGCATTCAACTAATTTCGCCCTTTCTGTATTAATATATTATTCCACGGCTTATTTCATTTTTGATTTTATACAGATAAGGCAAGCTGTAAGTATTGCAATTTTTATATTCGCTCTTAAGTTTGTATATAAACGAAAATTTTGGCCTTATTTTTTCTGCATGATTGCTGCAGCTCAAATTCATGTTTCTGCTTTGCTAATTATCCCATGCTATTTTTTTGTCAATTTTAAATATTCTAAAACTGTTTTATATATCATTGTTGGTATATGTGCATTTATAAATATCTTTCAAATAACAGTTCCACTGGTTTCATTTCTTTTAAGTTTTATTCCAATTCCGGGGTTTGCTGATGCAAAACTGGCCTTTTATCAGTCGTCTACAGACTTTTCTATAGTTTCAATTAAACAATTAGTATTAGCAGTATTGTTTATTTTTATTAGAGGAAAAATTGATTCTGATGATAAATTGAATAATATTTTAGTTAATCTTTTTGTTACAGGCGTACTATTAACTACGTGTTTTAATGGAATGTCAGAATTGGCATTTAGGATTAAGTGGTATTTTTTTTGGACCGAGGCAATATTAATGATTAATGTAATTCAATTCATATCCAGGCATAGCTTAACATTCATTTACTTATCATATATCTGCCTGTTTATATTTTATGCGGTGAGTGTTAGTTCCATGTTAAATGAGTTTGCTTCCAGGGGACCGTATATATTTCCTTATAAATTATTTTTCCAGTAAAATTAATGAAGCGAGTAGTTTTTTTTGTAAATAGCATGCAGCCTTCAGGAGGTATCGAAAGAGTTATTGCTACTCTGGCTAACAAATTATCGGTAAAATTCGAAATCACCATTTTAGTTAAAGATGACGCCAAGTCATTTTATTCATTAAATAAGTCAATTAAGATCGATAGCATAAATAACATTTTGCACTTAAATATGCATAATAAGCTAAGTAGGATTTTTAATGTACTGAAGACAATATTTTCAACAAGTAAATCTTTACAGAATTATTTTGAGAAAAATAATTTTGATTATTACTACGTTACTCATCCATTAAGTGTACTGGAGTTTTATGTTGCTAAAATTAATCCTCAAAAAGTTATTATTTCAGAACATGCGTCAAAAGAACATTACAATATTATATATAGGGTAATAAAAAAATTATTATATAAACGTTGCCATGTCTACGTTGTTCCAACAATTGCTGATACCTTATCTTATAAAGAAGATGGAATTCCTGCAGTTACAATTCCGCACTTTAGGTCTGAATTACCTTATGTTAATGCCAATAAAAAAAATAGAATTGTATTAAATATTGGCAGATTCACAAGTGATAAACAACAACGGGTGCTCTTAAATGTCTGGAAAAAAATCATTTCAAATAAGGAATATTCAGAATGGAAGCTTTTTATAATTGGCTCAGGAGAACTGGAGGCTGAACTATATACTTTTGTAAGCGAAAATAATTTACAAGACACCGTGAAATTCTTCCCCCCTACATCTAATATTGAGGAGTATTATTTAAAAGCATCAATCTTTGCTTTAACATCCAGAAGTGAAGGCTATGGAATGGTGTTATTAGAAGCTATTTCATTTGGATTACCATGTGTTAGTTTTGACTGTCCATCAGGACCCAAAGACATTATACAGGACAAATTTAATGGATATTTAGTAAGTTTGGGCCGTGAAAAAGAATTTGAGCTACGGTTAACGGAACTCATGTATGATGGAAGGTTACAACAGGAAATTGGTCTTAATGCTTATAATAGTTCTCAGGCCTGGTCTGAAGAGATCATATTTAATAAATGGCTTGAAATTTTAAATTAATATGGATATATCTGTTATAATTCCCCTTTATAATTCTGAAAAAAGCATTGTAGAAGCTGTTGATTCAGTTGCTAAGCAAACTTACATCGCTGAAATTGAAATAATTGTAGTTAATGACGGCTCAACAGATAATTCGCTGCAAGCGCTTAATGATTACATTGAAAAGTATAACATTAAGAATGTCACTATTATTAACCAATTAAATGGAGGCGCCCAAAAAGCCAGGAATGCCGGACTAAGAATTGCAAAAGGGAATTGGATTGCGCTTTTAGATGCTGATGATTATTGGCATCCTACTAAGATGGAATTGCAAATGAAGATATTAAATAATAACCCGGAAATTGATTTTTTAGGTTGTAATAGAAACAATGAAAAAATAAAAGTTTTGTTTAGCCCAAAGGATAAATTTGGAAAGATTGATTTTAAGGATCTTTTTATTAAAACTTATCCACAAACTTCAACAGCTGTTTTTAAAAGTAATATTCTTGAGGATATAGGACTGTACGATGAAAGCCTCAGATACGGAGAAGATGGGGATTATTGGCTAAGGATTTGTGAAAAAAAGCAAATGTTTTTTATGCCTGAAAGTTTAGTAGTTACAGGGGGGGGCAAGCCCAATTTTGGTTTTAGTGGGATGACTTCCAAATTAAAAGAAATGGAACAGGGGAATCTCAAAGTACTTTACAAAAACTTCAAACTAAAAAAACTTAATTTATTCGAATATCTTTCTTTAAGGGTGTTTTATTGGATAAAATATATTAGAAGGGTATTGATTACTAATTTTCGATAAATGATATATAAACTTTATTGGGGTATAATGGCTCTTATTTATGCGCCTTTTTTCAAAAAGTTTTCGTTCCCATCTCATATTGGAGTGCCTATTTTTACTAAAGGGTTAAATAGAGTAATTATTGGTAAAAGAGTAAGGATACTTCCTGGCCTACGGATTGAAACGCATAATAATGGAACAATCACTTTCGAAAAAAACATTTCAATTGGGCAGAATTTTCATATAACCTCAGCTGATAATCTTATCATTGGGAGTAACACTACAATTTCTGGAAATGTTTTTATTACAAATATAGATCATGATTATCAGGAAATAGGAAAACCTATACTTGATCAAAAATTAATTATTAGGGAAACAAGAATTGGAAGTAACTGTTTTATTGGTTATGGCGCAGCCATTCAAGCGGGGACAATTTTAGGTGAACAATGCATTGTGGGGGCGTCTTCAGTTGTGAGGGGTAAATTTCCTGAATATTCAGTTATTGTAGGTATTCCTGCAAAAGTGGTAAAAAGGTATGATGTTGTTACAAAAACATGGGTTAAAACTAATCCGGATGGAACATTTAAATGATGCATAGAAAACTAAAGAACATTTTAATAACTGGTGGTGCGGGTTTCATAGGAAGTAATTTAGCTCTAAAGCTCCTTAAAAGAGGTTATAAAGTTACTGTTTTAGATAGTTTATCTCAACAAATACATGGGGACAATCCTATACTTACATCCCCTTTATTTCAGTCAATAAAAGATAAAGTTATTTTTATTGAAGGAACTGTTACTTCAAAGAATGATTGGGAAAAAGCAATTCATGGTCAGGATGTGATTGTGCATTTTGCAGCCGAAACTGGTACAGGCCAATCTATGTATGAAATACAAAAATATGTAGATGTTAACATTAACGGTACAGCAATAATGCTGGATATTTTAGCTAATCATCAGCACAGTATTAAAAAGGTTGTAGTTGCTTCATCTCGTTCTATCTATGGAGAGGGTAAATACAAAAGTGTTGAAAATGGTATTGTTTACCCCAAGCATCGCACTGCTTTTTATATGGATGCCGGTGATTATGAAGTTAAATACCCCGGTTGTAAACAGGCACTTGAACTAATTGCAACGGATGAAGAATCAAAGATACACCCTTCTTCTGTATATGGCATTACTAAACAGAATCAGGAACAGATGATTATGACGGTTTGCCCTACTTTAGGAATAGCTCCTGTAGCGTTTCGTTATCAGAACGTATATGGACCCGGACAGTCCTTAAAGAATCCATATACAGGAATATTATCAATATTTTCTACTCAAATTAAAAATGGAAACCCGATTAATGTTTTTGAAGACGGAAAAGAAACAAGGGATTTCGTATATATTGACGATGTAGTTAGTGCAACTATCCTGGGCATAGAAAAGATTGAGGCAAACAATGACCTTTTTAACGTGGGATCCGGTGTCTCGACTAGTGTACTTGCTGTGGCTGAAGAACTTGTAAAAAATTATAAAAAAAATGTACCTATTAACATTACTGGTAATTATAGGCTAGGCGACATTAGGCACAATTTTGCTGACTTAACTAAAATTAGAAAAATATTAGAATTTGAACCTGAAATCAGTTTTGAACAAGGAATAAAAAAATTCACAGAGTGGGTAAATACACAAGACGTTGAAAACGATAATTACGCCAGGTCAATTGAAGAAATGAAGTCCAGGGGCTTATATAAATAATAAAAAATGACTTTAGACATCATAAACAAAACTATTTTGCTTATTGCTCCAAAATACTTCAATTATGAAAAGGAAATTCAGAATGAATTAGAAAAGAGAGGAGCGGATGTATATTTTATAGATGACAGGATAAAAAACACTACGATAAACAAAGCGTTATTTCGTCTTAAAATTAAGACACATTTATCGCAAACAAGAGTGTTTAATTATTTTAAAACGAATTTAGAGAAAGTTAAAAATAAAAAAATTGATTATTTAATAGCGATTATACCCGAAGGTTTTTCAAGGGATATAATTAAATATTATAAAGCAGAGCTGAAGGATACAATTTTTATTCTTTATATGTGGGATAGTATTGATAATAGACCCTACATAATCGAAACTCTAAATCTATACGATAAAGCTTTTACATTTGATAAAAGCAATTCAGAGAAATATGGCTTAAAATTCAGACCATTATTTTACACAGAAGATTATAGAAAATTGGGGGAGTCAAAACCTGATTTTAATGGTGCGAAATACGATCTTTCATTTATTGGTACCGCGCATTCAGATAGATATTCTGTTATAAAAAAATTAATCGGCACATCTGCTAAGAAATTAAATACCTTTCTTTTTTTTTATTTACAACACCCTGTTTTAATTGTATATTATTATATGAATGACCCAATGTTCAGAAATATAAAAATAAAGGATATTTCTTTTAAAGGTTTGTTAAAGCACCAGGTATTATTGGTAATAAAAGATTCTGCTTGTATAATAGATATCAATCATCCGAAGCAAACCGGCTTAACGATTAGAACATTAGAAGTTCTTGGTGCAAAAAGAAAGCTTATTACCACAAATAGTGATATTTTAAGCTATGATTTTTATCATCCTGACAATATTTTTTTGATTAATAGGGAAAATCCAATTTTTGATGATTCCTTTTTAGCAAAGCCTTACAAGGAATTAAGTGAATCTATATATAATAAATATTCAATTTCAACATGGGTTGATGAAATCTTATCAATAAACAATAAATGAGTTTAGCTATTACGGGATTTTCAGGATTTGTAGGAAAGAATTTAGTTAATTACATGAATGAATTGCACATTAATGTATGTTTGTTTAGCCGAAATGACCTCCAAAATATAACTATTGATCAAAACATCAGTACTATCCTCCACCTTGCAGGTAAAGCTCATGATTTGAAAAAAACCTCTAATCCGGATGAGTATTACCAGGTAAACTATGAACTTACGAAGAAACTTTATGATGCTTTTCTAAAATCGAATGCTAAAAATTTTATTTTTATAAGCTCTGTAAAAGCAGTTGCTGATGAGGTACATGAAATTTTAACTGAAGATGTTGAACCTAACCCTCAAACCCATTATGGCAAATCAAAATTAATAGCCGAACAATATATTCAAAACCAACCTTTGCCTGCTGGTAAAGAGTATTATATACTTAGGCCCTGCATGATTCACGGCCCAGGAAACAAAGGTAATTTGAACCTATTATTCAAATTAGTAAAAAAAGGTATACCATATCCCCTGGCGGGATTTAATAATAAGCGCTCATTTCTAAGTGTTGAAAATTTATGCTTCATTATAAAAGAAATCGTAGAACGTGAGGATATTCCAGGAGGAATTTATCACGTATCCGATGATGAGGCCTTGTCAACAAATGAGGTTGTATCTATTCTGGCCTCTTCATTAAATGTAAAACCCAGGCTATGGAAAATACCCCCATCATTTATAAGGTTTTTTGCCCAAGCCGGTGATAGGTTTCATCTGCCTTTAACAACTGAACGTTTGAATAAACTTACAGAAAACTATGTGGTAAGCAATCAAAAAATTAAGCGAACCCTTAATAAAGAATTTCCAATCTCCGCTGTTAGTGGATTAATAACTACCGCCAACTCATTTAATAAAGATTGATCTTCACAATAAGTTAGCATCAATATTCTTACCAATCAAAAAACCGTTAAAAATGTTGAAAACTAGTTTGTTCTACTTGTTCTCTTATTAATTACTGATTTTCTTATTACTAATAGTTAAGCAAAATCATAATATCAATCCTTATTCGTTATACGATATTATTTGCTGCTAATTGATTTATTAAACTTAATTTTGCAGCTCTGATTTTTTAACTCTTGCATGAACATACTTCTGCTTCTACTTTTTTTTCTGATATTATTCGGTATTGAGATAGTTTATTTCCAAATAGCCGACAAATACAATATCATTGATCACCCAAATCACCGTAGTTCTCATACTGATGTAACAATAAGGGGCGGAGGTATAATTTTTAGTATTGCATTGTTATTGGGCCCCCTATACTTTGGCTGGGAGTACAAGTTTTTTCTTGCAGGACTCTGCTTAATCACCTTAATCAGTTTTATTGACGATGTTAGGCATATAAAAAAAAGAGTTAGGATAGTTTTCCATTTAATGGCAGTTGCTTTGTTATTCCAGCAGTTGCACGTTTACGATCTGCCATTTTATTGGATAATTGGGGGATTTGTTTTATTTATCGGAACCATAAACGCTGTTAATTTTATGGATGGAATTAACGGCATTACTGGTGGTTACAGCCTGGTAACACTACTTACCTTGTGTTATATTAATAGTAGTGTAATTTTATTTACAGATGAAAAGCTTCTTGTAATAAGTGTTATTTCAGTATTGGTTTTTAATTTTTTCAATTTCAGAATTAAAGCTAAGTGTTTTGCCGGTGATGTGGGTAGTGTGAGTATTGCTTTTATTATGCTTTTTTTTCTTTTACAATTAATTATTAAAACAAATGATCTCAATTATCTGTTGTTGCTGTTAATTTATGGCTTGGATTCATCCACAACAATTATATTCAGGATTTTAAGAAAAGAAAATGTCACCGAGGCGCACAGAACTCATTTGTATCAATTTTTGGTGAATGAAAAAAAGGCTTCACATTTAATGGTTGCTGCATTGTATATGGTTGTGCAGGGAGTAATAAATGTTATATTGATATGCTTTTTATCAAAATCTCCGGTAAGCTTTGCTTTGGCAATGGTTACAGCAACTTTAATATTTGTTTTAATTCGCTTAAAACTTGAGGGAAAACGCAGGCTTTTGAATATTGAAGAGTAGTTTTATTTCAATTAATATACGAATACTGTATAAGTTGATTACTTTTGTCACAATCTAAATCTGGCCTATTTAATCAATTGTATTGATATAGTGGCTCATTTGATAAGTTGGACTAACCTATTAATGACTTTATTTTAAGTAATTTGTAGTTTTATATTTTTACCATGAATTCTTCTACCCTGTTCAGGCAAATAAATATAGTACCCCGCTGGATTATTTTCATACTTGATTTATTAATCAGCTTTTTATCTTTAGGAATAGCCTATTCAATAAAATACAATTTCAATATCACTCTCATAAATTATGTTGAATTTAGTAGAAATACTTTAATAGAGCTGGTAATAAGCACAATAGTTTTTTTTACAGTAAAAACTTATGCCGGTATAATAAGGTACACCAGCGCACAAGATTCTTTTAGAATTTTAATGGCGGTGATAATAAGCAATGGTGCTTTTTTTTTAATGAACATTGTTTCTGTAGCATTTTCCAAGCCTGTTTTTATATCTAACACCATCCTGGTTGTTAATAGCTTAACCTGCTTTTTATTGATGGTTATTTACAGAGTGTTGATAAAATATATTTTTGTTTATATTAAGAATTTAAAATTAGACAAGAAAAGAATTATTATTTATGGTGCAGGTGAGGCGGGCGTAGCTACAAAAAGAACTTTTGATCACGATTATAAAGTCAATAAAAACATTGTTGCATTTGTTGACGATGACCAAAGAAAAGTTGGAAAAACAATTGATGGGATTAAGATATTAGATGCTAAAGATTTGTTAACACTGATAGAGGAACATGAACTGGATGAGATCATTTTTGCCTCTTATACTATACTTCCTGAGGTTAAAAACAACATTGTAGATATTTGCCTTGAAAACGACATTAAGGTACTGAGTATTCCTCCACATGATGTTTGGCCAAGTGGAAAATTACAGCCTATCCAGATTCAGAAAATTAATATCGAAGATCTTTTAAATAGGAAATCTATTGAGATTGATATTGCAGGCATTCAAAAGGAGTTAAAAGGAAAAAGGATACTAATAACGGGAGCTGCCGGCTCAATAGGCAGTGAAATCGTCAGGCAGTTATTGAAATTAGATACAGGATTGATCATTATGTGCGATCAGTCTGAAACTGCTCTTCATCATTTGTACCTGGAAATTGAGGAAACACATACTGATTCAAACTTTCATGCGTTTATTGGTGATGTTAGGGATGAAAAAAGAATGCAGCATCTGTTTGAAACTTATAAACCCCACTACGTGTATCATGCTGCAGCTTATAAGCACGTTCCAATGATGGAAGATAATGCAGCTGAAGCAGTAAAAACCAACGTTTTAGGTACCAAAACCATTGCAGACCTTGCTGTGAAATTTGGTGTGCGAAAATTTGTAATGATATCTACAGATAAGGCTGTAAACCCAACAAATGTAATGGGGGCCTCAAAAAGAATTGCCGAAATTTATGTGCAATCTTTAAATAAGTCGTTAAGCAATAAAGATTTTGCCTTTAGTAACGGTTTAAGTCATTTAAATAGTACAAGGGCAAATACCAGGTTTATTACAACACGTTTTGGTAATGTACTGGGATCAAATGGCTCAGTTATCCCAAGATTTAAACAACAAATAGAAAAGGGGGGCCCCGTTACAGTTACTCATCCGGAAATAACCAGATATTTTATGACCATCCCTGAAGCCTGCAGATTGGTTTTGGAGGCCGGCTGTATGGGTGAAGGAGGTGAGATCTATATTTTTGATATGGGTAAATCTGTAAAAATTATTGAGCTGGCCAAAACAATGATCCGTTTAGCGGGTTTAGTGCCTAATCATGATATAAAAATTGAATATACAGGATTACGGCCGGGGGAAAAGCTATTTGAAGAACTGCTGAATGATAATGAAAACACTATGCCTACTCATCATGAAAAAATTATGATAGGCAAGGTGCGCGAATACCTTTTTAATGAAATTGAAAGACAGATATATGACCTGATTCATCACGCAAAAAACAATGACGATCAGCAGGTTGTAATGTCAATGAAACAAATTGTACACGAATTTAAAAGTAAGAATTCGGTTTTCGAGGAGTTAGACCTTATACCTAAAGCTATTTTATGATTAAAAAATTCCTTTTACTCATCGCTCTTTTTTTTATCACCGCATGCAATAAAAATGTTAGTAATGAGGTGGTGGTTTATCATAATGATTTTGAGACAAATGACCTGTCAAATATTACTAATGGAATAATAAGTACTTATAACAACTCTGCAGTACTAGGTCAGTATAACAATGGCAATTTTATATTGACGCTTAATAATTTGCCTAAACATGATCTTATTACTATAACTTTTGATCTGTATATTCATGATAGCTGGGATGGTAATAAGAAAGCGCCTGATGGGCCTGACATCTGGGAGATGTTTGTAAACGGCGATCCTTTTATATATACAACATTCTCAAATGCGTCATGTACAGCACCAGACTTTTGCTCTCCCCAGTCGTATCCTGCTGACTACCCCAATGATTATAATAATCCCCGGAGTGGTGCGTACCGAACTGATTTACCGGGTGTGTGCAGCTGGAAAAACGACCCTAATGGGACATCATTGTATAAAATATCGAAAACTTTCAGAAATTCGGATTCAAAATTAGTGTTGCAGTGCGTGGACAAATTAGTTCAGACTAATGCTATAGATCCAAAGTGCGATGAGAGCTGGTCTGTGGATAATATCAATGTTAAAGCTATTACTTTATGAAGATCCTGAAGCTTTCCTTTATTTGTGCATTAGTTACGCTTGTACAATTTGGTTTACACGCCCAAACCTTACCCGTAGGCACAACGGCATTGGAAGATTATTACAGGCGGGCACAGTTGCTTGGCATTGCTGATTCAAGTGTTTCTTTTACTGTCCGTCCGATTTTTCCCAATTATATTAATAAGAAGGCAGATGTATTTTACCCGGATAGTACTATGCCAAAGTACAATACATTGGGTGCAAATCGCTTGTGGAAGAACAAGGGCAAAAGCGATCTTAAAATAAGCTATTTACCTTTAAGCCTTCAAACGCAATTTAACTCAGACCACCCCTATGGATGGAATGATGGCGCTATGATACCTGCCAAAGGTTTACAAACGGTACTAAGCGGGGGGATTTTTGCGCAATACGGACTTTTGACCATTCAGTTAAAGCCTGAATTACTTTTAGCCCAAAATTCCGATTTTGAAAATCTTAATAAAAATAGCTATGATGTAATTTTTGCCCGCTATTACGACATCTATAATAATATTGATTTACCTGTACAGTTTGGAAAAGGTGCATATAATAAATTATATGGTGGACAAAGCAGTATCCGTTTAAATTATAAATCCCTTTCATTTGGGTTATCAACCGAGAATTTATGGTGGGGTCCGGGTATAAGAAACTCATTATTAATGAGTAACACTGCTCCAGGCTTTCTGCACTTTACCTTTAATACTTTACGCCCTGTACAAACACCCATAGGCTCGTTCGAATGGCAATTGATTGGTGGCAAACTGAGCAATTCAGGATTTGCCCCGCTTACGCCTGATCATAGCTATTTCGGTACTGATCTTTATGTACCCAAACCTAATGATTGGAGGTATTTGGCCGGGATAGTTTTTACATGGCAGCCAAAATGGATTCCAGGCTTGTTTTTAGGATTTGACCAGAGTTCACAAACGTATGGAAAAGATTTAAGTGGGATAAGAGATTACCTGCCACTTTTTGCACCGGTAAAAAAGGTAAGCGCCCCAGACGATCCAATTAATAAGCAGGATCAAAGAAGCTCGTTATTTATGCGCTGGCTATGGACACAGGAACACGCTGAGATTTATTTTGAACTTGGACACAATAATTATTCGGGCGACTTAACACAAGCATTATTAACACCAGAATATTCACGTGCATACATTTTTGGAATAAGAAAGCTTATGCCATTTAATACAGCCCGTAATGAAAATATAATGATTAGTGTGGAGGTAACCCAACTCCAGGAGAATAATATTGATAAAATTAAGGCAGGAGATGAGTGGTATACAAGCAAGGCTATAAGACAGGGATATACAAATATGGGTGAGGTTTTAGGTGCGGGCATTGGTCCTGGAGCAAATTTACAATCAGTAGATGTGAGTTGGGTAAAGGGACTGAAAAAGATAGGCTTGCAATTTGAGCGCTATATTCACAATAACGATTTTTACTATTACGCGTACTATGATAGCTACGATTTTAGAAGGCATTGGGTAGATTTGAGTATAGCTGCTAATTATGAGTGGGATTTTAAAAATTTAATATTCAATGCTAAGATCCAGGGTATAAAATCTTTAAATTATCAATGGTACCTAAAGCAAAATCCTGGTGATCCATATTTTGTAAATGGAGCTAATGCGTTTAATTTACAGATACAGGCGGGTATTACGTATAGGTTTTAACGACTATAGCTAAATGAGAAAAATATTTTTTATATTAAGTATGGTATTGATTTTTACTTGCTTTAAAAGCATAGTAAAAGCGCAATCTCTTCCGGTGGGCACTCCTGTACTTGATGATTATTACAGAAGGCAACAATTGCTGGGAAAGGTTGATTCAAATATCTCTTTTACTGTTCGTCCTCTTTTTTCAGGACCTGCATTAAAAACGCATGATGTATTTGACCCTGATAGCACTTTGAAAAATGATCACTGGGTATCAATGGGCCCTGTTTCTTTTGCTAAAGGCTTAGGAGCCTTTCAAATATTGCCGGTAAGCTGGCAGCAGCAATTTAATTCTGATCACCCATATGGTTGGAATGATGGGCCTATGATTCCTGCAAAAGGGTATCAAACAATGCTTAGTGGTGGTTTCTTTGTTAAGCTTGGGCCTTTAAGCATTCAATTGCGACCAGAATTTGTTTATGCTGCAAATCCATCTTTCAATGGGGTTGCTACCGGAGGACGTTCTGATAATGACCTTATTGATTATCGCGCCTATCATAACTATATAGATCAGCCTGAAAGATACGGTAATGGACCGTATAGCAAAGCTTTCTGGGGACAAAGCAGCATAAGATTAACTTTTGGACCCGCATCGATAGGGCTATCGAATGAAAATATATGGTGGGGGCCAGGCATCCGCAATTCATTAATATTAAGTAATAATGCTCCGGGGTTTAAGCATATAACTATAAATACTGTGCGGCCCATAAATACTTATATCGGATCATTTGAAGGCCAGATAATTGCCGGCCGCCTGGATTATTCCGGTTTTCCTGAGCTTAACACCACCTTATCAAATGGAAAAAATCTATTCCCGATAAAAAAAGATGATTGGCGTTATTTTACAGGATTTAATATTAATTATCATCCCAAGTGGATTGAAGGATTTACACTAGGATTAACCAGGACATTTAACGCCTATCATAAAGATGTTAAAACTTTTAGTGAGTATGTGCCTTTCTTTTTCCCTTATCAAAAACAAGACACTAATGATGGCGACCCTATACCCCGC
This sequence comes from Mucilaginibacter sp. OK098, assembly GCF_900142915.1. Lineage (GTDB taxonomy): Bacteria > Bacteroidota > Bacteroidia > Sphingobacteriales > Sphingobacteriaceae > Mucilaginibacter. Next base: position 587,443 of record NZ_FRCM01000005.1, read on the forward strand.
GATCAGTACACTTCACTATATGCTAGGTGGTTATTTACTAAAGCACAGGCGGAAGTTTATTTTGAATATGGGCTAAATGATAATTCATATAACACCAGGGATTTTATAGGCTCGCCCGATCATTCCCGCGCATATATTTTTGGCGTGCGTAAAATGCTTCCATTAACTGGTCGTGCAGATCAGCATATTTTATTTAGCGCCGAAGTTACCCAGCTTTCACAGACTCCTGACAGAATAGTTAGGGGTGCAGGCGGGTGGTATGTACATGGCGGAGTAACAGAAGGGCATACTAATGAAGGACAGGTTCTTGGAGCGGGCACCGGTTCTGGTGGCAACCTACAATCAATGGAAGTTAGCTGGGTATCAGGATTGAAAAAATTAGGCGTTAGATTCGAGCGTTATGAACACGACGTTGACTTTCAGGAAACGTATTTTCCGGATATAAACGGGAATAGCCGGAAATGGGTTGACTTTGCATTTGCCTTGCAAGGTGAATGGAATTATAAGAATTTAATATTTAACGCAACGCTTGAAGAGGTTAAATCATTTAACTATGAATGGATATTAAAAGATTATACGCCTGGTCAATATTATATCCCGCATAATGATGTTTACAACCTGCATGCGGTGTTGGGCGTTACCTTTAGATTTTAGCCTGTTTTTTCCTGGTTAATAATATATAAAAACTGAATAGTGTTCCGGAAATAACCAGGCCGCCTAATATAGCTATTGAGTATTTAAGCCTGTTTTTCTTTAAAGGTAATTCTGGTTCATCAACTATCTGTACGGTTGGTGTTTCCTGTGCAAGCATAGTTTTACTTGATTCAAGGTTTTTAACCGTTTCAGAAAATATAGTGCTGAGTACAATTTTGTCACGTTCTTTTATATCCACACTGGCATTTGCCTTTGTATAAGCAGGGTTAACATCTAATAAGCTTTGATTTGCAGCTGATAGATCATATGTTTTATGATTAAGAATTGCACCAATGCTATCCGCACGCTGTTGTAAACGTTCCACGTTGTTTCTTAATCTTTTTGTTTTTGTGCTGATAAAAAAGTCTGTTGATTGTTTGATCATCCTGGTACAAAAAAGCTGAGCCAATAGTTCGTCTTTCATGGTGGCATCTACTTCAAAAAAGCCAAGCTTTTTATCTGTCTTTGATATTCCAAACTCTCCGGAAAGAATTAACGTGGTCATCTCATGTAACAAACTATCCTGTAACCTGCTATTTTTTACACCATTTAACGGGAAGCGGATTGTTTTACCATCGGGGCTATATTTTAGCCATTTTTTATCTAATTTATTTACAGTAGCATAGCGATCTGCAAGTGTTTGTGTACCATCATATGCAGTTAATAAAGTTGCCTTGATCAATTTATGACTTTTAATCAGTTCTTCAACATTATCACCTGCCAATACTCCACTTGCCCCGCCTAATCCATCCAGGTTAAATCCAAATTGACCTGCCAATGCTGATAACCCGCCCGCACCTCCGGCCGATTTTGAATCATCTACAACAAAAGTTAGTCTGGCAGTATATGTAGGCGCCCACAGCCAAGCAGTTAAAGCACCTAGTAATGCACCAATAATTAAAACCAGTGCCAGTGCTTTTTTGAATTGAAAAATATAAGCCACATCACTTGCACGGTCATTAAGCAATTTTTTAAAAGAGAATTCCGGTTCGTATGGGTATGGAGGATTTTCCTGGCTCATTATTATTTATGTAAAATGGCAATTATACTAACTATTGCGGTTAACGCTGCGGCTATTCCACTTATATCTCCAATACCTATCTTGATTCTTGAGTCGGGTGATTTTTCAGGAACTATAATTTTACTTCCAGGTTTTACAGCAGGGTAATTGCGAAAAAATAAAAAGTGCCTTACCGGTTGATTCAGGCCATCAGGGTATTTAATGTATGCACCTTTTAATCGTGCATTTTCAGTGGTACCGGCCGCTGCATTAATATAGTATTTAAAGCTACTTCCGTTATAGCTTATATATTGCGGGTTGTTTACCGCTCCGGATACCTCAACATACGAAATAACCCGCGGAACATATACGCTATCGCCGGGCAGCAATATCATATTGCTGTTTTCTTTCTTACTATGGTCTTTGGTTGTTAGATCAACATTAACCCTAATCCCTTTTCTGTAAACTTGTGCATTCTCAAGCGAGCCATAAGGGGTAACACCGCCTGCACGGTTTAAAAAGTCGAGAGCGGTTTCATCCCTTTTTTGAACCGCGTAATCTCCCGGAAACACAATCTCGCCTTTAATACTTACATTGCCTAATGAACGATAGTTAACCAAACGCGGAACATAAATAAAGTCCATCGGTTGCAATTCAACATCTGCATTACTACCTGTCCTATCATCCATATCCACAATAAATGTATTAACTAGTTTATTGGCCACACTATCAGATTCATTTTTAATGATCCTTGAGATCTCAACATGATGGTCAGCAGCTTCCTCGCCAAATCCACCGGCCATTGCGATAACATCAGCCAGTTTTAGGCCTTTACGATAGGTTATAATAGACGGCTTTCTGACAAAACCATCAATAGTTATTTTTTGATCAGGAGTAAAAACATCACGGTTAAGTATTACTACAGAGTCTTCCCTCAATAATGGAATATCATTTTTCCCGCCAACAACATCGCCCGGTTTAAATGAAACAAGTTCTTTGGCAAGGTTAGGTAGGGTTCTTTTAATATATCCCCGCTCCATATAGGCTTCAGGCTTTAAACCCTGCGCATTTTTTAACAGCTGGGCTAATGTAAAGCCGGCAGTAAGCTCATATATGCCAGGACGGTAAACAGCACCTTCTAATGTAATTCTGTTGGTATACCGATCAGTAATGGCCCCAATTTGGACCATATCGCCATTATGGGGGATGTAGTTTGCAAAAAGATTTGCAGGCACATCTTTCACCTCACGCTCAAGCGCATTGATCTGGTCAACCTTAGCAATACCTTTGTAAGCTATATCAGTATACCTGCCTGCGTACTTTATCAAATCTTCGAGGTTTTCATTCTCCCCTAATTCATAAATAGCAGGGTTTTTCACTTCTCCGCCAATGCTTACTCTCTTTTTGTAAACAGGGATCCTGATTACATCCTGGTCTTCCAGACGGATATTTCCATCCAGCAACCCTTGTTGCAGGAAACTATAAAAATCAACCGTTTTGTAAAGCTTGTTATTTCGTATTAGTTGTATGTTCCTTAATGATCCATTTTGATTTGGGCCACCCGAATTATAGAGTACATTAAACAAGGTAGATAGCGAAGAAAGGGTATATGATCCCGGAGTTTTTACTTCGCCAACAATGGTGATCTTAATGCTGCGGGTGTTACCTAAGTTAATGGCCAGTTGCGTTTGTCCCGAACTTAATGCAGGGTAAACTTTGGTCATTTTGCTTTTAATTAAATTAGTAGCCTGCTCAATAGTAAATCCATTTACATAAACAATACCTGCATAAGGGATTTGCAAATTACCTTCCGGACTGATTTTTGACCTTACGCTGCTTTCATTTAACCCCGTTAACAACACAATTATTTCATCGCCAGGCCCTAATACATAGCCCTTTGGGGTAGCCACTGAGAAATTAGGTTCAAATTTTATAGCTGTTTGGTTAAAAAAATCGGTGCCGTATACATTCAGCGTCTTTGCTGCTGAAGCAGATTCGGGCTTAACAGGTTTGGGTGATAATACGGTATCATTGGCATCCCTTGAGTAATCTATTTTTTTCTTTTCTGAAGATTTGTTGGTTTTTATGCCGGTCTTTTTATTTAGGCCAAGTAAAGTTACCCTGTCTTTAAATGCCGCTACCTCACCGGCGGGCATTCCTTTTTGAATTAACAGCTTATAGGCATCCTCTTCGGGGATTCCTGAGTCCTGTAACTTTTTCCAGGCCTGGGTTATTTGATCGTCAGTTAATGTGCCTACTTTAACATTTTGGATATTGCTAAGGGAAACATCCTGTGCCTTTGCCTGTTTTGAAAAAGCAACTAAAGCAAAAAATAAAATATATAATAAGTATTTAATCCGCATGTAAAATTTGAAGTTAATCCAGTGGTGCAAATATAAAATATTATATCAGTCTAAAGCTATAAATAGCGGGTGGCCAAGTAAGTTAAAGCCTTAATATAATATATGCGTTTGCTTAACAAAACCTTGTTCAATTAGTTTGTTTAGTACTGATAAAAATGTTTAGCTCCAGGGATTGTTTACATTTATAGAACATAGATTTTATCTATAATAGTTTATAACGATGGGATGAGCTTTTGCAGCTTTTCAAAATGAGTTTCGTTATTAATAAGAATGTTAATATGTGCATTAGCGTTTTTGCCCATTTTAGTTACAAAATCAGGGTTTTCATATAACCATTTTACTTTTTCGGCTAACTGCTCAGCATTACCTGGTTCAAATAATAATCCTGTATAATTATCAATAACCATTTCGGGAATCCCACCAATAGCAGCGCCAATAACAGGTTTGCCTAAAGCCATAGCCTCAACTACAGTAAATCCCAGCACCTCATAACATTCTGACGGACAGATTAAAAATTCAGCGCCATTAATAATTTCAAGTGTTTCCTGTTTGCTTTTTTTTCCTAAAAAGGTAACATTATTTAATTGATGGGCGTTTTTAAACGTTTTTAAATCTTCTTCCTGTGTACCATCGCCTATTATTTTAAGCAAAATTTCCGGGCAGACTTGCATTGCCTTTAATAGGGTGTGTGCTCCTTTTATTTTTTCGAGCCTGCCCACAAAAACAATGTATTTTTCATCACTTTTAACCGAAGTCAGTTTTGCTTTTTCAACCACCGCATAATCATACCCATGATACACCTGTACCAGCTTTTCATTAAAAAAATTGAATTGTTTGTATTTTTCGTATTGGAAAACAGAAGGGCACACAAAGTAATCTACGTAAGCGTAATAGTTAAGGTATTTATGAACATAGTTTTCCAAAGCAGCCACTGTGCTTGCCAGGTATGATCCTTTTTTACAGGAATGCGTAATACAATTATAAAATTTCCCGCCAAAACATCGTTCACAAATTTGACCATGACTAACAAATATGCTATCGGGACAAATAGGGGTATATTCATGCAATGTCCAGATTATGGGAATATTTTTCTTTTTTAAGATCTTTAAAATGGTTGGTGTTATGTAATGATGAATAACATTAATATGGGCAAAATCTATTTTAACATCATTTAAAAGCCTTTCCAGGTTTTCCTGTGCTTCAAATGAGTAAATACTTTTCATTACCACTTTTACACCTGCAGACAGGCTCCGCTTATTAACCTTTTTATAATCAATGTTTTCTATAAAGTAATCAGAATAAGAAGAAGGGAAATTTCTGTCGTCTTTCATAGAAAAAGGGATAACCTGATGTCCCTTTTGCTGATAAATATTTACCACGTTTTCAACGTATGTCCAATCTCCGCCACTTGGATACCATGACCAGTTTACAACAAGAATATTCATTTCAGCTAGATATTTAATTTCAGGATAAAATTTGATAATTATTATTTTTTTAAAAAAAGCAAAACAAAATTCAAAGATGACTGTATTAAATCATAATAGTGTGATAAAAATAAAAATTTAATAATTTGACGGATAAATTTACATTAAGCCCCGACTGTGTTTTTTCAAGCTATAAACCGATGTTTTGTCTTGAAACTTTAATTCTTTTTGATTTTTCTGAATTAAAATGCACTCATGTTGTAGCGGTATGATGTATCTTTCACGTAATTTATAAACTTTAATTATTGTATTTAGCTGAAGTTATAATAATTGCAGCCCTGACAATCAATATTTGAATTGGTGTTGTGGTTGTTAAAACGTTATATACCTGTACTAAAAATCAAACTATTTGAATTATATTATCAAATTATTAAGAGTTTTAAAAATTATTCTGGTTAGTAAAGCAAAAAAAGTTAATTTTGGCAAGTGATTACTATCTATATAAAATCCTGTCACTATTGAATCAACTACCAGATTCGCCCTTATGGTTTTAACATTTATATGAAGAAAAAGATTTACATTGCTGGTGCAGGTGGAATGCTTGGGGAAGCTTTTTATCGCATATTTAAAAATGATTACGAAGTTAAGTGCACAGACAAGGATGTAAATGAAAAATGGCTTAGCTTTTTAGATTTTCGTGATTTTGAAAAATATAAAAAAGAAGTTGAAGCTTTTAAACCCGATTACCTGTTTCATTTAGGCGCATATACTGATCTTGAGTTTTGCGAGCTTAATTTAGACGATACCTATCTAACCAACACTACCGCTGTTGAAAATGCTGTCTTCATTGCCAATAATTTAGATATACCTATGTTGTATATTAGTACCGCAGGTATATTTGACGGAACAAAGGATTTTTATGATGATTGGGATGAACCAAACCCACTTGGGCATTACGCACGATCAAAATATATGGGCGAGCGGTATGTACGCGAAAATGCAAAAAGATATATAATTTGCCGTGCTGGCTGGATGATGGGTGGCGGGCCTGAGAAAGACAAAAAATTTATCAGTAAGATAATTAAGCAATTAGCCAGCGGAAAACGCGACCTGTTTATTGTAAATGATAAAGACGGAACGCCAACTTTTACTGTTGATTTTGCTAAAAATGTAAAATTACTTATTGAAAAGGAATACTGGGGTTTGTATAACCTGGTTTGTAATGGCGAAACCAGCAGGCGCGAAGTAGCTGAAGAACTGGTGAAAATACTTGACCTGGATAATGAAGTTACTTTTCATGAGGTTTCATCAACTTATTTTAAAGATACTTATTTTGCACCCAGACCGCCTTCAGAACGTTTGATAAACAAAAAGCTGGAATTAAGAAATTTGAATATTATGCGCGATTGGAAAATTGCGTTAAAAGAATATATTACAGACTACTACACAGATTATTTAAAAGAGAAGAATATCTATTCTGTAAAAGAAGATATAATTACTTTATAAATATTACATATAAGAATGCGTATTGCTGCTTTTGGCTTCCGCTCAGTTCCCCCCTCAAAAGGCGCTGCCGGTGCTGATAAATTTGCTCTTGAACTATTTCCGCGGCTTGTTAAGAGGGGGCATAGTGTTGTTGCTTACAACAGGAGGTATCCTGATGTGTTTGTTGATATCAACGAGTATAAAGGTGTACGGATAAAAACCTTTAAAACAACCTCAAAAAAAGGGTTTGATACGCTATTACATTCCTTTAAATGTACCCGGGATATTATTTTTAATAACACAGCCGATATTGTACACATACAAAATGGCGGCAACAGCATTTGGGCACTGCCGCTGCGGATGTTTGGTAAAAAGGTATTTATAAGCCAGGACGGAGTGGATTGGAAAAGGGACAAATGGCCATGGTACGGTAAACTATATTTAAAAATATCCGCATTTATTACCGCCCATATACCCAATGAGGTAATATTTGATAATGTAATAGCTAAAAAGCTTTTTGAAGAGAAATTTAATAAACAGTTTAAGTTTATACCTTTTGGAAGCGAAGTTGAGGCTGGAACCGGCAGTACTGAAATCTTGCTGGAACATGATCTTAAAAAAGGAGAATACTATTTATTTGTAGGGCGATTTATCCCTGATAAAGGCCTGCATTATTTAATACCAGCATTTAAAAAGTCTATCTCCAATAAAAAACTGGTGCTGATTGGTGGATCACCCAATCCCTCTCCTTATGAAAAGCAACTGCTTGATATGGCTAGTGATAGCATAGTGTTTCCCGGCTATGTTTATGGAAATGATGTAAACACGCTTATGTCAAACGCTTATTGTTACATTCAGCCTTCTGACGTTGAAGGCTTGTCGCCGGTTGTGTTAACGGTAATGGGCTTAAATGTGCCAATGATTGTTAGTGATATTGAAGAAAATCAATACGCTGTTTTAGATACGGCACGCATGTTTAAAAAAGGCAACATTGAATCGCTAACGGAAGAAATCGATTTCTGTGAAAAGAATTATCCTGAAATGTTAGCCCTGGCTCAAAAAGCACAGGTTAGGGCTTTAAGTGTTTTTAATTGGGAAATGGTAGCCGACGAGCATGTAAAGGTTTTTGCAAACAGCTAAACAGCCTTTTTAAAGACTCCGATCAGCTCAATAGCTGTATTCTCCCACGAAAAAAGTTTTAAGCGTTCTTGTCCCTTGCTTATCATGTCCTTCCGCAGATCAGCATCATCCAATACGGTCTTTATCTTTTTAGCAATATCATCCATATCGAACGGATCGAATTGTAAAACTGCATTCCCGCCAACTTCGGGCAGGCAGGTATTATTGGCAACTAATACAGGCACATCATTTTTAAATGCCTCCAATATAGGAATCCCAAATCCTTCATTTACTGATGGGAAAACATACATTAACGCATTTTGATAAAGCTCACCTAGTTGCTGGTCTGATAAATAACCTGTCAGTACTACTTCATCCGCAAGCTTATGGGCTTCAATAGCATCTAATATCACTTTAAAATCACTGTCAAACTGGTTTGCCGGGGTTGGCCCCGCCAGTACTAATTTTAATTGTGAATAGCCCAAAATTTTTATCTTACTAAAGGCTTGAAGTAAAGCAGGTATGTTTTTCCTTTTAAACATTGATCCTACATGCAAAATATAATTACCCGCGTTTAATGAAAATGAGCTTAGTAACTGTTCGGCATTGTTGGCTTGCCCGGTATGCTTTAGTTCTTTGGGGCCTTCATAAATCACCACTAGTTTATCATCAGGAATCTGCGTAAAATGATTGATCTGTTTTTTTGACCAGGCAGTAGGTGTAATAATAAATGGTGATCTTTTTGCTGCCGGAACCGCAGTCTTCATATAAAGCCACAACCATAATTTGCCATACGCTTCGGGCGATTCAAAACAAAACGCATCATGAAAAACCGGGACTGTTTTATAGCCTAAATGTAGTAAGGGTACACAATTATCGGTACAAAAAACAATATCACAACTTTTAAAAAAAGCTTTCAGTGGTAAAATTAACTGTTTCCATAGCTGGTACCTTGCGTGTTCAACGTACTTTAATAGTTTATTACTGCCTGTATAAACAGGAAAGCTGGTATCTAAAAAATGAAAACGGAGCTCCCTGTTCTCCATTTTTTTAAATTCCTTGCATAGTTCTTCCAGGTAAGTACGGGTTCCTGTTTTAGCTACCCGCAAATCGCGTACATCTACAGCTATGGTTAATGGTTTTGGCATTTTATAGGTCTTCCCTGTTTTTAACCAATTTTGCAGGAATCCCTGCAATTACTGAATTTGGAGGGAATGATTTGGTAACAACACTACCTGCTGCAACTACGCATCCATCGCCAATAATAACGCCCGCTAATATGGTAGTGCCTCCACCCAGCCAGCAGTTGTTACCTATAATAACAGGCTGTTTGGTAACACCTTGTTCTTTTATAGTTAAGTTAAGATTAGAGAATTCATGATTTTCAGAAAAGATCTGAACGTTTGGCCCCATAATTACATCTTCGCCTATTGTTATACCGCCTTGGCCGGCAAAATAAGCCCTCGCGCTGATGCCCGTTCTGTTGCCTATTGAAATCCCTTTTCCGCGGTATGCAATAACGCCTGTGCAAAATAAGATGGAATCACGCGCAATAGAAACGTGGTCGCCTATTGTTATGCCGTTTTCGGAAAGCGCATTGATGCTTACATTATCTTCAAGGATCAGGTTTTTGCCCGCTATTATTTTGTATGCGTGCCTTACTTTAACCCTACGGCCAACAAATAATAAACCCGATGATCTTTTTAACAATGGCTTTAAAAATAGGCCCCTTATGAGTTGCATTACTCTAACCCAGCTTATACTGGCCAGATCACGGGTAGAGTGGGGGCTTTCCCATTTATAATCGGGATCGTTTTTTAATGTTTTTACTAGCTTCTCAATGATCATTGGCCGGCTGTATTTGAGCTGTTTTAAATTGCATGATAATACTAATAAGCAAACCGGATAAAAACCAGTTTACATAGGATATATATGACGATGACTCCACCTCGGATGTTAATAATGGAATAAAAAATCCAATTTTCAAAAGCAAAACGGCCATGCACACTTGTCTTTCTTTCCCCCGCAATTTAGGAAGCCATTTTAAGCTTGTTCTTATCAGCATAATATAAACTGACAGGTATAAAAATAAAGCAATAATACCAGCCTGTACACCAATTATAATGTATTGGTTTTCGCCCCCTACGTTTTCACCCAGGCTGCCTGCAACCCTGCCCGATGTACCCAAACCAAGCCCGAAAGGCTTTTCGACCATGGAAAGGATCCCTTCGGCCCATTCCAAAAGGTGGCCAACGCTTGAGGGGTTACTAAAGTCGATTGTATTCATCACAACTTCGGTAATGCCGCTGTTCTTATCTCCAAACTTAGTAAATAAATAAATGAGATATAGCGCAGCAAGTCCAAAAACTATGTGTACGGTATGAGTAATGTATTTCTTTTTGGTGATAAGCGCATATACATAAATGATAATAAAATAGCTTACAAAAGGAGCCCGTGATAAAGCGAAAGTAATTGACAGTAATGATGCTGCAAAGCCAAACCAGCCTATGCCTGTAGGCTTAAATTTGTTATTGTCGCGGGTGAATAAGGCAATCATTACAGCGAGGGCCAGCAATGTAGCGGAGGCATGTTCAAGCGGGTTAGCGAAAAAGCTGGCAAACCGCGGGTAGCCGCCCTCCGACTCAAAGGTCCAGCTGAGGCCAAAGTTACCGCTTGGTTCAAAGTTGAAAAAATAATAAACATAGTCGGCAAAACCAGTTATGGTTTGCAGATGCTGGTTAAATATTACCTCAAGCAGCAATACGGTACCGGCGGCAATAGTTAATAATACAATGTAATTAAAGTATTTACTAATATAAATGGTGCGGATATCCATTAAGCGGCCTGTAAAATAAACCACTACAAAAAACGAGGTGCTTTTAAGGGCAAGCAAGCGGTTAAAAAAGCTTTCTTCGCCAATTGGTAAAATGGCATATATAAAGGTGTACAGCAAAAAAGCAAGAACAGCATAATCAATTAAATGCAGCCTGGGGAGATATTTTAGGGTTACTATATTGATAATAAGCAGGCTTATGATCAATACCTCTTTAAAATATTGAAAAACGGGGATGAAATCTTTAAGGCCAAGTAAAAAAGCAACTGACATTGCTGTAGTATACATTGACAGGCCAAAAATTAAAAAAACGAAAATACCCTGCCTATTGCCTTTTATGACTTCCCGCAATGCCACAAAAAAAGAAGTGAGATAAATAAGTGGGAAAATGAACAGCATCCTTAGCAGGTAAAATATTAATTATTCTGAGGCCAAATTAGGTTTTTTGAAGTAAAAATTCCTTCTTTCAAACCTTTAATTAAAAATTGAGCTTTTTCATTGCGGCGGCGCAGTATAAAATAGGCCAACAAAGCAAGATAGTAAAAACCGTTATAAATTAGATTAACCGGGTAGTATACAGGATTTCCATATTTCCGTAGAAACCAGATGTGATTCCTGCTGATATAGTAATGAATAACCGGGCTCAAGATCCCTTCTTTTTTAGGCGCTGATACTTTGGCAGATACACCGGCTTCATGATACATTTTACCGGATGGTAAATAATGAACCTCAAAGCCGGCATCACGCAGCCTGAAGGAAAGCTCAACATCCTCATAATATAAAAAGAAGCGCTTATTAAACAGTCCACATTTTGTTAATGCCTGATTTCTGATTAACATACAACAGCCCGTTACCCATTCTGCAACTTTGTAAGAGTTTAAAGCAGCTTCATCAGGAACTGTGGTATCAGATATAGTTTTGCCCAGCAGCCTGTTAAATTTCCCTTCTCCATTCCAGATCTTGCTTTTGTCATGCATCCAGTATATGGCCGGTTGTACTGCTGCCGCTTCCGGGTGAGTATCCATATGTAACAAAAGGCCCGATACAAGGGCATTATCAACTAAAGTATCCGTATTCATCACCAATGAATAGGTATAGCCTTTTTCAATACTATAAATCAACCCCCGGTTATTGCCTTCAGCAAAGCCAAGGTTCTCCATGTTTTCGATGAAGATCAGTGCAGGAAACCGGGCTTTTAGTATGGCGAGTGAATCATCTGTTGAGCCATTGTCTGCAACAATTATATCAAACAAAGTTTCATCGCAATATTGCTTTAATGACGAAATACAATTAACCGTATGTTCCGGCGTATTCCAATTGAGCAGGATTAATGCAACCGGCTTAACCATTTTGCAGGTGTTTTTTTTTAATAGCGTACTCATACATCAGCACGGCGCTTGTTTCAATTATCAGCGTAAAAGATCCAATTAACAGGTAATTACCCGCAGTAACTAATATAAATGCCACAAAAACGGATAACACGAACAGGAGCATTGCAATTCTGAATATATAAACTGTATTATTCTTTAAAAGCTGGTCTAGCACATTTAAAACATTCAAGGCCGACATAATAGGTACAAATGCCATTACTTTCAAAAACAAAACAGCGGTAGCATTGTGCTCCTTTGATAAAGTAAAAACAATAAAATCGGCCAGGATAAATATAAGTATTGAGCTTACAAAAAAAACGCCGGCAAGCAGGTATTTTGTTTTTTTTCTATACACATTCCACAAGCTTGTACTTTGTTGATACAGGCGTGCTGCGTTGGGGTATATAGCATTTGACACAGTGATGAGCAAAATTCTGCATTGACCAATAATTTTATCGCACAACGTATAAGGGCCTAACAAAATGGAGTAACCCCACCTGGGCAAAGCAAATATGATGATTGATTGCTGGAGGTTAACAGAAATATTGTTTACTGTAAGGTAAAAGTTATCTTTCCCAATTTTTAACAATTCACGTTTCGAAGGCAGGTTAAAACTTAATTTAAATTGTAAACCAAAATAAATTAATAACCCTATATAGGTAACTGTATTAGCTGTGCCCAAAATAAAATTCACCCATTTGGCATCGTGAGCGCTTTTTATAAAAAACAGGATGGCGAGGATAGATACAACGTTTGACACCAGGTTTAATAAATTGAACATCTTTAATCTTTCGGCGCCTATAAAAAAGCACAAGGGGTTAAACACTTCGGCTAAAGCAATTGGTACCGATAACAAAATATAAGGATAGTAATCTACATTAAACCAGTGTAAGCCAAATAGTAATGCTATAAACAGGATGAAAATAAATACCCTGATAAACAAATTATTATAGTATACAATACCCAGCTTTTTACGGTCTTTTATATTAAAGGCAACATCTCGTACCCCTGATTGACCTGTACCATAATTGATAACTGAACCAGCCAGTTGTGCAAACTTGCTGGCAAACATTATTATACCAAATTGCTGAATGCCAATAATGCGGGTAATTATTGGTATTAAAAGCAACAGCAACAATACATTTGAAATTTGGATGCTGCTTAAGTTTAAAAAGTTAGCTATAATATTAGTTGCTTTTAACTTATTATAAATATCCCTGGTACGTTGTTTCAAGTGCTATAGATTGATGGCAAATTTAATTTAATTTAATTGTAATCAATATCACGGGTGAGGATTTGAGGCATCATATTTTTACTTAGTTACTCATTGTATAAATATTATATTCGTGAATTATTAAATTTACGCTATGAATTATCTAAATCCGGATATAAAAGACCTTACACAGCTTGGTAAAGACAAACGGGAAGAGTATTTGAATGCAGACCCATTTCCCAGCATAGTGTTTGAAGATTTTTTTAATGAGGATGTGTTAAACCAGGTTTTGGCTGATTTTCCAGACCTGTCAAAGCAAAAAGAAGTTATTGCCTATAACAACCATAACGAGAAGAAATTTGAAGCAAAGGGCGAAAAATATTTTAGCGATATAACTAAAGCTTTTACGCATTATTTAAATTCTCAGCCTGTGCTTGAGTTTTTGCAGGAACTTACCGGGATAAAAGAAACCTTATTGCCTGATCCTTATTTTGTTGGCGGAGGCTATCATGAAATTAAGCCCGGTGGTTTACTGAAGGTACATGCCGATTTTAATAAGCATGATTTTACCAAACTCGATCGCAGGATCAATTTATTGGTTTACTTGAACAAGGATTGGGATGAAAGTTATGGCGGGCATTTTGAACTATGGGATAAAAGCATGACAAAGGCTCATAAAAAAGTACTCCCTGTATTTAACAGGGTAGCTATTTTTTCAACTACTGATTTCTCTTACCATGGACATCCCGACGTGCTAACTTGTCCTCCTGATCGCAGTAGAAAATCGCTGGCTTTTTACTATTATTCCAATGGCAGGCCCAAAAGCGAAATAAGTGACAGAACCCACGGCACCCTTTTTGTAAACAGGGCAGAAATTAAGGATGATGTGGTTAAAGAGCCGGTAACTTTCAGAGACATAATTCTTGATATTGTACCCCCTGTTTTAATAAGAACAGCAAAACAGCTCATGGGGCGGAATAAAAATTAGTTAGTGTAAACTGTACATTTTAAAACAATTTTTAATTATTGCTTTTTAAAATATAGTGAACATATTTGTCTCACTAAACTATTAGATGCTTTATTGGTTTTAAACATACCTGTAATACGTGGTTTTTAAGGGCAAAAAAATACTAAATGAATAATATACTGATTTTCGGTGCTTCGGGTCAATTGGGGCAGTGCATACAGAACGTAGCAACTTTAAAAGGAATATCTTCCATCATTTTCCTGGCAGAATCAGAAGCCAATATTTTAAACACAGATACTCTTAATAAAGCATTTGAGAAGTATAAACCTGCTTATGTAATTAACTGCGCAGCCTATACTGCGGTTGATAAGGCAGAAGATGATGCTGAACTGGCTGAAAAGGTTAACAAAACAGGGGCAGAGAACCTGGCCATCCAATGCAATATACATGGCGCGGTATTGATCCATATATCTACCGATTTTGTTTTTAAGGGTGATGTGGCCATGCCGTTAAAAGAAGATAGTGAAACAAATCCAATAAGTGTTTATGGTCAGACCAAACTTGATGGGGAAAAAGCGGTAAGCGCCGTATTAAAAGAACATTTTATTATCCGTACCGGCTGGTTATATTCTGAATATGGCAACAATTTTGTTAAAACCATGCTAAAGCTTGGGAGTGAAAGGGAGGAGCTTAAAATTATAGCCGACCAGGTAGGTACGCCAACTTATGCTATTGATCTGGCAGCGTTTATTTTGATGATCATATCAACGGAAAGTAAGGCTTATGGCATTTATCATTACAGTAACGAAGGGGTAACTTCATGGTTCGATTTTGCCCGTGCAATATTTGATATCTCGGCTACCAAAGTAAAAGCTATCCCTGTACGCACAGATGAGTATATAACAAAAGCAGTACGCCCGGGCTATTCTGTAATGGACAAAAGCAAGGCAAAACAAACATTTAATATAGAAATACCGTATTGGAGAGACAGCTTGATAAAATGTATCGGCAAACTTCAAAAATAATCTACCTAAATACATGAAAGGAATAATTTTAGCAGGCGGATCAGGCACCAGACTTTATCCGATAACAAGGGCAATAAGCAAACAATTAATGCCTATTTATGATAAGCCGATGATCTATTACCCCTTATCGGTATTAATGCAGGCGGGTATAAGGGAAATTTTAATTATTACTACCCCCGAAGATAATGAAAGCTTTAAACGTCTGCTTGGTAATGGAGAGGAGTTGGGCTGTAGTTTTAATTATGCTATCCAGGAAAAGCCGAATGGCCTTGCACAGGCATTTGTTATAGGCGAAGAATTTATAGGTAATGATAAAGCTGCGCTTATTTTGGGTGATAATATATTTTATGGAACAGGTTTTACTGAATTGATCCGCAGCTTTAATGATGTGGAGGGTGCTGCTATTTTTGCATACCCGGTTGCTGATCCTGAAAGATACGGCGTGGTAGAATTTGATAAGGATTTTAAAGCTTTATCAATAGAAGAGAAACCTGATAAACCAAAATCAAACTATGCGGTTCCGGGGCTTTACTTTTATGATAACAATGTAGTTGAGATCGCTAAAAATCTGGAACCATCTCCACGCGGCGAATATGAAATTACCGATGTAAATAAGTTTTACCTGGAGCAAGGCGACCTGCACGTTGGTGTGATGGATAGGGGCACAGCGTGGCTGGATACAGGTACATTCGACTCGCTGAGTGATGCTTCTGAATATGTGCGGGTTATTGAAAAACGCCAGGCCACAAAAATTGGCTGTATTGAAGAAGTAGCCTATCGGCAAGGATTTATTGATGATGCACAATTAAAGGTATTGATAGCCAAATATTTAAAAAGTGGATATGGCGCTTATTTAGAGACTTTGCTGGACTAAATTGATTGCGGAGGTTGGAGTGCCGATTGCGGAATGAAAAATCGCTTCAGAAATTAAACCAAAGCAATTATTTTCTGAACCAGGTTTTTGTCATTTGCTTCAAGCCAGTTTATCTCTTTATCTTTTCCAAACCAGGTCATCTGGCGTTTTGCGAAACGGCGGGTATTTTGTTTGATAAGGTCCAACGCAGTATTTAGATTAGTTTTTCCATCAAAATAATCAAACAGCTCACTGTAGCCAACGGTGTTTAACGCGTTTAAATGCCGGTAGGGTAAAAGAGATTTTACTTCATCAATCAAACCATGTTCAACCATTATATCAACGCGCTGATTGATGCGATTGTATAAAACTTCGCGTGGTAGGTTCAAACCTGTTTTTACAATATGAAAAGGTCGCTTATTTAAAGCTGATCTGCGGTAAGAGGAGTAAGGTTTACCTGAGCTTTCAAAGATCTCCAGCGCCCTTATAACGCGTTGCGGATTATTAATATCTACCTGGCTGTAGTATTCAGGATCAGCAGTTTTTAATTTTCCCTGCAGATATGTAATTCCTTTTTCCTCAAGTTCAATATTTAGCCTCTCCCTCACAGCAGGATCGGTATCGGGAAACTCATCAAAACCCTCGCAAACGGCTTTTATAAACAAGCCCGATCCGCCGGCCAGTACTACAATACTATAAGTTTTAAAAAGCTCAGCTAAAAGCTCAAGACATTGTTTTTCGTAGTCCCCGGCCGTATAGGGTTCATCTATTGAAAGCGAATTGATAAAGTAATGTTTTACAGCGCTCAATTCTTCCCCGTTAGGTTTTGCGGTGCCGATAGACATTTCACGATAAAACTGCCTGGAATCAGCCGAGACAACCACGGTATTATAATGCTTTGCAATCTTAATTGCCGCCGCCGTTTTGCCGGAGGCAGTTGGACCTGCAATTACGATGAGGGTGGAAGGGTTCATGGTTGATAGTTCATGGGTTGTTCATGGTTCACAGGTCATGGTTCATAGCAAAAATTGCGGCGGCCATGAACTATGAACCATCAACTATGAACTAATTAATAATCATCCCCGTGTGCCTTGCTGTCATCCTCAAAACCTTCATCATCCTGGAACTCTGCGCCAAATTCATCTTCCTCTTCATCATCAACCTTCGCTACCGCGTCATCGTCTTCCACTGTTTCTGAGATCTCTGAAAAATCTTCAGCATCTTCTTCACCAATGGCCATTTCATTCAGAAAATCAAAATCATCACCTTCAGGTGCTGCGATTGGTACATTAAGCACATTACCAAATTGTTTTGGTGCTTCGCCGGTCGATTTTATAACAGCCGGATAGGTAACGCCAGGAGTGTCATCTAAAATGATCTTCATTAATTCAACATGAAAATCAAACGGGCGGTCGAAATTAAAGGTATAATAAAATTTTTGGTGCGGATCGTCAATATAGCTCAGCAGCTTTACTTTGTTCATTAGGGCAACACCGCGGTCAATTCTTTTTTGATTTGGCAAATAGGTAATCTCTTCCCCCTTTGTCCATTGATCATTACTGATATAAAACGATGAGGGATATTCTGAATTGTAACCAGTTGATTGATGGATTGCCCTGTGAAGATCTTCAAATGTTTGATTGGATTTCACATCAATCTCCCTTACAACATCATCGTAATCTTCAAAAGTAATCCTGAACCTGTATAAAGCCATTTTTTAGTATAGTATAGTTTTTACAAAAATAGTAATGATTTCGGAATTCGGATGTTCGATTTTTCGCTATTGTTTTATTTTTTTAGGGGTGCTCAAGAGGGCTTCGCCGTTTCGGATTTATAGAAATCCGGTATAGTTATTCCTTACCCACAACTTTTAAGCCAATTTCTGCGCCTTTTGCAATTGTGTACTTAATTGCCTCCTCGCGGGAGTTTGGGATCTCGCCTTCAAGTATAGCTTCGCGGATCTGATTCTTAATAATACCCACTTCGCGCCCTTCTTTTATGCCGAAAAGTTCCATAATGTCAATACCTGTCACTGGTGGCTGCCAGTTTCGCATATTATCGCGTTCTTCAACATCTTTTAATTTTTGCTGAACAAGCTCAAAATTATTGCGGTATTTTTTTACCTTATATTCATTTTTTGTGGTGATGTCTGCTTTACACAACAACATCAGGCTTTCAATATCTTCGCCGGCCTCAAATAATAAGCGCCGCACTGCCGAATCTGTAACAATGGATTGTGCCAAAACAATAGGCCTTAAATGCAGCTGCACCATTTTTTGTACAAACTTCATTTTTTCATTAAGCGGCAGCTTAAGTTGTGTAAATATTTTAGGCACCATGCGCGCGCCCTTATCTTCATGCCCGTGAAACGTCCATCCGTGGCCCGGTTCAAAGCGTTTAGTGGCAGGTTTGGCAATGTCATGTAATATGGCTGCCCAACGGAGCCAAAGGTCGTCTGTTGTTTCGCAAATATTATCAAGAACTTGCAGCGTATGGTAAAAATTATCTTTATGTCCTTTCCCATCAATATATTCAACGCCATAAAGTGTGGTCATTAGCGGGAATATTTTATGCAGCAGGCCGGTGTCAAACAAATAATTGAAACCAATGGATGGTTTGGCCGATAAAATGATCTTATTCATCTCCTCTGTTATCCGTTCCTGCGAGATGATGCTGATCCTGTCCACATTGCTTTTTATGGCAGCAACGGCCAGCTCATCTATCTTAAAATTAAGCTGAGATGCAAAGCGAATAGCCCTCATCATCCTTAAAGGATCATCAGAAAAAGTTTCAACAGGATTAAGAGGTGTGCGGATCAGCTTTTGCTCCAGGTCATTTATTCCGTTGAACGGATCTAAAAGCTGGCCAAATGTATCAGGATGCAATGATATGGCCAATGCATTAATGGTAAAATCCCTGCGTTTTTGGTCGTCATCAAGCGTGCCATTCTCAACAATAGGTTTTCTCGAATCAAGCCGGTATGATTCTTTACGGGCGCCTACAAACTCAACTTCAAGGTCATGGTATTTAAGGGAGGCGGTACCAAAGTTTTTAAATACCGATACCTTTACCTTTAACTTTTGCGCCACGCTTTCAGCAAACTGAATGCCGTTACCAATTATAACGATATCAATATCTTTTGAGGGGCGGCTTAAAAAAATATCCCGCACAAAACCACCGATGGCATATACCTGCACATTATGCTCGGCAGCGAGCTTTGATATGGTTGAAAATACAAGATGTTGCAGGTGTTGTTTCATTGAACCGCTGATTCTTTTGATTTAAATGATTTCGCTGATTTTAATCGCTGATGTTTGCTGATATTTATGATGAAACTGATTCTTTGGGTAACTTAATTGTACTTGTTCTTTTAACCTAATCAACTCAATCCAACTTAAGCAACCCAATCAACTATTTCCTGATAAACTCAAACTTTCCGTCGGGTGCTAAACGCATTATGGTTGACGGTGTTTTTATCTCCATATCGTGCTGGTCAATATCAACAACATAGTCAACCCCGCTGATTATTTCATCCTCAATTTGTGAAAAATATTGAGGTGACGGTTTTCCGCTAATGTTTGCTGATGTGGATACCAACGGTTTGCGTAAACGCTGAATTAGTTGCTGGCAAAATGGGTGTTTTGAAATTCGGATCCCTACACTGCCATCACCGGCAATAAGCGCAGGCGAAATGTTTTTAGCGCCCGGCATAACCAATGTTAAAGGGTTTTCGGCATATTCTATCAAATCGTAAGCCAGCGGGTTTACATCGCTTATATAGCTTTCCAGCTTGTTTTCCGTATCCAGCAAAATGATCATGCTTTTTGCCTCATCGCGCTGTTTTAGCCTAAAAATTTTATTTACAGCCTCGGTATTAGTGGCATCGCATCCTATCCCCCAAATGGTATCGGTAGGGTACAGGATTATCCCGCCTTCCTGGATCACCTTTAAAGCTTTGGCAACTTCGTCTTTTAGCATTGTTAAATGTTGTTATATAATTGCATTAGTTGTGCGCTAAGCCTGCTGTTTTCAAACTTTGCCGCATGCTGCTTTCCCCCGGCTATCATTGTTTGCCTGAGATTTTCATCTGCAAATATACGATTGATCTTTTGTGCAAGGTCATTTTCATCATCCGGATCAACATATAAACTATCCGGGCCACCCGCTTCTTCAAGGCATGAGCCTGTTGCAGCTACTACCGGTGTACCACTGCTTATAGCTTCCAGCACCGGCAAACCAAAGCCTTCATAGCGCGACGGATAAATAAACACCGATGCCAGCTGGTAAATTGCCGGGAGTTCCGGGAAAGTTACATCATGCAAAAAAATCACCCTTCCGGTTAATTTTTTCTCAGTTAAAAACCGTTTAACGACTTCCAAATATTTTGTGGGTTTCCCTACAATAACTAAAGGGATCTCATCAATATGCACCAATGCTTTAGCTGCCAGCAGCAGGTTTTTGCGTGTTTCAATAGTGCCTACACTTAGCAGAAATTTTTCTGGCAAGTTATATTTAGTTTTTACGGCTTCTTTCTGTTCTGCGCTTTGCGGGCTATTAAATACAGGGTCAATTCCCTGGTATAGCACTTCAATTTTACCGGCATCAACATTTAAAAGCTCAACCAGGTCATCTTTTGTTTTTTGACTGATGGCAATAACTTTATCAGCTGTTTTGCAGGCGTATTTAACTTTGGCCGTATAAATGCGCCTGTTTATGCTTCCAAAACTTTCCGGGAGCCGCATAAAGATCAGGTCGTGCACGGTTACTACAGTTTTAATACCGCGTTGTTTTATCCCGGCAGGTAATTCATGGCTCAGCCCATGGTAAATATCTATCCCGTCGCGCTGTAAGTTATTAACCACACCCTTGCTGCGCCACCACGAGGTAAATAACTTAAACTTAATTTTAGGCGCAACCGTTTTTATATTGCTGCAACTCTGCAAAAAGCCTAACCTGTTATTTGCTTTTACCTTTGGCGTATATAAAAAGTATTCATTATCAGGATAATATTGTACCACGTTTTTAACCAGCCACCTGCTGTAATTACCCAGCCCGGTGTTGTTTAAAAACAAGCGTTTTGCATCATATCCTATTTTCATGGGTGGGTTAGTTGAGTGGGTTGATTAGGTTGGATTAGGTTGATTAAGTTAGATTTGGTTGATTAAGTTGGATTAGGTTGATTAAGTTGGACTGGTTGCTCCGATTTTTCTTTTAACCTAATCAACCAATTCACTCACTCTAACTTAATCAACCTATTCTCCCAATCAACCACTCACTTAATCAACCCAATCAACTATTCACTATACCGCCACATTATTTTCACGCAGGGCATCATTCAACGATGTTTTTTTATCGGTTGATTCTTTACGCTTGCCAATTATCAATGCGCAAGGCACCTGGTACTCGCCGGCAGGGAATTTTTTAGTATATGAGCCCGGGATAACTACAGAGCGTGCCGGTACGTGACCTTTATACTCAATAGGTTTATCGTGCGTAACATCAATAATTTTGGTTGATGCAGTAAGTACAACATTAGCGCCCAATACAACTTCACTTTCCAGGTGTACGCCTTCAACAACTATGGCCCTTGAACCTAAAAAGCAATTGTCCTCAATAATAACGGGAGCAGCCTGGATGGGTTCTAAAACACCGCCAATACCTACGCCGCCGCTTAAGTGCACGTGTTTGCCAATTTGAGCGCATGAGCCAACTGTAGCCCAGGTATCAACCATGGTACCTTCATCAACATACGCACCTATGTTTACATATGATGGCATCATGATAACCCCTTTTGCAAGGTGAGCGCCATAACGGGCTATAGCATGCGGCACCACACGAACGCCGGTTTTGGCATAGTCCGTTTTTAACTTCATTTTATCATGAAAAACAAAAGGGCCAACTGAAATTTCTTCCATCTGCCTGGTAGGGAAATACAATATCACCGCTTTTTTTATCCACTCATGAGTATGCCAGCGTGTGCCTATAAGTTCGGCTACGCGCATCTCGCCTTTATCTAATTTTTCTATTACGGTATCAATTGCGTTAACGTATTCATTATAACGCAGCAGGTTCCTGTCTTCCCAGGCATCCTCGATAAGTTTTTTAAGGTCTTGCATCAGTAAATTTAACTTTCAGCAAATTAAAGGATTTTTAAGGAATTTGTTTTACTATGTGTTAACATGAAATTCATAATTAGAAAATTATTATGAACATAAACCTGCAAGTGTATAAAACTTTGTAATTTTGGCTATATTGGGTCAAACCTAGGCAACAGTAATATAGCTTACTTTAAGCGCAAAAAATAAGACTAAGTAATTCAGGATAGAACCAGGTTACAATCATGCAGATACAGCCTAAAAAAAGCTTATGAGCTTAAAGTTTGGCGGGGTTTCCATTGTAGGTATAGGTGCATTTTTGTTGCTGCATAAATAACCCTATTTGTAGTTAAAGGATAAGTTTTTAAGTTCAGTTACAGGGCACTTATAGGAAATGTCTTCAATATTTCCTATAAATAATTCTATAGCCTTAGCAGATGTATTGTGAATGGCTATTCTGTATTCTTTTTGATATTCATATTCAATTGGTTTTTCAAAAACAGTCTTTTTGCCTGTATATTTTGAATAATCAACATATTTTACAAGGCTTAATTTATAAACAAAATTCTTTCTTTTTAAAGCTTGTTCTAATCTTCTAATAAACTCAGCACCTTTAAAAATTATGAGACAATGTGTTCCCATATCTTTCATTTCATCAGGTATGACAATTAATTCTCCAAGCTTATAATTAGCCCGGTCTATTGAATAAAGACAGAAAATATTAACAAAGTATTCAGTTGCCATCTTTTTAATACTTTGATTGTCATAACTAAAATCTTTTAATTCAGCGTTGGGCGTATCAACAAACTTTATTTGAATTATCCCATTTTCAGAATAATCTTGCTCAAATATATTTTCATATACATCCCCTCTGCCAACAGTATCTATGTACTCTGCGAATGTTTGAATACTGTTCAAATAATGATGCCCTTCGTTTTGTAGCCTGGTTAAATACTCATTGTTTGAAAATCTTAGAAAAATCATAAATAAAGGTAACGTATTTTCTTTTCCATAATTAACTTCAAAATCCCGTTTTTTTGCTTAAAAACAAATTTTTTGAGGCTTTTATGGTTTTGAAAAAGGGACAAGAAAAGGGACAAAATCAAGGATTTTTAGAAAAATAATATGCATTTAATTGAATAAAAGCACTTTTTATTTTGTTTTAACGAAAAGGATTTTTAAGGAATTTGTTTTACTATGTGTTAACATGAAGTTCATAATTAGAAAATTATTATGAACATAAACCCGCAAGTGTATAAAACTTTGTAATTTTGACCTCCAGCCATGCCAGTAAAAGAAAAACTTAGAATAGATAAATACCTGTGGGCCATAAGGATGTTTAAAACCCGTACCCTGGCATCTGATGCCTGTAAAGCAGGCCGGGTAAAATGGGATGGCCAGAATATTAAACCGGCACACGAGGTTAAACTGGGCGAAGTGTATCAAATTTCAAAAGGGCCTGATAAAAAGATAGTTAAAGTTACCGGTTTGCTTGAAAATAGGGTTGATGCCAAAACCGCCATTAATTTTTATGAAGATATAACCCCGGTTGAACAAACCCCTGCTTTTAAATCAATGTTCCAGGCGCCGGTGTTAAAACGCGACAGAGGAACCGGCAGGCCAACCAAAAGAGACAGAAGAGAAATTGACGAGTTACAAGATGATTTTTTTAAAAAAGATGCTTAAAGCTTTATCTATATCATTACCTTGACAGACCCATATCGAATTTAATCTGCAAAATTTGAATGATAAACAGACATACCACTTTTTTTAAAGCGTTAAATCTTATAATTGACTACCTGGCATTAAACTTAAGTTTAATAGCTACCTACTATATTGAAAACCGGGCAAATATTTTTTCGGCCGGGAACAGGAAATATCTACCTGTTGTTCTGATCTTTAACCTGATCTGGCTGATGTCGGCCAATATGTCGGGCCTTTATTTAGAAGTATTAAATAAGGACTCAATTTTAACCTTCCGCAACGTATTTCGCACCTATTTCCTTTTTGTAAGCTTTATCTGTTTTACCATACTTATATTAATTGGCTCGGAGGCTTATTTTGTAACCCGTGAATACCTGTTTTATTCATTAGCGCTTTTTGGGTTTTTACTTGGCTTTTGGAAGGTTATCTTCCTGCTGATCAGGAAAAGTGAGCGGGCCTCGCTTATGGATACCCGAAATGCAGTTATTGTTGGAGCCGGACGTACAGGATATGATCTGCACGAATACTTATTGAAAAATTGGGATACAGGATACAGGGTTGTAGGTTTTTTTGATGATGATCCTGCCAGGGTTAGTGACAGTAAAATGTACCTCGGTAATACAAATCAATGCATTACATGGGTTAAAGAACATAAAATAACTGAGATATTTTGCACCTTACCGGTTTCTGAATCAAGTAAGATTGAAAAACTAATGCTTGATGCTGATAAAAATATGGTCCGCTTTAAATCAGTGCCTGAGTATTATGATTACGGGAATAAGCCAACATACATCCAAAGTTTTGGGCAAATCCCGGTAATTTCGGCAAGGGCCGAGCCGCTCGAACATTTACTTAACCGCTTGATAAAGCGATGCTTTGACGTTGTTTTTTCCGTATTTGTTATCGTTTTTGTTTTTAGCTGGATGTTGCCCATCCTGGCTATTTTAATAAAAGCGGGATCAAAAGGGCCGGTATTTTTTGTTCAAACACGCTCAGGCCATAACAACCACCCTTTTAAGTGTTATAAGTTCAGGAGCATGTACGTTAATAATAACGCGGATAAGATCCAGGCTACCCGCAATGATAGCCGCGTGACCAAACTTGGCGCATTTATGCGCAGGACCAGCATGGATGAGCTGCCTCAGTTTTTTAACGTACTGATAGGCAATATGTCGGTAGTGGGCCCAAGGCCGCATATGATAAACCATACGGAGGAGTATTCGGCTTTAATAGATGTTTTTATGGTAAGGCATTTTTTAAAGCCAGGTATTACAGGATGGGCCCAGATAAAAGGCTTCCGGGGAGAAACTAAAACGGTGGAAGCCATGAACCAGCGGGTTGAAGCAGACTTGTGGTACCTGGAAAACTGGTCGTTTTTACTCGACCTTAAAATTATTTTTTTAACAGTAAGGGACGCTTTGGTGGGGGATGAGAACGCTTTTTAAAGTAATTTAATAGTGAGTATTATTAAGCCCAGCTGTTCCCCATTGCTTAAAAACCGGTAATGCTTCATCGCGCAAAAGCTGAACGAAAGGAAGCTTGCGATCTTCCATATTAAATGCTATTTCATTATAAATAAAATGATCGTCAAAGCCAATATCTGCGGCATCAGCTTTGGTATTGGCATAATAAATTTTATCTAACCGGGCCCAATAAATAGCTCCCAGGCACATAGGGCAGGGCTCGCAGCTGGTATAAATTTCGCAGCCTGATAAATTGTAAGTGCCTAACGCTGTACAAGCCAGCCTTATTGCTGAAACTTCGGCATGCGCGGTAGGATCATTTTCGGGGATAACTTTATTGGCGCTGCCTGCTATAACTACACCATCTTTAACTATTACAGCACCAAACGGCCCACCCAGGCCCTGTTTAATATTATATTCAGACAGCTCAATAGCCATCCGCATAAATTTTTCATGTAACTGGTTTTCCATCTACCCAAAATTAAAAAACCTCAGTCATAAGCCGAGGTTTTTCTTTATCTTATTCAAAGCGATAAGCACTTGCAGATCCGCAATATGCACATCTGTATATCAAATTATTTTTTCTCTTTCGTGTATGCGTCGTTTAATTTCTTCAGGAAATCAGCAGTAATGTCAAGGCTTTTGTCGGCAAATAATAAATTGGTATTACCGTTGGTAAAGGTAAAAACCATTTTATAGCCATTATCCTTAGCATATTGTTTGCTGAAATTGTAAACCTTCTCGTATAATTTTTGAGTTTCGCTGGCCTGGTCACTCTGGAACTGGGCGCTTGCGTTTTGCTCATAAGTTTGCAGTTCCTGTCCTTCACGCTGTAAACGCTGCTCAGTTGTAGCGCGTTGGTCTGCACTTAAGCTATTAGCACCTTTTTGATATTCAGCAACCTCTCTTTGAAAAGCCTGTTTGCGGCCACCTACGTCACCCTGGGCAGTTTTACCTTTATCTTCCAAACGTTTGCGCATATCTTTAGCGTAATCGTATTTAAGTGATAAACTATCCTGGTTAATATAAACTATCTCGGGTTTATCAGAGGCAGCGGTTGTAGCAGCAGCTGCTTTATCTGCGGGT
Organism: Mucilaginibacter sp. OK098; assembly: GCF_900142915.1. Lineage (GTDB taxonomy): Bacteria > Bacteroidota > Bacteroidia > Sphingobacteriales > Sphingobacteriaceae > Mucilaginibacter. Next base: position 614,136 of record NZ_FRCM01000005.1, read on the forward strand.
TTGTTTTGGTTACATGCTGCTATGCTTCCGGCAAGTAATACACCTAAAGTAATTTTTGTAAAAATTGAAGCCGTGATTTTCATTGTTCTAATTGGTTTTTATTGCGCATTAACGCAAGAAATTTTGATCTTTTTAATTTATGTAAATTTTGACAAAGATAAACTTTCAACACAAGTATCCTAATTTAATGTGCGGAGGGGAGAAATGATGTGCAGATGTGCAGATATGCGGATGTGCGAATGAAAAAGATGTGTGGATAGATGAGATGTGCGGATGTGCAAATGTGCGGATGTGCAGATATGCGGATGTGCGGATGTGCGAATGAAAAAGATGTGCGGATGTGCAGATATGCGGATGTGCGAATGAAAAAGATGTGTGGATAGATGAGATGTGCGGATGTGCAAATGTGCGGATGTGCAGATATGCGGATGTGCGGATGTGCGAATGAAAAAGATGTGTGGATAGATGAGATGTGCAGATATGCGGATATGCGAATGAAAAAGATGTGTGAATAGATGGGATGTGCAGATATGCGGATATGCGAATGAAAAAGATGTGTGAATAGGCAAATGTGCGGATTGGAAAAAACGGACATGCGGGGTTTAAGTTTTTTAGCCTTTTATACCTATTTTGAACTTTACATTGTGATACATCTCCACATCAATTCCTCATCCGCACATTTGCATATCTGCACATTCGCACATCAATTTTACTTATCCACAAATGCGGTAATATGGGGTATTTTTCGTACTTTTGAAGGTTATTGTTTTAACCATATATGAGCGAAGAAAATCAAGACAAATCAAATTATTCAGCAGATAATATACAGGTTTTAGAAGGTTTAGAGGCGGTGCGAAAACGCCCATCCATGTACATTGGAGACACAGGCGTTAAAGGCCTTCACCATTTAGTATATGAAGTTGTTGACAACTCGATAGATGAGGCGCTGGCCGGTCATTGCGACACTATCAAAGTTGTAATTCAAAAAGATAATTCAATTTTAGTTTCGGATAACGGCCGTGGAATCCCAACCGGGATCACGACTAAAGAAAAGCGTTCGGCATTAGAAATTGTAATGACCGTTTTACACGCCGGTGGTAAATTTGATAAGGATACTTATAAGGTATCAGGAGGTTTACACGGTGTGGGTGTTAGTTGCGTTAATGCGTTATCAACACATTTAACCGCCCTGGTTTACAGGGAAGGAAAGATCTGGACACAGGAATATGAAAAAGGCAAGCCAATGTTTGACGTAAAAACTATTGGCGAAACCGACAAAAGGGGCACAACCATAATTTTTCAACCCGATCCTGAAATTTTCAGTCTTACTACCGAATATAAATATGATACGCTGGCAGCCCGTTTGCGCGAGTTGGCCTACCTGAATAAAGGGATCCGCCTGTCATTAACTGATGAGCGCTATCCTGAAGATGACGGCACTTTTGTTACCGAAGAGTTTTACTCGACCGGTGGATTAAGCGAGTTTGTTAAATACCTTGATGGAACACGTTCAGCTATTATTCCTGAACCAATTTATGTTGACGGTATAAAGAATGGCATCCCGGTAGAACTGGCTTTGCAGTACAACGATACTTATTCAGAAAACGTGCACTCGTACGTAAACAATATTAATACTATTGAGGGTGGTACCCACGTTGCCGGTTTCCGCCGCGGATTAACGCGTACTTTAAAGGCTTATGCCGATAAAGAAGGCTTATTGAAAAATATGAAGGTTGAAATTACAGGTGATGACTTCCGCGAAGGGATGACCGCTGTAATTTCAGTTAAAGTTCAGGAGCCGCAATTTGAAGGGCAAACCAAAACCAAGCTGGGTAACAACGAGGTAATGGGCGCTGTTGATATTGCGGTAGGAGAAATACTGGGTAATTACCTGGAAGAGCACCCCCGCGAAGCCAGGATGATTGTTAATAAGGTGATACTTGCCGCTACTGCCCGTGCCGCTGCCCGCAAGGCCCGCGAAATGGTGCAGCGCAAAAGCGTAATGAGCGGATCTGGTTTGCCGGGTAAGCTATCTGATTGTGCTAATAGCGACCCTGCATTGTGTGAGCTTTACCTTGTGGAAGGTGACTCGGCGGGTGGCACTGCCAAACAGGGCCGTAACCGCGAGTTTCAGGCTATTTTGCCTTTGAGGGGTAAGATCCTGAATGTAGAAAAAGCCATGGAGCACAAGATTTACGAGAACGAGGAAATAAAAAATATGTTTACAGGCCTTGGTGTTAGCATTGGTACACCTGAGGATGATAAGGCATTAAACATAACAAAGCTGCGTTACCACAAAATAGTGATAATGACGGATGCTGACGTGGATGGATCGCACATTACTACCTTAATATTAACCTTCTTCTTCCGCTACATGAAGGAACTGATTGAATTTGGTTATGTATATATAGCATCTCCGCCTTTATACCAGGTTAAAAAAGGAAAAGAATTTGAATATTGCTGGACAGAAGAGCAACGTGAGGCAGCGGTTCAGAAATTAAAAGGTGCCGGTAAAGAAGATAGCGTACATATACAACGCTATAAAGGTTTGGGTGAGATGAACGCCGAGCAACTGTGGGAAACTACCATGGACCCTGCAAGACGTACTTTAAAACGTGCAAGCATTGAAAACGCAGCTGAGTGCGATCATACCTTCTCTATGCTTATGGGCGATGAAGTTGCCCCGCGCCGCGAGTTTATTGAGAAAAACGCGAAATACGCAAGAATAGATACATAGGAAGAATCTTCCTTAACAGACTTACGAAGTTTAAAAACTTCGTAAGTCTTTGAATGCCCCGCCAATTAAAGCGGGGCTTTTTTATTTTCAATCGCTATGCCTTTAAATTTATATACATAATTTTCTTATGTATATAAATTATTTTATATTTGTTGTATGAGTTCTAACCCAATGCTGAAAGGCACTTTGCAAACCATCATTTTAAAGCTGTTGGAAGATAACAGCCAGATGTACGGTTATGAAATAACCCAAAAGGTGAAAGAAGTAACCGCAGGCGAGTTTATCCTTACCGAGGGTGCACTGTATCCTGCCCTGCATAAACTGGAGGCCGATGGCATGCTTGAAACTTTTACCGAGGTTGTTGATAGCCGGGTGCGTAAGTATTATCGCCTTACAGAACAGGGTGGAAAGGAAGTTACCGATAAGCTAAATGAAGCACAGGTTTTTATTGAACAGCTTCAGCTTTTGTTAAACCTTAAACCTGCAGTAAAATGAAACCAGGCCCGCAACAAAAACAACAATTACAGGAATACCTGCGAAAAGGATTGAAATATCGTGAAACGTATGAGGAAGTATATGATCATATACTTGCTGCTTTAGCATACAAACCAGAAACTTCAACGTTTAATAGTACTGTTAATGAAATAATCAGGGATGATTTTGGCGGCAGCAAAAATTTATGGCGGATAGAAGAGAGCTTTCGTAAATCTGTAGCGAAAGATATGAGCAAGCAGTTTTGGCAGCTTTTCAGCGCATATCTGAAATTTCCGTTAGTGGTATATACGGCAATAATTTCTGCAATTGTTTATTATATAATTTACAATATAAATGTTCAGCCTGTAGCTTTTGAGCGCATCTTTATTCTTTTCGCTTTCCTGCCGGCTCTGTTGGTGCCAGTTAGGTATTACAAAATAGGCTATATATTTAAGGATACAAAAAAATCAGTAAGAGACAATATTTTTATCTGGATAGCGCAGTTTCCGCTGCGGCTTTGTATTTGCAGCAATATGCTGTTGCTTATTTATCATAAAGCTGACTTTTCTTTTTTAGGGAGCCTAGAGCCTCTTATCCTTACAATTATCATTGTTGCCGAAATTACACTATCGTTAGCTGTTATAAAACTGAGTAGCGCTGAGTTCAAAATTATTAAATCTTTAACCCACCAGCAATGAGTTTGACAACGCGGGAGTTAGACTGGATAAATAAACGAATGGATTGGTATGGTATTAAGTTCCAGGAGATCTTTGATGAGATGGCAGATCATATTATCTCAGCTATTGAAGTTGAAAGGGCGGAGGGTGATCAGCGCACCATAGATATTGTTTTTGATAAAGTAACTGCCCGCGATTTTGGGGGCTACCTTGGAGTGGATAAGATTGTAAAAACATATGAGTATGCTTATAGGAGCAAAATAAGAAAAGGTATGTTCGAAAACTTTAGTTTTTATCTTAATAAACCAACCATTGCTACTATAGCACTGCTCATTATAGCGGGGTTTTATCTGCCCCGTACTAAAATAACAATTCTGATAATGCTGATCGGGTTATTATTAACCGCAATAATTCCATTGGTTTATGCCTACAGAAACTCTCCCCCAATAAAACTTGATGATGGCAAGCAATCAATTATCCAGAGCTATATGAAAAGCCGGGCGTTATTTTTACTGACGCTGATAAATTTAATACTCTGCGTAATTGGCGGTGCGGCACGTACCTGGGATATATCGTTTTTAAACCCTGCACATTATCATCCGGTGGTTTATTTGCTGCTCTTATCCTTTTTTATCATCTATGGGTTAAGTATAATGCGGTTATGCAGGCAGGAGTTTAAAATAGCGGGGTAAAGGAAGAGCTAGCTCTTCACGAGCGAAGCTGTTCCCTTCTTGAGAGGGGCCTTAATATACAAATTTACACTAGCTTTGGGCGAACTTTAGTAAATGAAAGTAGTTGAAAATAAGGTGGATGAAGAAGTTTTTCATTAAAAGGAAGTTTTAATAGTGACCCAAATCTACCAGCTGTTCTAAAAGCGATTCTCCCATTTTATCGAAGTTTGGCCTTGTACGCCCGAAAATATTGTAGGGCAATCTCATTTTTTCTTGAAAATCAATTTCAACATTAATAAACGTATCTGAACAAAACTTAGTTAGTATTGGCAAATCCGTTTCTTCGGTTCCAAATTCCGATATGTCCGAGAGTGCTTCACGCACATAGCCAAAAACTTCTTCATTATTTTTATTCACCGCATATACTCTATATCTGCACAATAAGCCCCGGTGTTCTTCAAAAACACCAACAATAGCCACCGGGTCAATTACAAACGGAATATTACTAATATCATCTGCTTTTGATATATCTGAATCAAAACGGATGGGCTTGCCTTTAGGCCAAGATAGTTTCATATATCAAATATACCATTTTCCTAAGCCCTATTTTACACTGGTTATGCGTAGATTAGATGTGTAAAAACCTTGATCTTATGGATTTGGATTATTTTGAAGTTTTAGAATATTTAAAGGTAAATGATGGCTTAAATAAAATGGTAAGCATCGAACCATTAATTGACAAAGCCGTTCCTAATGCGCCGTCCTTTGATGAATGGATGCACACAGCTATGAAGCAGGTTAATAAAGTACTTTTTAAACTCGAAGAAGATAAGTGCATAAAGGTAGCTGATAGAGCAAGCCCTAATGGTAGTACATATAGCTGGAGTATTGTAAAAGCAATTAGTGCTGAATTAACCCAAGAGGGAAATTCAACCATCAATAAGCACATTCAAGACAAAACTAATCAGAAACTAAATCAGGCATTGTTAGATAGTCATTCATCCACAATGACTACCAACGAATCGGTTCGAGAGGTAAACAAATCGGTAATTGATACTAATAATTCTATGCTTACCATTTCGACCGAACAATCAGCGGCAAATAAAATAATAGCTACAAATTCAACAACACAAACAACTATCTTAAATAATCAAAAATGGATTCTATGGGCATCTGTTGCTGTGGCTTTTTGCAGTGCATTTATATCGTATCTTAATTACCGGAAAGACGTACCAAACAGTCAGTTAATACAAGAATTAAAAGTGACAAACAAACGCATAGACAGCCTATCGCACAAATTATCTAAAACAAAGATTGACTCATCTGCGGTGTTAAGAATAAAGAAAACGGAGACTAAAGCCGACACCAAGAAGTAGCTATTTGGGTTTTTATGTAAACTCGTATATTGTTGCTCTCAAGAGGGGAACAAAAAAGGCACACCCCTAACCCCTCTTAATAACTGAACTATCTTTTCTCAACACAAGCTTTCCCTTACCATAATCAATAACAGCCTTATACTTCATCAGTATATCTCCTCCTAAAACGCCTAAAACTTCGGGATGACCTAATTGGCCATAAGCGATGTTGATAGTGGAAAGATCAAGTACGGCAACCTCAAATTCATCAATTAAAAGCTTACCAACGTACATGTCTGTAACTATGGCGGTTGATGATTCCATGTTGCTGGTGCCAAGGCCGGTTGAAAGCCTGTCGCTTATGGTTACAACGGCATGCTCATAAGCCCGGAGCAACATGGTTTTATCAAAAGCTGTTTTTGAGGCGCCGGTGTCTAAAACCACGGTGAATTGCTTCCCGAAAACCTTGATTTTAACCAATGGATGAAAACCATCCTCGTGCAGGTCAATAATTTGTAAAGGAATGGTAACTCTCTTCTTTACCGTATGTTTTGTAGTATCAATCATGATCTGATGCATCCTCCGCCATTTCAATAATTATAGTATCCATCCGGTTTAGCTCATTCTGGATATGCGTAAATACTTCGGAGTCCTTTGGGGCATCTTTAAGCATTGCTACCAAGCCCTTTAAATTTGCTAAAGGGCTTCTTATCAGGTGCGATTGTTTCCAGGCCATATCCTTTATGCTGTTAATATGGTTCTGGATCCTTTCATAAGCGCTTTTTAAATCGTTTTCGGCATGAAGTTTTTCTGTAATATCGTTTGTCATCGAAAGCCTCACCGGCCGGCCTTCAAATATAATATCATGCGAGATGATGTGAACAAACATGATGGTTCCATCCTTTTTAAGGTGCCTCACAATGCGTACACTATTTGAGCTAACCTCTTGCCGGTAAGTTTCCAGTTGTTGTTCAAGATCTTCTTTGGGCCTTAACGTTTTAGCATCCATGTTCAAAAGCTCGTCCTTTGCGTAGCCATAATGTTTTGCTGCAGCATCATTTACAGCTATTACTGTTTGGTCATCTTTTGTTATCATCCACATTGGCATGGGATTACTGTCAAAAAGCAATTTATACTTTTGTTCTGATGATCTTAATTCCTCTTCGGCTTTTTTTCTTTCACTAATATCTATCATAGAGCCCATAATTGTGGGTTCTCCACCAATAATGGCACGGCTTCCATAAAATTCAACCCAATTGCTTGTGCCATCTTTTTTATTGCCCATTGCTTCATAATGGATACTTTCAATTTCGCCACTCATGCGGCGCCTTACATTTTCATTAGCGGTGGCGCGGTAGCTTTCATGAAATATTGTTTCTATTTTAAATGAATTGACCATTTCGTCGGGCTCGTAACCGAAAATTTCCGCAAACCTGGGATTTACATAAACAAAATGACCTTTTTGAACTATATAAACACCAACAATTGATTTTTCAGCAATAGACCTGAATTTTACTTCGGCTTCCCTAAGTTCTGATTCCATTTTTTTACGGTCGGTTATATCTCGTGCAATAACCATTATACGGTCGGCAAATTTTTTCACATTCACCTCCACGGTAAATATCTTTCCATTTTTCCTTATAAATCTTCTTTCACGAACTATGGACTCTTTTGTGCTATCCATTTTTTTGGGTAAGGGGTCGGTCTCTAGCTCGCCGGGATCAACTATCGATTCAATGTTTAACCGCAGTAATTCTTCCCGGCTATAGCCCATCATTTTGCACATGCTGGCGTTTACATCGGTAAAGCTTCCGTTTAAATCCAATATGTAAATGGCATCGGAGGCTTGTTCAATAAGTGAGCGGTACTTCTCCTCGCTTTTTTGAAGATCCTTTGATCTGTCCTTATTGATCCGGATTTGTGTGTAAAGCAGTATCGTACCCACTACAATGTGACAAAGGGGGAAATAGAATTTTGTAAATATTGAGCTTGTTATCAGGCTTTTAAGTTCGGAAATATCAAACAGCCAAACTAATATCGCTAAACACCCTGTAATGGTAGATAGTATGGCTATTACTAAAACCGTTATATTTCTTTCTTGCTTATACATTTAAGATGACAGGTTTGGCATAAAAAGTTATAGTAAAACAGCATTTGTGTACAAGGATAATCAAATTATTGCTGCTACTAAAGTTAAAATTAAAAGTGCATTAAATTGGATTTACCCATAAATTACCGGCAAAGTTATAGCAAATAAGGCTACAGACGTAAGAGAATGATGACAAAAATTGTGGGTGGCGCCCGATGTTTCAACGTGAGAATAAAATCACTAATTCACCAAATAAAATAAATCACTAATTAAATTAAAACGGATACCCGATAGCCAGGTTAAATATCATGTTACTGCCCTGCCATTTAGCATTGGTAAAGTCAATACCATTGATCACTCCACGCTGGCTGGCAGGTAATTGAGGCTTAATTAAAGGGAAGCCAAAGTCGGTACGTAGAACAAGAACAGTAAGGTTAAAACGTAAGCCAAAGCCGGCATCAACAGCCATCTGGTTGATAAAGTTTGTGCCAAATGCTGCGCCTGGCTGAAGCTTATTAGGTCGCAATAACCATATATTGCCAGCGTCTACAAATAAAGCGCCTTCAACAATGCTGAATAATTTAGGCCTGTACTCTGCGTTGGCCTCTATCTTAATGTCGCCAGATTCATCAGCTGTGAAACTGTTTGATCCGGTTATGAGGGATGGAGGCAAATTATAGGCTCCCGGACCTATTGACCGTGCCTGGAAACCGCGCAGGCTGTTTGGTCCCCCTATAAAAAACTGCTGGCTGTAAGGTAAAACAGTCGAGTTGCCATAAGGCAGGCCAATACCCACCAAAAAACGAGTTGCAATTTTACTGTTGGGGCCTAATTTGTGAAAAAACCTGATCTCATTTTCAAGCTTTGTATACTGGTTAAACGGCGTACCAAACAGCTTGCTTACTTTTCCTTTTAATGTATCTGCTCCTGTTATTATACCTAATAAATTCCCTGATAAGCTTACTTTGCCATTGTAATAAAATGTATTGGTGCGAAAATCCTCCGTAGTATTGGTATAAGTGTACCCGTATGAAGGGCCAAAAGTAAACTGGTTGTTAATTACGTGTGCCAGGGCAGGGTTTCGGGTTTTGGCAATACTATCCCTGTACTTTTGGCTAATACTCGCGGCATCCACATAGGTTATATTGATCAGGTTTAAATCGTGCTGTTTATGGATACCCGGTTTCCATGAATACCCGAAAGATGTGTTAAACGAATTTAGGGTATAAAGCTTTGTGCGGTTAATTAACGTGTAACCTGCTGTTAAAATAGTATGCGGGATAAATGCATTATCCGTATTAAAATTGAACGGACTTATAAACCGGGGCCATGAAATACTGGGCTGGATACCAGTTTGGTAAACATTATAACCATTGCTGTTTCCGCCAAATTGTATATCGGTACTGGCGAACAGGGTTAGCGTAAATAATTCCGCCCCTTTAAAAGTATTGCGGTTTTTAAAGTTCAGGTTTACCTGTGCACCATTATAATTTGCTGATGTTTGTCGCCCCAACAGATCAAGTGATAACGATTTTCTTTTATATTGCGTTAGCTGATAATAGATATCAAGGAAAGCAGAATCAGGCGTAACATCTTCAAACCTGTTTTTTACATAGCTAAACGGCCCGAGGTTTATCATCCTGTTTAGTGAATTATTATGCTCCGTACGGTTGTAAACCTCACCGGGTTGTAACAGCACTGCATTTTTAAACACAAACGGTCTTACTGTTTTCCGTGGATCGATAACATTATACCAACGGTATTTTACTACGGAATCTAATTTTAAGGAAGTATCACGTAATTTATAATTCGGGTACAGGTAAATGTTCCTGATCTTGTAGATCCACCTGGCTTCATCAGGCGTAGCATCTTTAACCTTTACAAACATATCAATCTGGTGATTGACAACTGTGCTATCGTATCGCATTATCAGGTCTTCGGGAGCAAAGTAAAAAAAGCCCTCTTCCTTTAAACGGGCATCAATTCTCAGGCGTTCATTTTTAATTACGTCGAGATTATACTTATCACCAGGTTTAAGGAAAGTTTGTTTTGATGTACCGGTAACGGCTGTATCAAGGTCATCATTATCAGCAGGGAATTTTATAGAACGGTAATGGTATGATGGTCCTGCATGCACTGTGTAAACCGCTTTTGCCGTTTTGTTTTTACTAACCGTATCACCATTTACCTGGGCTAAAAAATAGCTTACATTTTGTAGCCGGTTCTGTAATATGCTGCTATTTTTTACCATATCAACACTGCTTACTAAAACAGGTGGTTCGCCAATATGTGTATTAAGGTAATGCCTTAGTCCGCTTCTTTTATTGGTGCGGGTTTTGTTATAAACCCATAGCTTAAACTTTAAGCCCAGTATGCTGCCATTAGGTTGTGGCCTTAACAAACCTTCCAAATCCTCTTTTAAAGCACTTACCTCGCTTTTCTTCAGATCCTTATCATCAATTTTTATTTCGCCACCTGTATACAGCTTCTGGCCCGGAGCCAAATACTTTGTATTGCTGCAGGCGCTTACAAAAAGGGCTAAAAAAATAAATAAATATCTAAGCCTGGCCATAGTTTAGTTTGCTGGTGGTTTGTTGTTAATAGGTTGCACAGGTGCTGCTGTTGAATCGGCTTTTTTATTAGCTGCCTTTTGCGCGTTCTTTATTTCCTTTTGTTTGTCGTTATATTCTTTTTGCAGCTCCCTGTCTTGTTTTGATTTCCTGGTGAACAATTCTTTAAACCGGTTATACTCATAGGTTAGGGTAAAGCCAACACCGGTTTCAATAACCTGCCCTTCCACCACAATAAACTGATCGCGGCGGTAAACGCGTACCATATAGCGGCCATCCTTGGTTATTTTATAATTTACCGATACGTTGCCGGCGATATCAGTCGATTTTTGTCCCGGCTGGTTTTGCCCTTCCAAATTAAAGTTGTTGCCAACCGTTACCGTTAACCGGTCATTAAGGAATTGCTTGGACAAGCCCACATTCAGATCTGTCCGGTTTTGTTCCGTTCCGGTAGAGTAATCTTCACCCGAAGTAAGGTCGAAGCTTAGCTGTACGCCACCTATCAGGTTACCAGCCAGCTTATTTAGCTGCTCAGATAACAGGCTGCTTACACTACTGCGGATAGCCCCGCCAATGCCTGCATTACCGCCCAGGCTCTGAAAGGGATTATCGCCAATAAAGTGGCCAAGTACCAATACCCCTAATACCTGTTTGTTCAATTCATTAGGGTCTTGCCTTATTTGCGATAGCCGCGCATTAACGGTGGAAACAACATCCGGCGATACTGTATATGAGTCATCAGGCAATACTATGTCAAAGCTTATATCTGGTTTTAACAGCTCATTTTTCAGGCTCAGGTTAACATTAAAAGGCAACTTTTGCTTATACATGGTAGCATTCTGATCACCGCCAAGCTGCTGACTTACCAAATCAATAGGGGGGACGTTTGCTATGTAAGTAGCTGTAAGGTCAATATTGGCACTGGTGGGATCGCCGGTCCAGGTAATAGTACTGCCCGGCTTAAAGTTAAATTTACGTTTAACCGTTGCGTAAGCTAAATTGTACGAACCCTGGTTTACTTTGTAGGTGCCCGTAAGGTTTATCTTTCCGCTTGGGTCAATAGCCCCGTTCAGGTTGGCTTCGCCCTTAAGTTCAACCACATCGCCGCTACGCTCATCAACCACAATAGTAAATTTGGCGTTTTTATTTACGGTGATGTTTGCTGTTACATCAAGCCCTATAACGTCTGATTTTCGGAGAGAATCCAGTTGTTTGGCTAAAAATATGGAATCGAGCTTTGGCGCATTTGGGTTTATCACCTCAACAACACCCTGCCGGTCTTCTATCCCCGGGTCACTCTGGGGCAGCACAATGGTTAAATCGGTTTTATCGTTAACAGTAAGATTTGCGTCAACAACCGGCTTAGCCATATTACCACGAATGCGAATGCGGGTATCAATAAACAGCTTGCCGTAATATAATTTATTATCATCCTGAGTTGAATTGATAACCCTGAAATTGGTAGCATTGATATCCAGGCCAAATTTAAAATCAGTAAACGTTTTGGTATAGAGTGTACCAGTTACCACAGCTTTATTACCCAGCGAGTCAATAAGAGTGAAATCATTGAACAGGATGCCGTCATTATTAAACGTTATGCTTTCTTTCGGCATGGTAAAGTAGGAATTTAACATAGATACGTTAAAACCAACCTTATTAAAATTAACATCGCCCCTTACAATTGGAGCGGTTGTAGTCCCGGTTATTTTCAGCTGCCCGCTAATATCGCCGCTTGCACGCCTTATGCTGCCAAAACTAAAGCCCTCAATGCTTTTCATTTTCAGGGTGATGATATTCAGGTTCATGTCAAGCTTGCTTTCGGGGGCGGTATAATACAAGCCGTTTAAGTTAACCTGGTTGCCTTTGCCGGTAACGGTAACATCAGCAGCATAAGCATTTGCTGTTTGGTTATTAACCTTAAGGGCTATATTGCCTACTGTATCCGTTTTAAAATTAAAATCCTTAATATTTAATGCCGCTGTAAGTACCGGCGATTGCTGGAAATTGCTGATATGTGCGTCCCCATCAATAACGCCGCCAACCTGTAATGAGTCCTGCTGGGCAGCAGTGGTAAGGGTTTCTATTTTAAAGTTTTTAAAGCTTACCGTAATTGGGGCGTTATACTCCTGGGTATCGCTGTTAATACTTAATACCTGGTTGCTGTTTGTAAGTGCAAAATCACGGGCCATAATGCCTTTGCTGCCAAATTGCAGCGCATTGTTTGAATTAACTGCCCATTGGGTATAGTTCAGGATCAGGCCATCCTGTAAAAAGCTAAACTGGTACTCGTTTGGTAAAACGCTAAATACCCCTGCCATGCGGTAGCGTTCCTTTTTAGCGGCATCACGAATCTGTAAATTAACATTCAGCTTGTTGTTCTGTGCACTACCAGTTACGCTGGTGTATAACAGATCAATGCTTGATGACGCTTTTATCTTATCTACAGTAAAGCTGTAATTAAGTGCGTTGTTTTGGGTATTAACCGCCAGTTTCATGTTATCTACAATGTAGGTTCCATAAATAACCTTTGGCGCTGTTCCGTCAATGGTTAAATCACCGGCCTGGCTATCAAAATGTCCGGTTATATTTACCGGGTCGAGCCTTTTTAGGTCCGGTGCAAATTTCTCTGTTAATGGTGTTTTAACCAGGCGGAGATCAAACTTAAATTGCTGCGGCGAGTATTGAGGTTTGACTGTTCCCGGAGCCTGCGCCAATTGGGTGTTATAATATTTATTGATCAGATCCTCCATCGCCGGGGCTAACTCGGTAAGCTTATATTTACCGGCCATGTGGGCATTAAGCATTGGCGCTTTTAACCTGAGCGTGCTGCTATCAGCATTAGCTGTTGAAACCAGGCTGATGGTATCCAGCCTTGTCACCTGGTTTTTTTGAGCCACCAGCAGATCTATTACCTGGATATTGGCATTCAAATAATCCGGATCGGCAGTTGGCACATCGGCAATAATTTTACCATGAATGCGCATGTCATCCTTAGTAAAGTTCAGATTTTTCAGGTTGATGCTGTCCAACTGTAAAGTTGCCGCTACTGCCGGATATTTTTTGTTCATATCAGCCTTGCCATCAAGCGTAAAGCTAATATTAGGGTCCTTCATGGTGGCTTTGGTTGTGTAATTACCATCATGGGCAGTGCCCGTCATTACCAAGTTTTGGTAGGTATAACCTTTAACATATGCCTTTACCACATCGCCGCTAAATTGCAGGTTTGCCTTTTTCGGGTCAAGACTTACGCCTTTTACATTTGCTGTTGCGGTTATGCCGCCAACCGTTTGCGGCTGTTTAATTAATGCACCAACATTAAGGTTATTGGCTTTTATGTCGGCAGTATAGCTTTCATGGCCTTTATTGTTGCCGTTCTTCATGCCTGCCACCAAATCAACAGCGCCATAGGTGGAGCGCAGGTTCATTTTAGTATTAAAATCATACATACTGCCTTTAAAGGTACCTTTCAAATTTAAATTGGCAGGGATGCTTATCGAAGCCGGGATCATTGAAGCTGCAACCAGTTTTGATATGTCTGCGCTGCTGGTAGTTAAATCGTCAATAGTTACATCAAAATAAGACTTATTGATATTCGGCAAGCCCCTCATACTTGCTGAAGCTTTGATATGGGTATTACTTAAACCCTTAACTTCAAGATTCGGGATCCGCAGATCGTTTACTTTGCCAATAACCCTGCCGTCAATCCTGAAAACAGCATTAGGCGAATGTTTAAACGGCTCCATACTTGCCATAGCTGGCATCAGCAGCAATACATCTTTTAAGCCCAGCTTGCTGCCATCTAAATTGGCATTAATGTAAAGCTGCCCCAGGTCATTTGTAATTGCCTCAATTGACGGATAGCTAACCTGCAATTGTTTTTGCAGCACGGTTTGCGGTGTTTCAACCAGCAGATTGTTCAAATAAGCGCTCTTGGGTCCGTATAAAAACGAGGTGTGGAATTTTTGGATGATGAGTCCGCTTTTTTCGGCGAATGTAAATGAGTTGATCTTCCCTTTTATCGTATCAGTGCTATATGCAATATTCTCTGCATCGGCATTCAGGCTTGTGATGTTCATGTGTGCAAAATCAAGTCCTTTGGCTATGGGCGCCTGCGCATCATTATCAAACCGGATGTTATCATTAATGAGGCTTATTTTTCCAAGGTTGGCCCTCCATCCTTTGGTGCTTTTAGGCGATGCTACCAGCGTATCCAATTTTTTTATAGCCTTAACGACGGTTTTTTTAACAGATTCAGGTTTGGCGAACACTATGCCTGCTTTGGTATCGTTCAGCTCGATATTTTTTATGCCTACGATTTGATTTTTAAGGTCGATCTTATCCATTTCCACCAAAAACTTACCCAAATTAACCTTACTGCTCATGTCTTTGCTGCGGTAATCAACCTTTACTTTTGATACATCAATGGCGCCCAGGTTAAGCGTCATGTTGATAGGGGTGGTAGTAGTATCAACCGGGATTACTTTAGTACCATCGGATGTTATTGGGGTTTGGATAATGCGGGCGTCAAGATCAGACAGGTTGATCTTTGGGATAGTAAATTTCATCTTATCCAGATCAAAATCCTTAATCCGGGTATCAAAATGGCCAAGAATGAATTTTACATCATTACCGCTGATCTTATCTTTAAAGGAAATGTTGATCTTATCGAGGATGATCTTATCGATAGAAAATTTCATGGTGGATGCTGTGTCCGTTGGCTTTACCTCTTTTTTCTGTTCACCTGCAAAGGCTTTGGTAATATAGTCGAAGTTGAAAGCACTGTCGGCACCGCGGCTGATGTTGGTAGTAATGCCCTGCAGGTTAATTTCATTTATCTCAACCTTATTATCCAGCAGCTTAAACAGGCTGATATCCACTTTAAGTTTTTCGCCGGCTATCAGGGTGTCTTTGTGCTGATCTTCAAAGTATACGTCTTCCAAAACAATAAGCTTAGGCAAGCCCAGGCTGATGTGCCCTATTTTTACGGGCGTATGAATTTTACCTTGTATAAAAGAAACTGCTTTATCTTTAACAAAGTTTTGAACGGCAGGAACCTGTATTAAGATTACGATGAGTAATACCAGGAAAATGACACTTGCAATTATCCAGAGTATGGTTTTTAGGGCTATTCGTCCAAATCGTTCCAATGGTATGAATTTTTCAAATGTGAGCTTGCTTTAGTTCTTTAAATATAATCAAATAACTAAGCTAAAAGTTTTTACAAACATCCCCAATTTTAAAGAAATGATTTCATAGCAATCGCTTTTAAAACAGGAGGCTCCAGTGGAGCCGTTAAAACATCATCTAATTAGCTATAAACAGGGAGTTCCGCTGGAACTATTGCAACTTTCAGTCTATGACTCCGGAGGAGTCGCCTGTTTATAGCATAAATAAAGCAGCTAATGGCTCCATAGGAGCCCCCTAATTGCCATTGAGTTTAAAAGCGATTTCCCTGGAAATGTTGTACTTTATTACTTCTTTAAGGAATTTAATACCCTATAGCCAACCAGCTCTTCCCAGCGGGCGCCGGAAGGACGGTAGTAAACCAATACCTGGTAATCATTTTCGGTTTCAAAATAGTTGCCTTCCAAAGCATTAAGATCTGGTTTGCCGGCCCTGTCAACCCAAACATAGGAGTAATCATAAACACCCTGTTTTAAAAGCAGGCTGTTGAAATACTTATTGCCCGATTCATCAAAGGTCATTTTGCTGTGCTCATCAAGCTTATAGTCATTGAACCGGCCAATTATGTAAACATTGCCTGAGTTTGCCGGCCTTTTTGTTGCAAAACTGAAGATCATATGTGCATAATCAGCATCAATCCGCGGATCGCTACCATCCTGGTTAATGATGTAGTAGCTGCCGTTAAGGTCATATTCCAGTGTGTAATTGGTTTTGTTCCGGTCAGGATCAGTCAGCATCATTACCGTGTTGGCCGTGTCGCGGTAGATATGTAGAATATTTTGAGAATTTAGCTTTAGCGTACGTGTATCAAAATGCCTGAACTCGTTACCGGCCGGAAAATCATTGATACTAATATCGCTGTAAATGAGCTGCGTACTGCGGATATAAGTTGGCTGATTATTCATTATGCCCGTTTCGCTGCGGTTGTTCTGCATTACAAGCGCACGTACATCCCTGTTTGGATTTTGTACCCGCAATGCGCCATAATCAAGCGTGAAATTTACCTTCTGATTGGTTTGCCTGGTGGAGTTATCACTGGAGGGAACTATTTCAGCCGATATATTGATCTTCGGACTAACTACATATAGCTTACGGGTTAATACCAGTTTGGCAGGGTCGCTATCTTCATAGACCTTTAAAATGTAATTGCCCGGTATTTTTGGGGCGATGTTTTCGTTTGGCAACTTAAGCTCGTAATGGGTATATTTTTGTACTGTAGCAATGGAGTAGCTATAGTTCAGGATCCGGTCGTCATTGTAATTCTTTAAATATTCGGCAGTTGATATGTTTGATGAGTTCCACTCGGCATCGCAATGTTCAATGGTGTAATGGTAATTAAGCGTGCCTCCTAGCAGGTTATCAAAACCTAAGGTTACTGTTTCGCTTGAATTTAGGGTGATTAGTGGAAAGGATGCTTGTTTGGCTGTGTTGTAAAACTCAACGCTTTTTATTTCGTGACGGTAAACGCTGTCGGTGTAGGGTTGGGCAAAGGCGGTTATAGGTAATAGTAAGACCAGGAGAAGGACAACGCTTTTAAACCATTTGTATTTCTTACTCATAATGTTGCTAATATATCATGGTTTGTTAATACATCATGTCATTGCGATCAGCTGACTAGCGGAGGGCAACCGCACGCAGTACACAACCGCCAATGCAAGTTCTACACCTTTCTGGTCGCTCTGTATAGTATGCGATTGCTTCGTTCCTCGCAATGACAAGTTTTTATAATTCCGAAATTAAAAATAAATCCATCTCCCCGTTGGCTGTGTCCCCACAGCCAACTTCCTGGTAGTAGGTTGTGAGGACACAACCCACGGAGATATTTTACGCTTCCAACTCCATTATCTGCTCAGCCAAAGCTTCCCATTGCAGTTGGATATGGCCAAGCTCCATTTTCTTTTTATCGTAATTGCTGTTGATCTCTCTCATCTTAGCCACATCATTGTATAGCTTTTCATCGGCTAACTGTGCTTCCAGTTGTTTTATGGCTATTTCAAGCCCGGAGATCTGCTCTTCCATTTTGCTCAAATCCTGGTTTAGCTTTTTTAATTGCTGATGTTTATTTTCAGAATGTTGCTGTTTAACCGGTGCAATTTCTTTTTTCTCTTCTTTTTTAGGTTGAGGAGCAGGAATTGCGGTTTTGGGTTCAAGCTTGCGTTTGGCAAACCATACGTCAAACTCGGCATAAGTGCCCGGGTATTGTTTTATCTGCTGATCTTCAATAAACCAGATCTTGTTGGCTATGTTATCAAGGAAATACCTGTCGTGAGATACAACTATGAAGGTACCTTCAAACTGTTGCAGCGCCTGGATCAATATATTTACCGATGCAATATCAAGGTGGTTGGTAGGCTCATCGAGTACAAGGAAGTTAGCATCGGCAGTTAAAGCTTTTGCTAAAGCCACACGTGATTTTTCTCCCCCTGATAATACCTTGATCTTTTTAAATACATCATCACCGGTGAACAGGAAAGATCCTAATATGGTACGCAGCTCAGTCTCGGTATGTTTTGGAGCGAATGATTGTAGTTCCTGCAAAGCAGTGTTCTCCAAATGCAATGCTTCTAACTGGTGCTGTGCAAAAAACGTTTGTGAAACATTATGACCTGTTTCGGCTTTGCCTGTAAAATCATGATCAGCCCCGGCAATGATCCGCAGCAAAGTTGATTTACCTTTACCGTTGGCTCCGATCAAGGCAATTTTATCGCCTTTTTCAATAACCGCTTCCGCACCGTTCAAAATATCAATAGCAGGGTATTTTTTAACAACATCCTCCAACGTTACCACATGGCGGCCCGACTGCTTTGAAAAGCGGAAGCTAAAGTTTACCGATGGGTTATCATCATCCACATCATCAACACGCTCCATTTTATCAAGCATTTTGATACGGGATTGCGCCATTTTTGCTTTTGATGCCTTGGCGCGGAAACGCTCGATCAAACGCTCTTCCTGCTTTATTTTTGATTGTTGGTTTTTAAACTCACCGCGCTGAATTTCTTCGCGCTGCGCCTTTTCTTCCAGGTAAAAAGTATAGTTGCCTGAGTAAACAGTAAGCTTGCCTTTGCGCGATTCAACCGTGCGGTTAATTACCTTATCTAAAAACCACCTATCGTGCGATACAATTACTATAGCGCCATCAAAAGCTTTCAGGTAGTCTTCCAGCCATACAATTGAAGGTAAGTCCAGGTGGTTGGTAGGCTCATCCAGTAAAAGGATATCAGGGGCCTGTAACAGAATCTTGGCCAGCATAACACGCATCCGCCATCCGCCCGAAAAGGTGCTTAGCTTGCGATGAGTATCCGCTTCGCTAAAACCTAAACCGGCTAAAATTTCGTGTGCTTTGTATTCAATATTATAGCCATCCAACGCTTCAAACTCATGCTGTTTATCGCTTAGCTTATGTAGCAGGTCTTCGCTGTAATCGGTTTCAAGTTTTTGAAGGATCTTTTCAATCTCGTCATGTAGCTGGTTCTGGCGTTCAAACGCCTCCATTGCCACATGCAGTATGTTTTTATCAGACGAGTAGGATAAAAGATCCTGGTTAAGATAACCTAAAGTAAGGTCCTTAGCCATTGATATGGTACCTGAAGTAGGTTTGTAGTCGCCTACAATAATTTTCAGAAGGGTAGTTTTTCCGGTTCCATTGGCGCCAATAAGGCCAATTTTCTCTCCCGGTTTTATATGCCAGTTAGCTTCATCATATAAGGCGCGCGCACCAATCTCGAACGTAAGGTTATTTATAGCTATCATTTGCGCGCAAAGATACGATTTTGAGGTGAAAGGTTAAAGGCGAAAGGTAAAAGGTAGTCCGAAAGTCGGAAAAGTCAGTAAAGTCCGAAAGAAAGAAAATCTATTTTTGCTTATCCACTTCAAAACCTTTCACCTTTAGCCTTTTACCTTTCACCTATGCTCTCCATCCACGTCTTCGCCATCAGCGCTTCACCTGCAATACTTGGGTGCACGCCATCCAGTGTCCAGTAAGTGCCGGGGGCAAGCTCAAGGGCTTTGTCGAATGCAGCCTGGTAGGGTACAAAGGCTGCATTGTATTCATTAGCTATGTCCTTTGCAGCTTTACGGAATTGGTCAAACGTTGGATACCATTTATCATCAACAGCTTTTACAGCCTTTACCGCGAATGGCTCACAGACAACCAGCTTTACATTTGGCAGCGCTTTTTTGGTGCGGTCGAGCAGGGTATGGTAGTCGGCAATATAGGTGTCAATGGTGCCGGTGTAGCCGCTGGTTAGCGTATGCCAAAAATCGTTAACGCCTATGTGGATGCTAAGTACGGTCGGGTTTATGCTAAGTGCATCAATATCCCAGCGCTCGGCCAATTGATAAACCTTATTACCGCTGATGCCTTTGTTGTAGATCTGCAGATTGTTTTCAGGGTATTTTATCAACAGCTGCCCCGATGCTAACAGCACATAACCTGTTCCAAGACTACCGGTATCATTCGGAATGGTCTTGCTGTGGTCGCGACCCCAGTCGGTAATAGAATCGCCCTGGAAAAGGATGATGTCATTTTTATCAATACTGATCTTTTTAATGCCGTTTTCGGCAACTGCAGCAGAAACAATTTGCGGCAATGATAATGCCATAGAAGCAAGGGTGCCAACTGATGCTGTTTTTATAAAATTACGACGTGAATTGGACGATTTCATAGATGATGATTCATAAGAAGTTCATAGTTGATGGTTCATAGTTCATGGCCGGAAACATCATTGTTAGTGGTTGCTAATATAAATAATCATTTAATATTCACAGAAATATGTGCGATATGTTACATGGGAAGTCCGAAAGAGGGAGTTTTGTTCCACCTGTTCCGCTTGTTCCACCTGTTCCACTTTGTTCCATCGGCCAATTTTTGTTCCGGATGTTTCCCGCGTTCACACCGTTCCGCGGAACAGCACGCAGCTATATTCCGGACTTTACTGACTTTGCTGACTTTCGGACTTCCCGACTTCCCCCAAAAATCTTACCTTCGCACTCATGTATTTTCTACTCAAACCCATCCTTTTTAAGTTCGATCCGGAGAAGATCCATTACTTTGTAACGGCTAATTTAAAGCGCTTAAACCGTTTTCCGGGTGGCGCGGCATTGAGCCGTGCTATATGGAATGTTAAAAGCCCTAAGCTGGAGCGGGAAGTGTTTGGCCTTAAATTTACAAACCCGGTTGGCCTTGCCGCCGGTTTTGATAAGAATGGCGAACTGATGGGCGAAATGGCTAACCTTGGCTTCGGCTTTGTTGAAGTAGGTACGGTAACGCCCTTACCGCAACCCGGTAACCCCAAACCAAGGATGTTTCGCTTGCCGAAAGATGGCGGTCTGATAAACCGCATGGGCTTTAATAACCTTGGAGTTGATGTGGTTGCCGAGCGGTTAGCTGCTTTCCGTAAAACTAAAGCAGGGCAAAAAGGACTGATCATTGGTGGGAACATCGGCAAAAATAAAGTTACGCCCAACGAAGATGCTGTAAGTGATTATATTAAATGTTTCGACCGTCTGTTTGACGTGGTTGATTATTTTGTGGTGAATGTAAGTTCGCCTAATACGCCCGGCTTACGCGCCCTGCAGGAAAAAGAGCCCTTAATGGAATTGCTAAACACCCTGCAAAAACGAAATTTTAAAAATGACATTAGCAGGCCAATCCTGTTAAAAATAGCTCCCGATCTTACCAATGAGCAATTGGACGATATTGTTGAAATAGTGCAGCATACTGGTATTGCAGGCATTATAGCCACCAATACCACCATCAGCAGGGAAGGGTTGATATCAAAAGATGAATTGAAAAGTGAAACCGGCGGATTAAGCGGTGTGCCATTAACCAAACGTTCAACGGTGGTGATCAGTTATCTGCATAAAAAATCGAATGGAACATTCCCGATAATAGGGGTGGGGGGCATTCATTCGGCAGATGATGCTATTGAAAAATTGAATGCCGGTGCTGCATTAGTGCAATTGTATACCGGCTTTATTTACGAAGGGCCAGGATTGATTGGGCGGATAAATAAGAGGATCTTATCTGTTTGATTTTTTGAACTATGATTTTTCACAGGTTGTTTGTTTTTAAAGGTGTTCAAGAGGGCTTCGCCGTTTGCTTGATTAAAGGATTTCTTGATCCTTTACGGCGGAAGGTCTGCAATATGGCTGTTTTGAACCATGCTTTACTTGATTAAGGGGTTTTCTGATTCTTTTCTTTCGCCCTACCTGCATCATGGTCATTCTTAAATCCTAAAAATCATGGTTCAAAAAAATTTCCCCACAAAAAAATCCCATCGGTATATACCAACAGGATCTTAAATATCATTCAAAGTAAATCTATTCTCCCTTAAGAAGAGAAATTATTTACCTGCTGCAATTAATAAAGCTGCATTGTTTTTTGCTATCTGGCTGTCTTTTTTCTCAGCGCTGCGGCTTCCTGGTTCAAGGTTTGTAGCCAGCTTTAAAAATTGTACTTCTAAACGTGAAGTAGTTTTGTTTTTTCTATCTTTTCTTTTTAAACGAGTAACGCCCATGATGGTATTATTTTAATGTTTTTAAATCCTTCGAGGTCGGGAGCGGATTCGAACCGCTGTAAAAGGTTTTGCAGACCTCTGCCTAGCCACTCGGCCACCCGACCAAAATTTCAAGGTTGCAAAAATAGTAATTATTTATTGGCTGCCAAGTTTATTTCTGCTTATTTCTGCACAAAATAACGCGGTAGCTATCCCAACGTTCAATGATTCTGCTTTTCCAAGCCTCGGTATGGTTATCGCTTTGTTAATTAAACGCTCAACTTCGGGTCGTAAGCCATTGCCTTCGTTGCCCATAACTATCAATCCCTCAACGCCAAATTGGGTATTGTAAATGTTTTCTCCATTAAGCATCGCTCCAAAAACAGGTAAGCCTATCTGTGGTAAAACTTCGTTTATATTTACGTAATGCACATTTACACGGGATAGCGAACCCATGCTGGCCTGCACCACTTTTGGGTTATAAGCATCCACTGTGTCGTCTGAACAGATAATATTATCAATGCCAAACCAGTCTGCCGTGCGGATAATGGTGCCCATATTTCCCGGATCCTGGATGCCGTCTAAAACTAATGAGAACTTTTGTTTAAGCTTTTGGTTATTAAGCGTTGGGTGTACAGGTATTTTAACAAGAGCAATAACCAGTTGCGGGGTTTTTAAACTGCTTATTTTTTCAATGTCTGTAACAGAAATATTATATAAGTTTATTTTTTGGGATAAATTGAGCACTTTTGGGTCGAACGAAGCTGTATGGTAAATTGCTTCAATTTTGTAGGGAGAATTAATGAATTCAACAACCGATTTGTATCCTTCAACTAAAAACAGGCCGTGCTCTTTACGCTCTTTTTTGTTTTGTAAGGACTTTAATAAACTGATTTGAGACTTTGAAAGCATATATTAAACCTAATGGTTACCGCTTTGCAATATTAAGTATTTTGCTGCTCTTTATCGGGAGTGGATGCAGTTTAACGCGCAGGCTTAAAGGCAATGAGTCGCTTGTGCGCAAAATTACAATAAAGGGTGTTGACAACAAGGAGTTTGCAGAGGCCGCCGTTTTGTATGTTGATAAAGAGCAGCAGCCCAATAACGTTATAAACCTGCAATTTTATTACCTGTTCAGTAAAAATGGCAAGCGCGATATTGGCGAGCCGCCCGCTATACTTGATAGCAACCTGGTTGAATTCTCCCGCGTACAGATCGAGCGTTTTTTACAGAATAAAGGGTATTTAAAGGCCAAAGTCACTGATACCATCAAGATAAAAAAGAAAAAGGCCGAGCTGATATTTTCGGCAGTTGAGGGCCCTCTGTTCCGGATCAGGAAGCTTCAGGACAGCATAGCCGATAAAAGAGTGCAGGACCTCTACCGTGTTAACCGTCCCCGTTTTTCGCATGTACAGCCAGGCGGCAGGTTTGATACCGATAGCCTTGCGTTTGACAGAGATGAGTTTTACCTGATAATGAAACGCAATGGCTATTACGATTTTTACCGCCAATACATTAATTTTCAATACGATTCTACTTTCCGCAGTAGCGTGGTTGATATTAAAATGACAATTGATAACCCTGCCGGAAGGGCTTCGCACCCAATTTATACTATTAATAATACCCTGGTTACGGTTTCAAAAAGTAATGGACGCACAACTGGCAAGGCTGACACCATCCAGGTAGATTCTCAATTCAGGTATGTTGATTTTTCGGGTAAGTTTAAGCCGCATTCGGTTACTGATTACGTATATCAGAAAAAAGGACGTATCTTCAATATTGATGAGCAAACATTAACCACTTCACGCTTATCCGAGCTTAACGTGTTCCGCAATGTGCCCAACCCAACTTATACCAAGCTACCGGATAGTACCAACAGGCTTAACACCCAAATTGATATCACGCCGCTTAAACAGTTTAGCGACAGGGTAGAGGGTGAGTTCCTGTTTGCAGGCGGACGCTTCGGCTATAACCTGGGCAATACCTTTACCGACCGTAACCTGTTTAAAAATGCAGCCATATTGCAAATAAAAACCAACTGGAGCATATTATTTGATAATAACAGCAGTACAACTAACCAGGCGGCTATTCAAAATCAAGACCTGCGGATTGGGGCAAGCCTTATCTATCCGCGCATAATATCACCATTTAATCTTCCAATATTAGGCAAATACGGTGTGCCGCATACCACGTTTTCAACCAACTACCAGCTGTTTTATCAAAAAGGACTGGTTTCGCGCGAGAGTTTTATCAACTCCATTACCTACGATTTTTTTGAGACCGGCCGCAAGCTGCATACCTTTACACCTATTGATATAGAGTTTTCAAAGGGTACTATTGACCCTGTTGCACTGGTGCTGCTGCAAAAGAATAATTTATATGCTTATAGCAAGCTTATAGGGCGCACCATATTTTCGGCGGGGAGCCAATACACGTATCAGTATAACGCCATTGAATTAAATTCCTATAAAAACTTCGTTTACTTTAGGGGGAGTCTTGATGTTGGCGGCAATACCTTAAGCTTACTTAGCAATGTGCTTAATACCAAAAGAGACGCGGATAATAGAAGAACGATACTGGGTTACCCGTTTGCCCAATATGCAAAAACTGAGGTTGACCTTCGAATTTATAAAAGTCTTGGCGGCGAGCGACAGTTCATATTTCGCCTAAACCCGGGTATAGGGGTGCCTTATGGTAACAGCAACGATATAAACTGGGTGTTTGAAAAAGAGTTTTATGCTGGTGGCGCTAATGATATGCGTGCCTGGCTACCGCGTACGCTTGGTCCGGGACAATTTAACCGTGCAACGGTTTATGGTACTCCAACCCCGGGTAATGATAGTTTGCGCACACGTTTAAAATACCTTGATCAATACGGAGAAATAAAGATAATTGCTAACGCTGAATACCGCTACAAGCTTGCTGATGATTTTTTTGGCGCTAAGTTAAAAGGTGCCGTATTTATGGATGCCGGCAATGTTTGGCGCCTGCACAAACAACCCGATCAACCTAATTCTGAATTCAGGCTTGATAATATTTTGCAATCAACAGCTATCGGGATTGGCACCGGTTTACGGTTTGACCTGGCCTTCTTTGTGTTCAGGCTTGATGCTGCATTCAAATTTAAAGATCCCCAATTCTCAGGGTCTAACTCATGGGTATTGATTAATCACTTTGACGAACTCTTTAAATCCGGCGCGTTTAAAGCCAACTATAAAGCAACCAACAGCGGTGATACTTATAACTTTATGCAGCTTAACTTTGGCGTTGGGATGCCGTTTTAATCATTAGGCCGTTCACTAATTTATTTAAAGGACGATTCTATGCTTCTTTTAGTTCTTCGCCTTCATCCTGTACCCTTTTAAACTCATCAACCAGTACTTCCCGTTCTTTTTTCATGTTCTCAATTTTAATTGAAAGTTCTTTTATTGCTATAACTATTTCATGCAGGCGGGCTAGCTTGGGTGTATCCTCTTTCATTGTACGTATCAGCTAAAAACTAAATATAACATTTTTGTTACACTAATTATCATGTCTGACCAAATACTTGAACATCAGTTGGTTAATTTTGTTTGAAGGTATATGGCGATAAGGTAGATTCTGACATAAGACAGGTGGTACGGACTATGTGTACAGAGTCAGATATTTGTTAGAATGATTTCCCTAAAATATACGATCCTTATATCGGATTCAAAAAAAAGATCTGTCTTGTTCTCTTCGCAGTACTCTTATCTTAAACCACCCAATAAAAATTATTCCCGGGTTAGCCGGGCGACAAACAAATAATCACCAAATCACTAATTAATTTCTACATTTATAACAATGAAAAACAAATACCCCAATCTGCTTTTTAAAGTTATTTGTATAATGCTGGTAGCCTTATTTATGGCTGCCTGTAAGCGTGAGCTTATACCTAACCAGGTAACACGCGATACTACTACAACTATTATTGATACTACAGGCCATGGCGGCACAACTGTTAAGGATACTTTACCATCGTTTTACAGCCCAGTTGGTTTAGCTGTTGATGCTGCGGGGAATATTTATGTGGCC
This sequence comes from Mucilaginibacter sp. OK098, assembly GCF_900142915.1. Lineage (GTDB taxonomy): Bacteria > Bacteroidota > Bacteroidia > Sphingobacteriales > Sphingobacteriaceae > Mucilaginibacter. The sequence continues at coordinate 640,443 of NZ_FRCM01000005.1, forward strand.
GATTACGGCAATAACCTGATCCGCAAGATAAGCCCTACGGGGTTGGTAAGCACTCTTGCCGGCAACGGATCGCAGGGATTAATAAATGCCACGGGGCTTTTAGCATCATTTAACCAGCCAACGGGTATAGCTGTTGATGCAGCCGGCAATGTTTATGTTGGCGATGCGGGTAATAACCGGATTCGTAAAATCACCTCCGCAGGTGCAGTAAGTACCCTGGCCGGCAGCGATAGTACAGGCTATGCCGATGGAGCAGATACTACAGCATCGTTTTTTCACCCTGAGGGCATTACGCTTGATGCAGCCGGCAATGTGTATGTAGCTGATGCCGGTAATAACCTGATCCGCAAAGTTGCACCTAACGGGACGGTTAGTACGCTTGCCGGCAACGGTACCAATGTTGGGGAGACAAATATATTCAGCAATCCTACAGGTGTGGCGGCAGATGCAGCCGGAAATATTTATGTAGCCAATTATATCAATAACAACATATTAAAAGTAAGTGCAGCCGGGGTAATAAGCATCGTGGCAGGTAGTGGCGCCGCAGGTGCCTCAAATGGTTCGGGCGGCTCAGCTACTTTTTATTTCCCCAATAGCGTAGCCGTTGATGCAGCTAATAATGTTTATGTAGCTGATGGCATAAATAACCTGATCCGCAAAATTACACCTGATGGAACGGTGAGCACCCTTGCGGGAAGTGGTATTGCCGGAGCTGCCGACAATACCGGAACAGCCGCCTCATTTGATGGCCCGGCAGGGTTAGCAGTTGATGCAGCAGGTAATGTATATGTTGCCGATTCAAACAATAACCGTATCCGTAAAATAACCCCGGTGGGTGTGGTAACCACTGTGGCGGGTAATGGCCTGGCAGGTGCTAAGAACGGACAGGCAGTGGCAAGGCGGAATACGAAGAGTATAAAAGCCGCTACAAATAAAAAGTTGCCTGTTTTTTACAGGAAGAAGTAGATGGATGTGCAAATGTGCGGATATGCAGATGTGCGAATGTTTTGATTTTTTTCAAGACAATTCAATAGCAAATATGAAGGCTGTTCTGTTTTTTGTCTGAACCATGATTCTCATGATTAAAGGATTTCCTGATATCTTAGAAATCTTTTAAATCCTTTGATCCTGGTTCCGGTTCACCCCTAAAATATCCCCTTCAGTCCGTCAATTATACTTTGGAAAAATGTTGGGATACTAAGGTTATTGTGATAATTAAAGTACATAAAAATGCAGAAGATGATAATGGCTATAATGATGAACCTTTTAAACATGTAGGCCAGCAAAACAAGTCCGCAGGGAATAGCCAGTAATAGGATCCAGCTAATGTGTAGCGGGCTTAGCTTATCATCTTGCTTATAAATGTAATAAAGTATGCTATGCGTGCCTTTATCGTTCTGGTGCCTGGCATATAAAAAGGTAGACTTATCAATTTTGTGCCTGTAAAATGCGGTGCCTTTATCAAAGGTAAGCTGTTCTTCAAAACCATTCATAGTAAAGGTAAACACGCCATTTATATTTTCCTGTATAACGTTTGCCGTATCTGTTGCTACAACTGCCACCTCGCTTTTAGCAAAAGGATTTTCTTTAATTACAAAATGATTAATAGCAATTGTATCGGCAAAAGTAAAGCTTGCCGAAATTGTTAACAGGCAAAAGACAAGTAATAGCTTCTTCATTATCATATAGCAATTGTGTGCTATAAAAATAGCATTTTTTTAAGCTGCCGGTTTAATAAATGCATACTTAAATTGACGGGAGCTGGATATAAACGCTGTTCGCCTTACTCTGCCTACTCCAAAGGTTACAGTGTGTACACATCTTTTGTCTTAGTTATTAATGTGTTCATGCTCCTTTAGGAGCAAAATATTGGTAGAAAAATAAAATGACTTTTTGCGCTCCATAGGTGCGAAACTTATTGGACTATTTAACGAAGATTCCTTAGCAGCGGGGTTGTGTACCTGTGGCACACGAATTATTGGGTTGTTGTTTTTCTACCAATATTGAACCCCGATGGGGGTTAGGAAAAGATATGTACACAGCTTAGTCCCTTTGGGAGGGCTAGTCCCGTAATGATTCCGTTTATAAGGCATTTATGAATGCTACGCAGTTTAGGTGAGGCCAAATCGCGGAGCATGAAGCCGATAATATACCAACACCAGTCTGTTTTTATTAAATAATATATGATTAAACTATTTCATAATTATATATCTAAATATAGCAAACAATGTTTAGCATTGAATGTAATTAGCTTAGCCAAATAAGCCGCCGGTATTTAGTTATATATGAACAATTTGAGTATTATTTTGGGTGATAATCGCCCGGACCTTATAAAAGAAGAAACACTACCATCATTATTTAGTAAAGCGGCAAGTGAATTTGCAGATAAAACCGCACTTATCTTTCATGATGAAACTTTAACCTATGCCGGCCTAAACCGCTGGAGTGATGAAGTTGCCCTGCAGCTTTCAAAAAAAGGAATAAAACGCGGCGATAAGGTCGGCGTTTGGTGGCAGCGGGGTCTGCCGCTGCATGTAATTATAGTAGGAATAGTTAAAGCTGGTGCAGCCTATGTGCCCGTCGACAGGGAAATTCCGGCCGAGCGGGTTGAAGTGATCATGCAGGAGGTAGGTGCTGCAGCATGTTATAGCTCGCAGCAGCTTAATGTTAATTGTTTAATGTTGACCCCGCCCGAAAACCCGGGAACCAGCAAGGCTTTAACTTCAGCTGAAATTAATTTGCTGCCCACCGATCTAAGCGGATCTGATTGTGCTTATGTGCTTTATACGTCTGGCAGTACCGGTAAGCCAAAAGGGATCCCCATTAGTCATGGCCAGATCTGTCATTTAATAAGATCGGAGCAAAGCGTTATTCAAATTAAATCCGCCGATAAGGTGTACCAGGGCTTTTCGGTATCTTTTGACATGTGGTGCGAGGAAACCTGGATAAGTTATTTTGCCGGGGCTACTTTGTGGGTTGCCGATAATACAACATCAAAAGCTATTGATGAATTAAGCGACATTTTAAGAAAAGAAAATATAACCATACTGCACGCGGTACCCAGCCTGCTGGCAGTTATGGAAGATAGTTTGCCAAGCTTGCGATTGGTAAATGCAGGCGGTGAAGCGTGTACCCCGCAGGTACTGGCCAAATGGTCAAAAGAAGGGATGAAGTTTTTTAACAGCTATGGCCCAACTGAAACTACGGTAACGGCAACCATTGCACAGCTTGGCCCCAATGATCATATTGTAATAGGACAGCCCCTGCCTAACTATAACCTTGCTGTTGTTGATGATGCTTTAAACCTGTTGCCATTTGGCGAAGCAGGGGAGTTGGTGATAACCGGCCCCGGAGTTGCTACCGGGTATGTTAAATTGCCCCAGCTTACAAAAGAAAAATTTGTTGCAAAACCCGCATCATTAAGCGCTTTGCCAGGTAATACGGTATACCGCACCGGGGATATTGCCATAATCAATAAAAATGGAAGCGTTGATATGCAAGGCCGTATTGACGACCAGATAAAATTGCGTGGTTACCGGATAGAGTTGGGCGAGATTGAAACCAAATTGAACGAAATTGCAGGAGTAAGATCGGCTGCTGTGGCTGTAAAAAAAGATTTCAGCGATCAGGAACATTTGGTGGGTTATGTAGTGACGGAAGGGCTGACCTGTATTGATGAAGGTGCTTTTAGGATGGAGCTTTCAAAGGGATTGCCATCCTACATGATCCCGTCAACTATAATGGTGCTGCCAGAAATGCCACGCATGCCAAGTGGAAAAATAAACCGCAAGGCACTGCCTGTTCCGCCAGTTTTATCGGCTGATACAGAAGCCAGCGGAACACTGGATCTTAATGCCCCGATAGAAGACAGGATATTAGCTGTGCTGCATAAAATATTCCCGAATAGGGCTATTGATCCGTCAATGGATTTCTTTACTGACCTTGGCGGTCATTCCTTGCTGGCTGCCGGTTTTGTATCCCAGCTAAGGCGCGATGCTGGTTTGCCTAATTCATCACTAAAAGATGTTTACATAAACAGGCCTATCAGTAATTTAATACAGGAGTGGAGCACACGCGCAGAAACTGTGGCAAAGCCTAAACGGGTGTTTAACAAAATACCGTTGATGAGGCATATTACCTGCTGGACTGCACAAACTGTTGCCCTGCTTATAATATATGGCTTGTTTGCCTTCCAGATCTTTATCCCTTACCTGGGGTATTATTATGTTGACCAGGAAACCAACAATGTGCTTTATGCTATCATAACATCGCTACTTTTATTTTCTTTGATCCCACCCATATTTACGGTTGTGTGTATTACAACCAAATGGCTTGTTATAGGCAAAATGAAAGCCGGCGATTACCCGCTTTGGGGCACCTATTATTTTAGATGGTGGTTTGTAAAAACCATGCAGCGCCTGTTACCTGCGCAGTTTTTAAACGGCACTCCCTTATATCCTGTATACCTGCGCTTGCTGGGCGTAAAAATAGCTCCTGATGCACAGGTAAGCGATTTTGCCTTTGGCGCCGAAGACCTGATAACTATAGGCAGCGATGTAAGCATAAGCTCGCAAACTAATTTAAATAATGCTTTTGTTGAAGACGGTTGGCTAAAGTTACGCACCATAACCCTTGGCGATCATGCCTATATTGGCAGCAGCGCTATTATATCGGGCGGTAGCACTATGGAGGCATGGAGCGAGTTGCAGGACCTTAGCTTTCTGCAGCCCGGAAAAACAATTGGCCAGGGCGAAGTATGGCGGGGTAGCCCGGCGCAGCTTAAAGAAAAAAAGAACATTGAAGATCTTCCGCAACCGCTGGTTGTTTCGGCATTTACAAGGCGTAAGTATAAGCTGATATTTATGCTGTTTATTATGATCTTCCCATTCATTATCCTGTTACCGCTGCTGCCAACAATAATTACCATAAATAAACTGGATAATGCAGCCGGTGATTATGATTTTACCTACCTGATAGGTGCACCTTTATTGGCCCTGTTATATATTTTGTTGTTTGCCGCCGAAACCATTATACTTACCCGTTTGCTACAACACGATGTTAAACCCGGCAAATATTCCATTTACAGTATGTTTTATGTGCGCAAATGGTTTGTTGATCAGCTAATGTCATTAAGTCTTATTGTTTTACACCCTATTTATGCCACGGTTTATGTTGCAGGCTTTTTCAGAGCATTGGGTGCAAAAATAGGTAAGGATACGGAGATCTCTACCGCAAGCAGTGTAACACACCCGTTGCTGGAGATTGGGGATGGCGCCTTTGTTGCAGATGCAGTAACACTTGGCGAAGCTGATATCCGCGCCCAGCAGCTGATTCTTGAAAAAACTACTATCGAAAGCAATAGTTTTGTTGGCAACAGCGCGCTAATTCCGCAGGGGTATCACCTTAATGGCAATATGCTGATAGGGGTATTGTCTACCCCGCCTGATAAACAGCAAATGGCTGATAACGATGCACGGGATTGGTTTGGTTCGCCGGCAATTCCGTTGCCACGCAGGCAGGAAAGTAATCCTTTTCCAGCTGAGTTAACTATCCATCCTAAAACCAGCAGGAAAATTGCAAGGGGACTGGTTGAGTTTATAAGGATCATCCTTCCTGAAAGCGCTATTATTTGTTGCTCAATTTTATTTATTGCCTACGGTCATGACCTGGTAGTTGATGAGCCTTTGTGGAAGATAATCCTATACTTTCCCTTTTATTATTTGTTTTATATGGGCATTCCTGCATTCCTGATCACTGTTTTACTAAAATGGGTGTTTATTGGAAAATATAAGCCTAAACAAAGGCCAATGTGGAGCTGGAATGTATGGAGAAGTGAAGCTATCACATCAACCTACGAAGCATTATCTATCCCTTTTTTGTTAGAATATTTGCAGGGTACACCCTGGTTGCCTATTATGATGCGGCTGCTGGGCGTGAAAACAGGAAAAAGGATCTTCATGAACACCACTGATATTACCGAGTTTGATATGGTTACCATTTGTGATGATGCAGCCCTCAATGCCGATTGCGGTCCGCAGACGCATTTATTCGAAGACAGGGTAATGAAGGTAGGATCGGTAAAAATAGGGGCAAGGAGCAGTATTGGCTCAGGCACCATTATTTTGTATGATAGCGAGCTGGGAGATGATACCAATATTGAGGCCTTATCATTAGTAATGAAAGGTGAGCGCCTTTCTCCGGGTACAGACTGGACGGGAAGCCCGGTTAAACCGGCTTAAGTAATTTTAATTTTGCCCGGCTTTAATGATCTTATTTTAGCCGGGTAAAATTCTCAATCTTTCCGTCCTGGTAAATAAAGTTTAATGCGGTAATTTTTCCGTTATCCGCTTTCTTAAATTCTAATTGACGATCATTATTTGTGAAAGTAAAAGCAGTTGCTGATATCGGGATTAAACCAATACTGTAACCATTTGTATCTGTGAAATATAATTGCTCTTTTTTTAAAGTGATCAGTCGCCCGTCATAATTCCCTGCGTACGCTTTTAATGTAGCTGTGTTGGTTTTAAAGGGGTGAAGCTTTGAATTGAGAATAACCCTGAACCATTTTATTGATTTAATTATGGCCGAATCTTTTGATGTGCTGATCTGGCAATCATAAGCAATGGCCAATGCAGTGTCCAATGCATTTTTTTTATCGCTGTTAACGTTTGGCCTCACACCTGTTTTTTCCCAATTCTTACCTGTAACCGGATTAATTGCTTTTCTGAACGGGATGTTACCAATAAAGCCGTTACTGATACTGCTTGATGACACCCAATGTGCGGCACCTCCTGTGGTTTGACCGATAATTGTTGCACGGTGCAAGCTTTGTAAATCATAAGCAAATTCTTCTGCAGCCGAATAAGTGTGGTTGTTAACTAAAATATATACAGGCATTAAAGCAAATGTAGCCGAAGGTGCTATTGGATTTGTCCAATATTGGTTGGTGCTGGTATGGCGGTCATAATAATCATTAAGATGCGTTTTTTCCTTAAAGAAATAGTTGCAAATATATTTCACCATATCCGGTTCGCCGCCAGGGTTTTCACGAATATCAATGATCAGGGCGTTAGCGTTTTTTAAAAAATTAAATGCATTTTTTACCACTTCTATTGATTGTTCATTAGGATCATAAAATTGAGTTATTGAAATATATCCAATATTCCCATCCAGGATCCTGACATTTGGAAAACCATAGTTTTTTTGTTTTGCTAATTGTAAAAAACTCATCCGCCGGGTAACAGATTCCATGTACGATTTTGTCTGTAAAGCTTTTTCAAAACCGGCATCGTAATAGATGCGCATATGCAGGTCATTGTAAACGGTTTGCAAATCCGCATTAAGTATCCCTGCAAAATCATTTGGATTGGCAATGGTACCATATCCCCCGCTTTTTAGCCGCCCCTTAATGCGGGTGCTCATTTTAACGGCAGTATCTAAATAAATATATTTCTTAATTAAAATTGATGAAAGGCTGTCAACAACTTCAGCCTTAATAGCCGGTGTTAATTCCATAACATGTTTTTGAGCAATTGCAGTTCTGTATCCTATGAAATAGAGCATAAATGTAAAAAGCCATTTTATATGTTTCATAATTTAATTTATTAGTAGGATACAGCGAACGGGTTAATTTTTAATCCTGGTAAACAGGTCATTTCCGTTTAGCAGCATTTGGATTATATTTTTGTTTTGATCTCTTTTAAACTTTAACGGCATGTTTAAAGCTCTGATCATAAAATCATCGCCTGACCTATAGTCAAGTACACTGCGTGCTCCATCCCATAATTGAGTAGCCCATAGTTGGCCGTCCTTTAAAGAGATCTCAATAATTGCAGTTTGCCCATTCATAATTATCTGGTACTTGCCTAAATAATCTGCAGGAACGGCAGGTTTAACATTGCCCGTATTTTGAGCTGCCGGATTACTTTTTATTCATTCAATATTTCCATTCACAGCAATTTTTACAACTTTATCTGTGGGATCCCTTATAAATTTAATGGCTAAATTTTGTTCGGGAACAACAAAGTTGTCTCCGGATAGCTGTTTAAGTATTAATGTTTGCTCGTTGGACAGCCGGGCCGTCAGCTTCCCATTCTCTATAATTAATTCGGCATAGGTGATTGGGGTTCCCTGTATGGTTTGAAATTTGCCGGTGTAAGCGGACAGTGAATCCTGCTGTTTTTGAGTTAAGCTGAAGGGGGCGGCATTGCAAAATACTATTTGCACCAGCATAAATAATGTGAGTAAAATTAAATTCCTTTTCATTTTTTGAATCATAATTATTTACCAAAGCAGCGTTGATTTGTGGTTTGGTTAAGCAAAGAAGCCGCTAGTTGCAGGTTACTGCTACTCAAATCGGGATTTGAGTAATATTTTGTTTGGAGCGGCATTGATACTCAGTAAATAATTTGAAGCCAAATATTAATAAGATTAAAGTTTTATGTTCCTATTGGTGATTTTATTTTACTGATTTACAGATAATTGTATTTTTTATTAATTAATTCTATTAAATCTATAGTATTTATAGAATTAATGCGTATGTTTGCATCAACAAATCGTTCTTTATTTTCGCTTATCCAGAAAGACTGAGGGAAAAGGCCCTGTGAAGTCTTAGCAACCTGTACTATAGTTAAGTCTAAAGTCATGAGTCCGGAGTCAAAAAAGATTAAAGCCGCAACTTTATTTACGACTTACGATTACATACTCAAGACTATAGACTCAATACAAGGTGCTAACTCCTGCTCCGTTTACGGAGAAAGATAGGTTATCCCGCCCCTCCGGTCCTCTGATAAGTGATTAAGTAGTTTTTATTATAAAGTCGCGTGACCGAGAGGATAGGCTGGAGTCTGCAAAACCCCACACGGCAGTTCGAATCTGCCCGCGACGTCTATTTTAGTCATTTGTCAATAGTCCATTGACCTGGTCGTTAAATAAGTTTAATTTATAGATATGACACACCCTTTAGCTGCGATGGCTCGTAGTAAAAAGGAGTGAAGTTATCTTCGGCAAGCTCGCAGCTTACCAGCATGGATGTGAAGGTAACATTGCCAAAAATGTTTGCTATTGCTGTATCAGCCGCATCACGGCCTGATGCTATTTTGATCAGGCCATTAAGTGGCACAAGTCCGGTAGCATCAAACAAGATCCATTCATTACCAAGATAAGCTTCGAAACAGGCATGAAAGTCGGCAGGCTTTAACTTATAGGCATAACCTGTAAAATACCTGGCAGGTATAGTAAGTGCCCGGCATAAGGCAATACCTAAATGGGCAAAATCACGACATACCCCCTGTTGTTGCGTAACCGTATCATAGGCTGATGTTTGCGTATTAGTAAAGCCACTTATATATTGTACGTTTTTATTGATCCACCCGGTAAGGGTTAAAACCTTTTCAAATGGGTTTTCAATATAACCAAATAAGTTATTTGCCAATCGGTAAAGCTTATCGCTCTGACAATACCTGCTGGGGTACAGGTAAGGTAAAACAGCATTATCCATTTCCGCAATCGGGATCTCAACCAGGCTGGTGTAATTTTTTACCTCGCAATAATTATCAATAGTGGCTTTATAGGTAAGCTTAATAGCGCTTGCTTCTTCCATTTCAAACCGCACCACCCGGTTCTCATTTTGGGCAGATACCAGCTCTTCAACCTTTATATATGGATCAATAACAAACGATTCACTGATAATTGTTTGACGCGGCGTACGCAACGCATGGATATTCAATATCAAAGTACCCGCTGATGCAGCTGTATATTCCATTTCAGTGAGTACGTTGAATTTCATTTGTTTTGGTTGTAAAGGGTTGTAGTTGTTGTAAGGGTTAGAAAAGTTGTAAGGGTTGTAAATGTTGTAAGAGTTGTAAAATTCATGAAGATTTATTGGCTTAACATTTTTAACCTCTACAACGTTTACAACAACTACAACCTTTCCTCAATCTAACTTATTAAAAGCATCATCCATCCAGCCTTCAGATATATTTTCGAGGGCTGTTTTTAGTTCTTCGGCCCATTGCGTTGAAATATATTCAAGGTCCTTTTTTTCATATCGTTTTTCAATAATATGAAAACTGTCTTTTTTGTAAAGTGCAACGTCAATTGGGAAATCAACATTATTTGAACTTACCCTTGTTGAATCAAATGAAAGGAAGCCGGTTTTAAGCGACAGTTTCAAACTTGAGTTTTCGTCTAGGATGCGGTTCAGTATGGCTTTTCCGTGCCCTGAATTGCCAATAATTACATAAGGCGCACCCTGGCCCAACTCCACCCAATTACCTTCGGGGTATAAAAGGAACAGCTTATGCTCGTCATCGCCTGAAAGCTGACCGCCAATTATGGTATTCAAATCAAACTTGAAACCTGCTTTTTCGAGTGCAGCTTTATCTTCATCGGCCACCCTTTTTACCTGTTCTCCAAAAGCGTTAACGGCTTTGTATAATTTATTGTATTCAGTAGTTTCAAGCAATTCGTTAAAATACACAAGCGCTTTATCCCGTACTGACCGTAAGCCGCTGGTCATGATAAAGAGCGAGAATTTATCTTTTTGTTCTATCGTTATCTTCTTTTTTATAGTAGTGTCAGTTCCTGAAGTTATGCGGGTATCAGCAATAGCAAGCAGGCCTTCTTTAACTTTAATTCCTAAGCAATAAGTCATTTTATTATAATGTGGATGAATAGCAAATTTTAAAGCGGCAAATTAATTAAATAAGAAGGATATGGGCACAAGGCTATTTAAAATAATTAACAGCAGTGCCAATTACTTCTTTCGTATAAAATTCCCAGCGGTATAACGGCTCGGTACTTGGGATAAATTCAGTTAGTGAAAAATCACCAGGTGACACCAGGTAATTACACGGGTAAGGAATAACTTCGGTTTTTTGTTTTTTAAAAATGCCCAGCGATCTGCGCATATGAAAAGCAGATGTAACCAATAAATAAGGCGGGGCTAAATGCTTTTGAGTTAGCAGCACCTTCGAAAAAGCGGCGTTTTCAATGGTATTGCGGCTATGTTCTTCAACTATTATACAGCTATCAGGAACTTGTAATTGTTGTAGTTGAGTTTTTACCCATGCGCTTTCTCTAAAAACGCCTGGCATTAAAAGACCATTACCACCCGAAATAAGGAGGTGTGATACTTTGCCCGTTTTAAGTAATTTGAGCCCCTGGATAAACCTATCGGCCGAACCATTAAAAAAGCCATTTCCTTTTGAATCTCCGCCAGAAAATCCTCCTAAAACTATGGCGCAGCTATATACAGGTTTTGTTAGTGGTACAGGTTTTATATCCCAACTGTTGGCAAACCGGTTAAATAAAAACGGGTCCGAAAACAGGAGTAATACTACACCTGATATAATAAAAAAGCGGCGTTTAAGATGTGGTTTCTTTACTATTAAAGCCGCAAGGAAAAAAGCGATGACCCATGAAAATGGTAAAATAAAGATCAACAGCACCTTTGAGAGGATAAAAAACATATCACGATTAATTTGTGATAAAAATAGAGTTTTTAATGAGTTATAATAGGTGTCATGATCCCTAAATAAAAAAGCAAACCAGGAAAACCCAATTTGCTTTAGATGTATAATTGATTTGAAATTATTAAAAACCAGTATCCTTTAATTTTATGTAATCATCAAGCGTTTTTATATCACCTAAATTTTTGCTTTTAACCTTTTGCATGTAAGCAACTGTAACGCCATGATCTCTCAACTCCTGGGCTTTGTCAAGCGTGAGATCTTTAAATCCTAATTTTTGAACCCCGCTGATAAATTCAGAGTTAACACCATGGTCTTTCAGCTCTTGTGCTTTATCAAGGGTTATATTTTTATACCCCATATCCTGGATGCTACTGATGAATTTTGGGCTTACGCCATGGTCCCTCAGTTCCTGTGCTTTATCAAGGGTTAAGGTTCCATAGCCCATTTTTTGAATGCTGTTGATAAAGTCGGGGCTTACGCCATGATCTCTTAGATCAAGTGCCTTATCAAGTGTTATATCCTTATATCCCATTTTTGTAAATTCGGTAATATATTTAGCACTCACGCCATGGTCACGCAGCTCAAGCGCTTTATCAAGCGGAAAGTTTTTAAAGCCAATCTGGTGAAAATCGCTTACAAAACGGGCGCTTACCCCATGCTCACGCAGCTCCACTATTTTATCTATTGATTGATGGCCATACCCTTCAGTTTTAAACAAGTCGAAATATTCGGCTAATTTTTTACGGTTAAGGTTCTGCTCAGCAAGGTCTTTAAACTGATCATTTGTGATGTTTGCATAACCATTAGCTTTCATGTAATCAAAATAGGCTTTGTTAATGTCAGTGAAAAATACATCAAGCATTAATTGATCATCAAGGTTCTTATAGCCACGTTGTTCCAGGTATGCCTTAAATTGGGTATTTTCAACAAATTGGTAAGAGCCATGGCCAAATTGGCTTTCAAAAACACCCTTAAAAGTCATTTTCCCTGCCTCGCGGTTAAGGTTGAATTCACCTATTTTTCCATTAGGCAAAGTTCCAAATTCCGGTAGCGGGAAATCTCTGCCCGAGCTCCAGTGTGCACCGTAAAATTGAATATTTATCTGGTCGTCTTTTACAACCGCATCCCATGTGCCGGGTGCACGATTGTTATTAAAGTTCCAATTGTCCTCATCGTCATTTTTCTCCTTCTTTTCGGTCTTAGCTTTTTGCTGCGCAAACAAATTGTTTGAAAATGCTGTCACTAAAACCATGACAGATAAACAGGTTATAATAATTTTTTTCATGATAGTTTAAGTTTTAGTTGCTGAAGGATGTTTTCAACTGCATGTATTTTCTCAGGTTGTCTGATTTAAACCCTTTTTCCTGCATTGATGCTACATATTCAGGTGTAACCCCTGTTGATTTTAAAGCTGGCAACTCATTTAAAGGAATATCAGTAAATCCAAGTTTTTTAAAGCCGTTGATATATTCGGGAGTAATATGTAATGATTTTAAGGGAACAAGGCTATGTGCAGGAATATCTTTATAACCTGCGTCCTCAAAGCCCTTTACAAACTCAGGGGTAATACCTACCGATTTAAAAGTAATCAAATCATTAACCGGGATATTTTTATAGCCAATATCATTGAAACCTTTTAGGTAATCACCATCAATTCTTAATGATTTGAGTGCAATTAACCTGTTTACCGGGATATCCTTATAACCTAATTGCTCAAAGCCTTTTACAAATTCAGGCGTAAGGTGCATTGATTTCATGGCGATGAGCTGATGGCAAGGTAAGTCGGTATAGCCAATAGCTTTGAATGAGTTGATAAATGCCTCATCAACCTTAAGGGCCGACATGGCTATCAGGTTGCCTGCTGAAATATCGCTGTATCCAGTTTTCTGAAGCATTTCAATATAGCTCTTTTTCAGATCAACCATATAGAATGAAAACGAATTGCTTTCCTTAACATTAGTAAAACCATGGCTTTTTACATACGCATTAAACGTATCATCAGGCGTAAATTTATAACGGCCCGAACCCATATCGCCATCAAACGTGCCGGTAAATACAACATTTCCGGCTTCTCTTCTTAAGCTAAATTCACCCTTTTGGCCTTTTGGCAGGTTAGGGAAATCGCTTAGATTAAAATCTGAATCGCTCGACCAGTTGTTTTCATCATCGCCGCTTCTGAATTCAATTCTTATTTTATCACCCTTGATGGTAGCAAACCAGCTGCCTTCATTCCGGTCGGGGCCAACTACATCAACATTTACGTCGGGGTTAACGTCAACATCCACATCAGGGTTAACATTTTCAACTACAACAGGATTAACGTTTACTACCGGATTAACCACTGGGTTAACATTTGTGTTTACCAATGGATTAACATTCGTATTTACAACGGGGTTAGCAGTAACAACAGGGTTAACCTTTATAACAGGGGTAACAACCGGAGTTGTGGTTGTTACCACAACTGTTTGCGCCATAGCCGCATGATTGTAAATAAAGCACGCCATGCAGCCAAGTAAAGGCAACATGCGGATAATATTTAATTTTTTTGAGTGGTTCATAATTATATGGTCATTAGTCATTGTGTCATTAGTCATTTGTTGATAATCATGTTTAAATACTCCGGGTAAATGGAAAGGTTACAGAGATTCAGCGTTTTTTAACTAACCTCTGACCTCTATTCACTAATTGAAAGCATTCTTCAATTGAATGTACTTATGCAGCTCCTTTGAATTAAAGCCTTTGCCTCTCATCTCAGTTATATAAGCGGGCGTTACCCCGGTTGCTTTTAATGACGACAATTCATTTACTGATACATCCTCAAAGCCCAGGTCTTTAAATCCTTTTATAAAATCAGGGGTTATGCCAAGCGCTTTTAATGAGCTCAGGTTATTAACCGGGATGTTTTTGTAGCCAACGGCTTCAAAGCTTTTTATATACTCCTCAGTTATGCCTAATGCTTTTAATGAGCTCAGGTTATTAACGGTGAGGCTTTTATAACCCAACGATTGAAAACCCCTGATATATTCAGGCGTTATATCCAATGATTTTAGGGTAGATAAATTATTAACTGATAATGGTCCAAAACCAAATGGTTCATAGCTTTTTATAAACTCGGGCGTTATGCCTAGTGATTTTAATGTCGACAGGTTGCTGATGCTTAAGTTTTTATAACCAACAGCTTCAAAAGTTTTTATATACCCGGCGTCTATCCCAAGCGCTTTTAAATTGGTAAGGTTATTAACGGACAGATCCTTAAATCCCAATGCCTGGTAACCCCTTATAAACTCGGGTGTAATATTCAATGATTTTAACGATGATAGATTATTTACCGTAAGGTTATTGTATCCCATAGCCTTAAAGCTTTTTACATATTCGGGGGTAATATTTAATGCCTTTAAGGTAGTTAACTGGTTGTAGGGTATGTTTTTGTAGCCAATAGCTGCAAAAGATCGAACAAAACTGGAGTCGATGTTCATTGCTTTATAGCTGGAGATCTCGTTGGCAGTAGGTAAGCTATCCTCACCGGTTTTACCTTCTTTCAGCTTTGCTTTCTTTAGGCCATTTATATAATCACCGGTAATATGCTGAGCTTTAAAGCTAATGAGCTGGTTAAAAGTAAGGTCGTTATACCCGGCTTTACGGATCTCACTTACATAGGCATTATCAATATGCATTGCCTTGCCGGATACCAGCTGGTTAGGGCTTAGATCGTCAAAGCCGTTCTCTTTCCACATTTTGATGTAAGGCTCATCAACCTTGAGCGCCGCCATGGAGATCAGGTTGTTTTTCGACAAATCTTTAAATCCATTTCTTTTCAGCATGGCCACATAATCCTTTTTTACATTCACAATAAAATAAGCAAATGAATCATCGTCTTCTACTTCTGTAATGCCCTGTGAACTTAAGTAATCATTAAAGCTTTTATCGGCAGTAAATTTATAATGCCCGTAACCTTCGTTTCCTTCAAACTTTCCATTAAACAAAACCGAACCAGCCTCTCGCTTTAAAGTAAAATCACCTTTTTGATCTTTTGGCAGCGATGGAAATTCGCTCAATAAAAAGCTGGAACTGTTTGACCAGTTATGATCGTCATCATCGCTTTTAAACTCAATATGCACCTTATCGTTCTTAATGGTTGCAAACCATACGCCAACAGAACGATCACCCTCATAATGGTGCTGATGGGACTCATTTTTTGTTTTGATTTTGGTAGCCTGGCTGTAAGCCATTGGATCATTAAGCGCACATGCCAGCACGCCCAGCAGCGGCACCAGGAAAAAGTATTTCCACATAATGTGGAGGTTTGATTTCTTTGAGTTCATCATAACTATGCGTTTTTTAAGTAATGATTGATTGTAATTTGTAGTGATGCCCAATGATAAATGCGGGGCCGAAACCTTTAAAAGGCTCATTTGATAACTTTCTCTTTCAACCTCTTTATGACCAAGCACGGCATCGTCGGTTAAAAACTCCAGGTTATTTTCAAGCTCGGTGCGGTAAAGCCAGGCAAAAGGGTTAAACCATTGCAGCACCAAAACAAGCTCGGCCATTAAAATATCAAAGCTATGGCCCTGCTGAATGTGGACTTTTTCGTGCAGTAAGATCTGGCTGTAAGTTTCCCAATCATACTTTTCAGGATTGATAAAAATATTGTTCCCGAACGAGCAGGGTGCTTTATCACCCGTTAGCTCAATAATGCGGAATTTGCCATCGCGGATAACCGGTTTTGTATAGGCCTGGTAAAGCAGTACAACCAATTGTAATAAGAGGTTGAGCCCGAAAGCGGCAACACCTATCCAATATAAATAGAACAGCCATTTAATAGCTTTTTGCATAAAAGGCATTTCCAACCCGGCAGGAGAGGAGGATACAGTTTTAACCAGGGACTGCGGCACAGGCACTGTTTTTACTACCGGTGTAGCAACTGTTTTAATAGGTTCCTGCTTTTGTACGGTTGCTGTTTGAGGCTTTGTAAATGTTGGCTCAGTTGTTTTAGCCGGCTCGATATTTATTGCGACAGGTTTTTCAGTATTTCTTAACGACCATTGCTGAGGGATAGATATAAACGGCAACCCAAATGATAAGGCCAAACAAAAAACCAGCACAATGCGGTTTAAGCGGTAAAAGGTTTCCCTTTGTAATAACACTTTATAAAACAACAGGCAAACCGATATGAGCAATGCTACGTGCAGTATATATGGTATCATTTTTTTTGTGATTTTATGAGGTTTACAATTTCATTTAATTCTTCTTCCGAGATCTTTTGTTCTTTAGCAAAAAACGCAAGCATGCTGGGGTATGAATTATCGAAATACTGGCTAACTATATCCTTCATAGCGTGCTTTTGATAAGTGTCTTTTGATATGACTGGGTAATAGCGGAAAATGTTGCCAATTATTTCATGCCCTAAAAAACCTTTATCCTCCAAAATCTTCACCATAGTGGCAATTGTATTATAATGCGGCTTCGGATCAGGCATTTCCTGGATGATCTCTTTTATGAAAGCATTTTCCAATTGCCATACGGCCTGCATTATTTGTTCTTCTCTTTTAGCCAGTTTTTGCATAACGATATTAATTTTTTATAAAGGTGATACTAATTTATTAGTATTGCAACTAATTAATTAGTATAAGTCCTAATTTTGTAGGAGTTATCATTTAAGTTGTTGATTTACAGTGAGAAAATATAAACCGGGATTAAATGATTTGAATGATTAGCAGGGATTGAGGGTTTCTGATTAAAATCAGCAGAATTTGAGCAACCTTTTTATTTGGGTGGAGTCTTATACAATATTGATGGTATTTAACCTGGTAATCACGTAAAATTGGCATATCCGACTAAATCTATCAAATCTATTAATCCTGGTCTGCTGTACGCCTCCGAACAATAACTATATTATAATCGAACGTACGTTACAAATGAATATGCAATAACTAATTGATAATTAACTATTTATAAAACAGGCATAATTTTAGCTGAAAACCTTCCAATAAAACCCTGATCATGATCAAAAACTATTTACTCATCGCATTCAGAAACCTTAAAAAGAACAAGGCTTTCTCATTCATCAACATTGTGGGGCTTGCCATTGGGATGGCCGCCGGACTGCTGATAATTCAATATGTAGTATTTGAATTAAGTTATGATAACTTTCATGTTAAAAAAGAACGGGTGTTCCGTGTTGCGCAAGACAGGTTTAACAATGGCAAACTAAGCACCCAATGGGCAGCCGGTGCTTTTGCAGCAGGCAGCAAGTTTAAAACAAACTTCCCCGAGATTGATGATTTTGTAAAAATAGTGGGTGCCGGGCCGGTTTTGGCTATTTACCAGGATCAGCGGCTTAGCCTGCAAAAGGTTTATTTTTGCGGAAATTCGTTTTTCAATATTTTCAGCTATCCGCTTATCAGCGGCGACCCAAAGACGGCTTTGCAGGAACCATTCTCGATCGTAATAACCGAAACCAATGCCAAAAAGCTTTTTGGCAACACCAATCCGATAGGCAAACTATTAAACTTTGGGTACGACCAGCCGGTAAAAGTAACTGGCGTTATAAAGGATTTTCCGGTTAATACACACTTTAAAACGGATATATTATTATCGTACGCCACGCTTCTAAAATTTGCAGGCCCTAAAAGCGACCTGGATAATCGATGGCGTAATGATGGTTGTTTAACTTATCTGTTATTAAAACCGGGTACAGATCCTAAAGCCCTGGAAGCAAAATTCGTACCCTTTGTAAACAAAGAATACAGTCAGTTCAAAGGATCAGGCGATGGGGCTAAATACTATCTTCAGCCATTGGAAAGCATTCACCTTAAATCGCATTTGATGATTGAAGCTGAGCCAAACGGCGATGGCACATCGGTATATTTGCTGGCTGGCATAGCTATATTTGTGATAATTATTGCATGGATAAACTACATAAACCTTGCCACCGCGCGTGGTATTGGCCGTGCAAAGGAAGTTGGCGTTCGCAAAACACTTGGATCTAACAAAGGACAGCTAATTGCGCAGTTTATGATGGAGGCAATGCTGCTTAACGGCCTGGCAATTGTACTGGCTATAGCTTTGATCATCGTTTTTTTACCGATTTTTTCATCCATATCCGGCCAGTATATCAGCCTTACCTTGCTGGTTAAACCTGCCTTTTGGGCCGGGGTAATCGGGCTGTTTTTGCTGGGTTCATTCTTTTCGGGCTTTTACCCGGCCATGGTGCTGTCAAACTTTAAACCAGTTGAGGTAATGAAGGGCAAGCTCTCTGCATCGCCCCGCGGTATATTATTGCGTAAAGTGATGGTGGTATTCCAGTTTGCAGCATCCATATTTTTGTTGATTGGCTCGCTCACAGTATTTAAGCAGATCCAGTTTATGGAGAAACAGAGCCTTGGCATTAACATTAACCAAACGCTGGTTATAAAACCGCCCCTGGGTAAGGTTGATTCATTTTACCGCAGTATGAGCGCATTTAAAAACGAGAGTTTGCGCAATTCGGTAGTTAAGAGTATAACTGTATCAACATCCATACCCGGAGAACCGGTGCAATGGAACGCAGGGGGCATTAAGCTGGTGGGTACTCCTGAAAGCGAGGGTAAGCAATACCGTATAATAGGCGGCGATTTTGATTACCTTAGTGCATATGGCGCAAAGCTCGTAGGCGGCAGGCTGTTTTCAAAAGAGTTTACTACAACCGACCCGCACACCGTAGTGCTTAATGTAAAAGCAGCGGCACAAATGGGTTTTGATAAGCCCCTGCAGTCCCTTGGTAAGCGAATTGATTTTTGGGGTGAGGTTTATACTATTATTGGGGTTGTTGATAATTACCACCAGCAATCATTGCATGATGCTTACGATGCGCTTATTTTCCGTTGTATCCCCGATGTAAGGGGACAGGTTTCAGTAAAAATAAGCACCACCAACCTGCCGCTAACAATAGATGCTTTAAAAGCCAATTGGAAACAATTTTTCCCCGGCGAACAGTTTGATTATTTCTTCCTCGATCAGCATTTTAATGAGCAGTATCACGCCGACAGGCAATTCGGGCAGGTGTTTGCTGCCTTTACCGGTATTGGCATTTTTGTAGCCTGTTTAGGTTTATTCGGCCTGGTATCATATACTATTGTGCAGCGTACCAAGGAGATAGGGATCCGGAAGGTGCTTGGTTCGTCTGTAAATGGCATTTTGCAATTGCTTTATAAAGATTTTGCCAAGCTGGTTTTAGTGGCATTCGTAGTATCAGCACCGCTTGGCTGGTATGCCAGCCACAAATGGTTACAAACCTATGCGTTCAGGATAGATATCAGCTGGACCCTTTTTGCAATCCCTTTTATTATAGTATTGGTGGTTGCTTTTGCAACAGTATCGTATCTCAGCTTTAAGGCAGCTTTAATGAACCCTGTTAAGAGTTTGAAAACGGAGTAGGGGTTAGTGATTAGAGGCTGGAGGTTAGAGATTTGGGAAGTTCGAAAGTCGGAAAAGTCAGTAAAGTCCGGAAGATAAACATAGGTTTTTACAGGTTTCCTGCAAGGGAATTGCTTTTTGTTTTAGTAAAAAACTTGTAACCTTTTACCTCTCCCGAAGTATTTAAAGCATAACATCCTATCCATCATTCACCAATGAACTAATGAGCAATTGAACTAATAAACTAAAGAATATGCTAAAAAACTATATCAAAACCGCCTGGCGCAATTTGCTAAAGAATAAATTTTACTCCGTTATAAACATTGCCGGTTTAACTGCTGGCTTAGCTATCGGCATCCTTATATTGTTATGGGTTCAGGACGAATTGAGCTTTGACAGTTTTCATAAACAAACTTCCAATATTTACAGGCTTGAACTTTTCGGAGGTACCGGCGCCAGCAAGCAGATCTGGAGCATTGACGTTGCCCCGATAGGGCCGCTGGTAAAGCAACAGCTTCCTGAAGTGAAAGATGCGGTACGCCTTACAGGGAATTATAATTTTTCGCTCTATAAGTTTAAAGATAAGGTTTTTGGCGATGAAAATGCAACTTTTGCCGACCCTTCGTTTTTCTCTGTTTTTGATTTTCCCGTTGTTCAGGGCGATGTATCAAAGCCATTTACAAATGATAATTCGGTTGTAATTACCAGGAAAACGGCTGAGAGATTCTTCGGAAACGAGAATCCGATAGGGAAGGTTATAGTTGCTGATGAAAAGGAGAACTTTACGGTAAGTGCTGTAATTAATGATTTTCCTAAAAACTCCAGGTTTAACTTTGATATGATAATGCCAATGAGCTATCATGTAAAAAGTATGCTGACTAATAAAATTGATATAAATACTAATTTTTCAAACTTTGGTTATGAAACCTATTTGCTGCTTAAGCCAGGTGTTTCATTAAGCAGCCTTGCCGTAAGGATCAGGCAGATCCATCTTAACCATAAGCCTGATGATACAGATGCAGAATATTTACTGCTGCCCTTATCAAAAATGCATTTATACAATGCAGACCTTACCGACAAAGGTATGAGCACTGTCAGGATCTTTATAGTGGTTGCTTTATTGATATTGGTTATTGCGTGTATCAATTACGTAAACCTGTCAACCGCCCGTTCCATGCTGCGTTCAAAAGAGATCAGTATGCGTAAAATTGTAGGGGCTGCAAAAATTCAGCTTTTTATGCAGTTTATAGTCGAAACAGCATTGCTGTATTCACTGGCGGTTGTTTTGGCGCTGTTCCTTATATCAGCGCTAATACCTGCTTTTAACCAATTAGCCGGTAAACAGCTGTCGCTTAATTTGTCTGATTACCATGTGTGGACAATTATACTTTTAGCCATTGCAGGTACTTTAGTAGCCTCAAGTATTTATCCGGCATTGTTACTATCTTCATTTGAGCCATTGAAAGCATTAAAGGGCAAAATATCTGCAGGAATAGGGGATGTTATGTTCCGGAAAATTTTAGTGGTTACGCAGTTCGTGTTCTCTGTGGTGTTGATAATAGGCACGATAGTTATCACCAGTCAGTTAAATTACATCCGCTCAAAAAAACTAGGATATGATAAAACCAACGTCTTTTCGTTCTGGATGCGTGATGCAGCCAAACATTACGATGCGATAAAAGGTGAATTATTAAAACATCCGGGCGTACTGGCCGTAACCCGGTCAAATCAAAATATAGTAAGGTTTGGGGGGATGTCCGGTGATAACGACTGGGATGGTAAGGCACCAAACTCAACCTTTATACTGCACCCTATAGTGATTGATAAGGACTTTATTTCATTCTTTAAAATGCAGTTAATAGAGGGCGCATCTTTTACGGGAGCAGCAAGCGATACGGCGAATTATATTTTAAATGAAGCCGCAATTAAAGAGATGGGGCTAAAAAATCCCATCGGTAAACGTTTCCGGATGAATACTATTACGGGTAAGATAATTGGAGTGGTGAAAGACTTTCATTACGCATCAATGAAAGAAAAAATTGCACCCGCACTTTTCTGGTACGCACCTAAAAATTTCAGCACTATTTATGTGAAAACCACAACCAATAATGCAAAACAGGCACTAGCAGCGGCACAGGCACAGTTTAAACAATACAACGGTGAATATCCTTTTGGGTATGTTTTTTTGGATGATGTGTTTAACGGTCTGTATCAATCGGAACAACGCGAAGGAACATTGTTTAACTGTTTTGCAGCAATAGCCATCATGATCTCGTGCTTAGGCTTGTTGGGGCTTGCGGCATTCACCGCACAGGTGCGCACCCGCGAAATTGGTGTGCGTAAAGTATTAGGCGCAAGTGTAGGCCGCATTGTAGGTTTGCTTGCGCATGATTTTATAAAACTGGTATTCATTGCCATAATAATTGCAACGCCGGTAGCCTGGTTTGCCATGAACAACTGGCTGCAAGGTTTTGCGTACCGCGTAAATTTAAGCTGGTGGGTATTTGTAGCAGCCGGTGCTATAGCGGTGGTTATTGCGTTTGCCACCATAAGCTTTCAATCTGTTAAAGCAGCGCTGGCCAACCCGGTTAAAAGTTTACGAAGCGAATAAGTTATCAAAAGAAAAGCCTTATTAAAATCCCTTCTCCAAAAGAGGATTCTAATAAGGTTTTTTTTCGTCTCTCACCTGGAAAGAACAATTGTTAACAATCAGTATTTCCTTTGGTTAATTTTTCTTTCCTTCAATATTTGGCAAAAAGCCGGTAATGATGCCTATCAACGGGAGAAAAGCACATACTTTAAAAACGTAGAAGATGCTGGTGCTGTCTGCCAGTTTACCTAACAGTGCCGAACCCAGGCCGCCCATGCCAAATGCAAGTCCAAAAAACAGGCCCGACACCATGCCAACTTTTCCGGGTACAAGCTCATGCGCGTATACAACGATTGCTGAAAATGCAGATGAAAGGATAATACCTATAATAACAGCTAAAGTTATGGTCCAGAATAGGTCGGTATAGGGGAGCAGCAATGTGAATGGCGCAACCCCCAGTATAGAGAACCAGATAACATATTTACGGCCAAAACGATCGCCCATAAAGCCCCCTATGAGTGTGCCTGCCGCTATCGCAGCTAAAAATATAAACAGGTAAAATTGCGATTGCTGTATGGAAATGTGAAACTTGCCGATGAGGAAAAATGTAAAATAATTGGTCATGCTGGCCAGGTAAAAGAACTTGGAGAAGATCAGCAATAACAATACGATCAGTGAAGTAATAACCTTTTTTCTCGACAAGTTATTACTGACATCTGCTTTAACTGTGGGCTTGCCGGCACGTAAACTTAAATGTGCTTTGTACCATTGTCCGACTTTTGATAGTATTACAATCCCCAAAAGGGCCGCTGCGGTAAACCATATAATATAATGCTGCCCGTATGGTGCTACAATCAAAGCAACCAGTAGTGGACCGATAGCGCTGCCTGCGTTACCGCCTAACTGGAAAATTGATTGAGCTACACCTTTTTTTCCTCCAGACGCCACATGGGCAAGTCTTGATGATTCGGGATGAAAAATGGAAGAGCCTATCCCCATCATTGCAACTGCGCCCAAAATTGCTATAAAGTTAGGCGCCCGGGATAACATGAGTACACCTGCCAGTGTTATACTCATCCCTATAGCCAATGAATAGGGCCGGGGTTTACGGTCGGTAAAAAAGCCAACTATGGGCTGCAGCAATGATGCGGTTACCTGGAAAGTGAAGGTTATTAAGCCTATCTGAGTAAAATTCAGGGAAAAATGCTGCTTTAATAAAGGATAAACTGAAGTGATGATGGATTGGATCATATCATTCAGTAAATGACTAAAGCTGATGGCAAAAAGAATACCGAAAACGGTTTTTTGAACTACTAGTTTTTGATCCTGGGTTATGGCTTGTTCCATTTAATGGTTTGTGAAAATATTCTTCTCTAAGTGTTTCAGGGGTATTGCAAAAATGCAAATTCTAAGCTATCAACAAATGTTTATTTGTCATTTACGCGTTAGATTTTATCAATAATGAGATTTACCTGTGTAAGCGGCAGGCTTTTTTAAAAATGTTGGTTTTGTTTTGTAATGGAATGATTACTTTCGACCCAAATTATAAACCGGTTGATTAGTACGTCAAAGCAGGACCTTGAATTTCAATCAGCACGGTTATCTTACAGGGTTGCATGAAGTTTTTTTTCTCGCTAAGTACTTTTATAGTTTCGATATTGTTTGCAGCACAGCTTTTTGCTCAGCAAACCAATCCGGTACCCCTAAAAACTATCCCCGTTAAACGTAAGGGCGTTGTTATTGTAAAGGATACCATCTCTGAAGATAGTGTAGCCAGGAATGGCAGTAGGCAGGAGGATATTTCAGATTTTATTGCCCATTTGCGCCATCGTAAACCCAGCATTACGGTTGATTCAATTACTACTAAGCCGGAAATTTCAATTGCCCCGGCAATAGGATATACGCTGCTGTCGAAGTTTGCATTGGTGCTATCGGGTAATGCGGTTTTTAAAACCGGGCCGCAATCCCGTATCTCAACCATAATTGCCAGCACTTCATACACCCAAAATAAGCAGTTTACATTGCCTGTTCAAACCAGCATCTGGAGTAAGGACAATACCTATAATTTTGTAGGTGAATACCAGTATTATAAATACCCGCAAAGTTCATACGGACTTGGCAGCAATTCAAATATTAAGAATAAAGACCCGATGGATTATTCTTATTTCAAATTTTACCAAACTGCTTTAAGACATATTACAGGTAATTTATATGCAGGCCTGGGTTTTATTTTTGATACGCACTGGAATATATCTGATGAAGGCAATATAGACGGAACGCTGCCAGACTATGCCTTGTATGGAAAAGCATCCCGCACAATAGCCTCGGGTTTAACATTTAATATCCTGCTCGATTCGAGGGATAATGCAATTAATCCGCTAAAGGGAGGCTATGCAGCTTTGCAATACCGCGATAACTATGAATTTTTGGGGAGCAGCACTCCATGGCGTTCGCTGATCATTGACCTGCGTAAATACTTTAGGTTTCCGGAAAATTCCGATAATGTACTTGCATTTTGGAGCTATAACTGGTTAATTTTAAGCGGAAAGCCCGGTTATCTTGATCTGCCGAGTACACAATGGGACAGTAACTCAGCCACCGGCAGGGGATATATTCAGGGCAGGTTTCGTGGGGCACAAATGGTGTATCTTGAGGGAGAGTACAGGTTTAAAATTAGCAGGAATGGCTTGCTTGGCGGCGTAGTATTTTTAAACGGCGAATCATTTTCGGCAGCCCCCGGCACAGGCCTGCAACGCATTCAACCAGGTTACGGCCCGGGTTTGCGTTTAAAGCTTAATAAAACATCAAACACCAACATAACCATTGATTATGGCTTTGGGCGACAAGGTTCAAACGGGTTGTTTATTGATGTTGGGGAGGCATTTTAGCCTCACCCAAAACTTACGAAGTTTCAAAAACTTCGTAAGTTTGACTCTCACTAATCACCAACTGTTAATTCCTGTTAAAAGGTGTTAAATAACTGTTAACCAGGTTTTAGATTGATCTATTGGTAGAATGTATCAAGTACATTTGTTTACCAACAATCTAATCTCATGATAAAAAGCTATTTGAAAATCGCCTGGCGTAACCAGCTCCGTCATAAAAGTTTTTCCTTCATCAACATCGGCGGATTATCAATCGGTATTTCGGCATGCCTGCTCATTTCCTTGTATGTGCATTACCAGTTAAGCTATGATGCTTATCATACCAAAAAAGACAGGATATTCCGTATCACGAATTTGATGCATACGCCCGAGAACGATAATGTTAACATGGCATTAACCCCCGTGCTTTTGGCAACTACTTTAAACCGTAACTATCCTGAAGTAGAAGCTGCTGTTCGCTTTGAACCTAACGGAGGTATAATGAAAGTTAACAACCAATTGTTCAGGGAAGACAATGTTTACAAAGCCCAGTCTGATATATTCAATGTATTCACTTATAAATTTGCAGAAGGTAATCCTTCGCAGGCGCTTAGCGATCCGCATAGCATTGTTATAACTCAAACATTGGCTAAAAAATATTTTGGCAGCGGCAGCGCTATGGGTAAAAACATCATTTGTAATAGCCAGACTTATCGTGTATCCGCCGTATTGGAGGATTTGCCTGAAAACTCAGACATGAAAATCAGCGCACTGCTGCCGGGAGATTATTCAAAAACAACAACCTGGTTGGCTGATAATTTTTCTGTTTACACCTTCGTGCTTTTTAAACAACGGCCCGATATAACGGCTTTTGAAAATAAGCTTGCGAAGATCTCAAAAGAAGATATCCAGCCCGAGTTAAATAAAATGGGTGCTGTAAAATATTCTATGAAATTTAATACTGAACCTTTAGCCAGTGTGCATTTTAGTACCGGTAAGTTAGGCGACCTGGTTAAAGGGGACAAACAACTGGTTTATATTTTCTCCATATTATCTATAGTAATATTAATTATTGCCCTGTTAAATTATATCAACCTTTCAACCGCCCGGGCTACCGAAAGAGCTAAAGAAGTAGGGGTACGTAAAGTAAACGGAGCTATTCAATCCAGCCTTGTAGGCCAATTTTTGTTCGAATCGTTTTTTGTCACCTTTATAGCGCTGGTTATTTCAATTGCATTAACGGTGATCATGCTGCCGTTTTTAAACAGCTTACTGCAAATAAGGATCTCTTTTTGGAGTTCATCGCTTAGCTTTTTAATTATTTGCGGATTGGTTTTAGCGTCTTCATTACTAACCGGCTTATATCCTTCGTTTGTATTGTCGGCGTTTTCACCAATTACTGCTTTAAAAGGAAACTTTAAACATGCTGCAAAAGGTTTAACCCTGCGCAAGGTTATCACCGTTACCCAGTTTGTAATTGCAACAGTAATGATAGCCGGGGCATTTATTATGAACAGGCAAATCAATTTTGTACAGCACCGCTCTTTAGGTTATGATAAAAGCCAGGTATTAAGTGTATCGCTGCCGGATGATTCAGTAGCCCTGCTGCGGGTTGCCCCATTTAACAATACGCTTAAACAAATGAGCCAGGTGAAAGGAACATCCGTTCAAAACGGACTTTCCATAATTAATAGCGTGCAGGCCAAAGCAACTACTTTGGTAAAGTCGAACGGGGTGAAAAGGGAATTAATGTCGAATTACTTTTCTATTGACGACAAATTTATCCCGCTGTTGAACGTGAACCTTGCTGCCGGCAGGAATTTCTCTGAGAAGATGGCAACTGATAAAAAAGAGGGTTTTATAGTGAACGAAGCCTTTGTAAGCCAGGTAGGATGGAAGAACCCTATTGGCCAGGCCATTGAAGGGTTTGATCATAAAGGCCACGTGGTAGGTGTAGTTAAAAATTTTCATTACGAATCAATGCATAGCCCTGTTGCACCATTAGTAATGGTTTATACTACATTCAGGCCATCATCTATTTTGGTAAAGATCAGTCCCAACAATCTGCAGCTTATAAAAAATGCATGGCAAACCTATTTTCCTGATGTCCCTTTTAATTTTGAATTTATGGACAGCGCTTTTAATACCCTGTATCAAAAGGATGTTACCAGCATTAAGCTGTTTAATTATTTTACCCTGCTATCAATTCTCTTAGCCAGCCTTGGTTTGTATGGCCTGGCACACCTTATTGCTACCCAGCGCACCAAAGAGATAGGTATCCGCAAAGTGCTGGGCGCCGCTTTAAGCCAATTATTGGTACTGTTAGCAAAAGATTTTGTTAAGCTGATAGCCCTTGCAGCAGTGCTGGCAATTCCGATAACCTGGTTGATTATGAATAAATGGCTTTCATCCTATGCTTATCACATCAATATTAACTGGTGGCTGCTGGTGTCGCCAGTATTTGTTATCCTGCTTATTTCAATCCTGGTTATTAGTTATCAAACCATAAAAGTGGCGGTAACTAATCCGGTTAAAAGTTTGAAGAGTGAGTAAAATTACCAGCCGCTTTTAATCTCAGTGTCCACTGTGCCTTCTCTGCTTTCTCTGTGGCTAATTTTAACGCGGAGTTCACAGAGATATGCACAAAGTTCGCAGAGATTTAAAAGTAAGATGAGCCTTACACCAAAGCAAACTTGAGCCTTACAGCAAACCTTGCCCTTTATTTTAACTCCATCTTTGTTTTGTAATTAAAACATAGAGAAAAAATGAAAAAGGTAATATTAGTAACAGGCGCTTCGGCAGGAATAGGTAAAGATTTTGCTAAACACCTGTTACAGGATGGACACATAGTTTATGGCGCTGCCCGCAGGGTTGATAAAATGGAAGACATCCGCAAGCTTGGCGTAAAAGTTTTGGAGATGGATGTAACTGATGATGCAGCAATGGTTAACGGTGTTGATACCATTATTAAAGCAGAGGGCAGGATAGATGTGCTGATAAACAACGCAGGTTTTGGCTCATATGGCGCTATTGAAGAAGTATCCATCAGTGATGCAAAATACCAGCTTGATGTAAACTTGTTTGGCGCTGCACGCTTAGCACAGCTTGTGATCCCCCATATGCGGAAAGAGCATTTCGGGCGTATTATAAATATATCATCCATTGGTGGTAAATTGGCAAGCATGCTTGGCGGCTGGTACCACGCAAGTAAATTTGCGCTGGAAGGTTTAAGCGATAGCTTGCGTAATGAAGTTGAACAATTTGGGATTGATGTGGTGGTAATTGAGCCGGGCGGTGTAAAATCTGAATGGAGCGGGATTGCGGCTGATAATTTGTATAAAGTTTCTGGTAATACCAATTACAAACCATTAGTTGATAGTTTTGCCGTGATCATGCGAAAAACCGAAACTAAAAATGCTGACCCTATTGTAATTGTAGACCTGGTACGCAAGGCTATTGAGGCAAAAAAACCAAAAACGCGTTATTCAGGTGGTTACATGGCAAAATTAGGACTGTTTATGAGATGGCTGTTACCCGACCGCTTATTTGATAAAATGCTGATGAGTCAATTAAAATAGTTGATTAAGTTTATACCGAATTATTATAATAAAGATCATTAAAATGGAAGACAAAAGTCACATCCAGCTTAATAATATGCTTTATTCATGCGTTGATGAGAAACAGCGCGGGAATGAGCAGTTTGTACCCGAACATGCTTTAGGGTACATTATATCAGGTGAGGCCCACCTACAAACAAACCATGGATTAATGGTTTTGAAAGCAGGAACAATTGGGCTTATCCGGCGGAATCAACTCGTTAAATCTGTTAAAGTACCATCTCCGGGCGGTGAGTTTAAATCTATTAATATCTTTCTCGACCAGGATTTTTTACGGCGTTATAGCGCAGAAAATAAGCTGCCAAAGGCCGAAAAATATACCGGGGACCCAATGCGGCTATTACCGGATGATCCATTTATAGAAGGATATTTTAATTCACTGATACCTTATTTTGACCAGGCGCGGCTGCTTCAAAGTACAATGGCCGAATTAAAAACCAGGGAAGCTGTTGAACTAATCCTTAAGCTTGATCCTGATTTTCATGATTTTTTGTTTGACTTTAGCGAGCCTTACAAAATTGATCTGGAGGCTTACATGAACCAAAATTACATGTATAATGTGCCGGTTATTCAATTTGCCAAACTTACCGGCAGAAGCCTGGCGAGCTTTAAACGAGATTTTGAAAAAGTGTTCCAGGCGCCTCCTGGTCAGTGGCTGCAGCAAAAACGGCTTTCTGAAGCCTATTACCTGATCAGGGAGAAAGGCCGTAAACCTTCAGACGTTTATCTTGACGTTGGTTTTGAGAACCTTTCTCATTTTTCATACACCTTTAAAAAGTCATTTGGGGTGGCGCCATCTATGTTGTAGCCATTACCTTGCTATTAATTTCTCTGTATCGGCGTTATCCTAAACTCCTTTTTCAGGTTACTTCTAATAATTCCGATAAAATGAAACTGACCGATTTTGTCGGCTGTAAGCTGTTTAAAAAGGTTGTCGGAGGTTTCAATCATCATATTATTAAAGGAATGTATGATGTCGCCGCTAAGAATACCGGCTTTTTCTGCAGGACTGCCGGCAGATACTTCCGAAATAAACAAAGCCTGCTTATTTGGAAGCTCGTGCATAGCCCTCAGCTTAGGTACCAATTCTATCTGTTGCATCACAATACCAAGGTAGGCTCTTTTTACCTTCCCAAATCGGATGAGCTGGCTTGCAATTTCTTTTGCAGTGTTGATGCTAATTGCAAAACAGAGGCCCTGTGCTCCGCGAATGGTAGCAGTGTTTACTCCAATTACTTCTCCGTCTGAATTAATAAGCGGTCCCCCTGAATTACCGGGATTTAAGGCAGCATCAGTTTGAATCATGCTATCCATCATTCTTCCATTCTGATTTTCAAGCGTTCTTCCCAAAGCACTTACAACACCGGCTGTTACCGTGTGATGAAAGCCCAAAGGATTACCAATGGCTATTACCAGTTGTCCGATTCTAAGCAGGTCTGCATCCCCGAGCTTTGCCGGGGTAAAATCTGCGTCGGATATTTTTAGAATGGCCAGATCTGTGTCCGGGTCTTCACCAATTAATGTAGCCTGCCTTGAAGTGCCGTCATGTAATTTAACTTTGATGTTTGTGGAATTATGTACCACATGGCTGTTAGTGAATAAATAGCCATCTGAGGAAAACAGGAAGCCTGAACCCGTACCTGACAGTTGTTCTTTTTTATTGGTGTTATTGAATATTTCGATTTTAACTACTGCCGTTTTAACCTTTTCGACAGCATCGATAATTGTAGCTGAATAGCTATCCATAAAAATCCTTTCAACATAGGTTCACAAATCACGTTCCCATTAACTAATCATACCATTTTACACCACAAAGCAGGATAAAATGGCTGATTATGCAAGTAAATGATGTTAAAGTGTCAGGTTAAGGCTTGATATACAGGTTTACCTGTTCATCATTATGCACAGAAATATCCCATTCCTATTCGTATCGCAATTGTCAAAACAATAAACTGAATGTTCATGCCGCGTTAAAATATTTTCAATGTGGTAAACTTGAACTTATATTAATCAAGAAATAAATTATCTTTGCCGATATTGCTCCCGTAGTTCAACGGATAGAATTATGGTTTCCGGTACCATCGATATGAGTTCGAATCTCGTCGGGAGCACTTTTTTACCACTGTTTCATTATAGTGTGAAAATATTCAAGAAGTTTTTGTAGAAACCTTCGGACTAATTTCCAAGGTTTTTTCTGGAGCCATCACGCCCACCGTCATTTTAGACCAATCTAACGACCCTCTGCCTGTGCTGTACATATTACCATTGATCAAGCGGGAGCGGGACTAAAATCAAACTAATTTGAAGGAGATTTGCGGTGTTAGTAATCAATAATTGACTTGTAAATAATTTGTTGTGTTTTTTTAAAGGATGGATTTTAATTTTTTTACATTTTTTGGGGACAGCTGACTAAATAATAATCATGAGCAATAATAGGGTAGTGAAAGTATTTCATCGCAAATTGAGTCAGGGAAAATCGCAAGTCGTTTTTTAGCAGGGATAAAGGTCAAGATGAATTCTTAGCTATACTTAAACGTTGTTTATCGTCTGTAAATAGTTCGTATCTAAAATATGCTATGGTATTGTGCCAATTCAAAGCTTTTCTGCACGGTATAGAGCCCTTTCAAGCTTTTCGTCCCGGTGGTCAATGTCTTTATAGCTAATTAGCACGCCATCCTGCATTTCGCAGGTATAATATGTTACATAAACGGCCAACGGCTTTGTCAATTGAAAATGCCTCGCTCCTCTGTTGCCAACCTGGCGGCCGTATAATAGCGAAGCTAATTTACCGGCATTTTGCACGGTGATAAAATTATTAGCTATCAATTGCTTCCCTTCAGCCGGGATTGTCAGCGGATTTTTTTTCTGGCCTAACACCATTGTGCCGTTATCGGCAACGAATTCATTGAACGAGGAAGGTAAATTGCCAAAGACTCCACTTTTTATTTTAAACCTGTAAACAGTGTCGTTGATATAATAGCTTAATATTTTCGACGGTACATTGATTGCTATGAAATTATTAACGTTACCATCCACCCAGCGCATCCTTTCAAGGTTAACCGCCATCAGCCTTATTTCGCTTTCAGGCGTTTCATAACAGTCGCCGGTATAGAGCCCGGTAACCAGGTGCATTTTATACTGCAGAGATTTGTAAGATGCCGATGTTGGCTGGGCGCTGATAATTGCGCTGTAAAAATCCTTTTGAGCAAGGGCATTTGCCAGGATAACTTCAGCCCGGAAACCAGTTCCTGTTTTCTTGTCTATTTTAGCTGGCGGCCACTCCAGGTTCAGCCGGCCATAGTGCAGGTTGTTTGCAAAAGCAATTACCGCATCTGTTAACATAATATCATAAAGCGCTGTTTGCCGGTTATTTGATTTGCCGGAATTTTCAATAAGCTCATGAAGCTTGGGGTAGAGCAATTGAGAGGGATGATAATCAGAATGATTCAATCCATATTGTATTACGCAGTCCAGCAAAAGCATAGCATCCCAGGCATGGGTTTTTACTGTATCCGGCGCTATCCAGGCAAGCCGGAATCCAGCCGCTTTATAAAACCTTTCTACAGAATTAGGATAATATAATTCATTTCGGTGTGCTGCTAATTGTGCACGGATAGCGGTTGTATCTGCTGCCTTCAAATTTGAGGCTGCGAGTAGCAGCAATAGTGAAACATAACATCTGGTTAACCGCTTGACTTTTCGCATCGTTTTATAATTTATGCTGTAAAGTTCATTAATAGTTATTGGCTGTTCGATGATCTGGATCATTCTAAAACCTGATGTTCAGCACTATTTGAAAAATTACCGGCTTAATTTCCTATAAAAAAGCAATTAAGATGGGAAGATAAGCAAAGGAATAGTGATGTGCGCAGGAAGCGTCGCAGCTAAATACCTCCCTATAATTTCCTCGAAATGAAACCTGTGGTTAACCAGTACCAGCAGGTCATTATGCATACCATTGATAATCACGTCTACAGCAGTTAACAGATTATCCTCCTTGATATTGTTAAAAAATAACTGCTCATACTTAACATTGCAAGCAACCTGGTCATTAAACAATTGCAAGGCATATTTTTGTTCGATGCCCGGCAATCCCTTTGCTGATAAATGTGCAATTAAAAGATCTGCCTGGTATGGTTTTGCGAAAAGAGCCAGGTATTGAACTATTTTAATCCTACAGTAACGCAAGTCGGCGATATAAACCAGGCGCTCAACTTGTTTTATCGGCCAACCGACTGGGACCAACATCAGCGGGCAAAGTACCTTATTGAGTATGGTATGAACGTTCAACCTGCTGCCGGTAGCAGGAAGGTGACCGCCCATCCCTTTAATCATCATCCATACCTGGTTGTTGTTTACAACACAGGCCATTTGATTTTCATCCATAGCCGAAACATCGAGTTCCTCTGTGCCCGGATGTAATGTTTCTGCCTGTTGTCCGGTATGTTTATCACTTTGAATAGTATCGGCCATTGTCTTTTCAGTAACCCTGGTGCTTATTTTACAAGTGCTTGCCAGTAAAATATTTGCCCCTATATGTTCAGCAATATTCAATGCGAATTCCAAAGCGTGTTTGGCTTCGGGCGAGTTATCATTAAAAACAAGAATGGTTTTCATTTTACCGGGATTAAAGGACTATCAGCCCGGTTGTAAAGCTCAGCAATAGTGTATAAACATTATATGACGCCCATCATAAAACCAACTGTTTGTTGTCAAATTTTCGCGGAATATCATACTCTATTTTTATAACATTGAACTTTGCATAACTGAAGTCGCCTTTTGGTAATTTCCATATGGCTTCAATGCTTGTTGGTACCATTATGCCGTTCATTTCTTTGTAATTACCCAATTTACCTACCCATGTTTCCAGGCTTTCTTCGCCCATGTACCGTTTAGTTTCAAATTGAGTTATCTCCCCTTTGTTGTTAAAAGTTACGATATAACAGCAGGACAGTTCGTTGTGGTTAAAGGTTAGTTTTGCTGTATGGGTATCAATTGCAGTCCAACCTAAGTTTTTGCCGGGCAATAAATTTGTAGGGAACCAAACATTTTCGGCGAGCCATCTCAACAGTTCTCCCTGGCTAATTTTTTCGCCTTCTGCGTTTACAATATTGTAAAGAGAAAACAGTGAAACTATCAGCCTTCCCTTACCCCTTATATACATATCACGTGCAGTAAACATCCAGGTTTTGCCTTTCCATATAAAACCGGGCTTTTCCATAGTGAAATATTGTTCCCCTTTTATGCTTGCCCATTTTTTATCCGGGCCAGCTTTAAATTGCCCTGTATGTATTAGCCTGGCGTAATTAATATACGGCTGACCTTCGGTTAATATGTGCTTAAAATACCGCTGAACAGGCTCAGGCAAACCGACTAGTTGCCGGTAAGAAAATTTTTTATGTGAAACCGAATTCGATAGGGCGAACAGTTCTTTTACCTCGTTATTAAATTGATGAGATAGCCTTACTCTCTTCAAAAAAATGATGACGAGTATTCCGGTTATTATAAATAATATTACCATAGGTTTTATATATTGCAAGTACATGGCCGCTAATCAATAATTTTAATGCTGCGTTCGTCATTTGCGTTTCCTTTAAAATGTAAATGGCTGGCTCGCTTTTGCATCGCCAATCCGTTTATCAGCAAAACTACCTGTAGCTGCTTCCGTTAAAAATGACTGCTATGCTTGCAAAAAGTGACGGGCATCACTTTTTTACTTGAAACTAATCACCTATTATTCCGTTTGCTATATTAATCTTTGCAACTACATATCTTTTGCCATACCAATACCCTCCAATGGAAAATGCCGCACTTTTAATTGCTATTATTCAAAATGCCATAGATGGGATTATTACCATTGATGAGCGCGGGCTTGTTGAGCTTATTAATCCATCTGCCTGTAAATTATTTGGTTACCAGCCTGATGAAGTTATCGGCAAAAATATATCCATCCTGATGCCGTCGCCGGATAAGGACCAGCACGATGAATACCTGGCGCGTTACCAGCGCACGGGGCAAGCGCGTATGATAGGCATAGGTCGCGAGGTACAAGGCTGCCGTAAAGACGGGACCATTTTCCCGTTTCGTTTAGGATTGAGCGAAGTACAATATTCAGGGCGAAAGATCTATACCGGCTTTATTCATGACCTCAGCAAGGAAAAAGAGGCCGAGGACTTGCTTAAAGATTATGCCCTTCACCTGGAAGAACTGGTGGAAGAGCGTACTCATTCCCTGAACGATACCGTACAGGCGTTGCAACTGGCTAAAGAAGAGATTGGTGTATCGCTTGAAAAAGAAAAAGAGCTGAACCTGCTTAAAAGCCGGTTTGTTTCTATAGCCTCGCACGAGTTTCGTACGCCATTAACCTCGATACAATTATCAGCTTCTTTAATAGAAAAGTATGCGGAGTCATTTCATACTGTAAACATCGCGAAGCATGTGGCTAAAATAAAAAGTGCAGTATTTAATCTTACCGCTATCCTAAACGATTTTCTTTCTATTGAGAAGATCGAAGCCGGGAAAGAAGAGGCTGTTTACAGCGTTTTCAACCTCGTGAAGCTTTCGGAGGAAATAACCCAGGAAATGCAGGTAATAGCCAAACAAAACCAGAATATTGTTTACCATCATACAGGGTCACAAAACTCCGTCAAACTCGACAAAAACCTGCTAAAAAACTGTATCAGTAATTTAATTACCAACGCGATCAAGTATTCCGGAGAAAATACACTGATAGCCTTTAATACGGAGATTAATGCAAATAGCAGCATAATAACCGTAAAAGATAACGGCATAGGCATTCCGGAGGCTGATCAGAAACATTTATTTGAAGCATTTTTCCGCGCACATAACACCGGGACAATTCCCGGAACAGGGCTTGGGCTCAATATAGTTGCCCGTTATACTGAGCTGATGAATGGGACGATAGATTTTAAAAGCACGGTTAACAAAGGCACATTATTCACCATTACATTTCCAGGAACATGAGTAAAAAAGTACTGATCATTGAAGATAATAATGATATCCGGGATAACATTATTGAAATATTGGAATTGGCAAACTACGAAGTACAAGGCGCCAAAAACGGAAAAGAAGGAGTTGAATTTGCGACGAAGAATATTCCCGATATTATTTTGTGCGATATAATGATGCCCGAAATGGATGGCTATGGTGTGCTGTATATGCTGAACAAAAAGCCGGAAACCAGCGCAATTCCCTTCATCTTTTTAACTGCAAAGGCAGAACGCGTGGATCTGCGAAAAGGAATGGAAATGGGTGCCGACGATTACCTAACCAAGCCTTTTGATGACATGGAGCTTTTAAATGCCATTGAAAGCAGGTTAAAGAAAAAAGAGAACGATGTGGCATTTTACAGCAAGTCCCTCGACAAATTGAATACCCTGGTATCAAAAAACGACGGACTGGCTGAACTACGAAAAATAATACAGGAACGCCGGACCAGGCAATTTAAAAAGAACCAGGTGATCTATTACGACGGCGATACCGGCAACGGCCTTTACCTCGTTATAAGCGGAAGGGTAAAAACTATTAAGCTATCAGAAGATGGCCGGGAATTAATGACCGGCATGTATGCAGCTGATGATTATTTGGGAGTGAACGTTATACTTGCTAATAACCCTTATTCGGATACCGCTACAGCTTTAGAAGACAGCGTGTTATGCCTGATCCCAAAAGATCAGATAGAACAGCTTTTAAATCTTTATCCTGTAGTAGCTAAAGAGTTTATTAAACTTTTATCAAACAATATCCGCGACAAGGAAGATCAATTATTACAATTGGCCTATCAGTCTGTCCGGAAAAAAATGGCGATAGCATTGCTGCGCCTGCACACGCAACAAAACGACAAGGACCTTCATATCCGGATCAGCCGGGAAGATCTCGCAGCCATGGCCGGCATGGCTACAGAAACGGTGAGCCGTACTTTATCTGATTTTAAGGAAGAGGGATTAATAGATAAAAAAGGGGGTACAATAACCTTGCTGAATATTGTAAACCTGGGCAAAATGAAAAATTAACAGGCTAAAATATGTTAGGGGAATTAAACGAAAACCAGGTAGAAGAGTTGCTGAAAAGCCAGCTTATCGGCCGAATCGGCTGCCATTCAAACGACACCACTTATGTGGTGCCCGTGAATTATTTATATGATGGAACCTATATTTATGCCCATTCCGCCAAAGGGATGAAAATAGATATGATGCGGAATAACCCGCAGGTTTGTTTTGAAGTGGATGATATTAAAAGTATCGTCAACTGGCAGAGTGTGATCCTTTGGGGAAAGTTTGAAGAAATAACAGCGTTGCCCGAAAAAGAGAAAATTATGCAAAAGCTTATTGACAGGATGGTCCCATTTATGACACATGGTGACGACCACCCCTCACATGGAATTACCTCCAATGCAAGTGATGTGGGTAACGATGTAGAATTAATTCTCTATAAAATTATAATTACTAAGAAAACGGGACGCTTCGAAAAGCATTAACAAGTGAAGAGAGGGCGTACCCTTTTAGTTTTCAAGATCGATGGACTGTTAAAAGTATGCCGGCACTGCAGCCGTAACGACAACATTATTAGTTAATACTTTTATTCCAGCCACGTTACCTGCCGATTTCATCGCTGCATCTTTTTGAAAATCCCGGTGTACTTCCCCCGATAGCGTAACATGACCATCTTCCACCATTACTTTTATCTGATCAGCCGGAACGAAGAAATTTAGTTTTAACGCCTTCAACACTTTAAGGGCAAGATTCGCATCGCTTTTATCAGTCGCGTTCCCAAAATTCACTTCAATTGCTTCCACCAATGCCTTTACGCCGGTTACATTTTTCGCTGCATCTTCGGCCTTCCATTTCCTGGCGTAGCTGTTAACTGTGCCGGTAAGCGTTACAATGCCACCCTTTGCCGAAACTCCAATAGCCGCGGCGTTTAATAAGGACTTGAACCCTATTGCATGCTCCACTTCTGTTTGTAATTGCTGATCATTTTTCATTTTTTCAATATTTTTGCGGGAAAACAAGTAAGGGAACAGGAATGTGCCCGGCCATTTTCTGTGTCTGGCTTCCCCTAAAAAGACTGTCTATAAAATTATGTGTACGGTGCACCATAGCCAGGATATCGATGTCCCCATGCTCACATAACCAATCCAAACCAGTTCCTGTATTGCCGCTTTTTACAACGCGGTAATAAATATGAGGATAGTCTGCTTTGTTAGACAGGTCTGTAACAAACGCCTTAATCCATTTCTGAAAATCCGGGGTTTGCGCCTTTTCGTTGTGAATATGGGTAAGCAATATTTCAGCGTTTAGCGGGCGCGCCAATGCTATTAAACGGTAGATGCATTTCAAATCCTCTTCAGGATTAGTAAAATCTGTAGCAAACGCTATTTTTTTTACTTGTTTTATTGGCGCTGCAGGGGGAACAAGTAGTAAGGGACTTGCAACAACATCAATCATCTGGCGGCTGTGGTTACCCAGCAATAAAGTGGATAGGCCGCTGCTTCCGTGGGTCCCGATGATAACCAGGTCAATCTCCTGGCTGTCTACCATGTGGTTTACAATATCTATAACCCTGCCTGATCCATTGAGATAACTGATGGATGGTTTGTAACCATCTCCCTGGGGAGCGCTTTCCAGGTGTAATTTAATGCGTTTAAGTTCAGCATTACTGTCCTGTAACAGGATATCCGATTCCTCCATTGGCCATGCAATCATTCCGGATTGCGGCATCTCTGCAGGAATGATGACTGCGTTACAAAGAATTACGCGCGCTTTTACCTGTTTTGCCAGGTTGTACCCGTATGCAGCGGCATGCATAGCGTTAGCCGAAAAATCGGTCGGGAAAAGAAATTTTTTCATTTGTATTGATTTAACCTGATGTAAAGGTGAGTATTTAGCAGCAGCTTAATAATGATGCAAATCATATTATAAGATGATTTGCAGATTGTTTTATCAAAATATTGAAGAATAAAAAGCATCAAATGCTGCTGATAAGCCTTGTTTATAAGACCTATCAGCAGCTATTCAATTATTAAGTTTTGCTATTGATTAAAACCCGATGGATGCTTCCAGCATCACGCCATGAAATTTACCTCCGTTGAGAATATTAGTGTTCGGATAATTCAGGTATTCCTGGTTTACATATTCTGCTTTCATCATGATGTTTTTTGTCAGAAACCAACCCAGTGAACCTGCTTCACGATTAATTTTCACATCGCCAATACCTGCAAGGTCAGCTGTTACTGTATTGTAGCGGAAGCCTACCCAAAAGTTTTCCTTATTTTCAGGAAACCTGTAAACCACGTCGCCAGCATATTGGGTAGCCCAGCGGTTGCCGGTTTCTGTAATCCCACGGCCGGTTGCGTTTTCAGCGGTACCGAAGAACTCCAGTCCTTTATATTTCAAAAACAGGTTCCCCATATAAGTATGTACCTCTTCGCTAAAACCAGGATTTAGCCTGCCAGAAAATGCGCTGTAGTCAACCGCGTTACTTAGCGTTGTGGCATTTGCTACCGCCTGGTTCTCCATTATATTAAAGTAATGTGAACCGGTGCGGTCACCGCCAAAAAGGGTATTACTATTACAACTGTTAACGGTATAAAATGATCCGGAGATCCTAATCCTGAAATCTTTATTAAGCTGCTTATCGAAACCCAACTTACCAAGAAAGGCGGCATCATACCTGTTGGGCTGCCCGGTTTTTGCGTCAATCTTTGAGCCTGCAATAACAGTTTCATTGAGCTCTCCGTCAGTTATTCCCGCCATGGCGAATACACCAGACTTGTCGTGATAGTAAAATTGGGCGCCAAGCTCGGTAGAGAATTCGTCCATGATATAGTTTTCTACAAATGGATTGAAAATGGTGTTGCCGCCGTCACTTCTCCTATAGTGCTGATCGCCATAATCCACATCGTTCTGGCCAATTCTTACAGTAACACTTTTCATTATCTGGTCGATAAAATCACTGTGGAGGAAAAGTAATTTATCAAATTGGATATAGCCTCCTTTTACCCAGGTATCCTCGTGGTGGCGCGATGCCAGGTATTGGGTTAGGTTCATCCGAATTCCGTCGGCCAGCTGTACATCAACATTCAGATTAGCCATTGGTAACTGGAAAGCGTGAGTTAGCGGGATAAGGCTGTTTACATTGCCTGTAAAACCTGGTTTTGTTAGTGGCATGGCAGTATTTGATTGCCCCAGCGCCTGGAAGGTAAGCTCAAAATTACCACCAATTTTCACTTTCAGGCCGGTAAACTTAACCGTATCCAGTTTTGATGTCTCAAAAACATTGATGCCCTGCTGGCTGTTCGGACGAAAATATTGTATCGTTTCCTGCGCTTTAACAGCTGTCGTTATAAGGCTAAGTCCTGCAATAATAAGTAAGCCTATTATGGTAAATATTTTATTTTTCATGATGTTGTAATTAATTTGTTTTAGTTAAAAGCTGGTTATTTTTATATACCAGGTTGAATTGAATAGTAAGATCATTTTTTACTTTCATTGCACCCAGCATAAAGCTTGGCGGATCAATTTTGTAATCGGTCAATTGAATTTTTTGCGATCCGGTGCAGCTGATGGTATTGTCTGCGTTAACAACCGCGCTTACATTTAATACAATGGTTTGGGTGTTTCCGGCTATTGTAAGGTCTCCGGTTGCTTTAATGGCGTATTTGTTTTTTTGAACCAGCGTAACCACTGCCGAACTCAGCTTATATGTCACTGTGGGAAATTTGTCCGCCTTAATGGTTTTATAAGTCCGGTTGTCCATTGATTCATGATCGCTTTTTAAACTCTTAACGTCTACAGCAAAGCTGAATGAGCGAAGTGACCGGAGCTGGTCGCCTTCAAATTTAAAATCGCCCTGGCTTTCAAGCCCTGTTGCAGTTTCTGTCCAGTCATGAACATTTGATGAGCCCAGCACTTTAATGGCTACATCCTTGCCTGGCAATAATTTATAAATGGCCTGAGCCCGCAGGAATTGCGGCATTACTAAAAAAATAATTACAGCCATTATAGTAGTGGTAGCTGCAATCTGCTTGTTTAAATCTTTCATTTTTGTGGTTTTAGTGTATGCTCAAATGTGAGGTATATACACCGGGTAGAAAATGATGATGGTGAGGGTTATGGGTGATGCTTAACGGCATTTTAAATGATGGGCATCATTTAAAACGGGGGTTGTATTGGGTTTATTAATAGGTTAGGCGTGAGTTCGATATAAAGGCTGGTAGCATAGTATCTGATTATCAGATACTTGCATTTTGCTAAAAAGCAAACATGCTGATAATGAGCGTGTTTCACAGCGTTCCGGGTGTTCCATGTGCAAAAATGGAACGCTTTGCCGGGCGTGGATACACTGTTAAAAAAAGTATTTTCAAGCATTTCCCGGTGGTTGGGCTTTACACATTTTAAGGCTTCATCGGCGGTTGTGTAAGTTGGATCGCTCATAGCTGACTTACAAACACATTACATTCTGTCTTCATTAAATCTTCTGCAAAAACGAACAACAACTTTTTAACCTCTTTAATAGCTTCAAACAGCGTTTTTATCTCTGTTTCCAATGCGGCGAATTGTTCAATCAGATCCATGCCGATCTCCTTTTTTGTTTCGTTGATAAGAATTCCAAGCTGTTTTAAAAGTTCCGTAATTTTATTTTTCATGCGGGGTATGTTTGCATCATGCCGGGCCAATGCTTTGTTAAAACCCTCAATTTTATTGAGCTGTTCATTTTTAAGCGCCGGGACTAAATAATTATTGATCATCTTTCTTAAAAACCTGATCTCATGCTCTGCAAAATGGAGATCAGATAACCAGTGTTTGCTTTCCAGGTAGAGCTCTTGTAATTCATCATCAAGCTGCGGGTCTTTTATTATTATTTTCATGATTACTGTTACTAATAGTGTAAATTGATTTAATTGATAGTTTTTATATTTAAATGAAATTCGACGCTTAGTTTGTCTCTTGTTTTGATCATCCCGCCTAACTTCCTGGGGGGTATGAGGTTAAAATCAGAAAAGTTGATATCCCGTGAACCTCCTAAATGAATGATTTTTTGGGCATCCTCCGTGATCTGGTAGCTCACCTCGAAACGCTTGCTGATGCCTGCAATTTCTATATTCACCATACCAGTTATAAATGCGGGTTGCGCATTTAGTCCAGGGAGCTCGCTTAATGAAAGGAAAGTGATATGAAGTTGCGGAAACTGTTTTTCCTTCAGTGTTTTCCTTAGGTCGGCAGTCATCATCGAGTTATGGCAATCAAAGCCCTTAACATTCAGGCTAATGGTTCCGGATAGCACAATTTCCTTTTCGCCTTTGCTTACCGTAAGCGTATCAATGTGATCATAGGCCGCAATCTGGCACGAAAATTTATTGATGTTGGTAGTTCCGTTAACACAAAGGTTGCTATTTTCACAAATCAGCCACTTTTTTGTTCCGGTTGGTTTATTAAAATTAACAGGCATAAAAAAGCTTGTGATTAAAAGAAATACCGGGCATCCCCATAAAAAAAATCTGTGGCGCATCTTCTTCAGGGATTAACTTTTGCGAACACGATCCCTGCTACAACAGCTTGTAACAATCCATATACTAACCAGCTGAGCACCATTATTACGGTAATGTCCAACGCGCTGAACGAGATCCACATTACTGGTACCAGGGCAATAACCGAATACACTAAGCCGAATTCTATCCCTCTCAGGAGTGGCAAACCTTTGAACATTCCTTTAAACCTGTCCCAAAACCAGGCAAGTGCGAAACTGAAGATAAAAGCATGCAGGTAAAAAAGCAGGTCCCTGCTGCCGTCTGAATTAAATAGCGGGTTATTATATTCGGTAAACAGCGATGGGAAGAACTTTACCGCTAAGTAAAGCCCCCCGTAACTGAGTACAAACAAAATACAGCCCGCTATTAATCCTGAAAAAAGGATCTTCTTCATCTTAGCTTTCCAATAATACTTTCAACGCTTTTTCCCTTGAGGCATGCTCAAATGTGTCATAAGCCTCTATCATCTGGTCAAGCTTAAAACGGTGAGTGATCAGTTTTTTTGGCTGGATCTTTTTGGATTGTACCGTTTTAAATAACATTGGCGTGGTAACCGTATCAACCAGCCGCGTAGTGATAGAAATGTTCCGGTCCCAAAGCTTTTCAAGATGAAGGCTTACACTTTTGCCATGTACACCTATGTTGGCAATATGACCGCCAGCCGCAATAATTTCTTCGCATAACTCAAAAGTTGCCGGCACGCCAACGGCTTCAATTGCCGTGTCAACGCCTTTGCCGCCGGTAAGCCCCATCACCTTTATAATTGCATTTTCAGTGGCGCTGTTAATGGTTTGCGTAGCGCCAAAAGTTTTGGCGACTTCCAGCCGGTTATCGTCCTGGTCTATCACAATGATTTCCGCCGGGGTATAAAACTGGGCGGTTAACAAAGCAGCCATACCCACAGGGCCAGCTCCTACAATGGCTATGGTATCA
The DNA here is from genome assembly GCF_900142915.1 of Mucilaginibacter sp. OK098. Taxonomy (GTDB): domain Bacteria; phylum Bacteroidota; class Bacteroidia; order Sphingobacteriales; family Sphingobacteriaceae; genus Mucilaginibacter. The sequence goes on from NZ_FRCM01000005.1 coordinate 683,867, forward strand.
CCTGGTTTCACCTGCCCGTTTAATACGCCGCATTCAAAACCTGTGGGTAAAATATCGCTTAACATAACCAGCGCCTCTTCGTCAGAACCTGCCGGGATTGGATAAAGGCTGTTATCAGCATAAGGGATTCTCACATATTCAGCCTGGGTGCCATTAATCATGTAGCCTAGTATCCAGCCCCCTTTTTCGCAATGCGAATACATGCCTTTTTTGCAATATTCACATTTACCGCAGGAGGTAACACAGGATATGATCACATGGTCCCCTTTTTTGAAATTGCTTACGGCGCTTCCCGTTTCTTCAATAACACCCACACCTTCGTGGCCTAAGATGCGGCCGGCTGCAACCTCGGGCATGTCACCCTTCATAATATGCAGGTCGGTACCGCAAATGGTTGTTTTAAGAACTTTTACAATAACATCCGTTGGTTCTATGATTACCGGTTTTGGTTGTTCTTCCCATGATTTTTCCCCCGGGGCGTAATAAACTAATGCTTTCATGTTTTTTATTTAATAAATGGTATGGAACAAATGTATCCGGTGAAACCACCGCAAGGAATGATCAGTATCACGGTAATAAATGATTGAGATCAAAATACAGGCAAGGCCTTAAGCGCGGTTGCACAGGGAAAGATCAGCAATGGCTTGGTAGCGCAAAGCGCAAGTTTCTGAACTACGCTCCGTTTTAATAATTTACTAAAGAAGCCGGCTTTGTGATGAACAAGCACCAGCAGGTCTATATCTACTTTCTTCATCAGCAATTTCAGGCTATCTATCACACTGCTATTTTGGATGTTGCGGTAAAGGATTTTGGGGTAATTTATTTTAAATGACACCTGGTTAAAGAATTGTTCGACGGTATGCTCATTCTCAGTCTTGCCGGGATCTACGTGGGCTATTAAAATGTCAGATCCGGAATATCCGGCCAATCCTGATAAAGATTGCAATACGCCGATGTCGCTATTGTTCATCGCGGTGGCGAAGGCAATGGTTTTATATGATTGAAAACGCACCTGGTAAGGGACCAGCAGAATAGGAAATTTCGCGTTATCGATAATTTTGCCGGCATGATTGCCTGATAGCAGCGTACTCAATAAACCGGCAGTGTGCGTGCTGATAACCGCCATCAGGATTTCCCTGTCAGCGGCAATATCGTTGAGTTTGTCAGCAATCAGGCCTTCCTTACTGCATTGTTCAATATCGGGCCGGAACTTGTTCCTGTTAACATCTTTATCCAGTGCATTTTTTAGTTCGCTCAATAATACGCCCAAATCGTCTATACTATTTGCTTCGGTATTTCCCATGGCCCACTGTTTAGTGTCTGCTATTTGTTCATCAGACGGACGCTCATATATATTAGATAATAATAAATTAGCCTCGGCTTGTTGTGCGAGCTCCAGGGCGTATTGAGCCGTGTAGGATGCGTTGATGGAAAAGTCAGTCAGTACCAATATAGTCTTCATAGCAATTTGATTTGATGTAAAGCTGAAGGTTAAAACCCGGAGAAATAATGATATATATCAGTAGTTTACATGAATGTGATCACTTTTTGAGGCTTGCTTTTAGAAATATTTACCCCCACAACAGCGCGATTAAACAAGGAACAATTTTCGCAGTGTGCTTCCCGATAAATGACGACCATCATTTTCCCTGCTGATCCCCATCAACTATTCAACACCTGTTAAGGCGTAGCTTTACACATAAAATTACCCAATGACAGATCTCACTGAAAAATATAACATAGCTGCTCCGCGTTACACCAGCTACCCAACCATGCCTTATTGGGACACTGCTGCTTTCAATTTGTCTGGTTGGACGGAGGCTGTAAGCCAGACATTTGAAATGACCAATCACAGGGATGGGATCAGCCTGTATATTCACTTGCCTTTTTGCGAAAATCTTTGTACCTATTGCGGCTGCAATACCCGGATAACAAAAAATCACCGGGTTGAGATTCCATACATTCAGGCAGTGTTAAAAGAATGGAAAATGTACAGGGAGTTAATGGAAGAAACGCCTGTTATCCGCGAAATTCATTTAGGTGGGGGCACACCAACTTTTTTTAGTGCAGAAAACCTTCAACTATTAATTAATGGCATATTGAATGATACAATTATTCACCCGGATGCCGAATTTAGTTTTGAGGCACATCCGGATAATACAACGATTGACCATCTGGAGACCCTGTATGATCTTGGATTTAAGAGGCTAAGCCTGGGCATCCAGGATTTTGACCCGAAAGTGCAGTTCATTATTAACCGCCGGCAAAGTTTTGAACAGGTACAGGTGATAACACAGCAAGCCCGTCGCATTGGTTATACTTCTGTTAACTATGACCTTATCTATGGCCTGCCCCTGCAAACTTTGGAGGGGCTCACCAATACGCTCAACCTGGTTTCGGAGCTTATGCCGGAACGGATAGCGTTTTACAGTTATGCGCATGTTCCCTGGTTAAAACCGGGGCAACGCCGTTTCACTGAACAGGATCTGCCGGATGCCGTTGCTAAATCTTTACTGTATGAAACAGGCAGGAAATTGTTAAAAAGCTATGGATACCTGGAAATAGGAATGGACCATTTTGCATTACCTGATGATACGCTTTTTTATGCGGAACGGTCAGGCAATCTGCACCGTAACTTTATGGGTTACACACATCACCACACCAAATTGCTGATCGGCCTTGGTGTATCTTCCATTAGTGACGCAGAAACAGCATTTTCTCAAAACGTTAAAGTTGTGGAAGACTACCTGCGCCTGGTAGATGAAGGCGTTCTGCCTGTTTTAAAGGGTCATTTATTAACAGGTGAAGACCTGATTATTCGCCTGCACATTTTGAATATCATGTGCAGAGGCAATACTAATTGGGATCCGGCTATAGAAACCTTTATTTCAGCCGCAGTTGTAAGGTTACAACCCCTCGCTGCAGACGGCCTGATCCGGCTTCATTCATCCGGATTTGAAGTAACTGAGCATGGCAGGCATTTTCTTAGAAATATTTGCATGGCGCTGGATGACCGGTTATGGAAAGCCCAGCCAGAAAGTCAGCAATTCAGCATGAGCCTGTGAAAAAATGCGCTTAACCTTTGATCCTAACGGCATTTTATATTAAAAAATTCTTTTTAAACTACCTGGGCTAATGTTTCTAGGCCTCAGTTTTGGGGAGCATTTAATTTTATTGCTGCCACATTAGTTAATGGCAAACGCTAATGCCCGATGCTTGCTTTTGAGGACTAAGGTAGGGAATATTTAAGCCCATACCCCTTATCATAAACCATAAGCCAAGGCAAACCATCAGGTAGGGCATTGCTTTATTGATGTGTCTGCGGATCACCGGACTGATAAAGCCACTGCCTACCATCGCCAGCAGCATCAAAGGAAATGTGCCAATGCCAAACCAAAACATATAGGCTGAAGCTGCTATTGGAGAAGAAGTATTGATAGCGCCGACAAGGGCAAGGTAAACAAATCCGCAGGGCAGGAACCCATTAAGTAAACCTACAACCAGGTGACCGGCTTTATGTCGAAGTGCATAATTTAACAGGCGGTTAACAGGTAACAATAACTTACTGCCGGGTAAATGAATTTTAAAGATCCTTGAAAAACCGGCCAATATAATAAGCAGGCCGCTCACAATGCTTACCCCCTGCTGCAGCCCGGATAGCCAGAGCTGCTTACCTATAAAACCGATAAGCAGGCCCAAAAATGAATAAGTAATTACACGACCAATATTATAAAGTAGTTTATCAGATACGATGAGCCACCAACGGGTTTGAAAGGATGGTACTGCCAGCGCAAGCGGCCCGCACATTCCTACACAATGAACGCTTCCAAACAAACCAATAAAAAAAGCGATCTCATTATTGCTCATTTTACAAATATTTCCGTGTTATACAGGTATGCCTTATTGTTGCTTTTCCATTCAAATACCAACTTCCATTTGCCTTTAATTAATTGCGATAAGGGAATCGTAACAACCTTGCCTTCTAATAGATAGCTTTTATCGGCAGCATCACTTGACGGCCTCATCAGCTTTACCTTTCCTTCAACAATTTGCGAAAATGTAACCAGGATAGAATCGGCATTGATTTTGATTACCGGCTCGGCGTGATCCTTTGTCACTTGTGCTTCGCGGTTATAATCATGATCGAAGTTTATCCCGTCCTCATAATATTGATGATCGTAATCATCCTTAGGAGACCTGAACATATACACACTCATGCCGCCTATAAACAGCACGAATGCTATTAAGATCAATACAGTTGCTTTTCCCCAGTTCATCGTTTTAATTATTTAACGGACCTACAAATGTGGTCGTAACGGTTTGTATAATTTTATTGCCTGATATCAGCTCTAATCGGACATCGGTTTTCAGTGAACGAATTTTATTTGCTGGGATAAGTATAAAAAACACTGCTTTTACCTCACCACCTTTACCTGCAATACCAGGAGCCTGGATGTATTTTAATTTGATACCGGGGTCTTCGGGCCTCAATATAATTGAACGGTTTGTATTGGCTTTATTGGTTATATCAGCATTATAAATATTACTGATATAACCATTGGGCTGTTCCTGGTAAAGCATGCCCGCGCCCCGCATAACTGTTATATCCATATCGGTACGGCTAAAAATAAAATAACCTAATACAACCATTAAAGCAGTTATTACTACACTATATCCCTTCATCCTGTTATTAAATGATGGCTTTTGCTGAGTACGGATCATTGTTTCGGAATAGTAGCCAACCAGGTTGCGCGGTTTATGGATTTTGTCCATCACCTCATCGCATGCATCTATACAAGCCGTACAGTTGATACATTCCATTTGCGTTCCGTTGCGGATATCTATCCCGGTTGGGCAAACCGCAACGCACAAACCACAATCAACACAGTCACCCTTTGTTGAAAATTCAGTGCGGTCTAATTTTCCGCGCGGTTCGCCCCTTACTTCGTTATAGGCAACCACCAATGTGTTTTCATCCATCAGTACACCCTGCAGCCTTCCGTAAGGACAAATCACTGTACAAACCAGCTCCCTCACCTGGCTGTAAACCAGGTAAAAAACGATGGTAAATACCCAAATGCTGAAAAAGCCTACCCAATGCAGATTGATGGGCTGCGTTATGATTTTAACCAGGTTTTCGCTTCCGATAATATAAGCCAAAAAGGTATTGGCAATTAAAAAAGACAGGACCAAGAACAGGAAATGTTTCAATGTCTTTTTCTGTACTTTATCCTTATCCCAGGGGCCGGCATCCAGTTTTTTTCTTTTGTTGGCATCGCCCTCAATCCAGATCTCCACTTTCCGGAAAACCATTTCCATAAATATAGTTTGCGGGCAGATCCATCCACAAAAGATGCGCCCAAAGGCAATGGTGAACAACACCACACAAACCACAAATACCAGCGATGCCAGCATGAACAGGAAGATATCCTGTGGCCAAAAAACCTGCCCAAGCAACACAAATTGCCTGTCGATTACATTAAGCATTAAAAATGGCTGCCCGTTGATTCGCAGGAACGGACCTGTAAAAAATAGAATGAGGTAGGCATAGCTCAGCCAGCTTCGCCATTTATAATACCGCCCCTTCCTTATCCATGGATACATCCATTTCCGTTCCCCGCTGTCACTTGCCTCCAGTAATGCATCCATTGTTTTTTAGTTTAAAGCCAGTTTAGCATCATTCTCTGCTTCCTTTACACCCTGAGGTGCTTTAGGGTTTGGCGGATTGCTGCCATGAATAGATTTTATATAGTTCACCACATCCGAGATCTGTTTAGGCGATAACACCTTTTCCCACGTTGGCATCCCTTTTGTTAAAACCCCGTATTTGACAGTCTTAAACAGATCGTTTATTTTACTGCCATGCAGCCAGTAATCATCGGTTAAATTCGGTCCTACATTGCCAGCTGCATTAGGCCCATGGCAGGCAACACAATTTTGCTGAAATATAGACTGGCCTGCAGTAATTACTGCAGGATCATGAACTAGTTTTACTGTATTTTCGTCCACCTGGTTTGCGGCTTTGCTTAAGTATATTTTTTTAGCAATGTCTGCCTGGGCCATTTCTGTTTTATATTCCTGGTATTGAAGCTGGCCGGTATGAAAAACATGATAATTAAGCAGATAGCCCACAGCGAAAATGATGGTACCGTAAAATAACCACATGAACCAGGCAGGGATAGGGTTATCCAGTTCCTGGATCCCGTCATAATCATGGGCGATCAGTATTTCCTTTTCTTCTGATAGCGGCCTTAGCGAAAGTAATTTGTTCCAAACTTCTGCTTTGACTTTTTTATCTTTCTTAGGTTTTACCGGGTTCATTTCTGCTTCTATCTGTTCTTTGGTATAGCCTTGTGATCTTAAAACTATCCTGGTGAGCACCTTAAATGTCCGCAGTAGTACAAGCATTACTATAAGGAACAATAAAAGCATCCCAATAATAGCGCCGTAACCTATATAGTTTTCTAAATCATCAGAAAGCATACTGTGATCGTCAATTACTGCAATGGTCAATAAATATTTCATAATGGTAATGATTGAGGTAATTCTTCCGTTCCGTCTTCCAATGGCAGATCACTCATGTAAGTTATGTGCTGTTTTTTGGTGATAAAAAGCAGGATGCTGACCACAACAAAAAACACAAGGAATATCCATAGGGAGAAGATCAGGTACATTTCCTTTCCTGAAATATCTTTTACAAATTGATCAAACATGATAGTAATTATTTGGTGGTTGTTTTATTTACTTTGATATCCATTCCCAGCCTTTGCAGGTAAGCGGTAATGGCTATTATCTCTTTCCTGCTCGAAACCTTTATATGGTCTGTAGCAAGATTGGCAGCAATGCCCTTTGCCTGTTTATCCAGTTCACTATTGGCGATTTTTTCATAGCCCAATGGATAGGGTACACCTAACTTCCGCATCGCATTAATTTTTGCAATAGTTGTGGTGGTGTCCAGGTCCTGGTTTATCAACCAATCATAATCCGGCATAATACTTCCGGGCGACATTAAACGCGGATCCAACAGGTGGTTGTAATGCCATGCATTCGGGTATTTGCTGCCCACCCTCGCTAAATCGGGACCTTTTCGTTCAGATCCCCATAAGAACGGGTGGTCATATACAAACTCCCCGGCCTTGCTATACTCGCCATACCGCTCAGTTTCTGACCTGAAAGGTCTCACTGTTTGTGAGTGGCAGTTAACACAGCCTTCACGGATATACAGATCCCTTCCTTGCAATTCCAATGGAGTATAGGGCTTAACACTTGATATAGTTGGAATATTAGATGCGATGGTTAAAGTAGGCATGATCTCGATAAACGACCCAATCAGTATAACAATCAGCGCAGCGATCATAAACTGGATCGGTCTGCGTTCCAGCCTGCGGTGCCAGCTTTTTTCCTGAACCATTGTACTTACGGATTGCAAAGGCATAGCCTGTGCAGGCTCATTTGCCAGCAGTTTACCTTGTAATGCAGTACGGGTTAAATTATAAGCCATCACAATTACACCGGTAAGGTACATGCTGCCGCCTAACGAGCGGGTAACCCACATCGGCACAATTCGCAGCACTGTTTCTAAAAAATTGTATTTGAGGAGGCCTTCGGGGGTAAACTCTTTCAGCATTAGGCCCTGGGTGAAACCAGCCCAATAAAGCGGGATCACATAAAACAGGATCCCTAATGTGCCTATCCAGAAGTGGAATGAGGCCAGTTTTTTAGAGTAAAGTTCAGTCTTATAAATCCTTGGGATCAGCCAGTATAAGATAGCGAAGGTTAAAAATCCGTTCCATCCTAAAGCGCCAACATGAACGTGTGCAATGATCCAGTCGGAAAAGTGTGCAATGGCATTTATTTGTTTCAGCGCCAGCATAGGGCCTTCAAAGGTGGCCATGCCATAAGCAGTTAAGCCAACCACCATAAATTTCAGGATCACGTCATCACGCACCTTATCCCAGGCGCCGCGTAATGTTAACAGTCCGTTAATCATACCACCCCAGCTTGGAGCTATCAGCATAATGGAAAACGCAACACCCAATGATTGGGCCCAGCCCGGTAAAGTGGTATATAATAAATGATGCGGCCCTGCCCAGATGTAAATGAAAATGAGCGCCCAAAAATGCAGGATACTTAATTTATAAGAATAGATAGGGCGGTTTGCCATTTTAGGCAGGAAGTAATACATCATCCCCAAATATGGTGTGGTCAAAAAGAACGCGACCGCATTATGCCCATACCACCACTGTACCAATGCATCCTGTACACCAGCGTAAACCATATAGCTTTTCCAGAATGTTACCGGTATTTCAACAGAATTAACAATGTGCAGCACCGCTATGGTAACAAATGTGGCTATGTAAAACCAAATAGCCACATACAAGTGCCGTTCCCTCCGCTTAAATATGGTACCGAACATATTCCAGCCAAAAACCACCCATATAATAGTAATGGCAATATCTATCGGCCATTCCAGCTCGGCATATTCATGCGAGGTAGAAAAGCCTAAAGGTAAGGTGATCAAAGCGCTGACTATGATCAGCTGCCACCCCCAAAAATGGATGGCGCTCAGTTTATCACTATACATTCGTGCTTTAAGCAAGCGTTGCAGAGAATAATATACGCCCATAAAAATGGCGTTTCCTACGAATGCAAAAATCACGGCGTTGGTGTGCAGCGGCCTGATCCTGCCGAACGTAGTATACTGGTTATGCATATTTGCGCCCGGATAATATAGCTGTATGGCAATCAGGAGGCCGATGCTCATGCCGGCAATCCCCCAGATCACGGTTGCGATACCGAAGTTCCGGACGATCTTGTTGTCGTAGTAAAATTTTTCAGGCTGCATAAAGTGTTTCTTTTTATGGTTGTAAAATTAGGGTGCTCTGTTTTTCGGGAGAATGATGACCGTTCGTTAAAAAAATGACGATTATCATTTTTCAGGCGGGGTCTCCTCCGCTTCATCCAGCAGCATGCGCATTGATGGCGTATACAGGTCGTCGTTCTGGCCGCTCCTTTGCGCCCAGAAAAAAGCGCCTAAAAAAATCAAAGCAAGCAATACGCTGCAGCCGATCAAAAAATAAAGGATGCTCATATTAATTTTCTCCGTTTTGCCGCAAAATGCGTGGCCAGGCTTGTAAATGAGATGATGGTCACAGTGCTCACCGGCATCAGGATTGCTGCTGTTAACGGAGATAGTTTACCGGTAATGGCGTAGCTAAGCCCGATTAAATTATAGGTAAGAGAGATGAGGAACGAAAAATGAATGATGTTAACCGTATCCCTGGAGAACCTCAAAAATACAGGGAGCAGGTGAAACGAGGCGCCATCAAGGATGGCATCGCTTCCCGGCGAAAAGTTGTTTACATTATCGGTTACGGCTATGCCGAGGTCGCTTTGTTTTAATGCGCCGGAATCGTTGAGCCCATCACCTATCATCATTACTTTATTCCTGTTAGCCTGCAGGCTTTGAATAAAATCCAGTTTTTGTTGAGGCGACTGGTTAAAATGCATATTAGCTTTAAATCCAAAAAACGGCAGGAGAGACGGCAGTTCCTGATCCTGGTCGCCTGAAAGTAAATGCAGTTGATAATCGCGCTTCAGCTCTGTTATCTTTTCTAAACCTTTACGATAATGCTGTATGAACGAGAAATAGCCCAGGTATTTTCCGTCAATCATGATATGTACCTGTGTAAATGGCAATAACATTATTGAAACCCCTCTTATAAATTCCTCACTGCCTATCCGCACCTTCTGAAAGTTTACTTCCGCTGATATTCCCTTGCCAGTGATCTCTTTGTAGTTATAAACGTCCCGACGTTCCTCGTTGCCCAGGAAAACGCAGATCATCCGACTAAGCGGATGTGCGGAATTCATACAAACACTATATATCAATTGCTTTTGGTCAATTGTCAAGTCAGCTTTTAGCTCGATCCTGCTATCACTTCCATTCGTGATGGTTCCTGTTTTATCAAGCACAATAGTATCTATAGCGGCAAGCTGCTCCACAACCGCGGTATTTTTTAGATAGAACCGATTACGGTCAAAAACACCTAGCGCCGCCGACATAGTAAATGGCGTACTTAAGGCCAGAGCACAAGGGCAGGCTACAATCAATACTGCTGTGAATGCTGCAAGTCCTCTTCTAAAATCAGTGGGTAGCCAAAAAAGGAAGGCAGCGAAGGCGATGGTTAACAGGGCAATGGTGAAATATTTACTCACCTTATCATTAAAAGTTTGCATCCGGTTGTCCTGCTTACGGGTAAATGCCTCATTGTTCCAAAGCTGGGTAAGGTAACTTTGTGAAACGGGCTTTATCACCTCGAGTTCGATAGCTTCACCAGTCTGTCGGCCACCGGCATAAATGATCTCGCCTAAAGTTTTGCCGACCGGGATGGCCTCGCCCGTAACAAAGCTAAAATCAACCAGCGCCTCGCCTTTTAATAAAATGGCATCAGCAGGGATGATCTCATTATGGCGGATCACCATACGGTGCCCGGTATGGAGCTGGGATAAAGGAACAGGCCGTTCTGAACTGTTTTCTATAATTTGTACAGCAACCGGGAAAAATGAGCGATAATCCCGCTCAAAAGAAATGTGGTGATAAGTTTTCTTTTGTACAAATTTCCCAACCAGTAAAAAAAACACCAGTCCGCAAAGTGTATCTGCAAACCCGGCTCCACTCCTGGTAACTATCTCAACAACCGAACGGATAAACAACACCCCGATTCCCAACGCTAAAGGGAAATCAATATTTAAAACCTTATTGCGCAAGTTTTGCCAGGCGGATATAAAGTAGCCGCTCGCGCTGTAACATACAACCGGCAAAATAAAAAGGATGTTAAGCAGCCCAAAGAAATATTTAAACGACCGTTCAGCAACCGACATGCCAAAATATTCAGGGAAGCTGAGCAGCATCACATTGCCAAAACAAAACCCGGCAACCGCTATTTTGCTAACCAGGTTATCCTTTGTTGCTGCGTTTTGCTCTTTAATAATATCCTGCAGGCTGATCAGCGGTTCGTAACCGATCTCATCCAACAGCTCCACCACTTGCTGTAAACTGATCTGCCGGTGATCAAACCGGATGTTTAATTGCTTTTTTAGAAAATCAACCCGGCTATAATGGATGGCAGGATTAATTTTATTTAATTGTTCCAGCAGCCAAAGGCATGAACTGCAATGGATCTGGGGAATATAAAAGGTAATTATCGTTTTTTCCTGGTCTGTATAATCAATCAGCTCGCTGATGATAGTTGGCTCATTTAAATAATCAAACCGCTTATCGATACGTTCACGGGAGGCTCCGGGGTGATCATTATAGGTGTAATAGCTACAAAGTTTATTTTCAGATAATACCTGGTAAACGCCTTTACAGCCGTTACAGCAAAAGCTTTTTTCATCAATGCTGATGCTTACAGTATTGCAGTCATCACCGCAATGATAACAGGTCGTTTTTTCAAGGATCGTGCTTCCCGCCATGCTTATTTTTCTTAACATCCAAAGCTGCCGGGTTTGAGGAAATTAAAGAATGATCAGAAAACGCCTAAAATGTGACCTTCGTCAATTTTCAAACAAAATAGCCTGCGTAGGTTTGACTAATTAAAATTGATAACATGAGCCACACCTTCCATATTCCTGTATTAGGACTAGGTTATTCCATTGATACGCCGCTTAAGGTTTCCCGTTATGGCATTTCTTCCGTGCTCTCCATTGTTGATGATGAGCTGATTGAAAGAATGCGGGAATACCATTCAGAAAATAGCAATGAAGCTTATACAGCCATTGCCAAATCCGAGCCGGACAGCAGAGCAAAACGAATCACTGCTTATCTTAATTTATTGGCGGGAACCATCAATCAGCAATTTGAACAACTAAAAGGCCAGCTATTTGAAGCCGGGACCGATTTGTGCCGGTATTTTGAGCTGCTTCCCGAAAAAGCGCTGTTAAGACAAGGCTATGACCTGATGATGGAATATCCGGATAACGAGCGAAAAACCATTTTTCAGAATATACTGCGCCAGCGGATGACCAAAGGGTCGATTGACGTTAACATCATGTCAAAAGTGGATAAGATGAATTTTACGGCTGAAGGGGAATATACAGGGAGCGAAAATACAGATGCATTAGCGGCTTTACGCGGTTTTGCAGAGAGTGACCTTGAATCTGCAGTTATTTTATCAGCAGGTATGAGCCCAAGGTTATATAGTTACCTCGAAACATTTAATGACTTTTTTCCGGATGAAACCGGTAAACTGCGTAAAAGGATAATTTTAAAGGTGAGTGACTTTCGCTCGGCTCTTATCCAGGCCAAATTTCTGGCTAAAAAAGGTTTGTGGATCTCAGAATTCAGGGTGGAGTCGGGCTTGAACTGCGGCGGGCACGCTTTCGCAACAGACGGCTTCTTATTGGGGCCGATACTGGAAGAGTTTAAAGAAAAAAGACAGGAAATGGCTGATGAGCTTTACCCGCTATACCTGGGCGCTTTAATAAACAAAAATATTTCCTGTGATCAGATGCCGGAGCAGCGCTTAAGCGTTCAGGGCGGCATAGGCACTGCCGTGGAAAACGATTTCCTGATGGAGTATTACCACTTGGATGCCACCGGTTGGGGGAGTCCGTTTCTTCTTGTACCCGAGGTAACCAACGTAGATGAAGAAACTTTGATGCAATTGGCCGGAGCAAATGAGGATGATTTTTATCTGAGCGGCGCATCGCCGCTGGGCATACTATTCAATAATTTTAAGCTTGCATCAATGGAAAAACAACGGGTTGAACGTATTGAAAGCGGGCGTCCGGGCAGTCCCTGCACCAAAAAGTACTTGTGTACTAATACCGAATTCACAGAAAAACCTATCTGCACTTCATCAAGAGAATACCAAAATTTTAAAATTAAACAATTGCAGGCTTTATCGTTACCTGAAGTTGAATACCAGGAACAATTTGATACCATAACTGAAAAAATTTGCCTTTGCGAAGGTTTATGTTCTGCCGCATACCTGAAATACAAGATTAGTAAGCCCAAAGAAAATACCGCAGTATCAATTTGTCCCGGCCCCAATATGGCGTATTTCTCCAGGATCTATTCGCTGGAAGAAATGGTAAACCATATTTATGGCAGGCTTGACCTGTTGGAAAACATCAAACGCCCACACGTTTTTATCAAAGAACTGAACTTGTATATTGATTACCTGCAAGCGGATCTGGAGAAGCATGCGAAGAACCTGAATGATAAGAAAAAAAAGCACCTTGATAAATTTAAGGCGCAACTTCAGGATGGGATCGCTTATTACAAGCAGCTTTTTAAAGAATGGCCTGAAGGGTGCGCGAGGGAGCTGGGCATATCCGAAAGAAAGCTAAACTGCATCTCCATATAGATAATAAGCAGAAAGTTTTCCATTATGCTTCACGATTAGAGTGCTAATTTTGCTCAAACCCGGGGACCAGCTAATTTAAACGTTGCTTATCGGCCTGTAAAGTGTTTTAACATGATATAATGCCCTTTTAAGCTTTGTATCCAGGTGATTGATGTCTTTATAGGTAATTAGCACATCGTCCTGCATTTCGCAGGTGTAATGTGTTTTGTAAACAGCCAATGGTTATGCAATCTGTTTTTGTTATAAATCGAATCAAAAAATTTATAGGCTTAAATCAGCGATTAAACGCAAATCAGCCAGAAAATAGTTCGAAATTTGTACAGTAGCCAGCACAAAATTTTAACACTGTGTTATGATAATGTGAAGATATTCAAGAAGTTTTTGTGGAAGCCTTCGGATTAATTTCTGAGGGCTTTTTTTTTAACAGCCTAATAGTTGACAACTATGAACAATTGAAATCACGAAGGCTTTTATTGCAGCAATAATTTCAACTGACAAGTCGCTAACTTACAAAAAATCAATCATTTAGCAATATATCAATAGCTTAAACCGGCAAACTCTGCCACAAAGCCCCAAAAGGCATAAAATGGAAAATCATGAACCTCTGTACAGGTGTCACAAATGCAGATTAGACTGTTAATGTGAAGAAAATCAGTTGTTTTCATTCAATGTGTAATCATGTATTGCAAAACTAAAATTCGGTGCGGTTGATTTGGATATTTAAAGAAAATTACCTGAATTTTAACTACTGGTTTAGTTATAACGCCCGGTTGGTTTTAAACACCCCTGTTTATTATATTTGGAGATTAACGATATCGATTGTCTTTTCTACAACTGCAGGATGATTCGAACGGCGTAATAGGTATTTACTTTGTCGGTATCATATTTTGCTGCATTAAGTTTCTTTAGTGGAAAGTAGCAGTATTAAAACCAATGATCTATAAATTTCTTAAAATCTTCCTTATATTGACTGCTTACAGGTATCATAGACTTACCTATTTTTACCGTTGTAGTCGTAATGGAATCTATCTTATCCAGCGAGACAATGAAGGAGCGATGGATACGTATAAAGGAGTGAATCGGTAGTTTTTCCTCAATTTTTTTCATTGTGGTGAGTGATTTGATATAACCATCAACGTTTGTTGCATAGATCTTAACATAATCCTTAAATCCCTCAATATAAAGTATATTTTTAAGATAGATCTTTATCAGTTCGTATTCTACCCTTAAAAAAATAAAGTCGTTATCCGTATAGTCTACCTTACTGAGCGCTTTATTATTATGGCCATGCTCAATTAGGCTTTTAGCCTTATAAGCGGCATTAATAAAGTCGTTGTATTCAACTGGTTTTAGTAAGTAGTCAATGGCTTTGACTTTATACCCTTCAAGAGCATAACGCTCATATCCCGAGGTAAAGATTATGCGGGGGCTATTATCCACGCTTTTACTGTTAATTATCCTGGCCAGTTCAATACCACTAAGCGCAGGCATGTTAATGTCTAAAAAAACCAGTTGTAGCTCCTCGTTTTCTAAAGCATTCAATGCAGCAGTTGGGTGATTAAAATGGGAAATAAGGTTTAAAAAAGGAGTTTGATTTACAAAATCACAAAGATGGGATAATGCCATCTCATCGTCATCAACAACTAAACAATTTATGGGCATAAAATAATTTGTTAAAGAGTATTTTCATAGATCTATCGGATCAGTGGTTTCAAGGAGTTTGGTCTAAATTGTTAGCAGAGAGTTTCGTATAAAGTAAATGGTGATTTTTATAAATAAACACTAAAATGTTTGAAATATATGAGAATTTTATAACAAAAACAACCATATAGTTAAAAAAAAATAATAATTGTTCTGCTTTAATGTTTTAATGGAAATTTTTAATCGTTTAAATTAATAAATCAAGACAAATATTTATTAATTTAAAATATATCTACATCTACTTAACATCAACAGCGAAACAAACCGTCTTATTCGTAAGGAATATAAAAACTAAAGGTACTGCCCTTCTCGATCTCGCTTGTAACGCTAATTTTTCCTTCCTGGATCTCTATTAATACTTTACAGAGGTATAGGCCAAGCCCGGTTCCTATTTTCCCCCCGGCTGAATTTGTTTGATGGTATTTTGAAAACAAGTTAGCCTGTTGTTCCGGGCTTATGCCTTCGCCTGTGTCAGTAATGTCAACATACAATATGTAATTACCCTTAATTGCTAATAGCCTGGCCTTTATTGTTATGCCTCCAATCCTGGTGTACTTAATAGCATTGCTTAATAAATTAAATAAAACTTGCTTTAGCCTTAACGCGTCACCTAGCACAACAACATGTTTGTCGCCCTCAAAGTGGCAATCAATTGTGAGGTTTTTTTTAATGGCGCCGTACGCTAAACTTTCTATTACCTCGTCAAATATAAAATCAGGATTAAACGGGGCATTGTTAATCTTAAATTTTGAACTTTCCATTTTTGCGGTATCCAGTGTATCGGTCAATGTATGCAGCAACATGTCTGATGAAAGTCTTATAGATTTCAGCATATCTTTTTGCTTAGGTGACAGATCGGATTTACTGAATGCATGCAAAAAGCCCTTGATAGCTGAAAGCGGGTTGCGAACCTCATGGCTCATGTAAAGCAATAAATCCATTTTTTGCTGAGCCATTATAATCGACCGTTCATTTTCCATACGTAAAATAGCTTCAGACTGGTTAAGCTTAACTATAAACCCAATAAGCAAAACGGCAAATGTCAATATCATAAATATAGCCACCAT
Source organism: Mucilaginibacter sp. OK098 (assembly GCF_900142915.1). Classification (GTDB taxonomy): domain Bacteria; phylum Bacteroidota; class Bacteroidia; order Sphingobacteriales; family Sphingobacteriaceae; genus Mucilaginibacter. Next base: position 700,008 of record NZ_FRCM01000005.1, read on the forward strand.
GAAAAATTTATTTATCAGCAGGGCAGTTTCTTTGTAACTTTTAAAAGTGGCGTATTTAAGCTCATATTCCATTTTATAATTGATTTCCCTGGCATCGTTTATAATACCTTCGAGCGCATTGCTGACCCCAATGTTAATCGCAATTAATTTTCTTTGCGCATCCATCATCTTTTTGTTGTTCTGCTGCAACTGTTTTAATTTTTGCACATATACATTTTTATCATTTACAATGATTTTCTGTGTAACGGAATCAACAACTTTACTGATACGGTTATGATTGATCTCTACAGCATCATTATTAGCGTCTTTATTGACAATGGCATCTTTTATCCGGCCAAAAAAAGCTCTTTTCTTATTGGGTTTAACTTTCCTTACGGTATCATTATAATCTTTAAGGCTTATTTTAAGTACATGAAAAATTAAGTTATTAACGGTGAGGGCTTTATTTTTTGTATAGGCTTCAAGATCGGTCGTCAGAAGAGAATCAAAGGAGTGTTTGATGATATATAATTTGCCAGACAATTGCAGCTTTTTTCGATACCAGTTCCACATCCTGGTGCGCTGTTCAAAAGATAGTTCCGTAGTATCTGCCTTTTTTTGGATAATTGAATCTATTTCAGCAAAAGCCTGCAACAACTTTTCCTTATAGGCAGTTATATGATATGCTGTTTTCTTATCGCCTTGATCTAAAAAGGATTCCTGGAAACTGTCTTCCGCCTGGCGGAGCAGCAATAGAGCGTGGTTTGGCTGAAATTGATCAAGTTTAACGCTATCCGATAGTTTTGATAAATGCTTCAGCTTCGTGGATATGGAGCCATGTAAAAAAAGAGCCGATATAGCAATGATAATAGCAAATGCTGCAAACGCAAGAAGTATTTTTCTTGATGAAATATGGGTATTTACTTTCATTAAATAAGCGAGTTAATAATCCTTTAATTAGGGTATTTAAGGTTTTTTAGACAAAGTGAGAATAGTTAATTTTTGATATTGGATTAGCTATTTGCCTTTGTCTTGGATTTGTTCGTACAGCTCGATTATCTTTTTCCGTAAATTTATAATTTCCCTTTCCCTATGGGCAAGCTTCTTTTTGAGTATGCTCAAATGTAAATTCGGGGCTGAATCTGTCTTTCCGTTTTTCGCATCCAGCAGTTCGGCTGCAGTAATCTTATAAACGCAGGAAATTTGTTCCAGGCGGGATAAGGAAATATCAGTAAAACCGGTTTCAATTTTTGAAAGTGCTGGAATAGAAATACCCAGGCGATCGGCCAAATCTTTTTGGCTCCATCCGTTTTTTTGGCGCAAAATTTTAATGTTTTCGTATAGGGATTTTCGCGTTGTTATAGTAATAGATTCTTCCGCAGTCATTTGTCGAATATATTGATTGATTTAAAAAGAAGTGTAGGTGTTTAGTAAAAACTGAAAGATTTTCTTTTCTTTCAATCGTCAATTTCTGTGTCTAAACGGGCATTATAACCATATTAATGGTTAAACATCCTGTAACTTTTTTAAAAATCCAAATGGAGTACTCCATAGATAACCAACGGATACAGTCAACGTAAATTTATAAATGATCGGGTTGAATTAACTATTCATCGGTTAGAAATGGAAGTTGACCGATGAAAAATAAGTAAACGACAAGCTGTTTAACAGAATCGCACCAGTATTTTAACTTGCATAATAAAAAGTAAGGTTTAAGGCAAGAATTGTGATGTAATCATTAGTATATCAGTCTGTTAACAGTTTTTAATTATTATTTATTCTTGTCTTTTTTACATTTATTTTTTTTTAAGATAGTTTTCCACATTTTCTTTTAAAGAAAAAATACTCTTTATGCACCATTGTCAGCAGCTTTTTGGTTTCTGTCGTCATTATTATATTATGTGTCGAAACTAGTATAAAGCCTGCGTTTCATTGCAGTTTCTTTGTAGTGTAAGAATTTTGTTACCGCGCAATAAATTTTCAAGGTAACAGAATTATACTAATGAAGCATTTAATGATAATCTCTTAGGGCTTCGGAAAGTTTTGGCAGCTTTTATTCGTGTTTGTTGCCTTGACGCTAAACCTTAACACTGTCTTAAAACAACGGTTTGATAAATCTTGATGAACAAATAGATTAATAGCAAATGGTTATTGCTATTGGCGTGATTAAAACTGTTGGAATTAACAAAATAAATATAAGATGAAAAAACACCTACTCCTGAGCCTGGCATCTATGCTGTTCGTGTTATCTCTTGCTGCCCAGCAAAAGGTAAAGGACGGAACTGTATTAAACGGTAACCTGCCTAACAAGGATGCTTTACTTGAATTGGAAACCAACAACAAAGGCTTTCTGATAGCAAGGGTTGCATTGGCCCAAACTACGAATCCTGCGCCGTTAACGGCGCATGTCGCCGGTATGATGGTTTATAACACAGCCACAAATGGCGATGTTATCCCTGGTATTTACTACAACGATGGTACCAAATGGGTAATAGGCAGGGGCTCAAACGGGACACTTATCATTGATGCAGAACCAGGTAAAACGGGTACTCCGGGCACTCCCGGGCAGACCGGAGGCCCCGGGGCGGGTACTACAATTGTGACCAATGATAGTGGTACATGGGTATATAATCCAACCACTAATACCTGGACAAATATAAATGGGCCGGCAGGCCCTCAAGGCCCCATCGGTCCAACTGGTGTGGCCGGTCCGGCTGGTGCAACAGGAGCACAAGGTCCGATAGGTTTGACAGGAGCCACCGGTGCCGCAGGAACTAATGGAGCGGACGGTGCAACAGGCGCTACTGGTGCACAAGGCCCGATAGGCTTAACCGGAGCCACTGGTGCAGCAGGAACTAATGGAACAGACGGTGCAACAGGTGCTACCGGCGCGCAAGGCCCGATAGGCTTAACCGGAGCCACTGGTGCAGCAGGAACTAATGGAACAGACGGTGCAACAGGTCCGGCAGGTGCAACGGGTGCAACCGGTGCTCAAGGCCCGATAGGTTTAACTGGTGCCACCGGCGCGGCAGGGACTAATGGAGCAGACGGTGCAACAGGTCCGGCAGGTGCAACGGGAGCCACTGGAGCGCCAGGTCCGATAGGTTTAACCGGAGCTACAGGTGCAGCAGGAACAAATGGAACAGACGGAGCAACAGGTCCGGCAGGTGCAACGGGAGCAACCGGTGCCCAAGGCCCGATAGGCTTAACTGGTGCCACTGGCGCAGCAGGAACTAATGGAACAGACGGTGCAACAGGCGCTACCGGTGCCCAAGGCCCGGTAGGCTTAACAGGAGCTACAGGCGCTGCAGGGACTAATGGAGCGGACGGAGCAACAGGTCCGGCAGGCGCAACGGGAGCAACCGGTGCTCAAGGCCCGATAGGTTTAACCGGAGCCACTGGCGCAGCAGGAACAAATGGAACAGACGGAGCAACAGGTCCGGCAGGTGCAACGGGAGCAACCGGTGCCCAAGGCCCAATAGGTTTAAC
>NZ_FRCM01000004.1:0-422470 GCF_900142915.1 Mucilaginibacter sp. OK098
AGGCCGGCCCCAAACGGGTTATCTTCATACTGTAGGTCCGCTTAGTTACTCCATCCTGGGCCGTCGCTACTGCCACAATCGTGTTATCTCCTACATTTAATGAAATCGAGCCGGAGGCGCTACCAGAGGCTACCACTACATTGTTTACAGTTATCGTATTGGTCGCATCAGGGCTTGTTGGAGTTACCGTTAGTGAGCTAACCGTATTGCCTACTGTCGCTATATAATCCTTATAATCCGCACCTGATACCGGTACCAGCGCTGTTTGCGGGTTGAGCGTAAGGTAGGTTAACTGAACATTGCTTGACGGTGCTGTACGGATTACCGTTATTGTATATGTCTTTATGGTGCTGCCGTCCTGAGCGGTTACCTGCACATCTATTGGGTTACTACCCGAATTTAATGCCAGCGCGCCTGAGGCGCTCCCGCTGCTTAATGCAGAATATCCACCTCCGTTTACCTGCACCTGGATCGTGGCATTCACGTCTGTTATCGATGCTGTTACTGTTGTTGTAGCCGTTGGATAAGGTACCGTAACGGTGTAGCCAGTTGTCGTTGCAGGGTTAAACACCGGACTGAACGCTCCTGCACTCGTGCTCAGCGCCGATAAGGTCGCATCTGTGGTTCCTGTGATAGTCAGCGTTCCTGCTATATAGCCAATGTTATAATCTGCATCAACCGCACCGCTTGCTGTTATGGTATATGGCCCTACAGGTGATGCAGCTGTAGCTGTGGTGCTAAGTGTTGGCTGTGTGGTCAGGCTCGCTCCGGTATCACCGTTTACCAATCCGGTGAAACTTGCCGTCAAAGTCGGAATTGGATCGCCATAAACCTTAGTCTGGTTGTCAGCTGTAATAGTTAAAGGTGCTGCGCCAATGGTTAGCGTACCGGCCACATAGCTGATGGTATAATTCGGATCAACAGCTCCGCTTGCAGTTATAGAAAATGGATTGCCTGAAACATGTGATGCTGCTGTAGCCGTTGTAGTTAATGTTGGTTGAGTGGTCAAGCTACCGCCTGTATCGCCATTTACAAATCCGGTGAAGCTTGCCGTTAAGGTTGGCAGTGCATCGCCATAAGCTTTAGTCTGATTGTCTGCTGTGATAGTTAAAGGAGCCGTACCCACGGTTAACGAACCGGCTACATAGCTGATGGTATAATCTGCATCAACGGCTCCGCTTGCTGTTATAGTATATGGATTCCCCGCTACCGTTGATGCAGCGGTAGCCGTAGTAGTTAATGTAGGTTGAGTGGTTAAGCTACTATTGGTATCACCATTAACAAGACCGGTATAGCTGGCAGTTAATGTTGGTAAGGCAGCACCATAAACTTTAGTCTGATTATCTGCTGTGATAGTTAAAGGTGCGGTACCAACGGTTAATGTACCGGCCACATAGCTGATGCTATAGTTCGGATCAACTGCTCCACTTGCTGTTATAGAAAACGGATTTCCAGCAACATGTGATGCCGCAGTAGCGGTTGTAGTTAGTGTTGGCTGTGTGGTTAAGCTGCCGCCTGTATCACCATTTACAAATCCGGTAAAACTTGCAGTTAGTGTTGGCAACGCTGCCCCGTAAGCTTTAGTCTGGTTATTTGCCGTGATGGTTAGCGGTGCCGTACCCACAGTTAGTGAACCGGCTACATAGCTGATGGTATAATCTGCATCAACGGCTCCGCTTGCTGTTATTGAATATGGGTTTCCCGCAACGGTTGATGCAGCTGTAGCTGTTGTGGTTAATGTAGGTTGTGTGGTTAAACTACCACCTGTATCGCCATTAACAAAACCTGTATAGCTGGCGGTTAACGTTGGTAAGGCAGCACCATAAACTTTAGTCTGGTTATTTGCCGTGATGGTTAAAGGTGCAGTACCAACGGTTAGCGTGCCGGCCACATAGCTGATGCTATAGTTCGGATCAACTGCTCCGCTTGCTGTTATAGTATACGGGCTTCCTGCAACATGTGATGCTGCAGTGGCCGTAGTACTTAATGTTGGCTGTGTGGTTAAGCTGCCGCCTGTGTCACCATTTACAAATCCGGTGAAACTTGCGGTTAAGGTTGGCAGTGCAGCTCCATAAGCTTTAGTCTGGTTATTCGCTGTGATGGTTAGCGGTGCTGTGCCCACAGTTAGTGAACCGGCTACATAGCTGATGGTATAATCAGCATCAACTGCTCCGCTTGCGGTTATTGAATATGGGTTTCCCGCAACAGTTGATGCAGCGGTAGCAGTAGTGGTTAATGTAGGTTGTGTGGTTAAACTACCACCTGTATCGCCATTAACAAGACCGGTATAGCTGGCAGTTAATGTTGGTAAGGCAGCACCATAAACTTTAGTCTGGTTATTTGCCGTGATGGTTAGCGGTGCTGTGCCCACAGTTAGTGAACCAGCAACATAACTAATGGTATAATCTGCATCAACAGCTCCGCTTGCAGTTATAGAAAACGGACTTCCTGCAACATGTGATGCCGCAGTAGCGGTTGTTGTTAATGTTGGCTGTGTGGTTAAACTACCACCCGTATCGCCATTCACAAAGCCGGTGAAGCTGGCGGTTAAGGTTGGCAACGCAGCTCCATAAGCTTTAGACTGGTTATTTGCAGTTACAGTTAAAGGAGCAGTGGTTACAGTTAGTGAGCCCGCTACGTTGCTAATAGTGTAATTAGCTGCCGCCGCCCCGCTTGCTGTTATAGTATACGGACTTCCTGCAACGTGTGAAGCTGCAGTAGCTGTTGTGCTTAATGTTGGCTGTGTGGTTAAAATAGCTGAGGTTTCGCTGTTTACAAAACCGCTGTAACTGGCAGTTAAAGTTGGCAATGCAGCTCCGTAAACTTTAGTCTGATTATTTGCTGTGATAGTTAAGGCAGCTTTATTTACGGTTAATAACTGAATAACATCCGTCGCTGCTGTATGTGTTGCATCACCAGCCTGCGAGGCTGTGATGTGCGCTGTACCCTGCCCAACAATGTGAATATTGCCACTTACTATAGTAGCTACGGCTGTATTATCACTGGCATATGTAATTGTTACAGCACCGTTAGTGCTTGTTGCTCCCGGTGAAAAATCAGCATCTCCGTATGTTTTAGCAGGCAATGCAGTAAAGGTAATAGTTTCAGGGGGCAGCGTTACTGCAAAAGTTGTTGACGGCCCTGCTGCAGGTGCTGAATTACCTGCTAAGTCTGTAGCAGTTCCTGCCGCTATGCTAATACCCAGGGTACCGCTTCCGGTTATACTTGAAATAGTAACCGTACGTGTAAGGCCGCTACCCGAAACCGCTAAACTGCCGCTTGCCCCCCCGCTTGAATTTAAAGTAATATTTCCTGTAGCAAGCGTACTTGAATTAAAATTAGCATCGGCATAAGTTACCGTATAGGTTACTGAACCTGAGCCGGTAGCAATTGTACTTACTGATGGGCTTCCTATACTTATTGTTGGCGCTGTTTTATCAATGGTATAGCTTTGCCCGGCAAAAGGCAATGCTGTGCTTATTCCCTGTGATAAACCCGTTGCATTTGCGAGGTTTAATTGAATGGTTCCACTGCCTGTTCCAGTAGTTACAGGCACCGTCCATGTTATGTTGTCGGAAGAGGTTGGGGTGCCAATACCTGCACTGGAAACTCCCGTGGTGGTTAATGAAAAATTGCTGGCGGTTACTCCTGTAACCGCTGACCCAAAGATTGCATTAAATGAAACTGACGAGGCATTGCTATAGGTACCCGATACACGGTTAAGCGAACTTATTGTAGTAGCCGTGGCTGTTGTAACATTATCAACACCAATACCAAATGCTGTTGCACTTGAAGATGTAAATCTTATTTCATCAATATTATCAAAACTACTGGTTAATGTTACAGCTATTGGTGTGGTGGCGCTTAAAACAGCCGTTGTAACTGAACCTATTTCAGAACCGGCTTTGTAAGCATGCACTGTAATTGACTGACTTCCACCGGCACTAACACCTACAGAAGTAGGGGCAACTGAGATCCCTGTTAACTTAAAAGTCCCGCCTGAAGTGCTAAATAATCTCGCATAAGAAAGCGTTGGCCCTGTCCCGGTTTTTTGCAGCCTTAAATAAGGTTGCGGCGAAATTGTTGAACGGATGTCCAATGCGCCAGTTCCTACAATTTCTGCAGAAAAACCAGTAGCCTGCGAACAGTCAGCACTTGTAAATGCATGAGTTACATCATTTGTACCGGAAGCTATTGAAGTGGAAGCAGTAAAACAGGACCAATCAATATTTGCCCCTGATTGTGCTTTTGACGACAGGGAAAATCCCGCCACCATCACAAAAAGCAAAATGTAAAATCTGGTAAAACGTAAAAGTTTATTCATGGTTTATCTTATTAAATAAAAATAACATCTATATATTCTGTGTTTATATTCCATTTAGCTGAACAGGTAAGCACATTTAAGCATTTAAAAAACATTGGCCTGTTCTAAATCCATAATTCGCGGCAAATCTTGCCGGAACAAGTGAATTATTAATTTTAAAAAAATTAATAAAAAGTATTTTGTTTCCCTTACACGCTACTGTAAAATCATTATCTGCTCGTATAATGGTTCCGGGTGCTTTATCTAAATTATTTTCGGTTGTGATAAAAGCATCCAAAATCTTCAGCTCCATCCCGCCAATTGCTGTAATTGCTCCCATATTCCAGGAGTTACATGCTTTAATCAGATCAACAATTTCCTCACCTTCCATCTCACTCCAATTGATCATTACATCTTTAAGTATCGGCTTGTCATAGTAAACAGCGTTGCTCTCATCCTGCGCAGATCCTGGCAGCTTTTTCCCTGCATTTATTGTATCCAGCATTTCTATAACTCCTTTTACTTGCAACTCGCCGAATAACTGATATGCCATATCATAATTAATATATGGCTGGTTAGGTATTTTATATTGCCACGCAACCGGGCCGCTATCCAATTCGTTCGTCATTTTATGGATGACTAACCCAATTTCTTTAAGTCCCTTTTTTAGTTGCCAGAAAACCGGTGAAGGCCCTCTGAACTGGGGCAACAATCCGAAATGTATATTAAAGATGCCATGTCTAACATCATTCAGCAAATCTGTTTTTATTATATTACCATACCCTGAAAAAAAAATAATATCCGGCTGGTTTATTTGCTGCCAACTATACAAATCATCTTTACTATTCTCAAAAGTTAATGCAATGCCCGCTGCATTACAAAACCGTGTTGTTTCTCCCGGGTTATTTTCGGGGTCTGTTGATCTTCCAACATATAATATAACCCCTGCTTTATTTTTATAGTTATATAAATATGAAAGCAGGGGTATATACAATTTTGCTGAATTTGATACAATACCTATTATCATCAGCAATTATTCGAAAAAGCCCCTTTACTCATTAGTTCCTTGAAGGGAATACACCTTCCATAGCAATAATAAATGTCACAGCCAAAAATGGTGGCATATTATTATGCGGCAGCGAATTCCCTGTCAATCCAATAGCCTCAGGGGCCAAAGTTGTATTAGCATTTCCTGCAGGTGGAATAAAATTTAAAGGATTACCACCCGCATCGTTATCAATCGAAAGTGCCAAAATACCATTAGTTGGCGTGCCTTGGGTTGCAGTTGTTGTACTTGCATTAACCAAGTGGTTATGCGCTGGCATCTCAGAGGTAAGCAGGGTAACATTTTCAGTTCCGGCGAATTCACCAATAACACGTGGGGTTAACCCTGGGCCTGTTCCCCAATGCATAGGCATAATACCCTGAAAGTTAGGTAAAGCAAAGGTGGTTGTACCGTTACCGCCATAAGTGGTTCCGAGAATTGAAAACAAAGCGGCGTATTGAGAAATAGGCAGAAGCTGACCATTGCACAATGCCCATCCGCGAGGCGCAAAATTTCCAGCAAAAAGCGAGATTGATCCTAAAATAGGCTCCATAATTTTTAATTTTAATGTGATTAGTTAATTGTTTAAGTTATTTATGTTGTAATTGGTATTTAATTTGCCGCTTAAAATTGTTATATATGATACTTTCTGATGCTTTTATATTAATAAATAGCATAAAAAGTAAAAACACATAAAAACACAAACAGGGATAGAGGGCAATAAATATATTTATTGCCGATTTATTCCTTAATTAAATTTCAGGGAGTAAAATTTTAGTAAGTTCTAGAAGGTTTTGGTTTCTATTCATTAGTCAAAAAGTTCAGGTACGTTGTTTAATTGGCTAAATTTATAAACAAAAAAATTAAGAAGCAAATATTATTCGTAATTATAACCCCTTGTTTATTACACTGAACCAAAACTAAATTAATGATAATTGTTTTTATTAAATAAACCTTTAATTTTAGCACACCTAATCACATTTATATGTTGGCTATATTGGCTAAGATTCTTTCATTCATTCAGGAAACAGGTTTGAGTTATAAACTTGAGCCTATCGATAATGCCACTTTTTTACCTGGTATTAGATTAAACCAGGGAACCATTATTATTGATAATGAGAAGCTGTTATATCCCGGTGATATACTTCACGAAGCCGGACACCTGGCAACTATGCCACCCATGATCCGCGAAACCATGAGCGATAATTTAGAGAACAATGATTTGAACCAGGGCGGCGAGCTAATGGCCATAGCATGGTCGTACGCAGCCTGTGTACATCTTAATATTGATCCGCTTATAGTATTTCACCCGCATGGTTATAAGGGCTGGAGTAAAAACCTTGCAGAAACTTTTACCGGTGGTGGCGAAATGGGCGTTCCCATGCTGCAATGGACAGGAATGACTTATGATGCCAGGAAAGCAAAAGAACTTAATATAAAGCCTTTTCCGCACATGATTTGCTGGTTAAGAGAAAACTAATTATACTATAATATACATGATCCGTTTCGCAAAGCTGAAGCTACCTTTTAATATAGAGAAAATGCAAACTGAGCTATCCTCATTTAAAGATGGATGGAAGGCGCACTTTAATAAATATTATTATGAAGGATCATGGGCGGGTCTTGCACTTCGTTCTCCCGGCGGGCAAAGCAAAAATATTATTCCCGAACTAATAACTGATGCTGTTTATATGGATACGGAGCTAATGCCTTCCTTTCCGTCAGTAATTGAACTGGTAAATACGCTTAAATGCCCGATAAAATCTGTACGCTTTTTAAATTTACAGGCTGGAGCTATAATTAAACCCCACAGGGATAATGAGCTTGCTTTTGAAAAAGGCGAAGCCCGTTTACATTTTACAGTTATAACCAACCCCGATGTAAAGTTTTATATCGAAGATGACAGAGTACCCTTTAAGGAAGGCGACTGCTGGTATATGAATGCCAATTTAATGCACCGCGTAAGTAATGAAGGAAGCACAGACAGGATCCATTTAATAATTGATTGCGAAGTAAATAACTGGCTAAGTGAAATGATAACACTGTCAGATGAGAGTTCATCCAGAGAAGATGATCCGGGATATGATACTTCAATGATTATTTATGCATTAAGAAGAAAAAATGAAGAGGGAACCAACAGGCTTGCAGACGAGCTTGAAAAGCAGCTGAATGACGCAAAAACTAACAATGCCGGATCATTTTAATAATTATATGGATAACTTTCCGCTTAAGAACTGGATCCCGTACAAACTTGTAAATATTGATGGACAAATGCAATGCTACTGGCTTGATACTTTTAGCAAGCCATTTTCTGAACCTTTTTTTGATGAAACGATTTTAAAGTATAGAACCTTAAGAGGCAAAAACGGTGCTATAGAATCTATTAGCGATTTACAGCTTTTTGATGAATGGACGGATAATTTACCGGATGTTGAACCGGCTGCAATTATTTTTCATATTTCACGCTGCGGCTCAACACTTGTTTCGCAATTGTTAACTACATCAAACGAACATATTGTAATGCCCGAAGTGCGTTTTTTTGACGACCTGCTTCGCCTGCCATATCAGTATCCTGGCTTTACTGCGGATGTAACCTCCGACCTTTTAAAAAAAGCGATAAAATATTACGGGCAAAAAAAATCACATGCCGAAAAACGTTTGTACATTAAGGCAGACAGCTGGCACATATTTTTTTACGAACAATTACGGCGGCTGTATCCAACAGTTCCTTTTGTTTTGATGTACAGAAACCCTAATGAAGTATTTAATTCGCATAAAAAACTACCAGGTATGCAGTCGGTACCCGGCTTAATTGAGCCTGGTGTTTTTGGATTTGCAGATGGCGAGGAAGCGCAATACAATCATGATGAATATCTTGCAGCGGTGCTTGAAAAATATCTGGATAAATACCTTCAAATTATAAAAACCGACAGTCGCTTTTTACTTGTTAATTATAATGAAGGGCCAATGCCTATTATGCAAAAGATAGCTACTTTTACTAATACGCCTGTTAGTGATGATGTTTTATTAGCTATGGAGAAAAGAAGCCATTATAATTCCAAAAAGCCACGTGAGGTTTTTTCGGAGACTTCCCCAATTAATATCCCGGAGTGCCTGGATAAAACCATGCAACTTTATTACCTGCTTGACGAAAAACGAAAAAAAATTTAATTTACAACCTAAACATATCCGTTTTATGCCTGATATATTATTGCCGCCTGTTGAAGAAGTTGGACAACTGCAGATAATGCATTTAAAAAGATACTGGCATAAATGCATATTAAAAAGAAATGGTCAGCTTAAATCGGGCGAATATGAACAGGAGTTTCAGTTGGATAAAACATTGCTTTTTACACTTGGATTGGGGCTTGAGCAAACTGTAAAATACTTATACCATGATGCCCCTGCTTTTGAACAATTTGAACAATGGATAATTGAAACCAACGGCAAGCCATCGCCCGAAAGCATTATTCGTTTTAACAATGCTATCGTAAATAAAAACAACATTGAACAAGTTGCTATAGCAAAAGTTTTGGATGATGAGCAGCTTGATTTTTGGGAACGAAATGGCTATTTGATATTAAAGAATGCCGTACCAAAGGAAGATTGCGAGGAAACAATAGAAGTAATTTGCAACCATATTCAAATTAACAGGGATGACCCGGATACATGGTACAACCCGCATCCGGCAAGACAGGGTATAATGGTGCAGCTTTTCCAGCACCCCATCCTTGAAAAAAACAGGAGTTCGGAGAAAGTCCGCGCCGCTTTTGAGCAGTTGTGGAACCGCACAGATCTATGGGTAAGTGCAGACAGGGTTGGCTTTAATCCGCCCGAAACAGAGAACTGGAAATTCCCCGGGCCACGTCTTCACTGGGATACGGAACTAAATTTCCCCATGCCTTTTGGGCTACAGGGAATTCTTTACCTTGCCGATACCGAAGAAAACCAGGGTGCATTCAGCCTTGTGCCCGGTTTTCAGCACAGGCTTGAAAGCTGGATCGGGAGTCTTCCCCCCGGTGCAAATCCTTATAAAGAGGACTTACATGCGTTGGGCTGCATCCCCATTGCTGCAAATGCCGGCGATTTTATTGTTTGGCACCAGGCATTACCTCATGGCAGTAGCCCAAACACATCTTCAAAGCCACGATTTGTTCAATACTTCACTTACGATCCGGCGGGGATTGATCAATAGGAACCGTTAACAACTTATATTCCGCAAAATAAAATCGCGAAGCAAATTACCTGATTGTTCTGCCGTTTCTGTATGGGTATTTATCACCAGGTCATGATCAAGCGGCAAATCATAGCTGTCATTTATCCCGGTTAAATTATTTAGTTTATCAGGGTGATCTTCCGGAAGCAGGGCACGCCTGTAAAGTCCTTTGGTATCCCTTTTAATTAATACATCAATATCGCAGTTTATCCAAACCGTTTTAATACCATAGTTTAATTTCAGCTCGTTGCGGATTTGTTCAAAAGGGTTAATAGCGGCAATTATTACAACATCAATGCTGCCTGTAAATGAATATGCAGCCTTCCCTAAACGGCGGATATTTTCGCTCCGGTCCTCTTTTGAAAACCCGAGATCCCTGCAAAGCGTTTTCCGGTAAGTATCGCCATCAATTATCTCCACTCTAAGACTTTGATCTTCAAGCGCCTGTTTTACATAATCTGAAAGTGTTGTTTTGCCCGAACCGGATAAGCCGGTAAGCTGAATAATTAGCATCACCAAAAATAATGAATCAACGCAATTAAAAAACACCGCGCCTCTGGTTATTATACTTTAACAGTAATGAGTAGTTAAGGTAATATTGCTGTCACAATTACATTTAATTATTAATAATCGTAAATTAGCCTTACCAATTACTTATGAAAAAATCGATTTTACTTCTTCTTGGCATATGCTGCTGTGTTATAGCTAAGGCACAACTACCCGATTACAAAACGCGGATAAAATATCTGTACACAGGCATCAGCAGCAAGCTTACTGATAAAAAGAACGGGCTTTATTTTGAAACAGCGGATAGCGCTAAAAACGAGAACCCTCACTCCTGGCTCTGGCCATTGTGCGCACTGATCCAGGCTACCAATGAAATGGAAGCTTTACTGCCCCGCACTGATTATATGCAGCCGGTAGTTAAGGCAATTGACCAGTATTATAGTGACAAGCCGCCCTACCCCGCCTACCAGGATTATCCTTTAAAAGAAAAATTAAGCTCGCGTTTTTATGATGATAACCAATGGGTTGCCATAGCTTACCTTGATGCTTATAACCGCACGCATAAAAAGAAGTATCTTGAAAATTCAGAAATGATCTACCGGTTTATGATGGGCGGATTAGATACCGCATCGGGCGGCGGCCTGTATTGGAAAGAAGGCGATAAAAACACAAAAAATACTTGCTCAAACGGGCCGGGTATATTGGTAGCCCTGCAATTATACAAGCTAACCAAACAGCAGCAATACTTTAAAACTGCATTGGGTATATATAATTGGGTTAACAAATATTTACAGGCACCCGATGGTGTTTATTATGATAATATTAAGATCCCCACTTTAAAAATCGGCAAAGCAACTTATACCTATAATACAGGCACCATGCTGCAATCAAATGTATTGTTATACCAGTTTACTCAGGATAACAAATATTTAGCCGAAGCGCAGCGGATAGCTAAAGCAGGCAGGGAACACTTTTTTAAAAATGGCCGCTTACCCGGCAATTACTGGTTTAATGCAGTGCTGCTGCGCGGATACATTGAATTGTTTAGGGTTGATAAAAACAAGGATTGGATCAATTTTTTTGAAACAGATGCCGACAACATATGGAATACCGAACGTGACAACAATAATATGTTAGGCCCCAAACCTGCTAAAGCCCTTATTGACCAGGCAGCTATGATAGAGATTTACGCCCGGTTACAGGAGGTGAAAGGTATAAAATAACGTGAGTTCGGTATAAAGATTAGTGGAACATCCTGGTTATAAGATACTTACATCTATTTAATCTTTAATAAATATCTAAATATTTGATAATCAACATATTCCATAGCGTTCCGGGTGTTCCGTGTGCAAAAATGGAACGCTTACAGTCCGTGGATACACAAACTTGCGCGCTCACATAACGCTACTGCTGCACTCGGCTGGAGGAGGGTTTGGGTTGAGGTGGTAGTTTGCTTATGTCGAACTTACCTTAAAATAATGAAATGAATAACTTATTTAAAATGAAGAGATATTTTATAACATTAGCGGCAGTTTTTATCAGCATAACCCTATTTGCGCAAAATAAAAACATTGATCCGGGGGCTGTTTGGCCCGACAATAACGGCGACCATATCCAGGCTCATGGCGGCGGCATCATCAAAATAAAAAATACCTATTACTGGTACGGCGAAGAACGGAGAAAAGGCCTGGATACAAATTATCGTTATGTAAGCTGCTACTCCTCACCTGATCTGATGAACTGGAAATTTATGGGAGATGTTGTAAAAATGCAGGATCCGGAAAACCTGGGGTACAGGTGGATCTTGGAACGCCCTAAAGTGTATTACAACAAGCCCACCAAAAAATATGTAATGTATTTTCACCTGGATACCCGCAATTATAAATATGCAAGGATAGGGATTGCCATTAGTGACAAGCCTGATGGTGACTTTAAATTTGTAAAAAGCTTTCGTCCGCTTGATCATGAAAGCAGGGATATCGGCCAGTTTATTGATGACGATGGCACTGCTTATCTTGTTTTTGAAGATCGTGCGCTGGGGTTTCATATTGCAAAGCTATCGGGAGATTATTTATCAATAGAAAAAGAAATGAGCCTGGTAAAAGAACCACTTGAAGGTGGCGCTATTGTTCACTATAAGGGTTTGTATTATGCCATCGGCTCTGCCTTAACGGGCTGGAACCCGAATCCAAATAAATACGCTACCTCAAAATCGTTAGAGGGCCCGTGGACTGAATTTAAAGACATTGCCCCTCCCGAAACCAAGACCTACGGATCACAATCAACCATGTTGATAAAAGTAATTGGTTCAAAATCAACCACTGTTATTTATATGGGCGATCAATGGCGGCCAAAATCGCAATGGGACTCCCGTTATTTATGGATCCCGGTTGAAATTGGTGAAGGCAAATTATGGTTACCATCACCAAAACCGTTTACAATTGATGTAAAAACCGGCGAATTTAAATATTCAAATAATTGAGTTAACAGTATTTACTTATTCCAAAAATTTCAATGACTGGATGTTATCAGGCATCGTCATTAAATAGGTTTTAATCCCCAGCTTTTTCGCTGTTTCCAAATGTTGCGGGCTATCGTCAATAAACAAAGTTTCTGCAGGATTCAGGTTGTTTTCATTAAGCACCTGCTCAAAAATTTCGGCTTCGGGTTTGCGTTTGCCGGTAAGGTGCGAATAGTATGTTTTTTCGAAAAGATGATCGTTACCATCGAAACCAAAATCGGTTTTAAGATAATCCATTATATAATCGTAATGGATGGGGTTAATATTACTTAATAAAAAGGTACGGTATTTTGGCTTTAGCTCCGCCAGCAATTCATTATTACCTTTCGGGATCCCAACCAGCATACTGTTCCAGGCTTTATTAATTTGCTGATCGGTTAAGTTAGGATTGTTTAACTTTTTCCGGATATAATCTCTGAACTCATTAGCCTCAATTTCTCCCCTTTCAAAGGCATCAAATACTTTGTCCTGCACCCTGTGCCCATAAAACTGACTGGGGTCAGCTATACCGAGATCTTTCCATGCCTGCTGTCCTTTTATAAAATCGAGAGAGAAAATTACATTTCCGTAATCAAATATGATGTTCTTAATATTTGGCATAAATTAATTTTATTTATTTCACAAAACAAACATACTAATAACCAAAAAATTATTACAGCCTATAAAATTTTATAAACTTTTAAATTTTGTGATATTTCATTTTTAAGTATTCAACTTTTTTTTACCTTTGCTGCTCACAAAAATAACCGCGCCTATAGCTCAGTTGGTTAGAGTAGAAGACTCATAATCTTTTGGTCCCTGGTTCGAGCCCAGGTGGGCGCACTTCAATAAAAAGCCGTTTATCCTTTATGGAAAACGGTTTTTTTGTTTCTAAATGTGTTTTGGGGATCCACTGCCTTTAATTTTTTTATCATAATGTTTCAGTCATAAAATATAAATGAAAGAGCAACAGCCGGCAGGTGGCTTTCAGGATTCGAACCTGTACCGCTTTCGCGGTTTCAACCAGGCGAAGTATCACTTGCCTACGGCATCTTTCATTATGTTTTAAAAAGGGCAAAAAGCAACCGGTGAGATTTTTTTAGATTTAGACTACTGCAATTGCTTGCAGGCGGGATTTGAACCCGCAGCTTTCCCGACCAAAATCAGGAACGTCATACCGAAGTATCACCAGTTTACGGCACCTTTTTATTTTAATTTAAAAAAAGGGTAAAAAGCAACAAGTGAAATGCACCTTGAGGTGCTCCTGCTCTAACCAACTGAGCTACAACCGCGTTCGCTAAAGCGAGACGCTGAAGGCCGGACTTGAACCGGCGACCTGGACGTTAACTGCGAAGTAACACTCATTTACGACACCTTTTTTATTTTCAATTTCTTTAAAAAGAAGGGCAAAAAGCAATAAGCCATTCATCCCGCCCGTAGCATATAGCCCGGCAACGGTTCCCTGGTCGAAGTAAGGCTTATTTACGACACCTTCTTTTATATTTTATAAGGAGCAACAGGCGAACGCGGGATATTTGTGAGGAATCGAACCTCATATAGCTCACACTGTACTGACCACAGCATTTCAATTGGGCGCGAAGTAACCCGTTTCTACGGCATCCTTATTTTTTTGGAGAGCTAAAAGCTGAAGGCAGAAAGCTAAAAGCTTTTTGCTTTAATCTTTCCGCTTTCAGCTTATTCCCTTTTAACGGGCCAACTCTATGTTATTGATAGCATCTAATGCCGAGCCTCCGTTTTCCAAGGCAGCTAACACCTCAAAAACTTTATCGCTCCAGCCGGCTACCAGGTATACATCATTGCGCAATATTTGCAATGGCGCTTGTCCATAACCTGCTAAGTCGAACAGGTACAGCTTTGCACCCGGTGCTACTTTAGCTTTATAGCGGTTCCAGTAGAACTCAATATGTTGCGAGCCCTCTGCTTTGCTATCCCACAACTGGCAGTCGGTAAATAGCATTACCTTGTCCATTTGTACATGGCGGTCCAGCAGATCCTTTACCACCAGGTAACCATTGGTTGAATAACCCACCTCGTTGGCTCGTTTGTACAGTTCCTGCACACCGGCCAATATACTGGCACGTGGCACGGTAATAGTTTTCCAACTATCGCCAAATAAACCCACCTGCACATTTTTGCAGCGCGACTGCAGCAACATGGCCAGCATCAAACCGATATCATAATTCATGATCTTCGATTTTGCCGATATAACTCTGTTCATCGATCCTGAAACGTCGCAAGCCAACAGCACACGTGTTTCGTGGTCGAAACCCTTGATGTTTGCCGCGCTTGCTTGTACGGCTTTTTCCAAAGCATCCAGCAATTCGCCGGTGTAGCCCTTGTTACTGCCCTGCATTAAAGCGGTCAGCTTTTTAACCAGGCTTTGCGCAGGTACGGTTGTAACCGGGTTGATCAACTCGCGATAAGCAGCCAAATAACGGAACGGAAACTGCTTTGCTTTAGCCACTTCGTCGGCATCGGCTAAACGTGCGCATACTTTTTCAAAATGCGCATAGCTTACTCCTGCCTCCTGTATGTTGCGCAAGTTACGCAGCAAGGCCATGTAGCCCAGCTTACCGCTATCTATCAGTTCTTCCCACTTAGCACGGAACGCTATCGCTTTGGCCTCTTCGCTGTCAAAATTCAGCTGACCCAAAGCCGACAACTCGGTTTCCCAGGTGTAAGGCGTTTGCAGATCGCCGCTCACTATTTTATTGAACAGCACTTGCTGCAATTCGTCCTTTGCCTTTGGGTGAACCAAAAACAAGGCGTCGCGCAGTTTGATAGCGCCATCGCGGTTGTATTTACCAAACTGGTACTCGTCGAAACGATTGAACGCTGTTGATAAGCCTTTTTGCATTTGCTTGCTCAGGCGGTTCAGCTTCTTAATACCGGTACGCTTGTTCAATGTTTCGTAGCAGGCCAATAGCTCGGTGATCTCATCGGCACGGCCGATTACGCCATCGGTAACCCGGGCGACCAAATTGTCGCCCGAGTGCACCTTAGCCAATTCAGTAACCAATACCAACGGTACCGAACGCAGATACATTTTAGTGCGGGCATATATGGCCAGCTTGCCTACAAACACAGGGTCGCACGCAGTGATCAATTTTTGCAGGCGGGTTAAACGCGCCTCGTCTTTTTCATAAAAAGAGTCGTTTAAGCTCCAGGTAACTACCGCGGTGTACAGCTCCATTTCTGGCGACAGTACATAGGCTTTTTCGCCTGCGTGGTTAACAGCCTGGTTTTTTGTTTTGCTTAACAGGTTGAATTTCATTGTGAACCTCCTTTATTTCTTAATGTTGATACAAAGAAATTGAGGTACTACGCAGTGTATTTGCGCAGGTGAAATTATTTTGAAAAAAGTTTGTTTTTTTTTCAAGAATGAAAAAAGACTCGGATTCTCAAGGGCGGGCCTAATCGGCAAAGCGTTCCATTTTTACACGCGGAACGCCTGGAACACCATGAAACATGCTTATTATCAGCATCTTAGCTTTTAAATCCAAATAAGTTACTGATAATCAAATATTTAAATGCTTATACTTTTCTGGCAATTTGTTGTAATTTACTAATAATCAACATGTTCCGCTTTTTGATTTGATTGAATTGTTGGTTAAGCCTGGTTTGAGTTTACATTCTACCCGGAGGGATGCGAGGTGGAAGTTTTAAAAAAGGTTTGTTTTAACTCAAACCCACCGGCAGGCTTCTTAAATTTTACCACAACAAAAAATAATTGCAAATAAATTTGCGCAACTTAAAAGTTGCGTATATATTTGCAACCTGTAGGTTGCTTAATTAGATATTGTAAAATGAAACAAGACATATTCCAGGCCATAGCCGACCCAACACGCAGAGCAATTTTAACTTTAATTGCTATCCAGGCATTAACGCCAAATGCAATGGCAGAAAAGTTTGACATGAGCCGTCAGGCAGTGTCAAAACACATTAAAGTATTACAGGAATGCGAATTGATTAAGCCGGAGCCGTCTGGCAGAGAAATTCATTATCACTTCAATGCAAAAAAAATGCAGGAACTTGACCACTGGTTAGCCCAGTTCAGGCAAAACTGGGAAACTCAATTTAATCAACTTGACGAAGTATTATCAACTCTTAAAGAACAAAAAAAATGAACAACAATTTGCTATTTGATTTTACCGTTGATAAAGCGGCGAAAACGGTATTTATAACAAGGGAATTTAATGCCGGACAATCTTTGGTTTGGGATGCTTTTACTAAGCCAGAATTACTGGACCAATGGGGAGCACCCGCACCTATGCGCGCCAAAACCAAGTATATGGATTTTAAGGTTGGGGGGCGCCGGTTTTATGCTATGATAAGCCCCGATGGACAGGAGCGCTGGGGGGTCCAGGAATACACTTCCATTACCCCGAAAACTAATTTTAAAATGTATAATTCTTTTGCAGACAAAGACGAAAACCGGGAGTTGCCGGGTTCTGAATGGGATTACAATTTCAGCGAACAAAATGGCGTAACAAAGGTGAGTATTACCATTTTTAATGAGTCGTTTGAACGTATGGAGAAAATACTCGATGGCTTCACGATAGGGTTTAAAATGATATTAACAAACCTGGAAGAGCTGTTAACAACCTTATCGCAGAAATTATAAGAAATGAATTTTACAAAGCAAAAAAAATCAACAATTAAAAAATAAAAATTATGAGAACAATTAATCCCTGGATCAACTTCAATGGCAATGCCGAAGAAGCATTCACTTTTTACAAATCAGTTTTTGGCGGAGAGTTCACAAAGATCATTCGTTTCAAGGAACTATCAAGCCCTGAATTTACGGTGCCGGAAAATGAGGCAAACAAAGTAATGCGCATTGCCTTGCCCATTGGCAAACACGATGTGTTAATAGCCAATGACGTTCCCGAATTTATGGGACGGGTAAGCGAAAATGAAAACAGGTCTAAAATATCGGTTAGTGCCGAAAGTCGTGAAGAAGCAGACAAGATATTTAACGGACTATCAGCAGGCGGAGATGTTGAAGGGCCGATTGGAGAAGGTCCCTGGGGTACATACGCCGGAATGTTTAGAGACAAATATGGTATTGAATGGATTGTGGAATTTGACCCGGGTTATAACGGATAAATTTAACCGGAGAAAAACACTTTTATAAAAGCTCATTTTGAAAAAGATGGGCTTTTGAGTTTTAGGTGCATTTTTTAAATTATAAATAACACGCCGGCAAAGCGTTCCATTTTCGCACACGGAACGGGTGGAACACTGTGTAAAATTCTGATTATCAGCGCTATTTATTTTTATCCTATAGTAAGTAACTGATAATCAAATGTTTCAATATTTATACTTTCCGGCAGTTTGTTGTAATTTATTCATAATCAGCGTGTTTCATTTTTTGAGTTGATTGAAATTTCCCCACAGGTCTAAGTTTAGCGCTGCGTAACTAAACCGGGCAGAAAATTCAATTCTGACTTTTAATCAATTTCTGGAAAATAATAAATGCTATTCCATCGTGATTAAGGCGGTTTTATCTGTTATCTTTAGCCTTTCAAACCCTAAACAAACCTAAAAGCATGGCTAATAAAATCACAGCAAGATTTACCAATAATACAGACAAGACGATACGGATAGTAATTTTTGAAGTCACAGAAAATGAAAATGGTGAAAAAATCCGAACCGTTGTGTTTGCAGGTGCCGTTCCATCTTATGCATATGCAAGTGTTGAACTGGACAATACTATTAGACCTTGGGCCTCTATTGCCACCAAAAACTATACGATTGGTGAGATTATAAATGCGGACAGTACTGAAAGAGAAATCGAATTGAGGGAT
The DNA here is from genome assembly GCF_900142915.1 of Mucilaginibacter sp. OK098. Taxonomy (GTDB): domain Bacteria; phylum Bacteroidota; class Bacteroidia; order Sphingobacteriales; family Sphingobacteriaceae; genus Mucilaginibacter. The sequence goes on from NZ_FRCM01000004.1 coordinate 18,403, forward strand.
TTTGCAGATGGGGTATATAATTTAGAATATTGGCGCTAAAAAACTGAAACAGTTAAAATATTATTTGGGCCACACTAATTGTGGCTTTTATTTTACCCCCCGCTGCCGCCCCGATTTATCGGGGTGGCCCGCTGACAGGTATATAAGCGAAAAGTAATCCGCCATATAGCCTAATCAATTATAACCTTAACCAATCCTTTTATACCACAATAATCTCTTGCGCTGCTATATAGATACTCATAATCGTTTTCTACAAAGCCGGCTTCTACCGGTCCACAGGACTCCTACCGGATTATCATGAGTATAGTCCATTTTTTGCTGAATAAAACTAAAAATATAAACTTTACGTGATAGTTATTGGGAATGTCTGTTTTCAATGCTAATATCGTAGCGAGTACTGTCAGATATCTTGCCTTTGCCTAGAGTTACTTTAAAAGCAAAGTTTGTGTATGCTAACCAAATAATGTTGTTACTGGTTGTTTTGTCTCTAAATGTGTAATTGTGAGTTTTTAAATAATTGTAACAATTAATATAATCTTCAAAGCTCTTTGTTCCATACTCAATATAGAGTCTATAGTTGCCTCTTGTTACTATTTTCAAAGTTCTGCTATGGTCGACTTTATTTATGTAAGTTGCTGCTAATGTTATGGAATCAAGCGATGAGTTTTCGGAAAACTCAAATCCTCTTTTAAGCATGTATTTATCAACTTCGCCATCATCGTTTATTTGTATTAAATTGACTAAATCAAACATTTCAAATGTATTTGAATGTGATTTTGTTGCCTTTTTTTTAGTTTGACTAAATGAATGATGACAAACGAATAAGCATATTACAATTATTGAAAGTTTCATTCAGCCTTTTTTAGTTTTTTTCGGAGTTTAAAGATAATAAAGATTGGTTATAGGCTAGCGCCAAATAGTAAACTAGTGATTTCGTTACTTTAAGATTTTACTTCACCATGCCGCTCCTATTCCTCTACTTGGATAATATTACCTGCGGAATAATTATATTCGATCAATCATATAAACCAATTTATTAACAATTTATTCATGAAAGACTTTGCTCTCCTTATTGGCAACGATATCAACAACATTAGACCTGGCAAAAGCTGGAAAGAATTATTAGATGATATTACTACCTATTGTGGTGTTAGTCATATCAACAGAGATGACAAGCCATTTCCTATGCTCTATGAAGAGATATTTCTAAGTGCGATCCGCACCAAAATGATGGATGAAAAAGACCTCAAAACCTATATCGCTGAGATTGTTTCTAAAATAGGACAAAATGAAATTCACGAACGGATAAGGGCGTTAAATGTTCCACACATCATGACTACAAATTATGAGTTTTCAATTGAAGGGGAAATTCCGAAAAGTAATAGCAGCCTCGTTGTAGAAAGGCTTTATAGTATTTTTAGAAAACATGAGCTAAACGGTACAACCTACTGGCATTTGCATGGTGATTGCAATAATCCGATGTCTATTAATTTAGGCTATGAGCATTATTGCGGAGAACTACAAAACATGAGAAATTACACAGTATCAGGTAGTACGTATAAAACTGACGGTATTTTAAAAGAAGCTCTTGTCAAACGTTTAGCCAATAAAGGGCAGGTCAATTACCAATCGTGGATTGATCTTTTTTTCACCAAGGACATTTACATATTTGGTTTAGGCCTTGACTTTGTGGAATCAGACCTTTGGTGGCTTATCACGTACCGAGCAAGAAGCAAGTATTATAAAAACAAATTCCAAGTAAACAATAAAATTACCTATTTCATCCCTATAGAATATGAAGTCCGTTCAAAAGCAAAATTAGAAATATTACGAGCGAATGACGTTCAGGTAGCGGTTGTTAATCAACCTAAAGGACTATCCTTTTACAAGGATATTTTAAATAATCTCAATAAACTGTAAAAAAATACTTATACCCTGACATTTACTTATTCGTCTAACACCCCTCGATCCAATTTCCCTACAATATTGCCGAAGATGATAACAACCAGGGCTAATGTTACCATAATTTCTGTGATGACTATCTTTTGTACAAATTCATCGCGTGGAGAAATATCTCCATAACCAATGGTTGCAGCGGTAACAAAGCTGAAATAGATCACTTGATTTGGGCCAAGATGGAAATCCTTAATTTTCAAGTTTTCTGGCTTAAGGCCATCGGAAACAATAAATACTGATTCTTTGCACAATGGTTTGGCATAATCATAGTAATTGTATATGGCGGCAAAGCACAGAACAATTTCCATGTAATTGAGGAAAGCCAATATAAAATTTCGTTTATAACTGAGTGGGTCACTCCATAAATAACGCAAAAAAATGCCAGATAACAACGCATGTAATGTGTCAACTGATAAGTAAATTAAAATCCATACAACAGCTCCATCGGTAGTAAAACCTTTTTGAATACTGTAATAAATCAATACCAATTTAGATACCGCGTAACACTCGATAGCTACCCTACGTACCCATACAGACAAACCATCAGTTGCTGTTTTTACCATGCTATCGAGGCAAAAAAAAGCTGTAACCTGCAATAAGAACCTGACTAACCACTGCAAACCAAACGCAGGTTTATGTTTATTCTGGCATATAGTAAGCAAATAGTTCCAGTTAGTTTCAAAAAATGGTTTGGATTCTCTCGTTTCGGACATGCTCAAATATCTAAGCCTCAAATGTAAGTATTCCCCCAGCGTTCATAATAAGCGGTAAGATTACTATTTTCAAGAGGGCGTCTTATAAATATGTTTTGAGCAAGAACACGCAGATTTGGGTAAAATATGATGTACGCTTATCTTAAAGCATCATTATGGCATTAGCAGGCATACACATCTCCCCGGCATTCATCGCATGCTCAAACCAGTCAGGAGTAAAAATCATTGGTAAAACCAGCCAAGCTCGCCAATTGGTGACCAAAATGCGTATTTAATATACTTGTTCCTGCGTTGTTGTTTAGGAATGAATCTCAAGCAATATGGCATCATCTTATCTATACATACATGCTTGCCACATAATAAAGCTAAGGTGGATTCTACCGTATATAATAGGTTTTTAGTAGTGGCATCCATCAACATTTCTAATGGCATTCTTTCAATCGTTTCCTTTCTAAAGTTTAACGATATAGTAGGTGTTAAAACATTATTGTTAAGCTGTAAGTCAAAATCGGTAATTATAACTCCGTCCTGTCGATGATCCAGACAATCTCGTAGTGCCCTTAGTTTCTTTAAAAATGGCAATACCTGCTCAATCATTTTAACAAAATCGTCTTTTTCTCCATATTCTTCTTTTAATAAGCTTAAAAAAGTATCAAAGTGGGCCTGCTTATGTAATTTTTTTTCAATAAAAAAAAGGGAGTTAATTTCCATCAATGTTTGAAGTACATGGTCTGCCTTTTGAAAAAAGGTTTTACAACGGGTTTGAATGTCAGGTATGGATGGCAGCTTATAATCAAGTTTTTGTCCTCTACGAAGTTCATATTCTTCAATTGCTGCTTTTTCCGCTAACCTGTAACTTTCCTTTTCTTGGTTTAACTTATGTAATTCTAACAAAAGTTCAAATGACACCTCCAATGCTCTTTTAACATCAACATAAGCTGAAATATATTCAGGTTTCATCATCTTTAGTGCCATTAAATATGTTTTGGAAGCCAGCTGAGATTCTGTACCTAAATCAATTAGCTTTTTTTGCACGTTAGCTGGCAAGTCTGGATATTCGCGTTTAGGATCAATTGTGTCAGCAAAACTTACCTCATAAATTGCTCTTTCCTTTATCACCAACATTTTACCCTGCATATCTTTCATTTCCATAATAGCACCGTCATCCCCATCCCCGACCTCAAAATGACCGCTTTTGGTTCGCTTATCATTTACATTCATTTCCATTGTTATCTTCTAATTTAAAACTACATAAAAATAAATTGCAATACTATTTGTCCACATTCTTAACATTGTTAATGCATTCCCTTGCCCCTAACGTCCCCAGTGGTATTTAGTTGGTTATTGAATAACCAGCTAACCCCTCCTCTCACTGGCGCTGAGTATGCAGCGCCGACCTAAAGAGGTGGGGGGTACTCTTGACACTGCTGCTAAGTTGCCAAATGCCGCTAGCCCACTTAGTAGGGATAATAACTCTCTCAATTCAATTTAACCACAATCAAACAACTTTCCACATCAACCTCCACCCAATCAAATGAGTCTGCATCCGGCAAACAGTTTTCTAAACTAAATCCCTTCAGCGCTTTTCTTCTTGAACATCGCCCCAGTTTAATAATCATATCATACCTACCACTCCCACGTGGACCTATCCATGCTTTGGTAATTATTTGTTTTATACTCGTAATGGTCCGGCTTGTAAACTGTTCATTTATCGCAGGTTCATCAACACCATCACAGCCCCAATATTTTAACACAATGTCAGTTGATGTCATAAAGGAATCACATAAATGATATTCAAGTGTTGAACAAAATCACCATTAAAAGAAGCCTGTACATTTATGCGTTGATCTGTCATTTATATCTGAAAAATTTTGTATTAAACCCTTATTCACATTTAGCTTTCCACTCCATAAAATAGTCCTTAATTATAGTTTCAATATTTTCCCGCGTTGCCCCATCCCAATACCATTGCTGGTCCGAATAGGTCAAATCATTATAGGCCCAATACAGCAGAGAAAAGTCCTGGTGGTATGGTTCCAAATCGTTATCCAAATACACGTCCTTTATAATACAGAGGACGTTAACTGCTTTTAGTTTTCCGTCAAGCACCGCGCTAACTAAGTAACAAACGTAATTTTTATACACTTGCTCGCGGTCGTCCCAAGTCAAATTAAGTTCGTTAAGAACTTTATCAGCCAGGCTTTGTACTTCAAATTGGTTATAAGGCTCTGTCTCTCCGGCAAGCATTACCAAATTTTCCGTTTCAAACCCTGCAACAAGCATATCATAAGCCCAATCAATCCATTTCTTACAAACAGGCCGTTCAAGCATCTTAAACAATAATATTTCTGCGGTTGAGGGTATGGGTTTCATTTTCTGTTTACTTATATCATTCATTTTAAACTAATCCACGTCATGCCGAATTTATTTCGGCACCCCACACGCTAAGTCTACACCATGTATTGGCGGGCGCAGACTTAGCATCCGGGTTACCTTTATGATGGGGTGCCGAAACAAGTTCTGCATGACGTGAAGTTGAACTGCCAACTGCCCACTCAAAACAGCCCACTCCTTCCCCTCAGTCCTCCGGCCTTTCCCTTGCATCCGCCATTCTCACAATCCTCGGCTCAAATTTTGCCAATACCTCTACCAAATCGTTCTGCGCGGCCATAACGGTGTGGATATCCTTATAAGCCATTGGTGCTTCGTCCATATCGCTCCCCATTAGGGTAATGCGCTTATCAACTAAATTAGCGGCAATTACGGCCTTATCCAGCGTTTTAAAAGCCGCGCTTCGGCTCATTAACCGACCCGCACCGTGGCTGGCAGAGTTAATGCTCGTGGCATCGCCTTTACCGCGTACCACAAAACCGGGTGTGCTCATGCTGCCGGGGATGATCCCCAATACGCCCTCGCCTGCCGGCGTTGCGCCTTTACGGTGTACCATTACTTCTGTACCATCGGCCAGTTGCTCCTTCCAGGCAAAGTTATGGTGGTTCTCAATCATCGTTATCGGCTTAACACCTAAGGCCCGGGCCATTTTGTTGTGGATCTCGTGGTGATTGGCGCTGGCATATTCGCCGGCAAGATTCATGGCAATCCAGTATTCCTGTCCCTCGTCCTTATCCAGATCAAGCCACGCCAAATGTTTGGCTTCGGCTGGGAGCTTGGTTTTGCTCATGGCAATTTTGCTGTAATGGCCGGCAACTGTACCACCAAAGCCGCGTGAGCCGGAGTGAGAAAGCAAAGCCAAATATTTACCTGCCGGGATCCCAGCTAAAGCACCTACAGCAATAGTCAGCTCGCCCCATTCCACAAAATGGTTGCCGGTACCGCTGGTTCCTAACTGTGCATAAGCTTTATCCTTTAAAGAACGGATCACCTTAGTTTCACCCCATGTTTTGCTGTCAAACAAAGAACTATCGAAATACGATTTGGTAGTACACCCGATGCCAAAGTAAGTATTATCTACCAGCATGTTTTTCAACTTGTCGGTTTCAATATCCACGGCTTCGGCAGGCAGATCAAAAATACTTAAACACATCCTGCAGGCAATGTCCACCCCTACCGCAAACGGAATAATGGTATTTGCCGTAGTGGCCAGTACCCCGCCGATTGGCAAACCATAACCCTGGTGCGCATCGGGCATAAGGGCGCCCGCAACAGCAATGGGTAATTGCACCGCTGTCCGCATCTGTGCTAAGGCGCCCACTTCAATATGTTCCAATCCCCACACAGGGAAATCGGCAATCTTTTCCTTCAGTTTAAAGTTGCTTCGCTCCTGCTTTACAAACTTGCCTTCCTTACGCATGGCAATCACATCTTCGGCCAGGTTCTTGAACTTTCCACCTTTCTTTAAAGCATAAGGCATCGGGTCGTCAATCAGGGCTTCCAAATTGGCCAGGATCTCCGGCTTACTCATCACCCCATGCTTTAACAACCCGTTAGCCACACGACTAAAGTTTATTAATACCTCCACATCGTTAATACCCAATGCCTTTAATTCGTTGTTGCCTATTTTTTCCATTTTATTCTTTATTGTTTTTTCTTACCCGCTGCCGCGCAGCAGAGAGGGTCGCCCAGCGCAGCATCGGCGGGGTGAGTCAAACCGCCAGTGCTTTAACGTCGTGCATTTGCGTTAATATCGCGCGCAGAATTGACTCACCCGACATTGCTTCGCTCGTCGACCTCTCTTCGCTGCGCGTAAAGAGGTAAGAAAAATTATTAATCATTTACCCTTCCGCCGCCATTCACCCACCCTTTCTCACATTCAACACAACAAAATAAAACCCCAAGTACGCAATCTATTTGCGCAGTAAAAAATAATTTAATAAATTTCAACAAAATAAATCCGACATCGAACATCCGAAATCCGAAATCAAAATATGCCTGTTAACCGCAATGCCCTGATCCGCTACCGTACCATTGACCAATGCCTGCAAAACCGTTTTAAGAAATGGACGCTTGACGACCTGATAGAAGCTTGCGGCGATGCTATTTACGAATACCAGGGCATTGACACCGGCGTGAGCCGCCGCACTGTACAGGCCGATATGGAGATGATGCGCAGCAATAAGCTGGGTTACGAAGCGCCTATAGTAGTGGTTGATAAAAAGTATTATACCTATAGCGATAAAAATTATAGCATTACCAATAGTCCGCTAAACCAGCAGGACATGCAGGTGCTGAGCGAAGTATCCGGTCTGCTAAAGCAATTTAAAGGCTTTAACCATTTTACCGATCTGAATGAAATGGTAAGCAAGCTGGAGGATAAGATCTATACCCAAAAAACGCAAAGCGCACCGGTAATTGATTTTGAAAAGAACGATAACCTGAAAGGTTTGGAATGGATAGAAGTGATCCGGAAGGCTATTGTGGCTAAGAAAACGATTTGTATTACTTATCAGTCCTTCAAAGCCAGGGAAGCCAGTACTTTTTGTTTTAGCGGATATTTACTTAAAGAATACCGTAATCGGTGGTTTGTATTGGGCGTCCCTCATAAACGCAATGCCCATATTTTAACGCTGGCTTTGGATAGGATCCAAACCATACAAGCGGACGAAGAACCTTATCGCGAAAACAAAACGCTTGACCTGGCAACATACTATAATGATTGCCTTGGCGTAACAAAATCTCCCGGTCAGCGCGATTGCGAGGTGGTGTTTTGGATTGATACAGCTAATGCGCCTTATGTAATAACCAAACCTTTACACCATACCCAAAAGCTATTAAGTGAAGAAGCGGATGGCAAGATCTTCAGCATTAAGGTGATAATGAACTTTGAGCTGGAGCGCGAATTATTGGGCTTCGGCGCCAAAATGCGGGTGCTTGGGCCAAGGATCCTGGTAAAACAAATAAAGGCGCAGCTATTGAAGGCTTTGGAAAGATACGATCCGGATAGTGCAGTACCTTCAGCAATAGCTTAACTTTGAATATATAATGAACGAAAAAGAAACAACAGCCACCAGCAAATTTTTAAGCCTGGTGCTAAGACATCAACCTGAACTGATAGGAATTAAACCGGACGAACAAGGCTGGGTAAATGTAGCCGAATTATTGAAGCAGGCCAATGCACATGGCAAGGACCTAAATATTGAGTTATTAAACCATGTGGTTGAAACCAATAGCAAAAAACGCTTTGCGTTTGATGAAGGCAGGCAAAAGATCCGCGCCAGCCAGGGCCACTCTATTGAGGTAGAGCTTGGCTACGAACCACAGACCCCACCGGAAATTTTATATCATGGAACAGGCGAAAAATCTGTTTCCTCTATTTTAAACAGTGGATTGGAAAAACGCAGCCGGCAACATGTGCATTTAAGCCGGGACACAGAAACAGCAGTTCAGGTTGGAAGGCGGCACGGTAAGCCGGCAGTGTTTAACGTGCTTTCCGGAGAAATGCACAAAAATGGGCATGTATTCTACTTGTCTGAAAATAAGGTTTGGCTTACAGATGGTGTGCCCGCACAGTTTTTGAGGTTGATGGAATAAATAAACAATTAGATGGATAGCGATAAGATCAGGCCGGAATGGGTACCTTCAGGGTATAAAGAAATTGCTAAAGCAGAGCAGATGGGTAACACTAATAATAACAAAACGAAATTTAACTTAAATACCTGTAAGGGTATCTTATGCGGTGTAGCCGTTGGCGATGCTTTAGGTGTACCTGTTGAATTTAATAGCAGGGATGAAATAAGCAAACAGCCGGTGACTGATATGATTGGCTACGGTACTCACGACAAACCGCCCGGAACTTTTTCTGACGACAGTTCTTTAACATTTTGCCTGGCCGAATCCATTGCTTCAGGTTTTACTTTAGAAAGCGCCGCTCGTAATTTTATCAATTGGCGATATGATAGTTACTGGACGGCAGATAACGAGGTTTTTGATGTAGGAATGACTACACAACGTGCTATTGACAGATTGGTGAAAGGTACCCGACCCGATCTGGCCGGAGACTTTGAAGAAGAAAGCAACGGAAACGGCTCATTAATGCGCATACTACCTTTATTAGTATACATCCGGGATAAGCCGGTGAGTGAACGCTTTCAATTGATAAAACAAGTTTCCTCTATTACACATGGGCATGTGCGTTCGGCAATTGCCTGTTTTTATTACCTTGAATTTGCTTTAGGATTATTAAACGGGGAAGAAAAGTTTAACATCTATCATAACTTGCAAAAAGATGTAGCTGAGTATTTGAGATTGATTAACATCAATCGGGACGAAAGAAATTTATTTGACCGGTTATTGATAGACAGGATTGATATGATCCCCGAAAATCAAATTCGGAGCAGCGGCTATGTAGTACATACACTGGAAGCCAGTATCTGGTGCCTGCTAAATACCGGCAATTATAAAGACGCGGTTTTAAAAGCCGTTAATTTGGGACAAGATACGGACACAACAGGCGCTGTAACCGGTGGCCTTGCCGGATTATTATATGGTCATGAAAGCATCCCCGAACATTGGTTAAATCAACTAGCCCGCAAAGATGATATTGAAGATCTTGCGGTAAGGATGTTTAAGGCCGTTTCGGGAATTTAAATTATATCGAATCACAAATCAGCTCTGCCAAACTTCTCACCTCCACAAATTCATCGTTGATAAACTGCGTATTCATATGCGAATCTGTACAAATCAATTTTTTAATTAACCCGCTACTTTTTAATTTGTTAATGCCATCGTTCACAAATAAACCGTGAGTTGTAATTACATAAATATCGCCGGCTCCGGCATTTTTATAAGTTTTGGCCGCATTAATAATACTGCCACCCGAGCGGATCATATCATCATAAATAATAACAGTTTTGCCGTCCACATCAGCATTAATGGCACTTACCTCGGTATGGTCGCCTTTTAAGCGGCGCTTCAGGATAAAGGCTGCGTTTACCCCTAAGTCATTCGCCAATGATTCTACCCATTTAGCGCGACCAGCGTCGGTGCTGGCCATTACAAAATTATCGCCGCCATATTCAAGGGCTGCTTTTATCACAAGATCCTTGCAGTACACATGTACGGCATATAAATCCTGTTCAAAATAATACTGGATCCCTTCCGAATGCAGATCGAACAATAAAACCTTATTCCCCCGGTTTGATTTTGGAATAGCCGATAGCAAACGGGCCCGTGTTTTGGCCGTAACAATTTCCCCGCTTAACACGGCGCGTTCCATAGTAGAATAACCAAAGTATGGAACAACCAGCGTTAACGAATTAACCCCGTAGCTTACCAGCGATGATGCCAGGTCATACAGTTCCAAAGTAGCCCCGTCGTTTACAGTACCTCCAATCAGTACCACATTCCTGTTTTCTATTGGCGAGATGATCCGCTGGTAGCGCTCACCATCAGTAAAGTGACTCACTTCCAGTTCGCCTTTTTCAAAATCGCCGCAGGCCAGCACCTTTTCGGCCAGGTATTCATAGCCTTTTATGGCAAATAATATTTTCTTCATGTTGTTAGTTAACGTTTGCATTAGCTTTCACCTGCTCAAATGTAATGGTATTAACCAGTTCGCCGTTTTCAAAAACGGTGTGCAGTTCATCAGCCAAATCCAAATGATCCTGTTGGTTAACGGTTTTAAAGGTGCCGTTAATTTTTACCAGTTTTAAACGGCCGCCTTTGCTCTTTTTAAAACTTGTGGTAATATTGCCCTGGGCATCCATCTCTGTGGGGCTTTTTTCTACTGCTACTTCCCTCCCATTAATCACCGCGCTGCTGCATTTCAAGGCAAATTTCTGCGTATCACGATCAACCTTTTGCAGCAAGGCTCCGCCCATACCCAGCACCAGGTTTTCAGCACTGATGCCGTTTGCTTTTAAGGCGTTGTAAATGTTGATGATCTCCGCATAGTTTACACCATCGCCCTGTATTACCCTCACCTGGGGTGGCAGGACCTTGTAGCCTTTAGCATTGATGGTAAACCCAAAGGTTTCAAACAGTATCTCAAATATTTTAAGCAGCGTCATGATCGGGTCCCCGCTATCCGGGCGAATTACCAGGGTGCCTTCGCGATTTAAGATCTCATCGCGCAGTTTGGTCCCCCAGTATTCCTTACAGGCTTTAAAAATGTTATAACTATCAGATACGCAAGCAATTGTGCCTGTTGGAAAACTGCGCAGCACGTGCTTGAAAATCTCCAGCTCGCCTTCACGACCCAGTAAAGTGCAAATACTGTGTTCCGTTGCCGGGATGCTTAAGCCGTAAACCTTTTGAGCATTGTAATAGTTAATTGCCATGCCGCTTCCGGCCAGGTTATCGCTGCCGCTGAAGTTGATTAAATGCGCGGCCCCGCCAATTTTGGCACTCTCCACACTGCTCACCCCACGAAAGCCAAAATCATTCAGCACAAAATCAATCCCGGCTTCGGCGCCTTCAGTTGCGGTTTCACGATAGAATTCGGTAACTACTTTCCTGATCTGGTTACTTAGGGTTGCTACCGTACAAGGATACCATACCTGCATCAGCAATGTTTCTAAAAAGTTGGTGAGCCAGTAACATTCGGGGTCGGTATTTTCAATGGTCATCAGCACATTACTTGTTGGCACCGCGGTACCTTCGGCAACAGCTTTTATCTTTACGGGTAAATGGCCGTTGTATTTATCTAAAATGTACTGGAATTTAGCTTTATCAAACACATCATCACGGCCAAATACTTGTTGCAAAAAGCCGTCAGCTTCATCCAAATCCTGTTGAGTAAATGCTGGCCCTTGCAGGTATTCTTTCAGAAAGTATTGCAGTCCGAAAAAGATGGGTTCATTAAACATACCGCCCCGGCTTTCCAGGTAGCTGTAAATTTTGGTAGTGCCGGGATAGTAAAATTTATGGTGAGCATATTTGTAGGCATCAGCCAATAGGATCAAATTTTCGCGTTTCATGGTATTAGTTTTCAAGGTAATTTTTTAATAGCAAGACATCATTTTCAAAATGGGCTTTCCTAATTTTAATATGGTTTAATTCTTCAGGGATTGAATTAACCAGTTGTTGTTCTACGTCTTGGGGCATTAAAGCACCAAGAATTATTTCTTTAAATGCGCTAGGTGCTATTGCAACTTTTCGATCTTCATCCGATAAATGACCATTTCTAAACATATAGATACGATATTCTTTTTCAAATCCCCAAAACTCAAGTTTGTTAAATATTTGTAAGATAGTTTGCTCCATAAAACTATGCTTCGGAGATGGATGAATAATTGGTAATTCCTTACCATATTGAACAGGACCACCTCCTGTTCCTATACCATCAAAAGTCAATTGTCCATCAAATCCTACACAAAACCCTGTATGTGCATTTGAATATTCTTCCCACATCTTAAATTCCTTCGGATGTTCTGTCAAACTTAAAACCCCTACGAAGTCATGGAATTTTTCAAAAGTTTCCTTTTCTTGCTTTGCTACGAAGTCTTTGTCTGTAACCAGTGTGTTGTTTGCCCAATACACCGCAAAATCCATCCTTTGTTCAATTGTATATTCAGGATGTTTTCGTAATGAGTCTTGATAATACTTGTTTAATATTTCTTCATCTGTAAGTAAATCCCACCGCGTCGGATTTTTGCAATCAAATTCATCTTTAAACCTAGCTGGTGAAGCAAAGTACACTTCTCTGTTAGTGATTAATCTTTTATGATGATCGTCATTCCAATCCCTATATTTATATAAGGTATGAGGCATCTTAAAATCTTTTTTATCAATTACTTCTGCTCGGATTGATTCGGTAATCATAGCGTTTAGTTTTTAAGATATTTGGTAATTATAAAGTTGAACATTGCCACATGCTCATCACTGATAGTTTGATTTTCGATCATCTGCGGAAGATCGGCCACCGGGAACCAGCCCAGGTCTATAATATCGTCCTGCGCGGCTGGTGTGCCGCTTATATAATCACAGCTGAATAACAGGGTGATGATCTTATCAGCCTCGTTGCGGTAACGCCAGTCGTTTATTTTGCAGGATGTTTCATAGGTCATTTCGCCAATCTGCATTTCACCGCATTCTTCCATCAGCTCACGTTTGGCAGCGGCCTCATAGTTCTCATCCTCCGGATCGGCAAAACCACCTATAAAGCGCCATTTGTTATTAGTGGCTTTTTTACCCAACAGGATCTCCGTTTTATTATTTCTGAAAAGGGCGATATCTACCGTTGGGTAAACTTTGGTATACTGGTTATAGTAAGCATATAAAATACCCGCACGGAAATCATTAGAGTCAAATACCTTATCGGCATATTGTTTGCGCAGCTCGGTGGCATTATAATCACCATGCTCAGGTAATTCAACAGTTTCAAATCTGCCTGAATAATACGGAATAAAACTATCCCTGCTCCCAAACAGGCAAAATTGCTCGGCAGGGAAAACGCTTTTTAGCAGGTTATCAATATTCTCAGACCAGGTTTTATCGCTTGGATGGTCACTTATCGGCAGCACTATAACTTCGGAATAATCTTTCTTGATCATCTTTTCCCGGGTGTAATAATCGTAAGGATTTTTGCGGCTGCCCATTATCGGACTCACGCCTAACAAGATGATCAATTTAGCATGGTTTTCTTTAACCATGCTAATCAATTGTTTATGCCCGTCATGCAGGTATGGTGTTTGGAAGCGGGCGATAATTACGGCTGTCTTCATAATAATTTGCGTTAATTATACGCAAATATAGATATGCGTTTTAAATACACAAATTATTTCTTCATTCATTTTTATTTTCAATGGTTTAGATCTCGAAGTTGATGCCTTCTTTTTGCAGCTGAAAGTATTTCTGTTCGTTAAAACGGAAAAGGTTTCCAGGGCGACCGGCACCATCAAGTGATTGTTTCTCAGCGGTTTCTTCCAGAAATCCGAATTTAATAACTTTCTTTTTAAAGTTGCGCCTGTCAATAGGGCGGTCAAGCACAGCCATGTACAGTTTTTCCAGTTCCGAGAATGGGAATTTTTCTTCCAGTAATTCAAAACCTACCGGTTGATAAAGCATTTTGCTTTTCAAACGCTCATGCGCTGCGGTTAAGATCTCTTCATGATCAAAAGCCAGTTGCGGGAGTTTTTTAATATTGAACCAGGCTACATCTGCAGCATCGGTATCGGCATGCAATTCAAAAGCCTCTGGTTTAACCAGCCCATAATAAGTGATGGATATTACCCGGTTCCGCGGATCACGACCGGGTTTACCAAAGCTATATAGCTGCTCTAAATAGTTGATATTAACACCGGTCTCTTCTTTCAACTCGCGCTGAACGGCTTCTTCCAGTGATTCTGCATCGCCAACCAAACCGCCGGGCAGCGCCCAGTTATCTTTAAAAGGCTGAATGTTACGCTTGATAAGCAACACAGACAATCCTTCTTTGGAAGTATATCCAAATACTACGGCATCAACAGCTACTTTAATATTTTGAATGGCTGGCATATTGCAAAGTTATCAATCTGCACAAAGCAGGCAAGTATTGAGGCAGGTATCCTAATAATTAAAAAAAATTCACAAAACTATTTCGCAAGTAAACACTTGCGCTTATATTTACAAGCACTTACTTGCGTAATATGAAAGCCAGACGTGATGTTTACCAGGCCATAGCCGACCCTACCCGAAGAGCAATTATTAGTATGATTGCCAGCCAACCCCACAATGTAAACGCTATTGCCGAAAAATTTGACATCAGCAGACAGGCTATATCCCTTCAGCTTAAAATATTAACAGATTGCGGCCTAGTTAAAATTAAACAGCAGGGCCGCGAGCGGTTTTGCGAGGCGCAGCTTGATAAATTGAGTGAAGTATCGGCCTTTGTTGACCAATACCGCCAGCATTGGGAAAGTAAGTTAGATGCTTTGGAAACTTATTTAGAAAAACTTAAAAAAGAAAAACATGGAAAGTAACAGCAGCACAAAAAACAGAGAGCTTATTATTTCAAGAACATTAAATGCACCTATTGAACTGGTTTGGGAAGCCTGGACTAACCCTGAGCATATTGTCAACTGGTGGGGGCCAAACGGCTTTACCAATACCATAACCAAAATGGATATAAACCCCGGTGGTGAGTGGAACCTGGTTATGCATGGCCCTGATGGAACCGATTATAAAAACAAAAGCGTATTTAAGGAAATTGTGCTTTATAAAAAAATTGTTTATCAGCATATATCATCGCCTTGCTTTACTGCAACCATTGAGTTTAAAGCAGAGGGTGAACAAACACACCTAAACTGGCATATGCTTTTTGACACGGCTGAAGAATTTATCCGCGTGGTAAAAACCTTTAAAGCCGATGAAGGATTAAGGCAAAACATAGAGAAATTAAACGTGTATTTAGCAGGAATGAGCGTTTAGAAAATAGCGTTAATCAGGAAGAATAATGATACTGGTAAAGGAGTATGGGTTTATGTGTGAGATATTGGATTAGCAAACATAAAAGTGCGGAGTTAGCACTATAATCACTGACAACATAGCTATGAGAAAAATAATCGTCTTAGAATTTATTTCATTAGATGGAGTAATGCAAGCACCCGGCGGACCTGAGGAAGATCCATCAGGTGGTTTCAAATATGGCGGTTGGAGTGCACCGTATGGTGACGAAGTTTCTGGTAAGGTGATGCAAAAACAAATGGAGCCTGCGGATATTCTTCTGGGCAGAAAAACATTTGAGATTTTTGAGTCGTTTTGGCCTCAACATGCGGACTATTGGCCCGGCATCAATGATGTCACAAAATACGTCCTGTCCAACACCGTGAACAAGTCAGATTGGCAAAATACAGTGTTTCTGACAAGCGTGGCAGATATCGAAAAACTCAAAAACTCAGCAGGTTCTGACATCAAAGTTTGGGGCAGCGGCAAGCTCGCCCAGCTGCTACTGAAGCATGATTTAGTGGACGAACTCTGGCTCAAAATTTACCCGGTGCTTCTTGGTGAAGGAAAAAAGCTGTTTGACAATAGCGCGATTCCGGCAGCATTTACATTAACGGAGAGTTTGACTACGCCAAGTGGTGTGATAATTGCCAATTACACACGGGCTGGAGAAGTTAAGACTGGCACTATTGGAGCTTAATAGAACAGCTAAAGTCATTTTCAGAGGACTTAGAGCACCAGGTTTGACATTATGACAAGTCGTTACCGGCAATGTAAGGTTCTTCTGAAAAGACTTTCCGGTTGGCATTTGTTGCTACTTGTCAAATAACATTTGGCGTTAAAACAATGTCTTCAATTCAACATTCGGTATTCATTGGGCGTATACCCTACCCGTTGCTTAAACAAACGGGTGAAATGCTGGGGATATTTAAACCCTAATTCATAGGCGATCTCGCTCACTGACCTATTCTTATCAAATATTTTCTCTTTGGCAACATCCATTAATTTTAACTGAATGTATTCCTGGGCCGATCTGCCGGTTTCTTTCTTAATTAGGTCGCCAAAGTAATTGGCTGAGAGATTTAACTGTTCGGCACAATAAGTTACAGACGGGAGTCCCAGGGTTTGAGGTTTATCGGTTTGAAAATACTGGGTTAGCAGGTCTTCAAATCGTTGTAAAATACCTTTATGTGCCGTTTCACGGGTAATGAACTGGCGGTCATAGAAACGCACGCAATAATTCAGGAACAATTCTATGTTGGTTACGATCAGTGTTTTACTGTGCTTATCAATAGCGTGTTCTAATTCGAACCTGATTTTCGATAAGCAGTCGAATATGATCTTCCGTTCACTTTCAGATAAGTGAAGCGCCTCGTGTATTTGATACGAAAAAAAAGTATAATCATGGATGTGACGCGCAAGGCCGGTGCCTTTGATCAGATCGGGATGAAAAATCAACGCGGTACCGTGCGGCTGGTAATATTCGCCGTTATTCTCAATGCCAACCACCTGCCCAGGTCCGATGAACACCAGGGTACCTTCTTCGTAATCATAATAATTGCAACCATATTTCAGGTCGCCACATTTAATCTCCTTTAAAAACACGGTATAAAGTCCAAAATTCTGCCGGGCATTATGCCTTTTGTTTGATTTCGAAAGGTCAACCACACTCACCAGCGGGTGCAGGGTCTCATTGTTATTGAATGCGTTATACTGACCAACTGTATCAAATTTAATTACGTTATCCATCATTTTGTCCTTTAACTAATTCAAAGTTAGTGCTTCAGCTATTGTTTTCAGCATCCCGATAGACGGATAAGTGATATTGGTAGGTAATACAGTAATCTATATAACAATAGGATAGAAAATAGGGCCGATCTTTGTACTCGTCAAATGATAATGATCTATAAGAATATAATACCATGAAAAAAAGAACATTAGGAAACAGCGACCTGGAAGTATCTGCATTGGGATTGGGCTGTATGGGATTAAGCTTCGGTTACGGCCCCGCAGCTGATACAAAAGACGCCATCAAATTGCTTCATGCAGCTGTAGAAAAAGGTGTTACTTTTTTTGATACTGCCGAAGCCTACGGCCCTTTTGCCAATGAGGAATTATTGGGTGAAGCGCTTGCACCGTATCGTGATCAAATAGTTATCGCAACAAAATTTGGTTTTAAAGATGGAGATTCTTCTAAAGGTGTAGATAGCCGCCCTGAACGCATCAGGCAAGTTGCCGAAGAATCTTTAAAGCGCTTGAAGACCGACCATATTGATCTTTTCTACCAGCACCGTGTTGACCCGAATGTCCCTATGGAAGATGTTGCAGGAACGGTTAAAGAGCTGATACAGGAGGGAAAAGTTAAGCACTTCGGCATGTCAGAAGCTGGTGTACTGTCCATTCGTAAAGCACATGCTGTTCAACCGGTGGCCGCTTTGCAAAGCGAATACTCTTTATGGTGGCGTGACCCGGAAAACGAAATCCTGCCAACCCTGGAAGAATTAGGCATTGGTTTTGTTCCTTTCAGCCCGCTGGGTAAAGGATTCTTGACAGGCGCGATCAATGAAAACACTACCTTTGATAAAACAGATTTCCGTAATATCGTACCACGTTTTTCAACAGAAGCGAGGTTAGCCAATCAGGTTATGGTGGATTTATTAACCAGGATAGCCCAGGAAAAGCAAGCCACACCGGCACAGATCGCACTGGGGTGGTTGCTGGCTCAAAAGCCGTGGATAGTACCTATTCCTGGAACGACCAAATTACACCGTCTGGAAGAAAACCTGGAGGCAGTTAACATTGAGTTAAGCGCAAATGACTTGAAACAGATAGAAGAAGCGGCTTCAAAAATCAGGATCGAAGGCGCACGCTACCCTGAACATTTACAAAAACGGGTAGGCAACTAATATTAAAATAAAACTATAAAAGTGATGAATATTACAGATCAGAATGCAATTTTCCCCAGGGGGGATCAGGGCCCCGCAGATTACTTCAATGGTACTGCCTGGGTTAAAATATTAGTGCCCAAAGACCAGACCGGCACTTACACTGTTGGTAATGTAGTTTTCGAGCCTGGCTGCCGCAATAACTGGCACACCCACTCCACAGGACAGATCTTGCTGGTTACGGACGGCAAAGGCTTTTACCAGGAAAGAGGCCAGCCTGCAAGGCCGCTGGCCAAAGGCGATGTGGTAGTCATCCCGGTTAATGTAGAGCATTGGCACGGTGCCGCCCATGACAGCAGCTTTACACATATCGTGATCACCAATAATTCGCCCGAAGGCCCGGTAAAATGGCTAGGCCGTGTTACCGATGAAGAATACAATGCCCTCTAATAAAATTGACTGAACCGCAATCAGTAACTATGAGGAATTATTGCAAAATCTGATATATGAACAATGTAATCATACTTGGGGCAAGCGGCAACATTGCCAAACAGGTCACTGAAATCTTGGTCGAAAACGAGAACCTTAATTTGACCCTGTTTCTCCGTAATAAAGCCCGGTTAGGGAAAGCTGATGTTTCAAAAGCGAATATTATTGAAGGCGACGTCCTGAATCTTAATCAGCTCAAAGAAGCGATATCCGGCCAGGATCTCGTCTATGCTAATCTTGCGGGAGACCTTGAATCAATGGCAAAAAACATTGTGAAAGCAATGACTGAAAATGGTGTTAAAAAAATCATCTTCATTAGCTCAATTGGTATTTATGATACACCTTTGAGACCTGTTTTGAAACCATACCGTAATGCAGCCGATATTTTCGAAGCTTCTGATCTCGACTATACTATTCTAAGGCCGACCTGGTTCACGAATGCAAATGAAGTGGATTATGAACTCACAAGAAAAGGAGAACCTGAAAAAGGTTCTGTGATTTCGCAAAAAAGCATAGCCACATTCATCACAAAAATAATCGAATCTCCTGATAAATATGTTCGACAGAATTTGGGCATCAATAAACCCAATTCTTAAATAACATCGGTGCCCCAATTAATAGGTGCCTGTTATTTACTCAGTTCCGAGGCGCTTATTCCAAAGTGTTTTTTAAAAACAAATGAAAAATGGGAAAAATCTTCAAAACCGACCTCGGTGTACACAGCAGAACTTTTTTGCTGCTTTTCTTTTAACAGGTGAGTCTCATTATATGCACGCCGGCAAGTCAGGGGTTTGCGGCTTTCTTCCTGCAAATCTAATTACAGAACCTTTACCAATATGGTATTCTCCCTCATCCAATATAATGTTCTCTTCTTCTAAAATAAATATATCATAGTTTTCGAAGTCGGCCATTATTTCTTCTTTTGAGAACAACATATCAACATCCATCGCTCCACCAACTTTAGGATTGGCCCTGTATAGATCTATATGCTGCTTACTGAAGGCTTCAAAGATGATCAAACCTCCCGGTTTGAGATAGGTGTTTAATTTTTTGTGGATCAAAGACTTTTTATCAGCCTCAAAATGAGCGTAGATAAGACCAATCGCATCGAAAGATTCTTTCGGAAATTCTAATTGTTCTAAGTCTCCAACCAAATAATTTATGAAAACCTGTTTTTCTTTGGCGAGTTGTAATGCCTTTAACCTTCCTTCGGCGCTCAAATCAAACGAGGTTACTTTCCATCCTATTTTTGCGGCATACACACCATTTCGGCCTTCACCATCAGCGGGCATCAAAATAGACCCGGCTTCGAATTTTTTAATCCATTCTTTAAAAAACATGTTCGGAGCTTTGCCATATGCATATTCCTGTCCTTTGTATCGTTCATCCCAACTTAAATTCATATTTGTAATTATTTAATCGCAAAGTTAGTTCGGACGGAAATTAATGAGATAGGACAAAAGCGCAGTTGTATGGGACTTATTTAAATTTATTCCTGAACGCTTCGGGAGAATAACCGGTCTGTTTTTTAAAGAACCTGGTAAAATAGGAAACATCTTCGTAGCCTAAATACCAGGCTATCTGGTTGATTTGATTAACCGTTGCCAGCAGGTACCTTTTTCCTTCTAATATTATATAATTGTTAATGACCTCCGAACATGTTTTGCCCAAAGTGGCCCTGGTGACGGCATTAAGCTGGTATGTAGTAAGATGCAATTTTTCGGCATAATAGGTCACTTGTTTATGAGTTGAAATATGAAGTTCCATCAATTCCTGAAGTTCTTCCAAACGGTCCAGCATATATTCACTACGCTCATTTAAAAGGCTTTGAGAGGTTCGGTCTTGTCGCGATAGCTCTATAAAAAAGATCCCTAAACTTGCTTGAATTACTTCATGATATCTTTCCTGCCTGTCGGAATACTCTTGAAAAATATTAGTCAGAATGGAATACAGCTTTTTAAACCTGCCAGCATCAGGGATATATAAATTCTTACTGCTTACTTTTCTTAATACCTGCTTAGCTGAGTTTTGGAGAGGTGAATAAAAATCATTGTTAAATTCTATTAAATAACCGGTACTTCCATATTTCAGTATAAACTGATGCACCTGGCCGGGGCGCATAAAGAAGACGGAATAATTGCTAACGGAATAAGGTATAAAGTCTATACTATGCTCACCAATTCCTTTTTCAAGTACAAGAATAAAAAAGAAGCTATGCCTGTGAAGCTCCTGAACCATATCACTCCCATCAAGTAAAGTGTGGACATCCCGTATGCTAAAGTTTTCAGAAAAATCCGGTTCATTCCGGTTTGAACTAATATGCCTTATTGGAATTTTGTTCATCCTATATTTTTATTTCTAACGGGTCAGGTACTTCCATAGTTGGGGTTTAAAAGCAATATTGTTCAATATCTAACAAAGGTACAAAAGGGATACTACTAAATTAACAAGAGCTCTCCGGTTGGCATCCGCGTGTCGTGTGTGACTAACTGGTTTTTAAAAGCCTGTCTTTTAAAGCCCCCAAGGGCGTTAAATTACGCCTGAGTGCACTTTTTTTGCATAAAACTTTTTAAATTTTTACAAGAAGTGTTAATACTTATATTAAAATTATATAAATTTAGATGCGATTTTAGATACATTGAAAGCTATTGATTTGATAACAGATAATGACTTAACCCTTCTTTTACAAAAGGGGGACGAATCATCATTTACTGAAATTTACAACCGCTATTGGGACAAATTATATTTTATTGCTTATAAACTGCTTAGAGACACCAGTACTGCCGAAGAAATTGTGCAGGAAGTGTTCCTGACCTTATGGAAAAAAAAGGAGTCGTTACTAATCAACTCCTTAAGTTCCTACCTTGCAGCAATGACCCGCTATGCAGTTTACCGGCAGGCCGCGCAATTGAAACACAGCAGAAAGCAGGAAAACTCCCTCGGTATTATAAATGCTGAAGCTATCCTGGAAATAGATGTTGATCATAAAATTTTACTGGAGATCATAGCAAATATGTCCAATAAGCTCCCGGAAAAATGTCGGCTGGTTTTTCAATATAATAAGCTGCAGGACCAGTCATTAGCTGATGTAGCTGAAAAATTAAACATCTCTCAAAAAACCGCAGAAGGCCATCTGACCAAAGCCTTACGGGTGATCAGGGCAAATTTTGATAAGCCCATGAGCGATCTCTTGCTTTTTATAATAGCCATGCTCTTCTTTAAAAAATAGCGCTGCGTTACCCTCTTTCTATCCCTGCTAAACATAGCTTCTTATTACCAGGTTAAAAAATAGACACACCCATTTCTACACGATTTAAGTGCCGCAGAAACAGTTTTAGAGCTAATCAAGCATCCGGTATTTCAGGTTCTACCAATTTAACGAGTTTTTCCAGCGATTCCTGCCAACCCAGGTAGCACATTTCGGCTGGTATCACCGAAGGGATTCCTTCTTGCAGCACTTTCAGTTCCGTACCTACCAATGTTTTTTGAAACCAAACAGAAGTAGTCATCACACCAGGCAGGTTTGGGTCGTCAAATTTGTCTGTGTATTTCAGCAACTCATTTTGTTTGATCTCTAAATACTCCCCGCCAAATGAATGGCTATTACCGGTTGTAAAGTTTTGAAACGACATTTTAAAAGTACCGCCTACCTGAACGTTCATGTTGTGTACGGTACAAAGAAAACCATAAGGCGGTAACCATGAAGCGATAGCAGTGGTTTCGGTAAAGGCGCGATATACCTTTTCAGGTGAAGCCTTAATAATTCTGTGCAATGAAACTTTGTTGTCTGACATAAAATCATTTTTTGTGTGGTCCTACTCGTTTGGCTTTTCGGGACGCCCGTTTTTGCAGGTGGTAGCTGCTCCACCATCTATTGATTGTTACTTATATTAACTTGCTTTAACAAAGATGCGAGTAAAAACAGGTATTGAACAGGGCGGTATGCGTCAATTTAGAGCCAATTTGCGACAGACTACTTAGGTTTACTCCAATCTATTATTCATTATCTAAAAAAAAGTTTAATTCCGGGCAAGGGTATTTGTCTTCTTTTTGACTCTAAGCTAAAAAAGGGCAAGACTTAGCCAGATGAATAAAAACGAAATACAGCAATTAGCACAAAAATACCTGGATGGTACCGCAACAGCCGAAGAAAAAAGGCTGCTCGACCAATGGTATAATACAATTCATGATGACGATCAAATTGTAAATGTTGCTATCGAAGAGCCTGAATCAGAGGCAGACATCAAACAGCGGATCTTTGCTAATCTGCACCGGAAGATCAAACAGGAGCCGGAACCACGGAGTTATCCCGGCGTTTTAAGGCGTTTGTATGTTCAAATTGCGTCGGTTGCTGCTGTAATTATTATTATTTCATCCGTTTCCTGGTATTTCAGCAGGGTAAATTCAACTGTTCAGCTGGCAGATACTGCGCTTGTAAACATTGTTGCCCCGAAGATCATGGAAATCACATTATCTGACGGGTCAAAAGTTTGGCTCAACGCGCGTTCTGTGTTCAGATACCCTAAAACATTTGGAAGTAAAAACCGCCAGGTTGAATTGATTGAAGGCCGGGCATTTTTTGATGTAAAGCACCAGGTAAGTCATCCGTTTATTGTAAAAACCAAAAGCTTAAATATTACGGTTTTAGGAACATCGTTTGATGTACGCACCTATCAAAAAGAAGGCACCACTAAAGTAAGTGTACTAACCGGAAAGGTTGGAATTACTTTAACCGGCAATACCAGCCAACGTGCTATTATGCTTTTACCAAAACAACAAATTGTTTTAAGCAAGTTAAACAATCAGCTTAAAAAGGAAATCACACATGAATCTGTTGTGAATTTATGGTGTAAGAGTCCGCTTGTTTTTGAGCAGGAGAATTTGAATAATATATTCAAAGCAATAGAGAAGCAATATAACACGCATATAAAAGTAGACAATAAAAAGTTGCTCGATGAGCGGATCTCCATAACGTTAGGGAACCAACGCCTTGACACTATTATGGAAATTTTAAGTTTCACCAAACATTTTAAATATCAAATGGCCAATGACAGTACAGTAGTTATTAAATAAACCTCCGGACTTAGCAGCTAAGAAAGGAAAAAACCGGGAACACAATGAATGCTCCCGGCATTTTAGCAGCCCCTGCATATATGCTTGAGACCCATATACAGACGGCTTTAGTTTAACCTTGAATATTAAACCAAACAAATATGATAAATTTTTACGGCAAAGTATTGCCCATACTCCGAAAATGCATGCGCATTTCTACAATAATTATTGGTATACAAGTATGTTGCACAACCATCCTGATGGCAACGGGTACCCGTGCGCAGGAAATGAATTTAAACGTTGAAAAAGTAAGTGTTAAAAAAGTTTTTAAACTTATTGAACAACAGGCAAGGGTTACATTTGTTTATGACGAGCAAGTGATTAACAGCCTG
This sequence comes from Mucilaginibacter sp. OK098, assembly GCF_900142915.1. Taxonomy (GTDB): domain Bacteria; phylum Bacteroidota; class Bacteroidia; order Sphingobacteriales; family Sphingobacteriaceae; genus Mucilaginibacter. The sequence goes on from NZ_FRCM01000004.1 coordinate 42,709, forward strand.
CCTCCCCTTACCCTTCATATAAAAAACCAGCAATTGACAGAAGTGCTGGATCAATTGCATGATAAAACATTGTTGCAGTTTAAAGAGGTAGGCAATTACATTGGAGTAGCTCAAAACATAGGTGAGATCCCCGCACTCAATGTAGCTGCACTTGAAAGTAATAAAGCGCTTAAAATTGATGGCACGGTAAAAGACGTTAGCGGGCTGCCGGTAATTGGCGCAAGTATTTTAGTAAAAGGAACTTCGCGGGGTACGCAAACAGATGTAAATGGTAAGTTTACTATAGATGCCAATATTGGCGAAGTGCTTGTTGTTGGCTATTTAGGTTACCTGAAACAGGAAGTAACCATTTCATCGCAGGCACAATTATCCATAGTGCTTGTTGAAGACCCAAGGCAGCTTACAGAAGTTGTTGTAACAGCCTTAGGTATTAAAAAATCCGAAAAATCAATCACTTATTCTTCACAGCAAGTATCAGGAGATGAGCTTACAAGGGTAAAAAGTGATAACCTGATGAATTCGCTTAATGGCAAGCTTTCAGGTGTAACTATTTCGCCCAGCGCTTCTGGCGTTGGCGGCTCGGCAAAAGTTATATTAAGAGGTAATAAATCAGCGGGTAGTAACAACCAGCCGTTATACGTAGTTGACGGGATCCCGATCTCTAATGGTGCAAACGCCAACGGACAACCAAATAGCACCTACGGAACAAATGTAGGGCAAGGCGGTGGCGTTATGGGCGTTAGCGCAAACCAGGATGGCGGCGATGGGATCTCAAACCTTAACCCCGATGATATTGAAAGCATTTCTGTATTAAAAGGCGCATCTGCTTCGGCCTTATATGGCAGCCAGGCACAAAATGGCGTTATTTTGATCACTACTAAAAAAGGTAAAGCAGGAAAAACCCAGATCAACTTTTCATCATCTTTTACTTCGGATCATATTGCTTACAAGCCGGAGTTTCAAAACAGCTACGGGCAAACATCAACCGGAGCTACGACCAGCTGGGGCGCGCCTATATCAGGAGCTACCGATAACTTATCCCAGTTCTATCAAACCGGTACAAACTGGACAAATTCTATCAATATTTCAGGCGGATCTGATATTGCACAATCTTATTTCTCCTATGCAAATACTACCGCTAAAGGTGTTGAGCCGGGCAATAAGCTAGGCCGTAACAACCTTAACTTCCGTGAAACAGGCCATTTTTTGAATAATAAATTAACTGTTGACGGAAATGTAAATTACATTACCCAAAAAATAAATAACAGCCCGGGCCTTGGTTTATATTTAAACCCGTTAACCGGTTTGTACTTATTTCCAAGAGGATTGGACATAACCCCATACAAAACCCAGTTTGAACTGCCACCTGTAGCCGGCGGCAATGGAGCACCAACACAAAACTGGCCTTTTAATGAAGATGTACAGCAAAACCCATGGTGGATAATTAACAGGAACCCTAATACTGCGCACCGTAACCGCATTTTAATAAATGCCAGCGCTAAGTATGATATTACCAAATGGTTAAACATACAGGCAAGGGGAAATATTGACCGCAGCAATGATATATATGAGCAGGATCTGTATGCAGGCACTAACCCTGTATTAGCTAAGGCAAACGGTCAGCTTTTATTGAGCAACCAAACTACTGAGCAAAAATACGGCGATTTACTACTTACTTTTACCGTACCTGGTAAGTCTGATTTTAAAGTTGACGGGGTGCTTGGCGGCAGTATAACAGATGCAATTACACAAGGCACAGTAACTGGCCCTGATGTGAGTAATAGCTACACCGCACCGGGTTTAACCATTCCAAACGTTTTTACACCACAAAACATTGTTGTTCTTCCGGGCGGATCTCCGGTATCGGCGCTGCAAGAAAATCACAATCAAATCCAATCGGTATTTGCTAACGTAAACTTATCGTACAAAAACTGGGCATACCTTACGCTTACCGGCAGAAACGACTGGTCATCAAACCTGGCATTTACACCTAACGACTCTTATTTTTATCCGTCAGCAGGTTTATCTTTAATATTAAACCAGATGTTTGAGCTGCCAAAAGAGATCACTTATGCCAAAATCAGAGGTACATATGCGCAAGTAGGTAATACAGTTCCGCCTTATGTTACCAACCCTTTAACACACTTTAACACTGGCGGCGGTGTACTATTAAATTCTGTGGCTCCGTTTCCTTTATTAAAACCTGAAAAAACAAAATCGTTTGAATTAGGTACCGATCTGCGTTTTTTTGATGACAGGTTAAGCTTCAGCTTTACTTATTATAAGTCTAACACGCTGAATCAGTTTATTAAAGTTATCCCTTCTTACACTACTACATTTTCCCAGGGCTATGTTAATGCGGGTAATATCCAAAACTCAGGCATAGAATTTATGCTGGGTTATGATGTAATAAAAAGCACAGCTTTCAGCTGGAATACATCAATTAACGGTTCGGCCAATAAGAACAAAGTGATAGATGTTGATTCAAAAGATGGCATTAACCAGTTTATTTTAACACCAAATTTTAACAATACCTATGAGTCTGTTTTAAATACAGGCGGTTCATATGGTGATATTTATGGCGTTACCTTTAAACGCGATGCACAACACCGCATCCTTATCGGAGCCGGCGGTACACCTGAAGTAAACAATGGGTATAACTACATTGGTAACCCAAGCCCGAAACTACAATTAGGCTGGAATAACAGCTTCAAATACAACAGGTTCAGCTTAAGCTTCCTTGTTGATGGCAAGTTTGGCGGCCAGGTACTTTCTCTTACACAAGCGGAGATGGACCAGTATGGTGTTTCAAAAGTATCAGGCGATGCAAGAAGCAATGGCGGGGTAAAAATAAACGGTGTTGATGCTGCTACAGGTTCGGCAATTACCAGTGTTGACCCTAAAACATGGTACAGCACAGTTGGTGGCCGCGCAGGTATTACTGAAGATTACATATACAGCGCAACTGTAGTCCGTTTACGTGAGGCGTCTTTAGGATATACTTTGCCATTCACAAAAGGGCCTGTTAAGAGCTTAAGGCTATCAATAGTAGGAAGAAACCTTATATATTTTTATAAGAAAGCACCTTTCGATCCGGAAGTTACTATGTCTTCAGGAAACGGGCTTTCAGGCGTAGATGTGTTTAATCAGCCTGCAACACGTAACATCGGTTTTAACCTGAATGTTACCTTATAAAATATTCACCTTTTAAAATAAAAATGATGAAAACATATTATAAATCAATCATACGCAACGGAAGTAAGTACTGCATAGCGGCTTTACTTTCGCTGATGCTATTAGAATTTACCAGCTGTACAAAAAACTTCGAAAAATATAACACCGATAACACAGGCTTAAACAGCAAGCAGTTCCAGGTTGGCTTAATATACCCGGCCATTCAAACCGCCATTTTTGGCGAAGAGGGAAATTACCAGCTTGATCAAAACTTAAATGCCGATTGTTATTCGGGATATATGATGTCTGCAAATCCATTCAGGGGCAACATCAACAACCTGACTTACAGCCTTGTTGATGGATGGAACCAGCAGATCTTTATTGATGCCTACACATCATCGTTATTTGATATAAATGCAATTGCCAAGGCCGGAACAAAAACTTCTCAGCCGGATTTTTGGGGAATCGCGCTAATTTTAAAAGTTGAAACATTTGACAGGTTAACGGATAAATACGGCCCTGTTTCTTATACCGCATCAGGAAAATCAGTTGTATCAACTCCTTATGACAGCCAGCAAAGTGTTTATCAGCAGTTTTTTCTTCAATTAGATACTGCTGTTACCAGCCTTAATTCTTTTGTGGCTGCTAACCCCGGTAAAACTCCTTTCCAGGCTTATGACCTTGTTTACAACGGTGATTATAAAGAGTGGATAAAATTTGCAAATTCTTTACGCCTGCGTTTAGCTATGCACCTTGTAAAGGTTGATGCAGCCACCGCACAAACACAGGCACAAAAAGCCTTAGACCCTGCCAATGGCGGTGTGCTTACAGTAAATACTGATAATGCCGGTATTTCTGGCGGCGGGTATCACAATCCGCTTAACGTAATTACAAGCAGCTGGACGGATATTTCGATGGGCGCTCCGTTAGAATCATTCATGGTTGGTTATAATGATCCGCGGCTTCCCAAATATGTATCTCCTGCTACCGACCCGCGTTTTGCAGGCCAGTACAAAGGGATCAGGATAGGATCATTAGTTACGGCAAAACCGGGTTACAGCGGTTATTCTATTTTAAATACACAAACCGCATTTACCTCCGGCTCGCCAATGTTGATGATGACTGCTGCAGAAGTATGGTTCCTGAAAGCTGAAGCTGCGCTTCGTGGCTGGACAGGCGCAGGCGATGCACAAACCGATTACACAACCGGCATCCAAACCTCTATGCAACAGTGGGGCGTATCAGGCTCAGCTTATATTGCCGATGTTACCAGTAAGCCTGTTGCTTATATTGACCCTTCAAATGCGATTAATAACTCACCTGCAGTATCAACCATTACTATTGGCTGGGATCCTGCCGCTGCCAATGAGCAAAAGTTAGAGCGCATCATTACACAAAAATGGCTTGCCATGTATCCCGAAGGCCAGGAAGCATGGACAGAATACCGCCGAACCGGGTATCCTAAACTGTTCCCTGTTGTAAATAACAACAGTAATGGCACAATAGATTCGCAAACGCAGATCCGCCGCCTGGCTTATCCGCAAAACGAATACACAACCAACGGTACCGAAGTAAAAAAGGCCGTTCAATTATTAGGTGGTGCTGATAATGGCGGCACCAGGCTATGGTGGGATGTGAGTAAACCTAATTTTTAATATAAAACACTTTAGTCGCTAAATAAGTAAAATCCCTCACCTAAATAGGTGAGGGATTTTTACTTATACATACATTCCAATTTTGGCAATAATAAATTATTGCTGGTTAACCCCTTGTTTATTTACTCACATCAAAATTTATCCAGTCAAGATTTAATAACGATTGTCTTGGCTTGCTTTTGTTTACAAAAACAAAGTACAGATCGTGTTTTGTACCCGGATCACTAATGGCAGCACTTAACTCTGCATAATCAGACCGTTTGCCTGTAGGCGTAAAGTTAAGTGTACTGATAACATTCCCTGTTGGCGAATCCACATGCACTTCTGCAGTCCCGTTCATATTTGCTGAAGAATACCGGTAAGTAAGCTCGTTGATGCCTTTAAGGTCGATATTTTTTAATACAAAAAATGATTTGTTATGAATGTTCCCGATGTCTTTATCCCTAACAGCAATGTTGTTGTATTGATCGGCATCTTCTGCCTGTACTTTTGCCGGCCTTAAAACAAGGCTAGCATTCGAGGTAAGGGAAGGCGCTGCTTTACCACCCTTATCAGTATACGATGCGGAGAGGATATACCTGCCTTCATCCTTATTACTCATATGCTCTTTAAGCGCAACAGTACCCTGCTGCGGCAAAAGCGTCACATTTTTAGGTGTATTTAGCGACAGAATGTATTTTACAATTTCGGTTGCATTTTGCTTTGAAAGCTGCGGATGTGCGCTCATGGCATGTTCACCCCATACACCGTTGCCACCTTTTATAATTTTATCGGCTAAGCGGTTTACCTGGTCTTTTTTACCAGCGTATCTTTTTGAGATCCGCATAAACGCCGGGCCTACCGATACCGCATTCACCTGGTGGCATGCCTTACAGTCGCTGGCGGCTATCATCTCTTTGCCATAACTATAGGTAGGGGCAATTTCCTGGTGGCCAATTAACGCCTTACCGTTTTCAACCTTTGCTATGTAGTTAAGCATCACTTTAACCCGGTTACGGTCAATAATCTTGTCCTGGTCGTCCTTTACATCAACCTTATATTTAAGCGATTCCGGATTATTGGTAAAGAAGCTGCTGTTCCCATCTGTGCTGATCGAAATCCTTGGCAGCGTATTACCTACTACAATCTTCACGGCATCCATACTGCTTTTACCGTGATCGTCAGTAACTTTCAGGGTAACCCTGTATACCCCATTGTGTTTAAAGGTGTGTGTAGGGTTTAGCTCTTTTGATGCCACGATTTTTCCTTCAAAGCGCCATTCGTAGCTAAGCTTATCACCCTCGTCAAAGTCGAAACTTTTTTGGTTGAAAGCTACTTTATAAGGAGCCATCCCAATGGTGTCGCGGGTATCGATCTTTGCTACGGGAGCGCGGTTACCGCCATTATAATCAACCTTTACCAAACGCGCATCAACGTTATCTATTCCGTAAACGGTGCCATATTCAAGCATATAGAGTGAGCCTTCGTTACCTATCTTTATATCAATCGGGCGCCTGAAATCACCGTTGGTTTCCATAAAGGGATCCATCCGTTTAAAATTTTGATTTTCATCCAGGTGTACTGCAAAGATCCAGTTACGCATCCAGTCGGCTACAAACAGTACCTTATCATAATACGCCGGGAACTTTGTGGCAGATTTAAGCTGCGGATTAAAATGATATACCGGACCTATTATGGCGCACCTACCACCCTGGCCTAATATTGGAAACTCGTCTGACACTGCGTACGGGTACCAGATCAATGGCTTTTGCGCCGGCGGCAGGATCTTTAAACCTGTACTGTAAGGCGATGTGTTCTTCGGCCCGTTAAGGTCAAAGTCACTCCCAACCTTTTTAGTAGCAAAATCATATTCTTTATATGGGCTATTGTTGCCAACAACAAACGGCCAGCCAAAGTTACCTGCCTTCCTGGCCTGGTTAAACTCGTCATAACCACGTGGCCCCTGTACACCATTGGTGCCGGCATCCGGACCAACTTCACCCCAGTATACATACCCGGTTTCCTGGTCAACAGACATTCGGTAAGGGTTCCGGCAACCCATTATATAAATCTCCGGCCTGGTATTCGCCATGCCTTTGGGGAAAAGGTTACCATCTGGTACCGTATAGCTACCATTTGCTTCAGGATGGATGCGTATTATTTTACCACGCAGGTCGTTGGTATTACCGGCTGAGCGCTCTGCGTCAAACACCAGCCTGCCGGGGCGCTGATCTATCGGTGCATATCCTTCCGACTCAAATGGCGTTGTGTTATCACCTGTTGAAATATACAGGTTCTTTTGTTTGTCCCATGATAACGATCCGCCTGTATGTGCACTAACCTCCAGGTCAATCGGGATATCGATGATCACCTTTTCCGATTTCAGGTTAAGCACACTGGTTTTACTAATGGTAAACCTGGAGATATTTTGTTTGTACTTGCCACCAGCTTCGGCTGTGTTAAAGAAATAAATAAAACTATTGCTTTCAAAATCAGGGTCGATGGTCATTCCCAACAAACCGTTCAGGTATTTGTCAACAGCCTTTACCGGGAACTTGTAAACTAATTTAGTCTTTTTTGTTACCGGCTCATATACATAAAAATTACCGGCGCGCTCTACAAAGAAAACCCTGCCATCGGGCGCTATCGAAAGGGCTATCGGCTCATTCAGATCATTTGAGAGGATCGTTTTAATGAACCTGTTATCCTCCGGGGTTTTAACCGCATAAGCTTTGGAATAATCCAGCGGAGCATTTGTACCTATTGCATATTTTATGCCGCCTAAAACATGCTGCAAAAACAATGGCTCACTATAACTTTCATCTGTATGGCCTCCCCCGGTGTAGAAGGAGCGCCCGCCATCAAATTCGTGGTACCAGGCAATAGGGTGATTATCGCCGTTAGTACCGCCTTCGTAAGTATCTTCATCCAGCTTGGCTAAGATCTTCAAATCAGGCTGGATGTTTTTGTAGTTGTACCATTCATCTGTACGCTCCCATCTTTTGGGCAATCCTTTTGTTGAAATATGAGTAGTATCAATTACATCAATAACCGCCTTGCGTACATTGGGGTTACCCGGGTGTCCGTTAAAATATGCGCCAACCAGCTTATTATACCAGGGCCAGTCGTACTCCGTATCCGTTGCTGAATGGATGCCAATAAAGCCGCCGCCTGCCTGGATATATCGCTCAAAAGCCACCTGTTCATCAGCGTTCAATACATTTAAAGTGGTGCTCAAAAACATTACGGCACTGTAATGTTTCAGGCTGTCTTCAACAAAATAGGCGGCATTTTTTGTGGTGTCCACCTCAAAGCCATTCTCTTTACCCAATTTTTGAATGGCTGCAATACCACTTGGGATCGAGGTATGATACCAGCCTTTGGTTTTTGTAAAAACCAGGATCCTTGGCGGTGTTTGTACAGTTGCCATTACAAACTTTTTAGGAGCAACGGTCTTAAAAGAATAAAAAGCGGTGGAAATGCAACCCGATATTGCAACAACACACAAAACTTTTAAGTAAGTAAACTTTAGCATAGCATTAATTATTTTATATAAAACACAATCAATTATTTCATTAAATAGTTAAAGACCCCAGAGCCGGTATGCACAACAAAATATTTCTGCCGGGCTATTTTGGCAATCATCTTCCCGCTCTCATAAACCAAAGACCCGCTATTTGTTGGCAGGTATATGGTTGCACTGGTATTGGGCGGTATTTCAACATGCAGCTTAAAGGAGGAAGCAGTTTTAACCCACGAACTGCTTATATTTCCATAAGGGGAATGGAATGTTCCTTTGGCAGCTATTATATTTCCAACCGGTTCCGGTCTGATCACAATTTGCCGGGACGCAACGGAACTATCCTGCTGGCTAATTCCTGCCAGGTTGTTGTAAAACCATTCCATTAAATGCCCCAGCATAAAATGATTATTGGATACAAAACGATAAGCCTGCCATGATTCTGTAAGCGCAGTTGCGCCATGCGCCAGCTGATAACCATATCCCGGCACATCCGACCGGCTATTCATGTCAAAAATAACATCCGACCGGCCTTCATCAGCCAGCACTTTTAACAGGTACCGGAACCCGATGTCGCCCGCAGTGATAGCGTTTTTGTGCGCCCGCAGATCCTTTACAATATTATCAACCACCGCCTGCTTGTTTTCCGGCTCAACCAGTCCCATGTAAACCGACATTGCATTTGCTGTTTGGCTGCCGGTGGCATACTGATGTGTTTGTGCACTATAAAAAGTACGGTTAAAATCTCTTTTAACGTCTTTTGCTATTTGCTCATACTTCAATGCATCTTCCTTTTTCCCGGTCAGCCGGGCTATTTTACATAAAATTTGGAGGTCGTAATAATAGTAGGCAGTTGCGGTAAGCGCTTTGGGAGTAAGCTGCGACTCGCCGGGGGCCTTTGGGCCAATATCAAACCAATCTCCTAAACCGTAATCTATCAAATTGTTATTGGCCCTGGTTCTTAAATAATCAACATAGCGCCTGATCATGTCATAATTATCGGTGAGCACCTGTTTGTTGCCATACCATTGGTAAACATACCAGGGCAGGATCACACCGGTACTCCCCCATTCGGGCGAGTCGACAAAGCCGCCTTCAAACACCACATATTCGGGCGCAATATCCGGGATCATTCCATTAGCGCGCTGTGCCTGCCTGATGTTACTGATTTCCTGCATAAAAAGGTTGGCCACATCATAATTATACCTGATGGAATTACCCATCAGGTGCGCCTCTTCCAGCCAGCCTAGTTTTTCGCGGTGCGGGCAGTCTGTTAAAATACTCGCCATGTTGCTTTTTATAGCCCAGTTAATGAGGTTATAAGTACGGTTAAACAGCTGGTCAGAGCAGTTGAAGTCGCCGGTTTTACCCGCGCTGTTCCGGGTATGCAGGCCTGCAATTTTTAAAACGACGGGCTTTTTAGCCACATTTGATTCCCCGGTGGGGACAGCGCCTTCCACTTGTAAATACCTGAATCCATAATAGGTAAAAAGCGGGTGCCAGGTTTCTTTATCCTCCCCTTTAAGTGTATATAAGAAATAATACGGCGCTCCTGATGCCTGTTGATTGACCGTGCCATTATCATCCAGCAGCTCGCCGGGTGTTATTTTTACCACATCGCCTTTTTTACCCTGTAATACGATCAATGGAATGCCCGAAGCATTTTGCCCTAAATCATAAACCCAACTGCTGTCATTAGGATGCGAGATCTTTTTTGTGGCAAGCGTATCCATAACTTTCAGAGCACTTGCTGACTGCGCGGTTAATTGCGGCCCATCAGCAACAACCAAAGCATTTTTCCAATTGCTATCATCAAAGCCGGGAGTATCCCAACCCGCCTGCTCTAATCTTGCATCATAGTCTTCGCCGCCATAAATACTTGAAAAAGTAATTGGTCCGGGCGCGGTTTTCCAGTTCTCATCGCTTACCAGGTTTGCAGTTGTACCATCCTGGTAATCCAGTTTAATGCGGCAGATCATTTTAGGATAACCAAATGCCCCGGTTATTTTCCGGTAACGCTCTCTTGGGATGTAGTACATGCCATTGCCCAATGAAACGCCAATAGCATTTGCACCGGGTTTAATTTGGCTGGTGATATCAAAGGAAACATACAAGGCTTGTTTGTCGTAGTTTGTCCAGCCAGGGTCGAGGAAGTGGTCGCCAACTTTCTCCCCGTTTATCCGGGCCTCAAAATGCCCGAGGCCACTGATAAAAATGGAAGCTTTTTTTATGGGCTTATTTACGTTAAAATTCTTTCGTAAAAGCGGTAAAACATCCTTGCCTTTCCCTAACGCCGGATCACCATCACCATGGATTGCGGGAACTATCCTGTCATTATCCGGCAGCACCTGGTAAGCAATCCATTTGGCGCCCATCCAGTCTTTATCCTCCAATAAGCCCATTTGCCAGTGGGCGATTGGGCTCCAGCTTGATGTGTTGTTCTTGTTGTCCCATACCTTTACTTTCCAGTAATAGGTCTTCGCAGCAGTTAAATTCCCCGTACAGGCATTCATAATGGATGAGCCGGAATTCACTTTCCCGGAATTCCATACATTCCCAAGATCCTTCCTGAGCAATAAAGGATCATCAGCAACCAGGATCTGGTAGCCAGTCTGCAGTACATTCCGCTGATCTGATTGCAGTTCCCAGCTTAGGTGAGGTGTACGGATATCTATCCCTAAAGGATCAACCCTGGATTCACATTTCAGGTTAATTACTTTAAGATGCTGCGCCCCAACTGTAAACGATATTAGCAGGGTGCTTACAAACAAGAAATATATTTTATAACTTTTAAGCATACGCATTAACGTTAATTACATATCAAGGTATAATAGAGATACTCCCTGCCTTGGTAATGCAATATGGATATTTACTTTTCCCTCAATCACTTTTAACACCGTGCTTTTGCCCATTTTTTGCAGTTGCCCTGCTTTTTCAAGCTCCCCTATTTGTGCTTTGGTTGGCTGCTGCGGCGAGCCCATTTTTTTCCATGCTGCGTAGGAATTGCTATGCGCATTATCTATCCGGTATTCCGTAAACGTGGCTTTGGTTACCGATGTTTTTAAACCATCAATAGCTACGCTTACAGGCTCTGCAGGGCCTTGCTTGTCCTTATCGGCATAATTCCACACCAGTACGGCAACAGATTTCTCATTACTGGAAGCAAGCGCGCCAACATCCGTTTGAGGGCCGCGGATGCTGGAATCAAGCACGGTTTTAAGGCTGTACATGCGATTCCCGATAACTTCCACCCTTTTGCCTTTCATCATACCCAGCATCCTGAAAACATTTAATACCGGCTTATCAACGCCATTTGTCGCCAGGTCACGGAACCCTGCAAACCAGGGCTGATCCTCAAACTCAAACGACCAGCTGACAGCGCCAACAAGATTCTCACTATACAAATCCATCAATTCATAAGTACGGGCAAATGCGGCGGCCGTATAGCTGGAATACATGGTACCGTTACGATACGCATTCTCCGGGTTGGTAGCCATCCCACAAGCCGCACATCCCTCCGGGTCTGATTCGCCGATGATAATGGGGATATTTTTAAGCTTTTCAAATGAGTTGATATTTTTAAAATGCCCCGCAATATTATTGAGTTGCTGCCTGATGCTCATTACCACCGTATCCTTTACCAGCGTTGGCGACCCTTTGGCATGAAATAAGACCATATCGAGCGGTGAGCCTATTTTGCCGGTAACATAATTGGTATCGTTTAAACAATGCTTAATAAAGCCGCTCAGCCATTTACTGGCGCCGCCGGTTACGTTAGCGCCTCCAATGCGGGCCGTGGGCAAGGCTCGTTTTACGCCATCGGCAGCATAATCATACAACTTGTAAAACTCAGGGATAGTGCCTTTCCAATAAGCGCCATCGGGTTCGTTCCAGACCTCCCAATACCAGCTTTCCACTTCTTTTTTGCCATAGCGGTTCACACAATGTTTTACCCATTGGTAAACCAGTTCACCCCATTTTTTATAATCTTTTGGGGGATAAGCCCAGCCGGTTTCAATTTTACTGTAGTCGGCTCCGGGTTTCCAGTGGTGCTGATAAGGTTCGGGATGAGTGGATAGTGCTTCGGGCATAAAACCAATTTGTGCTAGTGGTTTCATGCCGCGCTTTACATAGGTATCAAAAATACTATCAACAATATGGAAATTATAAACCGGGTTACCTTTGGCATCTTCCGTATAAATATTGGTCGATCCCCATTTTAAAGCCGGTACGCCATCGCCGGATGTAAGCAGGTTGTGCGTACGCACATATACCGGCACCGGGCTTAACGCGGCAAGTTCAGACAACAGTTTCCTGCCGTCCTTCATATAAGTAAAATTGGGCTCGTCGTATCCATACCAGGCCCAAATTGGCTTCATCTCTCCTTTTATAGCACTTAAGTTAACACGGATAGTTGCAGGCGTAGTTTGTGCAGTTGCAATACTGCATAGCAAGGTAATTGTAATTAATAACAGGTTAATTGGTTTCATAGATCTGGGATATCCAATGAATTGATTTGTAAATAAAAGAAATAAAATCAATAAATGTACAATTAACAGCTATTAAGTTACAAAGCTGCTGTCCCGGTCTTTTTTATCACCATGCCTTTACCCGCTTTCAGCAGTTCCATCGTAATTGTTTGTGTATAAGCTTTAATCTCAGCCTGGAAACCTGTTACCGAAGCTCCTGAGCGAATCTCTTCCAGGCGTTTTTCCCAATTGCCGGTGAGCTCGGCCTGGGCTATTTTATAATCCTTTACCACGTTATAAACGGCAAGCCCTGTTTCTGTGGGGAGCAGATTTTTCTTTTCTCTAAGGATATAGTCCCGTTTTATAAGCGTTTCAATTATGGCGGCACGGGTTGCGGGTGTGCCCAGTCCGCTATCTTTCATGGCGTAGCGCAGCTCATCGTCATCAATCTCTTTTCCCGCTGTTTCCAGCGCTTTTAATAAGCTAGCTTCATTATATAAGGGCTTCGGCTTGGTTTGTTTTTCAAGTAGATTTTTTTCAACTATGGGCAGATCTTCGCCCTGTTTTACTTTCGGGAGCGATGCATTCTCTTCGTCTTTCTTTTCTTCATCCGCTTCGTTAAACACCGCGCGCCACCCGGCTACACTGATCACCGTACCACTCGCCAGGAATTTGCTTCCCGAAACAACGGTAATCTCTGTGATCTCCTTGATACAATCCTGGTGAAAAGCTTCCAGCATCCGCCCTGCCACCAAATCATAGATCGCCTGCTTATCCTGCGACAATTGGTAAGGCACTTCGCCAGTTGGCAATATCGCGTGGTGATCGGTCACTTTCTTGGCGTTAACACTGCGTTTGTTCAACTTAATTTCACCAAGCGCTGTTGCCTGTTTCCCAAATTCCGGGTGATCTTTAAACTTATCAATCAGCTGCGGCACACCGGCAAAAACATCATCGCCAATATAGCGGCTGCCTGTACGCGGGTAGGTTACCAGCTTGCTTTCATACAGGCTTTGCAAAAGGGTCAGCGTTTGGTCGGCCGTAAAACCTTTCTTTTTATTTGCTTCCTGCTGCAGACTGCTCAAGTCATGCAATAAGGGTGGCGGCTCTTTCCGCGGTTTGGCTTCCACACTTAAAATATTCCCGGTAGGCAGCACCTGGTCGACAATTTGCTGTGCGGCTTCTTTCGTTTTATATTTTTCTTCGGATATCGCTTTAAAAACCTGGCCTTCCTTATCTACCATAATACTTACCTGGTAAAAAGGCTCGGGTACAAAGTTCTTATTCTCCAGGTACCGCGAGCAGATCATGGCCAGCGTAGGCGTTTGTACCCGGCCCAGTGAAAGCACCGACCGGGTGCCTGACGATAAGCTCAATGCCTGTGTTGCGTTCATGCCCACCAGCCAGTCAGATTGCGAGCGGCAATGTGCAGAGTTGAAAAGGGTATCATAGTCTGATCCCGGTTTTAAATTCCGGAAGCCATCCTTTATCGCCTCATCAGTTTGCGATGAGATCCACAGCCGTTTAAAAGGTTTTTTGCATTTCAGGTAGTAATAAATATACCGGAAGATCAGCTCCCCTTCCCGCCCGGCATCCGTTGCCACTATGATCTCGGTTGCTTCGTCAAATAAAGCTTTTATAATATCCAGCTGTTTTCGCACACCCGGGTCTTCTATCATTCCGTCTTTTGATTTTACCTTGCGGATAGAAAGCTTGAATTTTTGCGGCAGCATGGGCAGGTTTTGCACATTCCAGCCATAAAAGCCATACTCCTGCGGGGGCGCCAGTTGCAATAAATGACCGAAAGCCCAGGTAAAGGTATAGCCCTTGCCTTCCATATAACCATCCTTTTTTGTGGTTGCACCAAATACTTTTGCTATCTCACGGGCTACAGATGGTTTTTCGGCGATGATCACTTTCATACGTGCCGAAAGTAGCCAATTGGTAATACTGCTGCAACCTTTGTGGATAAATGTGCAGGGCAAACGCATTAAATTAATCATTTTTCTTATGCCCCGCTAAGCAAATTTGTAGTGGGCTCCGATTGAGCCCTGCAAACCTTTAGATAATTGTATCGTCCTAAAAAAAGTTTACAGGTGGAAAACTACCGGTTCTAATTACTTACATATAACAATAAAAAGGTTAAAAATCAGTATATTTGATTCATAGAAAGGCAAACAAATGGGTACTATTGAGGAATTAAAAGCGATTAGCAGTACGGTTGTAAGGCGTTTAAGAAGGCAAAAGCTTGATAACGGGAAGC
The DNA here is from genome assembly GCF_900142915.1 of Mucilaginibacter sp. OK098. Classification (GTDB taxonomy): domain Bacteria; phylum Bacteroidota; class Bacteroidia; order Sphingobacteriales; family Sphingobacteriaceae; genus Mucilaginibacter. The sequence goes on from NZ_FRCM01000004.1 coordinate 57,769, forward strand.
CCTTTTTGATATGGTCAAACAAACTACCTAAAAATCAAAGTTATTTGGAATATCCCGATCAATCCATTAAGATTGTTACTGTTGCGCCAAATTTAAAGTCATTTACTATTGTTGAAGAATTGACTACTGGCCAGGCACAGGTTATCCGCCACGAATTAAACCTGTTTTAATATGCCCAGCCTGTACATTATTACGGGTTCAAACGGAGCCGGAAAATCTACAGTCGGTCCAGGTTATCTTCCAGAAGAAATCTTACAGAATCACACAATTTTCGATGGCGATTTGCTTTACACAAGAAAGCTCAATGAGCTATTCCCTGCTGTTACCAAATCAGCAAAATATGCAAGAAAGGATGCACTGGAATATGTAGTAGATTTATTCGAAGAGCAGACCAGCCAAGCATTAATCAATAACGATAACTATGTTTATGAAGGCCATTTTACCAATGATGCCACTTGGGGAAAACCAAAAGACTTTAAAGACGCGGGCTACCGATTGCATCTGATCTTCTTCGGTTTGGAAAATCCGGAACTATCACAGTTCCGTGTTACTGAAAGAGTCACAGAAGGGGGCCACTATGTAGATCCGCAAACCCTGAATAATAATTTTTACGGCAATCTTGAAAAACTAAATATTCACCACCAACTAATTGATGACCTGACCATCGTGGATACCTCAGAAATCAACCACCGGATCTTATTCAAAACCGTCTTGCAGCAAGTCGAGTTTCATGTTGAACGGGAGGAATTACCGACATGGTTTACTGATCATCTGCCTGCCATTGTGAATTATTTTCCATAATCGGTTAGTTAAAAAGACTAAACAAGGATTTGTAAATTGCTTGATTTTCTTGCCTTTAAAGGATATAATTAATAGGTAATATTCACATTTGGGCTCCGTCGGAGCCTCCTTTTAATGCGTTTGCCCCGGATAAATGTGGGCAGTTAACGATTTATACACATCAAAATTTTAGTTTTGTATAAACCCCTGTACCATGCGCAAACTCTTTATATTTTCAAACCTGTTAATATTGGCATTATTGATAGGCTGGAGCCTGATCTGGAAACCCGCCGTTTGGTCGTTTACCATATTCGGCCCGTTGTTCCTTCTTGGCATTTATGATTTTTTTCAGAAAAAGCATACCATAACCCGCAACTTCCCGGTATTCGGGCATTTACGGTTTGTAATGGAGGACCTGCGCCCAAAGGTGTACCAGTATTTTGTAGAAAGCGATACCAACGGAACCCCATTCAACAGGCAAAACCGCAGCGTGATCTACCAGCGTGCAAAAAAGGTGGATGATACCCGCCCGTTCGGTACCGAACTTGATGTTTACCAAAACGGCTATGAATGGCTAAACCATAGCATTGCCGCACTTTCACACGATCAGCTTAAAGAATCGCCGAGGGTAAAAGTAGGTGGTCCGGATTGTCTTCAACCTTATTCAGCCAGCATCTTCAATATTTCGGCTATGAGCTTTGGATCGTTGAGTCAAAACGCAATCCTTGCGCTAAATGCGGGCGCTAAGATCGGCAACTTTGCCCATAATACCGGCGAAGGCGGGTTAAGCGATTATCACCTGCAGGAAGGCGGCGACATTATCTGGCAGATAGGTACCGGCTATTTCAGCTGCAGGCATAAAGATGGAACCATTGATTTTGATGCTTTTGCGCAAAGAGCAGTGCTGCCACAGGTAAAAATGATAGAGATCAAGCTCTCACAGGGTGCAAAACCGGGCCATGGCGGAATTTTGCCTGCCGCTAAAGTCACCCCGGAGATCGCTAAGATCAGGCTGGTAGAGATGGGTGAAGATGTGATCTCTCCTCCTTATCATACTGCTTTCAGCACACCGCTGGAGCTTATGCATTTTATTAAAAAGCTGCGCGACCTTTCCGGCGGCAAGCCCATCGGTTTTAAACTTTGTGTTGGCCATAAAAGTGAGTTCATTGCAATTTGCAAAGCCATGATAGAAACAAAGATCTATCCCGACTTTGTTACTGTTGATGGCGGTGAAGGCGGAACCGGCGCCGCGCCTCTTGAATTTTCAAATTCGGTAGGAATGCCTTTAAGAGAAGCTCTTGCTTTTGTTTATGATGCACTAACCGGATTCGATCTTAAAAAACATATCCGTCTCATAGCGTCCGGAAAGGTAGCTACCGGTTTTGACCTGGTGAAGAATTTTGCGCTCGGGGCAGATATGTGCAATAGCGCCAGGGGAATGATGTTTGCTCTTGGCTGTATCCAGGCATTGGAGTGTAATTCCAATACCTGCCCAACAGGCGTGGCCACCCAGGACAAAAGCCTGATGAAAGGCCTGGTAGTACAGGATAAAAAAGTAAGGGTAGCCAATTTCCAAAAAATGACCGTAAGCAGTGCCCTGCAAATGTTAGGCGCAGCGGGCCTTAAGCATCCATGCGATCTTCACCGCGATTTTATTTACCGGCGTACCAGTCATAGCGAGATCCTTACCTATGGCGAGCTATTTCCATATATCCCAAAAGGCAGCTTATTAATAAGCCCTTATCCACTAAACTTTGAAAAAGACATGGCTATTAGTAGTCCGGAAACATTTGTGCCCGACTATAAAAAAGTCTCGCCGGTGCAAGTGGAAGCAACAAGTGTTTAGCAATTTTCAGGATTATACATGAGCTTATTTAACGATTCTGATTCTATATTCCTGTATCACCGGTACATGATAAAACTGCATGGCAGCCAAAGCAGCCACGCTTTGGGTTGGCTGGACGAAGAAAGCCAAAACATAAGGTTTAAAGCATTGGCCGGTTTAGGGAATATGAATAGTCACTCCGTATTAGATGCAGGCTGCGGTTATGGCGATTTCAGGGAGATCTATCCTGACGCAACATATATCGGGGTAGAACAAATTCCTGAACTGCTGGATGAAGCGATCAGTCGTTATGGGCATTTGCCCAAAACAACTTTTATATCCGGTAACTTTAATACAATAGACCTCCCTCTTACTGACTATGTAGTGGCAAGCGGTTCCCTGAATTATAAGAGTGAAGATCCACAATACATTTTTAAGGCAATTTCCACATTATTTAATAGTTGCAGGCTGGGTTTAGGCTTCAATTTATTGAATAAAATTATACCCAACGAGTTAATAGTAGCTTATGATCCTATTCAGATAATGGATTATTGCGCATCAATCTGCAGAGAAGTAAAATTGACAAGTGATTACAGCGATGAGGATTTCACCACCTACATGTACCGCTGATTACATGCAATTGCAAAAATGCCGTATCATAAATCAAATAGTGCGGTCTTTTAGCCTCCTATCCCGTTGGCTGTGTCCTCACAGCCAACGGAGAGAACACTGTCAATGGAGAGGAGAAGACTTTACCATATTCATGTACCGCTAAAAAGCAAAGCCCGGCTTTTGCCAGGCTTGTACTAATTTTATACGCAATAAAGTATTATGCGTTTTTCTTTTCAGTTACTTCCTTACGGATATCTGTTGCAGCAACTTTTAATTGTTGCATTGCATTACGTAAACGGGTTCCTGCAGCATTATTTGCTTTGTCATAAAATGCGGTTGCATCTTTCTCTGCGGATGCGATCAGTTCTTTTAGAGCATTAAATTTTTCCATTGTGTATGTTTTGTATTTAAAAGCCGCGAAAATATAAAAATCTTTTTAGCCGCGTAATCTCGGGCGTTTCTTTTTTTCAGATTGTACGGGTTGTACAGGTTCAGCCTGTTTATTTTCCGCTATCCGTACGCTGATCTTCCGGTCATCTATCTCTGCGCCATTAAGCGCCTGGATGGCCCGCTCAGCCCCGGGCTGGTCTTCCATGTGTACAAATCCAAAGCCTTTACTTTCACCGGATTTAATATCTGTAACAATGGTTACGATGCCAACCTGCCCGTATGCGCTAAAAAGTTCCAGGAGCTCAATTTCATCCATGTCCCGTGGGATGCCTACAACAAATAATTTGGTCATACTGAGTTATTCAGCTGCAAATATTGTTAATTATTTGTCGGTTTTACCAAAATAATCTGTCCAATATGATAGGCAATATGATTTGCCCGGTTTAGTACTACACTTAAGCGGTTTCTTGAGGGATCTTTTTCAAAGTCTTCATCAGTCATTGCATTGTGGCGTTTGAACCATTCTTCCGCAGGCAAATTGGTAAACAGCTCTTTTAATTCATTATGAATGCTGCCCCAGTATTCTTTTAATTCAGCAGGCGACAAAGTTGTGTCGCCAGGGTTATCCGGACTCTGCAGAAAAACAGCGGCGAGTTCAGGCCGGGTGAATTTGCCCAATCCAAGGGTTTCTTTTAATAAGTCATGGTATACGGCAAGGTGTCCGTACAGATAAAGAATACGATTTTTACCGGGGGCCACCGGTGTATACAGCTCAGTTTCAGTAAAGCCGTTGAATATTTTTTCGGCTCTTGCTACCTGGGTATTCCAACTGTGCAGTGCCATTTGAACGAATAGTTGTTGTTGATTCATAGTGTAAATATGGTGCTGTAAAACGGATTTAATTAGTCTGTCTGCAAAATTGACCCATCTTTGACCGTTCTAAATTCATGATTTAAATAACGGCAGCACATAAAGTATTGTCTAATCATTTTTTTTCTTTGCTGATCTTAACAAAACCGGTGCTAGTATTAATCAGTAAACATTAATTATTCAAAGCAATCTCTATATTTAAAGCATCAAATACGCAACAGCCTAATTAAACCCAGATGAATTCCTTAAAAACAGGTATTACGTTCTCTTTATTTTTAATTTTCAATACCTTAATCTCAATAGCACAGCCAAACAAAAAGACCGCTCCTAAACCATCGCCAAACAGTCCCGAACAGCTTTTTTTAAATCCACCCGAATCGGCAAAACCTGGTGTATTATGGATGTGGATGGGCGCCAATGTAAGTAAACAGGGGATAACAAAGGATTTAGAAGCGCTTAAGGAAGAAGGCTTTAATTCAACAACTATGCTGGGCCTTGCAGATATAACTAATCCATGGGGAAGTCCGATAGATAAGGGCCTTACACCGGAAGTTATTGCATGGACAGAACCGTGGTGGAAATTGGTAAAACATGCCGCTGAAGAATCAAAAAGGCTAAAAATGACCATGGGCCTGTTTAATGGGGCCGGTTATGCCACTAGCGGCGGTGTTTGGATAACCCCCGAGCTTTCTATGCAGCAAATATGCTGGTCGCAAAAAACGGTAAAAGGAAAAAAGGGGCAGCAGGAGATAAATCTGGATAAACCTAAAGTTGATATTCATGCCAATGCGCGTTTCCCAAAGTATAATCCTAAAAACGGTAAAATAGAAATCCCCGAGATCCCTGAGCGCAAAACGTATTATAAAGATATTGCGGTGCTGGCCATGCCTGCAAAAGATACCGTGCTCAAAAAAAATATCATTGATTTGACCCCGCTAATGACACCCGATGGAAAATTGCAATGGGATGCCCCCGAAGGCGATTGGGTAGTATATAGATTTGGCCATACCACATTGGGTGAACAGGTACAGCCTGCACAATGGCAGGCCACAGGCCTTGAATGCGATAAAATGAGCCGGGAAGCGGTTGAGTTTCATATGGACCATGTAATAGGTGAAATTAAAAGTCACCTTGGCGACCTGGTGGGCAAAACAATTGATCACGTTTATTTTGACAGCTACGAGGAAAACGATGCAACCTGGACCCCAAAAATGCGTGAACAGTTTTCGTCTCGCAGAGGGTACGACCTGCTTCCATACCTGGCAGTATTTGCCGGCCGAACTATTGAAGGCCGGGAACAAACCGACCGTTTCAGGCAAGATTTTTCGGCCACCGTTCAGGATCTTTACCGGGATGTTTATTTTACAACTATTGCAAAAAAGCTTAAAGCAGTTAATCTTAAATTTTTATGCGAAGCATATGGTGGCCCCTGGCGTACCGATGATGTGCTGCCATTGGTATCAAACGTTATGGGAGAGTTTTGGACCCATGATGGTATTTATTCTCCTTACGAGCTTGAAAACGTGATTACCTCCTTAAGAAGATCCAATCAAAACATCCTGGCGGCAGAGGCATTAACTGGTCAGCCGGCCGATAGTAAGTGGAATGAAACGCCTGCATGGTTAAAGCCTGTGGCTGATGAAGCCTTTTGCGCCGGCGTTAACAAAATAATAGTACATCGCTTTGTTCAGCAGCCCTGGGATGACAAATATCTGCCAGGCGCTACAATGGGGCAATGGGGAACCCATTTTGACCGTACACAAACCTGGTGGAAACCAGCAAAAGCCATAGTTCATTATTGGCAGCGTTGCGAAGCTGTACTGCAATGGGGGCGTTATGTACCGAATTCATTAAATGATTTTGGTTTGCAGTTAAGTAATATGGATATGGTGATCAAAAATATCCACAGAAAAGAAAACAATACGGATATTTACTTTGTGGCAAATACCTCCCATTATCCCGGCCAGGCAAATTGCACCTTCAACGTTGCCGGCTTGCAGCCCGAATTATGGGACCCAGTATCAGGTACAATCAGAGATCTCAATCAGTTCACACAAAAAAACGGTAAAACCAGTATCACTTTAAGTTTTGAGGATGCGCAAAGCTTCTTCATCGTTTTCAGAAAAAAAATTCTAAACGTTGGGTTAGTTCATAAACCAAATTTCATAGCCAGTAAATCAGTACTTGACCTCGATGGCCCTTGGATGGTGAAATTTGATGCGCTTTGGGGAGGCCCTGCAACGCCTGTAAAATTTGAAACATTAACGGATTGGAGCAAAAGCAGCGATAAAGGAATTAAATATTATAGCGGTACGGCCGTTTATTCCAAATCATTTACCATACCCGCCGCTGATCTTGTAAAATTAAATCATGTGGTTTACCTGGATTTGGGCACGGTTAATTGCATAGCCAAAGTTTTTGTGAACAATAAAGAGGCTGGGATTGTGTGGACAGCCCCATGGAGGATCGGCATTCCATCTGCCCTGCTAAAATCAACCAATGAATTAAAGATTGAAGTAACCAATGTTTGGGCCAACAGGTTAATTGGTGATGAGCAGGAACCCAGCGATATGAAATGGCTGCCCAACCAGTATATTTATAATAGCGGCCAATACCTGAAAGAATTTCCGGATTGGTTCATCAACAACACACCACGGCCTTCAAAAGGAAGATATTGCTTTACAACATGGAACTATTTTGACAGCCATTCCAAATTAGCATCATCAGGGTTGTTAGGTCCGGTAAAAATTGAGGAAGATGAGTTTTAATCTTAGTGCGTTAATAGCAGGCAGATAACAAACCCGCCTAAACATAAAAGGAGCAAAGTTTTTCGCTTTGCCCCTTTTACTTTCGTATTTAGATCTTTAATTACTTGCCGATTCTATGGATCAAGCGGATCAAGCGGGTCCATATGCAGGCTTTCCAGCACGGGGTAAAAAACAATATCGTGATTGGAGATACTTTTTTTATCCCGATAAGGCAAATAACCAAGCTCATGCAGGTTACGGTCGTCAAAAGCTTTTTTTGCGGCACTGTCATGCTGGCTCTTGCTGGTTACAAATACCGAAGGTTTGTCAAGTGGCATCCCATAACGGATCATTAACCGGTCAGCATTCCTGATATTGGTTGTTGTGTGGCGTGCATGCGGATCAATGATAATGGCATCCTCCGCAATATGGAATTTTTGCACCAGGTACTTTTTCATCTCTATAGCTTCGCAATAAGGGCCACGGAAAGGGTAGCAATATCCGCCGCTAACAATTATAAACGGAGCCCAGCCTTTTAAATAGCGTGCAGCTGCCACATCGCAATGGATCTTATTATCAGGGCTAATAGGGGTGGTAAACAACTCAGGGCCGTTGCCGGGTATTACAATAGTAGCATACGGATATTTACTCCATTGTACCTGCTTTATCTTTTCAACCGCCTTTTTATTGTCTTTTTGTTCCATAGGCTCAAAACGGGCCGGTTCGTCCCTGTCATTCGCGTCCATCAGGTGCATGGCTACTGCCAGCGATGGCTGGTAAAACTGTTTCAGATCACCTGATTGCTCATCAAGCAAGGCAAACATATCTTTCATTACCGTACGATAATAACGGCTTGTTACTACGTAGCTTGGCGAATCAATACGCGGATAACGCATTTTTTTGCCTAAGCCAAATTGATCAATGATATAGTTAATGCCATACACATACTGTACCCATGCTTTTAAAAGCAGATCGGCATTGCTTAAGCCAACAAAGCGCTGGTAATATCCCGAAGGCCGCAAATGATGGTTGATCATTAAATCAAAATCTGCCTGATGAGCTTTGTATAACGAAAGGACGTTTTCAGCAAGCTGCACGGAATCATCTTTAGTATATTTGAAACCACCAACCAGCGATTCAGGATGGCTACAAGTATCAGTAGCATGATTTTTAAGCAGGGTTAACCTGTCGCTAAATAGCTGCTTAAAGTAAGCATTCTCATTAAACAGCTTTTTCACCGCAGGCGACTGATCAATAACCGTAAGCAGGTAAAAATCTTTATCGGCAACTAAATTACCCGAATGCAGGAAATGATAATTCTTATCGTATCCCGCTCCCTGCTTTGTTTGGGCTATGGCACTTATGCTGATCATCAGCATAAATACCATAAACAAACAGGCAAAGGGCTTATATATTCTTTTGTTTTTCATGTTCGTTTAATTAATTACCCCTTATCAATAACCCGGGTTCTGGTACATTTTTACGGGATCGAGCTTTGTTTCATTAAACGGAATTGGGTAATACCTGTCCTTCGTGCTAAAATTCGACAACAGCGCCGAACCAAAATTGACCTGGCTTTTATTATGGAAATAAGTTACCAGTTCATCAGTAGTAAAGGTCCGTAACAGATCAAACCAGCGGTGATGCTCAAAGGCAAGCTCCACACGCCTTTCGTGCAATATGGCTAATTTGAGGGTTGGATAGCTGGTGCTGTAAGTTGAGTTAAGCGATGAAATTTCATAAGTAGGCATCCCTGCCCTGGTACGCACCTGGTCGAGGTATTGAATGGCAACGGTATTGTTACCCAGGTACATGTTAGTTTCGGCCAGCATCAAGACAACATCAGCATAACGCATCAGGATCCAATCGTTACCGCCGTACCCATTTTTGCCTGCGCCCGAGCTTACATCTCTGAATTTGGTCACATACCAGTCTTTAACCGTTGCCGCATTGGCATACTTAATTGAAAATGCCATCCGCGGGTCGCCGTTTTCATACTCGTTTACCAAATCATGTGTCACATTATCGCCTACACTTGTTGATGGCTTTTGCGAATCAGTGGTTTCACCTATGGCCTGGCTGTTTGCCGCTATGCTTGAGCTGTAAACGGGATCGCCCTGGATGTTCACTATCTGCCAGATCAACTCCGGACAGGTAGATTTTTTGGTTACATCAAAAACATCGGTGTAAGGAACTTCCTGCAGGTTACCAAAGGTTTTAAAACTGTATGCCTTGTTGAGATAAGTTAAAGCATTATTCAGGTTAGCAGTGGTGTTAGCAGGATCTTCTGTAGTTGCCATGGTTAAATATACCTGGCCAAGCAATGTGTTTGCCGCAGCCAGTGAAATACGCCCTATTACACCTGTAGATTGTGTTGCAGGCAGCGGGCTGTTAACGGCATCTTTAAGGTCGGCTACTACCTGGGCATACACGGCTGCCTGCGGCGTGCGCAATGTATTAGCTGTAATATCGGCAGTTGTGGTTAGCTGTTTAGTTACCAGCGGAACATCTCCCCACTCGCGAACCAGGTGAAAATACATAAGGGCGCGGATAAACTCAGTTTCGGCCTTGTATTGCTGTTTGGTTTCGGGTTTTGCAAAAGTTACTTTATCAATGTTTGATAATATGATGTTACAATTTGATACCACCGAATACATAGCCAGCCAATGCGTATACAAATAACTATTGGTAGGGATCAGCGAAAAGTTATTGAACCCAAAAGGCTCACCGGCATTTGATTGGTTATCATTTGTACCTGTATCGTCTGAACGCTGATCAGTCCAAAGGTCGCTCCCCTCTCCTATGGTATTACCACTTCTTAATAAAGCATAGCAACCATTAACGGCAAGCAATACATCATTCTCTGTTCTGAAATAATTACTCACGGCAATAGCGTCAGGATCATTTTGTGTCAAAAAATCCTTTTTGCACGAACCCAGAACAAATAATGTTACAAGGCAAAATAATTTTATGTTTATATTCTTCATTTTATTGAGAATTAGTTTTTTATTAAAATGTTGCTTTTATACCAAGGTTATAGGCACGCACCAATGGGTAAACACCATAATCAATTCCGGGCGAAAGGTTTGAACCTTGCGAACCGCCATAGGTATAGTCATAATTAACTTCGGGGTTATAACCCTTATACTTTGTAATAGTAAAAGCATTGTTAACCGAGCCGTAAATTTTAAGGGCGTTTAAACCCAGGTTGCGCATAATGTATTGCGATTTCAGGTTATAGCCCAGCGTCATATTGGTGTTTCTTAAGAAAGAGCCATCCTGCAGGTAAAAGGTTGATAACCTTGTGCTGTTACTTTGGGTGCCACCGCGCGATGCCCGGTAAACCGTCCCGTTGCCCGGGTTTACCGGGCTGCGGTAACGGTTAGCAACATCCTCGTACTGGTTGCCTGAACCTTCCATGTTGTACAGGTAATAATCCTGTCCGTCAAGCACCTGGTTACCATATGAGCCTGCAAATGCCGAGCTGAAATAGAAGTTTTTATAGGTTGCATTTATGGCAAAGCCATAAGTGAATTTAGGATATGGGTTACCAATAATGCCTGCGTCTTTACTATTAATTATACCATCGCCGTTAGGGTCAGCAAAATAAAGATCGCCAACCGCCAGCGGGGTAGTTGAAAATGAAGACCGCGGAGGCCCTTTAAGCTTATAGCCGGCAGGGAATGAATGCGTTGTAGCGTTATAATTTGCATTATCAATGGCTATATTGGCAAGATCTGATTCTTTAACTATCCCGGCTACTTTATAGCCATAAAACATACCTATAGGAGAGCCTTGCTGTGTAATACTGGTTAAGTATGACCGCTCAGCACCCGCCGTAATTATGGTATTGTTACCACCAAGGTTTAGTACTTTATTGCGATTTATGGAGATATTGCCGCTAAGGTTTAAAGTAAAATCTTTACCTGCAATGGCCTTACCATCTACCTGTATATCAAACCCTTTATTACTTACTTTTGAGTTAGCTAAATTGGTAAGGATAGTTGAACTTCCTGAAACAGCAGAGATCGGCTGATTAAACAATAGGTTGTAGGAATAACTAAGATAATAATTGGCAATAATGAAAAGGCGGCCTTTAAGCAAACCCAAATCAGCGCCAAAATTATATTGTGAAGTTGATTCCCATCCTAATTTACTGTCTTTAATATTGCCCGCAGTAAGAGCAGGGGCCAAACTTCCCGTACCAAATACTGCGTTTGAGGGCGAATTATATACACGCTGCGTATTATAGTTACCAATATTGTTATTACCGCTTAAGCCCCAGCTTGCACGTATTTTAACAGTTGATTGATCGCCCAGCCAGCTGTGGTAAAAAGGTTCGTCAGACAAGTTCCAACCGGCGGATACGGAAGGGAATGATGCGTAGCGGTTATCAGCGCCAAAACGTGAAGAACCATCCGTACGGAATGAAGCCGAAAGGAAGTATTTACTGTCGTAATTATAATTCACCCTTGCAAGGTATGAGAGCAATGTATAGGTCTGGTAACCTGTTGGTTGCGTACCCTCTGGCGCACCGCTGGTTATCAGTGTAATGTTACTTGGTGAGGCGCCTGTTATATTCGGCACATTATCATTCTGAAAGCCAATACCCTGAACAGTAAGTACATTGTTCACTGTTTTTTGAGCTGTATAGCCTGCCAGTCCGTCAATATGGCTTTTACCAAACTGTTTGGAGTAGTTGAGGGTAAATTCGCCCAGTTGATCCTGGTAATTAACTGTTTGCTGTATAGCTTTGGCTGCTGCTACCGATTGTGATGAATAAGGCGGATTTGCACCATTACTAATGCTGGTAGGCAGGTAATAATTGTAATTTTCGCCATAGGTTTGCATCCCTAAATTTGCGTTAAACACCAGGCCATTGAAAATGGTATAACCGGCGTGTACATTGTAAGTTGCCCGGTTACCCACACGGTTTATCTTGATCCGTTCGGCTGTTGCAATCGGGTTTTCAATTGATTGATAACCGTAAGCCGGTGATTGTGAGGCAGCCAGGTTTGTAGCAATACTGCCATCAGCATTATACGCAGGGAAAAACGGCATATAAATTAATGCGCCAAAAGCAGGACTATGATCCCAGCGGCCATCCTGAGTTTCCTGGTTGGTATTTTGGGTAAATGATATATTAGCACCCACTTTAAGGTTTTTGCCTATTTTGCCGTCAACATTAGCCCGCAGGTTAATTCGTTGCTGGCCTGTACCTAACATAATACCGGGCTGATCCTGGTAACCGGCGCTAAAATAATAGCCTGTACCATTTGAGTTGCCGGTGAAAGACAGGTTATGACTCTGGGTTACAGCGTTCCGGTACAATTCGTCCTGCCAATCAGTATTAACAGTTTGATGAATGAGCGATTGATTTGCAAAATTATAAAGTGTTGCAGGGATACTTACCGAAGCCGCATTGCCTACGTTTGTAATACGGGTAGCATTATTGTCTGAATACATAGCATCGTTCCAGGTATGGCCGGTGCTTGTCCAAAGGTCATGATAAGTATCGTTACGCCCATCAATTACCAGTTGTGCAAACTGGTCTGAATTTAAAAGATTAACTTTTTTAGCTAACTGGTTTATCCCAACCTGGTAATCATATTCAAACTTACCTTTGGCGTCTTTCTTAGCGCCATGCTTGGTGGTGATAAGCACTACGCCACCAGCTGCCCTTGAACCATAAATTGCCGCTGATGCAGCATCTTTTAATATATCAATTGATTCTATGTCTTCAGGGTTGATAAATAAATCGTTACCTGTTGCATAACCATCAACTACATACAAAGGGTCAGAGCTGGCATTGATTGATCCCACACCTCTTACGGTGATCTTGGTGCTTTGATAAGGCGCGCCTGTTATTTGCGAAACCTGCACACCTGCTACTTTACCAACCAGGGCCTGCCCAACAGTTGGTGCTGTTAAATTCAGCTCGTCGGCCTTAACACTGGCTACTGCGCCCGTAAAATCGCTTTTACGTACGGTTTGGTAACCAATTGCAACTACCTCATTCAGGATGTTGGTTGCAGGCTGTAATTTTATGTTCAACTCGGTTTGGGTGCCAACAACAACTTCTCGAGTGGTATAACCAACAAATGAGAAAACCAGTGTTGCACCAGGTTCAACAGTAACACTGAATTTACCATTAACATCAGTGGCTGCCCCCTTGTGCGATACCTTTTCATAAACGCTTACGCCGGGAATGGGCTCGTTTTTTTCATCAACCACCACCCCGGTTATCTTTATTACGTTTTGCTGTATTGCAGGTGACTCCTTGGGTGTCAAAGGCGCTTTTTCAACTTTTATCAGCACGTGGTAATCATCAACCTGGCTAATAGTTCCCTTATAGTCTTTTAATAATTGTTTCAATATCTCGCTAACTGTTTTATTATTTACATTAAGCGATACCTGTTTTTTAACATCAATGGCGTTATCATACCCAATTATAAATTCTGTTTTTTGCTCTATAAGCTTAAAAATATCCTTAAGCGCCACGTTATTGGCAATAATCGTGATCCGGGTATTGTTAATAGTTTGCCCATCGGCGGCATAGGCCGGTGTACCCATTTGCAATAAAAATATAATTGAGAGTATGGGCGGAAGTATTAAAGTTATAAACTTCCTTATTAAATGGTTTGAATGTTTGATTCGATAAAAATTTTGCATTTTTGATGAATTTTTAATGATTGTTACGATCGTTTTAAAGACAAGCGCTACTTTAGCGCCTGGTGTAAACAGGGGATGTTCCACCATTCCCTGTTTTAAAAAATTGACTCCTATTTCATATTTCTACAATTTTTAAGATTAATTACTACCACCTTGTCTTTGATACTGTAAGTTATCCCGGCAAGGCGGGTCATTACATTTAATACATGGTCAACAGGCTCATTATTAAAGCTCACGGTGTATCGCCTGCATGCTGAGCGACCGTTCAGTTTTACGCTTACGTTGTACCACCGTTCAAGCAAAGGGGCAATTTCCCCGAATGAAGCGTTATCAAAACTTAGCTTATTTTGCTGCCAGGCAATTACATCGGAGGTTTTAACCGGGCTTATGGCGTGGCTATTGTCCCGCTCATTATACACCAGTTGCTGGTTGCGGGTAATAGCAGCGGCATACAATTCAAATTGTCCGTTTGGCTTATTTTTTCCCACTTGCACTTTACCGCTTTCAACCGCAACATGTATTTCTCTGTCTTCGGGATAGGCTTTTACATCGAACGCTGTACCCAGGTCGGTAATAAGCAATTTGCCCGAATGAATGGTAAATGGTTTAGCCGCGTTGTGTTTTACTTCAAAGTAGGCCTCTCCTGAGAGTGACACTTCTCTTGATTTAACATTGTAGTTTGAAGGGATCCGGATCGCGGAGCCTGAATTAAGGAAAACCGTACTGCCGTCTGCCAGTAACAAGTTCTTTTTTTCGCCTTTTGGTACAGAGATCAGCGTATAAGAAATTACTGAAGCTTTTTTGGTTGCAGTGTGCTGGTATTTAAACAATACAATACCAAATGCAACTAGTATTACAGCCGCCGCCTGTAAATACCTGTTATAAATAAGCAGTCGCCGCGGCTTAAATAACATCCGGTCAATCGCATCATCCATTGGGGCAAAGAGTGCAATCTTTTCCGTTTCGTTTAATTCAGTTTTCTGTTCTTTTTCAAGGTCAGCGAACCAGGTTTCAACTATTATTCGTTCCTGCTCATTTGCTTGCTCTGATTGATACCGCTCAAATAAATTCTTAATCCTGTTGTCCACTATAAGTGCTTTTCATATAGCTCGCATACAAAGGCTGTTTGTCCTTTAAGATAATGTTAACAGTTTGTTACTTTTTCTTACACCCCGGCAAAAACCGCCGGAAAAGTTAAAATAACAAACAAGATCAAAAGTTCAGGGTGGCTGCTCTGAAGGTTTAGCCTAAGGCGTTTCAATGCCTCGGAAACGTTATTGCGGACTGTTTTTTCTGATATATTGAGGATGTCTGCAATTTCGCAGTTCTTTTTCCCTTCATTTTTGCTGAGGGCATAGCATGACCTCATGGTTTCGGGGAGCTGATCAACAAACTGATCTATATGTGAAGTAAGTTCGTTTGCTAGCCTGTGATCTTCGGCAGAATAAGCCAGTTGATCAATTTGTTCAACTAAATAGCTTTCTCCTTTTATCCTGATACTTTTTTTCCGATAGGCTGAAATAACATGATTGCGGCTGAACACATAAAGATATATTTTAAAATCTTTTATCTGGCGCAACTGCTGCCTGTTTGTCCACAGACTGACAAAAATATCCTGGGTAATGTCCCGTGCATCTTCCCTGCTATTGAGCCTTGCATAAACTACACCAAAAACAAATGATTTATATTGCTGATATAATTCCCTGAAAGCAAGAGTGTCGCCATCGCCGCATTTAGTCAGCAGCAACTGTTCTGATAAATTTTTATATATCATAGATTTGCTTTGATAAACTGCGCAAATTTAACATGTGGTTACAGCATGGTTATTAAGCTTGTATTAACAAACCAATACGTTATTCTCCCCGGTTACCAGCCAATATTCATATAGTTCACATTGTTTTTACGTGATGATGTAACAGCTATTCCTTTCAGGCCGCTCCCGGTAAATGCAAAGCCTTCCAGCTCATCGCTTCTTTCATCAACATCAACAACTTTTATAACTTCCTGCTTACCTGATGCAATCGACTTTTCCAGGTTAACATAGGTAAACCGCCATTTACGGCCTTCAATTTGATTTTGGATCAATACTAAAATGCCTTTATCGGCTATGTAATATAAATTTTGCACCCACGGTGTACAAGTAAACTTTTTATAGAGCACACCCGGCTCACTGGTTTTTGAGCAGTTTTTCAGATGTTCCGGATCATATAAACGCACCTCATTACCATGATTGCCATAATCAGCAGTAGCAACATACCATTTATGTTTATAGCTCACATACTCGGGCCGGGTACCCTGGATGCAGGCATCATCTTCAATCGTTTTCAATAAATTACCATCAAGGGTGCCTGTCTTCTGTAACCCGTTCCAGTTTATATAATAGATCATAGCCTTCCATGAGCCCCCTGGCTTTTCGGGTTTTACAGAATTGCCCATAAACACAGGTTCTGAACCATGATAAGCTAAGCCCGTCGGATGATTAATTACATCTTTGCCTTCAACCGTTAACTTATATTCTTTATGATCATATACCAGCGTATCTTTATCAAAAGAAAACTGCCGGATCATACCTACTTCCCTATCGCCATACAAGAAAGCTTTTCCATGCTGGTATGAGATCCCCTGGCAAGCGCCTAATGAGTCGATGGTTACAGATTTTTTTAGATCCATCCGTAAATCGGATGTAAAAATAAAAGCAGTTAGTAGCAGGGTTATTACAAACGTTAGCGTTTTCATAAACAAAACAGGTTAAATATTCATTAAGCAATAGTTATAACCTGCTTTACCTCATCCATGATAAAATTTACAGGTTTTATTATCAGGTATCAGGCACGCAAAAAAACTCACGCTACATTATGCTATAATTAAATTTTCATTATTTATTTAATTTTTTGCTCAACCTTAATACTAATTAACAGCTAGGTCTGCATCCTGAAATAACTTTCATAATATTTGTGTCCTGGAATAATATATGACGAACATTGCCATCTGGATCATTTCATTTATAGCTATAGCCGGTGTTATTATCAGGCCTTTTAAAGTTACAGAAGCTATTTGGGCGGTTTCAGGTGCGGTAATTCTTGTGATTTTTGGTTTAATATTACCCTCCGATGGATTATCCGGCGTACTTAAAGGCACTGATGTTTACCTGTTTTTAACCGGCATGATGCTACTGGCTGAAACAGCAAGAGAAGAAAAACTATTTGACTGGCTTGCGGCACACGCCACTAAGCTGGCTAAAGGCTCGTCAACCCGCCTTTTCCTTTTAATTTATCTTGTTGGAATTGTGGTCACTACCTTTTTATCAAATGATGCTACGGCAGTTGTATTAACACCGGCAGTAGCGGCATCCGTTAAGGCGGCTAAAGTGCAAAAGCCGCTCCCCTATTTACTCATTTGCGCATTTATTGCAAACGCGGCTTCATTTGTGCTGCCAATTTCAAACCCGGCTAATTTGGTCATTTATGGCAGCCATATGCCGCCCTTGCTGCAATGGCTGCCGCAATATATCCTGCCCTCGGTTATTGCCATAGCAGTAACCTATTTTATGCTGCGTTTTACCCAACGGAACGGGTTAAAACAAAAAATCGAAAGCAATATTCCTATCCCTGTACTTCCGCAAGGGGGTAAAACAGCAATTATAGGCATTGCCGCAACAGCCATTATCCTGCTGATATGTTCCGCTTTTGATCTTCAGCTAGGTTTACCCACGGCTATTACCGGTATTTTGACCTCAACCATTGTTATTATTCGGGCAAAAAAAAATCCGCTTATTGTTATCAGAGGCGTTTCCTGGGCCGTTCTCCCGTTAGTTGCCGGGCTGTTTGTAATTGTTGAAGCGCTTAATAAAACCGGGGTTATTGAAACGTTAACTATTTTCCTCCATCAAAATGCAGTGCATTCAGCTGCTAATACAGCCTGGGGCAGCGGTATTATCATCGCCTTTGCCAGTAACCTGGTGAACAACCTGCCGGCCGGTTTAATAGCGGGTAACGCGGTTCAGGCTGCCGGACATGTTCCCGAAATTGTAAAAAGCGCTGTCCTTGTCGGTGTCGATCTGGGACCAAACCTTTCCATAACAGGATCTTTGGCTACTATACTCTGGCTGGTGGCTTTAAGGCGGGAGGGACAAACCATTAGCGCCTGGGCCTTTCTTAAAATTGGCTCGTTAATTATGATCCCATCACTTTTATTGGCAATAGCATCACTGTTGATATAGCTCAAGGAACGTGCAAAATCAGACCCCTATATTATTAAGAAACGCATCCCTGTAGTTTTGGGCAATCGGAATTTCCTTTTGTTTAACAAATACCCGGTTACCTTCAATATGGCTAATCATTGTTTTGTTGATAATGAATGACCGGTGCACCCTGATAAATAACTCGCCCGGCAGCAAGTCGACAAATGAAGAGAAAGGCATTTTTGTTAAGATAGCCGATTCTGCTTTAACTACTTTGGTGTAGTTTCCCTGTGCTTCGGCATACAAACATTCATTGTATGGCACTTTGTATATTTTACCTTCAGCCCTGATAAAAAAATAGCTTGGCTGCGCCGGTTGGTTATTTTCAGGAGCTGGTTTTATAATTTGCTGCAGTTTTTCCCTGGCCTTATCTACTGCAACAATAAACCGCTCTAGTGAAAAGGGTTTAAGCAGATAATCGCAGGCGGCAAGATCAAAAGCATTAACGGCATATTCCTGGAAGGCGGTTGTAAAAATAACTTGGGGGGCATTTTTTAGCGTGTTTAAAAACCCAATCCCGTTCAATACAGGCATATGGATATCCAAAAACAAAAGATCAATTTCATTGGCTAATAAAAGATCTTTAGCCTCCAAAGCGTTTCCGCATTCTGCAACAATATTCAGATATGGCAGGTGGCTGCAATAATTCCTGATAATGCTTCTTGCAACAGGCTCATCGTCTACTACCAGGCAGTTGATCATCAATTTATTCCTTTATCTTTAAATTCAATTCAACATGATACAAATCGTTTTCTGTAGCTTGTTTCAGTTCATAATCATTCCCATATAACAGGTCCAGTCTTTTAATAGTATTAGCCAAGCCTAAACCCGAACCTTCATTAAGCATAGCATCATTATTTTTTTGTTGCTGATATGAATTGCTTACCAGCAAGCAAATAAAGTTACCGGTAATTTTTAATGAAATATCAATATCAATTTCCTGGTTTAGTGTATTTTTTGAATGTTTAAAAGCATTCTCTATAAACACGATCAAAACTTGAGGTGCAATTTTAATACCAGTGTTGTTTACCGGCGCTATATCTGTTACCAGGTTAAGCCGGTCGCTGATCCTGATCTGTTCAAATTCGATGTAGTTTTTAATATATTCTATTTCTTCCTTCAACGGTACAAATAATTTTTTATCTCCATAAACCGTGTAACGCAACAAATGAGATAATTTGAGCAGCAGTGCAGGGATCCGCTCATGTTCCTCAATAGAAATCCCATAAAGATTATTCAGCACATTGAAAAGGAAATGAGGGCTCAGTTGGGACTGTAACAGGCTAAACTCGCCCTCCTTTTGTTCTGCTTTAATTTGGGCGTCCTGTAGCTCTTTTTGCAGGGAAGTCCTTATCAGTTTCAGGAGCATGCCTATTACCAAACCGATTAAAAAGAAAGGCATTGCATCGCGCACTACTTCAATAAACCCTGCATATGGATTGTTGAATACATAGCATACCAATAACCATTTAAAAATAGCCAGGCCAATACAGGCCAATAAGGTATATAAAAAGAAAAGTATAAGTCTCTGTTCAAGATACCATTTTTGGCAAAGCCATCGACCGGTATAAATACAAAACAGGAAGAATAAACAATCTGTAAACGCAGATATAAGGTTATTAAAGCGAAATCCGGTTACGTGTAGAAAATACATCCCAAGTAACAAAAACGCTAAAACAGCGACACAAAAAGTTATATGGACTTTGAGCTTATTGCCGCCGGTTATATACTGACTCATTTTCATACCCCTAAAGTTCAGTAAATAAAGTTGAATAAGAATTTGTGCTGTCGAAAAATGCATTCACGGGGTTGAATGATTTAAAAACGGTGATAAAACAACTTATCCCCATAAAACTTATTTCAGCCACCCATTTTGTGCTATCCATCCCTATAATTTCATAAGCGCCTGTATTCCTTCAAAATTTAAGGATTGTTAAATAAACAGTCTTATTTATGAAACTTAAATTTTTGTTTGCCATTGCCCTGATGATAACTATTTGCTTTAGAGCTTATTCCCAAAACGGTACCGGCAAGATAGGCGGTATGGTTCAGGATGACCAGGGTAAAATATTAACCGGGGCCACCATTGTATTACAAACTGATACAGTAACCACTTCAAAAACCATAAAAATAGCTGATAAAAACGGCGCCTTTGCTTTTAAAAATCTGGCCAAGGGAGCCTATATGATAACCTGCACAAACATTGGCTTCAAAGCATATGCTACGGGTCGTTTAAGGATTGATGAAACCCACCAGGTTATTATATTGCCGGTTATTGTATTACAGGCAGCAAACAAGCAAACTTTAAAAGGAGTAATAGTTACCGCAAAAAGGCCTTTAATTGAACAGAAAATAGACCGGACTATTGTTAATGTAGATGCCATGCTAACCGCTGCAGGCAGTAATGCGCTGGAAGTTTTGTCAAAAAGTCCGGGAGTAATCATTGGACCAAATGATGATATCAGCCTCAATGGTAAAAACAATGTGCTGGTATTAATAGATGACAAGCCCACTTACATGTCGGCACAGGATCTGGCGGCCTACCTGCGAACGTTGCCGGGAGGAGTACTGGATAAACTGGAATTGATGAGTAACCCTCCAGCCAGGTATGAAGCATCAGGAGGAGCTATCATAAATATCGTACTAAAGAAAAATAAGTTATCCGGTTTTAACGGTGGCATAAGCCTGGGATATAACCAGGGCGTATATGCCCGAACCAATGATGCATTAAATATTAACTACCGTACTCCTAAGTTTAACATTTTCAGTAACCTTAGCTACAGCCACGATCAAAATTTTAGTAACGAAACTTATAACCGATATTTTTTCAATAACGATGGCTCTTCCAATTCATCTATAGTACAAAATAGCAGCTACACTTATCTTTCAAATGCATGGAATGGCCGGATTGGATTTGATTATTTTGTTTCACCCAAAACAACAGTGGGGATAATGTTTACCGGCGGTACCAGGCCAAAAACCGATTTGCTTACTTACCAAAGCAACCAATACAATGGGAGTATGCAATTGAACTCCGTAGGCAGAGGTTATACTGATGGAAATTATCAGTCTAAAAACTTTGGCATAAACCTGAACCTGCAGCATAAATTTGACAGCGCAGGCAGGGTGTTAACTATAGATTTAGATCATATTAATTTCAATTCGGGCAGCAACCAGTTTTCACCGGCCTATGTTTACTTACCTGATGGTAGTTTGATAAGTGATCAACAGCGTTTCTTTACTTTGCCATCTAATGTAAATATTTATGCAGGCAAGATAGACTATACACATCCTTTAACAGGTAAGGCAGAATTTGATGCGGGCTTTAAGTCGAGCTATGTGAGTACTGATAATCATTCCAATTGGTTTAACCGGCAAGGGAGCAGCCTGGTTCCTGATTACGGCCAAACCAATCATTTCAGCTACGATGAAAATATTAACGCCGCTTATGTAAATTTAAAAAAGGAATGGAAACGGTGGGGCGCACAAGGCGGCTTTCGTTTGGAGAACACGTTGTCAAAAGGCCACCAGTTTAGTAACCCGGCCATTGCTGATTCTTCATTTACAAAAAGTTATACCAGTTTATTTCCTTCCTTATATCTTTCTTATAAACTGGACTCTGTTGGAAACAACACCCTGGTTTTAAGTTACAGCAAAAGAATTCACCGGCCGGGTTACCAGCAGCTTAATCCTTTTCTATTTTTTCATGACCAGCACTCGTATTCTTCGGGTAATCCGGACCTGGTACCTAACTTTAACCAGTTTTTTGAATTGAGATATACCTATAAACGGTACTTTGGCATCACTGTAGGGTATTGGTCAGGAAACAACGGATTAAATCCTGTAACCCAGTCAATTGGAGACATCTTCATAACAAAACCTTATAATTTTATTAATAACCGCACTTACAGTTTTATACCTTACTTTTCTCTTAACCCCACACAATGGTGGACACTGCATCTCAATGCGGTTTTATTATACATGATAAACAAGGGGTACGCGGGCGGCATAACGATAGATCAGAAGGCAAACGTCCATGAATTTGAAACTTCTAACGAGTTTCGGCTAAGTAAAACTTGGAGTGCCGAATTGGACGGCTTTTTTCCCGGGAAACAGGCTTTCGCTCAAAGCACAGGCGGCTCGGTTTATAATATCAGCGCCGGGGTACAAAAAAGCATTTTACAGGGACTAGGCACAATCCGTTTAAATGCGAATGATATTTTTAATACGCTTGTAAATCATAATCAAACAACTGATATTAACCAGGTCTCGGCATTCTCTACCGGGGAAACAGATACCCGCAGGGTTGGCATATCCTTTACCTATCGCTTTGGCAAGGCTGCAAATGCCCGCAAACGCAATAATACCGGCAGTGCTGAAGATGAAAAAGGCAGAACGAATTAAAAGCGTAACAATTATTGGCCTTCTCCATTCCTGTAATCCTTTGGCGAAATCCCGTTCTTCTTTTTAAACAGTTTTGAAAAATAAAAGATCGATTCAAAGCCGGTATGATAGGCTATCTCATTTATATTTAAAGAGGTGGATGTTAACAATTCCTTAGCCTTATTAAGCCGGATATGCAGGTAATATTGATTAGGCGACTGGCCCGTAGTTTTTTTAAATGCCTGCCTGAATTTCGAATAGCTCATCGGGATCTCATCAAGCAGCTCATCAATTTCGATGGGCTTTTCAATTGATTCGCGCATCCGGAATTTTGCATTGGCAATAGCTTTGCTGGTTTCATCGGTACCTGTATATTCATTTGGGGTGATACTGTTTACCATGCCCAACATTTGTAAGGTGATGCCGCTTATAATTTGATGATAGCCTGAAACGGATGACTTTACACAATCCAGTAATTTATGGAACAACCCTTGCAGCTCTTCATTTAAACCAACATGCACAAAGGGATTTTTTTTATCAAAAAATTGCTGGGCCATTAAATATTCCGGGTAGTTTCCTTTAAAACCCACCCAATATTCCTCCCACCCCGAATTCGGATCAGGCTTATACCGGTGCCAAACACCCGGGAATAAGAAAAAACAAGTCCCCGCACCTATTTCAAACGCGCCAGTTTCTGACGATTCAAAGGCACCCCTGCCCTTTGAAATATAAACAAGGTAATAATCATTCAAGATCCTGCCTTTGTTCCAGGTAAAAGCATGTGTTGCGGGGTGCTCCCTGTTATTTGGATAGATTTGGTTAACATCAACTTTTGAACAGCCAACTGATGTAATAAAAAAGCCCCATTTTTCATCAATTAGAGATGGGGTAAGGTATTTGTTAAAATTATGCATCTGGCTGGGTTGTTTGTTTGATAAGAAATGAAATTACAAAATATATCAAAATGTACAAAAACTATGCATCTTTATATAACAACGCGGCATTGCATAAAGTTATTTTTGGTAAATAAATCTAAATTTTCGTCATTCCACGCGTGCAGTCAGTGTAGCAAATCGCTTTGTTAAGGTATGGTTCAAACATTTTGGATTTTATTATTAAGATATTATAGCTTATGAATAACTTCAAGTACCTGGCTTTTCTTTTATTTTTAGTAGTTACAATAAATGCTTCCGGTCAGCAAAATGCTCCTACAGGTTTGCTGTGTAATTTGTTGTCGCATCCTGAATCGGCTGTTATTACCCATAAAGTTCCTGATTTTGGGTGGATAGTAAATGCCGGCGTAAAGGATGATTACCAAACTGCCTACCACATTGAAGTAGCCAGCTCGCCTTCGCTTTTGCAGGCAGGCAATCCCGATCTGTGGAACACCGGAAAGATTACTTCGGCACAATCAATCAATATAAAATATGAAGGTAAAGCGCTTCAACCAAATAAAAGCTATTGGTGGCGGGTTTGCAGCTGGGGTAAAACCGGCAGACAGTCGGCCTGGAGCAACCTGCAAAAATTCAACACCGGTAATTTTGATGCCGTAAAGATTTGGCCCGATGAGAGTAAATGGGTAGAGCTGCCCAATGAGCAGGGCAAAAAACTCCCTGCCTTTGAAGATCGCGACCCCATTGTTTATTATGACAGAGCACCCGTAAAAACTGTTAAGCAAAAAAACGGGAACATGTTTTATGACTTTAAAAAGGATGCCTTTGCATATTTAACCCTTAACCTGCTATGGGAGCCTGGGGCGGCAAGTGTTGATTCCCTAACCCTTTCTATCGGTGAAAAAGGGATTAGCGACTCAATAGACCAAAAGCCCGGCGGTGGTATTATTTATCAAACCTATAAGATCGGCCTAAAAAAAGGAACTAATGATTATGTGCTGAACATCCCCCGTTTTGTTCCGCAATTTCCCTGGAGCCAGGTAATGCCTTTACAATTGCCTGAGGTGATCCCTTTCCGCTATTGCGAGATCACAGCCATGCCAGGATTAAAAATCAATACCATCATCCAGAAAGCCTTAACCGTAAAGTTTGATAACAATGCATCGGCCTTTAGCTGTTCTGATGACCGCCTTAATCAAATTTATGAGATGTGTAAATATTCAACCATAGCCAACACATTTAATGGTGATTATGCCAACAGCGAGCGTGAACGGATGATGTATGAAGCGGATTGTTATATCCAGCAAATGTGCCATTACGCAATCGACCGTGAGTTTTCTACCGCCCGTTATAGTACCGAAAACCTCATCTACCATGCAAGCTGGCCCACAGAATGGATCTCGCACAGCGTTTTCATGGCCTGGTCTGATTACCTGTATACCGGTAATAAAGGCCTGATAGAGAAATATTATAATGACCTGAAAGCAAAAACATTGGTAGGGCTTGAAACACCTGAAGGGTTAATTAGCTCACGCACCGGCTTACAAACAAAAAGCTTCCTCGCTTCTATCCATTATAACGGAGATCTGCTACATGATATTGACGACTGGCCCGATGCCGACCAGGGAATATACCCAAGCGGCGAAACTGATAATTATGAGCGTAAAGATTACAATACGGTTGTTAATGCTTTTTACTACAGGGCTTTAGTACTGATGTCGCAAATATCACTTGCAACTGACCATAAAGAAGATGCCGCCTTCTTTGCTGAAAAAGCCGAAAAGGTAAAAAAGAAATTTAATGAAGTTTTTTTTGATAGGGTAAGCAAGATCTATATTGATGGCATTGGCAGCAGGCATTCGTCTATCCAGGCAAATTTGTTCCCGCTTGCTTTTGGCTTGGCGCCTGACCTGCATAAAGAAAGCGTGGTAAACTTTGTAAAATCAAAATGGATGGCCTGCGGGGTTTATGCGTCAAATTACCTGATGGAAGGCTTATACAATGCCGAACAGGGATCATATGCCTTAGACCTGATCACCAACGACTCAGATCGTGGCTGGCTTAACATGATCCGCGTAGGCGCAACAATGACCACCGAAGCCTGGGATTTAAAATATGATCCGCAGGATATGAGCTGGAGCCATGCATGGAGCGCCTCCCCTGCTCATATCATTCCACGAAGAATTATGGGAATTCAGCCCGCAGAACCAGGGTTTGGGAAGATAATTATTAAACCCCAGCCTGGCGATCTGAAATGGGCCAAAATGAAACTTCCCACAATACATGGTGATATTTTAACCAGCCTAAACCAGGAGCCGGGCTTATTTTTCAACCTGGATACTACCATTCCGGCAAATACTACAGCTGAAGTATATCTGCCAAAAATAGCTAATAACTATACATTGTTAGTTGATGGGAAGGTTGTTAAGGATGCCAAAGCTAATGAAGCCTGGGTAATTGTTAATAGTCTATCCGGAAGCCATTCTTTTAAGATAAAGAAAAATTGATTAGCTCGCTTTACAACTTCACCTGCAAGGTCTTACGCCTTTGTTGGTGTTGACCAAGAAGGGCGCTAATGATTAAAATAAACGATTAAATAATCAAGCTTAGTTTTTTAGTATCAAAGCAAGTAATGCCTTTATGGGCCTGCTGATACCCTTATACTTTATTTTTATAACGCACAGGAGATTCAATCCTTAAATATAAATTTCACTATTTTGGTCAAAATTGCCTAACAGATAATTTGCCTATGAACGCTGTATTTATGTTTCCGCCTGAAGTACACTTGTTAGACATTACAGGGCCGGCACATGTTTTTTATGAGGCCGCCTGTTATGGAGCACCGGTAACCCTTACTTTTAGCAGTATCTTTAAAGATGAAAAGGCCGGACGGAGCAGTTGTATGTTAGCCTTTGCAGCATTGGTGCCTTTTGACGAGCTGAAACTCCGATCGGGCGATCTTGTTTTTGTGCCCGGATTAGACGGATCGTTGTTGATGAACGAAGAGTTTTTGAAAAAATCCAATCCTTTTCAGCAATGGTTAACACACCAGCATCAACAAGGCGTTATCATTTGTTCTGTGTGCACAGGAGCCTTCCTGCTGGCTGCTGCGGGCTTGCTTAACGGCAAGGCATGCACAACGCACTGGAAATATGCGGAACGATTCAACCAGCGTTACCCAAAAGTAAAATTGCAAATAAATCGCCTGTTTGTTGAAGAGGAAAGGATTTATACCAGTGCGGGCGTATCATCAGGTATTGATCTTGCTTTACATCTTGTTGAAAAATTATGGGGCGGATATTTTGCAGCTCAGATCGCTAAAGAAATAGTGATCTATTTCCGGCGCACTACAGATGACCCGCAGCTGAGCGTATTTACCCAATACCGGAACCACCTGGAGCATCGCATCCATAAAGTGCAGGACAAGTTAGCGCATACACTGGATCAAAAATTCAATTTAGAGCAATTGGCCGAAGAAATAGGGATGAGTTCACGCAACCTGACCCGCTTATTTAAACAGACAACGGGTATCACTATTGGCGAATACCTTGCCGGCCTCCGCTCTGCACGTGCTTTACAGCTTATTAAAGAAGGTCAGAAAATGCAGGCGGTGGCTTTACAATGCGGACTGAAAAGCACTAATCAATTACGCACACTGCTAACAGGCAGTAAAGAGCAGTCAATCAATGTCATTAATTTAACGTGAGTTCGATATAATATTAGTGAAACATTCTTATTATCAAATACTTACATATATTTAATTCTTGATAAATAGTTAAACTTATGATAATCAGCATATTACACCTTGTTCCAGCCGTTCCATTGTGAAAAATGGAACGCTTTGCCGGCATAGATACACAAACTTGCGCTTTGCCTCAACGCGGTTGGAGAAGGGTTTAGGGGAAGGCAGCCGTTTGCTTATGCCGAATTCGCGTTAACTTAATGACATTTGCAGTCGCTGTACTTGTCCGGATATTGCGTATAGCTGTCCTTTTGAAGTCATTGGGTAGTGGTAATTTTGGAAAAAAAACATGAAAATTTCAAAACAAGGTTTATTACTTATCCTTTTTATAGTGTTGAACTCAAATGCTTTTTCACAAGAGAAATTCGCTTATTATTGCCCGCCATGCAATAACGACTGCGATAACGTGGCTTATACAGCACCAGGTAAATGCCCGCATTGCGGAATGACGCTGATTAAAGAAAGTATCAAAACGCACCAAAAAGCCGCTTCTGCCAAACGGTTAACTGTATTGTTTTACTTACAGGATGGCGTAGAAGTGCTTGATTTTGCAGGGCCGCTTGAAGTTTTTTCTTACGCTGGTTTCAACGTTGCCATCGTTTCAAAAACAAAGGATAAGATTGTCTCGCAAGGGGTATTGAAGATCAGCCCTGATTACAGCATAGCGGATGCCCCTAAAGCAGATATTTTAGCTTTTTTTGGAGGCAATGCCGGCAGCGCAGCTAATGACCCTGAAGTAATTGAATGGGTAAAAAAGCAGCAGCCGGATTACTACTTCTCAGTATGTACCGGGGCATTTGTTATAGGCAAAGCAGGATTATTGGATAACCTTACCGCCACTACTTTTCATGAAAGTATTGATGGATTGAGAAAGGCCCTGCCAAAAACTAAAGTTTTATCAAATGTACGCTTTGTGGACAATGGAAAGGTGATGACTACAGCAGGCATCTCGGCAGGAATTGATGGCGCATTGCACCTGGTTGCCAAGATTCGAGGAGAAGCGGAGGCCAAAAGAATAGCAACCTATATGGAATACGATAAATGGGTTCCCGGCGAAGGATTGATTATCCATGCATCCAACTAAATTCCACCCTTCGTTATCTGCAATTGTGAGTTGAAATTTTTTTACCACAAACTAAAATACCCGGTTAAATTTATCACTGCTGTTTTTTTAAAGAAAGATAAATTTCAACCGGGTATTTAAATTGCAAATGTCTTTATTTTGAAAGCTTCCTCCGTTTTACCTCTTTTACTATCAAACTCAGCTCGCGGCTCATTTGCCCGGCAATAGCAGTATTTTCCTGTGCCCGCCTGAAAAGATAGGGTAAAACTGCTTTTATTGGCCCGTATGGAACATATTTGGCCACGTTATACTGTGCATTGGCAAGGTTAAAGCTTAAATTATCGCTCATACCCAGCAGCTGCGAAAAGTAAACATGTGGATTTTTATGGTTGATGCCCTTTTTATCCAAAAGTTCGGCAAGCTGGCGGCAGCTTTCTTCGTTGTGGGTACCTGCTACAAAGGCAATGGTATCAATATGATCAGTACAAAAATCAAGCGAAGCATCGTAATCTTTATCTGCCGATTGCTTATCCGGTTGAATTGGAGATAGATAGCCCATCTCTGCAGCGCGCTTACGTTCTTTTTCCATATAAGCGCCACGTACTAATTTGGCTCCTAATATAAACCCTCCTTTAACCGCAATTACATGATCATTTTTTAACGATGCCAGCTTATCATGCCTGTATAGCTGATAAGTATTATAAACTATAGCTTTTTCTGTATTGTACAGGTGCATCATATCCAAAGCCAGCATATCAATAGTTTGCTGGATCCAGCTCTCTTCGGCATCAATCATTACCGGGATGCCCTTTGCATGCGCCATTGTGCAAATTGCTAAAACCCTTGCCTGTGCTTTTTGCCATTCTTCCTGTTCCAAAACGCTAAGCTGCGCCTTTTCGTCAAGTTTTTCAAGTAATGAAAAACGGCCAACACCCGTAATTTTAAATACAGTAATAGGCACTGCTTTATCAGTTGCAGCCCTTTCAATAGTGCGGATAATTTCATCACAGGTATTATCAAACACCTGCTCATCATCTTCACCCTCTATAGAATAATCAAGAATGGTGCCTACGCTGCCATTATGAAGGTTTTTAATTGTTTTATCACATTCGGCAATGGTTTCGCCACCACAAAAATGTTTAAAAATAGTGGCCTTAATTATACCCTTAATAGGTAACCCAATTTTTATAGCAAAATTGGTTATCGGAGGGCCTATTTTTACTAAAAAGTTAACATTAATTACCCTGAACAACCAATAGGCGCGTTTAAGGTCGGAATTTGAAGAATGACGGAAAGCTATCTCCGTATTTTCAAAGGACAAATTATTTTTTTCGATCATGGTCAGTTAGTACATGATTCATATTTAACAGTTCATAATTAATGGAAAACAACCACAAACTATGACCTGTGAAATATAAACCGGTGTGCAAAATTATAAATTGCAAGCCAAATATCTCATTATTCATTGAATAGTTTATTTTTGTTGCCTCATGATAGAATTTAAAGTTACCGGAGATTATATCCCCATGATCCAATTGCTAAAGGCGGCCAACCTGGTACAAACCGGCGGCGAAGCGCAAATAGCTGTAACAGAGGGCGAAGTGATGTATAATGGCCAGGTTGATTTCCGCAAACGCCTTAAGGTAAAAAAAGGTGATAAGGTTGAATTCCGGGGCGAAACTATCAGCGTTATATAACTATGAAAACCATCCAAAGCGACAACTACCCAATATTTTTTGAAGACAGCATAGCCGAGCTTGAAAAGTTTGTTAAGGCCGGCAATTATTCGCGGTCGTTTATTTTAACCGACGAACATACCTCGATACACTGCCTGCCACTGATCCAGGCGCAGTTTGAAGGGCATGAAAATTTCGACATCATTGAAGTTAATTCAGGTGAAGAAAGCAAGACCATTGATTTTTGCATCGGCATCTGGAAAATGCTGATTGATTTTGAAGCCGACCGTAAAAGCCTGCTGATAAACCTTGGCGGCGGTGTAATTACCGATATGGGCGGTTTTGCGGCCTCAACTTTTAAGCGCGGGATAGATTTTGTACATGTGCCTACTACCCTGCTCTCGCAGGTGGATGCATCCGTTGGCGGCAAAACGGGGATAGATATGGACAATATTAAAAACATCATCGGCACCTTTACACAGCCAAAAGCAGTGTTTATTGCTGATACTTTTTTAAAAACATTACCAGCAAGGCAGATCTTATCCGGTACAGCCGAAATGCTAAAACATGGACTTATAACCGATGCCGCTTATTGGGAAGTACTAAAAAACAGCGATTTAAGTATTCCTTCTGCAGAATTGATCTATCGCTCCGTTGAAATAAAAAACGAAGTTGTTATTGAAGACCCGAAGGAAAATGGCATCCGTAAGGCGCTTAACTTTGGGCACACCATTGGCCATGCGGTGGAAACCAACTCGCTGATAAATGATAAAGACCCGTTAACGCATGGCGAAGCAATAGCCTTAGGGATGATCTGCGAAGCTTACCTATCTCACAAAAAAACGGGATTAAGCAGCGATGAACTGACGGAAATTGTAACCGTGATGGGTAACCTATATCCCCGGTACAACCTGGCAGAAGCAAATTATGAAACGCTATGTTCCATAATGTTAAAAGATAAGAAAAACCAAAACGGTAAAATAAATTGCACATTATTGACAGGCATAGGCAGATTCAGTCTTGATAATATATGCACAGATGCCGAACTTTGCGAAAGTTTAACTTATTACGCAACTTTGTAAAATGTTCCACCCCGACATAAGACAAGAAACCGCATTGCTACTGGTAGGATTACTGGTGGTAATGACCGTACTTGAAATGTGGTTCAGCTATCGGGAAAATCGCCATTACTACGAAAAGCGGGATACGTTTACCAATATATACTTAACCACGCTTGCCTTTTTATTAAACCTGGCTGTTGGCGGCAGTACATTTTTCATTTTAAACTATGCCTGGCATTTCAGGCTGTTTGAAATACATAATGCTATAATTTATTGGTTTGTATTGGTTGTAGCGCAGGACTTTTTATATTGGGCGCTGCATTATACAGGCCATTATTGCCGCCTGTTTTGGGCAATCCATGTAACACATCATTCGTCAGAGCATTTTAACTTTACCACCGGCTTCCGCTCTACTGTTTTTGAGCCGCTTTACCGGGTGTTTTTTTATTTACCACTTGCGTTTATGGGCTTTAACGCTATTGATATACTTTATGCTTACCTGATTACCCAGCTATATGGCAATATGGTGCATACGCAATATAACGTACCGCTGCCCAAATGGTATGGACTTATATTTGTAACCCCCTCTCATCACAGGGTGCACCATGCTTCAAACGTCCCTTACCTTGATAAAAACATGGGTATGGTTTTAATTATATGGGACAGGATGTTCGGCACCTTCCGCGAAGAAAACCTGCCTGAGCCTGTAAAATACGGCCTAACCCATCAGCCAGATGACCTTGGACCTGTAAATATTCTTTTCCATGAATGGAAAGCTTTATTGGCTGATGTAAAAAAAGCGCCGACACTTAAAACCAAAATACAATACTTTTTAAACCCACCGGGATGGAGTCATGATGGGCGTACACAAACGGCAA
Source organism: Mucilaginibacter sp. OK098 (assembly GCF_900142915.1). Lineage (GTDB taxonomy): Bacteria > Bacteroidota > Bacteroidia > Sphingobacteriales > Sphingobacteriaceae > Mucilaginibacter. The sequence continues at coordinate 89,601 of NZ_FRCM01000004.1, forward strand.
GGGTGATGCAGCGGGAGTATGAGGAGAATCCCGTTAATTAACAGCAACTGCCATTCCCATAATGGCTAAAACCGGCGGTATTGTCTTTGTACAAACCGCAATAGGAACCCATCCAATTTATGCTGACTTTTGATGAAACCATTTATTTATGCAAATCAAGTTTTTTTGCCCCAAATGGGGTTCTGATAATATTACGTGGGATGACTTTTGCGCGAAGGTAAAAGCAGCAGGCTATAACGGGGTTGAAACGCCCATACCTTTTGATGATACCGAAAGGAACGAAATTGTTAGCGCCTTAAAAAAACACGGACTTTTGTTGATAGCCCAATATTATCAGTCGTTTGAAAAGGATTTTAACGAGCATAAAAAGAGTTTTAAAAGACACCTGGAATATTTAGCCGGCCTACAGCCCTTATTTATCGACTCGCAAACCGGGAAGGATTATTTTACTGCGACTCAAAACAGCGAACTTTTTGAAATTGCAGCTGAGGTAACTAAACAAAGCGGGGTAGTTATCGCACATGAAACGCACCGGAATAAAGCACTGTTTGCTGCACATATTACAAATGAATTACTGGAAGCTAACCCCGATGTAGTGATCACTGCTGATTTTTCGCACTGGTGCAATGTTTCTGAAAGCTTGTTGGAGCAGCAGCAGGAAGCAGTTGATATGGCAATAAGCAGAACCATACACATCCATGCCAGGGTTGGTCATGCCGAATCGGCCCAGGTATCCGACCCACGGGCTAAAGAATGGAGCTCTGAGGTAGAAGCACACCTTAAATGGTGGGATCAAATTATACAGCACCGGTTAAAAAGTGGTGCCCCGTTTGCAACAATAACACCTGAATTTGGGCCAGCCCCTTATATGCCTGCATTACCTTACACTAAAATGCCGGTCGCCAATCAATGGGATATTAATGTTTATATGATGGGGATGCTTAAAAAGCGATATGCGCATATCATTTAATTAATTCCACATAATAATCATTAGTTTGGCTGCTTAATTTAATTCCCCTAATGCCTGAATTTATATCCAAACTGCAATATAAAACCTGTGAAGACGGAGAGTATTATGAGGAAAAAAGCCGAACCCTTGATGAAACAATCACATTAATAAAAGAATTTCCATGGGTAAGAGAACAATATGCTGATGTTGAGTTAACCGGGCCATCGGTAACTATATTGGATTCGCAGGGCAACTACTTAAAAGCTGGAATTTATTTTGGCGGGAGATTTTCATTGTATTATCTTGACACTAAAAATCATTTTTATGAGCTTAAACAAATCAATATTGACAAAGTATACAATGCGGTAATTGAACTTTTTAACGGACAAATTGATCTGCAAAGTTTTAAAAAGCATTCACTGGAGTTTGGTAAAAAAAACTATTTCCTCACGAAGAATTTCGAATATGGGATTAAACTTTGGAAAGTGATTATGATAAGTGTTTTCTGGAACAGTGCTTTCATATTTCTTTTGTTTTTGTCCGTTGCTGCTATACAAATGAAACCGGCAGAAATTAGCATAATATTTATAATCCCAACATTAATAATTGGCAGGATAATAGCTCGAATTTTGAAAAATACTACAGGTTCAGAAACCAATATCTAAAAATTTCAAGAGGCGATGATGAGTTTGTATTTGGTGATAATCAGACTAAAATCAAAACTTATAATAAGGTGGATATAAGTAAAATTATACATTATATGAATAAAAATTCACGTAGCGCCAATTTGATTGAAATAATTGAGGTGGTTTTTAAAGATGGTTCAAGCATTAGTTTTACAAATGTTTTAATATCAGACTACGAATTTTCCTTTAAGTTTTCGGATAAATGGAAGCTTTCACCAATCCCTATTGAGCGGACTTCTATTTTAAAAATGTTATAACTAGCTTGGTTGCTTAATTTAATGCCCCTGATGCCTGAATTTATATCCAAACTTCAACACAAGAATTACGAGAAGGGCGAGTTTTCTGATGAAAAGGCAAGAAGCCTTGATGAAACTATTGAGCTGATAAAAAAATTTCCTTTTGATAACGAGCGTACTCTTACCGATATTCAACTAACCGGCCCATCGGTTACCATACAGGATGAGTATGTAAATTATTTAAAGATAGGCCTTTACTTTAACGGCAAATTTTGTTTGTATTATTGGGATTGCGATAATCACCTGTATGAATGTCATGTGGCAGATCTGCCTGGTGTACTGGCAATAACTACCGATTTTTTTAACGGGCAGATAATTCTGAAAGATTTTGAAAAACATTTATTCAATATCGGCAACCAGGCTCATTTTGTTACCAGCTACTTTGAGTACCGGGAAAAACTTTGGCGTATTATATTGCTCACAGGCTTAATGCTTCTTTATGGAGGTTTCTTTGTTGTTGCAGACGCCACAGTGTTTGCCATTAACACACCATGGTATTTACGCTTATTACTTGCAGCGGTGTCAGCCCTGTATTATTTTTTACTTGGCAAGATCTATTACAATGCGATTGTTAACCGGGATAATTATCTTCAAATATCAAAAGGAAATGATGTGTTCTCATTCGGATACAACCAGCAGGAAATAAATACTCACAACAAAAACAATATCAGCGAAATAGTGACTTACGTAAGCAGCGGGTCAAAAAACCCTAATTTTGTAGAAGCGTATGAGATAAGTTTTAAGGATGGCAGCAGTATTAAATTTACGAATATGCTGATTCCGTCATCTGCCTTCCATACAAAGTTTACAGATAGTATGGACAACCTGATCATTCCATTTACAACGGGGAAGAAGAGCCCTTTGAAAGTTTTATGAAAAAGGCAGACAATAACGGCCTGCTAACTTTCAAAACGAAATTTTACCAAATAAAATTCTGTTTGCCTTACTAATTTTCAAAAAAATAAAATTTTCTATTGACAATTCCATTTTTACATGTACATTTACATCGCAAACAAAAAGAAATGAAATTTAACAGCGCATATTTTTATGGTTACTACTTTTACTTTACCAGTAAGAGCCGGGACTAATATGCACTAACAAACATATAAGAAACTGAAAAGTCCCGGCCAAAAACCGGGACTTTTTGCTTTAAAGCGATTTAGGAACAACATTAATGAAAAACGAAAATCTGAGAGTTGCAATACAGGGGATCCGCGCTTCGTTTCACGAAGAGGCCGCATTGAAATATTTTGGTGAAAACATCCAGACCATTGAATGCAATTCTTTTAAGCAAACATTCGAGGCTTTAAAAGACAAAAATGCCGATTATGTGGTGATGGCTATTGAAAACAGCATTGCCGGTAGTATTTTGCCTAACTACTCGCTGTTGCTGAGCTATGCCTTCCCGGTGGTTGGGGAAATTTACCTCCCTATCCAGCTGCATTTAATGGCGTTGCCGGGCGTAAAATTTGAGGATGTTAAAAATGTAACCTCCCATCCTATCGCTATTCGCCAGTGTGTTGACTTTTTTGATGAATACCCGCATTTAAATATTATTGAAAGCAATGATACGGCGGCCTGCGCCAAACGTATCCGTGATGAACAACTTACTGATACCGTTGCCATTGCCAATACCCTGGCTGCAAGGCTTTACGGATTGGATGTTTTGGAACGCAGGATAGAATCGAACAAAAAGAACTTTACCCGCTTTTTGATCCTTACCCATCACGAAAACGTAACTAAAACACATCCAAACAAAGCTTCGCTGTGTTTTCAGGTGAGCAATAAGGTGGGCGCGCTGGCAAAAGTGCTTAACATCTTCGCCGAGCAAAGCCTCAACATGAGCAAGATCCAAAGCATGCCTATCTTAGGCAAGCGTAACGAATATAATTTTTATGTAGATGTTGAATGGGATGATGCCAAACATTATGATACAGCTATCCGACAGATCTTGAAATACACCCAAAACTTCAACATCCTGGGCGAATATGAAAGGCATGATGATGAAAATGAAAAATTGCCAAAAACAGTGAAGAATGTAAAAGTGCCGAGAACTTATATAAATATGAAGAAGATGGGATGAGGGGGAAGTCGGAAAAGTCCGGAAGTCGGAAAGTCCGAAAGACAGAAATGAAGTAAGAAATCTGAGGTCAGAATTCTGAAATAAAACAGCCAAAAACAATTAAAATAAATAAAAATTAATCTTCCGGACTTTCGGACTTTACCGACTTTCGGACTAACAAAAAAAATGATGAAACTGAATTTAAACATACAACCATTAAGCTCATGGATTAAAACCGGCAGTGAGCCTTTATTAATTGCAGGTCCGTGCAGTGCCGAAACTGAAGATCAGTTAGTAGCAACAGCACATTTACTAGCAAAAACCGGCAGAGTATCTGCTTTACGTGCTGGTATCTGGAAACCACGTACCCGTCCGGGAGAGTTTGAAGGTATTGGCAGCATTGGTTTGGAATGGCTTAAACGCGCTAAAGAAGAAACCGGCTTGCCTACTGCTGTTGAAGTTGCTACTGCAAAACACGTTGAAGAAGCTTTAAAAGCGGGTGTTGATATTTTATGGGTTGGCGCACGTTCAACCGTAAACCCTTTTACTGTACAGGAAATTGCTGATGCGTTGCGCGGCGTTGATGTACCTGTGATGGTTAAAAACCCGGTAAACCCTGATCTTTCATTATGGGTTGGCGCTTTGGAACGCATCAACAATGCGGGTATTACCAAGCTTGCCGCTATTCACCGCGGGTTTTCATCACACGAAAAAAGCGCCTTCCGTAACGAGCCTATGTGGGACCTTGCAATCGGCCTTAAAACACTGGCTCCTGAATTGCCTTTAATTAATGATCCAAGCCATATTACCGGCAACCGCGACCTAATAGGTTACATTTCACAAAAAGCCCTTGACCTGGATATGCAGGGCTTAATGATAGAGTCGCACATTGACCCAACCGTTGCCTGGACAGATGCCAAACAACAGGTTACTCCGGATGCTTTGGTTGAGATCATTAAACACTTAACATTGCGCAAACCAGAGATCCGCAATTCTGAAGTTAAAGATAAGCTGGAAGAATTACGTAACCAGATAGATAAAATTGATGACCTGGTGATCCAGAAAATGGCTGAACGTATGAAAATTGTTGAGCAGATTGGTAATTACAAAAAGGACAACAACATCACAATTTTACAGGTTAACCGTTGGGATGAGATCCTGAACAAACGTACCAACTATGCTAAAGCCCTTAAATTAAGCACTGAGTTTACTGAGAAACTGCTGGAACTGATCCACGCTGAATCTATCCGTAAACAAACCGAGATAATGAATAAAGACGAAGCGGGACAAGCAGCAGACAAATTAACGCACGCGTAAATTTTATTCAACCTGGCAAATCTGAGACGCGAAGCATCGTGTCTCTACAAAATGTATTTTTAATATATCGTAGAAACGCCCGGATAAATCCGGGCATTTCCGAATGAATATTTACAATGAAGCATAACATCATCCTTACAAAAAAAAGCAAATCAGTAAAAGGCACAGTACAGCTCACCGGTTCAAAAAGTGAATGTAACCGCGCCCTGGTAATTGAAGCGCTCAGCAACGGTAAGGTAAAGGTTGAAAATATATCAGACGCGGCGGATGCAGTTTTGCTTGCAAAAATTTTGCGGGCGGAGATTAAAGATCAGAGATTAGAGATTAGCGGTATTAATTCTTCCGAAATCGAACATCCGATATCCGAAATCAACATCGGTCCGGCAGGTACAGCTATGCGCTTTTTAACTGCATATCTTACACTGCAGGATGAAGAAGTGATATTAACCGGCAGTGAGCGGATGAAACAGCGCCCTATAGGGATTTTGGTGGATGCTTTGCGTGAGTTGGGTGCACAAATAGAATACGTTGAAAACGAAGGCTTCCCTCCTATCAAACTAAAAGGTAGCTTAGTACAGCAATCCAATAAGGTCAGTATAAAAGGAAATATAAGCAGCCAGTACATCACTGCGCTATTGCTTATAGCTGCCCGGCTGCCTTTAGGTTTGGAACTGCATATTGAAGGCGACTTAACATCCCGCCCTTATGTGGAAATGACGCTGGCCATGCTGCAGACCGCAGGCATTCAGCATAGCTGGCAGGGTAATGTAATTTCCATCCAAAACCAGGAATTCACAACTACTTCATTGTATATCGAGCCGGACTGGAGCGCAGCCTCCTACTGGTATGCTATAGCTGCATTGGCCGACGAGGCTGAGCTATATTTACCGGGCCTAACCCAATACAGCTTACAGGGCGACAGCGTTATAACCGAGATAATGGCCAACTTTGGGATTACCTCGCAGTTTAAAGATGGCGGTGTTTATCTGCAAAAGGAAGTAAAGGCAATATCGCGCAAGATCTTTGATTTAAAAGAATGTCCTGATCTGGCCCAAACAATTATTGTGGTATGCGCCGCATTGGGCCACGAAGCTACCTTTACCGGGCTGGAAACACTGAAGATAAAAGAAACCGACCGCATAAAAGCCCTGCAAAATGAGCTTGCCAAAATTGGTGTAAAGCTGATTGAAAAAGGCCAGGTTTATAAGCTGGACTGCAGCGAAAAACAGATCCCCCAACGTATATTTGTTGATACCTACGACGATCACCGGATGGCGATGGCTTTTGCACCGCTGGCATTACTGATCCCGGAGATTGAAATTGAAGATGCCGATGTGGTTGAAAAATCATACCCGGCATTTTGGAAAGATTTGGAGAAGGTGGGATTTGAGGGCGAGGTAAGAGGATAAGCCCAACCGTCATTGCGAGGAACGAAGCAAACTTTGAACTATGCAAATCAGGGAGCGGTATGCTATGTGGTGAGCAATTAACTTGTGGCTTTAGCGCCCTTGTTGGTGTTGTCACCAACAAGTTGGACTAAGTTTGTGTATAGCAGATAGCCTGTAAGCTAGTTGTGCAATAATACAAACCACGTAGTATAATTCCTTTTGTTGGTGACAACACCAACAAAGGCAGTAACAACAAACAATAAATAATCCGCACATTTGCACATTCGCAAATCTGCACATCTACACAATTATGGCAGGCAATTCATTTGGACAACTATTCAGGATAACAACATTTGGCGAATCGCATGGCGAAGCTATTGGTGTAATTATTGATGGCTGTCCAGCACAGCTGGATGTTGACCTGGATTATATCCAGGGTGAGCTTGATAAACGCAAACCCGGCCAGTCAAAGATCACTACACAACGCAAGGAAAGTGATACTGTAAAAATACTTTCGGGCGTATTCGAGGGAAAAACAACGGGCACCCCTATTGCCATGCTGATCCCTAATGAGGACCAGCGTTCAAAGGATTACACCCATAATGTTGATGTATTCCGTCCCTCACATGCCGATTATACTTATCAGGCCAAATACGGCATCCGCGATCATCGGGGTGGCGGCAGGTCATCAGCCCGCGAAACTGCTGCACGCGTTGCCGCGGGGGCGTTGGCAAAGCTGTTACTAAAAACCCAGGGCATTGAAATAGTAGCCCATGTAAGCAGCGTTGGCAAAATTGATGCGCCAAACGTGGAGATAAAAAGCGCTCAGGAATTTATTGATGAGCGCGAAAAGAATATCGTTCGCTGTGCAGACCCGGCAACTGCAGAGGAAATGATAGAGTACATTGATTCCATCCGCAAGCAAGGTGATACGGTTGGCGGTAAAGTAAGCTGCCATATTTTAAATTGCCCGGTTGGCTTAGGCGAACCGGTGTTTGATAAGCTGCATGCCGATTTGGGTAAAGCAATGTTAAGCATTAACGCGGTACATGGCTTTGAATATGGCTCGGGCTTTTCAGGCAGCGAGATGCGGGGATCGGAGCATAACGACATCTTCATCAAAAATCATTTAGGCGATATTGGAACGCTTACCAATTATTCAGGCGGGATCCAGGGCGGTTTAAGCAACGGCATGCCAATTGACTTTAAAGTAGCCTTTAAACCCGTTGCCACCATTATGCATAACCAGGCTACTATTGACAGTGAAGGCAATGCTGCCGAAATTTCAGGCAAAGGCCGTCATGACCCTTGCGTAGTGCCAAGAGCCGTGCCTATTGTTGAAGCCATGGCCGCATTGGTTTTGGCAGATCATTGGCTGAGGAACAGAAATTCAATAATGCCTTCTGCTTTTCCTTACTAATCCGCGAAGATTTGTCAACTTTTAAAAAGTTGACAAATCTATCTTTCAACAAAACATCCGCACATCTTCATATTCGCACATCTGCACATTATCTTTGTGTAACCATGTTCACCTCCTTTTTCCAATTATACAAACAAGCATATAGCGGACTTTCACGAAACAGCTGGTACTTGAGCATTGTAATGCTCATTAATCGCAGCGGCACTATGGTAGTGCCTTTTATGAGCATTTATTGTATCAGGCAGCTGCATTTCAGTATTATTGAGGCGGGTACTATCATGAGCTTATTTGGAGTTGGTTCAATAAGCGGTGCTTTTGTTGGCGGTAAGCTGACTGATAAATTTGGCTTTTATGATCTGCAGGTTGGAGCTTTATTAAGCGGCGGTATTTTGTTTTTGATCTTAGGTTATCAGCATACTTTTTTAACCGTAAGCCTTGGCACATTTGTATTGAGCTTTTGTAATGAATCATTCCGGCCGGCAAACTCAACAGCTATAGCGCATTACAGCACGCCCGAAAATAAAACACGTTCGTACTCTTTAAATCGTTTGGCTATTAACTTAGGCTGGGCAGTCGGCGCAGGCTTTGGTGGTTTACTGGCATCAATAAATTATCACCTTTTGTTTTGGGTTGATGGCACAACCAATATATTGGCAGCACTATTTTTATTAAGATTAATGCCAAGGGCAAGCATAGTTAATAACATTAAAAAAATAGAGAAGGGGATTGTAAAGGTATCCGCCTATAAAGACAGGATCTACCTGGCTTTTATTTTGTGCTCTACACTTTTCGCTATGTGCTTTTTCCAGTTCTTTATAATGGAGCCTGTATTCTATAAAATTCAATGGCACTTTAGCGAGCGTTTTATCGGGTTCCTGATGGCTTTAAATGGGATCCTGATAGGTGTTGTTGAAATGGTGCTGATCCATAACCTGGAAGGCAAAAGGAATGGTCTGATTTATATAATAACCGGAGTTTTAATGGGCGCTTCTGGTTTTGTATTACTGGTGTTTTTACCGGCAAGCACGGCAGCGGCAATAATTATTGTTTTACTGATGACATTTAGCGAGATGCTGGCCATGCCATTTATGAACACTTTCTGGATAAGTCGCTCAACCGATTATAACCGGGGCGAGTATGCTGCTTTATACACCATGTCATGGTCGGCAGCACAAGTGGTTGCTCCGATTATCGGTGGTTTGATAATTGCTTATGGAGGCTTTAGTTTGTTATGGTGGGCGTTGTGCGGGCTGAGTGTAGTGGCTGCGGGTGGATATTATTTGCTGTTCAGATTTGTAAAGACAGGCTAGCTAGCAATATTTGATTTATTTATATTTGTATATGGAAACGCTCGTGATAAATATTCCTGAAAAAAAAGAGCATTGGTAAAGCAATTGTTAAAAGAATTGGGGGTTACCATTGACAAAAAAGCTATTGGTAAAAGTACTAAACCACATGTTCCAAATGCACTGACGGCTAAAACCATTGAAGACGCTCGCAAAGGCATTGGGGTTGGTAAACCAATTACAAACATTAAAGATTATCTTAATTCGTTGTAATGTTTACTTTACTGCCAACTAATCAATTTGATAAGGACTTAAAAAAACGTTCTTTCAAAAACGAAAGGCTAATAGATGATTTTTTAACGTTGTTGGAGAAAAATGGCGCATTAGGTATTGAAAGAAAATATCATCCGCATAAACTTTCAGGAAATTATAAAGATAGCTGGAAAGCTCATATAAAACCAGATTTACTAATAATCTGGTTCGAAATAATCAATGATAATGAGATTCTTTTATTAAGAGCCGGCTCTCATTCAGATTTATTTTAAAGACGAATGCCCTACGTCAAATCCCTATCCCTAAACCAAACTTCATCAGGTTTTATTTCAATATTATCCATCAGGTTTATCAGTTCAATAGCATCGCCTGATGTTAAAACCAGCGCGCGATTAGCCGGCTTTAAGAACTTTTGCTCAACCATTACATCCATCTGCTTCAGCAGCAGATCATAAAAACCATTCACATTTAATACACCAACCGGATGGGTATGCAGGCCAAGTTGCAGCCAGGTTAAAACCTCGAAAAACTCTTCTAATGTACCAAAGCCACCAGGCAGCATAATAATGCCATCGCAAAGGTCATTCATTAGTTGTTTGCGCTGGTGCATGTTTTCAACAATATGCAATTCAGTTAATCCTCGGTGGCCAACTTCCTTATCCATCAAAAACTGTGGAATAATCCCTATTGCCTTTCCTCCCCTGCTTAAAACAGCATCAGCCAGAATGCCCATTATACCTACTTTTCCACCACCATATACAAGAGTTATATTCCGGCTTGTCATAATTTCGGCTAATTGCTCAATTGCTTCTTTCAATAGCGGATCGCCGTTAAAATTGGCTCCGCAAAAAATACAGATCGCTTTCATAAGTAGTGCTTTTGTAGTGCCGAAGGTCGTAAAAAGTAGGTGACGAAAAAAAGTTTATGATATTATTTTATTAAAATTGTGAACCATTACATATACCTGCTATTTACCAGGCTATTAGTCCTTATTCAACACCTAAAATGAAAAAACTTATACTTCTTGTATTGCTGGGCTTTGCTTGCCAGCACTCGTTTAGCCAGGATGCAACAGAAAACTACCGGTTGCCATTGAAAAACGATTGGAACATGCAATCAGCCGTTACGGATGCTGCAACAGGCGGTCAGATCTCTAAACCAGATTTTAAAGTTGATAAATGGTATAAAGTAAGTGTGCCAACTACTGTTATCGCCGGACTAATTGCCAATAAGGTATATAATTTTGATCCTTTTTATGGTAGAAATTTCGAAAAGCTAAATGATGCCCGGCTTGATAAGCCATGGTGGTTTCGCAAGGAATTTAAGCTGGCTGAATCTGAAAATGGTAAAAATGTGGTACTAAAGCTGCAAGGGGTAAACTACAAAGCTAATGTATGGTTCAATGGAAAATTAATTGCTGATTCAACCCAGATAGTTGGTCCTTTCCGCATTATTGAGCTTGATATCACCAAATACATAAAATACTCCGGCCAAAACGTGTTGGCTGTTGAAGTAAAACGTCCGTTCGATCCTAATAAAAGAGGCGGCGATCTCGCCATTGATTATGCCGACTGGATCCACTATCCACCCGATTTTAATAATGGCATCATTAATAATGTGGAGATAAAAACCTTTCGCAAGGTTGGCGTTGAGTATCCGCTGGTTACTACCAAATTCGATCTGCCTTCGTTGGCTGTAGCACATTTGGAGGTTGATGCAATGGCTGTAAACTATACCGACAAACCCGAGGATGCAGTGGTTAAAGGAAAAATTAATGGCAACATCAGCTTTGAACAGAAAGTACACTTGCTGCCCCGAGAAAAGAAGCAGGTTACTTTCAGTTCTGCCAATTATCCGCAGCTTAACATCAAAAATCCGCGCATTTGGTGGCCGTGGGAATATGGTAAACCGGAGCTTAACAGGATTGAGCTTTCGTTAATTACAGATAAGCAATTGAGCAATGAGCTTGCCGAAAATTTTGGCATCAGGCAGGTATCATCAGTAATGATAGATAACAATAAAGCCCGGAAGTTTATCATCAATGGCAAACCAATTATGCTGCGCGGCGCGGCATGGTCGCCTGATATTTTTCAGCGCAGGTCAACAGAGCGACAGGAACAGGAGTTAAAGCTGGTTAGGGATATGAACATGAATATTGTACGTTCGGAAGGTAAGCTGGAAGACGACAGTTTTTATTCGATCTGCGATCGGGAAGGTTTATTGGTGATGACTGGCTGGATGTGCTGCGGTGCCTGGCAATATCCCGAAAAATGGGATGCAGCCAAAAGAAGCATCGCCATGGCATCAGACAGCAGCGTTATGTATTGGCTAAGAAACAAGCCATCAATGCTTACCTGGCTAAATGGCAGCGACATGCCGCCGCGGGATAAAAAAGTTGAAGCCGATTGGCTGGCAATTGAAGCCGATTTAAAATGGCCCAATCCTACTATAGCCAGCGCAAATGAAACCCCATCAAAAATTTCAGGCCCTACAGGCGTTAAAATGGCAGGACCATATGATTGGGTTCCGCCAGCCTATTGGGAAGCTGATACCAGCAAATACGGTGGCGCCTGGAGCTTTGCAACAGAGATCTCACCCGGTCCATCCATCCCGCCTTACGAAAGCCTGATCAAATTTATACCCAAGGATTCTATAAATAACAAAAGCCTTGATTGGTTGTACCATTGCGGCACAATGCAATTTGGGAACACCCGCATTTTTGACAGTGCACTTTATGCCCGTTACGGCACATCGGCATCTATAATGGATTACCTGAACAAAGCCCAATTACAGAATTACGAAGGGCACCGGGCAATGATGGAAGCCTATGGATTAAAGAAATACAACAATGCAACAGGCGTTGTGCAATGGATGCTGAGCAACCCATGGCCAAGCCTGATCTGGCATACTTACGATTATTATCTCTATCCTGCCGGCACCTACTTCGGTATGAAAAAATCGCTGGAACCTTTGCATGTAATGTACTCTTACAAATCAAACGGGGTTGATATTATTAATTCCACGCTGCAATCGTTTACCGGCCTGCAGGTAAAGGCAACAGTTTATAACCTTGATGGCACATTAAAATACACCAAAGAAACCACTGCTGATGTAGCCGAAGATGGTACAAAAGAATGCTTTACCTTTCCTCAAATTGATGGCTTAAGCGATGTTTATTTTGTGCGATTAGAATTAAAAAATGCAAAAGGCAAGGTTGAAAGCATTAACTGGTATTGGCTGTCAGGTAAAAAAGATGAGTTGAACTGGAACAAGTCAACCTGGTATTATACGCCGCAATCTGCTTTTGCAAACTATAGCGCTTTAACAAATATGCCTAAAGCAACCCTGATTGTAAAGCATACATCTGCAAAAACAGAAACAGGAGCTTCACACAAAACAACTATAACCAATACCGGTAAATCTGTTGCATTTTTTGTACATGTAAGGGTTTTAAAAGAAAAAGGCGGGGATGATATTCTACCAGTTATTTTTGAAGACAACTACATCACATTAGCCCCGGGCGAAACCCGCACTATTGAATGCAACTATTTAAACAAAGATGCGGGCACTGGTGAGCCTTATATTTTGGTGAATGGCTGGAATGTTGATACTGCAGGTAGCAAAACCGGTAATAATATTGGAATTGAAAAGTAATCAACGGGATTAATAAAACGTTATAATTAAACTATGAGAAAAATACTTTTATCAATATTACCATGCATCGCCATTTTATTTACAACATCATGGTCGGTCTCTCCAAGCGATACCATTTCAGCAGGACAGCAACCGCAAATAGCCAGCGACAATAAGGGAATTATAAGGGTAGTTTTTGGAGAACAGGATCAAATATTTTGTGCCACATCTGTTGATAAAGGCATCTCGTTTTCAAAACCTGTTTTGGTAGCAAATGTACCTGAAATGCACCTGGGCATGTCGCGTGGGCCACAATTGGCAAGTTCTGCTAATTTTTCAATTATTACGGCCATAGATAAAGCAGGCAACATTCATTGGTTCAGGCTTGATCACAAAGCCAATGTATGGGAAAATATGGGGACCGTTAATGACCTAAATAAAAGCGCACCTGAAGGTTTAATGGGCCTGGCAGCCGACAATAAAGATAATTTTTATGCAACATGGCTGGATACCCGCACAGGTGGCCATAATCAAATTTATTTTTCATCGTTATCCGGCAAAGCAATTAGCTGGTCAAAAAATATAATGGCCTACCGCTCGCCTGATGGGCATGTTTGCGAATGCTGTAAGCCCAATATTGCTGTAAAGGACGCCAAAGTTGTTATTATGTTCAGAAACTGGATAAATGGATCAAGAGACCTGTATCTAACAACATCTGTTAATAATGGTAAATCTTTTACAGCGGCAGAAAAACTGGGATTAGATTCATGGAAACTTAATGGCTGCCCGATGGATGGCGGCGGGGTTGCTATTGACAATACCAATATAGTTCAAACAACATGGCAGCGTAAAGGGACAATATATTATGCTGAACCCGGTAAACCCGAAATTTATATTGGGAAAGGAAGAATATGCAGCATTTCAGGAACCAATGCAGACAACACATTAATTGCACTTCAAAATAATGATACGGTTAAACTGATCTCTCCAAAAAACAAAAATGTAACTATTGCTGGCACCGGCGGTTTCCTAAAATCAATCAGTTTGCCTGGTAATAAAACGCTTTGCGTGTGGGAGCAAAACAATCAGATCAAATTTAAAAGGATTTAAGAATAGGCTTTATTTTTAAGGCTGAAATGTGAATACAATAAAATAATCCGGATAATTCCCGGTCCAAATAAAAATAAGTGCGGCAGGATTATAAGCTATCCTTTCTGCACTTATTTTTTGGCTATTGTTTCCCGGATGTTTTAATTTTACTCAATGCAGTATCCAGGGCATTGTCAGCCGGTACCGCGATATCCGGTTTTACACCTATCGCTTCCCAGTTAGTTTTAGTAACCGGATTTATTGCGCGGGCAAAGGGAATATTTGCAACAAACCCGTTCCCGGCAGAAAAAGGCTGTACAGGGTGCGCACCTCCACCTGTTGTTTCGCCGATAACTATTGCCCGTTTTTGAGTTTGAAGGTCATAAGTTAGCTCCTCCCCGGCAGAAAATGTGTGTTTATTAGTTAACACGTAAACAGGAATGGTATTCAATGTTTTAAGCAGGGTATCCGGCGTTGTCCAATAAGGGTTTGTTGAGTTATCTTTCCTGGTGTACAGATCATTTAAATGTGTTTTACTCTTAAAGAAAAAGCCACACAAATAACTTACCATTTCAGGCTCACCACCCATATTGTTTCGTAAATCAATAATTAAAGCATTACTGTTACTTACAAACCTTAAGGCAGCCATGGCCATGTCCTTTGCCTCTTTATCAGGAGCAAAAAAGCCCCGTATTTTAAGGTACCCGATATTCCCCGGTAAGATCTCTGCCTTCTCAAAACCAAAGTTTACCCGTCTTCTGAATTTAAACCTTCTGTCCTCTTCTCTTCTTTCTGCTTCCGGATTATCTTTTCCGACGCTGTCAAATGATGGCCTGTAAATAATGGACAAATGTCCGTCATGATAAACAGATAAAAGATCTGCTGTTAACCTGGCGGCAAAAACAGGTTGCGCTTTTATAGTATCATAAGCGCCACTTACAAACTGCTGTTTAATGAAATTTCCCATTTTTAATGCGGTATCCAGGTATACATAATTGTTTTTTAGTTCATTTGCAATGCGTTCAATTACCTGTTTTTTAACTTTATTATTAAACGGGGGTACCTGGGCGAATGAATTAATAAAGAATATTGCGCAAACAGCGAACACAATCATTTTTTTTAAACTTTGCTTCATATAGAATCAGATTGAGTATTTTTTATAATTTGGTTAAGCAGTTGCTGAAGCTGACTGGTTTGCATTTCGTTAATGTCTTTTAATGCCAAACTCCGGTTTTGATCAATAACGGGCTGCATATTATCCAGTAGCTTTACTGCGTTTTCTGTTAGTGTTAAACTAAATCTTCTTCTATCAGCGGCATGCATTGTGCGTACCAGGTATTGTTTCTCTACCAATAATTCAATAATCCGGGTAACAGACGCGTAATCTTTAAAAATTGTTTCCGCAACCTGGTGTTGTGTTTGTTCAGGATTATCATGTAAGGTTTTCAAAACAAGCCATTGATCAATAGTTATATTAAAACCATGTTTCACTAATTGTCTTTGGGCAAATTGCCGATAGCTTTTAATTGCTCTTTCGAGTGAATAAAATAAGATATCATTTAAGTTTTCAGATTTAATCATTGATACAAATATAATTGATATATCAATATAATTATATTTATTTAAATTAATTTTTATGAACCCTTAATTTTACAACACTTAAACATAATTATATAATAACTGTATTCCGTTAATAGGTAACTTTGTTGCGGATGAAAAAGGCAGCCATATTAAGTATTACAGCATTTTACCTGTTGCTAACAACAGGAATGTTTGTTTGCATAGTACATTGCGCTGCCGAAAGCCTTGCACCCAAACAGGTTATGCACATGGCGAAATCCATGGATCACAATGGAAGAGATTGTGCTGCTAAAAAGGATTGCGACTGTTGTAAAAAACATGGCGACTTTATCATCAAGGAAAATATTAAGCCTGCAACAGATGTTCAATATGCACAATCGGCTCTATTGATCCATCAATTTAAAATTGCTGATTTCCCCTTAAATATTCCTGTTATTCAAAACACGTTGTGGTACCAAAGCAATGCACCACCGGGAAGATCAGGCAAGTGTATATCTCTTCAAAATTGTTCTCTTCTTATCTGATAAAAGTTTTTGTCGTTTCCTTTCGGCGTGGACGATCTTGTCCTTATTAAAACTTTAATTAATAAAATCTTCTTATAAAGATGGTAAACCATCTAAAATTTTCGATATGAAATATCTAATAACGTCAATCATTTTTTTGGGGTTGATATATAGTGCTTCGGCGCAGCAAAAAATGGATATGAGCGATACCTCCAAACATCATCACATGATGATGAAGGATACAGCAAAATCCAAAATGAATAAAAAAAAGGCCATGCCTACAAAGAAAGATGAGATGAAAGGCATGGATATGAGCGGTGGCTCAATGGACAAAATGGATATGGCTGGAATGGGTATGATGAGCAGCGCCCAATCAAAAAACCTCCCAATGGGCCGTAACGGATCGGGTACCAGCTGGCTGCCTGACGCTTCGCCGATGTATGGCTTTATGCTGCACGGCGGCAAATGGATGTATATGCTGCATGGCAATGTATCATTCAGGTACACCAACCAGGATTTTACAAACAAGGGGAGCCGTGGCGGCAGCAAAGTTGATGCGCCCAATTGGTTTATGGGGATGGCACAACGCCCGGTTGGCAAAAACGGCCTGCTAAGCTTGAATTTAATGATGTCATTAGACCCATTGACAGAACAAGGCTACGGATATCCATTACTATTCCAGACTGGTGAAAGCTGGCATGGAAACCCCTTAATTGACAGGCAGCACCCGCATGACCTGTTCTCAGAAGTTGCAGCTAACTACACCTACGCGTTCTCAAAAAAAACCGACCTGAGCCTTTATGTTGGCTACCCCGGTGAGCCAGCAATAGGGCCAGTCGCGTTTATGCACCGCCCATCGGCTATGTCTAATCCCGATGCACCCATAAGTCACCATTGGTCTGATGCTACGCATATTACTTTTGGTGTAGCTACTGTTGGTTTCAGGTATGACCAATTTAAAATTGAAGGCTCATCTTTTACCGGCAGGGAGCCGAATGAGAACAGATATAATTTTGATAAGCCGAGATTTGATTCATGGAGCACCAGGCTTGATTATAACCCATCAGCAAACTGGGCGCTGCAGGTATCACATGCGTTTATTAAAAGTCCGGAAGCGCTTAGTCCTGATGAAAATATTTACCGCACCACTGCGTCGGCTACCTATAGCCTTCCTTTAGGCGATCAGAAAACGTTTAATGCCACGGCATTATGGGGATTGAATAAGATCCACGGGCAACAAGGGGATAACTCTGCTTTGTTTGAAGCGGACCTAAGGCTGAAAAAGCTCGACGTTTATACCCGGTATGAGTTTGTACAGAAAACTACCGGAGAGCTCGTTTTAAACCCGTTGATCTATGGCGATGATACTATCTTCCCGGTAAATGCCGTCACATTGGGGCTTACCTATGACCTGTTTAAAATGGGGCAATTTAATGTAGCAGCGGGTGGACAATTTACTTATTACGGAGTTGATACCCGGCTGCACAGCTTATATGGAGCAGGCCCCATGGGAGGCGAAGTATTTTTGAGGATCTACCCAAGCCTGATGTAAGGCCTCACCCTGCCCTCTCCGAAGGAGAGGGTTCTAAAAAAAAGCGAAGCTAAAGTCCTCTCCTTTGGAGAGGATTTAGGTGAGGCCCTAAAAACTAAATTATTTATAAATAACTTTGATAAAAATAACAATTATGAAAACGCTTAAAACACTTGCTTTAACGCTGACGCTGGTATTTTGTACAGTATTAGCCAATGCCCGTCCGGCATCAAATAACTCAATTGATAAAATAATTAATGCATACCTTGATGTTAAAAACGCACTAATAAGCGGTGATGGGAATGTAGTTAAAACCAAAGCAAAAGACCTGCTTACCGCGCTATCTGCAAAACCAGATGCAAGCTTAACAGCTGCGCAACAAAAAATACTGGCTGCCTATCATGATAAACTTTTGTTTGATAGCAGGCACATGAGTGAAACTACTGAGATAGATCATCAGCGGGAACATTTTGCCAGCCTTTCGAAAAACATGTATGAGGTTGTAAAAGGTGTTAAAATGAATACCGCTCCAATTTACGAGCAATATTGCCCTATGAAAAAGGCCTACTGGCTTAGTGAAAGCGATCAGATAAAAAACCCCTATTTTGGCAGTAAAATGCTTACCTGTGGTAAAGTGACTGAAACACTGGCCCCCGTTAAGTAAAAAAACTTTCTTGGCGCCCAGCATATGATAAAATAAATGGAACATCGAATAGCTTATTCAAAGCTATTCGATGTAGCTTTGATCATGAAATCAAAACCTTGAACATGCAGAAGATGCATAATCCTTGCCATTTACAGTACATCCGCATAAGCCCGTTCCATAATTTATGCCATCGCAAATGCCATATACGGTTAGTCCAACTTCATTAACTACCATACAAGCTCCTGAGCTGATGCAATTTGGATCAACCTTTCCACCTGTTACTTTTTTCATTTCCACTCTGCTGAGTTTGCTAAATTTTTTCATGATTTTTGGGTTTAGTTTTTTTACCCGGTAACGCCCCGGTAACTTAAGCGGCATGTTTTACTAAAGGACATACTCCTTTACTTTGCAAAGTATTTTACAGAAATGGCATTTCAACGGGCAGAGTTTTACCTGTCAATTAGCACCTTTATATCAAAAAATTAATCAAAGTTTTGAGCTGGATATTTCAGTTCAGGTTAAAAATATCTGCTCTCTTAAAAAGAGAAACTCAGGAACAATATACGAAATATGTTTAATAATTAGAACGATAAGAATCACGTTACCGGAATAGTTTGAATATGGAAGGCGCAAAGTACTGTGCCTTCATGCTGAAAAAACGCACGAAGTTTCTTTTAATCAAATTTAAATATCAGCAATTATCTGCTTCAAAGCTTTATTAAACTCATCCGGTTTCTCAACCATCGGAAAGTGCCCCACCGCGTGGATAAACTTAACCTGGTAAGGAATTTTATTCGTCCTGAGCCCGATGGTATTTGTGAGCGTCACATCGCTATTAATCAAATAAAGTTTCTTTCCCGAAGCTGTCAGCTTTTTAACTTCGTCAAAATCATTCATCTGCATGCAGGCAGTTGCAATAGCTGTGTCTGCTTTTGCAACATCTGCCAGGATCCTTTTTTTAATGGAGTCTGCTGTGGTTTTGTAAAACAGGTCCTGGTTAAAATATTGGGACGCAGTTTGCTTAAAATTATGTTTTAACTGGTTAATTGCCTCTTCATAATCCGCAGTATCTTTTTTTGAGGGTACAGCATTGTTAACGTTCTTAAAATTATCAACCCCCACCAGGCCTATAACCTTTTCACGCGCATTAACAGCAGCCTCCAAAACAATATCCCCGGCCATTGAATGCCCTATAAGCACCACGTTTTTTAAGTTAAGCTGTGAAATTACTGAATCAACATCACGCCCGTAAGTTATCGCATTCCAAACCGTTCTGTTTTTTCCGGATTGCCCAAAGCCAGGCAGATCTATAGTAACTACACGATATTTTTTTCCAAAATAGCTTACCTGGTTTGCCCAATAGCTTTTGTTAATACACCAGCCATGTACAAAAAGTAAAGTGGTATCACCTTTACCATTATCGGTATAAGCGATATTTACTCCCTGGTCATTAATTTTTTTCTGCTGATTTGTAGATTGTTTAGCTTGCTTTTGGCTGCAGGATATTTGTACCGCCGCAATAACAAAGAAAGAGGCTACTATAAAAGGCTTCATAAAGTTTGGTTTTAGTTGGATTAAATATCTTATTATAAGATGATTGCGCCTAATAGTTTAACAAACTTTAACCTTTAAAAATTTCGTAAATCTGACCATAACTCCTTCTTTCGGTCTTCCGGACTTTACTGACTTTCGGACTTATCCAACCTACCACCACTTCAACGGAAACTCAATACTATCAACCGAGCTTACAATTAAATCAGGTTTAAAAGCATAATGGCTAAGCCTTTCCTTTTGGGCTATGCCTGAAAGTACCAGGATAGTTTTATACCCCATTTGAACGCCACCTTGAATATCCGTTTCCATAGTATCACCTACTACGGTTGTTTCAGCCGTTTCCAGGCCAAGGTATTTGCGTGCCGACCGCATCATAACCGGGCTTGGCTTGCCGGTAACAAAGGCTCTGCGCCCGGTTGCTTCTTCAATCATAGCGGTAGTTGCGGCAATTCCCAGGTTATTCCACCCAGGTTTTTTGGGCGATGGATCGCGATTAGTGGTAATAAACTTTGCACCTGCCAATATCATATCCACGGCACGCTGAACCATTTCGAGGGTAAAGTTCCGTCCCTCGCCTAATACAACAAACTCGGGGTCTGAATCAACTAAGGTTATTCCATTTTCGTGCAGGCTGCTCAGTAAACCGCCCTCACCTAAAACGTATGCAGTGCCGCCCGGCCCCTGGTCGCCCAGGAATTTTCCGGTTGCCATTGCGCTGGTGTAAACATGTTCTTCCGTAACTTCAATACCCAGCCTTTTTAATTTACGAACAGTTTCAAGCCTTGTTCGCTGGCTGTTGTTGGTCATAAAAGTAAAAGGGGTTCCATCTTTGAGCAGTTTGGCTATAAACTTATCCGCTCCCTGTATTAACTGCTCGCCGCTGTATATCACCCCGTCCATATCGATCAATAGTCCGTGTTTCATAGGTTGTTGTCTTTTATTATCAAATCAAGAGCTGATTTTAGCGCTCCTTATTATCAAAGGTAAGATAAAGCGGGATAACAATAAAAATATCGCAAAGGGAATGAGGTAATATTAATAATGTATTACAAAATAGTACAATTAATTAAATTAATCTTAACCTGATCAAACATTACTTCATGACAATTTTGTTAATAGCTCTTTTACCAGCCTTACATTCAGTAAAGGCTCGTACTTAAACTCATGCTGTAATATGCTTATAGCAGGGTATTTATTAGCCAAATAACTGCAAACATCCGTTGCCATATCAATTGTGAGGTATTTGGCCAGACAATTATGCCCGCCAAGCCCGAATGTAAGATGTTGGTCGTTATTGCTTCGGAGCGGGTTATACTTTCCAGGATCTGCAAATACAACCGGGTCAAGGTTAGCGGCAGCTATAACTACCATTATTGGCTCTCCTGCCTTAATGAGCTGCCCTCCTATCCGGAAATTTTCGGCAGCTATTCGTCTTGTATGATGAACCGGCGGATCCAAACGCAGTGTCTCAATTACGCCTCTTTTAAAGTATGACTTATCTGTTAATTGCCTATTCATGTCATCACAGTGTTTAACCATATTGATGAGCGAATTACACAACAACCCTCTGCCTGCATCATAGCTTTGAATAAACAGCCCGAGCAGGTTTACAGCAAACAACGCTATTGATGCTTCATTATAACCATTAAGCTTTTCATTAACATATCTTTTCGCTATAGCATAAAACTCATCCATAGTGCTGTTAATCGCTGTAACATCAGCAGCAGATTTATTAGGCGCCATGATGCGTACCAGCACAGCAATATTTTCAGTAACAAAGGCACAATCATCATCACCAAAGTCCATTCCTTTTAAAATAACTAATACAGGCAGCTGTTTGGCTATTACTGTTACAAAATCAAACTGTGTAAAATTTACTTTACCAAGTAAGCTATCTATCAGTTCATTTATTTGTACAGGCCTTATACACTGAAACATCATTATTGCAGCTGCCCGTGATTCCTGGTGCTGCATATTATTGGTTATCCGCGCCAATTTTTTTATCGCCAGCTTTGCATTGCCGCTCAATAAGCTATCAGCCTCAATAACAGGTTCGGGCACTATTGCAACATCGCTCATTAAAACCGTTTTACAATATTCATAGCTATAAGCTACCCATATATTAAGATTCAGATCCCAATAAATAGGATTATCAGCTAATTGCCTGGTGTAAATGGCCTTATGATCAATATTATCCCAACTTAAAATTGTGTTGCTATTCATTCTTATTCTTTTTGGATAATTCAAAGGTATCTGCATTTATTGACTAACACTTCAGTCTGTGCTTAAGTATGAAAAATCCATTTTTTTAATAATGCAAAAACTTAAAGCTTAATGACTACATAATCCATAACAGGTTGATTACCAATAAAAACACCTCAATACTTCCCGAAATAATGGCAGATATAAAAATTATTCAACATAATATTTGTTTCGTACGAAATTTTTTCTACCTTTGATTTGTGATGAATATGAAAGATCAAAACAAACAACTGGACCCTACCAAATCGGAGCTTGAAATTTTGCAGGTACTGTGGGAAAATGGCCCGTCAACGGTACGCGGTGTAAATAACGAGCTACTTAAGCAAAAGGATGTTAATTATACCACCACCCTTAAGCTGATGCAAATAATGGCCGATAAAGGCATCCTTGCCCGCGATGAAAGCCAGATGAAACATATTTACAGCGTTGCCGAGGATGAGCAGAAAACTAAGGAGCACCTGCTTGATAAATTTGTGGATTCAATGTATAAAGGCTCGGCCAGCAAGCTGGTGATGCAGCTGTTGGGAAATAAAAAAACATCGCAACAGGAACTGCAGGAAATTAAAGACCTGCTAAAAAAGTTAGAAGAATAAAAGATCATTTTAAAGCTATACGCCATGGACTTTTCAATTGTAAAACTGTTTCCGGATAATTTAGTTAAAGCGCTTTGTGATACCCTGCTCCATTCATTATGGCAGGGGCTGATACTTGCTGCAGTAACAGGGTTGATAATTGTGTTTACCCGTAAATCAGCGGCGGCGAAACGTTATAACCTGCTTGTTGCCGCACTTGCATTATTTGCAGCCGGAACAATATTAACTTTTGTTATAGCCATAAATCATGCGCCTGTTAACTCTCCATCCTCTGTTGCACATAGCCAGGGCGCGCAATTAAACACACAGCCTGTGTTTAAATATAATACACCTGTTACTCATAAAACAACCTTTACAGAGAATGCCATCGGCTATTTTAACAAAAATGCTGCAACTGTAGTATTGATATGGTTTATGATAGTTTGCGCACGTTGCCTGCAGCTTGCAACAGGTCTGCAGGGCATCTATTACCTGCGCCGAAAAAATATTTTTAAGGTTGACACTGCCTGGGAAAACCGCGTGCAGGAGCTTGCACAAAATCTGGGCATCTGGCGAATGGTAAACATAGTGGAGTCTGGCGTGGCAAAGGTTCCTATGGTTGTAGGGCATTTAAAACCTTTGATCCTGATCCCGGTAGGTTTACTTATTGCCGTACCGGCTGAAGAAATTGAAGCTATCCTGATCCATGAGCTGGCACACATCCGCCGGTCCGACTATTTGGTTAACCTGCTGCAAAGCTTAATGGAGATCGTATTTTTCTTTAACCCGGCAGTGTTGTGGATCTCGGCCCTGATAAAAACCGAACGCGAAAATTGCTGTGATGATATTGCGGTGGCGCAAAGCAGCAACAAGGTTAATTATATTAAAGCGTTGGTATCGTGCCAGGAATATAATATTTCTTCGTCTGCACCTGCTTATGCTATGGCTTTAAAAAACAATAAAAATCATTTAAAGGATCGGGTAACCCGCATTATATCAAACAACAATCATTCATTAAACCGGCTTGAAAAATCATTGCTGGCCATTTGCCTGGTAACTGCCGGCTTATTTACCGCTGCCTTTACCAATGCCGAAAAAATAAATAAGCTGGTAACCAATACAGCTAAGGCAGTAATGCATACAGTTAGTACTTCTAAAAAGACCGCTATAAATGACAAACAGGATGTAAGACCCGTTGCTGTTAAAACCGATACCACAACCAAGGGAAAACTAAGAATTTATAGAAATGATGAATTTGGGAACAGTACGATATTCGAGGGGCCTAATTATGAGTACACCACGAGGATCTGTAAGGAAAATGGAATTTTATACCAGCTTAATTATAAAAACAATGCTCTGGCTTCCATGCAGGTGAATGGCAAAACCATCCCACCGAACAAAATAGGCACCTATCAGCCAGTGATAAACCAGATCCTCAACAAATTCAAAACCAATGATGCCAGCAGCAACGCTACAGTACCAGGATCGACAGAAAATGCTGCCAATGATGGTTCCAAAGACAATAAACAAGGTTTAGCCGCACTGGATTCAATTACCCAGAAACTCAAGACAAACAATCAACCGCTTAACGGTTCACTCGGAAAGTTAAACGCCCAAAGCAATCTGAATCTAAAAAGAGACCAGGCCATAGCAGACTCCGTAAACCAGCAATATAAATCATCAAGCCAGGAATATAAAAAAGGCGCGTTAAATGGCGCATGGACAAAACCGGTTGCGCCATATCAGCCGAAATCTGCTTATGGCAATCCGGTAAAACCTTATGAACCTAAGGCTCCATACAATCCAAATTCTCCCGATTACAAACCTTACAGCAAGGTAAATGACGATGAAAGACGCAATAAAATTATAACAGAGATGATCAGCGATGGCATTATTCAAAGCAAGGACAACCTCTCATTTAAAATAAGCTCCTCAGAATTTATTGTTAACGGCAAAAAGCAGCCTGATGAGGTTTACCAGAAATACAGGGCCAAATACGTAAAAATTGTGGGGAACGGCGAATGGTCATGGCTTTACAATTATGATACCGATGCAAAGCGCGAGAGTAATACCGTGGTAGACAAATCTAATAACTAATCTTTATTAAATAACACGACAGCTATTATTCACAAAACAGGTGAACAGGAATACTTATGTCCAAAAAATAAAAATCACAACAACAACTTAACTACCCATTAATCACACATATGAAACTAAAAATAACGGCTATTTTAGCCGCATGGCTTACTATTGCCTCAACTTTTGTATCCGCCCAACAAGGCTTAAAAATAACCGGTAAAATAACAAACGACACTGGTAAGCCGCTTGACGGAGCTACCGTTTACCTAAAAACAGCGAAGGACTCCGTATTAATAAAAACCGCTTTGGCAGATGCAACGGGAAACTTTCTATTTGAAAATCAGAAAAAAGGAGACTACAGACTATTCGTTACCATGATAGGCTATCAATCCTACAAAAGTGAGCCTTTTCAATTGGATAATGACAAAGAGCTGCTATCCATCACCCTTAAACAAACTGGAACAGTATTAAAGGAGGTAACCATATCATCACAAAAACCTTTGATTGAACACAAGATAGACCGTACCGTAGTAAATGTTGATGCCCTGATCAGCAATGCAGGATCAACAGCGCTGGATGTCCTTGAAAAATCGCCGGGGGTAATTGTTGGTGATAATGCAGCGATCAGCCTTAAAGGAAAAGGGGTGCAGATTTTTATTGATGATAAGCCTACCTATCTTTCAGGCGCAGAGCTGGAAAGCTATTTACGGTCGCTGGCGTCATCATCAATTGATCAGGTAGAGCTGATGAGTAACCCGCCAGCAAAATACGATGCTGCCGGCAATGGCGGGATCATCAACATCCGCACAAAAAAATCAAAAGTCAGAGGGTTTAACGGAGGATTGAATCTTAGCTACTCTCAGGGTATTTATGGGAAAACCACCAACAGCTTTAATTTCAATTATCGTAATAATAAAATAAATGTTACCGGAAATTTGGGTTATAGCACCAGCAATAATTTTAATAACCTGGATATAAATCGTCACTTTTTAAACCCGGATGGAAGTATTGCCTCCAATTTTCTGCAAAATTCATTCATTCGCAGAACATCAAAATCCTACAGCGCTAAATTTGGAATTGATTATTATGCATCTGATAAAACAACCTGGGGCATAGGTTTTAATGGGCTGATCCATCCAGCTGATGAGAAAACGGTAGCAACCAGCAAATTACTTGATCCGCAAAACAATTTGGATTCTACTATCATAGCTCATAATAAAGAACATTATAATTTTAAAAACGGCGATATCAATCTAAACTATCGCCACCAGTTTGACAAGAACGGCAAGGAGCTTACAGCTGATTTTGATTATATTAAATATGACAATAAAAGCAGCCAATCATTCGATAACAAAACTTATCTGCCTGATAACTCCATGACCAACAGCGATCTGCTTACAGGGAGTTTGCCTGCCAGCATTAATATTTTCGCCGGCAAAACAGATTATTCTCGCCCTTTGGGTAATGGCATAAAATTAGCCGCCGGACTTAAATCAAGCTATACCAAAACCGATAATATTGCCGACTATTTTTATACGGCAGCCGGTGTAACCACACCCGACTATGGCAAAACCAATCATTTTATTTATAAAGAGAATATAAATGCGGCATACTTGAATGCCAATAAAGATTTTAAAAGATTTTCTATCCAGGCAGGCTTAAGATTTGAAAACACAACTTCAAACGGGCACCAGCTTGGTAATATTCAAAAACCAGATTCAGTTTTTAAAAGAAATTACAATGGGATCTTCCCTACCCTGTTTATGCAGTATAAGCTTGATACAGCCGGCAAACAGTCAGTAAGCCTTAATTACGGCAGGCGGATTGACAGGCCATATTATGAAGACCTGAACCCGTTTTTATCGCCCATTGATAAGTTTACCTATTATACCGGCAATCCGTTCTTAAAGCCGTCGTACACCAATAATGTCGAGTTGTCATATACCTGGGGGAATATTACAACAGAGTTGAGCTACAGCAAAACAAAAGACAATGTGAATGAAACTATTGAAATTGTTGACGGGATCTATTACAGTCGCCCAGGTAATATTGGCAGCACTGTAAATAAAACCATAACCGTTGATGCAAGCTTTGATCCGGCCAAGTGGTTTAATTTCCACCTGTTTGCCTATGTGCAAAATATCCATACGGTAAGTAATTTTTATACCGGCACCTTAAACACCCAGGGTACCTTCTTTTTTATAAGGCCGATAACGGAATTTAAACTTGGTAACGACTGGAAAGTACAGCTTGATGGCGGCTACCAAAGCAAAATTACCAGCAGCCAGTTTGTAGTTGGCCACAGGGGAAAGGTAAATACAGCGCTTTCTAAAAAGCTGTCACCATCTACCACCGTAAAGCTAGTTGTAAATGATGTTTTCCATACGTTTGTTAACAGCGGCGATATAAACAACCTGGCCAATACGCTTGCAAATTACCGCAACATAAGCGATACCCGCACAGCAGTTCTTTCATTAAGCTACCGTTTCGGCAAAGCTATTTCCGATCAGCGTAAACACAATGACAATGCTGCAGAAAGCGAGCAGAACAGGGTGAAGAATTAGGGTTAGTGATTAGCGGCTGGAGATTAGTTGAAATGGGGAGAGACCCGATTTTAAAATAGCATTTACTTATATATTAACGATTTTATGGTTTAAAACTTTGTAAGCCTGAATTGATATGTTATACTAATTCAGTAATTTTGTTTAAAGCAAGTATAAAAACACATGGCAACAACCCAAAAGTCACATACAGAACTTAATCCGATACAGGTTAGTTTGCTTAGGCTCTCTAACAGGCCAATGTCAGAAGAGGAAACATTAGCCTTAAAAAAAGTCATGGTTGATCATTACTCTGGTTTATTAGATGAAGAGCTTACAAAGGTTATCGCTGAAAAAAGATATACTCAAAAAGACTTTGACGAAATGCTTAATGGTGACGATTAATGATTGTTATTATAGATACAAATTGCCTTCTCGCATCTATACCGCCCCAAAGTAGCCATTATTGGTTATATCGTTCTTTTAAGGAAAAACACTTTGATTGGTTGATTAGCAATGAAATTATGGCGGAATATGAGGAGAGGCTGGCTATTTGATTTTCTCAGCAAACAGCTAATTTAGTATTAGCAATACTAACTGCTGCGCCAAATGTTATTTTTGATGAGCCTTATTTTAAGTGGCATCTTATTGAGCAGGATCCCGACGATAATAAATTTGTCGACTTAGCCATTTCTGGAAATGCGGATTACCTGGTTACCAATGACAAACATTTTAATACTCTTAAGTCCATCGACTTTCCTCAAATTAATGTGGTAAGTATAAATGAATTTAAAAGTATTATTTTTAAATAATAACTAATCCAGATTTACCTTTAAAAACCTCGTAAATCTTATATCGGTTTTTGAAAGACAAGTTTACTTCTTATTCAAATCCCAGATCTTCAAGCTTTTAACCATAACTTCCCCATCAGTAAATACTGAAAGCCCGGTTGCATCAGTGTCGGGATAGATCATGGTTGAAATCACCTTTTCGCCGCCATTGCCTATAACTTCCAATGACGATTTATCCATCAAAACCTGGATCTTAACCACACCGTTAACAGGTTTCATTGGTGCGGTTTGAACCAGGTGTTCTGCGGATTTATTATCATTTTCAGCGCTTGTACAATCAATAAACAGCTCCTGCTTAACCGCATCATAACCAACAACAACCTTTTTAGCGGCGCCATTTTTCTCCGCAACATTAAAACCAGCTTTTTTATAACCTGCGCCATTTAATTCAGCATCTATCCAGTAAGCATTTCCATCAAAATGCCCTGATGCGAATAAAGGCATACTTTTATTGTTAATAACGATATTGCTTTTAAAAGCACCCGGTTTACCTAGCAGCTTACCGGTAACAATTGATGCCGGCTGTTGAATAAGCCTTAACCCATCAGCAGTTGTTTTTAATGACAACTCCCTAGGGATAGACATCTGGCCCCTCCATGGAGATGTTTCCGGTTTTCCATTTTGCAGCCAGCCTAAAAGGATCTTTTTATTAGCCGGCGCATCCCGCCAGGCTATTGCCGCATAAAAAGCGTCGCCATAATCAACCATTAGCACTTTATCAGCGGCATTGTCATTTTTAAAAGTGTGTCCGTCAAAATCGCCTACATAATATTGCATTAACGGGCCATGCTCGCCACCGGCAGATACCAGCAGTACCCATTTAACTTTTGCCGGGTTATCGTTAACCATTAATGGCAGTAACGATGGGCATTCCCATGGATTTTTTATAAACCCAGCCGGACCAAAATCACTAAGCTTTGTCCATTCTTTTAAATTTTTTGAACCATAAATCCTTACCTGATGCTCATCAACCATTGCAACAGTCATTATCCATTGCTTAGTGGGCGCATACCAAAACACATTCGGATCACGGAAATCTTCTTTATCCAGGTCGATTACCGGGTTTTTAGCGTACTGTTTAAATGTTAAGCCACCATCGTTACTATAAGCTACATATTGCTTTTCTTTATGCTGATTACGCAGATCAGCCGTATAAATAGCCACAACCGGCGGATTATTTAAACTGCCAAAGCCACTGGTGTTATTTTTATCAAGCACTGCAGAGCCGGAGTAGATCATAGTAATGGTATCACGCCTGATCATCTCAGGTATGGCGACTGGCAAATTCTTCCAGTTAACAAGGTCGCTGCTGGTTGCATGGCCCCAACTCATGTGTCCCCATTTGTTTTCGAATGGATTATGCTGATAGTACAGGTTAAATTTCCCATTTAAAAACAGCAATCCGTTGGGGTCATTCGTCCAGTTTACAGGTGGTGTAAAATGGTATAATGGCCGCCATTGCGGCGTGGATTTTACAGGCGTTTGAGCAAGGCAGTTTATTGCAAATGCAATACAAAGTAAACCGGTTAACTTTATTTTAAGCATATTTTAGGTGTATAGGGCTGTGTAGTATTAAATTTAAAGAAATCAGCTCCGCAAATACGAAGCTCCATTCAAATCAACAATCCCGGCGCTTGTAAATTCAAGGCCATCGCTGGCATACACGGCAATTAAGCGGGCCACCTCTTCCGGTTTGGCAACCCGCCCAAAGGGGCTTTGTTTTTTAATAAACTCCCCTTCTGCGCTGTTCAATAACCCGGCTGCCATCTCAGTCTCCACAAAGCCCGGTGCAATAATATGCACACTGATATTGTTAGGTGCCAGCGCAATAGCCAGCGATTGACTCATCGCATTCAAGCCCGCTTTACTCGCACCGTATGCCGGATGATCCGGCTCGCCCCTGAATGCGCCACGAGATGACACATTGATAATTTTACCACCGTTTTGGTTCACCATTAATCGCGAAGCAAAATAACACATATTGGCCGGACCAGTAAGATTGGTTTTTACTGTTTCGTCCCAGCTTTGCTGCCAGCTATCGTAGCTTGCCGTTAAAATTCTATGCTCCAGGAATACAGCGGCATTATTAACCAAAACATCCAGCGTTTTATACTTTTGCTGGTATAAGTTAAAGAAGTGTTCAATAGCCGCAGGGTCCGTAACATCCAATTGATAGCTGCTGTGGTTGCCTGGTTTAAGATCAGCCAGCGTTTGTTCGGCAGCTTCGCGGCTTGTTTTATAAGTGATAATTACGTTGGCACCCGACGCGGCAAAGAGTTGTGCGGTTACACGCCCTATTCCCCTTGAGCCACCGGTTATAAGTACATTTTTGTTGTTGAAATCAAAAGTCATTCGTAAAAGTACGTTTTTGTTGCAGATTTACTACGGGTATACATACCGGGAATTTTTAATAAAAAACGCCCCCTGGTTTCCCTGGAGGCGTTAAGCTTAGTTAAAAACTTTTAATATTATTGACCCGGTGCTTTTTGTGCCGGATCTTTACCAATAAGGCCCATAAACTGATCTAATTTGGGTGTAATAATCACCTGTGTGCGCCTGTTTAGAGATTTACCACCGGCTGTACCATTGTCTGCAACAGGGTTATATTCGCCTCTGCCTCCTGCTGTTAATCGTTTAGGATCAACGCTGTACGTATTTTGCAGTGCCTGCACTACTGATGATGCCCTTAAAGCGCTCAAATCCCAGTTGTTACGGATGTTTATTTGCTTGATAGGCACATTATCCGTATTACCTTCAACCAGCACATCATAAGTTGAATAATCATTTATGATCTTGGCAACTTTGCTTAATAAAGTTCCGGCTTTGTCTGAAATTTCATAACTACCTGATTTATAAAGCATATTATCAGACAGCGAAACATATACCACACCTTTAAGCACCTTTATATCAACATCCTTAATTTCATCCGGACTTAAAGAACGGGTAAGGTTATTGGTAAGCACCAGGTTCAAAGAGTCGCTCTTATTTTTAAGATCTACCAGGTGACGGATATATTGCGACGAGGCCGTGATCTGGTCGGCCAGCTTCGCAATATTCACATTACCCTGGTTGTTGCCCGCTAAACATTTATTCAGCGCATCCTGTAAGGCTATAGCATTTGATTTTGCCTGTGCTATTTGCTCTTCCAGGCTGGTTACCCTGGCCCTCGATCCGGAAAGCTCCTGCTGGGTTACCTGCCAGCTTTGTTTTAGTTTACTGTTCGTGTCGAGCGATTTGTTATAGTTTGATTGTAATTCGGCGTATTTTTTATTGCTTACGCAACTTTGGGCTACTACCGCTACCAGCAGTATCACCGGTAACAAAAATTTAATTTTCATAAGTATGTAATTTAAAAAACAGGATTATAATCCATTTATAATCACATTTTTTACAACACATTTATGGCTAAAAAGTTTAAGTTATTTATGTTCTACACTTTTTACCAGGCACTAAAAACCTCAAAAATCCTTCCCAGTTGCATGAGAGGGATATAATTGGATAATTTAAATTATAACTCCCGGGGATAACATTTCCGGAAATCCCGAAATAATTTAATCGATCACAGGAAGCGGTATTGGCTCTTCGTGGGCTAATTTCTTAATAGTTACCGGTTCACCTATCCACTTGGTACATGCAAATATGATGAGCACAGCAACAGACAACACAGAATAGCTTACACCTAACCATACCTGGCTTTTAATAGACAAGGCACTTACTACCGTATAGCTGAATGCCGAGGTAAATATAATATAGCCTCCACCTGCTAATCCACTGGCTTTGCCGCCATTGTTTGTAAACCGGGTGAGTAAATAGGACAATACATTATTAAATATAAACCCTATGGCGGCATGCAGGATGATTACGTAAGCTAATAATGTATAAATATTATGCAGGTAGCCGGTAAAAATAGTTAGGCCAATGGCAACAATTGACTGCACACTTGCCGCGATCAATATTTTCTTTACAAATGGCCTGGTGATGAAATACTTTGACAAAAGACCGCCTGCCAGCACGGATACGCCGGAAATAAGTGAAGCATTTCCGGTTACCGTTGCCGGGTAATGCATTAACTTTTCAATTAAAAAAGGACTGGTCATACCGTAAACCAGCATCATAGCGTAAGTTAAAGCTAATACTACCATGCCCACAGTAAAGTCTTTTGTTTTTATCATCAATCCGTAAGCGCCCGCTATTTGTTTCAGGTTAAAGGGATGTTTTTGTTTGATTGATTCTCCGCTGATAATTAACTCCAGGGTCACTAACAATAAGCCAAAATATCCAAGAAAATTAAAATTGGCCTGCCACCCCAAATGGAATTGAAGATAGCCGCCTATAAATGGCGCAATAATAGGCGCCGATGCCCAAATAACTGAAAACAAGCTGGTATAGTGTTTTAATTTGTCGCCCGAATACAAGTCAATAAACAAAGCGCGCTTACTTACTACAATGGTGGCCACCATAATACCCTGAATGGCACGCATCAGGTAAATAACGTGCAGACTTTCTGAACGGGCAATAATAAAGCTTGCCGCGCTGAAAAAAAGTAAGCCGATCACACTTGGCAAATAACGCCCGAAACTGTCAAGCAAGCTGCCGATAAATAACTGGCAGATCCCGTAGCTGATTAGATAAATGGATATGGTTAACTGGATGGCTGAGGGAACGGTATGTAACTTTGAAGCCATATCAGGCAGGGAGGGGATATATACGTCGAGTGCGAAGCCCGAAAGCGGGATTAGCGCAAAACCAAGTATGGTGCTTGCTCTCTTATTTGATTCATCAATTCTTTTCATTGTGATGTATTATTAATTAGCGCAAAGCTAAAGCGATAACACACACACGGGTAATACAAATCAAATTGATGATTATACAAATCAAAGGTTTAATTACTTGCCATTTTCAGGGTTTCGCGGAACAGCAAAGGGGTAGTGCTTGCATATTGTTTAAAATACTTATTGAAGTGCGACGGATAATCAAAACCCAGGCAGTAGGCAATCTCGGCAGCATCCCAGTTGGTATTCAGCAATAAAATTTTGGCTTCAGCAATAATGCGCTCGTGAATAATGGCGCTAGTGGTTTTTCCGGTGGTGCGTTTAACCAGGTTGTTCAGGTAATTGACGTGAACATTTAAGCGCTCAGCATAAGCAGATGGCATTGTTAACTGTAATGGATTTGACGGAGAATCTACAGGGAATTGCTGGTCGAGTAAACTAAAAAAACGCGAAGATAGCCGATCAGCCGGGTTAATACTTTTGATTTGGCCCGGCTGCTGCAGCTTGATCCCTTCATGAATCAGGGTTTGCAGTACGTTGCGGATCATGTCGTATTTGAATTTATAGGTACCTTCCAACAACTCTTCCATATCAGTAAAATAGCGCGAAAAACGAATTAAATCGTCATCATTCAGTATAAATACAGATTGAAGCGAATCGTTAAATAGCGGGCTTTCATATTTTATTTCATTCTTTAGTCCGCTTGAAAAAAAAGCATCGTTAAAAAGGCAGTAAAAGCCTCCCTGGCCTTCATCAAGCGCTTGATATGATGAGGGGGTTGATGGGTTTGAAAACAGGATCGCCGGTTTTTCTATCAACGTCTCTTTATTATTTGACAAATGTACACCCTTGCCGGTTACCAGGCATATTTTGTAATAATCGCGGCGATTATAGGGCGCCACCCGGTTCACGGTACACCTTCGCTTTACATTAAAGTGGGCACCTCCAATGTTATTCTGCATTTCTTTGGGGATATGCTGCCTTGTGCGCTCATAAAACTGTTCAAGTGTTTCTGTTTTAATATCCATCAGATTATACATTTCAAACTCAAAGCTACAAAGTCTTTACTACGCAAATCAACCCCAACTGTAAAGCTGCGGCTATTTTACATTGATTTTACAATATGGTTGTTGCTTTTTAAATGGGTACCAGGCTTTGGGGAGCAACTTTGTATATTCTAAATCCAGGGAACCACAGGGCCTTATAATTTATTAAAGCAGCATTGTTTTAGATTTTACCTATATTATCCTGTATACCAATACCGTAGAACCTGTTCAAAAAATCGTATTTTAGATTAAAATATTTACACCTACCGAAAATGCATTTACCAAAGCCGATACCATACCTTATCAAGGTAGTGTTTTTTTGCCTTTGCCTTAATTATGCACAAGGCCAATCCGTGCTGATCCAACAGGAGCAGCACAGGCTCCCCTTCATAAAAGACAGCATCGGCCAGGTAAACTGCCTAAACCGGATAGGAATGCTTTACCACCTAAAAAACGCCGATAGCTGTTTCTATTACGGCATTAAGGCTAAAGCTATAGCGATGAGACTCCATTACCCCAAAGGAAAAACGGATGCAGACAACGTTATTGCTTCTGCGCTTTACCTGAGTGGGTTGTACAGGGAGTCGCTGGATTTGTTCAGTAAAGAGTTGTTAGCTTACAGGCAACAAGCAGATACGGCAAACACAGCCCAGGCATTATTGAACATGGCGACAGTGTATGCAGAAATTGGAGACAGCGTGAAAGCTAAAGTACTTTCCCGCCAGGCTATCCAAACCGGCAGAAGACTGAAACAGGACAGTATTATGAGCCTGGTATATGCCAATTATTGCCTGGTTAATGCCGCACTTCCTGATGACAGTGTTAGCTATTACCTGGATAGATCAAGAAAGGTTGCAGCAAGGTATAAAGATGAGCGGATGCTGATCGCTATCCTGCAGATAAAAGCGAATAACCTGCTTAATAAAGGGAGGAAACAGGAAGCCCTGCCGCTGATCAAGCAATCTTTATCCGAATCGCGGGATGACGGGCTGGAATATTTTGAGATCAACTCGTTTGGATTATATGCCGCTTATTATGCAGACAAACCTGACAGTGTACTGAGTTACTATAATCGTGCCTACAAGCTGGTTCAGGAAAGGGGTTATGTTTTCATGAGGGTTAAGGTACTAAAGGTTATTTTAGCTTATACCGAAATGTCGGGCAATAAGGATAAAATCGTAGGCGTTCACAATTTAATGGAAACGGCCTTAACGGCCGAGAATGATAAACTAAAAAAATTCATTGGCGATTACATCAAGTATAATGCGATACAGGATGATAACACGTTGCTGGGAATCAGTAATAAAAGCAATAAAACCAAGATCTGGCTGTTGATTGCTGTTTGTACAGTAAGTATCCTGTTGATCCTGATCGTTTCCCGTCAGTACCAGATCTCCCGCCATTTAAACCGGAAGATTGTCCAACAGAACAACCAAATGCAAAAAACGCTGATTGATTTGGAGCAGAGCCAGGAAGACAATACCCGGATGATGCAGATAGTAGCCCATGATCTGCGCAACCCCATTGGCGGAATAACCTCGGTAGCGACTATAATGCTGGAAGACGAGGACCGATCGGCTGAAGACAGGATGATGCTGGAGCTTATTAAAACTTCAGGTCAAAACTCGCTTGAATTAGTAAGCGACCTGCTCCAGGTGCACACCCGGGTAGAAAACTTGAAAATAGAACCTGTAGACCTATCACTCATGTTGCATTATTGTGTTGACCTGTTGCGTTACAAGGCAGATGCCAAAGGGCAATATATTAATTTACAAACCACACCTGTTATTTTATCTGTAAACCGGGAAAAGATGTGGCGGGTAGTTAGCAACCTGATTGCCAACGCAATTAAGTTTAGTCCTAGTGGCGCAAGTATCCTTGTAAAACTGGAAGAAAAAGAAAAACATGTAATTATTGCCGTAGAAGATCATGGTATCGGAATCCCTGTAGAGATAAAAGATAAAATATTTGACATGTTTACCGAAGCAAGAAGACCCGGAACAGCCGGAGAACAGCCGTTTGGTTTAGGATTAGCCATTTCCAAACAAATTGTAGAGGCACATGGAGGTGAGATCTGGTTCAACAGCAAACGGAATAATGGAACAATCTTTTATGTAAAACTGCCAATAGTGTAATAACGTTTTTAACCAGGTGCTGTATTGGTGGGTATTTACGATGGGAAAATAAAAAGAGACAGCCTAAAAATAGACTGTCTCTCTTTGTTACTCCAAATATGGTTTTACCAACCAGGGTTTTGCGTTAAATTTTTATTAAGCGTCATATCATATGGAGGTATTGCCCATACGAACTTATTATCAGTAGCGGCAATGGTTAAGGTAATGCCCTGCCCTAAAAGAACATCAGCGTTTTGAGGGGTGCCCCTTGTGAAGCCCAAATGCCAGCGTTTAAGGTCATCTAAACGGAAGCCTTCAAAGGCAAGTTCAAGGGTCCTTTCATTCCTGATCGCATCTGTTAAAGCAGTTCCGCTGGCGTTAATTGTACTTCCGGCTACACGTGCGGCATGCAATAAATTAAGATATTTTAAAGCATTTGCCTCATCAGAATTACCAGCGGCAGCCTCAGCGGCTATCAAATACATTTCGCCGATACGAAATACCTTCGATGCATTAACCCCGTTAGAAATTGTGCCTTTAGGATAAAATGCGGGATTACCCGGATATTTAAATACTAAATTAAGATTGGCTTTAACGTCGTTTATATTTACCGGAAGATTGGAGAAATAGGTGGCTTTGCGTATATCTGTATTAGCGTACATATCAACTATCGATTTTGTTGGAAGATATGAAGGATTATAAGCCTTTGTGCTATTTGTAAAATTTGTAAAGGTTAAATTACCGCCAGCCAGTTCAGTTATGCTGGCAAAGCATTGGTAAATATCTTCTTGCGTACCATCATTATACCAGTAATTTTGCAGATCTGCCAAATTATTAACAAGTGGATATTTCCCGCTGTTAATTAATTTAGTGGCAGCAGCGTATGCCCCGGCCCAATCATGCATGTGCAGCCTTACCCTTGCCTCTAATGCTGTAGCTACATCTATGTTAAAGGAGTGAGCTCCCTGTGCACCCGTAACGCCTGCAAGCAAACCTTCTGCTGTTGTAATATCTGATAAGATCTGATCATAAACAGCCTTAACACTTGCCCTGGCAGGCAATGCATTTATATCGTAGGTTAAAACCAGGGGAACACCCGGATTTGCAGCAGCACTGTTAGCATCGTCATAAGCTTTACCATATCTTACTATTAACGCATGATAGTAAAAGGCCCTTGCCAGGTAAAGATCGCCTGTATATTGGCTTAATTTCGCAGCATCGGCTGCACTGGTGGTTTTAATGGTTTTAAACCCTGCAATAGCAATATTAATCTGGGTAATATTACCATAATTCCCCCACGTACCGCCTACATCACCGGCTTGAAGAAACGCCCCCCATTTGTATAAATCGGTATTGTTATTACCGTTACTCAAGGTAATATTTAATTGATCGGCCTGTATATCAGTCACTGCGCCAGCAATAGACTGGGCGCCCCTGAAGTTTGCGTAGGTGCCTATATCCCACTTTAATGCATCGCTTATCGACTCAAAACCAGTATTGAGGTCAATTGAATCATGCGGGTGTATAGCATCAATTTTTTTGCAGGCAGTAATAACCGTAAGGATCATTAGCCCGGCCATAAAATATATATTGTATCTTTTCATGTCTGTTATCATTTAAATTATACTTTAATTTTTCAGAAGGTAGCTTCAAGGCCCAGTGAATATTGTTTAGTGCTTGGAAATTGACCATAAGATAAGTTTGAATCAATTTCCGGATCGGGACCAGTGTATTTGGTAATAGTAAACAGGTTACGCCCTTCCAGGAAAATCTTGAAAGCCTTTAACACTTTTGTATGCTCCAGAAGCGACTTAGGCACTGAATAACTTAACGTAAGATCTTTCAAACGCATGAATGACGCATCCTGAATCAGACTTGAATCAAACTGAGTTAGCTGATAGTTATTAATATCAGGGAACTGAGTTACGTCTCCCGGTTTTTTCCAGTAATTCTGTACAATTTTATATGCGTTGTAGCCCACCGGATAAACGTTGGGGTTTTGGAAATAATAACCGTCATTGCTTAACAGGTGTTTCCCTAAAGCATAATAGAACATTACTTCCAGGCTAAACCCTTTATATCCGCCGTTAAAGCCAAAGCTGCCTGTTGACGGTGCAAACTGACCAATACCCGAGTTCTGCTGCAGTGCATCACTGTTAAAATCGCTTGTTACAGCTTTAGGATCTTTACGGGTGATGGATGGATTTGAGCCAGGCAGATACCATTGCGGCGCTCCTGTTTGAGAATTAACACCTGCAAACAACGGAAGATAAAAGTTTACTGGCTGTCCTACTACCCATGCCTGTAAAAAGCCAGGTTGCGGGAAACTGCTCCTGCCCTGGAATAACTTAGTGATCTTGTTATGGGTAATCTCGTTCTTTAAGAAAAAGGTAAGGTAACCGTTGTGTACTTTATCCTTCCATAAATCGACTGCAAGATCAATATCGAACCCTTTGTTTTGTAAGGTACCCGTATTTTGTGTAATGGTTGTGAACCCCGATGTTGTAGGAAAGGGAACATCTATCAGCATTTGCGAAGTAACATCAATATAATAGGAAACATCCAACCTAATCCTGTCAAGCACAGCCACGTTCATCCCAAAAGTGGTTTTCTGGTGCTGTTCCCATGTTAAATACGGAGACCCGGGGTTGGTTACATTGTACCCCAGCGTATTATTATAAGGACCGGCGTTGCCTATTAATGCAAGACTTGTATAGTTACCAATCAAAGAGTTTCCGGAAGTCCCGGTGTTTGCCTTTAGTGTTAGGTTATCTATCCATGAAACATCCTTTAAAAAATTCTCCTTCTTGGCTTCCCAGCCTAAACCACCAGACCAAAAAGTACCCGAACGATGCGCTACACTAAACCTTGACGATGCATCGTTACGGATAGAGGCAACTGCATAATATTTTTCATTAAAATCATAATTCAGTTTGCCGAAATATGAATTATAAACATATTCATAGTTATAAGAGCCTATATCCCTTGGGCTGGCTATGGTATTTCCGAGTAATATTAAACGGTTATCGGTTAATCCCTGACCGGAAGCAGAAAAACCCTGATCGCCACCGTCTGAATATTCCTGGCCAGCCAGGGCGGTGATATGGTTTACTGCGCCTACAGTAAATGCATATTCTGCTGTGTTAGTGAATGTTTTTCTCACATTTCTTTCATAACTCTCGCTGTTTGTACCCAGTTTAGAACCAACACCAAGGTATGAAGGTAATGTTAAGGTTGAATTTGTAAAATCATAGCCATTTAAGCCTGCCTGGGATTTAAGGGTTAGCCCGCTAATTGGTTTAACCTGAACATATGCTGTTGGGTTAAAGGTAAACTTACTGTTGTTGATCGGATTTTGGCTGGTACGGTAATAAGGGTCGTAACGATTGCCCCAGCCGGGAATGGTTACATATCTTGAGCCGTCAGGAGCATAAGGGCTGGCATACGGAGGGGCGAACATGCCCAACCCGCCATTTGTACTGTTAGCCGTGAAAGGGTTAGTATGCGTAATATCATAGGTAAGCGCCATGTTTAAGCCAACCTGTGTCCATTTATTTACCGTTGAGCTTATATTTGAGCGCAGATTATAACGATTATATCCGGATTCAGCAGCTATACCTACAGATTTGAGATAACCACCGGATATATAATAAGTGGTTTTGCCGCCGCCGCCAGATATAGCTACATTTTCTTGCGCGGTTGGTGCATTCCTTTTATAATAATAATTATACCATTTGGTATCGGCATTCTTCACCGGTATTGCCGCTAAAACAGCATCCAGTTGGGCCTGGGTTTGCAGGCCTGAACTTACATCAAAATTCTCCAATTCCTTGGCATTCATAAAGCTGTGAAAAAATTTGTAGCTTGCTATGCTCGAAAGGCTGTACTGGCTGGTTAATGTAATGGTAGCAGGCTTATTGAACGAACCATGATTGGTATTGATAATAATTACACCATTGGCTGCCTGCGCACCATATATAGACAGCGCTGTTGCATCCTTTAAAATTTTCCAGTCATGAATATCATTAGGGTTTAATGTCAATACTGTAGCTAAGTCAATAGGAGTACCATCAAGGATTACATAAGGGTCAGTGCCTGATGTTAAAGAGCCTAAACCGTGAAGCCGGATAGATGGTACCGTCGATGGTTCGCCTGAGCCTGATAAGATACTCAAGCCTGGAACCCTGCCCTGCAAGGCGTCCAATGCATTGGGCACCGGCTTGTCATCGGTTTCAGCTCCTGAAACTGTAACTACTGTTGATACAACTTTTTCAGTTGCAGCATTTGGTGTGCCGTACCCCCCTAAAACCACTACTTCGTTTAACCCAAAAGATTGCGATTTTAGTTTAACTAGAATATTACCGGAAGTTGCTCTAATTTCCTGTGTAATATATCCAATAAAAGAGATCTGTAAAATTGAATTTTCTTCAACATTTTTTAAAGTGAACGTCCCATTTACATCAACAACAGTACTTTGGTTACCCTTTTTTACTTTAACGGTAGCTCCCTTTAAAGGCACTCCGGCTGTATCGACAACCTTACCAGTAACTGTAATAAGCTGCACAGACGCTGCAGCTTGTATATTAACTGCCGGTGTTCCTTCTTTTATAACAATTGAATTTTCATAAAAAGTGTAAACCAATGGCATTCCCTGCAGACAGGCTTTCATCACTTCATCCAAAGAAGAATTATCAAAATCCGCATTGATTTTTTGGCTGGCTTTAAGCTTATTTGGCTGATATAATACATCATGACCCGTTTGCTTTTTAATTTCTTTAAAAACCTGTTTAAGCGTTATCTCTTTCTTTTTTAAGCTTACTCGTTGAGCATAGGTGAATGCATTTACCTGCATTAAGCTTACAATCAATAAAACAATAGTCAGTTTCATTATCAGCAGGAACTTTGTTATACGGCCTTGCAGCCAGCATAAAGAATTAGTATAAATTTTATACATTTGATTATCTGTTTAAATTAAAAATAGTAGTCAACACACTGTTCGGTTTGATCAGACATTCTCTTCAGGGGTGTTGCAAGCACCCCTGATTTTTTTTATACTGATCACCGGTTGATTTTTACCGTTAAGCGTCTTCTTCCAGGTTTTTCATTTCGATTAAGTTTAGTTAATAATTAATTTATTGTTATTGTTTGGATAAGGTTACTTCGTTACCAATATTTTATTGTCTTCTATTTTAAAATGGGCCGCATTTGTTAATTCAAGGGTTTTAATTACCTGCGAAACATTTTTATATCTTGATACACTACCGCTAAAAAGCTGGTATTTTGCCGTGTTATTACCATATTCTACGTCTAAATTATACCAGCGGCCAACTTTCTTCATGATGCTTTCCAGGCTTTCATCGTTAAATTCAAAATACCCGTTTTTCCAGGCCAGGGCATCGTCGGTATCTACCATTTCTACTTTTAGATTGTAATCATCAACCAGCGACTGTTGTCCCGGCTTTATTACAATAGTATTATGGCTGGTGAACGAAGAAACCCTTACCGATCCTTCAACCAATGTTGTCCTGGTAATACGCTCATCTTCGTAGGCATAAATATTAAAGTGAGTTCCCAAAACTTCCACTTCCTGCAGCCGAGTTTTTACCTTAAACGGAGAAGACTGTTTATGTACAACTTCAAAATATGCCTCACCATTTAATTCTACCATGCGCTCCTTTTTATCAAATACAACAGGGTATTTAACTGTTGATGCCGCATTAAGCCAAACGTGTGAACCATCTGGCAGAATCAACTGATATTGCTCGCCTTTTGCTGTAGTTAGCGTATTAAACTGCGTTTTAAGTGAGTCTTTACCCGGTGCTGCATTTGCCTTGTAAATAATCTCTCCCGATTTGGTTTTATTAATGATTACACCTGCATCGCTGGCGAGCTGCCCATCCGAAACATCATTAAGTATAATTTTCTTCCCGTTTGATAAAATCAGCGTCGCCCTGTTTTTACCAGGTCTGGCATCTTTTTTGGTTACTTTAGCAGTGTAAGCGTTATCTTTTTTATGCAGGATAAAGTAAGCACCGAAAGAAAGAAAAATCAATAATGATG
This sequence comes from Mucilaginibacter sp. OK098, assembly GCF_900142915.1. GTDB lineage: Bacteria > Bacteroidota > Bacteroidia > Sphingobacteriales > Sphingobacteriaceae > Mucilaginibacter. Next base: position 132,111 of record NZ_FRCM01000004.1, read on the forward strand.
CTGCAACTGCTAGCCTGTGCCAGTTAGACTTCGGTGCTGGCTCCTCGTATTTAAATACCAGGTTACTGCGGATAAGCTCTAAATTTTCATCAAGGTCAACATCGCTTAGTTCATTATTAGTGCTTTCAGCTTGTTTAAGGTACCAACTTTCAAGAGCTGCCTTTTCATCAGGATTTAACTTCCCTTTACCGTACTTTTTTAAAAGCGATATTATCTGTTTGTCGGTCATAGTTAACAGGGATTTCCCTTAATAACCTATAAGACGGCAAAGTCATCTTAAAGTATTAGAGAAACAGAAAAAAAAATTACAATTTGATAAACAGGATTTAACAATACTCTTTCCCGGAATTAATAAAAGTTGGAGCACGGATCATTTTTCCCATGATAGCTCAAGGGCAAATCAAATTCCAAGTAATTATTTAACTGACTTTAAGCTAGTTATATTTTAACAGATAAATATTGGCGTCCGCTTCCGATACAACCAATGTTCGGAACCGGATAATAATAGACTTAGAAGAAAGTATTTTAGATGGAATCAAAAGTGAAACCAATAAATAAAGAAAAAGAGCCACAGAGGATGTTGCTTTTAAATTTTAAAAAAACAGAAATATTGCGGATATGGAGGTAAGCTTTAGCCTTAAAATTTTAACAGCATTGTGAACCTGCTGTTTTACTGTTTTATCAGATATATTTAATTGCTGACCTATTTGCTTATAAGATAGCTCGTCCTGGCGGCTCAATTCAAATACAGTGCGCATTTTTGATGGCAATGCGGCAATTTCCTTTTCAATAATAGTTGCTAATTGTTTTTCTCTGATTTGCCCATCTGCAGTATAATTACCCTCTGCTATGAAGTCGCGAATAGAGTCTGCATATTTAGAGATAACCTTTTGGTGGCTAATCAGGTCAAAGATCCGGTTCCGCACCGAGCTATATAAATAAGCTGATAAAGAACTTTTAAAGCTAAGGTTTTCTCTTTTATCCCATAAGGTTAAAAAAACATCCTGAATTACATCGTTAGCCTCCTCCTGGTTGTTAAGCAAGCGGAAAGCATGCCTATATAAAATTACTTTATACCGGTCAAAAATTTCTGTATAGACAAGTGGGTTGCCTTCTTTTAAAATGGCAGCTAATTCCCGATCGGTGAATTTGCTGTAGTCTGTCATTAAGCTTAAGTATTATTAAATTGTTAATAGTTGAACAATAATAACGTATTTTCCAGTACGTAACAAATTTACTACGTTATCTGCCTAAGGGATTTTAAATAATTTGCTTGCGGTGCTTTAAGTAGTCTTCTGAGCCGGATTGTATCTCTTTTATTATGGAGTTTAGGTTTCTAAATATAAATGTGTTTTGTGGCTCATTTGAATAAGCTCAAAATTCAATCCGCCTGGATACGAAAACAGAACTCATTTAAATAAAATCTCTTCAAGCCCGGTTTTGGGCGAATTTCTTCATTTACAATTGCAAACACTAAAATTATTAGCATAACTTTACCGCCGATGAACCCGGTAATGCAATTAGCTTTTGATTATGTAGAATCTACTAACACGGTTGTTTTTTTAACCGGAAAAGCAGGTACCGGCAAGACAACTTTCCTTCAACAGATCCGCCATGAATCAAAAAAGAGACTAGCTGTGGTTGCTCCCACTGGCGTTGCTGCTATCAATGCCGGCGGCATGACCATCCACTCTTTATTCCAGATCCCGTTCGGGCCAATTATCCCGGGCGGGAATACCAGGCCGGATGTTCATTATAGCGAAGAAAAGAAAGAGTTGCTGACCAATTTAGAATTGATGATCATTGATGAGGTCAGCATGGTGCGCCCTGACGTGCTCGACCAAATCGACCTGATCCTCCGGAATGTAAAAGAATCGGCACATCCATTCGGCGGTGTGCAACTCTTACTTATAGGTGATCTTTCCCAGCTCAGCCCAATCATTCGCGATGAGGAATGGGTAATGTTGAGCCGTTATTATACCACACCGTATTTTTTTAGCAGCCAGGTAATGCAAAAGGCATCATGTGTGCGGATAGAGCTTGACCATGTGTTCCGGCAAAAGGAGCAGGTTTTTGTCGATATCCTGAATGAAGTACGCAACCAGGCTATTAGTGCGGCAAACCTGGAATTATTGAATGCCCGGTACCAGCCAAACTTCCGCCCTACCGCTGAGGATCCATACATTACATTAACCACCCATAATGCACTGGCGCAACAAATCAATAGTGAGTTTATTGAAGTACTACCGGAACAGGAATTTGAGTTTAAAGCCACCATACGCGGAGAGTTCCCGAAAGATGCTTACCCTACCGAAACTACGCTAAAACTCAAAACCGGTGCCCAGGTAATGTTCGTCAAGAATGACAGCTCGGCCGAAAAGCTATTTTATAATGGCAAGATAGGGACCATCACACGGATTGAAAGCGACACGGTTTTTGTCCAATGCGGCAATGAAGGTAAAGAGGTAGCAGTTCAGGCTCTTGAATGGACCAATATCAAGTACCAGCTGGAGGAACAGGAGATCAGTGAAACCAATGCGGGCAGCTTCGCACAGATCCCCTTAAAGCTTGCCTGGGCTATTACTATTCATAAAAGCCAGGGACTTAGCTTTGACAAGGCCATTATTGATGTGAGCGAAGCATTTACCCACGGCCAGGCCTATGTTGCCCTGAGCCGTTGCCGCAGCCTGGCAGGCATGGTGCTCCGCAACCCTATCGCCCCGCACAATATTATTGGCGATCCGGCCATTGCCCATTTTAACGAACTGGCCAAATCTACAAAGCCAGATCTGGCGAGCCTGGAGCAGCACCGCGAGCTTTACCGGCAATACCTGCTTTCGGAACTCTTTAACTTTAATGGCCTCAAAATTAAAGCGCGCGGTTTTGAAGAACTTATTCCTGACCTGCAAAAAGACATTTTTGATGTGGCAGAAAAGTTTGGACGGCAATTAACAACAGAACGCACCGGGAAAGCAGCCATCTACTTCCGCGAAAAACTAAAGGAAGCCATCGAAAGCCTGCATAAGCAAATCCCGGGCCTGATTGGGAACTCGAAAGAAAAAGCAGCCAAGGCTGATCAGCTCATCCGCTACCTTATGACCCGGCTTAACCTAATGGAGTATTTTGCTAAAGAAAACTTTACCGCTGAGGGGTACCTGGCAATCAAAAAAAACGCGCAAGCTAACGCAGCAGCCGACCAATCACGCTCTTACGTAAAAGCACTGAACGCCAAACCAAACGAAAAGCTATTTAATCAAATACTCAGCTGGCGTGATACAATGGCCGAAAAGGACAAGGTAATGCCGAACATGATCCTGTCTGAAAAAACGATGGCAACTATTGCTGAAAAACTTCCGGAGGTGCTCAAAACACTTAGCGCTATCAAAGGCGTGGGTCCACAAAAAGCGGCACAATACGGCCCGGAGCTTATCGGCCTTGTCCGCTCTTATCAGAAGGAATTGCAAGGCCCGGAAAAGGAACAGGGAATTTTGTTTTAGAGCTGTCAGATTATTAGGAATATCAAATTGTTAGCTTGAGCAAAGCTGGTGAAATAGTCTGCTTGAACACGTTGATAAACTTTTGACGCCTAAAATCAACCCGTTCATCGATAAATAATTCCAGTTAAAGGAAACTTTGTAGCCTGATCAAAATAATGCGTATTATAGCATTAATGATTTTCAACAAATCAAAATATAGGGAAATTATAGATCACTACCTTCCGGTATTACTCCATTGGTTGGGTTGGGTAGCCTATATACTGGCAGTGTATAACGGCAATTCAGCCGGACATAATTTTATTGAGTTCTCAACCCATTACGGGCCGAAATTTATATTCCAGGCACTCATTTTTTACATTAATTATCTTTATCTAATTCCTGTAGCACTTGCCAAATTGAAGATACTGCGCTATATTTCTCTTAATATGGCCCTTGTATTCCTGCTTGGTGTGTTTCTGGCAAGCGTCCATTACCCTAATACTAACCTGAATCGCTTTCCTTTCCTCAAAAATATTTGGATAGACAGCCTGAACATTACCTGGTTTCTAATATTATCTATATTGATTCGTTTCAGTACAGACTGGTTCAGGCAAAAACAATTGGAAAAGGAAAGGGAAAATCAGCAGTTAAAAACAGAATTAGATTTTTTGAAGGCACAGGTTAACCCTCATTTTTTCTTTAATTCCCTCAATAACCTTTACGCATTGTCACTCAGGCAAGCACCGGAAACACCGGAAACAATACTGAGAATATCCAGGATCATGCGTTACCTGCTTTACGAGACAGACGTTAAGGAGGTACCATTAGCACATGAAGCTGAAATGATAGCGACCTATATCTCATTGCAACAATTAAAAAATAAATCAGGCGAAAATATCGGCATGGAAATTATCGGAGATCCCGGGTCAATTCAAATAGAGCCATTGCTGTTGTTACCAATAATTGAAAATATATTTAAACACGGAGCCGAACCTATAAATATTGAGTTACAAGTTAGTCCACTAATGATTCAATTAAAAACCAACAATAAGATCAGAAGCAATAATGAAAAAATTATTGGCGGGATAGGCTTATCTAATTTAAAACGCCGGCTGGTTTTGCTATACCCAAATGCGCACCAGTTGGAACTACAGAAAAAGGATGATAATTTTACAGCTATACTTACTTTAAATCTTCAATCCAGGTAAATGATCAGGTGTATTGCCATTGATGATGAGTTTTTAGCCCTGGAGGTGATAGAAAACTATGCAGGAAGGTTGCCATTTCTACACCTGGCCGGAACTTTCACTAATGCAATTGAAGCTTTATCAATACTGGCTGATGAAAATATAGACCTCTTGTTCCTGGATATTGAAATGCCGGACATCAACGGCCTTGCTTTTTTAAAGGTATTGAAAAAACCGCCCCTGGTTATCTTCACTACAGCGTTTTCACAATTTGCCCTCGATGGTTTCGAAGCTGATGCGGTAGATTATTTAATCAAGCCTATTCCATTTGAACGATTCTTAAAAGCGGTACAGAAAGCACAGCAACGATTAAAGGTCCCGGAGACCAGCAGCTACCAGGATCATCTATTTATTAAATCCGACTATAAAACTATCCGTGTTGCATTGAGTGATATCTTATACATTGAAGGCATGAAGGATTATGTGTGTATCCATACCATCTCACAATCAGTTAATACTTTGTTAAGCATCACAGCTCTCTTAGAAAGACTTCCGGCCCTAAATTTTGTGCGCGTTCACCGGTCCTTTGTAATTGCATTGGACAAAATCGGCAGTATTGAGCGTAGCGCCATACTAATAGGTGAATCAAAAATACCTATTGGCGATCAGTACCGTGAAGAATTGATGAGGCGGATCAGCCGATAAATATTAACTCCAAATTTTAGCCGGTTCAAGGCTAAAATCCTCCCTTTGATGATTTAATTCTTTGCCTTTTGTTATTAAGATTTCTTTTGATGCTGTAAATAATTTAACAGTAAAAAGAAATGATAATAAACAAGCTAATCATTGAAACCAGGAATCTGGATTTCTCCTTCCACCAGGGGATACCGATCCTCCGGGATATTAACCTCCAGGTACCCGCGGGAAGCATCTATGGATTTTTAGGCCCAAACGGTGCAGGCAAAACCACTACCCTAAGATTATTACTGGGCCTGATCAAACAAGAAGAATCATCGATTCAAATTTTCGGTCAGGATTTTTGGCCTAACCGCATTGCAGTTTTAAGCCGGATAGGTTCGCTGATCGAACAACCTTCTTTATACGCACACCTTTCCGGCAGCGAAAACCTGGAAGTATTTAGACTGAGCTATGGATCTGACAAAAAACGCATCGGTGAAGTACTGGATATTGTAGGCCTGTCAAGCGCCAAAGAAAAAAAAGCAAGGGAGTATTCTTTAGGCATGAAACAACGACTGGCTATTGCTATTGCCCTGCTCCACCAGCCGGATTTATTGATTTTAGATGAGCCAACTAATGGCCTTGACCCCAACGGTATTGTTGAGATCAGGGAATTGCTCCGAAAATTGAACCAGGAACACAGCATTACAATTTTGATCTCCAGCCATCTTTTATCAGAAGTAGAAAAGATAGCCACACATTTAGGAATTATTAACCAGGGTAAATTGATCTTCCAGGGAACTCAAGCTGAACTGCAACAATTCAAAACAGCAGCGTTAACACTTTCAGCAGAAGTTAATGACTTGCCTAAAGCTACAGCACTTATCAAAAATAGCTTTGTGATTAAACAGGTTGACAGGCAATTGCTGATCAGCATCCAAAACAAAGAACAGGTAGCTGAGATTGCCCAGATCTGGGTTAAAAATCAAATCGATATTTACCAGCTTGCTCTATTGAAAAGCGACCTGGAAGATCTATTTATTCAAATTATAAACGCTTAATCATGAACAAATTTATTTCAAATACCCATGCAGAGTTCCTGAAAAGTAAAGGGACAGCCGTTATATGGATAACAATCGTTGCTGCGATTTTTGTTCCAGTTATCGATTTTATCATTTGCCTTGAGAGGCCTGACGTAATGATTAACCGGATGCAACCCGGTTTCTGGTTGCCTTATTTACAATTCGTATGGAAAAATACGGCTGCCATCATTGTCCCTATTTATACCATTCTGATTACCAGTTTGATTGTACAAATTGAATACCGTAATAATACATGGAAACAGGTGTATGCCTCGCCACGAAAATTTGGGGATATTTTCTTTTCCAAGCTAATTGTGATCAATGCCCTTGTTTTTCTCTTCTTTGTTTTATTTAGCTTATTCTTTACTTTATCGGGATTAGCTGTTGGTATGGTCAATACAGCTTATCGCGTTTCTGACAATCCCATCCCTTTTGAAGCTGTTACTGCTTTGGCTGGCAGGGTTTACCTAGGGATTGTACCGGTAATGGCTATTCAGTACTGGCTGAGCCTGCGTTTTAAAAATTTCGTTATTCCCTTAGGTATCGGGATTGGACTTTGGATCTCAGGTGTTGTACTTTTGGATTGGGATAAGATCATTTATTATCCCTACATGTATGCGCCACTGATGTTCTTTACAGACTTTACAAACCATCCTGAATCCTTATCAAAATTGGTTGTTAATTCATCTGTTTGCTTTGTTCTTGCATTGCTGCTCGGTGCTTGGAATATCCGCCGCCTAAAAGAAAAAGGATAAGCTAACCCATTTATTTACTATTTAAATAAATCCAATATACAAAAAAGCTATTGGCAAATTGCTAAGAGCTTAAAAGGGGTAAATAATGGGGGCAAAATCCGCAATCACACCATATTATGCTGATTATTTCAAAATAATCAATTCAGTACCAACCCCGCTGTAATTAGTTTTAAGTAGAAATCACAGGCAAATCCTGGTAAGAATTAGAAGGAAGACTTTGGGTTATTAAAGGTTGGGGAGGATAATAATGCCCCAAAACTGAAATACAAAACGTCATACCCGGTTGAAAGTTTACAAAATAATAAAACCCGTCTGCACCCGTAATGGCATATGAGCTAACTTCCCATTTTCGTGCTTGTCCATTCCAAAGCATAAAATCAACTCTTACATTTGCCAAAGGATAGTATTTGCCGTTAACATTACGAACAACCTGACCACGGATATTGGTAGCTTTTGCCATCTCCACATTTAAGGTCAGTAAAACAATAAAAGCTATAAATAAATATTTCATGTTATGATGATTTATTGGTTAGCTAAAATAGATGGCGGTATAGTATTGCTGTTAGTCCTGGTTAAAACAGTTGTTGTGTGGTTGTTTATTTTACTTAATTGAGATACTATGGGCTGTGCTTTATAAATTTTCGAAGTAATTTTGATTGTCCTGTCTTTCGCATTAACATTTGTTGATTTTTTAGCAATTGGCAAGGCAAATGTCCCATATCCATTCCTGAATGATAACTGGCTTTTTATCGTATCACCCATTTTGGTCAGATCATCATTATCAAGATAAAATTGAATTATTTCTCCGTTACTTATATAATCAATAGCCCTTGGAAAGCAAAAGATCGAATCTAACTGTACATACTTGGCATATTGTAACTGGTCGATCTCGTGTGTACTATCTGTCATTAATTTTAATTGATATTGCACCTTCCATGGCCTGTCTTTCACCAACTGGGTTATTTTATTCGTTAATACTCTCGACGAATCAATACCAGCCAGGATAACACTTGTTTGTGAATAAATAGCGGCAAACAAAACAATATAAATAGCGGCCGATCCTGTAGCGTTTATTTTAAACCCGCTAAAGTTCCCGTTAGCAAAGAATTTATCTTCAGGCGCAATTTTGAATAATCCATAAGCAGGCCCTAAAGGCACTAAAAATATTAAAGTCAAACATAATATCTTATACAGCGGATCTAAATTATCGTATTCCATATTCCTGATATTTAGAGATTTGTAATTAATGTGATTTAAAGGTTAAAGAAATCTTAAATAAATGTATATATAGTATCTATAAAAAAGCCCAGTAAAAACACTCAATTTTAATACGTGTTTTTACTGGATTTTAAAGAGTATTTTAACAGCAAATAGCATGTTTTCCTTAAACTTAAAGCCGCCGGCTCAATTGATAAGGGCTGAAAGTTTATAGGCATAAATAAAAAAGACATAGTTTTAAAAACTTTGTAAGTCTGATTAGTTTTCATGGTCCTTAATGGTACAAATCCCGAATCGGTTTATACTCGATTTGCAACAAAGTGCTGGATTTTAGAAGTAAAACCTATTCCCTATCTTTAGGTTAAAATGCATATCATGAAAAAGTTTACGCTAATCGGCCTGCTATGCATGGCCTTCCTGTTGGGCTATGGTTTCAGCCGTTTAACAACCCCTGTCAATAGCGGTCCGCGTGTGACGGGCATCGGCGGTATCTTTTTTAAAGCCAAAGACCCCGCAGCGCTGAAGGCCTGGTATAGCAAGAACCTGGGCATCCGCATTGGGGGATTCGGTTCAAATTTTGAATGGCACCAGGGCATGGACAGCACAAAAAAGGGGTTTACCATATGGGCGCCGTTTAAGGAAACCACCAAATACTTTCAACCCTCTGAAAAGCAATTTATGATCAACTACCGCGTGGAAGGGTTGGATCAGCTTTTAACCCAAATGAAAGCGGGAGGAATCCTGCCGACTGACAGCGTGCAAAAGACGAGCTATGGTAATTTTGTACACCTGATGGACCCGGAGGGCAATAAGATTGAATTATGGGAGCCCAATGATGTAGAATTTGCCAAAATGGGCACCATCACCACCAAATAAAACCAAAAAGACTTACGAAGTTTTGAAAACTTCGTAAGTCTGATCATGTTGGGTCAATGATAGGACTGATTTCGAACCAGTTTATTACCGATCTACAACAAGTAGCACGGTTTTAATCCTTGAAAGATTATGAGTTCTACATGCCACCAGCCTTGATTTTATAATATGATTTGTAAGCGACAAGCCGTTTCAGCAAGTCGCTGCCAGCCTTTACAATTTTGGCTGCTTCAACCTCACCAGCAGGCATAATGATGTACCCATAGGGTCCTTTCTTATCTCCAAAAACGGTATTATCCGGGTTACCTACAAATGGGCCCTGGTCTTTGTCGCCACCAATATCAGTAGTATTCATATAGGGAGCATAAAACATATAATGAGGCATACTCATGGTCATTATCTTATTATCATTCGGGTCACCCGGATATCCTCGCATAACGGGGGCCAGCATATAAGATATTCCGGGGCTTGACGGTGCCTTGTATATGCCTTTCCTGATCCGGTCTATCACTATATCTTTGACCTGTTTAGCTGTAAACTTTCCGGATGCGCGCATGGCCGCCACATCCTGGTAAACAGGAAAAATTGCTTTGGTGCCTACAGGGTCAAAGCTAATGGGCATGGTAAGGTCTTCCCTGAATTCCCCCCATTCCCATTCTGTCCTGGTAATAAAACATATAAATCCATTCGTTCCTTTTTGAACGGCATAATAGCCTTTTGCCGGATCTAATAAATAAACAGCAGCACCTTTGCGCAGATGAGGAGGCAATGCGCTTAATGCATAGTCCCTTTCCAGGTCTGCAGGCATTTTTTCAAGCTTCGCATTCGCCATTTTTTGGCAAAAACTCTTGATGGGTAACAATAAAAACTGGGAAGTTATCAATAAGGCAACAAGGAGAAAAAAGAACTTCTGACTTTTCTTTGGCAAACTGATTGAATTATTCATGATTGTGGGATTATGCTAAAAGGCGGTTTCGAACACAGTAAAGTTATCCGATACAACCATATATAACGAGGGGAAAAAAAGACAATTTAAGGGGCTCTTTGCGCCATTTGGTTAACAGTATCAATTGCATTACGGCGGCGTGTGTTGATCTGTATTTACCTTGGTGAATATTATCACCGCCCCATACGAACAAAAAACGCGCCCCATTTTCATGGGAAGTGTTTGGGTAAATGATGGGGCTCGAACCCACTACCCTCAGAACCACAAGTTGGCGTTCATAGGCTACAGGTATATGGATGTAATCTATGTACAGCAAGTCGAAATATTTTTAAAGTTTGTAATTATTTGCAAGGTCTTATAAAAAAGAATATGTTTGATAATCAGGCTTAATAAATGAAAAAACTTTTAATCATTGCTATTTTAATATCAGGATTAGCTTCTTGCAAGAAGGATAATAACTCAACCCAAAACGACAAAGTTTCAATTGTAGGAAAATGGCGTTATAAAAGCCAACGCGTAGTGGTTTATAATGTTGACGGTTCTGTACATAGTGATGAAACTCTTACACAGTTTGGCGACGATAAATATTTGCAATATAATGAGGATGGTACAGGTAAAGCTTATGATGGAGGATCAGATTTTGAGTTTACTTATTCGATTAAAGGCAATACCGAAACTGAATATAAGACCCCAACGCTTCCCTATTACACTCCTTACATCTATACGGTTTCATTTACAAAAACAACACTTACCAGGCATATTGAAGTTTTACCTGGTAATGGCACAAGATCCACTTATGACGAAGTGCTTTACAGATAATTTTTCTCAATAACGGCGAAGCAGGTAAGGTGGACGATATACCAATCGGATATCTGTGGCACTGTTAATATCGGCATTAAAGATGGTGGAAATGCTGACACTGTTTTGTCAGTACTTTTTGCACTTTTCGTGGTAGTTTTTAAGTGTAAAACTGATACAATGACCCGGAAATGCACTTTTTACCAAAATGTATTGACTGGTTGCTGTTTCACCCTGTACACGTTGTTTCACTGTGAACAGCGGTGTTTGTGACAATTAATACGCTGCGCTGTTAGTTACGCAATTGTCCAATGATTGCAAATCGAATCCTAACTACATCTGAAAAATAAAAAGTTACAGGCAAAAAAAATGGGGCAAAAGTCTGATTTTAAGACCTTGCCCCACGCGGGGTAAATGATGGGGCTCGAACCCACGACCCTCGGTACCACAAACTTACGGTACGCTTATATAAAGCCCTAAATTACAACAACTTAACTGTCGACTAAATCACCTTGTAAAACAGTTGTAAAACAACAGGTGAAGTTGGTTTCTATTCAAAAAACATAATGTCGATTGATCAAAAATAACATTTTTTTCTATTCCATGAAAGTAATGGCTATTGAAATATAAGGTTTTAGTAAAAAAATTCAAATCGAGTATTTCCTAACATCCTGAAATTCAAAAAAGCCATCAACTCCGTTTTTCCTGTTAAATACCATTCGATACTCATAATCGAATTTCGGCTCTTTTTCACCCCAGATACCCCATACCAGGCAGGAATTTGTGGCGCTGAGGTATGCGTCAACCAGGTCTTTTCTCAGAAATGCCAAACGGTGTTTGCGGGTTTCACCGGTGAACGATTCTTTATACAAGGTAGCCGGCTCACCATCTGCAGTTATCAATTCAAATGACCTGGGTTGAGGATAAACCGGCATATCCTTTGCCAACTCTTTTGACAGGATCGTGTAATGACCGATATGGTTGACAAAATCATTATTGGACCAGGCATACTCCATGACCGGAATCAACACCTCAAATTTTGCGGTTGTCACATCATCGACAACTCGGCTTTTGGGGTTTCTTGTAGTAAAGATCAATTGATTCCCCTCGACCTTGGAGGTAAAAATGGGGAAATAACCTTCCTCCCCCTCCTTAACTCGCTTTTTCTTCCGGGAGAGTTCAAAGCTCATCTCCACAATATTCGGGTAGGCCGCTGCTGGATCCAGGTACAGTTCGCCGGCAAAGGAATAATGATTTTGCAGGATCTCAGGTATCCACCTTCCGCCAAGTCGTTGTTTGAGAAACAGGGGCATAAATTTTTCCATATCCTCCTGCTTAACGATCAGGCCGCGGATGAAGGTAAACCTCGCGCGGTCATGCAGGCTATCCACTTGGTTGATATAACCGTCCATGCAAACCCAGTCATAGCCATTTTCGGTGTGCCGTAAACAATTGTCAATTGGAGGAACATCTTTAATTTGAAGCCAGTCGGAAAGTGAAAGGGAACGGTCGCCAAGCAGGTCATTGACAGGAAAATCCGACTCTTGCGGCCTTTCCGGAAAGCAGGGGTCAATATCCGCCTCTGAACTCCGAAAATCGTTGAACCGCTCATCATCCAATAGGCCCAGGTCTCTCCGGTATCCTGCAAGTTCAAAATAGGCGATCCAGCAATACTTTTTACCATATCGTTCCACTGCAGGCCGCTGGCGATCATAATTACCGTAACTTTGGATATGTTTGTCAACCGATTCAAACTCCTCCATACTCCAGCCCAGCTCATACACGCGATAAAAAATCTGCCCCCTGACCTTTGTTTTTTCCGGAGGATTCGAGTAAGAGAATCCATCTTTAACCAAGCCGCCGATGGTATAATTACTGAAATCCATACGAATAGGGCCACCATATATCTTATCCGCGCCTTTTGTTACCGGGAATTTAAGCGCCTTACTTTGTTTATATGGAGCCATAATGTCCTGAATGGTTATACGCTCTGCTAATTTAGGATTATAATACAGGGTCACCTGGATGATCCGGCTGGCGTAATCACGGGCAAGGACGTGGGAAGTGTAATAAGGAGCTTTTTTTCCGAACATCAGATTATACAGGCTTATCGCAATTTCCTGTAGTTCATTGGTTTGAAAATCTTTATCGGAATGTTTTTGACGGGAAAGGATAACACCATAAAGTGCCGCCAGCATACGCTCCCAAAGGTAAGGATCATTACAGGCCAGTGAGTCATACACTCTTTTTGCAAAACCCATAGGAAATCTGCATCCATAGTGATAAAGGGCTTTGGTAGCCGTGTCCCGGAGCTTACGGTCAGTAGTGGTCAGGAACCACTGCACATAGGCCATGAGCAGGTGCAATCTTTCCTCTGCTTCAGTCCCTATGATATCTTTCCTGCATTCTGTGATGATTTCGTCCAGCAAGGGATGAAATTCATAACTATTACTGCGCAGGTGTTCTGACCAGGAAAGATCCCTGTGCCTAACACTGAGGTTAAACAGCAGGTCGGAAAGCATCAGGCTATTTAAGGGGTGGTCCTTCTCCGTCAGGGTAATACGGAACAGGGAAACGATATTATTCCTGTTCTCCTGCGCTGTCAAAAAATAAGATTTCACGATTTCGATATCGGCAGGTCGGATATACCTTCCGTTAAGGCGCCATAAGTTGCATACCGATTCGCTATGAATATAGGGATCATCTGTGGGCCCGTAAAAATCATGCAGCATACATGTTTTATATTGTGGAAGCAACAAGGCCACTTCCTGGACAATATTCTCATAAAGCGGGTGCGGGTGTCCCTTCTGAACCTTTTGATGAAACTCGCCGCCAGGCTGTAAATATGCTTCTGGTTTAGAACTGACTAGGTATTTGGCAATGATGAAACCGGAGATAATTTCAAAAGTCAGCGATACAAATTCGCCGGCTTCTCGGATATCCCTGGTCAGCATTAATCCTTCATCAATCAGCAGGTCTGCTTTGGAGGAGCCTTGGGCATAAGGTTGGTCACCATCGATCAAGCGGTAATAATCATCGATAGGAATTTCGCGAAGACTATTAGCCCACAGGTATGCCGCGAGCTTGTTCATGCTTTGTAATACAAACGGCTCATTTTTCCGTAGCAAATGGGAAGTCCTGAGCAGCTTTTCATTGACCCGCTGGAAATACAGGCCGAACAGTTCGTCGTTGCTGTCGCTGTCAATATTTACGCGAACCTCCTTCTCAGTGCGCCAATCGGGATTTTTGATCTCACAAAAGATTCTCAGGAAAATAGGTCTTTCGAACCGGTAAAGATTGGCAAAGGTCAGATCTGCGGTGAGTCGGTATTTCCCAAAATATTTATCGACCGCTTCTCTAATAATGTCATAATCGAAACGTTCCAGGTAATGAAAATAATGCCGGTATTCGTCGCTCCGGATATTACCCTTATAGGATGTCCGGCAGGTTGTTACCAGCACAAGGTTCTCTGTTTTGGCGATCATGTTATAAAATCCAATCAGGTGATCCTGCCAGATAGTTGAAAAATACCGCCCGTAAATCGTCTCATTAAGTCCGTCAATGACGATCGGTATTTTTGCGCCATGTACTTTTCCATAATTGTCAAGGACAGCCACTAGGTCGCTGAAGGAATAGGTTAGAGGAACATCCAGTAATTTCAGGAAAGCCTCACCTAAATTACTTTCATTGTTAAAAGAATCTCCTGTCAGAAAGATGGCCGGCAGTCCTTTTTGCAGCCGTTTAAAAACGATGTCACAGGATACATGCGTTTTCCCGGCAGCAGCATTGCCCAGGAAGACCATATAGTTTGTTGTTTGATGAAGATAGTTCCGGACTACGCGGTCATAGTTTTCAAAATAGCGCCGTATGGAATTGTAAATATCCTTTGCCTTTGTTTCCAGAGTGGTTCCATCTTTAAGTTCAGCCTTGGGGAATTCGTTTAAATAATTATAGGCTTCTTTGTCGCTTCCGTCGGGTTTGATCAGTTGGTTATATTGGCCGAGGTCAAATTCTTCGATGCAGGCCATTACACGGTTAAACCAGGCATGCTGCTTCTGGTACAACCAGGTGAACCGCGAGAAATACTGAACAACCCGGTTTCTCAGTTCTTTTTCCTCGGGGTTATGGGAATACCCTAAGTTAAATTCCTCGATGTCTTTGATAATTTCGCTAATAGATTTCGGGATATCAGCGAAAAGCCGCTCAACCAGGTCCTTGTAGTCCGGGTTCAATAAGGCGCTGTCTATGAGTGATTGTTCATAATCGGATATGGTATGCAGATAAGGATCGTATTTTTCCTTGGTTTTGGTTAAGGCGTGCTCACATTTCCTGTTAAACCAATCTTGGTTAATTTCCAGTTCACCAAAAAAGAACTGGCGCAATCCATAATTTTTCGGTTCAGCTAAGGAGTAAACGATTTCACTTTCGCCCTGGAACTTTATTTTCAGGTTGTGACCGGCGGGAACCTTTAGTGGCAGGATATCATTGAACCAATCCAACTCTCCCAGTTGTCTAATCCCCTTTTTGTTGGTTAGGCCAACTGTTAGATCGGTTCTTAAGCAAAGGGTCCATTGGGAAATGGCCGGGTAATTATTACAGGCAGTTTCCAGAGAATTTTCGATACTTTTGGTTCGGCCGGCATGGCTTAGCCTGCCATTATCATCATAAAACTTACATTGCCAGCCCCAGATTTCCCCGTTTGCTAACTGAAGAAAAAACTCAATTCCCCCATCGCCACCGTCACCAGCGATAGGTGTAAACGCACCTAAATGACCATATTCTTTTTTTGCTAATTGATAAATCAATAACTCAAAAGACCGGGTTGCTTTGTGATTAAATGGTTGAAGTTCGGAAAAGTTAACTTTATTGATGGTCGTCATGCAGTACAGGTTAGGGTGATTCGCTTTATTAAGGGTTTAGGATCCAGTAATTATTCAGTTGCTGCTTAAACCTAATTCATCATTTAACTTTGATTTGATTTCCTCAGCGTGGTTAATCAACTTGTCCAAATAGACGATGTTGTTCCTTATGGATTCCTGGCCAAAATCCGCATTGAATTCATCGCCAAGTTTAAGGTCATCCGGATCTAGCTCGTAATCCTTATTGCCAAGTAGAGTTTGAATTACCATAATATCGGGGTCGGCGCCTATTACTTCTGCAATTTCTAAAATAGCTTTTGTGTCGGTTGAACTGACAGCCTCTGCAGCTTTGGTTAACATATACTTTAAACACACCCTTGCGGCCTTATCTATGTCGTAAGCTGCGACCAACCAGACATTATCTTCCACCTTTTTCTTTTCTGCCGCAAACCGGAAGTAATACGGATCGAACGTCTCGGGGTCAATCTGCCGTAGCAATTCCAGCAAACGGGTAAAGTCCTTCAAAGGCTGATGCCGGTACTGCATTGTCCAACGGTGGTTCCACAGGTCGAGAACTGCCTTAGCGCATTCCGATTCAGCGGCCGGCTTATCAATACCCTCAGCTTTTTTGGCCGCCGCTATCTTTTCAGCGACATAATGAGCCATCCACCGTCCCAGCGTGTCAACGCTATTTTCCAGTTCCAGCTCCTTCACTAACAGTTTCCCTAATTCGATAACTTCGTTCTGAATCTCTGAGTTCTCCATTTGCTGATAAAATAAATATTTTGTGAACTGGGTCCTGGCGATCTTTATCACGGCCTGAGCGATATCTGTAACTCATATTTCTGTCGACCAGAACTTTGATAATAATTTCCATTCCTTGTGAATCGCATAATTCCTGTAAAAAATCCAATGAGCAATTCGTCCGACTCCCACGTTGCTGCGGTTCTTGATCTTTGTCATCCTTCGTACTGCTCCATTGTTCAGAAAAAATCACTACCTCACCGTTGTCCTGATTTTTTACGTATTCCTTACCGCTTTTCACCGCAGAAATATTCAGATCCTGGATTATGTCTTTGCCCACTTTTAGCACCGAAAAGGGAAGCTCTTCCGCAAAGGGATCATATTCATCAAGTTCCGCGGAAACATTTCTTTCCACAATCCAGCCCTTTAATTCAAACGGGGGTTCTGCTATCTCCATATTACGTTCCCGGTAATCCGGTAGTTTGAAATCGTGGGGATCGACGCAGGTGGCCAGTGCTCTCATTAATGCATCGGCCGTTCCCGGACTTACCAAGGCAGAACGGACACTGTAAGTCTCCCTTCTGGAGTCCAATTCTTCCTCCCAACCACCGGTAACGGTCAGCCAAATCTTTTTATTCTTTTTCATTATAAGATCGGCGACCATATTCGAAGCTTTAATATCAGCTTGCCATGATTTAAAGTCCTGACCAGGCCACGCAGGCCTTTTCAAGGGTAAAGGGTCTTTCCAATCAGCCAACCAATAACCATCAGGTCGTGTAAGCAAGTGATAAGACAGCCATTTGCCCCAATTTTGAGCCTCCAAATCATCGTCAGCTACAACAGGCAATTCCTTTAACAACCCTGCCCCGGCTACCATCATCGCATGATAAGATAGATAAAAACGGTAGTTGTGATCATGTGGATAAGAACCATGACTGAAAGATGTCCTGTAATCATCGCGGTGCCTGTTCCAAAGCTCCACGCGAGGGTCATCATCGTAACGCTCTGCCTTTAGTTTCCACTCATTGACAATAACTGAGGCCGTACGTTTTACAATTTCCTTTTGTGACAATCCAAATTCATCCCCGAGCCCGCCAAGCCAATAACGACTGAAATCATAACCAAAATCATAACCGTAGGCGGTTTCGTCGTCTTCGTTCTCGTGATGATCTGCCTGAGAAAAGCCGTCCTCTTTCTCCAATTCTACCGGAAAAGGTGATTTACCCACTAATTTTAATGCTTCAGTCTCTGCCGAGGTGAATATATCGGGAGAGGCATTTCCTATACGAATCGCAGCATCTGCCGCAAATTGCTGAATAATGAGATGATCGTATTTCAGGGCAAAGCCGACAATACGTTTTGCATGACTTTTTAAGAATACTGGCTGTTCCAGACTGATTCTTGCGCAAGCGATCATCAGGTATTGAAGCGCATGCAAAGTATAAAAAGGGTAACTTTTACAACCATAAGCACCGATTCCCGAAAGTTCAGTATAATGGAACAACGCCTCAATTACAGATGTCTCCGCCTGCCCGGCTAATTCTTTAATTGTGTGGGCCGCCCTCCATCTGGTGTCTGAACTCGGTGACGCCAATGCAGACCACAGAAAACCAGCGAGTCCATCGACCGCATTCCCGGTAGTTTTTAACCAGGGCAGCCATGGACCATCACCAAAATCATTGTCTAAATGAATTTCAAATCGATCGAGGGAATAAGTTAACGCTTCCGCCGCATCCGGTGCACTGAGATCCGGGGCTGCCAGGCGGACAAGGTCAAAAAGGTTTTCGGCGCTGGCGAACTCCTGGTTGTTGATCATCCCTTTAAACATCCCCTTTTTCAGCCAAACTGATTTTTCCTCAGACCCAGGCAGTGCTTTTATCATCAGATCAAATCCATACTGATTGGTCAGTTCTAATGGAAAATGGAACCCGACCATTTCAATAATCGCTTGCAGTTTGTTTGTAAAAGCTGGCCTGGCCGAACGTGCCGCAGGTAAGTGTTCAAAAAAGCTTGCCACATCGTAATGCTCAAGCCAATCGCATTGCAGTAAAGCATCTATAAACTTTACAAGATCTCCATCTTTTAATCTTTCAAGGGCCTCTTTGAATAAGATATGTCGGCCCATATGAAACTGTTTTTCTGTTGCCGCTTTCTTTATTATTTCGTTAATGGTGGTAATGCCGTCGGGCGTAAGCAGTTCATGTCCATTAAATATTTCGTCCCAATCCAAATCGGGAGTATATTCCTTGTCACTGGTTGTTGCAGATTCTTTATTCGGCCGTTCGGGTAATTGCAATAATATTTCCTCCAACCCGGCACTTTGCAAACCATACTCCTGAAGTAATTCCAGCAATTCGTACCAATAGCTATCCGTAGTGAGCTCGCACCGGAGCCGTTTTACCGCACCTTCAAGAATGATGTTTTTTTCCCTTACAGGAATTATCCCTGATTTCAAAAATGCCTTAACCAGATAAGGCAGAGATTCTGTTGAACAAAAAGGTGTGAAACTCCAGGCCAGCAAGGAATTGATACGTCCTGATTCCACAAGTTTGTTCAACATACTATTTATTAGCCATGCGAACCGGCCAATATACCTATCCCGCCAGCGGCTGAGGGCGGCGATCCCACCGGCAGGTGACAGTCCGATGGCTAGCTGAATGGCTTCGCCACGGCTCCAATGTTTTTCACGAATGTCCCTGCCTACCAATTCTGCAATGCGGATGAACCTATAGGATAATTCATCTTGATCCTTATTCAATGTCGAGGCACGATCCGCCAATGATGTTGTTGCCTCCCACCGATGAATCATTTCATCACCAAACTTGGAAACAATCTCTACCGCATTATTGAAATAAACACTGGCATTGTCAACTGAAGTGATCAAAACGGCGCGCGCAAGAGTAATATAATCGAAAGCCAAATCGTCCGGGCTACCTTCTGTATCAGCGCGAATTTGGTCGTAGGCGTAAGATTCCAGTTCGTCTCTTAAAGAGATCATGTGTTCTAACCTGTGAGCCCAGCGTACAGTCGCAATCCATGTTCGCGTCAGTACCTGCTTGTTTCCTTTAAGCCGGCAGTCAAAAAAGGTTTTGATAATACTCTCTGAAGTTGAAGCAGCATGTTTCAGTATCTCCAAAAACGCGATCGAGAGGTGTTCTGGAATTGGGTCTTCGCTCCGGTAACGCCGGCCAGCTTTTTTGGATAGTTCGGCAAGCTGTTCGATTCGCTGCGGATCGATTGCGCCCCCATTTTTGATGATCTCTAATCGTCCAACGTACCAGGGAATTAAAGCGCCAAGAATCTCTTTATAATCTGATAGTTCTCTTTCCTCATCATAGGAAAGCTTTTTGCCTGAAAATTTCTCTGGCAGAAACGCCTCAATACTAATCTCTGGATTTCCACCCAGATACTGTCTTAGTGCCAAAGAACGAAGATAATATGTAGTAAGATTACGATAGTATGATTGGGTAACAGTTCGTGTTGCTTTAGAGGGTAAATGAGCATTTACAAGCTTTATTGTTTGCTCGGCATCAAGGTCATAATGTATAGCCGCTTCCGCCAACATGACAATTGACATATCAGGCTTATCATGGACATCATCTGTATTGTTATCGGATTTGATTGGCTTTTTGCTCAGGGTATTTAATAGGCTTTCAACATCGACCTTCTGGCAAAATCTGCCAACCCTTGCCAGTTCATTGTTTGCTGCCAATACAAATAGTCGCTCCTTTTTACATTTTTGTAGCAGCTTACCAATCAACTCAAATTGTGCGCTATCGATCAGGAGCTTTATAAGTGCACCAAATATTTTCGCAACTGCTGGCTTCGGTTTCAATTTTAATAAAAATCCCATGCTTGCATCGACACCGTTTAGGTTAAGATGAGCGTAAGCCAATTCCATCAGGTCCTCTAAGCGAAGGGGTTCTTCATGGGCTGTAGTATCTTTCGGAGTTTTAAAATAGATGCTAAGCCAATTTTCAGCCGATCTTAAAAAACTTCTAGCTTCTCCCTTAAATTCACTGATTTGGGAAAGTAATGAAGCAGAGTAAACATTTTCAGAACCTTCCCAATTTCCGCCAAGCTCCCTTCGCATGGCGATTTGCTGAATCTGGTCTTTACTCTGGAGCCTAACCAGTAGGTCAACATTGTTTCTCAAAAGACCGGCTTGTCTTTGATTACCAGCCGTTTCCTCCCCAGCCCTTAAGGCGAGCTTACAAGCGTCTTTAATCTGATTTACCTTCAAGGCTGCCTTCAAGGCAAATTGGAGACGGTAAACTCTGATATTTCGCTGGTCGATGGGACTATCAGCAGGAAGGTAATCGTCTGAGAGTGCGATCTGAATAAGCTTCTCATATTGTTCGGCCTGAAGATACAGTTGTGGCAATACCTGTGCCGCATAACTCGATTGATTTGCCAGCGGCTCCAGTTCCAGAATGAATTTTTCGAGATCTCTTTTTTCAGCAATAAACTTTTGCCTGAACCAGGTTTCGGACGGTTCATCCCGAAACTGAACCGAGTCATCTGACAACCAAAGTGATCTGCCAATATCCGTGACAAAACTTTTAACAGCTGAAATTTCCACCCCTGCAACTTTTGCGAGGATATCAAGTGGAATATTGGGGGAAAGAGAGGCCAAGCCAATACAAATATTATCCAGGTACCTGTGATATTCTGCAGGCAAGTTATCCTTTAGCCTGCCGAGCGCTCGTTCTAATTGTTGCTGTATTTGTGCCTCAACAGTGATGACTGATGGCCCTAAATCTGCAAGCAATGTAGCAATTTCGGCAGCCCCAGTAGCCAAGGCATTTGCTTGGACACGCGGGTTTGCGGAAGTTAGCCTATGAAATTCTTCAGCGTCAGCTGCAGTTGCATCGGAATAATACAACCGGAGGTTTTGCAGTGTCTCTTCATTTGAAAATGGTGTTAGCGAAAACTTGGCAACATAACTTTGTGGTTTAAGCAATTCCATGCGTTCTGGCCTGCACAAATATGCTAGCTTACATCCTTCAGGTAATTTTTCCCGTAGGAGTTCGGCAGCAAAGCAAATGTCATTCATTTCCTTTGCCGCCATTTCGGCATTGTCGGCCGCGTCGATCAACAATAATAAAATACCGTCTTTATAAGCAGTTTTAATTGCGTCCAACGCAGATTCAATTCTTTTTATAAAAGATCGGATCATTTCGGCTTCATGCGTTCCATTTTGTATCAGCAGCGGATCACAGAGGCCCTTTGCTGCTAATTCATTCGCGATCTCTACAAGGGCATCCCTATGACGATGTCGCGATTTGCTCCTGTTTCGGTAACTGCCCGCCCCGAAGCAATCGTAGGCAATAACCTCTGAACCTTCTGCAATATTGTCGATAAGATACCTGGTAAAGACCGATTTCCCCACGCCACCGGGTGCATGAACAATAATCGGTTGCGAAGCCGTGAGGATATATGTTGAGAGTTCCCTGTAAATTATCCGGTCTACTATTGGTCCCGATGGATCCCAAATCGGTTTTGCAGGGTATAATTCACTCTCAGATTGATATCCGAAACATTGCAGTACATTTTCTTTTAAAACGGTTCCATCACTATTAGGCAATGCCCTTTCAGACATTAGCGTAGTCAGGCTGCTCAGCTGTGCGTTATCAACCGTTCCGGCGACTATTCTAGCTACTTCAACACGGAGTTCTTGTTTTTGCAGGTTGTAATCAGCCTCGGCATCTTCCACTTTTAAAATTGAGCAAAACGATGCAAGTTCAATGCCTTTGAGATTGGTGTATCTCGAAATAGTGTTGATGAACTTTTTGTCTGTGCAAGTACCTGTTGCTATATCTGTGAGATTTTGCTTAAAATCCTTTTCAAAAGGCCGGTTGGTCACAATACTGAACTGTATCCCTTTACTTTTAATTTCGTTTTTTTTCTTTCGTTCTATGTACTTTTCGCCAAAACCGACAAAGGTATCTTTCAGGTCACTAAGGATAAATGGCTTATCCTTTTGGGTAGTCGTATGTTTAAGCTGGTAATAAATAATTTTTGAAGGCGTGTCCTGATCCCCATAATATTCAGAAACGTCTATGACATATTCCCCTGCCTTGAGGTCATCCTTAGAGCCTTCCACGACAAGCAGACACAAATCAGAATTTGGATAAATTAGTTTCAGGGCCCTGCGTGCAGCCCAGCGATAATGAAATGTATCTCCGGCTCTGGAATATCCGACCTTATTGTCTGCCATTTTTTGTCTGTAATTAATTCATATCTCCGAATAATAGTATGAATCAAAAACCAGAAATTGTTGGCAAAGGTTCGGATTTGTACTACTATTCGTTATCAGCCAACAATCCACTACATTACAAGAATTATTATAGGGTTTAAAGAGTGATAATTTATAAATATATCGCTTTTATATTATAATCACATTTCCATATTTTTTAATATGCAACGGTTACAGACTATTATACGCCTAATATCAACTCTCGATATCGCTATGTAACATTAACTGAAACTTTTATATATTGCTCCTCTAAACTTTATCCTGATGATTAAATATTTTCAGCCTTTTCTCGATTGGTATAATGAAACTTGGATTGTCCGCAACAGCGTATTGATTTGGCGTATGGTTGCAATCATAATGATGGTTGGCGGCTTGCTATCGATTGGCTATTACCTCTATGATCTTCACAATGAATATGCAGTATTTACTGATGGTCCGATTGATGTGACTAAAACGGGCGCTGTGGGTGATTTTATTGCAGGAACAATAGGGACCATTTTTTCTCTGGCTGGCTTTATCATTGTCTATTTAACTTATAAGGATCAAGTAAAGTCAAATGAAAAGGACAAGATAGAACAGCGTTTTTTTACCCTTTTACAGATTCATGTAGATAATTCTAATAATATCAACTACCAAAACCCTTATAATGGCAATAACTCCAACTGAAAATAATTCACGGAATTTTCATCCCAATCATTCTGGCAGAAAAACTTTTGACTTTATTTTAGGGCAAGTTGGCGATTGCTTGAGGGACATTGAACCCTTTTTTAAGTGGATTGAAGCGGAAGAAATTTATACGACTGAATACCTAAAAGTCGTTCAAATTTATCAAACTGAAAGAAGTTCGATAGATCCTACACAACTAGCCCATTGTGATCTAGCATATAGTATCGTCTATTTTGGAGTAAGTCACAATAATTTAACGACCCTAAACCGAATTTTTGAAGGAAAATACAATCAGTTGTTTTTATCCTATTTGTCGTTTTTCATAAAAAACAAACCACATCCTGATGCAGGGCTTAATGAGGTATGGGAAAACTTTAAAAACACGCATTTGGAAAATATCTTATACGACCTCCGCGAAAAGATTAGGACGCAAAAGAGTGATCCAACCCAAAATGTTTTCGGTAATTTACAGTGGTATCCGAATCTTGAAGAAATTAAAGAGATAACTCAGCGGCGACCTTTCAAATATTATGGAGGGCACCAATTTAAGTTAGGTCATTATTATCGCCATCTTTTTCAGACTGTTAAGTATATAGACGAACAGAAAATTTTAAAGTATTCTGAGAAATACGAAAATTTAAAAACGTTACGTGCACAATTATCTACTCCAGAGCAGTACCTGCTATTTTTTAACACTATATCATCAATGGGTAGAGCGTGGGAATTAAATAAACTTTCAGACAAGGCCTTTGAAAACTTCAATTGTTATTTGGTTACTAAGTATAATTTTATAAAAAACATACCAGACACTTTCTATTTGGATCTTGTGAATATCAAAGATTATTATCCATTAGTGGATTTTGAGTTTGGAGCAAACCCAATAGAAAGAGGTAATCTTAAAAAGAAGTTTCGATAGAAGACTGTTTCTCTTGCTTTAGAAATAGACTAACTTGTACATAAGGTAAGGGCTAACAAAGGTTAGCGTGGTGGTCGCTTTTTTATAACGGCTCTTCATTAAAAGAATCCATCATTTTTTTCCCAAGCAATTTCAAGTGGTTATCAAGCTCATCTTTATAATTTACTTTAATTATTGATAACAGTTCATGTAACAACATTAAAAGTTGACCTAAAGTATGCTGATATATTGTTATATCCTGATTAATATGTGAATTTAGTAAATCATGCGCACGAGGGCTGAAATGTTGATATTGATAGTTCTTTAATTATTTTGTCGCGTTTTTTTTCTCAGTTACGTCTTTACGCAAATCGGTTGCGATCACTTTGATTTCTTGCAGCGCATTGCGTAAACGTGTTCCAGCCGCTTTATTATTTTTTTCATAAAAGGCTTGTCCTTCTTTTTCGGCAGTTTCAACAAGTGCCTTTAATTCTGCTAATTTTTCCATGGTCATAAAATTTTGGCCGCGAAGATAGCAATTATTGTCTTTACGTAATAGTTTCGATCAGCAACAGGCTAAGATGTAAGATCTGCTAGCAGGTGCTCCAATAATTTATTGAGCTTACTGAAGTCGTAGCTACCATAATCTTGCTCCTCAAGCGACATGAATTTGTCGTAATATTTTGTTTTGCTTTTCAAGGCCCCTTGCAAGGTTTGTGCAGATGGGTGGATACCACCCCATGCAACAAATGGGGTATGTGTAAATAGATATTTATGATCCAAATACATCTCAATCGCTACGGCTCGCCTATTTACATCTTCTTCGGCGTCTCCATGATCACCCTTTGTTTTAAATTTTTGAAACTCTGTCAGATCAGACAGCACAAACTTTTTCATATTTATTGGGTGGGGTACATTATTTAACCTGTCAAAATTATAGCGTCCCTCCGTATCGTTATCAAAAATGAATACCATTTGGCGATCTGTACCTATTTTGGTTACGCCCTGAAAAAATTTGATCATGCTGCCAACGCCACCAAACGGATAGTTTTCTTTCATGTCAATAAAGTCAAAAAAATCGGCGATCTCGGGACGCAAAATCTGCAATACTTTTTTTAGCACTACACCATCTGTTGGCCCTTCCGTAACAATTAAGTATGTTTTGTATTTATCGAGGTCAATAAATTTATCTTTTTTGCGCCATTCTACTAATAGCTTCCTGTTTTTAGGATTTTCAGCCAGTGCCGTTAAAATAATGTAAGGATCAATCTGCTCAAAAATGTAATGAGTTGACCGTGAGAAGGCTTCTAAGTAACTTTTAATCGGTTCGAATTGTGGCAAGGTTAAAATCCGGCGACTAAAAAACTCCCCATAATCTGCGTCTCCCTCATGTTCAACCCAATCTATTTCGTTGATATCTACCGCGCTTAGTAGCTCAACGAATTTCTTTGGGCTGAAACCTTTAAAGTCCTCCTGCTGATAAGAAAAACTGCGAAAATATTCATTCAGCATAGGTGGAAGTTTACGATAACTATAACCAAGCATATTCAGCCTTTCTCTTACATCGCCAAGCGATTTGCTATAGCCCTGACCAGTTCTACTCTTGATGACTTCATCGTCATCAAAATAATATAAGACATCGGTTTTGTCTTCCGGCTGAAACAATGCAAAATGATCGTCCATGCCAAAGATGTATTTGCGCCACTCAATTTCCAGTTTTCCGACGCCCAGGGATAGATATTCGTATTCCATATGTTTTAAAATAGAACTGCAAATTTGCGTTAAAGGCTGTGTATTTATTATAATATTCGAAGAATTGACAAAAAATAAAAGCCCCCTCACACTCGCTGCTGGGGGGCTTTAACCTAAACCTTATCACAATAAAGCGGATTAAGATATCCGCTTTTGATAGTGCAAAATAGTAAAATTATTTTAATGCGAATTACCGCTATTGACGCTGAATAGAAGTGTTTCTCATATATTCATTAAAACGCTGTTGGTAAATGCGTTCTGCATTCAACCGGCGATTGATCACCCCACAACGCCAAAAGCATAATACCCAGGCTAAACCTGCAACACCTAAACAAGTTAAACTTTCTTTGCTTCGCTCAGCATCTTTTGCAGCAAGTTGCTGGGCCGATAACTTTCGGTCCGTTTTGTGATGTGTAGCGCTATTTCCCAGTGCGCCAAAAAGCGCAAAAGTGGAGATCAAACAGGCAAGTAAAACGTTTCGTACGATAGCTCTCATAGTGTTATAAATGATATTAAAGTTACTAATAATATTAGCTTAAATCAAATATTTTTTGACATTTTAACATAGTGAACAGTTCATAACTGGCTAGCCGTAGTAAAGATATAGTACAGCATTTTGAAAAAATGGGACATCACATATATCTTAATTCAATTCAATGATCTTGTTGATTTTCCTGGCCTCCTGTACGCGCTCCCTGATCGTTTCGATCAGGTCGGATAAAGGTATCCCCCGCAACCATATTACCGGATTTTCCGGATCGGTGCTTTTAAGCGTTACATCCATTAATCGAAATATTTGCAGGACAAAAGATTGTGTGACAATGTAATCCTTCACCCTGTACATTTCCACCTGATCGATCCGTTTGAAAAATATACCCCTGCTTATTTTGATATATTCCTTGCCAATCAGGTATATGCAGTTTCTCAAAAACAGCACCCGGTACCAGGCGAACCCGGTAACAGCTATTCCGAAAACAATGAAATACGGCGAAAGCTTCCAAGCTAAAAAAAGAAACGTTAGTGCCAAAGCCAGTAATGGCAATACCTTTATGAATGAAAAAATCACAGAAGGTTTAAGCATGATATCGTCTTGGTGTGTCATATTTTAATTCGTCTAAAAAAGTTAAATGATTGAGTGGTTTACAGGTTCGGATCATTGTCCGGATGCCAAACGTGGTTTCAAAAGCGTGCAGGCTTAGCTTATCTTCTTCAAAAACTGATTTTTTTTCTTTCAGCCAGGCAATAACGTTGCCTTCCTGAAATGTCAGCCTTACCGCTTTGTTCCTGATAGCAGTGGCAACTTTGATGTCAGTTATTCTACCGATCAAGTCATTACCAAACGCCATTGTAAACTCACGGCCTTTTAGGTTCAAGCGAATCCAACTCAACTGGCCGTTGCCTATCCTTGCACCTGTTGCAATAAATAGTATGTCGTTAAAGTTTTGGTAGGCTGTTTGGTTCAGCGTTAAAAATGCAATTGCTTCCATTGCAGAGAAAGTAATGATGAGCTGTCTTGCAAACTGATCCCCCGCCATCCACAAATTGCTGGTTGTGGGTACGCGGTGGATGGTGTCACTGAAGTATTCTGTTTCATTACCGAAATCAAAAATGGGTTCCTCCACAGCAAAAAATTGCTGAATTTTTGGAGGAACCCCGAGCCTGGTCAAATAATCATTCATCAGCGTGAACCGCCACGTGTGTATGTCCGATTAATTTGATTTGGTACGTGTTGATTTTGGCTTTCAGCCGCGTCCTGAACTGCATGGTAATAGCCCGGACTTAATTTTGCAGCGTCAATTTCATCCCGTTTTTGGTTGAAAAGCATATTCAGCCCTTTATAAACCACATAAGTTAAGCCACCATCGATCAAAATTGAGGCGACTAATGCCAGTTTATTCGCACGAATCCCATGAGTATCACTAGCTGAATATCCAAATGTGGTTTTATCCGGAAGTGTGACCTCTTTGCCTTTGCGGTAATTTTCTTTCTGGGCAGCGGTCAAAAACTCAAGGTTAACCATATCTGGTGCCAGGATCTTTTCAGTATCCGAAACAATAAATTCCCGTGTTTCTGCATCATACTCAACGAGTATTTCCTTTTTATTTCCTTTATCGTCAACCGTTGTTTTCAGGAAGTTGGCAACTTCGCCTTTCTCCAGTTGATGGGCCTCATTATCATCCAAAAATGATGGCGTGGCCGGCTTACGGTAAACGGGGTGGATCAACAGGTTCACTTTGCCACTTTCATCCGCTTTAAGTGAAATTTTGGCATCCATTGATTTTATTTTGATGTTCTCACCTTCCAGGTTCTGCAGCTGCATCAAACCGGTTCTGCGACCCGAGAGCAAAGCTTTGAGGTCATCTACGTTAAGCAATAGCTGCCCGCCGACGGCGATGCCGATTGTCTCCAAATCCTGGATTGGGAGCATCTTTTCGTTATAGTGTATGAGGTCCATCTTATCTGCCTATTTTGTTGCGTGAAACATTTACTTCTTCACCCACTTCTTCAACAACTAGTTGCTGCTCAGCGGGGTTATTTTTTGCGCTGAGAAGCGATTTGAAAAGACCGTCACTTTGCTTCAAGTTAAACTTATTGCCTTCCATATCTTCCATTTTGAAGGTTTTACCTTTCAGGTCAAGCACTTTGTAAACATTGTTATTGTAGGCAATTTCATCACCTTTCGCTAGTATTGTCACCTCGCTACCTTTTTCTGCAGCTATATTATCCTGCGCAGCTGCATTGTCCTGTTTCAGATCGCGTTTTTCACCTAGTTCGAGCACAAAGTCATATATCTTTTGCGCATCGGCAGAGGCGCGGAACAGCTCAAATGGCTCATCCTTTAAAATTTTCACCCAACTATTCACATAAGCCGCATGCTGGCCAAAATTGTGACCTATTTTTAACTCGCTGCCAATCATTAAGGATGCTATCTCAGCACGTAATTCCTCGCGGGCATATTGTTCAGAGCCAAACCGGCCTTCCATCGGTCGGTTAAGGCGACTTTCATGACCTGTCCAATGTCCAAGCTCGTGGAGGGCAACAGCATAATACTTTGTCTCATTATCAAACTGTTCTTTAAAAGGCAGTTGTATAGCGTCTTTTGCTTTACTATAATAAGCCTCATTCCCTCCATGATTAATATTGGCTTGGCTGGCCGCAAGCAGGCTTTCAGCTCTTTCTATAGGAGTCCATCTTTGCTCGGAGCGATTTTGATCCAGATACTCAGCTAATGGCGGTAGCCCTTTGATTTGCCCGGCGTTAAAAACCCAGGCATTCGTGATGATTGGCTTATCCAAAGCGGTGACACGAGTCTGGGTTTCACCATTCTCGTCTTTGATCTTATCACCGTTCACATCCCGCATGGCTTCCATGTTGGAAGTCTTGACGAAGTTGATCAGGGTAGCTTTCGCACCTTTTTCTACCGTGAAACCTGCATAGTCCGCCTGCTTCAAAGTCATCCAGCGTGGATCTTGATAACCCTGCATGGAAAGCCAAAGGGCATTCATACCGCGGTAATTTTTGTTGGTGGTCGGATTTACCGGAATGGTGAATGCCGGGGCATCCGAGTCGTTCCATGGTTTTTGAAAAGGCGACGTGCCTTCCTTCAATTCTGCGATGAGCTTATTAGCAATTTGCTCATGCAGCGGCTTAAAATTTTTGCTCATGATCTGTAGTTTTTAGTATTTGGTATAAAAAATTTAGTGGATTGAGGTACCGATTTTGATATCGGACGCCGAAGTGCAGGTGTGCTCCGGTTACACGACCGCTTGCACCGCTGATGGCGATGGCCTGTCCGGTGGATACGGAATCCTGGGCACTGACCAGCGATCTGGATAAATGGCCATATATGGTCGTGATTTCCCCATGTTGCAGATTGATGGCCGTTCCAAACGTTGAATTGCAGCATATCGACCGGACAACGCCGTTTAGCACAGCGTAAACCGTATCGTATTTTGCTCTTAGATCAACCCCGTTGTGATATTCTAATTTTCCGGTAAGCGGATGGATACGGTAACCAAAAGGCGAGGTAACTGTCAGCGATTTTAATGGGAGGCAAATGATAGTTAATGCGATGATCATTTTCATCGGGCGTAAGCTTTTTCGAGCGCCTGTTTTTCTATCGGTTTTGCAGGTTGTAACGCTTTATCCCATATCTCAGGATTGTGGCCTGCGACTTCAAGCGCCTGCCAGTGGGCGATATTAGTTCCCCTGTCCAGCAGCAAACTTATCTTGTATAAGTCCTTGAAGTTACTGAGCGGGATAGCCGTACCATTGGCCATCAAATCATTCAGAATAGTATTCTTGTTCTTTAGCTTTAGTAAAGATTCCGGTGGATAAATAGCTTCCCTGCCATTGTTAAAGGCGACGTACACTTCTTTGGATTGCTGGCTTTCATAATTTACGATAGCAACTTTCCCCTGACCGTTTGCGGGATCTACGGTTAAATCCGGCCGCACGAGAACGAGCGTGCCGTTTAAGCTTTCATTGTCCATGATTTTATTGTGCGGATGATGGCCGGAACTGGCTAACCATTTGCTGTATTTCCAGGTTGATCCGGGAAAAGTTCTGACGGAGTATTTCGTCGCTTTTATCCCCGAAATTGTAGAAGATGGGCAATGGCTTATATGCCTTTTCCTCTTTCGCAATTTCTTTCAGGTCAAGCGATACCCGGCAATTGACTGCGGATGTTTCAAATTTACCGGTGTAGGCTTCACGCACATCCGCAGCGATGACACCCACCAATTCACCGGCATTTAATGAAGCGATTTTACCTGCTGGAATCAGCGCCTCAAGCTTTTCATTGAGAGAAGTCGAAGTTTTATTACGGTCAATAGAGAGCCCCTCCCCGATTTGTTTATTCTTACCAAACAGGCGTTCCAACCATTCCAACGTTTCCTTATTACGCACAGAGCCAGACAATACATTTCCGATTACCGAAGTCAAAACGGCCGCTGTTTCTTTACCATATTGCTGGTTGAGCATCGGAATTTCTTGAAATCCCAGGCAAACACATACGCGATTTGATCTGGCAGTTGCGATCAGATTGTCGCACTTATTTATATATAAGGATGAGCACTCATCCACTAACAGTGCCGAAGGAAGATTGCCTTTGGAATTGATTAATTTGGTTAACCGGTTAACGACAATCGAGTAACATGCTGAATTAATATTTTGAGTACTCGGGTCATTCGCCAAAACCAAAATAGAAGGATTTTCTTTGGAGGAGATTTTCAAATCGAAATCATTTCCAGAGAAAACCCAAAATGTCTCCTTCGTAGCTAAACGGCTGGTAAAGATCTTTAAAGTGCCAATCTGACCTTCCAACTGGTCAAAAGCTTTTGCATTATAAGCGGTCATAAATGGCGAAAGCAAAGGCCTCAATTCTGCCTCGGAAGTAAGGGCGTTGAATATTTCTTCATAGCTACAGTTAAGTAAGGCAAGAACATGGGGAAAACTGGATAAAATTCCGTTGTTGTATTTGCTCATGAAGTAAATACAGGATGCCAGAAAATTGATAGCAGATTGCGTGAAAAACTGGTCGCTTCCACCCGAACGATCTCCTTTTTTGAGTGCTTCAACAAGAGCTTCGGCTGTCTCAGAAGCATCAGCAAGTGACCGGATGTAATCGGCCCGCCAGGGATTAATACGCCTGCTCTTTTCAACCTCATTAAGATTAATTACATGGAAAGTAAAACCCTTTAGTTTTCCCTGTTGCTTGGCCAGTAGATAATGATAATAAGCAATATGTCCGAGGTCGGGATATTTAAAATCATACAAGCAGACCGTAAATTCCTTTGCAATTAACTGCCGGATAAATGGGTTAACAACTGAAAATGTTTTACCGGAACCCGGCGTGCCGATTACAATCGTTCCGCGAAAAACGTTAACGATGTTGATCCAGCCATTTCTGACCTTTCCTTTGTAATAAAAGAGCATCGGGATGTTCACCGAGTACGGTGTTTCCAATTTGCCAACCGGCTGCATAAAGCTTTCCGCCTCTGTATTCCATTGATCTTTACCGAGGCCCGATTTGATCAGCTTGGATATATTATCCATCGCAAGACTCGTCATCAAGGTGCCGGCCAATGAAAAAATGACATAGACCAGATTATACCATGAAGTGTAGGCAAAAGCCAGCGCTGAAGGACGTCCCTGGAAAATAATGCTTCCAAAAAACAGGAAAAGACCAAGACTGAGCGGGTAAACGATATGCTTTTTAGGGTTAAGGTCTTTTTCTTTTTTTGCTAACGTACCAATACTGACCAGGCACATTATTGTAAGCGTAGTGAGTTTGCTGTAAGTAATGTTATTGTAAATCACTATCTCCGCGATCTTATCCAACGGGGTATAAAAAAAGCCCCAGATTGGGGCTTTGCGATAAACGAAGATGATTGCTTCGAGCAATACAGACAGGTATATAGCAGTTTGCATGAACCCATGCAACTTCTGCTGTTCACGGGTTTCTTCCATAAACTATTGTTATTAAAAATCAATCGTATCCGCTTCAAGCAGATCTTTGTAATTGATGGTAAGCGTTACCACGCGTCCGGAAATTTGCTTTTCGCTGAGTTCCGTATGAAGGACTTTATTACCCGGAAAGGACATTTTTTTAAACACAAAAACGTTTCGATAGTATTTTGAAAACGATGGCACGCCGGAGAGCACAAACACAGGACTTATCTCAACAGACTGAATATTACTGGCTTTTGTTACCTTTTTATCATCGATCTTGAACCTGAAATCTTCGATATCGTATCTAAGATTGGTTTTGTTTTTAAAGGCAATGTCCAGGAATATGTAATCCCCTAAAGTGGCTATATGGTTAACCTGCCCTTTGAGGCCGAAGGCCTTTACCTTGTCAAGTTTCTTCTCTGAACTTGCTGTGTATAGCTTTAGGCAAAGCAGTTTAAGCTGATTTTGTGAAAGGCCGATGCCCGAGATATCCAATGGCCTGGTATCTGCCGGAAGGATATTAATCTCTGTTGGGACACCTAGAGAACCCGGCAATAATTGATATTGCGCAATGAATTTTTCCCCTGCGATGGTAATAACGGAACCGGTAAAGCTTTTAAGGGAGTCTTTCAGTTTGATGCGCAGCACATTTTTAAGCGGTAAATCACCAATGAGGTTTTTGTCCGATATATCCACATACTGTACGGGTTCCGGGGAGATAAAATGGACAGTTAGATTTTCCGGCAAATAAACAACCGGAAGTTTTTCCTGAGCATGCGCAAAGGCAGCTAAAAGCAGGAACAGGTATGGCAGTAACTTTTTCATATTAATATTTTTTTTGAGCGTTTTGTAATGCATCTGAATCGATGAGATAGATATAAGAGTTGTATTTAAGCTTGGCTTTATTTTTCCTGATCAGGTCGGCAATAGCAGATGAGGTTGACTGAAATACCTTGTCAACCGTACTCATCAGGAACTGGCTGCCGCTTGAATTGCCATCTATGGTGACTCCCTGAACGGTATTACTGCCTAAATCCTTGGTAAACTCACGGAATGAGGAAGCAGGAACATACAGGCCCGGCATACCATCAAGGTCATAAACCTCCAGTTTCACAGGTAATATTTTACTGTCGTAAAGGACTGAAGTGATAGACAACGTTACCCTTTGCTCGGAAAAGCCACTTATCTGGGCAAAAAGATAGGTGCCTTTTTTTATCAGGATGTCTCCAGCTTTTATGTCCTCCAAAAGTTTGAGGCGCAAGCGTGAACCTGCATAACCTGTGATGTTTTCATCAATAACGGCACTTATGAAATCCTGTCGCTTTTCTGGCAGCACTGTATTAAAATCATCTGAAGTCTGCGCAGCCCTTACAACCGTGAACTTAACTTGGGAAGCTTTTTCTTTGGCGAATTTGTCGGCAGCATCGCGCTTTTGTTTTTCGGCTTTGTAGGCAGGATCATTTGCTTTATTAATGCTGTCCATAACCGCCATTTGCTGTTTAAAAACTTCCATCGGGTCTTTTTCATGTGGCTCAGGTGGCAATTCGTTTCTTTGCCTTGGTGGGACTTTTGCATTTATGATATTTGCCAGTTGCCGTTCGCGGTTTATGCCGGTGTTTTCTACGTCGTGTGATTTCGCATTGGCTGCGATGGAATCCAGCATCTTTTGCTGCTGGTCGGAATAATCATTGTGGTAAGACGGATTACTCGTCGATTCTTTAGGTAAGACGCCGACAGCTGACATACCATCTGCTTCCTTATAGGTATTTCTAAAAGCATCCAACTTATCGGCAAGCTGTCGTTTGCGAACATCAGATGATACATTGCCTACACTCGCATTTAGCCCTGCTTTGGGGGCCGTATCCTGTTTGGGTTTATCGAAGCTGCTATGCCAGGCATAATAGAACAGGCAAAAGAACGGCAGCAACACCAAAGGCAGGATATACTTGGGTTGTTTAAAATTGATTTTCATAATATTTTAATGTTGGATTTGTTGCAGGCTGTCAAGCGCACTTTCGAGCATCGCGCTATCGGCAGATGTAAGTTGTTGTCTGGCGCTCAGGCTATCTACCAGCTTTTTAAGGCCCATGCCTTTCTTGATCTTTGCCGCGGTTTGCAGGATCTTTGAAAAACCGTCTTCAACCGGATCGACAGGTTTTTCTATTCTGGTTATTTTAGCCTCGGGATGACGAAAAACCGTAAAAGACAGCGCGGCAGATGTTATCATCAATACGATCATCAGCCCGAGAAATATTTTTGGACGGGCATTCAGTACCTGCTTTAAAACATTTCCTGCGGCTCCGAAATAAGTGCCAAACTCTTTATGGATCTCTGAATACAGCGTATCCCTTGGATCGCGGTTAGAATGTATTTTTCTCCACATCTTGCAAGTCTTTATTTTCGAGGGTTTTCCAATTGGTGATCAGTACACCGTGAGGATTGTTATCGCTTCGCGGAATATCTTTTAGGTAGCCTTCCGTGACCAGCGAGCGAATGACCGTTGAGCTGCGCCGGTCTATTTTTAACTTGCCGTAATACCTGAAATATTTCTTGGGCATATCCACCGCAATGGAATCGGTTTGTAGGGTGAGCACAGAACTTGATGACAGAATAGAGTTAAAAAAACCATTCTCCTTCAGATCGTTGTACTGCTGCATCCCTGATTCATCGACCAGGTACATTGCTTTTTTCATCTGATACTCCATGTAATTATCATCCGGCGTAAGCGAAAAAAACAGGGAATGAAAGAGGTCAATGTGCGCGCGATATTCAGCCGGCCTGTTCATTTGAATATCTGTTTGGCGGGCAAGTATGGGTACATTGTTATCCAGTATATAAATGCTCTTTTGTGCATTGGAAACCAACTTATAGGCGTATATACAGTTCATGCCGACGATTACCAATGATGTCATCAGGCTTCCTATGGCAATGATCGTCGCAAGCCTGATCTTGGCTTCGATATTTTTAATAATCATGATTTTTGCAATAAAAAAGGCCGCCTTTTTGAAAAAGCAGCCTTTAGGTGAACGATGAGTTGATTAGATAAAGCTTCCGGAGGCGCGACGTGCAACCCCTAAAACAGTTCCTGCGCTTCTGCCGAAAGTTGAGGTGGCGGAACTAATGCCCGAAGTAGATATGATCCAGGTTGAAATGCTTGGGACGGTAAACATGCAGATGGCACCAATGAGAAATACAATTATCACGGTACCAAAAGACAATACGCCGTTACCGGCAAACCAGGCCATCTTTTCAAGATTTGCACTGAGGCCATCCTTACCGACAAGTTCCTGATATTTACTAATTTCGGATGTAAGCGCATATTCCTGCATCAGGCCTGTCAGGTACATAATCAGGTAAGCGATTCCGCTATAAAGGTTAACGGAGACAAATCTAGCGATCCAGGTGCTAAAACTATCCCGGAATGCGGGAAGGATACTAACTGCAACGGCGAAGGGCCCAAGAATAATTAGTATCGTGGAATAGATGATCTGAATCATGAAGATGATGTAAACCGCCAGTCGCAAAATCCATATACCAAGTAATTCCAGCATTTGGGTAAACAGCAATTGCATGCCCACTTCCAACCTGTTCTTCAATTCCAGTAAAGGAGAGACAACACTGCTGATGCCCTGCTTTACAGTGCTGGTTACGGAATCCCAGGCCTCACCGTACCATGTATCACTTTCTTTCTCCGCAACCTGCGTTTGGGCCTGATAAGTATAAAGCGAATTGGCCACTGCAAGCATGAGGTTAGAGCGATTCAGGCGTAGGTTGTCAACGGTAGTTTGCTCGCTATTGAACATCTGCTCCGTCTGATTGGCCACAATATCTGTCGGGAATGCAATTACTTTGACAAACGTTCCCCACCAAAGTATGATCATGGCTAAACCAAATGGCCGCATCAAAGGCATGATTTCCAATTGCTTGTCACCAACCATCATCTCATAGCTTTTAATTGCAAAATAGATGATCATAAAAATCGCAGCGAGTGCTTTTGCGTCCGTAATAAATAAGTCGAAATGCGTCCAGACAGAATCTTTTAATCCTTGTAAAAACACCATTACACCATGCTCGTAAACCCCGTCACCTTGCAGGAATTCAAGTGTTTTAGTATTGTCAGTGGTTGTAGTCTGTGCAAAAACTGCCGGTGCCACCAGGCAAAGCAGCAAGAATAGGATAAGTTTTTTTTTCATTGCACGTGTTGTAATACCTTGTTAGCAATAGCGATATCGGACTGCGGTGTCCAGTCAGGTACGCCGACCTGGTTTGTTTTTAACCGCAGCTGTTGCGCAGCCATGGTAAGTGTTGATCGTGCCGATGCTGTTCTGATCGCCCACACTCCGGAAAGCCGTCTATACTCCAGAAGATACCTGTGGTAAGCAAGAATACGCGCGCCGCGATCCATATCGGTGGAATGGGCAGCCTCAACACGCTGCTTAAGCATATCCAGTTCGTTTTTGTACCAACTGTAAAGCCCCTCCGAGACAAGCTTAGCGGATACTTGGGGGGAAAGCCCGGCGAGAATAGTGGCCGCTGAATTATTGAGCACCGGCGAAAGCTGGCCTTTGTAATAAAGCAACCACAATGGATCTGCGTCACTGACCAGACCGGATTGGTTTGCGATCTCCGACAAAGCCGTATTTCTTACTGTATCTGATTGCAGCTTGTATTTGTTATCAGTGGTGTTCATTGCGCCGACCAAAGCAAGGCGCTGGGTTTGCGGCCCGTTTACGCTCAGCGGTCGCAGGTCTGTTTTGTGATAGTTGGGATAGAAAAGCCCCCATGTTAGCCAGTAGTATGGATTCAGGCTAAGAAAACCAGCTTTGGGGGTGAATTTTTTTTGATCCCATTGCAGGTAGACCATGCGTTCCTGCTGATACCTGATACTTTGGTCTTGCACAACTGATTGCGCAAAACAGCTGCAAGCCCATTTCAAAATGAGCAGCGGCAATAAAATAATACTTTTCATTGTCTTAAATATTTAGCGTTTTGAATAATTTGTGTGACGATGGATTTATCCTGATTGATGTATCCTGAAAAAGGATTAAGGGAACTAATAATACCTCTCTCTTTTGCCCAGTACATGGCGCGCCAAGCACCGTAGGCAAGGCCATCTATTATCTGAAGCTGCTGTGTCACTTTGCGCAGCAGTTCGTCTCTTGCACTATAGTTTGCGAGTACGTTATCACCGTCTTTGAGAATATACCCTGAAACATCTGTTACCAGCATGATCGCCCGCGCCCGCATTTGGGAGGTGATGCTGCTTGCGACAAGCAATAGCGCTGGATCAGATTTTGCGAGCGACAAAGCTTGTTGCGTATAGTTGGTTATATCGGCAATGATGACGGCCATGTTTTTTACGGCGAGCCCGTCTTTTAATGCAGAATTTACATTAGATAAAGACTGGTAAATAATGGTTTGGGCTAATACCACTGAGCCCACATTTGTGTTGAGATCGGTGATATTATTATTGATTTTGCCCAAATACTGATCATGAGTGGCTTCCGCACTGCTTCTGACAACAGCATTCTCCGTTACGGCAGCAAAGTGCCAGGGATCGACAACATATTGCTGCGCCTGCACAATACCATTGTAAAGCAGCAGGCAAAATAGCCACCTTTTCATTTGAGGTATTTTGCGTTTTGAATGATGTCTTTACCGATATTCATATCCGCATCAATAAAGTTTTGAAAGGGATTGGCGGCTTTGAGCAATGAGGAAAGGCTGGAATATTGCATTATGCTCAGCATATTGCCGGATAGGTTCTGGATGTTGCTTAATTCCGAAATCACGTAATCGAAAAGCATTTTTCGGTCAGATGCCTTCATCTGGTTAATATCACCTAATGATAAGGTGAGCCCAGTGACATAACCCATCAAGTCTTTAGCCTGTACTGCAAATTGTAATGCTGATTGATAACCAATAGCCAGTAATGCCGGGTTTTTTTGCACCAATTGGATGATCTGCACCTGATTATTTACAATTCGGCTGACCATAGGGCTGGCGTAGATACCGATATCTGCAAGGTTGATGGCCGTTCCCAACGTATTATATCGATGCTGCAATTCCCTGTAGGTTCCTTTTATTTTTGAAAGCAAGGTTAGGTTAGCCTGTTCATTAGCATTTACGGTCGCCTGCTCGTTCCTAGCCGTCCCTTGTAACTTGTTTTCGGATTGTGATTCAGAAACTAACTGATGAATGCCAACAATGTCCAGAGTTTTTTGCTGAGCCAAAGCAGTAATGTATAGCCCGAGAAATGCGGTGAGCATAAGTAAAGTTTTCATTGCTTCAGGTATTTAGCGTTGGTTAATACATCATTGGCGATGCGAACATCCTCATTCTGCCACTCTGCCCATGGATTAAGCGAGCGAAAGATGCCGTCTATTTTCGCCCAGTACATGGCTCGGTTCATTCCATAGGCAATACCGCGAAGGATGCGCATTTCTGTAGCAATATGATTAAGCAGTTTACCACGTTCGCCGGAATCCATTAGGTTATTTGTACCTCCTTTCAAGACAAATGCACTTACATCTGCAGCTAAGGTCGCAGCCCGAGTTTGAAAATCACGAGCGCCCTGTTCTGCAAAAAGTAATAACACCGGGTCTGATTGCGCCAGCTTAATTGAGCTTTCCACATCCGAAACAATATCCGAACCGCATTCCGCTATTTCTTTAATAGTGGTTAGGTTATTGATCACAGATGCAACCTGGCTAAGCCCCTGATAAATTTTGTTCTGCATATTGTTGACTATGACCAGTTGGCCGGTCACAGCAAGCTGGCCTTTCTGGATGAGGTCGAGTTTATTATTGGTTGTATTTAGTTGTCCGTTAATGGTAGATGCACTGACAACAATTGCACCTGACACTGCCGGGTCAACTACAATTTCCTGCGCTAAGGCTGCAACAAACAGCAAACAGCCAAGCATGGTGGTAATTATTTTTTTCATGTTATGATTTATTTACTTGGGTGATAAATGCGGGCAGAGATTTGCCACTCATCTGAAAATCGCCTACAAATGCGTCAAGCCCTTCAGCATAGCTGCCAAACCTGTCGATATATTTTTCTACAGCAGATTTTTCCGGCTTTTCTGTGGTATAGGTAAGATATTGATGCAATGATACCTCCACACCATACACCTCACCGATAGTGCCACGGCGTATATATACCTCCTTAAAACGGCCCCGTTGATCTGTATTATCGAGCTGGTTAATTGTAAAGATCTTACGCCTTTCTGTTTCATTTATAGAAAGCAAAGCTGCGATCTGATCGTAATTGTCTTTGAACTTGGTCTGATCAAGCAAAAAGATGGTATCAGAATTATTAATGATACTATCTTTAACAACAGCATTGCCAATAATGTCCCCCAATTCCTGGGTTACTACGATGGCTTCACCCCAAAATTTACGTACAGTTTTGTAGAGGTACAAAATATACCCCGCCATTAGCGGGCTTGCGATTGCTTTCCATGCTTCTTCAATTATTAGGGTTTTGCGTCTATCAGAGCGGTACCGCATCTTTTGAATGAATACATCCATGATGATGAGCGTTACCAGTGGGAAGAGAATTTTGTGCTCTTTTATACTATCAATTTCAAAAACAATAAAGCGTTCAGTGAATAGGGATCTATCGGTTTCATTGTTCAGAATTGCTTCAAATTCTCCCCCCTGATAGAACTTTTTCAGGACGTACCGAAACTCATCAAAATCAAACAATATCTTTTCTTCCCTTTTTATTTCAGGGATTTTTTCAAGCGC
Source organism: Mucilaginibacter sp. OK098 (assembly GCF_900142915.1). Taxonomy (GTDB): domain Bacteria; phylum Bacteroidota; class Bacteroidia; order Sphingobacteriales; family Sphingobacteriaceae; genus Mucilaginibacter. The sequence goes on from NZ_FRCM01000004.1 coordinate 172,506, forward strand.
AAATTCATAAAAGGTATTGAAGTTTAATTTTTCACCATTGTCAAAAAAATTTCCATAATAAGCCGAGATCACGTTTGCGATGACGTCCCGTTCAACAGGACTGAGTATCCCTTCAGCACCTTTCCAGGCTACAGCAACCAGTGTACATAAGAAATCTTTTTTTTCAATATTGTACTCTGCTTCAGTGATCTGAAATGGATTCATGGTTATCGGCTGCTTATCTGTATAGGTGATATATTTGCCATTGTAATATTTACATAGTCCAGAATAGGAATGACCAGTATCAACAATCACCATATCCATATTGTATAGCATGTAATTTTCTATTAATGAGCATGTTAGAAAACTTTTTCCGGAACCTGAAGGACCTAAAATGAAGCGATTTCTTGAATTTATCCGCCCAGTGCGCATTGGAAGATCAGATGGATCAATGGCAACTGGAATGCCCTGTCGGTCGGTAAACCTGATTAGAAAATCCGAAGGCTCATCCTTTGGCAGGGATTCTTTAAAAAAGAAGCACATGGCTGCATCACAGGTAGTCAGGAACCAGTCATAAACTTTCAGTTCACCGGCATTGCCCGGCAATGCCGTGCGAAAAAGCTCCAGTTGGTTGTAGGCATTTTTACTTGGAATGATCCCTAACTGAAATAGCGAACTTTCAACGAAATTGGCAGCCTTTGGTAAGGTTCCTTTGGATGCACAAATGAGAATATTGAAATGTGCATTTACCAGTAACTGGTTTTCCCTGGCTACATCAGTCAGCAACAGATCGATATCCTCAACGCAAAGCTGATTAGCTGGGTCAGGGATACCGGCATGGCGCTTCTTTTTTTGTTCCAGTTTCCGAAGGGTCATTACCTGATTTGGAATCTCAACTACCTGGTTGTAAACCACGGCGTCGCAACCTGGAACCTTGAAAAGGAAAGACAAAAAATCGATAGGAAATCCACGGGTGCTTTCCTTATCATTGAGTTCTATATGTGTTGAAACTTCCTGCGGTAGATCGATACTATCAATGTTGACCAGGCTGATAGAGCGAACCGCGCGTTCTCCAAGGTTAACTTCCGTTTCCGTAGGTGACAGATTATTAAGACTGATAGGTCCGCTTTTGAAATCCATGCTGAGCATTTGCAGGACAAGCTGGTTAATGGCAACCTCGTCCAATGCCCTGCCGGACGGTAAAACGTCGAGCACTTTTCCTATAGATTGCATAAAGTCCCGAAGGCCTTTAGCATCGTAAGTATAAAAAGTACCTTTTTTAACCTGCTTTGTAATGGTCAGGTAAGTAGAAACGCGAAGGCATTCCCGGTTTTCAAAATGCGCATTGTAATGACGCTGCAAATATTCTTCAGCATCTTTGGCACGAAAAGCATACCTGCTGATGATGTCATGTTTTTGCAGCAAATGACCTTCGCCCAGGATTTTGACGATATTGATCAGGAGATGGTGGTATTCTTCATAACCTGAAGGATCGGCTGAATAACGGGTAACCGGATTATTAATCTCGATAACTATCGAATATTCACCCGTTAAACCAATGAGCAGATTATAATCGCCTTCCTTATTAATTCCGGCGTACGGGATGTTAAACAAGCTTTTTGCGGACATAATGATTAAGGATTAAAATGTTGGTGTTTCGGCTTTTGGCGTGAAGACCGCCTTTTTGCCGAGAGGCTGTGTAGAATAGACCGCCGGTAATGCAGCCGACAAGGACAAAAGCCCCCAGCCACATATTGATCAATGACATGACCAGCGCGCCTGCAACAAGCCCGGTAAGTAATGAGGCAAGACCCCAATAGATGAATTTACCTTTGAAGCCTTTGAAAATAAGGGGCTTCTGCAGCCCCTTATAAACAGCAAATTTCCTGGCCATTACAATCCGAAGAAAGCTTTGATGACCAATGCGGAAACCACCAAAAAGACACATGAACCACCCCAACCCATCAACTCTTTGTTGATGTCCTGATCACCACTATTCCATTTTGAATAGACGCGGATAGCGCCAACGATGCCGACGATACCCCCGATTACCAGGGTAATGTTTGTTACCGGTGCAACATAGGTCTTGAGTGTTGAGGTGGCGGTGTTTAAACCATTTACACCACTTTGTGCGAATACAGGCACAGACAGAGCAAGCAGCACGGCTGATGCCCACAGTTTTTTTGTTTTGTTGAACATTAAAAAGGAGAAAAAAATCGAAGCGGAGATCTTTTAAAGCCAATTGGAGAAAATGGCTGGTTATGGTAACAGGCGTTCAGATCACGATATACGCCCTAAGCGATACACCCAACGGAGCAATGGATGAAAAACAGGTAAACGATTGCGGCTAAATGCCAAAGATGGCACGGAGAAATACACCCGCAAGCGTCATAAAAAGGGCTGCAAAAAACCAGGCGGCGACATCCGCTGTGAATCTATCCTTGCCCATCTGCGCATTTTTGTAAATACGCAATCCTCCGATGATGCCAAAAAGTCCGGCAACAATCAGCGATAAATCAAAAGCTGAAAAAAACGTTGATTTTAAATCCTGTTGTGCCTGTTGCATTTCTGCAATTCCCGGCTGGGCGGAAACTGAACAGGCGGCGATACAACAAGCCAGAATTAGAAGGGTCTTCCTCAATAACTCACTTGTTTAATATACTCCACCGCTTCATCACGGCAAAGATTAAACATGTTTTTAAGGGATACGCCGCCACTTGCGTATATGGGAGAAGCGATGTCGGCGCTTGTTAATTCAGGTGTAAGCGCCACAGCGTTGATCCGTTCGCTAAAGGACAATTCATTCGTATCATTGTCATCATTAACCCGTCTATTACGCAGCTGATCCCACGCAATAAGGATTAAATAATAGGCGGTGTATAAACCGCCAAGCCATAGGATAAATTTAAACCAGTTCATAAATCATTGTTTTGAATAAAGTGTTTAATAATTGTTTTTAATTCGGGCTGGGTTTCAAGCAAATGTTTTACTGCGAACGCTACCAATTTGGAGACATCCACACTGGTAGCCATTTTAAATTGATTCATCGTCCGCACGGTTTTTTCATCAAACCGAACATGCACCATGCTTTTATTAGGGCTTGTATCAAATGCGAGAATGGCATCAAGTATGGCAGCTTCAAACTTTTTTTCTGCTTTGCGTTGCTTTTTGACTTGCTTATCTGTGGGCTTGGTAAGTTCCTGCCTCAGCTGGTCAGCCAGCGATTTCATGTTTTCCATATAAATGATCAGCATAAATTTTTTCAAAAACGGGGATAATTACCGGGTACAAAGAAATTGGGGTTTGGAAGGTGTTCGTGCGCTGAAAATCGATCCGGTCAGGCAATACATCAGTGATCACACCGAACTTGGAAAGCTGTATATTAACTTCCTGCATGATCTCGAATTTAGCATTCGCTTTTATCCTGTTGGGAATGAATACCATTTTTATCTTTGGATTTACTTTTCGCAGTACTACCGTAAACAGCATGGTGGATTCAAATGTGAACTCATCATAAGCGAACGGACAGATAAATAGGTCAGCTGCATTAAAAACAGCAAGCAGACCATCATCATCAAGTTTGCCCGGAAGATCGATCAGTACAACATCCTTGCTGTTTTTCATGAGTACCTCTTTCAGTACGGGAAAAGTTTCCAGAGTAGCTGAAAGCACTTCATAAGGCTCCTTGTTCTCCAGTATTTTCGCTTTCTCATATTTCTGGGAAATGGATTGCTGATAATCCATATCAATAACGGTTACCGGGCATTTTTTTGCCGATGTGAGGTAGTTGGCAAGCACGAGGGTCATGGTGCTTTTACCTGCGCCTCCTTTTTGGTTTCCAATAATTATGGTCATGATTTTATAATTTAACGGGTGTTGGTTCTTGCTTTTTTTTGTCGCCTGCGACGCATACCATGTATCTGCTGGTCGTCCACATCATCTGCTATCCATACCGGACGGATCGTTGATGCAATCGCATTATCGCTTTCTTCTAATTCAGCTTTCATGGGAGTAGCCAGCAACGACTGCATATTTTCACCTAATAATTCTTTTAAGGGTAATACTTCACTACCCTTAAAAACCATTTTCTGGCTGTGGTCAATTATGGAATAACCATAAGGTTGCTTTCCTTCAGCCGAATGAAATAGGACTTCAACCTGATAAGTATTTGACAAAAAATCCTTGAAATCAGGCCGATGTTTTAATTGCCTGAAAAGTTCACGTAGTTCAGCAATACGTTGTGCCGGCCGCTCATAATTATTGATCCTTTCATGAATTGTTTTTTCATCAACTTCCTTACCCGGCAAGGCGAGACTTTCCATAACCATAAAAAACTGGGCACGGGTACTAAAACGGTAGCCTAAAGCTTTGTCAATACCGAGCACCTCTTTAAGATTGCCTATGGCGCGAAGCTTTTCATATGCACTGTTTATTTTTTTGCCTTGCTTGTCAACCCTTACTGAAACGACATGAACGTGATTATTATCGGTATCCTTATGGTAAACAATCAAATAAGGCTGCTTTCCGTATCCCATTTTATCAAGCCAGGAAACTGCAATTTCAGTGAGTTCTTTACTTGAATAATTTCTTCCTTTGGCGGAAAGCACGGCGTGAAACTGTGGCTTTTTAATGCGCGTGTTTTGTGAAGCAATCATTTGGAAGTAGTTAATATAGTCCTGCGGTCTTAGCCTGCTAAGGCCTTCAAGTGAACCAAAGTTGGCTACCCGCATCAATTCGCCCTTGTTACGGTCAATTTTACTCGTGTTATAAACTACACCGCTGAACTTAGCCGATGAGGAAAGAATTTTAACGATCATAAAATATAACTGAAGATCTGTGTAGCGGAGTCGCTGTATTTCTCTATAACCAGGTGGCAGAATAACGTTGTATCAACGTTTCTAAGTAGCTATGGATCGATATAACCTTATTACCTAATAACTTTATAGCAAATGAACTTTCTAACGATATACCAGCATATCGATGGAGCCTTATACCTGACTATCTGCGGATCTTTATAACTTAGTAACCAAGTAACGCAATAGCAATACATCAATATAACAGGGCATCCAAATAGCTCAATAGCTATAAAACTATATACCTGTAGGTCTGTATAACTAAAGCTTATGATTTTCCGACGAGCCTGATCACTTTCCGTAGGCTGATTTCGAGTTGCTGTTGTAATTGCAGGTACTTTTGGAAATGGGTATCAAATTGTTCAGCTATTAACGGCGATAAAGCGCCTTGTAACCTTAATGTATTTGCGTGTTTGGCTAACTGGTTGATATTATTTCCAACCCGTCCCATCTCCGAAAATATGTTATCAAGGCTTATAATCAAGTCTTTTGCGTTAATTACGGTGGCTCCCGCATTATTCAGAACTCTTTTTCTCAATAATTCTGTTTTGCTGATACCCAAGGTTTTTTCCAGGGAACTGATAAGACTGTATTCATCCTCCGTAAATCTCACATCGATTTTCTTTGTTCGTTTCCCACTTTCCAATTGGGGTCTGCCTTTTGCCATACTATTCCTCCATAAAAAACGAGTTGCGATGTTTTCCATTCTCCCGGAGGGCAAGATTCTTTTTGTCGGACAAAAAGACATCTTGCCCTCGGAAAATCAAAGTATTTTTGGGATATCTGATTTGTAATTATCGGCCTAACGGCTATTGCTAATCCCCGATTTAGGAACTATGTCTTCGCCAATTTTCAATTCAGATAATTTAGCGGCGGCAACCAGTTTATCATTATAGTCGTTAAATCCGTCAAAGGCGCCAGACCTATCACTTGCATAAGGCAGCACTGAGATAAACTCTTTAGATGCTGCTAAACCTGATTGATCACGGTCAAAATAGATATCCAAAAATGAAAACGCCTTTGCCTTTTCAATTCCCTCAGCTAATAGAGCAATAGTATTCAAAACGATAACACTATGGTCCGATGTAGTATTCTCCGCTTTCCAGCTGAGATAGTTTATAAACCCCTCAAACACTACCGCTTTTTTTGAATGTCCTTGTATAAAGCTTATCGCTTTATTTCCAAGGCAGCCCTTGAAATATTTGTTCCGAACCTCCCATGCGTTTTTTTCGTTTTTCCAGCCTGCAGCATAAAAGTGTTTCCGTTCACCCTTTTCATCCTGCACAAAGTAGTAGATTTCATGGAGTGTTTCTTTCGCCTGGTCAAAAATTTGACGGCCTTTAAGATATTCAGTAATGGCCGGATGCGTCCCAATTTCCTTTGTTTCGATTACAATGTAATTTGGAATCTTTACAGATATGCGGGGCCGTATTGCCTTCTTCTCCATTAAGGATATGTTGCAAACATCCTGGATCTTTTGAATAACCTCGCCAAAAGATAAATGGCCCCATAAAGCCAGGCCGAGGTCAACAATGTTCCCCCCTTTGCGTGTACCATGATCAAACCAGACTCCCAATTCATCATTAACGCTGAACGAAGGTTTAGTGTCATTTTCACGCAGAATACTGATGTACAATTTTTCTCTGCCATATTTTTTAATAGGCTGGTGACCAAGGCGCGCCAAAAAATCGACAAGAGATGCCTGATCTTTCAGCTCTTTTGCTGTAAGTAATACTGACATTTTTTAAAATTTAAATGGTTAATTCTGGGAAAGGCCCGGATTCAGGTTAGCTTTGAAATGATAATAGACTTTGCAAGCAGCTCAATTTCAAATCGATCTATTCGCCAGGCTGCAGAATAATCACCATCTTTTCTGACGGCGATCAAACCTTCTCTGACCCAATTTTCCACTGTAGTGCGTCCAAACGCTTTGAAAGCTTCACTTTTATTGAGGTAGGGTTTCACTTTTCCTGTTTTGATCAATGCGGATAGTGCGCCGAGCTCAGCTGCGGCCTCCGCAATAAGTTTAAGTTGAAAAGGATTGATTTCCATGTACCGGCAGCGGATAACGAACCCGTTAATTCATTTCTACCGGTATATAATTCGGGACTACTCACGTCGGATCTACTCGCCGGGCTCTCGCCTGCCAATGCGTTTTCGGTTACTTAATTCACCTTCGCAAAATTTCCGACTTTCTTTGCCGGATAATGCTTTGTCCCAATACGTCAAAGACCGTTATAAGCCAAGCGCTTATAGCTTTCTATCTGCCACTGGCAGATAAGTATGCCTGTTGCTGGCAGCGGCAACGCAATCCAGCTTAATTCTGTCAAGAAATCTTTTGGAACCTTTTCCAGGCGCGGATAATGGAGCTATCAGGTGTTCTGTCAACCAGCGGTCAACATTGCTTCGGCCGTAAATGCGGTAGGCATCGGCCTTGCTGATAAAGGGGGTAATTACCCCACTTTCAGCAACAGCTTTGGCCACTCCCGAATTAACTGCATTAAGCATTAACAGCGATAAATCCTCGATTTCCATGAGGTCAAAGCACGGTTTTAGGCGCACGCAAAAACAGTGAAAGGGGGTGAAAGAATCCTTTCACCCCCTTTCAAAAGCGGTTGTTTACTGGCAATAAACTAGTTTATACATGATTGAATTTCAATACAATACGGTTTATAAACACGCATTAGCTATCTGTTATAAAAAATAGACAGTCAGGAAAAATTTCCAGAAAAATGAGAGAGGCAGCATGTTATATTCCAAATTCTGTTAAACATTCGTTTTCAATTATGCTGCAAAAGCTGCAAATTTGGTATACTCAATTAAAAGCAAGCATTTTAAGTATGTTGGAAAACGCAAAGCTTAAATTTTCATTCCTCAAACTTGGTATGGCAGGTGAGTTTACTGAGCGTGCCGAAAAACTAGGTTTGCTTAATCTTGGCGACCTGATGTCTGTGAATCTGGCCAAGCTAAAAGCTCACAGGGACTTTAATTATATATGGTATGCAGAAATGTTGAGGATGTTGAAAAGTCAGGGGCTTTTACATGAATTTCAAAAGCGTACGCTAGAGGCTTAGTTATAATTTGAAAGGTTATAATTGGTGTTTAACCAATTGAGCATACTGATCAATAAAGCCTTTAATTTTCGGGCTGTTGCATGTTCAACGACACTCGATTTTTTCTGAAGACTTTCTGGGGAAATAAAGTCCGTATTAGGCGTGTAATAATGCCTCGCGTAAAAAGCAAAAAGTTCACCAATATGTTCCTTTGCCAAAACTCCTTTTTCTACCTGCATGCGTAAAAACAATCCTAATTGCGCAACGGAAAGATTGATTAACATTCGTTTCGAGTTAGGCCGGTAGCCTTCACCTTCCAATAAATGGCGACTAATTTTTAGTCTTTCTTTCACCAAGCTATATTTTTCTGAAAGAAACTTATTGAGTTCATTATGAAGGCAATGTTTATCCCAGGGACTTTTTAGACCAAAAGAAATGGACAAATCATATAAGTGGCCTTTTAAATCCAGCAATTTTTGTTTTTGTTCTATCAAGCCATCCTGTTCAGTAAGAATTGCATTCCATTGTTCCAGGCAAAAAAGAAAAAAATCAGGGAGGTTAAAATCATTGGCGATCAGGAAATCAATTACCTGAGCAGGATCAGTAAATTGTTTTTTCACTATAGCCTCAATAAGTTTTCGGATATAGTGATTGTCTCCTCTCTTTAAATATCTTTGATTAATAAGGAAGTTAAGGCCATCGGAGAATATACTGGTAATATTCAAAGCAATAGACTGGCCCTGCAAATGTTGCTTTGCGGCTATTGCTAACAATCTCAACTCCTGTTTTACCTGGTAAATTGCATAGTGACTATACGCCGTTTGGGCAGCAATTTTTGGGAACCGTTTAGCCAGTACTTCCAAAATATCTTCAAGCGATCCGCAGCTCGACAAATAGCTTTGCCGGATGCGGGCCGCCATCGAATGTTTTTGCCAAACCTTAGTATATTTTGTCAGGTATTCATTAATCGTATTGCTCAGATCAGTAAGCAGATTGATCAGCTCAGAAATATTTATCCCTCGCTCATGAGTAACTATAGCCGATTTAAAGGCATTTCTGGATAGTTCTGCAATAGCTGCATTAATAAAATCATTCCATTTTTCGAACTCGCCAGTGGTCATAGGCTGCCTGGCGATAGTGTTCGGATGCAGCGATTCTTTTACAAATTGTTGAAGTTGAACTGAGATGTTTTTCATATAAAAGGTATCGTTGTTCCATGTGGTATTTAAAAAGATCGATTATGATTAGGCAATATTGATTGGTATTGAAGATCACGAGTTGTATTTTTTTGATATGTATAATTTTTCATCTATTTGGTTAAAGGCTTCCAGCACTCTACCTAGCTGCTCAAAAGTATGCGTGGCCATAACATTCATTCTGATCCGGGCATCTTTCTTTGAAACTGCGGGATACATAATCGGATTTGTATAGACCCCCGATTTTAGTAGCAATCGTCCGGCTTCAAGCGTTTTTGGGATATCTCCGATTTTAACCGGAATTACCGCTGATGCCGAAGTGCCTACATCAAAACCTGCAGAGATCAACCCATTTTTTAAAAAATTAATATTTGCCCACAATTTTGAACGCCACTCTGGTTCCTCATCAACCAATTCAATGGCTTTCAAAATTCCAAAAATGGCTGGAGTTGCGGTTGTCGAAAACAAATGCTGTTTGGATTGATATTTTAAATATTCGATCAGGTTGGGATCACCAAGTACATAGCCACCAATATTACCTAATGCCTTGCTGAATGTTCCGGTGATGATATCAACTTTATCAAATACGTTATCTAATTCGATCACACCTCGTCCTGTTTTACCAATCACACCAATTCCATGGGCATCATCAACAACAAGATAGCCACCATACTTATGGGTTATATCAGCAATAGCTTCAATTGGGGCAAGATCGCCGTCCTGGCTGTATACGCCATCAATAACCACCATCCGTGTCCGGTACTTGTCCTGCGCATTTTTTAATACCCGCTCTAACATTTCGAGATTATTGTGTAGAAAGGTCTTGACATTGGTATTTAGTGCGCCTTCGTGAACGCTGGCATGTACAGCCATATCTAAGATGATAAGATCCTCTTTATGTAAAAGACATTGGAGAGTTGCACTATTTGCAGTATAACCAGTCGTATATAAGATGGCCTCTTTTTTTCGATAAAATTTCGCAATCTTTTCTTCGAGCATTTTATGATAAATAAAATGGCCTCCGATAGCTGGCGACGCTCCTGAGCCGGTACCATACCTGCTGATACCATCAATCACCGCTGCTTTTATTTTGGGGTGCTGGCTAAAACCAAGGTAATCATTGGATACGAGGCAAACAGAGCGGGTTGCTTCCCTATCTCCCGGAAGCAGCAAATCCATTTCCGGGCCAACCGGCGAAAGGGATTCAATCCGATAGTTTAAATGACCGTTGTTTCGCAGGAAATCAAGGTATTCATGAAATTCGTTAACTGTAGTGTAAAGGCTTTGCCCTTGAACATTTTCAAAATCTTTGAAGCTCGCATTATGGAAATTTATTTTCATAGTTATGGGTTTAGCGATAAATGTAGGTCAGCATTTTTTCAAAAAATGGGACATGGAGTTAATTAATTGACAATTAGTTAGCATTTAATCGATATTTCTACCGGATGTCCCAACTTTAAAAATTTTGGACTTTAATTTTGGCTATCGAGAGGCTTTCAGAAAGTTTTTCTGATAAGTATTAATAAGGAAAAACCATGTTAAATGACACCGTAACTCAGGTTCTCGATAAGGCAGGCCAGTTTTCTAATGATTTTAAATCGGCCTTGGAGCCCCAATTGCATGTAGAAATTTATAAAAATAAACAGATCATACACGCGGCAGGCCAGGTGGAAACGAACCTGTATTTGATCGAAAGTGGATTTGCCAGAAGTTATTATTATGACCGAAAGGGAACCGAGCATACTGTCAGATTCTGGACATCGGGAGACCTGATATTTTCTTATGAGGGCTATTATAAAGTACCATCGTTTTACTATACCGAATTTATGGACATTTCCCATGCCATCGCGTTTAGTTATGCCGATTTGATCGACTTGCAAAAAAAATTCCCTGAGATGTCAGTTTTAACCAAGCATATGCTGCTAAAAAACCATAAAGAAGAATATGAACGCCAAAACATTTTAACGCTTCCTGCAAATGAGCGGTACGAGCGCCTGCTTGAGCACAATCATACTATTTTCAAAAGGAGCCCTGCGAAATTTATCGCATCGTACCTGAATATGTCAAGGGAAACCCTGGCGCGATTGATGGGTAAACAATAACCATAAGTGTGATGGTTGTTACTAAAAAAAATCTAAATACTCGAAAAGATTGTATCAATAGCGACGATAAATTGTAATCCTTGTCATCGTCAAAACTTTTAGGAGTACCGAGCTTTATCGTACAATTTACCAACGATGAAACGCTCGGATTTACCTGACCTCATTTCCTTCCTATTAATTCTAATGTTTAGTTACGCCACTGCAAGTAAGCTAATAACATTTGCCACTTTCAGAACTCAAATGTTGGTTCAACCTGTTCCAAGATGGTCAGTCGATTTTTTGATATATGCAGTACCGATATCCGAGATCATAACTGTTGCCGTTTTACTATTCAAAAAATCCATGGCTGTCGGCTTCTACCTATCCTCCATATTAATGGCAGCGTTTTCAGTATATGTAGGGCTTGCTATGACCGGAATCTATGGGGATATACCATGTTCCTGTGGGGGAATTATCCGCCATTTACGCTGGCCCGGCCATTTTGCTTTTAACCTGATATTCCTTGCAATCAGTATATATGGAATTTTTATTGACCTAAGAGAAAGGAGGTTCATTGGCAAGTAGATTTTAATATTTAAATCGTTTGATGCAGTTGGGAAATTTGTATTGAACACGGCGAAGATTCCGATAAATCCTAAATCAATAATTTATCATTAAAGTTTTTACTGCTTTTTGATTTATAAAAACAGACATCATTATGAAAAGAAAAATTTTAGGTTTCGCAGCCATTGCTGTCGCTATCGCTGCAAGTGCATTTACTGTTCCTACTTCCAAAGCAACAACCAAATTAACAAGCTATAAATGGTTTGAAATTTCAGGAAGTGTGGGGCTTAGTTCAGCGGTTCCGCAAGCTAGCGCAACTTACCTTGGTGAAGGTACAACAGCTCCAGAGGAAGATTGCAGTAATTCAAACAGCCATCAATGCGTTTCCGGGTTTAACGCGAACCAGGTTAATACCAGCAACCAACTAATCAATAACAGCCAAATGGCCCAGGTTATCGATCAGACAAAGGATTGATTATAATAAACCTGAACAAAGAGAAAGAGCCACTATTCGTGGCTCTTTCTTTTAATATCCAGGGTTCTGAACTAAGTTTGGGTTTCTGGAAATCTCATTTATCGGAATCGGATATAAAATTGAATTATGATTCCAATTAGGTTTTACAGCGGGCAGGACAACATCGGCCCGGTTAGTTCTTTGTAAATCAAACCACCGATTTCCCCATTCACAAAATAGTTCTGACTGTCTTTCTTTTTCTATCGCTAATAAAAGCGATGCCTTATCACTGGCTAGCGTATTGGGTAAACCGGCACGAGTTCTAATTACATTTAAATCTGCTACCGCTCCGAGAATGTTATTTTGGTTTGTACGAGCTTCAGCACGTATAAGGTATTGTTCTGCTAATCTGAATATGGAGTAATTTTCGGTAATGGTAGCCGTCGTTCTACCAACTTTATACTTGTACGGATATGGGTAAGAGACGCCTTTTATAATTCTGTAATTCGTCCATTTAACTTTTCGCTGATCGCCGGTTTCAAAGGAATTATTTAACTGACCCGTGATGGGGTATTTCGGAGCGACTGTTGTACTTGACGGCACAAAGAAATATCCTTCCAATGTGGCAAACCCTGGGAATACAGGAATAATTTTCCATATAGTTTCATTACTACTATTTAAAAAAACATTGTTTAAATTCGGTTCTAAGGAATAAATACCTGAACCAATGATCTTTGAGGATTCTGATTCCGCCGCTACATAATTTTTGCGGTATAATTGGACTTTAGCTAATAGAGCAGTTGCCGAATAAAAGTTTGCACGCTCCGCCATATTGTTTTTAAGCAAATTTGCCTGTGCAAATGTTACATCGGTTATGATTTGAGAATAAATGCTGTCTACCGGGAATCTTGCCATACTTTGATTGACATGGTAATCAGTCGAACGTTGCAAAGGAACAGGGCCATATAAATTAACAAGATTAAAGTATAGAAAGGCTCTTATCTGTTTCGCCTCAGCAAGAAGATTTGTTTTTACCGAAACCGGCAAATTAGGACTTGCATTAATTCCCTCAATACAGGCATTCACATCGTAAACAAACTTGTAAGCACTCGTCCAAAGTGAAGCGTTAATGGTATTATTAGGATTGATTTGGTTGTTAAAAAGCTGGCTGATGTTTACATCTGTCGCCGATTGAGCCATTTCGTCCCCAGATAATCCAGGATAAAGTGTTAATCCACCTGACGCAAGATTTAAGGATAAACTTTGATACATATTTACATAAATTCCAGCAATGGCACTATTGGCGCTTGCACTGTCTGCAAATATTTTATCAGTTGTTAATTGGTTTTTTGGCGGCTGAATTTCCAGGTACTTCTTGCAGGCTTGCATAGTAAGAACCGAAAAGATCATTGTCAACCACAAGAATTTATTATTATTTTTCATGATGTTTAGAGGTTAAGTTGAAGGCCACCGGTTATAGTTTTAAGTGTAGGAATCCCATAGAAATTTTGGGTTTCCGGATCATTTCCTTTGTAGCTAGTGATGGTAAATAGGTTTTGCGCATTAGCATAAATGCGGATGGATTTAACTGAAAGTTTTTTCAATACTCCTGCCGGTAATAAATAAGACAATGACACGGTTTTTACCCTGAGATAAGATGCATCGCTGTAAATTCCATCCGATTGTGTAAAATTGTTGTACGCTGTAGCCGCATCGTTGTACTGCGACGCAAACTTTTGAAAGGTCGCGTTATCACCTTCTTTTGTCCATCTTGCAGATAATAGCGCTGCTGGTTGATTAAACTCCCAGCCGGGTACACCATTAAGCTGCCCTAAGTAATTGATACCAAACTGTTTTTTAAATTCCAGGAAAACCGTAAGTTGCAAATTTTTGTAAGTGAAGAAATTTTGAAGTCCTCCATAAAACTTAGGATCGAGATTGCCGACATTATAATAATCATTAAAACTACCGCTAGCTGGTAACTGAGGGGTATCCGTTATTATTCCTGTGGCATCATAAAACTGGAATAATCCGGTTTGTTGATTTACACCTGCAGACTTAAATTTATTAAGCACAGAAATTGACTGTCCAACAATATAGGTAGTTGCATAACTCGAAGTTGATAGTCCTGGAAAGGATAGTAGTTTGTTTTTAGGTACGGTGGCATTAAATGCTGCATTCCAGGTAAATGATTTTGATTGAATTATCTTACCCTGTAGTGAAAATTCCCATCCTGTGTTTTGAACTAGCGCAGGTGAGTTTTCTACAACGGTATTAAACCCGGTTTGGGTTGGTAGCTGATATTGTATCAATTGATTACCTGTCCTGTTCATGAACCATGCTGATGTTAACAGAATCCTGTCCTGAAGAAATCCCAGCTCTAACCCCAATTCTAATTTTTTCGTGGTAGCCCAGCTAAACTGGTCATTTGCGAGATTTTGTGGTAGATAGCCCAATACATTATTATATCCATAAGTAGTTGGAGCCCATCTGGAAATAAAATTATAATCACCAATCGCATCACTACCGGTTATCCCATAACTTGCGCGTAGCTTACCATAGCTGATAGTTGGTAGATGCTCTTTAAAAAGTCCTTCTTCACTAAATAACCATCCGGCACCTACCGAACCGAAATTACCAAACTGCTTGCCAGGCCCAAACCTGCTGGAACCGTCTCGTCTTCCGTTAATATCGATGATATACTTGCTATCCCATCTAAAATTAAACCTTGCGAAAAGCGCCGTGTATTTATATTCAAACGATCCATCTGATGCGGTTTGGGTGGGTGCGCCGGAAATTGAATGGATTAGATCATCATTGATATATCCAAGTCCCTCTACCTGGGTAGTATTATTAGAATTTTTCTGAAAGGTACTCCCTGCCAAAAATGAATAGAGCGCCTTTTTAAAGGTGTTTTTATACTCCAATTGCGGTTCGATTATCCATGTTGTAAACTCATTGGTGCCAAAATTCGCTGTAGCTTGTGGATTGTAAGCAGGATTTTGACTCGCAAACGGTGTAGCAGAGTATTCCTTATTCTGATAGGTACCATACCCTAAACTTGTTCTTATGGTCAATCCCCTAATGAGTTCGTAGGAAAGTAAAAGGTTACTGTTCAACGATGTATTACTAACGGTATACTCCTGTTTAAAAGAGCTGTAGGGATTGGAAGATGCATACGAACCATCAAGCGGAACGCCATTGTAATTCCATAATAAATTACCATTTGCATCTACGGGATTAGGATAATTAGGCTCTAGTGAGTAGGCAGTTAAAAGGTTCTGACTGGCTGAAGAACTGTTTTTATCATAGGAATAGGAAGTGGTAAAATCTAACAAGAATTTTTTATCTGTGGATACCTGGTGTATGTTAGAAGATAAACTAATCCTGTTATCACCATAATTTCCGGGAAATATATAGGTGTCCCGGTTGAACCCACTGGCAATTCGGAATTGTGTATTGGCATTACCACTGGATATTGCCGCATTTGCATTTAAATGATGGGCCGTATTTCCTAAGAAATAGTTTTTCCAGTCTGTATTTCTTGATTGATCAAATACGGTTAAGTCTGGTGCATAAGCCGGATCATAAAGGATATTATTTGGTGTAAGCCTATCGTTTGCGAAAGCTTCGCGGCGCATTTGCAAATACTGTTGCGTATTCATCATTGGCATAGTATGTCCGATGACGCTAATACCATTGTCTAAACCAAGATCTAAACTTGTTTTACCTGTTTTTCCCTTTTTAGTCGTTATTAAGATTACACCATTACCTCCCCGTGAACCGTAAATGGCAGTCGCATCAGCATCTTTTAAAACTTCTATACTTTCAATATCAGCGGGGTTTAAACTATTAAATGGACTAACCCCGCCATAAGCGTTACCGTAAACTCCTCCGTTTCCAGGGGAAAGTACCGAATGGAACTGATTAGTATTGGTATTTTGCGGAGCAAATGGCACACCATCAACAATAAACAACGGTTGATCCTTCGCCGGCGAACCATTACGGGCAGCATCAAGCGTATTTTGCCCACGAATCTGAATGTTAAAACTTGCGCCTGGCATACCACTGGTGGCCGTAACAACCAAACCAGGAACTCGGCCTTCCAAGGCTGCAAGCGGATTGGTAACTGGTTGCTGTTCAATATCGGCTGCTGACAATTTAGAAATCGAACCGACGGTGTTTCTTTGGGTATTCGTACCGTAGGCAATAACGTGTACTTCATCTAAAGAATTAACTTTGGGATTTAAAATTATCTTAAGATTACTTTGACCCTTTAAGGGAATTTGCAAAGTTTCTGTATTTGTTGCAGTAAAAACTAAAACAGTGTTATTAACATTTGTATTTATTTTAAAGTACCCTTTGTCGTTAGTTACAGTCGCCAGTGACGTCCCTTTTATCGTTACCGTTACTGCTTCTATCGGCTGATTATGTATATCCGTTACCGTCCCGGTAACCATTTGGCAAAATCCGGAGATTGGGATCATTGCCAGTAAAAAAATGTATAAGTATTTCATGTAATGAAAGGGTTAATGTTGTTTTACAAGGTTTTCTTCGCGGTCAGTGATTACGAGATATTCAGATTCTCTTGACTCTTTGGTTAAAACCAATCCCTGTTTATAAAGTGATTGGGCCAAAGCATCTGTATCTTTTAAATAAGGGGGCAAATCGAGCGTAACTTTTCCGGAATAACCGGTTTCATCGATGACGGGAATTTTGAATACATCTTCCATGGTAGACACTAACCCTATCAAAGGAAGGTTATTATAAAAAACAGGGTTTCCTAACTGTTCATCCAGGTTTGTTTCGCTTTTACCTGAACCCTTTTTCAATTTTGAGCCAGAACGTAATTTTAGAACCCAGCATGAATCATTAAGCTTAACCGTGTCTAATTTATAAGGGAAAAATTTCCTGATGTCTTCTCTATAATATGCCCAGGCGCGGATTTTTGAAACAGGTGGAAATATGGCTTCGTAGCAATAGAGGGTTTTGGCCTCAAAGGCTTTTGATTTATTGTTTCCTACAAGTTTTTCAGCATCTTTTACTTTAATTTTCAGGTGCGTAGTAGCAAACTTAGCTAAGTCTGGATTAGAAAAAATGATCAGTTGTAGTGCAGATACATTGAAGGCATAAATACGATTGACTTTAGCAGCATCGTCGCTTATATAGCCCAATCCATGATAATCTTCGGACCAGGGAAACAAAATTGATCTAAAAACATAAGGTTGTTGTTGCGGCCCTCCATTATTCTCAAAAAATATTGGTTTTTGATTATCAAAAGAATAGGTAGGTTTTTGATGTACTACATTATCGTTTGCCAGCATTTTAACTACCTTTTCATCGGTGATTTCTTCCTCACCGGTTACAGCGACAAGAACACCGTTTTTGATCCAGTAATATGTACCCATTGTATGAGCCTGAAATAAATTGGTAAGTACAGTATCAAGAACGACAGATGGTAACTTAAACACAGGCTTTCTTTTGTCAAGAAATTTCTGGACATCCTCCTCCTTATCCCGTGAGTTTTTAATATTCAAAAGCAGAAAAAACAAGTTATCAGGATGCTTTTGTTGAATGGCATAATTAATAGGCATGTGCCTTATACAGGGAGCACACCAGGTGGCCCATAAATCAATAAGGACAAGCTTGTCCTTAAAATTTGAAAGACGGATGGATTTAGTTTTAAAGTTCAAGACCTTATCAAGAACTACATCGGGGATAGTGTCACCGACTTTGAGCGGTTTCCTAATAGGTATAGATTGTGCTTGAGCGTAAAAAAAAACGCATAGCACAGCCATTACGATTAAAATCGTTATTTTTTTCATGAAGAATCAGTTAAGAATTTTTTGGAAATATGAATGAAAAGAGGATCGATAATGGCAACCCGTGTTTAACTATTAACTGACTGGGTTGCCATTATCATTAGGTCATTCAGGAGGGCAAATGACCAGTTGCCATACGATGTACTTACTTGTTTTCATTCCCAGTTGTGATTTTAGCTTCTGACAATGCGGTGAGTAATTCAGCGCGATGGTAAATTTCAGATACTAAAGCTGGGAGGTTTCCGATGCCGGAAGGTTCAAGATTCTGCAGTCCTTTTGCATTCTGGGCTTTAGCCAGGTTCCTTTTAAACCAATCATTTAATTCTTTCTGGAACTGATCATAAGGAACGGTGTTAAACCGCTCCATAATTTCAGTTAGGGAACTAAATTCAGGCATTTCAGGAAGTGCATTTTTCGCGTCCATGTTTAATGATTATGAATTCATTATCAGGAGTCTGCAAGAGAGATTGATTTCTGTAAAAATACTACAGGCATGGTTCCCAACTTATTGTTCACGGAGGGTTGACACGCCCAAGAGCACAAACAAGAAGGGAGCCCATACCTGTAGCATGGGCATTCCAGCTTCTCATCCGGCGCTCTATTTGAAAGTGTCAATTTCCGTGAGCAAGACTCAAAGCGAATGCTTCAATTTTTTTGTGAAGATTCGCAAAAATAACATAAGTGATTAAACACTTATGGTTTTATTTAGCTTTTATTTCAATTATCAAATATAAACAAATCAATTAATTACGGCAAGTGTGACGTAATAAAAAACATTAATTGGTGGTTGCTTTACAGATACATGGGATTACAATACCGGAATCAGCAATTCATTGATCAGATAACTAAAAGAATTGAAGATATTCGTTTACAAAAGGGTATTGTTCAGGAAGATATCGCAGACAGGACAGGTTTTTCACTAAAACAAGTTTGGAGGATATTAAAAGGCCAACACAATTTTGCAGTTTCAACAATAGAAGCTATTGCAAACGCTTTAGGAGTTCAACCCAAAGATCTTTTAGATTTCGATTTTAAACTCACTAAATATCCACCTACTAGAAAAGAAAGAAAAGGAAAGTAAACCTTTATATCTCCTTTAATAGTTTGATGTTAATAATCATCGCGCAGAAAATTGTGTTTTCGTTCACGTATAGCACTCCGCTGGCAGTAGGCAATCTGCTTTCCTACAAATACCCGGTGTTCCAGGTAGTCAGCACCAGGCTGAAGCTTTTCCAACACTGCTTTTACACGTTGCCAAGCCCTTTCATCTATTTCTGCCGATATGGCGTCACCGCTAATTACCCTTACACCACGCTCATCCCAGCGAATCTTCTCGAAATGATCAAAGCGTTTGTTCTCTTTCAGAAATATCTCCAGTAACTCCGCAAAATGTTCCTGTACCTTGGTGCCAACTGCTTTAAAAATGGCTTTCATCCGTTTCATATTTCCTGCATTCTGCTGGATATAAGCCTTTAAAAATAACAATCGATTCTCGCGAAAACCCTCCGCTTTAATGGTATTTTCTAATAAGTCAGATAAGAGTTCTTCGGCATGGTAATGGTAACGTTGATGTGTTGCCAAATAATTGACCGCTTTTTCTACAATTGGAAAAGCGTTTTCCAAATCCCAGACCTTCGCAATCTTTTGTTCGCCACTACGATCAATAGAACGTTCGCTGGCCAGTTGTTCAAGAAACTTCAGGTAAAAAGAGGGTCGGCGCTTCAACACTACCATCAATTCGCTGCCGTCATGGTCGTAATGATCCTCTTTGGCAATCATAGCCAGGTAAACCTGCTCCAACAGACCTGTGTTACGGATATCATTTACGTGTCGTTCTAAAAACTCCTCGTGCAAGATAAAGTCACTGATGCCAGCTGCTGAATTTGCCAACAAAACTCTTAAAGCCTTAATTAAAAACAAAGGATCTATTCTGAGGTAACTGGTCACATTACCGAAATAAAGGTAGAACCGGCCGGATACCTTTGCCAACAATTCCAGGTAATCCGCAGTACAGGCTTTATTGATATAGTTATCCCCCAGCGTATTGAAGTATGCCAACAACACATAAGGTTTATTCGGGTAATCTTCATCGTTTAAAACTTTGCCAAGTTCCAAAATTAAACCAGGTGCAAGATCCCGCATAAAATTGAATAGACGCTCAAAGCTAAAAAAACGATTGAACTGGGTTAAGTGAATTAGATAAGTGACAAGCTCCAACGGGTCAACGCCTTTTTCTAAAGCTGCATTGAACAGTATTTGTGCGCCATTGTTGACGGTATAGAACTCCCATAACTGTAACTCGGTGCAATGGTTGATGAACGCAAAGGTTTGTTTATATCCATCGATATCCCGATGATTAAAAGTTTTAAGGATTTCCTTTTTCTTTTCTTCGGCAAACCATTTGTGCCAATCATTATAATCCTGCCCATCGCGTGAAAACCGTTCCCTATTACGCAGCTGGTTGTAATCCAGCGCAAGAAATCGTTTATAATCCGGTGTTTGTGCTTTTTTTTGCGTTTCAGAATACAACTTTTTATCCAGGCCCATCCTCGCCCCGCGGCTCACGAATTCGTTAATCGCATATACATCCTGGAATTTATCATAGTCAAAATGTTGGTCAAAAACAGCTTCAATAAAAGCCCAATCTGATGTACGAACTTCCTTTTGAAAATCCGGGCCGAAGGTATCAAGTACCGCTTTAAAGCTAAAAAGTGATAGTGATGGATAGCTATCGTAAACTTCGTTAAACCGTTTCCAGAACAAAGCCCGTATTTCTAAAAACTTGGATGAAGCGTTGGGTTCAATGTAGCTGATGTTAATATTTCTGCCTTCCGAATAGGTGGTATCAAAACGCGTCTTCAGGAAATGTGGTACTAATTTTAAAAATAGGTAGGTGAACACCGGTTTGTCCTCAGTGCTTTTTTCTATCAGTAAATGTGCAAATCGCTCTTCCCGATAGTAATGGTAAATACCATCCTTTACCGAAAAATTAAAATAACTTTTGATCTCACGAACTACCCGCTCAGCAAGCAGTGGTTTCTTTTCGATCAGCCCGAACATCAGCCCTGTTGCAAGATCAAAATCATCCGTCAAATGGTGCAAGAATGGAGTCGTCAGTTCAAGTAAATCATCTTTGGCATCCTTATCCAGCATGGTATCACCGGCAAAGCCAAAGGTCTTCTCGTTAAACCTTGCTGTCGCAATACGATCCTCCAACACCAATGGCTCGATCTCAGGAAGGCCATCGATTTGTTGTTTAATATATAGCAAAGTTTCATCTTGCAGGTAATACCAAAAAATAGATAGAAAAGGCGCTGCATCCTGGCGATTCTCTAAAATTTGTTGTAATTTTTGAAAAATGAAAGGCTTGATCAAATTTCCAAAATCTTCGAACCCGAATGTATTGTTAGCGTCAATTGCTGTGTATTTAACTCGGCCGGAATAATCCGGAAAAAACCTTTCTAAAATTATACCATAATCAAGCAGTTTGTCTATGAAAAATACACGGAAGAATAAATACCCTTCCAATATCTGATCAGAAAAACGCGCTGAGGAGCGGTCAGTAAACACATCTACAATTTCGTGCCTTTCTAATTCGTATAACTTTGTCCAAAAATCATTCTCATTCAAGCCAAAAGCCGGTAAAATATTTTCCATTACGCGGTTATCTTCCCGGTCAATTGTGCGGAAGAAGGCCAGCACACCCAATACCCGTAAATATTCAGGATAAGCTAATATGGGGTTGTCACCGCTGATCCGTTCAAAATATAATTTATAGATTTCGGCAACATTATTAAGCTCGTCCAGTGTCCGGTCTTTAGCGGCAATAGCGGTCATTATGGCCAGCCGTGGATTTCCGCGTGCAACTTCCCGGATGCGTTCCAAAAACAAGGGATGGCGAATTGAAAAGGGCTTTGTCTTTACTATTTCCTTGATCTGCTGACTATCAAATACTTTAATACTAATAGTGTTATTCTGGTATCCTTGCAAAAACGGCTCGATATCCTTCAGCACATAGTCTCGTACAGTAAGGATCAGCTTAAATTCCGTTTGGTTCTCCTGATAAAAGGTCAATACGTCCCTTAATTGCGCAATGCTTTTATTGGCATCATCGATAAAGATGAGATATTTCTTATTTTTTGCCGATAACTGTCTTCGCAGATCAGACAGCAATGGCTGATCCTTATTGCGGATGCAATAGGCTTGGTAGTTTCGGTGTTTTTTGGTAAATGCCCGCAAATTTTCGACTACCAGTTTTGTTTTGCCGACGCCCGCTTTACCGGAAACTATGGTGATCATATTTGATTCTACGGAGTTTTCGATTGCCTTCAACTCATTCTCCCGGTAGAGAAAAGGATTGGACAAGGGCGTAGCAATTCCGCCTTTTTCATATTCCTCTATAAACTTCTTGACCGGCAGCAATTGATAAGTATCGATTTCGATCCCCAGGTATTCTTTAGCTAAAAAAGGATAATCTTTTACAATCTTATGTGCCAGCGTTGACAGGTTGATCAATTGAAGTCTTTTCCCTTTGGCCCAGGCGATGTTTATGAGTTTCTGCTCTTCGGCATTTCCAATATTACTGTTAAAGCAAAGGATTACCAAACCCAGGTGGGTTAGTCCGACTTTGGTTTTTCGTGCATCAAAACAATAAATCAGGTCTTCCTCCAATTTTTTTAGAAGTGCATCGCTTTTTTGATAGTTCTCCTGCGTGGTATATTGAATGAAAATATACGATCCGTCAGAACGCCTGATTCGTGTATCAGGTGTGCCTTTCCTTGCTTTTTGTTTACCCTCAACCTGGCCTACCGGTACTATGCTATCAAACTCATCTTCACCTTCAAAAAACAGGTAATGATCGCATAGCCGGTGAAAAGCATCCGGATTCATGATCTTAAGTTTGGATTCGATAAGTTCAATGGTTAACATAATTCAGGTTAGAATTTTCAAAGTTAACAAATAGGCAGTCCCCTTCAATACCCACCCCAAAGTAAAAGAAAGGCATTTTTATCCCCGTCAAATTGCGATATTTGAAATAGCATGGCTAATCCAGAACAAGTACCGAGCATTGAATTCAGGCTCCTTAAAGACACCGATGAAGATTCATTTATAGAGATGATTGCTGATCCGTCCATTAAGGAATATTTTGAAGAGCTAAACTATGATGAACAAACAATTCGATATAAATTCCGGGGCCTCAACGAGCGGACTTCATATATGCAATATTGGGGAATATTCCTGCCAGATGGCAAACTTGCCGGTTTCTTATCTTTAAAGAAAAGTCACGCCATTTTTAAATCGCTTCTAAAAAAGGAAAAACTACAGGGTGAGGAGGATTCTGATGAACTTCTAATCGAGAGTGATGATGAGGTCAATTTAAGAGAATGGCTGGAAACTATTAAATCACCGTATACAGCAGAGATAGCGATTCATCCGAATTTCAGACGCAAGGGAATTGGCCGGGCAGCATTACTTAAAGTTCACGATTACGCTGCATCGGTGAACTTGAAAGAAATATATTTTGAAGTTCGTGAGGACAATGAGGCTTCTGCAAAACTTATCGCAGGTTTATTCCCGGAACCAGTTATTTCAGCAAAAGATCATTACGGACACGATCTTTTTCGCCTTGCCGTAAAATGGACTCCATCATCTGCTGATGATATGCGAAATGAACTGAAAGCATTAAATTCTACAGAGGAGAAAAAATTATTTAATCATTGGCGACAGATGGTGACCGCAATACCCGAAATTACCCCTCATAGGGAATTAGTAATGCAACTATTCAAAGTAATATATGCTGGGGGAGCTTCGATTGATATGAAAGAAGAATATCAAGGATGTCACCATATCAACGATTGGTTCGAGAAAAAGATAATAATAAGTTTAAAAAAGCGTCCAGAACCCCTGACCATAATTTGGTCAATAGCGCATGAGTATGGTCACTTGCTGCAAAATGAAGCAAGTGATGCAGAAAAAAAATTATATACGATAGAAAAATTCAAAAGAGAAGAAGATGCCTGGAAAAAAGCAGAGGAATGGTTAACTGATAAACCATTTTTCATTTTTAACTGGAGAGATTTTTTCCGTTTCAAACACTGTAGGTTAAACAATTACCTTTCACTTCCTGCCTGATTCTCGTCGTTTGCAGAAGGCAAACGTCTTCGTTCATATACTACACCAGAGGCTCCGATGCTGAATGCCTTGGTTGGACTGAGGTTTATTCTTGTAACCAGTTTGTCTCGTTTTTTAAATGCGGCCTTAGTTCCGACAACTTTTCCGTCTGGAGTAAGCAAATAAGAAAATTCCCATTTATTCTTCGTATTAAGCACGAAATAAATCTCTGCGATATCAATATAACGTTGCAAATCCATGATCTTTTCGTGGACCAAAGCTAATTTGGGCGGCTGCAGGCCCTTTTCAACTTTGGTTGGGTCATCAGAGCGAATATGTAATTCAATATATGGATCCCAAGGTATTTCAAATATAGTGAGCAACCTCTTGTTGGCAGGTACCATCTTTTCACGAGTTGACAGCACAGATGATGACAAACTACCGAGAAGCTTTTTAACTCCCAATTTTAGATTCTTATAAAGATCATCAGCAATATCCTCTGCTATTTTTTCTCCCATTTTTGTCAGGAAGGGTTTCACCAATGGATATAAAACCATTGCATATGGCGCTAGCGTGATTACTATGCGCGGATCTGGATATAATTCCTTGCGCATATCCAATTCTAGTGCAACCTTTCCCTCAAATGCTCTATGAATTTGCCCTCCTGTGGTTTTCAGGTCATTGATATTTTGAAAATTATTCTTGTCAACAGAAATTGTGATTTGATCTCCAGGTTTTTCGGAATTTCGACTCATTAAAGGAATAGCGGTGGTCTGTCCTGCTATCACCAAAGTTTCGTCCCATTCTACTGTTCCCCTTTCAGCATATTCCACAGGCAACACCCAAACATGCTGGACACCACCAGCATCTTTTAATTCGGCATCATCGAAATAGCCCATAGGTGGAATGTCGCGCCGATGATTTGCTAAATACCTCATTTTGAGCGGACCGTTTACGGCATTTGCGTAATCCTTTAACATTTCGACCGTAGTGAAGTCTCCATGTAAGTCTATTGTTGCTGACCGTATAATTACTTTCTCTGCCATATGTTATTATCTCTTTTATTTTAGGTCGTTTTATGACCAATAAATCGAAAATACGTAATTTACTCTGCATTATTTTTTAATGCAATTCAAAATTAAATGGCGTGAAGCTGACTGAATAAAAAATACATGAAATACTTAAAAGACAAACATAATTCAAATGGATCATACCGGACTTTCCGTTAAGCTACAACTTGCTTATCCACCGGTAAGTAACTATGATTTTACCCACATTCGTACGGAAGAAGCCGTTCAGCATTGGCTCAAAGAAAGTATGCTGTATATGATCGTTCAACGTCCGGTTCTAACATTTGAGCGGGTTCAACCAGGTGAGGCAATGCTTACCTTCGACATTCATCAACAAGGAACTGAAGAAATCTTACATTGTCGTTTACCACTCCAACAACACATATTCATAAGAAATCCTGAGGCCGAGCTTCGCCTTGAAATAGGCTGGCATGATGCTGAAAAAGCTACGGAATCTTTACCCGCTTACCATGTAGACGCATTTAAGTTCTATGAAAATGAGGAATTTATGTATTGGCTTACACCGGAACGGTTTATATATGAATATCTTCATGACAATATAGATGCGGAGGTCAAAGGTAACACACGCGCATTTGTAAGCTATTATGTTCATTACGTTGGCAAAGCAACAGATCAACCTATTTGGAACCGCCTGGACGGCCATAAAACTTTACAAAAGATTTTGAGCATAGTAAAGCCTTTGGCACAATCACTACCTACTCATGAATTGGCCCTTCTACTTTTCCAGGTAGGGGATGCACAATCCATCAAAATATTTGAGCCTGAAAGCCTCTTTGAATCAGGCCCCTCTTTGCCATCAAAAAAAGAAATATCCCTCGATGCAGAAAAAATGTTGGTCCGTGTCTTTCAACCCGATTTCAATGATCCTAAAAAGCGGTTTCCGAGTTACCCAATCAGTAAGGACGGCTTATATGGATATAATTTCAATCGTTACGGATATCAAATTATTGAGGACCTCTCACTAAACAACGGGCAACTAATTATTGAAGGCTCTCTCGATCAAAATCGTGCTGACCTGCTGACGGTCCATGATAACCAGGAAATCAACATTTATGCACTGGCCAGTGATTGGTAAGTTGTTGATTTAATTAGATCAATAAATAATCACTCATTCCCAAGACTTATTAGGGACAAATTGCATGTGTTTTAAGTCATTAAAGTTGGTTGACCAGACAAGTATACTTGCTAACCAGAGATGCAAAAACGTATATTTACAGCCTAACAAACCTTATTTACATGCGTCTATCTTTTTTAGCTTTAAGCTGTTCCAAAGACCTGCAATTCGGTAATCCCGAAACGGAATCGACTATTTCTTTCCTATATGAATTAAGTATAATTATGAGTGAGAGCGTTTCCGATAAGGACGGTCTACCCTCGGTATTGATTAAAACTTGGCATTCAAATACGCAGGAACTTAGAGATAAAATTGATGCCCTGATAGTTAAATACAGTTCGATCAATATTAAGATCATGCAGCTCCGTGGCTATTTTCAACAATTAGCGGAGGGGGAATATTTTGCCTTTTGCAGAACCAGCGATCTTACTGAAGAACTGAGTAAAGAGTATTCATTAAAGCTATTAGCTTTACGGGATGGGCAATCATTGGAAGTTGTTAAAGAGCAGCACGAGCAGAGTCTTGGTAACCTCTTACAGCGTTACCAGGCAAAAGGCAAGGCTACGCATTTTAATCAAAGGATCGGTGAACCGGATAAAAGTAAGCGGATTTGCCGTTTTTGCAAACGATCTATGCCAGATGTTTCCTTTAAAAATGTTGCGCACGCCATCGCGGAAGCTTTAGGGAATAAAACATTGATCTTGAATGAAGAATGTGATACATGTAACGCAGAATTTGGGTCTGATACGGGTATTGAAAAGAATTTGATTACGTTCCTAAAACCCTTTATTACAGTATTTGGGCTAACCGGGAAAAGAGGGGTTCCAAAGTTAAGGGGAGACGGGTTCGACCTTGAATATTCCAATCCCTCAAAACGGGAAAGACTTATTGAAGAGGAACTCAATCAAGTAGAACAAAATGCAGAAAGCTCATCTGATCAGGAAGAAGAGTTTTTTGATGGAAAATTCGCTGGTACTTATAAAGGCGAATTAGTATGGCAGGACCTTTACAGAACGCTGGTTAAATACGTGCTAAGTATAATGGATCATTCCGAGCTGAAAGGGCTGGACAAAACCATTCAATGGATCAACCGGGAATTTACTGCAACATCATTGCCTAAAATTGCAATTTTACAGAATCTTACATTTTTCAGTAAGCAGCCAAGAATATTATATTATCATCGAAAAGATGATAACGCTAACCTGCCTTATATTGTAGCTGAGTTTCATCAAACCATGTTTACATTCGTATTTATCATTCCTTTTGCTGAACAGGATGAATTGGATTTTACTCTTTCAGAAGATTACAGTCGATTTTGGAACTACTTTAAGCATTTTAGCGTAGTAAAAGGTTGGAGGTTTCAAAATCCCTCCGATAATACTCCTTCTGAACATAAGGTTAACTTGTCATTCAAACAGCGGGTAAAAGAAGAATCTGACGGTAAAGATCAAGCATAATTTCGATTAAGTAAACTACCAGGTAATTGGCAACTGAGGTTAAAATGTACATAATAGCTTAATCAATCCGCTTGTATTTTACGGGAAAGCAATGGGTGATAGCGGGTTGGTTTCCGGTGAAAGTCAAGCAACCGCTTTAGGCCGGGCCGCCTGTTTCGATTGAAATGAGAAAGTGGCGGCCCGGCGCGGCCGCCTTTTCAAATAGCGGAGATAGTAGTTTATAATGGCTCGTAGACCCTAATATCAAGGGGCAGGTCAGCTAATTTACCCTCAAGGAGTGGCTTAACCTTCTCCCAATCCAACCCGCCATTACCACAGCCAGGTGCGGGCATAGCTACCGAGCGAACATCGTTTTCGGAAAGGAAATATTTAAGGGCATTTAGCCCCTGAACTATATAACTGTATTCGGATGGTAATCTCCAATGGGTCTTTGTCGGAAAATTAATGATTGTCTTTTGCCCTAATATCAAGTTAACATCATTGATAACCAGTAACCTTCCAATGGCCAGTTGTTTGGCAGCAAACGCTTTTCGATAGGCTAAGTAATTATGCGGGAACGCATTTTTAAAAGCAAGGGCGATGCCCTTACCCATGATCCCGACCGTATTTACGGTATTTACCAAACAGTCGGCATCATCTTTTAATAAATCTCCTTTGTGATAAGTGATCATCGGTAATGATTTTGGTTGTGAATATAATTAAAAGCTATAATTGGAGCCTGTCATTTGCTCATGAATTTTGGCCAGTTGCTCATGGTTCATGCCTGTGGAATTGGCTTGCTGCACAAAAGATTTAATCACGGTTTCACGGGTTTTCCAATTAAAGGAATACACTTCGGTTTGCTTGGCATAGGTAACCGGCTTTGGGATGGGTAAACGCAGGTCGTGGGCATTTTGCAGAATAACAATCTGGCAACAGGTCTTTTGATATTCTACTTCATTCAAATTATCCTCCCGCAAGCGTTTTGCCAGCTTACCCAACTGACTGCGCCTGTAATCCAAAACAGGTTTATGCTTTATAGAACGTTCCTTTTTTCGCTTGCTTTTTAAATCCGCTTGCAGCATTTCTTCGGTATAACCGGGATATTTAAGTTGTATTTCCTGCAAAGCGAATAATTGATTTTGCTTATAAACCCGCCTAACCAAATTTCTGCGGGTGCGGTTAGCTGATACCAAAGCCTTATGCTCTACTTCTTCGGGCGTAATTTGCAGGGGCTTGGGTTCATCCGTGGCGAGGCTGCGGTAAAGTTCCCTTAATAAAATAAGTACTGGCAATCTTTTAAGCCCGTTTTGTTCCTCGTCAAGCATCTTGCCGATTTCAGAAACCGAATAATGATGCCCGTTTTCGATTAAGCTGCGCACCAATTCCGATTGCTCATCGGGCGTTTCTTCTGCTGCCAATTTTCGAACTGGGCTGAGGGTCTGCACAAGCGGGTATTTATATTGAAATTCCTTTAATTGCGCTAAAAATGCCGAACCTGTACCGGGATTTTCCAAATCAAGACGTTCGGCTTCTTGTTCCTCGGCATAAATCAACTTACCCCAATCCTCGTACTGGTGATAGCACAGGCGAATATCAAAATGGTGGTATTCAATTTCCTCCCTGTTCATAGGGCGTTTAAGAAATGGAAAAGCGTGATGCAAGCCCATCGGTCTGCGGTTGCGGTCGCACCAAATTTCTCCGTGCATGAACAAATATATTCGGGGCGGGTACTTCGTTTGCGCTTTGAAATAATAGGCTACAGTACCTTCCTTTTTGCGGGGCAAAGCATCGACCCGCTCAAACTCTGCTTTCTCCCTTGCGTTCATTACATAACCCTCTTTAATCTTTACCATAGCGTTGGTTTTAATGCTGCTGCAATGCCAGTAATTTTTGATATATATCTTCCCAATAGGCTTGCTGCTTATCATCAAAAGCAGAAAATCCGGGATCAGTGTGTCGGTAGTGGCGGTAATCATCAGCCTGCATTAATGCCAGTTGCAGATTTTCGACCATAATAATTTTGCCGTCTTTGTCTTTAATTTTCATAGGTTGCTTTTAGGCTACTTTAAGTGGTTGGGTTCTGTACTCTTTCAGGTTAAGGAATAAGCCTTTGTGGAACAAAATGCCTTCACGGAACATTTGCCAAATCAGGGATGCGCCAAAATCCACTAAGGTCGAATTGATAAATAAATCCTGTTTGGCCAGTGCTTCCGCAAGGGAACAGCTTGGCGTGTTGTCACCCAATTCAGATTGTATCAGCAGGTCTTTGTATTCTTCCGTTATATAAGGCAGGTTGGCTTGCGGGGCAAACAGTTTCGAGGTCGGCTGCTTAATATCCCCGACAGTAGATAATACTACTTGTCCCGTTTCTTTGCTATTGCCAAAGTCCATCCAATAAAGCGGTTTGTCACGGTGACTTGCAGAATTTTTCTTGTAGAGGTTTAGTATTTCTGCAATCTCGAAACGGGCTTTAACCGTGTCCACGCAGGAAATCGTAATTGGTGCCATGCCCTGTGCAATAGAGCAATAGTGTTTATCATACTTTTCGGTTTCCGCTTTCCAATTAAAACCGAAAAATCGGTTAATGCGGTTAATCAATGCGACAGATTTGTACTGGCCAAGTTCTGCGGAAGTAAATAGCTGCCTCGCCAAGTTCGGGGACTGTACCCTATCATCATCAAATAAGGTCACCACAAAACCGGGGTGGTTTAGGCCGTTCAATGCCTGGCTCATTCTTGCAAGAGCGGTCAACATTTGGCTGCCAGTACCACCTGCGCCAATAAGGTTAATATTAATCGGGTTAGAGGGTTGCAACAATTCTTTATGGACAATGTGTACGGCTGTTAGCGGGGCTGTATTTATGGCTTTCTTTTTCATTTGATAAGGTTTTTTAAAGGCAGATTATGGTGTTTATTGAGCATTTCAGATGAGAACGATTTTCCTGTGGCAAGCTGTTCCTGCCATAAGGAAACCAAATCGATTTTTGCACCTGCATGGCTGCCAATGGTGTGGCTGAAATAGCTGTTAAAAAAGTAAGTTTCCCATTTGCTGATAAAATCCTCCAAGCGGGTAAAACGGTCGATGGCTATTTGAACCGTTCCCATGCACACGTTACCGCTTTCATAGATATTGAAGTATGGCGCATGGTAAAGTGGCGTGTTGGCATTCGGTTTTGATTTGCCTTTAAGGGCGTACACATTCAGGCTGTTTTTACTGGCTTTCCAAACCATTGCAGGGATATGCGCTTTGCCTGTCGGTATCTGCAAGTCAGGCACAAAAAACAATTCCGCTTCCATAGGTGGAGTATACCAAACCACATAGCCCTCTGCCTGTGCATCAAGATATAACACATTGGCAGGTAATAAACCCTTTGGTTTAAGGTAATTGGTTTTCAGTTCCTCGGTAGCTTGAAACAACTTGTTTAAAGTCACCATTTCTGCAATGCTCAATGGGTGAGCGTTTATTGGCTGACCCCGTTTGCCAATGTCGTAGCTTTCTACATAAACCTCGTTATTATCGGTTTCGTAACCGTAGTTATCTTTTTGGGTCGCTTGATTTTGATATATTAATAGTGCTTTTACCGGCGCAAACTGGTTGTTAAATTGTTCGCTTATGTTTGTCATAGTCATTTTAAATTAGTGGTCGTAATGGTTTAAAAAAGTGCAGAGCCTGTCCAAGAGCGGAAAAAAAAGGCTCTCAAATCCGAAGCTTTCCTGTTTGGCTGTTTCGGAATTATCGAATAGCACTACATCAATCGGTTCATCTGTAATCCCCATTTCCTGAAAGGTGCAATCAATCATGGACATGACCGTTTCAATCACAGAATCATTGCCACTCCAATAAAAGCTGATATATTCATCGGCTCTAATCCGCTCATTAACTTCGGGATAATACAGGTCAGGGCGTATCGCATCGAACATATTACGGTTCGGATAAGCTTTATACAATTGCACAAACTCAATGGCCAATATCGCCAGATCGTTATCCCTTACTTCGGCATTGGCATAACTCAATACTATATCTTCTATATTTTCAAGCCTTACCTTTTCGGCCATTAACCTGCCTAACTTGATACCTGAATTTTGGAGCGTTGACAGTTCGTCCAGTTGTTCCTCCTTATATGCCGTTTCCTCTGCATCATCCTCACACATTTCCTCATTTATCATATCTTCCACATAGCGGTATTGGTCTGCTAAAAAGGTTTCGTAATCTGAATACAGCGGTATTTGTACCACCTGATACAGGTAAGCAAAAATGGCGGTTACTACTTCGGCAACAGGTTGCTGTTGGGCATCCGAAAGCCATTTCCATAAGGGTTTTACAGGTATGTAATACATCATTCTGCCCGTATCGAACTGGCTGATGGTGGCTAAAACCGCCTCATGGCTATCGTCTTTCAGGATAATACAATCCAGTTTTTTATTAATGGCCTTTACCCGCTCATTCGTGATAGACCACGACTGATAGATATTTTGCGGGAATGATACCCCAATCACATCGGGTATTTGCAGGTCATAGTATTTACAGATATTTTCTAAAGAGCGGAAATATTCCGTTTCCGCTCTTTCTGTATTGCCGTCAAATAACCAAAAGGGTTTGAAAGTATGGTTCAGAAAACCATTACCACCATAGCGGGGGGAGCGCTTCTTAAAGGGTTGCGCTGTATTTCTCCCGCATCGGGCAGACGGTTTAGTTTTTCTGCGTAATTGCCGAACTGTGCATATATTCTCCATAGGTCACTATCCTTATCAACTTTTACTTTGGTGATTACTTTATTTTTCATGATTAGCCTTTTGTTCCCATTGTGGTTTCAAAATGAAACTGCATTTCGTCGTCTTTAAATTCGGGGCCACGTATTTTGGCTGTGGTCAGTATCGGGTAGATACTGGCGTAAAAATTCCGAACATCTTCTTTTGTGAGTTGAACACCGGGGTCGGCCAATCGCACTTCCTGACCGTTCTGTTTATGCAGGAACACCCTGCTGATTGTTGTGATTTCCATGTTGGTATGCTGATAGATTATAAGTCCTTTAAAAATTCTTCGTACTTGGCTTTACGCTTTTGTAACTCTACACCCTTTTCATTGATTTCACCCGCCTTTTCAAGGTAATCGCCACAAGTTTGCAGCAGGCTTATAGCTTCATCATACTTAAATACTTTACTCAATTCTGCTACCTGCTCCAATACTGTTTCATAGCGTTTTTTCTTTTCAGCCAGTACCTTTTGCTCATTTTCCTGTATAGAGAAAAGGTTTTCGGTTTCCTCGTTATCATCGTCATCATCATCCGTATCGGGTTTTGGTGTGGTGTTGGCTTTACCCTTGTTTCCTTTGTTCTTTTTGTCCAATTCCGCTTTTGAATTTTCAGCAGCCTTTTTCAGGCTTTGCTGATAAGCATCCATATTGGCAAAAAGGCTTGCGGTTTGCTTTACAGGAGCAGCTATCGCCCCAAAAAAGCCCTCGCCCAATTCTGTAGCATTGCCTTTTAATATCATCGGGGGAATGACATTCCCTGCGGTATCTGCCGTAGCGTTTGGCAGGAAAACGGATACGGTTAATAATCCCTCGGCATTTTTTATGAAATTGAGGTTTAATGCGCCCTGAAATTCAAGTGCGCTGATATGTTCAAAAAAGTTCGTTTGCATGGTATTTCGGTTTCTTGTCTTTTAAAATTTTTGTTCCTTTTCCTTTTTGGTAATAGTCTTTATACCCGTTGCTTTCGATGACAGCCCGAAGCATAATTTCGGCGTGTCTAATTGCAAAAGCATCCTCCGCACTGACAAACAACAGGTTGGTGTCCTTAAAAAAGCGAAGAGCGTTGGCAATTACCTTGATGGCTTTTCGTTCTGTTTTATTGGCTAAATGGCTCATGTGCTTAATATTCTAAATTGATACACTGCTCTTTGGTGGCATTTAATAGGCTTTGGATATAGGGTACAAATTCGCCCTGCTTAATTATCCTATTGAATGTGATGCTTTCAAAAGCGTAATCATCCTTGATGGTCAGCCACTCGTCACCACCACTAATCTGATTGATAAAGCATAGGTTTTTGAAATAATAACCCTGCCCGAGGCACCAGTTGCCCTGTTCAAAAATGTATTCCAGTTCTGCAAGTGTTGCCACTCTAATCAGCATATATTTGCTAAATGGTGGGTCATTCGCTTCGGCAATCCAAGGGTTATCTAAGCCGATGGCTTCCCATGTTTCTATCAGGTCTTTGGCATCAAAATCATTTTCCATGATGTGCAGTATTTATGTTTCTTGAATGTTTACAAATGGTTTAAACAACACCCTGAAAAAGGGTGCTGTAAGGTATTTTAGAATGGCAAATCATCATCATCACCGCCACTCGCTGCAACAGCATTCTTATCAGCCTTTTTATCTTTCGGGTTATCGTTTGGTTTTACAGCGGTAGAGCCAAACAATTTGACGGTATCAACAGAGCAAACAAGGTCGGCTTGTACTTTACCCTCACGGTTTTCCCAAGTCTGGGCTTCTACCCAGCCTGAAATTTCAACAATTGCGCCTTTGGTGAGGTAAACCGCCAAGCCGGGATTTACCCAATATGAGCAGTTAACGTAGGCGGTCTTTTCTTTTTTTTCACCTGCTTTGGTTTTGTAGCGTTGGTTCAGTGCTACGGTAAAATTGGTTACTTGTTTGTCGCCTTTAATGGTTCTTACATCGGCGTTTGCGGTAATTCTTCCTGTGAATAACATAAATTTTTGTTTTTTAAATGAATAAATCTGTTTTGCTTTCCTTATCTCGCTTTGCTTTTCTTGATTATTTTTTAAAAGAAAAAGGGAAAAAAGAAAGCCATAGGAAGAGCCGGCTCATAGCCAAAAGGAAACGGAATAAGTCCCGAAGGGTGGATTGGTGAGGTACGAGCAAAGCCATTATGCCGTAGTCTTTTGGCGTACTCCAACATTTGAATACGGCAAAACCTTAGCTGCGCTTTTTACCCGTTTCGACTAAAAAATATTAATCATTACTCCAACCTATCCTAAAGAAAATCATATTCTCCAGGAATGTGTGTCTAAGATAGAGGCTGAATTAAAAGAAAATATCGACGACCATAGCCAAAACATTATCGTCTCGCAAATTGAAGTGTTACTCAATTATTGCACTCGTTTTTATAGCCGTCAATTCATCACCCGCAAGAACACAAACAATTCTGTAGTTGTGCAGATAGAAAAGATACTGAGCACTTATTTCCAGGGAGGAGCTGAAAAACGGCTGCCGACCGTCAAAGATCTGGCAGAACAGGTGTTTTTATCTCCCGGTTATCTCAGCGACTTGCTGAAAAAGGAAACCGGAAAAACACGCAGGACCATATTCATTTTTATTTGATCGAGGAAGCCAAACACCTGCTGATCGGAACAGATAAACCCATCAACGAAATAGCTTATGAACTGGAATTTGAATACCCTCAATATTTTAACAAGCTTTTTAAGCAAAAGACAGGCAAAACTCCTATTATGTTTCGGAGCCTTAATTGAGCGATGGTCTTCATTCCAAGCGAATAAAGAAGATCATATTATAGCATCAGCAAAGGAAAGATCGCTATAGAGGTCCGTTAAACCGAGATATTTTACACTGATGATTTGTAGCCTTGAATGAATCTCTCAATTCGGCACCCATGACGAACCAAATGCAGCCTAATTGTATAGTTCTGATAATCAATTGTAAAATTAAGTCCATGGAAAAAATATTATAGCGTAAAAAAAATCAGTCATCTAAACTTCGTTCCGGCTAATCTGATTGCAGGATCTTATCCCAAAGTGGTGAACTGACACCGTAACCCCTATTTGGATTTTGGTAATGATGCAGCATATGGTGCTGCTTGATCTTCTTAAACAGGCCACTTTTAAAATTAAGGTGGTGCATGGCATAGTGCCCGATATCATAGATCAAGTAGCCTGTCAAAAATTTGGCAAAGATAATATCGAGGTATTTAGCAGGCAGTAAATTCCTAAATAGGAAAAAAAACATTAAAGCCAGAGGAATGCTTAAAGATGGAGGCATAACCAGCCGCCTACGGTCGCAAGGGTAGTCATGATGAACGCCATGAATAACAAAGTGAAGTCGGGCACCTATCTTTCCCGGAAACTGGTAGTGAAAAATATAACGGTGCAACACATATTCAACGATCGTCCAAACAATCAGTCCTGATATAATTGTCACCGGGTACTGCCAAGTACAGAGCCCTTGCTGAATGCCCTGGATGATCATATACACTATCACCGGCATGAAAATAATGATTGGGACTGTGTAATGTACTTTTGATAGCGCCTCAAAAAAGTCACTTTTAAACATGCGTACAGATTCCTGCGAATTAGAAATGTATTTTTTACGTTGATTTGCGTTCATTGCCTTAGGTTCGAATTGATCTATAGTAATGAAGTAAAATATTGCTGTATTTTCAGACCGTTAATGCAGTGTAATCAATTGCAAATGGAGGGTACTTTGTGTGTATCCTCCATTTGCAATCAAATTTATCTATAGTCCGCAGTCACACTTTAACCTGCTGATTAATAAATTAAGCCGGTTATTTACTCTCGTGTGATAACCATTTTGCAAGATCAGTTTTGCCTAATGTGGCTTCGCCTTGCGGCACCAAACCGTCATGTGGTACCTTGCCACCGAAGTACTCATCTCGTTGGTTAGGCACAACCTTCTTTGCAGGATCTATTGCCTGAACAAATTCTACAAAAAAGTCGCTTAGTGCACGGCGATCAGGACCGGCAATCTCCGGGGTTAAGTTTTCAGCGGCTGCTAAAGCGAATTGGGTAACCAATGCGGCTACGTCTTCAGCAGCAATTGGCTGAAATTGGACGTGTGAGCCATGAATTTCATTACCCTGGGTCGAAGCACCAGCAAGCGCTGGTATAAATTCAATGAATTGGGTACTACGGATGATTGTAAACGGTATACCTGAATTCCTGATCAGATCTTCTTGTACCTTTTTTGCACGCATGTAACCCACATCCTGCATACGGTCAACGCCAACGATTGACAGGGCCAAATGATGTTTAACGCCAGCTTCCAATTCTGCTGCCATTAAATTACGTCCGGATTTTTCAAAGAATTCCAATACCGCTCCATCCTCAAATGAGGGGGAGTTGGAAAGATCGATAACGACATCCGTGCCTTTGAGTGCTTCTTTAAGTCCTTCACCTGTGACCGAATTCACCCCGGTTGAGGGTGAAGAAGCGAGTACTGAATGTCCGAGTTCGCGTAGGTGGCCTGCTACTTTTGTACCGATAAGTCCGGTACCGCCGATGATTACGATTTTCATATGTTGGTTATTTAAATGTTAATTCGTTCAAGTATTTATTTGAAAGTTTTTGAAATGGCTTTATTTAAAAGTCGGTCAATGCTCCATCAATAACCAGGCATTGGAGCCTATCCAGTTGCAACATCGGGCGGAATGTCAACAATGCCCTTGAGCAATATTGAATGTCCAATCTCGTTTTTGCTGATTTAACCCTGATCATTATATAAAGCTATAGATGTTAGACCATTTACCGTGCGTACAATTTCCTCCTTACCTTTGTTGATAGCGTTTTCACGGGCCTCAGCATCTGAAAACTGGACAGGAGATACATTGATAAAAGTCACGTCAGTGAGGCCCATAAAAGCGAATATGGCTTTCAAATACGGCCTCAGCTGATCCATGTGTTCCATATTATCATTGTTGAAGTCAACACCGCGGGTATTGATGACGAATACTTTCTTGTCAACCAGCAGCCCCTCAATGCTGTGACCGACCATTTTAAACGTGCGGTCAATGCGAACGATGTTATCTATAAACGCCTTGAAAATAGACGGCACTGAAAAGTTATACATCGGCATACCTATTACAATGGTATCCGCTGCATGCATTCTGTCAACAAGCTGCTCCGATTCCTGAAGCTCCGCGACCATTTC
Source organism: Mucilaginibacter sp. OK098 (assembly GCF_900142915.1). Lineage (GTDB taxonomy): Bacteria > Bacteroidota > Bacteroidia > Sphingobacteriales > Sphingobacteriaceae > Mucilaginibacter. The sequence continues at coordinate 210,188 of NZ_FRCM01000004.1, forward strand.
CAAAGTCCGCTCCGCTGCAGGTGTATAATTTGCCCTTATTAATAAGGCTGTCGGATGCGCGGGAATATTTTCCGCCAGGTCCAGGTAATCAACCTCAGTATCTGCATCAGCTTTCTTTAATTCATCAATAAAATGCGCTGACAATTCTTTGGAAACAGACCTATCGCCACGAACACTGCTGTCAATATGTAATACTTTCATCTTAGACTTTGTTTTTTTGTAAAATTACGCCTTGCCTGGATTGCCTTAACCATCCATCTTTTCGAATCTTGGCAGTCCAGACACATGCATTCCAATCAATGATTTCAATTGATAAAAGATCCTCAGCCTGATTAGGAGTAGGTAGCTAATGGTCACATCAAACTGATTATTCTGCAAGAGGGATTGAAACGTCATCCTTTTGATAAAAGATATAGTGAAAAGCCCGGCCCGAAGGGCTTGCCCTGATCAATAAAAATTATAAAGCCGCTCCATAGGCCCAATCCACGATTTTAGCCACAGTTTCAATAATAGCCTGCGTTCCTTCCTCTGATTTTAGATCAAGATCGGCAAAGTGGTAGCCATTTTTCCTTGTGTGCAAAATGATATAATATATACCTCCCACAAGCAAAGCGGCCACTGCCCTAAAATTTATATCTGAATTTTTGAAGTGATCATCCGTACGTTCCAGGATTTCGTGACCAATATTTTCCCGAACATTGTGAATACTCCGCATAATAGGATATGAGCCGGCGAGCTCTATTAATATCAGGTTTTGCATTTCCTGTTCCTTTAAAAAAAACTTGAACAGCATTTGCAAAGTATCGGAAATAAATAGTTTGCTGTTTGAGGGGTCTAATTCTTTAGATACTGTTTTTAACTTGTCTGCAAACAGCATCCAGAAATCATTCTCAGTAACATAGGTTTCGGTGAGGTTATCCAGGTTTCCAAAGTAGCGGTAAACTAACTTCCGGTCAACTCCGGCCTGCCTGGCTACCTTACTGATGCGCACCCCTGAAAAACCTTTTGTCTTTATAATGATGCCAACAGCATCAATTAATTTTCGCTTTGTTTGTTCTTTATCTTTCATAGTGGTAAGGTGTTTACGAATAGGTTGTATAAATCTTCTGAAGGTATTCAAGCATATTTGATCTCAAAGGGGGATCTACTCTTCAGATCAAAAAAGTTGCGGCTTATGCATTATTTGATATCTAACAAAATAATGCGGATATCTGCAATGGTTAACTCCAAAGCGCCGAATCATAAAAAATGCTGGCAACCTTGCAGTGAAAATCCACTGTTAATGTCCGGTTTCGATTGATCAGGCTATTAATTATTCCGCTGTATACATCGGGTAAAAGCTGAAATGAATCCAGCACTTGCTCAGATAAGTATATGTCATTCTTAATTTTGTTGACAAATAAATTGTAAAGTTCAATGAGAACTCTGTTTGGACCGATTTTACCTAAAGCCTGATAAAAATCAAAATGTCCAATGACCAGCGCTTTTAAGTTCACCTCACTAACTGCCTCCGCACAATTTTCAAGTAGCTTTTTCAGGCTACTCAAATCAATTCGGGATGTTTCAAGTGTTGCATTCTGAATGATCTTAGTTTCCAGCAATGACATAATTTCCTGCACGCTTGACGTGTCCGCACCCAGAATCGCTGCCATTAAAAAATTTTCCTGCTGCTGTTCTGTGGCAACAAAAGTGCCTCTTCCCTGAAAGACATTTACATAACGTGAGTTGGCCAAAGACTTTATGGCCTCGCGTATCGTAGACCTTCCCACTCCAAATATTTTCATTAAATCTTTTTCAACAGGCAGTTTTTGCGCGGATTTATAATGGCCAGAGGTAATTCCATCTAATAATTGGTCTGCAACCAGTTCGGAAAGATTTTTCCTTTTAATGATATTGGTCATAAAACTTAAAATGTATGGTAATACCCTGCATGTTTCACTCTATTAGCTATAAAGGAATGAGCAAGCTCCCGGCTTAATTTGTCAATTTCAAAAAAGTCATCAAGGGAAGGTTTTTTAATTTGGCTTGCAATGGCCATCACTTCGCCGATGACATCACTCATCTCCAGGAAGCCAATCATTTCACTCAAGAATGCCGCGACGGCGACCTCATTAGCAGCATTCAAAACGCAGGGCATTATTCCTCCTAAATTTAAAGCATCATAGGCTAGTGACAGGTTTTTAAAAACCGACATATCTGGTTTGTGAAAATTTAATTCCGGGTAATCCAAAAAAGAAAATCTTTTAAACCCGGTAGACTGGCGTTCGGGATAATGAAACGCGTAGTGAATCGGAAGTTTCATATCAGGCAATCCGAGTTGAGCTTTGATGGAACCATCGGTAAATTGCACAAGGGAATGGACAATAGATTGAGGATGAACGATCACATCTATCTGCTTAGGTTCCAGGTTAAATAACCATTTCGCCTCAATGGCTTCTAAGCCCTTGTTCATAAGTGAAGCAGAATCGATCGTAATCTTATTACCCATTGACCAGTTTGGGTGTTTCAATGCGTGAGCGGGAGAAATATGTTCCAATGATGCACTGTCCCATCCGAAGAAAGGGCCACCTGATGCAGTGATATATATTTTTTCAATATCCCGATAATGCTCACCCGCGAGACACTGAAAGATTGCTGAGTGTTCAGAATCCACGGGCAGGATACTGACCTTATGTTTATTCACTTCCTCCATGATCAGTTCACCTGCAACGACCAACGGTTCTTTATTAGCAATTGCGATATTCTTACCCGCCCTTATGGCCATGACAACAGGTTTAAGGCCTGCGAATCCCATAACAGCGGCAAGGACCAAATCGATTTCAGGCATTTGTACAATTTCGCAAAGTGCATCACTTCCGCAGAGTACCAGAACCGAATAGGGTCGTAAAGCTTCATTTACTTGTCGGAATAATGATTCATTCCCAATTACAACTGTCTTGGGATGGAATTTTATGGCCTGTTCTATAAGTAGCTCCGCATTGTTTTCAGCAGTCAATGCAATGACATTGTAATAGTTTGGCCGGGCACTGATCACCTCCAGCGCCTGTGTACCGACACTTCCTGTAGACCCGAGAATAGCAATACTTTTCTTTTTCATACTTAATGTTAGCTTTTGGTGGAGATGAGCGTACCTGGTAGTTCGTTCGGAGTTGCGCAACATAATTGTTCCATAGCCTGCTTAAATTGAGCTTTGAACATGCTGATGGTATGGATTCCACCGCTTTTACCAAGTGCCGACACTCCATACATAAATGGTCTGCCCATGAAAGTAAATTTAGCGCCGCAGGCCAATGCTCTTGCAACATCTGGACCGGATCTTATTCCGCCGTCAAGCATCATGGTCATTTTTTCGCTGTAATTTTCTGAAAGATTAATCAATGACCTGATAGAAGATTCACAAGCATCAATTTGCCTGCCACCATGATTTGAAACTATGACGCCATCCGCACCCAGGGCTATGGCTTTTTCGATATCATGGCTACTTACTATTCCTTTTAGGACAAGTTTACCCTTCCATCTATCCCGTATTGCCGCAATCCGATCTGCATCCACCCGTTTATCAAATGAATTATTCATAAATTGCCCCAATTGGCTCATATCTAATTTTTTGTCCATATATTTCTTAAGGGTTGCAAATTCCGGAATACCATTTCGTAAGGTTTCAAAGGACCAACCAGGTCGTAGGGCAGCCTGAAATATATTGTTAATGTTCATTTTAGGAGGCATTGAAAGGCCCACTTTTATTTCCCTGTATCGAAACCCGAAAGACGGGACATCGACAAGCACTACTAATACGGGACAATTTACGGCCTCAAGGCGATCCAGAATATCATCACACATGGCTGATTTGGCCGGATGGTACAACTGAAACCAAAAACGGCCATCAGTTACGTCAGCAATATGTTCTATACTGCTTGTTGATACAGTGCTTAATATAAAAGGAATATTGTGGGCAACTGCGGCCTTAGCAAGAATTTCAGGGGCATTAGGCCACATAAGACCCTGAAGGCCGATTGGCGATACCCCGAATGGAGCATCATAAACATGGTCGAATAATTTTATACTGGTGTCAACACCAATGTATTTTTTTAAATATTGCGGCATTAAGGTGATTTGATGAAAGTCTTTCTCGTTTTTTCCAAGATTTATTTCATCATTGCAACCACCTTCCAAATAGTCAAATGCAAATTTCGGTATGCGCTTCTTTGCCCTTTTCTTAAGGTCCCCAACCGAGGGGAATAATGGGTTATAATTTAAATGAGCAGATTTCATCAACTTGAAATTAACGGATGTATGAATGTTGGCTAAACCAACAAAGCTACAGACAAGCGGAAATTGCAAACAGGTAAAAAGGCTGCTTTTCTCGGTAAATTTCTAAAAAGTAACAGTATGGGAAGAAAAATCTGTTACAGAGACTGTGCTCTAATTTGCTTTAAAAGGGACAAATAAAAAAATATTGAATGGGTGATAAACTTCAAACTAAATACTCAAATAAAGTCTGCTCTTTATTGAGCTCTATAAAATTAAAGTTCTGTTGTTTAAATCGCTTAAGTAAAATCGCATAATCATCCAGTTGAGATTGCTCGATTCCAATCAAAGCAAGCCTCTGTTCTTTTTCGGTTCTTTAAAAAAACTCAAAACGGGTGATATCATCTTGGGGACCTAAAACATTATTTACAAAAAGTTTAAGTGAACCTGGGCTCTGGGGGAATCGTACGATGAAATAGTGCTTTAAGCCTTCGTAAGGCAGCCATTTTTCTTTGATTTCCTGCATACGTGCGATGTCGTTATTGCCCCCGCTGATTATACATAGGACTTTTTTATTGCATGAAAATTAAAATATGCTGTTCTTATTCGAACAATTAATTTTTTGGTCGGTAATCTGAAATAATTCCAGCAATAACCGAAAAAGTAATAAGGCGGTCAACGGTTAACCAAAGTAAACGAGTAAGAACCAAAAGCTGTCAACCATAGCCTGAGCTGCAGATTTTACAGACTGATCAGATATAACTGCGTCGGATTTCTGAATGCTTTCAGCCAATAAGGAAGCTATTGCAGAATTTTCTGTTATAGTTGAATTAACGAGGACAGTTAATAATAAACCGCTTATAACGAAGGTATTTGTCCAGTGCCATAATCGCCGTGGTGAGGAGTATTTGTGAACTCTTTGGAGTGGTAACCTACCGGCATTCTTTATTTGAACCATGGTTATTTTTGCTCTTTACTAAGTTTCATTGCATAAGTAATTCATGAATGCAAATAAGCAGGGTATAGAGAGTTTAAAACAGGTAAAAAACAAACATTTTTGAGTACCTTTAGTGTATGAGGACCAAGCAGCTTTATAAAAGTGTTGAAGTAACAATTATGGACGTTGACAAAGTTGCAGGTGCACTGCACTCACATCATTACTTCCAGCTTGCCTATGTTCTGGAGGGTAATGGCATACACACTATAAATAATAATAGCTTCCAATTTTCGTCAGGAGATGTATTTTTGCTCGTTCCCGGCGATCAACATAGTTTTATAGCAGACCCAGTTCCAAAGTTTTGCATGATCGACTTTACTAAAAGCCTTTTTTCGAAAGATACCAGGGACCTGGATGATACTTCTGACCTAAGCGAATCTTTTAAAAGATTAGAATATATTTTTCATAACCTTCATGGTGTAAACGGTAAGATTATCAGAGAGATCGATCAAATTGTATTTAATTCACTGATTCATCAGTTAATTATTGAACAAAAGAATGAGATGCCATTTAGTAAAGCCATAACGCAAAATATCATCTTTTTACTACTTAACCTTATTGCAAGGAATATACAGCAGACATTATATGATTATTCAACCTATTCTGATGCCAAAAACAAGACCCATTCTATAACAGCTTATATTCAGCATAATATCTATGACAGGGAGGCGATAAAGGTTGAAAACATCGCAGCGCATTTTGGAATGTCCGAGGGGCATCTAAGCAGATATTTCAGGCAACAATCAGGAAGTACCATCAAAGAATACATCACAAAATATAAAATGGAAATTATATTGACCCGACTGAAATACAGCGATCTTACCATCTCAGAAATTGCGGGTGAGCTTAACTTTACGGATGAAAGCCATTTGAACAAAAGCTTCAAAAATACATTCAATAAAACTGCGAAGCAATTCAGGAAAGAATTCGCCCAATTACATCCTCAGAAAGTTTGGTCTAAACCTTAAATAATTTGAGTCAGCGTCTTGAAGTATGACTTGACCCAAACTGAATAAATTTATAGCCTCCGATGCTTTACGTAACCTGTAACTCTTGAAATGAGTATGATTGACATATTTGAATATTTATGATATGAGTTTTCCAAATATGTAATAGCAGGCCAGGTTAGTACCCGTCCTGCTATTAAAATTGAATTAATCAATTACCCGAGGTAATAGTAAATCACCCGAACATTCCAACTTCATAGCTTCCAACCAATGATGGAAAAGAAAGATTGATGCGGTTCCATGTATTAATTAGGGTTACCACATGGGTAAGATCTATCATTTCTTCATCCGAGAAATGTTGGATTACTTCTGTATAAACGTTATCAGGAACCTTTGCACCGGTGACAGCTTCCGCCCATTTTAATGCTGCCCTTTCTCTGTCGGTATAGTACGGAGATTCCTCCCAAGCGCTCAATCCGTAAAGGCGCTGTTCTGTCTGTCCGTGGGCGCGGGCTTCCTTCCAGTGCATATCCAGGCAGTAGGCACACTTGTTTATTTGTGAAACCCTGATATCCACCAGTTCCATTATTTCTTCACCAATTGATGAGTTTTTAAAGTTGGCTCGGACATCAAAAAGTGGTTTGAGGGTGTTCATGCCTTTTGCGAAAACATTAATTCTATTTTCCATTTGTTTGTTATTTATAATTATTTATTAAGATTATTTTGTTCTGGTTCAATTGATTTGGCAAAGTGATGGCAGGGAAGTACATATCCCTTATTTAAATATAGCCTGTGTGCGGGGTGAAGCGGGTATCCGCTATCAAGATGAACAGATTTTATTCCTTCCTTTGCTGCAAGGAAATGTACATGATCCAGGAGAGTGCCGGCTAACCCTTTACCACGGTACTCGGCTAAAGTAAAAAGGTCATCGATGTAAATCATTCTGCCGGTCCTGTACATTTCATAAATCCGAAATCCTAAAATTGCTGATGCCTGCTTTTTACTTTCATCGGAGATGTAAATTAGTCTGAAACCATCTTCCATCATTCTTAGGCTTTGTTCAACCAGTTCTTCCTCTTTTAACATCGGACGAAACTCCAGCAATGCTTTAGAACAGCAAATTATATCCGCGGCTGTCGTCGCCATTTTTATCTGCTTGTTCATCTGGCCAGGTTAGGAATAAAATTTGTCGCAATATGCCGAATCTCTTCCTTCGCTTTGCTGATTGCCTTTTCGCGGGTCTCAGCTTCTGAAAATTGAACCGGCGATACATTTATAAAGGTGAGATCGGTTATCCCTATGAATCCAAATATTGCCTTTAGATAAGGTCTAAGCTGATCCATATGGTCCATATTATCGTTGTTAAAGTCAACGCCCCGTGTATTGATGACAACTACCTTTTTATTAGTCAATAAGCCTTCGACGCTATTGCCAACCATTTTGAAAGTTCGATTGATGCGAACGATATTATCAATAAAGGCCTTGAAAATTGACGGCACTGAAAAATTATACATGGGCATTCCGATTACAATAGCATCCGCTGCCAGCATCCGGTCCACCAACTTTTCCGACTCCACTAGCTCGGCAACCATTTCAGGTGTGCGTTCGCTTTCTATCGTATAATTTCCTTTGATAAATAAAGCTGATGGGTGCTCAGGCGTATGTTCAGCCAAGTCCAGGTAATCTATCTCCGCCCGTTCATTGACTCCTTTAAGCTCTTCTATAAACAATGCTGACAGTTCTTTGGAGACAGACCGATCTTGGCGGACACTGCTATCGATATGCAATACTTTCATACATTCTATGATTTTTTTTGTAAAATTACGCCGTGTCTGGATTGCCATTCTCATCCAGACTTACGAATCATGCCAGTCCAGACACTTCCTTTTCAGTCATTGATAGTAATAGACAGGACCTCCACCATGCCCGTTTATCAACAGGTAGCAAATGGCTTGATCCGGTTGATAGTAGAAGGAAACCTTCAACCAGGCCACAGTCTCCCTGCTAGCAGAGCGTTTGCTCAACTAATGCACCTCAACCGAACAACCGTTGTAGCGGCCTATGAAGAATTAAGGATTCAGGATTGGATTGCTGTAGTACCAAGAAAAGGTATTTTTATATCCTCTCAACTTCCATTGATCAAACCCAAATCATTCAGCGATGAGATCAGCGTCGTTCAAATGGAAGAATCACAACCTGATTATTTTTTGAAATTAACAACAGCTAATCCTCCTTCTGAAGAAAAATTTTATGAAATAGTCATTAATGACGGCTATCCTGATTCGAGAATTGCCCCTTTATCCCTTTTACTAAGCAAATACAAGTCATTATTTAGCAAAAAGTATCTTGATGGATTGTTATTAAGAGGCACAACCACGGGTTCTGAATACCTAAGAATTGAATTAGCTTCTTTTATGTCCCAAACTCGCGGTATGATCGCAAGTAAGGAAAATATTTTGGTTACTAGGGGAGCACAAATCGCCATCTATCTCGCAGCGAGAATGATTATTAAACCAGGTAGTTTAGTGATTGTCGGTGACTCGAATTATTTTCTTGCGAATGAAGTTTTTACACGTGCGGGAGCCGTTCTTATTAAGGTAAAAGTGGATGAAAATGGTATGGACGTAGATGAGATCGAAAAAATCTGTAAAGAAAAAAAGCCTCACCTGCTCTACATCATACCCCATCACCACCATCCGACAACGGTTACGTTAAGTGCAGAGCGACGCATGAAACTATTGCAGATCATTCAAAAATATCGCCTGCCTGTAATTGAAGACGATTATGACTATGACTTTCATTACGACAACTGTCCAATCTTACCACTGGCCAGTGCCGATCATAAAGGCTATGTTATCTATATCGGATCTATCACAAAAACATTAGCGCCTTCGATCAAGATGGGGTTTATTGTTGCCAATAAATCTTTTATCTGGCAGACGGCTCAGTTTAAAATGATGATGGAAATAAGGGGCGATGTATTAATGGAAGAAGCTCTGGCACATTTATACAATACAGGGGAAATGCAAAGACATATCGCAAGATCGGTCAAATTATATAAAAGCAGGCGAGACCTTTTTTGTGAAGAGATGTCTAATCAGCTCAATGATATGGTAACATTTACCAAGCCACACGGCGGGATGGCCATTTGGACTTCTTTTAATCGAAAGTATTCCCTGGTCGAACTTTCAAGCCAACTTGCCAAACAGGGCATTTATATGAATGATGGTAGCAGGTACGCGGTCGGAGATACCGCCGGCAATTCGCTGAGAATAGGTTTCGCCTCCATGAATGAGAAGGAAATGAAAGCATTTGTGCAAGCATTATACAATTTAAAATAACAGGATAAAGGATAGGTATTCTTACCTAACAAGCATGACAGCATAAAAACACAATTGTATTTTCAGAAATCGATCTAAAAAAAATAAAAGATAAAAAAGTATTTTATTTGAGAAACATTAATACTTTTGTCCTGCCACTATGGGAATATTTTCAAAAACATGTGAATACGCTATGAGAGCTGTTTTTTTTATCGCTCACAAAACAGAGCGGGGAAGGAGAGCTGGTGTTAAGGAAATCGCAGAGGGAATCGGTTCGCCTGAACCCTTTCTTGCCAGAATTCTTCAGGATCTGAGCAGGAAAAATATTATCAAATCGGCGAAAGGACCGACTGGTGGGTTCTATGTCGATGATGATAATCTTAAACTACCATTAGCGGTTATTGTAGAAGCTATAGATGGTAGCAGTATCTATACAGGTTGCGCGATGGGATTACCATTTTGCTCGGAAGAACAGCCATGCCCATTGCATAATCGTTTTAAAGATATCAGAAGTGACATACATGCGCTTTTACAAAACACAACCATAGCCGAGTTTAATGAAGATTTAAATACGACGTTATTAAGAAGATAAAAAAAATTATAAAAATAAAAGATAAAAAGCTATTAATATATTTTATACATAAATTTCTGACTATGATTACTACTGAACAGAAGGCCGTTATTAAGGCCACCGTACCCGTATTAAGAGAGAATGGGGTATTACTTACCAAACATTTTTATAATCGTTTGCTGAATGGACATCCTGAGCTAAAGAATGTATTTAACATGGGAAATCAACAAAATGGAAGGCAGCAGACAGCCCTTGCCATGGCAGTTCTTGCCTATGCTGAACATATTGAAAACCCAGAGGTGTTAATGCCGGTGATAAACGGCATCGGGAATAAACATGTTAGTTTGAATATACAGCCAAATCAATATGCGATTGTTGGGGAAAATCTTTTGGCATCTATCGGCGAAGTATTAGGTGATGCTGCCAGCGAAGAAATTTTAGATGCATGGGCAGCCGCCTATGGACAGTTGGCTGCGTTAATGTCTGGTCATGAGCAAATCTTATATAAAAAACAAATTGAGGCCAATGGCTGGAATGGCTGGAAGTCCTTTATTGTGAATAGAAAAGTAAAGGAATCCACAGAAATAACCTCCTTCTATTTTTATCCGGAGGATGGTGTTGACATACCAGATTTTAAACCAGGACAATACCTAAGTGTTAGATTATTCCTGCCAGAACTCAATCTTTTACAACCACGTCAGTATAGCATATCCAATTCACCGAACGGCAAATATTACCGGATTTCTGTAAAACGGGAAGCAGGTAATCCCGCACACGCTGATGGCATGATCAGTAATAGACTTCATGACCACATTAATGAAGGCGATAAAATTGAACTTTCAGCACCTTCCGGCAATTTCATCTTAAATGATACAACAGAAAGAAACATCGTATTTATTTCAGGTGGCGTAGGCCAGACACCATTGATGAGCATGCTGGAAAGTCTTATTTCTTCCGGAAGCAAGGTACGAAAAACCTGGATTCACGGTTGCAGGGATGCAAATGTTCATGCATTCAGGGAACAGTTAAAAGCTTACGAAAAAACGCATACGCTTTTAGACAGCCATTATTTTTATAATGAAATTGAAAACGGAATACAAGAAGGCATCTATAAAGGCTGGGTGGATCTTGAACGTATAGGTTCTCTAAAAGATCATCATGACGCTGACTTTTACATATGTGGACCCGCTCCATTTATTACTATGCATTATCAAGACCTTGTGAAAAGAGGGGTACCTAAGGAACAGATATACTATGAAGAATTTGGGCCTTTAAATCTGCAACTTAATTAGCCTTATTCAGCCTGCAACCTAAGCTTGCCTTAAGCAGGCCCAGGTTGTAGGCTGAATAATTAATAGATAACTTTGAACCTCCCGCCAATTTTAGCAGTGTCAGACTGGTATATAATCTGCTAATGAATCCATTAAAGTTTAAAAACTTTGTATGTGATTTTTCTGTGTTCTTTTACACGTTTAAACCGTTGCGGTAAACCCATCAGATCATCCCTTGCGATTTCACCCGCATCGTTCAATCCACGAAGTGCAGTTATCTGCCATGATTTTAAAAGAAATTAAGTAAATCAATATAATCATTGCTCGTGTATACGTTCAAACGTTGGGCAACATCTGAAAAATGTGTAAACGCCAATCCCTGTGGCTGTACGAAGCCGCGTAATTAATGAGCAGGCATGACAATTTTCTTTATCATCATATCGGCAAATGCAATTAATGCTTCGTTCGGATCTACTTCGATAATTTTGTCCATAAAAAATTCATATGCTTTTGCGTGACAGTTTTCGTCAGTCGCGATGGTTTCGCAATTTTTTGATAAAACGTTATCTCTATGTTGCTTAGTTATTGTGGCTGTTCTCTTGGTCAATAAATCTATGTGTATTTTCAAGATGATTGGTCACTTTTGACCAGCCCAACTGAAGAGCAACTTCATTGCATTTTACAGCAAATCCATTGCTAATACCAGTAAATAGACGACCAAATTGTATATAATAAAAACATTGTCAGTCAATCCATGCAATTCTGCTTCTTCTATAAGTGTATTTTCCCTTTTAACTTAGAAATTGAATAAACTCGGTTAAAGTCTACGAGAGCCGAGTAATCTAAAGTCAGGACAGATCGTACAAGTTTACAAAGTTCTCCCATCCTCCATAAAAAATCTACCTGTCTTTATTGTTACTTCTTAAAAGCACACTATGCGCGAGCGATTGCAATTTCTTAGAACGATAGGAATACCGAATTGCGGTTCTATTTTTTTTTGATAAATAATTAAACTGGCTCAGAATTATTCCTGTATTTTTGTTATTTACAGGACCAGTTTACTAAAATAACTATGCCAGTAATGAAAAAAAACGTAATGATTCCATTCCAGACGTTGCTGGTGATAGATAAAAAGAGCAGGGTTCCTGCATACCAGCAACTGGCCAATAAACTAATAGCCCTGATCCAGGAAGGCAAGATACTCCCTGGTGGAATTTTGCCGGGTACGCGACATATGGCAACAATGCTTCTGGTCAACCGTAAAACTGTGACCCGCGCTTATGAGGAACTTATTGCACAGGACTGGATCGAGACCTTGCCGCAAAAAGGGTACAGGATCATACCTGAACTACCGGTGATCAAACCACGGTCCTTTCAGCCTAAAAATAACTTTACTGCACCGGACATTCAGGAGCCGGGAAGAATGAAGCCCCCTAAGGCATATTTTGACCTGGACGAAAGTAAATTGAAAAGTTCGGATATCGTTGTCAATGATGGCTATCCTGATATTAATCATTTACCCTATAACGAACTGTTGAAACAGTACCGGAAACAATTCAACAAAAAAAACCTGAAACGGCAAATGACCCTGAGGGATGACGGGGGAATCCAGGCGCTCAAACAGGCCACCTCCAATTTCCTGAATGAAACGCGTGGAATCAATATTTCAGAAAATGAAGTGGTCATTACACGAGGCGCACAGATGGCCATTTATATTGCTGCCTGCTTACTGCTCGCTCCGGGGGATAAGGTAGCGGTTAGCTACCCCAATTATTCATTTGCTGATAAAGTGCTTAAAAACGCAGGCGCGAACCTTGTAAACATACCTATCGACGAGGAAGGTATGGATATGGATTACCTGGAAATAAAGCTTATGAGCGGAGATATCAAGTTGTTGTATATTGTTCCCCATCACCACCATCCGACCACTGTGACCATGAGTGCGTCACGCAGGCTCAAATTATTGCAGCTGATCAGGACTTATCAATTCTGGGTGATCGAGGATGACTATGATTATGACTTCCATTTTAAAAACAGCCCTATACTCCCGTTAGCAAGTTCTGACCACGGAGGAAAAATTCTTTACATCGGCTCCTTTACCAAGCAGCTGGCCCCTTCTTTTCGCATAGGCTATATGGTTGGTGCACCTGCAATTATCCGGAAAGCGATTAACCTGCGGATGATGATCGATCTCCGCGGCGATACGTTTATGGAACAAACCATCGCGGATATGATCAATAGCGGCGACCTCAGCAGGCACATCAAGAAAACCAACAAAATATACGCGCACCGTTGCGCCTATATTTGCCAACTTCTACAGGAAAAACTGGGTGATAAAATAAGTTTCAGGCAGCCTTATGGCGGCCTGGCGGTCTGGGTAAAATTCAATGCGCAGAATAATGTCGAGCAGCTTATCAAAAAAGCCGCGGCCTCCGGGCTATATTTTATCAGTAGTATCCATGTCAATGAAGGTGATCCAAACCATAACGGACTCCGATTTGGGTTTGCCTCGTTAACCGAGGATGAAATAGAAAGAGCTGTTGAAATCCTCTCCCGTTTAGTCATCTAAATCTAATAAACTTACTGGCCCCATCTGATAGTTATTTCTGGTCCCCAATAAGGGACCTTTACTGATATAGTTTTGTACCAGCAAATGTGATTAACGCATTGTCAGCAACAAACTATCATATGAAAAAGCTATCAATTTCTCTTTTTGCTCTTTGCGCCCTCCTTACGACGAGCGTAAAGGCACAGGTTTCTGCCGAAGCCTCTCCGGTGAAGATACCACCGCAGGTCATTTTGAAACAACTTATCCAGTTGTCGGGTATCAAAGAACAGGAAGTAACAATGGCCATCATTACTTATTCCCCTGGTGAAACATCCTCAGCGCACAGGCACCCAATTCCAACGTTCGGCTATGTTCTGGAGGGTAAAATAGAATCCACCTTTGAAGGTAAAGTTTATCATTATAAAACAGGTGACGCCTTCTTTGAGGAACCAAATGGTCTCCACTCTGGAACAAGGAACATTAGCAAAGATAAACCTGCAAAACTACTCGCGTTTTTTGTCGGGGATAAAAATAAACCAATCATCGTACCGGAAAAAAAATAATTGCTAGTGCGAAATCCGGTAAAACGAGCATTAGGTATTTATCATTAAAACAGGAACCCATGTATGCGACCATTTTTATCATTACAAAATCAATATCCTTTTCTTGCGTGGCAGTGATCATTTATATGGCTATGGCCGCCGGAGAATTGGATGATTACGATGAAATCATTTACTAATTCATCTCATTAGATACAAGTTAAAGGACTAACTGGGTTAGCATTCGTCCCATAAATTATAAAACGAATGATTAATTAAGAAAAGTAACAAATCATGAAACACTTAAAAAAAATCATAGTCATGGCACTATTAAGTTCAACAAGTATGACATTCGCACAGAGTGTTAAGGAAAAAAAAGCGATCGAAGCTCAAGTAAGGAAGCTTGATCAGGCACAGGCGGAGGCAAACTTCAAAGGTGATACGGCTGCTATCAATAGTTTCTGGCCGGACGATTTTATCATTAACAATCAATTTAACCAGGTAGATGGCGGAGAACGTATCCGGAAAGGTATCGTAACGTATTCCTCTTTCGTCCGGAATATCGAAGTGGTTCGGGTACATGGAAATACCGTTATTGTGATGGGTAACGAAACGGTTGTACCTAAAGGCACCTCCCCGGATGCAGGTAAAACCTGGCACCGCCGTTATACCGATGTATGGATGAATATCGAAGGCAAGTGGTGGATGGTCGCCCGTCATGCCCATACCGTACAACCACCGGCTAATGGTTAATAAATGCCGGTATAATCAAACACAGATCAACAAATATTAAATCAACAAAACTCTTACATAATGAAAAAAATACTGATGCTCGCGGCAGCAATTATCATTCAAACCGCCGCTTTTTCCCAGACCTGGAAGGCTGACAAATTGCATTCCCACATCACTTTTACCATCACCCACCTTACCATATCCGATGTTGACGGTTCATTTACCGAATTCGACGCAACAATTACAGCTACGAAACCGGATTTCAGTGATGCGAAATTTGATTTTAACGCTTATACCAACTCAGTTAATACGAATAACGATTACCGCGATAAAGACCTGAAGTCAGAACATTTTTTTGAGGCCGAAAAGTACCCCGCAGTCGTTTTCACCAGCACCGGGATAAAATCAACCAGTAAAAACCACTATCAGGTAACCGGAAATATGGCGCTGCACGGTGTTGTTAAGCCTGTCGTGTTCGACCTGGTTTACCGTGGCACCGTGGTTAATCCCAAAAATAAAAAGACCACCTCGGGATTCATTGCTACAGGAGTCATCAAGCGGTCATATTTTGCCTTCGCGAGCGGGTATCCGTCCGCGGTACTCAGTGATGAAGTTACCTTTAAAGCCTCCGGTGAATTCACGAAGGCTGATTAGTACCAAATACTTAATCTCTTCTTTTTAACAGATCATTATCATTAATGGATATATACTTCAACACTTCTCCGGCTATGTTATTCCATAGAACGACCTGATCCGAGCGATTTGAATAATGACCAATCTAAATAATCATGGGCTCCATGTTCATTACAGGTTACTTTTTACCATGATATGGCTTGCGGATTACCATGATCATTAAAGGATTAAGTGTTTATACAAAAGAAAACGGGCTGGGGCCCGTTTTCTTTTGTATTTCGATTTTACCAATAATAAAGGTCAAGCACACAATTTCCATCTCCAACCTCCACGACGCGTTCAATAAACTGAGGGCAATATCTTCTGGTTTTTCTATCTACCAAAATTATTTCCTGTCCAGGATGGAAACCTTCATCCATTTTACCGCTAAGGGTAACCGCTTCAAGCGCCTCCTTTTCATATTATCTACTTACTTATCGAGATTATAGGTAAAATCTAAAAGCCCTAACAGGTTATTCTTCTTAGGGTCGTATTTTAAATTTAATTTAACCCATGGTGTCTGAGGTAACCGGACCCGGAAGTAAGCATCAAAATAAAACTTACTTTTATCGGCATTGGCTATATACCCGGAAGTAGCTCTGTCTTCTTCCAAAGCAATATTCAATTCCGCCAGTGACATTTTGCTGGCGTATACCAGCACTTGGTTGTAACCAGCCTGAAAGGCGATGATATTTCTATCAAGATTACGTACTACACCCTTAGGATCGCTACTGGTTAAAGTATCTGTTAGGGATGCTTTCAATTGCCCGATTTTTTGAATGTCGGTACCGCCAAAACTCTGGATGTAGGTAAGTCCGCCGGTATGGCTATCGAGTACTTTGCCGGTGCCTCCGGTATATAAATAGCCAAAGGTCAGCAATGGCCTCCGAGAAACTTTTTGGATAAGTAAGCGATATTTCTTTTCGATAGCCTGATGAACGTCCGCAAGGGTATTTGCGCCAAGTGCATTATGAAGTACCTTGTTGTTTTTAACGCCGTCGTCCAGGAATTTATTCAAGTCTGTTACTTGCTGATCCGTGATAAAACTGGTAAAAGGACGATTCCCAGGCTGTGAACTCCCGTGGAAATTTATAAGCGTAGAAAGCGCTTCCTCGGTAAGAAAAGGTACATCATAAGCTATCGCATCCGTAACAGCAGCTGGCAGGTTAGGGCCGTTTGCGCCATGTGCATTGATCGCATCATTGAGTGCTTTCTGTATGTCACTGACATATCCACCATCAGATGGCAAACCTTGCAATAATCCTGGTTTAGCCGTATTAATTTTATCTTTCAGGTCAGTAACAGGTTGCCCGGCTTGGAATAAGTCACTTGCAAGTTTGGTTAAGCTTTCTGCTAGGCCAACATTTATTGCCGACTCAAATTTGTGGATCGCCGCCTGGGTGATTTTACCTTCTTCCGGCTGGTAGGCGACATAGGCTTCAGAATAATTAGCTAAAGTCGTATCACGGCGGTTTAGCACATTGTAATTAAAGCCACCCTGCCAGGAGTTAACACCACCAAACCCCACAAATTCACCTTTTCGCTGCCAGGTAGAATTCAGGTAGTTCTTACTTGCATATCTGTCAGATTGCATATTTAGTGCGAACCAATTGAGCTTGACCTGCACACCGCTATTTGTGCTGGTAATGCTCTTCGCGGCGAGCTGAAAATAATTGGCAAGTACGTCTTCAGTGGCGCCGGTTTTGGTCTTATTGGCATCGCTTTCTGCTGCCTGGGTAGTTCCGGCAACAGTTTGGGCAGATGCTATACCTGAGATTAACAGGAAGCAACAAATAAGGAGATTAATTTTTTGTTTCATCGGAGTACAAGGTTAAGTGCGTGGTTAAACTGACATGGTTTGGTTATCGACATTAATGATACCCGGGCCATACTTCAAAGGTGAATTGCTATTCCTGACCCCATCGATCGTTAAGGTTGCGCCGCCCTCTGGCCCTGGCGACGCTGCACCGGATACGGTAAAATCAACTTTTCCAACAGGAAGGTCTACGTCCTGATAGCCGTCTGCATTAAAGTTGATTTGGGGACCGTTAGTAATGGTGACGGATAAAGTTCCAGGTGCTTCAGTAAAGGCTGCCGTAAAACGAACGGATTTCATCGGGACAGAGGCTTTATGTATGGTGTCAGTTTTTATTTTATCTACACCAAGAGGTAGCGCTTTTTGAGCGTCGTTAAGAAATTTTGCCTGGAAAGCTTTTTGAGCGCTTAAGTCCTTCAGCCCACTTAGGTAACCCAACACGTTCGTCCAGAATGCGGAACCGCCACTGGCGAGCAAACCGATCAACCATTCAGGATACTTAGCAAGGTGGAGTGCATCAACCGTGCTTTTATCCATATTACTTATGACTAAATATGCCGTTAGCCAGCAACATAAAAAGGCGATAACCATAAGCAACACTTTTTTGAAGATTGGCGTCGCCGTATCAGCCGGAGGGTTCCCGGCAGTGGCGGGAGGCGCGGCCAGGTTTGGAAAAATGGTTTTAACGAGCGTAACCAATCGGTCGCCTGCAATGCTGATCCCCAGGATCAACGAAACTAATTTGGAAATGTCTGCTATCATGATTTCAATTTTTTTATCAAAGTTGAGGGTAGGCGAAGAAGTATTCAATACCAAACAAGGGGTATACACTACTTCGGAAAGCGGTATTTGGAATACCTCTTAAAATAAAGCTAATACCACCTGAAGGGTATAGAAAGCACCAATTAATCACCTGATATTTGAGGAAACCAAATAAAAAACAAGACAATGAAAAAGAAAACTATTACACTGAAGAGAGCAAACTTTACGACAAAGAATGATATCTGCACCCTGGCTACAACTGATATGGCCGACATCGGTACATTTTTTAGTCAACCAGACGCAAAGCAGCGTTTGGACGACTACTTTAATGTTACCGGCTATTCACGTACTGACCCGAAACTAATATACGGGCAGTTGTTTGGCTTAAATTGCTTCAAAACATTTATGGACAAAATTGACGCTTATAATACTGGCCTGGCTGCGGCAGACCAGATTACTGGCGTAAGGATCTATGAAGCTATGTGTGTTAGGCCATCTCTGCCGCCACCAGATGATACGAGACTTTTAGCAGACGTTCTTATCATACCTGTTTTAGCCAACGGACAAGATGTTCCTACCATACATGATGCGATAGATCCCATGTTGGTTTTGAGCGACGGCATGCCTTGTCCAAACGAATGCAAGACAGGATTTTATCTTAAATAATTTTCCGGATAGGGTTGTGAGTTATCTGTCTACTATGGTTACATTTAGTGATGGATTTATTCACAACCATTACTTTTATTGTTTCCGAAACTTCAGACCTGTCTGAAACGGTGCCAATGACTGCATGGCTGATCTTCACAAGGAAGAAAGAACATTATAGAATTCTGGGGGTATTTTTAGTAACGTCCGCGATATTAAAGTTAGCCTCAGTAATTACCGCTAAAATGGGCCACAATAACATGCTGCTTTATCATTTTATAGGCATAAATGAAATTATAATCGTCTATTGTTTTTACAGTCGATTAATTTTTAAAAGAGTTTACGTATGGGGAGCATTGCTTTTGCTCGCATCGAATGTTTATTGTTTGACCCGCCTTAAACATTTATTAGATTTCAATTCGTATGCCTGGGCGCTTAATATGGGGTTTATTATGATCATGGGTATTACTTATTTGTTTCGTTTGTATAACAATGAAAATGACCGTTCTCCTTTGGAGCAAAGACCGGATTTTATTATCAATGCAGGATGGCTCATCTATGCCGCAGGCTCCCTATTTACCTATCTTCTTGGAACGGAAATACTTTCGGGCAAGGCAGAAGGTTTTTTTCACAATGCCTGGATATTCATGTGCATATCGAATATCTTTAAAAATATATTGATCACTTACGGATTATGGCGGGCGAGGTTGGATTAACACAAGGAAGTTATTTGATCATCGGGACGGCGGTGCTTACCCTGATGATGATGGCCATCATCGGTTTTGCATTGGCCTTTCAGCGTAAACTGGCCCGAAAAGCCGAAGAATTTCGGGAAATCGAAAAACTAGTTCAAAAACAGGAACTGCAATCCGCGTATCTTGTAATCGAAGGACAGGAGCAGGAACGCAAACGCATTGCCGCTGAATTGCATGATAACATCGGCGGCTTATTAGCCACTCTAAAGATCTATAGTGACCTTTCACTGAATAAGGACAAGCAAGAAGATATTGACCGTCTTAACCGCAAGATCAATGAGGTTTCTATCACGCTTGGAGAAGAAGTGCGTAAACTTTCTCATGAGCTTGACCTTCGCACACTAGCTGGCTTCGGGTTAAAAGTGGCTGTTGAACATCTAAGTGAAGCGATCACCGCTTCCGGCAAATTAACGATTACGCCGGTTGTCGATATTCAGAGGCCTGTCCCGGAAACGTGTTCCCTACACCTATATCGCATCATTCAGGAACTGCTGACCAATACATTAAAACATAGTGCCGCCACACTTGCACGGATCGAACTCACCCAAATAGATGAGGATATAACACTTATTTATGAGGATAACGGGCAAGGCTTCGACCTGGAGACCGTAAAAAGAGGAATGGGCCTCCAAAATATACAGACCAGGACCGGGCAGGTCGGTGGCAAGTTAACCTTAGATTCTTCTCCTAACGGAACTACCTGTATTATAGAAATCACAAACCATGGATAAACTATCGATATATATTGCCGATGACCACGCTATCGTCGTGGACGGATTGAAAGAGATATTACGGGCACAGCCTAATTGGCAGATCATCGGAACGGCCGGCAATGGCCAGGAACTCGTTGATTTAATCTCAGTCAGAAGGTCAGATGTGGTGATATTGGATATAAACATGCCTAAAATGAATGGCATACAGTGTACAGAATGGATTAAAAAACATTTCCCGGCCACCAAAGTAATAATTTTAACTATGTTTCCGGAAAAGACTTATGTTGACCAATTGATCAACGCCGGAGCAGATGGCTGTCTCCTGAAAAGCCGGGGCAGTCAGGACCTGATCGATGCAATCGAAAGGGTTACTTCGGGCAGATCTTATTTTGATACCATCAAGGACTTCGCCGAAAAAGACAAATATCCCATGTTCAATCTGAGTGAAAGGGAATTGGAGATTATCCGCTTGATCATCAACGGAAAGACAAGCGCCGATATAGCTGGACAGCTATTTATATCAGAGCATACGGTGAAGACTCACCGCAAAAATATCTTCAGGAAGATTGGTATAAACAGCATCAGCCAGCTGGCAACATTCGCGATCAATAATAATTTGCTTTCACAAATTTGATAAGATTTATGCAAATCTGATGGTGATTAACCCGTTTAGAAGTAGTAGACCATTTAATGCAGTATCAGGGAAATGTTTAACCAGCTTGTTTATTCTTGCTTTTTTTAGTTAACAAGGACACAACCTTAAACTGGACATCATCAATTATACGCCAATCAGGTTTAATATATATATCTGTCGTTCTTGTGTTTTGATCAATGTGATTTAATGCGAAGCCTACATCATCCTTCGAAAACCGACATTCATTGCGGGCTATGCTACCAAACGAATGACGGGCACAATACATAGTCAATGAGGTTATACCTGTGGCCTCACCGATTTCCTTCAACCCTTTATTCAGTGCTTTATTAAAATTACTTGATTCGGCATATCTTTCCCGGAGTCGGTTGATATATTTGAACAATAGCGGAGACGCTTCCGGGATAAGATTTATACTTATAAAAGCACTATCCTTTCTTCGTTTCCTAGTTTTTGATCTATTATAATTAACCCGGTTTTTCACAATTGAGGCTTGGGAAAGGTCATAAATATCCTTAGCGTTCATACCGCACATGTAAAATGACAGGAGAAAGGTTTCCTTTGCTAATTCCTCGCGCGAACCTGGAGTACATTTGAATTCCCGTATTAAAATAATTTGTTTAATACTTAATGCCCTTTTTGCTGTCATCGGAGCATCTATAATTTTATGTCTTTTAAAGGGATAATGCTTAATCCTAATCAATCCTCTGTCTTCGTCGTTAAATCTATTCCTTGCTGCATTAAAAAGCGTTCTCAGGTCACGCATGTGATTATGAAGTCCTGAGTCCGAAAGTCCTTTGCTGACATATTCTACATCATTTCCAAACTGATTTTTACGTTTGAACTTTCTTTCTTTCCGCAAGTACTTTTCATAGCCGGGCAACATCAATGAATTGATTCTATCAATCTCTACCTTTTGACTTCCGAAATAATCACACAGGCTATTGATAACTGTTAATATCGGATGGGCAGTTCCTTTCCTTCCTTGTTCTAACAGCTCGTTTACATATTGCCTCCCAAAGGCTATAATATCAATTACAAAATTTTCTTCGGTTTGTGTAAGCCGGTTTGCCAATTCTTTTACTTCCAAATGGACTAGCAAGCTATCCAGCTCCAGCAACCTCATCCGATATTTCGCGATTTCTGTAGAAATTGCAGAAAGCAAAAACTTGTCTTTTACAGTAAAGTCTTTTTTAAGTTGCTTTTCCCCTGCAAAATAATTCGTGTTAATGTAAGTTATTTTACGATTGTGAGTCAACCTGTACTTAATATTATAAGTACCGTCCTCCTTTTTGTGGTGTTTGAGAACCACTTCCTTGATTGTAGCCATACTGACGAATTCCATTGTAAAACATTTGTAAAACATTTTCGTCAAGTTGGGCAGTTTTTCGAGTTTAACACAACGCATCAGCTTTCAACTGACGAATTTCATTTTTATCGAAAATCTGCCCTGAGGGCATAAAAAAAGCCCTTTTACAGGTGTAAAAGGACTTTTATAAAGGGGGTAAATGATGGGGCTCGAACCCACGACCCTCGGTACCACAAACCGATGCTCTAACCAACTGAGCTACATCTACCGTTTTGGAGAGTGCAAAAATAGGAATCTTAAGCTAATTTGCAAAGTCTTTTTTGTTTTAAGTTGTAAAGGTTGTAGTTGTTGCAGTAAGTTGTAAAGGTTGTAGTTGTTGCAGTAGTCTAAAAGGATCTAAAAAGCATTGATTTTCCAATACTTACAACACTAGAACGCTTACAACCTCTCCATAACCTTTCACAGCCTTTAAAAACTAATATTACAATCAGTTTACCCAAATAGCTGCAAACAAGGGTAGCTTTGTATTATGGCAGAACAATTGATTGAACTTAATGTAACCGGGATGCATTGTAACAATTGCGCCTTGTCCATCCATAAGCTTTTGGAGAAAAAGGGATTAAGCAACATCCTTGTTGATTTTGCCAGCGAAGAGGTAAAGTTTTCCAATAACGACACTACAAGCCTTCCCGGCATTATCAAAGATATTGAAGGCCTGGGTTTTAAAGTGGTGGATGATCCTGCAACACAGATCACCCCTTTTTATGAAAAGGTGGAGAATAAATTCATCTTCTGTGCCATACTTACAGCTCCCCTGCTGCTGCATATGGTTTTGCCCTGGCACTTTTTGCATAACCCAATAGTGCAATTATTACTCTGCCTGCCTGTTTTTTTGGTGGGATGCCTGCATTTTGGCAAAAGCGCCATTAACTCCATCAGAGGCGGCGTGCCCAATATGGATGTGCTGATATTTGTGGGATCAACCGCTGCTTTCATTTACAGTTTGGTGGGGACCCTTCAAAACATGGGCGAACAGTACCAGTTTTACGAAACCTGCGCTACCATTATTACATTGGTATTGCTGGGTAATGTGTTTGAAAAACGATCGGTTACCCAAACAACATCAGCAGTAAAAGATCTTATAAAAATTCAGCAGGTAAACGCAAACCGGGTTATAAACGGCGAAGTAGAAATTATCAGCGCAAAAGATGTTCGCCCGGGTGATACGCTGATAGTGAACCAGGGTGATAAGATCCCTGTTGATGGCGAAGTACTTTCAGGCAGTGCCTCTGTTGATGAAGCTATGCTTACAGGCGAGAGCCTGCCGGTTGAAAAAGAAAAATATGCTACCGTTATTGGCGGCACCATTATACAGCACGGCAATATAACCATGCTGGCTACCAAGGTTGGCTCAAACACAGTGTTGGCCCAGATCATCGAGCTGATGAAAAAAGCTCAGGCAGCCAAACCGCCAGTGCAAAAATTGGGTGATAAAGTAGCTTCCATATTTGTTCCGGCTGTTATTTTAATTTCCGTTATAACCTTTGTGCTTACTTATTTTGCCGGGCATACCAGCATTCAAGCTGCCCTAATGCATGCTATTGCTGTTTTGGTGATCTCGTGCCCCTGCGCAATGGGACTGGCTACGCCTACCGCCGTTATGGTGGGGCTGGGTCGTGCTGCAAAAAACGGCATCCTGATAAAGGGTGGCGATACTATTGAGGCCGTTGCCCATACCAAATATGTTGTATTTGATAAAACCGGGACATTAACCACCGGTAAGTTCCGCATAAATGAAATAAAAGCGGAAGGCGATGCAAGTGTAGAGCAGATAAGGGGCGTCATTATGGCTATTGAAGAACGGTCAAGCCATCCTATCGCAAAATCGTTAGTGAATGAGCTAAAAACTTTACCGCAAGTCAAAGTCATATTAAAAGCTGCGAAGGAAGAAAAAGGGTTGGGCATGCGGGCCGAGGATGTGGAAGGCAATCATTACTTCCTGGGCTCAGGCAAAGCTGCTGATGAAAGTGGTTTTAATATTTCGCTCTACAAAAATCAAAAGCTGCTTGCTCAAATAGCAATTGATGATGAAATTAAACCTGACGCGGCAATGCTTATCGCACAGCTAAAAAAAATGAACATCATCCCGGTATTGTTAAGTGGTGATAAAAATAACCGGTGTTTGAAAGTCGCAAAACTGATAGGTATTGACGATGTGCATTCAGAAAAGCTTCCGGAAGAAAAGCTGACTGTTATTGACATTTACAAACAAAAGGGCAAAACCGTTATGATAGGCGACGGCATTAATGATGCCCCCGCCCTAACCAAGGCTGATGTAGGGGTATCTATGAACGATGCCAGCCAAGTAGCCATCCAATCCGCCCGGGTTATATTGTTGAATACCGACCTGCATTCAGTTGTTAAATTCCTGCAGATCAGCAAGCACACGTTGCTTACTATAAAACAAAATCTTTTCTGGGCATTTGCCTATAACATTATTGCCATCCCTGTTGCTGCATTAGGTTTCCTAAACCCGATGCTTGGCGCATTCACTATGGCTTTCAGTGATGTGGTGGTTATTGGGAATTCATTGAGGCTGAAGAGGAAAAAAGTTGATAGCTAATGGTTCATAGTTCATTGCCAAAAGTTCATGGACCGACCTGATTTATTTTCTATTTTTGGCGTAATGATTAGTTGCTGTTAATGGCTATTTTGGCTATGAACCTTCAACTATGAACCATGAACTAACAAATGATCGAAATATTTACAGACGGAGCATCAAGCGGAAACCCGGGACCTGGTGGTTATGGGGTAATTTTGCGTTCGGGCAAACATTATAAGGAACTTTCCGAAGGTTTCCGAAAAACCACCAATAACCGCATGGAGCTGATGGCTGTTATTAAAGGCCTCGAAGCTTTAAAAACCCCTAACCAGGATGTTACCATCTTCTCCGACTCCAAATATGTGATTGACTCCATCGAAAAAAAGTGGGTAAATGGCTGGCTGTTAAAAGGCTTTGCCGGTAAAAAGAATAAAGACCTTTGGCTGCGCTATCTTGATGTAAGCAAGCTGCATAAAATAAAATTCGTATGGGTACGCGGGCATAACGGTCATCCTGAAAATGAGCGTTGCGATGTTTTGGCTGTGGCAGCAGGAAAACAGAAAAATCTGCTGGTTGATTCTGTTTTTGAAATGGAAAATGCGAAGGCTAGTTTGTTGTGATTTTTTTTGATTTCACCGATTTTGGTTTGATTTCACCGATTAAAAAGTTATTGGGTACAAACACTACTTCCCTACCAATTCAATGATCTGCAGGTCCTGGATCTTATCCTCGTTAATTGAAAACCTCATTAATGTACGGACCTTTTGCCAGCCTTGTTTACCTGCGGCGCCGGGATTTAGGTGCAGGCAGCTGATCTTTTTATCGTAAATAACTTTTAAAATGTGCGAATGACCGCAGATAAATAGTTGCGGCGGATTGGTATAAATTTCAGGCTTTACCTGAGCGCTGTATCTATCCGGGTAGCCCCCAATATGTGTTATCCAAACATCTACGTTTTCGCATTTAAATCTTAGGTTTTCGGGATAGGTTATCCGTATATCAGCGCCATCAATATTGCCGTAAACGCCCTTGAATGGTTTAAAAGCGGCAAGCTGATCCGCTACTTCAATATTGCCAAAATCTCCGGCATGCCAGATCTCGTCACAGTTTTCAAAGTGTTTAAAAACTGCATCGTCGAGGTAGCTGTGAGTGTCGGAAATGAGGCCTATTTTAGTCATTTATTAATCAAAAAAATTAAAAGTTCAAGAAATACGGTTGTAATAAAGTTTTATACTCATCAGAATAAATGCCCTCTGCTTCATAAATGGTAAAGTTAGCTGTTTGCGGCAAAACGTCTTTGAATCCAAAACATACAATTGCGCGATGCGGTTCTGAATTTTCAAATGAGCGGATAACAATTGTTTTTTGTGGATACAGGTCATTTTGCATCGCCAAATCCTTAATCAGTGTTGCAGTTTGAACAGGCAGGATCAGCCAACATAAGCCTTTGAGCGACAAATGCTCCGCTATATTTTTTATTAACCCTTCAAAAAAATCCGCATCCGTATGTTTTGCCAGCGTTTTTTTTGCCTTTGGCGATTCAAGCGAATTTATATAAAACGGCGGATTGGATATGATGAGGTCATATTTATAATCAGGGTGCTCGTCAAAAAAAGTCTCAATGCCATTGGGGAAGATATGTAGTCGTTCGCTAAAAGCGGAACTCTTAAAATTTTTTGCAGCGGTTTCGGCTGCTGATATATCAATTTCAACAGCATCAATTTCTGCATTGACAAATCTTTGCGCAAGCATTAAGGCAATAACACCGGTACCAGTGCCAACATCCAATATCCTTCCGGGATTATCTTCTGCAGCAATTGCCCCAAGCAACACGCCATCGGTATTGATCTTCATGGCGCAACCCGATTGGTCAACACTGAATTGTTTAAATTGAAAAATGCCGCTCATTGCTTATTTCTCGTAAAGCTCAACAGGCAACCCATCCGGATCAGCAAAAAAGGTAAAGCGTTTGCCTGTAAACTCATCTATCCTTATTGGTTCAATAATAATATCAAAGCTTTTAATACGAGCTATTGCCTCTTCAATGTCATCCACCTCAAATGCTAAATGACGCAAACCCACAGCCTCTGGCCGGGATGGCCTTGCAGGTGGATCTGGAAATGAAAAAAGCTCGACCTGGTATAGGTTTCCCACTTCCAGATCAAGCTTGTATGATTGTCTTTCTTCGCGATAAACTTCGCGAACTATTTTTAAACCAAGTACAACACTATAAAAATGTTTAGATCTTTCATAATCTGAACAGATAATAGCGATATGGTGTACCCGGTTTAGCTTAAGCATGCTGCGCCTAATATTTAATATAACACATTACAAACCTATCAGCGGGAGACGCGAAGCATCGCGTCTCTACGAAATTCCATTTTTGTTTTTTTGACTCCAGACTTTCGACTAAAGACTTTAGACTCCTCTTACGCCCCTAAAATTTCATGCAGTACATTGTTATAAACCATTTTTATATCTGTGATATGGCCAAACAATTCCTCGTCAACATTTAAAGTGCCATTAGTAACTGTACCAAGCAGGCTAAAATCAACTTCACTGGTTGACATCAGCTCGATGAAGCGCTCCTGGTCGTTTGGTGCAATACTTACCACTACCCTGCCCTGCGCCTCTCCAAAAAGGAAAGCGTCTTTACGAATATCACTATCTGTTTCAATCTCAAAACCTAAGCCATTTGGCATGGCCGATTCAATAAGCGTAATATATAAGCCGCCATCAGCCACGTCATGAGCCGATTGGATAACTTTATGCTGGATCAGCTGTTTTATAACCTGGTGCATGGCGTATTCTTTATCCAAATCAAAATATGGAGCAGGTGCTTTCAGTATTTTGTGGTATGATGCCAGGTATTGTGACGATGCAATATCATTAACAGATTCCCCTACCAGATAAACTAGATCACCCGGTTGTTTAAAGTCTGATGTCATCAGGTTAGTCAGGTCATCCATTACGCCAAGCATCCCTATTGTAGGTGTTGGAAATACCGGCCCATCATCTGTTGATTGGTTATAAAAGCTTACGTTACCACCGGTAACAGGGGTTTCAAATTTGCGGCAGGCTTCGCCCATTCCTTTAATGGCTCCAACAAACTGCCAGTAAACTTCAGGTTTGTATGGGTTACCAAAGTTAAGGCAATTGGTTATGGCAACGGGTTCGCCACCGGCGCAGGTTATATTACGGGCCGCTTCGGCAACTGCAATAGCGGTACCTTTTTGCGGATCGGCATACACATAGCGGGATTGGCAGTCAACCGTAATAACAATTGCTTTGTCAGTATCTTTAACAGCAACCACCGCAGCATCGCATGGGCGGTTAGTTGTCATGGTTGAAGTGCCGATCATTGAATCGTACTGGTCAGTCACCCATCTTTTTGAAGCAATATTGGGGTGACCTATCAAATGCTCAGCAACCGCAATAAGGTCTGCAGGTTCTTCAACATCTTCAATTTTAAATTTTTGGTTTTCAGCAAAGTAAGCCGGCTCGCGGTATTCGCGTTCATAAACCGGGGCGCCTCCGCCTAACACAAGGTCGTCGGCAGGTACATCGGCAACCATTTCGCCATTCATATAATATACAAGGCGTTTGGTATCTGTTACTTCACCAATAATGGCGCAATTCAGATCCCATTTATCAAATACAGCCTCAACCTCTTTTTCACGGCCTTTATGAACCACAATCAACATACGCTCCTGTGATTCGGAAAGCAAGATCTCATAAGGTTTCATATGCTCCTGGCGCATTGGCACTTTATCCAAATAGATAACCATACCATGTTCGCCCTTGGCAGACATTTCTGAGTTTGAGCAGATGATCCCTGCCGCACCCATATCCTGCATACCTACAACAGCGCCGGTTTTAATAACTTCAAGTGTGGCCTCAAGCAATAGTTTTTCCTGGAAAGGATCGCCAACCTGAACGGCCGGAAGATCGTTAACAGAATCTTCAGTAATATCTTTTGATGCGAAAGCTGCTCCGTGAATGCCGTCTTTACCGGTTGCAGAGCCTACTATATAAACCGGGTTGCCAACGCCATATGATGTTGCCGATACGGTATCGCCTTCTCTTACTATTCCTGCCGAGAAAGCATTAACCAACGGGTTAACATTATAGCATTCGTCGAAAAACAACTCACCGCCAACAGTTGGAATGCCAAAAGCGTTACCGTAGTGGCTGATGCCTTTAACAACACCTTTAATAAGCCATTTGGTACGGTCAAGGCTCAAATCGCCAAAACGCAGGGAGTTTAATTGTGCAATTGGCCTTGCTCCCATTGTAAATATATCACGATTGATGCCACCTACTCCTGTGGCAGCCCCCTGGTAGGGTTCAAGCGCCGACGGGTGGTTATGTGATTCTATTTTAAAGGCACAGCCAACGCCGCCGCCAAGATCAACCAAACCTGCGTTTTCTTCACCTGCCTTGGCCAGCATCCGCGGACCATCCTTTGGTAAAGTTTTTAGCCAGGTGATTGAGTTTTTGTAGGAGCAATGCTCGCTCCACATTACCGAGAATATAGACAGCTCGGTAAAATTGGGCACGCGCCCTAATATTTCTTTTATACGTTCAAATTCTTCGGGTAGTAAGCCTAAATCTTTGGCGGTTTCAACGGTGGTTAATTCCTGGTGCTCCAATGTAATATCGTTTTTTTGAAAGGAAGCACAAAATTAAGAAAAAAAGCCGAAAGGAAAAGGTAAAAGGCGAAAGGCAAAAGGTCTGAAAAAACAGGATAACGAAAGATAAAAGGCGAAAGGTTAAAAAAAAGGTGAAAGCTGAAAGGTTAAAGGCGAAAGGTTAAGCACATTACCGGCAATTATTACCATTTTAAAGGCGAAAGGAACCTTTTACCTTTCTTGCCTCGCTATTCAGATAGCTGAAAAATAATCGATATATCATGCCTGTCAACCCAACAAGTCTTTGGTTATCTTGCGTTTTATATATGTTCTTTAAGAAATGTGTCCAGATCGTGCAAATCAAAATCCTTCCATATAACTGTACCTTTTCTATCTAATAAAATAAAGGTAGGGAATACCTTTATTCCTAATTCATTGTTCCGAAAATTATTTTCCTCCAGGTATTGAGTCCAAACCAACCCATGTTCTTTCACCCTTTTTTGCCAAATCGGAACATTTATGGTTTCATCAACAGAAATACTAACAATCTCAAATCCTTTAGTCTTATAATCGGCATATAATTTTTTTAATTCAGGTATGGTGTCCAAACATGGACGACACCTGGCAAACCAATAATCAATCAAAGTATATTTTGTTTTTGGGAATACAAGTTTTGTGGGTTTTAGGCTATAATCTTTTAAATTTATATTTGGGAACCTCTCGTTTTCTTTAATTTTCGTGTTCTTAAAATCCTGATTTAAAATCCTCCATAATTTTTCGCTTTTTACCTTATTTGAAAAACGCGCTAAAGCTTGTTGCCGTATTGCCGTCTCCCCCTGAAAACTAAACCGCTCAATTAATTTCCATAACGCCACGTAAGAGTTTGGGTTTTGAACAATGTAGTTCAAAAGCAAAGTGTCTGCCCTCCTGTTGTTGCTATAAAACAACATAGTTAAATAATCTGATTTACAGTCATAAATCATACCCCTGGTCATAAAAGGGATAAATTTACTTTGGTATTCATTTGCAGTAATGCCATTTACTTCAGTACACTCTTCTGATAGATAATCAGTTTTGATTGTGGTAGTTGAAGCGTCTATAAAATAGTCTCCATTTCTCCATGGCCTCTTATTTTTATCACTCGAAAAAAGGATGCTATACATTTGAGGGTATGAAATATTATTAGCTATTGTATATTTATTTTCCGTCAATGTTGAGAATGCTTCGACCTTTTGAAAATATTTATCATTAATTCCCTTTGCCACAAAATAAATAGTATCAGTTATAATCGGTTTTCCAATAATTTCACCAGATATCAGCCTTGGAGAATTTAACCTGGTTTGCCCCCAGGTTATGGTGACAGACATAATAAAGATTAATACGATAATATATTTATGCTTAGGTGGGGATAAAACATAACATCTTGTCATTAGTATCTTAATTTTAACTAATTATCATCAATACATTACACACTACAGAATGTTAAATAATTAGCCATATACAGTATAAATTTAGAAATAAATTTAACAGGTCAGCTTATGCAGCCAACCTGTTAACATGAATTGATGTGAACGCTTTTTTAAGCAATACAGCAGTCATCACAGCTATAATACTTTCCACTTCCTGAAACAGTATAACAAGAATATGAACCACATTTACCATAATGACAACCATCCGATTCAACAGCAGTACCACCTGTAACCTTTTTCATTTCTGCTCTGGTAAGCATTTTTTCAGCACCGCTTTCCAGCGTTTTTAGTTTTAGCTTTTTCATTTGTTTTTAATTTTAGGATTAGGATTATGCCTTTAAATATACTGGAATTTATTCAATTCACTCAATATAAACTAAATGAGCTTTTCTACAATAAATAAACATAGGACTGAGACTCCATTAATATAGTCCCATGTCTCTCCCAGGTGACTCAAAAAATTTACCCTTTACTCTGTTACCTGAAAATTAATCGGGATCGAATATTTAACACGTACTGGCTGTCCGTTTTGCATCCCCGGTTTCCAGGCTTTGGCAAGTTTTAATACACGCAGGGCCTCTTCATCAAAACCGTGGCCTGCTCCTTTGTCAACTGTTATATTTGATAAATGGCCATCCTTTTCAATAATAAAGCTTAGTAAGACTTTACCGCTTATCTCTTCCTCTTGTGCAGGGATAGGAAACCTTAAGTTTTTACTTAAAAATTTAGCCCAGGCGCTTGCACCTCCAACAGGCTCCGGCATAAGATCAATGCCTGTGGGTGAATAAACTTTATTATCTGCTACAGGAGTTCCGTCTCCACTGCCGGCAGGTTTATCAACCGGAATGTCAACAATTATACTACCCTCACCCTTTAAAGTGGTTGGCCCAACTGCACCGTTAATCTGATCATTTATAACCGGTTTTTCAGCCTTGCTATCAATAACCGCAATCGGAGGAATGTCTTTAATAGTAGTTATAGGTTTTACCGGATCGGCTTTTACGTGTTTGGGTGCTTCTGGCGGTTTAATTTCTTTTATTTTTTGGATTATCGCTGGCAAAACCAGGGGGTGATTATCCACCTCTGTTATATGATACGATGGCTTCTCCGAACTTAGTATTATACTGGCTCCACAAAGCACAGCAATACTAAAAAAGGTAATACCCATTGCCTTTACCATGGTAGTGGCATAAGTTTGCCTTAAATGGTAAGCGCCATATTCTTTGTTACGGTCGTCGAATACAAGGTCGAGCCACTCGGTCTTGTACAAATTAAATTTTGAGGTAAGCATAGGATTGAAATTAAATTTCGTTTATAAATCTTAACTATTAAAGTTTTCAGGTAATATTTTCACCTGATTACCTCAGTCATTATTGCTTAATTGAAAATTAATCGGGATAGAATATTTTACACGCACAGGCTGGCCATTTTGCATCCCTGGTTTCCAGGCTTTAGCGAGTTTTAATACACGCAGGGCTTCTTCATCAAATCCATGACCGGCTCCTCTGTCAACAGTTATGTTTGATAAATGACCATCTTTTTCAATAATAAAACTCAGAAAAACTTTACCGCTTATTCCTTCTTCTTGCGCAGAGGCAGGGAATCTTAAATTTTTATTCAAAAATTTGGCCCAGGCAGCATCACCTCCAACAGGCATCGGCATTACATCAAGGCCCGATACAAGATGTACGCTTTCATCTGGTCCCGGTGTTCCGGTTCCCGCAGGCGTTTCAACAGGAGGAGTATTACTACCGGTAACAGGCCCTTTTGTTGTTTCTGTCCCGATAGCACCTGTAAGTTCAACATTTTTTGGCGGGGTAACGGCCTGAGGGTCTGGCTTAACCACCATCTCTACAAATTTGGTAGTTGCAGTAACCGGAGGTAAGGTTTCAGCTTTTACATGTTTTGGTGATACAGGGGGTTTAATTTCTTTAATTTCCTTAACTGGCGGAGGCAGAATATATGGATCATTTACTACATGAATTACTTTAACCCGATCAGGAGTGGTACTTAAAATTATACTCACTCCGCAAAGCACAGCGATACTAAAAAAGGCAATTCCCATTGCCCGTACCATATTACCGGCATAATGCTGCCTTAAATTGTAAGCGCCATACTCTTTGTTACGGTCGTCGAATACAAGGTCGAGCCACTCGGTCTTGTACAAATCAAATTTTGAGATAAGCATAGTGATTGAAATTAAATTTTATATTATAACGTTATAGCAATATATGGTATTGCAACATTGTAACTTTTAGCATTATTTCAATAAACAAATGCAACAATGTGTATTTTAATAACTAATAATATAGTTCATTATCAAAATAGCAACAAAATGCAACAATGTGTATTTTACATTATCCATCAACCAATTACAATTTTGTTGCGATTCTGCCTATTCCGCCACAAAATCAGCTATGCTCTATTTTGCTTACAAATAAGTCTATTGTTATCTTTTCAAAAGGAGCTCTTTAAATGATGCTCGTGTAACTTCGATCACGTTAATTTAAACGTTCGACATAAAGGTTGGTTGTATAGTGCTTTATTATCAGCTACTTGCATTTTGATAAAAATGAAAATAACTGATAATGAGCGTGTTTCACGGCGTTCCGGGTGTTCCATGTGCAAAAGGGGAACGCTTTGCCGGCGTGGATACGCAAACTTGTGCTTCGTCTCAACGTGGTTGGAGAAGGGTTTAGGGTGAGGGCAGTCGTTTGCTTATGCCGAACTCACCTTATAAAAGTCATGGTTTCCTGGTTTTTTATGCCATCTTATGTTAATCATCTTATAATTAGCCAAAACCGCTCATAAAATAACTATCAGTGTAATATTCTGATTAAATAAACCATCTTAACTTTCAATAATTATATAATTTCCTTCAAAAAATTAAAAAAATTACATTTATCATGCATTTTATTTAGAATTTATTTACTTTTATGATATGCAAATCAGGCTTTTTAAAATAATCGCCTTCTTTTTCTTAATATTTAGCGGATATTCTGCATCTGCTAATGATCTTTTGCGTAATAATTACCAGGATAAATCCCAAAAAGTATCTTTTTTAAAAGAATCTTTAAATAAATTCCCGCGCAGCCCTTTCAATTACGAGTTTATAATCAATAGTATCCCTGTTCAGTTTTCAAATGTACAGCAGGCGCGCACTGTACATTATGCGCAGTTTATTTACAATAGCCCTAATACTTACAACATAACCGTAAGGTATCTTAATTTTATTTGCGGACGGGGCAACAGCGAGCTCTCACGATTCCGCAAACTCATCCTCTTTCCATTTCATGCTTTTTGGTAGGATTAAAAGGTGAATAAAAAACATCCACCCGTTGTGCTGATTACACAACGGAATTATTGTTTTTAATTTAGTTTTAATACTGCCCGGGGTTTTGATTGAGCCCCAGGTAGTATTAATTTATCCTTTATTTTCCTTTATCCCTTTTCCCAAAAACTTAAACATGAAAAAATTCATACCCTTTGGCGTACTTATAATTGTAGTTATACTTGCCCTCGTTTTCCCCTCTGTTGAAACAGTAACAGTAAAAGATAGCCAGATCAATTCTGGCGATACCGCCTGGCTACTGGTTAGTACCGCGCTTGTATTGATCATGACACCCGGCCTTGCATTTTTTTACGGCGGCATGGTAAGTAAAAAGAACGTTTTATCAACCATGATGCAAAGCTTTGTTTGTATGGGTGTTATTACCATTATATGGGTAATATTTGGCTTCAGCCTTGCCTTTGGCGATGATATTGGCGGCCTTATTGGCGACCCTAAAACATTTTTTATGATGAAGGGCATGCTGGGTAATGCTACCTGGAAACTTGCTCCCACTATCCCATTGGTGCTTTTTGCTATGTTCCAGTTAAAATTTGCAGTAATAACCCCGGCACTCATCACCGGTGCATTTGCCGAGCGTATCCGCTTTAATTCATACATTATATTCCTATGCCTGTTTATGATAGTTATATATGCACCGCTGGCCCACTCTACCTGGCACCCTGACGGTTTTTTGTTTAAGCTTGGCGTACTTGATTTTGCAGGCGGTACTGTTGTACACATGTCGGCCGGCTGGGCTGCGCTTGCATCAGCGTTATACCTTAAACAACGCAACCAAAAAGCACATTCTCCGGCCCGCATCAGTTATGTGTTATTAGGTACAGGTCTGCTTTGGTTTGGCTGGTTTGGCTTTAATGCAGGTTCGGCATTAGGATCAAACGCACTGGCAGCAACAGCGCTGGGTACGACTACAACTGCATCAGCAGCGGCGGCAATATCATGGATCTTTTTTGATATGCTTCGCGGTAAAAAACCATCTGTTATGGGTGCCTGTATTGGCGCTGTAGTTGGCTTGGTGGCTATTACTCCGGCAGCCGGTTTTGTAACCATCCCCCACTCATTAATTGTGGGCATTGTTGCAGCCGTTGTAAGTAACCTGGTAGTTATCTGGAGGTCATCAACCAGTATTGACGATACGCTCGACGTATTCCCCTGCCATGGCGTAGGCGGCATGGTTGGGATGCTTATGACCGGCATTTTTGCCCATGTTAATGTAAACGCAGGCAATACAACCGGCAATGGCTTATATTACGGGCAAACACATTTGTTCTATGTTCACCTTATAGCACTTGTAGGGGTATCAGCATTCGCATTCTTTGGTTCATTGTTATTACTAAAAATAACAGACATGATAAGCAAACTTCGTGTATCGCCAGAAGAAGAGCTTATTGGACTTGACCTAACCCAACATGACGAAGAATTATAAGGTCCTCATCCATTCAAAGCAAACAATTTAACTATTATAAAAATTCAAAAAGCTACACTTTAATTGTGTAGCTTTTTGTTAGACATTAAATTTCTTAAAACCTTTCGCCTTTCAGCTTTAACCTCTTCTCACCTACCAATCTTTAGTCGAAATCTTTTTAACAGGAGTTACTTTTTTTAGCGATGATGTTTTAAGCATGTAATGTTTAAGCATTTCACCAATTTTACGACTGCTTGAAAGTATGCCATCAAGGTACGCCGCAAGGTCTTTCTTTTCTATTTTTCCTTCTGGTTTTTCAAGCGGGATATAAATACCTGGTATAGACTCGTAAGAATTATACCTATTACGCTGGTAAGGATTAAATACAAAATCTGACAGCCAGTACCTGTATTTTCCATCCTTAACATCAACTCTTATTGAATAAGTTACTGAACCGTCCTCATGCGAGGTTAAAAGCGTTTTTTTTGAAACCAGGAAATTTCCAGAGCCTGAAAGCGTACCTTTTTCCTTATCAGCTACAGCAAGTTTAAGAGCTGATTGCGGATAGGCGGTTTTAAAAAAGTAAAGCGCCCGGCTAAACAGGGTATCAGCAGGCAGATCCGGCTTCGAAACAACCTGGTAATAAATATATTTGTTATTTTCATCAAACGCCAGCGAATCCTTTTGTGCAAATGCCGCCCCGGCAAACAAAACAAACGCCAATACAGCTATCATTTTTTTCATGGTATAAATATATAAAGGTTGTAGTTGTTGTAAAGGTTATAATTGTTGTAAAGTTGTAAAAAATGAGGTCTTCCTGGTATTTTGCAACTGCAGGCATAAAATTAAAAAAGGTTGTAACTGTTGTGGTCTGTAAACATTGCATAATTACAACACTTACAATCTACTACAACATTTACAACCTTTATAAAAGAATTGTGATTATGTTAAAGTTTATAAAAGCTGTTAAGGGCTTCAACATTTACAGCCCTTACAACCTCTGCAACCTATCCCAACTAATTAAAATGCATAAACAGCAGCCAGCACAAATTGTGAAGCATGGTTGGTAATAGCGCCATTACTATCAGTAAACACAGCACCAAAAGCATCGCTCTTAGTATCAAACCTAACCTCAGGAATGATAGTTAACGGACCAGCTTTTATGTTTGATGTAACAGTGATGCCTTTTACATTACCGCCATTATCTTTCACTTTAAAGTACTCACCCCTTAAACCAAAAGTTACTATTGGCGAAACAGCTAACTGCGGGTATAAAGCTACGCCTTCAAAACCGCCACCATTATTTGGTGCTGAAAAGGTTGCAGCATTAAGACCCAGTTTGAACGCGCCAGAAATTTGATAGGCAGTTGTAAGGTCAAATTCAGTTCCTGAGTATGAACCGGTTACCAGGTTTAGGTAAGAGGTCCATCCTTTTACAGGAGTAATTGTTAGCTGCGCTCCAAATGTTGATACATCACCGCTTGCAGTATTGGTTGAGTTTAATGATGAATAGTAGTTCCATTTATTATTAAAGATCCCTGCCATTAAGCTTACTTTATCACTGAAAGCGTAAGTGGCTTTAAAGCCTGCATTCTGGAAAGGGCCATTGGTAAATAAATAAGAAGTAGAGTAGTTAAAGTTACCGGCAGGCGAAATCACTTCATAACCAACAAATGTTGCCATATAACCTGCTGTTAGGTTAAATTTATCGGTAACATCATATGATACATATAAATTCTGGATATGATAGCCTGCTGTAGGGATAGACTGGTCGTTACGGGGACCAAAAGACATTTCACCTACAAATGATGCTTTGCCTACCTTTTTCTTAAGCGCCAGATCAATCATGCCTACTGATACAGAATTGTTTTCATTTGCAAAACTTGTCGGGATGTTGGCGTGCTTTGAAAAATCATACTTAAAATAAGTATCAACTGAGCCTGAAAACACCAAAGGCGGATCAGGAACCGGTGCTGCAGCTTTACCGGTATCGGCCGGCATAGTGGTAGCCGCCTGGGCTTTAAAAGTTAAAAAGGAAGCAGCAAGTAAAGAAAAGAGTAAAAGTTTTTTTTTCATGATAAGAGTCATTGAAATTGTTGAATTGGTTTGATTGATTGATTTGAATTTGTTAAAGCATAGATATCTCTATCCGAACTATTTTAAATTTTAATTCAGCACTACATTAAGTAAAATAGTATTATTTATAAAGAACCCTTATGCGGCTGGTTGTTATGAGGATGGTAATTGCAGATTTAATTAACCAGCCACATAAGGGTATATATTAAAAAAGATTAAGCGGTAACTTTGGCACCTGTTTCAAACAAGCCGCTTAAGCTGATATCCTCTTCCTGCGGAGGATATACTTCAATTCCATGATCGAATACATCAAGGCCGCCAACACCGGCTTCGCCATGTTCTTCAACACGTAACCTCCACGGATTTGGCAATTTATTTATTATAAACATCATTATAAAAGTCACTGCAAAAACTGCAATTGCAATAGAAAATGTTCCTATAGCCTGGGCAGCAAGTACACGCACACCACCACCGTAAAACAAACCAGTTACCGGTGCAGAATTATCAGCTCCTGTAGGGCCTGTTGCTCCAAATTGGCCGCTTGCAAACAAGCCTAATGAAAGCGTACCCCAGATCCCGGCTAAACCGTGTACAGAAACTGCACCAACCGGATCGTCAATACGGAACCACTCGAAGATATAAACGCCAGCAAACACAATAAAGCCTGCGACACCACCTAACATTATTGCACCAAGAGGGCTTACCCAGTAACAAGGGCAAGTAATAGCTACCAAACCGGCAAGACAACCATTAATGGTAAAAGCTAAATCAAATTTCCCTTTAGTTGGGCCCCACCATAATGCAGCAAGCATTGCTGTAAACCCAGCAGCGCAAGCCGCCAGCGTAGTATTTGCAGCAACACGGCCAATACCCTGGCCATCCATAGCCGAAAGTGTACTGCCCGGGTTAAAGCCATACCAGCCAAACCATAATATAAAACCACCTACTGCGGCAACCAATAAGTTGTGACCTGGAGGCAATCCGCCTTTTTCTTTATTATCGCGGGCAAATATTCTTCCCAAACGCGGGCCTAATACTATTGCACCGGCCAATGATGCCATACCACCAATGGTGTGTACAACTGTTGAACCTGCAAAATCGCGGAAGCCCTGGCCTAAGGTAGGGAAGAAACCTCCCGTAGCCCCCATTGTAGCCAACCAACCATCCGGACCCCAGGCCCAGTGACCGATTATTGGATAGATAAACCCTGTAATACCAATACTGTAAAGAATATCTCCGCGGAAACTGGTACGGCCTATCATAGCGCCCGAAACTATTGTAGAACAAGTATCAGCAAATGCATACTGGAAAACCCAATGCGCTAAAACCGGGATACCTGTTGTTTCATAAGTTAACGGGGTATTTTGAAGGAAGAACCAGTTAGTGATGGTTTTTCCATCAGAACCTAATCCGCCCCAGCCGATAAATCCGTTACCGTGACCAAACATAAATGCGTAACCAATTGCATAAAATAAAATACCACAAAGGCAGGTATCAAAAATACACTCCATTAAAACGTTAACCGTTTCTCTTTTACGGGCAAAACCAGCTTCAAGCATTACGAAACCAGCCTGCATACCAAATACTAAAAAGGCAGCAACCAACGTCCATACTGTATTAACCGTGTTTATTAATGATGTTTCATGTGCAGTGTACACTTCGGCAGCAGCGTGTGCCTTTGTACCAAAAATCCCTGGCAGAATCATCATAGCCATTACAATAAGCCCTAAGCCTATCATTTTTCCCGCAAAAATGGTTGCTCCAAGTTGCCATTTTTCTCGTGTCAGTTGTCGGACTGAACTAAGCAAGCCCTCTTTTGTCGATTTTACTTTCATTGTTTGATTAGTTTAATTTAGTTTGATTGATTTATTATTTAGGTGAATTTGCAAAAACTTGAAATACTCATTAAAATGGACACAATTCGAATACTTTTTTATCAAATATTTAATAATTGTATCGTTTTTATAAATATTTCTATGAAATTATGGATGAATTTTAACAAAAACAAATTTTTGAACAATAATTTAACATTAAAATCATCATTTTTATTAAAATTATAAATTTAGCCTAAAAAAACATGCTATTTTTAAACATTTAACAACAAAAACATAAAACATTAAATTATCAATCATAAATCATTCAAATTTTATAAAACAAGTCAATTACAATCTATTATTTATTAATTTTCCATCAAAAACCCGTCAAATCCACCTTAAAGCCTGGTTTTTTTGTTGAAAATACCGTACAAACACTCCTAAAAACCAAAATTTTACTGCATTTTAAAAAAAATAACACTTCTTTTGATATTTTTCAAAAAAGCATAACATATAATAAAGTATAATTTTAATTTTGAACTAAACCTTTATTTAAAATCTAGTTTCATGAGTAATATTCGTTTTCAAGCTTTGCAGGCAGTGCTCACCAGGGGAATCCCCGAGGTAAAATTCCCTTCTCAAAAAATTTCCGATTTTTTCGGGGCAAATGTTTTCGATAAAAAGAAAATGAAGGAATATCTTTCGTCCGAGGCTTACCAGGGGATCATTAATTCTATTGATAAAGGCGAACCAATTCCGCGGGACATGGCCGAGCAGGTTGCCTCTGCCATGAAATCATGGGCAATGGGCAAAGGAGCCACACATTATACACACTGGTTTCAACCGCTTACCGGCTCAACCGCCGAAAAACACGATGCATTTTTTGAACCTACCGGCGACGGTGGCGCTATAGAAAGATTTTCGGGCGATGCACTGGCACAACAGGAGCCTGATGCTTCCAGCTTTCCAAGCGGCGGCATCCGGAATACTTTTGAAGCCCGCGGCTATACAGCCTGGGATCCATCATCCCCGGCCTTTATTATGGCGCGCACTTTATGTATCCCTACCGTTTTTGTTTCATATACAGGTGAAGCGCTTGATTATAAAGTACCATTATTAAAAGCGTTGAATGTTTTAGACAAGGCGGCTGTTGATGTATGCCACTATTTTGATAAAAGCATTGAAAAAGTTAATGCATCATTAGGCATTGAGCAAGAGTATTTTTTGGTTGATATTGCATTATTTAATGCAAGGCCCGATCTGTATTTAACCGGTCGTACCTTATTTGGCCATATGTCTGCAAAAAACCAGCAACTGGAAGATCATTATTTCGGATCTATCCCCGAACGGGTTTATGCTTTTATGCAGGATATGGAAACTGAAGCCTTATTATTAGGCATCCCGTTAAAAACCCGGCATAACGAGGTTGCTCCTTCGCAATTTGAATGCGCACCTATATATGAAGAAATAAACCTGGCTATTGATCATAACCAGTTATTGATGGACCTGATGGACAGGGTTGCAAAACGGCACAATTTTAAGGTATTGCTTCATGAAAAACCTTACGCCGGCATCAATGGCTCAGGTAAGCATAATAATTGGTCGATGATAACCAATACAGGTAAAAATTTATTATCGCCCGGTAAAACACCAAAAAACAACCTGATGTTCCTTACATTTTTTGTAAACACCATCAGGGCGGTTTATGAGCATGCCGACTTATTAAGAGCATCAATAGCTTCTGTAAACAACGATCACCGGTTGGGTGCAAACGAGGCGCCTCCTGCCATTATCTCCATATTTTTAGGCAGCCAGCTAAGCGACGTGCTTGATGAGATTGAGACATCAAGGATCAGCAAAAAAATAAAAGAAGATGCCTTATTATGGCAGGGTATTCCAAAGATCCCGCAGATCTTAAAAGATAATACAGATCGTAACCGCACTTCGCCATTTGCTTTCACCGGCAATAAATTTGAATTGCGTGCTGTTGGCTCATCGGCAAATTCAGCAAGCCCGATGACAGTTTTAAATCTTATTGTTGCCGATCAGCTTAAAAAATTCAAATATGACGTTGATAAGCTTATAAAAAAAGGCGAGAAGAAAGATGTAGCCTTGCTGATTGTTATTAAAAAATATATTAAAGAATCAAAGAACATTCGTTTTGAAGGCAATGGCTATAGCGAGCAATGGGAAATAGAGGCAGCAGAAAGAGGATTACCTAATATAAAAACCACCCCAAAAGCGCTTGATGCCTTGTTATCTGATAAAACAGATTTCCTGTTTACTGATTCCGGCGTATTTACTAAACGGGAAGTACATGCCCGCCATGAAATTTTACTGGATAGCTTTTATAAAAAACTACAAATAGAAGCCCGCGTTATAGGTGAGCTTGGCATTAATGTTATTATACCTTCGGCCTTGGCTTATCAAAGCAAACTGGTTGAAAATGTGAGGGGATTAAAGGATATAGGCCTGGATAAAGAAACTTATAAGGCACAGCTAGATATCATCACAAAAATAGCTGAGCACGTTAATTCTATTAAATCAAATATTGAAGAGATGGTTAATGCACGTAAAAAAGCCAATACTATTGAAGATATCCGCGATAAGGCCATTGAGTATGATGAAAAAGTAAAACCGTTCTTCCAGCCAATCCGCTATCATGTTGATAAGCTGGAGCAGTTGGTTGATGACTCTTTATGGCCGCTGCCAAAGTTTAGAGAATTGTTATTTATAAAATAGACACTAATTGCACGAATTGTTTCGAATTTCACGAATTAGATTTGTGAAATCGAAACAATTCGCCTTTATTAAATTCGTGTCTCTTCTTTATTAGATTCGTGCAATTCGCCTAAATTCGTGACATTCGTGTTACTTAATTCTTTTATATATTGAACCTTCAAGTGATCATAAAGCGAGTGCTTATCTATCAAGATAGATACCAGGCTGGCTATCATACCGGCTAATATTAGATGAAAGATAACATTATGACGGTCTGTCATTTCAAGCACCAATATCACCGATGTAAACGGCGAGCGGGTAACGCCGGTTAAAAAGCCAACCATCCCGGCTAAAATAAGCATGTTGGCATTATTGTCGGCTACTTTAAACCAGCTTGCTATTAATGAGCCTACGCTGGCACCGGCGCCAAGGGCAGGTGCAAAGATTCCACCGGCCGCACCTGTGGTAAATGAAACCAATGTGCCGCCTATCCTTAATAAAGGTGTATACCATGCAACATATTTATCCGGCGTGAACAAGGTTTTTTGCATAAGGTCCTTTCCTGATCCTAAAGCCCCCTTATCAACAAAAAACGCCAACGATACTAAAATAAGCGCGCATACTATTATGTATGCAACATGGTGCCAGCCAAATTTAAATCTGGCCTTAAAAGCAAATATAAATAGCACCAGTTTTGACATAGCGCTACCGCACAAGCCCGAAATAACAGCAACCAGGGCCACACCTAAAAATATATACCCCGATAGATTATCAACCTTAGGGTACCCCAAATACAAATATGGCCCCAAAAGTGCCTGTGCCGACAAGCCCGCAATAATAACTGATGAAAAAATAGCCGTTTTATAGTAGCTGAAATGCGTTTTGGTTAGCTCTTCAATGGCAAATACAATCCCGCCAAGCGGGGTGTTGAACGCAGCGGCCAAACCTGCAGCCGCACCGGTAACCATCATGTTTTTCTTTGCAATTTTTGGCCACCACTTTGGCAATACCTGGTACACAATTTTATATATGGAGGTTGCTATTTGGATAGTAGGCCCTTCCCTGCCAATAGCACCACCGCCAACTGCCATAATCAGGCTTGATATTACCTTTACCACTATTATCCGGAATCCTAAAAGCTTATCAATTATCCCGGTTGTTTTGGGCGATGAGATCTGGATGGCTGCCATAACCTGCGGGATGCCGCTGCCGCGTGCATAAGGCGAAAAGCGTTGCACCAGCCACCATGCCAATACAAAACATGCAGGCGATACAATAAAAAGCAACCAGGCATGATGGTTGAAAATAAACATGGTAACATCTTCGGCGGCTACAAAAAGCTTGGTATATAATACCGCCGCCAGGCCCGTAATTATTGAAGCTATCCAGAAAGGGATAGCCTGCAGGGCATTCTTTTTTAAGTTTTCGTTGCGAATTCTGTCAAATGATCGTTTTAGCTGAAGGCGGAACCAGGATATTATTTTCATTAAGCGGTGAGGATGTTATTAGTAAACACAAATTTTCATGAATTATTTCAAATTTCATGAATTGAACTATTTAAATTCGCTGTTATTCGTAGAACTTGTATGGGAATAGATAACAGGGTAATGTGCTTCTTCAAATTTCTCAACCAGCAGACTTAAAACTTCAAGTTCATCCGAATTTGCAGAATCCTTTTTAATATTGGTTTGCATTAACTCATATACACGTTTTAATGCATCGTCATATTCAGCCTCCGTTTCAATTCGTTTTAACATAACTTATGGTTTTAGTTACCCACTCCTGATTGCATATATGGATTATCATTAAAGCTTGCTTCGCCGATTGGCTAGTAACACATTACAAACATAGCAAGTTGCTAATGAAATACTACCTAATAAAACGAAGTTTGAGCAGTGACATCCACTGGATGCTTGTTTTTAACTATCCTGCAATGTAAATCAATTTTTATTTTGCCTTATTTCAGGGATGCAAGGCTTTCAAAAAGAGATTTCCCTCTTAAAACTATGATCCATGAACTATGATCCATGAACAATAATTATATTTGCCCCATGAATTCTTCGCAAAGGTATGATCAAAGAGGAGTGTC
The DNA here is from genome assembly GCF_900142915.1 of Mucilaginibacter sp. OK098. Taxonomy (GTDB): domain Bacteria; phylum Bacteroidota; class Bacteroidia; order Sphingobacteriales; family Sphingobacteriaceae; genus Mucilaginibacter. The sequence goes on from NZ_FRCM01000004.1 coordinate 254,841, forward strand.
GGCCTCTAAGGATGATGTACATAATGCCATAAAAAATATTGATAAAGGGATTTTTCCAAAGGCATTTTGCAAAATAGTGCCCGATATTTTAACCAACGATCCACTTTACTGCAATATAATGCATGCCGACGGGGCAGGCACAAAATCGTCATTGGCCTATACTTACTGGAAAGAGACCGGTGATATATCTGTTTGGCGCGGAATAGCCCAGGATGCTATTATTATGAATCTTGACGACCTGCTTTGTGTAGGCGCTACTGATAATATTCTTTTATCATCAACAATCGGCCGGAATAAAAATTTGATCTCTGGCGAGGTTATTGCAGCTATAATAAACGGAACTGAAGAGATCCTTGCCGAACTGAGAGAAGCCGGCATAGGCATTTACTCCACAGGCGGCGAAACTGCTGATGTTGGCGACCTTGTACGCACCATTATAGTTGATTCGACTGTTACCTGCCGCATGAAACAGGCTGATGTAATTTCAAACCATCGCATCCAACCCGGTGATGTGATTGTTGGATTAGCATCATCCGGACAGGCATCATACGAAAAAGAATACAACGGCGGGATGGGCTCAAACGGCTTAACATCAGCCCGGCATGACGTTTTCAATAAAACAATTGCCGATAAATACCCTGAAAGCTATGACGCAGCTATCCCCTACGAGCTGATCTTTTCGGGTAGCAAAAACTTAACCGACCTTATTGATACAGGTAACGGGCAAAGCGTTACAGCCGGCAAGCTGGTACTATCAGCAACGCGCACCTACGCCCCTATCATTAAAAAAATACTGGATGGCTATCGCAATAGCATACACGGCATGGTTCATTGCAGCGGCGGCGCACAAACAAAGGTGCTGCACTTTATTGATAACCTGCATATTATAAAAGATAACCTGTTCCCTGTTCCGCCATTGTTTAACCTGATCCAGCAGGAATCAAAAACCAGCTGGCAGGAAATGTATAAAGTATTTAACATGGGGCACCGCATGGAGCTTTATGTTCCCGCAGAGATTGCTGATGAGCTGATAAAGATCTCCCAAAGTTTTGGGGTTGAGGCACAGATCATCGGCTGTGTTGAAGCTGCGGATAAAAAGCAGGTAACTATCCGCTCAGAGTTCGGGGAGTTTGTATACAACTGATCTTAAAAAAAATATAAATAATAAAGACCCGATCGATTTGACCGGGTCTTTTTATTGGTCTAGGTTGTTTTATTATTGTTTCGTCCAATTAGTACCGTCATATTTAAATGTAAGTGCGGTACTTGTTGTTGCACCTGTATAAATCAAGTACGTAATTTTATATGGGATCCCAACGGTAGCATTTGGGAAATCCGTTTTTAACATTAACACTAAAGCGCTTTCAATATCTGCTTCGGTCCAGAAATACGAACTGCCTTGAACTATGTTAAAGTCGCCATATTGTGCATAATTTGAACGGCCGTTAGCAGTACCCAAAGTTGATGCACCTATAAGTGCATAATCACTGGCTTTGGCGGTATAGTAAACTGTTGGATCGGGAATCCATGTGCCTTTGCTTTTAACAAAAGTTAAGGTATTTACGGCAGGAGTACGCGCCCAATTAGTACCGTCAAAAGTTAATTGTATAACCCTTTGCGATGTTACTTTGGTGCTGCTATAGTAGTTAAAGCTTACATATTGAACGCTGCCGACTTTTGCATTACCCGCAACATACGGATCGGTTTTTAGCAGGTTATTTAAATAGGATAACAACGAAGCATCATCAGCTGCGGTAAACTGGTTATACTGCCCGCGCCCCACTGTTGCATATTGAGCAGGTGTAATTTGATAAGCTTGCACCCACGCTCCGTTCAGATATAAAAATGAGCCCGTGGCAGTAGTTACGCCCGCAGTTGTAGACACAAAAATACCAGGGTAAACAGCTGGTGTTGTGTTAATAGTAGGATAAAAAGTCCACGACAATACTGCCAGTTGGTTAGCTGCCGGAGTAGTGTACTTATAAGGCAGCCAGCTTAATACCTGTGCTATGCTAAAATCAGCATATTTATTACCAGGCAATAACAAATAATCATTGTAGGTAAGCGTGTATGATACATCCTTAAAAACACTATCGGGCTGTACAATTGAACTTGTTAGTGGCATAAAAGTAATATTGGCGTTTGAGCCATCCGGATAATCAAAAAACTTAAAGTTAAGCAAAGCCGGAACATTTGCATTTGCATCTGCTACTGATGTAAAGCCTTTTGCCTTATAAACTGCAGAAGTTGATGGATAAACATTAGTATTTGTATAATCAGCAGCCTGTATGGTATAGGTAAGTGTTTTAGCAGTACCTGGCAATCCATCAAGTGCTTTATAGGTTTTATCCATTGGCTTACAGGAGCTTATTACCGTAGCAATGGCTGCAAGTGCCAGTAAATTGAATAATATTTTTTTCATAATATCTTTTTTGAAAGATGATTAAAAGTTGATTTTTAAAGTTGTCATGTATGTTCTTGGAGAGCCATACCAAACCCCCATGTTGCTTATACGGGTTGGAAAGCTATAAGCAGCAGGGCTTCCCGGGATAGCAGTTTCAAAAGCATCAGCAACATAAGCTGTGTTTAACACGTTGTAAACGTTTGCTATAAATGAAGCATCAAGACCGGCAAATTTGAAGCGGTAAACAACGTTCAGGTCCAGGGTTGAGAAGTTTGGAAGCTGGTAATTTGTGAAGGGCAAAATAGACCCATCCTTTTGTTGCTGCTGTGTAGTAGTAAGTTTTGACGGATCGAAAGACGCATAGTAACGACCATAATAATTATAATTTGCTCCAACTTTAACTTTTGGAAACACCTGTACATCAAGCCCCAAGGCGGCTGTTGTTTGTGCACTGGTATTTGAAGTACCAAATTCACCTACTTTTAAGCCTTTAAGCAATAAGGCGTCCTGGTTTAATGTTTTTCCCTGGTCGCTGGTTACTTGTGTCGGGCCGGTGTTGCTGGTGTAATGAAAATCGCCAATAGATAAGCTACCACTTAAGGTAACAGCGTTAATTGGACGGAACTTTGCGTCAACTTCAACACCCTGGTGAACTTCGTTAATCCCCGAAATATTAACCGTGTAAAGTGAGTTATCAGTTTGATCGGTCAAAACGCTTGTTTTTGCCCTGTCTTTATAAGTTGACCTATATACGTTAACGTTAGCGCTAAACATTGAGCTTACAAAACCGTAGCCTAATTCGTAGCTCATTAGTTTTTCGGGTTTTGCATCCGGGTTAAGATCGTTTTTCTTGTTGAGGAATATGTTTGCTACGAGCGGTGCTCTTTGGATATAACCGATATTGGCAAATATGTTGTTATGGGCATCAATATTGTAGTTAGCACCGCCTTTTGCCTGGTAACCTAAAAAGTTAACCCATTTACTGGTAGCATCAGGGCTGCCGGTAACGTAGTTAAAATAATCTATCCTCCTGTTGCTGGTATTGTTTGCGGCAACAGTAACAAATGCCGAAAGGTCATTTTTATTGTATTCAGCCTGCACATAGGCGCCTTCCGAGGCTACTTCGTATTTGTAGTCGTTATTAAATTTATCACCAACACCAATATGCGCGTTAGGATCGTTTATATTACCTGAAGGACTTGTAATACTAGCGGTTGGAGTGCTCCTGATGTCGGCTATATACGATCCTCCCAGCAAATCATTCATTTGGTAAAAATGCTCGCCCTGGTAATATCTTCCATCAATACCGGCTAAAAGGTCAATATCACCTAATTTCTTTTTGTAAGTACTCAGGATACCGTATTGTTGGTGATTGTTCACTGTATTCTGGAAATACCTGCTTGAAGAACCATCGGCGTTGGCCACGTTTTGTTTTACAATGGCATTAAAGTCAATAGGTGAATATATGTCACCTGTTCTTGGCACATTGGTTGCACCATTGCCAGGAGTTAAAGTAACATTACTACCAGCAAGGTAACGGGCAGCACCTGTACCCCATGAACCGTAAACTACAGTTGCCAGTGATGAGGTTTCATCAATCTTCCAGCTGTGGTTCAATGAAGCTAAAGGCTTGTTGTAATAGTTCTGCTCTGCGCTTAAGAGCTGACCGTTCAAGTAACCATAATCGGAGTTATACCTGATGCCCAGCGGACTTGTCCTGTACGTATTAATAGTATTAAAAGTATAACGCTGACCGTGGTTTTGGGTAGCACCCATAAAATTAAACGACAAGGTTTGTGTCGGGCTTAATACTTTCGAGATATTGCCGAAATAGCTATAACCCGTATAATATAAACCTGGAGCATAACCGTCTCCTTTGCTTCTTGATAACAAAAACGAAGTTGCCCATCCTTTATCAGTTAACCCGGTTGAGTAGGACACTACCGTTTTATAGGTATTATATGTACCTATCGATTGGGATATTGTTCCGCCTTCCTGCAGTTCGGTACTTTTGGTAGTGATATTTATTGTACCACCTAATGAAGGAACCGCTACTTTTGAGGCGCCTAAGCCGCGTTGCACCTGCATTGATGTAGTAACATCTGCAAGTCCGGCCCAATCGTTCCAGAAAATTTTGCCCGCTTCCACATCGTTAACAGGGATGCCGTTTATTAAAAGCGCAACGTTGTTACTGCTAAAACCGCGAATATTCACCCTCGAGTCGCCATAACCACCGCCACCTTTTGATGTCATAACACCCGGGGCAGCTTTTAAAAGCTCTGGAAATTCGGCCCCGGCGCCTTTTTCTTCAATGTAAACTTTACCTACCGAAGAAGCGGCTATGGGCGTGTGTCGGTCAATTGCTAAAGATGGGTTAGCGGTAACGGTAACTTCTTTTACAGAAGCTGAAACCGGATCCATTGTAATAGTGCCAAGATCGGCACCGGTAATAGTTAGCTCTTTGGTTATATAACCAATGTATGTAAATACCAGCGTAGTGCTTCCTTCAGGAACGTTTATTTTAAATGTTCCGTCAAGCGCTGCAAGTGTTGCACGTTTCACATCCTTCACAGTTACAGTAGCTCCAATAAGTGGCTCTTTTGTTTGTGCATCCAGCAATTTACCTTTAACCACATGGTCTGCGTTAATCACTAAACCGGCATTTTTTTCAGATGAGCCTTTTAAAGCCCCTTTTTCCTTTAATACAATGGTATGGCCAACTATTGCATATGTTAATGGCTGCCCTTTAAAAACTTTTTCAAGCGCCTTTTCCAGGGTTATATTTTTAACATCTATAGTAACCTTGTTGCTTCTTGCAAGAAGTTCTGTTTGCATGAAAACGTCAAAACCGCTTTGTTGCTCAATTTTATTCAAAACTGTTTCCAGGTTAGCATTTCTTTCAGAAATAGTAACATTTTGGCTAAAACTAGCTGCACTAATATGAAGGCATGCTGCAAATAGTATGATCGTAATTAATTTTATCCGCATAATAAATTTCCTTTTGGTAGCCGGATCTATTTTGTAAAAGGCATTTAATGCCGCATTGATTTTATTTATCCGCCGGCTCTCATCTTGTGGCGGAAATTTTGTAGAAAAATCCATATTTTTGGTTGGGTTCTTTTAGTAAAAGTGTATTGTCGATATAGTTTTATGATTAGCCCGATTATTTGGCCGGAAGTGCTCGATACACTTTCGGTCTTTTTTGGCCTTAAGATAACCAGCCTTGCCGGATACCCTTATTTCCTTTTTTTATGGTTTTACTATAATCTTCCTCCCGATGATTGTAAAGTTAACGCCGCTTGTTTTTAATATTTCAAACACCTGTGATACAGGCACATTTCGTGAAATTCGTCCCATGTAATGCTTTTCGGCAATTGTACCCTGGTATTCTACGTCCACATCATACCAGCGTGATAAAAGGCGCATAATTGTTGGAAGATCTGTGTTTTTGAACATAAACTTTCCGTTTTTCCAAGCCATTGCTTCTTCAACATCAGCATCTGTATTTACTTTCATCCCTTTTATTGTACCGATTGCCTGTTGCCCGGGTTTAAGTTTAACTAAAGGCATACCAGAAGTATTGGTAACATTAATGCTGCCTTCCAGAAGCGTGGTTTTTGTAGAGATTTCATCGCTGTAACAATTAATGTTAAAGTGAGTCCCTAATACCTCAACAGTTTGATTGGTGGTTTTTACAAAAAATGGCTGAGCTGCATTTTTAGCAACTTCAAAATAAGCTTCGCCCGTTAATTCAACCCGTCTTTCATTACCCGAAAATGACGCTGGATATCGTAAAGACGAAGCCGCGTTTAACCATACTTTGGTACCATCAGGCAAAACAACCTCATACTGCCCTCCACGTGGCGTAGTAAGGGTGTTCATAGCAATAATATCAGCAACCTTTGGCTGCCGCGCAGTTTTAAAGGAACCGTCAACATTATAAATCAACTCGCCGGTTTGGGCCTTGTTAATCACAATATTTTGCTGCCTGGCAATTTTCCCATTTCCTGCATCATTTAAAATTATTTTTGAGCCATTGGCTAAGGTCAAAACAGCCTTATTACTCCCGGGTAAAATATCCGGTTTATGCAGTGCCAGCGGTTTATTAGTCGTTTTTTTTAAAATATACCTATTTAGGCCTATTCCAACTGTTAATAGTAGAACTACAGCCGCTGCGTAAGGGAATAATTGCTTTAATTTAAATGGGGTAATTGTTGTTTTTTTAAAACCGGTAGCTCCTGCTATCTTTTCCCAGGCTTTATCCTGTTCTACCGCCGAAAACACTTCCAGCTGCTGGTTAATAAGCGTTTCGTCAGTTAATTTTCTGAATAATTCCCGGTTGTGAACGCTTGCTTTCAGCCACTGCTCCAATTCCTTTTGTTCAGGCAGGGTAAGCTCATCCCGCAAATATTTTGCGATTAGCTCCGCAAGATCAAAATAAGGTTGGTAATTATTCATAATGTCTTTTCGGGTATTAAGACACCTGACAATTCAAACAGGATAAAGTAAATGAAACTTTTTTTTGAATTTAGTAATGCGCGGCAAAAACTATCGCTTAACTAAAAACATCCACCAGCAGTATAAAAAACAATACAAACATTTCAGGTTCAAGCTTCATCCTTAGTAACTGCAGGGCTTTTTGTTTTTGTTTTTTTACAGTATTGACAGACATATTTAATTCATCAGCAATTTCATTATTCTTTTTACCATCAAAATATCCCATAACAGAGATCTGGCGATGGCTTTCAGGTAATGATTGAACAGCTGCATGAATTTTGGAGATTACCTCTGCGGCAATAATAGCATCAATTACCGGCGGTTCTTCAGGCTCAGCGCCGCCCTGTTGCTGTACATAGCCTTCTTTGACTTTCTCATGCCGGATGACATTAAGGCTGGCGTTGCGAACGGTACTGTACAGGAAATTTTTGATAGCGATTTTATTTGGCGTTACCATTTCACGCTGATTCCAATACTTTATAAACGAATCCTGAACAAGATCCTGCGCCTGATCTTTATCCTTAACAAACTGAACCGAAAAATATACCAGGCGGTCATAAAATTCTTTAAAAAGAGAATCCAGATCAACCTTATCCGGCAATTCGACTAAATTATTAAATGGAGTAAATATCTCTTTTATAATGCTCATTATATTGTGATATAAATAGCGGTAATGGATCTCGCCTTATGAACTTAGAAGCATATATTCATAAATCCGGCCCAAAATTGAACCTTAAATATTGCACTCAGGTTAATTACATATTAACAAATGGTAGTATATTGTAACAAAGACATTCGCATGTTTAAGAAAGCAATATCCATAGTTAATCAACTCTTTAAAGGATACTATCGGTAAACATAATTAGCCAAAAAGCAAGGTTAATGATAGAATTGAAAAATTAAAAACAGACACTCTATCTATTGCTTTAGAAATAAATCTGTTTAACCGACATCTTTATTTAGCACAAAAATGTGCTTTGCCACATAGTCGGTTAAGTTAGTACCAATAATAATTATAGTTTTCAGCAATTACAAGGAATTTATACTGATTATAAAATTTTATCACCATAACTTATTAATCTATATGATAAACATATTTCTTAGTCATGATTACGTTATAAAATGCTAAAAATTGAGCAAAAAAAAGAGGCCCAGCAAATTGCGGGGCCTCTTCATAAGCATTTTAATGAATATTAGTTGAATATGTACCTTATACCAATCTGAACCTGGTAACGTGAAACCTGGCTAATATCATTTATAAATGATTTAGTTACAGGGATCAGGTTATTTTTATCAAGATAAGGGAATGAGTACGTTGCATGACCAGTGTTCTGGTCAATACCCTGGTATTTAAGGACTGCAGTACTTCCACTGAACGCTCCGTTAAATGAATCCTGGTACAATCCCCAGTTGTGGTTCAATAAGTTACCGAAGTTCATTATATCTGCAGTAAACTCAAGCGTGTTTTTAACTTTTCCTGTTTGAATAAAAAAGTCTTGTGCAAAATGCAGGTCAAGTCTTTTAAAGTAAGGCAATATTACACCGTTACGCTGAGCAAATTTACCTCTGTGCGTGCTCAGGTATTGATCCTGGTTAATGAAATTATTTAACTGATTCCATATTTGCGCAGGAGTACGGGTATCACCATTAAAATCAGGCACTAGCTCAATATCATTCTGAAAACGTGGAATATACATAAGGTCATTGGTGGTAGAACCATCATGATTCAGGTCATTACCGGCATTAGCTGTTGTTATGTATGATATTGCACCATTGTTAGCAGCTTCAAATATTAAACCTACTGTACTTGCAGTATTTGTCCAATATGCTTTTTTGTATGCAAACGAAGCAATTACACGGTTAGGTTGTACATATGAGCTGTTTGACAGATAATCACCGTTAGAGTTACCCGGAGTTGGGCGTGAGCTCCAGATGGTGCTGGCTGTTGAGCCACCATCATTAACATCTTTTGATCCGCTGTGTGTGTAGGCTATGTTAGCATACAAACCATTTGTAAAACTTTTTTGCAATTGAGCGGTAACAAAATATGAATAACCTTTGCTGGTATTAGTCATGTAATACAACGATGTGATTACAGGGTTTGTAGCACTTACTGTACCGCTTGCAGGTGTTGTATTACTCTTTGTATATTGAATTTGCCCTTCATTGCCTGGCAAGGTTGCAAAACCATCAGAAATTACAAGATTTTCATGATATATAGCATTGATATCTTTAGTATAAGCACCTTCAAGAGTTGCTATAACACCACCAGGTAAACGCTGGTCAACCGCAAGGTTAGTTCTCCATATTTTAGGATATTTAAGCTTAGGATCCGCAACATCAAGCTCATATGAAGTATTAGCTGCAGCAGCTCCCGGTGCAGGGCGGTTAGCGTTAGGATTAGGGTTAAAGATCAACTGCGCATTTTGAGCTGCGGTATTATTTACATTTCCCTTAGTGATAGTATATGAACCAAACAATACGCCGTTATTTGATGCCTGGTTTGAGATCCAAACAAATGGAACTGAACCTGCAAATAATCCCGATCCGCCACGAACTTGTGTAGTTCCATCACCATTAACATCCCAGTTAAAACCAGCACGTGGCGATAGCTGGATCCTGTTTTTAGGCAATACAGATGGATCTACATGAATGCCCTGCTGAAAAGTAATACTTTCAACGTTCGGGTTTTGCGCTAGCTTAGTAGGGAATACATCATAATCAGCTCTTAAACCATAAGTTACCCTAAAGTTATCGGTTATGTGGTATTTATCCTGTACATAGGCACTGTAAATACCTGCTTTTATTTTTGCATATGGGAAAGATCCGTCAGGCAAAGCTGAGTTACGGGTTGCGTATTGATTTGCAGGTAAATCGTTCAAAAAGTCTGATGCTGAATTAAACACGTAGATCCCATTGTAGTTAGGAGCAAAACCATTAGTATAACTCTGGATCTGATCGGTGGTACCTATAGTTATTTCATGTTTGCCGGCATATATGGTTACGTCATCAGAAAACTGTGCAATGTTTGTTGATAAAAGATTACCCGCTGTAAAAATCTCTGAACCGAATGAGGTTAAGTTAGCGCTGGCTTTTGTTACAACTCCATTTGCATCGGTGCTACCATTACCAATATCAACAAACGGCAATGCCGTACTGCCCAGGAATGCACGGTAATCACGCAGGGCAGAATAACCTGCAGTAAGCCTGTTTGACACTTTGCTGCTGATACGGCTATCCAACTCAACAATACCTATGTTAAAGTTATTATTAATACGGTAGCCTGCTCCATAAAATGGCAGGGTAGTTGTACTTGCAGACCTGTTACCATAGTTTGACGGACCTGAGTTTGAGTTACTTGGTGGGCTATCCCTGTAAGATTTTAAATAGAAATATTTAGCACTTAAGGTATTATTCTTGTCAATATTCCAGTCAATTTTAACTGTGATCTTATCACTATGGGTGTTATAATTATATCCCTGGTATGCACCCGGGTCATATCCATAACCCTTTAATTTTGCTGCAATAGCATTAAGTGTTTGAGCATCAGCTTGTGACACACTTCCGCTTCCACCCTGGCCGGGTGCCGCTGCAGCAGTAAAGCTGGAAGATGGGTTGCTGATTCGTTCCTGCTCACCTGATAAGAAGAAGAATAATTTATTTTTAATAATTGGTCCGCCAATGCTTATCCCATCCTGATGATAGGTAAATGGTGTTTTTACAACATTAGTAGGGCCAGCGCTATAACCGGTAAGGCCTACGCTTCTGATATAATCATATACGGTACCTTTAATTTGATTGGTACCCGATTTTACTACAGTATTAACACCAGCGCCGGTAAAGTTACCCTGCCTAACATCAAAAGGTGCAATATCAACCTGGATCTGGTCAATAGCATCCAGTGAAATTGGCTGTGAGTTAGTTTGACCACCCAATGCACCGGTTAAACCAAACGAATTATTAAACAATGCACCGTCAACTGTGATGTTATTAAACAAGTTGCTCCTGCCGCCAAAGCTATTTCCACCAATTGTATTACTGTTTGCTGATGGCGTTAATTTGGTAAAATCGCTCAATGAGCGGTTAATGGTTGGCAGTGCCTCGATTTGCTGGCGATTTACCGTTTCGCGGGCACCGGTACGCGAGGAGTTGAACACTTTACCTTGCGAGCCCCTGATAACTACCTCGCCAAGCGCAGTAGTGTTATCAACCAGTTTGGTATCAAGCCTTTGATCCTGACCGATCGAAAGCGTGATATTTTCCTGGACATTGTCTTTATAACCAATAAAGGTTACTTTAAAAGTGTACGGACCACCTACTCTTAAGTTGGGTAAGTTGAAACGGCCATCAGTACGTGTAACTGTTGAATACACTGTACCTGTTGGTATGTGTGTAATTGAAACGGTTGCACCGGGTATAGGGCCTTTGTTATCGGTAACGATACCGTTAACACTGGCGGTGGTTACACCCTGGGCTGATACATCTTTACTGATAAAAAATGCAATCCCGGTAAGTAAAATAAAAAGTAAAAACTTCCTCATACAATCTTGTTTTTATTTGACACCTAATTAATTAATTGGATGCAAAGATAGGACAAGGGAATACCGCTAATATTAAGTTAATGTTAATATTTATTATATATTTTTCAACAATAATGAATTATTTACATTAAAATGAAAGTAAAACACAGGGTATTACGTAAAATATGCATTTTTTGAACATATTTTAATACTTAGTTAAGCTATAGTCTTTATAGATATTATTCATAATATTTGACGGATATTATGATTTACCATTAACAATTAGCTTGGCCTATAATTTTATCATTCGCTACCTTTTAGTTAGCTTTGGCGTCGAATTTATAGCAATGGCAAGCAGCACAAGCCGACAAACTGAACATAAAACATTTGTTTCCGTTAAAAAGCAAAGCTTAATTATTTCTATTCTCAAAACAGGTAAAATACAAAAGATCATTTTTTAAAAACATTACAGTCAAAATATGAACTACGATTTAATTGTTATAGGTTCTGGTCCGGGTGGTTATGTAGCTGCTATCCGTGCTTCACAGTTGGGGTTAAAAACTGCAATAGTTGAAAAAGAGTCGCTTGGCGGCGTTTGTTTAAATTGGGGTTGTATCCCAACAAAAGCGCTGATAAAAAGCGCCGAGGTATTTGAATACATTAACCACGCGGCAGAATATGGTATAAAAGTTGGCAGCAGTGAAATTGATTTTGAAGCCATGATAAAAAGAAGCCGCGGCGTTGCCGACGGTATGAGCAAAGGCGTTCAGTTTTTAATGCGTAAAAATAAGATAGATGTAGTTATGGGTACCGGCAAGCTAAAAAGCAAAGGTACCGTTACGGTAACTAATGCCAGCGGCGAAACACAGGACATAACCGCAAAACATATAATTTTAGCAACAGGCGGCCGCTCGCGAGAGCTTCCTAACCTTAAGCAGGATGGTAACAAAGTAATTGGTTACCGCCAGGCAATGGTGTTGCCTAAAAAACCCGAATCAATGATAGTGGTTGGTTCAGGAGCTATAGGGATTGAATTTGCTTATGTATACAATGCTATTGGCACTAAAGTTACGGTAGTTGAATTTTTAGACAATATAGTTCCCCTTGAGGACGAAGAAGTTTCAAAACAGCTATCGCGCATCCTTAAAAAACAGGGCATCAATATCATGACCAGCTCAAACGTTGAATCTGTTGATAGCAGCGGTGATATTTGTAAGGTGCAGGTTAAAACTGCAACCGGCGTTGAAACCCTTGAAGCAGAAATTGTGCTATCGGCGGTTGGGATCTCTACCAACCTTGAAGGTTTAGGCCTTGAAGAAAACGGCGTACAAACCGACCGTGGTAAGGTTGTTGTTGACGATTTTTATAAAACCAACGTTGAAGGTGTTTATGCCATAGGCGATATTGTTAAAGGCCAGGCCCTTGCCCACGTTGCATCGGCAGAAGGTATTATTTGCGTTGAGAAGATAGCCGGGCAAAGCCCGCACCCGCTTGATTATAACAATATCCCGGGCTGTACTTATTGCTCACCTGAAGTTGCATCTGTTGGCTATACTGAAAAGGCTGCAAAAGCTGCAGGTTACGAGATAAAAGTTGGTAAATTTCCATTCTCAGCATCAGGTAAGGCAAGTGCGGCCGGTGCAAAAGATGGCTTCGTAAAATTGATATTTGATGCCAAATATGGTGAGTTTTTAGGAGCTCACATGATAGGCCACAATGTTACCGAAATGCTTGCTGAGGTAGTAACCGCACGTAAGCTGGAAGCTACCGGCCACGAGATCATAAAATCAGTACATCCGCACCCAACTATGAGCGAGGCTATTATGGAAGCCGCGGCTGATGCTTATGGCGAGGTGATACATTTGTAGAAAGTTCATAGTTGATGGTTCATAGTTCATAGCCCGAATTTATTTTCGCTATGAATTATGGACCATTTTCTATTTGCCTTCTCCGACAATGAACTATGATCTATGAACTAATCAACCATCTTTGAAAAAAAGTCCCACAAAATAATTCCTGCAGATACTACAATATTAAAGGAGTGTTTTGTTCCAAATTGCGGGATCTCGATACAGGCATCAATATTTGCCATTGCCTCCTCGCTTACGCCATTTACCTCGTTCCCAAAAATCAGGGCATATTTTACACCTTCGGCTGGTAAAAACTCATTCAGCATGGTGCTGTTTTGAGCCTGTTCAATAGCTACAATAGCATAACCCTCTTTACGTAATTGTTCTATCGCCTGTAAAGGGGTTTCAAAATACTTCCAGTTAATTGATTGCGTAGCACCCAATGCCGTTTTCTCTATTTCGCGATGGGGCGGACAGGCGGTTATACCGCAAAGGCAGATCTGCTCAACCGCAAATCCATCAGCAGTACGAAAAATGGAACCAATATTGTGCATGCTCCGCACATTATCCAACACCACAGCAACCGGAAACTTCTCCATAGCCTTAAATTCAGCTACAGAAGCACGATTTAGTTCATCAAGTTTTAGTTTCTTCATGTTATAAGCCAAAAGCGGAAAGCCAAAGGCCGAAAGCAAAAGTAATTATTACTAACAAGATCGGATCTTAAACATTCAACTTTGTTGGGGAATACATTAACAAGGCTTTAGGCTTTGGTCTTTTTGCTTTCTTTATTTTAGCAAAAAGCTTAAAGCAAAAAGCCGAAAGCTATTAATGCACTTATAATTCTTTTTCCCAGCTTTAGGCTTTGGTCTTTTTGCCTTCAGCTACCAGCTCCCCCACTCCATTGCCAATAAGCGAACTGTATACCGATGGGGCATATCCAATTTTATCAGTGTAATAAGCAATAACTTTTTGGCTAAAGCTATCAAAAGCGCTTTCTTTAACCAGGGCTATTGCACAACCACCGAAACCGGCGCCTGTCATTCGGGCGCCTGCCACGTTAGCATCGGTTTTACAATATTCTGCAACAGCGTCCAGCTCTTTACCGCTAACCTCATACAGGTCGCGCAATGAATTGTGAGAGGCATACATTAAACTGCCAAATTCGTCAAGATTGTTTTGACTTAGGGCAACAGCGGCAAGCTTAACCCTGTCATTCTCTTCAATTACGTGTTTGGCCCGTTTGTATATTACTTTATCCGTAATTAAGTTACTGTGTTTGTTAAAGGTATCTGTATCAATATCACACAAATTATTAATATCCAGCTCCTGTTGCAGTGCAGTTAATGCAGCCTGGCATTCCTGCACCCGCTCATTATATTTTGATTCGGCCAGTTTACGGGGTTTATTGGTATTTATAATAGCCAAAATGTATTCACCTAAATTACTATCAACAGCCTGGTAATCCAGCGTATCGCAATTTAGCATAAGGGCTTTGTTGTTTTCGCCGAATGCTACTGCAAACTGATCCATTATACCACAATTTACCCCAATAAAATTATTTTCAACAGATTGGGATAGTTTCACCAGGTCGAGCTTTGAATAGCCGCTGTTCATCAGGCTATTTAATGCAAAGGCGGTAACCACCTCGATGGAGGCAGATGATGACAAGCCTGAGCTGATTGGGATATCGCCATAAAAAAGCATATCCAAACCCAAAACCGGGTGCCCGTCTTTTAAAAAATACTCAATAACGCCAAGCGGGTAATTAAACCAGTACTCACCTGTTTTACTGTAATTATTTTGCACAGGTATGTCCAGTTTATGATCAAAGTTCAGGCTTCTGAACCTGAATACGCCATCATTATTTGGCGAAACAAGCAAATAGGTTCCAAAAGTTATAGCGCATGGCATTACCAATCCGCCATTATAATCAATATGTTCGCCTATCAGGTTTACGCGTCCCGGAGAAAAGTAAACATTTTCGGCTTCTTTGTTATATACTTTATTAAATTCCTGTGTAAGAAAGTGCTTCATTTAGGATTTCTAATTGGTTGAAAGAGCAAATATGCAAAAAATGTAATATTAACAGTTATTATTCTTTTTTATTTTACTATTGTTACCTAAAATTCTTTTAATTAGGCACTTTAAACTTAATTTGCTTAACTAAACACCATACATATGAACCAATATATTGTTACAGCTTACGACTTTACCGATCCTGAAGCTTTACCACGCCGCATGAGCGTGCGTCCCCACCACCTGGATGCAGCCGTCGAACTGAGAAAAACAGGCAATTATGTTTTAGGCGGCGCTATATTAAATGATGAAGGAAAAATGATTGGTTCGGTTATGATACTGCAATTTGAAACCGAAGAGGGATTAGAAGCATGGAAACAAAGCGAACCCTATATTACCCAGGGAATTTGGGAATCGGTTGATGTGAAACCGTTTAGGGTTGCGAATGTGGGTTAAACCTGAGAAAACTTACGAAGTTTAACTCGGTTGTATTTTATTTTAAAGGCCTCGTTGAGGGCTTCGCCGTTTTAAAACTTCGTAAGTTTGAAGAATTACAAATATTTTATTGAGGGTTGATGCTATTCAGCTCCTGGATATCATCCTCATCAAGCTCAAGTGAAACTGCATTTACATTCTCTTCCAAGTGTTTAACGCTTGATGTTCCGGGAATAAGCAAAATATTATCCGAATGGTTAAGCAACCAGCTTAAAGCTACCTGGTGAACTGTGGCATTATGTTTATCGGCTATCTGTTTTAGTTTATCCTGGCTTGCTACGTTGCCGGCATTGAGCGGGAACCATGGAATAAAGGCAATTTGATGTGCCTTGCAATATTGCAGCACATGCTCCCATTTACGGTTATCAACGCTGTACATATTTTGTACAGACACAACTTCAAAATATTCCTGCGCCTTTTTAATAACATCCACATCAACTTCTGATAAACCTATGTGTTTGATAAACCCTTCTTCCTGTGCCTGTTGCAAAAACTCAAAGCTTTGTTCAGCCGGAACGATCGGGTCTATCCTATGAAGCTGGTAAAGAGCTATCTGTTCAAGCTTTAAGCGCTTGAGA
This sequence comes from Mucilaginibacter sp. OK098, assembly GCF_900142915.1. GTDB lineage: Bacteria > Bacteroidota > Bacteroidia > Sphingobacteriales > Sphingobacteriaceae > Mucilaginibacter. The sequence goes on from NZ_FRCM01000004.1 coordinate 271,204, forward strand.
CTACCTTCAAGTGCTTTCTTCAAATGATCAGGCTTTGCATTTATAGGCCATACGTCAGGACCAGTGCGCAGTAACCCGCCTTTGGTGCCTATCACAAGGTCGGCAGGATAAGGATAAAGCGCTTTAGCAATTAACTCTTCTGATACGTGCGGGCCATAGCTATCAGCAGTATCAATAAAATTCACACCAAGCTCTACAGCCCGCTGCAAAACTCTTATGGCTTCATCTTCGTCTTTTGGTGGCCCCCATATTCCCTTGCCGGTAATCCGCATAGCGCCATACCCCATTCTGTTTACGGTTAATTCGCCACCTATCGTCAAAGTTTTTTCGGATGTAATTGATGAGTTGTTCATATCTGATTGCAGTTGATGAAAAATATTAACGCAAGTTCACGTTAATTGTTCTTATGCTCAACACTAAAAAGTCATTTTTAAGCATCTTCAATAAATCAAATAGTATTACCTTGGCTAAAAAAATAAACCATTCATGCTACAACAAAATAATGCGCACCATGCCCGGCACGTAAAAGGTTATCACTTTATGCTATGGGCTTTTTTACTTATTGGCACCATCACCTCCCTGGTTAGTTTATACTTACAATGGTCTGCCCATTACGATGTTTTAAACCCGGTATTAATAGCCCTTTTATTTATATGTGCCGATTTTAGCGCCTATTATTTGCGCCAGTTTCCGCTACGGGCACAAGACAGGGCTATTCGTGCCGAAGAAAACTTAAGACATTTTATACTAACGCACAAACCTTTGGATACCAGGGTTACTATGAGCCAGGTTATTGCGCTGCGCTTTGCACCCGATGATGAGTTTATTGTACTTGCCGACAGGGCTGCTAAAGAAAACCTTTCGCCTGCGGAAATAAAACAAGAAATTAAAAAATGGAGAGCAGATAACCACAGGATGTGATTGGCAAAAGCAGAAAACTAAGTAAACGAAAAAGGCGTCCAATTTAAGGGCGCCTTTTTCGTTTATTGACCACTATTGTTGTACCGGGGGCCGATGCTCTTCTTGTTTTACAGGCACCGGCTTAACCTCAGCCGGTTTTGGTTTTGGCTGGATCACGGGCTGTACAACTGGTCTGTGATTTTGCTGACCTTGTTGCGGATTTGGGTTTACCTGTCCGTTGTTAGGCCTTGGGGCTTGTTGTACCGGTTGTGGATTGGGATTTACCTGCCCAACATTAGGCCTTGGGGCTTGTTGTACCGGTTGTGGATTGGGATTTACCTGCCCAACATTAGGCCTTGGGGCTTGTTGTACCGGTTGTGGATTTGGATTTACCTGCCCAACATTAGGCCTTGGGGCTTGTTGTACCGGTTGTGGATTTGGATTTACCTGCCCATTATTCGGTCTTGGATTGTATTGACCTTGTTGTGGATTTGGGTTTGGAGTATTTCCCTGCCCATTACCCGGTCTTGGATTGTATTGCCCTTGTTGCGGATTGGGATTTTGGTTATTGCCTTGTCCATTACCCGGTCTTGGATTGTATTGTCCCTGTTGCGGGTTGGGATTTTGGTTATTGCCTTGTCCATTACCCGGTCTTGGATTATATTGTCCCTGTTGTGGATTAGGATTTTGATTATTACCCTGTCCGACGCCCGGCCTTGGGTTTTGATTCCCTTGCTGCGGATTTGGGGTATTGCCTTGCCCATTACCTGGTCTTGGATTGTATTGCCCCTGTTGTGGGTTAGGATTTTGGTTATTGCCTAGTCCGACACCCGGCCTTGAGTTTTGATTCCCCTGTTGAGGGTTAGGATTTTGGTTATTGCCTTGTCCATTACCCGGCCTTGAATTTTGTTGATCAGGATTTCTGTGATTCCCTTGTCCAAAATTTACAACGTTTTGAGGTATTGGCCTTCTTCCACCCTGGCCTGTTGGAGTTTGAGTTATAACCGGCCTGTAAACAGTAAGCTGATTATTTGATAATGTTTGCCCCGGCTTTGTGCTTATTCCAATCCTAACAGGCTGGATCCTGGTGTTGGTCCTGGTTTCAACATCATTAACTCTTGGGCCACGGTTATAGGTAAATCCGCGGTGGCCGTTGCCGCCATTACTATTGTTATTATTATTGATGTTTACATTATTAATAATAGTTGTGTTGTTAATAACAGTTACGTTATTCCTTACTACATAGTAGTTAACGTTTGTTTGATTAATGTGGCGGGCCGGTACATAATTCCAGTCTTCGTTCCTGGGCCTGTACCCGCTATTATAGCCAACATTGGGAGGTAGTGGCGCCCATCCGTAATAATCCCCGCTCTGGCCCCAGGTTACCCACGCAGGCGCCCAGTCGTTGCCAGGCATCCACATCCATCCGTAACCGCCATCGTAAAACCACCTGCCATAATGAAATGGCGCCCATCCCCAACTGTAAGTTGATACCCAGGTCCATCCTTCATCACTGTAAACCCAACTGCCATCGGTATCATAGGGCCTAAAATTGGCATCAACATTTGGCTGCCACACATATCCATAATCAGGGTAATCTATCCATTGTCCATATGGGCTAAGCTCGTCATAAAACACCTGGTTGGTTACCGGTTGCTGCGCATATTGTGTTTGATCCTGGTAAACAGGCTGCGGATTACTTGTGTATATCATTGGTGAACAGGAACCTAAAATTGCTGCTACCGGAAGTATATAAAATATCTTTTTCATGACAAGGACTGTTTAAAATATGTATATAATAATTTCTATATACATATGACAGGCACAAAATTATTAAGTTTAATGGTAGCTAATAATTATTATTCATATTATAAGTTGATTGAGTTAGATTAGGTTGATTAAGTTGGATTGAGTTTTTTATTCAGACTGAAAGTCGGAAAGTCAGTAAAGTCCGAAAGTGATTTTTTCAAAACCAAACTAATTAATACGCTTAATATTAACCGCTATACCAACTTAATCAACTCATACAACCTAACCATCACCTCCACACACCAATAATTGCCCCCATTAAGGTAAGTGATACCAGGCTGTAGCCGCCGTTAATAAATATATGCCGCCAGGATTTCAGTTCAAATAAGCTATGAATAGCAATAGCGCTGAAAGTCCAGATCCCGGCTAAAAAGCCTGCTGTAGTACCCCATGCCAGGTCGGTTTTTGCATCGGCCAGGAACATGCCCAGGTTTGCGGCCATTACAAGTGAAAAAACAGCGGTAAAGCCAAATATTTTACCTTTGTTACCCGTTTGCACCTGTTCAATAGTCAGGTTGCTGTCTGTCATCCAGGCATTTCCAAATAAAGGTTTTGAATACCAGATCCCACCTACCATAAATGCAGACAAGCCCGCTACTATAATAGCAAGCCAGTTAATGTGTGAAATATCCATCGTACTAAATAATTTAAGTTTTAATAAATATAATAATATATTATGCCAGAGTCAAAATTTATAAGAGGCATACTTAAATTGTTTGTTACTTTTATAGTGAGGAAGATTCAGGAATCAAGAGACAAGGATCAGGATAAAGCATTGCAAATAATAACCAGGTCTTTTCCCGCTAATCTTCTTAACTCTTGATTCTTGCTTCCTGACTCTAAAATAAAAACAAATGGGAGTTGAAATAGAGCGGAAGTTTTTGGTTGACACTGGAAAATGGCAACAAGCGGTAAAGCCTGCAGGCACCTACTACAGGCAGGGGTATTTATTAAATGAAGATAAGCGCACAATAAGGGTCAGGGTTACGGATAAACAGGCGTTTATTACTATAAAAGGCGCTACAGCAGGAATCTCGCGCAAAGAATTTGAATATGAAATACCTGTAGCTGACGGTACCGAACTGCTGAACGGTTTTGCTGTTTCGGAAATTGAAAAAATAAGATATCGCCTTTATTTCGGCAATAAATTATGGGAAGTAGATGATTTTTTGGGTGACAATTCAGGACTTTTAATTGCAGAAATAGAATTGCAGCAAGAAAATGAAACATTTGATCTCCCCGATTGGATAACTTCAGAAGTAAGCCATGATGCAAAATACTATAACTCAAACCTTTCCAAAAATCCTTATAAAAATTGGGATATGTAGCTTATTTTTCTTCACATTCCGGCAGTAATAAAAGTTTATCTGTTACGGTTTCATCAACAACAGTTTTAACATATTTATTTCCCTTCGGGCAAATTGCGGGTATAAGGTAGGTTTTGTTTCCCTTAGCATCCTTTATATAAGCTTCACCATTACCGTCTTTTATCCAGTCATGGATCAGCGTTCGTTCGGTTATACCGTTTACATTTATCCGCTCGTTAACCCATTCAAAATAATCAATTGCTAAATAAGGGTTTTCGTTGCTTTCCTCGTCTTTTTTAATACAAATTATTCTTACGGCCATTTTAGTAACGTTTAGTTAATTAGGTGCCGTAAAATTAAATCAAAGGACCAAACAGGTATTCAGTATTTTCACCTGTTTTAATGCGTAAAACTACGTATTGTGCATATCCGAAAGCACCAATTTTAATTTCATTGAAATAAATTATCCCCGAAGGCAACCTTTTCTACCCTGCATCCGTGATACTGTAAAACAACATTTAATTAAATATTTATTTTATGAAAAGGAATTTCGTCTATTTATCGCTGATAGTTTTAGCCGGTTTATCATTAATTTACAGTTGCTCGTCAAACAAAGCAAAGGTAAACCCTACTCCCTCAACCCCTGCTGCTACAGTGGCTATACAAAATTTTGCATTTGTACCGGCAACCGTAAACATTAAGGTTGGCAATTCTATAACATGGACAAACATGGATACCGCACCCCATACAGCAACCGACCTTGCAAATGCATTTGATAGTGGTAGCCTTACAACCGGTAAAACGTTCAATTTTACATTTAATACGGCAGGTACCTATACCTATCATTGCCTTATACATTCAATGATGAAAACGGCAACCGTGGTTGTAACTAACTAATTAGCGTATTTTTGTTTAATTGAGATAATAATGAGGGACGTTGCAGCAAAGCTACAGCGTCCCTTTTTTATTCTATTGCTTTACCTTCTGCATTAAATTACCCCTTAAATCCAAATGAAAGCTGATTTTCCGGTTTGCTAAAATAAATGAGCTGAAAGTGCTGAACTTTGGGGTAAAATGGAAAAACTGCATTCAAAAAGGCATTTAGTATTGATGTTGCTAAGCTGTAGATTGTTGAATTTGTTTCCGGAAATCAGTCGGGTTAACTCCTTTATTCTTCCTGAAGAATTTATTAAAATGGCTAAGGTCATTAAAACCCAGTTCATTGCTGATCTCTTTGATAGAGAAAGAGCTAAATTTTAACCTGTTAATAATTAAATGGAGCTTATAATTATTAATATAATCAATAAGCGTAACGCCCATTTGCTCTTTAAAATACTGCCCGAGGTAATGTTTTGAATAACCAAATTGGTTCGCCAGGTTGTTTACCTGTACCAGGTTGGCCTCGTATATATGCTCATGTATATAGTTAACAAGTGCGGTTATTTTGGACAAGAACTTTTGGGTTGTTTTAACCGGCACGCAGCTAACATTTCTTTTCATGATCAGCAGCAGCGATTTGATCAGCAAATACATTACTTCGTTATTTTCATCCAGGGTCTCTTGCCATTCGCAAAGTATCAGGTCAATCAATTGCGCTATTTTATGAGCTATTGCCCCCGTTTTTGGAGCGAATGATTCCTGCCGGCCGGCAAACACCAATAATTCATCAACATCTTTATTCCAGTTGCTCTGAACTTGTATATTTTCAATATTTTTTAAATAAACATTCGTGAATTTCAGGAACGTAAACGCTGTTTCTTCTTCAATAATAAAACGATGAATATCAGCAGGCGAAAGCAGGAATAAACTATTTTCTTTATACGGATAATGCACGCCTGATAAACAATGACTCCCTTTTCCTTTATGGATAAACACAATTTCAAAATGATTGTGGCCATGCAGCGGGTGCTGCCATTCAGTCGCTGTAAGATGGGCTATCTTCAAAAAATCATGTTGAATATACTTCTTCATTTACCCAAAAGTACAATTTAATACTACAAATGTACAACTACACCTTTTAAGATGGCCATAACTTTGTTGCTAATAAATAAGAGCACAATGAAACAAAATAAAAAAAAGGTAGCGCTTATAGCAGGCTCACAAGGTGTAATAGGGCTTAATTTAATAAAGCACCTTTCGACACAGGATGATTGGGAAATTATCGGGCTTTCAAGACGTGGCGGGGTCTCAACAGATAAGGTCAGGCATATTGCAGTAGATCTTTTAGATCCTAAAGACACTTACCAAAAACTAAGTGGTTTAAGCCGGGTAACCCATTTATTTTACACCGCTTACCAGGACAAACCTACATGGGCCGAACTGGTTGAACCAAATGTAAGCATGCTGGTAAACGCAGTAAATGCAATAGAGAAAGTTGCTGATAAACTACAGCATATAAGCTTGATGCAAGGCTACAAAGTTTACGGCGCACATTTAGGGCCATTTAAGACCCCGGCGCGCGAAACCGATGGCGAGCATATGCCGCCGGAGTTTAATGTGGACCAGCAAAAGTTTTTAGAGCAGTGCCAGCAAAATAAAAGCTGGTCATGGTCTGCCATAAGGCCGTCTGTTGTAGGTGGCTTTGGATTAGGGAACCCGATGAATTTGGCAATGGTAATTGCTGTTTATGCTTCCATGTCAAAAGAGCTTGGGATCCCGTTACGTTTCCCGGGCAAACCAGGCGCTTATGATAAACTACTTGAAATGACAGATGCTGATTTGCTGGCAAAGGCAACTGTATGGGCCGCAACAAACCCTAATTGTGCTAACCAGGCTTTTAATATTAATAATGGCGACTTATTTAGATGGAACGATATGTGGCCAAAGTTTGCCCGTTATTTTGAAATGGAAATTGCACCTCCGCTGCCCATGTTATTAAACGTAATTATGGCCGACAAAGAAAAGCTATGGAACGAAATGGTAGAAAAACATCACCTGGCCCCGCATACTTACCAGGAAGTTTCATCATGGATCTTTGGCGATTTTGTTTTTGCCTGGGATTATGACATGATTGCAGATGGCTCAAAGGCCCGTCGCTTCGGTTTTCACGAGTTTGTAGACACTGAAAAAATGTTCTATGATATTTTTGATGATCTACGCGATCGTAAGGTGATACCTTAAATTAACGTGAGTTCGGTATAAACATTAGTGAAACAGTCTGATTATAAACTACTTACATCTATTTAATTCTTGATAAATATCTAAATATTTGATAATCAGCATGTTTCACTGCGTTCCACCCGTTCCGTTGTGAAAAATGGAACGCTTTTCCGGTGTGGATACACAAATTTTCGCTTCGCCTTAACGCGGTTGGAGAAGGGTTTGGGGTGAGGTGTTCGGTGCTTATGTCGAACTCGCGTTAAATTAAGTTGGATGCTTTTCAATTAATCAACCCATAAAAAACTGCTGGCTCACAATCTTCCCATTTTCAACTTTGTAAACGCAAAGCTCTTCGAGCATTTTACTTTCATGCCCCTTAACTGTAAAATGCATGGAAAGAATTACACTGAAGTAGCTCCCGGCAAAAATTGCATCAGCCACTTTGATATCATGGATCTCTACATTGGCAAGAAATTGTTTTTCGCGCTCAATCAGTTTATGAAGGCCGGTAAAAGGCTCATTTTTATAATTGGGGTCAATGCTTACTGCATTATCAGCATATAACTCGGTATAAGCTTCAACAAATTTGCGCTCATTACATAATGAAGCTAAGCGACCGGCAATTTCTGGTATCGTGTTCATTCTTTTGAAAGTTTATGTCGTGATACTAATCAACGGTAATAACTATGCAAATGTTTACAACATCAGTCCTTTAAACGCAAAGAATGATATAGAAATGATATAATAAAACAAGGTTAGCAGATTTTCTTCCATTGTCGCAAAATAAGGCGGGGAGTTTCTATAAAAATTTCATCCATTTTATTTGTTTGCCACAATGCTTTTAAAACTAAAAATTATTCCTCCAAAAACAATTTATTACGCACAATTCGTTTTTAATAAACCATGATGGCTTATTAACAGATAGATTTAGTAGAGGTTTATTTTGCAATAAGCGGCAAATTATCACCTTTCAATTTTTATAATAATAATATTCTAGTGTATTTTTTATCAAATCATCAATTTAAAGCTTTATAAATACAATGTTATTTAGAAAAATACAAAAATTTTAAGATATTTTCAATTTAAACTCACATTCAGTAACTTCGTAGTTGCACCATTTATAAACATTATTCTTTACAATGGATCAAGCTGAAAGCCACCAGGGCCTTTACCGGCCAGAATTTGAACACGACTCGTGCGGTACCGGATTTATTACTAACATTAATGGTCATAAAAGTTACCAGATAATTGATGATGCCCTAACCATGCTCGAAAACATGGAGCATAGAGGCGCATGCGGCTGCGACCCGGAATCGGGCGACGGCGCTGGAATACTGATACAACTACCCCACGAATTTTTTATGGAAGAATGCTCCGACCTGGAGATCAGTTTACCTGAACCGGGCGAATATGGAGTTGGAATGATTTTCTTCCCTAAGGAATCATCCTTAAAAAAGGGATGTAAAACAATAATTGACAATGCAATTGAAAAGTTGGGCCTGCATACCTTAGGGTATCGTAAAATAACAACTAATTCATCGGTTATTGGCGAAACTGCCCGTAAGGCTGAGCCTAACGTGGAACAGCTCTTTATCCAACGCCCGCACAACATAACTAATGTTGATGATTTTGAGCGTAAGCTTTATATACTAAGGCGTTATATTAATAAAACGGTTACTGAAACTATCCCTGCCGCTACTGAGCATTTTTACTTTACCTCGCTATCCTGTAAAACAATAATTTACAAGGGCCAGTTAACTACCTATCAGCTGCGCAAATACTTTACCGATCTTGCCGATCCGCGGATAGCATCGGGCTTTGCCATGATCCATTCGCGTTTCTCAACCAATACTTTTCCATCATGGAAACTGGCTCAGCCTTTCAGACTGATTGCCCATAATGGCGAGATCAACACCCTTACGGGTAACTTAAACTGGTTTTATTCGGGTTTAAAATCATATGCATCTTCCTACTTCACCAATGAAGAGATGGAGATGCTGCTGCCAGTAATTGATAACAATCAATCAGACTCGGCCTGTTTGGATAACATAATCGAGATCCTGCAGCATACCGGCCGTTCATTGCCGCATGTAATGATGATGCTGATCCCTGAAGCATGGGATGGCAACGAGCAAATGGACCCGGTTAAAAAAGCATTCTATGAGTTCCATGCCACTTTAACTGAGCCATGGGACGGCCCTGCCGCCATTACATTTACCGACGGTAAACTGGTAGGTGCCTTGCTTGACAGGAATGGCCTGCGCCCATTGCGTTTTGTGGTAACTAAGGATGGCCGCGTTATTGCCGCTTCGGAAGCCGGCGTATTAAACCTTGACGAAAGCTTGGTTGTTCGCAAAGGCCGTTTACAGCCTGGTAAAATGTTATTGATTGATACCGAGCAGGGCCTGATAATTACTGACGATGAAATAAAACACCAAATTGCTTCCCGTCAGCCTTATGGTCGCTGGCTTGAAAATTATAAGATCCGTTTGGGTGAGCTTGCCGAGCCGCGTTTGGCATTTGCCAGCTTGTCGGAAGATTCTGTTTTCCGTTACCAGCAGGTATTCGGTTATAGCCGCGAGGATATTGATACCATTATAAAGCCAATGGCCCTGGATGGTAAAGAGCCTATCGGATCAATGGGTACTGATGTGCCACTGGCTATCTTATCTGATAAGCCACAGCACTTATCAAGCTATTTTAAACAATTTTTTGCCCAGGTTACCAACCCGCCTATCGACCCGATCCGCGAGCGTTTGGTAATGAGTTTGGCTACCTTTATAGGTAACAACGGTAATTTATTGGATGAGGATAAAATGCATTGCCATTGCGTGGTATTGCAGCATCCTATCCTTAAAAATCATCAGCTCGAAAAATTAAGAAGTATTGATACAGGCATGTTCCATGCCAAAACCCTGCAAACCTATTATAATGCCGATGGCATGCCGGGTTCGCTGGAAAAAGGGATAGCAAGGCTTTGCCGTTATGCAGAGGATTCTGTGGATGACGGTTTTGAAGTATTGATCTTATCTGACCGTGCTATTGATTCGGAGCATGCTCCTATTCCATCATTACTGGCGGTATCAGCGGTACACCATCATTTGATCAGGAGCGGCCGCCGTGGCGCCGTAGGTTTGGTGGTTGAAACCGGCGATACCTGGGAAGTACACCATTTTGCTTGTTTACTTGCATTTGGTGCCACAGCCATCAATCCATACCTGGCTTTATCAACCATTGAAACTTTAAAAAACAATGGCAGTTTAGAAACCAGCCTTGATTTAAAAACATTACATAAAAACTATGTAAAATCGGTTAATGACGGCTTGTTGAAGATCTTCTCAAAAATGGGAATCTCAACTTTACAGTCATATCACGGTTCGCAGGTATTTGAGATCCTGGGCATCAACCAAACTGTTGTTAATAAATACTTTACCGGCGCGGTAACCCGCATTGGCGGTTTAGGCCTTGATGAAATTGCCCGTGAGTCGCTTTGCAAACATAAAATAGGTTTTGGCGGATCTAAAACAGGTACGCACTTATTGCCTGAAGGCGGTATTTACCAATGGAAACGTCGTGGCGAACAACATTTGTTTAACCCTACAACAGTTCACTTGTTACAGCACGCTACCCGCAGTAACAGCTACGATGTTTATAAAAACTATGCTAAAGAAATAAACGAGCAAAGCGAAAAGCATTTTACCATCCGTGGTTTGCTTGACTTTGCCCATCACCGCGAAGCTATAAGTATTGATGAGGTTGAACCTGCAGAAAACATCATGAAACGCTTTGCAACAGGCGCCATGTCATTCGGCTCAATCTCGCACGAAGCTCACAGCACAATGGCTATTGCTATGAACCGCATTGGCGGCAAAAGCAACACCGGTGAAGGCGGCGAAGATGAACTAAGATATGAATTGATGCCTAACGGCGATTCAATGCGCTCGGCTATCAAGCAAGTGGCATCGGCACGTTTTGGGGTTACCTCAAACTATTTGACCAATGCCGATGAACTGCAGATAAAAATGGCACAAGGTGCAAAACCGGGTGAAGGCGGACAACTGCCCGGTCATAAAGTTGATGACTGGATTGCAAAAACCCGTCACTCAACTCCGGGGGTTGGTTTAATATCGCCTCCACCGCACCATGATATTTATTCAATTGAAGATTTGGCCCAGCTGATCTTCGACCTTAAAAATGCTAACCGTACCGCACGGATCAACGTAAAGCTGGTATCAAAAGCAGGCGTAGGTACTATAGCAGCAGGCGTTGCCAAGGCACATGCCGATGTTATTTTAATTGCAGGCTATGATGGTGGCACAGGGGCCTCTCCTATCAGTTCTGTAAAACATGCAGGCCTGCCATGGGAGCTTGGCTTGACCGAAGCACACCAAACACTGGTACGCAATAAACTGCGCAGCCGTGTTGTGCTGCAAACAGACGGCCAGTTAAAAACCGGTCGCGATTTGGCTATAGCCTGTTTAATGGGCGCCGAAGAATGGGGTGTGGCTACCGCAGCCTTAGTTGCAGGCGGCTGTATAATGATGCGCAAGTGCCATTTAAACACCTGCCCCGTTGGCGTTGCCACTCAGGATCCGGAATTAAGAAAACTATTCTCGGGCAAGCCTGAGCATGTGGTTAACCTGTTCCGCTTTATGGCTGAGGAGCTGCGCGAAATAATGGCCGAGCTTGGTTTCCGTACCATTAATGAAATGGTTGGCCGCGTTCAGTTTCTGAAAGTAAAAGATGGACTTCAAAACTGGAAAGCGCAAAAGATCGATCTATCAGGTATTTTGCACCCGGTAAATAATCCAAAGGATGTTACCCTGTACAATAGCGAAAAACAGGATCATGGCATGGACGCTATACTCGACTGGCAATTATTAGAAGCCGCGAAACCTGCTTTGGAGGATAAAACACCAGTATTTGCATCATTTGATGTAAGAAACGTTGACCGTACTATCGGGACGCTGTTGTCGAATGAGATTTCGAAGATCTACGGTTCAGCCGGCTTACCGGATAATACCATCAACTATAAATTTAAAGGATCAGCCGGCCAAAGCTTTGGTGCTTTTGCTACCAAAGGAATTTCATTCGAACTGGAAGGCGAAGCTAACGATTACGTTGGTAAAGGTTTATCAGGTGCGCAGCTTGCTATCTATCCGTCAGAAAAAGCAACATTTACACCAGAGGATAATATCATTATTGGCAACGTGGCGCTATATGGTGCAACATCGGGCGAGGTATTTATCCGTGGTATGGCAGGAGAGCGCTTTGCGGTACGTAATTCAGGAGCTACAACTGTTGTTGAAGGTATTGGCGACCATGGTTGCGAATACATGACAGGTGGCCTTGCATTAATATTAGGCGAAACAGGCAGAAACTTTGCCGCAGGTATGAGCGGCGGGATTGCCTGGATCTATAATCCGAACAATACATTCGCCGAAAACTGCAATACCGAAATGGTTGATCTTGACCCTTTATCCATACAGGATGAACAACAGATAACCACGTTACTGCACAAGCACGTTAATTTAACGGGCAGCAAGGTTGCGCAAACATTACTTAAAAACTGGGACAAAGCATCAACCCAGTTTGTTAAAGTATATCCAAAAGAGTATAAAAAAGTATTAGAGAAATTACAATATCAAACTATCAGCTAATGGGAAAACCAACAGGATTTCAGGAGTTTAACAGAGAGCTTCCTTCAAAAACACCGGTTGCAGAGCGCGTTAAAAACTATAACGAGTTTGTACACTCATATTCTGACGAGAAGCTTAACCAGCAATCGGCCCGCTGCATGAATTGCGGGATTCCGTTTTGTCATTCGGGTTGCCCGCTGGGCAACATCATTCCAGAATTTAACGATGCAGTGTATCGTAAAAATTGGGAGGAAGCTTATAACATACTTTCATCAACCAATAACTTCCCGGAGTTTACCGGCAGGATCTGCCCGGCTCCCTGTGAGTCGGCCTGTGTGCTGGGGATCAATAAACCGGCAGTTGCCATTGAGGAAATTGAAAAGCATATTATTGAAATAGCTTATTCAAAAAATTTAGTACAGCCAACTGCACCACTTGTAAAAACAGGTAAAAGCATAGCGGTAGTAGGATCAGGCCCGGCAGGCCTGGCAGCAGCAGCCCAGTTAGTTAAAGCAGGCCACGCGGTAACCGTTTATGAACGTGATGACCGTGCAGGAGGCTTATTGCGCTACGGCATCCCTGATTTCAAATTGGAAAAATGGGTAGTTGACCGCCGGATCGAGGTTATGGAGAAAGATGGTGTTGAGTTTAAATACAATACCGAAGTAGGTAAGGATATTTCGGCAGATGAAGTTGTGCGCAGCAATGATGCCGTTATTATTGCAGGCGGATCAACTATTCCGCGAAACCTTAATATCCCCGGCAGGGAATTAAAAGGGGTCTATTTTGCAATGGACTTTTTAAAGCAGCAAAATAAACGTGTTAGCAATATTGATGTTAATGCTGATGAGATTTTAGCCACCGGTAAAGATGTAATTGTAATTGGCGGCGGTGATACCGGATCTGACTGTGTGGGTACTTCAAACCGCCAGGGTGCAAGCTCTATCAGGCAATTTGAGGTAATGATGCAACCACCGGAGCAACGTACACCACACATGCCATGGCCAACCTACCCTATGCTGCTTAAAACCACCAGCAGCCATGAAGAAGGCGCAGACAGGCATTGGGGCATTGAAACAATAGAATTTTTAGGCGATGCTGAAGGCAATTTAAGAGCGCTAAAGGTTATTGACGTATCATGGGAAAATGATGTGATGGGGCGCCCTGTTACAAAAACTATTAAAGAAGGCTCTGAACGCGAGATCCCTTGTCAGCGGGTATTCCTGGCTATGGGCTTTTTAAACCCGCAATATGACGGAATGATAGAAAGCCTGGGTATTGAGCTTGATCAACGTAAAAACGTAAAAGCAACAGAAGCCGCCTATCGCACCAATGTTAGCAAGGTATTTGCAGCCGGTGATATGCGCAGGGGCCAGTCGCTTGTAGTTTGGGCGATCTCTGAAGGCCGCGAAGCCGCACGCAGGGTTGACGAGTTTTTAATGGGGCACTCTATACTGGAAAGTAAAGATGCGGTGAATCAGTTTGAGCAGGTTTTTTGAGTTAGAGATTAGGTTTTCTTTCTTTCGGTCTTTACTGACTTTCCCGACTTTCGGACTTAAGAGAATCAATCAACAATATAATGTGAACCGGATAGTGAAAGCTATTCGGTTTTTTTGTTGAGATGTCGAAGATTTACGAAGTTTCTAAAACTTCGTAAATCTGTCCGTATCTTTCAAGCTTTATAAAAAACACTTAATTAATACGCTTGCGCTACTTCTTCCACATAGCCTATCATGGCACTAATTACAGCGGTTGGCAAAAACATCCGGGGGTGCTGAATGTACAGGAAGTATTGGAAACCGCGCTTGGCAAATTATTAAAAACAGTAATAAATATTAATGGATGCGGGCGTACAGATGCACAGGTGCATGCCAGCCAGTTCTTTTTTCATGCTGATATTGAGCGGGATCTGGATGATGAATTCTTTTTCCGCATTAACAAGATCTTGCCGGATGATATTGCCGTTTTTGACATTATCCCGATGCAGGGCCTTTGTCATGCACGATTTGATGCTGTTCAAAGAAGCTATGATTATTTTATCCATACTTATAAAGACCCTTTCTTAAACGGCTTCAGTTCACTTTATTTGGACCCCAAACTTGATCTGAATAAAATGAAGGCTGCCGTTGCCCTCCTCCCCCTATATGATGATTACCGGGGCTTCTGCAAAACGCCCGACAGGAATGACCATACCATCTGCAAAGTTTCATCGGCAGGTTTGTTTGCCAATAGCAACGGCGATAAAATCAGGTTTCAGATCTCGGCCAATCGTTTTTTGAGCAAAATGGTAAGGATAATAATTGGCCGGCTATTGGATATTGGCGAAGGGCGGATGAGCGTTGATGAGTTTGAACATTACCTGATAAATAAAGAAACGCCAAAGATCATTATCCCGGCTTATCCACAGGGATTATACCTTTCGAAAGTTACTTATCCCTACCTTAATCTTCTGCCTGCGACAACGTTCACTGCCACGCTTCAAAGCGGTGTTGATGCCGGTTGGCAGGCTGTTTAATGCTGTCAAATTATCTCATTATATTAAATAGCTGAAAATTAGCTATAAAAAGGGTAATTTTGCACTCCTTCGGGATTTTAACATTACAGGATGGCGTGGTCAGAAAAATTAAAGCTTAATAAACAATTAGTAAGAACAATAACCGAAGCAGGTTATATCAGCCCTAAAGAGGTGCAGCAAAAAACATTAGCCCGCATTTATGGAGGCCAGGATGTTATTGTTTCAGGCCCCGAAGGTTGCGGTAAAACTACCACTTATATCCTGGCTGTTTTAAACCGGATAAAATATAATGCAGAAGGTGTGCCGTTGGTGTTGATCCTGGTGCCAGCTAAGGAAGATGTATTGGCAGTTATAAGCGGGCTGGAACATTTTGGTAGAAACAAACAAATCTCAATTGTTGGCCTTTATGCGGCAATCGGCACTGAAACCCAAATGAATGCCCTTGCCGATGGCGCAGATATAGTAGTTGCTACGCCTGACAGGGCACGTGCTATTTATTTAAAGCTTGGCCTTAACCTTAATAAGATTGAGCTTTTAATTGTTGATGACGCAGATCTGATTGTTAAACAAGGCTTACAATTACCTGTTGCTGAACTGGCCAACAGCATTACCAAATGCCAGCACCTGGTATTTACAGAAGTGATCCATGACAGGCTGAACAAAATGATCGCCCCTTTTATGCAATCGGCAACTACGGTTGAGATTGAGGAGATTGCTGAGAGCGTACTGGAAACGCATCCGCAGCTGTTATATCACGTACCTAATTTTATTACAAAACTAAACCTGCTTAATTTATTTATGCAGGATAGCGAGCTATTTACCAAAACAGTTGTGTTTGTAAACACCCGTCATACAGCCGAAAAGATCTATAAAACACTTCAAAACCGGCAAAATAACTCCATTGCCGTATTAAATTCATGGTCGGTTGAATTAAATGGGTTTAAGGAAATAAAAGATTTTAAAACATCTGCCAACACAAGGGTATTGATCATTTGCAATGAAGATAACGAGTCCCTTAACCTGCAAGGCATCCCTTTCCTCATCCACTTTGAGCTGCCGGAAGAAAAAGAGATTTTTATAAAAAGAGTTCTCAATAATTCACCCGAAAGTGAAGATGAAACGCTGTCCATAACTTTCACTACAGATTTAGAACTTACAACTGTACGAAGGATAGAACAAGCCATAGGCCAAAAAATACCTGTTGGTGAACTGCCTGAAGACCTGGTTATTGAGCAGGACAAGAAACAAACAGAAGTTGAAGAAAAGAAACCTGTAAAAAATAAAACAGCTACTCCCGTTGCCGGTGAAGCCTTCCATCAAAAGAAACCCGAGAATTCAAAAACCTATAACTACAGCTCGGGCGTTAAGGCAAAAATGAATATGAAGAAAAAGCACGGATAAGAAAAGAGAGGTAAAAGCTGAAAGGGTAAAGGCGAAAGGCTTTGAATCATTGTCTTTGAGGCACGAAGCTACGCCTTTCTTGGTTCTTGAATCTTGATTTCTTGTATCTCTTCTTCACGCCTTTGTTGGTGTTGTCAACACCAACAAAATGCAGGGCCTATGGTATTGAATATGGTGTATTTAGCATGAGGCTGATTCTCAAATGCAAAAGCTTCATCCAGCTTGTTGGTGACAACACCAACAAGGGCGCTAAGGAAGGGGTTAAAGCTGAAAGGATAAAGGCGAAGGATTTGAATCATTGTCATTGAGGCACGAAGCTATGCCTTTCTTGGCTCTTGAATCTTGATTTCTTGTATCTCTTCTTACTCAACCGGGCTATTCAAATACAGATCCTCCACTTTTGTACGCGCCCAGGGAGTTTTGCGCAAAAAAGTTAAGCTTGATTTTATACTTGGGTTATCTAAAAAGCAATTGATGCGGATCTGGTATCCCAGTTCAGGCCAGCCATAATGCGCTACCAGGGCATTCAATATCATTTCTAATGTTTTACCGTGAAGCTTGTTATTCGGCTGTTGCTGCATATCGATACAAAAATAACGAAAACCGCAGAGACACAATACACAGACACAAAGTATTGTGTCTCTACAGTTATTATTTTTCCAGGTATTCTTTAAGTGAGATCCCCACAATATGTGTCCAGCCTGCAGTAAAGCTTTCTCTTGAAAAGTCTTTGCTGTTTTGAGGGAAGGTATGTAAACCCGTGTGCGTTAATTTTACCCTCGTTTTGTCACCCTCATCAAATATTTCCCATGTTACAAATGACTCTCCGGGATAGCCGTCATATTGCCAGCTGTGGCTAAGCTTCTTGCCGGGAATAACTTCGGTTACTTCACAAAGATGCAAATACTGTTGCTCTTCAGATCCGCCAGAAAACTCAAACTTAAACCCAATTTCGGGTTTAAATTCTTTCAAATCAAAATACCATTCCTTCATTTTGTCTTTATCAGTAATGGCCTGCCATACCCTGTCGGGTTTTACATTGTAAGTTCTCTCAATTACAAAAGGTGATGTTTCCATATTCTTTGGTTTTGATTTTTAATTTTATTCTTCGGTTTCCTGTTCAACATATTCCTTTAGGGATGTACCTATAAAGTGAGTCCAGCCTTGTACAAAATTTTGTTTTGCCATGTCAGGGTGGATATCGCCCCTGAAGGTTTCCAGCTTATCGTGCGTTAAAACAATTTTGGTTTTTCCATCTTCATCAAATAATTCAAAACTTACCAGCGAGTTACCCGGGTAGCCACCATATTTCCATTCATAACTGATCTTTTTGTTTAACACAACTTCAGTCACTTTCAAAATGTGCGGAAATACTTTTCCATTATGCGTAACATCAAACATTGTTTCAAAGCCCACTTCCGGTTCAAATTCAACCAGCGTGTGAAAATACCATTGACGCATTTTTTCAACATTGGTTATTGCATGCCATACCCTTTCTACAGGAGCGTCATACACATACTCAACTATAACTGATCCATCTCTCATAAATTTATCTTTTAAGTTTATTATTTATTGGTTGTCTTTAGTTTCTTTATCCAGGAAATCGCCGAGAGCATCCAATTTGCTTGTCCAGAATTTGCGATATTGTTCTACCCAGCTCGATACCTCGTTAAGCTTACCAAAATTGGCTTCGCAATACCTGTCACGCCCATCCTGTTTAATAGTGATCAAACCGCATTGGGTTAAAATTTTTATATGTTTTGATACTGCAGGGCGGCTTATCTCAAAATTATCGGCGATAGCATTCAGGTTTAACGGCTGGTGTGCAATCAATCCTATGATCTCTCTGCGTGTGGGGTCGGCTATTGCCTGGAAAACATCTCTTCGCATAAAATAAGGCTATATGAAACCTTTCGGTTACAAATATATATGAAACCATTTGGTTACGCAAATAAATTTTATTTTATAGTTCCGTGTTACACGTATAATTTGAGAACGGTTTTAAGCCTTTCATTACATATGCTTTAAAATAAACCATCTATCTTTAAATTTTAAATAATGATGCGCGCTTATCACTTTTATTTACGCCCGGCTGCCCTTTATCTAATCGGATTGTTAATTATATCGTTGATAAGTCAGCGGCTTTTTGCACAACAAACCAGTAATCTGCCGGTTAAAGCTGATACTATAAAACATCCATTTAAAAGTGATTGCAGGTGTGTTCAAAATTTTAAATTGCCTGAACAAACGCCAACCGGAAGCAATTACTACTACCCGCTTTTAAAAGACTATGCTACCTATCAGCAAGTTTTAGATGTTAGCGGCTGGCGGTTAGACGGCGGCGAGAAAACTTTTAATGCTTTTCGCTGTGATACCTCAAATATTTACCCGGATGATAATGGCAACATTGGCAGTTTTTCTATAATATCTGACAGCACTGCTCTTATATTTAACCATCCGGATAATACATTCGGAGTTAATTTAACGCCATGCATTAATACTCCCACGATGTTCAGGATGTCCGTGAGCTTAAACTACCACCCTACGCTTAATGGCTTTGATTATAAAAAGTTCGACCATACAGCAAGGTCTTATCTTCATATTTTGCTGGAGGGCAAACAAATGGATGCGGGCGATTTATTGGAAAACATACTTGAAAAAATAGTAAATAACGACAGTGGGGAGGGTATGGAACCGCTGAACAGGTTAATCAAAAAAATTAATAAAAAATATAATACAGGTATAAGTGTTTCCTATCTTAATCGTCATCGCCAGGATCTTTTTCCATCACTTGTCCGCCGGATAAAAGCAAAAGTGCCAGACGTGGAACAGTTTATTGATAATGAATTTGTAAATACAGGAAACAGGCTCCATACTATAAATGCAGAAGAGGAAAACAAACTGGGAGATATTTTTTATGAATGCTGCCAGGGAATTGATTTTAAGCATTTTGACAGGGACAGGCTAATGCCGCAATATTTCGCGAACTTTAATACCACGACGCATATTGGAATTAATATTGACACCAAAATACTAACGCATTGGAATAACGTAAAAAGCAAGCCTGATATTGATGCAACAGGTAATGTGCTACGCGCTACCATACTTGCAGATATTTCGGACTTGGAATGCAGTACAGGCGCCGGGTTTACGGGGAAAATTCATGGCATTTGTTCAAGCACCTCAGAAATTACGGGGACAGGTATTATTTTAGATTTTACCCAGGGCAGGCTTATTACAACCCATGACATGGCCGAAGAATTATTGGAGCAACACAATTTTCCCCTTTTTGAAACAAAACCCGTCAAAGCGCAATACGACCGCAAAAAGCTTTATCCCAAACCTGAAATAAAATACGATAGTCTGTTAACAAACTTTTCCGGCTTACTGATTGAAGATGCCGTCCTTCATTTTTCATTTAAAAACAGTACGCTTTATTCTGGTTCAAAAGCACTCCTTGTAAATAATAAAGTGATTGCTGGCAGCATGGAATTCAATGTTGAGCCTGCTGAAAACGGCGATAAGAAATATTTCAAATTAAAAAATCAGAACCAGGAGTTGCTTACCAGCATTCCTGAGCTTGAAGGTTATCTAAAAGGTATAGGTTTAAATCAAATAAAACTGGTAAAAACCAAATCAACATTAATCATTTATTTTAAAAAAACATTAGCGTTAAATCCTCAATAATTTACTTTTCTGCCGGATTCTTCTTCCCTGCCAAAAGCTTCTCAACAAGCTTAATCAACCGTTCAGTTTTTGTTTTTTCCTGCTTTGCAGATAGGATCCAGATCACATATTCTTTTTTATTACTGTACGAAAGCGACTGGTAAAATGCTAATGCGTTAGGTTGATGTGCTAAAACCTGTTGCATATCATCCGACAATTTAACCTGCTTATTATCCACATCAATATAATTGGCATATTCGTTTTTCCTGATCTCGTCATTACCTGAATCTGAGATTTTTGATTGCCCCTCCGGCCTGAAACGCAATGCCGTCCATGTTTCGTTAATGGAAGCCGCGGCTACGCCCCTGTAACCATACTTCCCTGCTTCATCCCAGCTGCTCATCATCTCCAGGTCTGATTTTATACCCGAGCTTTTTTTAGGATATGAGATCCAGAAAAGGGTCTCGGGCTTTAATATCGGGATAATGGTTTTTAAACTGCTTACCAAATCATCACTGTTTATTACAAATAACTGTACACCATCAAAATCACTACCCGGGTTAAATTTAGCTTCTACATCCCCTGGCAATGGCTCCAATGTGGCAAGATAATTATCGGGAGCATTATAAAACAACCAGCGTTTACCAGGTTTTATCTGTAGTTTTTTAGCAATGGGATTCATAACGGGTTTATGGTTGATAGTTTGCGGTTCATAGCCAAATTAAATTGGCTTGCTTATCTTTACAAACAAATTTAAAAGTTTATAGTGGTAAAATGCAATAAACAGCTACTATGAACTATCAACCAAGAACTATGAACTACCTTGATATCGACAGCCGTAAAAAGGCATTTATATTTGAGTTGGATAATGTGCTTTATCCCGAAAAAGATTATTTATACCAGGTTTATTACCTGTTTGCCAGCCTTTTGGAATATACAGAGCTTATTAATGCCAGAGAGACAACCGACCTGATGGTTAATACATATGTTAATGAAGGGAAGGAATTTGTTTTTGACCGCTTAAAGGAAAAATTTGGTATCAACGAGAAGTTTAGAGCCAATTTTAAACACCTGATGATAACGGCAAAGCTGCCCTTAAAACTGCTGCTTTATCAAAATATGCTGAACTTATTGCAGGAGATTGTTGTTGACCGTAAAAAGATCTTTATAGTAACCAATGGCAACCCCGAACAGCAATTAAATAAAATTAAACAAACAGAATGGCATGGGCTTGAACAATATTTAACGGTTTATTTTACTGAAGAAAGCACACCAAAACCCGAGCCGGATATTATTGATTTATTAATAAAAGATCATAACTTGCAAAGGCGCGATCTGCTGATGATTGAAAACGCTGAAATTGACAGGCTTTGTGCCGAAGCAAGCGGAATTGATTATATAAATTTTAATGTATTTATAGCTTTATAACCATAACATAGTTAACTTATTTCCGTTTAAATATCTATTCAAGAAACCCCTATAATAATACATCATTGATATGAAAAAAATATTTTACTTAATTATCATATTAGCTGCCGGCACAATTTCGTCTTGCAAAAAGGATAAAAAAGTCACACCCGACAAAACCGGCACAGGAACTACTACTACATCTTCAGTTGATCTAATTAGAGATTCCATTTATTTATATTCAAAAGAAGATTATTTGTGGAACACGCAACTACCTTCATATGCCAGCTTTAATCCGCGCTCTTTTAATAGCGGCGGTGATTTTGTGTCATTACAAAATGAAATGGATGCGCTATCCCAATATGCAATTAATCCGGCAACCGGCAAGCCCTATGAATATAGCAAGTTTAATCCCGGGAACGCCAAGTATTCGTTTATTGATGACGGAACAGAAACGGGAGCATTAAACGGAAACAAAAGCGATTATGGATTTGACTACGGATACCAACTTGTAGCCGTAAATACTGTAAAAATTTATATCCTATATGTGTACCCTGGTTCAGCGGCCGCATCACAGGGGCTAACGCGGGGGTGTGAGATTACTGCTGTAAATGGCAATTCAAATATATCCTATGATGGCTCCGGTTACGGATCCGGCAGCGGAACCCATAACAATACAGTGTACAATGCCATTTTTAACAGCACCGCATTAACAATGACTGTTAATAAACTTAATGGAATATCAGCCACTGTAACCTTAGCCAACACCTCCTATACAGTTAACCCGGTACTAAAAGATACTATACTGGACGGAGGGACGGGGCATAAAATTGGTTATATGGCATTTAACACCTTTACATCAGATGCTAATGCTGACCCCAAATTAGATGCTGCATTTCTTAAATTCAGCTCAAATGGCGTAACCGACCTTGTTGTTGATTTACGCTATAACGGGGGAGGCTTTGTTTCAACTGCGGAACATCTTGATAATTTAATAGTGCCTACAGGCAACGCAGGATTAATGTACAGCACGTATTATAACAGTAATTTAACAGGTGGGCATGATCCGTTATTAAAAAACCAGGTTTATAATGACGGGCAGGGACCTTATACCCTCGCAGATGTTATTGCGCAACTGGTTGCAACTAATACGGTGAACTTTTCAAAAGCCGGTAATTTAAATGCAAAAAGGGTATTTTTTATGGTAGGGCCAAATACGGCATCAGCAAGTGAGCTAACTATAAATAACTTACGGCCGTTAATGGACGTACAATTGGTTGGCGATACTACCTACGGTAAACCTGTTGGCTTTTTTGGCCTTAATATTGGAAAGTATATAATGTATAATCCTCAATTTTCCACGCAGAACTCGGCAGGCCAGGGCGGTTATTTTGCCGGAATGACGCCAGGCGTTGGCGGATACAATGGTTATCAAACTTACGACGATTATGCGTATGATTTTGGCGACCCAAATGACCCGATGCTAAGCAGTATTATAAATTACGTTAAAAAAGGCACCTACACCGTACAAAATAAAGTTATACAAAGTGTGTCGGCACAACAAACTTATGGTTTACGCCATTCAGCTGCATTAATGAAAAAGCGCTCAAGCAAGAACTTTAGCGGCATGGTGTTTAACAGAAAAATAACTATAAGAAACGTTAAGAATAAATAGCGCTAAAGCTAAAAAATAAGCTGAAAGCAAAAAGGCGAAAGCCGAAAACTCTTTTAAACAGAAAAGCCGGAATTAAAGTTAAACTTCGATTCCGGCTTTTTGCTTTAGTTTTTTAGCTTTTCGCTTTTAATCCACAAGCTCGCGTAAATCAACAGGAACTACTCTTGATATGCCTTGCTCAACCATAGTTACGCCATAAATAATATCGGTACTGGCTATGGTTCTTTTGTTGTGGGAGATGATAATAAATTGCGACTCCTTTGAAAACTCCCTGATGATATTGTTAAACTTATCAATATTGGTGTCGTCAAGCGGGGCATCAACCTCATCAAAAATACAGAAAGGCGCCGGCTTTAACAGGTAAAGTGAAAACAGGATGGCGGTTGCCGTTAGTGTTTTTTCGCCGCCCGAGAGCTGGTTAATTGATAACGGGCGTTTACCTTTTGGTTTTGCAATAATATCAATATCAGATTCAAGCGGATGCTGCGGATCGGTAAGGATCAAATCGCAGGAGTCTTCTTCATTAAACAGGGAACGGAAAACTCTTATAAAATTTTCACGCACCAGCGTGAATGACGACATAAATTTCTCTTTCGCCGTATCATCAATTTCCTGGATAGTTGCCAATAACGATGCCTTTGCATCGCTCAGGTCCTTTTTTTGCGCCTGGATAAATGTGTAACGTTCATTCATCTCGTTATAAGCCTCAACAGCAAGCGGATTTATGGCGCCAAACTCATCCAGTCGTTTTTTCAGTTTCTCGGCCTTATCGCGAATCTCGTGTTCATTTTCACCTTCTGCAGTCTCTGTTTCAGGCAGATCCTGGATATCGATATTAAATTCAACCGATAACCTTTCCTTTAAGGCATTCAGCTCCAGCTTTAAATTATTCCTTTCATCCTTCAGCTCATTTTCTATGATTTCTGCATTATCTTTTTTACGTCTTAAGGCAGTAATTTCCTCTTCTGTTTCAGAGATCTTTCCACGCCATGCATAATGCTCCTGCTCGGCTTGTTGTGTGGCTTTTTCAAGCAGATCCTTTTGCTCATACATCTCCAGCAGGTCGTCATCAGAGTTATCCGACTGCTGCAAATTTTCCTGTATAGCAAGCTTTACCTTTTCAAGCTCTTCATTATTCTGTTTTATCCGGCCTTCCAGGTTTTCTTTTTGAGATTCGCGGTAATCCAAATCCTTTATCAAACCCGATACCTTATTTTGCTGCTGGTGAAAACGGATATTGTCCTGGTTGTAGGCGTTTGATTTTACCGAAACGTATTCGTTCAGCTCATTAAAAGCCAACTGTTTTTCTGTTAGCAGATCGGCCTGCGTTTGTTTTTGGGCTTTAAGGTCCTCAAGCTGCGGTATTAATGCAATTGTTTCCTCCTTAATGCTGTCTATTTTACGGGCAATGTCTTCCTTGCGGTTAAGGCTGTTTTCAATAAAGGTTTGGTATTGCTCCTGGCGGGTTTTAACGGTTACCAGCTCGGTATTTAACAGGTTTAATTCCTGTTGTTTTTGTTTTATTTCGGCAGCCTTTCCTGATGCTTTTAATGATGAAAGCTTATTCTGCAATTCATCAAAACGAACTTTAAAATCATTTAGCTCAACATCAATCAGCTTAATTACTTTCAGCAATGCCTCCAGGTTTTTTGCCCGGCCTATCCGTTTACCTTCAAACAGCCCTACCGAACCACCGGCCATAGCGTGCCTTGATTTATTGAACTTGCCGCTTTTGCCAATTAGCACTACGCCATCGGGCAGATCAGCATTGTTTAAGGCATTGTCATTTTCATCATTAACCAGGTAAACGTTTTTCAGCAAATGATCACAAAGCGGCTGGTATTGCTTTTCAACTTCAACTACATTTAAGGCAGGGATGGCTCCTTCTAATTCCAACTTTTCTGAAAAGCCCATTGCTGTTTCATAGCTACTCAACACAAAAAACTGCGCGCGGCCTTGTGCAGCTTTGCTTAGCAAATTAATAGCTTTTATAGCTTCGTTATAAGTTTCAACCACGTAATGGTTCATCAGTGGTTCCAGGTAGTTTTCAATGGCTACCCTGTACTCTTCGCGGCAAAATAATATATCGCTAAATAACGGTGCGTTTTTAGACCATTCTGTATTTTTCTTTAAAAAGCGGATCGATTCAGGGAAACCCTCCAGGTTATCAACCATGCTTTTTGTGAGGTTATACTCATTTTGCTTGGCATCAAGCTTCCGGCTTTCGCGGATAATGGTTTCCTGTACCGTGTTAAGCTCTGTCTCTGTTGATTTTATTTGTTCCTGCAGCTTAGTTTCAAAGTCAACAATTGAATTAAAATCCTTTTCTGAAGCTTCAACACGCTCCTGCAAGCCAGCAACAGCGGTATTAAAATGGGAAAGCTCTGCCTCCTTATTGGTGGCGTCTTCCATATTCCGCTGGCCTTCCTGCTCCAATGCCTGCTCCTGGATCTTTAAAATATCCAGGTCTTTCTCTGCTTTATAAGCCTGGTTCTGTACGCGGGTATTGATATTGGTAAGCTCGGCGATCTCATTTTTAGCTTCGGCTTGCTCCGCCCTTAATTCATCTACAGCCTCTTTCAGGTCAGTTACCTGTAGTTGTATTTTCTGCAGATTTTCATCTTCCTGCAGTTTTTCTTCCAGCAATCGTTTTATGTTATAAAGCACATGGTTAAACTGTGTTTTATCCTTATCCAGCTCCTCTGTTAATCTCGCTTCTTTATCCTGCTGAAATTTTAACTGCTCGTTCTTTATCTTCTTTTCGCTTTCATAAGCGCGGATCTTTGAAACATATTCGTTTGTTGCTTTTTGCTGTACCGAAAGATTTTTCTCCTTGGTCAGACTATCCAGCTTTTGCTGCTGCAAAAAAGCCTCAAGTGTGTCAATCTGCGTTACAATGCCTGACTTCCCTTCTTTGTGCTTCTGCTCCTGCTCTTCTATCCTGGCCAATGATTCGCTGAATGAGGCAATCCTGAACGAGGCCAGCGTTATACTGAGCGCTTTATATTGTTCCTTTATCTGGTAATATCTTTCGGTTTTCTTTGCCTGGTTCTCCAGCGTTTTAAGGTTCTTCTCAATTTCAAAAAGCAGGTCCTCCACCCTCTCCAGGTCGGCTTCGGTATCTTTTAGCTTATTGAAAGTTTGCTTTTTGCGCAGCTTATATTTTGAAATCCCCGAAGCTTCCTCAAACAAATTCCTGCGCGAGCCTTCCTTATTGGTAATGATCTCATCAATCATTTTTAACTCGATGATGGAATACGAATCAGCGCCGATACCTGTGTCTAAAAACAAATCGGTAATATCCTTTAACCGGCATTGCACATCATTAAGGCGGTATTCGCTTTCACCCGTACGATAAAGTCTACGGGTTAAAGTTACCTGCGAAAAATCAGTAGGGAGTACGTTTTTGGTATTATCAAAAGTGAGTGAAACTTCGGCAAGATTGGCGGCTTTGCGGCTTTTGGTACCGTTAAATATAACGTTATCCATTTTTTCGGAACGGAGCATTTTTGTACTTTGCTCACCCAACACCCAGCGGATAGAATCAACCACGTTAGATTTTCCGCAGCCATTTGGGCCCACAATAGCAGTTACACCTTCATTAAAGTTTATAGTAATTTTATCGCCAAAGCTCTTAAATCCCTTGATTTCTAACTTAGTAAGCTGCATTTACGTTATCCCGATCCTTAAATTTTCGAACCTTCAAAGTAATTAAAAAAATCATTATAAAAATGACTTTTTTTAGCTAAAAGCAAAAAGACTAAAGCAAAAAGCTTTTTGTTTTGTTGTACTACTTATGCAGTTGAGGCTTTTGACTTTCAGCTTTACGCTTTTAGCTTTTCTACATATGAAAATAGCAATATTTGGAGCAACCGGTAATATTGGCAGCCGCGTAGTTACCGAGGCCTTAAACCGCGGCCATGATGTTACCGCCATAGTACGCCATCCGGAAGATTATAAACTGGAGAGCCCCCATTTGCGGGTAGCCAAAGCCGATCTGTTTAATACGCAGGATGTAGAATCAGCAGTATTTGATCATGACGCGGTAGTAAGCGCCTACAATTTCTCAAAGGGTTCAACACCATCAACCATTACAGAAGTTACAGTACCGCTTTTAAATGGCTTAAAACAAGCTCATGTAAAGCGACTGATAATAGTTGGCGGTGCGGGCAGTCTTGAAGTAGCGCCGGGTGTACAAAGTGTTGATACACCCGGATTCCCGGAAGAATATAAACCAGCATCGCTTGCACACCGCGAAGCATTAAAGATTTATCAAAAAGAAAAGGAATTGGAGTGGACTTATGTCAGCCCATCAGCAGAGATTTCACCAGGCGAACGCACAGGAAACTTCCGCAGAGGCAAGGATCAAATGCTGTTTGATGAACACGGCCAAAGCCACATCTCCATGGAAGACTTTGCCGTAGCTATTATTGACGAAATAATGAATCCGCAGCATATCAGGGAAAGGTTTACAGTGGGATACTAAAGTGATGGTAAAAGGCGAAAGGTAAAGGGTGAAAGGTGCTATATTTATTCATTTCATCAAATTGAATTCATTATTCGATATTTAAAACCCTTTACCTTTCGCCTTTAACCTTTTACCTCCCTCACACAAAAATTTCTCCCTTTAAGTAGGTAACCGCTTTGCCGCTCATTTGTACCCTGTCGCCTTTTAGTTCGCACCAAAGCTCGCCTTTACGGGCTGAGAGCTGGTAGGCGTGAAGTTTGGTTTTTCCCAGTTTTTCGGCCCAGTATGGGATCAGGTTGCAATGGGCTGAGCCAGTAACCGGATCTTCGGGAATCCCTGCACCGGGAGCAAAAAAACGGGATACAAAATCAACAGTATCGCCAGGGGCGGTAACAATCACGCCCACGGTGTCCATTTTCGACAGTGCAAAAAAATCAGGTGAGATGTCGCGGATATCGCTTTCCGATTCATAAACCAAAAAATAATCTCTCGATCTTAAAACCTCTACCGGTTGTTTTTCGCCTAAAGCTTCAATCAATCCAACAGGTGCGTCAATATGGATCGGCGGCCTTGAGGGGAAATCCATTGTATATTTATCTCCGTCCCTTTTTACAATGAGTGTTCCGGCCTTTACCGTTTCAAAATGGATCTCATCCTGCTTATGTCCTAATTGCGTAAACAGGATGTGTGATGAAGCCAATGTAGCATGTCCGCATAAATCTATTTCATACTCAGGTGTAAACCACCGTAGTTTGTAACCGGTATCATTTTTAACAAAGAAAGCTGTTTCAGCAAGGTTATTTTCAATGGCAATGGTTTGCATTTTTTCATCAGGCAGCCACTCCTCCAGCGGACAAATAGCAGCCGGATTGCCTCCAAAAAGTTTATCAGTAAAGGCGTCAGCCTGGTATATTGGTATTGTTATCATATTTTAAATTGGTAAAAGGCAAAGGTTAAAGGTAAAATGTTTTTTTTAATAAGGAAACCAGATTATCGATTGCGGAATATATTTTCCACTTTCGGACTTTACTGACTTTTCCGACTTTCGGACTATCTTTCACCTTATTACTCCACCCACAAAACTGAATTATACGTATCAAATTCATTAGGCTCATAAAGCTTATTGCCGGGATCAATTATCCATTTGTTATCAATCCTCAACTTATACAGGTATTTTCCGGGTTTCAGGTACAAGTCAATGGTCCAGGCATCACCGGTATGCGCCATGGTAAACCCGCTTGGTTCCCAGTTGTTAAAAGTGCCGTTAATGGCAACCGTTTTTGCATCGGCATAGCCTTTTAATTTAAAAGAATGGTTTGGTTTCACTGCTATAAAAGAATTTCTTTCACCTTTTTCTATTGCATAATACAGGTTTGCGGGATCTGTGATCCAATTGCCGTCAACAATAAATTTATATTGGTAATTACCTGCAGGCAGCGTAGTTTTTAATACCCAGCCGTCAATAGTTTTCCCAAGGCTGATATCATTTGGTTTCCATTTATTAAAATCACCTGCTAAAAAAACCTTTCCTGCATTTTTATAACCATCAAGTTTAAATGTAACAGATCCGCCTATGTTTAAAACCGAATTTAGTTTACCATCATCATCTTTTAACTTAACAGAATTTGTGGGGTCTGTTATCAGGCGTCCGTTAACCAAAAAATGATATTCATGCTTGCCGTCGTTTAAGTAAAGCTGTTTTTCCCAGATGTTGCCTTTTTTTTCCATTACCAGCTCGTTTTCATCCCATTTATTAAAGTCGCCTGCAACTATCACTTTACGGGCCAGCGGGTAACCGGGTAGCTTTATAGTATAATTATATTTATAAAAAACCGAATTGGTATTTCCTGCTCCATCATTAACCAGTACCAGGTTATTGGGGTCTGTCATCCAGCGGCCATCAACTATATATTTATATTCATGAACGCCTGCATTAAGCTTAACATCAATTATCCAACCGCCATCGGCTTTTTTCATTGCCCCCCGAAGCGTACTCCAGTTATTAAAACTCCCTGATAAAAAAACTCTTCTTGCACTGGTATACCCGGGAAGTATAAACCTTGTTAATCCTGACGACAGCCCGAATACGGTTACCCGGGCATATTTATTGACCCCGTATTTAACTTCGGCAGGGTACCCTGGGTTTCCTTCCAAATTGGGGATCCGGATAGTTATCTGGTAAGGTGTGCTTTGCGGATTATCATTTAAAACCGTTAACGACCTGTCAAACCGGATAATATTATTCTTACGATCAGTTATATTCCAGCCATCTTTACTGATGTCTGTAAAATCGCCTTTTAAAACCTTTCCCGCAATTGAATTGCTCACCCCTGCAATTTTCAGGATACTATCCAGCTCTTTTTTGGGCGATTTAAGGTCGATCTGCAATATCAAATGATCGCTGGCAATAAACAGGATATTCTGGCTTTGGGCAACGGCAGTTTTCATACTGCTGATCAGCAATACAAGAACTATAAAAACATATTTGCCCTGCCTCATTATCATTAATTATTATAAATGTACATTTCAAATTCCTTTTTAACGAAGTTGATGGTAAATATCCCCCTTGCAAAAAAATCGTACCCTAAAATACCATCCATCGTATGTCCGTAAGCCTTACCCATCTTTTCAAGGTCGGTAATCAAGGTCCTGTTTTTTGTAAATGTATGATCAGCAACAGTTAACTCATCAAATTTGGCATAAAGCACTTCAAAATTTGAGCCCCCCACGCCGGTTAATTTTGAACGGCCAATTACCTGCATAGACGGGATCATTTTTTTTGTCCGGTCATAATCAAGCAGGTTTGTTTCGGCGGCGGTGTCAAAAGCAAACCATAAGGTATAATTATTAATGGTTCCTTTTAAAAAAATAACATCATTTAAAAGCTTGAACGGGCTTACCATTAAACGATCATGAAAGATCCGTTCCGATTCGGGTATATTACCGTTCTTGTCAAGTTTTTGAATATAAAGCACATTATGGAAAATATCAACGGTAATAGCAAATTTCGAAAATAAACGAGTGCCCAGTAAACCAAGGATCTTTATATTTCTGCCATTCTCAATAAATGAAAGATCAGTAACATGCGCAGTTAGGCGGCTATATTGAAGGTCGAGGATCTTAAAATTACGCACATAAGTGGTAAATGAACTTGAAGATGCTCCGTTTATGCCTGCAGCTTCCTGGTCATCAATATTGGGGAGGTACCTGAAATAAGTTTCATTTAATACAAGGCCGGGCGCGCCGGTATCTAAAACAAAGTTGCCTTCTAATGAATCAACCTGCGCTTCAACAATTATCAGGTTGCCGGCTCTTTTTATCGGCACCACTAATGTTGTAAAATCAGCATAAGGTTCGGGGTCGGGATCAAGCTTGCCGGATATGGTTTTGAAAGTTATTTTACCAGGCATTATCCTTTTATCAGCCAGCGCACTATAATGCTGGCAAATAATAAAAATGGACAATATGATAAAAAGCTTTCGCATCTGCTGGTAACTAACCAATAGACCACTTTTTGAGGAGGAAAGTTACAGGTACTGAAAGAAAATTAAAATCCATCTATAAAAAATCAAATCTTTCGCAGGGCGTTGCCCTGCGCTGATGGGTGAGACCCTTTCAGGGCCTGGGAAATCGAAAAGAAAACATTCCTAAGCCCTGAAGGGGCGACATCCACCAGCGCAGGTCGCAGGCCTGCCGGAGAATATAGGGGAATTTGTCACCGCACAATAAAAACCCAACCTGATTGTTTAGGCAGGTTATCGTCCTTCAGATCGATGATGTAATAATAGGTTCCGGTGGGTAATGCAGCGCCCTTATAGTTGCCATCCCACGGTTTGCTATAACCTATGTTTTGATAGATCTTTTGCCCGTATCGTGTAAAAACGCTGATATTGGCATTGGGGTAATTCTCAATATTTTTAATATACCAGTAATCATTTACACCATCGCCATTTGGCGAAAAGGTATTAACAATGGTAAGTAACTTATAAACCCGTATAAAAACTGTACTTGTACTTTGACCGCAGCCTGCAGTTGACTCAACATGCAGGGTATAAGTAATATCACTGGGCGAGCTGGTTGTTGGGGTTAACGATGCCGGATCATCAAGATAATCAGTTGGTGTCCAATGAAAAGTTACTTTATCTCCGGCTGCGGTGCCAGCCAGTTTGGCCGTTTGCCCCTCAAACATCTTTATAGTTTTCCCTGCATTGGCTACAGGCTTACTCAATACAGTAAGTGTAAATGATGCCACAGGTTGAACATCCGCACAGCCATCATTACTTACTGTTACCGCATATTTTGTTGTTTTTAAAGGGCTTGCCACAGGGTTTGGAATATCGTCGTGATCAAGTCCTTCAGCGGGTTCCCATTTAAAATGTGTGGCGTTTTTACTGCTAACGGCAAGCTGTACGGATCCGCCTTCACAAATTTCCATGTCATTTATTGCATCTACCGCAGGTGTGGGGTAAACCGTAACCAGAGTTGATGCAAAAACAGGGCAGTTATTTTTGGTCACAAGTACCTGGTAAAGGCCATCATCAGCCGGACTGCTACTGTTGGTTATAACCGGGCTGCTCTCGGTTGAGGTAAAATTGTTTGGGCCTGTCCACACATAAGTATCTCCCCCGGATGCTAGCAGTTGCAATGGCCGACCAACGCAGCCCCCGGTGTTAGTTAAAAGCTTAACATCAGGTGGCGGAAAAACATTGATGGTAAGCGGGTCTGAAAAAATACGGCAATTATCGGCGCCAATATTTGCTTTGTTTAATACCCCTATCCGGTATTGATATTCACCGGCAACAGCATTCGGAATTTTAACTTTATAGGTTAACGCAGTTTCGCCTGGGATATCAATCCAGCCACTGCCGTCATTTTTATTTTGCTGCCATTGATAAACAGGATCGGTATAGCCTGTTTGCTGCGCAACTAAAGTATAATCAAGGTTATCTTTTTGGCAGTTGCTTTGGGCCTGGTTGTTACCAATAACTCCAAACCCGGTTTGGATAAGCGGCCCGCAGGGTGTGAAGGTGATATCATCCAGGGCCAGGTCGTTACCGTTACCACCCGAGCCATTATTTATCATTTTAACAACAATATCTGATCCATCGGACGGGCTGGTAAAAAAAGTTCCATATTGGATCCAGCTGTCGGCATCAGTGGTCGACTCTATATCTCCTGTATTATATGTTTTTAAAACCGTTCCGTCTGTCTTTTCAATACTAAACGTAATGTTAGGTTTTGAATAACCATCGGTTTGGGGCAATTTGCGTAATATATTCATTATCCATGCGGCAAACTGGTAAGTGGTATTCGGGCACAGCATATTGCCTTTAACTTTATAAGTAAAAAATACACTGGGATCCTCTGCCGCATTAATTACCATCATGTAGCCATTAGGATCATGTGTATGGTCGTGCCCAATAATCTCCCAGGTTCCTCCCTTACAACCTGATTTTAGCTCTGTTAGCAGCGTGTACTGCCCGTCCTCTCCACCACATGCATCTGCAAAATATTGCAGGGTGGTAAAAGACGGATCAAGGGGCGGCCCAATGCCTGAGGTGGTGCCCGCTCCAAAAGTTTCATTAATAACCGGCGTACCCAGGCTCCCCGTGCACGTTTGAGCATTAAGCTTTAGCGTAAAAGCAAATAGAGTAATGAAAAATATTACAAACGACAGGCCAGGGCGCATTGGTTATTAAATTGGGGGTATGCAACCCATAAAAATATAATTTATTACTGATAAATGAGATAGAACCAAGAAGTTAAGAAGCAAGAATCAGGAAAGCACGAAGCAAGAGTCAAGAGGAACGGAGATTAAAAACCCGATATAAAAAAGCCGGGTTTTCCATATGGAAAACCCGGCCCGATATTTTGCTTCTTGATTCCTGACTCTTGACTTCTTGTCTCTCTTCCCCTATCCTAAATATGATTTCAGGATCTTACTTCTTGAAGTATGACGTAAGCGTTGTAACGCTTTATCTTTTATCTGGCGTACACGTTCGCGTGTTAAATTGAATTTCTCACCTATTTCTTCAAGAGACAATGGATGGTTGGTACCTAATCCAAAAAACAAAACGATGATCTCGCGCTCACGCTCGGTAAGCGTTGAAAGGGAACGTTTTATTTCTTCGGATAACGACTCATTAATTAAAATTGAATCGGTGTTTGGTTCCTGGTTTTCCAGTACGTCAAGCAATGTATTTTCTTCGCCTTGTACAAACGGCGCATCCATTGATACATGGCGGCCTGAATTGCTTAGCGTATCAGAAATTTTATCTACGGTAGTTTCCAGCATATCTGCCAACTCTTCAGGAGACGGCTCACGCTCAAATTCCTGTTCAAGCTTTGAAAATGCCTTACTGATCTTACTTAATGAACCCACCTGGTTCAATGGTAAACGCACAATACGTGATTGCTCGGCAATAGCCTGCAATATTGATTGACGGATCCACCAAACGGCGTATGATATAAATTTAAAACCTTTGGTTTCGTCAAAGCGTTTTGCGGCTTTTATTAAACCTAAGTTACCTTCGTTTATTAAATCGCCAAGAGTTAAACCCTGGTTTTGGTATTGTTTAGCTACAGAAACAACGAAACGAAGGTTAGTTTTTGTTAAGCGCTCTAATGCAGCCTGGTCGCCTTCTCTTATCTTCTGCGCTAATATTACTTCTTCTTCGGCTGTTATCAGATCAACTTTACCAATTTCATGCAGATATTTATCAAGTGATTGCGACTCACGATTGGTAATGGATTGGGTTATTTTGAGTTGTCTCATTTATTTTATTAACCTCGATTCTTGTTTTTAGAATAGAACGTGCAAAGCTATAAAATTGTTATGAAAAGTTTATATACAAATTGATATTGACATACATGTTACAAAATCAAAAAATAACAATGATAGACAATTAATTTTTATTGCAAATCAATAAATAAATTTTGATTTGCAATAAATAAATCTTTTATTTACAGCAATAAATTAGATATGAAAAAAATACGCTTGTTACAAATTGCCATATATATATCCTTTGCTGCCTTTTTTTTACAGGATGCCGCAGCTGATGCATATAAGGGATTTATGGAGGGATTAAATGATGGAGGCATGCAAACTGAAAAGCCCGCCCGGGCAACAAAACTAATTCCGGCGGTGCTTATTGATGGCGCTTCCATCGCTGCTTTAAAAGCCGGCAACCTGAAGCTAAATGATAATTACAGGTTAGAAAACGTAAGTATAAATGCCGATCTCAGGGTAAAAAAAGAGCTGACAATAAACCCATGGTGGCTAAAGGTTTTAGAAGTAACATTAGTTTTCGGCACATTGTATTTGGTGTTAAAAATAGCCTGGATCATTAATAATATCATCCATAATATTTATAAGAGCACCATGTTTCGGAGCGAAGCTGTTAAGCTGATGCACGAAATGGGAATATTATTAATATTATATTTTGTTGCGGATTATATTCTGGAGCAACTATTATACCTGAAAAGCACCCTGGCAAATGCACCGCTTAAATTAATAAATACTTCCGCCTTTAATTTTGAAGCGTTGATATGCGGATTACTTGTACTTGCCATTGCCGCCGCATTTAAAGAAGCTGCCCAATTAAAAGAAGAACAGGAGTTAACAATTTAGCCATGCCAATTATTATAAACATTGATGTGATGATGGCCAGGCGTAAAATGTCGTTGAATGAGTTAAGTGAAAAAGTGGGGATCACTATTTCTAACCTCTCCATCCTAAAAACGGGAAAGGCAAAAGCTATAAGGATTGAAACGCTGGAGGCTATTTGCAAAGCCTTGGATTGCCAGCCGGGGGATATATTGGAGTATGAGAGGTAGAGACTAGAGGCCGGAGATTAAAGGTTAGGATCAATAGTGTTTGATTAATCCAACTATTCTTTAGAATATTCAAGCACAGCAGTAATATCCTCCTTTTCCAAAAAAGGAAATGACTCAAATATCTCTTTCTCGGTTTCCCCTGCTGCCAAATGGCTCAGCAAAGTGTGCACAGTAAGTCGGTTACCTCTTATTGTAGGCTTGCCGTTACATAAACCAGGAATAACCATTATTCTGTCTATCTGCGATTTCATATTGTAAAATTAAGAAATATTTTAGAAATGAGAAGATTAGTCCGAAAGTCGGGAAAGACCGGAAATACGAAAGAAAAAAAGGCAATCAGCTAAATCAAATTAATCAGCCAAAATCAGTGATCAGATGTCGCTTAATTTAAACGTTTCTCCTAACCTGATCCCTTTTTCTGTTTGCTGTAAGGTGCAACATTCATTTATCGGATCATGCTCCAGGAATAATATGTAGTTATTTTCAACGGCTTCATTCAAAAACACCTTCTTTTCGGTAAGTGTTTGCAGGGGGAACATATCATAGGCCATTACGTAAGGTAAGGGAATATGTCCTGTTGATGGCAACAGGTCAGCCATGTATAAGATTTGTTTCCCTTTATAGTTTATCAACGGCAGCATCATGGCATCTGTATGGCCATAAACAAAACGGATATTGATATTATCATTAAACTTCACACCATCTTCGGCCGAAACAAACTTAAGCTGGCCGCTTTCTTCTATAGGTAAGATATTATCTTTTAAAAACGATGCTTTTTCACGCTGATTGGGGTTAACAGCCCAGTCCCAGTGCTTTGGATTACTCCAGTAGATTGCATTTTTAAAGGCAGGTAATAACTTTTCATTTTCCCTTACTACAGCGCCGCCAACATGATCAAAATGCAGGTGGGTTAAAAACACATCGGTAATATCATTTCTATGAAAACCAAGTTTAGCCAATGAGCTGTCAAGCGTGGCATCGCCATGTAAATAATAATGACTAAAAAACTTCTCATCCTGTTTATTCCCAATGCCGGTATCAACTAAAATCAGTCTGCCTTCATCTTCAATCAGCAGGCAGCGCATAGCCCAGGTACATAGGTTATTTTCGTCGGCAGGATTGCTTTTATTCCAGATAGTTTTGGGCACAACACCAAACATAGCGCCGCCATCTAATTTAAAAAATCCGGTATCTATTGTAAATAAGTTCATAGTTGATGGTTCATAGTTCATGGCCGAAATAGCCTTGCTTATAGGGAACAAAGTAAAACAAATTGCTATGAACTATCAACTATGAACCATGAACCACTTCAATTCCATATTCTCCAAAGAGTTGTTCCGCCTTAACCAGGTTAGTTAACTCTTCTTCCCTCAAAGCATACACCTTCTTTATTTCCTTATCCAAACATAAAGTTAACATTTCGTGTGTATAGGATAACGAAATCGGATTAGGCAGGCGGATCATGTTGGCGCTTTTAAGCATAAAAGCAGGCAGCTCCAGGTAATCGCCCAATATAATATTCTCAGTATTTAGTTGATTCTTAAGCCTGTGGGCTTCGGCAGAATTTGCTGCTGTTATCAGTATATTCATTATCCTGGTTACTAAACTATCAAACCATCTTTCATGGATACTGTACGGTCGCTCATGTCTGCAAGTTCCTTGTTATGGGTAACAATTACAAAGGTTTGATTAAACTCTTTACGCAGCTTAATAAACAGCTCATGCAACTCCAGCGAATTGGCAGAATCAAGGTTGCCAGATGGTTCATCAGCAAATATGATGGATGGGTTATTGATCAAAGCCCTTGCCACCGCTACCCTTTGTTGCTCGCCGCCGGATAGTTCATTTGGTTTATGATTTAACCTTTCGCCAAGTCCCAGTAATTTTAATAGCATGGTCGCCCTGTTCTCTGCCTCTTTACGTTGGGTGCCTGCAATAAATGCGGGGATACATACATTTTCAATGGCATCAAATTCGCCAAGCAAATGATGAAACTGGAAGATAAAACCAATCCGTTGATTTCTGAAAGCGCTTAACGCTTTATTATTTAACCCGCTAACTTCCGTGTTATCTATATAAAGCTTACCGTTATCGGGCCTGTCCAAAGTGCCCAATATATTCAGCAGGGTACTTTTTCCGGCGCCTGATGCGCCAACAATGGTAACAATTTCGCCCTGGCCAACCTCAAGGTCAACCCCCTTTAAAATCTGCAGCTGTCCGTATGACCTATGGATGTTTTTGGCTTTGAGCATGGGCGAATTTAGAGATTAGAGATTAGAGATTAGAGATTAGGAGAAAAAAAAGATGCAAAAACGCTTATTTTGGATAAACACAACCTAAACGCCAAAGGCTGACAATTTGAAAAGTTAATAAAACATCAAAATGAATGACTCTCATTCTCCACATTTTTAATCTCTAAAATTTGAATGTAAAAATTCTAAACTAATCTCTAATCACCAGTCTCTAATCTCTGATTTTGTGAAACAAAATCCTAACTTTACCGCAAATTCTTCAAAAAACATGAATATTCACGAATATCAAGGTAAAGCCATATTAAAAAGCTTTGGCGTTAGGGTTCAGGAAGGCATAGTTGCCGACAGCGTTGAACAGGCTGTTGAAGCTGCAAAAAAAATGAAAGAAGATTACGGCTCTGACTGGGTTGTAATAAAAGCACAGATTCATGCAGGCGGTCGCGGAAAGGGTGGCGGCGTTAAATTAGCCAAAAACTTAGACGAGGTAAAAGAAAGAGCAACCAACATTTTGGGCATGCAATTAATTACCCCGCAAACCGGCCCCGAAGGTAAGCTGGTGAGCAAGGTGCTGGTAGCGCAGGATGTTTATTATCCGGGCGAAAGCGAAACCAAAGAATTTTACATAAGTGTTTTGCTTGACCGTGCAAAGGGCCGCAACATCATCATGTACTCTACAGAAGGTGGTATGGACATTGAAGAAGTAGCACATTCAACCCCTGAGCGCATCCACAAAGAAGAAATTGATCCTAAAGTTGGTCTGCAAGGGTTCCAGGCACGTAAAATTGCCTTTAACCTGGGTTTGTCAGGCGACGCTTTTAAGGATATGGTGAAATTTATCACCGCTTTATATAAAGCTTATGATGCTACCGATTCTTCTCAATTTGAGATCAACCCGGTTTTAAAAACATCTGATAACAAAATACTGGCTGTTGATGCCAAGGTAAATTTGGATGACAACGCTTTGTTCCGTCACCCGGATTATGCCGCAATGCGCGATACAGCTGAAGAAGACCCAATGGAAGTTGAAGCCAGCAAATCAAACCTTAACTTCGTAAAGCTCGACGGTAACGTTGGCTGTATGGTTAACGGTGCAGGTTTAGCCATGGCTACCATGGATATCATAAAAATTGCCGGTGGCGAGCCTGCTAACTTTTTGGATGTAGGCGGTACTGCCAATGCCGAAACTGTAAAAGCTGCCTTCAATATCATATTAAAAGACCCGAACGTAAAAGCTATCCTGATCAACATATTTGGCGGTATAGTTCGTTGCGACCGTGTGGCACAGGGTGTTATTGACGCTTACCATGAAATAGGCAATATCCCGGTTCCAATCATCGTTCGTTTACAGGGCACAAATGCTGTAGAAGCAAAAAAATTGATTGACGAATCAGGCCTAAAAGTTTACTCAGCTATATTGCTGAAAGAAGCGGCGGAAAGAGTAAAAGAAGTGTTGGCGCTTTAGCGCTGTCATTGGTCATTGTGTCATTAGTCATTGGTAAAAAGTCACCACATGGCAAATCCAATGACCAATGATTTAATGACTAATGACCAAAAAATGTATATAATTAAAGTTAAAGGCGTTGCCAAAATACCTGATTACGTACAGTTGAGGGATGATAAGTTTACTTTGCTTGCTTATTTTAGGGTCGACAGGCCTGATAAATCACTTGATAAAGTGGGCTTGCACGACAAAACAGAATATATAATGAACATTATTAAGGATCTGCCTTTTGGGCAGATCCTTAAATTAGAATTATAATCATTTGTCATTAGTCACTGGTCATTAGTGGTTATTTCGTAAATCAAACCGCCAAAACCAATGACTAATGACAATTGACTAATGACCAAAAGATATGATCGGAAATTCCATTATAAAGCTAAACAACGTTGATATATTTCAGCAGGCGCACCTGGTGTTATCAAACGTTAACCTTCATATTGATAAAGGCGATTTTGTTTGGCTGATCGGGCAAACCGGTTCGGGCAAAAGTAGCTTGTTAAAGGTTATATATGGCGATCTTAACATTAATACCGGTGCGGGTTATGCCTGCGGGTATGATCTGAATACTATTAAAAGTAATGAGATCCCTTTTTTGCGCCGGAAGTTGGGGATAGTTTTCCAGGATTTTCAATTATTAACTGACAGATCCGTTGAGCAAAACCTGCAATTTGTGATGCGTGCAACCGGCTGGACAGATAAAAAACTGATTGAAGACCGTGCACTTGATGTTTTGGAAAAAGTGGGACTTCGCTCTAAACTTAAAAAAATGCCGCATGAGCTTTCTGGCGGCGAGCAGCAAAGGGTGGTAATAGCCCGCGCCCTGCTTAATGATCCTGAAATTATCCTGGCCGATGAGCCGACCGGCAACCTTGACCCGGATACTTCCGAAGAAATTGTGCTGCTGTTAAAGCAGATCAGCACTTCAGGCACCTCGGTGCTTATTGCCACGCACGATTATCATATCATCCGCACGTTCCCTTCACGCATTATCAAGTGCGAGAATGGTAAGGTTTTGGAGGATGTGAAGATAGCTTGATTTCGGAATTCGGATGTTCGATTTTTCGCTGTTGTTTATTTGCCAATGGTGCTCAAGGGGGGCTTCGCCGTTTCGGATTTATTTGAATGCGGATTGCGGAATGTTGAATTCGGAATTAATAAATGCGCTCAATTTTCAATCATTGCCGATAGCTGCGTTTTCCCCCAATGAACTAATGAACCAGTGAGCTAATCAACCTTCAAAAAACTGCCAACTGCGCACTGCCAACTGCAAACTAATCAGTTCCCGCCAAATAGTACTGCCACCTTGTCGCCTTTACACCAATGGCAGGATACTTGATTGGCACTATTAGCTATGAATTTTAACGATATGTTGAAGAAAAAAAAGAAAGAAGACTCAGGTAATACTGAAGATATAAACACTACTGTTAACGAAATTGAGCAGGAAACAGGTGAGCAGGCTGCTGAAAATGCACCATCGCCCGTTGATACGCTGAAAGAGGAATTATCGCTTGCAAATGATAAATACCTGCGCTTATACGCCGAATTTGATAATTTCAGAAGGCGCACCATAAAAGAGCGTGAAGAAGCCAGAAAACTGGAAGGTAAAGATCTGATCGTTTCCTTATTGCCGGTACTTGACGATTTTGACCGCGCTTTAAGGGCGATGGAAAGCGCCACTGATGTTGCTCCTGTTAAAGAAGGTGTTACGCTGATCCAGAATAAATTGAAAAATGCGCTAACCAAAAATGGTTTAAAAGAAATGGAATCCATTGGTACTCCGTTTGACCCTGAACTACAGGAAGCCATCACCAATATACCTGCCCCTACCGAAGACTGGAAAGGCAAAGTAATTGATGAAATGGAAAAAGGCTATTTCCTGAATGACAGGGTAGTGCGTTTTGCTAAAGTAATAGTAGGAGCTTGATTGATTTCGGAATTCGGATTTTCAATTTCGGATTTAGAGAAATTGAATGTTTGAAGTAAAGAAATTTTAAAATCCTAAATAATAATAATTCCGAAATCGAAAATCCGAATTCCGAAATAATAAAAAGATGTCAAAAAGAGATTACTACGACATATTGGGCGTAGCAAAAGGTGCCGATGCTGATGAGATAAAGAAGGCTTATCGTAAGATGGCTATTAAATATCACCCGGA
The DNA here is from genome assembly GCF_900142915.1 of Mucilaginibacter sp. OK098. Lineage (GTDB taxonomy): Bacteria > Bacteroidota > Bacteroidia > Sphingobacteriales > Sphingobacteriaceae > Mucilaginibacter. The sequence goes on from NZ_FRCM01000004.1 coordinate 312,834, forward strand.
TAAAAACGAAGGGGATAAAGCTGCTGAGGATAAGTTTAAAGAAGCGGCAGAAGCATACGAGGTTTTAAGCAGCCCTGAAAAGCGCCAGCGTTATGACCAGTTTGGTCATGCGGCCAATGCACATTCTGCCAATGGCGGTGGTGGCTATGGTGGTGGCGGCATGAATATGGACGACATATTCAGCCAATTTGGCGATATATTTGGCGGTGGCAGTCCGTTTGAAGGCTTTTTTGGGGGAGGCAGGCAAGGTGGCGGTGCAGGCGGCAGAAGAGTAAGCCGTGGCAGCAACCTGCGCATTAAAGTAAGGTTAACACTTGAAGAAATAGCAAACGGAGCCGAAAAGAAAATAAAAGTAAACAAGCAGATCTCCTGTAAAACATGCGATGGTACCGGCGCAAAAGATAAAGCATCGTTCCAAACCTGTAAAACTTGCGGTGGCTCAGGAGCGGTACGCAGAGTAACCAATACTATTTTGGGCCAGATGCAAACTACCAGCACCTGCCCTACCTGTAATGGCGAAGGCTCAACCATACTTTCAAAATGTACTGTATGCCACGGTGACGGTGTTACACGCGGCGAGGAAACCATTACCATTAATATCCCAGCCGGTGTAAGCGAAGGCATGCAACTGAGTATGGGCGGCAAAGGTAATGCTGCACCACGCGGAGGCGTACCGGGAGACCTGATCATACTGATAGAAGAGATCCCGCATGAAACCCTGAAACGCGATGGCAACAATGTTATCTATGACCTGCACGTAAACTTTGTTGATGCCACCTTAGGTACCAGCGTTGAAGTGCCGACCATTGATGGCAAGGTTAAAATAAAAATAGATCCCGGAACACAGGGTGGTAAGATCCTTCGCCTGAAAAGCAAGGGTGTGCCAGAGGTAAATTCCTACCGTCGTGGTGATCAATTGGTTCACATCAACATCTGGACGCCAAAAGCGTTAAGCCGCGAAGAGCGCGAGCTATTGGAAAAACTACAAAATTCACCAAACTTTAAACCTAATCCGGGTAAAAATGAGAAAAGCTTTTTCGAACGGATGAAGGAGTATTTTGAGTAGAAGAAGTCCGAAAGTCGGGAAAGACCGAAAGTCCGGAAGATAAAAAAGAGGTAAAAGCTGAAAGGTTTAAAAGCCCGGGATTGTTAAGATTCCGGGCTTTTGTTTTTAAAACTAATCCGCCATTCTTTGCCCTTTATTATAAACCCTTGTCTCAAAATGCAGTGGTGACTCAGCACATAATACTAAATTGCTATGTTTGTTATCCTTCAAAAACTTCGATGGTGTTATTCCAAACATTTTCACCATCATTTTGTGAAAGTGACTGCTATCGGTAAAACCAGCGTCAATTGCAGCATCATTTACAGCATGTCCGGCCATGATCTGATTTGTTGCATACCTGATCTTGTTCCAGAGCATGTAACGATATAAGGAAACTCCCGTCACCTTCTTAAACAAGGAGCGTAACCTGCTTTCTGACAAACAAACTTTATCGGCAAGCGAGTTTATCGTTATTTCCATTGGATGTAATGTTGAAATTAATTGTTCTGCTATTAAAACCCGTTCATCTATAAAAGCATTCCAAACTTCAAGAGACAAACTGCTTAGTATCCGGTTTATCAGGTTTTCCAACAAGCATGGATCAGGCGTTATCAATGCTTGTTCCAGCTCATTTGAATTAGCAAAATGGAAGATATTTAAATCCAGCTCGCAAACTTCATTTTCAAGCAAATATTTCGATTTTATTGCCTGCGCAATCCTGGTTTCTGAATCAAGGTAAATTATTAATTGAACACTATTATTGGTATCCAGTTGGTGAATAACATTTTCTTTTATAAGTAAGCTTTTATAAGTTTTCCAGCCCCCGATTTTCGTTTTGAACCTGAAATCTTTTTGAGTGTCAAGCACCAACTGCATGGTATTGTGACTATGAAATGAGGTGAGATGAGAGGAATAGAAAAAAGCGGCTACACCATGCCACATATAAAAAGTTGATGTATATGGGCTTCTTCCGTGTTTCATGCTTATATCAAATGTCAGTTATTATTTACAACTTTTATAATCTGATAAGTAATAATTTTAGTCAAAAAGAAAAATGAAAAAAACAGAAATGCCACACAATTTTTTCTCCCAGGCCAATGAGTCAGGGAGAGTTTACAATAAGATACAATCCTTTGTATTTATCTTATTCATTGTATGCCCATTTATTTCTTACGGGCAAAAAAATACGCATGATTTTAATAAGGAGATCGTCCCTCTCAGGGGTAATTATAAAATATTCACGTCCTTTAGCTCCAAGCCAAAAGCTGCTAATCTGGATGTAGATAAATTGAAATTTCCTTTTAGCCAGGCCTGGGCTGATAAGGTACTAAGTATCAAACCGGTTTATCTAACAAATATTTCTATAGATGATTTTAAGCTCCCCGATCCCCCGGCTAATAGTTCAGACCAAACCCGTGCAGAACTGAATTACCTGCTAACATTGCAACACAGTAGGAGCTTAGAAGATATCACCGAGAGTATATATATGTCAAGCAATCCCGGAACGCCAAGTGATATAGGTAATTCAATAGGGTATTGGACCGGGGCTCAAAAACTCCCCTTAACAGATTCTTTAATGGATAAGGTATCGAAGGATGGAAACTTTTTCCTTTGGTCTTTTAAGTTTAAATATGCCAGGGTCCGGCCCTATGCTCTGGATCCCAAAATACATGATCTTGAAGAATCGTTTGCTTCTTCTTACCCAAGCGGTCATGTTACCTACGCTTACATTAATGCTTACATTTATCAGGAGCTGGCACCTGAATTTACGGATTTTTTTATAGCAAATGCATATAGAATGTCGCATGCCAGACAAGTTATCGGGGTACACTATCCAAGTGATTGCGAGGGGTCAAGAATATTTGCAAGACAGTTTGTAAATATGCTTTTTAAAAATGAAAAATTTCTTCATGACTTTGAGAAAGTAAAAAAAGAATGGGCATCAACAAAGGCAGAAGATCAAAAGAAAACGTTAGAGACATTAAATAAATAATTTAAAATCTTCGCGCAGGTTATAACGATAAGAAGAACAAAAGCCCAAAGTTGTTAAGATTCTGGGCTTTTTTTTGCCCTATTTATTATATTGCGGTTCATTTGATACTATGTGTATTCAGATCAAATTTAAATTTAGTATTGTTTTGCTGTTTAGCTGCAGCTGCATTTTTGCGCAGTCATCCACTGTTAGTAACAACTATCAAACAGAAGCGGGTGTACCGCACTTAAAAATTGAGCGGGCGATGATCTATACGCCGGGGAAAGAATGGCTGTATAATCATCATCCTTCCATCATTCATTTTAAAGATAAATTTATAGCGATCTGGTCTGACGGGCTGGTTGATGAAGACTCACCGGGGCAGCGCGTTGTTTATGCAACCTCGAAAGATTTTTTTCATTGGTCGGTTGCCAAACCGCTTGCTTCGCCGGCAAAAGTAAACGATACTTTAACAGTGCTTACTGCCGCCGGTTTATATCAATACAAGGGAACACTTGTAGCCTATTACGGCGAATACACACATAACCGGCAAAACACGCACCTTTGGGCTAAAACAAGTACTGACGGCGAGCATTGGAGCCAGCCAGTGGATCTGCATGTACCACTGATCCCAAATCACGGCCCTGAGGCAACAAAAAACGGCAGACTAATTATTAGCGGGAACTTTTTATTCCCTTATACGGATGACCCATCCGGAACTTCAGGCTGGAAACTAAGCAGTCCCTACCCTGATTCGCTTTACAAACAAGATAATTCGGCAGCTTTTTACGCCCCGGCAGCAAAGCTTGGCTTACCCCCGCTTTGTGAAGGCTCATTTTTCCAGACAGATGATAGCGTATTGCACATGTTATTGCGGGTTACCGGCAAAGGCTGGAAGGGCCGGTTATGGTTAACCGAAAGCAAAGACAATGGCAAATCATGGTCAAAGCCGGTTGAAACCACCTTTTCGGATAATGACAGCAAATTCCATTTCGGTCGCCTGCCAGATAAACGTTTTTATTACGTTGGCATCCCGGACACCCTGCATCATTACGACCGTAACCCACTGGTATTATCTATATCAGCTGATGGAAAGCAATTCAATAAAAATTATATCATAGCCGATGAACTATACCACCTTAAAAAAGAAGGCTTATGGAAAGGCGGTCAATACGGTTACCCGCACACCATTGTTTATAAGGAGTATATGTATGTAATAATATCCCGGCAAAAGGAATCAATTGAAGTGTTGAGGTTTGGGATAGGGGAATTGGGTAGGGACGATAAAAGATAAAGCCCGGAATCTTACCATCCGAGCTTTTCATTAATTGTCAATCATTCAACATTGTAAGTTACCTTATGGGCCTCCCATGTTACAGGTACTTCCAGCTTATCTATCAATCTTTCTAAAACACCATCAGGTACCATTTCATCACGGCTTTTGTTCTGTTTATGTAAATGCTCATAAGGAACTTCTATATAAACTATACTGACTTTTGCTTTATATGATGTAAACAATTCTATAAGCTGCATCCGCATTTGCCGGGTTGTGTTTGTGGCATTCCAAATAAATCCCGTACCCTTTCGTAAAAATACCCTGGCTTGCTCTTTCGCTTCCTGTATTACCTGCCCATTCCCAGTTTTATCAGTTGGAGCTATGCCTCTTTTATTCCTTATATCATCTAATGATACAACTGACATATCAGCATAATTCTTTTTAATAAAAGTATTTTTACCTGCACCAGGAAGGCCGCTCAGCAAAATCACTTCGGCTGCGGGTTGCTCAAATGGTACATAATCAAGATATGCATCTTCATGTTGCATATAATACATTCGGGCATCGTCAGATACAAAGTTTCTTGGTGCTCCCCAGCAATTTTGTTCGCGACAAAAAGCTTCAAAGCAATCCACCTTGTATAACATTTCTTCCTGATCTTTACATTCGCGGCCTAACATGTCTGCTTTAGCTAACAAAGCAAGCCACTCGGTATTTACCTCCATACTCGTCATGATCAACGCTTTCAAAGGGTCTGGTTTTTCAAATACCCAAATTGGCAGGCCATGGTAACGTACAAGGCCAGCTATTTGTTCACGAATAATAAAAGGTGCTGGTTCATCCCTATAAAGAATCTGCCTTGCTATCATTGCACCTTTACGGGCATGACCATTTGATGTGATCCTCCCATCCGGTTCAATTACGGTAGTGCTAAATTTTTCAACATCATGAAGTAATGCAGCAGCCCAAAGCATCTCCTGCTCTTGCCTGGTTAATTGCTTAAAAGATGATTCAGCAATCAAAGCTTTTAATACCATTTGGGTATGTATAGCAACATTACCTTCAGCATGATATAGTGGATCTTGCGGAACATCCTGCATTCTTTGTACCCAATCAAACTTCTTTTCAAGGTAACTCCATTCCTTATTTTCACTAATAGTCCACATAATTACCTCCTTCACTTTTTAACCTTGCTCGTTTCCAGTTTCTTGTCCAGTGTTGATCAGTTTTAACGTGTCCCTTTCTTACATATTTAAAAACGTTATTGGAGAATTCGGTTACACTATAATTATCCGCGTTACGGGTTACAAGCCCTTCGATAGTCGTAATCTTGGCATCATAGGCATCAAATGGCTCAAATGTCCCTCTACCATCTACTAAAGCCAATATTTCATTTTCAAATACTGTCTTATTTGTAGGAGTTTTCGAAACTATTATTTCCGGCACTACCGGAAGCCCAAGCATGTTTGCATAAAACCTTGTTTCCTCCCAGCTCAACCATTGATCATGTTCTCTTATCCCAAATACGTAAAAATGATGTTCCAGATTTTGGTATTCTATAGAATGAATGGCATAGAGATTTTCAAGGAAAATCTCTAATGACCCTAAATCATTTTTAACAATCTGCCAGAATCGCCGGATACTTTCCGTCCATGCGGAGGTTGTTGGAGTTGCGTGCGAACGTGCAAAAACTCCATATTTAGACAGGCAATTGTTTTCGCCATCAAGTTTTTCGGTATGTATTATATTGGGAATATTTTGTAATTGTTCCCAGTAGTCGTGTTTTATCCTGTCATCACTGGTTGTTCCGGGCGAGAACGGATAATGATAGGTACGACCATATTTTTGTGAAATAGCCATGTTGTAAAAATTAAAATAAAAGTAATAATAACCTATTTCCTCCCGGGGATGGGAAGATCATTAAACATTAATATGCTAATGAAATTACATGGCTCAAGGCTTTACAATTGTTAAGAATGCCGCAAATATAGAAAAACGCATTTACATTTAACCCAAATAAATAATGCAGGTCTTCACTGCGCTTCCACCCTACTTATCTCTGTTTCTCTCCTCCTAATATTAGCTTCTATCTTATCAATCTTCCGGTTAAGCGCTTCAATCTTCGCAATCCTGCTGCCAGTTGACTGGTTCTTCCGGACTTGTCCTATTGATCTTTTATTGATGATCTTACTTACAGGCTGATGCATTATAAGTTCATTGATCAGATCCTGCACAGTTTTATAATCCGCCTTCTCAACAAGGTAAGCCTGCCCAATTCCCTTATCATCCCAGGTATTACTGCCATCTGCGGCAACAACGATCTTTCCTTTATGCAGATCATAAAATAGGTTGTATCCTCTTATAGCTACTAATACAGCAGTTTCATCCCAGCTGCATCGCCCCAATGAATCTTCTGCAGCCATTGGGATTGAGATCCGGAACGCATCTTTTACCGGGGAGTTTTGAATAGTTGAGTTATGGATCAATGGCAAGCCTGCTTTAATTTTCACACCTATTTCAAACCCGCTGAATATTACAGGCGTGTCCCAGTTTTCATATACATTTTTTGATGATGGTGCGTCCTTCATCACATTAAATTCAGACCCCGATGGAAATCTACCGGCCATACATACCAATTGCTTCACCTTCTTTTTAACAAGTTCCTTCCCGGTAAGTGATGAATATTCATCGGCCCCGGTATTCAGCAAATTAGAAAGATTGGTTAAAAAGCCTACGGTAATAATGGTTACGCTATGATCGGGTTGCGATGCTAAGATCTTGCGGTAAAGTTTCACCGCATCAGCTGCTTCAGTGTTTGTTTTTATTTTGTGGGGATATTTTGCCAGCAGGGTATCTGTCCAGTGCTGCCAGTCGCGCAGATTTAAGGCAGTTCCCTTGGGCACCCCAACCGGGATCCAGGGCTTGTTAAAATAAGTATTAAACACATTTAAAACGCCGGCAACGCCTTCATAATTTGTACTGGCCATCGTGGCCAGTATTTTCGCTTCGCCTTTATCAGCCAGTGTATGTAAAATAGTGATAGCGCCAACATCGTCATAATCAGGCCCCATATCACTATCAAAAATTACAGGAACAGGTTTAACCCTGTTTTGAGCCATGGCACCTATTGCACAGCAAAAAAGAAAAAAGAAAATTATGCTTTTGGCGGTCATAGTTAATTGGGTTGGATTAAGTTAGACTGAGTTGATTAGGTTACGTATCTCCAACTCTATAACTATCAATAAAATTAGGCATTTAGTTTTACACATGTAACATTTTTGGTAATTCGGTATCTTAAACAAAAATCTATAAACTAAAGCACCTATTCTTTATGTTAAGCATCCGCAATATTGTTAAGCAATACGCTGGTCACCGCGCTTTGAGCGATGTAAGCCTCGAAGTTAAAAGCGGGCAGATCTTTGGCCTTTTGGGGCCGAACGGCGCCGGCAAAACTTCGCTTATCCGCATCATCAACCAAATTACCGCGCCAGATAGCGGCGAAGTTTATTTTAATGGTGAAAAACTCAATCAATCGCATATCGACCGGATTGGATACCTCCCCGAAGAACGCGGCCTTTATAAAAAGATGGAGATCGGGGAACAAATGATCTACCTGGCCCGGTTAAAAGGGTTAACCCGCGATGAAGCTGTTAAGCGATTAAAGATCTGGTTTGAAAAACTGGGCATGGAAACGTGGTGGAAGATGAAGATAGAAGAGCTTTCAAAAGGGATGCAGCAAAAGGCGCAGTTTGTGGCTACTGTATTGCACGAGCCCGAGCTGATTATTTTAGATGAGCCCTTTAGCGGGTTCGACCCGGTAAATGCCGAAGTAATAAAGGATGAGATCCTGGAGCTTAACCGTAAAGGCGCTACCATTTTATTTTCAACCCACCGGATGGAATCGGTAGAGGAATTGTGTGATTCAATTGCGCTGATTCATAAATCGCATAAAATATTAGATGGCACAGTTAAAAGCATCCGCAACTCCTACCGCAATGCAACTTATATAATTGAATACAATGGCGGGCAGCTAAATTTTGACGGCTCACAACCTTTTGAAGTAATTGAAGAGAAAACAGGTGGTGACAATGAGCATACTATTAAAATAAAGCTTAATGGCGCTAATAACTCAAACGATGTGCTGCAATACCTGATCCCTAAAACACGCATCAATATGCTGCAGGAAGTAGTACCCAGCATGAACGAAATTTTTATTGAACAAGTAAATTTAATCCGCTAAGCCATGAACAAAGTTTTACTCATTATACAACGCGAATACTTTACCCGGGTAAGGAAAAAATCATTTATCATAATGATCTTCGTGGTGCCGCTTTTAATTTTAGCCATGGGCGGCGTAATAGCTTTAGTTGCTAAAGACAGTACCGAATTGAGCAATAAACAGGTTGTTAAAGTAATTGACGAAAGCGGTTTGTTTGCCGGAAAATTCAAGGATCAGAAAAATCTGAAATTTGAAACCACCAGGCAATCATTGGCTGAAGTGAAAGCCGAGGCAAAAAAGGATGAAAACCTGTCGGCTCTGCTAATCCCGGCAGATTATACTAAAACAGATGCAGTTAAGATCTTATCAAAAAAGAAACCCGGCATCACACTTATTGAAAAAACAGAAAAGGAAATGAACGAGATCGCCATGAACAACGGTATGATTAAAAACCATATCGACACGGCTTTACTTCACTCAATTAAAAGTGACATATCCCTTAATGCAATTGAAATTACCGAAACAGGGGATAATAAAACTGATTTGGGTGCAAATATTGGCGTGGGCATTGCATGCGCTATTTTAATTTACTTAGCACTGTTTATTTATGGCGCACAGGTAATGCGTGGGGTTATTGAAGAAAAAACCAGCCGGATTATTGAAGTGATCATTTCTTCAGTTAAGCCATTTCAGTTAATGCTGGGTAAAATAATTGGCGTAGGCCTGGTAGGTTTAACGCAGTTTAGCGCCTGGATTATCTTATCAATTATATCAACCAAAATTTTAGGGCATTCGCTATCATCCTCACCAAACGGAATGATGGGTGCGTTGTCCGTTTTGCAAACCATTCCATTTGGTAAGGTCTTAGGTTGCTTTATATTTTATTTTCTTGCGGGTTACTTGCTTTACAGTGCCTTGTTTGCGGCAGTAGGTTCAGCGGTTGATAGTGAAACTGAAACACAGCAGTTTATGTTTCCTATAACCATGCCTTTGTTATTTACTTATTTATTGTCTGTAAGTATTTTATTCAGGGCACCGGATAGTCCATTGGCTGTGTGGCTTTCTATAATCCCTTTTACCTCGCCGGTAGCAATGATGCTGCGTATGCCATTTGGCGTTCCTGATTGGCAGCTATACCTATCTATGGCATTATTAATAATTGGCTTTTTATTTACCACTTATGTAGCTGCAAGGATCTATCGCGTTGGTATTTTAATGTACGGCAAAAAGGCGAGCTATAAGGAACTGGTAAAATGGTTCTTCTACAAAGAATAGTTTGGATTTCGGAATCAAAATTTTAAATGGATTGATTATAAAATCCCTTAAATGCTAAACAATTTAAGGGATTTTTTATTTTAGATGCATGAATAAACCCGTAGCCGTAATGGACCTTGGCACAAACACCTTTCACCTGTTGATAGTTGAAGGTAACAGTGCTGAATATACCGAAATAATTCATGAACAGGATCCTGTTAAGCTTGGTGAAGGCGGTATAAACAAAGGTTTTATCCAGCCTGCAGCGTTTAAACGTGGCATTAAAAGTATGCAGCGCTATCACCAGCTTATTTTAGCCAATAATGTTCAGCAGGTTAGGGCGATTGCAACTTCGGCCTTGCGAAATGCCGCTAACGGGCAGGATTTTATTAACCAGGTAAAAGCTCAAACAGGCATAGCTATTGAAATTATTGATGGCGATGCCGAAGCGGCATACATTTATAAAGGGGTTAAAGCATCGGGAAGCTTATCCGGCTATAACAGCCTGGTAGCAGATATAGGCGGAGGAAGTGTAGAGTTTATTATTTGCGATAACAAGCAGGTAAAATGGAAACAGAGCTTTGAGATAGGCGCAGCACGGCTGATGGATAATTTCCACCGAACCGATCCAATCCCTCCTGAATCAATTACCGCACTTAACTTTTACTTGCAGGATAGTTTAAAAGATCTTTTTGCCGCTGCCTCAAGTTATCCCATTGCAAACATCATTGGCTCATCAGGTGTATTTGAAAGTTACGCCGGGCTTATTGAATCAGGCAAAGGCCATTCATTCGACCTAAAAAAAACAAAACATTATGATTTTGAGAAGGATGAATTGTTGGCTTTAATTGAAAGCATTATCCTTTCATCTCACCAGCAGCGTTTGGCAAATAAAGGCATTATCCCGGTTAGGGTTGATATGATCGTAACCGCATCCATACTAACCCGGTTCATTATAAATAAATTGGGAATTGATAAGGTTGTGATGTCAACAAATTCGTTGAAAGAAGGAGTGCTGGCCGAGATGATGGGTTAACTAAAAACTATCCAGCAACTCGAAAATCCTATCAGCAAAATCACCAAAGCACTCAATAAAAACTCTTTGCGGTAAACAACAATTGCAAGGAGCAGGCAAGCAATAACGTGAAGTCCTATAGCAATAGCTTGCGATATAATAATAAGTGAATCTTTCGAACTTGTTTTAAAATAGATGGTATAGGCAACAAGTACAGCCAGGTTTATTGCTACAATAATTATTTTTTCCGGCGATCCGCTTTTTTCCATTTTCACTATTTTAGAAACGGCGGTATAGCAACACAGCTTGAAACCCCTATTACTAAGACCAATACAGCGCTTAATACCCACATCCACACTTTTTGACCTTTTTCGGCAATAGCCAAAACAATGCAAGCCAATACGTGCACCACTAACAACACTGCATCAGCGAAATATCCCCCAAGGTCCCCTTTAATGAATTTGAGTGCTAATGTGTAAATAATTAGCGCGAGCATATTATAACCAACAATGTAAAAGTTACTGCTACCCGCGTTCCCCGGATTGCTGCCCGGTGCGGGTGTATTGCCTCCCTTTGATAGTTGTTCTTCCATTATACTATAATTTCGTTTCGTAGCTGGTTTAAGTACTCAATTTTATCGTCCCGGTAAAAAATATTCATGGTTTCAAACGGGATGATCTGCAGGTCCTTATTCACAATATGTACACATGATTTTTTTATTGCTCTTACGTCAAAATTCTGCGCGTCAATAAACTGCATAATTATCACCCTGAAAAGATTATCGTAACTTAAATTGGGCGCATCAATATCAGGCAGGCAGCACATGATCGATTTTAAGTGCTCCCCGGCTTTATCAACTGAATTACCGGTGCTGAACATATTAAGCAGGTGCATTTTCAACTTTTCATCCTGCTCATACACAATCGTATTTTTTGAATTGTCGAGTAGGTCGTCCGGGTTTATCATCCGGGTAAGGGGAAAGACCTGGCCTCCCAATTTTAAAGCATAACCCATTACCAAAGCATCCGGGTTACAGGGAACAGGGATCAGATCATTCTTGTTAAAAATATCCGTTTGCTCCAATATTGCAGAACGCACTTCCGTTAAAGTATAACGATCTGTTGAGGGATTAAAATTATCCAGCCTCCCAGCCTGTTGGGTTGGCTGGAAGGTTACGCCTCTCACGCATGGCTGTTGCAGGGCATATTCAATAATTTTACCAATTTCATCGGTGTTCAGTCCTTTCTGTAACGTAACAACAAGCGTGGTTGAAAGGTTATATTTATTAAGATTTTCCAATGCCTTTCGCCGCACCTCTCTCAGATCCTCGCCACGTAATTGCTCTAAGGCTTCCTTTTTAAAAGAATCAAATTGTAAATAAATTTCAAAATCGGGCATATAGGTAGCCAGGCGCTGTACAAAAGCTTCGTCCTTGGCTATTCTTATTCCATTGGTATTAAGCATCAAATGCTTAATAGGTTTTGTTTTGGCAATATCAAGGATCTCAAAAAACTGGGGATGCACAGTGGGCTCTCCCCCGCTAATTTGCACCACATCCGGCTGACCTTCATTTTCAACTATTACATCCAGCATCTGCTCTATCTCAACCAGCGTACGGTGCCTGCCATATGTTGGCGATGACATGGCATAACAGGTTGGACAACTTAAATTACACCTATCGGTAACTTCAACAACAGTGAGACATGAATGCTGCTCATGGTCCTGGCATAAACCGCAATCATACGGGCAGCCAAAATGGGTTTTAGAATTAAACTTAAGCGGCATTTCACTGCGTTTTGCATAGTTGCGGCAGTTTTTATAATATTCAATATCGGTAGCTATTAAAACTTTTTCAAAACCGTGATGCCTGCAGTTTTTTAGCATGTAAACTTTATCATCCTCAAAAACTATCTTGGCATCAACCCTGCGTAAACAGGTTGAACAGATGCTCAGTGTAAAATCATAATATATGTATGGGCGCTCAGGCATAGGGTTTTATCAGTTTTGAAGGATAAACAAATACTTTATAATAATACAAAATCCCGGCAATACAAACCAATTGAATTACAGATAAACCAAAACTAAAAAAGTAATCAGGTTTAATAAACTCAATCGCAAAACGGAATACGAGGTATGAGGAAAGAAAAATTTTAAACTTGGCGCCATCAGCAAACCTGCGTTTTCTTTCTGCTGTTCTTAATAAAATCCATAATAGCACCCAAAATACAATCTCATACAAATTAGTAGGATGACGGCGAATCCCGTCGCCAAAATCAATTGCCCAGGATAAATTGGATGCAACCCCGTAAGTACCATCTTCCAGTCCGGCTAAAAAACAACCGATGCGGCCAATAATCATAGCCAATATCAATGGATAAACCATCAGATCGCCTGATGATACAGTTACCCCTATTTTCTTTTTGGTAAGCTCCACTCCTATTAACCCGCCAAGCATCCCACCCACAATAGTTTTATTACCCATTAAATAGGTAAGGTTAAAATTTGGCAACAACACAGGGTTTTCAAATATGCCAACCAAATGAGACCCTACTAATGCGCCTATAGCGGCACCGATAAATATAACCAGCCTGTTCTCTAAGCTGATCAGGTCTTTATTATGCTTTCTTAAATAAGTATAGTACCTATAACCAACAAAATATGCCAGTGTTTCACAAATAAAATGGACAGGCAAAAAGGATTTGCCCAAAGGAATATTGACAGGGAAGTGCACTGATTCTTTTTTTTAGAAATATAGCGAGCTTTTATTACAGTTAAAACCTTTGCATCATTTTTAAAGGAAAATAAAATTTCGCCCCATCATTTGTATATTGCAGCTTATAACTGACCCATCTCATGAAACTGAAATTTATTGGCACCGCCATTCTTTTACTATTGGTAGTTTCCACACAGGCGCAAAGAAGACGCCGGACTAACACCAACGATACCATAACATCAAACTATCAGCCTTCTGAATTATTCTCGCCGCTTTTCTATAGTGAGAAAGGCAATGAAATTCATGCTGCCAATGGCGAGCCGGGCCTCAAATACTGGCAAAACCATGTTAACTATAACATTGATGCGCTTATTGATACCACAGCGAAAACCCTAACCGCTACCGAAAAGATAGTTTATACCAATAACAGCCCTGATGCTTTGCAATTTTTGTGGCTGCAAATGGACCAGAATACCTATAAAAAAACTGCGCGTTCAAATTTTGCGACTGCCTTTTCACCCGGGCCAAACCAGCATACCGATGGCTATCAAATAGAATCCATCACGATAACAAATGGCACTGTAAGCACTAAGCCCGATTTTGTGGTTAACGATACCCGGATGCAGATCCGCCTGCCAAAAGCGCTGACACCAAACGGTGGGATCATAAACATTACTATAAAATACAAATACGTTATCCCCGGCAACTTCGGCGGACGTACTGATTTTGTGGACACCAAAAACGGGAAGATCTATGAAATAGCCCAATGGTTCCCGCGCATGTGTGTTTATGACGATACCCGCGGCTGGGATACCCTGCCATTTTTAGGCAGCGGTGAGTTTTACTTAGAATATGGCGATATCGATTATAAAGTTACCGTCCCTGCTGATATGATAGTTGCCGGTTCAGGTGAATTATTAAACCCTAAAGAAGTGCTTACAGCACAGCAAAACAGCAGGCTGGATGCCGCACGTAACAGTGATAAAACGATAATGATCAGGGATGTTAATGAGGTAACCAATCCGTCGTCACGCCCTGCCACAAAAGGTAACCTTACCTGGCATTTTAAAATGCTGAACACCCGCGATGTGGCTTTCGGTGCGTCAAAGGCTTATGTATGGGACGCCGCAAGGGTTAATTTACCGGGTGGCAAAAAGTCACTCGCCATGTCTGTTTACCCGGTTGAAAGCGCGGGCGAGGCAGCATGGGGCAGGGCAACAGAATACCTAAAAAAATCCATAGAATATTTCTCCGAAAAATGGTTTGTTTACCCCTATCCCTGCGCAGTTAACGAGGCCGGAATAGCAGGCGGTATGGAGTACCCCGGAATTGTATTTGATGGTATTACCGACAAAGGCAAAGAGTTATATTGGGTAACAGCGCATGAGATAGGCCATAACTGGTTCCCGATGATCGTAGGCAGTGATGAGCGCCGCTTTGGCTGGATGGATGAAGGCTTTAATACCTTTATCGACATCTATGCATCAGATGAATTTAATCATGGCGAGTACGCCCCCAAACGCGATGGTGAATACGCTCCGGGCGGCGGCAACCCTGCTGATGAGATCATCCCTATTATCCAGGATTCAAACACGCCATCAATTATGACAGCTGCCGATGCTATCCCTGAAAAATATCGTCATCCGCTAACCTATTTTAAACCGGCATTTGGTTTGGTTTTGCTGCGCGAGCAAATTTTAGGCAAAAACAGGTTTGATTATGCTTTTAAAAACTACATTGCCAAATGGGCTTATAAACATCCGCAGCCAGATGATTTTTTCAGATCAATAGAGAATGGCGCAGGCGAAGACCTTTCCTGGTTCTGGAAGAGCTGGTTCTATAACAACTGGCCACTTGATATTGCTTTGATAGATGCAAAATATGCTGATAAAGACCCTAAAAAAGGAATTCAAATAACAGTTGCTAATAAGGAACAAATGGCGATGCCGTTTACAGTAGAGGTTAAACTAAAGGATGGAACTAAGCAACGCACCTATTTCCCGGTGGAAACCTGGTTACAAAACAGGGCTATTACTTTTACTATCCCTACTACAACAGAAGTTGAAAGCGTAACCGTTGATCCAGATAATGCCTTGCCGGATGTTAACAGGAAGAATAATACGTTAAATGTAAAATAAGAATATTTGTAAAGCTGCGATGCATCGCGGCTAAATGCAGCATTTATTCACGCAATAACATATTCAGAGACGCGATGCATCGCGTCTCTACAATTTTGCCAATTCCCTATACAACTTCTCAGTAGGCAAACCAACCACATTGGTATAAGAACCGTTTATTCGCTCAATACCAATCAAGCCAATTCGCTCCTGGATACCGTATGAGCCGGCTTTGTCAAAAGGCTGGTATTTGTTTACATAGGTAGTAATTTCCTCATCAGAAAGTTTGCTGAAATAAACTTCAGATACATCATAAAAACTATGGTATTGGTGTTTATACAACAGGCACACGCCTGTTATTACCCTGTGCATTCTGCCTGAAAGTAATTGCAGCATCTCAATAGCATGGGCAGCATTTTCGGGTTTGCCTAAGATCTGGCCGTCAATACAAACAATAGTATCGGCAGTGAGAACGATCTCGTCTCCTACTGTTTCATCAAATGCTTTTGCTTTTTGGGTGGCAATGTAAACAGCAACTTCTTCAGGCGTTAAATCATCGGGATAAGATTCATCCACCTCTTTCAGCACAATGCGAAATTCAAGATCCATCAGCTTTAACAGCTCCTGCCGGCGTGGAGATTTGGATGCGAGGATAATTTGGGGGAAGTTCATAGTTGATAGTTCATGGTTCATTGCCAGAAGCAGAGCTGTTGATGGTTTATAGCCGGATATAGTTAAAGATGTAAGCCATTAGATGAAGGTTACTATAATTTATTAGTCCGTCTCCGAAGCTACCATGAACTATGAACCATCAACTATTAACTACCAGCTATACGCTTCTTCCGTCATCCATTTATCCTGGATCTTCAATACTTTTTCAATAACATCACGGGCGCAGCCTTTTCCGCCAGCAAGCGGCGAAACATATTTGCATATCGCTTTTATCTCTTCAACAGCATCTGCAGGGCAAACCGGCAGGCCAACATATTTCATTACCTCCAGATCGGGGATATCATCGCCCATGTATAGCACATTTTCAGGGCTGATGCTTTTTTCTTCAAGGTAGATCTTAAGTTTTTCAATTTTGGTATGGATCCCCATGTAAACGTCCTTAATCCCCAGGCTGTTTAAACGGTGTACAGCACTTTTTGAGCGGCTCCCCGAAACCGAACATACGTTATAACCGCACTTAACAGCAAGCTGCAGAGCATAACCGTCTTTTATATTAAAGGAGCGGCTTTGTAATCCTTCATCCGATACAAAAACTGAACCATCAGTTAATACGCCATCTACATCAAAAACCAGCGTAGTTATTTCTTTAAGCTTGGATAAAAATGATTCCACTATATTTTTTTATGATTACACTGATTATCTAGTGATTTCACCGATTAATTAACTGGTGAATAATTAAGGAAATATTTTATAAATTTCCTTTCGATGAGCTACCCGTGCAAATTTCACAATATTATTTTCAAAGGTAACACCAATCCGATAATCTCCGATTCGTATTCTATAAGCATTTGAAAATCCTTTGAGTTTTTTGACATTTTTTATTTCTGATAAGGAATGAGCTTTTTCTACATCTTCAATCACTTCTGCAATACCAGCACTAACGGACGATAAGGCAATTTTATCTAAATCTTTGGAAAAATGCCGGGTAAATACCGTAATCATTTATGACCTAAGTTTCTGCATTATCTCTTCGCGTGAAACTAAATCATCCATATCAGTCTCTTTCATCATTATTACCAATCCCATATCTTCTTTCTCTTCATCTGTAATAATCTTTGAGGATATATTCATTTTTTGAAGAAGATCGGTAATAAGTTTAGCCTCGTCTTTTGTTTTAGGGCTGATTACTATGCTTTCCATATAACAAATTTAACTAACTATCTTTTAATTCTACAGATATATTATGATTTCACTGATTAGCTATGCTCACTGCCAACTCAAAACAGCCAACTGCACCTATTGATTATCCCGCCACTCATAAACCCAGGCCGACTGGATTTGTTCCAGGTGGCCTTCGTTTGACTCTTCGCGGGTACCTTCGAAGTTAGGGAGCGTAAGCACCCATTCTAAAAGATCAGTAAAACGGATCCGGTATATTTTTGATTCGCCAAAATCATCTCCAAATTTCTCATAAAGCTCTATTGCTATATCTTCATGATCTTTCCAGTGAATGGGTAGGCTGAACTTGTGGTCTGTCATTTTTTGAATATTAAAACTTATTTAGTTTAATCTTTTCTAATCGGTGAAATCTTCGCCTAATGGCCTAAGAATTGATTCTGATCAGGCAGGGTTATTTCAATATCGCCATCAATTACAACGCACTGGCAACCCAAACGCGAATTAATGCGCGGGTTAACAGCCCTGTCGATAAAATCCTCTTCCTTGTCAGAAATCTCCTGGATATTATCCATCCCTTTATTTACGTATACGTGGCAGGTGCTGCATCCGCATACCCCTCCGCAATTATGCTGTAGCTCTATGCCGTTTTCCAGGCAAACGTCTAATACAGATTCACCTTCGGCAATGGGCAATTCAACACTTTCCAGCCCTTTTTCCTCAAAGCTTATCTTAACTTTAAAAATGTTCATTTCAGCAAAAGTAACAAAATTACCCGTGCCCGGGTCCGGCATTCTTCTTTTTGATAATCTCCTGACTTAACAAACTGTAAATCGCTTTCAAATCCGGTTCATTATTAAGCATTTGCAGGTGTATCGCCATTGTATTTTCATCGTTACGGATGGCCGGTCCGGTTTGTACCCCGGCAGGCAAGTTGGTTTGTACCTTTTGGGCCGTTTCTAAAATCAACGGACGAAGCATTTCAAAACCCATACCATGCTCAGCTAATAGCTGCTGTGCAATATTGTAAAGGTAATTAGGAAAGTTGCAGGCAAAAACAGCGGCAAGGTGCAGTATTTTACGCTGTGCCGAGCTTACCCTATAAACGTTGTTACTAATGGTTTGCGCAAGCTCAATAAGCTGTTTCGTTATATTCTCAGTTGCGCCCTCAATACAAAGCGGAACAGTTAAAAAATCGACCTCTTTATTTTTGCTGAGCGTTTGGAGGGGGTAAAATACACCTGCGCTATCCGTAAGATTTAATAAGGTTTGTAAATCGGTAGCACCTGATGTATGTACAATTAGTTTTTTAAATTTTATTAATGATTGTGCGATTGATCCAATAACGTCATCCTTTACCGAGATGATAAAAAGGTCTGTTTCCGGATTGATCTGCTCTAAATTACCAATTGCCTCCGCGCCTACATGATAAGCCAGCAAAGCTGCGTTCTGCGGATCGCGGCTATAAACCTGCACAATGCGATGCCCTGCATTTTTAAATGCCGCCGCAAGGTGCGTAGCTACATTTCCTGAACCTATTATAGTGATGCGCATGTGTTGTAAATTATGGATGGTAATAACACAAATATTTCTTTTATTTTTAAGTTTTCAGAAACATTCCATCTTATCTCATCAAACAGGGCATGAAATTACTTAAAGTCATCTTTACTACCATCTTATTTTTGGCAGTCGTTGCAAGTATTTACTTAATGATTATATACAAAGGGAGCGACAAAGAAAAAAAGGCACTGACCGATGCAGACAGAAAAGGTACAACCGGCCAATACATCAAGCTAAGCCAGGGCGTTACACATTACCAGATAGACGGGCCTGACACCGGTAAAGTGGTAATATTAGTTCATGGTTTTAGTGTGCCTTATTTTATTTGGGATGGTACTTATGAGTATTTGGTTAAGCAGGGTTTCAGGGTTTTACGGTACGACCAGTTTGGCCGGGGATATTCCGACAGGCCTGATGTAGTTTATAACGAGGACCTGTATCTGACTCAACTATATGATCTTATCAAACAACTTCGTTTAAAGATACCTGTAAGTTTAGCAGGGATGTCACATGGAGGGAAAGTTGTTACCAATTTCACCTGTAAACACCCTGAACTGGTTAATAAGGTAATACTTATTGACCCGGCTTATCCGTTTGAGGTCCCTTCTTCACCAAAGCTTTATACAGATTATTATGAAGCCACCCATGGCGATGAACGCGCCACCGGGCAATTAGCTGATTTTAAATACCCGGACCGGCATCCGGATTGGGTTAATAAATACAGGGTCCAGATGCAGTATAAAGGCTTCAGAAATGCATTGATCTCAACCATGTACAATTATAATTATAATGGCAGGGTAGCTAATACCTGCCTTAACAGCACACACAAACCAGTTTTACTGATATGGGGAAAAGAAGACCATACCGTGCCATTTACCTTTAGCGATTCTATTCAAAGTGTATTGAAAGTTGATTTCTTCCCCGTGGATGATGCGGGGCATTTACCATATATTGAACAAGCCGGTAAGGTTAATGCTAAGATTGCGGAATTTTTGAAAAAATAAGAGATTTTTTACACCTTTTCCATTTCGGCCCAAGATATTGACACAGGCAGTTCTATTTTACTAAACTCAATGTGTACCACTCTCCGTTTTTTATTTGTAGTGGTACGGTTTGATGCGTGCAGTAACAGCGGGCGCATTATCATAATACCACCTGAATTTACATTACAGGTTGTTTCGGTTTCATTTTTCCAATTCAGGTTGTCCACCCGATAAATATTTTTAAGATGAGAACTGGAGATCACTTTAAGAGCACCATTACCTTCATCCGTATCATCCAAATGAATACGAATAGTAAAGTTATCTTGTAGAATACCTATTGGTGGCTGAACAGCAAATTGACTTAATTTAGTTGTCCATGGGCCATACCCGGGCAAGTTAACCTTCCTGTCTACTGAAATAGTAAGATCCTGGTGCCAGGCTACAAACCAGTTCGACTTTTCGGGTTTATCAAAATAGATGGATTTGACAACGAAATACTGATCGCCAAATAAATTATGGATCACAGATTTTAATTTATCATTAAAGATCAGTTTCTTAACTCCCGGCACACCTTTTAAAAACTGCCTTATTGCGAAAAGATCATTACTTTTTCGAAATGTTGGCTTTGATTGATCTGCTTTGTTGATAGTGGCAATTATAGCATCAATTTCATCGGCAGTATAAATATCATTTAGGATAGTAAATCCGTTTGTAGTGATATTTTCACGGTGATTATTGGCTTGATGCATTATATGGTGAGATCCGCCAAACTTACGAAGTTTTGTAAACTTCGTAAGTTTGGCGGATACTTTAAACAGTCTTCAGCTCCTTGTTCCTTCTCCTTATCGACAGTAAAAACCCAATGATCATGATAATGGTGCCAGACCACAGGAAGTTGATATAAGGAAAATCAAGTGCACGCATTACTATCCATGGCCTTTTGTTTTGCGGCTGCTGGTAAACTATTATCTCTACTTTATTTTTATCAGGGATGATCTTTGACAAGCGCAGTTTTAAACCTGCATCTTCAACCTTGCGGGCAAAATCAAGCACGGTTTTGTTCTTTATCATGTAAACAGGGTCGGCCTGGTAGATTTTAGTGTGCGATACAACTTCAAGCTTTGCACTAATGGCAATATCATCACCGGTAAGCGGGATGTTTTGCACTTTTGCTTCTTTATTTAATGATTTTAACACGATATACCCATCCTTGTATGGAATTGTATCGCCAACCGCAACTTCATGCGGAATTGGCTCCTCGTAGTTTTTATCATCATTTTCTTCACCGTGTGCAGCCTCATCACCCGAACCGGCAGGCTTATCTTTAATTTCAGGGATAGCTGTTATATGCGTATACAGATCATGAAACAAATAATGCTTGGTATCAGGAGATGACACTAAACCCATTTGCGGATTTATCTGCGCATTGGGTTTTAATACAAATTCTTCAACTATTTTACCGCCAGCATCCAGGCGCTTATAATCCATTTTATAATAGTAATTGGGTACTGATACCGAATCACCTATATAAGTCACCGTATACGGGCCCATTTTTACAGGCTCATTACGATACATCATTATGTTTTCGTGGATATCTCCCCCTACTTTGGCATCGGTAGAACCTCTGTCAAACCCTTTGATATTTATATTGCCCGATTCATTGTTTGATACTACCTTTCTTGTACCGGCAGCTATTAACGAACCTATCAGCATTAATGCAAAGCCGATATGCGCCACTGCCGAGCCTGCCAGCTTAAACTTACCTTTCAATGAATCGGTTAGTACCTTTCCATTTGCCAAAACAGAGTAAATAGAACCAAACATTACCAGTACAAACACAAAGTGCAATTTGTACAATCCGGTTACATAAACAACAAGTGCGGTAATTGCAGCTGCAAAAACAAGATAAAGCCCTGTAGTGATAAAAAAACGGGTAACGTCTGTTTTCTTATATTTTAAAAACTGGGTAAAGCCTGTTAATATGACAATAACCATGGCAAATGACGCCTGTATAACATTATAATGCCCAACCAGGTCGGTAGGGGGAGCTATTTTAGTACCAAACATACTATTCCATACAGGTATAGATGTTACCAGTATTAAGTGAAAGCAGGATAAGCCAAGGAATATAGCGCCAACAAACATCCAAAATTCACGTGAGTAGGTATCTTCATCTTTTTTAGAGATAGGCATTTCCTTCCACCGAACAACTAAAAGATATACGGATAGTGCTAAAAACACCAGGATAAAAATCACCAGGTGCCAAAACATCCCAAGATCTGTAAAAGCATGCACGGATGTTTCGCCAAGTACCCCGCTCCTTGCAAGGAAAGATGAATAAAGCACCATTACAAAGCTCATCAGCACCAAAAACGTAGCTGTAAAATATGAATGACCCGAATTTTTGTATACAATTAAAACGTGCAGGCCACCCACTAAAGTAAGCCATGGAAATATAGATGCATTTTCAACAGGGTCCCATGCCCAAAATCCGCCAAAGTTTAACGATTCATAAGCCCATAACGAACCCATAATAACTCCCGTACCCAATATCATTGCAGAAAAAAGCCCGTATGAAATGGCAGGCGCCACCCATTCTTTATACCGTTTTTGCCATAAACCGGCAATTGCATAAGCAAAAGGAACCACCACTGACGCTAAACCCAAAAACAAGGTTGGAGGGTGGATCACCATCCAGTAGTTTTGCAGCAATGGGTTCATCCCCTGACCGTCTTTTATAAATGAAAGATAATCTGCACGGGAAAAGATCGGGCCTTCAACAGCATTTCTTAATAACAGGAATGGCGAACTGCCTATCCTTGCACCAAATACTTCGATACCTAAAAGCATTGAGGCTAAAAATACCTGCGAAAAAGAGATAATAGTCATTACCGGCTTTTCCCATGATTTTGCCCGCCAGATAAGTACATTACCTAAAACAGCCTGCCAGAAAGTCCACAGCAAAAAGCCGCCTTCCTGTCCGTTCCAAAAACCCGAAACTATATAGTAAACAGGTAATGAGCGCGATGTATAGGCCCAGGCATAATGATATTCAAAATAGTGGTTGTAAATAACATAGAAAAGCATTACGCCAACCCCTAAAATAGAGATTGAATTAGCCCAAAAGGCTATGCGGCCCATTTTTAGCCAGGAATTGTCGAGCTTATTGGTGCTGGTAGTAGCAAAATAATAGCTTAAAGCTGATAGTAACGCTGCGCCGAATGATAAAATAACAAATACCTTGCCTATATCACCGGGCAAAAGGTGTTCGCCTTGAAAAGCTATATCCATTAAGTGATTTTATATTGAAGCCGATTTGGCTTTGAACTCTTTAACGTCTAATTTATCCTGTGTGTACTTTGATGGGCATTTCATCAGGATAGTTGATGCATGAAATTCGTTGCCGGTCATGCGGCCGGTAAGCACAATTTGTTCCGATTTTTCAAAATCCTGTGGCTTTGTACCAGTATATATCACCTTACATTCCTCACCTTTATTGTCTTTAACAAAGAAAGAAAAGTAGTTAGCATCCTTAGCGGCATCGTAATACAGTTCTTTACCTTTATCCAGGTGGCCGACAATGTGTAATTCTTCCGTGGTTTTTTTAGCATCGCCAAAAGAACCGTAAGTACTTGAACTGGAGTATGTAGTAATGATAGTTGCTATCGCGATAGCAATTACGATCAAACCAAATATTGCACTTTTTTTCATTAACGGTTTATCTACTGTATTTCGAGTTACAAAAATACAAAACGTTAATGTAATAATGTTTATTACAAGAGATTAATCTTATTTAGAATCATTCTTCTTAAGTCCGAAAGTCGGAAAAGTCCGGAAGTCCGGAAGACAGGAAATGGCAGATGTATTAATTTGATCTTTGTAGATGCTTGTTGATTCCCAGCCCAATATTTCTTCCGGGTCCTTTCAAGTTCAAACTTTGAAACTTCCTAACTTTTCGGACTTTCGGACTTTCCCCCTCACCTCATCTCAATAAAAAAATAGACGAAGCCTTGCTAATTTTTGTTTGGTGGTAATTATCTGTCCCTTCAAATACCCAGTAATACGTCCCTACCGGAAGAACTTGTCCGTTGTAGTTTCCGTTCCAATAATCAGCTTGTGATTTACCTGTAAATACAAGCTTGCCATAGCGGT
This sequence comes from Mucilaginibacter sp. OK098, assembly GCF_900142915.1. Taxonomy (GTDB): domain Bacteria; phylum Bacteroidota; class Bacteroidia; order Sphingobacteriales; family Sphingobacteriaceae; genus Mucilaginibacter. The sequence continues at coordinate 336,988 of NZ_FRCM01000004.1, forward strand.
TAAAAATTCTTAGGACCCCAAAAGTTGCTTCACCATCAACGGTAATGGAAAAATTATCGTTGATGCCGTCGTTATTGGGGGTAAATGTATTTGGCGCAATTATGGTATACAGCGGTGGTGGTTCTATAACCACATTTACAGGCACCACAACACTGCAGCCATAATCACTTGCTACTTTTATATAAAAAACCGCTCCATATTTAATTGCCATATAATTATCAACCGGAATAGTTGCCTCAGCATTGCTATAATAGCTATATGTTTCATTTTTTTTATGTACAAAGGTTTTTGACAGATCAACCGTTACGGGGAAAACTACCGGTTTGGGGTTGGTAACGCTAATCTCCGGTTCGGCCACTACCACATTTACAGGAAGGATATTCATACACCCTTCCTTATTACCCCCCTGGATATAGAACAATCCCGAACTGGTGATCCTTTCCGGGTTATATAAATAGCTTGTGCCCAGGGAATCCTTGTAATAGCTCAACGTAGTTCCGGGGCTGCTGCCCGCGGTTACCTTAGCGTCAGTAAGGTCTACCCCTTTTCCGGGACAGCCATACAAGGTATCCGGAACATTCAGTTTAAATCCTTCGTCAATTCTGTTAACAATGGTAGATAAGGTATCAGTGCATCCAAGTCCCTCATACGGGGAAATTTCCAAAACATAGGTTGTATTATCCGGCGGTGGCGGCGATATGTTTATGCTTTGGCCGGTACCCACCAGTTTTGACAGATCTGCAGTAAACCATTCGTATGACGCAAACCCATTTGGGGCGTGCAGCGTCATCGATCTTTGCCCGGCGCAATAAGCATTACCTGTTATTGAAGTTCCGTTATCTTCATTTATATCCAGGTAGGCATAACCAAAGTGCTGCCCTTTGGTACAATCATTGGTTGTAAATTCAAGGCGGATCTCCTTTCCTGTATAATTGCTAAGGTCAATAGCCGCTGTGGACCAATCTTTATAGTATATACTTTCTCCTTTAACACCCGCGACTGTAGACAGCTTAAATCCTGGTAAACTGGATGAAGCGGCAAAATCAAACGAGGGGCATTCAAGATATTTGTTATCGGTTACATCATAAACCTGTACCCTAAATTTGGGTTGCTGAAAAGGCAAATGATTTGGATTTTCTAAAACAACCGCATAATTAAATACGATACTATATGATTTTTGATTAGGAACCTTTAATGTATAGCTAACTCGCTCAGCTTGTCTGCTTGTGTCATCATTACCTAACCTAATGCTGTAGTTACTTCCGTTTGGGCAAAGGACTGGAAATTCACCATAGGGGTCGAGTATTTTGGCAGATCCCTTACTGATTAACGTATGCCTGTTATTAATTGGTACCGATGCGAATAACGAAACATTACCCGAAGGATCAACAAAACCAATGTAGCAGTTCCAATTACTAAAAGAACCATTTTCAAAACCTATGTTCGGCGTTTGAGAAAATGCTTTAAAGCCTATTAATAAAAATATAATAACTATAGGTTTAAACATCGTTATCCGGTTAGCGGATTAAATGTAAAAACTTTAAATGGCATTATTAAAAAAATGAGTGTCCTATAAACGTAACTATATAAATAAAAAATGGCTGAATACCAATTGGATCCAGCCATTTTTTATCTTAAAGACCAAGCCTTACAATTATGGCCAGATCCCTAAATTTTGGTATGATACGGCTATTTTGTTGATGGCACCTACCATAGCGGCACTGCGCAGTGTATCAATTTTAGGGTTATTTTTATATGTCTCCCTAATCTCATGATATGAGCGGATCATAGTGTCTTCCAATCCGGAGTTTACCAATTCAAGCTCTGATGCACCTTTTATAATGGTTGAGCGTTGCATTGGGGTTAAAGCCACTCCAGTTATGCCTTCAACCATGTTTACCAGGTTAAGGTTTGAATTTTCTTCAAAACGCCTGTTTATACGGCCAAAGGCTACGTGCGACAAGTTTTTAAGCCATTCGAAATATGAAACGGTTACACCACCGGCATTTGCGTACATATCCGGAATGATCAAACCGCCGTTGCTGTAAAAAATAGCTTCTGCCTCCGGAGAAGTAGGACCATTTGCACCTTCGGCAATTATTTTTGCTTTGATATTTTTAATATTGGCTAAAGTGATCTGGTTCTCCAATGCTGCCGGAACTAAAATATCGCAAGGCTGTTCAAGACCTTCCATTGAGTTTTTGAATTGCTGTTTGGCACCTGCATATCCTAAGATAGACCCGGTTGCTTTACGGTGTTGAAATACTGCATCAACATCTAATCCGTCGGCATTATAAATAGCGCCTTCAAATTCGCACAAGCCAACAATTAAAGCGCCAAACTCGGCTAAAAACTTGGCAGAGTGATAACCCACATTACCTAAACCCTGTACAATTACCTTTTTACCGGAAATACCCGGTAAAAGACCAATTTTCTGCATATCCTCGCCCACGCTCACACATTCGCGAATAGCTATAGCTACACCCCTGCCGGTTGCTTCTTTACGGCCGGCAATGCCATGTAATGCAATTGGCTTACCCGTAACAGCGCCCATTGCATCCAGCTGGCCCGGATTCATGGTTGCATAAGTATCGGCTATCCAGCTCATTTCGCGCTCGCCCGATCCATAATCAGGTGCGGGTACGTCAATGCTGGGGCCTATAAAATTTTTCTTAATCAGTTCAACCGTGTAGCGACGGGTAATATTTTCCAGCTCCTGTATAGTATAGTTTTTGGGGTTGATCTTGATGCCTCCTTTGGCGCCACCAAAAGGAACATTTACAATGGCGCATTTGTAGGTCATTAGCGCGGCAAGTGCCATCACCTCATCTTCATTAACCATCTCGCTGTAACGGATCCCGCCTTTTGTTGGCGATTGGTGTTGTGAGTGTTCAACGCGCCAGGCGTCTATTACTTCAAATCCATTGCCTCTGCGGATAGGGAAACGGAAGCGGTAAACACTGTTGCATGATTTTATCTGATCTAACAGACCAGCATCGTGTTTGGTAAATTGAGCAGCGTAATCAAAGTTCTTACATACGTCACCAAAAAAGTGGGTATCCTGATCAGCGGCCGGATTGGTAGTAGCCATAAAAATTATTTGATAATTATTAAATCGTTAAAAAAGTGCACAAATTTGATACTTTTTTTATCAATATCGCAAATTTATTATCTCCAATTTTATTATGCATGCATAATATTACATTAAAATGCAGGTTTAAACGGAATAGGCTAATTTTTTGAACTATTTTTCTTTTTCAATCTTCCTTAACCTTCTGTCTATTGAGAACAAATAGATGGCCAAGCCCACAAAAATTATAACAACTATAGCCACTACTACGTATATCTTTCCCGAACTGCGAAATACATCTGCCATTTCAGGACCCGATGCTGACTGTGCGAAAACGGCAGCGTTGCTTAATATAAGTAGCATCAATACAAGTAATTTTTTCATCTTTCTATAAAGCGTTGTTTTTGTATTCAATTAAACGGATGCGGTACCTGATAGTGGCAATCCATACCGAAAAAAAGCTCCATGCGAGCATAGCCGGATAAAACACCATTTTCATTCTGCCGTCAAGGTCGTACTTACCAAAGGCAGGGTTACCGCCACTACCCGGATGCAGAGAGTCCGTCATTCTTGGAATCACGAAAATCAATACGATCATGATAGGAAATGCAAAAATATTATAGATGGCAGAGATCTTCGCACGCTTCTGCTCCTCATCAATCGAGTTACGTAACACTACGTAAGCGCAATAAAGCAGGAAAGCTATCGCGGCGCTATTTTGCTTTGGATCGCCGCTCCAATAGGCGCCCCAGGTATATTTTGCCCACATCATGCCGGTTAAAAGCCCAAGTGAGTAAAACAATAAACCTGTGTTTACGCATTCAACAGCCGCAAGGTCATCTTTCTCCAGCCCTGTATTAAGGTAACGGACACTGTAAAATACCGACATTACAAAAACTGAAAGCATTGCCATCCACATAGGCACATGGAAATACAGGTTACGGATAGTTTCATTAAGAATATACTTGTCCGGAACACCTAAAAGAAAACCTGCTATCAGTGTGTAAACGATCAGAAGTACGGTGATGATCTTCCACCAGCTTTTTGTCATTTGCCTTTGCAAAAACTGATAAAACACGCCTGCGGTATCCGCTATCCAATCCCAAATTTGATATATAAATTTCATAGTATTTATGCTGACAAATGTAATGTTTTTTGGTTGATTGGTCTGATTAAGTTGGATTGAGTTGATTAAGTTTTTTGCAATTTGATCAGACTTACGAAGTTTTTAAAACTTCGTAAGTCTTTCCGCTCTGTTCTTTAATAACCTAATCAACTCAATCCAACCTAATCCACTTACTCAACTCCCCCACTACTTCACATCCGGTACATAATCAACCGGTAACAGGTCTGACAGGCGAGATTTTGCCCACGCCCCTTCAAGCAGTGGAGCCTGGCTAACTACAATGCCATTCATATCAAACAAGGCATAGGGATTAAACAAGGTAATAATACTTGTTTCATAGTTTGTCATCTCCAGCGGACGATACAGATCCTTGTTATATACTTCATCTCTCCTTTTGGTGTAAACAACATACAAATAGTTAGGAAAATGTAAAGCAAAAATACCCTGCTGGTCGGTAGTGCTGTATACTTCGTATGGCAATACCGGGATCTTGCCAAGGCTCTCTTTATAATATTTTGACAGGGTGGCCTGGCTATTCCAATAATTTAAAGAGTCGGCCATCCTCCTCTCATAAAACATTTTGGCTTTCCGTCTTATTACGTCTTCAGGAGGCCTGCCAGGATTTAGCTGCCGGTTTAAATGGTACATTATAAAACCCGCTTCACTTAATTTATTGGTGTATAACGACCGGTAAAAATGCATAGCCGATCCATAATAAGCTTCTTCGCGCTTTTCATGCCATTTCTTTTTTTGCGAAGCACTACCCGGCAACTCCTCAAATAGCCGTTCACCGCCGTAGGCAATTATGTTTGCTATCCTATCGCTTATAAAATCTTTGAGCAGGAATTTAACCCTATAACCGAGCGCCTTATTTTCAACTACTAAAAATTCATCCGCGTTTGCTTCCAGCGTTTGTTTTGTACGGTTAAACTGAAGGTTAAGCACATGGGGGTTTGTAACCACGCAATTTTTGGCATTTTCATCAACACCTATAAAATCTTTTCTGAACGACTCATAATTTTTTTTCCAGTCGGCTGCGGATATTATCGTCACCTCCTTAAGCATTAGCGGCTTAGGTTTTAATTGAATATCCATTTTTATAGGTTCGCGACCTACAAGTACAGTTTTTGAATAATCCTCGAATCCTAATATAGTAACGGTTAAAGTGTACTGCCCGGGCCTGATATAATTCAATGAAAATTTACCGTCCTCGGCGCTTGCAGACCCAACAGATGAATTACTTAAAAAGACACTTGCCCGCGGTAAGGGTTTATTTGTTTCTGCATTGGTTATTACCCCGGTAATAATTCCATCCTGGGCGAAAGCTATAACCGGAAAAAATATACAAAGAAGGATGAACCAGGGGAATCGCATCGGTCAATATTACAATTAAATTTGAAGATGCTAAAAAACGGAATAATTATGAACTAAGGATGAAAAAAAAAGTCCGAAAGTCGGAAAAGACCGAAACTCCGCAAGTAATAAAGGTTCTGGCTTAAAGCGTAATAGCTTCGTTACAAAACTAACTCCTCTTTCTTTCGGACTTTACTGACTTTCGGACTTCTTACAACGACTTCAAAAACTTCAGGATCGCATCCCTGTCAGACTTAGGCAGATTTGAAAAATAGGCTTTTGATTGATCAGCTTCGCCACCATGCCACATAATGGCTTCGGTTAGTGTACGTGCGCGCCCATCATGCAAATAGTAGCCGGGGTTATTCACCGTTTCAAATAAACCTACACCCCATAATGCCGCAGTTCGCCAATCTTGTCCGCCTGCCAAAAAATCCGACCGGTTATCAGCCAGGCCGGGGCCCATGTTATGTACCAGCAGATCTGTATAAGGGTGTATTATTTGGTTTGATACAGAAGGAAACGCTACATTAATGCCAGTAGTTAATGTTTGCCTATGGCAGTTAACACATTTTGCCAGTATGAACAATTGCAGCCCCCGTTTTATGGTCGCATCTGTAGTATTCCTTCGGGCAGGCACTGCAAGCGTTTGCGCATAAAATTTAACAGCGTTTAAAAGGCTGTCAGGAAGTTCAGGATCATCCTTTAAACCATCGTACTGCGCCTGTCCAAAACTATTTTCAACCGGGAGCACGCTGGTAGTAATTCCCATATCCTGGTTAAAGGCGCTCGCAACCTGTGTTAAAATTGATGCAGTATTTGCTTTCCAGCCAAAGCGGCCTATTTGCCTGGTTTGGGTAACGGCATCCCATACGTAATTAACTTTTCCCTTTATACCATCTCCATTAGCATCATTAGGGTCAGCAAGTCCAACAATTTCGCTTTCGGGCACAGCCTCCAGTAAACCCAATCCAAACATTGGCGGCGCTAAACGCGGCGAAAGCAGGTAACTACCGGCTATAGGTGTATACAGATTTGTTAAAGTATAAGTTGGTGTTCTTAGCTCGTAAGTTTCCCCATCAGCAAATGAGTAGGTATTATAAGCATAGGCAATATTCACCTTACATTCGGGCACTTTACCAAAAACTGCTTTATCCTGTAATTGTAATCCATAGCCGGGCACCGGTACAGGGCCGCCATGCGCATCATTTCCAGGCAAACTTATCCGCATTAATAACGAGGATTGTAACTCGCCGGCAGTTGGTAAACCGATACCATCATTATGGTGGCAGTTAGTGCATGAAGTATTATTAAAAAGAGGGCCTAAACCACTATGAATAGGTGCCGGTGCCGTAACGAACGACTGGTTAAAAATCCGGTCGCCTAGGCTATGCACATATACATCGTATCCCGTTAAGCCCGGGAACATGTTCCCGAAAGCTTGTGAAGTAGCATTAAAAACTGTTTCATCACCTCCGGAAAGCCGGTCATCATATTGATCTTCAGGAAATACTTTTGATTTCTGGCACTTTACCAATATAAGTACCAGTATAATCAATATCCCAATTACTTTTAATTGTCTCAATTTATTTCTTAGTCTTTTATATTAGCCTCAACAAAATCATTCAAGTCACCTTCGATGGTAGCTTTTAAAGTACGGATGGCTGTTTGAATCTGGCCTACCTTGTCCTTATTTGCGTAAATGGCTTTTTCATAAGTAATACCATTTAAAAGGCCAAAAGACGATACCGCAGCATTGGTCAGGGTTTGAATTTTAGCATCAAGCGAGATATTTTTTGATTTTACCAACTCGCTTAAGCTGTGTCCGCTTGCACCATTATATGAGCTTAAATAAGCATTTAATACCCCTTTAATGTTGTTTGTAAAATCGGTAACGGAGTTGTGGGAGAATGATGATTCATCCAATGTTGAATCCTGTGCTGCAAGCGGTGTTTGCATCTTTCCATCAGCTACCTCGTTACAAATATCGGCCATTGAGCCTATCAGCGCCTTAAAAAAAGCCTTACGGGTAGTAAACGTGGTGCTGCCTTTGCCTGCAGTGGTAACCTGCAATGTATAATTACCAGACTGTGAGGGATCCCAGCTATCCCGTAATTGTTTAGTGGTATTATATAAACTTTGTGCTAATGATGAAAGGTATGCTTTTTGACGATCTGTTATCTGTGCGGCTTTTTTGGTGCCGCCAACACCATAAATAATATATTCAATGGCATGGAAACCTTTTAATGTTGTTCCAAGTTGTTGTATATCTTCAACTGCAAGTGGGTTACTGCTAGTTAATAATGAGTCAAGGTCTACTTTGTTTACCGGCCAGTCGTCCATTGTTGGATCGTAGTTAAAATCCTCAACAGGGCCAAACAGGAACCCCTCGCATGATTCCCATGCCGCACGGGTATTTTTCCATGCATCCTGTGTCGCTTTAAGGTTTGCATCGTTTGGTGTAGCAATAAATAATGCAGCAGCATCTTTCATTATCCCTGCTTTGGTTTCAATATCCAGGTAGTTGGGGTTTGCCAGGTTAGTTGGAAAATCTGCCAGCACCTGGCCTTCAAGCGTACCATCGGTATTTGTTTTTGTGGGCGTATTATTTTTTGAGCAGCTGGCAATGGCAACTGCAACTATACAAAACAGGGTAATTATTTTAGTTTTCATAGGTATACTAACTTATACTAATTATTATTTGATCAGATTCTATTTGAGTGGGATACTTTTTTAGCGGGCGCTCGGCAGGTCCGTTTGTAACACGGCCTTCGTTATCAAAAGCGCTGCCATGCAGGGTGCATTTAAAGCCATTACCTGCTGATATAAGTTGGTTATCAGCATGGGTGCAGCGTAACAATAAGGCGGTATAGCTACCGTCTTTTTCTTTTTTCAGGCCTATGTTATAATATAAGTTTTTAGGCTGAATAAGCTGAAAATCGCTGTTTGCAAACAAACTCACAGGTACTGCTATTTTATTATTGGCTATAGTAGTTTTATAAACCGGCAAGGCTGTACCACACGAAGCCAGCGAGCCAATAAGCATGCCTGCTCCCGTTGCCAGGCATAGCGAACATGATTGCTTTACAAATTTCCTTCTGTCCATATCATTAAAATGAAAACGCAAGACCAAGATTAACCAGGTTATTATTTTGCTGGTAAGGCAAGGCAGCAGGGTTTGGATTAACTATCAGTTCAGGATTTTGAGCGCCTGTGTGTATGATCCGTACATCGGCTTTTATAGCCACATTACGAATAGGCAAATAGGTAAAACCTGCAACAACATGGTTTTGATCAAGCGTTCCGTCAACAATTCCGTTTGAAGGAACGCTTGCATTTATATCAAGCTTTTCATCGCGCACAAAAACAATAAGCTGCTGATCATGTAATTTTCTTAAATGATGCAAAAGGTCATAGGCCAGCTCAACATAAGCGCCATATTCGGTTTTTGGCGTATTGTTGGCGTAGGCCCTGTTTATATTTTCAGCATCGGGGATAGCTACTATCGCACCCAAAGCCTTAAAAAAGAACCCGTTTCTTGCATATTGAATATCGCCTTCGCCAATAGCTAAAGGTGTACCAAATATGCCCGAGCTTAAATTAAGGCTATCCGCTTTGCGTTTGCTCACCCCTACCGTACCGCCATAATACCCTGCTAACTGGGCTTTAAAATCTCCCTGGTAATATTGTATTGAAGCAGTTACCGCCAGGTTGTTCCCGGTTGCGTTACGCCCCTCAAATCTGCCATCTCTAATCCCGGTGCCATGATTAAACATCCCCGAGCTTACGCCATTTACCAACCCTACCGAATAGTTTAAGGGCAAACCATTTAAACTACCATAAAGACCGATACCTAATTCGCGCCAGGTTGCCGGAAGGATAAATGTTTCTACATAATTACGTTCATTACCGTTAAAGGTGTTAGGCAGGTGGTTTTCGTTCAGGATCCCTATCCGTGGTATAAACAAACCTGCAACTATATACTGATTGGCGTTTAAATTAAATTTAAGATAGGCTTGCTCAATAGCAACCTCACCGCCGCTTTCGCCACCGCTAACTTTTGCATCCTCAACTTCAAGCTCAGAAAAAATAGAAATTTTATTATTGAACTTATGTCCGGTAAAAATTACAAATCGTTCTAAATCCAGCCTTGAAGTACCCAAATTCTTATCCCGTTGGTAAAACGCATTACCATAACCACCTATGGTGGTTGAGCTTTTTGAAATGTTATTATTTAATGAATCTTCAGAAGTTACCGGCGCTGTTCTTTGCGCAAATAAGGTTCCGGCTATCAAAAAAAGTATAATTGATAAAGTAAAAGTTTTTGTTTGCATCTAATATCTATTTGTCAGCAAAAATAGTAGTTTATTTAGACTTAATCCAAATAAAAGATAAAATTTATCCTATCAGGACGTAACTCCTTGTGAAGTGAAAGTTGTTAGCAAAAAAAGGGGAAAGAGTGAAGCAATGCCGAAGTGTCTATGTTAATCGCGCCATAGAAAGGGAAACAAAATAAGCGAGGTGGTAATTACAATTACATTGATAGCTAAAAGCACACCAATATTGCCATAGCTTAAACTTCTGTCAATGCCATCCATAGCGCTTTTGCTAAGCTTGATGAGCACTAAAATAACGGGGATAATTACAGGGAAGCTTAATATGGCCATCAGCGTACCGTTATTACCCGCCTTTGAGGCAATGGCCGAAATCATGGTAAAAACAGTAGAAAAGCTAATGCTGCCCAGCAAAACTGTTAAAAAATAATAGAGCGGATCGCCAATGGTGTTATTAAAAAAAATCATATAAATTGGCAGCGCCAAACCACTTAACAACGACATTAATAAAATATTATAAATGGTTTTTGAAAGGATGATTGCCTCAGGACTTGCGATAGAGTAATAATACAGCAAGCGGCTCTTACTCTCCTGCATAAAGCTTTTGGCAATGGCATTAACCGAGGCAAAAAGTATAATTATCCAGAATAAAACATTCCAAACTATCGGATAACCTTTGGTACCGGTAAAACCCGGGTTTAGGTTAAAGGAGATATAGCAAATAAACACAGTTGAAACCACGTAGAGCAAAACTCCATTAAAAGCGTATTTTGAACGCCACTCCAATACAATTTCCTTTTTTAAAAGATATATGGTTTGATTGAAGAGTTGCATGGGGCAAAGATAATTTTTTCATTGGTCATTTGTCACTGGTCATTAGTTGATTTGGCGAAAAAATCATGACCTTTACAATTTATAAATCACTAACTCACTAATTAAACAATGCCTGTTGCTTATTATAAATCCCCCATTGGTATTATATGCATAACTGAGGAAGATGAATTAATAACTTCTGTTTATGCGCTTGACGAGGAGCATGAAGTATTGCCACCTGAAACACCTTTATTACAAACTGCCATACAGCAGCTTGATGAATATTTTGCAGGTAAAAGAAAAGATTTCGACTTACCCGTTAAGCAACAGGGTTCAGCATTTCAGCAGCAGGTTTGGGGCCAGCTAACTAAAATAGCTTATGGCAAAACCATAAGTTATATGCAGCAATCAAAATTAATGAATAATCCATTGGGCATAAGGGCAATTGCATCAGCCAATGGCAAAAACCATTTATTAATAGTTGTCCCCTGTCACCGGGTTATTGGGTCTGACGGCAGCCTTACTGGTTTTGGCTGCGGAATATGGCGTAAAAAATGGTTGCTTGAACACGAAGCCAAAGTGCTGGGTGTAGGGCAAACCACACTTAACTTTTAACCAGTTCTTTTGGAGCTAATAAGCTTTTTATTTTTCCATGCAGCTCATGTGGCTGAAAGGGTTTTGATAATAAGTCATTCATCCCGGCTGCGATAGCTTCCTGCTGCTCATAATCAAATGCTGCGGCTGATAATGAAATGATAGGGATACTCCGCTTTGGCTCTTCAAAATTAATGCGGATGCTTCTTGCTGTTTCATAACCATTCAATTCAGGCATGTGCGTATCCATTAATATCAGGTCGTAGTTTTTAGCCTGTAACTTATCAAGTACCTTGCGTCCATTATCAACAATATCAACATCCATACTCCAATCTTTAAGCATTTTTGATAGCATAAATTGGTTAACCACGTTATCCTCGGCAACTAAAACGCTTATATTTTCAAACAGTTCCACGGGTGGTTTCACATCCTCAATAACAGCTTTTTCCTTCGGTTTAGCAGCCAACATGTAAAGGTTAACAAAAGTAAACGCACTACCTTTACCTGTTTCACTCTTAACAGTAATTTCTCCGCCCTTTAATTCAACCAGTTTTTTAACAATGGCAAGGCCTAAACCGGTTCCTCCATATTTGGAGGCTGTACTATCATCGGCTTGTTCAAATGCTTCAAAAACATTTGTAAGCCTGTCTGGAGAGATCCCAATTCCGCTGTCTTCAATAATGAATTGTAATTTTACCTGGTTTGCATCTTTTTCAAGTACCGATATTTTTAATATCACATACCCACGTTCGGTAAATTTAATGGCATTGCTTAACAGATTCATTAAGATCTGGTTTAAGCGCAAAGAATCGACCATTATATTCACCGGAACATCCGGAGCTATTTCCAATAAAAATTCAATATTACTTTCGTCCGCTTTAAATTTAAGTAACCCGTATACAGACTTTACCAGGTCGTGCAGGTTATTTGGCGAACGTACGATGCTAAATTTACCAGCCTCCATTTTTGAAATATCAAGCACATCATTAATTACGCCCAGTAATGATTGTGATGATACTTCCAGCAGATTGATCATACCGTTTTGCTGCTCATTAAGCTCTGTTTTATGTAAAAGAGCAGTTAAGCCTATAATGCCGTTAATAGGAGTGCGCAGCTCGTGGCTCATGTTAGCCAAAAAGATTTCTTTTACCTTTTTACCATATTCAGCATTTTCTTTTGATTTGATAAGCTGGTTTTGGTAGCTCTTTTGGGCAGATACGTCACTTATATTAAAAAACAGCGCTTTATTTTGATATGCAACACGGCATTCGGCCCAAATTATCCTTTTGCTAAAAGTGTTAAACTGAAACTCAAATACAGAAGTACTTATATTATCTTTTATAATTTCACCCAGTTTTATCCTGAAAGCCGACCTTTGATGTTCAACCGCAAAATCAATAATGCTTTTACCAATTAACGTTGCCGGTTTTGAGCCGATAATTTTTTCGGATGCCGGATTAATTGTTTGAATCCTAAAGTCATGCGCATCAACCACACAGATAATATCAGCTGAGTTCTTTACAATAACAGCAAAGTTTTCAAGTTCCAGGTTTTTCTTCTTAATATCTGCCTGGTAACGGGCCAGTTGTATAAATGAGTCTACTTTTGCCGAAGTAATATAAGGATCAAGCGGCTTATACAGGTAATCAACAGCTCCCGTACCTAAACCCCTTACTGCATATTTCGTTTCTTTTGATATTGCGGTAACAAAAATTACAAGAATATCCCTGGTACGTGCATTTGATTTCAGCATTTCAACAAATTCAAACCCATTCATTTCAGGCATTTGAACATCAACCAAAGCAATGGAGATCTGATTTTCCCAGGCCAATTTCAAGCCTTCATTTGGGGATGTTGTGGAAAATATTTTTATATCGTCGCGTTCAAGCAATGCTCTAAGCGCTATAATATTTTCTTCCCTGTCGTCAACAATCAGAATATTAATGGGGATCATCTAAGGTAAATGGGGGTAAATTTATTAATTCTGCAAAAGTACAAAAATCTCGTTACTCTTTAAAACATAATCAGTTGCGTTAATACTTATGGCCTTTTTAGGCATTTCAGGCATCTCCGCATCATCAGGATGTTGCGCAATGGTTAATGAGCCGGTGTTTTTTAATTTAAGCAAACCCTGGGCGCCATCCTCATTTGCCCCGGAAAACAATATCGCCGTACAACGATCATTATAGATCTCTGCTGCACTTTCAAATGTAATATCAATTGATGGCTTTGAATACCAGAGGGCGTCAGATACATCCAGGGCAAATGAATGATCTTTTTCAATTAAAACGTGATAATTTGCCGGGGCTATATAAATCGTATTTTTATTTATTTTGTCCTTATCGCTAATTTCCCTTATTGGCATACTGCTATTTTCGGCAAACAGTTTTTCAATTGAACTTTGAAAATTTCTTTTCCGGTGCATAATAATGATCACCACTTTATCCAGAGAAGGAGGTAAAATTTTCACAATATGAAACAACAGCTTGAATGAGCCCGCAGAGCCGCCTAACAACAGTATTTCAGAGTTATGCCAGCGATCAGCTATGTTTTTATCAATATCCAATTTTTTGGTAAATATTTTCCTTTAGGTTAACCGCCTTAAATTTCTTTTTAAAAGAATCAGACCTGATGGTTTCTTTACTGCCAAGACATAAGAAACCGTGCGGGCATAAACTTTTATAAAAAAGTTCCAGTATTTTTTCCTGCAGCTGCATTTCAAAATATATAAAAACGTTGCGGCAGCTAATTAACTGAAACTCATTAAAAACCGTATCGGATATTAAATTATGAACAGAAAATAAAGTATTGGTCTTTAGTTCGCTGTGAACTGTGGCTGCATCATACATGGTGGTAAAATGATCTGTAAGCGATCCTTTTAAACCTGATAACTGATAATTTTCGGCATAGCTTTTTATATTACGGTAACTGTAAATACCCATACGTGCCTCTTTTAAAACAACCGTATTTACATCTGTGCCATATATAAATGATTTATTTTTAAGCCCGGCCTGGTCCAGTAATATTGCCAGCGAGTAAACTTCTTCGCCAGATGAACACCCCGCCGACCATATTTTTATATGCTGATAAGTTGAAAGATATGGAACGACCTGGTTATTAAGCGCTTTATAAAATGAAGGGTCGCGAAACATTTCAGTAACGTTCACTGTAATCTCTTCTAAAAAATTCTGAAAAAAATCAGGACTATTTACCAGTGTATGTTTCAGGTCGTAATATTCCAGCTTTTTAATCATCATTATCCTGCTAAGCCTTCTTTTTAGGGATGCTTTTGAATACTCTGAAAAATCAAATCCGTGAACTTTTTTTACCAGGTCAATAAGTTCTGTAATCTGCTCAGCTGTTAATCCTTGTGAAGAAACATTCATATTTAGCTCCCCAGCCAAAGCTGCATTAATGAAACCAACCTATCCATATCAACCGGCTTTGTTATATAATCATTGGCTCCGGCAGCTATACATTTTTCACGGTCGTCCATCATTGCTTTGGCAGTTAAAGCTATTACAGGCAGCTTGGCCCATTTGTTTTGTTTTCTTATATATCTTGTTGCTTCGTAACCATCCATTACCGGCATCATAATATCCATCAGCACCAAATCAATATCTTTAATAACTTCCAGCTTATCAATGGCTTCCTGTCCGTCACTGGCAATTTCCACAATCATATCATAGCTCTGGAGTGCGCTGCTCAAGGCAAAAATATTGCGCATATCGTCGTCAACAATCAATACTTTTTTGCCTTTAATAACATCCTTGCCCTGCGTAATCATCTTGTTTTTTGGTATAGAAACTATATCGGCCGACTGATCTGCCAACTCACGTACCTTATTTAAAAACAGGTTAACCTCATCAATAAGCCTATCGGCAGATTTTGTGGTTTTAACCACCATGGCATTGGCGTAATGCATGAGCCTGCTAACCGAGGCTTTATCAAGTTCCATTGCCGTATTAATAATTACTGGCAGCGCCTTAAACCGGTCAATCTCCTTTATCTTATCTAAAAAGTCGAGCCCTGAAATATCCGGCAGGTTAAGATCAAGTATTACACATTGATATTCCTTTTCATGAAGCATCCTGAATGCAGATTCGCCGTCAAAGGCCTGGTCAACCGTAATGCCCTGGCTCTGCATCATGTCATTCAGCGCCTGGCTTTGCGTTTTATTATCTTCAACCAATAATATTTGGGTAAATTTAGTTCCGTTTTGCTGCATTATATCGATAAATAATTTATCGAGTGTGCCGGTATCAATTGGCTTTTTAAGGAAGCTTATTGCGCCTTCCCGGCGAACACGATTAGCCGCTGCTTCTCCTGCCGACATCAGGTGAACGGGGATATGCATGGTTTGCTCATCCTGTTTTAACTCCTTTAATATTTGCCATCCATCCTTACCCGGCAGCATAATATCAAGTATCACCGCATCAGGCTGATTTTCTTTTATAACCTCAACCGCATTTGTGCCTTCGTAAACCATTATTGACTTATAACCATGATCGCGTGAATAATCATGAAGAATATCGGCGAAGTTCTTATCGTCCTCAACAATTACAACCAGCGGTTCTTTGTCAGTAACTTTAACAACCGGCCTTGCAGGTTTTAAAAATTGCATTTCAGGAGCAAATGTTTCAACCGTTGGCGATGTTATTTCATCAGGCTGTGTTACTGCCAGGGCTTTTAAAGGTATGGTTAGTATAAATTCACTTCCTCCGCCATGCTCACTGGTTACGGTAATTTTACCACCAAGCAGAGTAACAAGTTCACGGCTTATTGATAAGCCCAGGCCTGTACCTCCAAATCTGCGGCTGGTTGATCCATCCGCTTGCTGAAATGCTTCAAATATTATTTTTTGCTTATCATGCGGTATGCCTATTCCCGAATCTTTTATACAAAAGCTTATCGTTTTTTCTTCATCCCCCGGAACCACATTTACAGCAATTGAACCACTCTCTGGGGTAAACTTAAAAGCATTTGAAAGCAGGTTTTTCAGTACCTGTTCAACCCTTACTTTATCGGTAAATATGCTCTTTGGTAAATGTTTACTGGTGGTAATGGTATAATTTATTTTCTTATTGCGGGCAACTTCGGCAAACAACATTTCCATGTCATGCAAAATATCGGCAACTTTAACATTATCATTCTGCATATCAAGCTTACCCGATTCGATCTTTGAAAGATCAAGAATATCATTGATCAGGGTAAGCAGGTCATTCCCGGCATTAAATATTACGCTGGCATATTTAATCTGATCTTCCGAAAGATTTGCCGGCTTATTATCCTTTAAAATTCGGGCTAATACCAGTATACTGTTTAATGGTGTGCGCAGCTCATGGCTCATATTTGCTAAAAACTCCGATTTGTATTTCCCGGTGGTTTCCAACTCGCCAACCTTTATATTTATTGCTCTGCGGGCTTCTTCAATAGCCTGGTTTTTTTCTTCAAGCAGGCTTGCCTTTTCTTCCAGCTCGGCGTTGGTTGTGCGCAGCTCCTCCTGTTGTACCCGCATCTCTTCTTCTGATGCCTGCAGCATTTCAGTTTTACTTAACAACTCTTCATTGGTAACCCGCATCTCTTCCTGCTGGGCTTCAAGCTCCTCTGCCTGCTGCTGCACTTGCAATAGCAGCTCGTGCAGTATGGTGCGCGCCTGCGCCGTATTAACCGCAATACCAATATCATTAGCCACTGCTAAAATGTAGTTGCTGCTGTTTTTATCAAGCTCATTGGCAAATGCAATTTCAATAACCCCCTTTAGCTTTTTATCAAAAAAGAAAGGCACAATAAAGCTTTCTATTATCTCCTGGTGAATTAGTGACGACCCCAATTCAAGCTTATCATTTAATTTACCTTTTACAACCGCCGCCTTTTCATCATGTGCTACCTGCCCCAACCATCCCTCTGATACTTTAACAGTTTTTTTTAAAGCATCCGGGCTATTAAATGCATAGGATGCATAAAGTTCAAGAATCTGCTCCTCCTCGTTAAATAAGTAAAATGTGCCTGTTAACGCTTTGGTATAATTACAAATCTCGGTAAGTACGTTGCCTGCCAGCTCTCTTTCACTTTGCTGCCCCTGCATCCTTTCATTAATTGATCCGGTCCCGGTTAGCAGCCAGTTTTTAGCTTTGTTTTCATCAAGTACAACTTCAAGCTCGCTATTAGCTACTTTTATCTCCTGCTCAATCTTTTTCTGCCTTTCAAAAGTACCCTGGATATAAATAAACAGTACAACTATTATAACCAAAAACACAATAGAGCCAATCACAATGGTATCAATGGCTTTTGATGAAGCAGCCTGTGAGCTTGATTTCCGTACAGTTAGCAGGTTATTCTCAGTATTCTTCATATGGTCAATCAGCGAACGGATCTCATCCATATTTTGCTTACCGTTAACCAGCATATTATTATTAACCATATAATCCAGTCCCTGGACCTGCCTAACCTCAATATTTGTCTTTAAAATATTAAGCTGGGCACTAACCAGCGTTGCCAATGAATCAATCCTTCTTACCTGCAATGGGTTGTCTGCAATTTGCTCTCTAAGCTGTTCTATATCACCTTTGATATTCGGCAAAGCAGCGTTATAAGGATCAAGAAAAGCAGGTTTATTAGTTGCTACAAATCCGCGCATGCCTGTTTCGGCATCAATCATTAACTGCAGCAAATTGGTTGAGGCTTTTATTACTTTTTGGGTATGTTCAACCCTATTGGAGTCGTTTTCAAGTTGACTAATACTTTTGTAGGATAATATCCCAACCGCTAACACCAATATTACAGACACAGCAAAGCCAGCGAATACTTGCTGGCGAAAAGAAAATCTTAACATGTAGGTTGTTTTAAGAGATACAAATATGTTAAAAAAAATATTTTTAAATATACTTATTTGAGTAACAAGCAATTGAAATGATTAAACAATCTGAGTTAATTTTGTTTTGATCCAGACTCAAAATTATTTTCAAAGCTCCTCTTTCTGCCAAAAACAACACCGCCTAATGCCAGTAAAGCCCCGCCAAACAACAAGTACCAACCCCATTTGAACTTTATTTGCCTTGTTAAAAATGCATCGATTGAATGAAAAGGGATAAAACTGAACGAGGTATGAACCTTTAACCAGGCCAGCACATAAAACAAAATCACCAGCCCTAACGAAAATAATGCAGCCATCCTGGTTATTTTGGGTTGATTAAACACGGTTCCCAGGATGCCCACGGTTGCAACAAGCAGCAGCACCATACCATAAGGCTTATTAGCGCCAAAAGCATCAATATTATACAAATGGAACGGACGTAAAATTGGGCAATAGGTACCTGCAATGATTATTACAAAGCCAATAAACGAGGTTAATACATTAAGGCGCATTTTATTTTTTTATTTCCATTTTATCGGCAAAGTGGGCACAATAATCACGCAGGTCTTCTACAATATTTGTTTCGCCAGTTGCGCGTAAAAAGCTATCGCCCATGGTTTGCAGGGTTTCGTAAAAAAAGCGTTTCATCTCGTCAACAGGCATATCCTTTGTCCAAAGATCAATACGCAATGTATTTTTATAGTTCTGATCCCAAAGGGCCAGCATTATTGATTTTACAGGCAATGCCTCCTTGTTTTGCGCATCTGTTGATTCCCACATAATATTTTCGGGAACATTGTCATCATCAAGTTGTATAGTAAGCTTTATTTCAGCAGTCTTCATTTATAAATTATTTAACAAGTAAAAATATAATAGCCGCCAAAGTTATAAAGCTTAGCTCTACTATCCATAATTTTTTAGTGGCCGGGAAGAAATTACGGAACATTATATCCATAAATGACACTACAACTGCAAACAGGATAAAGATCCACCCTACTGCCGTGCTCATTGTTTTAAAATGCGTACCCGAAATTTGAACACCATATACCCAGCTATAAACAGCTACAACTAAAAGAAATGCGCTTGCAAAATTCAGGGGGGTAATCCTAAGCTTCATATTGTATTAATGTTTTTTCCTGTATGATTTTGGCGATTTAGTTCTTTTTGCGGCTGGCCTGCCTGATGCTTTCGCTTTGGCTGCATCAAACTTTTTATGCTGGTTCAGGGTTTTCTTTTCATGAAAAGCACCTTTAAAGTCAGGGTCTTCTTTTCGCTTTTGCATGTCAACCTCTTTGGCCTGCTCCTGTTTTTCCTCATAAGGAGTTGCCTCAATAAACACATCAACGGGAATATCAGTTACCGGAATGGTTTGTTTTATCAACTTCTCAATTTTGCGGATATAATATTCTTCATTCGGGCTGCAAAAAGTGATCGCCTCGCCTGATTGGTAAGCGCGTCCAGTTCTACCAATTCGGTGCACATAGTCTTCAATAACAACCGGCACATCAAAATTTATCACATGGCTCACATCGCTCACGTCAATACCGCGTGACGCTACATCCGTGGCCACAAGTATTTTCACTTCATCGGCTTTAAAAGCATTAATGGCATTTATGCGGGTGTTTTGCCCTTTATTGGCATGCAATACCTTAACTTCTTTTTCGCCAAACTTGCGGAGTAAAAACTTATATACATCCTCTGCGGCTAACCTGGTTTTACAAAAGATGATCAGCTTTTTTATATCATCTTCAACATCAAGCAGCTTTCTGAGCAGGTTTATTTTGGTTTTAACATTCGGCACAAAGTATAAGTGCTGGTTTACCGTTTGCGCCGGAGTAGCCTGCGGTGTTACCTCGATAATAGTAGGAAACTCCAGGAAATTATTGGAAAGCTCATGGATCTTGTCTGACATGGTGGCCGAAAAAAGCAGGTTTTGCCGCTTTACGGGTACCACTTCCAAAATGCGGTTTATCTGTGGCATAAAGCCCATGTCCATCATTTTGTCGGCTTCATCCAGCACCAAAACCTGTAATGTTTTGGTAACAATGTGGCCGGCAAGATAAATGTCCATAAAGCGGCCGGGGGTAGCCACAATAATATCAACTCCTTTATTTATTTGCTCTATTTGAGTTTTGGGGCCAAGGCCGCCATATAAAACAACAACACGCAGGTCAGTATTGGCAGCAAAGGCTTTTACATTTTCCTCTATCTGCATAGCCAGCTCGCGCGTTGGTGATATGATCAGTGCACGGGCATTATCCCCCTGGGCATATTTAAGCTTCATAAGGATCGGCAAAACATAGGCCGCAGTTTTACCCGTACCGGTTTGCGCAATGCCCATTACATCCTGCCCGTTCAATATCGGCGGAATAGCTTTTTGCTGGATAGGCGTAGCCTCCGTATAACCGGCATCGGCAATTGCATTTAAAATTTGCCGGTTAAATTTAAATTCTTCGAAAGATACACCCATCGGGCAAAGATAGGGTTTATAGTCCGAAAGTCGGGAAAGTCAGTAAAGTCCGAAAGTTTAATTGCGGAATTCAGAGGGTTGAATGCGGAATGACATTCCTGTTAATTTGCATCAAGATTACTTTTTCTTTCGGTCTTTCGGACTTTCCCGACTTTCGGACTTCCCAAAAATCTTTTTCGTCGGCACATTGTAGCTATTCATCTATTCATTGCGTATTAATTAACATAACAACTTACCTTGCATCAAATTTTATAACATGAAACAAAAATTACTCGCATTATCTATTTTATTTTTCGCCTGCATAGGCACAGTATCAGCTCAAACAGGTCACAAAGGCGAATATTACCTTGGCGGCAGCCTGAGCTATGATTACAGCACGTACGGATCATCAAATACTTACAATTATAACGATGGTTACACTATTTACACGACCAGCAAGATCTCTTCATTTAGCATCAGGCCCGAGTTTGGTTTTTTCATAAGCGATAAGTGGTCAATCGGCGTCCAACCGGTTTACTCACGTACAGCGGGTACCGAAACATCAAATTATCATTCATATACAACTCCGGCTAACAATTATATTTCGAGTGATAATTATCATAACGACGTGGTTGGCATAGGTGTGCACGCCCGCTATTACGCCATGATATCTGATAAATTTGGCTTTTTCCCTGAATTTGGCATAAGTACTTTAAACAATACCACTTACTTTAAATACGGCACGTTTAGTCTTGGCGTTACTCCTAACTTTGTGTTTTTCCCTACGCCAAAACTTGGTGTTAATCTTGGCTTTGGCGGTGCAGCTTATAACCTCGATTATCAAACTAAAAACAGCACCTTCCACGCAGGCCTTAATGATAATATCTCTTTCGGGCTTAACTATTTTTGGGGAAGAAAGTGATTTTTGATTTCGGATGTCGGATTTTCGATTTCGGATTTAATGTCTGAACCAGGATTCAGCTGATTAATGGATTATTGAGATGTTTGTTGCAATTAAGGATCAAGTAATCCTAAAATCTTTTAATCATGGTTCAAATGCGGAAGTCGGAATGCCGATTGCGGAATGTTTTAGTACAATTCTTTCTTTCGGACTTTCCGACTTCCGGACTTTCTGACTTATACCTATCTTTGCGTTATGAGCTCAATCCTTATAAAATCAGCAACAATAGTTAATGAAAATCGGCAGTTTGTTGCTGATGTTTTGGTAAAAGATGGTTTTATTGACCGAATTGATAAGCATATTGACGCTGCTGCCGATAAAGAGATAAATGCCGAAGGCCTGCATCTCTTCCCAGGTTGCATTGACGACCAGGTGCATTTCCGTGAACCGGGCCTGACCCACAAAGCAAATATTCACTCTGAATCAAGAGCGGCTGTTGCGGGTGGGATCACTTCGTTTATGGAGATGCCCAATACTGTACCAAATACGCTTACGCAGCAATTACTGCAGGATAAATATGATATAGGTGCACGCACTTCGCTGGCTAATTACTCTTTCTTCATGGGCGCCTCAAATGATAATATTGATGAGGTATTAAAAACAGATACTGCCAATGTTTGCGGCATTAAGGTTTTTATGGGCTCATCAACCGGTAATATGCTGGTGGATGATCCTAATACACTTGAGCGCATCTTTGCACAATCACCAATGCTGGTTGCTACGCACTGCGAGGATGAAGCCACTATAAAAAGCAATCTTGAGCATTACAAACAATTATTGGGCGAGAATATCCCGGTAAAACTGCATCCCAAGATCAGGAGCGCCGAAGCCTGTTACCTGTCCTCGTCAATGGCGGTTGACCTTGCGAAAAAGCACAATACACGATTGCATATTTTACATATCTCTACAGAAAAAGAAACTTACCTGTTTGACAATTCCATCCCGTTAAAAGATAAAAGGATAACCGCCGAGGCCTGTATCCATCACCTTTGGTTTACCGACAAGGATTACGAAACCAAGGGCAACCTTATAAAATGGAACCCGGCTGTAAAAACAGCGCACGACCGCGATGGCATTTTAAAAGCCGTACTAAACGGGCGTATTGATATAATAGCAACCGACCACGCCCCGCACACACTGGAAGAAAAATCATTGCCTTACCTTCAAGCACCATCCGGCGGACCATTGGTGCAACATGCGTTGCCCGCTATGCTTGAATTATATCACCAGGGTAAGATCAGCCTGGAACAAATTGCCGAAAAAATGGCGCACAATGTTGCAGTATGTTTCCAGATAGAAAAACGCGGTTTTATCCGGGAAGGTTATTGGGCCGACCTTGTGCTGGCCGATCTAAATGCCCCATGGAAAGTTAACAAGGATAACATTTTATACAAATGTAAATGGAGCCCGTTTGAAGGAACTACCTTTAAATCAAAAATTGCCTATACCATTGTATCAGGCAATGTTGTGTGGACTGACGGAAGCTTACATGAAGGTGAGGCCGGTAAACGACTGAGCTTTATCAGATAATTCGTTTAAGTTAAATTCATTTTTGTCATTGCGAGGTACCAAGCAATCGCGGACCGTGCATTTACGCTACGCAAGTTCTACACCGTTCTAGCCGCTCTGTAAAGTTCACGGTTGCCGCGCTGCGCTCGCAATGACATGATGATTATTTAACTGCCAAATAAATCCTCGCTTCTGTTTCTTCAAAGCTTTTTGGATCTGCTTTATAAAAATCATAATCAGCTGTATATTTCCTATCAATATCGCTTGCCCAGATCTGTTGCCACGCCTCACCGATATTTGCAGGGAACTGGCCTTCCAAATAATAAACCTGGTATTTATCAGCAGGTATGGTTATCCCGGTAAAGCCGTCTGGAATATCATCCAATGAACTAACCTTACAACCAAGAACAGCGGTATAGGGACCTGTATGGTCTGTTTCATATTCGGTATAAACACAATACATATCGTCAGATGTTTTATCCTTAATATGTTGAATCAGGTTTTCGGTCGTGAACCTTGTCCAAAGGCCGCCAATATCAATTTGCGATTGTCCGTTTTGGTTGGTTGTTCTTACCGAAATCCCGGTTAGATAAAATTGATTTTGGTTGGATATTTCTGTTTTGGTTATCATTACTATAAGTTATATCGATTCATAAAATATTTTTAATGAATTGTTTATAAAGATCAATTAAATAATTACATAATCAACTATTTCTCTATAATTTTCTTCAATCCGTCAAAAACAGATTTCCAGTTTTGCTCAGAATGATCCATTGCTTCCTGGTTTTTAACACCATCCTGTGTTATTACCAAAGTGGTTTTGCCATCGGTTTCACCTAATTCATAAGTGATATTATTATAATTTTCAGGCTTATTTTCGGTGCCCGACATGCTGCTCCAATAAGTGTACTTTAATAAGTTCGGCGCATCAATGTCAAGAATAATTCCACCGTCTTCGTATTTATGTCCCTCCCATTCACCGCTGAAAGTAATGGGGCTTCCAACCTTCCAATCGGACTTTAAATCGGTACCGAAAAAATATTCTTTTACCATAGCGGCATCGGTTAGCCCTTTCCAAACCTCGGCAATCGGCGCCTTAAAGTTGATGGTTGTTTTTAATGTTAGTGTACTCATTTTTTAAGTTGATTAAGTTAGATTATGTTGATTGGGTTGATTAAGTTTCTTTAAGGGCGGCGATTGTTTTAACTCAATCAACCACTCACCCAATCAACTTAATCAACCATTTTACTTCTGATTAGTTTGAAATCGCCTTCCGGGATCTCGAAGAAACCAAAGCGAAACTGATAGCCCCATGAGCTTTTATTTTTAATAAAATCAAGATCCGCTATCAATGGAGCTATGGGAGTTTCCTTGCTTTCCTCGTATTTTATATTCCGGCGGTATGGGATAAAATTATCAGCCATTTTATGCTGATAGATCTGCTCATCAGCCACCTGACCGATTGCGGTAAATGCCTGTAAAGGCTCATTGCCGGCAAATGTTTGTTTGGGCGAATAAAACATCACCCAATCGTTTACAGCCATCCGTTTTAAAGGTCCTTCTTTGCCGTGATTGGCCTGCATAAAGCCACCGGCAACACCACGGGCAATATGATCTTTTGAAACTACTACTATCCAGTATCGCATAACAGTTTACAGTTAAATATTATTTAGTTACAATTTAATTATAGGTTGCCTGATAATGGTTCTCAATTTTTCAGGGGCCGTCCTGCGCATGTCATTCAAATATATTTCCCTGTGGTTTCCATTAAAGCTATAGTCATTATCTTTTATAAAAGCATGCAAGCGGGCAATAGTTGCTGGTTCGTTATTATAAGGACCCGAGTGAAGTACCTGGGCGCATAAACCTTCATCCATTGTTCCAAAGCTTATATCGTTCAGCATTGGCATATCTTTCTTTTTGCTTGCTTGTTCTACTGCCATGCTTACAATTGAGGCGGTAACAAATTTAGGCTGCATAATCATTAAGGTCCATTTCCATGCAGCTTTATTTTCCATTGAAAAATTGTTAATGTTATCACTAAACCATAGGCCTTCAAGTGGCATTACACCGTAATCAATTTGTTGAATGCCTTTTTTAAGCATAAATTTAATAGTATATGAAAGGCTGAATAAAGCTTCCACCGCATTTTGAAATAGTTGTGAACTATTAGGATCACCACACCCATCTATCATCAGGTAGTTTAATTGGGGAGCAGTTACCACTTCAATCTTACTCGCAGAAACTTTATAAAGATCCTGAAGCTCTTTTTTAAAATCGATTTTTTTCATGCTGATCTATTTTAAATCCAAAAGGTAAATAAAAATATAGCTAATAAATGCAGCCCCACATAAACCGGGGTCATCACATACTTTCGAGGATCGTTATTTTTAAGGTGGGTATAAATGGCTCCTATTATTAGTATAGCGTATATTACAATACCATACATCCTTGTAGCATTAAATAATAGCAGGAGACCACAGGCTATTTCAATAAAACCCAGAAAATGCATAAACCATAAGGGGTAGCCCCAGCGTTTAAAATGCTCAATAGAAACTTTTTGTCCGCTTAGTTTTTTAAAGCCGAAGATAAAGCCGGGTATTGCATAAGCTATTATCAATACCCAAAAAATGATTGTTTTAATTTCCATTGTTTTAGTTTGCTTGCACAAATAAAACAATGGCGAATGACAGCCCTATGTCAGTAGGAATTTGTTAATTGAAGATTTTTTTGAGCAATTGCTGCGGCAATGTTCCCTACCTGTTCTTTTAAACTGTCGGGGCTTATAATTTCGGCCTGGTCGCCAAACATCATGAACCATCGGGCAAAGCCTTCTATTGATGTGGTGAGGAAGGTCATTTCTATTTGGCCGCCTACAGTTTTTTCAGAAACAAAACCGCTATAATATTTCTGATATTCCAGGTGCCTGTAAATCGCTTTATCAACCCGTATTATTACCATATCCAGTTCCTGCTCTTTGGCGGTTTGGGCAATGTAAGCTTTTAGAGTTGGGTGTTTGCTGGTGAAAGCCCTGCCGCTGCATTCAATCCGGTTAATCCTGTCTACCCGGAAATCCCGGTAAGCATTCCGTAACTGGCAATAGGCTATCAGGTGCCAGTAGCCGGCTTTATAAAAAATACCGATGGGTTCAACATCCCTTATTGTATGTTCCTGGCTATGGATTGCAAAGTAATTCATATGCAATACACTTTTTTGGGCGATGCTGTTGAGTAAGGTCTGAATATGATCTTTATTATCAACCTTCAGCTGACCGCGGCTCCTGAGCACTTCAATACTGCTGTCAATATCTTCCAGTAAATTTTTCTCAGCTGTTTTTAATATCGCCCTGATCTTATACATGGCCGATTTATGGTGCTCAGTAGTTGAGGCATCAGTAAGTTTTTCAACAAATTTTTCGGCAGTTAAAAAGGCGGTGGCTTCTTCTTTTGTAAACATTACAGGCGGCAGGCGGTAACCATCAACAATAGAATATCCTACCCCAGCCTCACCTATTATCGGGATCCCGGCTTCCTCAAGCGTTTTTACATCACGGTAAACAGTACGTAAGCTTATACCAAACCGTTCGGCTATATCGCTGGCTTTAACCACCCTGCGCGATTGTAGTTGAATTAATATGGCCGAAACTCTGTCGATGCGATTCATGCCATCCAAATTAAAGAAAAACCCGGTATCTTTATGCAAAATTTATTATTTTGCATAAAATGAGCATCGACGACGATAAAATAATAACGTTTGAATCCTATTACGATCCCATGCTTGCGCACATTATCCGCAGCAGGCTTGAAGCTAATGGCATCCCCTGTTTTATTGCCGATGAAAATATAGTTATGGGCAACCCCATATATAACCAGGCTATGGGCGGCGTAAAGCTTAAAGTATTTGAAAAAGACGTTGAGCGGTGCCGTGAAATTTTAGCAACCGAAGGCGATCTGCATGAAAACGATCATTTTGAAATTGACGATGAAAACAATACCTACGTAGTTTGCCCTTTTTGCGCTTCAACAAATGTGAGCAATATTACCGAAGGTAAAGATGACGGACTTTTAAATACCATCATGAATTTAGCAAATCCTTTTCACAGTCAAAAAAACTGGCATTGCCATAATTGTCAGCAGGATTTTGAATAGCGCGGCTAAGTTTTAAATCAGTTAATGACCTATCCAACACTTAAAATCAGCATTAAAATTGGCATTGCAGCTGCCCTGGCAATTATTCTTTTCCAGGTTTCAAACATCCTGCTGGTTTATAAATACTTTAAATTTGATTACTACATAACCGCAGTGGCAGTTCTGTTTTTAATAGCAGGATTTTTCATTTCAAAATATAAGCGCACTGATCAAAAAAAAGATCCTGCAGAAAACCTGCTGTTAACCTTAACCTCCAAAGAGTCGGCCATATTACAAATGATTGCCGAAGGAAAAAGCAATAAGGAAATTGCCTCAATAAATTTTGTGGAAGTAAGCACCATTAAAACCCATATCAATAATATTTATACGAAGCTTGGTTTACAAAACCGCAGGGAAGCTATTGTTTATTGTAAGAAGGAGTTGATTAAGTTGGATTGAGTTGATTAGGTTCATTCAGCAACAAAATCCACCCTTTTTCCACCTTAAAAATTTTGTTTATGAGGTAAACTTCCTCCAGTTTTGCCCTGATCAATCTAAACAATAACAATATGAAATCAACATTAAAATTCGGGTTAGTAACGGGCTTAATAAGTTCCGTTTTTCTATTTGGCTTTTTCTCCCTGGTGGTTTGGCTAAATGAAAAAAATGGCTGGGGAATGCAGGCTGAGAACATAAGGGGAATCGGCGGGCTTTTATCAATACCCATCCAGGCAATTGGCATTTACATGGCTATGCAAAACACAAAAAAACTTACCGGCATGCTTACTTACGGGCAGGCAGTTAAAACCGGCTTATTGGTTGCTATAACAATTGCGGTTATAGTTGCCATCTTTAGCTTTCTTTATTGCCAACTGATAAATCCCGGCTATGCGGAATTTATGGTGAAGGATGCCCAAAAAGCCATGGCTGCCAATGGAGAGTCGCAGCAGCAAATAAACCAGGATTCCGTGATGGTAAGCAAGCAGTTTACCACGGGTGCGCAGGTAATGATGGCAATAGTGGGACAGTTTGTTACCGGGCTTATTATTTCATTAATTATTGGCTTGTTTATAAAAACCAAGAGCCAGAAGTAAAAAGGTTTAAAAACTCTTATAACTAAGAGCCTATTTCCTTTCCCCTCTTTGCGCAGCAGAGAGGGGTGACTGAGAAGCGATGTCGGGGTGAGTTGACACCGCCATGCATTAGCGCCAATGCATTTGCGTTAATATCGCCCGCATATTTACCCACCCGGTCGACGCTTCGCTGGACCACCCTCCCTTCGCTGCGCGTAAGGAGGGTAAAAAAGCTTAACTTAATGCCATTGGGCTACGCCTCCGTTAAGCAAGCGATAAAAGAAGGGCATCCACCTAGTCGCCATAGAACCTCCAAATTTAAACAAGCTCTGGATTTAGCCTATAAAACCCATTTGTATCAATAAAGATACATTTAGAGTTATTAAACCTAATTTCTATATTAGCGGCTATGTATAACCGCCGTAAGTTTATAAAAATATCGGCTGCCGGCGCTTCGCTGGCGGCTTTGTCAACTTCTAAAATTGCTAGGGCAGCTATTTCAGCTCCATACTCTGGTGTTCCCGTTGTTATTTCTACCTGGGATTTCGGAATAGTAGCCAATAAAGAAGCCTGGAAAACGCTTGAAAAAGGCGGCCGCGCTTTGGATGCTGTTGAAGCCGGGGTGAGGATCCCGGAGGCAGATATGAATAATCATACTGTTGGAAGGGCCGGTTATCCTGATCGCGACGGACACGTTTCTCTTGATGCCTGCATAATGGACGAATTTGGTAATTGCGGTTCTGTAGCGGCTATTGAGGATATTGCACACCCAATATCTGTTGCCCGGTTAGTAATGGAAAAAACACCTCATGTAATGCTGGTTGGCGAAGGCGCTACCCAATTTGCGATTGAACAAGGTTTTAAAAGAGAAAAACTACTTACTCCCGAATCAGAAAAGGCGTGGAAGGAATGGCTTAAAACAGCCAAGTACTCGCCGGTAATGAATATTGAGAACAAGCAGCACGCTCCCGGCAATAAATATAACCATGATACTATTGGCATGCTGGCCATTGATGCCAAAGGCAATATATCCGGCGCCTGCACTACCAGCGGTATGGCATTTAAATTGCGCGGACGTGTTGGCGACAGCCCGATAATTGGTGCAGGCCTGTACGTTGATAACGAAGTGGGTGGTGCAACATCAACCGGTGTTGGCGAAGAAGTGATCCGTAACGTGGGCAGCTTTTTGGTTGTTGAGCTGATGCGCCAGGGATATTCGCCGGAAGATGCCTGTAAAGAGGCTGTAAAGCGCATTATAAAAAAGAAACCGGATACTGCTAAGAACATCCAGGTTGGTTTCCTGGCTATTAATAAAAAAGGAGAATATGGCGCATATGCCATTCAAAAAGGTTTTTCATTTGCGGTTTGTAATGCTGAAAAACAGGATCTGCTGGTACCGGGTAAAAGTTTTTATTGAGTTGTGAAATGGTTTATGGCAAAGGTTTATAGTTCTTATCCAAAGAGCGACCGATTATTAACCATAACTAAAACTATTTGCACCAATATCCGTTAAAAAATCATTATAAAATATCTAACCGTCTAATAATTAAAAGTTTATAGCCCGCCTGCCTATGAACTATTAACAACGAACTATGAATAGCAATGAACCGTCAATTTTAGGCTACCCTGTTTCACTCGAAGTTTGCGCAAATTCGGTGACCTCGGCATTGGCGGCGCAAAATGGCGGGGCTTCACGTGTGGAGCTTTGTGAAAATTTGTTTGAAGGCGGAACTACCCCCAGCTACGGGGAAATATTAATGGCCCGCAAGCTGCTCCACATTAAGTTATATGTTTTGATAAGACCCCGTGGCGGCGATTTTTTATACAGCGACCTTGAGTTTAACATAATGATGGCCGATATAAGGTATTGTATTGAGGCCGGTTGTGATGGCGTTGTAATTGGGATGCTTAATGATGATGGCACTATTGATAAAGCCCGCTGCGGAGAAATGATAACACTTGCAAAACAATGGGGCTTAGGCGTAACTTTTCATCGTGCCTTTGATATGTGCGCCGACCTTTATCAGAGTATGGAAGATATTATAGAGCTGGGGTGTGAACGTATTTTAACCTCGGGTGGTAAAAGTACCGCAATGGAAGGTGCATATAATATTGCCCGGCTAATAAGCAAAGCGGCAAGCCGGATCTCGATAATGCCCGGTAGCGGGGTAAGCGAATCAAACGTTGCCGACCTGGTACGTTTTACAGGGGCTACTGAAGTACATTCATCTGCAAGGGTACATGTGCAGAGCAAAATGAAGTATAAAAATGAGCATATTATTATGGGTGATACCGTTGGCGATGAATACAGCAATGATGTAACGGACGCAAGGCGCGTAAGTGAAATTATAAAATTGGCCAATACCCTTTGATAAACCATATAACATTTAGTGGTTGAGCTTATAGATTCATCTAAACAATTCTGATCAAAAATTCAAAATCACGCAGAAAATCAGCATATCACTTCTCCCTTAAATTTTATTCCGGGCAAATTCCAGTCAGATTTCCGGGAACGTTACCGTAAAGTAAATTAACTGTAAGTAAAAACAAGTTAGTGTATTAGGTACGTGTCCATTTAAGAATAAAGATCGTTTAGATTAAAATGCCCGGTAAAATTCAAACTTAATTAACGTGCAATTCTTATAAATTAAAAATTTCCTTAAAAGAAAAAGTTTATCAAAAGCATAGTTGATAAATATTAAAAACATTTACTAAAAATTAATTTGCAATTATTAATCATTCCTGTAACTTAGTTTCCGTTCATAGCTTACGCCAATTGCTAAACCAATTACAACACTTATACCCTGTTCTGTTTAAATTAAAAATTGATTTGGCTTAACCGCCACTTAAATAATAAAACTTACTTATTTGCATGCTTTTGTCATGTTTTTATAAATCCTGCTTAGTTTATTTAAAACAGGTTTATTAAAATAAGTAATTACGACCAATGCTTTTGCATCGCATTCCGGGAACGTTCCCGAAATAATGAGAAAGACAATAAAACCAATTGTAAATATTATTTAAAACCAAAATTATGAAAAAACAATTCTACAGGCTAAGTCAGGCACTCCTGTTCATGGTATTGCTAACCTTTTCACAATGTAAAAAAACTGATGTGAAAGCAACCGCACCCGCGGTAAACCTTAAGATCAATAACACTTCTTCGTTTGCAGCCTCTGGCCCCGGCGGTGGCGTATTAATGCAGGCATTTTATTGGAATACACCTACAGGTACATCCTGGTGGAGCACAGTGAACGGCAAAATAGCAGCATGGGATGCAGCAGGCATCTCTGCCATATGGCTTCCTCCTGCAACAAAAGGGCAAAGCGGCGGATCAAGCATGGGGTATGATCCTTTTGATTACTTTGATTTTGGCACCTATAATCAAATGGGGTCTGTAACTACCAGGTTTGGTAATTTAACCGATCTTAATACATTAATAGCAAACGCGCATACCCACAATATACAGGTATATGCAGATATGGTATTGAACCATTGCAGTGGCGGCGCACTGGAGGCAAATCCTTACACCGGTACAAATACATATACTTCATTTACCCCGCTTTCGGGTAAATTCCTCAGAAGCTATAGCGATTTCCATCCAAATAATATTCATGCATCAGACGAAGGCTCATTCGGAGGCTTTCCCGATCTGTGCCATGCACAGGCTAACGTTTCTAACTGGGTTTATAACGCCAGCTACAGTATGTCCCGCTATTATAAAAACACCATGCATTATGATGGGTGGCGTTTTGATTACGTGTTGGGCTATGGCGCATGGGTTGTTCAAAACTATGTAAACAGCGTTGGTGGTTTTGCCGTAGGCGAAGACTGGGATGGCAATGCGGCAAATTTACAAAACTGGGTAAATGCTACCGGGGGTACTTCTTCTGCCTTTGATTTCGCTTGTTTTTATGCCATGCATTCAGCGTTTGACAGCCATGACCTTACCCATCTTAATGATGATATGCTGTTGAAAAGGAACGGCGCAAAATCCGTAACCTTTGTATCTAATCATGATACGGATATTATTGGCGATAAATACTCGGCCTATGCCTATATTATGACCCATGAAGGCTATCCCTGCGTGTTTTACAATGACTATGAAACCTGGCTTACTAAAAGCAGGATGAACAATTTGATCTGGATCCACAGAACATTAGCAGGTGGCACAACTACCAATTTATATTCCGCTACCGATCAATACATCGACAGGAGAAATGGCTACGGCGCTGCACCAGGTGTAATTGTATACTTTAACGGAACCGATTACTGGCAGCAACAATGGGTAACATCCAATTGGGCAAATCAACAGATCAAAGAATATACCGGGGCATCAAGCTGGATCCAAACAGTAGCTGCTGACGGTCGCGTGTTGATCCAGGCGCCTCCGCATGCTTATTCAATCTGGTCAGTTACAGGTTATTGATAATATTAATTTCCGAGGTTATGTCAAAAATATTAAACTTAAAGTCTTAAAATAAAACTCGGTCTTTGTGATCTCTGTGCCTTCTTTGCGTCCTCTGTGGTTAATTTTAAACCGCGAAGGGCGCAAAGAAGACACAGAGAGACACGGAGTATTCTTTTAATAAAACCCTTTTTAAACCAATACAGCACAAATCCACAATATGAAGCTATCCCTGTTAATCATTTTTACTGCCACTTTATTTTATAGCTGCACAAACAATAATAAAAAGCCACTAAGTAATGCAAATGAATTAGCCTATAATGCCGATATTATAAACACTGGCGCATTAAATTTAGGAGCTGCCCTTACAGGAGTTATAAAACAGGGAGAGTTAAACGCACAACTCAAATTTTCAAATACAGAATCAAAAGATCTGGAAATACAGGAAATTGCCATAAATACAATTGATGGTTCACATTCATTACCCACATCAGCATTCACGCCTTTTTTATTAAAGCGGGGAAATGACACCTCCTTAACGTTAAAATTCAACCCCTATAATAATTATAAGCTTTACCAAATTACCGGGAAGCATGGGAGTTTTAAGCCAGCCTATAATTTTTCCATAACTTATAAAGCAACAGGCAGCGATAGTACATCAATTTTATCCCTAAAGGCCACCGCGGAAAAAAATGAGTACCTGGCTTACCTTAAAAAATATATAACACCTGTAATTGGTTACTCCTTTAACACCACTAATGGCTTTAACGAAAGACAAAAAAAGTATCTTGAAACCTTAAAGCAAATACCGCACCCCCCATTTGCATTTTTAAGCGATCAGGAAATTGCTGTTTCCGGTTTTAATTTTCGTTTGAAAAACTACTATCAGCAGGATACACTACATGCAGAGCTATTTATTGTAAATCATTCGGATTTCCTGGTAAAAATAATTCCGGATGCTTTTAATATTACTGCTTCAGGCAAGTCATTACCGGGAGATGTTAAAACGGTTAGCTTAGAAAAGGTTTCAGGTACGCAACAAAACATATCGATGATTGAAAAAGGAGACAGGGTGCTGATCCATTTTAAAAAGCACATCAAACTAAACGCACCCGGAAAAGAGCACCTGCAGCTTCATATAACTAAAGCTTTTATGATCAAAGGCGATAAAGCCCTGTTTACTGAAGATCTTGAGCTATTACCGGCAAGTTTTTAAAATCATTTGCTATGTATCAGGAATGGCGGCTTTTCCGTAACAATAAAAAGGTAATACCTATGGTGTTGTATATTGTTTCCACTGATCAAGCTTATATACCTTTATAATAATTTTAATGCAACTAAATTCAGAAAAGAACAATTTAGTCGGCTCAACTAATTTGGCAATCTCACAATATTAGCTTATTATTATATTATGCTTTATTTCAATTACTTGGGGATAATTTTCGGCGTATCAGAGCTATTACTGCTTATTTTAAAAAGATCAAAAAAGTCGGGGGTCAAAGCCTCAAATGATGGTAGGTCATTACCATTTTTATGGATAATTATAACAGCATGTATAATAATTGGCCCCCTGATTACCAAAAGGCAGGCATTGGGAGCAATAAATTCAACCATAACCCTGCCTGCAGGTATTATTATAGTAATAGCTGGCTTTATTACCAGGTGGATAACTATAATTCAATTAGGCAGCATGTTCACGGTTGATGTTGCCATCTCTAACTCACATGTTTTGAAAACAAATGGCATGTATAAATTAGTAAGGCACCCAAGCTATTTAGGCCTAATGCTCATAATAGCAGGTTTAGCCGTTTTATTAAATAACTGGCTTTCCTTTATAATTATCGTCATACCCATATCTATTGTACTTAACTATCGCATGCTTGTGGAAGAAAAGGCACTGACCGGCGAGTTTGGCGATCAATACCTTAGCTACATGCAAAAGGTTAAAAGAATAATTCCTTTTATTTATTGATTTAAGGTTTTCGCTCTTTCGTCCTCGCAGGGTCTCCTGAATTCTATTAAGTTAAGAGAACGTTGGCTATAACTAACCACACAGCAACGTCCAATAGCCCCACCTAAATCCTCCCCGGTTGGCTACCGTGTACCCACATCTTTTATTTCAATTAATTATCAAGAAAGGCTGCTCCGCTAGGAGCAAAATATTGGTAGAAAAATAGAAAATAATAAATTTTCGCTCCGTAGGTGCGAAACCTATTGGACTATTTTACCACGGATTTTCTTTAACCAACCAAAAGGCGGAATAAGTGTTGTACCTACGGCACAAAAAATATTTTTTGACATTTCTCTACCAATATTGAACCCCTCTGGGGTTTTATAAAAAGATGTGGGTACACGGTAGCCCGGTTGGGAGGACTTGAAAAAATAAACGCGGGCGAAGCTAAAGTCTCTCCGCTAATCAGCGGAGGAGATTTAGAGGGGCTATATGTTTATGGTGCCCTTAACTTAATTGCATTGGAGAAATCCTAAAGAGCCAGTGGTCTTCACCTAATCAACTTTCCTTCAGCACTGATAAAATATTCCCTGCCGGATCTTTAAACCAGGCAATATCCGGGCCGTAGCCGTTACCGCGCATAATTCCTTTTTCATCGGTTTTTATTTCTCCAAAATCATATTGCTCAAATTTCACACCTGCTTTTATAAGCTCATCCACGGCTTTATCAATATCAGCTATGGCAAAATTTAAGATAGTGAAGGTTGCAGGTTCATGATTGGGTTTAGGGTAAACTACTATATTTGTCCCCCCTGCTATTTTAAGTGTCATTATTCCCATATCGTTTTCAGAAACCTCAATCCCGAGTATCCCGTTATAAAACTCTTTTGCTTTTTGCATGTCGTTTACTGAGAAACCACTGAATGCTTTTGTGTTTTTAAACATAATTTAATTGGTTTGATGGGGGTTTTATTTCCCTTTGTTCTTAAATGATAATCCTTCGGCAGCTAATGCAGCCTGCAATTTGGGCATGGAAGCCGGCCCCATCCCATGCAGCTTTAAAATATCAGCTTTGGTAAATTCTGAAAGCTGTTTTACAGTTTTTATTCCTTTGTTCTCCAAAGCCCGCCTTGCTGGTGCTCCCAGTAATGAAAGGAAACCATCGGCCGGTTTGCGTTCCTGCTCACAAACGGGGCATGTGGGGCAATCGCTGCTTTTGTAATATTCATGGCCTTTTTCGCAGGTTCTTAAGTTTTTGTTTGCCATCGTGTTTTCATTGAATACAAACAAATTTAAGGGTCTTAAACTGCCCACAGCGGGTGCAGACGTGCCAATTTACTATACAAATTGTGCCATATGCTTGTTTTAATTTACTTCAAAATAAGTAAGGGTACGATTAATCTGCGCTGTTCTACAAATTCGCATATAAATTTGATACCTTTACCCACTTACATGGAAGAAAGAAAATACTTAACTACCTGGAAAAGGTATATCCCGGTTATTCGTTTGCATTTAAAAAGAAGCCTTAACGAAGAACAGCAGTTTAAATTAAACATTACTGATTTTGAATCGGCAGGCGACCGTGGAAAATCGGGCTACACCTTCAATATTGCTTTGGAGAACGGCAAAGTAACCAATAACATCAGCGGATCAGCTGTTGCGCGTGATCTGTATGAGGCATTAAAAAATGATGAAGCCATAAAAGCTATGCTTGTAAACAGGAGCATAAAAATAAGCGTAGGTAAATCATTTGTCCTGAGCATAAAAAACAACCATATTTCCGCTTTTAAATAGGTCACCCCTATTTTTATGTCCAGGGATAGTGTGCAATTATTTGTTACACGCTTTCAAGATATAAGAAACATTTTCCTGTGCTATTAGTTTAGTGTTTAAATAATTCTATTATGAACACTAACAGACTTTCCGATCCGCTTGCAAAAGCATTGAACGATCAGATGACTAATGAAGCGCATAATGCACAGATCTATCTCAGTTATGCTGCGTGGGCCAGCGATAAAGGCTATGAAGGTATTGCCAACTTCCTCTTTCGCCACTCGAATGAGGAACGCAATCACATGATGAAATTCCTGGAATACATTTTAAAAAGAGGTGGAAAAGTAGTAGTTACAACAATCCCGGAACCAGGACCTGATCCGGCAAGCGTGAACGATTGCTTTGAAAAGGTATTTAAATCGGAAGTAGAAAACACTGCAAAGATCTATAAGATTGTTGACTTGAGCCTGCAGGAGAAAGACTGGGCAACCTGGAACTTTATACAATGGTTTGTAAAAGAGCAAACAGAAGAAGAAACCATGGCGCTTGACCTGCTGGCTAAGATCAAAAAAGCAGGCGGTGCAAAGGCTAATGCTGATGCCCTGTACACCCTGGATAATGATTTGGGTAAAACACCTGATGACGCAGTACTGGCGCAGGATACCAGCGTAGAGAATCCATAAAAAATTAATAAAACATTCCCTTTGCCATTCTTCGCTCGTGCTACCCATGACAAGTTTCAACGCCGTTAGATTTACGAAGTTTTTAAAACTTCGTAAATCTTTATATCCTTGTTATTTCTCCTTCAGACTTTCCCGAGGGTTCATATCTCAGCATGGCAAAGCGGTAGTGTCTCCATTTGAAATTTAATTTTCACTCGTAACCTTAACCCCATATCGTATTGCCGCTTCCAGTATGCTAATGTTTATATCTTTTAGATTATTGAACCTAATGCAATACCCGGTCACGCTCGCCTTACCTAGTTCTTTTCCATACGTTTGGGCTAAATATGTCTTATCCTCAATACCAAGGATATAGATAGAGATTCCTGTTTTGTTTGCGCTCATACCAATTTGATAAAACTCCCTGGTTTTTCCATCAGTATATTTCATGGTATAAAGTCCATATCC
Organism: Mucilaginibacter sp. OK098; assembly: GCF_900142915.1. GTDB lineage: Bacteria > Bacteroidota > Bacteroidia > Sphingobacteriales > Sphingobacteriaceae > Mucilaginibacter. The sequence goes on from NZ_FRCM01000004.1 coordinate 374,515, forward strand.
TATATTAGGATTAGAAACAGTTTTATTTTCACTGTTTTTACCATCCAAGAACCATAATTTACATGCTGGCATTACTTCCAGAATGATGCGGTGCAACTCTCGCATGTCGCTGCGCTTTGATTCAGATTGGCTGGAAATATACTCTTCGATTTGTTCTTGTATATCCATATGAAATAATAAATAATAGGTTGCTTACCTTGCCTTTTCAAATCTCGCTTTATTTTTAGTCATACACTAATTCATTTCTTTCACTTTTCTTCGAAAGTACTTTCCTCTTTTCTATGGTTCATCATTCAAATTTCAAACTGAGACACCACCCAAATTGCTTACTGACTTATCAATGTTGCATAACAAGTAGCAGGCAATTTAAAGCTTACGCCTCCATTATTTACCTGTAACGGGCGCCCTTGCTTCATATTCAATTTTTTGCTGGTGATGTATATGTTCATTTGTTTAACACCGGCAGGTAAACCAGTTAAGGTTACGCTACGCTCAGTGCCGTTATTTACCAAATGAATAGCATACGCACCCTTAGCATTATCACCTAAAGCAGCGCATGATACATCAGGCTTATCACTGGTTATAGGCATAGCAAATAAACCCTTTGGGGTTATTGATAATTGCTTAAGGTTCCAAAACCGTTGCCCGGGGTGCAGTGGCTCGTCATTTCCAAAAATATCGCCACCGATTAATGGTGAATAATCGGCTGTTAATTGCCATTGCAATATGGATGCCGGCTGACAAATTGCGAGCAGTCGGGTATATAAGTTTATTTCCTGCAAGGCATAGGTTTGCTCCTGGAAAATATCAGGATAGCTATAGGCCGCCGCATCAATACTTCCTTCGCCAACAAGCAGCGGAACGTTCAGCTTTGTAGCGGCATCGGCCCATTTCTGCAATGTTGCATTATCCCAGCCCCGCCATGAGTGAAAAGAAATCGCCCCTATATATTGCTTCGCATCCGGATCATTCAGTGCCGGATCAATAAATTTATAGGTATTGGCGTCGGAATTATCGCCAAGCAGCATTTTTGTTTTAATGCCGTGTGCCGCAAAATAAGCGCCGCATCCTTTAATAAAATCATTATGCTCCTGCGCGGTTACCCGTACATTGATGCCCAAATCCGACTCATTAAACGAGAACAGCTTTACTTCGGTACCGTATTTAGTTTTCAGGTAGATGATATAATCAGCAATTGATTTATAAATGGCATCCATGTTATCCTTATTGAGCTTATTGCCCCAAACGCCTTTAACCGGGCGAAAGTTAAGTTTACCTTCAGCTGCCCAATTTGGCGGAAACCAGGCCGAAAGAATGATCGGGATGCCCAAACTATCCAGCCTGTGTGCCATCTCCATCGCCTTTTTAACAGCCGGGTTTACTTTGCCGGAATCCGCAGTAGCAGTTGGGTCAACGTCCTTATTGGGTTGCCAAAACCGCCAGGGCATTTCAACCCTGCTCCAGGCTATGCGCAGGTTTTGCAGGCAATAATCAATAACCTGCGGATCCATTTCAGGGTTTTGCAAGCGAAAATTACCGCCAAGCCCTTCAAACGCCCTACCCTGCCGAGCGGTATTTAAAGTAAGGTTAACGGGAGTTTTATCAAGATCCCCCGATACCTTAATATTAAATTCTTTTTCAACTACCTCGCCATTTTTTACACCACCAAGTTTTATGGGGATGTACAACAGCAATTTATTATGAGCAGAATCCGTCCTCACCATAATCAGCGACCGCTCATCAGGCTTTACACTTAATTTGCGTTGAGTTGTTTCAAACTCAATCCCCTTTGCGTTGTCGTCGTATTCAGCTTCCGCGGCTTTAACAAAATGATCCAGGTCCTGTTTATCGCCATTTGAATAACGGAGATCGGCGTTTAAATATTCATTGGGTAAAGAGATGCAGAAATAAACACCTTGTAATGTAGTGTCTTTATGTGAAGTTAGCTGAATGGTTACCCTTATTTTTCCTGCACCATCATCCTTAACGTTCTCTTTAAAAAACAGACTATCAATCCAGGTGGTCACCTCCTGTTCATCATCTGCAACCCGTTTATAGTGCGGACTTTGCTTTTCCTTAGCTGTAATAGCTACGTGTTTCCTGTTAGTACTAACCACTTTTATGCTCGATTCAAAATTAAAAAGCTGCCCTTGTTTACGAATGCCCGTTATATTACCCCAGGGCTCAACTTCAGCCTGGCTATAAGCATTGTTAACAAATGCAAGCAGTATTAAAATAATGGCAAATAGTGTTCCGGTCCAGGATCTTTTAGAAGTAGGGCGAGTGCTTTTCAAAATGATATTGCTTAATAGAGATTACTTGTTTTACGCTGTTAAAAGTAATGCTAATAAGCTTCAATACTTAATGAGATTAGTGAAAATACTACGCAAAAATTTACATACAGCTGTTTAGTGATGCTTTGTTTTTCGCTTACCGGAAGCTTTTGGATGATGCTGTTTAGCTTTAGTGTGATTACCTTTTGTGTGCCGCCCATTCAACTTTGATTTGTGCCCGCGTTTATGATGTTTTTCCCGAATTGACGGCTTTATAATTTTTGGTGCAAAATCAATAGCTTCAGGATGCATTGAAAGGTCAAAAGGATTAAAATAATAGATCCCAGCCTTATCATACAGCACAAAGTCAGAACGTAATCTTTCATTAAATGAGTTTTCATCCTTGTTAGCTGAATCTGTCCATGCGGCTTCTGAAAGGGCCGCCATGCGTGGGAAGATCATAAAATCCAGTCGTTTCTCCGAACCCACCAGTTCAGTCCAGATGTTTGCCTGGATGCCAAGGATCTGGCCCGACTGTAATTGATCGGCCGGAAATTCCTTGTAAGGAAAATTATAAACACTGCTTACGCTGTTAAATGTGCCGACCCATTTGCGCCCTGAAACATGGCTCTTATCCTGCACAAAATCAAAATACAAAGGGAGCCTTGGGCAAAGTACAACCTGGTATTTTTTCTGAAGCGCCAGTTGTAACTGCGATGGCACATTTTGCCGCCACCAAAACACAATGGTTTTATCGGCAGGTAAATCTGTTTCAGCTGCTTCATCCCAGCAAAGGATCTTGTCATTCATACCTATAACCGTATCGGCCATGCGGCGAAAAAAGTAATGTTCAAGGTCGGCAAGTGAGGTGAACCTGTTTTTCGCCATCATGTCCATAATAGCGGGTTTGCCTGCCCAGGCCTGGATCCCCAAAGCCACCTCATCGCCTCCCAAATGAATCATCCCGGCAGGAAACAGCGAATTGGTTTCCTTTAGAATATCAGCCAAAAACTGGTAGGTCATTTCGTTAGCCGGGTCGAAGGTAAAGTTGGGATATTTATTGATGCTGCCACCGCTATATTCAGGATAGGCTCTGTTGGCTGCTGTTGCATGGCCAGGCATATCAATTTCGGGGATAACCGTTATAAAGCGGTCTGCTGCATAGGCTACAATCTCTTTAATATCTGCCTGGGTATAATACTTAGCTTCGGCCAGTGAGTCGGTTTTATTACCTATCCCGCCAATTGAAGTTAGTTTAGGGTACTTTTTTATTTCTATCCGCCAGCCATCAACATCCGTAAGGTGCCAGTGAAATTTATTCAGCTTGTAAAAGGTCATCCAGTCAAGCAGTTGCTTAACCTTTTCTTTACCGAAAAAATGGCGCGATTCATCCAGCATAAAACCGCGCCATTGAAATCTTGGCGCATCATTTATTTCACAGGCAGGTATATTAACAATAGCGCCAACCGGCTGCGTTTTTAACATTTGAAGCAATGAAACCAGCCCGTAAAAGATCCCCTCATTTCCGGATGAAGTAATAATTATTTTATTTGGTTCGATCTTTAAAGTGTATGAACCGGGTAACTCATCTCTTTTGACCAGCTGCAGATCTATCAGTGCTTTTACCTCATTCGGATCAACTTCAATAAACATCCCGGTTGTTTTTTGCAGCTCTTTTTGCAGATAATGGGCTTGCGGCAGCAATGAGTTGCTGTTCATCCCAATAATGGTATTGCTGTTTAACTGAAACAGCCCGTTAGTTTTTACAATTGATTTTGGCAGCGGGATGATACTAATGTTTTGTGCTGATAGAAAAAATGGAAAGAAAAGAAACAGAATGAGCACGAATTTAATGAACACTAATTTCACGAATGGATTCGAATTACACGAATTTTGGATGCCGGGGATGTCTGTTTGTTGAGTGAACACGAATTTCACGAATGGATTCGAATTACACGAATTTTGGATAGCGGGGATGTCTGTTTGTTGATCACTTATATTCAATAAATTCATTTGTATAATTAGGGATATTGATTAGTGTAATTGTGTTTTTTACTTGGTGCCAAGTTAATTCTCCTGTCCTTATTAATTCATAAAATTCAACTCAATTCGCGCCAACGAGTGCCTATTTAATTCGTGAAATTCGAATCCATTCGTGTAATTAGTGTCTATTCAATTAGTACTTCTTTATTTCCCAAACGGCGGCAAGCCGATTAGTTGCCTGTACAATGGCAAGTCCATACGTTTACCGGCAGGCACATGAAAGTTTTTCCCATAAAAAACCTGTAGCTTATACTCTACCCTGCCACTGCGGATTATATTGATATCCGGCAATTGGGTTACGCTATCAAAAAATGGTTTGGCATCAGCATTAACATCCTGTTGTTCCTGGTCGCTTATTATAATGGCATCCTTACCTATTAACTTTTGGGGTTCAACCATAAAAGCCAGGTTGCGCGGGTCGCTGTTAAATACGGTGATATCTTTTGTCCCTTTAAGCGCCCAGTCTACCTTGCCGGTTAGCCACCATCGCGGGGTACCGGTAAATATGTTGGGGTTGTTTGTCCAGCCCTCTTTATCAAAACGGGTTTTTATGTCGGTGTAATCAACCCCTTGTATAGTAGGATCGTTATTATCCTTATGAAGTTGGTATACAATCCATTTTGGCCCGTACCATTGCCAAAAACCGGTCACCATATGCGTTCCAAGCACACCAATGGTTATAATAGTAAAGTACACTGAAAAATTGATCCATCTGCGATTAAGCCGGGCCCGTTTATCAACACTGCTTAAACTTTTATCAATAGCAAAGCCAAGTGGTATAAACATCATCATATAACCAGGCGCCTGCCAATGGAAATGAAACTGCAAGTTTGACCATAGCGTAACCATGGTAAAAAACACGATGGGCAATATAGCCATCCAAAATGTAAAGCTATAAGCTAGCAATTGTTTACGCAATTTAAACGAAATATACAGCTGCCTTACAATGGGAAACCAAATCCATGGCAGCAGGAAAGCGGCCTGCCCGCCTATGCTGCGGAAAAACCAATCAAAATGCAGCTTAAAATGTTCCGTATTGGCGCCAGCACGAGAACCCTGAAAAATGAACGATACCCAACCGTTATTGGCATTCCACCATAATACAGGGAAGGCCATAATAACAGTAATTAAAACCGCTAAATATGGCCCCGGATGACGCAACCAATGGCGCTGGCTTTTATTGGTTACCACAAACATAAATACCCCGGCAAATAAAAACAACACATGGTATTTGCTCAATGTGGCAAAGCCCATGCTTACACCAACTGCCAGCCATAACAGCCAGGTCTTACGGCTGTACCGGGTAGCTTCCGAGTTTTCGGCGCCCGGACCCACCATTAATTGAACAATATAATATGTTGCCAACATCCAGAAGAACATCAGCGGCGCATCGGGCTGAAACCAGCAGGCAATGGCAACAGTAAACACTGCGCTTAAATTCATTGCAACCACTGCCCAAAAACCTGCCTTTGCGGTGAATAATTTTTGGGTGACCAAAAACATCAGCCAGCTGGTACCGGCAAACAGCAATACCGCCGGAAACCGGAGGCCGAAATTATTTAATCCGAATATTTTTACGCTGATACCGCTCAACCAAAAAAATAAAGGCGGCTGGTCAAAGTAGCTTAAATCAAAATTGAGCGCTCCTCTGAAGTAATATGATTCGCCAATTCCCAGGCCGGTATAGCCTGCAATAAGGCAGCGGAGCACGAAAGTTATAACGATTAATATTGCTGCAGACCGGGCTGCATTACTTTCTGTAAGTTTCTTCATTAAAATAAAATCAGCAGAGTTTGCAAGGGCACAAATCTCTTAAAAAAATTACGAATTATCAGGGGTTTTATTTGAGAGGATATTGTCCCCTGGTCTCTGTGATCTTCGTGCCTTCTCTGGTATCTCCGTGGTTAATTTTTACTACGGAGTTCGCAAAGAGATGCACAGAGTAACACAGAGACCGGGCTATTTTATGCCAATCACCCCGAAATCCATTTCCCTACAAAAGGCAACTTGCTTACCAACCAAACCAAAGGTAATGTTACAATAAAACAGATCAATGCAGTTAGCGGAATTGCTATTATTGGTGTACAAACCTTATAGCTGATGCCAAAAGGATCTTCCAAAAAATATAATACCAGCGCGTGGGCCAGGTAAATACCATAATTAAATCCGCCTGCAAAATCACGGATGCGGATTATAACAGGTGATAATTTAGGGGCAGATAACTTAAAAACAAGAAACACGCTTGCAGCAAGCAAAACAATTGCCGGGCTCACAGGCTCAAAAAACATGGTAGACGGCCATCTATGATCTGCCATAACCCACCGGGAGCCAACAGTAATAAGCGCAATGCTAAAGAGAAAAAGCAGGATCATCCAAAGCCGCAGGTGTTTTATATTAAAATCTTTAAAGGCTAAATAATGGCCCAACACCAGGTAGCCCACAAAACCTGCAAAATAATGCATATCAACTGATGGGTTAAAGCGCAGCAGGTAAGGCTGCGTTATCAGCATAACGGCAAACCAAACTGTTAAAAAATACAGGATCTCTTTTTCGGAAGCATGGCGTACAAATTTGCCGATAATAGGTATAAAAAAGTAAAGCCCTATCAGCATATATACGTACCATAAATGGTATGAGCTGCCAGTTTTTAACAGGTGTAAAACAATTTTAATGTTAGCCCAAACATCACCGGTAAAAACTATCTCCTCGTTATACAGGGAATAGCCAATATAAATCAAACTCCAGAACAGGAATGGAACCACTACCCTTACCAGTCGTTTTTTAAGGAAGCTTCCAATTTCATACTCCCGGTGTAATAATAAAGCCCCGGTTATCATCACAAAAACAGGCACCGCAAAACGCACGGTTGCGTTTAAAAAATCAGCCACCAGCCAATTGCTCATTGAAACTTTCCCGTATTGCATCAGCAGTAAGGAAGTGCAATGCAATATGATGACCGCATATAAAGCAACCAGCCTGAGGTTGTTTATCCAATCAATATTTTCGGTTTTGGTAGGGGGCATATGTTTAATATTATTTTTTATTTAAAGTTCCCCTGTAATAAATCTCCAACTCCTTCAGCCTTGCTACCTGCCCCGGCCTTGGGTTTATAAAAACACGTACCTTTTTTATCATCGCATAAGCATTCTCAAAAGTTAAACCCGTTTTAATCAAATAGGCCATAGCCATGGTAGGGCCGCGGCCCAAACCCTGGCGGCAATGCACATACACAATGCCGTTGTTCTTTATTTCATTATCAATAAAATCAGCGCCTTTTAGTAATACATCCAATGGTGGCGGGGTATTATCAACGGTGGGTAAATGCAGGTATTTGATCCCTTCGTGTTCGGCATCGCTATAATCATTATGCGTGCGCATGTTTACAATAGCGGTAACGCCCAATGCTTTCAATTTTTTTAATCCTAATAAGTTATACTGGCTGCCTAAAAATAAATGCCCTGTTATTTGCGACCGGTTTAAACGCGGGAGCCCGGTTATTATACGATGCGCATTGTCGTACATATAGTCTAAAACCAAGCCTGTGCCTTTTATAATACGTTTAAGTTTGTTAGCCATATTTTTATAGCAGATGGGTTATTTGCCTTTATTTGCCCGCGTAATATAATCCATTGCCTGCTGAAAAGTAGCAACCCAGAGGTCTTTTCTATTTTTTGCCAGGTAATTCAATAGTTCTTTATGTGCTTCTGTTGATGTTGTTATATAATCGCCGCCGATACCATGGAACATAAAGATCCCCATGCCGCCACTTTTTTCTACTCTTTTTGCAAAAGCGATCAATTTCACAGCAGATGTATTTTCATCTAAACCATAGGATGGCACTCGTAACGGATCAAGCTTTTTAAAATCAGTAACTACGGCCTCAACGTCCCCACCCACCCGTGCATATTTTATAAGTCCCGATTTCCTGAGCGAATCAACATAGCTTTTGCCGCCAACTTCTGTTTCAGTACATGGATAAGCATACGTGCGACCGCCTTTACCATCAAGCGCGTACAAAAAGTTATTCATGGTATAGATCTCCCGAATAATTTGATAGATAGAATACCTTTCAGCAGCATTTGCCGGGTTGTCGGGCATTGTCGCACTTAAGCAGGGATGAAAAAGGGTGTGGTTTGCAAGTTCGTGGCCATTCTTTGCAGCTGCCCGCCATTTAGGAATAGTTATACTATTTAGTTCGCCGGTTAAAAAAAATGTGCCTTTAAAGTGGTGAACATCTAACTGCGGGATAGCTTTATCCAGTTGCGAATTAAGCGCATCATCATAGGTAAGCACAATCACCGCTTTTTTATGGTGCGGCCAGCTAATTTTTCGCTGAGCACTGGTTCCCATCCAGCTTAATAATAACAAACAAAAGGTAAGGTTTTTCATAACCAGGTTTGAGATGCAATTAAGCAAATAGTTTAAACAATTACCAGTTACTATCAAACTTCACCCAATAAATATCATCAGATCCATTCCCCGGACTGGCTAATATATTTTTTAATTGCTGATAGGTTTTTGTTTTCAGATCAGAAAATTCAGGGTTAGCCCGGTTGCTTGTAAAAATAAGGTACTTCTTATCCCTGGTAACATAGGGGCAATAATCAATCCCGGCAGAGTTGATTGGCGCTGGCAGGTGCCTTGCCGGCAGCCAGTTGCCATCCTTATCCTTATGGCTGATATACAGATCACCGCCACCCAGGTCATCTTTACGGCCAAAGGATGTAAACATAATAAACCGCTCATCAGGGTCAATAAACGGGTTAAACTCATAGTTCGGTGAATTAACAGCTTCAGACAAACTTACAGGTTTGCTATAGCCATCTTTTACCGGGCTACACATCACAATATCTTCTTTCCCTTTTCCGTAAGCTGCTTCAACAGTAAAATACAGGTTGCCGCTTTTTGCAACGCTAGGGTAAAACTCGTCCTTATCGGTATTCACCATGGTATCCAAATGCATTGGTGTCCCCCATTTACCATTTGGAAGGCGGTTTATCTTCCAGATATCAAAATCCTTTTTAGGCGTTGTTCCGCTCACCGGCCTGTCTGAAGAGAAGTAAATACTTTTGCCATCTGGCGTAAAAAAGGCTTCCAGGTCGCGATATTTTCCTGAAAACGGAGCCACCAGCGGCTTTCTCCACTTACCATCGATTTTTTTCATCTGTAGTATCGTGCTGCTTAAAAACCGGGGCTGCTGCAGGGTAAAGAATATTTCGTCATTTGCAGGCGATATAGTAAAATCACGATTGCTCAACCCATCCGATAAAACACCTTTGCCAAATAACTTTGGAATGTTGGATGGGATAGATTTATCAGGATAAACCTCTTGCCCCATTGCTGCATTAGTAAACCATACAAAAGCAAGAAAGAGGATAAATTTATTGATCATAATAACCCATTTACTCTATAAATATAAGAAATGTATGGGAACTGAGCGTGGCTCTTTGTTTCAATGATAATAAAGAATAATCTACAAAAGGAATTACAGATTGTCTATAATGTAAATAAATATCAAAATAGAAAAACCATTAATTTTATTTTACGTATTAATATTGTTACACAATGCGCAATATTTTAATTAGCAATTATTATACTTGTAAATGCTTAGCTAATAGTTATTTAAATGAAGCAATCCTTTTGGAAAAAAATTCTTGGGTATCCTCCCGATTTCTCTCTAGAGGCGCGAATCTTTAATGCTACTTGTCTTGCCTCCGCCGTTGTTTTATTTTTGAATATTTTTTTAAATTCCCTGCTTGGCATCCAGCAATTAGTTGTTTTAATGGTGACGGTGTTTGCAATCGCAGTTCTTTGTTATTATTACTCCAGGTTTAAAAAGAAGTGGAATACCTGCATCGTGGTATATATGATCACGTGCAATATTCTTCTGATTGTAAACTATAAATATAATTCAGGCATTAACGGCCCCTCTCTTTTAATTTTTATACTTTCTTATTTCCTTACCATTTCCGTAGTTCCCAAAAAACAATATTGGTTTTGGATCACATTAAACCTGGTTATAGTTATTACACTGCTTGCAATTGAATACATATACCCCGGCACAATAAAGAACACATATCCTGATAATACAAGTCGTTTTATAGATGTGGGCTATACCTATCTTATTATTGTTTTTTTTATTTTTTTGGTTACCACCTCTGTCAGGAGAAGCTATTATACCGAGCGGAAGTTAGTTGAACAAAAAGCAACTGAGCTGGAGTATGCAAATGCTACAATGAACAAGCTATTTTCTATCCTGGCGCATGATCTGCGGTCGCCTTTAGCATCTATACAAAACTACCTGGAGGTGCTTTCTGAGTTTAAACTCAATGAGGATGAAAAATCGTCTATCCAGAAAGAGCTGCTGAATTCTACTCAAAACACGCAGGAAATGCTTGCAAATTTACTCCTTTGGAGCAAATCGCAAATGAGGGGCGTAGTTGTAAACATGGTTAAGCTAAACCTTAAGAAAAGCTTGGAAACTACTTTACATATTCATCAAACCGTAGCTGCTGAAAAAGGCATTCAACTGACCGATCAATTAAAAAATTCAATTTTTATTACTGCCGATACGGATATGTTGCAGCTAATTATAAGGAATTTAATAAATAATGCCCTTAAATTCACCAATCCGGGAGGGCAAATCATTGTATCAGCCGATATCATTGGCAATAATTGCCGGATAATGATAAAGGATAATGGCCTTGGAATTCCTTATGAACAACAAAATGATATCTTTTCATTAAAAACCGAGTCGACTTCAGGAACAAAAAATGAAAAGGGCGTAGGTTTAGGGTTATTATTATGCAAGGAATTTACCGAATTACAGAACGGAAAAATAACATTTGAAAGCATACCCGGAACCGGAACAACTTTTTATGTTAGCTTTAAACTATGCCAGGCTATTAACGAAAATGATATAAATGAAGGGCAGCTGGTTAAAAAAAACCAGGTGTAATTATTACAGAAATTTTAATCTAATACAGCTAAGCCATTACTGCTCTCCCTGCCCCAACAGTATCACGATAGAGTTGCGGTGAAACATCAGCATTGTTTTTAAAGAACCTGCTGAAATAATATTCATCATCATACCCCAACTCAAAAGCAATTTCTTTTACCGGTTTATTGGTTAGGTAAAGCTCACGTTTAGCTTCAATCACAATCCGTTCGGCAATCATATCGGTTAAGGTGCGGTTAAAGTGTGTTTTGGTGAGTTTAGCCAGTGCCTTTGCCGATATATTGAGCATATCGGCATAATCACTTGCCGAGTGTTTCTTTTTAAAATGAGCTTCAATGGCATCTTTCAGGTTTTGAAGGATAAAAGGCTCTTTACGATCTATAAGTATGGTTTGTTCAGAAGGTTGTTGCTCAGTTTTTAGTCGGACTGCTGTTATTAAAAATATTTTGAGGTATGATACCAGCAGTTCATATTGGGCCATCGCCGGGTTTTGCATCTCGGCTTTTATTTGCTCCAGCACCATTTTAAAGATGACGGCAGCATGTTCATCTATCCTTACAAAAGGCGGTTCATAAATATTATTGAATAAAACACCATGGCATGATACTTCTTTATCATGCTTATGGATGCAGAAAAAATCGGGGTGAAAGTTTAGGGCTATGCCTTCAAACGGTTCATCTGTAATTACCATAAACGGCTGGTAAATTGCAAAGGCCAACAAAGTATTGGCCTCAAAATCATACTCGGAAAAATTCCACCTCAGTTTTCCTCTACCCTTTGTAACCCAAACTATTGTATAATAATTATGCCTTTGCAGATGATCAAAATTGTTATTATCATCAAATGAAAATAACCTGAATGCCAGGTTACCCGTTTGAGGGTCGACTAAAGTAAATGCGGTTTGAGTGTTGAGCATGTTATAGAGATTAGAGACTGGAGATTAGAGATTAGTTGAACGCCAAAATCGGGATGTTGGTTGTTTATTGGCCTTCAGCTAACCTCTCCTTTAAAAGCGTATTTTCTTCACGGAGCTTATTTATATATTCATGCTGCGCCATAAATTCATCCCGTATTTCTTCAAGTGTGTATCGTTCGGTTATGTGCTGGGGGCAATTCCAGTCATAAGCCTTTACATTTAAAACTATTATTCTTTCCGGTTTAAATTTATAGCCTTCCAGGTTAAGCTTATCAAATAGCTCCTGGTTATCCTCTATCTCTAAAACTTTTGCTTCAGCATAAATTTTAAGACGGGCTTTGGCGGCCTGGTCCAATAAAAACAAAGCTATTTTATTATTGGTTGCCAGGTTACCTATGGTTACGTACTGTTTGTTACCTCCAAAATCAATAAATCCCAAAGTTTTTTCATCAAGCACTTTCAAAAAGCCCTTCGGCCCACCTCTGAATTGAATATACGGGAAGCCGTTTTCTCCAATGGTAGCCATATAAAAATTATCCTGGTGGCTAATAAAGTCCTCTTCGTACTCAGTTAAACCATCAGTAATTTTATACTGCTCCTGCCTGGCATAGCTTGCCCTGCTGCCATATCGTTCCTGGAAACGTTTTGAAGCATCTGAAAAAGCAATCTTCGAATAGTTCATTGGTTTTAAATTTAAAACAATTTCCGATCTGTTTCGGCAATAGCCAGGTCATTAATGCTGGCAAATCTTTTTTGCATGTAGCCGTTTTCATCAAACTCCCACAATTCGTTACCATAACTGCGGTACCATTGGCCGGCCGCATCGTGCCATTCATATTCAAACCTTACTGCCATCCGGTTTTCTTTGAACCCCCAAAGCTCTTTTTTAAGCTTATAATCCAGCTCTTTTTCCCATTTGCGCTTTAAAAACTGCTTTACTTCTTCGCGCCCGTTTATAAAATCGGTACGGTTGCGCCATTCGGTATCAATGGTGTAGGCCAGGCTCACCTTTTCGGGGTCTTTTGTATTCCAGGCATCTTCGGCTGCCTGCACTTTTTGCAAGGCAGTCTCCATAGTAAATGGAGGTAAAGGGAATCGTTGGTTTTCCATGCTGATATTTTTTATAAAATTAACTAATACAGCAAAAGCTAAGGCAAGTTCCCTAACTTTTACTGTATAATGAGATTTGGATTGATAACTTAAGCAAGCTGACCGGCATTGACAACCGGAAAATCAATGCTTGTATTCGCAGTATTGTTAAAGTAGTTGGTTAAAACATTCAGCGCTACGTGGCCAACGATTTCACCTATTTCGCCATCGGTTAAACCAGCGGCTTTAATGGTATCAACATCGGCATCGTTTACCAAACCCTGCTTGTTAACCAATACATTGGCAAATTTTAATATTGCATCAGTTTTCGCGTCAGCAGCATTGCCATTGCGGGCGTTTTGTAAAGTGTCTGTGTCGATATGAACCAGTTTTTCACCAATAAATGAGTGGGCTGATAAACAGTAATCGCAATTGTTTTTCTGAGAGATGGCCAATGCAAGCAACTCACCGGTTTTGGCTCCTAATTTACCATGACTTAACGCGCCGCTCAGGTTAAGGTAACCTTCAAGCAGTGCAGATGAATTCCCCATAGTGCGCATCATATTTGGCACCATCCCTAATTTACCTTGAATAGCATCAAATAATTCTTTGGTTTTGCCTGTTGCTTCATCAGGGCTTATTGCTTTTAAACGTGTCATTTTCTTAAAGTTTGTTTGTCTGTATTGACAATACAAAGGTGCAATGACGCTTAATTTTACAACATGGATGAAGTACGCAAGTGCATGGACAATTTTTCTTCAGTCCTTCATAAATTTCTGATACCGCTTTTGGGCCATTTCAATTGCCTTTGTTTGAACCTTGTTGAGCTTGCCAAAGGGATTTAATACTATTTCGATCTCATTTTTTTTAACAGCCCGTTTCCAGGTGCCAACAACCTGGTTGTTTATTATTATAGACGGATCAAAAATAACATGCCGCGCCTGTACCAAATATTTAGGATTAACCGCTGCTGTACGATCGCTGTAAGCAACGGCAAATTCATCATATGCGGGTAACAGGTGTGCTATTGGAGCTTTAGTATTTATAACAGGCTGATCTTTTGGCATCCAATAGGTATGCCCGTTAACCTGGATATTTGTCAATTCTGATTTTATAACATCAAGCCCGGTTTTTGCATCAGTTAAAGTAAGGCCGCTCCACCATGCAAAATCCTGCAAGGTAGCCGGACCGCGACTTATAAAATACCGCTTCACTAATTCGGCGAGGGCTTCTTCGTGAGATGGGGTATTACCCCGGGGTACCCGGTCATCAAAAAGTGTATAGGAAAATTGTTTGCCCAGCCTTGCGCCACTGCAAATTACCCGGTCTAGTTCTGCACGCATCAGCAAATGAATAAAGCGTTCCTCATTGGTGTCAACTCCGGCTTGTTGCAACACATCCATCATTTCAAGCCGACTTAATTGTTTGCCGCCCGTCAGCGCTTTTCCCAATGCATCATTGCTTTGCTTAAATATTGAAGCATCTAATTTAAGCTGTCTTTCCCGTGAAGCGCTGAGAGAAATTATGCGGTGCGCGGTTAAATCAAGCATCCATCGCAAATCGTCCGGCGCAACAAAGTGCCAGGTTGGGCGCAGCACATGCGTGCGGATAATGCTGCCATCGGCCATGGCCTTATCAACGGCAGCATCATTACTTTTTTGCAGGCGCATGCCAACCGCCCATTTGGCTCCGGCATAGTCTTGTGCCTGCATGGCACCCATGTATTTTACAATCTCTGAAGGCGTTGCAAACGTTTGTGCTGCAATATGCTGTGTATAAAGGCGCTGTTGTGCAATTTCAAGATCGGTCATTTAGTGTTTTTTATTAATGCTAAAATAACAAACCGTAATGACAACAGCTTGTCAGCAGTAAATGCAAACCAATCGGTGTTCATTTTCCTTCTTTCGGACTTCCGGACTTTACTGACTTTTCGGACTTCGACTTTAGTCGACTCAGCGTCTCCTGTGAGATGCCGAGGTAATCCGCTACAATTTTGCTTGGTAATCGCTGGATCATTTTCGGGTTTCTTTTCATTAAAATGTCGTACCGTTCTTTTGCATCCATGGTTATCAGGCTTTCAATGCGTACAATGGCATCAATATAATCCTGTTGAAGGCCCAGGTGATTCATCCGTTCCCATCCGGGTACGGTATCCATCAGCATTTGATAATCACTGTGGCTTATCAATAACAACTCCGACGGCTCTATGCTCTGGATTGATGCCGCGGAAGGTTCCCGCAGTACAAAACTTGGGAAAGCTGTTCCGAATTTTCCTTCAAATATTAAAAAGCGGGTAGCTTCCTGCCCGTCATCATCAATTAAAAAAATCCGTAAACAGCCTTTAACTACAAAATACAGGTATTGACTAACCTTTCCTTTTTCTAATAGTATTTCGTTCCTTTTGGTGATTTTGGGTTTATAGTGACTTAAAACAAAAGTCCATTGCTCTTCTGTTAAATTTATGCCCGGCGATAAAGTATTTCTTAATATTTGATGCATAATCACATTCACAAAACGGTATAATAGCCTTATAAATATCTACCTTTGAAAGCTAACTAAAAAACATCATGGCACAAAAAGTTATAACTGTAAATATAAATGTGTACGAGCAATCGGTTACCAACCGCCACTCAGCTTACGAAATTCCTTTTGTAAATAAATACCTTGACGAAGGCTGGGTGATTAAAGAAACTATTCATAGCCAAACGGTATCTAACTGGATGAATGTTACTTTTATACTGGAGAAGTAGAGAAAGCTATTCTACCATGATTGACTTTAATATAAAAGACACGTCATGCTGAACTTGTTTCAGCAGCTCACACGCTAAGTGTACACCATGCACGTATGAATGTCCTGTGGGGTGCCGAAATAAATTCGGCATGACGGATGGTGTGTTTAGGCCTATCGTTATTTAGTGATATAGTCAAAAACACGTTACATAGGGCCACTATCCTCTAATATCCCTAAATAAGTTTGTAAATTCATGCGATAATTCCATTTATAAACCAATTTTTAAAGATATGAAAACCTGTTTATCACTATTTGTCGCCCTGTTTCTTTCAATCGGTGCTTTTGCACAGGAAATCCCTGCCCGCTGGGATGAGCTTGTTGCCAGCGATTTCCCTAAAGCACTTGAAAAATCATCAAAAACCTGTATCCTTCCTATCGGCATCCTTGAAAAACATGGCCCGCACTCCCCTATCGGTACTGACTTGATCCACGTACGCGAATGGGCTGCACACGCTGTAAAATCAGAATACGCAGTTGTGTTTCCTGATTACTTTTACGGCCAGATCAACGAGGCCAGGCACCAGCCGGGAACTTTTTCTTTACCAAGTGATGTAATTTATAAATTACTCGAAGCTACCTGTGATGAAATAGCCCGCAATGGCTTTGATAAAATAGTTATCCTGAACGGGCATGGCGGCAACCCTGAGTTTTTGCACTTCTTTATGCAATCGTTGCTTAACAAGCGGCACAACTATGCAGTTTACCTGTACAGCCCTGAATACGATAAGGATTTTGAAGTGGCATACCGCAAAATGCACAAATCGCCAATGGATGGTGATGAGCATGCAGGCGAAAGTGAAACTGCAACGCTGATGTATTATCGCCCTGATTTGATGCGGATGGACAGGGCAGCAACAGAAAGCGGGGCTGATCAGAAACGGTCTGACCTACCCGGTCTTTATACGCCTATCTGGTGGTATTCGTCTTTTCCAAATCATTATGCAGGAGAGGGCGATAAAGCAACTACCGCGTTTGGTAAATTTATAACCGACCATGAAATAGCTTCATTTATAAAGGCATTAAAAGAAGTAAAGGCCGATACAAAAACTATACCCCTGCAAAATGAGTTTTACGACCGGGTTGATAAGCTGAATAAGTAGAAGTCTGCGAAAAACTTACGAAGTTTTAAAAACTGCGTAAGTTTAACCTATCTATTATGATAATTTATCCAATTCTACATCCGGCGTTTTTCCGCCTGTTGGCCTTATTAACTCTATCCCACGTTTGGTATAAGTGTTAAAAAAACCGCAGTTTTTAAGGTAAAAAGCGTTGCCATCAATACCGCCGGCATAGTCCATACGATAGCCTTTCATGGCAGTGGCATCGTTTGTGAAATGAGCTTTGTTTATTTCGGTCCAGTGGCCGTTGTTGTCGGCAATCCACTGGTTGTTGAATAATACCCGCCGGGTTGTTATGCCATTTTCAGGTTCAAAGTTTTCTAAAAACGAGTGCAGGCCTTTTAACCAGGTATTTGTTTGCGGGCGACTAAAGCTTGCTATCAGCTGCCATTTGCCAACCTCGGGCGCAAAAAACCAGGTTGTATAAGTAGTGTGGTTGTTACCAGTAGGTTTGGCCTGCACCAAAAACTTGTAAGTATTACCGGCTTTCCAGTTATACAACAGATAACTTTGCCCACCGGACCCTTCGCTACCAAACTCGCCGGTACGCACATTGGGGCCTTTTTTTAACATCACAATCTTCTGGCTGTCGGGTATGGCTTTGGGGTTATCCGTATTAAATGGGCTCCATACCGAAAACAAAATGTGCCTTTCGGTTGGCGAATTTACCTGCATGCCAAAGTATCCTACATTAAACCCATCTGCCATAAAATACGAGCCTAACACATCGTTTCTAACCGGTACTGTTACTTCGTTATAAAACCATTCTATGTTGGTATTGGGCAGTTCGTATGCCAGGTGCACGGATGGCCCCCTTCGCCCCCAATGAAAATAGTTGCCTTCGTTATTTGGGACATAGGCGGTTTTGGCATTAATAGCGGTACCACCCAGTTTTACACTGCTAACATCGGCAAAAGTTTTACCGGTTTTACTGATTCCTTTTATATCGATTGCAATGTACCCGGTGTCGGCGGCGTTCCATTCGCCAACATAGTAGTCCTGAGCTGTTGCTCCAGATACAGTTATATTTTTGGAGAATCTTGCCGCAGAAACGGCTATAACGCTTTTACCGTCCGGTACTTTTAAGTTAAGCCAAAGCTTAAATTTTCCCTTAACAGCTACCCGGAAATAAGCTGTAAATTTTACTTTATTGTCCGTCCAGCCAACAATACCATCGTTGGTAATGGTGCCGCCTGCAGTGTCGTTAGCTACACGCCAGGCATTGCCACCTAACGGCACGGTTATTACGCTATCGTTGTTTTTAGCAGTAAGCAGGGCATGGCGCGTTATTTTGGTAAAACCCATTGCCAGGCATGTTATTGCAATTAATGCTATACCGGTTGTTAATTTAGTTATTTTCATCAGGCTATTTTTTTTCGCTAATTATAATCAGCCACCCTTTACCTTTTTCAACCTTTATTTCATCGCCATCTTTAAAGCTTGCGGCCTGCTGAAAATTATTAACGGCAGGTGCGGTAATGGTTGCTTTTGCGGGATCAATACCTAATGCTTTCCAGTTTATAGTAAGTTTAATATTGACATCAGCTGCTGCCCAGCTTGCTATTGAAACCAGCGCTTTGCCAGGTTTTTTATAGATGGTTGCCAGCACATCTGGGTTATTGGTTTTTACGGGATTACTTTCTACCCAGTAGCCAATCATCTTTGTCCCCTGCATGCCAAAATTATCCCAAACTTTCCAGATCGGGCGCGGATCGGCGTTATCGCTCCAGGGCATGCGGTTGGTCATTCCGTAGACCATTCCGCGCCATGGGTTGCCGCCACCCTGCAGCATCTCGCCCATTAAGCCGAATGGGATGCCCGAAACTTCTGTTAAGAAGAAATCAGGTGTGTTTTTTTCGTAATCAAAGTATTCGCCAAACCAAAGGCGGTTCAGGTATGGAAAATGCTCCAGGTACAGGTTACCGCTGTTATTAAAGCCATCGCTTTTGTTGTATTGATTGGCCGAGTGCAGGTCGATGATACCGGGGTGCCCGTCTTTGGTAAGCACGCGTTTGATCCGTTTCATGGTGATGCGGTCGAAGGCTACATCATCAAGGTAAATCCCATCAATGCCCACATTTTGCACCAGCCAGTTCATGCCTTCCACATAGTAATTGTGCCAGCGGCTCATCCCGCTGTTTATTAATGCGGCGTCTTTATATTCGGGAACATACCATGCGGCAATATAGCCATCGGCCACATGCTCCTGCAACCAGGAATAACCACCGCCCTTGCCCGGCGAATAGATCTCGTGCCCCAAACTCCGCATAGGGAAAGTTTCATAAGCGCTGTTTGACAATTCGCGCACCGTGTTATAAATCTTCACCTTTAGCCCCAGCTGATGTGCTGAATCAATGTAACTTTTCATTTGGCGCCACCTGATGAACGGATAATTGATATAAGGATTTATCGGTGTTCCATGGTGGATGTTAACTACTGTTGCCCCGGTTTGCTTAATGCTATCGAGCGCACTGTATTTATGGTAAAAACGGGTTGCCCACTGAAAATCGGTATTTATAGGATGGAACGGTGTGATCAGCAGCGTGAAGTTATAATAAAGCACATCGCCCTTTTTCATCGTGCGGGCGCCGCTGTAGTTATTTACCAAAACATGGTTATCCTTTTCGCTGATGTTTATGCCGCCCTTGTTATCATTACCCCATGAGGTTGGCAGCAATAAAGGCTTCTGAAGATAGAAATTGGTATTAAGCGGGCGCACATAGTTTTCATCGCGCAGCGAATATTGTAAACCGGCGTTTACATCTCCTATCCATGCGCCATCCTGGTTTTTATGCGGCACATCCCATTTCCATTCGTAGCTTTCCGGGCGTTTTTCACCTTTCAAATTCAACCCCATTATGTATCTGGAGGCATCCTTATTAAAAGGGATCTCCATCCTGATGTCTTTTAAATCCACATCCTGCAAAGCGGTAACTTTTACAGTGTATAAGGCAAAGCCATCAAACTCAATTGAGCCTGATACATTCATTTGCAGATTAGCAGAGGTGTTAACAGCCTCCCATTTAACTGTGCCGGGCTGGGTTTCGGTAAACTTTACACCTTTTGATTGCCATTTTTCAGTCCCATTATTGTTCTCAGCCACAAGGCTGATTGGCGCGCTGATAATATCTTTTGCTTTTGTTGAAAAGGAAGTCATTTCGGGCGTAAAATAGGCCTGGATGTTTTTAGGAAAACCTGTTTTGTCCAGTATTACTTTGCGGCCAAGCAGGGCAATGCTGTTATCTTTTACCACTAAGGGGATATAAGGTTTTATCACATCGTTTTGCTGCGCCAGAGTTGAGTTGAGCCAGGTTAAGCGTGTTTCTTTTTGTGGTTCATTAATGCCGCGTTGAACAGCTATTGCAGGTTCAACTTTTATCCTGATCCCGATCTTTGTATTCTCCGCATTTTTTGCACTTATGGTTACCATTCCTTCATAAATGCCGGCAACAACCGTTGCCGGGATATTAACCAGGCACCACATGGCCTGTACATCGCCTTTATTTATATCAACCTGTTTGGTAAAGGCATTGCCCCGGTAATCGGTACCGCTGTTATTAAGGCATGATATTACTTTTGATGAGATTACTGCTCCTGATTTACTTTTCAGATCAGAGAAAGTGATTTTTACGCCCGTTAAATCTTTAGCTGTTGGATAGATGCCTAACTGATAGCTATAATTTTCGCCTCTTTTTGCTTCGCCGGTAAAAACACTTTTCACGCCGCTTGTTATCCAGCGCTGCGGCAGGTCGTGTTTCATTTTTATAATATTCAGCCTGTCTTCCGGAAATACCAGGTACGTTTTACCTGCATTTTGCTGAACAAGGTTATTTACCTCGGTTTTTGTTGCTATTACCTCCATCGGGTAAAAGCTATTCATTGCGGTTACTGATTGGATAGACTCAACCTTAGCGCCTTCTATATTTTTGCTATTAGTGATAGACTGCACCCAATCGTCAGTTGCTGTTTGTTGTTGCTTTAAGTATTTTACATTAGGATAGTTTGATTTCCTGTCTACCTTATAAGGCATGTAGTAAACAAAATACTTTTTATTACCCTGCGAAGGCTCAAAATATAGTGCTGCGCTTTCGCGGGTAATGGCAGCTACAGACACATTCATTATCCGTTTATTGGTAGCAGAATCAACCACAAAAAGCTGCTTGGTTTCGGAATGATAATCATTTCTCCGCCAGTTAATTATAGCTTTTGCAATGGGAGTATTGGCATTTTGCAGCGTTAAAACCACACGGTGGTTACCCAGTGAATCGGCATCCCAGTCGTTATTTTTTGAAATGTATTTTATTTGCTGCGCGAAAGAAATTTGACAGGAAAATATTAGCAGGGCTATGTAAAATATTTTTTTCATAAAGGAACAGTTACGTTACTGCTAAATTAAAAATACTTTACCGCCCCGGGGTATACTGCGCAATCGTTTGCGCTAACATTTTTATTGCAGGCCTTCGACCTGCGCTGACGGATTTACCCCTTTCAGGGCTTGAAAATTTACTATTTTCAACCTGGCAGTTAGCTGGCTGTGTCCCCACAGCCAACCTTTTTCAACCTGGCAGCTGGCTGGCTGTGGGGACACAGCCAGCGGGGGCTTCTATTGCAGGCCTTCGGCCTGCAAAGGCGTATTTATTTCAACATTACCTTGGTAGCCCCATACCCAAATTTCTCTTTACGGGCATCCATAAACGTTTGGATCTTTTGGTGCTTGCCTAACAGCTTATGGATTTCATGTCTTAAAGTTCCGTTACCGGCGCCATGGATAAAAATAATTTCCGGAAGCTGGTGCACAATGGCGGCATCAAGCGCTTTGTGAAAATGATCCAATTGGATCTTTAAGATCTCACCGCTGTTTAAAAACTGGTGATCGTTGCGCAGCTTTTCAATATGCAGGTCAACCTCATTCCCCGGTTTTTCAACAATCGCTTTTTCATCGGGCGACTGGAAGAAGCTTTCCTTTAGCTTTTGGGCGTCAATTACCAATTCAGCTTCATCCAACTGGATCAGCCATCCCTGGGTTTTCAATACCGGGATCAGCTTCTTTGAGCCGGAGAAATCCTTTGCCTTATATTTTTCATTAACCACCAATGGTGCAGGCGGTTCTGCATTTTGTTTGGTATGATAAAGGATGTGAAAAGTAAATTTAGGCCAAAGCTGCAGATCAGCCAGTTGCGCCGAATAAATTTTGGTTGCTGTATTTGGTGCGGCTATCCCGCTGTATTCTCCTTTAAAAGTATTTGTCTTTTCTGTTGTTAACGATGCCAGCAACTGAAACGAAGTATCATTAACCAAATAAAAATGAACAACCGAGTTAGCTTTCGGGTCGTTCACTACGCCAATATAAACACCTTTTGTTTTAAACTCGCCTGCTTGGACTGGCTGTTCATCAGTAATATCATCTTTTTTAGTACCGGCGGCTATATAACCATGTACAGTTGTAACCTTACTGGCCAGCACCGGGATCTCGAAATCATCCTCGCCGGTAACACCTATCATTTGGTCGTCAATAATGCGGGTTACAAAGCCCTCCATTTTCTCGTCCACAA
The DNA here is from genome assembly GCF_900142915.1 of Mucilaginibacter sp. OK098. Taxonomy (GTDB): domain Bacteria; phylum Bacteroidota; class Bacteroidia; order Sphingobacteriales; family Sphingobacteriaceae; genus Mucilaginibacter. The sequence continues at coordinate 397,255 of NZ_FRCM01000004.1, forward strand.
AGCGCACAAAGTCGCCTAATTTATATTTTGCCATGATTATAAAATATGATTTCACCGATTAGATTTGATTTCACCGATTATTGGGAGGATTTCGCTGATCATTATCAGTGTAATCATTCTCTATCGGTGTAATCATTGCAAAAAAAAACCACCCGCCCAAAGGCAGATGGTTAGAAATTAGTTATTTAATACCCCTATTAAAATAACTAGGCGCAAATTAAAAAAATATTTGTCGCTTCGCAAATAGTAAAGTGTTAATTTTTTTAACGCGAATGTAATTATTTTAATAACTGTGCGTCTAACCCAGTATAATTCGCTTTTATTTACTTATCGCCATATAATATTGGCTTAAATCTGTTTATTTGCTCACAAAACTTACTTCAAATGTTTAAATCAATTATTGCAGGTGCTATTTGCAGCCTGGTTTTATTCCAGGCAAAGGCACAAAACCTGTACATGCCACGTGATATCCAACACGCATTTAACAAAGGGAGCCGCTCATTAGATGGCAAGCCCGGCAAAAACTACTGGCAAAATCATGGCCGTTACACCATTTCAATCAGCGCTTTACCTCCCGACAGGAATATAAAAGGTGTAGAGCAAATTGTTTATTTCAACAACAGCCCCGATACCTTAAAAAGGCTGAACATGAAATTGATCCTTAATATTCACCGCCCGGGGGTTGCCCGTTTTGGCAACGCAAGTGATGATTACCTTACCCCCGGAATCCAGGTTGATTCCATATTTATAAACGGAACAAAAAAGAATTGGAATAACAAACAAGCAGCTAATACCAATCAAATGATAGGCTTGCCAAAACCATTGATGCCGCATGATTCTGTAAAACTTGATGTTACCTGGCATTTTGAGATCTCGAAAGAAAGCGGCCGTGAAGGTATGATAGATTCAACCAGCTACTACCTGGCTTATTTTTATCCGCGTGTATCTGTTTATGATGATTATAATGGCTGGGATACTTTACCATTTTTAGACGCGCAGGAGTTTTATAACGATTTTAACGATTATACCCTGAATGTAACCGTGCCCAAAAACTACATAGTTTGGTCAACCGGAACTTTACAAAATCCTAAAAAGGTTTTACAGCCTGAATATGTTAAAAGGCTGGAGCAATCCTTCACCAGCGACTCAACCATACACGTTGCTACCAAAGAAGACCTAGCAAAGAAGAATATTACGGCCCAAAACGATTTAAACACCTGGACTTGGACCGCCAACAACATCAGCGATATGGCCGTGGGTGTAAGTGACCATTACGACTGGGATGCTGCAAGCGCTATTGTTGATGATAAAACAGGCAGGCGCGCCAGTATGCAATCTGCATTTTTAGACAATGCCGCCGATTTTCATCATGCAGTACAAGCAGGTCGCCATTCACTAAGCTGGCTTTCGCATAACTGGCCGGGTGTGCCTTATCCGTTCCCTAAGATGACTTCATTCCAGGGATTTGCCGATATGGAATACCCGATGATGGTAAATGACAGCCATACCGATGACATTGCCTTTTCGCAATTTGTTCAGGATCACGAAATAGCGCATACCTGGTTCCCTTTTTACATGGGAATTAACGAAAGCCGCTATTCGTTTATGGATGAAGGCTGGGCCACTACTTTTGAACTGCTGATAGGAACAGATGAAGTAGGCAAAGAAAAAGCCGAAAAACTATATAAAGGTTTCCGTGTGGATCAATGGATCCATGATCCGTCTACAGCTGAAGACCTGCCTATAATTACCCCTACCAGCGAATTAAGGGGTGGTTTTGGCAACAACTCGTACGGTAAACCATCATTAAGTTATTTTGCCTTAAAAGATCTGCTTGGCGATGATCTGTTTAAGAAGGCACTGCACACTTATATGGACAACTGGAATGGCAAACACCCAATTCCATGGGATTACTTTAACTCCATGAGCAGCGGAGCCGGCAAAAACCTTAACTGGTTCTTTAATAACTGGTTCTTTACCAACTACTATATCGATCTAAACTTGCAAAAAGTAACCAAAGCTAAGGGTGGGTACTTGCTATCCATCCAAAATATAGGAGGCTTTGCGGTTCCGTTTGATGTTAAAGTAACTTACAGCGATGGCACTACCGCTATCGTTCATCAAACACCGGCAGTCTGGGAACACAATGAAAAACAGATCAGCGTAGATATTAAAACTGCTAAAACAGTAACCTCAGTTGTTCTTGACGGCGGCATATTTATGGATGCTGATGAAAGCAACAATAAATGGATTGCTAAGTAAGTAGTTTCTGCGATAAACAAAGAAGAAGCCGCCTCATAACCAATATGGGGGCGGCTTCTTTGTACCGCTTAATTTTTTTACAGATTAAGATTTAGTTCCTGACCATCCCTTTTTAAGCGCGCCCATTTTTCCAGTGCTTCTTTTTGGAGCAGTTTGTTGCGCTCAATTACTATGGCCTGTTCATCTTTTTCACAAAGCGGCCCTTCGGTAATCAGGTTTGGAACTGGTTTCCCGTCATCTTCTTCTTCGTTTTCATCATTTGTGATCAACATGGCCTAAAAAATATTAGGCGCCGCTAAAAAGCGCCCGGTTACAATTACTAACAGATAATTATTTTATCTCTATATGGCGGCTGGCTGTCCGAACCTCCTCTTTTTTTGCAACATTGATCCTTAGCACACCATCAGTGTATTCCGCTTCAATGTTCGCATCATCTACCGAATCAGGCAGGGTAAAAGAGCGGACGAACGAGCTATAGCTGTATTCCCGTTTATTATACTTTTTATCATTTTCAGTTTGTTCCGTTTGTTTTTCCGCAGATATTGTTAGTATATCCCGGTCCAGATCAACCTTAAAATCTTCCTTCCTTAGTCCCGGCGCAGCCAGTTCGATGTGATAGTGTCCGTCCGTCTCAGAGATGTTTACCGCCGGCACCCGTGATACCATCCGGTCTGATAAAAAAGTGTCGTTGAAAATAGATTCAAAAATGTCGTCAAAGCCTGGGCGGGCAAGGCTCCTGTTTTTCCCCTCATTAAATTTCACTAAGGTCATAACGTTTCCTCCTTCATTTTAACAGCCGGAACATTCCGGCATATTTTTACAACAGGCAGAAAGAGGACTGGTTTGTCATTTTTTTATTTTTCAAAACAAGGCTAAAACCGTTCGGCATCCTGCCCGAAACTGAAGCCGTTATGATAAGAACAGACCAAATATGGTATGGAATTTGTGCGACTTATAAGTGTACTAAATCAATGGTTATGAAAAACTTAAGTAAATTATTTGTGGTATTTGCTCTTGTTTTTTTAGGAGTGAATACTACAAGGGCCCAAAGGTCCTTAAAAGATGATGAGGCTAACAAAGCCGCTGAAGTAAAAGATTTAATAAGTGGTGGCAGATACACCTTTGAAGCAACGAAAGTAATTTCTCAAAAAGGGAACAGCAGTTCACTGGCGTCAGGATATGACCTGGATGTTTCAAAGGACACCTTGATTGCCAACCTGCCTGTAAGTGCGCGTACTGCAACTATGAATTCCGGCGGGAAGAAGATCGAGTTCACCTGCACCAATTTTGGCTACAACGTAAGTGCTGGTAAAAATGGACATCAGGAGGTCACTATCCTGCCAAAAGGAAAAAATTCCGGGGGGATGAAGGAGGTCCGGGAATTAAAACTGGATATATCTTCATTGGGTTATACTACACTAACAGTAACAGGAAGCGGCAGCCCAATTTCCTATTATGGTTATATCAAAGGGCATAGTGCAGAATTTCCCTCAGTTAGCGCACAGCAGTAAATTTTCAATTACGTATTAACAAGGAAAGCTGCCCCTTTTGAGGCAGCTTTCCTTGTTAATATTTTTTTAAATTATGCTTTTTTAAGAATTTTGAACTGAATGATTCAGGTCACTTGCTTCGCTTTTGGCTTTTGATTTAGCTTCTTCAAATTTACTTTGAGCTTTATCTTTTAAGTCGTTAGCTTTTTCTCTTGCTGTTTCAACCGCAGCGTCCTTATAATCAGACACTCTTTCTGCTACCCCGCTAAATCTTGATCTTGCCTTATCATAAGCACTGCTGCTATATTCTTTTATCCCGGTACCTGCTGCCTGTGCTTTATCTTTGGCGGCCTCAACCAAATCATTAATATAATCGGCAATATCATCTCTCGTTTTCTCGCCTTTTTCAGGGGCCAACAATAATCCTAATGCCGCGCCTGCTGCTGCGCCTATTAATAGTGCTGCTATAACTTTTGTCTGATCTTTCATAAGTTTTGAATTTTGATAATTACATTAATACAATAACAATGCCAGCGTTTTGTTTTTATTTTTTTAAAATGCTTCTTCCATGCCTCACCTAAATCCTCTCCAAAGGAGAGGACTTGAACCTTCCTCATTCTTAGAACCCTCTCCTTTGGAGAGGGCAGGGTGAGGCATAAAAAAAGGCATCCATTTTTCAATGGATGCCTGTACGTTTAATGATTATATTATAATTAAATAACCTTTACATTTACCGCATTTAAGCCTTTTCTTCCGTTCTCTACTTCAAACTCCACTTTATCATTTTCACGGATTTCATCGATTAGACCTGTTGAATGAACAAATACGTCCTGGCCACCAGCACTTGGTGTAATAAATCCAAAACCTTTTGTTTCATTGAAAAATTTTACTGTTCCTTCTTTTTGCATTATTTTATTTATTAAAGGCGCCAAGGTAGGCATAATTATCCATAAAGCAAGTGTTTGTTAGTCCGAAAGTCGGTAAAGTCAGTAAAGTCCGAAAGTAATCGCTGATTTTTATTGATTAAAATAACGAAGCCGATAGAGCCAAAACGTGGTGGATAATTGGTGAGTTGGAATTATCCGGATCAGCGTAATCTTAACAATCAGCTAAAATCTGTGCTTCATCTTCCGTCTTCAGGACTTTATCGACTTTCAGACTTTTCCCAACTAATCTCTGGTCTCCAGCCTCTAATCTCTAATTATTAAATACTATTTTTGCCCGAAAACGATGCCTGTTATATAAACAGGGTCAGCTAATTTGTATAAATGAAGGCCTTTATTTTCGACCTTAACGGCACCATGATTGATGATATGACCTATCACACCAAAGCATGGCAAACTCTTTTAAATGATGAACTGGGTGGTAATTTTACCTGGGATGAAGTAAAACCGCAGATGTATGGAAAAAACCCCGAAGTGCTGGTAAGGATGTTTGGTCCCGACCGTTTTACTTTGGATGAGATGAATCACCTATCGTTAGAAAAAGAAAAAAAATACCAGGTTGAATTTTTACCGCATCTAAAGCTTTTACCCGGCTTGAATGAATTTTTAGAAAACGCTTATCAGCGGGGGATCCCTATGGCAATAGGTTCGGCCGCTATTCCTTTTAATATCGATTTCGTGTTGGATAACCTTAACATCAGGCATTATTTTAAAGCTATTGTGAGTGCGGACGACGTATTTTTAAGCAAGCCTCACCCCGAAACTTATTTAAAAGCGGCAGCCTTATTAAACACAACACCAACCGATTGTATAGTATTTGAAGATGTACCCAAGGGTGCTGAATCAGCGGAAAATGCGGGTATGAAAGCTGTGGTTATCACAACAACCCATCAACCGGAAGAATTTGATTACCTGCAAAATGCATTATGCTTTGCAAAGGATTTTGAGGATGAAGTTGTGAAGAGCCTAATTGTTCTTTAGCAAGCCAAATAATTATCAAGCGACCAAATATATTGTATATTAGTGCGTTTTAGCCTATAATATGAACATTAAAAATCTACTAACGTTATTCGGTATTGGTGTATTATTTGCTTCATGCTCGCATGTTTATACACCTGCGCTTTATCACCAGGATATAGCTTATCAGCCAAAACCAACCTCGTTTGATACGGCCAAATCTTTAACCTATGTTTCCGCAGGGTTAGGCGCATATAACAATACAAATTATAATGATTTTTTGGTAAGCGGGCAATTAAATGTAAGCCGCGGCCATGTTTTTGATAATTTCAACGTTGCCTATGGCGGTTTTGCTGTTTTTGGCGATTATCAGAATGGCTCAAATGATAAAACCAAGCCAAATTACTTTAGCGATAAATTTTTTGGAGCAGTAGGTGGCAGGTTTTCAGCCAATGCTTTTGTAACAACAGGCAGAACAGATTTTAGGTTTATTGGTGTGGAAGCTGCTTACAGTCATGAGTTTGGAGCGTATGCCGATTTCAGGAAATCAATAAACGCACAGGGAGGCTATTATGTTGATCCCCGGACTGATTTGTTTTCTATTGGCTTAACAACGGAAGTGATCTTCCATAACCGCGATGACAATACTTTTCAGCATGGCATCCGTGGCTTTTTAGGCACAACGGTTGGCCACAACAATTTGGATGATACCTATTATAGCAACCAGGATGCAACTACGAGGATGTTCCGCAAGATTTTCCCGAAAGCCAGCTACTTTATAACTTTTAAAAACTACTTCGGAACTTTTGAGGTTGGGAGCAATGTTTTTGTAAGATTTGGGTATAAGTTTTAGGTTAGTGATTAGAGACTGGAGGTTAGATGCCCTTGTTGGTGTTGTCACCAACAAGTAGGATGAAGCCTTTGAATGAGTTATGCATTTGGATACACACCATAAGCATCATGTTTTGTTGGTGACAACACCAACAAAGGCGAAATGTCTCCTATATCTGATTCCTGCTTTTTATTAAAGATTTTTGTGAATAGCTTTAGGTAAGATCCAAAACAAAAACGCAATGATCCGCCAACGTTTGGTGATGTAAACTACATCCCTTTTATTTTTAATGGCTTTATAAATTTGGAGCGCAGCCTTTTCAACGGAGGCTACCCAAAACAGATTCTCGCCTGCAGCCATAGCCGTATCAACAAAGCCCGGACGGAGATCGGTAATATAAATTGGCAGCTTTGTGCTTTTTGCTTTTTGCCTTAAACCTTCCAGGTAATTTATTTGATAAGCTTTTGATGCAAAATAGGCCGGAGCCTGCCTGCTTCCCCTGATACCGGCAATAGAAGTAATAGCTACAAAATGGCCGAAGCTTTGCTTTTGGAAAAAATTAAAGGCCCAGTTTGCAATCGCTGTAAAACCTGCAACATTTAAGGTATTTATTTCCTGCTCAATTGTAGTATCAAGCGCAGGGTTAATTTTCCCTGTTCCGGAGCTTAAAACCAGCAGGTCCAATCCTCCAAGCTCATCAGTTAGTTGCTTTAATTTTAGCGGTACTGCGGCAATATCAGTCACATCAAAAACAGACACAATAAATTGTTCGGGGTTGGAGGCCTGCAGATTCAGCAACAGCTGATCCCTCCTGCCGGTTATGCCAACTTTGTAACCATTGGCAGCCAGCAGAACAGCAAGCTGATGGCCAATACCGGATGAAGCGCCTACAACTATTGCTTTTTTCATGCTCAATAAACTGTTAAGTTGTTAATTTATTACTCTTCCGAGTAAACACTTCCTACCCTGTCTCTTAAGTTATATCCCGAGGCCATTACTTCTCCGTAAGCGCCCGCAGTACGAACAGCTATCAGATCACCCCTAAATGATTCCGGCAGATCCACATCCTTCTGAAAACAATCAGTGCTTTCACAAATCGGGCCAACTACATCGTATTTATAGATTTGAGACACGAGATTTGAGATTTGAGATTCTTCACTTTCGGACTTTCCGACTTCCGGACTTTCGGACTTCCTACTCAAATTCTCTATCAAATGATAAGCCTGGTAAAGCATCGGGCGGATCAGTTCAGTCATCCCGGCATCTAAAACAAGAAAGTTTTTCTTTTGACCATTTTTAACATAAAGTACTCTTGAAATCAATGATGCACTTTGGCCAACCAATGCCCTGCCTAATTCAAAATGAACTTCCTGGCCTGGTTTCACATTCAAAAACTGTTTAAAAACTTTAAAGTAGCTTTCAAAATCACTGATGCTGTTGGTATCGGGGTTTTGGTAATCAATACCGAGTCCACCGCCGGTATTCAGCACCTTTATGGTAAAGCCGCGGTCTTCAAACCAATCCTGGATCTCGTTAATACGGGTACAAAGATTTTTGTAAACCTCCATATCCGTAATTTGTGAGCCAATATGAAAATGGATGCCTAAAAATTGCAGGTTAGGGCAGTTACGCAGCGCCTCAGCCACTTCAGGAAGTTGCCAGGTGTTAATGCCGAATTTATTTTCATCAAGCCCGGTAGTTATAAAATGATGTGTATGAGCGTCAACATTCGGGTTGATGCGGATAGCAATTTTGGCAATCTTGTTTTTGGCTTTAGCCAGGTCGTTTATAACGATCAGTTCCTGAACCGATTCGGCGTTAAAGCAAAAGATATCCTCGTCAAGGGCAAGGTTTATTTCTTTGTCTGATTTACCCACACCTGCAAAAACCACATTTTCTTTACCAAAGTTATGTGCAATAGCAGCCTTCACTTCATTACCGCTAACACAATCGGCCCCAAAACCATACTCCCTGATAATATCCAGAACCTTTGGATTAAAATTGGCCTTCATAGCGTAATGCACATGAAACCCATATTTTGATGATGCAGTACGGCAAGCCTCTAATGTTTGGCGCAAAACATCAAGGTGATAGTAATAGAAGGGTGTTTCTAATTGCTGAAAACGAGTTATGGTATTTGTATTGAACATCTTTTATCTTATTTATTGGGAGGATATTGAATTGCAAGCTGATCTGTGTAGCTCAAAGTTTGCTTCGTACCCCGCAATGACGCATGGTAAATTATAAATTAAAAAAATCCGAAATCGAAATTCCGACTTCCGAAATTAAAACAGCCTGTTATGTAAACTTCTTAGTATTTCCACCTTATCACCGGTGCTGATCAGTAACGACATGTTGTGATCGCTGCCACCATATGAGATCATCCGGATAGGGATGTGTTTTACGGCTTCCAGCACACGGGCGGCATAGCCATGTTTTTCGGCCCCAAAATCGCCTACTACGCAAATAATGGTTTGATCTGTATCAATGTCAACTGTACCGAAAGCTAAAAGCTCATTTTTTATATCTTCCAGGTAAGTTGTATCATCAATTGTTAATGATACGGCAACCTCCGAAGTGGTGATCATATCAATTGATGTTTTATAGCGCTCAAAAACCTCAAAAATGCGGCGTAAAAAGCCATGGGCTAAAAGCATCCGGCTCGACTGGATCTTGATAGCTGTAATATCATCTTTGGCAGCTATTGACTTGATCCCGTCTTTCTGGCTGGCATCTGATATCAAAGTTCCCTGGGCATCAGGCTCCATCGTATTCAGAAGCCTAACCGGGATCTTATATTTTTGAGCAGGGAATACGCTTTGCGGATGAAGGATCTTCGCACCGAAATAAGCAAGCTCTGCCGCTTCATCAAACGAAAGCTGCGCTATGGGCTTTGTGCCTTTAACAATCCGCGGATCGTTATTGTGCATCCCGTCAATATCCGTCCAGATCTGCACCTCTTCACTGCGGATGCCCGCCCCTATTAATGATGCAGTGTAATCGCTGCCGCCACGGCGCAGGTTATCAATCTCGCCAAAGCTGTTGCGGCAGATATAGCCTTGTGTAATAAATAAATTATTGTCAGGGTATTTATCCAGCAAAGGCGTTAAGTGAGTGGTTATGTAATCAACAATCGGCTCGCTATCCTCGTCTGTCTTCATAAAATCAAGTGCAGGCAGCAATACCGACTGCACACCGATCTCTTTCAGATAAACATGGTATAAGGTTGTTGAAAGCAGTTCGCCCTGTGCCAGTATCACCTTTTGTTCAATTGATGTAAACAGGTCGTTGGCCAGGTTGCTAAGTAATGCAAAGTGGTAATCAATAACTTCTTTACCCTGTTCTAAGTATTCAGGATTAGCAAATAATTTCCTTATAAAACTTTCGTATTTATCCTTTAGGGCCGCTATAAGGGTTGATGCTTTACTTTTATTTCCTTCCAGGTAAGCATTTCCTATTTCAACCAAACTGTTTGTTGTACCGGATACGGCTGATAATACCACGATCTGCCTTTGGGCCGGATCAATAATATCCAGCAGTTTTTTCATCCTTTCAGGACTCCCTACAGATGTTCCGCCAAATTTTAAAACCTTCATTTTTATTCCTCTTAACCACAAATTGACTGCTATTATTCTATCAATTTTGAGGCGCTAAAAATAAGATTTTAAACCGTTTATAGCTATAGGTAAGCGAAATAAAGTTTGGAACCTGTACATTGAAAGCTCTTAACGCCAAAGAATATATTGCAATAAATATAAATGGCATTAGTAAATAGTACAATTTGTTTTATCAAATATAAATCATTCATTTTTACTTAACTTTGAATATGAAAGTATTACTGGACATACAGGATAACAAGGCGCATCACCTAATGGAGGTACTGAAAGGTTTATCGTATGTAAAAACGCAAACACTTACTCCATATAAAGCCAAAGTACTGGAAGACGTTAAAGAAGCTGTGGAGGAAATGAAATTAATTAAAGCGGGTAAGCTAAAAGCGAGAAACGCAGAAGACTTATTTAATGAGCTATAAGGTAAAAATCACGCCCAAGTTTGAGAAAGAGTTAAAACGTTTGGCTAAAAAATACCCTTCGATTAGAATTGAGTACCCTGAACTAGTCAACAGCCTTAAAGAAAACCCAACTCAAGGGGTATCAATTGGCAATAATTGTTATAAAATAAGGTTATCAATTACTTCAAAAGGAAAAGGGAAATCGGGTGGAGCCAGAGTCATTGCCTGCTTACAAATTTTAGATACAGTGGTTTACCTCTTAACAATTTATGACAAAAGCGATCAGGAAAATATACCCGCAAAAGAACTCGCTGAGCTTTTAAGATACATATCTGAGTAAGTCTTCTTCAAAATCTATCTTAATATAATTTACCTAACTTTTGCTTTTACACTGCTAACCGGAGCTGGCGTCTTAACAGCACTACCCGTTCAATCATTAAGCTTCTGCACCCTTTCCGAAAAAAGTAAATAGCATCTTATGGAAAGCTGTATAAGACCATTGGTTATATAAAATGCACGGTTGGTTAGCCTAAAGATCCGGCGAGATAAAAGAAATACTTTTTCGAGTGTGCTCCACCTTTTCTGAATTTTTATAGATTTGAAACATGAATAAAAAACTGGTAATTTTTATACTTATTTTTTCTTTTGGGTATTTATATACTGCTAATGCCCAACCTGCTGCTTCATCAAAAACCGGACTTCCGCTTGCACAGCTTCAGCAGCAATTTGTTGACCTTCGTTTTGGAATGTTTATCCATTTTAACATTCCAACCTATATGAACCAGGATTGGCCCGATCCGGATGCATCACCATCTATATTTAATCCCACAAAATTAAACTGCGATCAGTGGGCCAAAGCGGCTAAATCTGCCAATATGAGCTATGGCTGTTTAACAACCAAGCACCATAGCGGTTTCTGCATTTGGGATACCAAAACAACCGACTATAATGTAATGAACAGCCCCTTAAAAAAGGATGTGGTACGGGAGTTTACAGATGCTTTTAGAAAAAACGGCTTAAAAGTGATGTTATATTATTCCATACTGGATACACACCACCGCCTGCGCCCCAATATGATAAACCGCAAGCATATTGATATGGTGAAAGCCCAGATAACCGAGCTATTGAGCAATTACGGTGAAATTTCTGCCCTGATAATTGATGGATGGGATGCGCCATGGTCGCGCATCAGCTATGATGATATCCCGTTTGAAGATATTTATAAGCTGATAAAATCATTACAGCCAAACTGCGTGTTGATGGATCTGAACGGCGCCAAATACCCGGCTGAAGGCTTATATTACAGTGATATAAAAACTTACGAAATGGGTGCAGGTCAGCGTGTATCAAAAGAAAGCAACCGCATGCCTGCTTTGGCTTGCTTGCCTATTCAAAAAGCATGGTTCTGGAAAACAACCTTCCCTACCGAACCGGTTAAGGATGCGGCGAAACTGGTTAACGAAACCATTATCCCTTTAAACAATGTTGATTGTAATTTTATATTGAATGTAGCGCCAAACCGCGACGGCTTATTTGATGATAACGCACTGGCAGCATTAAAAGAGATCGGTAAATTGTGGCATAATGAAGGTCCGGTTAAAAAGCTGCCCGAACTGGATGCCCCTATCATTTCAACAAACATTGCCAAAAAACAGCCGTCAAGCTCAAGCTGGGCCGATGACAGCAACATAATGGACCAGGCTAATGATGATGACTTCACAACTTCATGGATCTCAAACCCTACTGTTGAGAAACCCTGGTATGAAATAGATTTTGACCGAGACAAAGCTTTTAACGCCATCAGCATTGCTGAAGAGAAGGCCAATATCAGTAATTATCGCCTGGAATATTTTTCAAATGGCCAATGGAAACCCTTATTTAATGGCGAAAACAGCAAACGCGTAAAAGTTAACCGTTTTGACAGGGTTTGGGGCAGCAAAGTAAGGATGTGGATAGATAAATCAGATCGCCAGGCATCAATTGCTGAGTTTGGAGTTTATGATGAGGCGCGTTAGTGATTAGAGGTTAGAGATCAGTTGGATTTTTTTAAATGCCGGTAAAACTGGTCTCTAATTTCTAATTAAGAGTGTTCGAAAGATTTATAATCCTTCATTTTCATTGCCACAACGTTAAAAAAATTACCAGAGGCGTAGCCTCGACCTATATTGTAACAACGGATTTTAATCCGTTGGCTATAAAAAGCAGATAAAAAAGAACCATAGGTTCGGTCCGTATAACTGCGTGCAAAATGGTAAATGCTTCCGGAGATCAATATACATCGTGCCGACGGCACTGCGGACGTGTGGTATGATAGTTCTCAACGGGTTGAAACCCGTTGTTACAAAATGTATCGAGCCGAAGGCTCTTACTGTAGGGGACAACAAATCTTTCGAACACTCATAATCTCTAATCCCTAACATCCGCCCAAACCTTGTTTTCTACTGTTATCCTTACACTTAACATGGCCGCATTCAACACCGTAAAAATTACTGCGGTATAATACAGATGAAATACCAGCGGGATGAATGCTATCTCGCAAACCACCTCCATATAGTTAGGATGTTTTAAAAATTTATAGGGACCGCGTTTTACAGGGTAAACACCCGGGATCCGGTAAATCTTAGTGTTCCAGTATTTTCCCAATGATGATAGCGCCCAAAACTTAAACAATAAAACTGCTAAAAATATGCCCAGGAAAATCCAGCTGATCTCTGTTCTGCCCCTTAAATTATACTCTGCTATAATTGAGACGATGAACAGCGTATGCATAGCAATCATGAACGGGTAATGGCTTTGCCCGTACTGAACTGCCCCCTGGCTTAATAACCATTTCTCATTCCGACGTGCTATAAGCAATTCCGAAAGCCGTTGGATTATCAGTAATGATATGAAGATGGTGAAGTACATGTTTTAGTTGATTATGTTGAGTGAGTGAGTGGTTGATTAAGTTGTTTTGGCCGGGCCTTAATATTGAGTTGCAAACTTAATCAACCCAATCTAACTTACTCAACTAACCTTCAACAGCACCATTTCGCTCGAAAAGCCGGGGCCCATGGAAAGCATCAGACCATAGCCTTTTTCAAAACCTTCGCGCATAAATTTTTCGAGTACGTATAATACAGTTGCGCTGGACATATTGCCGTAGTTATTCATTACCTCACGGGTTGTTTTCAGGAAGTCGCCTTCAACGCCCAAGGTATCCTGGTAAGCATCAAGTACTTTCTTACCGCCGGGATGAAAAATAAAATTCTTTATATCGCTCATTTTTAGCTGGTGTTTTGATAAAAACTCGTCGATATCTTCTTTAATATGTTCTTTGATAAATGTGGGAATATCTTTTGAAAACAACACTTTAAAACCAGTATCCTGGAAATCCCAGCCCATTACTTCCAGTGAATTATAATACAATTTACTTGATGACCCAACGTAGGTAACCTCATTATTATGCTTATGATTATCTCCCTTTATAATACAGGCTGCTATCCCATCGGAAAACAGACTGGACCCGATAAAATTACTTTTACTGTAATCGCTTTTTATTAAGGTTAATGAACAAAGTTCAACTGCTATAAGCAACACCACAGCATCCGGATTAGCCTTCGCTACTGTATTTGCCTTTGCCATGCCGGATACTCCCCCACCGCAGCCAAGTCCCCACAAAGGCGAACGGTTAACATGCGGATTGAGCCTCATTTTATTAATGATCATACCATCCAGGCTTGGCGTAGCAAGGCCGGTTGTTGAAACAAAAAGAATGTCGGTAATATCTTCTTTAGTTATACCTGCTTTGGCAATACAATCTTCTGTGGCCTGTACTGAATAATCCAGGGCTGTTTTTATGTACTCGTTATTCCGCTCCTCAAAAGTGTTCGGTTTTTCGTAATAACTGAGTGGTTTACAAAAGTTACGGTATTTGATCTCTGTATTATCAAACGCAAAGATCAGGCGCTTTGCTTCAGGGAAGTTCTTCGAAAATAGCTCCAACGCCTGCTTTCTGGCTTCTGTCTGTTCTGTTTTATAAGGCAGATCTATTTTTGCTGTTGCTGCTATAAAGGGCATATATGTTTATTTATATGTACGTAGCCATTAACATGCCAGTTGCTTCATAGTGGGAAAATAAATAGGAAGAGTTTACATATATAACACGAAGCAGATAAAATTAACATTAATAACATTGTATGTTCTTTTAAACCGAATAGTCTAAAAAAATCTTATTTCATTGATCTACACCTTGAACTATTTGCCTTTTGCTACATTTGGATTAATCTTATAGAATGAAACGTAATGACTTACTTTGGAAGGCTGCTTTAGAAGATCTGTTTGATGATTTTCTACGTTTCTTTTACCCTAATGCTGATGAGTTGTTTAATCTCGACAAGGGCTTTGAATATTTGGATAAAGAATTGGATCAGCTTTTTCCTCCTGATGCAGATATTTATGCGCCACGATATGTAGATAAGCTGGTAAAAGTATTTACAAACAAAGGAGAAGAAGAATGGATTCTGATTCACATAGAAGTCCAGAGCAATAGTGACAAGAATTTTGCTAAACGAATGTTTCAATATTATTACCGTATCCTTGATCAGTACAACAAGCCTATTACAGCTTTTGCCATCTTTGCTGATACCAGCAAAAACTTTCATCCTAAATATTATGAAAGAGATTTTTTAGGAACGCGTGTATATTATAGCTACAATACTTACAAAATTACTGAGCAGAATGACGTTGAACTTGAAGCTAGTAATAATCCTTTTGCAATGGCCATACTTTCAGCCAAACTAGCCATTTCCCGTCAATCGTTGGATGATCAGCGTTTGTTTGATCTGGCTTATGATTTAGCTAAACGCCTATTAAACAAAAAGATGCCAAAAGACAAAATACGCAAAGTGATGAACTTTCTGCGTCATTATCCGCGTTTTGAAAACCCGGAAATGTTTTCTAAATTTGAAAAAGAGATTAGTATCTTAACGGAAGGGAGTACCACAATGGGGATAGAAGAGTTTTTATTAGATCAAGCAAAAAAAGAAGGCCTCGAGAAGGGCATTGAAAAGGGCATTGAAAAAAACACAATAGACACTGCGTTAAAAATGAAAGAAAGTGGTCTGGATCTCAGTCTTATCTCCAATATTACCGGGCTTTCAATCAAAAAGATTGAGAAGTTATAGTAAAACATATAATGAAGTTAAACCAATAACTAAAAAAGTCCTTGTATCACTACAGGGACTTTTTTAATTCTGAAATCAGATATATTTTTTTATCGCATCAAAACAGCAAACTTATTACTATAATCTTTTAGCTGGGCCTGCAATTGTTTATTGAGTTCCATTTCATTATTGTTCCGTGTAGTATCGGCCATTCCGTTTAACAACTGTACGCCAAGCTGAACGGTATGCAAATCGATATTTGGCTTGTTATCTTTCAGCAGGCTGTAGTTATAGTCAAGCTGATCAGCAATAAAATTGGCAACACCTTTTATATATTTGGTACCCAAAGCCTTATCACCAAGGTTATACGCATTCTCTGCCAGGAAAAACTTTTGTGCGGCGGTATCAATGTCCGGGTTAATATCCGGCATTTTCTCATCAAATTTATGAACGGCTTTTAATGCAAGGTCGCGGCGCCCATCCTTTATAAGACCTTGCGCAAGGTCATTAAAGGTGACTTCCATTGTAAGATAAAACTGGGTTAATGCTACATCATCCAGGTATTTTGCTTTTTTATAGTTCCCGAATTTGAATTTATTCACCACATTATTATACATCACCAGGCTATTGGTTTTTGTGCCTTGCCCGGCTGATTTATCGGTTTCTTGTTTAAACGGGATCAAATGATAAACAAATCCTTCCTTGTACAGGTAAGGTTGCAGCCCAAACATACTTTCGGGGCCCATGGTTGTGGTAAAGCAAACAGGCCGTTCCCATTTGTTATGGGCTAGTATATCAATCATGGCCAGGTTATCTTTGGTTACATAATTTGAGTTATATTTCCATTCCATAACATTAGCCAGCTGATCCTTTTGTTCGGGAGTAACTACGCCATTTTTAACCACTTCGTCAGGGTTAATGGTCAGCTTAAAGTTTTTGGTTGGCAGATAATTCAGTACATCACCGCTTTGATAAGTTACTTTGGTGCGGCTATCATCTGATGTTATAAAATCAAAAACATCCTTCACCTCAACTGATCCGGGGATCTTGGCATCATTAAAATAGATCACATCCCTTGTGCCGGCCTTATACTTATCAAAAGGAAGCGTAACCGGCAAAGGAGCCGATTGATTCATTTTCTTCTGCATTTGATGAATATACCAATCGCCGCTAAACAGGCTCATACAAACAATGCGTACATCGGGCCTTATGCCTTCAACCTCCTGGTCGTACCATAAAGAGTAAGTGTCATTATCGCCATTCGTAAACAGGATTGCATTTTTAGGGCACGATATTAAATAATTGTAAGCCATATCATGCGGGATAGTTTTGGTTGACCGGTCATGCCCCTTCCACTCTTTAAACGCCAGCAGCACCGGTACTGCAAGCATACAAATAGCGAATGAGCCTATTGCGGCAACCCTTGCATTCAGCTTTATACGGGCAATTTCGGCAAGGGCAATTACACCCAGGCCTATCCATATAGCAAATGCGTAAAATGAACCAACGTAAGAGTAATCGCGTTCCCGGGGCTGGATGGAATTTTGGTTCACATATAGCACAATAGCTATTCCGGTGAAAAAGAAAAGCAAACCAATTACCAGCGCATCACGTTTTTTGCGTTTAAAATGATAGACCGCACCCAATAAACCCAATATAAATGGCAAGGCATATAAAGGCGCATAATTGGGTCCCTGTGTTATTGATTTTGGCAGATGTTTGGAGTCGTCAAAAATGCCGCTTGTCCAGTTGCCGTTAACATCTTCCGAGCTAAACTGCCCGTTCATTTGATTATAACGGCCAACAAAGTTCCACAAAAAGTAGCGGGCATACATCTGGTACATCTGCCAGCTGAACATCCATTTCAGGTTGTCGGCAAAGGTAGGTGCCTGTCCGTCGGCCAGTTGCAGCCATTGTTTATAAAATTGTGCGTTCTGCGCATAATACGGGTCTGATTCTGTGCTCCACATACGTGGCAAAAAGGTGGTATGGTCATATACGTAATCAGACTTTTTACCGGCGCTTTCATATTTTGTTTTCCCTCTTTGATAAATGGTATTTCCGTCTTTTTGATCAATAATTTTGGCATCAAAATATGGCCCTGATAACAATGGGGTTTCGCCGTATTGAATTCTGTTAAGGTAGCTGTATAACGTAAAAGCATTATCAGGGTGTGAATTATTCAGATCAGTATTGGCCGTGGCCCTTATGGGGATATAGACAAACGAGCTATAGCCGAAATAGATAAAGGCAACACACAAAAGCGCCAGGTTTAACATTGGTTTTTTACGGTGGATACTGTACCAGATACCCGCCGCAATTACTCCCATTAACAATAAAAAGAAGAATGCAGCACCGCTGCCAAAGCCCATTCCTAACGTGTTTACAAAAAACAAATCGGCCCAGGCGGCAAAATATATGGTGTATCCGCGGATACCAAACTGAACCAGCCCAAGGATAACAATACTGATTAAAAACGCAATGATCCCGCGTTTAACCGTAATGTTATTATACCTGCGAAAATAGTAAACCATGGCAATTGCCGGGATGGTTAACAGGTTAAGCAGGTGGATGCCTATTGAAAGGCCAACTATGTAAGCAATAAGTACTATCCATTTATCGGCGCCGGCTTCGTCTGCATGGGCTTCCCATTTTAATATCGCCCAAAAAACAATTGCCGTACATAAGGATGAAAGTGCAAATACAATGGTTTCAACAGCCGAGAACCAAAAGGTATCGGTATAAGTAAACGCCAATGCGCCTACTAACCCTGCACCCATAACTAAATAAAGGTGTGAATTACCGGTTTCTTCTCCCCTGCCGTTCAGCATTTTTTTGGCCAATGCTGTTATCGTCCAAAATAAAAACATAATGGTTGCCCCGCTGGCCAATGCCGACATTAAATTGGTAAAGTATGGCACCTTAGCATTGTTGCCAAATGATAAAAGCGAAAAAGCTTTGCCCAACATGGCAAATAATGGATAACCGGGCTGGTGCGAAACCTGCAAACGGTAAGCACAGGAGATAAATTCGCCGCAATCCCAAAAGCTTACAGATGGCTCTAAAGTAAGGATGTAGGTTGTTGATGCTATTGTAAAGCAAAGCCAGCCTAAAAGGTTATTGATCTTTTTGTAATGCATGGAGATGATGTGTAAAGTTTGTTCAAATTTTTAGTTGATTGGAGCCCCACCTAAATCCTCCCCGGTAGGGAGGACTTGTTGAAAGCAATTTCAGCCTAATTTTTCAATCCTCATTAAAATTTAACACCCCTTAACATACTTTAACAAAAAACCGGGTTGATTTAACATTTGAGAAACCGTCAGTCATTTTTTGGAATGTAAACACTGACATACAAATAGTTAACTTTAAATTCAGTAAACAATTGCCTAAATTTGTTGTATTATATTTTTATAAACTTTAACCATCATATCATGAAAAAAATTATCACCACCTTTTTATGCCTGGTTACTTTTGTAGCAATAGGCACAGCACAAACATGCGATCAATTTATTAGCGCCGGCAACGGTAAAAAATTCGTTTACAGTAATTTAGATACGAAAGGCAATAAACAGGGCACATTAAGCTACTCCTCTGTAAAAAAAGATGCATCAACCTTAACCTATCACAGTGAGGTGACAGATAAGAATGGTAAAGCAGTAGGTGGCGGCGATTTTGATATAAGCTGTAACGGCACGGCAATTAAAATGGATATGAAATCATTTGTACCGGCTGCTTCAACAAAGCAGTTCAGCAATATGCAGATGGAAGGCGATGGAAAATACCTTACTTATCCGCTTAATCTTAAAACAGGCGACAAGCTTGAAGATGGTTCGGCAACAATTACCGTAAATAATAATGGCAGTAAATTTTCAGAAATGCAAATTAATTTAACCAACAGGACGGTTGAAGGAAGTGAGTCTGTACAAACTAACGCCGGTACATTTGATTGTTTTAAAATAACTTATGATTCGTACTTCAAGGTTAAAGTTATGGGGATTGGCATACCTCTTAATATGAAAGTAACGGAGTGGTTTTCGCCAAAGCTGGGACGCTTCGTAAAATCAGAAACTTATAGAAAGGATAAGCTTGCCGGCAGTATGATACTTGAATCAATCAATTAAGCTACCTGTTTCTTTTTAAGCTCTTCTATTTTGTTATCAATAATTTGAATAGATTGCTGAAGCGTATTTACATAGGGATTTGTTTGATGATCGTTGTTTCCGTTCATCATTAAATAATTAAGAATTTCGGTAATTCTTTCTTTTGATCGCTGAAATTTATTTAAATCGGCCATAACCAAATTATTTAACCAGCCCTTTTACGGCTTAGGTTACATAACAGTTCCAAAAGCTTATCAACAATAGTGATTTTATTAACATTGTAACACAAATGCTACATAACGAGCAGATCATCAACAATATCTACATAATAATAAAAGCCGGCATTACAACACCGGCTTTTATTATTATGTGCAAATATTTAAAAAGTTTAAATTATTCGTTTTCAATTGCTGAAAATGCTTCTAATAAAACATTCCATTTGTGGTTTTTACCAAGTTCCCAAATGCGAACGTAGTTAAAGTTGCTAACTATGTTCCCTTTTTGAATGCGGGCTTTTCCATAGGTATAAGCCAGGTCATTACTGGTTGAACGGCCGCCGTTAACTGTTTGTGCGCTGATGGAGATCCCTTCATTATCAATAAATTTCATTACCTGGTCTTGCCCGGTTAATGGCTCAAAGCCCGGAAAGTAGTAATGCCCTTCAAGGCTTAAAAACTCTTTATAGGTTGCCATTGCCGAAATTGTTAATGAATGATTAAACAACTCGTCAGTAGCCAGGATTATTTTTTTACCATTAAACGGATCTTTGCTTGGAGCAACTCTCTTATCCGGCTCGGGGCTTCTAAAATCAGTTAAGGTTTGTTTTTCAGGCTCGGGATGCTGTATACCAAGGTCAATCAATAACTTTAATTTACCTTCGCTATCATTACGCCATATGGAAACATAATCGCCAAATACTTTATCATCATCAGTTTTACCGTTTTGATAAATGTATGGGCCGGCAGTAAATGCAAGATCGCCATTGCCAGAGATACGGGCAAAATCAGGCTTCCAGCTTAATGAACCGGCCTGCCTGTCAATATTGTTATAAAACTCTGTAATATTAACAGCGTCAGGCTTAAAAACAATACCTTCAGGGTCAGCAACAGTTAAAAATGCGTTTTTTATACCTTTTCGCTCAACCAGCTTATTAAAATTTTTCTCGGCATCTATAACCTTATTTACATCAACAGGTTCTGTAGTTTGTGCAATTGACACTTTATTTAAGCCGATCAATATAATTACGGCTAATAGTATTTTTTTCATTCTTTTTTATAGATATGTGGGCAAATTTATAATAATTTATCAGGCGGCAGTTTATAAAATCAAATCTAACAAAATGAAATAACTTAATTTACGATGGCATGATGAACATGTAACGCAATATAAACAATTAAATTTTACTCCAGTTTGTACCTTCTTTGCTATCATTTAACTGAAAGCCTATTTGCTGCAGGCCATTCCTTATTTTATCTGATGTGGCATAATCATGGTTAGCCTTAGCTTCGTTCCTTAACGTAACAACAAGGTTTAATATTTTGGGCAGATCATCATTTGCAGCCTGTTCATTTTTTAAACCTAACACATCAAGTACAAATATGTTCATCAGTTTTTTCAGGATCTGCAGATTTGACTCATCAATTTTCATTTTACCATCATGAACAGAATTAATAATGCGTGATGCTTCAAATAGCTCGGCAATTAATACAGGGCTGTTAAAATCATCGTTCATAGCTGCGTAGCAACGATCAAACAATGGTTGTATTTCAACATCAGTAGTTGACGATGCCTTTAAACCATCAAGCAAACCAAATGCATTCATTAATCGCTTAAAACCTTTTTCGGATGCTTCCATAGCATCGTTACCAAAATCAAGTGTGCTGCGATAATTGGCCTGCAGCATAAAGAAGCGAACCGTCATTGGACTATACCCTTTTTTCAGGATAGAATTTTCGCCCGAAAAAAGCTCATGCGGTAAAAAGCTATTACCTAATGATTTTGACATTTTTTGGCCATTTACCGTAAGCATATTGGTGTGCAGCCAATAATTTGCAGGGTTTTTACCGCAGGCTGCTACATTTTGGGCAATTTCATTGGTATGGTGGGTTGGCGCCAGGTCAATCCCGCCACCATGGATATCAAATTGCTCGCCCAGGTATTTATTGCTCATTGCCGAGCATTCCAGGTGCCAGCCAGGGAAACCAACGCCCCATGGCGACGGCCATTTCATCAAATGCTCAGGTTTGGCTTTTATCCACAGGGCAAAATCAAGTTTACCGCGTTTGTCATCCTGACCGCCAAGTGTACGGGTATTGTTTAGCAGATCTTCAAGGTTTCTGCCATTCAAAATACCATAGTCCTGCGTTTTGTTATATTTTTCAACATCAAAGTAAACAGAACCGTCTACCTCATAAGCATAACCTTTATCAATAATGGTTTTTACCATTTCAATTTGCTCAATAATATGTCCGGTTGCGGTAGGCTCAATACTTGGCGGCAGGATATTAAAGATCTGCATTACATCATGAAAGCCTACGGTGTACTTCTGTACAATTTCCATAGGTTCAAGCTGGGCTATTTTAGCTTTTTTTGAGATCTTATCTTCTCCTTCATCCCCGGCATCGCCTTCAAGGTGCCCGGCATCGGTAACATTGCGCACATAACGTACTTTATATCCCAGGTGAGTAAGGTAACGAAATATCAGGTCGAAAGAAATATAGGTACGGCAATTGCCCAGGTGTACATCGCTATAAACCGTAGGCCCGCAAACATACATCCCGACATGGGGTGGATTCAGCGGTTCAAATTTTTCTTTTTTGCGTGTTAAAGTGTTGTAAACAAACAAATTTTGTTCCATGGGCGCAAACTTACGTTTTTAAGGTTAAAGGCGAAAGGTTAACGGTAAAAGGTTTTGAATATCGAATGACGAAGTTTAAGGTTAAAGGCGAAAGGATAAAGGTAAAAGGCTTTTACCTTTCACCCTTTACCTTTATCCTTTCACCTCTTTTAAAGAGCCTTTCAGCTTTAACCTATTTCTTCAACCCAATTTCTCTTAGTCTTTCGTCAAGGTACTCACCTGCGGTTATATCCTCGTATTGTTTTGGATGATCCTTGTCAATACACTGCGGCAGGCAGGTTAGGTCCATAGCTGCTTTTGGATGCAGAAAGAACGGCACTGAATAGCGGGAGTTTCCCATCAGTTCGCGCGGAGGGTTTACCACACGGTGCGTGGTCGATTTTAGCTCGTTATTGGTTAAGCGTTGCAGCATATCGCCAACGTTAACTACCAAATCTTCGCCATGGGCCTTCACCGGGAACCATGTATTATGGCGGGTAAGCACCTCCAGCCCATCTGCGCTGGCGCCAATTAGCAGGGTGATCAGGTTGATATCTTCATGTGCACCTGCCCGTACTGCATCATCAGGCAATGCATCCGGATCAGCAATAGGAAAATAATGCAGCGTACGAAGAATGGAGTTTCCGTTATGTACTTTATCATCAAAATAATTCTCAGGCAGGTTTAGGTAAACCGCAATCGCTCTTAATAAATGTTGCCCTATCCATTCCAGTTTTTTATATACCTGAAAGGTGGTTTCATTAAAGGTTGGCAGT
The DNA here is from genome assembly GCF_900142915.1 of Mucilaginibacter sp. OK098. GTDB lineage: Bacteria > Bacteroidota > Bacteroidia > Sphingobacteriales > Sphingobacteriaceae > Mucilaginibacter. Next base: position 420,608 of record NZ_FRCM01000004.1, read on the forward strand.
TCATCAACTATTAAATTGTCCGGGTATTCGGCCTTAAGCTGCGGATCGTCAGTTACTGTTTGGCCTATTTGCCAAAACTCTTTTAAATCCGGAGCGGTAAAGCCTTTGGCCGTTTCCTTTTGTTTCCCGGTATATCCGCGCTGACCGGCAAGCTCCGGGTCTTCATATTTTAATTTAACAGCATCAGGCAGTGCAAAAAGCGCTTTAACGTCTTCATACAACTTATCAATCAGCTGCTTATCCAAACCATGATTGGTAATGGTTACAAAACCTGTTTCGTTAAATGCTTTCCCAATATCGTCCGAAAATTGTTTGCGTTGTTCGCCATCGCCTTCCGTGTATAAATTCAAATCAAGTCTCGGAATGTTTACCATGTTTATTGTGTTTAATTATCCTGTAAAACTATCTAATTTAAAAATAGTTGTAAAAAAAATATACAAATAAGGTTTATATATAAAACAATATGCTAGGCTTTACCTTTTATATTATCTACAGTCATACCAACTATAGATCTATAAAAAAGGTAAATCCAGGTATTATAAGTACCTGATAAAGATTAATAACCATGAAAATATTAAATAAAATATGGGGAGCGGGCTTATTAGCCATCCTGCTTTTATTAGCAGCCCCCAAGCAGAGCAAGGCCCAGGGAGGCGAGTATATTTCAGACCAGGAGTTTTATGATGACCTGGAACCCGATGGTACCTGGGTAAGCGACCCGCGATATGGTAATGTATGGATTCCTAATGCTGAAGAAGGTTTCAGGCCTTATGCTACACGCGGGCATTGGGTTATGACAGATTATGGCAATACCTGGGTATCAGATTACCGCTGGGGATGGGCAACATTCCATTATGGCCGCTGGCGTTATGATGATTATTACGGATGGGAATGGATTCCCGGCCATGAATGGGCACCTGCATGGGTTAACTGGAGACACGGTGGTGGCTACTACGGATGGGCCCCTCTAATGCCAGGTATAAGCATAAGCATTTCAATTGGCGGTGGATACCGTGCGCCTGATAATTACTGGGTATGCGCCCCGCAGCGATACATAAACAGGCCAAATATTTATAACTATTATGTGCCGCAGCAAAGGGCTGTTACCATTATACATAACACCACTATTATTAATAACACTTATATTAATAATAACACAACTTATATTGCCGGCCCGCGTGTGCAGGATATAAGGCGGGTTACCAATCAAAATGTTCAGGTCTATAAGATCAATAACGTTAACAGCCCCAGTAATGTGAGGATCCAGAATAATACGGTTAACATTTACAGGCCGGCAGTTAATAAAGCACCGGATGCACGCCCTTCTCGCGTAGTTGATGGCAATGCATACAGGCAGCAAAACCCTAACCAGGCAATTGCACGCAGAAGTACCGGTGGCTCGGCTGCGTTTAATCATACTAATGCCGACAGATTGGCACAGGTGGCAAGGAACCCAAAGCCAGATAATAAGATTGTACGTGTTAACCCGGTTAATGCCAGGCCGGCACAAGCTGCAAACAGGCCAGCTCCGGCTCAGGAGGGCAACAAGCCCGGGCAGCCGGTAAACAAACCGAACCCGGCCCAGCGGGATAACCGCCAGACACAACCGGCAAACGGACAACGCCCTGCAAGTGGTGTTCAACCGCAACAGCAGGCTACCCAACGCGGAGCGCAACAGGCTCAGCAAAAGCAGCAACAAGCCGCACAACAGGCTCAGCAAAAGCAGCAACAGGCTACTCAACGCGGAGAACAGCAGGCCCAGCAAAAACAGCAACAGGCTACTCAGCAAGCAGCACAACAGGCTCAGCAACGTCAGCAGCAGGCTACCCAACGCGGAGCACAACAAGCTCAGCAAAAGCAGCA
>NZ_FRCM01000004.1:422625-533640 GCF_900142915.1 Mucilaginibacter sp. OK098
GCACAACAAGCTCAGCAAAAGCAGCAACAGGCTACTCAGCAAGCAGCACAACAAGCCCAGCAAAAGCAGCAGCAGGCCACTCAGCAAGCCGCACAACAGGCTCAGCAAAAGCAGCAGCAGGCAGCACAACAGGCTCAGCAACGCGCAGCACAGCAGGTTCAGCAAAAGCAACAGCAGGCCGCACAACAAGCCCAACAACAGGCTCAGCAACGCCAGCAACAAGCCGCACAGCAGGCTCAGCAGGCTCAGCAACAAGCTCAGCAGCGTCAGCAGCAGGCTGCCCAACAGGCCCAGCAACAAGCTCAGCAGCGTCAGCAGCAGGCTGCACAACAGGCTCAACAGCGCCAGCAACAAGCTGCCCAACAGGCCCAGCAACGTGCCGCACAACAAGCACAACAAAGGCAGCAACAGGCTAAACAACGCCAACAGCCACCTCCTAACAAGGAACCGCAGAAAGAGCAATAGTTAATATTATATTCAATAAAAAATAGCACCTTTAGTAAATTCAATTTACAGGTGCTATTTTTTTGTCTTAATTATAAATATGAGAGATCTTTTTACTTCAGTACTTTACAAATACACAGTGCAAATTTTGCTGGTAGCGGGGTTAGCTTTAACCGGCGTAAAATACTATCATGGTTCCACTACAGATAAAAACCCCACTCATATTGTTTTCATTGAAAACTCGTGGGATGAAGCCCTGAAACAAGCTGCATTACAAAATAAATATATTTTTGTTGACGCTTATGCCACCTGGTGCGGGCCATGTAAAATGCTTAAGGCACAAACTTTTACCGATGATAAAGCAGCCGCTTTTTATAACAGCAATTTTGTAAATGTGGCTATTGATATGGAAAAAGGCCGCGGCCCCGAGCTTGCCCGGCAATGGCAATTAAGAGCTTACCCCACGCTCATTATATTCGACCCTAAAGGTAAGCCGGTTTTAGGTTCAGTTGGTTTTATTAAAGCTGATGACCTGATAAAGTTTGGGAAGCAAGCCCTGAAAAAATAAAAACCGGGTTCTTTCGATACCCGGCTTTGAGGTCAGTATAAATAGAGATCTTTATTTGAAACGGCTGCGTTGCAATAACCAATACAACCGTGAATTAATCTATGTTTTTTGCTACTACCCGAACAAAAAAGGCCGAAAAACTCTCGCAGTTTTACGGCCCTACATCTACCTATGAAAAACAACCCTTTGGAAGGGCTTATAATTTAACCCAAAAGCAATGCCAATAATAAATTTGCTTAAAAAGACTATAAATAATTTTATTTTTTCCTGTAGAGAAAATAAATTGAGGAATTATTTACACACCCCGATGGAATAATTTTGCACAATAAAATAGCTACCTGTAAATTTCTAAACAACTTTATAATTTATCAACATCTTATAATCTTACCTTATTAATTGGAAACCATAACACATTAATGTTGTTACACTTATATGGATTACAATATATATTTATTAGCAACCGATCCGAATAATCCTTGCCGGGACGTTATTCATTCAAGAGACACCCATTTAAAGATCAGGGTATTTTGCCTTACTGAAGAGTCGTTTAGTCCGGATAACAACGAAATCCAGCTTTATGCCTACGCCGAAAGTAAGCTATATGCCTTTGAAACTATAAATATTGTAGCTGAAGATGCTCTGGATGTTGTAAGCGCTATCCAATGGTATGCTGAGTACATCGACTTCCCCGAAATGGAGATATTGCCCGATGATCCGCGCCCGGGCGAGCATATGGCGATGTAATTTTGTGAGTTTTTATTAATTTAACATGCAAAAGCGTTAAGCAAAGCCATAACAACCTGGTAAATTCAATAATATAAATAGCTGTTAATAATACACTTACCGCGTATAAAAAACAAATTAATAAAAAAAGTAAAATATTTTTTGAAGAATAGTCTATAGATTCTATATTTGCAATCCCAAAACGAAGGGAACACAACGGTTCTCAAAGTTAACAGGAAGCACAACAATAAAGGGAGTTTAGCTCAGCTGGTTCAGAGCATCTGCCTTACAAGCAGAGGGTCACTGGTTCGAACCCAGTAACTCCCACAAAAACCTGGTAGAAATACCAGGTTTTTCTATTTAGAGAGATTTGCAATCATATATTTTGCCTGCATAATCTATTCGCCAACAAAAAATAAATATTACGTCGGCTCATGCGAAGATGTGGCTAAAAGGCTGGTAAAGCATAATACTAACCACTCAGGCTTTACTGGTGGAGTGTTTGATTGGAAAATAAAATAGATTGAAGAACATGAGACAAAGCCCGATGCCCTAAGGCGTGAAAAGCAAATTAAAAATTGGGAAAGCCGCAAAATGATAGAAAAGCTCATAACGGGTTCGGGGCATCCCGATTTATAATCGGGAGGATCACTGGTTCGAACCCAGTAACTCCCACTTAACAAAAACCTCTTAGAGATAATCTAAGGGTTTTTTTGTTGCCTTTTTTACTGTTTATCTCCTTAATATGAAGAAATTTTTATACGGAATTGATTTTGGAACAACCAACTCGGCACTGGCTATTTACGACGAAGAAACGAAAGAAATACACAGTACCATCATTATTCCTTCGCTCATTTATTTCTATCATCAGTTCAATGCCGGAAGCACCTCAAATTATGTTGTAGGGGAAGAGGCGATTACAGCCTACCTGAACGATGACATGAAAGGACGCTTTATCAAGTCTGTTAAACAAATATTATCAAGAAGCAGCTTTACAGAAACCAGGATCCATAATAAGAAGTATAATGCTTCGGATTTGATAGCGATCATTTTAAAGGAGCTAAAAGACCGTGCAGATCAATTGATCGGATATGATTGCCGGAAAGCCGTAATTGGCCGACCTGTTTTTTTTGATGACGACGATGTAAAAAAAGATACGCTGGCGCAGACCCGGTTAAATAAAGCGGCGGAAATTGCCGGCTTTGAAGAGATCCGTTTTCAATTTGAGCCCATTGGAGCAGCGTTCGCTTATGAAAAAAGCCTCGTTAAAAAGGAAAATGTATTGGTGGCTGACCTTGGCGGAGGTACCACAGATTTTACATATTTAGTGCTTGACCCTGAAAAAGCAGGGAGTAAAGACCGTAAGAATGACATGATGGCCAATGGCGGGATCTATATAGGCGGCGATAGCTTCGATTCCGCTTTTATGTGGGAGAAGGGCACACCATATTTTGGCAAAAACACGCAGTATGAGGCAACCCCGGGGAAGGTTTTAACTGTTCCAAAATCGCTCTTTGCCAATATTTGCTCATGGGAGCAAATGAATTTCTTTAACGGCCTGCGCGTTCAAAAGGATATAGAAGATTACTATTATTTTTCAGGTAATAACCCGCAGTTTAGAAATCTGATCACGCTTATTGAAAATAATTTAGGCTATTCTGTATTCCAATCCATCGAAAAAACAAAAATTACGCTTACCGATGCCGATACAGCAACGTTTAGCTATCACAAAATGAATATCGACATTGAGGAGAAAATCGGCTTGCCTTACTATGAACAGATCATCGCAAAAGATGTGGACCGGATTGCAAACTACCTGGATGATTTCATGCTGCAAAATAATATCAACCCTGAAAATATCGATAGCCTTTTTTTAACCGGCGGCACTTCTATGGTGGTTAGTATTCAAAAACTTTTCAAAAACAGATTTCCTCACGTTAACTTAAATTCGGGCGATAACTTTAAAAGTGTAGCCAGGGGGTTAGCTTTAAGTGGTTACCTGTTTGGGGATTAGCAATAGTTTACCAGGCTTATAGATGAAAAGAAAATAGCTGATTCAGCGCATCCCGATTATAATCAAGAGGGTCACTGGTTCGAACTGAATCAAAAGCGAACAGCGAGCTGTTCGCTTTTATTACATAAACAAGTTCAATTTTTACATAATTTACTAGCAATCAATTAAATGTGTAATTTGGAACGATGATTGAAGTTGCTAACTGTATTTGAGACCCTATTTTTTTCATATCAGCCTGTATGACCTGGCCTCCATGGGGACCCTGTTCTCGGGGCTGACGCTTGCGCTGCTCTTAGGATTCGCAAAAAGACCCGGCCAAGCAGCTAACCTGTTTTTGAGTTCGGCCTTAGCCGTTATCGTATTAAAGACTGGTGGCCTTTCACCGTTTTTCTTGCCAGCGCTGGGCCCGCTGTTGTATTTTTATGTACGACAGTTAACCTGGCCGGACCGGCGCTTCCGCTGGAAAGATAAGCTTCATTTTTGCTCCTTACTTGTTGGATTTTGGATGCCAGCCTGGCTGATTTTAGTTTTGGTCATGACCTATTTGTACCTGTCGCACCGGTTGATTGAGGATTTCTATCGCCGGTTGCAGCCGGTGCTGATGGACAGACCCCGTTTTGCTTTCCGGTCACTGGACCGCTCATTACTCTTGCTCGGCTTGTTATGTGTGTTATCGCTGTTTAATGCTATTTTCTATTTGACGCTGGCCTTTGTACTGATTGGAATGGCCGTGGAAGCGATGCTGAAACCGGATAGCAGCGTCCAGCTGGCAATGCCAATAACTGACAGATCGGATGCAAAAGAGAAAAGCCGGAGGCTTAAGGAGGTGGTGGCGGCAAACTGCCTTTATGAGGATGCCGAACTGACGCTGGCCACACTGGCGGTTAAACTTATGATCCATCCGCATGACTTATCCCGGATCATTAACCTTGGGCTGGAAAAGAACTTCAGCGATTTTATCAATGAATTTCGTGTGCGTGAAGTTGCTCGAAAAATGCGTGACCCGATCTACGACCGGCTCACGCTATTGGGTATCGCTTACGAGTCGGGATTCAATTCCAAAAGAACTTTCAACCGGGTTTTCAAAGAGATGACCGGCAAAACCCCGGTGGAATACAAAAACTACTTGAAAAAAGGAGGGCCAATTGATAAGTTGGCACCTCTGTCACGAATACGACCGGTAATATTGCGTTCAGAAAGCCTGCCAAATTGGGCTCCTGAAACATTAAAACGCAATATTATGATAAGGAATTACCTTAAAATCGCTTACCGCCAGTTGCTCAGGCAAAAAATGTATGCAACCGTAAAGATCGGGGGCTTTGCCTTGGGGATCTCTGCCTGTTTACTCATTGGCTTGTATATTCATAACGAAATGACTTTCGATCGGTTTTATCCAGGTGCCGACCGTATTTTCCGGGTTGTAGGCGACGGCGAAATGAGCCGTGGCCTGGCTTGGCCCGCACCTATGTCAAAAGCTATACAACAAGACTTTCCCGAAGTTCAATTTGCCGGGCGAATGAGGCTAATTAACTCATACCTTGGCCACGCCGAACTGCGCCCTGCTGAAGCGTCGCAAAATACTTACGAGCAAGGTATAATTTACATTGATGAGTCATTCTTTAGCGCTTTTAAGCTGCCAATGGTGTACGGGGATGGTGCTACAGCTTTAAAAGAGCCGCAAACCCTGGTGATCTCTAAAACTATGGCCGACAAGTATTACCGTGGCCAAAACCCGCTTGGCCGGGTAATGTATATTGACAATGACCAGTCGCATCCATACCGAATAGGTGGCGTTATGGCCGATATTCCTGCAAATTCGCATTTACACCCGTTCAACTTTTTTATCACCCTCTCCGGGATGGAATTTGGGGCCGGCGAGCAAAATAGCTGGCGCTGGTACAACTATATCCAGTACATTAAACTGAAGGCCGGCACCAATGTAGCAGCATTTGAAGAAAAACTCAATATCGGCCTGAGAAAAAACTACTGGATGCCCGAAGCTCGTAAGGGAGGTGCGCAAGACCCCAAAAAAGAAGCTGGGAAGTTCCATGTTTACCTGCAGCCGGTGCCCGATATCAACCTGTATTCATACGATTTTTCGGATGGGCTAACCAACGGTGATATACGTTTTGTCTGGCTTTTCGGCGCTGTCGCCTTATTTATCCTGATCATTGCCTGCATTAATTTTATCAATCTTTCTACCGCCAAGTCGGCTGGTCGCGCTAAAGAAGTGGGCCTGCGCAAAGTTGTAGGTTCGTACCGCAGCAGCCTTATCGCTCAGTTCCTTACCGAATCGCTCATCTACAGCTTTATCTCGTTCATCCTGGGCATTATTGCAGCGTGGCTGTTATTGCCTTATTTCAACAGCATCGCGGCAAAGTCACTTACCATGCCGTGGTTTGAATGGTGGTTTGTTCCGGTTATCCTGCTTTCTACGTTGGTTGTTGGTACGCTTGCCGGTTTATATCCTGCATTTTATCTATCGGGCTTCAGTCCGGGGCAGGTATTAAAAGGGACTATCAGTACCGGCAGCAAAAACCCTGTACTACGCAATGGGCTAGTCGTGTTTCAGTTCGCGGCCTCCATCATTTTGATCATCAGTACCATTGTTATCTACAACCAAATGCACTTTATACTGAACCGTAAGGTCGGTTTTGACAAAGACCAGGTGATGATATTGCAAAGCACTAATACGCTGGGTAATCAAAACATCAGGAATTTTAAAACAGAACTTAATAAAATAGCTGCTGTTAAAAGCGTGTCCATAAGTGATTACCTGCCGGTAAACGGCACCGCGCGTAACGGAAATGCTTTTTTTAAAGAAGGGCGTGAAAAAATTGAGCCTCCTGTTTTGGGCCAGATTTGGCAAGTAGACGATACTTACCTTCAAACATTAGGCATTAAGTTAATTGAAGGAAGAAATTTCTCCTATGAGCTGGCCGATGATACTGCCGGAAGGTCCATTATCATCAATCAAAGCATGGCGCAAAAACTTGGTTTGAAACATCCGGTTGGAGCACGTATCAGCGACAATGGCATATTTACTGTTATTGGTGTAATGCAAGATTTTAATTATGAGTCGATGCGTGGTGAGATTGGCCCTGTTGTGCTTCACTATGCTTTGAGCACATCAATGATGACGGTTAAACTTCGCGGCGGCGATGTACAAAATGCTATTGCAAATATATCTGCGTTATGGAAAAAATATTCGCCCAATCAACCCATACGTTACACTTTCCTGGATGAGGACTTTGCCAATATGTATGCAGACGTAACCCGTACGGGTAAAATATTTACCAGCTTTGCCGTACTGGCTATTATTATTGCCTGCCTGGGTTTATTCGCCCTCTCTGCTTTCTTAGCAGAGCAGCGCAGTAAAGAAATAGGCATCCGTAAGGTTTTAGGCGCCAGCGTACAGGGCATTACTACGTTGTTATCTCTAGATTTTGTCAAACTGGTTATGGTGGCAATTTTAATTGCATCGCCTATTGCCTGGTGGACTATGCACCAATGGCTGCAGAATTTTGCCTATAGGGTCACCATCAGTTGGTGGATGTTTGCCCTGGCGGGACTCGGCGTTGTTTTGATCGCTTTGATAACCGTAAGCTTCCAGTCGATCAAAGCTGCACTGGCAAACCCGGTGAAAAGTTTGCGGTCGGAATAACTATAAAAGCCCATTTAATAAACTCCATATGAAGGCGAATATATTCCGGCCGACCTACGATGATTTAATTTATATAGAAATTTAAACCAATACTTACTATAATTTGTAGCCCACCCGCCTTTTGATCCAAAAAAATTATAAATCTAAATTCGCAATCAGGCGCAAATCAGATAGGAAATGGTTGGATATTTGTGTAATAGCCACCACAAAAACGAAGCCTTCAGATTAATTTTTGAGGGCTTTTTTGTGGAGTGTGGACACTCAAAACCGTTCGCGGTAAAGCGAAAGACGCTTGACTGGGCGGGTTAACCAGTTATTGCTTAGTAAAAGTATTTGTTGTTCCTGAAGTTAATTTTAATATCTTTTTTGTTGCATCTATCGTTCCCTGATAACCCTTTACAGTTTTATCATCGTCAAATATCAGGTCAAAAGTAAATGAGGTGTTATTAATTTTGCTATTGGTAACCGTTCCGCTTCTATTGTTAATTGTTCCGGAGCCCCCGAGTTGCCCCCCCTGATCCTGAAACGTGAATGAATCACTATTATTTTGCCAAAAACCGATAAGGTCGCCTAAAAGAACAGCAACGCCCCCGCCGCCGCTATTAGAGTCTTTGCCGCAGTTTGTGGTGCAAAAAGCCACAATAACGATTAAAATAACATAGAATGATAAATTTAACTTTTTCATGGTGATATGCTTTAGTTATTTGATGAATATTAATTCTTTAACCGGTTCAAAAATTGTTTTACACGTTGTTCCATGGCATTAAGCTGATCGGTAATACCCGGAACCTGCTCAGCTATTTGTGATTGAATTTGCCTTTTTAGCGTGTCTTTATCCTTCTCTGGTACCAGGTTTTGGAAATATTGATTGATTTGATTTTTAAGGTCATTTAATGGGACGATCTTATTTTTTCCGATACCATAGATCAGCGTATCAGCTATACCTTCAAATGCTTTGGGAAGTGATGGATCGTCCCAGTAATCGGTCATTTTTTTTGAGTAAGTAGGATAATTGACATATAATTTTTCAAATGCCTGGTTGAAACCGTTTTGGGTTTGCGCGTATTGGGTGAGCGCATTAACATTAACGAAGGCATACACACCTATAAATTTAAAGGCGATCATTAAAGCTTGAGCCTGCAGGATATAATTCTGCAGGGTGCTGCTGATCTCGGGGTAAAACAAATCAATGCCATCCTGCCTTTCCCGGGCTATTCTCAGGTCATCATTGGTATAACCCGATTTTTTAAGACTGGCGGCTATGGAATCAATTTTTATCTGTAATGTTTTTGTTTCGGATTGCCCTTTTTTAGCCGCATCTTTTAGTTGGGCCAATGATGCCAGGTAGCTCTTGATCTGGCTGTTTGACTGGAAGCCTTCCAGTACAATCTGAGTCAGTAATAATGGGTCTTTAGGTACCAGCACCCTGCCGCCTGTTGGGTACGCGATGATATAATTTTTGTCGGATGGCTGAACGGTAAGCTGGCTGGCGCTGCTGCTTATGGCCGTTGTAAATACACCAGAATCGTCTGTTGTTGCCGGTTTTCCGTTGATAATTATCGTATAGTTTTTAACTACAGAGTTGTTGTTTAATAGCTGGCCCTTAAAAACAATGGTCTGTCCGTAGCCGCTAAACCCGTTCATACATAAGCTTATTATGCAGATGATCGCTTTCATAACTTATTCAACTGAAGGGTAAGCGGTATTTTTGAAGAAAAGACCTGTGTGTTGTTATAACGCAGCTTTTTTTCCCTGTAAACCCTTACCGGAAGCTCTGTGCCATCCTTTATTGGTAATATAAAGCTGAAATTGCCCAACTGATCGGCATTGGTTTTATAAAGCCCGTTTGCCAGTACAATCAGTACATCCGGCACAGGCTGACCTTGCCCATCTACAACCAAACCGCTTATTTTTAAGGAATCAGCTTTTTTTTTAAGGTGCAGCTCAATAGGCGTACGCCCATCAACAGGAATAGTAACTTGCTGGCTTTGCCGGTAATAACCGGCCACGGCAGGAGTAATAGTAATGCTTTTGCCTAATAAATTTGCTGGCAACTCGTTAAAGGTTACAACACCATTTTCAATCCTTGCCGAGTCGGGTTTGTTGAACAACACCTTAAGCAATCCGCCACTTACCAGCTCATTTTTGCTTTCATCACCAAAAACAATGAATTTGATATCAAATGAGTCGGCTACGGGAGAAAGCTTTAAGCCAAAATAAATAATCAGGCAAAAAATCACTGCGGGCCCGCCAAGCGCTAAAGTGCCGTTATACAATTTGCCGCTATATTTGGCATGTGCTTTTAATGCGCCAAATAAAAAGCCCGATGCAATTAAGGCCACAAAAACCAATAAAAAAAAATAAATCTGGGGACTTAAATTCGCTGCTTTATTGCTAAAGATCATAAGTATTACCGCCGCGGCTACGAACAATACAAAGCCCAATCCGGTAATAATTACCCAACTTAAAGGTGAAACAGCTTTATTACTTTGGATTGGCATAAGGATAGTAGGCTGTGTGTTATAAAGTTAGGTATAATTTTTCATTTAGATAATGTAATTTATCTGCTCTCTAATCATCTGTACCCAATTAGTTCTACCTTTTATCTTTACTGCTTTTATCAGATGCTACGAGGTTAAACATTTCTTTCAACCTTGACCGCCCCCTCTGGCGCGGGTACAATGTCATTAAGTTAAGAGAACGTTGGCTATAAACTAACCACATGGCATCGTCCGATAGCCCACCTAAATCCTCCCCGGTAGGGAGGACTTAAAAAAATAAACACGAGTGAAGCTAAAAGTCTCTCCGCTAACTAGCGGAGGAGATTTAGAGGGGGCTAAAAGGCTTTTGGGGTGAATCATGTTTGTGTTTCCCTTAACTTAATGACATTGGGCGCGGGTATGCAGCGCAGGCCAAAAGAGGTGGCGTACTCGTGACAAAACAGGCCAAAGTGGAGCTGCTGACAAATAGCCAGAGCAACTTGACGGCTGTTTTCATGGCTCAATTAATTTCGGTTAACATTTTTTTCGCACGGTTATAAGAAACCGGGTAAGCCACATTCGGGTCACTTGACGCGCTGGCATATAAAGCTTTCGCGGTAGCCGCATCGCCCTGTACAAGGCTGATGTAGGCTTCCAGCTCGGTGAGAAAGTTCTTCATCTTGATATCCGTTATCGGGCCGCCGGTAATAGATTTAAAGATACGGTCAGCAGCATCCAGGCGTTTGTCTTTAAAATGAGTGATGGCGTATCCGGCCGGAAGGCTGAACCAGTAATCCCACATGTGACCGCCATCGTGCTGGTTCCAGGCATCTTTTATCAATTGTATGCCTATTTCAATCATGACATTCCGGAGCGTGCTGTCTTTAGCTGCCGGATGAGCCGCCCTGGTAATATAACGGTCTATCAGGCTGTCTGGCCGGCCGCCTTTATAGTAAGCGCCCAGTATTTGCTCCTTTTTATAGTTCGGGTCTTTTTGTACCAGGGTTTCATAGGCATAAGAAACCGGGAAATGATCTGCCAGGTTATCCAGGCGGTAACCTTTTTTTAACTCCTTTTTAATATCAATGACATAAACGTCATCAAAATTATGAAAGAAGTAAACGTAGATCAGTCCGCGTTTCATATCAAAAACATAGGAATATAAGGTGGTCAGGTCGCCTTCCTGGTGGGTTCGGTCCAGTATGGCCTTCATCGAGGCGAGGGATACGGTTGAGCTTTTAACCAGCATTTGTTTTGCAAGGTTGTACCGCCGGTCTGAAACACCCTTTTTCAAGTCGCTGATATTAAAGTTGGTGTTGATCTGGAAACTGCCTTGTTTGAGTACTTTATCACCGATATTGATTACCACCGAACTGCCGGTTGCATCGGCCAGCAGTGCCTGTGAGCCAAAGGCATAATCATGCGTTTTCATAAAGGCCAAAGCCTCTTTTACCGTTTTACACTTCGTCAGGATCTCAAAGAACAAATCGCCCTGGTAAGGATGGGCCGGATGGTATTTTGAAGGGTCAATACTGTATTGTGCCGTAAAATCAACGTATAGTCCGTATTCATTCATCATCGCCTGCGCCTGCCCGTCGGTCAGGCCAAAGCATACAGAGCCGTACCTTCCCTTTGCAGGGGGATTGAACCAGATCCTGGCATAGGGAGTAGAGCTGTAATCATCCTCATTGGCTGCCGCGAATACCTGTCCTTTACGGGTGCAGGAAACGATGGTACAGGCAAAAGTGGTCTCTGCTGTAAGCAGCAGGGCGAGTATAAAAAGTATTTTTAGTTTTTTCATGTTTTTCGGCTCTTTATCAGAAAATTTACGGTAATCGGGCATGAATTTATAATTCAAAAGAGAAGTTAGTGTTTAACGGCTCATCTTGTTAAAGACGCTTAAAGCACCAAAGTGTGACAGCAACGTACGTCTCCGGCCTGAATGAAACGATCCCCGCCCAGGGAAAAGAAAAAAGGCTTATCTATCAAGAGGAATACAATGGCTATGCGCTGGAGAGACGTTTCCAGCAGAATTAGCGGGTAGGCCTGGATATTCCGTGAGTTTATCTCAGCTGGTTGAGGGTATCCCCTATTTATAATCAGGAGGGTTACTGGTTTAAATTTAGTAACTCCCACTTAAATAGAAAGTCTTCAGATTAATTTCTGAGGACTTTTGTTGAGTGTCGGTACTCAAAATCGTTTGCGGTTAAGCGAAAGATGTTTGACCGGGCGGGGGATCTATATAGAGTTTCCATTTCAGGATATTGTTCGCAAATTTTGTCAAAATCTGTTTTTGAAAATCCCCAAACTTTGCAAAATTCCAGTGCCTGAATGGTAAATAAAGCCTTTGAGCCTGAAAAAAAACTATATAAATCAGAAATCCAATAATTTTCTTTGGCGAATTGGATCACTTGCCGGTTGCCATTGTCAAGCATTTTATAAGAAAATAAAAGACCTTCCTCAATAAAGTATAATTTATTGTTGGGCTTCCCTTCTTCTATAAGTTTTTGTTTCCTGCCGATTATTTTGAGTTCAAAACAGTCGACGAACTTTTCAAAGTCAGCTTTAGAAATCGAAACCTTTGATTGCATATCCTGGTAAAGATATTTCTTATCCATATTGCTTGTCATATTTAGGGTGTCGCCATGCGCTTGCCGCCAATGTTGAAGCATTGGCGCTGAAGGGGTAACCAGGGCTCGTCAGCTTTCGAAGCTTTGTGATCTTAAGCTATTGAAAAATACAAAGGGATTAGATTTCATGTTAAGGTCTTTTATATTAAAGGCTCCGACAGAAGTATGTTCGGAGTCTTTATTCGGATAAAATAATGTAAAGATATTAGTTACAGGATCACAGCTTCATGGCATTATTAACCATCTGGCTATCAACAAATTGCTCAAAGATTGTAATTTTCCAGTCTTTCAATTTCCAAAGGTGTGCTACCCTTGCCTCAAAATATTTACCTGTGGCTTTGTTGGTACCCGTGTAAGTGCCATAGGCAACAACCTTATCGTCGCTCGCCACATAACCTTCCGGTGTGAATTTATAATCGATCCATTCACTGCCTAACCGGCTAAAAACGTTTTTTGTAACGTTTTCCAGGCCAATATAAGTTCCTGCATAAGGAAAACCTTTTGCTTCGGTCCAGGAGATATTTTCTGCTACATATTTAGCCAGGTTTTTTCCGTTTTCTTCAGAAGTTTTACCTTCGTAAGTGCTCTTTACGATCTCTAAATTTGTCATTTTATTTTTATTTAAAGAACAACCTGGCAGCGCGATAAACATAGCCAGGCTGAACAGGGTTGATAATTTTACCATTTCATTTCACCTGTGTTTACTTTTGCACCTATTTGCAAGGCGATGTCAAAAGTAAGCGCAGGATATTTTGCTTTTAAAGCGGCTATGAGGGCTTCCGAAGTTTTGTTGGTTTTCAAAGCCTCTTCGTAGAACTGGATATAGTTTTTTGTATGCTTCACTGCGTTTTCGTCAAATGGGCTTCCAGAATTAGCATGGGCAGGAACCACAATAGCCGGATGTAACGCTTCAATTTTGTCTAAAACATTGATCCATTCTTTACGGGCCTCTGCTGTTTGTGCATCAGCCATCCAAAGATGAAAAGTGGTTCCAAATACATTAATACCACCGATCACTGCTTTGATGGAAGGTATCCAGACAAAAGTTTTAGCCGGAAATTCTTCTAAGCCGATGATCTCCAATTTCTGACCTTCAAGGTCAATGCTATTTCCTTTTAGAACCTGCGGTAAAACAACGTTTGAAGTGACTTTATCACCCAATTGTCCGCCCCAAACCTCTAATTTCTTCTGAGCCGTGGCTTTAATGTGTTCCACTGTTGCCGGTGAAGCATAAGCCGTTACTTCCGGGAAATATTTTTTGAATACTTCCAGCCCGAAATAAAAATCAGGGTCGCCGTAAGAAACATAAATAGCGATTAATTTTTTACCTGAATTTTTGATTTCCCGGGCTACCTTTTCAGCGTCTGCCAGGGTAAATTGTGCGTCGATCAGAACCGCATCGGTTTTTCCTGATACAATGACCGAAGCTACACCAAAACTATTTTCTGATGCGTTGTAAACCTGTAGTTTTAGATTGTTTGCTTCAATAGTTTTGAAACTTTGTGCCTGTACGTCCATTTTGAATAAGATTAAGATGATTAAAAATGCTGCTGAAATAGTTGGTTTCATTTTTGTTGTTTTTAATGACAATGCAAAGATGCGGTCATCAACTACCTGAAAAGGTTGAACAAGTTCAATAAATGAAGTTCAGCCTATCTTTTATGGGCGATCTTATTTCTTATTTTACTCAAAAATTCGTGACTGATGCCCAGGTAAGCTGCTATCTGAAGGTTAGAAAGGCGTCTGAAAAGCTGGGGGTATTTTTCTATAAACTCAGCATAGCGTTGATCGGCAGTTTTACCTAAATTATCTATCATTCTTCTTTGCAGGGCAACATGAGTCTTTTGGGTCATTACCCGGAATAACTTCTCTATTTTGGGTAAATTTGCATAAGCAAACTCCTTGTCTTTTTTTGAAATTAAAAGCACCTCACTATCTTCAATAGCTTCAATAAAAAGCTGCGACGGTCTTTCATTAGTAAAGCTGTCAATATCCGTGATCCACCAGTTTTCAATGGCAAAATAAAGTATTTGTTCTGCTGCGTTTTTGTCAATATGATAAACCCGGAACATTCCCTTGGTAACAAAGCCTTCAAACCTGCAAACTTCGCCCGCTTTTAGAAGCATTTGTTTTTTACTGACGTTTTTCAATTCAAACAATGTCGTAAAGCCGGAAAGCTCCGCCTCAGTAAGATGGACATGTTGTTCAATATTTTCACGTAGCAATTGGTGCATAGACATAGTAAATGATTCGGTCAACCTGGAAGATCCAGGTATATATAAATGTTGTGTTGGGCAATAATCCAGTTTGTTCCGGCAAGTTAATGATTTGTACTGAATGAGCAGTCCATCAATTGCTTACATAAAGGTAACTGCTTTCTTTTGGGTAACCGCTTACTTTTGGATGGCGGAAAACCCTAATCTTGATCTGTAATTAATCCTCTAAAATATATCAAATGAATAGTAAACAAATAAAAATCACCTATTGGGTTTCTACAGTCTTCGTTGCCTTCGTCGGATTTTCAGGTATCCTGAACATACTTCAGATAGCGTCCCTGGTAAAAGTAAACCACAACCTCGGTTTACCACAGTATTTAATGCCATTTCTGGGCACGGTAAAAATACTGGGAGCCATTACAATTTTATTACAACCCGTAAAAAGATTCCACGAAGCAGCTTACGCGGGCTTTATTTTTTACTTCACCGGCGCCACTTATGTGTTAATTGCCAATGGAAATGGAATAGATAAGTATGGTACAACGTTCTTTATTATACTGACTGTGGTTATTTCTTATTTGAGTTCCTTGAAGTTACGTCAAAATCAACCTCTGTCTTGACATTCCGGGACAACTGACCAACTCATTCCGAAATATCAAATCAATTGTTCTGAAACCCTAACTACCGCAAACGTTTTTCCGCTACCGCAAGGCTCTTGCCTTGTGGTTAGCTGAAAGGCAGCCTGTTTTACTATTGAAGCGGGCCGCTTTGTTATTGCAAAATTTGTACGTTTAAGAGTATTCGTGATTGGATAGTTTGCTACTGGTAGCTTTGTCATCTACAAGCTGGCCGCAAGGCTGGAGCCTTGCGGCAGTAAAATGTAAAACGATTGCAGTAGCAGTGCCTTCAGATTAATTTCTGAGGGCTTTTGTGTTGAGTGCGGACACTCAAAATCGTTCCCGGTTAAGCGAAAGGCTCTTGACCGGGAGGAAGGATTTATTTTATTTTCACGTTGATTGCGGACAGGCCCTTTTGCCCTTGCTCGGTTTCAAATGTAACCATGTTATTTTCCTTTAATGGTGCTGTAAGGGCGTTTATATGCACGAAAATACTTTCCTCAGTTTGTAGGTCACGGATAAAGCCATAGCCCTTTGCTTCATTAAAAAAACTAACTACACCGTTCCGTACAGTGTCATGTGGCAGGTCTTGCCGTTTAGCGATACCGATTTGAATATCTTCTGAATTGACCTTTATTTTCCTGGAAGGGTCGGGCGGCGTGGACGTGATATTTCCATACTCATCAATATAAGCCATCATATCTTCCAGGCTCTTACCAGTACCGGCATTTGCCTTCCTGTCTTCAGCCCTTTCTTTTTTGTCTTTGGCCTTCTTAAGGCGGGCCTTCTCTTTTTCCTTTTTACCGAATGTTTCTGTAGATCTTCCCAATGCGCTTAAACTAATTTAACATTAACTGCACCCGGACCTTTTTTGCCTTCTTCCACATCGAAAGTAACTTCGTCACCTTCGCGAATCTGGCCGCTTAAGCCTGTAACGTGCACAAATAAGTCTTTTCCACCATTGCTGGGCGTAATAAAGCCGAAGCCTTTTGATTCATTAAAAAATTTAACTGTTCCTGTTGCCATGATATTGTTTTGAATAATGTTGCAAGGTACGATTTATTATTTACGAAGTTTAGGCGTTGCACATATTGATAAGCAAGTATATCCATTTGAGTCCTATTTCCCGAAATGTTTTTAAGATATCAATTCAAGCAATTTGCGAATTAATGCAAATTTGCATTATATTGCAAAACAATTTCGATACCAGCTAATGAACAATTTAAAACACGCAAAAAACGCCACGAAAATTATCTTTTTGGTTTGTGGTTTAGCCATTTCCAGCTGGGCTCCAATGGTTCCTTTTGTAAAGGACAAGTTGAGAATAAATGATGGCAGTTTAGGTTTGCTTCTATTATTTTTAGGCACAGGGGCTATAATAACAATGCCTCTTACCGGTTGGCTTATTCATAAAACAGGAACAAGGATAGTGATCACCGTTTCAGCTATAGTGATAGCTGTTAGCTTCCCTATCGTGCTTTGGTTAAACAATTGGTTTGAAATAGCGGGAATGCTGTTTATATTCGGTTCGGGCGTAGGGTCAATCGACATTGCAATGAACACTCACGGCGCGCATGTACAAAACATGGCCGACAAGCATATCATGTCATCCCTACATGGCCTCTTTAGCGTAGGAGGGCTGTGCGGGCCAATTGTTGTAGGTGTTCTAATCAAGGCCGGCCTCTCCCCCGCTATAACAGCAGGCGTTATTTCAGTAAGTTTACTTGCGATCACCCTAACACAATTCAGTTCCTTAATGGACCAAAATACCGAACATGAAATATCCGCAAAGTCCATCAATTTAACCGAGACCGAAGGAAATAAAAAATTCAGCCTGCTCAATGGCGCAGTACTTTTTCTTGGCGCCATGTGTTTTATAGCATTTTTATCAGAGGGCGCAGTTTTAGATTGGAGCGCAGTTTTTCTCAGAGACAACAAAGGTGTCGATAAAGCTATGGCAGGCATAGGTTATGCCTCCTTCTCCATTGCAATGGCTACGATGCGGCTTTTCGGCGACAAAATTGTTTCTAAAACCGGGGGCAAACATGTTGTTATTTATGGAAGTATTATCGCGTTCGCCGGGTTTATCCTTGTGGTGTTCGCTCCCTGGCTTTTTGCCGTGCTTATAGGTTTTGTTCTTATTGGAGTTGGCGCAGCGAACATCGTACCCGTTTTTTTTACCGCAGCCGGCCGCATAAAAAACGTGCCCAGCTCAAAGGCTGTCTCAGTGATCGGAACCATGGGCTATGCCGGACAGCTTGCCGGACCAGCTATTTTGGGATTTATAGCCCATCACTTTTCGTTGCCAACAGCGTTATTTGTTACAGGGTTACTGCTGCTGTCAATAGGGGTTACCTACCAGGTTAAATCTATCCGTAATGTACAATGAATATGCTTAAAGAGGAACGTTTTGAAATCATTTTAAAAGAATTGAGGGCCAAGAATCAAGTCACATTCGAAGGGTTGGCGAAAGACCTGGGCGTATCAGAAGATACGGTACGCCGCGACATTGAACTGCTTAATAAAAGCGGGCTTTTGGTTAAAGTAAGAGGGGGTGCGATCAGCCCGGCAAAGAACCCGTTGTCTTTCCATGACAGGGAGGGGATTTTTGCGGAAGGTAAGAATGCAATTGCATTAAAAGCTGTACAGTTGTTAAAAAATGCAAGAACAGTATTTATGGACGGAGGAACAACCATTCAAGTATTAACTTCGATGCTTCCAAAGGATGCTACATTTCGGGTAATTACTAACAATGTGGCATTGATCCCAATTTTAAATACTTATAAGGGTATTGAAATCATCGTTTTGGGGGGACATTATAACCGCATAACTCAAACTAATGTTAGTCAGCAAACCTGTGCTGAAGCAGGCATGTACCAGGCTGACATTTACATGATGGGGGTTTGCGCAGTGCATAGTGAGGTTGGCATTACTGCAGCTGTGCTTGAAGATGGCGAGGTCAAAAAGGCCCTGATGAAATCATCCCGAAAAACCGTTGTGCTGAGCAATTTCGAAAAACTTGAAACCACTGACTTTTTTAAGGTTTGTGGTTTAGATGAGGTGGATACGCTTATAACCGATCTGCAAAGCGACGATAAACGCCTTGATGCGTTCAGGCATTATGATATAGAAATTTTATAGAACCCGGCAAGGAGGCCAGGCTGCACTGTGAAGGTTAAATATTTGTTGATTTTTTTAATTTCTTTGCTTACTGCTGATCAGAAAGCGCGGGAGAATGATGCGTCGCTTTCCGACCTAAACAAGGCTATCGCCGATAAAGCGATATTTACCCGGCAAAAAGAAGAGCGAATAGCGTCTATAAAAAGAACGAAAGCAGCGTTGGGTTCCCCGTTGGAGCAATACCGGATAAACAGCATTCTATACTATGAGTACCAGAAATTTCAAATTGACTCAGCGGTTTCGTATGCCCTGAGGAATTCGGCACTCGCAAAATCGATGGGGCGTTCGGATTTGATCGTGAGATCCGGGTTAGATCTTGCCAATATCTATTTTCCACTGAATAAATTTCTTGAGGCAAATGACATTCTCGAAAGTATTAATCCCCGCCGAATCTCAAGAAATCAGTTAGCGGATTACTACGCGGCAAAGGCCGAATTTTATGAACATTATCTTGCCAATAACGAAAATGATGAATATCAGAGCCGGGTTGGCCTTTATCAGGATTCATTACTGGCCGTTTTGGATCATAATTCTATCGACTATCAAGTAAATTCCACGGTACGTAATATAAAATTAGGCTACACCAAAAAGGCGGAGAATTTTATACTGAACATTTTGAAAACGAAGGATAAAAACACTCCTGATTACGCCATGTTTACTTATTTGTTGGGCATTGACTATGCAAAGCAAAATGAAAACACAAAGGCGATTAGATATTATGCTGAGTCTGCCGCGCTTGATGTCAAATTCGCTATTAAAGATAACGCTTCTATGCAAGAATTGGCTTTATTGCTAAATGCTACCGGAGACATTGATAATGCTTACCGTTGTACGCAGTCGGCAATTGAAGATGCGTTGTTCAGCGATTCAAAATTCCGCACACTACATATATCCGAATTTTATGCAATTATTAATACCGCTTACTTAAAGAAGGAAGCAAAGCAAAAAGACCAGCTTCGCTTATATCTTATTTTAATTAGCGCACTTTCCATTTTTCTGGCGGGGGTAGCAGTATATGTTTACAAACAAATGAAACGGGAGTCGCGAATGAAAAAAGCATTGAACTCCACAACCGTACAGCTAAGTGAACTTAACCGGACTTTGAATTCTACAAATTTGCGGCTCAATGAAGCAAATTCAGCTTTGCTGGAAGCCAACAAAATTAAAGAAGTATATATCGCTCAATTTTTTGACCTGTGCTCCGCCTATATTAATAAACTGGAGAATTTCAGGAAAGTGCTGAATAAGAAAGCTTCTGAAAAACACCTCGACGAATTGATAAAAATTTTACGGTCGCCTGCTATGGTGAATGAAGAGGTAGATGAATTGTACAAAATATTCGACAGGATCTTTTTAAGTCTCTATCCGAATTTTATCAGCGGGTTCAATTCGCTCCTGATCCCAGAGGAGAGGATATCAGTTAAGCCCGGAGAACTCTTAAATACTGAACTCAGGATCTATGCATTGGTACGACTTGGAATAACAGACAGCGCCCAAATTGCGGCGTTTCTTCGATATTCATTAAGTACAATTTATAACTACCGTACAAGTGCCAGGAATAAAGCAGCGCTATCGCGCGACAGTTTTGAACAAAGTGTAATGAAAATAGGCCTGATTGAAGCATAATAGGATTTAACTTCCCTCCCGCCACTACTTTTTTAGATCCGATTACTATATCAATATACTGATTTTAAGATAGTTATAAGACTTTATATACTACTTTTTTATTGTGTCAGTATAACGCAATCCATAATCGATTTACCTTTACACAACCGATAATAAATCAAAAAAACTAACCGATCCCCCCGGATCATTTAACTGTAACAAACTTTTAATTTATAAATGACAAAACGATTAATAATTATTCTGTGTGTGTCTTTTCTGCTAGCTGGTTGCGGTGGTAATTCAACAAACCAGAAAAGTACTGCCGACACAGTATTGGCAGATAGTGCCGCAGTAACTAAAACACACGATTCCGCAAGGGAAAATTCAAACACGATTTCAATTATGACTTCTACAGATGAAGGCGCAGCGTTAATTGTGAAGAACGATTGTCGAAATTGTCATAAAGAAAGGGAAAAACTAATCGGCCCCGCGTTTTCGGAGGTAGCTAAGCGATATGGGCATTATGATATTGATTCGCTTGCGGCTAAAATAATAAAAGGCGGATCAGGCCATTGGGGGGACGCCCCGATGAGCCCTCATCCTTCACTCTCCATGACCGACGCGAGCGCTATTGTAAGATTTATCCTTAAATACAAATGAGAGAAATGCACCTGGGATCAAATTTCAATTAAACCTATAGATCATGAAAAATAAAATCACCACATCAATAGCAGCTGCAGTAATCATTGGGCTGGCTATAACTTGCTTTGCCTTCAGGAGCGATCAAAACAACAACCTTTCGAAGACGGAGCGGGCCAACGGCTGGCAGCTTTTATTTGACGGACATTCCACAGCAGGCTGGCACTTATACAACGGTACCTCACAATTTACGGTATGGAAAGCGAAGGACGGAGCGCTTGTTTGCGACCCGCTGGACAAATCTGGCGCTGGTGATCTTGTAACAGATCAGGAATTCAAAAACTTCGACCTTAAGTTTGATTGGAAACTTCCTAAAGGCGGGAATAGCGGCGTGTTTGTAAACGTTTTGGAACGAAAAGAGATTCCTGCTGCATGGGCATCCGGGCCGGAATATCAACTACTGGATAGTGCTAATCCTGATTTCCCAAAACCACAGTTACGGTCCGGGTGCCTTTATAGCTTCGCACCTCAAAAAACTCCGGTGAAAAGCCGGCCGGCAGATACCTGGAACCATTCTGAAATTAAACAACAAAACGGGAAGGTGAAATTTTATTTGAATGGGATATTAACTGCGGAAGAAGATTTTTCCTCCAAAGCCTGGGCCGATAAGGTCGCAAGTTCTCATTTCAGCAAGTTTCCTGAATTTGGCAAACACATCAACGGTGGTATTGCATTACAGGATTGGTCGACCGGAGTGGCTTTCAGAAACATAAAAATTAAAGCGCTATAGTTTTTTAAACCAATACGATGAACAGAAGAAAATTCCTGGGCCAGAGCGCCCTGTTTACAACAGGCATTATTACAATGCCGAAATTAATGTTTGCCAAAACTAACCAAAAGTATGGGCTGCAACTGTTTTCACTTCGTGAGCAATTGCCCAAAGATGTAAAGGGTGTAATTGCCAAAGTGGCAGCTGCAGGGTACAAACAAGTGGAAACTTTCGGCTATTCCAAAGAAAATGGTTTTTGGGGACTGAGCGCTGTAGAGTTCAAGAAATTGCTCAGGAGCAATGGCTTGACTACGCCAAGCGGACATTATGGAATGGATGCATTCTTTAAATCAGGAGAGATTAATACGATTGACAATGTGATAGAAGCAGCGAAAATTCTGGAACAGGATTATGTGGTCATACCTTACATAAGTCCGAATTTGCGACAAAACGCAAATGATATAAAATCACTTGTCAACTGGGTCAACGTCGCTGCAAAACGTGTGCAGAATTCTGGACTGAAACTCAGCTACCATAACCACAATTTTGAATTTGAACCAGTTGATGGACTGATGATCATGGACGTGTTATTAAAAAACACTGATCCTGATCTTGTGGATTTTGAAATGGACGTCTATTGGGTTATTCGTGCGGGAAATGACCCTGTGCAATGGCTTGAAAACTATCCGGGGCGTTTTAAATTGATTCACGTAAAAGATATGGATAAAGCCGATCCAAAGTTGAATACTGAAGCAGGCAGCGGTAGTATTGATTTTAAGAAAATATTCAAGGCAGCGAAATCCGAAGGCGTAAAATACTATATTGTTGAACAGGAAAATTTCAAGATGGATCCTTATGCCAGCATTGCGCAAAGCAATAAATATCTTCGCGACATCTTATAAAAAACGCTATAGTATGGAGCACAAAAATGAAGCCTTCAGATTAATTTCTGAAGGCTTTTTTGTTGAGTGTAGGCACTCAAAATTGTTCGCGGTAAAGCGAAAGACGCTTGACCGGGCGGGTAGACTTGTAGCCCGCTCAGGCGTCTATATTGGTAAAAGATTAGCTTTTCAGCGGTCCAACGTGTCGATAAGTGTTGATGAACAAACCTGTGGGCGTGGTCTTCGAGTCAACAAAAGCAAGTTCCCGGGCGTCAATATTATCCGACAATAAGCGTTTACCCCGGCCAAGCAAAACCGGGTAAGTGATCAGCACAACCTCGTCAGCCAGTCCCTGGTCAAGCAACACGGATGTTAGCGTCGAACTTCCCACTACGATCAGGTCGGGGCCGTCCGTTGACTTAAGATCGCGAATCGCCTCTATAACATCCCCGCCCAAATTCTTTACCGGCCCCCATTCCAGGCTGTCGGGCCTGTGGGTTACGATGTGTTTCGTTGCAGCGTTTATAGCATTTGCCATTGGGAAATCTCCGGCATTAGGCCAAAAGTTACTAAATATGTCGTAGGTGTGGCGGGCAAGCAGCAGGTCGAAGTTCGGTCCGTATGCATCAAAGAGGATTGCCGCCCCGGCAGGGCTTCGATAGGGTGTAGTCCATGCGCCATAGGTGTAGTCTCCGTCGTGTTCTATCACGCCATCCAGCGAGATATGTTCAAAAATTCTGATCTTTCTCATTTGTTTATAATTGGTTTATAGATAAATCTAACATTAACGCTCATCGTCCGAAATATTTATCGAAGCATCTTTTCAATACCAAATGCAATTATGTTTACTTTAAAAAGCCACCCAGGTAACCTAATATCGTGTTTGTCTGCATCATCAGGCTCACATGCCCCTGCGAAGGAACAATGGCTAAATGCGATTTTGGCATCGGCGCCATATCAGCAGATACACCACCTCCCAGTAATTGATAGGTTTTTGCCAGCTCAACTTTATCCAGGCCATCATTGTCGCCCGAGATGATCAATACCGGCGACGTAATTTTCGCAATATTGCTGTCGCCCATGTCGAATGTCGACCCTACAAAAGCAAGCATCTGTTCCAGGAACTTTGTCCATTTTGTTTTGTCAGGCGCTACTGCATCATATGCGGCTTTCATAGGAGTATTCGTTAAAAATTCAGGCTTCAAAGCTTTGAACCCATTAGTCACTACAGGCAGCCAACCGCTGGTTTTATAAGTAGAAGAAATGATCACCAATCTTTTTACCCGTTTAGGGCTTTGTACCGTCAGTTGGTAAGCGATGGAACCACCCATGCTATACCCTACCACGTCGGCGCTATCAACCTTTAAGTAATTCATTACGCCTTCTACATCACTTGCCATGGTAGCCAGGTCTAATTTTCTGTCTGAATACTGCGTGTGCCCATGTCCCTGCATTTCAAGGGCAATTACCTTCCTTGTTTTTGACAATTCAGGTATTAATTGCCCCCAGTTCATCTCAATGTTCATAAAAGCGCCATGCAGCAAAACCAGAGGCTTACCCTCACCATATACTTCGTAATAAACTTTAATGCCATTAACAGGCACATAGCCACTGTCGGCAGGTTTACGCTGTTGCCCTTTAGACAGAAATACTGTAAAAAAAAGCATAGCAGTTATTAATACCGGTTTGAGGACATTAGATCCTTTAAATACTCTTTTCATGATATGTTATTTAAATTGTTTTGATTTTATTGACAATTCAAAGATCGAAGGTATTTCAGGATTTTACGCTGTGTAAAAATGACAGTTTGAGGGGTGGATCGTGACAAACTAAAATTGAAGATTTGTTACCTCCCTACTGGCGTGGGTATGACGGGGAGGCAATAGCGCAAAGGCTAGTAACATT
Organism: Mucilaginibacter sp. OK098; assembly: GCF_900142915.1. Lineage (GTDB taxonomy): Bacteria > Bacteroidota > Bacteroidia > Sphingobacteriales > Sphingobacteriaceae > Mucilaginibacter. Next base: position 446,961 of record NZ_FRCM01000004.1, read on the forward strand.
GCGGTAGCGAACGACGCTTGACCGGGCGGGTTTGTACAAAGAATATAGATAGTGTTTGCGGACTAATATAATAATCGAATCAATCTTATTAGCTCCGATGCCTTAACTATTATGGTGTTTTATCAACGCTCAAAAAATAATTTCGAAGTTCACTAATTTTTTCGTGGGGGGTAGTTGTTTGTATAAAGCCGCGTCTTGGGCGGTCAAGGTCTAAAATGGTATAGATGGTCATTACGGTCATTAATGAATACAAGGTTAATATGATCCAGTCATTTTTCTTTTCTTTTTTACCATAGCCAACAATAAAGCTACCCAAAACAGTAAGGCTAACCAGTAAATAAATAATAATGTCAGGCACCCTGGCCAGCCGGCTTGCATCCCTCTCGGTAACACTGTCCATCATGGCGTTAATTGCAGGGATCATTTGATTGTCACGTACGAAATCAGGTGATTCCTTTTTTACGATTATAGCTCTTTCCCAAATAATGCCGGCCAGTTTTCCGGCATCCGCATATAATTGATGGATGGTTGTATCATCCCCTGCATTGTAATAAGCGATCCTGGTTTCTACATATTTTTGCAAGTCGTTTCTCAACTGGCTACGGATTGTATCGGGATACATATCAGCACGTAAAATAACTGTACTGATATTATTGGCTTCCAGTACAATCTGCGATCTGCGGGCATCATAGCGGGAAGAGGATACTCCGAAGGTGAAGGAAAGCAACAGCGATAACAAGCCTAACAATGCACCTTCAAGGGGACCTATGCCTTCAACCTTAGTTTCCGGGTGGTGTAATTTTATATAGCTGCCAATTTTTACGCCCAAATAATAAAAAAGCAAAATGCCCGCAAACAAAACAAGCGCAATAAGCGGCAACTGTGTTTTATATACAAATGCATTTAACAATACCATGATTAATTTTTATGTAAGTTTACTTAATTAAAAATTAATAACTACAATAGGCCTAATTTTATATTTTATCAAACTACCCGATCTTAATTTTCCTATTTCTGTTATAGGCGCTGTAAGGCTTACAGACGATGTACAATGTTAACACAGCTACCTCCGTCAGTTATTTATACAATAATTTTGTCCCGGCGTGGTCCTCCGCTGCCGCAAGCGGCCCCGGCTTGTGGCCCGTATGCTAAATAGTCCGCTTTTTAATCTATAATTCTTCCTGTTTGTTGTACTTATAATTACGGCTCATATTTTAAAGTACTATTTTGGTGATACTTAATAAAGCAAATAACCTTCAGGTTGTTTATTCTGCAGGGTATTTGCTTGTTGGCTATCTGTCCTTCGGGCTACAAGGGGGACCCTTGAAGCGGGTGTAAGGAACCTCATAAAAGACATCGACAGGGCGTACGGGTAAAACAAGCTATTGAGTTGGATACTCAAAAAATCATTTGGTCAACTGTGCACACTTGACCCGGCTGCCGAATTAATTTTATATATTTAAAATAAATTTACACCAACCATGAGACCATTTGTATACCAGTTCCTAGAAAAGCCTATAAATATCCTTGAAAAGGGCTCGCAACTCATTGAATATTCGGCCGATTTGAACCTTTCTGTATTGAAAGGAACGAATCATCCTGCAATTCAACTACCACAATTAGGCACGACCACCTTTACCAAAGCTGATGATGAAGGGACGGATTCTGACATTAACCGCTCAGCTAAAACTGCTTATGATCAGCTCACCACTCACACTTTTACGCGTAACCAACTTGAAAGCGGCGACAGTGACTTTAACGAGACGATTAATCGTATCAGGGCTTTGACAGACACCAATACTCTTACTTTAGTGAATGCGGAAACTAGCGATTCGGATGCCCACCGGCTTTTTCAAATGCTTTCCACCCAGACATTCACCGAAGCCAAGGAAGCTACTGACAGTGACAAATAATGATCCTAATCATTACCCACAAGGAAGATTATACGGCAGATTTCCTAATCAATCAACTCAACCAACAGGAAATTTCTTATTTCAGGCTTAATTGCGAGGATTTGTTGGTGTCGCCCCTTTATGAAATCAGCGATAAGGGTGACTTTAAGGTCTTCTTTAAAGAACATTCTGAAATCAAAAGTATTTGGTACAGACGGACGCAATTGCCTGACCTCAAAGGAATGAATCCTGCTGAACAGCAATACTTTTTCCAAGAATTTGAAGCGTTACTGGAGAATTTATACCATGCTTTAGCTCATTTTAAATGGTTAAGCGACCCCTTCCGGATCAGGATGGCCGAAAATAAACTTCTCCAATTACAAAAAGCACGATTGATTGGGATGAATATACCAAGGACACTGATCACCAATGACAAAGAAAAATTAAAGGCATTTTACGGTCAAAACTCACAAATTATTATCAAGCCGCTATATTCGGGTTATGTGCCACAGAACGGTTCCACATCGCTATTGTTTACGAATCTTATTGGCGAAGTTGAGATGGCAACCCTCGATGAATTTGACCTGACTCCTTGTATCTATCAGGAGTATATTGAAAAAGAATATGAGCTTAGGATTACCGTGGTTAACGGCAAGGTATTTGCCGCGAAGGTTGACTCCCAGGCGCATGAGGAAACCAAGGTGGACTGGCGAAAGATTAAATTGCAATTTTCAGCCTGTGAAATCCCTTCGGAGGTGAGTCGGCAATGTATAGAACTATGCCAGACATTAGGCATCAACTTCGGCGCAATTGATTTGATCCAAGATAAAGCCGGTAAGTATTGGTTTCTGGAAATCAATCCAAACGGTCAGTGGGCCTGGATCGAAATGGATACAGGTTTAAAAATTTCAGCATCCATTATTCAATATTTAACGACCAACCTATGAAAGGCGACACTTTATTAGATGACAAGATTGAATACCTTAAAAATCTTTACGAGGAGGAAAATGACCGCCAGAAAATGGTTGAAGGCAAATGTGCCCAGATTGTTTCCAATTCTGGGATATTTCTGTCCCTTATCGGACTACTGATCACCATTTTGTTTAATACAAGAGATGCCATGCATCCTGTTGTCAAAATCATATTGGCAATCTGCATTACGCTGATCATCGTATTATACATTATTTCGATGATCAACGGGCTACAAGGGATCAATCCGTTTAAATATTATTATGCACGGGGCAGCGCAGATACCGTCAAGAAATTCACCGATATAACTAAATTTAAGGAAGAGCAAGTAGGGGATTACCTATATTGCATTCAGAAAAATCACGAATTAAACACACAAAAACTAGACTTTTTGGGGAAGGCAAGAACAGCGTTCGTCAGAGGGATTTATACGACGGGTGGCTTAACTTTTATCCTAATGTCTTATCTGACATTCTTTTATATTACAGCGCCTTCTAAGCCCCAACAAATAGAGATAATTGCCGGGGGCAACAAGGAACAAATAAAGGAAATCAGTAAATCGCTATCTAGCATTCAATTAAAAACGCTTGGTGCGGCTGATATTAAACAGATCATATTACTTGCAGATTCTCTTTCAAAACGGAATAAAAGCAAATAAGAATAAAGTAGCCCCCGCCGCCCGTCCAAGCAAAATGCCTGGACAGGCGGTTGTTGTCCAACCCGGCGGCTTATCACTCTGAAAGCCTATAAATATATTCTTCAATCTCTGTTTGCCGGGCATTAGCAAATCCTTTGTCCTTTCCGATTTTTACAAAACCGCATTTCTCTAAAACTTTTTGTGAACCATAATTGTCAAATGCAACACGTCCATAAATCGGCCTGGTTTGTTCAATTTTTAAAAAGTCTTTAAGCGCTGTTGTGGCAATTCCTTGTCCCCAAAATTTTCTGTCAATCCAATAAGTAATCCCGGCATCCCCTTCCATAATAAATTTTGCTACACTACCTACAATTTCATCATTAGCTTTTATTGTCTGCATATTTATTGTCGGGTCAGTTAAAAACTTTGAATACTTTTCAATGTAAGCAGTTTTATCGTTTGGGTCTTTAGCTGTGAACGCTGCTAAATAATTTGCTTCTTTGTCAAGCTGAAATTGAAAAAATGCATTTAAATCATCTTTTTCTGTTTTAATCAATGTGATATTGTTGTTTGTCATTATTTTGAGATTTTTGTGATTTTGTTGTTTTGAGCCCTCTGTCTCAGCAGGGTCTCTCAATTGCTATTAAGTTAAGGGGAAACACAAATGCGATTCTCTCCCAAAGCCTTTTAGCCCCCTCTAAATCTCCCCCGGTAGGGGAGACTTTAGCTTCGCGCTTTTTTTAAGTCCTCCCTACCGGGGAGGATTTAGGTGGGGCTATTCGACGAAGTTATGTGGCTAGTTATAGACCACATTCTCTTAACTTAATAGCATTGTGGAGACCCCGCGAGGACGGAAAATGCGTTTAAATCATCTTTTTCTGTTTTAGTCAATGTGATATTGCTGTTTTTCATTATTCTGAAATTTTGTGTGATTTTAAAACCAATTCCTGCCTTTCCATTTTGCTTTGCTCTCCTTATTTTTTATAAAAATAAGTAATTAAATTAAAAATACTAAAAGCATTAGCAACATTTTAGTATTTTGGGCTGATTGATGTAAGCCCATTACATTTTGATAAAACAATATTAATTAATTGATTATCAATAATATAAAACAACATTAACCATAAACTATGCTAACCATGTAAACCCACTTTTTCGAAAAAAGTGTCCCGTTGGTCAATGTCATTAAGTTAAGCTTTTTTGCCCTCTTTTTTGCTTGCAAAAGAGAGGGCGGTCCAGCGAAGCGTCGACCGGGTGAGTCCTCTGCAAGCGGCGTTAACGCGAATGTATTGGCGCAAATGCACTGGCGTCGACTCACCCCGACCTCGCTTCGCTGGTCGACCCTCTCTACCGCAAGCGGTAAAGAGGGTGAGCTGCAATTCTCCCTTAACTTAATGACATTGCCCGTTGGTTTAAAATGATGTTTAGTCCAAACTTGGGCGGTGAGTAAAGAAAACAACAAAACCTGGCTTTCGACCCGGTGATAAAAAAGATGTCACAAATACCCCTCAACTTTGTCACGACAACACCGTTATTGCCATGACACTTTGTGATAACTTTACTAAAAATAACCTATATTATGGAAACCAAAACAGCCAGCAGCAGAACAGAAGGCTTACTGACCTTGTTCGATATGCAGACCACTTTTTTTAAAAGAGCCATCGAAGGGATCGCGGAAGAAGATACCTATAACCGTTTAAATACCAAAGCGAACCACATCGCCTGGCTAACCGGTTCGCTGGTGCACCAGCGGTACCAAATGACCTCGGAAACCCACCCTGAGTACAAACAGAATGGCGGCGAACTATTCCAGGACAACAAGGGCATCCAGAACGATACCAGGTATCCTGACATGGCCGAATATCTGACAGATTGGGAAAAGATCAGCCCAGCTGCAAGGGAAGTATTGGTTAGCATGAATGATGAAAAATTGGACAGCGAGATAGATATGGGCTTCATGAAAATGACCTATTATGAACTCCTGTCCTTTACCATCTACCGCGAAGCCAGCATCATCGGCCAGATCGCCTTGTGGCGCAGGCTGCTGAACTATCCCGCCATGCGCTATGATTAAAAATACCCTGTACGCTCTTTTTGTGTATTATTGAAGAAAATGAGACCGATCAGCCTTTACTGAATAAGTAAAAGCGGTGGTACGTGACTGCATAACCGGGAAGCGCCAATCCCTATTTTTTCAAAGCACTATAGGCTTGTTATTAAAATCTCTCTAAATTATTAAATTAGGACTATACATTAAAATTAACCCGATGGATACAATTAACCCTTACATTGGCTTTAACGGCAGGTGCCGGGAGGCTATGAATTTTTATAAAGCTCGTTTTGGCGGAGAATTAGACCTGCAACTGGTAGATGGCTCACCTATGGAACAGTACTGGCCGGAGGGAAAGGGCAAAATCTTTCATTCGGCCCTCACGCTGAACGGTAAGATGCTGCTTATGGGTTCGGATATGAGCGGTCCCAAAGGACAGACTGTTGGCGATAATATCCAGCTGGCGATCAGCTGCACCAGCGAGGAAGAGATCCACAGGTTCTTCCGGGAGCTTGGAGAGGGCGGCCTGGAGCTGGCCCCGGTCAGTGAAATGTTTTGGAATGCCTTGTTCGGTTCCGTAAGGGATCAATTCGGGATCAACTGGATGCTGAACTACAACAGGAGCTGACCCTTTGTATAGCGCAACATCTACGGGGAATTGTCTTATGCCCCCATTACAGGTGTTCGGAAGATTGTAAAAAAGGGTGGCCTGTTCGATTCCTTTCCCCGGGGAAGGAATCGAACAGGCCACTGCTTGTTTTGATTCTCCTGAACTCCTACCAATTTAACGTATAATAAAATTTAAAAAAAATACGATACGGACCAGTATTTACGTTAAAAATTAGTAGCTTTAATGCTTAACTTTATTCGTTTTTTCAACTGTTACTACTTATACATTTGTTCGGGTTTCTGTCTTTTTCACTTAAATTAAAAGTTTATGGAAACGATCATGGTACAAGAAGCAGATGCCGCCACCCTTGATGTGGTGACCACTGCTTTACAAATGGAGGGCTACCGGGTTTGCAGCCTGACCGATACGAACGAAAATGCCCTGGAGATGATCCGGCGGTACCATCCCAAACTCGTACTACTTGATTGCTGGCTTAGGCACCACTCTGATAAACAAATCTCACACTGGATCAAATCGCATTTCCCCCGTTTGCCGGTCATCGCCCTTAGCTCCGATAAGCAGATTGACCAGGAATATCATAAGCTTGGCTTTGACGGTTATTTGAAAAAGCCATTTGACATGGAAGTGCTTTACCGCGTGACCCAGACATACCTGCACAGGCGGAGAAAGCGCCACCCCATGGCTGAACCCGCTTGATTGGTCTCTTTTAAAATGTACAATCGTGGATATTAACTATTGGTGGGCTGGTTTGTTATAGTCTGTATGGTTAAGATTGGAGTTTGATCAAAGTGTTTCGGAATGATTTGACAGAGGCCCTGCAATGGGACGGTTAAGGGATTCGCATTGTCCGCCTGATTAGCGTCGTGATCAGATCTTACCAAACAGCTCTAAAATGATCACAACAAATAACACCATTAACCAAAATATCAATGTAACACTCATTTCTCTTTCAAAAAAAAGGGAAATGGTGATCCGTGCATTATTTAGCTTTCTGCGTATCCCGGCTCTATTTGCCATTTGCCGCTAAATTATTTTCAAGCAGGAGAACTATTGAAGGGCATCGGCAAAGCCTAATGGATAAAACCGGAAGTAAAAATACAGCCACATTAATCAAATTTTCCGTACAAAATGGATTGATTACATAACGATAGATTCGGAAGAACTATCGTGAAGGGCGCTTTTCATTTGGTGAAAAAAGCCCCTAACAGGGACTTTTTTCTGAAGAATTTCAGGCATTACCTGCGGCAGACTTAAATTTCTCTTCATCTGTAGTCATCGGGTTGTCCGTACTATTCGGCTGGCCTTTTCCTGTGGTTATCAAGTTCAACAAACTTTCACCTATATAGTGGCCCCATGCATTTGAACAGACATCAAAACATTCATAATCCGGGACTAAACCCATGTGGGTAAAGCGGATTTGTGTTTTGCCGTTCTTTTCAGAGATCTCAAAAATAATTTTTGTGTTTACCCACTCGGTTTTAGCGAACCCATCGCCGCTGGACAAAGAATGTGAAGCATCATTGAAAATCCCGGGCTTAAAATAGTTGTCCATCACGTGCCAAACAACTTTTTTATCAGGAATGAGTTCAATTAATTTCATTTGACAGCGGTGAATGTCTTCGAAATGATAGTTAAACACCTCATTGAGCTTATCTGTGCTGCCTTCAATTTCTTCCGACCACCATCCGCGTACATTGGTGATGGCGTTGAAAGCTGCTGCCGGAGTCTGGTCTACCAATATGGTAGCGGTAAAATCTGTTGTTGTCATTTTTTTATGTTTTTTTTATTTTTAAATTAGTTTATAGCTGCATCGTGCAAAATCTCTTTATTCATGCGCACATATTCCTGGCTATTTTCAGCCAAAGCCAGTTTAAGGCCTTCGTTGGCGGAAGTGATCGCCGATTTTTTATCGCCTGTTTTTAGCTGTAGCCTGGCCAGCCAGTATTTTACATTAAAAGCCGCGGGCTGTGCTTTATCGGCTTCCTGCATCCAGGCAAGCGCCTGGTTAAGATCCAGCCCATGATTATAATACCAAATGGCCGACATATAGTAAGGCTTTTTATCGCCCTTCATCGCTTCCTGTATATTGGCCATGATGCGCTTGTTTATATCGGTTCTTAACCGGAGGTTGATGCCCGTATTTTCCCATAATATTTGAAGCACACCGTCCTCCTGGTGAACATCGGCAAACTGAATGGTCAAAGTTTCTATCCTGGCGGCTAGTTTTACCGGCTTTACTTTAAACCGAAGCAGGTCCTGCTTTTCATCGTAGGAGTACGCGCCCCACTGGCTGGTATTTTTGTTAAATATTATGGTCCACTCATCGGGGCCGGGGATACTAAAGAGCGAATATGCACCGGGCGCAACGGTATGACCTTCCACTGCTATCGTATCTGTTAGCGTGATGACGGTGGCATTATTTGCTCCTGTACGCCATACTGTGCCATAGGGTTCAATGCCGCCAAATATCTTTCTGCCTTTGGTATTTGGCCTGTAATATTTTACCGAAATGGTGCCAAGGCCAAAATCCTGTTCAATACGTTGGCCGGGACTTGTTGACGGTATTTTTCCTTTCAATTCCTGGGCAGAGGCGCTATAGAAACTGAAACTAATTAACGCGAGAAGATAAAATAATGAGACTTTCATAGTTGAGTAATTATTGGTTGATTTTTGAATGATAAAAGCTGTTGTGGTTATTTTGTTGTGGCTGATTTTAATCTTATGTTACGAAATAGAGAAAGGCTGCGAACCAGGCTTTTGCGTTAAAACTTCACCCTAAAAAAATCTCCTCTCCTTTACCTGTGGTAATCAAGCTAAATAAACCTTGTTGGATAAGCTGGCTCCATGAATTTGAACAGCTATCGAAACACTCAATTTCGGGAATCAATCCCTGGTGAGTAAAACGGAGCTGCGTTTTGTTGTCCATTTCAAAAATTTCAAAACTCATTTTTGTATCGGTCCATTCCTTTTTATCTTCAGCATAATTAATTTGGCTTTCAGTAACAAGCCATACTACTTTTCGATCAGGGATCATTTCAACTATTCGTTGCTTTGATAAATGAAATTCTTTATAACGATATGTGAACTCATCGTTAAGCTTGACTGTACTGCCCTCAATTTCGCCCGACCACCAGGCCCGGGGATTATTAATTGCATTAAATACTTGTTCCGGAGTTTCCTCCACTTCAATCGTAGTTGTAAAATCTTGTTTATTCATAACCTTTTTGGCGATGCTTTAGTTGGGTAATTTGTTATTTAATAAGGTTTCTAACGCTTTCAGTTTCGATGTCCAGAACTGGTCGAAGTATGAAAGCCAGGCCTGCAGCTCTTCAAAACCATCCTTTTTCAGTGTGCAGTACCGTTCCCGGCCCATGTCCTGAATGGAAATAAACCCCGCAGTTTGCAGTATTTTAATGTGCTTGGATACCGCAGGGCGGCTCATATCGAAATGGTCTGCCAGGCTGTTGATGGTCAAACTATCCGCTGATAGCAGTATCAGCATTTTCCGCCTGCTGGGGTCTCCGATCACCTGGAAGGTATCAAGTTTTGGTATGGCCATGTGGTGCAGTGTTTAAAAGTTTGTCGATATTTTGGAGTTTCTCCACCCAGCCATGCAGCAAGCCGTTGTAAAAATCCAGGTTTTCTTTTTTCGCGAAACCGCTGTGCTCTAAGAAAACCTCCGTGCCTTTGTCTTTGGGCTCCAGTTTCCATATCACAACTGAATCAAGTGTGATCTTGCCCTCGCCAGGGCCGCTCTTCCATGAATAGGAAAGCCTTTTAAAGGGGACGATCGCTAGTACCTTGCAGTAGAAGATGCCATCGAAATTCAGGTTAGGTATCGGGCCTGTCCTGAATTGAAAGTCAAAGCCTACAATAGGCTGAAAATCGTTTTTCATGAGCCATTGCGCCATCAGTTCAGATTTTGTCAGGTATTCCCAAACTGTCTCCGGCGGATGTGGGAAGAAAAATTGGTGTTTAATAATTTTTGCCATAATAGGTAACCTTTAAGTTACTCAAATGTATAAGTAACTTCTGAGTTACGCAAATTTTTTTTAATAAATTTTAAAACAAGCGCTAATTGTCCGTCTTAGTAGTCACCTTTCTCCATTTTTCAACCGCACAATAAAGATTTTTTGGTAGCTTTAAATAACGATGAAAGCGTAACAGGTTCCTTCAAGAACTGGCCTATTACACCAGGCGAGGGGTTTTTATCGCTGTGCATATAATTATCGCACGAAACCGAAGACATTCGAACACTATAGTACGGACAACAAAACCAAAAACAATTCAACAACGCATATCCTCAAATAACACATAGATGACTGCAGATCAATTTAAAATAACCATCCATATGGTTTCAAGTCTTGATGGCTATATTGCCAAAAAAGACAATAGCGTTTCGTGGTTCGAGACAGCTGACAACTACGAGAAAGGAGTTACTGTTACCGGGCAAGATGTGGAGGAATTTCTTAAAACAATAGACTGCTACGTAATGGGTTCCCGGACCTATGAACACGCTTTGGAACTTTCAAAATCTTATGGCTGGGCCTATGGAGATGTGCCGACCATTGTGTTAACTCACAGAAAACTGCCGGTTGACAGGCAGAACATTGAAACTTACTCGGGCGACCTGAACAAATTAGTCAATGAACGACTAAAACCAAATTACAAAAATGTTTGGCTTGTAGGCGGTGCTAAGCTTGCTAAAGACTTCATTCGTTTAAACTTAGCGGATGAAATAAGACAGTCAATTCTGCCTGTTATTTTAGGTGATGGAATGCCGTTTTTTGATCAGATTGGACAGGAACAAGCATTACACTTAAAAGATGTTAAAGCCTACAAAAGCGGAATGGTTGAGCTGGTTTACGAGATAAGAAAATAATAGGATGTTCTGCCAGGGTTTCAATAGAAAATTAGCAGAGTGAGAAACCACAAAAGCCTGATATTTCTATCAGGCTCTACTATTGTTTTAATTGAAAAAAGGACTTCCCTCCATCCTATTTTTGAGCACGATTAGTGCTGAACGAATCCCGGAACATTTTCCAACCATTCTTTGTCTTCTTCCAAAGCACTAAAAATTTGCCATCGTCAAATAACTTTCCATTGGCGTCAAATGATTGCCAGAGACCTTCTTCGGTAACGTACTCAAGGCCGTCTCCGTAAATATTTAGGGTAATGAATTTACCTCCCCTAAGGCCGTAATTTTCGTATCCATCCTTAAAGAACTTTGCCATTGCAGTACGCCCGCATAGAATAGGCGAATTAGGCGGCAACAAGCAGGCATCTTCTGCGTAATGATTAAGAATAGAGCCGTCGTTTTTTGCAATTGCGGTAAAATAAGTAGCATTACTTGCGGCAATAGCCTTTTTAGCTTCATTTAAAGCATTTGTATGATTCGATTGTGCATTGGCAATAAAATGCGCGAATGCCAGGAAGAAAATTAGCAGGCTTTTTTTGTAACTTTTCATTTTAATAAATTTTTAGTTTGATATTCATCAAAGGTAAAATCCATTAAACAGAGAAAATTGTATAAAAACGAACAAGAATTGTATGGCAACGTTGCTTAATAATTATCACAACATCATTATATTTGAGTATGAGAGACCGGGTGTTTTTTCCATCTGATATTTTAAAACCCTATATAAAGAATTACTGGACTTGCTGGCACCCTGCAGACGTTATGGAAGTTATGTATCCGAGCGGATCTGTAGAACTTTGTATTGACATCTCCGGTAGCGACACTGTCAGGCACCGGGGAGATCAGTCGATGAAAGTGCCCAGCTTAGAGGTGTTAGGGCATTGGACTATCCCAACCAGGGCCGCCATTGCAAAAGGCAATACTTGTTTAATAACACGGTTCCATCCATACGCCAATTCGCTTTTTTTTCCCAATCCGGCATCGGACTTTACCAATGAGTCGATTGATCTTTGCGATATTTTCCGCAGAGAGTCTGCTGATTTTTATGATCGTTTAATGGAACAACCTTCCATTGAGCAGAAAATAGAAGTTCTTGAAGCGTTTTTAATTCAGCGGTTAACCAGGAATAAAAAAAGCAATCACCAATTGAAATTAGTTGAGTATTTGTGTGATCATGTTTATAAAGAAGATAAACCCTTCAACATACAAAATCTATCAACACACTCCGGCTTTTCTGAACGTTATATTCAAAAGCTTTTTATTGATTGGGTTGGCATAACGCCCCAAAAGTTTTTTTCTGTTCAGCGGTTTAACAAAAGCCTTGAGCTAATAAGGTCATCCACCGCACCGCTTACTTCTATAGCTTTTGAATGCGGTTATTATGACCAGGCACACTTTATTAAGGAATTTAAATCGTATACCGGGTTAACGCCTAATCAAGTGAAAGGGCTTTAGGATGCTATAGTTGATTCCAATTTGACCTGACGAAGGAGGATATACAATGTTTAGATTTGTGGACATGCGTTAAAATATGTTACTTTTAGCGTACGCTTACAATCGTTATGAAGACCTTACTTATTATAGCCGTAGTTATTGTTATTGGATTGATTCTTAAAGCCTGTGTATCGGGGGATCAACTTGCAAAAGATCCTTCCCGCCCATCAGAAGATAAGAAGCCTACAGTCGAAAAAGAAAATGACAAAATTATTTTAGTGGATAATGCAAATCATGAAGACATAAAAAACGCATTAATTGCATTCTGTAATATGTATAATAAGGATGATTTTGCTGCTTTGCCGAGGCTCTGGCAACTGTCCTCAACTTCATTTGCTGTTACTTTTCCTTATGATGCTGACTTTGCTACCTATTGCTTTGCGGTCAATTATCTTAAGTATCCGAGTGATATCAAATGGCATGCACAAGTGCGCGCATGGGCCACTACTAAAGCTGGCGATGACTGGATACCAAAGGAAAGTATTAACGAGAAAGTGATGCTCTTTCTGGCTGAAGATGATAAAGAGTACGATAATGTATTTGTTACCACTAAAGATAACGTAGGCTATAAGCTTGACTTTTCAAAAAATAAGGCAAAGCCACCTTTAAGCAGCCCTAAGGAAACATACGAAGAACCATTATTAGAACCAAACTCTTTAAAGGATCAAAAGCACGAAGACTTTAAGTAGATTCTGTCCAAATCCGCTATTAAACGCAAATTAGATATGAAATGGTTAGAGATTTGTGGAGCCTCCATCACAAAGGCCTGGTAAAAATATCCGGCCTTTGTATATTAGAGTCTTTTTACTCTAATATATGCTCCCTCCCACATCAAAAATTCGGATCAAAATTAAAATAGATCGGGTTTGACAATCCTACCATATTACCGCTCAGCGCCATTGATCCGGGAACCTGCGGATAGGCTGTGGGCGGCCCCTCAACCACAACACGGTAATAGGTACGACCAAGTGTTGCCGGTGTATCGGTGAACTCTACCACAGGCGTTTTGCCTGTAGCTTTGTAGGTGCCGAACGGGTCGCCGTTTTTTACCACACTAACTTTATAGGTGCTGTCCGGAGAAGTATTTCCTGTAAGCTGAACCCGGAATTTGACAGGCTTCCCCGTTGCTTTGGCATCGTCGCCCATCATCATATCCATTTTGCCGTCCTGGTCAAGGTCAGCGTAAAATTCAACGCGGGGTGCGTATGGATTTGCGCTGACTGAAACACGGCCGTTAGTAAGGGCGTCTATAACTGCCTGCGTTGTCCGTGCTTTAGCAAACACCCAGGTTGTTGGGGTTCCTACATAGTTGGCCTTTGCCTGGTAGCTGTTCTTCGTTGCCTTATCGGGTGAATCAGGAGTGCCGTGATGCGAGTCGCTCCCACCCCTGCCGGTAAGTTTGCGGCCTGATGAAAGCATATCGTCCCAGATCATGATCGCATTGGCATTTTTGGACCAGATAGCAGAATTCCATACTTCGATAGATTCGACCATGTCATAAGAAAATCCGAAATGATCTTTTCCGCTTGGGTGATTGGCCGACAGGTGAATTCCGAGTTCCTTTTTCACAGCCCCAACCACCACATCGCGCTGATCGCGGACATCATATAGCCGCTGGTGATCATATGGTTTGGCCGAGAACGCATTGCCGTGGCCACGGGTGGTTGTCCATTCTGCGCTATACAGCAGTAATACGGAGTCTGACTTAAACTCGGGATCTGCCCAGGTGTTATGCGCAACATCGCCATTTACATGATTGTCATGGTCGGTAATGCCGATGTAGTCCATGCCGACAGACTTACAAAAGGCGATGATTTTTGCAACGGAGTTATTCGAGGCATCCTTACTATGAATGGAATGCACATGAAGATCACCCTTTAGCCACATGCCATCTGTAAGGCTTGCGATAGGAGGCAATGGACCAACTTCCACAGGCGCCCAGGGATTGACATGGCCCGACTGGGCCAGTGCAGAACTGTTAGTGCAACAGGCCATAATCGCCAGTAATCCGGTATATACAATACCCTTGAACGGGGCTATTTTCCTGGTATTTTTTAATATCATATTCTTTAAAAGTTCGTGTGAAACCATTGGCCCGAAATTATACCCGGCAAATAACATATCCCTATCCATTGGTATTAAAAAATTGTTAACACCGGTAAAATGAGGTAAAAACAGTGTTACAATGACAGCTGTAACCGGCTTATAAACTATATGAACCAGGAATGAGATGATGTTAACAAAAAGCACCTGCAATGTCTACAGGTGCTTTTATTCAAACTTAAATCTAAACTAACAATCTATTTCCCTTTTTTCTTCTTCTCCATATCATCATGAACCGTAATCAACGGAATTATTTTCCCATAAATATGGCTTATGCTATCCGGATTCAGGGCAGGGACTGATGATGAGTGGCAGGTAAAACACGAGAATTTGGGTTGCTGGAAATAGGTTTCCATGGTACTGTTAGCCAGCACGCTTGTGCCTATTGATACACCCGGGGCCGTGCCGTTGAGCCCGTACACGCCACCTGTTGGTGCTGCGCCCCCGCTTGTCCATGTTGCGCCTATTAAAAGGTAATTGCCGCGCACATCTTTATCGCCCAGCAATGAGCGGATGTTATTGTTGATGGAGATGATCTCGCTGTTTGAAGCTGCCGAGCTTTGATCCTCCTGGTTGGTAACAGAATCTTTGGCGCTGCCCCATGGCAATGCGCTAAGGGTATTGCTCGGCGTAATGGTAAAGCCGGAATCGGCGGTAATGGTATCGGTTGAATTAAAGTTTTTGTCAACATTCGTCATATGCGAAACATTGAAAGATTTATCCGAAGCATCTTTACTGAACAGCCAGCCGGTACCGGTATCCTGCGGTACTACTTTTACCTTTTTATTGCTATCCAGGTACTGGTATTCGGCATTAGGCGTATTGCTCTGGTGCTCAAAAGTAGACCAGATCATTTCCGGGTGCCCGGCAACGCTGCCGACAATATGCATTCCTACCAATGCCATTTTCACTGTTTTTTCGCCATTGGGAATCCATTGTTGTGGGTTTGATGTATTGTATGTTGGGATTGTAGCCATAACGGTTACATAATCGCTTGCGTTTGAAAGGGAGCTGGCCTCAACCCATGAAGTTTTAAGCTCCATAGCCAAAGCATTTGAATCAGGCAGGGTAACATTATTGGCTTTGGCGTAAGTGATGATACTATCTAAAGCGCCCTGTGTGGTTGGGAAGGTGTTAGCGGTTAATTTGCCGTTTGTTGCACCGGTTAAAAACCAGGCATATACATCATTCACCATCGTTAAATAGTACACTAATGATCCATTTTGCGCCATCAAAACATCACCGGTTGCCTGCCCTGCCTCGGTTTGCACCTGGTTACCTGCGGCATCCAAAAATACCGATCTGCCACCTGCTGTAAACCGCTCCACTATATTTTTCTGGTTGAGCTTATGACGGATAATTGCCTGCGGGTGCTGAATAACTTTCCCGGCTTTGTCCATAAATACAAAAGCGCCTTTACTGTCAAGGCTTACATGATCCACCTCAACCTGGGCTCCAGCAGCGCTTTTTACCAGCGCTTTAGCTTTCGGGGCTGATTCTGCTGTTTCAACTTCCAGCATTCTTCCCTTTGTATCAATAATAACAGGGAGCCTGTTCGGGCCGTTTTTGGTAACATGGCTGGCCATTCTTAATGGGGTATTAGCAGTATGAGGTTGTAATTTGCGGTTACCGGTTGAATCTGCCGGTAAAACATCATAAAATAAAGGCGACTCTAATACCGTATTTTCACTTCCGTATTGTTTGGCATTTGGGGAAGTAAGCCATAAAAACATATTTTCAGACCATTGGTAAAATTCGCAGTTGTTTTGATGCAAAAAGGCAACACTGTTAGCCGGCAATACCAATCCGTTAGGCTCGGCCTTGCCGCTGGCAAACCAAGAGTTAAACATAGCAGGTGTAACCGTACAAGAAGGATAAACATCCTGTGGGAGTTTAATTTTATCAACAGCAGGGGTTGTTTTAGTGTTACAGCAGCACCATAGTGCACAGCCGGAAATAATCCCTGCAATGATTTTGAATGAATGTTTCATAATAATTGTGATTGAAAGGTTTAAATATTGATAAAAGTGTTCAGGTTATCAACACAATGCTTAATAAGCAATATGTTAATTTATAGATAAATATAAAAACAATTATTGATAATTTACAAATAGAATATTATTAAATATTGGGGATAAATTATTAACTGTAACAAGAAAAAAAGCTATAAAACCTGGGGCCTTATAGCTTTTTTCACTCCAATTTGTTCACTTAAATCAGCAAACCCGGCCTACCACTTCTTCAGGCCCAGCAGCCTTTCTCCTAATTCGGAAAGTTCAGCCACAGGGTTTTGCTTTTCGCGCTTTTGTGGATCACCCGGAAATGCATAGCCTTCCATGGCATCGCGGTTTTGCCAGCTGTTAATTCGCCATTTCCGTAACTCTTCATTATCTTCCTGGGCAGGCATCATGGCAATATATTGTGCTATGCGCACTTTATCACCACTTGTATTTGGCCTTATGCCGTGAGGCTGCAGGCTGTTAAATATTAAAAGATCGCCTGCTTCCAACTTAACCTTTACTATCTCAAATCCTGTTGGGTCGGGTTTATAATGATCCCGATCATCCGGCTGGGTTAGCTTCCAGGTGTCATAAGTACGGTATAATTCGGGGATACACTGAAAGCCGCCCATGCTTTCATCCATCTGATCGGCCAGGGCCAAAACACCCTGCACATTTTGAGGTTTGGTTTCAGGGTCATAATCCCAATGTATAAACCCTTTGTAATCAAAGCCGGGGCGCAGCGGGAAGTTCAAGTTCGCCCGGTCAATAGTCACCCAAAGCTTTTCGGTTCCCCAAACGTCAGCAAAAGCGGCATGAACTTTTGGATATTGCCTATTGTCCCACATATACTGGTGGTTATAGATCTCAACCATACCCGTATTGTTAAGCTCTTTCATTTGCATTTGGGCATTAGGCTTTTTGTACCAGCTTTCTATATCATCAGGGTTTTTATCTTCATATTGCCACAGGTAGTCGGCCATTTTTTTAACCTGTTCTTTTGGTACGGCATTTTTTATGATCACATAGCCATTGGTTATCCAAAAGTTCCAGTCATCTTCACTAAGTAAACGAAGCGGCTCGCCATTGCTGCGGTCGTTTAGTTTTATCTGGCTTGATTTTGCAGTTGAAGGGTTTCCGGGGATCTCCTTGTGGGCATTCATTGTTTCTGCTTGCATAATTAAATTGGTTTGATGAATCAAAAGTAGCCTGTATATAATGGCTCATTATTCTATATGTTAACCAAAATTTGCTCTGTATTGACATTTTACTTAAATTAGATATCACTAACAGAGCAATTGCGTATGAATGAGATCCAACTGGAAAAGGTGGAGTTTGAGCCGGGGAAATCGTTCAAGCTATTTTCACCCCGTTTAAGAAATACATTTTTATGGCATTATCATCCGGAAGTTGAACTCGTTTATGTAGAAGCCGACGCAGGGATCCGCCATGTGGGCACACATATCTCAACTTATACCCATAGCGACCTGGTGTTTATCGGGGGCAACCTCCCCCACCTTAATTTTGATTACCGTTTAAGAAGTGATTACCACCAGATAGTGATCCAGCTGAGAACTGATTTCCTGGGTACGGCTGTAGGTCTTGTTCCTGAATTTTCTGTGATCAATAATTTATTTAAAAGCGCTGAATATGGAATTGCCTTTAGCGGCGAAACCAAAAACCTTGTCGCCCAAAAGCTAAAACAGCTGGGCAGCTTAAATTCCCTTGATCAGTTATTGCAGCTGATCAATATTTTTCAATTGCTGGCAAACTCAAATGAATACGTTATTTTAAATGATAACCTAACCAGCAAAAACTTTATTTTAAAGGATAAGATCAGGATGGGCGCCATTTATGAATATATTGATGCCCAATACCATCAAAAGCCAGATGTTAACATAGTTGCAGAGAAGGTAAATTTAACAACACCCGCCTTTTGCCGGTATTTTAAAAGGCAAACCAACATGACTTTTACCGAATTTGTAAACCAATACCGAATTGAGCGGGCAAAAAACCTGTTAATGCAAAACCATAACGTAAGTGAAACCTGCTACGCCATAGGTTTTGAAAGCATTTCCTATTTCAATAAGCTATTTAAGCAGATTGTTGGAGAAAACCCGTCCGATTTCAGGCGAAGCTGGGATAGTAAAGCCGGAAAACAATAATGTTACGCGACTATATATTACTTTAACCTAAAAACGGTCGCATGATTTAATTTTAGTAAATTGGAAGAAAAAAAGATATGCCAAATTTCATTGAAATAGTAGATGTTTATGGAACTTTTGTATCCATAAACATTGATCATATTGTATCGTTAGAGAAATTAGAGGACGGAACTAGTAAGATTACGTTAACTTCCATAAATGATGGTTCCTCAATAATTAAGTATACTCAACAATCTTATGATGATATTAGGGTTATGATATAATAGGTGATTTCATCATAAATTTGTAGGATCTGTTATATAAACATCCACAACTTTCCATGTTGGAAGTTTTAAAAAATACCATGTTGTATAATTAACTGTTCTGTCCTTGAACAGTTCTCTACTTCTTACTTTCTTAATCATTTCGTTTCCTCCTTAACCACCGTGTTCATCAATTTTGTTATCATCCAATTATCCCAATTAAGGTGATGTTTTGACCTGATAACATTTGAACAATCTGAAAACTGCTTCTTAGTCAATTGAACTCCATCTAAGGAGGGTTGAGTGCCTAGTTTTATAGTACCGATAAACTTATTGAATTCTTCATCTTCCATATCTGAAATTAATGGAAAGTCTTAAGGAAAAAGAAAATACTTTGAGAATTTTGTGAGTTTTACACGATGGAAAGTCCATAAACTCACACCATAACACTCTGACAAATAGCATTATATAAGAAAGTTGAAAACTTGTTTGGAAATAAATTGAAAATATAGATTCCTTTTTATATACTTTTACACTCAAGATACAAATAGGAAAACCTCCAATACGACAAGAAGGCCTTTTTAGCCTTAAAATCATATCAGAGGTCTGAGTCCATATAGAGGCCGTGAAACCCTTAGTATCCAAGCTCTCGAAGGTAACGACTTCGGGGGCTTTTTACTTGATTAAAGTATTTACATTAATCAATAATACAAATGTAATTAAATAATTATAACTTGCAACATTAACCTTATAAAGTTACTCCTTAATATCCTCTTCCTGATCTAACTTATTAACCTCTTCCTTGTCCTTCTTATCATCCTTTTCCTTCTTCCCTAATAGAACCACTTTTAAAGCCTTCTCGAAATCAGTATTTATCTTTAAAGGAGTATCTGTTTTTTTCTTTTTCATACTTAAATATAATAAGAGTCTTCAAAGAAAAAGATAAATTTTCAGAAAACGGATGTTAACTTGTTATAACTAATTCTTCTCTCCAAAAACTGTAAAGTATTCAAAAAGATATTCTGTAGTGTATTCTTCCTATTATTGTGGGCCTCATCCTCGTTTCACATTAGTGAGAGCAGCGCAGCATATAAAGTATCATACAAGCTTTAAGAAATAGGCGGTTCTTCACCTGGTTTAATTATCTCTAGAAAATAACATCCATTTTCCAATTTTTTAGTAAAAAGCATGTTATTTTCTGTTTTTTCAATAGTTTCCTTGAAAAGGGTTTCTACAATTTCTTTGTTGTCGGTTCAATTTTTAGATACATAATTATATTAGTTTTATACTGAAATTATATAATTATGTATTTAAAAAAGAAACTACCATACCATGAATAAAGGTAGGATGCAAAAGTCCTACCTTTATTTCTATTTGGGTTAAAATAATACATAGTCGCGTAACGTTATTTATCCTGCTTTAATCATCCGCATCCTTGCCCGCCAAATTAGCCGGGTATTTCTTTTTCCCTTTTGCAGCAAACCACAGGATCCGGTTCATCACATCATCATTGCCCCCATCTATATGGTCGTACTCGGGCCGTAATGAAAGCTTGGCATAATGTAGTGCCGCTCCTTTTAGGGATGACAATTTAGGACTAATATCATTAATAGGTACACGGTTGCTTAGGGCACTATAAGTTTGGGCAGATGGTTTATTGGTAAAACATTTAAACATTGGCAGCGCTGTAGCATCCATAATATTCATAGGTGGGATCCCTAATATTTGTTCAATTGAGCGTACAAAGCTGGTTTGATTATAGTTAGTACTTACATTTCTATTTAATACGCTGTATGGGCTTATCACAAAACCAGTGGTACGATAGGCCGATACATGATCCCAGCCTGCCTGTGAGTCGTCCTCAGTAACAAAGATCACCGTATTTTTCCAGAAACGGCTTTTGCTTACGGCTTCAACAATACGGCCAAGCGCCAGGTCATTATCGGCCACCATTGCATTCGGACTTGGAAAACCAGGCCGCGTGCCTACTGTATGATCTGCGGATAAAGCCATCACCATCAATTGCGGCAATTGATCCCCTGGTTTACTTTCATAATCCTTTAACTCGTTGATAAACGCGCTTGCCCGCACCTGTTCCGGGATGCGGTGCTCGTCGGATCCAGGAAAATTTTGCGACAACATTGGGCGCACTCTTGATATGGTGCTGGTATTGGTAAAATTAAATGGCTTACCGGCTTTGTAGTTATTATAAATATCTGTCCAAGTTAATTTATCATCAAAGTGCGGGATGCAGGCTTCACCATAAATTCTTACCGTTTTGCCATGGTCTGCAGCATTGTTCCATATAAAGCCATTACTGTCATAAACCAGCGCATCTTCCTGTACATGCGGGTAGCTGCGGAACCAGGCCCTCACACTTTTTTCAACATAGTCAGTAACCATAGCGGCATCCGTCCACTGGTGCCCTTCGGCCGAGCATTTGCCTGATGCATAATAATTATCAAGCAATAAAAAGTTTCGGGCCAAACTATGCTGATTAGGTGTAATACTGTCGCCATAAATACAAAGCGATTTCATGCCGTTGCCTTCGGGCATATCGCCTAAAACCTGGTCGTAAGTGCGGTTTTCCTTTATAATATAAAGTACATGATTAAATACAGATGGCTCTCCTATACGCTCCGGCATTGGCTTTGGGGCTATGTTTTTGCGCGGCAGTAATTGGGCAATCTCCTGCCTGAAGGTTAAGTTTAGCTTTTTTACACGGTCGGTATATTCCTGCAATCCTTTACTATCCGGTATTTGAATAATAGAAACTGTTGCCTTTTGATGGTGCGAGTTATAGGTATCTGCATTGCCATTAACAGAATCTTCACCCTTTTTAAGTTCTTTACTGCTAACCCGCGATCCCTCGCCTTCAAGGTTGGTAACAAAAAGGGTATTGCCGTCAAGCGCCAAACCACCGGGATAGGCTTCAGTAGGGATAAAACCCTGTACTTCACTTTTCCCAAAGCCTTTTGCCGCTGCTTTTGATCCTAATTTTACAACAGCTACCGCATTATCAAGGCCGTTGGCAACATATAATGTGGTGCCGGCATTATTAATTGCAAGGGCATTTGGCGTATCGCCAATAAAGCTTTTTTTACCGGGCATTAGTTTAACGGAAATAGCATCAACAGGCTGTAGGCTGCTAGTTGAAATAACCGAAACCATATCGCTATTGCCATTTGCTACATATACAAATTGTTCGTCCGCACTGCTTATAATGGCGTTGGGATGCAGGCCCACCGGTATTTCTTTAATAACCCAACCATCCAAACCATAAACAGATACCGTTCCTGATGCTGTAGCGCCGGTTTTGGGGTCAATATAAGTGCTGCCATAAGGTACGCCGGCAGTTTCACGGCTTAAAGTATCTTTTGGTTGGGTGCCGCCCCAGTTAGTTACAAAAATCTTTCCTTTTATTATAGTTATCCCGTATGGAGCCACGCCTGTTTGTTTTGTCCAAACAGTTTTACCATCGCTAAGGTTTATCTTAACCAGCTGGTTGTTGCCATTTAAAACAACATATAAATAGTTGGTGCCATTTTCATTATTTAAAGCCACTTCGTTTGGCATGGCCAGCGGGGCCGGGCTTTCAGGCTTAAATTCAAAAGTATTTACGATACTTAATTTCCCGCCTTCCCAGGCGGCCTGTAACACAAGTGAACGCGACTGCCGTCCTTTAGCTACTGCCGCGCTCCAAAAAACATAAGTCTTTTGATTTGATTTTAAAACTTTGAGCCCTGAGTAGGTGCTCATTAGCCCGCTGTATTTAGTATCGCTGTTATAAGCCCATCGCGCTGTTACCTTTTGCTTTACCGTATCAATTATCGCAATACCAAACCTGTCCTCCACGGCTACTGATGTTGTCCCGGGAATCAGTTTAACATCCATGCTATGGTTTTCATCGGCAGGATCGCCAAACGCTATTACATTCCCGGCCGGGTCTATCACCCTGTTATATGGCATTAATACAGGTAAAATTCTATTGTTAAGGGTACTGTCATCATAGGCGCTGTGCATATTTACCTGTTCATTGTCAGCATCAGCCTTATTGGTTTTAGCGGTATGACATGCAGCTAGTGCTATAATGCTTAATGCGATAAAAAAGATGGGGAGCTTTGTATTTTTATACATGGGCAGTAATTATACGCCAAATATATGCTTCATCATTAAACTACTTGTTAATAATGAAGCATATTCTGGTAACAATTCCGTTTTGTAACTAAATGTTGTTTGCCGGCTGTTTATGATCAGTGCTGATTTCCTTTTCCATCAGTTGTGTAAGCGCCTAAATCCTGGTTACCCAAGCCTTTGATTTTTTTATCAAAGTCCGAATTGCCCGCCCCGAATGCCGGTGAACCTGGTTTCAAGTGAAAATCATTAGTATTAGGATAACCATTAGGAGCAGCTACGGTGCCATCAAACTTCACAAACAGCGGATCAAGGTCACCTACTTTTTTCGAGATCAGATCAGTAGGTTGTGGTACTCCTGAAGCACCTGCAGGATAAAAATTGTCCCTGATGTTTATCTGTATGGTTGGGTCAACAAGGTCGGTAAAGCTGTCAACAGTTGCATAAAAAAGATTGTTGCCATAAGTGGTGTGTACTACATCGGCATCATTAAATACCTCAAGGCCGTGATAGCAATTCACATAAATATTGTTATAAATATGGCCAATTGCATTTACACCAACTGAGGTTCCCCGACCAGGTTCGGCAGATCCCCGCCTCCATCCAACAGCAACTACGGTATTGTTATAAACATCAACTTCTGTTTGCGGAAAAGGCACATTTTTGTTGGTTTCCAGCTTAATACCACTACCGGCCTGGCTGAATATTACATTATAAGCTACAATCCCTGTAGTGCCTGATTTAAGGTTTATCCCTTCACCATCGGTACTTCCTGATGAACTTATGGTATTCCTCAAAACCGTTATTTTGGCTCCAAACAAGCCCATCAGGTCATCCTGTCCGTTAGTAAACCATGAATCCTCGATGTCTACCGGTACCCCAACTTTATTTACAACAATTGTCCTACGGGCACTTCCTGAAGCATCAGGGCCACCTGTATTGTCCACATGGGTCCATTTAATATTTACTGCCTGTGCGCTATCGCATTGAAACCCACCCCAGGTACCAGGCTTGTTAACGTCAGAATTAAAAAGAACAGGCTGAGTTTGTGAGCCCAATAAGTTCAGAACCCCCTGGATGGTAAACTGTGCATTATTCTTTACTATTATAATAGCCCCGGGTTGGGCGGATAAGGTATCTCCTTTTTTTACTGTGATATCGGCGGTAACCGTATATGTTTGGCCGGTTAGCAAAGTACCTTTTACAAATCCGCTGATGTTACCGGGCTGAATAGGGCTGGAAGTTGGTATTTTGATCTTAGTAAAAGTAGTAAGTTCTGCCTTTTTACAGGAAGCTATTACTGTTAACAGTAATATAACCGTGATGAATAAATTAATATTTTTTGTTTTCATTTTGATAGTTTTAAATTATAACGAATACCTGAAACCTACATTAAAGCTTACGTTATAAAGGTCTTTTGACTGCACCAGGTTATCAATTTTAACTGTAGTGGGGGTATTTAAAATATTGTTTACCTTGCCGGTAAGTGTTACGTGCCTGCTGATTTGCTTCTCGCCTGATAATGCTAAGAAAGATTGCGGCTGTGTGTAATAATCATAACCGTAGCCGTTGTAAACAAATGGAAGCGTTTTGCTGGTATAGGTATAGGCAAGCTGGATAAAAGTTTTATGTTTATCGTTTTTATATAGTAGTGATAAATTCACCACGTCTCCGGTTTGTCCCTGCAATGGTCTGTTTTGAAGTTTAAGCTCACTTATAATGTTTCCCTGGGCATCTGGTGTATTAACTACTTTAGGCGATTTAATATTTGAATAGGTATAAGTATAGTTGCCTGACACACCAAAATTGCCAAAATACCTGCTGTAAACAATTTCTGCACCCGCTACTTTAGCTGTTCCAAAGTTTTGCGGCGTGGTAGATGCCTGGCCTCCCTGGTCAAGTCCTTGTAAGGCAAACTCTATCGGGTTTTTAATGTTTTTATAAAAAGCGCCTACAAAAAATTGTTCCTCGTTTTTAGGATAAAGCTCATATCTCAAATCATAATTATCTGCTTCCGAGTGCTGAACATCCGGATTTCCCGTAATATCTGTACTTTGACCGTACACAGGAGTAGGTACAATTTCAAATAATGCGGGGCGCGAGATTGACTTAAAGTATGAAGCTCTTAAATTAGAAAGATCTGTAAGCTTGTATTTAAGTTGTAAGCTTGGTAATACGTCCGTATATGTTTTTTGTGCGCTGCTCCTTACAACCAGCACAACGGGATGGGTATCATATCCTTGTTTGGTGCCTTCCACGCGTACTCCGCCAATTACATCCAGCTTATCCAATGTTAGTTTAAACTCACCATAGCCGGCACTAATATCTTCGTACGCCGTATAATTAGCAGCGTCACTTCGTAAACTTCCGGTTACATTGTACACTATCCAGTTTGCCTGGTAAATATCTGTAAAAGGGCTTTTTACCCCGTTTGCTTCAGGTGCGGGCTTTAGCTGATATTCATTTTGTTTATTAAAACGTGTGCTGTGGCGATATAATCCCCCTGCTTTTATTTGCAATGCACTATTTTCTCCCAGTTTTGTTGTATAGCTTAAATTACCAGTAGCACTGAGGTCCTTGTTCCCGCTTTTAGCCCAGATCCTGGATATGGCGTCAAAGTAATTAGGTGTACTGGAAAAATCAGGGTTGATAAGGTGATTTAAGGTAAGATCAGCCCTATCAGGTGAGTTTAATGTGGCATTGGAATAGATCCCTGCCCAATCAAATTGTAAATGATTACCAATAGCATGTTTACCGCTAAGTTTTAAATTTTCAACATATTGATTCTGGAGAAAAGAACGATTGTCGTTATAAACAGTTCCGGTCCCTGGCCCAACGCGACCGCCGTTACCACCTATTATTGAGGTATCGATACTTAAGCGTGCCTGGGCTGTGTATGTATAAAGGAACACATTATCCAGAGCAATTTTATTCTTATCATCAATCTTATAATCCAAATGAGCCGATAAACCATTATTTAATTGCTGGGTAGAATAGGTTCTGTTGGCAACATCTGAAATAACAGGTTTATTATTGTTTTTGGGATCGAATATGGCTATGTTAAATTCAGAGTTTGTTCCATAATATTGGTTTTGATAGCTATCAGAAACAATGAATCCCAGCTTGTCATTAAAAAATCTGCGTCCGTAAGTAAAACTTGCCAATGTTGTAGGAGGCGCATTCTTTTTTGTAAAATCAAGATTAGGTCTTGTAAAATATCCTGCAGGAGCTGCATAATTAGGGCCAAATCTGTCAGTAGGGCTTTGACGAAGAACTGCGCCCTGGTTAAAATTGTCATACTTCCTGTTAAAGAATATGGCACTATAACCAATTGATCCGTCTATTTTAAAATATTCATGATCCGGAGCATCTTTAAAAACCAGGTTAACAGTGCCGCCAATAGCATCGCCTTCCATTTCGGGTGTGAGGGTTTTGCTTACTTCTATACGATCTAACAGATCAGAAGGCACAACATTTAAAGAAATAAATCTCGAAACAGGATCAGGGCTGGTTACTTTTACACCATTTATAAGTGTATTATTATAACGGGGCTCTAAACCCCTGATTATGGCATATGCTTCGTCAGATCCGCTGTTGCGTTGTAAAGTTACGGCCGAAACCCTTGTTATTGCTGTGGCGGCATTTAAATCGGGCGAACGCTCCATTGCCCTTGCTGAGAGTATATTGGTTACATTATTTGCGTTCTTTTCTGATTGCCTTGACGATGACTCATTACTCTCATTGAGCTTACCATAAACATTTACTGTTTTAAGGTTTTCCTTCGACTCGGACAAAGCTATATTCAATACAAATACCTGCCCATCAGCTACAGTTATTTTTTGCTCAAACTCTCCAAAGCCAACATATTTGACTTTGATTTTGTACTCGCCGGGATTTAGCTTATTGATTTCGAAATTTCCAAAGGCATCGGTTGATGATCCTTTCTTAGATCCGTCTAAGCGGACGTAAGCCCCTGGCAATGGCTCCCTGCTTTTACCATCCGTTACCTTCCCTTTTATGGATGCATTTTGTGCTGATGCATAAGAAGCCAATAAAATAAACAGAACAAATAAGTAATTTTTGCTGATCATATAACGTGTGATTTTTTGCAAATCATCATGTTAATACTGGAGGAAAACTGAATAAACCCTCATATGAAAAATAGTTAATTAAGTGATAATCATAACTTAATATTTGACAACTTTTCAAACAAAAACCAAACATGAAATCAACAATTAAGCAATAATTATTTAATACCGAAAAGTTGAATTTTGGTATTTCCTGAGAGAACTTATGCTAAAAGATTCTCCAGTTGTGCGGGTGTGGATTATCTTTATGTATCACCCTAAAGACTCCTCCCACTACAAACACTCTACAAATCTACATCTGGGCATATTTAGGCTGGTTTTTAAATTCAAATAACAATTAATGTATCTAATTTTAACCTGTACCAATTAAACCACAACAAAATGTCATTACTATCCCGGGTCAAAAAGATCGCATTTTTATTATTCAATATCTGTTTGCTATTTATGTCCTCAACAAGCGTTAAGGCACAAAACATCAGTCCAAAATTTAAGGTGATTGCTTTTTATACTGCCGAAGAAGATAAGGCACACATCAGCTTTGTGCATGAGGCAAACGGATGGTTCCCTAAAATGGCGGCAAAATATAATTTCGCTTATGATTCAACCAAAAACTGGAATAACCTTAATCCTGAATTTTTATCGCATTACCAGGTAGTTATTTTTTTAGACACCCGGCCTGATGTGCCTGCGCAAAGGGAAGCATTTGAAACGTATATGAAAAATGGCGGTGGATGGATGGGTTTTCACTTCTCTGCCTTTGCGCTTACCCCTTCTAAATATAACCAGGACTGGGATTGGTATCATAAGGAGTTCCTGGGTTCAGGGCAATACGTTAGCAATATATGGAGGCCTTCATCAGCAACTTTAGATGTTGATACAAAATTTCCGGCTACTAAACATTTGCCCAAAATATTTAAAACCTCACCAAACGAATGGTACAGGTGGGAATTTGACCTGCGTAAAAACCCGGATATAAAAATACTGGCATCAATTGATTCCGCCAGTTTCCCGTTAGGCACCGGGCCAAAGCAAAGCGAGATCTGGCACAGCGGCTACTACCCCGCCGTATGGACCAACACCAAATACAAAATGGTATACTTTAACATGGGCCATAACGATATGGATTATGAGCACAAGTATGATAATACTGATAAAACATTGTCGTACACCTTTAGTAGTCCAATGGAAGCGAAGATGGTGATTGATGCTATTTTATGGTTGGGGATTAGAGATTAGAGACTGGTGATTAGAGATTAGTTAGCTTCGGGAGTTGGAGCATTAGCAGTAGACATTTATTGGTCGTCTACCTGTCAGCGGCGTGCTGTGGGGACACAGCACGGGGGAGATTAGAGACTGGTGATCAGAGATTAGTTAGCTTCCGGAGTTGGGTTGTCAATATTAGACATTTATTGGTCGCTTACCTGTCAGCGGCGTGCTGTGGGGACACAGTCAGGGGGAATGAGATTAGAGACTGGTGATCAGAGATTAGTTAGCTTCGGGAGTTGGAGTGTTAATATTAGACCTTTATTGGTCGTTTACCTGTCAGCGGCGTGCTGTGAGGACACAGCCCGGGGGTGGGTTAGTTTTTCTTATCTGCAACAGATTTACGAAGTTTTAAAAACTTCGTAAATCTTCTCCCCTAATCTCTAATCAACTAACCTCTAATCACTAATTGTTCAACCAATAGGTAAACTTAAACACAAGCCCCCTGTTTTTAACAAAGAACGGACGGGGCAGGTAGTTATCGGTATAAACAATAAAGAAATCTGATGCCGGGCGGTAGCGCCATTGAAGGCGGGTATTTATGTTAATGTTTTTGCCTTGCTCGTTATATTGAAAAAAGCCGGTCAGGAAAAATTTGTTGGTCATGGTAACATCAACACGTGGCCCAACCAGCCAGAATGTTTTTTGTCCCCATGGTTGTGGCAGCTGCAAATTATTATAGGTGGTGTTCATCTGGATATTTACAAAGGGCTGAAAACGATAGCCAATATCATTTGCCACACTTATCTTTTTTCCTTTGTCATAATAGCCCCCGTAATCCACCGTAAAATCATAGGTAAAGAGACTTTGGGGGATTGAGAAGTACGATAGTTCCGCATTGTGCCAGGTGCTTTGCAATCCTACTGGTAAAAAGCTACCCGTGTAATTTGTTGGGTCGTAAGGCTGCAGCAGCTTCACGTAATCGCGCTCCACCAGGCCGGTTAAAATGCTTTTGTTCCTGAATGTTATTTGATACGAAAAGAAAGCCCGGTTATCTGTCGGATTAAATGATCCATCGTAATAGTCGGTAAGATTAAGCTGCGGGCCGTGGCTCAGAATAGCGCCATGCGTAGGAAAAAAAAGGTACCCGATGTAAGGGTTGAGCTTAATATAGCCTTGCCGCGGCACATAGCCCACACCTGCATTATAGTTTGTGCCAACCACCTCGTACTGGCCGCCAACGTTCCAATATTTATTAGCAAACTGCAGGTTACCGGCCTGCGTAAAGTCGTGCCCTCTTTTATCGGGACTGAATGATTTTAAAACAAGGGCCTTGCCTGTAAATAAATTATCAGCAGACGCCAGGTTAAATTCAAGGCCAAAATTGCTGTTGTATTTCGAGTCGGTTGGGGTTGCCGAGGTTGTTGGCGGGTAGTTAAATGATTCTTTATTTACAAACAGGAACCCAATATTTGAACGGGCAAATACCTTCCTTTGTAAGGCAATAACTGTAAAATTTTGAGCCGGGACGCCCGTTGCATCATTGCTGTTGGTTTGCATATCCATAACCCCGATACGCCAGTTTTGATCAAGCTTGCCGCTTAAACGTGCACCTCCTATTATATTCGATGTTAACCCTATCCGCCTTGAAAAAAACGGCCTGATGGATGCGTACCCAAAGTTGTTGAACTGATCGCCATTCTCTAAGAAAAACTGGCGTGTTTCAGGGTAAAAAAGCTCGTACCTGCTTAAATTGGTTACCTGCTTATCCGCATCAACCTGCGAAAAATCGGGATGCACTGTAAGATCGAGGTTCAGTGCTGATGATATGGCTATTTTGGCATCCCCCCCTGCTTCAAGGTGTAAAGCGGCATTCTTGTGCCCGGCATAGTCCTTGGTTACCCCAGTTAAAACATATGGGATTATGGAAATATTAGGCCCCGGATCAGGCGGTGGCACATCCCATACTAATGTACCTGTATAAGCCAGTGATGCCGTAGGGAATTGGCGAGGAACTGGGGTCCAGCTTGATTTTTCGGTAGTTTTCAAATCATTGCGGCTAAAATTTATACCCCATTCAGAGATTCCTTTTTTGTAACGGATAGATTTAAAAGGGATAGAAGCCTCAAAAACATACCTGTCGGGATAATCCTTAACTGCCGAAACCCATTTGTTTGTCCAGTTCAAATCAACCTTTCCCCCCTCGTACATAGTACCATCCCACTCAGCGCCTACCGCATTTGAACCAAACGAGTAACCATTAGTTTGATCATTATAGGTATCCATAAAGAAAATGAAGTTATCGTTCTTTTGAAAAGCAAAATCGCGCTTTAACGATTCAACCATACTGGGGCCGGCTAATACTTTATAGCATACAGCCAAAATATAGATGTTTTTATCGTCATAAGCCATCCTTACCTCGGTCTTCACTTTTGCAAAGCTGGTATCCATAGGTAAAACCATATAAAAGTTTTTGGCAACCTCGGCATCCTGCCATGCTGGGTCGTCCATATCGCCGTCAATTTTAACAGAGGAGGTTAACCGGTGGATATGATACCGGAATTTATTATTCCTTTTTTGAGCAAAAATATGCAAGCTAAATAAGCAGCAGATGAGTAAAAATCTTAACTTCAAATCCGGGTATTTTTAATGATTAAATTATAAAAAATAAAGGGTTTTCATCGATATAAACCCGGTTTACCTCATTTTTGGGCATTATTGATTATTTCTGCATAAATATCATAATTTGACGAGCCAAAAACATCAATTAAGGCGTAACAATACTGATATTGTTAGTAAACCACCCCTTGTTAGTATTTTTTTGCCCTATAAATGCATTTTTTTTGAAAATAAATGCAAAAAAATTAGTCTGCTAATTCCATAGAATATATATTTGCGTAATTATTATTTTCGGTCTAACCAACTAGTTCTTTATGATGAATAATGAGGTCAGTTACTACAAAAAGAGAAAGCGCTTGCTTCCTCTTTTTTGTTTTAAGGCTATTTTGTACCCCGCCTTATCTCATCCGGCAAATATCCTTTAAGATCTGAATTATACACCCAAAGCATTACCCCGCCTATTCATCATCATAAGTTATCCCCTGGTTTCGGTATTGTATACAGTAAGCGATTTATATTTTAAGCCTGATCCTTCGTTTTTCAAGTACGCCAGTTATAAGGATAACGATAAATGATATGGCAAATGAGCGGATGATACCGCCAGTACCTTCATCTAAAAATTCCGGATACCTGAAATGCACCAGCGACATTAAAGCGACTAATAAATATGGTATCAGATAACAGGTTAACGTGCTTGTGCCTGCCGGTTTAATAATTTTAAACCAGTTTGCTTTGCCTTTAACATCAACCAGGAATATAATAAGCTCAAACATTATTATGCCAATGCCAGTGCATAAAAAGATCCACGCAGGTGTTGAGTGGATTTTTGAGATCCCCTGAGTATATGGCCTTACAAAAAAGCCCAGTCCTATTAATGCGGCGCCTAAAACTGTAAATGCCGGCCATAACCACTTGTAACTTCCTTTCGCAATTATTTTTGAATACAATAACGATACTACCACACCAAACATCATCAAAGCTGCACAGGAGCCATCTTTAATTACCCAGATCTTAAGGCGAAGCATTTCGCCATTAATAACTGGCCTGCCATGAACAATAAGATTTACAGCAACCAGTAATAAAAGAGCAATAATCAATCCTGTAAAGTTGCCTTTTATCAGCAGGTATATGCCTGAACAAACCAGGTACGCCCAGCCTATAAGGCCAAGAATGCCCCACCATGACGGTTCAAGCCAGCGGGTGCCTCCATCTTCGGCAACACCTTTGTATAAAAATGCCAGGACAGCAATAATTACGATACCGGTACCTATTAAGGCATATCGTTTTGTTTTAGCAAGCGTTTCGGGATAATCCATCCAGATTAAAAAGAAACTTATGGTTAGCAGCAATTCCCAAACAGGTAAAGGTAAAAAAGCTTGCTTGCTGTATTCTTCCATATTAACATGAAAAAAGCCCATTACTATTAGCGCAAATGACCGTAACAGGATATAACCGGCTATTGAGACGAAGGAATTACCCTTTTCAATTCGCCTGCCTATGGCTAAAGGAATGGATAAGCCGGCTATAAACAGGAATAAAGGAAAAATTGTATCGGCAAAGTGCATCCCGTCTTCAGATCCTTTAACATGATCAATCCATTTGGGTACATGGCTCACACCACTCAGATCATTAACAAATATCATGAAAAACATATTGATGGCGCGGAGCACATCAATAGACAGGAGGCGTTTCGGCTGAAGCATTGTAAAGGGTTTAATCAGGTTAATAGAAATACTGATTTAAATATAGGAGGTATAGTTCAGATTTTCATGTATCGTTTTTGTTATATTTATAAAAGCGGGGGCATCTTTTTAAAATACACAAGCAAAGTGCAGGAAAGATGAAATTTCAGTAGTGTTTTTGTAGTATGGATATAATTTCATCCATCGGGCATTTCCGCATGTAAACCAAGGCTGGTTGAGCATTATTGCAATGACGCCTTTTTTAGCCAATCAGCAGAAAAGACAAAACAATAGAAGAACTATCTACATTATTACACGGCAAAAGCCTGCGATAATGCGAT
Organism: Mucilaginibacter sp. OK098; assembly: GCF_900142915.1. Taxonomy (GTDB): domain Bacteria; phylum Bacteroidota; class Bacteroidia; order Sphingobacteriales; family Sphingobacteriaceae; genus Mucilaginibacter. Next base: position 480,129 of record NZ_FRCM01000004.1, read on the forward strand.
ATAGTAAAGGCAAAGGGAATGCTTTCCGGTAATCAGGAATGATTATCAGCGGGAATTATTCTCCAAAAAAAAGTAAACTAAGACCAAAGGCAAGCCGGGAAAGGTCTTTCAGACCAATAGCACTGCAAATAAGAATTGTTTACACAGGTAGTGATAGAGAGTAAAGGACCTCACCAAGTAGCTAAGGTCCTTTACTTATATTTTATATTACCAACGGCTACCACCGCCGCCACCGCCACGGTTGTTATCCCTTGAGTAACCGCCGCCACCGCCGCTTCCGCCACGGTTACCGCCGCCGCCATAGCCGCCACCGCCACCGCGATTGCCACCATAACCACCGCCGCCACCGCTTCTGCGATCGTTCGGTTTCTTTTCTTCTGCCTGGCTTACCGCAATTGATCTGCCTTTAACATCAGCGCCGTTTAATCCGGTGATCGCTTTTTGAGCGGCCTCATCGTCTGACATTTCTACAAAGCCGAAACCTTTGCTTCTGCCGGTTTCTCTATCACTAATTAATTTTACGGTGCTTACTTCACCATAGGCTTCGAAAAGCTCTCTTAAATCGGCTTCCTCTAATGAGAATGGAAGACTTCCTACGAATATGTTCATCAAAATTTAATTTATTACGGGCAAGTCTACTTTGCTTACCATCTTTTTATTAACATCAAATATAGTAATAGATATTTTATACTTACTGCAACTATTTACAAATACACGTAAGTTATTTTAAAAATTTATTAAATAACCTGTTTTATGTGATATATTTTGTCGTTCAACTTAAACTCAACCCCCTTTTTTTGCCCCAAAAGCTTTAAACCAATTGGCGAAGCCGGTGAAATGGCAAAAAACTGTTCATTATTAACAGTTAACACTCCGGCACTTACGGCAATATAAAAATTACCGCTGCCGGTTAAAACTACGCTCCCAGTCTCGGCTTTATCAGTAACCGCATCCGGGCTTATCTTATTCAAGGCTACCTTTAATTTATTGGCTTCGTTTAGCTGCATCATATTCCGGTCGGTTTCCTGCTGCGCCATTTCACGCCCGGTTTCGTATTTATCACCCGCACTGCTCTTCGTATCATCTGTAGATGCTTTCTGGGCATCATTAATAGCCTGCTGGGCGGCATCCATACGCATTTGCACATAGCTAAGACATTGGTTGTATAATTCCTTTTTAAGATCGCTCATGTTTTTTGTAGTCCGAAAGTCGGAAAAGTCCGAAAGTCCGAAAGATAGTTTTTTTAGTCGGAAAGTCTGGAAAGCCAGTAAAGACTGAGAGAAAAAGGTTTGATGATTTTATAAAAGCCCGAAAAATTTACAGGATAGCATCTTCCGGACTTTCGGACTTCCTCCAAATACGAAAACCCCCTTGCACTCGCTGCTTGGGGGCTTTCAACCTAAACCTTATCACAATTATAAATGCGAGAATGCATTTATATTACACTACTAACGCAATAAGTAAGGTGATGTTTTATTGAATTAAAAAAACTTACCATTTTATGATAATTTATTTTTTCCTCGCTTTGTAATTGTAGCTTAATAGTTTCCCCGATAAAAAACAGCCAGACACCTCCCCAGTTAAAAAACATACACTATTAAGCAAAAAAATCACAATCTGGTCAAACAATGCATTTAATATTTTGTTGTAACAAGGCAATAATATATTACGCCACTTTTAAGTGTGCAAAAAATTAAAGGCCATGAATAAAACCTACAAAAAAACCAAATTAAAGGATTATAAAACCACCTTATTGCTCCTTTCACTTTTATTGATAGTTATGAGTATTTTTATAATATTCCACTAAAAACCACCTAAAAGAAGATAATTAATTAGCGGATTACAGGTAAGAGGCAAAAAACTTTAGCGACTGGGTAATATGCCTGGCCCAGTATGTCCATTCGTGGCCGCCGGGGTGTTCTTCATACAAATGCAACATGCCTTCTTTGTCCATTTTTTTATGAAGGCTCCGGTTATAATTTATTAGCAGGTCGCTGGTGCCACAATCAAAACGTACCGGTGGTAATTGTTTACGGTAGTGTAAAAAGGTTTCAAACACGTCCTCGTCTTTTATATTGTCCTGCGCATATCGTTTTAGCGATTCCGCGGCAAAGAATTTTATTTGTGGTAAGCTGGTGATTGATGAGTGTCCTGAGATGGCTCTGAATTTATTGCCATATTTAGCCCCGATCCGCAATGCGCCAAAGCCCCCCATTGACATACCCGAAATAAACAACGGCGAATGCTTGTTAACGCCTTTTATGCATTCGGCCAAAGCATCAGGCACATCCTCGGCTATCCACTTTTCAAAATTATACCCATCAATTGGCAGGAAAGCCGAACCATCGCCCCACATCCCGTCTGAGGGCATTGCGATTATCATTGGGGGCAGCTCTCCACTTTCAATAAGTTCCTGGGTTTTTAAATGTACGCCGGAACTATAGGGCCAGCTCCATGCACTGCCATAAACGCCATGTAAAAGTATTACTACAGGTAAAGTATCAGTACTTACAGTACCGGGCGGAACATAAACACAAATATCGCCCCTGCCTTTAAGGTTCGGAGTTTTTACGGTTATAAAACGGAGATTATTGCTTTCAAACGAAGGATTTGATATTTCTAAAGTCTTAAATCTGGGCATGGGTAAAACAAGTTCCGGTCTGATCCTGAATGTGATCATTAAATGTAATTGAAAGTGTTATTTTTAGTGTGTGGTAATTGTATTTTAAAATGGTAACGTATTGTTTTAACAAATCGCTACACTTGTTAAGAAATCATTGCGGCAGCTTTTTCATATAAATTTCAGCATAGAAAGGATAGCACAAAATAACCATTATTAATCGGTTAAAAGATGTGCAAATTGTTTATTTACTGGCGAATCTTATTCATTATTGCCATACTTCAATAAATTGCAGGCTATAGCTGCAATATTTTAATGATAAAATTTGCCATTATTATACTAAATTCCGCATTGTTTTTTCTTTAAAGGATGTATACTTTCAGCCTGCCAATTAAACACCCGGATGAAACCTAAAGCAGTAATAATTACGCTGTTGCTATGCATTTTAACGATCAGCAATAGCATAGCTTTTAAGCCTAAACAAAACAGGAACCGTGAGGAGATCATTTATCACATTTTTCAACGAAGCTTTTATGACAGCAACGGCGATTTACATGGCGATTTGAACGGCATCCATCAAAAACTGGATTACCTGCAAAAGCTTGGGGTTACGGCTATATTACTTACCCCTTTATACGAGTCGGTTTTCTATCATAACTATTTCTCAAGCGATTTCAAGAAGATAGACCCCAGGTATGGCACATTAAACGACTATTTAAGCCTTGTAAAAGACCTGCACCATCGCGGCATGAAGTTTTATATGGATATGGAGACCCAGTATGTTACTGATGACCACATATGGTGGAAGGACGGGCTGAATAACCTGAACTCGCCCTATAGCGATTTTATTATTTATGACGATAAGGCACACGCAAAGCCAACTACCATTGTATACAACCTTGAAGGATTAAAAGGTTATGATGATGTTTACCGCAAAATAACTACCGTTAATTTAAACAGTCCGAAAGTGCTTGAGTATAATTACCAGCTTTTTAAATACTGGATGGATCCTAATGGCGATGGTAATTTTGACGATGGTGTTGATGGCTTCAGGCTTGACCATATGATGGATGACCTGGACGGCAAGCATATTATGCCGCATTTGTTTGATACCTTCTGGAACCCTTTATTAAGCAAACTAAGGCTGGTAAATCCAAAGATAAATATAGTAGCCGAGCAGGCCCAGTGGCTATCATTAGGCTTGGATTATTTACAGCATGGCGGTGTCGACAGGGTGTTCGCATTCCGGCTGGCATACGCCATCCGGTCGTTCAATAAAAAGATGCTGACTGAAAATGCCGACTCAACTTTTACGGCTACGCCAGCGGATAAGCAACAAATAGTATTTATTGAGAACCATGATACCCCCAGGTTTAGCTATGGGGTAAAAGGAGATGTAGATAAATTAAAGATAGGCGCCGCCCTAAACCTGCTGATAGGCGGTGTCCCCTCAATTTATTACGGCCAAGAGTTAGGAATGACCGGCACCAGCGCAGCCTTTGGGGCTACCGATGCAAACGAGATCCCTGATCGTGAGGCTTTTGAATGGTATAAGACAGACCAGGGCAAAGGCATGGCTTACTGGTACAAACAAACAGGCCCGCATAAGGATACTTTCAATAATGATAAGCCAAACGATGGCGTCTCACTCGAAGAAGAACAGAATGAGCCAAACTCGCTCTGGAACTTTTACCGGCAGATGATAGCCCTCCGCAAAGCAAACCCGGTTATATCAACAGGAGCCTATAAAACATTGCAAAATGATAACGACCAGGTTTTCTCATTTATCCGATACAATGGCAATAAACAGGTTATAGTAGCCGTAAATTTATCTGGTAAACCCGTTAGTGCAAACATTACTCACGAAGATAACAACGGCTTAAAGGTGCTGTTTGGCACAGCTAAAGCTGTTATAAGCGGCAATTCAATAGCTGTAAGTATCCCTGCTTATGGCGTTGAGGTTTGGAACTAAGATTCATAGGATTAAAAGATTGCAGGATTATACGATTGCTGTTTTTCTTGACTCTTGTCTCTTGTTTTCTTGACTCTTATTTCCTGACTCTTACTTCCCGAGTTAATTCCTCACGCCATCATATTATCATCTGCTTCATCAAAACTGCTTATAAACTTTTTGCGGTAATTAAGCGGGCTGAGGTGCATTTTCACCTTAAACATTTTGTAAAAATGGGAAACATCACCAAAACCGCTTTCAAAGGCAATTACTGATATAGGTTTATCTGTTTGTACCAGCTGTTGTAAAGCATAATTAAGGCGGTACTCAATTATGGTTTCCATAAAGGTTTTGCGGGTTATTTTTTTAAAGTATTTGCAAAAGGCGTTGGTGGTCATGTTGGCAATACCCGCTGCAACATCCAGCGAAACCGGTTGCCTGAAATTTTCAACCAGATAAGCAAACACCGGGTTTATGCGTTCCTGTTCGGCAAGGGAGCGTTCTGCAATTACCTGGTTTTGGTCCAGTTGAGTATATTCGGCAGATTGTGCCAGCCGCTGTAATATTTCCAGCAGGCCTACCAGCTTTCTAAAGCTACTTTCTTCCCTGTTTAATGCCAGCAGGCTTTGGTTAACAACTTTTTGTGTCTCGCCATTAAAGCTTATACCGCTCCCGCTCTTTTGAAAAAGACGCTGGATATGTTGCAATTCGTTTTTATTAAAGAAATCATCGCCCAAAAAAGCGCCGTCAAATTGTACCACAATAGCGCTTGCCTGGGCCTGCGCTTTTCTATCGGGATCAAGCTTCCAGCAATGGGGGAGATTGGGGCCGATGAACACAAGATCACCACTGGCAAAATTTTGCATATGGCTGCCAACGTAGCGTTTGCCGGCACCCTCCAAAATATAGGTAAGCTCATATTCAGCATGAAAATGATAAGGCGCATCAAAACCAAAGCTATCGAACTTGCGGAACAGGAACGATTGGCCATTTGCAGGTTGCAAGATCTCATACGAGGCCTTTATCATAGTATATTTTAATAATTTTTTATACTATGTTAAATATAGGGATAAAATAATCCATAATTACACCATTTAAAACATTTTTTTTTGGTGGAAGTATAATTTACTTTGAGCATAAACTAATTAAATTATGAGTAAACAGACTTTGCCATCGCTGGATGACTTTATAAAAACCCCGCAGGGTAACATTGATGAGTTCCAGGAAAAAGGGCATACCCTTTTTAAAGGAGTGCTTACTGCAGATGAAATAGATATATACCGCCCTGTAATTGTTAACGCTGCGGACAAGTACAATACCGAAAAACGCAAACTGGAAGACCGTGATACTTATGGCAAAGCTTTTTTACAAATAATGAACCTGTGGCAAAGTGATGAAGACGCCAGGAGGTTTGTATTGGGAAAACGCATGGCAAAAATAGCCGCCGACCTGATGGGGGTTAGAAATGTACGACTGTACCATGACCAGGCCTTGTTTAAAGAACCCGGGGGCGGCCCTACCCCCTGGCACCAGGACCAGTATTACTGGCCTATTGATACCTTTAACACCATAACCATGTGGATGCCACTGGTTGATATTGATGTAGATATGGGCATGCTTACCTTTGCATCCTGTTCATATACAAAAGGCTCTATATTTAATTTTGAGATCTCGGACGAATCGGAGAGTGCTTATGCCGATTATGTTAATGAAAATGAATTTCAGATAAGCCGCGCAAAAACTATGAAGGCCGGCGATGCTACCTGGCACAGGGGATTTACAATGCACCATGCCAACGGCAATAACTCTGATAAAATGCGCGAGGTTATGACTGTTATTTATGTTGCCGATGGCGCCCGTGTAACACCTTATAAAAACAGCTGGCAAAAAAACGATCACGAAAAATGGCTGATGGGTGTGCCGATTGGTGAGGAGATCAATTCAAAGCTGAACCCGAAGTTGCTTTAGAAAAGGATCATCTTTTTTGTTAATTTAGATTTAAAAAGATGGCCAATACATTTTCACAAATCTACCTTCAATTTGTTTTTGCAGTAAAAGGCAGGCAAAATTTGATAGCAAAAGAATACAAAGAAGAAGTACATAAATATACTACCTCACTTGTGCAAAACAGGAAGGCTAAAATGCTTGCTGTAAATTGCATGCCTGACCATATTCATTTATTTGTAGGCTTTAAACCAACAATTTTAATCTCAGATTTTGTAAAAGAAGTTAAAGTTGAAAGCAATGAGTTCATAAATAGTAAAAATTGGATAAGAGGAAAATTTAACTGGCAAGAAGGATATGGGGTATTCTCTTATTCTCATTCGCATATTGATGCAGTAATTAAATATGTAATGAACCAGGAAGCTCACCATCAAAGAAAAACATTTAAACAGGAATATTTAACACTATTAGATAGGTTCGAAGTTCCATTTGAAGAAAGATTTTTGTTTGATTTTATCGAATAACAAAAATAGTTTAAGGAGGCTCCTACAGAGCCAAATTGGTTGGTTATTTTTCTATAAACACGTAGCTCCTATGGAGCTCAGGTTGATTAATAAAGAACCATGTTAACAAATAAGCTCCGGAGGAGCAACCTGTTTGTAGAAAAATTCTACGAATACCCAGGCTCCATCGGAGCCACCTTATTCCGGCAAAAAAACGATCATGAAAAATGGTTGATGGGTGTGCCGATTGGTGAGGAGATCAATTCAGAACTGAACCCGACGCTTTTATAAAAAGAGAGTCAGGAAAGAAAGAGTCAAGAATCAAGAGGATAAGAATCAGGAAATAGATTCTGAACCTTGCTTTCTTGATTCCTGATTCCTAGCTTCTTGATTCTGTGTTCAATTATATCGCCCCTTACGTTGCGGATCTTCAAGAAACCACAACAGGAAGATCTTTTGCTCCGTCCTAACCGAGTGAATGCCGGCCGGTAATGCTTTTAAATACCGGTCATCGTAATATATAAAATGCTCAAAACCCAGGCTTACATTCTCAAACAGCCTGAAAGTAACACGTGGCTTTAATATACTAATATTATTATTGCCGGCCTGGCCAACGTAAGTATGCATTAAGAAATAGTAATATACAAATGATGCACTAGCATACTTGCCAAAGTTAATAGTACTTTCAAATTTGGCCTCAATACCGTCATTATAAGTATAATCCCGAACCTGTGATGTATCCGGGCCGAATCGGGTACTATTACCCGCTAAAGGCACCAGTGCAAAATGCGCATTGGTATAAAGCGATACATCTTTACTTATTGGGTATTTAGTGAACACTCCGCCGCCTAAACCTATTGCGCCTAACTCAAAAGTTTTATTATCCCAATAATCATCATACTGAAATGCGCCGTACATTACCGATAGCTTACCTATATTGGTGTTATTTCCAAATAAAATTCCATAGCCTGTTAAATTATCAAGCAGCTTCCTTCCGGATCCGAAACTAAACTCAGTGCGGAGCCTGAAAAAATCAAATGGTTTGCGGTAAATATCTTCAAAGGGGTTACCATAATCAAGTTGAACATTTAATAATATTTCAGTTGGCCCGGTGCCAAAAACTGTACTATTAGCATCATTTATTTTGTGTACCCCTGCAAATAAGGTAACATTAAGGGGTTCCTTCTGGTAAACTTCGGTTGTAGTATGTCTGAAAGATTTGCCCTGCAATAAGCGGTTAAGTCCACGTACCGGGTCAATAAGTCCGGCGGTAATTTCACGAAAAACCCTGTTTGCTCCCCTTGTGCGGTCATCAAGGATGTTTGAGCTAAGCCGATAAAATATTTCACCCAAAAATGCCCCGTTTACCGGCGTATTAATTACATCATTGTATGATGGGCGGGTAGTTTCGCCAAAATATTCCCACATTAAACTGCCACCAATTGCAAAAGGAATTGATTGCAGGTAACTGTAGCCCTGGGAACGCGCCGCATTAAAGTACATAGAGCCGGTGTAAGGGTGACCAATGAAGTTTATCCCAAACCTGTCTGAATCCCACTCCCAGCCTTTTTGAATATTGAACTTCCATGAAGCAGGGCCTACATGCGAAAAATCTTCGCCAAGGGCCCTGTCTAATGCATTGGTGAATACGTTTATCCCTAAAACTTCAACGGTAGGTTTCCACATTGGATACCTGGGGTTAAACTTTATATCATCATTTAAAAGATCACCGTATTTATTGCGGAAGGTGGTATCAATGCCAGGATTTTTTTTGGGTTGACCGCCAGTTGAATCAGACAGGAGTTTTACCTTAACTGCTTTTATGTTTTTCAGTTGTTCCTGGGTAGTGCCCTTACCTGGCTTTATGGTATCAATGGGGGTAACTTTTTGGGCTAAAACACTTGTTGAGATCAGGAGAAGAACACATAAAGTTTTTATGTTTCTTAGGTTTTTAATTATGCCAGGTTTAATTTTCCTAACAGGTAAAATGTAGAGTTTTTGCATAATAGGTAGCGTTGATGCTTACAGGCACAACCTTTATTATGCTAAAGTGTTTCATATGTTAACAAATCATTAACATATTGAAATTCAATAATTTCTATCGGAGATAAAAAGAACGGGCTTATTCTTAGCTCTGCTATAAATTTTACAGATTAAATGTAATTGAAAATTTAAATTATTAAAAAATGCTTCGGTTTGCCCCGCCATCAACCTGTATGGTTGTACCACTTATATAAGCGGCCTGCTCAGATGCTAAAAAGGCAACAAGGGCCGCCAATTCTTCGGGTTTACCTATGCGGCCGAGGGGAATATTCTTCGCTTTTTCCGCAAGGGCTTGTTCAAGGTCAATACCCTGCGGAATGGTATGTTTCAACCTGTCAGTAAGGATCATGCCGGGTGCAACATTGTTTACAGTGATGTTGTAAGGACCAAACTCATCGGCCATTAATTTAGCCATGCCTACAACGCCCATCCGCATGCTGGTTGAAAGTACCGAACTTGCCAGCACCGCTTTTACCGATCCGCTGATGATATTGATGATACGACCGCTCCCTGTTTTTTGCATATGTGGCAATACAAGCCTGCTGGTGCGCGCAACGCTGAGCAGGTTAAGCTCAAAAGCCTTTTGCCAGGCATCGTCATCAAAATTTTCGAATTTATTAAATGGCGGGCCTCCGGCATTGTTCAGCAAAATATCTATCCGTCCAAATTTGGCAGCAGCCTGTTCAATAAAGTTTTTAATCTCATAGCCGCTGGATACATCAACCGGGATAGCAACAACTTCATTACCTGTAAGCTTCTGGATCTCAGCAGCAGTTTTAGCCAGTTCTTCCCCATCGCGCGAGCCAATAATAACCTTAGCACCTTCGGCAGATAAGGATGTGGCTATGGCTTTGCCAAGGCCCTTGCTTGCTGCCAATACTATTGCTACTTTGTTGGTGAGATGTAAATTCATTTAGTTGATTAGGTTGATTGTGTTAGATTAAGTTGATTAGGTTATTTCATTTATAATTGAACAAGTTGGATTAGGTTTTAGTTTTATTCAACTTAATCAACCACTCTCCTAATCAACTCAATCAACTTCTTTCTTCTTCTCCCTCTTCTCTACACTCAATAAAAACGCCGGCAGCAAAGTCAAATTACTGATCATCGAAACCAAAAGCGTTACTGAAAGCAGGATCCCCAATGCTTGTGTACCGCCAAACGTAGATGCGGCAAAGATACCAAAGCCGAAAAATAGTATGGTGGCAATATAGATCATGCTGATACCAGTTTCGCGGATGGTATCTGAAACTATGGTGGAGATGCTTTTTTTAGTACTCTTTAGCTCCTGCCTGTACCGGGTTATAAAGTAAATGGTTTGATCGGACGAGATGCCCATGGCTATACTAAAAATAAGTATGCTTGATGGCTTTAGCGGAATGCCGAAAAAACCCATAATTCCTGCTGTAATAACCAGCGGGATCAAATTTGGCAGCAGGGATATGGCTATCATCTTTATCCCTCTAAACAGCACCCACATTACACCGGCTATTAAAAATATGGCCCATGCAAGGCTTTCGTACAGGTTTTTAACCATGTAATTAGCACCCTTTATAAATATAATGCTCGACCCGGTTAATTCTACATGATATTTTTTAGGATTGAATATAGAATCAATACCCGGCTGCAGATCGGCCAGCACTGTATTCATCTTGCTTGATCCTATGTCAATCATCTCGAAAGTAACCCTTGTAAACCGGCGGGTACTATCAAGGTAACTTTTAAGCATATCACTGCTCTTGCCCGAGTTACCTGCATAGCTTAAGATAAAGCCCTGTTCCATTCCACTGGGTAAACGATAATAGGCCGGGTTACCCCCATAAAACGACTGTGTTAAAAATTTCAGTCCCTGGGTTAATGATAATGAGCGGCTAAATTCAGGTTTAGATGAAATCAGCTTCTCCAGTTTTTCAACCTTACGGATAACCGCATTATTCATCACCCCGTTTTTGTGTTTAGTATCAATGCTTACTTCCAGTGGTAAAACGCCTTTAAAGTTGGTTTCAAAAAACCTAAGATCTGCCAAAGTATTATTTGATTTGGGCAGATCGTCAACAACGTAACTGTTCACGTTTATCCTGCTTACACCATAGATGCATACAATTACAAGAACTATGGTTATAGTGTAAATTGTTCTGCGATGATTATGTACAACGTAGTCAAGCTGTTTTAAAATTCCCTGTGTAAGCTTACGGTCTTTTATTTTGCTTTGCCTGTCTTTAGGTTTTGGTAAATAACTAAAAATAATGGGCACCAGGATAATACTTAAGGCAAATGTTACCATAATGCTGGTTGACGCCACCATACCAAACTGGATTAGCAGTTCGCTGTTGGTAAGGCATAGCACAGCAAACCCAATGGCGGTAGTAACATTGGCAACAAAAGTGGTAATGCCCGCCTTTGCAATTGTGGAATGCAGCGCTTGCATTTTATTACCGGTAAGGGCGTACTCGTAATAGTAATTATTTAAAATAAACAGGCTGTTTGGGATCCCGATTATTACCACAAGCGACGGCATTATGCCTGTAAGTATGGTAATTTCGTAATGCATAAGCACCAAGATCCCCAGGCTAGATGTTACACCAAGCAATACCACCACAACCGGAAAAAATACGGCATAAAACGAGCGGAATATTAAGATAAGGATGCTAACGGTAATTAACAACGATAAGCCCAGAAACAGCACAAACTCGTTCTTTATCAGGTCGCCGGCTACTGTGCGGATCAATGGTAAACCAGAATAATGCATTTGGATCTGGTGTTTCTGTTCAAATTGCTTACCGTACTTTAATATTGTATTTAAAATAGGGACGCGCTTGGGTGTGTTTATAATTTTGCCATCAAAGCTAATAGCCATTAAGGTTGATTGCCCGTCATCGCTCAAAACAAGGCCTTTATAAAATGGCAGGGAAAGAAATTTCTGTTTTACACTGTCGGCAGTTTTATCACTTGCAAGTAAACCGGGAGTTAAAGGTTTTAATACATACTTATGCTGCAGCGTATCCTTTGTAATATCATATACGTTGGCTACCGATATAACACCATTAATGCCTTTTATTTTTTTAACGTTATTGGCTATAGTATACCAATCGTTATAAACATCCTTATCAAAGATCTTTGGTGATTTAAAGCCAATCACCATGGTATTTGCATCCTGCCCGAACATTTTTTTAAACTGCGTGTACCTGATGTAGGCAGAATCAGTTACAGGCAGCACCTTCCCGCCGTTAAAAGTTATGCGCACCTTACTTGCCTGGTAGCCCATAAAAAGGCTCGACAAAACAATGAGGCCTAATATCAGGAGCCGGTTTTTTAAAATAAGATCAGCAAGCTTTTTCCAGATCATTTACAATAGAGTATCAGGGGGGCTAAACTACGAAAATAGATCAATCAAGTGATTTGATTAAATGAGATTGTGACAATGTTTTGAAATGTGCAGATTTGTATAAATGAAAAAACTTATCCGCAGCTTTGGTTATGCATTTAAAGGGGTGGCTTATGCTACCACAAGTCAGCTAAATTTCAGGATTCATTTGTTTGCAACTGCAATTGCCTTGCTGCTGGGCTATTTTTTACATATAGCAACAAGCGAATGGCAATGGCTGATGCTTTGCATTACCATAGTGCTGGTTACCGAGATCTTTAATACCATGATTGAGACACTGGTAGACCTTGTATCCCCCGGTTACAATGAAAAAGCGGGCCGGATAAAGGATATGGCGGCCGGCGCTGTTGTTATTTCCGCAGCATTTGCCCTTATTACCGGGATCATTATTTTTTTACCAAAGCTATTATTGCTGATAAGCCATGCTGCATAAAACCCGCGGCATAGTATTTAAAACTACTGATTACGGTGAAAGCAGTGTAATTGTGCAGGTGTTTACAGAAAAGTTCGGACTGCAATCGTACATGGTTAACGGGGCAAAAAAGCCAAAAGCAAAAATAAGCCGCAACATGCTGCAGCCGCTGCACCTGCTTGATATGATAGTTTATCATAAGGAAACAGGCAATGTGCAACGGATAAAAGAGCTTAAAAACTCCCCTCCTTTGCTAACCATACCCTATGATGTTATTAAAAGCAGCGTAGCCATGTTTTTAAACGAGGTGCTGTACAAAGCTATCAAGCAGCAATCGGCAGATGAGCAGTTATTTGATTTTGCATTTAGCGCTATTGAATGGCTGGATAACCAAACCGAAGGGCTTGCTAATTTTCATTTGCTTTTTTTAATAAGGCTTACCCGTTACCTGGGCTTTTACCCTGACCGTTACCTTGCCGGCGAAGCTGATTATTTTGATTTGAAGAACGGGGTTTTCAGTAAGTATAAGCCCGATACTGTTTTATACCTTTCGCCACCGCATACGCAAAACTTTACTGTGTTACTGCAATGCACGTTTGAAACCATTGCTGTAGTAAAACTAAGCAATGACGAGCGCCGGTATCTGATTAGTAAGCTGTTGGAATATTATACCCTGCATATTGAGGGGTTTGGGAATATTAAGTCGCATGAGGTTTTGGAGGAGGTGCTGGGGTGAGAAGATTTATCCCGTCGGTTCAAACCCGCTTGAACCGGCGGGGGTTTCAAATTCATTTAATTAAGTTTACATTTTAACCACAGATAATTAATCTATGCACTTAGATCGTTACGCGTCTTTTACAACCGATTATCAGGATTATGAGTTTTATAGCGATGGGCCCAAAGGCCGGGTTAAAAAAACAGTAATGTTCACAAAAGCCCAGGACGATCCACCTATTTACAATTTGGCGTTTGGTGATGTAGACCCGCACACTGGCATAGTGAGTGATATTGTAATTACCGATAACAAGGATAGGGACAAGGTATTAGCCACAGTAGCCAACACTATCCATGCTTTTTGTAATCATTATGGCAACCATTATATATATGCGAGAGGCAGCACCCCAGCAAGAACAAGATTATACCAAATGAGTATTACCCGGTTATGGGAAGAACTTAGCATAGATTTTGAGGTGCATGGTGTTATAGATAATATTTCCTATGAGTTTCAAAAAAATGTCAACTATGAGGGATTCTTGGTAAAGAGGAAATAAAGCAGTAAATTTGATAGACAGAATAAATAAATAGTTGTTATGGCTGTAGTTAAGAAAGCAGTAATTGAAAAAGGTTACGGCGATGTTATTGTGATAGACAATGTTAAAAGTCACGCTAATGACCCATTTTTTGTAAAAAAAGTGGAAGACGCAAAAAAGGCGTTAAGTAAAATAACTTTACCGGGGAATAAGAGTAAATAGCGAACCGGAGGCACAGGCCACGAACAACTGGAGGGATTGATATGTCTACAGTTAAGAAAGCAGTTCAAGACACTTTGCAACAAGATGTGATTAGCGATAAGGTGAGAGATTACGCTAACGAGCCTTACTTTGTTAAAAAGGCAGAAAAAGCAAAAGAATTTTTACGCCAACATCCTATACCTGAGCGCTATCTGAAAAAGTAAATCAACCAAACATTATACAAAGCCGGTGAGATCCGGCTTTTTTTATTTAGATCCCTCCCGCCGGTTCAAGCGTCCCGCTTGAACCCAAATGCCGGTCAGCGTCCCGCTGACGTTACCAAATCACCTTCAGCGGGCTTTCAGGATTCGCACTGCTATACCAGTATTCGTGTGCCGAACCAACAAACCCCGCCCGTACCGGGTTTTCGTGAGTATAATCGATTTTTTGTTCGATAACCGCCGGGGTGTAAAGAACAACCGGGTAATTGCCGTTTTGCCAAAGCTGATGTTTTTCATTTAAAGGGTTGTGCTTACCTGCCCTGTCAAAAGCTTTCAGCATCCAGTCACGCCGGCTTTCCTGTGTGTTGCCGGCTATCATCTTATAAAGTTCTTTTGATGTGTAGCTTTTAAAGCGCCCCAATACATCGCCTAATGATCCATCCGTAACATTGGCTACCATGTGGATGTGATTAGTCATGATGACATAGGCATAAATATTCAGGTTTGCGTTTTGTTGGCACCATGCAAGGTTTTCAATAATAAAATCACTGTAATAGCGGCGGGTAAATAGGTCTATCCAGTCTACTACGGTTAAAGTAACGAAGTAAAGCTCGTCGGTTGAGGCGTTGCGTTGCATGGTAATAAATGTGCGGAATATTTTGTGATATTGCAAAGGGGTTAATGTAAGCGAGACGCTTACATTGGTTTGGGTTCAAGCGGGACGCTTGAACCGGCGGGGGTTAGTCATGATGACATAGGCATAAATATTTAGGTTTGCGTTTTGCTGACACCAGGCAAGGTTTTCAATAATAAAATCACTGTAATAACGACGGGTAAATACGTCTATCCAGTCTACTACCGTTAAGGTCACGAAGTAAAGTTCGTCGGTTGAGGCGTTGCGTTGCATGGTAATAAATATGTGGAATATTTTCTGATATTGCAAAGGGGTTAATGTAAGCGGGACGCTTACATTTGTTTGGATTCAAGCGGGACGCTTGAACCGGCGGGGGGGGGGGGAATTTAATCGCTCTTCTGACGCGGGAATGCAACGCGAGTCATAGAAGTGGGCTATCGTGCTCCGCCTGCTAAATTGCCACCATGCATCCGGCTGTATCCTTTCCAAAACATTGAGGTTCCTTGATTGTCCTTTGCATAGATCGCTTTCCCGAAACAAGTTCGGGACAGGCTGTTCCTCGCAATGACGCGCGGGGGGATTTCACGGGTTATTTCACCTCTGGGGCCAGACTGAACAGCTACCAAAAGTGCAAATGCGATTCGTGATTTCCTGTACCGGGTTATCAATCATCCTCCTCACCCTTATCATCCTTCCAACATTTAATATATATAATATTGGGGTTTTCCGGCTCTTGTGGCAGGTCCCTGATTTTGCCAATAAAAAGGTCATCCTTTTCGTTGGCCCAGATCTCATACTCCAGTTCGCCGGGTATTTGGCCGATGAGTATGGTTCGGGGTGGGATCTCAAAGTGTCGCATAATCTTCAGGATAGTGCGCCTGGTCTCTGTCAGCTCCTTAAAAGTTTTGTCCCCTTTCGCTTTAGCAGCTTGTACCTTGCGGTCATAGCTGATCATGTCGTCTATATCGTTTAAACTGTTTTGCCTGCTATAAGGCGGCGCATTGTCTAACAGGTTTTTGAAGCGTTCACAGCGCTCTGAAAACAGTTTTGTGAGTTGGTAGTATTGGTTGCACCAGGCGGTAAATTCATCGGTCATGGTTTTAGTGTTTAATTGGGTATGAAAAATCTTTTTGCGGCATGGTTGCTGGGTGAGCAATAGCCGGGTGCGTGGGGGTTAAACGGCTCGCTGCCCTTCCAGGGGTTTAAGGTTACCCACAAGTTTTTATGCGCCTTAGGCGCTACCGCTTTGTAGAAATATCAAATAAGCAGCTAACAGCTCTGTTAGGTGCTGCCCTCAGATAGCAAGATAAACATGCATTGATGTAGAAGGGTAAGCTCTATGAGCAATGTCATTAAGTTAAGAGAACGCTGGTGATAACAAACCACATAGCAATGTCCAGTAGCCCCACCTAAATCCTCCCCGGTAGGGAGGACTTGAAAAAAACAAACGCGGGCGAAGCTAAGTCTCTCCGCTAACCAGCGGAGGAGATTTAGAGGGGGCTACCAGGCTTTTGGGGAGAGTCACGTTTGTGTTATCCCTTAACTTAATGACATTGCTCGATGAGGCACAATATCATGCGTTTATTTTTCTACAAAGCGGTAGCCCGCTGGCTAGCGGGCAGATCGTCGTCATGGTTGTTTTGCAGATGTGGGATCATGGTAGCCTGGGGGGAGGGGGGGGATTTGTGCAGATGCTTTTTCGTGCGTCGTCGTCTGTAATATTTGATCCAGCAGTTCCGGCGTGAGTAGCTTATCAATTGTTGATGTTTTGCGGTCGTATTCGGGGTTGAACTTTACATGCTGCGATGCTTTTTGGTCATTGGTCATTACGTCATTGGTCATTGGTGAATCTGCATGTTGGTCATTGGTCATTATGTCATTAGTCATTGGTGCAGATCCATTTTGGTTATTGGTCATTAGTGCATCTGCATTTTGATCATTGGGCATTACGTCATTGGTCATTAGGTTATTTGCACATTCTTCTCCATCCGCACATCCATGCATCTGCATATCCGCACATCCTTCCTCATCCGCACATTCACGCATCTGCACATCCGCACATCTGATAAGTCGGTTAACTGTAGCCGGGCTGATACCCAACTGTCTGGCGATGTTGCGCTGGCTGAGGTCGGCAGCGGATAGGGTGGCTATTTTATCTGCCAATTGCCGGCGATCTGCGGTGCTGCGGCTAAGCAGGTGATGGCGTTCTGCGCTGTAGTCTTCGAACTTGAAGTACAAAAACGCGCCGGGTTTTTGGATCCGGCACAGGCATACATTATCGTGGCCGTAGCGCTGGCGGGTGTTGCGCTGCTTGATTTGTTTGAGGTAGCAAAGATCATTGTCGAGGGTGCTTTTGCCGATGGCGAAGGCGCTGTCGGCAAAGTTGATGAGCAGTTTGCTGCCGTGCAGGTCGTCGGCGCTGATGGGTTGTGTGGCGTT
This sequence comes from Mucilaginibacter sp. OK098, assembly GCF_900142915.1. Lineage (GTDB taxonomy): Bacteria > Bacteroidota > Bacteroidia > Sphingobacteriales > Sphingobacteriaceae > Mucilaginibacter. The sequence continues at coordinate 497,732 of NZ_FRCM01000004.1, forward strand.
GCGCCGTTTTGGGGTATGCGCCAGTACCAGGATCGATAGGTTGTGGTCGTTTTTTAGCGCTTTAAGGCTTTTCATGAGTGCAAGCGCCACTGCCGAATTTTCGGTGCCGCCGCGCAGGCAGGTAATGTTATCGATAATGAGTACGGTGGCTTTAGCCTGTTTTACTTTATATTCTATGGCGGCAATGAGCAGCTCGTTTTCGTTGACATTAGGCGGCGGGTCGGGGATGAAATTATATTGTGCACGGAAAAAATTATCCGAAAACTGGTGATCCTCTTTGTCTTTGGTGTACCGCAGCCCAAACTGCGACTGGCTCAGTTCGAAATCGATGTAGAGCACCCGGGCAGGCGGGGCCTGGCAGGTAAAAGGCGCAATGCTTTGTCCGCGTGCAATGCTTTCGCCTAGCTGCACGGCCAGCACCGATTTGCCGATGTTAGTATCCGCGAACAGCATGCACAGTTCGCCCTGGTGCCAAAGCTCGCCAAACAGCATTTTGGCTTCGGGTTCGCGCCGGGCCAGCTCCAGCCAGCGGTTGCCATTTTCAATGGTAAACATGCGGCGACAGTCTTCAGGACTGGGTCGTGAGGGTTCCTGGCGGCTTCTTTTGGCAGGGCGGAGCGGCAGTCCGCGGCTTTCAGCGCGCAGTTGTTCGATGATGGGCGGGCGTTCGGAAAGTGGGTTGCTTGGCATGGGAATAACGTTTACATCAAATTTAATTGATTGCAGCCGTTAATGTGCTGACAGTGTTTTGTCAGTAGGGTGAATTTATAAACCGGCTAAATTAAACGCGGTTTTTTTCATTTCGATGGGTTTGAATCCTCAATTATCGCGATGGGCGTTGCCCATCGCTAACGGGTTAGACCCTTTCAGGGTCAGGACAAATATTTTTTAAGTGAATTTATAAACCTGAAAGGCTTTAATCCATCAGCACAGTTTGAATCCTCAATTATCACGATGGGCGTTGCCCATCGCTAATGGGTTAGCCCCTTTCAGGGTCAGGACAAATATTTTTCAAGTGAATTTATAAGCCTGAAAGGCTTTAATCCATCAGCACAGGGCACCGCCCTGTGCGAAAACGGAAGGCAGTTACGTTTTTTTCCAGGACGAGACAAAAGAGATAATTTCAAATAGTTTGATTATCAGCTATTTGCAGATTCACTAAAAGTAAATCAACTGATAATGAGGGTGTTTCACAGCGTTCCACCCGTTCCGTGTGCAAAAATGAAACGCCAACCACGAGTTACCGGAGGAGGTACTGGGGTTTGTCATTGCGAGCGCAGCGTGGCAATCGCACGCTATACACAACCGCAGTGCAAGTTCTATACCTTCCTGTTCGCCCTGTATAGCATGCGATTGCTTCGTACCTCGCAATGACAAAAGGAATGTTTAATACTTCACCGTCGAGCCATCCCTTATCTCGTCTGATGCTTGTTTAACTACTTGGTCACCGGGTTTAATATCACCGTAAACTTCAACTTTATCTGCGGTTTCAATGCCTTTTTTAACACTTACCCATACGGCTTTATGGTTAACCACCTTTATTACAAAAACTTTTTCTGTTGATGTTGCCACTGCTGTTTTTGGTAATATAATCGTGCTGTCGCGTGTTGGCAGGGGAACATTTACGTCGGCATACATGTGCGGCAACAACTTTTTATCTTTGTTGTAAACGTCCATTTCCAAGCGTTCTGAACGTAATTTTTCATCAAGGGCACCAGCAAGACGCTGGATCTTTGCCGTAAATTTCTGACTCCCCAATGCCTGAACCGTAAAGGTCACTTCGTTTTTATTGGTTAAACCACCTGTAGAGTTTTCTGGCACGGAAACTACCAGGCGCAGCCTTTTCTGATCCTGCAAAACAAACAATGGATCAGTTCCCTTGCCACCCGGACCAACATAAGCACCCAAATTAACATTACGGGCGGTTATTACACCATCAAACGGCGCTCGGATCTCTAAATAAGCAACACTTGCCCCTACTTCCTTATAGGCTGATTTTGCAGCCTCAACATTTGCCAGATCGGAGTTCTTTTTGGCCTCGGCTTGTTCCAGATCGTTTTGCGAAACAGTACCGGGAGTTTTGCTGGTGCTTAACAACCTGTCGTAAGTTGCTTTGCTGGCAAAATAAATGGCCTGCTGCTGCTGGATGCGTGATTGTGCACCTGCCAACTGCGAGTTGATCTCAGGAGCTTCCAAAGTTGCCAATAACTGGCCCTGGTGAACTTCTGATCCAATATCAACCAATAGTTTTTTCACATAACTGTTCACCTTTGCATAAAGGTCAACCTGCTGGTAAGGCAATAGCTCGCCGGGAACCGCAATGGATGAGCTTAGCTTACCCTTTTCCACCGGGACCAAAGTAACAGTTGGCGTTTCAACAGCATCGGTTTGCGCTACAGTTTGCGCCTGTTCCTCCTGCTGTTTTTTATCGGGGCCGCATGAGCTTAGTAAGCCTGCGGATATAAATAACGCCATTATGGCAATTAGGGATCTATTTTTTTTAGTGTTCATGGTGATGCAAAGGGACATAAAATTTACTTTCTTTATCTTCAGGGTCTAACGAAACAGAATCAGTTGTGGTATTGCCTTGTACCCAGGCAAATACAAGCGGTAATATTAACAGGGCTGCAAAGGTTGATGCAAACAAGCCACCAATAACCGCACGGCCAAGCGGCGACGTTTGATCACCACCCTCACCCAGGCCTGATGCCATTGGGATCATACCTACTATCATGGCCAAACTGGTCATTAATATGGGGCGCACACGCAATGCAACAGCTTCGCGGGCAGATTGTAGTGCATTGCCATTGTGCTTTCTCAGCTCCTCGGCATTAGTAACCAATAGTACTGCATTTGAAATAGATACACCTACTGACATGATCATCCCCATATACGATTGCAGGTTAAGCGTTGCGCCGGTTATTTTCACCAGCAGCAAGGAGCCAAACAGAACTGCCGGCACCGTTGATAATACAACTAACGATACTTTAAACGACTGGAAGTTGGCTGCCAGCATTAAAAAGATAACTAAAATAGCTACCAGCAAGCCTGTTTGTAAGCTGTCCAGAGTCTCAGTTAATGTCTGGCTCATCCCGCGCAGCTCAACAGTTAAACCCCGTGGCAATTTACCTAATGATTTGATTGCTTTATTCACAGCATCTGTTGCGGTACCTAAATCTTTTTTATTGATGTTGGCAGTTACTGATAATGTTGGCACAGCGCCGATGTTATCATTTTCGCCGTAGGTAAACCCTTTTTTAATATCGGCAACGTCACCTAAAACAGGGCGCGGCTGGTTACTCAAAACCGGGATCTGGCGAATATCATCAATGCTTGCCATTTTATACTCCGGTACCTGTACCTGTACAAGGTAGCTTAAGTTAGGCTTTTCATCAATCCAGTTATTTTTCTCGGTAAACCGTGAAGAAGATGTTGACGCGGTTAACGTACGCGATATGTCATTAATGCTTACGCCCAACTCTGCTGCACGAACCCGGTTTATGTTAATATCAATTGTTGGATATTTGTATGATTGTGCAATTTGTACATCGCGTAAATAGTTTACCTCATTTAGCTTTTTTACAACTTTGTTGGCATACTCCACATTTTGCAGTTTATTTTTGCCGGTCAGCGCCACTTCAATAGGCGTTGGCGATCCCTGGCTTAAAATTTTATCGGTAAGCTCTATCGGCTCAAACGAGACCTTGATATCCGGCAGCTCCTTTTTCATAGCCGCCCTGAAACGTTCCTTCAAATCATCAAGGTTTTCTTTATAGCCTTCAACCAAACTTGCCTGTATAACGGCCTCCTGAGGGCCGGCCATAAACAGGTAGATAGGGTTTGTTGAAAATGATGAAGGATGCGAACCCACCATGGTTGATGTGATTTCTATATTTTGTTTGCCAACCAGGTTTTGCAGCACTTTTAATGCTTTAATGGTGCTTGCCTCTGTACGCTCAAGCCTTGTGCCGTCGGCCCCGCGTAAACGTACTTGGAACGTACCCGAATTAACTTTTGGCAAAACATCGTGCCCAATAACGCTAAATAGTAAAAATGCAAGTCCGAAGGCTACAATCACATAGGCGCTAACTATTAGCTTACTTTTAGGGAACATCCTGTCCATTAAAGCCAGGTAACGTATCCTGAACTTATCAAACCCGGTAAGTTTGTGGCCATTTTGCTTAGTGGCATTTTTAATAGCCAGTTCTTTTTGCTGCCATGGCTCACCTTCATCCTCTAATGCAAACCCATCGGCATGGCTTTTATCTTCGTGGGTGTTTATCATTACCCAGTTAGCCATAATCGGCACAAAGGTTTGGGCCAGCAAATAAGAAATAATCATTGAGAAACCAATAGCCAGTGATAATGGCAGGAACAATGCTCCGGGAATCCCCGTCATGGTAAACGCAGGAGCAAACACCGCCAGGATACAGAACAGGATCAGCAGCTTAGGAAAAGCGATTTCCTTACAGGCATCCCATATAGCAAGTGCCTTGGGTTTGCCCATATCAAAGTGCTGGTGAATATTCTCAATAGTTACCGTGGATTCATCAACCAGGATTCCGATAGCCAACGAAAGCCCGCTCAGCGTCATGATATTAATAGTTTGATGGAAAAGATACAGGAAGCCAACTGCCGAAATAACGCAGGTTGGGATAGTTAATATAACTATCAGCGCTCCTCTTCTATCACCCAAAAACAGCAACACCATTAACCCGGTAAGTACGGCTCCAATAGCGCCTTCTTCCGCTAAACTTTTTACGGCGTTTATTACATATACCGATTGATCAAAAACAAACGACAGCTTAACATCCGGCGGCAATAGGGCCTGGAACTTTGGCAATGCCTTTTTAAGGTTCTGAACCACATCCCAGGTTGATGCCGACGCTGCCTTGGTAATAGGCAGGTAAACTGATCGTTTGCCGTTTATTAAAGCGTAGCCGTTAGTAATATCTGCTCCATCTTCAACCGTGGCAACGTCATGCAGAAACACGGTTTGAATCCCATTTTTAAATAAAGGGATATTGCCAAAATCAGGAATTTTCTTGATGGTTGTATTTGAAGGTGTCAGATAATTCAGGTCGCCAATCCTTACGTTACCGGCCGGCGTGTTTTGGTTATTATCACGCAGTGCCTGTACAATCTGATCGGGCGTTAGGTTATGTGAACGAAGCAGCTCCGGATCAACCTTAATAACTACTGTACGCTGGTTACCACCAAACGGTGCCGGCGCAACAAGGCCAGGTACCGAGGTAAATGACGAACGCACATATACCAATGCAAAATCGAGCAGTTCGTTGTTTGACCGCGTGGGACTGCTCAGCACCAGCTGCCCTACCGGTAAGGTAGAGGCGTCAAACCTTAAAATAAATGGCGGCTGAGATCCTTGAGGGAATGCGGATTGCGCCCTGTTGGTATAACTCGTCACCTCCGCCGCGGCCTGGGCCATGTTAGTACCTTCGTAAAACGTTACTTTTATTAATGTTAAACCCTGGATGTTTTTAGTTTCGATACTTTTAACACCCGATACGAATAACAGCAAGTTAACGTATTGCTTGCCAAAATAAGCCTCCATTTGGTTTGGAGTAAAACCACCATAAGGGTGTGATACATAGATAACCGGTAAATTAAGGTCCGGAAAAATATCTATCTTAATACTTTTTACTGCATTTATACCAAAGAAAAGCAATCCTGCCACTATAACCAGTATGGTAATTGGTTTTTGCAGCGCACCTTTGATCATTCCCATTATTTGTTAGTTGTATTAAAAGTTATTTATAAAAATCCCAAAGTCGCCGGCTGCTGCAGCTTTAAACAATATGGCCTGCCAAACATTATTCTGGGCTATATCCCTGTCAACCTCGGCACGGTTAAGCACATACAGCGCTTGTGTAAAATCAACTATGTTTGATAATCCGTTTTTGTAAAGCGCGTATTTTTGATGATAAGCATCTGATGCCGCTTTCACTTCCTCGGGCACTTCGTTATAATTTTTGAGTGCGTTGCTGATGCGGGTTTCGGCAAGCGCCTGCTGCGCAATAAGCTGCTGACTAACCAAATCATACTCATCCTTAAATTGTGCTGATGTATATTTTTGCGATTTCACCTGGTAATGCACCCTTAACGGATTGGTAATGTTCCAGATCATCCCTATGCCAACCAGGTAATTGTAACGGGTTGGATCGGCTCCTGCGCCGTAGCTGCTGTTGTAATCATTTAAATTTGAGCCATAATCAGCTTTAAAGCCCGATCCCCTGCCCTGGTACGTACCAAAAAAGCTAAAAGTGGGGTAGCTGAAAGTGCTGTAATATTTAGCCAGCTCATTACTTACGTTTATACGGTTCTGGTAAAACTGCAGTAAGGGGTGATTTTCAGTAGTAATTGCTGACTGAGGATTGGCATTTGCAGGCGGTTTGGTTATAAAGGCACTATCAAGCAAAAAATCCTGGTGCGGAATACCAAGGTATACAGCCAGTTGGTTGCTTTGATCCTGCACCGTTTGCCTGCTGTTGGTAAGTGCAATCCTTGCATTTGATACTTCGGCATTTGCCTGTGATGAGTCAACGCCGGCATTCAGGCCGTTCTTTACCCGGGCAACAACCACTTTTTGCAGCTCGATAGCCCGTTGGAGGTTATCTTCTGATGCTTTGCTGAGCTGTTGTGCTGCCAGTAAATTTAAATAGGTGCTTGCCACCCTGATCTCGTGCTGAAACTGCTCCTGTACCAGGTCGGTTTCATCGCGCGATACAGATGATCGCTGTACCTTTACTTTCTCCCTTGCCTTGCCGAACGAGAAGAAATCCCAGCTTACGTTGGCTAAGTACAACGAGCCAAAGGCTGAATTCCAGTTTTGTTTTGCTAATGCCGGGCCTGATGACGCCACGCTAAAACCACGGTAACCATATAGCGGGCCATTTTGCCCGTTAGTAGTACCATAATCCTGCTGGGCTGAAAGATTTACATCAGGCAGCTGCTCTGTTTTGGTTTCTGTTAAGAATGCTTTTGAAGCATTAAGTTGATTTGCTTTTGCTTTAATGGTACCATAGTTTGCCAGTGCAAGTTGTTCGGCATCCTTAATGGTAAGTAGTTTTTGGCCTTGCGCCTTTGAAACAATTAAAACACTCAAAAAACCGAAGATGATATGTTTTGAAGAGGTGTTTAACATATGTGTAATTTTAACACTGCAAAAATATAATTCGGTTCTATATGAAAAAAATGAATTAATTTTGTGAGAATCATTAGTAAAAGTAATAATGAATATAGCACTGCATCATTTCCGCCTTATCGATACCATCTCAAAGGACGGTACTTTAACTAAAGCAGCCGGTACTTTGCGTTTAACACAGTCTGCTTTAAGCCATCAATTAAAGGAGCTGGAGCGCGAGCTGGACGTTGAAATATTTAGCCGACAGGGAAAAAGATTACATTTAACTGAACAAGGCTATCGCTTTTTGCGGAGCTCGGAGAAGATCTTAGCCGAAATAAAATCGCTGGAAGAAGACATCAATAATTACAAAAACGGCAGAACCGGGAACCTGAGCATCAGCATGCAATGCTATACTGCGTACCACTGGTTACCCGGCATTATTAAGTATTACAAAAAGCAATGGCCTGACATTAACATCCAGATAATGAGCGATGCAACCCGCAGGCCGCTGGAATTTTTGATGAACGGCGACCTCGATATCGGTATCATTCGTACCCAGATGGTGAACACCAGGATCCGTTATGAACCTATCTTTGAAGACAGGCTGGTAGCGGTTATCTGTAAGGATCATCCGCTTGCGAAAAAGGCCATTATCGAGATTGCAGACTTCCAGGGGGAAGAGTTGATATTACCCCTATACGACCCATCATACCAAGATACGCCGATCATAGAATCACTAATCCAATCGCAGCATGTAAAGCCAAAAACTTTGCATCGCATTCATTATACCGATGCTACGCTCGAAATGGTGAACGCAGGCCTTGGCATCACCGTTATGGCCGACTGGATTGTTGAACCTTACCTTGCTGGTCGCAATATTGTTACAAAACCACTGCACCATAGCGTTGCAAAACGGGCCTGGTTTGCCGCCACCTGTAAACAAACCCCGGCTATTCAAAACTTTTTGGAGTGTTTAAAGATGTATTTCTCGGGTGCTGATATGAATGTTGAGGAAGTTGAAAAGAAACAGATAATAAAGGAGCACGTAATTCAAAAGCAGGCAATAGTACCACCGGTTGCAAGATTTGGCCAGGAAGCTGTGGCCATTAATGCGGTGCAGGATATAAGGAATTATCAATATTAACAATATCAATTAGAGGAAAAGACTTACGAAGTTTCCAAAACTTCGTAAGTCTGGTTACATCTATTACCAAAGAAGATGTATTTAGTTCCATTCTTTATTTAACGTAAGTTCGACATAAGCAAACGGTCACCGCACCTCAACCCTTCTCCAACCGTGTTGAGGCGAAGCACAAATTTGTGTATCCACGCCGGCAAAGCGTTCCACTTTTGCACGTGGAACAGCCGGAACGCTGTGAAACATGCTGATTATCAGAAACTTCACTTTTTATCAGTGAATAAATAGTTATAAATGACTGATAATCAGATACTATAATATCAACCTTATATCGAACTCACGTTATTTAACTAATTTCAGGTAAAAGCAATACTATAATCGCCGCTGTTTACAGTATTGTGCGTACCTCCGGCAGGGCAAACTCCCGGTGATGCTCCAAAATGAAGCCCCTGGCATTTGTTGCACCATTTCCAGTTAGTTTGTGCCGGCGATCCCCAGGCGTTGAAAATAAGTTTGTAATCACCGCTGCCAGCCACATTATGTGCTCCACCGGCAGGGCATACACCCGCCGACCCGGCAAAATGAAGTCCCTGGCATTTGTTACACCATTTCCAATTGTTCTGTCCGGGGGCTGCTGCCCAATCATGAACCAGGTCGTAATTACCGCTTCCGGTATGGTCATGCTGGCCGCCGGCAGGGCATACACCCTGGGTAGCGCTGCCTCCAAAATACATGCCCTGGCATTTGTGACACCAGCGCCAGTTGTTTTGGCCAATAGTAAATTTAGCAACATTGCCGGTTAATTGTGTTCCGTTTGACGTAGCGGCAGGGCCCATGCCAAATTTGCAAAAGGCCATCCACATACCTTGCCAGGCGCCGTCATGCTGGTTGGTGTTGAGCCTGCCTGCGGCAACCATATGCTCAAGCGCCAAAAGAATTGCATCACGGGCGCTAAGGAAACTTGGATTTGCTGCCGTAAGTTTCTGCGCATCTATTACCAGTTGCACAGCAAGGTTCCTGTCTGTTTTTCGGTTCACCTCCATTAGTACAGCGCACCAGATCTCACCTACGTTATGCTCATCAACCGGTTGCCCGCTTGCGCCGGCTGCATACAAGCCGGTGCCAAGGCTGCCAAAATTATCCGGGAAACTCGAATCATATTTATGATGACGGATCCCTGCGGTATTATTAAGTAGCCAATCGCCCAATACTACCACATTATTAATGGTACATGCCATATAATCGCTCCAACCTTCATTCATACCGTTGCTTTGCGGCGCACCAAGTGAATTTGAATCAAGCGGGCCACCAATTAACCGACCGCTTATACCATGTGTAAATTCGTGAAAAACAACCGTTGAGTCAAAAGCTGTATGCCTGTTGGTTGGTGTAAACAAGCCCATATTCATGGTAGGGCTTGATCCATCGGGCGGAGAGCTCATATTAGCTGTACCGTTAACAGCACCCGGCCATGATATTGCATTCACAGGATCATTTTGAACGCCACCGCGCCCAAAATCACTTAGCTGGAAGTTTCCGTCGGCCTCCCTGAAACCAAGCAGGTACGAAAAATCGTGCATATAGCTGCAATAGTAAAATATATTCAGAATTTTCTGATCATCCCCGGTTTCCGAAGCCGGATTAAAGGTAAGTGTTCCGCCTACTGTTGTTCCGGTAAGAACAGCGTTGGTGCTTAAATGAGCTTTTGTTGCATTACCTGTGGTTTGATTTGTTGCTACCCAGGTATCCGGAAATACAGCAGGGATACTTGGCGGGTTATTAATTAAACTATAATCACCGCTTCCTGTTTGATCATGCGCACCTCCGGCGGCACAAACGCCCTGCGTTGCACTGCCCGCAAAGTAAAGGTTCTGGCACTTATGACACCAGCGCCACATGTGCTGCCCTGGCGAAAGCGGGGCCTGGTTTTGAATAGTATAGTTTCCGCTCCCTGTAATACTGTGGGTTCCGCCTGCAGGGCACACTCCTGCTGATCCGCCAAAATGAAGTGCCTGGCATTTATTGCACCAGCGCCAGTTACTTTGACCCGGATGATGTGCAGAATCATGTACCAACGAGTAATTGCCGCTGCCTGTATGACTATGACTTCCCCCTGCAGCACACACGCCCTGCGTACTGCCGCCAGAAAAATAAAGACTCTGACATTTATGGCACCAGCTCCAGTTGTTTTGTGCTACAGAAGGGATCTGCAAACCGTAATCATTAATTGGGCGCGGGAAAGGAGTCATGATCCTGCTGCCGGTTGTACCATTTACCTGGAAAACATTACCAACTGCGGCAACAAAGCTCATTACCTGGTGGCAATAAAGCATTTTGCCTTTTTCAGCATCTACTATGGTATTGTATTGTCCCTGGGATTCAGGCATGGTCAGGAAAACATTCCAGCCAAGTGTAACTTTATCGTCTTCAGGGAACCAAACCAGGCTTGCCTTAATCACATCGCCAAATGGCCCCGGATCAAGCACTGCCGATTGCTCGGGAGTATTGGTAAAGGCGGCGCGTACCTTCGGTTCAAAATTTGACAAGTCGACATGCGGTGGGATCAGGGGCTGACCAAACTGATCCTTTTGGTTTTTATCTTCATCATCCGGGCTTGAAACATACTTTGCAGCAGTAATAACAGCATCTTTAAGCGAAACGTTAGGCAACAGCAGTGTGTCGGCAGCTACAGACACCGTATTTCCTACCGTATCAATAAGGCTTTCATCGGGTGCAAACCGCACCATACTTGCCGCCTGGAAAACAGGGATCCCCTTATACCTTTGCTGTAAATTAACTGACACAGCACCACTTGATGTTTTTTGGGTAGACGGATCAGCAACATATTCTGCGGCCTGGGCTTGCTCTACCAATCCCATGGCGGGGGCAATACTTTGTACATGCGTTAATGCACGCTGTATAAAATTCCCTTTTTCTTTTGGAGCTTGCGTAGAAACAATATGCGAAGCATTACCCGTTGCTGCATCGAAGTTTTTAATTTCAACACGATGCTCCCCGGGAAGAGCGTCAGATACTTTTTGAGCCGCTGATACCAGCGTGGCTGATCTTTTAGTCGTAATCCGGCTCTTTTTGAAATTACGAACATCTAATTCTCTTCCCATAATTGATTTTTTTTTAGGCATTAATGATAAAGTCAATCATTACCTTTTGCAGGCATGATTTAAAGTTTTTTATATAATTTCTGAGCTATATTATTCCCATTTCGTTTTGCGAATAATTATTTAGCTATTACTAATTTTCAATACAAGTGAGGGATGGACGGTGTGAATGGATAATATGATTTAGGTTGACAGGTTTCAAAAGATCTATTACCTTGATTATCTATTTGGCTATCTTTTTATTTAGTGTTAATCTTATAAACCAAATGTAAATCAAAGGTTTGGGTAAAACGGCAGTGTAATCACCCATTTTTTAGGGTGTTTTTACGCATTATTTCAGGGTAGTTATACGCATAATAAATACTGAAAATCAGTTAATTACAAACAACAAGCAAGCTAATAGCCCACTATTGCAAGCCATTTAAAAAAGACCTGAAAGCACTGCATTTAAAAAACATACTTAATTATAATAAATAACAGGTTTATGAAGTTTTTAAACCAATGGTTGAAAGTTTCACATACTAAGCTGAATTTTTTCAGCATTATACTATTAGGAACAACTATATTTATAAACAAGTTAAATGAAACTTAGGCAACTTAAATTAATTACGCTCTTTCTCAGCTGTAGTATCCCGCTATTTGCCCGGCAAACTTTAAAGCCCTTTCCCCAACACGTTAACTACTTTCCCGGCTCCATCAAGCCAAATCATTTAACTCAAACCCAACTTGATAATACCGTAAAAACCTTTTATACCCAATGGAAAAAGCGGTTTATAAAGCACTCACCGGGTAAGGACGAAGATTTTGTTTGGTTTGAGAACAAGGATAAAAAACAATGCGTATCTGAAGGACAGGGATATGGGATGATCATAGTTGCGCTGATGGCCGGTTATGATGCTTCTGCCAAAGATATTTATGATAAGCTTTACAGGTATGTAAAAGCCCACCCAACCGGTAAAAGCAAAAACTTAATGGCATGGGCCCAATACAGCAATGGTAAAAGCACCGATAATACAGCGGCAACTGATGGCGATATGGATATTGCCTATTCATTATTACTGGCAGATAAACAATGGGGCAGTAAGGGTGAGATCAATTACCTTGCAGAAGCCAAAGCCAGGATCAATGCTATTATGCAATATGAGATCAATCATAAAACATGGACCGTTTTATTGAGTGATGGCGTGGAATCAGAGAGTAAAGATTATTTTGACACCCGCTCATCCGATTTTATGCCTTCGCATTTTAAAGCTTTTGAGCTGGCAACGCATGATAACAAGTGGGACAAGGTTGTTGATGCGGGATATAAGCTTTTTGCTGAGATACAGGCTAGGTATAGCCCGGAAGCAGGCCTTATCCCTGATTTTATAGTTAATCTCAACAAAAAACCCAAGCCTGCCCCGGCAAATTTTCTGGAATCGCCATACGACGGCTATTACAACTACAACGCCTGCCGCGATCCCTGGCGTTTAGCCACCGATTATTTATTAACCGGTGATAAACGTTCAAAACAAATAGTAGCTAAAATAAACCGCTGGATCAGGAGTACTACCAATAACGATACTTACAACCTGTCTGCAGGCTACACATTAGCCGGGAACGATATTAAACACCGCTATTTTGAAGCGCTAAGCTTTGTTGCACCTTTTGCAGTATCAGCCATGGTTGATAGAAAAAATCAAACGTGGTTAAACAAGGTTTGGGATTACCTGGTTGCTTTTAAGCTGAAGGACTATGATTATTACGATAACAGCATAAAGATGATGGATTTGATAATTGTATCGGGGAATTATTGGGAGGTGAGGTAAGGCGAAAGCTGAAAGGTAAAAGCTAAAAGGCTGAAATAGTTTACCAGCCGTTCAAACGCATAAAATTCACGAAGTTTCGAAAATTATCGCTCTATGCTCACAACAGCGAGAGTCAATTAAGCATGGCTGCTTAGAAACGCTTTGGGATATGGATATTTAATTAATTATTTACCTATTCAGTTCTTTATCCCTATTTTTAAAATCAATTAAAAAATCTAACCATTAAAATAACAAAATTATGATCTGGCATTTAATTTTAGGTGGCTTTGCAGGATTCCTGGCGGGCAAAGTAATGCGTGGTGAAGGCTACGGGATTCTTATAGATATTTTACTTGGTCTTGCAGGTGGCTGGGTTGGAGGTTGGATTGGCGGCATTCTGCATATACCTTCTTTTGGTTATTTTATTACTGCTTTCTTAGGCGCAATTTTACTCGTCTGGATTACACGGCTGATAAGAAATTAAAGGCAGTCCGTTTATTAAGTCGTCTTGATAAGGCCTTCAATGTTGTAAAACTTACGAAGTTTTGAAAACTGCTATGTAGAAAAGCATAGCGAACAGGTATGAGATTTCTTTAATCACATAAAGGTACAATTTATTTCAGTATCAAAAAAGTGCTCAAACTGCTATATGCGATCAAAAGCCGCCAGTAATTGTGTGTAATTAAAAGAGGTACGAATACTTCGCAATGTAACTTAAATACAGTTTTCGTTGGTGCGTTTTCCTCTTTGATGTTGATGAGATACATTTTTTTTAACTGAACATATTTAATAAATTTACTATGCTGTAAGAAACGGAAGCGGCTCTGCTGAGGAGCAACCGCCAGGGATATTACAGCCGGATAAAGCATATCAGCCAGGCATAGGCAATAGCCCATAGCTTGACTGTTTGTTTATATGCTGTTTCGTAATGCCTGAAGAAAACCTTTCCGCTTTCACTTTTTTCACTGGTTGCTGATTGTCCTTGTTCTTTTGGTAATCCTCCTGATAAGGCTGACCTGACATTGCCACTCCCCGGGCAATCATGGCCAGTTTACGGGCTACCTTCACAATTGCCTTTTTGCCATTCTTGCCACCTGAATGTTTGCTGTAATAAGCAAACAGGTTACGGGATTTTCTTATCGAATGCCACGAGGCTTCTATCAGTAGAGGCCGAAGATGGCTGTTGCAACGCGGCTGCATACCTTTTGTTTTGATACAGTCGCCGGAACTGTCTTCCCATGGACACAGTCCCAAAAGGCTGGCGTAATCGTCCGGGTCTTCAAAACGCCTGAAATCTCCTATCTCTGCTATTAACCCCATGGCTGTAATACTGCCCATACCGGGTACGGTAATCAGATTGATGTAAGTTTGCATATCATAAGCCATCACCTGCTCTCTGAGGGTTTTAGTTAGCTCAAACAATTGCTTACGCTGGTACTTTAACTCTCCTACATACTGTTGCAGGGCAATGGTACCGGCCGCACTCCGCAGTTCCATATCCAGCCATGTCAATGCTCTGCCCGTCAGATCACCGCGTTTTGACACGCTCTCCGGGATTAGTATGCTATAATACATTAAAAAGCTTTTCAGTCGGTTATTCGCCCGCGTAGTATCCTTTACCTTACATTCCCGTAAACGAAACAAACTCCGCAACTCTTGTTGCTCCTGGCTTAATACATATATGCCATGCAGATTGCCGCGCTCCAAGTGGTCCGCGATCGCCCGACTGTCACGCAAGTCCGTTTTATTCTTTTTTTGCTTATCCGTAGACGGGACATCGGCTGCATGCACAATAATATTATCTAATCCTGCCTTACAAAGCTGTTCGTGGGCTCCTGTTCCACAAAAGCCCGCTTCATAAGCCGAATGATAATCTCCCCCTGGAAAATTCCTTTGTAAATACTGATGCAGCGCCGCCGCATCCGGCACTTGGCTGAAGTGCCCTACCTCTATTCCAAGACTTCTGATGGTTACATACCATGATTGCTTGTGAACATCCAGGCCTATATAAAAGTCCTGGCCCGTAAAATCATTTTGTTTTTGCAAATTTGTACGTAGCATAGCGCAGTTATTTAATTGTTAATCATTGCGAAACTTTAAGTTATCGCTTTTAAATTAAATTTCGGCCCTCTCTCTAAGAGGATGACCGCATACACTGCGCTATGCTTTTCTTACATAGTTACTTCGTAAGTTTAAATATAGATTTTACTTAACGCCCAATCCCACCACCTGTTTCTCCAAATTCCATCCCTCAACCAAAACAGTGGGCTGCACACCACCTAATTTGGCTATGGGTGCACTTACCGATACTGTTATACTTTCGTGCGGGGCTAGGGTAAAGTAATTGGCTGTCCAGTAGCTTGGCATTACTTCCTCGCTATTTTTCATCAATTGCGGGCGCACAAAAAAAGCAAGCTTATTGGTGTTGTTTGTAAACTCCATTGTCCATTTATTTTCTGAGCTGCCTTTTTCCGCCTTTAATACTTTTACATCAACCTTAGTGCCCGGCATATTATTTAAAGCGGTTAAGTTGTTCCCCGGGGCCATCCAGTACACATTGTGCGAAACTGTTTTGCCAGCGGCATTTATCAAATTCAACACAACAAAGCTTACCCCTTTTGCGTCAGTCAAAGCATTTTTTAATTTGATCACTTCCTGCGTACCCTCGTCTGCTAAACCAATATGGTTAATTGAAAATGCGTTTAACCTTTTGCTGTCAGCATCGTAAATCTCAGCCTTGGCAGTTAACATGCCTGTTGCATGGTGTATCCGGTTTATTACCGCCGCTGTGGAGTCGTTTTGATTAAACTGGATATGTAAGGGCTCAACTGAATTCTGCATAGCATAGTAGCCCGCATTTGGTTCCAGGTACCAGTCGTAGATCTGCCATACCACACTTGGCAATGCAGCATTAAGTTTCCACAACATTACGCCGCCTGTTTCGGTAAGCTTATGGCCGGCGGCTTCAAAAATCCCCTGGTAACCAACAGCATTCATCAGCTGCATTTTGTCGGAGAAATTTTCCATAGTTGCTGGTTGCCCGTATCTTTTCACCATTTCGCTGATATACAGATCATAGCGGGCTGCTCCTGTTGCAGCATCATGATATCCCCAGCTATCATTAAGCGGAAAAGGTAATTTTGTATCCCAAACCAGGTTGGGGATAGTTTTAGCAAGCGTAGTATATGGCGGTTGAGAAGGGATCCCTGTTTCATCCTTAAACACCCAGTCGCCGCCGGCATCTGCTTTTTTGTAATATACTTTGGGGTCTTCCCATTGGTATGGACCACCGCTGTAAACGCCCGATGGCTGGTCATCAGGCCACGAGCCTTTCCATCCTGCAGGCAGCTTTGCAAAGCCTGATGAGCTTGGGATATATGGCCTTGTGCCGTCAAGGTTGATAATATCATCGCGCATGGCATCGTACAACTCTTTACGGGCGTGGCCTTCGTTACCGCCTGTCCAAACCAACAAGCTTGGATGGTTACGGATGCGGTATATGGTGCTTGCTACGTTTTTAATAAATATATTCCCTTCCAGCGGCCAGTCTGGCGAACCTTTGAATTCGCCCTGCGTATCACCGGTAACCCAAAAGTCTGACCATACCATTTCGCCGTATTTATCAGCTGCGTTCCAGAAAGCATCCGGCGGCGTAACTCCCCCACCCCAAATGCGCACCAAATTCACATTGGCATTGCGGCAAAGGTGCATTTCATAATCATAACGGGCCGAATCGCGGTTCACCATCATATCAGGTACCCAGGCACCGCCGTTAAGGTGTACCCGCTTGCCATTTACATAAAATTCGCGGCGGGCAAATTTATTTACCATGGTAGCTTTTGAGCTTACCGTGCGGATGCCAAAAACAAAAGAGGTATCATCAGCAATACCATTAGCATCGGCATATTGCAGGCGGATGCGGTACAGGTTTGCCCTGCCATAACCATTTGGCCACCATAAATGAGGTTGCTTGATAATCAGCTGACCCACTTTGGCAGCATCCAGGTCAACAACAGTTGCACCACTTGCTGCAACACTTACGCTTTGCGAAAACTGAACAGGCAGGCCCGTAAAATTTTCCGGCTTTATACTTACAGTAAGCTTACCACTATTGGCTGTTTCGCTATGGTTTGACAGGGTTAAGTTTAATGATAGTTTGGCTACACTGGTATCAGGCAAATTTGGCAGGTTAGTAACAAGCTTTGGATGACCAATGGTAACAGCACCTGTAGTATGCAGGTAAACCGGTTGCCAGATCCCCATATTCCGATCACGCACGGGCGGGATCCAGTCCCAGCCAACAGAGCAAAGCATGGTTACATTTTTACCTATGTCGCCTGTTGGCCCTCCATTTTCATAAAATGGCCCTAAAGCCTTTAGTTGTTCCTTTGCAGGATAGCCGGGGTAATCCAAGGGATAGATCTTTACGGCCAGCGCGTTTTCGCCGCCTGTATTAATCGCATTGGTTATATCAAGGTTGTAATCTGCAAACATGCCCGCCATTTGGGTGCTGTCGGCTATTTGCTTACCATTAACCCAAACTGCTGCGCGGTAATTTATTCCTTTAAATATCAGCTGGAAATGGCGGCCTTTGTCGCCGGCAGCTACTTTAAATGTAGTGCGGTACCAATAAGGCTTTTTCCAGGGATTTGGATCGTTTGGTAAATGGCTGTATTGTTCAAGATTATACTCCTTATTAAACTGATCTGAGGCATCGGGAATCAGCATATTATTTAAACCCTGGTACGGATCGGGGTAAATATGATTTGCAACCAGCCCGGTAAGCACAGTTGACGGTACCTTAACCGGAAACCAGTATACCGGCGAGTGATATTGAACGCTTGAGAGCTGCGCACCATCGGCACTTATGAGCGCTGACGACTGAAGATCAAAGTTAGTTAGCTTAACCTGTTTTACATTTTGAGCAAATAAAGATGCCGGAATAATTAAGTGTGAGATAAGGCCGAGAGCAGCCAGTGAGATTATTTTTTTCATCAGTATAATTAATTTAAGCCGGGGATAATGGTGTTTCCGCCGGTAAAATTCATGGCGGTAAATCTAACTAACTAAAGCTAAGGGTAAACTGTACTAATTTACCCTTTTATTATACTATTTTGAATTGGCAGGTATTTTATTCTTTCAACCTGCCCGAATTGTTTTTTAATACTATAAAAGGCATAAACTTGTCCCAGCTTTGCTTTATGCCCTTTTGATTGATGAGCGCATGCCCTGTAATTGAAAAATTTCCTAATACAACATCAGGATAGCCGTCATTATCTATGTCGGCAACTTCCATTGTCAGCCATCTTCCATAATCATTAACGGGGATCTCGTGGGCTATAAATTCATTGGGCTTGGTTTGTTCCAGGTAGGTAAAGCCCTGTTTAGGGTGATCTTTAAAGTCAGGAAAATAAGAAATGGTTGCAATGTCAAAATCACCATCATGGTCAAAATCAGCAGCAACTGCTTTCATCGATCCATCTATGTGATGAAACCACGTTTGCTTAAATGTCCAGTTGCCCTGGTTAGTGAATATATATACCCCATGATAGGGTTTTAGTACGGGTGAGTAATCGCTGTTATCGCCGCAGGTATACAAAATATCAGGTTTGCCATCGTGATTAAAATCAATCAGCTGAAAACTGCTTGATCCATATATCGGCGGAAAACGCAAAATGTTTCTTGTAACGAACCCTCCTTTTTTATCATTCAAAAACATCCAAATCCCTTCGTCACCCTGGGCAAACAAACACATTACATCCGGATAGCCATCGTTATTAAAGTCGCCTGTTACCAATTGCTCGCCTCCCGCTACTCCCCTGATAACCTCTTTTTTAAAGTGATGATCCTTTTGCTGGGTAAGCAGGTATAATCCCCCGTTATTTCGCCCAAAGCCACAAGTAACATAATCAAGCAGGCCATCCTTGTTAAAATCAGCCGATACCGTTTGTACAGGCCGGGGTAAACTATCGGCTATAATAACCGGTTTTGTATTCTTATTTGCACTGAGATTTAGCTCTACTATTGAACCTTTTAATAAATCATTGGGGTTAAGGATCCCAATACAGGTAAATATGCACAGGTTATTATTGCTGCCCGTTGAATAAAAATTTGCACCAACAACAGGCGAAGGCATTTTGGTAATTAACTGGGGTTCAAGTAAGCTATTCCAGCTATAAAGATTGTTCCGCATATCGCTGCTGTATAGCTTTTTATCTGCAGGATTATAAGCAAGCATAAGCGTATTAGCCTCGTTACCTTTCGCATAGCTTGTATTTTGAGGTTTTACCAGGCTAAATATAGCCCAGTCAGAAACAGCATTGTCTTTAGGGATTTTAAGCGATTTAGGCGCAGTGCTTTTATAATATGCAGTTATTGCTTCAAAATCCTGAATGGAAATGGCCGACTGTGTGGTAAGCCCATATTTGCCATGAAAATCTTCCAGTTTAAGTTGCTGCGCCATAGCAGGCAATACGCCGCGAATCCAGGTATCTTTATCAATTAAAGATGGATCCGGAAATTGGTGACAACTTATACAATAGGTATGAGCCAGTACATTTCCATCGGCTATTTGCTTTTCTTCGGCACTCATGAAAATATTACCGCTACAGCATCTTAACACAATGGCTATAACAGCAAAAAAAGGGATTATAATAAAAAGTAAATATTTTACAAAGGGGGTACGAGTTTTACGCATCAGGAATATTTTCCGTTTTTTGATTGTTTGTTTAATCTATACTCACCAAGCTTTAAAAGTTGTTTTGCAGCCAACAAAATTTATTTCCTGAAAGTATTTTCCAATACTATAAATGGTAAATCTTTCGCCCAAAATGGTTTTAATCCGGGCAGAAAACTAAAGCCGGTTGAATAGTTGCCCAAAATAATATCAGGCTTTCCATCATTGTTATAATCTGCAACTGCCATGCTCATCCAGCGGCCATATTTACTAACCGGTATGGTATGCGGCTTAAAGCTGAAAGGTTTATCCTGCTCAAAATAAATACAGCCTTCGGCCGGGTTATTTTTTAAATCGGCAAAAAAAGCGGTGGTTGCAATATCAAGGTCTCCATCGCCATCAAAATCAGCAGTTACAAATTTTGTACAGCCATTAATCGGATAAAACCATTGTTGTTTAAAATTCCAGTTGCCTGTGTTTTTAAAAACGTATAACCCATGATACGGTTTTAAGATACGCGAATCATTAAAATTATATCCGCAGGTATAAATAAGATCAAGGTTTCCGTCATGATCTATATCGGTAAGCTCAAAGTCTGTTGAGCCATATACCGGCGGAAAACGCAGCAGGCTTTTTTGTGTAAAGCCGCCATGCTGATCATTCAAAAATAAAATTAACCCCTCGTCGCCGCGCCCGAATAAGACCATCAGATCCGGCCAGCCATCTTTATTAAAATCGCCGGCAATAGCTTTCACCACACCTGGCTTTTCGGTAATATTTACCTGGTCAAAAGTGTGATCAGGCTTTTGTTTGAACAAATACACACCACCTTTTAACTTACCCTGGCCGCAAACTACCCAATCAGTTAGTCCATCTTTATTAAAATCGCCCGAAATGGTTTGAACCGGGCGGGGAAGTTCAGAAGCAAAAACGGTTGGCGTTGAATTTTCAGCGCCAAAATTAATATTCATTACCTTTCCATTCAGAAAGTCAATCGGGTCAATCCGTCCTATACATGAAATCATGCCGCTAACCGCACCATTTTCCCCTTTAACAAAAGTGGCGCTTACAGCAGGAGAAGGTAACCTTACGGATCCTTCCAGCTTCAAATTACTACCCCACTCCTGCAACACCCTCGAAACACCGTCTGCGGTATATATTTTATGGTTGAAAGGGTTTAAAGCAACCATGGTAGTAAATGATACCTCTTTCTGAGCGGCAGGTGTTTTAAGGCTAAAACCTGCCCAATCATTAACAGCATTAACAGAAGTTTTGGCAACAGGCAGTGAGTCTGGAGCCATCTTATTATAATAGGAAACGACACTTTGCCACTCAGGCAAGGTTAACCCGGATGTGTCTTTTTTATAATAGCCATCGAGGTATGGAGTCATCCCCAAATAAGGCCCCATTGAGGGTAAAGTATGGTACTTCCACACATCTTTAGGAAGCATATTGGGGAGTACAAGGGAATGGCATTTGGTACAATTTATTTGAACCAGGTTTTTACCATCGGCAATCACGTCGCCTGTTAATACATAGCGTGTATTTCCTTTTTCACTACATCCGTTAAGTAAAATACTGCCTGATATTACTACAACTACTAAAAATAAAAATGAAGTAAATAAGTATGTTCTATTACGGTTCATATTGATTTATACATTCAGTTTTAATTGGTTAATTTTAATTTATTCCAAATAAATTCCGCCATTTGTTTTCCCTGGTTTGCACCCATCAAAGAGCTGTTCAGGTAATGGATCCCTCCATAATAGCGGCTTATGGCAGTTTCTTCGGCCGCTAATGAAAATGACTTAAAATGACGCTGCATCCCAATATAATGCAGGTCGCTTGTATCCTGAAACTCAAAGTTATCACCAAACAGATGGGTAAGCGTTACCGCGGCTGCCGCGCTTATTGTTGAATGCCCTGCAGTATATTCAGGGAAAGGAGGCGTTTGCAGCAAAGGCAGCCAGTTATGATCAAGTTTTTCATTTATATTAGTAACCGGCCGTGCATAGCTGTATTTGTATTTTACTTCCCAGCAACAAATAAATGCGTCATACAGTGCAATTGAGGTAAGTGCATAAGCTTGTGCAGTTTTAACGCCATTTGCATGTGTTTTTTTACAGGCAATTGCGGTAATGCCAATCCAGTGACCACCAGGAGTTATTTTTTTGTCAGCAAACATTAAATGTCCGTTATGCTGTATAACAAAAGGGTTATCATCCCAAAATTTGGCTATTTCAATTTGTTCTTTGGTTAAGTTCTTATTGGTATTATAAACATCCGTATACTGCTTAACAAATGCGCTGTTTTTATCTTCGCTGTAAGGTGGCGGTGGTGGCGGCGAAAACTGGGCAGAAGTATCAATGGCAAATGCTTTAATAGTACCCCAGCAAAATTCAACCCCATCCATATAATCAGGAGGAGTAGGATGCCATTTAGCCGGGCTATTTTCGCCCAAATATTTAGGTTTACCCCTTGTTTGGGGGTAATTATCAACCATTGCTCTTTTTAATACCAGTTTGCCTATTTTTTCACCAAACTCAACCGAACGTGCATAGGTTGAATCATCCAGGTTATCTTTATACATTGCGTAAACCTTGTCTTCGTACTTTTTAAGGGTATCGATAGAAAAGGTGATCTTGTGGGCAACTGTGAAAAAAGCTTTTGTAGCAGCCAGGGTAAAATTATATTGTTTCCCTTTTTGTGGTTCAGGAGGTTTCCCAAAGCCCTTTAACTGCGTTATAATAGAGCTGTATTTCGGATCGGCATAGCGCATAGCCTCGTACGAAGCCAGGGAGGTATAACCATAAATCCGGCTTGCAACAGGTGGCGTAAATACGTCATAAATAATTACCTGCGTAAGCTGATCCATATTATTATGAAGTACATCCGCATCATTTACCAATGTAATTTTTGGTTTCCGGGTACAACTTGCAACCAATAGCAACCCTGTTAAAGCGGCTAATATTTTAAAATATCTCATATAAAAACAGTATTAATTTAGTAAAATATTTCTTACGTGTCCATAGCTATCAGTTATTGTAACCGACTGCATTGTTTGATCAGTATTAAAGAACCGCCCGGATTGTGACAAAAATGAGGTTCCATTATAAAACTCTTCTTTCCCGGTTTTGCCATTTTTATATTTTATTGTGGCAAACATATCCAGAGGCTTTAGTGCAATTGTGTGAACGCCCCTTTTCAATTCAAATACTTTCATTACATCCTTGTTTTGGGAAGCGGCAATCAAATATCCCCCTTTTGCGCTCCTTAGCTTCACCAATGCTTTTCCATCCCCTGGAATGTACAACCCGCTTTGCAGGATTGATAATGGTTTAAAGTTCCCTTTCCCATCGCCTTTTAAAATTAAGCCATTAAAAGCGTCATATCTCCCTGTTGAAACTTCGGTACCATAATCATTTCCGCTAATTGCCACATCAAGGTTTCCATCGCCATCAAAATCATCCACTACCATACCGTTAAGCTGCGACACTTGCGCCTCAATAGGTAAAGGGATCATGGTAAATTTACCATTACCATTATTTTGCAAATAGCATGACTGCAGTATATTAGCTTTTAACCTTACTGCGCCTTTACGCATTTCGGGTGTAATTACAGAATCCATTGTTGCAACAGCAAATGATTTATAATTCTGAAATTTAACCCGCATACCAATCATTTGCTTCACAATGTCATCACGGGTTTGAGCAGGGAATTCTTTCAGTTCTCCATCCTGATCTTTCAGAAAAACAGACGGGAATGCATCATAGCTGCCGTTATTATCAAAATCTTTAGCTGTAATATAAACCGGATATTTATCAGTTGCCTTATAAAAGGTATTTAAACCTGTGTTGCCAACTATATAATCAATTTTACCATCGTGATTAAAATCGCCGGCCACTATCGTATTCCACCACCCTAATTTATTGCCGATCCCTGTGTTAGCAGTTACATTTTTAAATACGCCATGGTCGTTTTTTAAAAATGTTACAGGCATCCATTCTCCGGTAAGTACCAGGTCAGGCCAACCATCATTATCAAAATCCGTAAAAATGGCATCGCAAACCAAGCCTATATTTTTTAAATCTTTAGCTACTGTAGCAGTAACATCAGTAAACTTAATATGCCCATCTTTACTGTCATTACGCAATATCATGCTCGAAACAGGTTTTGGATACCTCCACGGTTCAACCCTGCCTGATACAAACAGGTCAAGTTTCCCATCCTTGTTATAATCAATTGCCTTTACGCATAACTTGCTTGTAAAGTTTTTAGGCAATGCATCTTCCTGCAATTTAAAATTGCCTTTACCATCATTTATATAAATTCTATCCTGGTAAAAAGGTGATCCGGATTGCTTTTCATACCCTCCGCTGGCTACATAAAGATCAAGGTCGCCATCACCATCTGCATCAAATAGCAATAAGCCCTCATCTTTAAAATTTTCAGTAATATTTTTTCGCACAGCGGGTGCCAGATCACGCTGAATAAACTTACCGTTAGCCTGCTGTAACAGCAATTGAGCCGGATAATTTGATGTGCCGCCAACCACCATATCATCATAACCGTTACCATCAATATCACCTACCGCCACAGCCGGTGTATATTGCGATAGTTTGTGAGGTAATAGCTTTTGTATGTTAAAATCGGCCAGGTCATCCTCAATATGTTTATAGGTGACCCCTACAGCTTTGGTTACCTCGCGAAATAACGATTTGTTATTTATTACAGGCAGGTTAAACGTATAGTTTTCATGCGCATTTGCAATGTTAACCTTAAGTAACTGGTTGGCTTTAACACTTTTAATTGTTTGTTTTTCACCATTTTGCCATCTTATAACAACCGAATCGAGCAATGAATTAGGGCCTAATCCAAAGTGAGCTATATTTTGTATTGTTGACAGGTACCCTCTGAAAGGGGTGTTTTCATATACCTGGTGCTTACCATGATCATAATAAATATCGGCCCAGGCGCCAATTCCATTTTTATTTTGTGAGCCGCCCTGAAATTGTACCTGCAAATAATTACTGTTTTTTTTATCAGTTTCGCGCGAAGTATTTTTATATATAAATACCTCATCGTCAATATTGTTGATCACCATATCCATATCGCCGTCATTATCCAGATCAGCATATGCTGCACCGTTTGAAAATGAAGGCTCGCCTAATCCCCAGCTTTTGGTTACATCTGCAAATTCAAGATTACCGCCGTTTTTAAAAGCATAGTTAGGGATCTTAACCGTCGGGATCTGATCAAGTATTTGTTTTTTGCTTGCAATTAAATAGGCCTCGGCCCTGAATGTGGTAAAATCATGATCGGTTACATCGCGCGGATAGCCATTGGTTATCACAATATCACGATAGCCGTCATTATCAAAATCGGTAATCAGGGGGCACCAGCTCCAATCTGTTTGTGCCGTGCCACTTAAAAAGGAAGTTTCACTAAAAGCCGGCGCACCAATCGAATCATTCTGACCTACTCTCGGGCCCTGGTTAATTTGTAAATTATTACGGTTATATTGATACTGATAGCCATAATAATCAAAGTTTTGATAAACCTGGTAAGCATTTGAGCTCATAAACATTTTACGCCTGTAATTATCCTCAGGGCTCATATCCAGCTCAAAAACATCTGCAAGGCCATCATTATTAATATCTTCAATATCCTGGCCCATGGCACTGGTGGCAGTATGTTTAAAATATTCGCGTGTTTTGTCAGTAAATGTTCCGTCGTGGTTATTAATGTATAGTATATTACTGCCTAAAAAATCATTTGTAACATAAATATCCTTCCAGCCATCACGGTTAATATCAACAATACTTGCTGCATGGCCATATCCTTCAATTAAAATCCCGGCTTGTTTTGAAACATTGTGATAAACGCCATGCTTCAAAACAGGGTCCCAGTCATTACGGTATAGCCTGCCTGTACTTCTTTTTGATCCATCCTTAACAATAGGCCTGAAACTGCTTGTATTTTCGTTTGATTGTGCCTCGTTTACTGTTAAGTACATATCAAGGTCGCCATCATTATCATAATCAAAAAATGAGGCCATTGTTGAGTGTACGTTTATATCAAGGCCGTATTCTTTTGCCATTTCTTTAAAATGAGGCACACCATTTTTATCAATCCCCTGGTTTACATATAACAGGTTGCGCCGTTTAACCGAATCGTTTAGCAGGGTATAGCAAACGTAAATATCCATTAAGCCATCATTGTTAATATCAACAACAGCCACTCCCCTGCCCCATCCGCCAGAGCCGGCTACACCGGCTTCTTTGGTAACATCATCAAACTTCATGTCGCCCTTATTAAGGTACAACTTGTTTGAAACAGCATTTCCTACCAGGTAAATATCCTGTAGCCCGTCATTATTAAAATCGCCAATGCCAACCCCGCCTCCGTTATAAATATTTAATTTATCTAGAGGGTTTATGGTATCTGATTCAATAATTGTATTACTGAAATGTACACCTGAATGCGAAGAGGAGATCTTTTCAAATAAAGTGTGTTGTTTACATGAAAATAACAACACAGGTAAGCAGCAGAAAAAAAAGCAACGAAGAAGTCTCATTTTTAAATTTACGCTAATGTATAAAATAAAAAAGAGGTGAAGATAAATATCTCCCCCTCTTTTTTAAGCTAAATTAACAATTAATAATTTGGGTTCTGTTTTAATTTCCCGCCTTCAATGTCTACCTGGCTTTGTGGTAAAGGATAAACCTCGTCCCTGCCTGCAGTGAATTTTGCAGCGCCAAGGGTCGGATTTGCAATACGATTATCGGCCTTATAATAAGCATTCATTACACCGGCCATATACCCCGTACCTTGTTTACCGCCAAACCTTCCGTCCATGCGTTGCAAATCAAAGAAACGTTGGCCTTCCATACCAAACTCTAATTGCCTTTCTATCATTAAGGCCCCAAGCGCATAAGCCTGGCCATTGGCAGCAAACTGCCCTGTATACAAACCTACTTTATAATTAGCGGCAGGGGTGTTAGTAAACCCTTTTGATGGATCTGAATTGTCCACAAAAGTATGTACCCAGTTGGATGGAAGAGCAGCTCTTGACCTTACCGCATTCACATCAGCTTCTGCCAGTGCCAAATTTGGAGCAGTTCCAAGTATATAGCATTCAGCACGCCATAAATATATGTCGGCAAACCTGATGATATTATAATTATTGGCAACGCCCTGGCTGCCAGCCCAACCAGCCTGAGTATCGGTGGTTGAAGCTTGAGCCGAATGATAAAATACATTTTTTATCGGCACATACGGAACCAGGTCACCGCGTGTCCATGGTTCACCACCACCTAAACCCCAGTCAAGGTACGGGATACCCCTGCGGCCCACTGTCCAGTCAAGGCGTGAATCTACAGCTTCTGCAGTAGGTGTATAAGCAGTACCAGCGCCAACCCCATGATCATTACCAAGATTCACGTCATCATACTTAGGAAATCCTGTAGCGCCATCAATCTGGAACATAGGTAAACCATTGGCATCAACTTTAAACGCGTTGGCTAAGTGGTATGAAGGTGTATAAAACCCGCAGCATCCTGAATAGGTACCGCCTCCAGGAAAATTCAACACATCGCCTGCATCGTCATTTTGGCCGTTTGAGCCGTCAGCTACAGTCATTTGTGCAGCAAATACTGATTCGGGACCATTTTTGGTTAAAGCGTTAAAGTTATTAGCGTAAGGCTCTAAAGCATAGTGGGCGCCGCTTGCTGTTGTACCGTTATTAATACAGTCAGTCAGTAAAGGTAAAGCTTTGTCATATTGATGATCAAATATATATGCTTTTGCCAAAAATGCTTCGGCAGCATAATAATTGGCACGACCTGCCTGTGGCTGGGTTTTCGGCAATTTGGTCATCGCAGCGGCAAAGTCAGCCTCAATTTTATCCCATATGGGTGCACCGTTACCTACGCTGAGATTACCTGCTGCATAGGTAACTGTTTCGTCCACATAGGGTACATTCTGCCATACTTTAGCAAGCTCAAAATGATAAACGCCGCGTAAAAAGCGTGCTTCAGCAATAGCAGCCTGACCAGCAGCATCCGTCAAAGAACCATCTTTAACTAATGGCACTTCCTGGATCACATTATTGGCCCGCACAATACCCGCGTAGCATACCTGCCACTTAGAGCCAAGGTATCCATCCGTTGGATTAATACTAACATGCTGTTCTATAGCTGTTAACCCTTCATCTCTCTGGTCACCGGTGCTTGAACCTTTATAGGAATCATCTGAACCAACCCCACCCCAGCTCCAATTGCTGATGCCAGAGGCAAAAGCTGAACCAGGCTGGCCTTGATAATACCCATCTAATAATGAATAAGCCCCTATCAATAAACCATCTACACCGGCCTTATTGGCAAGCGTAGGACCTGCGAGGACCCCAGCGGGAGTCTGATTCAATATCTTCTTACACGAATTTATCGTTGTAAGAAAGATTATTGCACCTAAGGCAATTAATTTAAAACTAAATTTTTTCATAACAATATATTTTTAATATTAAAATGTCATATTAACACCTACTAAATACGTTCTTTGGTTGTTAGGATACGCGCCATAGTCAACCCCAAAAGATGCGCTTTGCTGAGGAGTGGCGCTACCACTCTGGTTAAGGTTACTAACCGATGGAACTAACTCAGGATCTAAGCCGCTATACTTGGTGATGGTAAACAGGTTGGTAGCCTGAACATACACATGCAGTTTACTTACTCCAACCGATTTTAACAGGCCCGGATCAAAATTGTAACCAAGCTGTGCAACGCGGCATTTCAAAAATGAGCCGCTTTCAATATAAAAAGTACTTGGAATTGTTGTACCTAATGATTGGCTAACAGTTAAAGCTGACTGCGTTGCACCAGGGTTGGTAACTACACCATTTACAACAGTTGCCGATTTGGTCAACAGGTCAAGATCCTTGCCGCCAGGGAAAGCGCCATAAGTATCTGTCCAGTATTTTACGTAGTTAAAATCCTTATTACCGTATGAACCATATAACACCATAGAAAAGTCGAAGCCTTTATAACTGGCATTCAGGTTAACACCGTAAGTAAAATCAGGATTTGGGTTACCAATAAAGGTGCGGTCATCAGCTGTGATCTTTCCATCACCACTTAGATCCTTGTAAATGTATGCGCCTGGAGCAGCACCCGAATAACTTGGAACACCAGAAACCAGTTTCCCATTACTGTCATAAGTACCAACTTGTGAAGCGTTTTGATAAATACCCTGTATCTGGTAACCGTAGAATGAGCCTATAGGCATCCCTACCTTCTCTCTTACAAAGCTACCTATACGTGTACCGTTTGATACATCAAAGTAATTTGGTGCAACCAGCTTAGTAATTTTGTTTTTGTACGCAGTAACGTTTGCCCCAATGCTAAACTTGAAATCCTGGCTAATGGCAGTATGGAACGTTGCCGAAAAATCGATACCAGTATTCTGCACGTCACCCACATTTACTGTTGGGGGGCTTGCAGCGCCAGCAGTTGCAGGCAGCGATAGCGGGAACAATAAACCGCTGATAGATTTTTTATAATATTCAAGATTCAGATCCAGGTGATTAAACAAGGAGGCGTCAATACCAATGTTAAGTATCTTATCAGTCTCCCAGGTAGTTTTAGGGTTACCGATACTGGTTTGTGCGTAACCTGTGGTAGTTGTATTTAAACCACCATTAATACCGTATGCAGTGCTGCCAAAGCCATAGTTATACGTATCTACAGAATTTGTACCGCGGATATTTGCATTGCTACCGGTAGAGCCATAACTGCCGCGCAGTTTAAGTTCATTGATCCAGCTAACACCTTTCAGGAAGTCTTCCTGAGAGATCCGCCATCCTAAAGACACAGAAGGGAAAGTACCATATTGGCGACCAGGATAAAAGGATGAAAATCCATCGCGGCGTACAGTTGCACCAAACAGATATCTATCATTGTAGCTATAATCTACACGGGCAAATATTGACTGGGTACCTGTAGGCTGGTAAAGGAATGTACCATTACCGCCGCCGTTTAAAGCTATTGATGTAGGCTTAGTTGTAGCTGCAACCGTTAGGAAATTAGGATCAAGTGTAACAAAGTTTGATGCTGCCACCCCCAACTGCTGTCCACCGCTTTTTTTAATTTCATAGCCAGCAAAAGCGCTGATATTATGTTTTCCGAATGTCTGTTTATAACTCAAACTATTAGTATAGTTGAAATTATAATAATATTGAGCAACTTCTGCATAGGTATTATCATTGGCGTGCGGCTCATAATTTTCATATGGGTTGTAGCCTGTGAAATAATAAAAAGTATTACCTGCATTTCCACCAAAAGCAGTACGGGCAGTAAAGTATTTCAAAAAGTCAGCTTCTGCAAAAAGAGTTCCCTGCATGTTCCAGGTTTTAGCCCTGTCATTTTTGGTTCTTTCCTGCTGTGCAAGAGGATTGGCTCCGTTACCCAGGGGTTCGCCGGCAGGGCCATCATAACCACCACCATAATTACCTTTTATATCATGAGCAGGGATAAGCGGCATTTCGCGATATGTGTTTGAAATACTACCTCCTTCCTGCTGTTGATTGAAGGAGCTGCCGCCATTGTTCTCGCGGTAAAATACATAGCCATTTTCACCAAAACGAAGATGATTATTCAGCAAGCTATAAGTGTTATTAACACGTGCCTGGTAACGTTTTTCAAAAGTTTCTATTAAAGTACCTTGTTGGTTGAGGTACTGCAATGAATACAAGAAGGTATTTTTATCATTGCCGCCGCTTGCGGTAATAGTATGGCTTTGCTCAGGCGCATGTTTGAAAATTTGATGGAACCAATCGGTACCTGCCTGGTTAAATTTTTGTACCAGGTAATCATTAGCGGGATTTAAAGCATCGAAAAAATAACCTTTTTCAATTGCAGGATCATTGGTAACACCAGCTGTACCAAAGGT
This sequence comes from Mucilaginibacter sp. OK098, assembly GCF_900142915.1. Classification (GTDB taxonomy): domain Bacteria; phylum Bacteroidota; class Bacteroidia; order Sphingobacteriales; family Sphingobacteriaceae; genus Mucilaginibacter. The sequence goes on from NZ_FRCM01000004.1 coordinate 528,543, forward strand.
TGAATAATTCGCCCCGCCATGATAACCGTAAACAGGAAGTGTTCCTGCACCACCGGGATAAAGTTTTTCTGACGATCCGTCATTGGCATCAAAAGCCAATTGTGATTGTTGTGACGGGTTCATCAAATGCCAGACGTTTCCCCCGGGAGGCACCTGATCACCATAATAAGCATCATAGCTAAGTGAGGTTTTGCCCGCCTTACCTTTTTTGGTAGTAACCACAATTACCCCGTTACCGCCTGATACACCATAAATGGCTGCCGAACCTGCATCCTTCAATACACTGATACTTTCTATATCGCTCGGATTTACCTGTGACATATTGCTGGTTTGTACACCATCAACAACAAACAGAGGTGTACTATTACCAAAGTTGGTGATACCTCTAATAAATACTGTGCTTGAAGCGCCTGGTGCACCCTGGTTAATTACCGTAACACCCGAAGCCTGCCCTTGCAGCAATTGCTCTGAGGTGGTAACAGGGATCTTTCTGGCATCATTGATAGCCACCGTTGCTACAGCACCGGTGATATCCTTTTTAACCTGGGTTTGGTAACCTGTAACAACCACCTCGTTGAGCGAGTTGGTAACAGGCGTAAGAACAATAGTGAGATACTGGTCACCTTGAACGGTTACCTCTCTTGTTTGGTAAGTAAGATAACTTACGACAAGCACATTACCTGGACTTAATGAGAGACTGAACTCGCCATTAACATCTGTTACAGCGCCCAGGTTGGTGCCTTTTATCCGTAAGGATGCACCTACTACAGGTTGTTTGTCATCGCCGCCGATAACTTTACCCGAGTGTTTTGTTTGGGCTGTAACTACCAATGAAGAAACTATGCAGCATAACAGCAGGCATAGTGCTCTTCCTTTTAGGAGTAAACTTTTAAACATGAGATTGAGATTTAGTTGATTAATTTATTTGATTTAAGATTTTTGTTCGATTATGGTTTTAAGACGGCGCCCGGGCATTAGCTGGGGCAAAAACGATTTGCCTATGGCCCTGGTGAGATAAGGCCGCGTTGGTGTGATTACAAAAAAGGATAAAATGTAAAAGTTTTATCATGTAAAGTACTTAATAAATATAAAAACTTATTGCTACTCAAATTCCCGATGCCTAATAAAAAGCATGTGCATCAGGTTTAATAAATGTTATATTAATATCAGGTTTTGTGTAATTGTTCGGTAATACAAAAAATTACATTGGCATTGATACTAATGTAAACAGAGTGTACTGTTTACACAAGTGACTTAATAAGAATTACAAATTAATTATTTTTACAGGCGTGTTTAAAACAATACTAATACTTATAGAATATTTATGTTAACAAATTATTAATAAAATGACTATTATATTACTAAATCAGAAATGTAACAACTCCGTTATACAAGCTAATTATTTAATTATAAACCACTTTAAGCTTCCGCGAATGCTTAAATCATCATTTAGCTTATGTTTTTAATGATAAAATACACCAATAATATGCCCAATACAACCATATTTATGATGTTAAAATTTCATCACCTTTTGTTAAAAATGTCACTATAACACTTATTTTGAGGGTTTTTTAAATTTTGAAACTTATTTTTTCATTAAAATAATACCAGGTTAGTAACAAAAAAAAGCGCTCCATTTTTGTTATGGAACGCTTTTTTATTATTGGTAAATTTTAACCTTGATTATCCTTAATATACCAAATCGCGGATAATTTATTCCATTACTTAAGCCATTGAACTGATGCCGATTGCGTGTTGCCTGAATTGGTGCCAATTTGCACAATAAACTGACCTGGCTCCCAATCATAAACAAGTTTATCATTGTAAAACTTAAGATCGGCAGTGGTTATATTAAATGATACCACTTTGCTTTCGCCAGGCTGCAAATTTACTTTCTGAAAGCCCTTCAATTCTTTTACCGAGCGGCTGATGCTGGCTACCGGATCGCTTATATACAATTGCACAACCTCTTCGCCGGCATATTTACCGGTATTGGTTACCGTTACGGTAGCCTTAAGCGCTGTATTGCCTATGAGATTAGTTTTATCAAGTTGAACGCTGCCATAACTAAACGTGGTATAACTTAAACCATAGCCAAACGGGTAAAGCGGATCATTTGAAATATCAAGATAATCTGATTTGAATTTAGCCCCGCCATTACCATCAAAAGGCCTTCCGGTATTTTTGTGGTTATAATATATAGGTATCTGCCCTACGCTGCGCGGGAAGGTTGCCGTAATTTTTCCGGCCGGGTTATAATTGCCAAAAAGCACATCGGCAATAGCATTACCGGCCTCGGTACCCGGCGCCCATGCATCTAATATGGCGCTGGCATGCTTATCTTCCCAGGTTAAAGTTAACGGGCGGCCGTTAAATAATACAATAACCAACGGTTTACCGGTTTTAGCAAGCGCTTTCAATAAATCTTTCTGGTTTTCAGGGATATCAATATCAGCCCTGCTTGATGATTCGCCCGACATGTTTGCCGACTCACCTACCACAGCAACAACTACATCGGCTTTTTTAGCAGTTTCAACAGCTTCGTCAATCATTTCCTGGGGCGAGCGTTTGTCTTTTTTTTCAGGACCTGTTAAAGCGAAAGCGCGGATACTTAAAAGCGAATCATCAGTAATGTTCGATCCTTTTGCATATAATACTTTTACATTATCCCCGGCAATATTTTTTATCCCCTCGGCCACACTTACAGATTTATCAGGGTCTCCGGCTATTACCCAGGTACCCAGCATTTCTGAATGGTTAGCAGCAAGCGGGCCAACCAATGCAATGGTGCCTGATTTTTTAAGCGGCAGTGTTTGCGCCTGGTTTTTTAACAATACAAATGAATGTTCGGCTATCTGCCTTGCAAATTTGCGGTTATCATCAGTAAATACGTCCTGCTTTTCTCTTTCGGCATTTATTGATTTCCCCGGATTTGTAAATAAACCCAATTTATATTTTGCTTCAAGCACACGGCGGCAAGCCAAATCAATTTCAGACTGGGTAACCTTTCCTTCTTTTAATGATTTTTTTAACGTGGTTAAAAAGCCTTCGCCTACCATATCCATATCAAGGCCTGCTTTTAATGCTAATGCCGATACCGTTTGCAGATCGCCAAGGCCGTGGTTTGTTACTTCATTTAACGAGGTATAATCAGACACTACAAAGCCTTTAAAACCCCATTGCTTACGCAACAGATCAGTAAGCAGCCATTTATTAACTGTTGCCGGCATACCGTTAATGGTATTGAACGAGCTCATGAAACTGCCTGCACCCGCATCAACCGCCGCCCTATAAGGCGGCAGGTAATCCTGATACATTTTTATCAGGCTCATATCAACCGTATTGTATTCCCTGCCGGCCTCAGCGCCGCCATATAAAGCAAAGTGTTTAACGCAGGCCATAACAGCGTCGGCATCCGTCATGCTTTTGCCCTGGTAACCCTTAACCATCGCTTTGGCAACCTGCGAGCCATACCATGGATCTTCGCCTGATCCTTCCGAGATCCTTCCCCACCGGGCATCGCGCGCTATATCCACCATTGGCGAAAACACCCAGTTCAAGCCTTCTGCAGTTGCTTCTTTAGCTGCTATCCTGGCTGATTGTTCAATCAGCTCCATATCCCAGGTTGCCGAAACGCCTAAAGGGATAGGGAATATGGTGCGGTGCCCGTGGATAACATCAAGCCCGAATATTAAAGGGATGTGCAGGCGCGATTCCTTAACTGCAAGATCCTGCATTTTTGAAACATTTGCGGTGCCGTATAAGCCAAATATGCCGCCTATTTCGCCCCGTTTCATTTTATCCTCAACTCCCTTACTAATTACCGTGCCTGTTATTGCGTTGCCCATTACAACCAGGTTAAGCTGACCTATCTTTTCATCAAGCGTCATTTTACCCATCAGGTTTGCAACAAAGGCATTCATTTTGGCATCATCGTTTTTTGTTTGTGCCGATGCTTTATAAGCAGGCAGTATTGAAGCAAAAAGCATCACTGCTGCAAAAGCAGATCTTACCGGGGAATATTTATTCATCATTATGAATTATTAGGTTATTATTGGATGGCTAAAACGTAGGCTAATATATTACATTAGCATAGTTTGTGTTACCTTAATTTTTTGTATCAGTAATAATCGGTTTAACACTAAAAAATGATAGTGTATTATTGACACAAGAGTAATATTATAATTTAAATAATCAAAGTATTTTTGTAGAATAGCAAAAATGTTAACCAAAAAAGAACTTAAGGAGTATTGCGAAAACGCACGGGAGAACTATCTGCCCCATATTTCTATTGATTGCGTGGTGTTTGGGTTTCATGAAGGATTGATGAAAGTTTTGCTCCTGAAAATTAAAAATGAAGGCGGATGGTACTTACCGGGCGGTTTTTTGCTAAAACCTGAACCTATTGAAATGGCCGCTAACCGGATACTAAAAGAACGAACCGGCCTTGATGAAATATTTTTGCAGCAGTTTCATGTTTTTGGCGATCCCGAAAGGTCAAAAGAGCATTTTGAGATGTATAAAGATATGCTGCCGGCAAAAGAAAACTGGTTTACCAACCGTTTTTTGACCATTGGCTATTATGCGCTAGTTGATTTTTGCGATGTAAACCCGGCTCCAGACCAATTTTCGGCTGCATGTAACTGGTGCGATCTGAATGATCTGCCTGAATTAAAGCTTGATCACGCGCTGATACTTAAAACAGCTTTGGATACGTTACGCCTTCAATTAAACTACCAGCCGATAGGTTATAACCTGATGCCGAGGGAATTTACCATGCCTGAGCTGCAAAAACTTTATGAAACCATACTGGATAAAAAGCTGGACAGGCGAAACTTTCAACGGCGGATGCTTGGTTTTGGGATTTTAAACCGATTGGAGAAACCACGTAAGGGTGGTGCGCATAAAGCCCCGTACCTTTACTCCTTCGATCTTGAAAATTATAAGGCTGCGCTTACTGAAGGATTTAAAGGGGGATGGTAATTGAAGAATTTCGGAATTCGGATTTTCGATTTCGGATTGCAGGAAAAGGGTGGAATAATTAAAGCCCCCTAATCTTTGAGTTTAAAAAGCAAACACGGGCGAAGCTAAAGTCTCC
>NZ_FRCM01000004.1:533795-721648 GCF_900142915.1 Mucilaginibacter sp. OK098
ATTAAAGCCCCCTAATCTTTGAGTTTAAAAAGCAAACACGGGCGAAGCTAAAGTCTCCCCTACCGGGGGAGATTTAGAGGGGGCTTTGATGATTTCAGATTTGAGGAAAATCCTGAATACTGATTTTTTAAGTTTTGATTTGATAAATTACTGAATATATAAATTTTAAATGATGGCCTCATTTTACAAGTTATTATTCCCAATGGTGATATTGGGAAGTATCAATACCTATGCCCAAACAACATTGCAGGTACCTGTAAACTTACAGGCCACCTATACCAAAGGTACCCGCACAACTAACGGCGCACCAGGTAAAAATTACTGGCAAAACAGCGCGGATTATACCATTTCTATAAACTTTAACCCAATTAACCGGTTGCTTGATGGTACGGTATCTGTTGATTATACCAACAACAGTCCGGATACATTGGATGAGATTAACCTAAAGCTGTATCCTAATCTTTATAAAAAAGGCGCTATCAGGAACATGCCTGTTGCTGCCGTGGACCTTACCGATGGCGTTAAGATAAAAAAGTTAGCAATTGATAAAAATGATCAAGACACATCCCGCTGGACAATTGACGGCACCAATATGACATTGAAGACCACACCCATATTGCCAAAGCAAAAAGTACATTTTGATATTGCATATTCATACACGTTAAATAAAACTTCGCACATCCGTACAGGCCAGGTTGATTCAGGCGCTTTCTTTATCGCTTATTTTTTTCCGCGGATTGCTGTTTATGATGATATTGATGGCTGGAACCAAAACCATTATCGCGGCAGCGAAGAATTCTATAATGACTTTTGCCATTTTAACCTGGCTATTACAGTGCCGGGCAATTATAAAGTTTGGAGCACCGGTAACCTTAAAAATGCAGGCGAGGTTTATGCGTCAAAAATAGTTGCGCGGATCCATGATGCTGAACTAAATGATAGTGTAACTGATATTATTACCGAAGCTGAGCTGAAAGAACAAATTACCGCAAACAAAGCCGCTAATACCTGGAAGTTTGAAGCGGATAGCGTTACAGACGTGGCCTTTGCCATTAGCAACCATTATATATGGAAAGCAAGCAGCTTGGTGGTTGACCCTAAAACCGGCAGGCGCACCCGGGTTGATGCTGTTTTTAATCCAAATCATAAGGATTATTTTGAGGTGATAAATTATGCCCGCAAAACGGTTGAAGCCATGAGCTATCAATTCCCAAAATGGCCGTACCCATATGCGCATGAAACCGTTTTTGATGGATTGGACCAGATGGAATACCCAATGATGGTAAATGATAACCCTACCCCAACGGCCGAAGATGGCATTGAGCTAACCGATCACGAAATTTTTCATACCATGTTCCCCTTTTATATGGGCGTTAATGAAACCAAGTACGGCTGGATGGATGAAGGCTGGGCAACCATAGGCGAATGGACCATAAGCCCTATTATCGATCCAAAAGTTACCGACTTGTTTGGCGTTGAAGCCTATGCGCAAAGCGCCGGGAAAGAGGAAGATCAGTCAATCATTTCACTTACCACCCAGCTTAGCGGTGCAAGCGGCTTTACAGACTCCTATCCAAAGCCGGGTCTTGGCTATCTGTATGTTAAAGACATGCTGGGCGATGCATTATTCACGAGGGCCCTGCACAACTACATAACCCAATGGCATGGCAAACACCCAATGCCGTTCGACTTTTTTAATTGTATGAATGCCGGAGCGGGTAAAAACCTGAACTGGTTTTGGAAAAGCTGGTTTATTGATGGCGGCATCCCTGATTTGGGAATAGGCAAAGTTAGCAACAACCAAAAAGAGTATTCAGTGGTCATAAACCGTGTTGGCAGCAAACCCATACCCGTAGACCTAACTATATTTTACACCGATGGCACTACGCAACAGATCCACCAAAGCGTAGCCTGCTGGGCAAATGGCGAAAAATCTTATACGGCTAACTTTACTGCAAAAAACAGCGTTACTAAAATAGTGCTGGGCGGTAGTTATGATCCGGATTCGAATAAAGGGGATAATGTTTGGGTAGCGAAGTAAAATTCAGCTTTGTCAACTTTTAAAAAGTTGACAAAGCTCCTTCTATTCAATTTATTCCCCTTTCGGATAAGCATAAGAAGTAGATTCTTCCACCACTTTTATCGGGCGGACCTCAATCCTGGCGGTTGTGGTATATTCAAATTCAGGATTGCCTTTTGCAATGGCAATTGCATCGTCCAGGTTATTTGCAAGGATATGATAATAGCCAACAATTACTTCTTTACCTTCATTAAAAGGCGTTTCCATCCATTGGTTGTTTGAGCCCGACAGCATCTTCCCTTCCCGGATAAGCGGTTGCGCTCTTTTAAGGTTTCCATTTTTTGTCAGTTTTTCAATATAAACCCTGCAGGCATTAAGAAAATCCTGGTTCTTTTCGGGCGAAAAAGCAGCCTTGCTATCGCCTCCATTGCGGATTAGCAGCATAAATTCTTTCATAATTATTGAGTTTTTAATTAATTCAAATCAAAACCGCATAAATAGCCTGTAAATGTAAGTAAGCTCATAAAGCATAAATAGTATTACCAGCACACTATGAAACTTTTTGTTATTACTGTTTATTGCAATAATACAAAGTACAATATGACTTAGATTCCTTACCGGGTATTCCCAGTTATAATGCGCCAGGTAATATTCTTTTCCCTTAATAAGGGTATCAACAAAATCAAGCGCAAAGGATAAAGCCAGGAAACCAAAAAACCATTTCTTCCTTGAGTAAAAATAATCAAAGAAGCCGTTGTATTCTTGAAGATCTTCGGGTAACAGGATAGAACATATAAAATAGTAAACGGAGATATAGCAGATCAGGAAAAAATAAATTTCAAAGTTCCAGGAGGTTATCGTCCTTAAATGCGATTCCCACCACCAAAAGTGAATAATTAAAAGTAAAACATAAATACACCACATTAAATGCACCCAATACGGCCTGCCCTTTTTAGGGTGTTGTACAAACTTTACTATTCCTTTTAACAGGTGCGTAATACTTAAGCCTAAAATTATGGCTAAAATGGTTTTAATATGATCAAAAGCATTCATTACGGTTTTTTAATATTAAACGGACATTACATATGTCTGCCCGAATAAATGTATTAATAATACTCATTTAAAACAAAGCACAGTAAATTGCCCCAATAAATAGCTGGTTATACAATTAATTACTTCTCGCCTCAAATTTTACCCTCCAATTACCTTTCCTTTTATAAATTGCAGGCTTTTAATTAATTACTATGCACAGAGGTGGTTTTTTTAAGATATTTTTAATTATTGCTGCTATCAGTTTATTATTAGACTGGTACGTTTTTAACGGACTAAAAACTTTTACGGCTGATTGGCAATCAGAACGTTTACGCCAGCTTGTTAAATGGGGTTACCTGGTAATTTCAGTTGGGGTAACTGTTTTGTTTATTGGCGGCTTTGGCAGTTTCAGCACGGCAAAAGGCATGACGCCCTTTCACGAGTGGATGCTGAGCCTGTTCCTCACTTTTTTTATTACCAAAATATTTTTTGTGCTGATTTTGTTTTTGGGTGATATTGGTCGTTTCTTTTACGGGATAGTAAGCAACGTAACCAAACCTGATGGTAAAGTTATTGAACCATATTTCCCGGCAAGGCGTAAATTTATAAGCGAGGCTGCCATACTGATTGCCGCCTTTCCGTTTACCGGGTTTATGTATGCCATGTTTAAGGGTAAATATGATTACAAGGTGCACCGCACAACGTTGTATTTCGATGACCTGCCTGATGCATTTGACGGCTTTACCATTACCCAGCTATCTGATATTCATTCCGGCAGTTTTGACAATACCGATGCTATGCAGCGCGGCATTGACCTTGCAAAAGCGCAAAAAAGCGACCTATTTGTTTTTACAGGCGACCTTGTGAACAACGCAGCCTGGGAGATAGAACCTTACATTCCAAATTTCGGCCAGCTTAAAGCGCCGTACGGGCAGTTCTCTATATTGGGCAACCATGATTATGGCGATTATATTGAGTGGGCCAGCGAGGCCGAAAAGGCGGCGAACCTGGATAAGCTTAAAGAGCACCACAAAGCATTAGGCTATCGTTTAATGCTGAATGAAAATATCGACATTGAAAAAAATGGTCAAAAGATCTCACTTATAGGCGTTGAAAACTGGGGAAAGGGCTTCATCCAATTAGGCGACCTGGATAAAGCATTAAAAGGCGTTGATAAAGACGCCTTCAAGATCCTGCTCTCGCACGACCCTACCCACTGGGAGGAAAAGGTGCGCTATAATCCAACAACTATTCATTTAACGCTGGCAGGCCATACCCATGGTGCACAGTTCGGGGTTGAGGTTGCCGGTTTCAGGTGGAGCCCGGTACAATACCGCTATCTTGACTGGGCAGGTTTAGTAAATGAAAAGAACCGTTACCTGTACGTTAACCGTGGCTTCGGCTTTTTAGCGTTCTCGGGGCGCTTAGGCATCTGGCCTGAGGTTACTGTTATAACGTTGAAGAAGAAGAGATCAGAGGCTAATGTCTGAACCCTGATTCGCTTGACTAGGAGATTTCTTGATTTACCAGAGGCAATTGGATCATGTAATCCTAAAATCCTTCAATCATGGTTCAAAACAGGAAGGTGCAAATTATTTCGCCACATTCACTCAAATAGACGTTTAAACACACAAAACGTACTTTTGTTGAATTAAATTCATTTTTTAAAATACTATTTTGAATATAGTTCTAAAATAGTGTAATATTACAGTATGATTAACGAAACAGAGATCATACTGGATAAAACAGACCTGCACATTTTACGCTTAATGCAGGAGAATGCCCGCATCAGCAATGCCGATCTGGCACGCGAGCTGGGCATGGCGCCATCAGGTATCCTGGAGCGTGTAAAAAAACTGGAGCAAAAAAATGTGATCAGGCAATATACCGCGCGTATTAGCCCCGATGCGTTGCAGCAAAAAATGCTTGCCTTTATTTTTATGAAAGCTGCCGATGGGCCCGGCTGCAACGATACAGCTAAACAACTGGCCACTATTCCCGAAGTACAGGAAGTGCACCATGTTGCCGGTGATGATTGTTACCTGGTAAAAGTTCGCACTTACGATTCGGCCTCGCTAATGCATTTGATGCGGAACGAATTCAGCAAGATCCCCAACCTTTTAAGCACCCGCACCACCATAGTGCTCGAAACGGTTAAAGAACAACAACAATTGGTTATACCCGAAAAATTATAAGCTCATGCCTTCAACACAAAAATCAGCATCACCCCTATTAGTTATCATTGCTTTTGCAACAGTTTACATTGTTTGGGGGTCGACCTATTTTTTTATCCGCCTGGCTGAACAAGGTGGGATGCCTCCATTTTTACTGGGAGCAATCCGCTTTACCATAGCCGGATTGTTAATGATGGGCTGGTGTGTAATTAAGGGTGAAAAGATTTTTGTGAAGAGAGATATTATCAATGCGGCAATAACCGGGGTACTTTTGCTGTTTGTGGCAAACGGCATTGTAATATGGGCCGAGCAAACTTTACCAAGCGCAATGGTGGCCATCCTGGTATCATCAGCACCCATATGGTTTGTGCTGCTTGATAAGCCAAACTGGGGCATCAACCTAAAAAATAAGGCAACCATAGTTGGGTTAATAATTGGTTTTGCCGGGGTAATCATATTATTCAGCGAGCAGATCGGGAAAATATTTGACGGTGGCGGCGCATCAAAATTACCATGGATGCTGTTATTGCTTTTAGGTACTATTTCATGGGCTGGTGGTTCTCTTTTTTCAAAACACAGGCCTACATCTGGCTCTGCAACCGTAAGTACGGCATGGCAAATGCTAAGCGCGGGGTTTGTGTATATCCCGGTTAGCTTTATCCATAATGAGTATGCGGGTTTAAACTTTCACAGCATCCAAATTACAAGCTGGTTGGCTGTGCTTTACCTGGTAATTTTTGGTTCAATTGCTGCATTCAGTGCTTATGTATGGCTATTGCAGGTTCGCCCGGCAACACAGGTAAGCACTTATGCCTATGTGAACCCGGTTATAGCAGTAATATTGGGCGTTGTGTTTGCCGGCGAAAATATTTCGTTTACCCAATTGGCAGGGCTGTTTGTGATATTAGGTAGTGTGCTACTGATTAATTTGGCTAAGTACAGGAAGGAAAAACTGGAATTGAGTTTAGTTGAGTGAGTTTCTCACATCCGTCATGCCGAATTTATTTCGGCACCCCACAGAACAGGGTCGCTTATATGGTGTATACTTAGCGTGTGAGGTGCTGAAATAAATTCAGCATGACATAATCGTTGCCAATTTCAACAACTTTTCGAACCCTTACAACCTCTACAACCTAATCACAACTCCTTCGGCAATGACCTTGCGGGGGTCTCCCATTTACCAAATTCAAAATAATCTTCAATGCTGATGCTGATTTTGCTGCCTATATCGTATTTACCCTTAGTATAGTTGTTTGCCCTTAAAATAACACCATCGCGTGCGATGATCAGCTCTTCAAAAAAACCTTTGAACAGGATCTGTTTAACTGTCCATTTATTGCCGAAACCCTTGCCAATTTTAACATGCTCAGAGTAAACCACTACTGTGCCACGTTTGCTTTTAATGCTGCAGCTTTTAGCCTCTGCTGATGTAAGCTGACAACTGCTGGCCAATATTTGTGCGGTATATAAAAGTTTGGGCGAATTATATAGCTCCTCCGGGCTTCCGTTTTCAACAATTTCGCCTTCTTTTAGTACGATCAATTCATCGGCCATTGATAAGATCTCGGCTGGGTCATGCGAAACCAAAACAATCGTTACTCCCCACTCCTTCACAATAAAGCGGATGTCGTGCTGTAAGCCTTCACGATAAGTAGCGTCCACCTGGTTAAAGGGTTCATCCAGCAAAATAACCTCGGGTTTGCTTATCAGCGCCTTTGCAATGGTTACCCGTTGCTTTTCACCCCCGCTTAATTTTCCAAATGGCTGGTCTTTAAGCGGCAATATATCCAGCATATTTAATGAATCGGTTATTTTTTTCTCTTCCGTATCCAGGCCGAGCTCGCCAATTCTTAACCCCGATCTTACGCTCTCCCATACCGTTGCATCAAGATCCATATCGGCATTGTTTTGGGTTACCAGGCGCATCGCCTCGTGGGCAGGCTGCAGCTTTTCCTCGCGCTTTAAAATGCGTTCCTCCTTAAAAAAAACCTCGCCGCTATCGGGCTGCAATAATCCAAACAGCAAATTCAACAAGGTGGTTTTGCCGCTGCCGCTTTCACCAACAATTGCAGTTACTTTCCCTTTCGGAATAAATATGGTTACATTATTAACTCCCGAAGATTTATCGCCAAAATAATTTTTGGTAACCGATATGGTTTCCAGGATCATGTCATCTTGCATAATGAGCTCAGGTTATCTCTTTTTAATAATTAAATAGACGGCTATAAAAGCAACAAGAGCGTTTCTTTTTAGCAGGTAAATATCCCCAAACCTAAACTATAAAAGTTTATCATAAAAATGAAATATGCTTTTTGTAAGAAACAAGAGGTCAGGAATCAAGAGACAAGAATTAAAAGATAAAAGAATGCATCAAACTCCCATCCATAAATACCAATAGGTAATGCCCTGCGAAACCAATTTTATGTATTTTTCTCCCGATTCCTGATTCTTGACTTCTTGTCTCTTGATTCTTTCCCCGGGGCTCTTATTTCTTGTTTTTTGTCTATATTTAACACCGGAAATTAAAATTAAATCCCCTTATGGAACATCACAAAACATGGCATCAAATACATCAGGCCTCATTAGGATTTGGCCAGCGCCTGGCCGATAAAGTAGCAAACGGAATGGGCTCGTGGCGCTTTATCATTATTCAAACTCTTATAGTTTTGGTGTGGATGGCGCTTAATGTGATAGGATTTGCATATCATTGGGACGTTTATCCATTTATTTTGCTAAACCTTCTTTTCTCAACCCAGGCAGCTTATGCGGCGCCGATTATCATGATGGCCCAAAACCGCCAAAGTGAGCGTGACCGCGCCCAGGCCGATGCAGATTACAAAACAAATTGTGAAGCCAAGGATGAAATAGAAGAATTGCTGCAAAAACTAAATTCCATTGAAATAGATAAGCTGGATAAGATCCTTGCACTGTTGGAGAAAATGGATAAAAAGGGTTAAAACAGCCCCTTTTACGTCATATATCGGCATTTATATATTCATCAGCTTACAAATATTTCCTTTTTGCTACCTTTGCATCCCATGACTAATATTCAACAAGCCATAGTAAACGAAGCTGAAGAAGAGATAAATCCCAAAACGCCTAAACAACGGTTTTGGAATGTAGTTAAAACTATTTTAAAGATAGCTGTAACGGTAGCATTACTGGTTTGGGTTTTCAGTAAGGTTGATATTAATAAAGTTAAACTAAGGCTTCTTGAAGCAAATTATTGGTGGATGCTGGCTGCCTTTTTATGTCTTGCTTCGTCAATGATAGTTTCGGCATGGAGGCTGCTTAGTTTTTTTAAATCAATTGGCTTAAAGTTAAATCCGAAGTATAATTTAAGATTATACTTTTTGGGTCTTTTTTATAATTTCCTCCTTCCCGGTGGAATCGGTGGCGATGGTTATAAAATGTACCTCATCAATAAAACCTATAAAACCCCGGTTAAAAAACTTTTTTGGGCTGTAATGTTCGACAGGTTGAGTGGTTTGTGGGCAATTGGTTTAATAACCGTTGCTTTAATATTTTTAATTCCGCAGATAGATATTCATATTGGCATCCCGCTGGGCATATTTGCAGCCGGTTCCATAATTTATTACTTTGTGGCTTACAAATTTTTCAGAGACTATACACATAAATTTTTTGAAGCACATGCTAAAGCCCTGTTATTGCAAAGCTTACAACTGCTTACTATAATCTGTGTAATTTTAGGCCAGCCCGAATTTCATGAGGCAGGTTTTCACGGTAAATTCTCCCCTTATTTATTATCTTTTTTAATTTCGGCACTGGCATCAATTATCCCAATTACTGCCGGTGGCGCAGGCGCACGGGAAGCTATATTCACAAAGCTATCAAACGTGTTCCCGATGATCCCTGATCTTGCCATTTTCCTGGCTACTTCATTTTATTTGCTATCGCTTGTTGTGGCATTGTTTGGCGTTTATTATGTTATCCGCCCAAGCCGCTTACAGGAAGGATTACCGGCAGAAAAAATGGATGAAAACGATATTGTTTAAATTACACTAAGCAAAATTTAATTTGCAGTTTTATTGTTGTTAAAATAAATTCAACCTATCAGCAGCATAAATACTTCTTAATAATTTTGTAAATTTCCTGTTTATAAGTATCACATCTGTTTGCCCGTTAAACTAATTTCTTAATTTTGTGCTTTCCAACAAACCAAAATTAATGTCTAGTTTTAATGATTTTGGCAACCCGCAGGTTGCTGCATTACCCGCACATCTAAAGCAATTTATAGTAGATCAGCATTATGAACATTATACGCCTGTTGACCATGCGGTGTGGCGTTACGTTATGCGGCAAAATTATAGCTATCTGAAGGATGTAGCCTATTATCCATATATCCCCGGTCTTGAAAAGGCCGGCTTATCCATAGAAAAAATTCCCAGCCTGCAGGAAATGAACGATGCCCTTGCTAAAATTGGCTGGGGCGCGGTTACCGTTGATGGTTTTATACCTCCTGCTGCTTTTATGGAGTACCAGGCTTACCGCGTTTTGGTTATTGCTGCCGACATTCGCCAGCTAAAACACATTGAATATACACCTGCGCCGGATATTATTCATGAATCGGCAGGGCATGCTCCTATAATTGCTGATAAGGACTACCACGAATACTTGAGTTATTTTGGTTCGATAGGTGCCAAAGCCATGTTTTCGGCCCAGGATTTTGAGCTTTACGAAGCCATAAGAGCCTTATCGATATTAAAAGAAATGCCAGATGCTGACGCAAATGAAATAAATAAAGCCGAAGAATTGCTGGCTCATCGCCAGGAAAACATGGGTGAGCCATCGGAAATGGCTTTATTGAGCCGCCTGCACTGGTGGACGGTAGAATACGGACTGATCGGCAACCTTGCAAGTCCTAAAATTTATGGTGCAGGATTATTATCATCAATTGGCGAAAGTGCAAGCTGTATGGATAGTGATATCAAAAAGATACCATATACCATTGATGCCATAAATTATACTTACGATATTACAAAAACCCAGCCCCAGCTATTTGTTACCCCTACTTTTCAAAACCTGATAGATGTGCTGGAAACATTTGCCAACACCATGTCGTTCAGAAAAGGTGGCGTTTATGGTTTGCAAAAAGCTATAGAAAGCAAAAACACCTGTACTGCAGTTTATAGCTCGGGCTTGCAGGTTTCAGGCACTTTTACTGATTTTAAACAGCATAATAACGACCCTGTGTTTGTAAAAACTACAGGCCCATCGGCATTAGCCGTTGATAACAGGCAGCTGAAAGGACATGGCAAGGATTATCATAAAGACGGATTCAGCTCGCCTGTTGGAAAGCTTAATGGACATGCAATGCCATTGGAAAATTTAAGCGTTGAAGAGCTTAATTATTTTGGTATTGAGCAGGGTAAAACCACTGAATTAAATTTTGAAAGTGGAATTTCAGTTATCGGAGAGGTAAAAGAAATTATTACATCAAACTGCAAAACACAGCTTATTACTTTCACCAATTGTACAGTTAAGGGCAAAGCAGGTGAACTATTGTTTGACCCAACCTGGGGTGTTTATGATATGGCAGTCGGCGAAAAGATAGCGTCTGTTTTTTGCGGTGCGGCCGATAAGGGAGAGTTTTTAGAAATAGCCTACAAATCTGATACGCTTACGCATCATGCCGCTTACGACAATAATACCATTGAGCTGCACAAGCTTTACCAGCAGGTGCGCAACCGCAGGCACAATGGCGGAGATTTTGGCTTTTTAGGCAACGTTTGGCTAATGCTTCAAAAAAACCACCATGATGACTGGCTTTGCGCCCTAGAAATTTTAGAGATCCTGGATCACGAGGAGATAGAGCCAGACCTGGCTGCAGAAATAAGAAGTTTTCTTGAACAAAAAGCAATTAATGAGCCTGAATGCAAAAAGCTGATTAATGATGGGTTTTACTTAATTAAGCACCCGGTTGAACAAAAATTGGTGGTTTAGGGAAATGTTTGTAAAATTTGTCCCCGCAGGGTCTGTCATCGACGACCCTGCGCGATGTTTGTGATTAACGAAGGCTCATTGCAGTGTATAAAGCCGGCTATTTTCACATCGAAAAAGTTCATCCAACGCAGGGTCGTCTATGACAGACCCTGCGGATACGATTTTATTTTATTTAAAAAATATTCTATTCAGCAAAAATTGGTGGTTTAGGGAAATGTTTGTAAAATTGAGCCACTAACTACGCTATCCATGAATATTATTGTAACAGGCGCCAGCAGCGGTGTGGGTTTTGAAGCAGTGCTCGAGCTTATATTATCGGGCAAACACAAGGTAATAGCGCTATCCCGCTCGCAGGACAAGCTGGAACGCTTACTGGAAATAGCGCATGGCCTGAATCCGGATGCAGAGATCTTTGCTTTAGCTTTTGACATTGTGCATGATGATTATGCAGGTTTACAGCAATTCATCAACAGTAACTTTGATAACAGGGTTGATGTACTGATCAATAACGCCGGGGTGTTAATAAATAAACCATTTAGCCAATTGCAGGAATTGGATTTTGTAGAAATGCTGCAAAGCAATTTTATAGGCCACGTACGCATTATACAGGCACTGCTTCATTTAATGTCAAAGGGTTCGCATATTTTAAATATTGGTAGTATGGGCGGTTTCCAGGGTAGCGTAAAATTTGCAGGGCTATCAGCATATTCTGCAAGTAAAGCTGCATTGCATACCTTAACAGAATGCCTGGCACTTGAACTGGCTGACCGCGAGATAAAGGTTAACTGCCTTGCGCTGGGATCGGCACAAACAGAAATGCTCGAAAAAGCTTTCCCGGGTTATGATTCGCCTGTAATGGCCTTTGAAATGGGTAAATATATTGCCGATTTTTCTATAACCGGACACAGGTTTTTTAATGGCAAAATTTTACCAGTTGCAGTAAGCACGCCATAATAGCAATATATTATTTAGGTTTATCAGAAAAATATCTTTAATTTTAGATTATTCCGATATAGATACCTAATCCTATTCAAAATGGGTTCCAGGCTTACCTTTCTTTTCGACCAATCAAGTGATTTCTTTTGTATTTTAAACAAGGACGGAAATATAATTAAAACAAATCCATCTTTAAGAGAGGTTCTTGGGTATTCGGAATCAGAACTGATAGGACAGAAAGCCAGTGACTATTCGCATCCTGCTGATACTAAGAGAAGAGAAGATCTTTTTAAAAACCTTTTGGTTAATAAGAAAATTAGCGGTCATGAAATCCGGATGAGGGCCAAAAATGGGCGCTACTACAATATAAGCTGGTCAATAATCTTAAATCCAGATGATAACCTTATCTATGCAATAGGTATTAATTTAACCGGTAATTTTAATAACCCCGGCAATGAAGATAACATCGGCAATATTCAGCATATTATACAAAGCTTTAATGAAGGCTTCTTCATTATTGATAACAACTGGCAAATAACTTCATTTAATCCGGCCTTCCAGGCAATAACCGGGCTAAAAAGTGAACAGCTTGAAAATTTCAATTTCAGACAGCTTGAAAATTTAGGAATTACGGATAAGGTACTGGATGAATTTGAAAGCGCCTTTAAAGGAAATTTATCCACTCAGCTTCAATATTTCAATGCTTATTCAAACAGGTGGTTAAGGGTTAATATTTATCCCTATAAAGATGAAATAGCAGTATTTATAAGGGATATTACCAATATCAAGATCCAGCAACTAATACTTGCGCTCGAAAAGAACGTGCTCGAATTAAATGCTTCATCATTATATGCTTTGCCACAAACCGTTAACGAACTGCTAAAAGGTATAGAGGAAATATTTCCCGATATGATCTGTTCTGTTTTGGAAGTTAATGATGCCCAGGAAAAATTACGCCACCTGGCAGCCCCAAGATTACCCGATGTATATTGTAAGGCTATTGACGGAACCGCAATAGGGCCAAAAGCAGGATCATGCGGCACAGCGGCATATCACCGCAGCCAAATAATAGTAAGTGACATTGAAACAGACCCGTTATGGGATGATTACAGACACCTGGCCCTTCCGTATAGCCTCCAGGCTTGTTGGTCAACCCCTATTATAAGTTCAAACAGTTCGCAGGTGCTGGCCACTTTTGCCGTTTATTATACAAAAAAAAGGGCGCCCAAACCTGAGGAATTACAGATGATTGAGCGTACAGCAAATATCCTTCGGATCTTAATTGAAAATAAAAAAACCAATGACCATGTTAAGGACCAGAATAAAAGACTGCAGGAAATTGCATCCATAAGTTCGCACGAAATCAGGAGGCCTGTCGCAACTATTTTGGGCCTGGTTAATTTATTCGACCTGAATGCCCCGGATAACCCCATGAACAAAGAGATAATTAACCACATTGATATTACGGCAAAAGAGCTGGATGCCGTAATTCATACCATTGTTGAAAAGACCATTTATTTGAAGGGCGAGGGATAGGTTAGAGTTGATTGAGTTGGATTAGGTTGATTGAGTTGTAATAAGTTATTTTTTTCAAGGTGTGAACAAATAAAATATAAGCTTAACTTACTCATATAATATCCTTTAAATATTCGTGACATATAAAACCATTACCTAATAAATTTAGGCAATGGTAGAGTTATTTGATCATGATGTTTATTTTTTCAGCATAAGCACTACTATAGATAGCATTACAGCAAGCTGACTTACCCAAAAAATGAACATCCACTTTACAGAAGCACCTATGTCTTTACTAAGATCATATTTTACTTTCGCCAAATCTTCTTTCGTAGCTAATGTTTTTATTGTTGCTTCCACTGATCGTTCAGTTTTGTTATCAATGTATTTGAACATGGCTTCGGTTGTATCGCTACCTAATTTATCGCTTAACAATTTGTAGAGCCGGGCTGTTTCTTTTGCTTCTAAGTACATAACAAATATAATAAATTTGGTTGATTAGGTTAGGTTGAGTTGAATAGGTTGAATCCTGTAAATTACCCAAAGGATGCTGGTTAGGGTCCTTTGGATAATAGTTTATTTTTTTGCTATCAGCTCAAGCTGCTTTTTAATTATTTCAGATTTACTATCTTTTATATCATAATCAAAGGCTCCCATAGAGGTATTGATCCGTATTACCGATAATTTGCCACTTAACAGTGCAGCTACATCATCGTCTGTTAATTCAAAAGCTAAAAAGCTTTCCGTCACATCTGGCGTTGCATAAGAGATAAGCGATGACTGTGCATCAAAAGCCGATGTAATTTCCAAAAGTTTACCGTCGGTAAATTTTATAATAGCCTTATCGCCCTTCAACACATAATAATATATATTCAACCCATCTTTTAAATGAAAATATAACGCCCAATAATTTTTACCCCTAACCATGTTGCCTGCCAGGTAATGCCCTGGCAGGGTGAACGGATTTGACAATACCTGCTCCTTGACCGAAAGTGTGACATCGCCGGTGATCTTGTCCCGCTGTGGTTTTTGAAGTTTTTGAGCATTAGCACTGCACACAACGGATGCCATAAAAGCTATCAGGAGATACTTTTTCATAGAGCAGCACTATGATTTAAGCTTTATAAAATCATTTACTACTACTTCTGTAGCATAGCGTTTAACGCCGTCCTTATCAACCCAATTTTTATTGGTTAGCTTACCTTCAATGGCTACTTCGTCGCCTTTTTTAAGGTAATCGCCAATAAACTTTGCCTGGCTGCCCCATGCAATTAAATTGTGCCATTGAGTTTCTGTAATCCTTTCACCTTTATCGTTTTTATAGGTTTCATTGGTAGCTATTGAAAAACGAGCTAGTTGTTTGTTATTGTCAAAGCTTTTTACTTCGGGATCCATACCCAGGTTGCCTACAAGGCGTACACTGTTTCTTAATGAGTTCATGTTTTTTAAATTTTAATTTGTTTTTAATTGACACTACAAAGGTGAGCAGTGCCCCAAAACTTACCCGGTTATTAACCGCTTATAGTCGACAATTTCCGTTTGCAACCGTTTGCAAACGGATAATATTTTACCTATCTTTAGCCAGATGAATGAGGAAAGACTATGCCTTGATTGCGGCACAACGCTGCATGGCAGGGCTGATAAAAAGTTCTGTAATGACCTTTGCCGCAATAATTACAACAACCAGCTTAACAGCAGCAGCTATAATTTAGTACGAAACATCAATAATATCCTTCGCCGTAACCGGCGGATCCTGGAGGAATTAAACCCGGGCGGTAAAACAAAAACCACCCGCAAAAAACTTTCGGCAAAGGGTTTTGATTTTGAGTACCATACCCGCAGCTATCAAACTCAAAATGGTAAAACCTATCACTTTTGTTATGAATACGGCTACTTACCTTTAGATAATGATGAGTTTTTACTGGTGAAAAGAGAAGAAGTTTGATTGATTTCGGAAGTCGGATGTTCGATTTCGGATTTTTTTAATGCGAAAGTCGAAATGCCGATTGCAGAATTTGTTGAAATATGGAAGATTACCCCCAAAAGAGAAGGTCTCAAAGACATTTTGTCAATAGCAACCATCTATTACCGAATTCCGAAATCGAACATCCGACTTCCGAAATAACTAACCCAGCGTCATATTATTGCATAAATTCGAAATCGAAATTCCGAAATCCGAAATAACATTATCTTTGCACCCAAATGATAATCCAACAATTTTACGACAAGGGATTAGCGCACGGTTCATACGCGCTTATCAGGACCGGAAAGATGATAGTGATTGATCCGGCCCGCGATCCGCAACCCTATTATGATTTTGCTGCTCAGCATGACGCCGATATTACGGGCGTGATAGAAACGCACCCGCATGCCGATTTTGTAAGCTCGCACCTGGAGATCCATGAAACTACCGGTGCCGTTATTTATACAAGTAAGCTAACAGGCGCTGAGTACCCGCATGAAAGTTTTGACGATGGCGATATAATAACATTAAACGATATAAAACTGAAGGCCATAAATACACCCGGCCACTCGCCCGATTCGATCTGCATTTTGGTAGAGGATGAGGAAGGTAAGGAAACAGCCCTGTTTACCGGCGATACTTTATTTGTTGGTGATGTGGGCAGGCCAGATCTGCGCGAAAACGTTGGCAATATCACCGCCAAAAAAGAAGAGCTTGCCCGCCAGATGTATCATTCAACCCGCGATAAGTTAATGAAGCTACCGCACAGTGTAATAGTTTATCCGGCCCATGGCCCGGGTTCATTATGCGGTAAAAACATGAGCCCTGATCTGCAAAGCACCATAGGCCGCGAGCTGCGCGAAAATTATGCTTTACAGCTGATGGACGAATTGCAATTTGTTAAAACGCTTACTACCGATCAGCCTTTTGTACCAAAATACTTCGGACATGATGTTGAGACAAATAAAAAAGGTGCGCCATCATTTATAAACAGTGTTGATGCTGTTTTAAAGCTTGATAAGGATGCCGTATTAGAAAAAAACATCCTTGTTATTGACACCCGCCCCAAGCAGAATTTCAGGAATGGACATTTAAAAGGTTCAATTAACCTGCAGGACGGTGATAAATTTGAAACCTGGCTTGGCTCAATAGTTAGTCCTGATGAGTTGTTTTATTTAATAGCAGCTGATGAAGCTCAATTGGATATAATGATAAAAAAGGCTGCTAAAATTGGCTACGAGCAAAATATTAAAGCGGCTTTGTTAAATCCAGCTACTGCTGCTGAAAAACTACCTGACCTTGACCTTGATGATTTTGTGCACAAAACAGAAAACTATACTGTAGTTGATGTGCGTAACAGGAATGAAACTGAAGAAAGGCTGATATTTAATAGCGCTGTTACCATACCCCTGCCTGAATTACGCGAAAGGATCGGCGAGATCCCTACCGGTAAACCAATAGTTGTACATTGCGCAGCGGGCTACAGATCTGCGGCTGCAGTAAGCATTATAATTGGCAAGATAACTAATGTGCCGGTTTATGATTTAGGCGAAGCGGTTGTGGAAATTGCTAATCAGAAGGCAGCCGTTTGACTTCGGTAGTAATCGGTGTAATCCTTTTAAAATCGGTGTAATCATAAAATATGCTCACAATAGTACAAACCGCCGACGGATCAAATACCATTTACAACCCGCAAGTTGGTGAAAACTACCATTCAAAACATGGCGCCTTGCAGGAAAGCAGGCATGTTTTTGTGAACTCGGGCTTGCAGTATTTTTTGGATAGAGCCGGAAATTTGGAAGCGCCTGTTTCCATTTTAGAAGTTGGTTTTGGTACCGGTTTAAACTTTTTGCTAAGTGCCGATCTTTGTGATCAAAAACAGATCAACCTAAACTATACCGGAATTGAAGCCTATCCTTTAACAAAAGAAATGATCGGTCAAACCGGGTATGAACAATATATTTCAGCAGAATTATGGCAGCAATTTAATGCACAATATTCGCCTGCTTTAAGCGGCGAAGTATCCATAAGCCCCAATTGCAAGCTGCAAATTGCCAACTGCCCGCTGCTTAACTTTCAATCAACACAACAATACGATATTATTTATTTTGATGCCTTCGCTGTGGCATACCAGCCTGAAATGTGGGACGACGCAGCCATTGGTCATACTATACAATACTTAAAGCCAGGCGGTGTATTTGTTACCTATGCCATTACAGGCAATTTGAAACGGGCTGTAAAAGCATTAGGCTGTAAAGTTGAGAAAGCGCCTGGTGCGCCTGGCAAAAGGGAGATGCTAAGAGCGGAGCGCTGATGTTAAGCTGATTGATTTGATAAAGCTGATTTGATGGAAACAGCTTTGTCAACTTTTAAAAAGTTGACAAAGCTAACCCGCTATTAAAGTTTAAACCCTACATTAAATTTCATTGTGAAGCCATTGTTTGCAGGTAATTCTCTTACGGCAAACTCATTTAGCGTGGTTACACTGCGTGTTGCATAAATAATGGGGCCGCCACATAATGTGAATGAAAAACGGGAAGCTGCAGGGGCATAATTTAATGAAGGGCCAATTAATAGCCGGGCGCCGCCTTCGGCCTCATTAGTTTCCCAAAAACCTTCCAAATCTTGCCCAACAGCTTCAAAGCCGCCAAAAAGCTGTCCGCTAATTTGCCTGTGGACACCAACGCTGCTTATTACATCCAGGTTGTCCCGGTTTTTATCAAATGCTTTCTCAAATCTTACATTAGCGCCAAGTTTCCATTTCAGGTTATCATAAGCGGCAGTTATGCGGCTTAAAGCTACTTTATCATTATTAAACTCACGCCTGAAACCAAGGCTTCCCCCTACCCTGATACCTTCGGCGGCATTCCCGCCAATAAAATCGCGCAGAACTTCGGCTTGTTGTAAGCTATTAACGGAGCCCTTGTTGCCAAAACCTACCCCCATTGATGCAACTAAGGTAAACTTAGCCCCCAGGTAGCCTTTAACAGAAATATTTTGATCCACCCCGTCATAACCCAATGGGGTTACCGTATGCTGCCCGTAACCACCCGAGTAATTTAAGCTCCAGCCTTGTGCGGCCGGATTAAGCGCATTAATAGTAAATAAAAAGGGCTGTGGCTGTGCAATTGAGGTATTTAAAAGTTGCGGGTTTATGGTTTGAGCTTTAGCCGCAACAACTAACGTAAACAGTAAAATTAACAGGTAAATTTTTTTCATGAGCCTATGTTTAGATGTATTTCAAATTGCTGCTAATTAAATATATTTAAATGAACTTTACATTAATAAGTTGATAAATTAAGCGGTTATTAAATTTTTAAAGCCTCATGATCTAACCTCTCACTAAATAAGCATTCGGAACATTCTTAGGCGTGTAATCAATTCCGAAGGCATGCTTAATCAATAGCGATACAACTTCGGTTACCGTTTTTTCCTTGCGGTGCATTTGCGGTAGTGAGCCCATCATGGCATAGCTTATTGGGTTTACTGCGGGGATAAAGGTTTCCCATTCATATCCCTTGCCCCATATAATTCCCTTAACCATAATAGCCAGGTCTGCAGAATGCTCAAGCAGGAAATGCAGCATTTCAGCAGAGTTATGGCTGTTTTGATTTACGGTATGAAAAATTGGGGTATGTCCGCCAAAACCATATTCATCTAACGCTGCTTTCGCATTTACGTCTGCTCCATTTTGTACCAATATCATTGCACAAGCAATACTGTTATATTCTGCGCAGAAATGCAGCAGCGTGCCACCAGTTAAAGGGGCATAAGTATTGTTGAACAATGAATAGGTTTTGGATACAATAGCTGCATCACCATCGATCAATTCTTTTAACCCTTCGGCATCATCAATAAAAACAGCCAGCAGGGCCTTATCTTCAAACTGCAGGCCGGCATTAATAAATGCTTTTACACAATCTTTAAACCGGGGTGTACGGGTGTACATTTCTATCATCATGGTAAAAAGGGGCATACCATCATGAATTTCATTAGGGTTGCCGCCCTGTTCAAAGTACCCGTTGATCCCTTCAACAGAATGTACTTCAATATCATAAAGTATTTGTTTATAGTCGGGCATTATATTAAGTTTTAATTTGTTATATAAAGTTATTTAAATTTCTCAAACTCAATATTCTCACTGCAAACTTTTTATCTTCCGGACTTTCCGTCTTTCGGACTTTCGGACTTAAAATCTTACTTTTACCGCAAACATATTTTATGCCCTTAACACCCCCATCTGCCGCATCAACACCTGAAACTGCCTTTACCAGGCTGCTTACCATTATGGACGATTTGCGCCTTAACTGCCCATGGGATAAAAAGCAGACACTTGAAAGCTTGCGCCATTTAACCATTGAAGAAACCTACGAGCTATCAGATGCTATTTTAAGCGCCGACATGCCCGAGATTAAGAAAGAGCTGGGTGATATTATGCTGCATCTTGTTTTTTATGCCCGCATAGCTTCGGAAACTAACGATTTTAATATTACCGATGTATTAAACAGCATTTGCGATAAGCTGGTTAACAGGCATCCGCATATTTACGGCGACGTTGAAGTGCAGGATGAAAACGATGTGAAGCGCAACTGGGAACAGATAAAGCTAAAAGAAGGAAACAAATCGGTATTAGGCGGGGTGCCTGCATCGTTACCAGCGCTGGTAAAAGCATCGCGCATACAGGAAAAGGCCCGTGGCGTTGGGTTTGACTGGGAAGAGAAAAAGCAGGTATGGGCAAAGGTTGAAGAAGAATTACAGGAATTTAAAAATGAGTTTAACGCTGAAGATGAAAGCACTATTGACCACGAAAAAGCTGAAGGCGAGTTTGGCGACCTGCTTTTTTCTCTTATTAATTATGCCCGGTTCATAAATATTAACCCGGAAGATGCTTTGGAGAAAACAAATCGTAAATTTATAAAGCGTTTTCAGTACCTGGAGCGCAAAGCTGCCGAAAACGGGCAACAGTTACAAAATATGAGCCTTGCCGAAATGGATATATTTTGGGAAGAAGCCAAAAAAATTTAAAATATGCTGATAATTGTAGCGTTGATAAAAAGATCAACGTAACCAATTAAACCATTATAACTATGAAACTAAAATTACAATACCTATTACCGTTATTGGCTGTTTTGGCCACCGGCTGCATTGGCGGGACGAATAAAAATAATAATAATGTAAGCCCTATACCTGACGGAAACTATACCGGCCAGTTCAGGCTTTTGCATATACACACCAATAGCACAGATACCGTAAAAACAAATATTACGCTTACTTTGTCAAATTCTGCAGGTACTTATAAAGTTACCGGTGATACGGCAACAGTACATGCTGGCAGTTATGGTAATTACGCAGGAAATTCGGCTACCGGTTTAATCACTTTTGAGGATAAAACTTATTCAAGTTCCGCACCTTTTACAAAAACACATCTTGCCGGTACCTATAACTATGTGTATGATGGTACCGTATTCCAAATGAAAGCTATAGGGGCACTAGATACCCTTGAACTGCAGTATGATCTGAAAAAGGTAACTAACTAATAAATTTACCGCTTATTTCACAACAAGCCGGATTTATAATTTGTATATCTCCCGTTTAAATAACTCTTCCGTAAACTAAATTTCAATTTATTGTAGCGAATTTATTCCTGGTTTCGTACTGGATATAAATGATTAATAAATTTGAGCTGAATTAAACACATTTGATGCATCAACCGCGGGGCATTGCTGAAGATGAAATAATTAGCAAGTGCAAAACAGGCAGCTTAAAATACCAGGAATTGCTGTATAAGCAGTTCTATGGCTATGCCATGGGTATTGGTTTGCGCTATAGCATTAACCGCGATGATGCTTTAGAGGTTGTTAACGATGCCTTTATTAAAGTATTTAACAGCATAAAAAACTACAACAGCGACAGGCCTTTTAAAGCATGGCTGCGCACAATTATAGTTAATACTGCTATTGACAGGCGGCGCAAGGACCTGAAATTTCAGCTGCATGTTGAAATTGACAACGCAATGCCAATTAGCAGCAACACAAGCGCAATTGAAAATTTAAATGTGCAGGACATTTTAAAGCTGATGCAGCAACTACCGGCAATTCAACTTACCATTTTCAATTTATATGAAATAGACGGGTACAGGCATGACGAAATAGCAAAATTATTGGCTATACCCGAAAGCTCATCAAGGGTTTACCTGAGCAGGGCTAAAGAAAAATTAAGAAACATGTTACGATCAGAAGCACATAACCATGGACGATCAGTTGGATAACGACTTAAAGAATCGCATACGGGAGGTGTTCGATAATTTCGAAGACACATCTGCCGATGAGGGCTGGTTGCTGCTAAGGGAAAAATTTCCTGAAGAGCAATCAAAGCGCCGCGCGTTAGCCTGGCTGTGGTGGGGTGGTGCTGCAGCTGTGTTATTGCTGTTTTTTGGAATTGGCTTATGGATAAAAAACGCGCAGGATCAGCCTAAAAACAACCTTGTTAAAATAGTAAAACATCCTAAACACGAAGATTTAATAGTTAAAAAAACGCAGAAAGATACTGTTACCAGCGCCGCGCCTATTAATGCCGCGCCAATTAAAGAAAAAGGTATTGATAAAAACGAAGCCGCTGCCCATAATTACCAGGCAAGTTTATTACGCCCTGCTGCATCGTCAAATAAAACCGGCAACCAAAAACCTGCCAGGCCTGCTTATGGTTTGCCTGTAATTGATACCGCTGGTAAAAACACATTTATAGCTAAAAAATCAATCGATAGATCAACCGACAGCATAAAAAACCCCATTAACAAAACTGCAGCGCCACAAATGGCTATTGCCAATGAGCCAAAAAACGAAAAACCAAAATCATTGGTGATCCAGGAGAAGAAACCTGAAAAATCAATTATAGCGATGTTTAATGATGATAAAGGTGAAAAAAAACCAAAAACCGAAGATGCGCAGCTATCAAAAAAAGTTCGTTTTGCTGTATATGCGGCCACCTACTTTAACTACTCAAAGGGAAGTGCCAACCAGGTAAATGTAGGCGCAGGCTTTTCATCCGATATTAATATTAGCAATAATCTTAAATTGGTAACGGGTGTTTCCATTGCGCAAAATTCTTTAAGTTATTCGGGCTTTCCTTCGGCGGCGGCTTCTGCCAAAAGCAATCTTTTTACCCCCTCAACAGTAGGTTCGTCAATGAACTTTACGGCATTATCAACTCCAAGTGTTAAAAATTATAACGCCAGCCTGGTTGGGCTTGATATCCCCATTAACCTAAAATATGAGTTTAATCCGCAAAAAACTGATGCCTATATTTCAATGGGACTAAGTTCAGGAACTTTTATTGATGAATCATATACTTACAAGTACAACTACCCTTCATTCCTTTCTGATAAGCTGCAACAAACAACAGATCAAACTACTACCGGGAAAAGTTTCGGCAGCTTTTACTTTGCAAAAACACTGAATGTAGCTTTTGGAATTGGCTATCCTTTTGGCAAAAACCGCCTTATTCTTGAGCCGTTTTTAAAATACCCGCTTGCTGGTATCGGCTCGCAAAACCTGCGCTTCGGTGCCGGTGGGATAAACCTTAAACTAAACTTTCAATCGTCACATAAATGAAAACACTTTTACTAACCTTAACCGCACTTTTTATTTTAACGGGTGTAAATGCACAAAAAATAGAACTGTCGGTGCTGGCCGGTCCGGGGTTGTTTCATTATTCTGGTAAATCAACAACTGCCACCTCTTTTATTTTGCAGGGGGCAAGTGATCAGAACAGTTATACCAATAACCCATATGGTAACAAAAACGGTTTTAGCTATGGCGGCGGTTTACAAGCTCAGCTTGTAAGCAGGGGCGGATTTATCATAGGCCTGCAAGCAGGATATGATGTTTTAAGAAGCAAGGTTGATATTAACGGGGTATACCCATACCAGCTCCAATTTGAGCTGCAAGCGCCATCATATTACGCCCAGAATCAGCCTTTGCCTGCAAAAGGAGCATCGTACTTAAAAAATCAGCTTATAAACATCAGCCCTTATATTGGGTACCGGGTAAATGGCAAAAAAATCAGTATTGATTTAATGCCCGGCTTAGACATTGGCTTTAGCACAAGCGCTTATGATAAAGGCAGCGCCACAACTACCACAGACCCTGCAACTACCTATAAAACAAACAGGCAGATAACCAATGTACCAACAGATGTGCGGCTTAAATTTGGTGCGGCGTTAAACTATAACCGCTATGCCCTGATTGCCTCCTACGCACATGGCTTAACCAATTATGAATCAAGAATGATTGGTGATGGCGCACCTGTACCTTCCTACGAAGCGCACAGCGAACTTTTTAAATTAGGAATTGGGTATAGGATAAATTAAGCAGAAAGCTAAAAGGCGAAAGCTTAAAGCTTTTTGCTTTGGTCTTTCCGCTTTAAGCTTTAAGCTCTATTTAAATTGAATAGCTTTTACCGGCTCAATACGGGTTACCAGCATTGATGGGCCTATCATTACCAGCAAACATATTACCAGCGTTCCTAGGTTTAAAAACAGCAGCTCTATCCAATTAAACTGGATAGGTACGAAGCTCATGTAATAAGATGCCTGGTCGAGTTTAAAAAAATGGGTTTGTGATTGAAATACCCCAATGCCAATACCAAACATATTGCCAAACAACATCCCTAAGCCAATGAGGTAAAACGCGTTGTATAAAAATACCTTTTGTATGGCCCAGTTGCTGGCGCCCATTGCTTTTAACATGCCTACCATTGTGGTACGCTCCACAATCATTATCAGCAGCGCCGAAATCATATTTATAACGGCAACCAATATCATCAATACTAAAACCACTTTGGTATTACCATCGAGCAGATCGAGCCAGCCGAATATAACACCGTAGTTTTCTATTACGGTATATGATTTCAGCTTGGTTGGCAGTATGTTATCAATATTGTTAGCCGTATTATTTATATCATCAAAATCATTGATCCCAATCTCATAACCACCAATTTCATCGGGCTTCCAGTTATTGAGGCGGTTAATTAACGACAGATCACCTACTACATATTGTTTATCAACATCCTCAATGCCAGTGCTATAAATGCCGGTGATAGTAAATGCCCTTGTGCGCATGGGTACCTGCACAAAATACATTAAAATTTTATCCCCAACTTTTAGCTGCAGGCGGTTGGCCGTAAGTTGCGAGATCAGGAGCTGCTTTTTTGATTCAACTGTATCCGTAAAATCAAGCACTTTACCGGCAATTAAATTTTTCTTAAAAAATGCCCAGTTATACGTTTTATCAACACCCTTTAGTATTACACCTTCAATTTCGGTGTGGGTTTTTATGATGCCGGGCTTCATGGCAAAAGGAACAACGCTGCCAATATTATTAACGGCAATTGCTTTCTTTACAAAGTTATTGTCAGCCGTAAATGGTGAATTCTCAATGGAATTATTAAGATCGAGCTTTACAACCTGCATATCACCAGAAAAACCACGGATCTTTTCCCTTATTTCCTGCTTAAAGCCCCTTACTATGGCCAGGGTTAATATCATAACCCCTAAACCCAGCATGATACCAATAATGGCTATGCGTACAATTAATTTTGAAAATGTACGCTTAGACTTAAATGTTATACGACTGGCTATGAAATAGGCGAAACTCAATGCGATATGGATTTTTAGTACCTTCGCAAATATGCGGTTTTGCTGGTAAAAACCGGCAAACTTTAAACAGCATAGCTGGTTTATAGTTTATATCGGTTATTGGCCTCACCTAAATCCTCTCCAAAGGAGAGGACTTGAGCTTCGTTCTTTTTAGAACCCTCTCCTTTGGAGAGGGCAGGGTGAGGCAAGCCTAAAACAATTTATTTATGATGAGGATAAAACTTTTTATACAATTTTCGCTAATTGCCTGTTCATTATCATGCGCCGTATCAGGCCAAAAAACCAATTATAAACATGTTACCGGGGCTGCCGCAAAAAAAGCTGTAATGATAACCGGTGCGGCCCAAACTGATCAATATATTGATTACCTGAAAGGGAAAAACATCGGGATGGTTATAAACCAGACTTCGATAATTGGTGAAAATAAGACACTTAGCCTCGATAGCCTGGTTAAGCTGGGCATCGCCATAAAAAAGATCTATGGGCCTGAGCATGGTTTTAGGGGCGATGCCAGTAACGGCGCCGATGTAAATAACAGCGTTGATGCTAAAACAGGAGTCCCTGTAATTTCCATTTATGGCAACAAGCATTATAAACCAACCGCAGAAGATTTAAAGGGTATTGACTTAATGATATATGATATACAGGATGTTGGAGCAAGGTTTTACACCTACCTTTCAACACTGCAATATGTAATGGAAGCCTGTGCCGAAAACAATATCGAGCTAATGATATTGGACAGACCAAATCCTAATGGTTTTTATGTTGATGGACCGATATTGGATTCAGCCATCCATGCATTTGTTGCAATGAACCCCATCCCCATTGTGCACGGCCTAACCACCGCCGAGTATGCCCAAATGCTGAATGGCGAAGGTTGGCTGAAAGATCATGAAAAGTGTAAGCTGAAAATTATAAAAGTGGCTAATTATAGGCATAGTTTGCCTTACAGGCTGCCGGTTAATCCATCACCCAATTTAAACACGGATAGGTCAATCTTATTATATCCTTCAGTGTGCTTATTTGAGGGGACAACCTTTAGTCTGGGTCGTGGAACCATGCTGCCATTTTTACAATTAGGGCACCCGGCTTTGCAGGGAAAGTATACTTACTCATTTACCCCGGTAAGTATTAAGGGGATGAGTGAAGACCCACCGCAAAAAAATAAGACCTGCTACGGCATCGACCTAAAAAATTACGATACAAATACCATTTACAACAGCGGTAAGCTTAATTTAGCCTGGCTGATTGAGCTGTATAAAGCATTCCCGGATAAGGAGCATTTTTTTAACGCCTACTTTACAAAGCTTGCCGGCACAACGGAGCTGCGTAAGCAAATTGAGGCGGGTAAAAGCGAGGCAGAGATAAGAGCAAGCTGGGAGCCGGGTTTAAGTAACTATAAAACCATGCGGGCGAAGTATTTGTTGTACCCATAAAGGAAATACGGAAGTCGGAATGCCGATTGTGGAATGTTTTAAATGTGGAGTTGTGTGATCTGTAACAGCTTTTTTGGAGAGGCATTAAATTTCGTTCTTTTTTAGAACCCTCTCCAAAGGAGAGGGTAGGGCGAGGCTGGAATGCTTGCTCTTGTCACAATGTTTATTTTTAACTATCTTTAGGAGTTAGCGTTTTTATCTATATATGAAGATTATTTTTATGGGCACGCCCCAGTTTGCTGTAGCATCATTAGATGCCTTGATAAAGGCCGGTTGCGAAGTTATTGCTGTGGTGACCGCCCCGGATAAACCTGCCGGGCGTGGACAAAAACTGAATGAATCGGCCGTTAAACAATATGCAGTAGCAAACGGATTAAAAGTGCTGCAGCCCGAAAAACTAAAAGACCCGGAGTTTTTAGATAAGTTAAAATCTTTACATGCCGATCTGCAGGTTGTAGTAGCCTTCAGGATGCTGCCCGAAGTGGTGTGGAACATGCCACCACGCGGCACCATTAATTTACATGCCTCTTTACTGCCGCAGTACCGCGGCGCTGCACCTATAAACTGGGTGCTGATAAATGGAGAAAAAGAAAGCGGTGTTACCACCTTTTTTCTGAAACATGAAATAGATACCGGCGATATATTATTCACTGAAAAAATAACCCTGACAGGCCATGAAACAGCCGGTGAACTGCATGACCGCCTGATGAACAAAGGTGCGGGCCTGCTGGTAAAAACCGTTAAAGGGGTTGAAAGCGGTCGTTATAATGAGCACCCACAATCTGCTTTGCTTGATGGTGTGGAGTTAAAGCACGCACCTAAAATATTTAAAGAAGATTGCCTGCTTGATTGGCTACAACCAGCCGAAAGCATTTACAATAAGATCCGCGGTTTGAGCCCCTATCCTACCGCCTATACCTTGTTGAACGATAAGATACTTAAAGTATTTAACGCCGAATTTGAAACAGCTGAACCCGGCATACAACCCGGCGGCTTTTTAACCGACAATAAAACCTATTTAAAATTTGCCACTCAGGATGGTTACGTTCATTTAACCGATGTACAGTTAGAGGGTAAAAAGCAAATGGATATTGCGCAGTTTTTGAGAGGGGTAAAACTGTAAGATCTCCCAAAAACCGCAAAAGTTTCCCAGCAAAAAACTTACGAAGTTTCCAAAACTTCGTAAGTTTGACCACGGTTTGCCCTGCTTTTAATCCAATTTACCTATGAGCGATAAACCAAAAATTGCAGTATTGGATGATTACCAGGCTGTAGCATTCACAATGACCGATTGGACAGTTGTAAAACAACATGCCGATGTAACCGTGTTTAATGATCACCTTGTTGCTGAAGCAGAAATTGTAACCCGGCTGTTGCCCTTTGAGGCAGTTTGCATGATGCGCGAGCGCACACCGCTAACCAGGCAGATCCTTTCGCAATTGCCTAACCTGAAATTAATCATCTCAACCGGCAAGCGTAATGCATCTGTTGATGAAAAGGCTGTTGAGGAGCTTGGCATCACCCTGAAAACCACAGGTTACTTTGGCGGCGGCGCACCCGAGCTAACCTGGGCCATGCTGATGGCTATTGCTCGCAATATTACCGTTGAAAATGCAAACCTGCGCAATGGCATGTGGCAAACCACCATTGGCACCGACCTGGCAGGGAAAACCATTGGCATAATAGGGCTGGGCAACATCGGTACAAAAATAGCGGCTTATGCCAACGCATTTGATATGAACGTTATAGCATGGAGCGAAAACCTTACCGAAGAAAAAACCGCTGCAGCGGGCGTAAAGCTGGTGAGTAAGGAAACATTACTAAAAGAAGCAGATTTTGTAACCATCCATTTGATATTAAGCCACCGTTCAAGAGGTATAATTAGCCAGGCTGATCTTGACCTGATGAAACCGACAGCTTATTTTATAAATACCTCAAGGGGGCCATTGGTTGATGAAAAAGCGCTGATAAATGTATTACAGCAAAAAAAGATAGCAGGTGCGGCCGTTGATGTATATGACATTGAACCTTTGCCAACAGATCACCCTTTTCGCAAGCTGGATAATATATTGGCAACACCGCATGTAGGTTATGTTACTGAGAATACTTATAGGTTATTTTATGGAGATACGGTAACAGAATTATTGAAATGGCTTAACGGTTGATCATGGATTCGGTAGGGTAAAGTTTTGAGGATATACCGATAATATCCAGGCAATTGGCTACTAATGAGCAATATTATTAACTTCCAAATAATCAGGCTTTTCAAGCACATCAAAATGGGTTACTTCGGGTTCAAACTCCAGTAAATAATCATTGTCTTCGGGATAATAGCGGGCCTTTTGATAGTCGTTGCCGGCAAATTGCTTTATCGATTCGTAATCGTCCCAAAAAGTTAACGTATAAATATGTGTTACCTCATTATCATCCCTTTTTAAAAGGAATACGCCCCGGTTGCCTGGCGTTTTTCCATAATCGCTTAAGCCGGTTTTTATCAAAAACCGGTGATATGCTTCAGCTTTGTCTTTAGGCACCCTGCCGTGCCACATTCTTGCTATCATATGCTAAAATTCTCGTTTTATAGCCTGTATATAAGGCAAATACAATTTAACATAATTTAACTGAACTGTATTATCAGCAATTAAGTATTAATTGTAATTTCATAATATTATGAAACAAACGTTTGTTGCACTATGTTTTTTATTTTTTGCCGGTAAGGGAATTTGCCAGCAGGCAGCCTATACCTTGCCACTTCCGGCGAAGTGGGGCGTGGAAAAAATAGCCTTCCCTATTCAATTTGCACCATCAATACCTTATAAAGGAATAGAAGAGATCCGTTTTACACCGGGCTGGGGCGATAATAAAAGTGCAGAATATTGGTCGTACACCTTTTTATGGTTTATTGAGGGCGCCCCCGTTATTAACCAGGACACATTAAAAAATTGTTTAACCCAATACTACAACGGGCTTTATTTAAGCAATCAAAAAGCAAATCCGCCAGCAGATAAAAACTTCTCTCAGATTCAATTAAAAAAAATTGACACGGCAAAGGATGACCTTGAAACCTATGAAGGTAAAATTACTACCCTTAACTTTTTAAACAGACTCCCCTTTAGCTTAAATGCCAGGATCCATATCCGTAAATATTCTGCCGGTAATCATACAGCAGTACTACTTGAGATTTCGCCGCAGGATTTTAAACATGCAGTTTGGGAAGCCATGGATGGTGTTGTGGATGAATTTAGGGTACCATAGGTGCTACAGCTTTTGAAAATAATAAATGCCTGACGCATTTTCAATTGCTCTACCAATATTTTGCTCCTAAAATGAGCAAGTTTAAAAGAATAGTTCAACATACATAAACTCCATCATTAATAACCTAACCATTAAACTGCCGGAGATGGTGATCGGTATGTTTATAAGATAAATAGCCACTTTGTTCTTTTGTTACTTTCCCACAAAAGGCATGCACAAATTCAGGGTTTGAACTGTGTGCATGTTCATTGATCAGGGTAATCCAATGCTGTTTTTCAACTACTATATCGCCATTGTTTACATTAACCTTCATTTCCGGAATAGTAGGCAGGTTTTGTTTGATTTGACTTTCATCTCCTATTAGCTCTTTCAAAGCAATTTTACCAAACAAGCGGCCAAGGAACATCCGCTTAAATTTTCTCTTACCCAATAGCATTTCTTCATACAGGGTACAATGTTTCAACACCTGGTAAATATCCATTTTGCCCCATTGAGCAGTGCTATTTTCATTAAGGGTATTGATCCTGGCGATCAATTCGTCTCTTGTTGTTTTATCAAATATTGTTTTCATATTTCTTATAATTTTTTCAATTACATTGGTATAACCGGATTCGCCACCCTTAAATCATCTAACCATTAAATTGGCGCAGGTGGTGGTCGGTATGCTTATAAGCATGATACCCAACCTGTTCTTTTGTCATCTTTCCGAAAAAAGGATGCACAAAGCCGGGGTTTGAAAAATGTGCATACTCCTCAACCAAAGCAATCCATTTTGCTTTTTCAGCTGCTACATTACCATTGCTTTCTTTTACCTTAAGTTCAGGACTTGTCACTGCATTCCGCATCATGGGAGTATCGTCTTTTGAAACTTTTTTCAAAACCATTCTACCAATCAGGCGGCCAAGGAATACCCGTTTACACTTTATCGTGCCAGCTATCATTCCTTCCCAAAGTGTACAATGTTTTAACATCTGGTAAATATTCATTTTACCCCATTGTGCCGTGCTGTTTTCATTAAGGGTATTGATCCTGGCAATCAATTCATCTCTTGTTGTTTTATCAAATATTGTTTTCATATCTCGATAATTTTAAAATCAGCCTTGTATAACATATCAAGTGAAAGTTCTTTTTATTTTTTTCATATTGCAATATTATGCAATATAATTTACTAAGTACAAGTAAAATTGCAATTAATTGCAATTAATTGCAATTGTTTAATTATTTCTTAGAGTGGCAGATACTAAAAGCTGAGCGATTTCAAAAAAACAACCGCTATATTACCATTGCTTTTAAACCAGTTGTGCGAGCGAAAACCAGTTGCCTGAATCGTCTTTAAATAATGCTTCGGTGCCGTAAAATTCTTTTGTAGGCGGTTTTGTAAATTCAACTCCTTTAGCCTTTAGTTCTTCATAGGTGGCATAAACGTCGTTACAGGTAAAAACCCCTACCCCAAAAGTTCCTTTTTTTACAAGATCCCTCAACGCTTCTGCTGTTTCTTTAGAGAACATGTCTTCTGTTATTGGCGTTAAGTTTATTTCAAAACCCGGCTGCTCAGGTGTACCAACAGTAAGCCAGCGGGTATCCTTACCCATTGGCACATCCATTATAACTTTAAGTCCGAATTTGTTAGTGTAGAAGTCTAAAGCACTGTCCTGGTTAAGAACATAGATGTTTACATGTGTCATTTTAGTTATCATGCCTTTTGCGTTTTAAATTGTTTACGCAAAGAACAAGCAATAATTAAAATTTCATTTGTCTAAAATTGCTATTTTTCAAGCCAGCCATACTTTTCAGCAAAGCAACCCGGGATAAAGGCTAATGGCGATTCAACTATTCGTGTTTTTATTATTTGTTGCTGCATCAAATATGTGGAAGGAGTTATGCCAACAACCCGTTTGAACAGCCGGCTGAATGAACTTAAGCTTTCAAATCCTACCGTATAACAAACCACCGAAACAGCAATATCAGCCTTTAATAATTCCATTGCCCTTTCAATTCGCACAAAAATTAAATATTGATGGGGTGTTTTACGGTAAATATTTTTGAACTGCCTGATGAAATGAAATTTAGAAAAACAGGCTTCATCAGCAATATTATCAAGGTCAATATTGTCTAAATAGTGAGCGTCAATAAAAAGCTTTGCCTGAACTAATCGTCTGTATAAATATATTTTAGGATATTGCTCATTTATCATTTTCCGGGTATTTTTACTTCCGTTAAGTTTCAGGCTTGCAAAGTGATGCATTTACAGCACTAAGTTCTTAAAAATTCTGAATGTCTGAAATTCAAATTATTACATCAGCGCATACAAGTGTCTTTTTAGTAGAAAAGCAGGGTTATTCCAAAATTTATTTTTAATTTCCCTGTAACATTCACCGGGCTGCTTGTCTCCAAAGTATATAAAGATCAAAAAAACATATTTAATATAAATTGAATCATGACAACAAAAGAAACATTTTCCATTAACGGGGAAGCCTTGCTTGGAAAAATAAAAGAACTTATACATGAAGGTAATGTTACCAGGATCACAATTATTGATAAATCTGGTAAAGAGATCATGAGCTTTCCCCTGGCTGTAGGTCTTATCGGTGTACTGTTGGCTCCTATATTTGCAGCTATTGGTGCAATTGCAGCTTTAGTTACAGAGTGCACAATAGCAGTAGAAAGAGAAGTAAAGGAAGAAGAAGAAACTACAACCGAAGTAAAATCTTCCTAATTTTAACAATGCCCCCTAAATTTAATAAATGACAGCCGATAATATTTTAACCGTAGATGGGCTTAGCGTTAGCTATGGCAAATTTAACGCAGTACAAAACGTTTCCTTTAGTGTTCGCAAGGGTGAAATTTTCGGTCTGTTAGGGCCAAACGGCGCAGGTAAAACCAGTACGCTAAGCGCAGTAGAAGGTCTTTTAAAGCCACAAGCGGGAACTATTGTGGTTGATGGTAACGATGCCGCCTCAAAACCATTACATGCCCGCGCATCACTGGGAGTACAGCTACAATCAACCAGCTTTCAAACGGAGCTGTTTGTAATTGAAGTGCTACAGCTATACGCCGGTATTTACGGAGTGCCTGCCAGCAAAAGCGATTTGATGGCTACTTTAAGGGAAATTAACCTGGAAGACTCGGCCATGAAAAAGTTTGGGGAGCTTTCAGGCGGACAACAGCAAAGGGTATCATTAGTTATAGCTACAATTCATAACCCCAGGCTGGTATTGCTTGACGAGCCTACCACCGGCCTGGATCCGCAGTCGCGCAGGCAGCTTTGGGAACGCATTGAAGCTATCCGCGAACGGGGGCATGCCGTTTTGCTTACCACACACTCCATGGAAGAAGCAGAATCTGTTTGCGACAGGATTGCCATTATTGATCATGGCAGGGTGATAGCCATTGATACGCCGCAGGGCATGATAGACAAACACAAAAGCGACCCGGAAGTGATAGCAGTTTCACGCAGGGGACGGATAACGCTCGAAGATGTATTTATAGCGCTTACCGGCAAAGCAATACGTTCATAAATTAGTTCCAAAATCACTAATTCACTCAATCACTAATTAAGTAATTAAATTTAATGGAAAGTTCAATCCCTAAAATATCTACTGTTCTTAAAACCCTTTTACGTTCAGATTTTACTACCCAATGGCGCAACCGCCGTGCGGTAATATTAACACTGATCGTGCCGATAATTATACTTACCACCTGGAAGCCTTTTGTAGCGCAGCTTGGCGGCCCTTTTGTACTTTCAAACAGTATCACAATCGGCCTTGTTGCAATCGGACTTATGGGTTACTCCACCTCAATTGCTCGCGACAGGGACAAAGGAATCTTTCAACGCCTGCGTGTAGCCCCAATTTCATCATGGTCAATAATGACCAGCCGTTTATTAGTGCAAATGGCAATGATATTAATGGTAACAACGGCTGTTTTTATTGCAGGAAGCTCATACGACCAGGTGACACTTACACCTGCCGGGTATATTGTTACCTATTTAACCGC
This sequence comes from Mucilaginibacter sp. OK098, assembly GCF_900142915.1. Lineage (GTDB taxonomy): Bacteria > Bacteroidota > Bacteroidia > Sphingobacteriales > Sphingobacteriaceae > Mucilaginibacter. Next base: position 567,742 of record NZ_FRCM01000004.1, read on the forward strand.
TGTAGTTGGCGGGGCATTATACCTAAGCATCGGGCAAATGATAGTAGGGCGCATACAAAACCCCGAAACAGTAAATTCAACTGTTCGCCTGGTTTATTTTGTTTTTATTATGGTGGGGATGTTCGGGCAGTTTAGTACAAATGCCGAGCTTCATAATATCGTACACTGGTCGCCATACGGAACGGTTAAAACCATCCTTGCTTCGGGCATGGAGCCTGCAAAATGGGATAATGATGCTTCAATGGCGTTACTGGTAACACTTGGGTATACCATAGTATGTGCTGTACTTGGTATTAAATGGTTTAAGTGGAATACGAAGTAGAAAAGGGAAAGATTAGTCGATGCTAATTAGAAGGTAACGTTCCAGCATCGGTATAAACTCATCTATGGTGTTGCTGCCGCTGGCTTTACCATATCCGCCTTTACGAAAGGTATAAAGGATGTTGCCGTTTTTTAAGCATTCAAAATGAAATTCCAGGTCTTCAGCGTTCCATAAAAGGTAAAGGCTTTCGGCTGGCGTGGCTTCAAATTTACCGGTGCGTTCCAGGTTTATATCGTCAATATAATTTAACAGCTTTTCTGCATTTTGCAGCATCATAGCATTCGGAGCAAATTCCGGACCGGTACTATTTAAAATCTCTTCAATTTCGGGATGCGTATACATAGCAATTATTAACTTAATTACCCTTACTTATACGGGCCTCCTTTTTAATAGTTTCATGAATTTTGATGTGATGATGTGTCGATTTGACGATTTGACGATTTGACGATTTGAAAATTTGATGATGTGGCAATTTGAAGATGCTATCTTGATTTGAAAATTTGATAATCTGGCGATTTGAAGATATGTTGATTTGAAGGTTTATTTAATTGAAGACATACTAATTTTCAAATCATCAAATCAACACATCTTCAAATCATCCTTTCTTCAAATTAATTTCCCTTTGGCGAACTAAAAAAATCAAAATAATTCTACCTTTGCAGCAACTGATGAACAGTTTTGTTTAACAAATTAACAAATGAAAAAAGTTAGCGTACTTCTTATTGTAGTTGGGATAATCGTAACAATTGGCTTAATTATTTATTTCAGATCGGTTGTTAACCCGGTTGATTCTGACTCAATGACCATTAGCCGCAGCGGAAGCCAGGTTTCTGAATGGCCTTTGTTTGTAGGTATCATCTTTACCTTTGTGGGTATTGTATTTTACTACGTAAGCCATTCTGAAGATAAGGCTTAATAAATCAATGCCTGCTATTTCTTCATTCGATAACTTTTTGGATGGAATTGGTAGTGTCTCAGTTTGAATTTTTCGGTAGTTTCTCAGCTTAAATTTTTCTTTTTCGTGGCTATGCGTTCTATCTCGTAGATAAGAGTTTGACGTTCTTTAGCGGCTAACCGTTAGCTATTTATTTTCATATCTTTACCGTTATAGGGATGGAGAATAACACCTCATTTTATGGCTACAAGAAAACTACTCAAAAAAATCGTAAATATTTTACCGGCAAAGTTGAAGAATAAAGCATACCGGGCATCGGCAATTGTTTTCGGGTTGAATAATTTGAATTCACTTCCTTTTTACGATATGTATCACCATATTTCGAACCTGAAAAAACTCGGGTTTGATCCTGACCTAATAATTGATGCTGGAGCTTTATTTGGCCAATGGACTGAGAACGTTAGAATTATATTCCCCGAAGCTAAATTTATAATGATTGAGCCGCAAATAGCTCAAAAAAAATATCTGGAGGCGGTAATCCACAAATTTAATAACGTCAGCCTGGAGCTTTCATTGGTAGGAGACGTCGAAAAAAATGGAGTAGAATTCTATCAAATGGGAACCGGGTCAAGTATTTATCAGGAAAATTCCGATCATTACCGGGAAAAAGTGTCGTTGAAAATGGAAACCATTGACGCTATAATTGAAAAAAAATACCAGATGCCCAACAACTGTTTTCTAAAACTGGACGTACAGGGAGCTGAAATTGATGTTTTGAAGGGCGCTACCGAGCTATTAAAAAGAACCGAGTTTATTTTATTGGAAATAAGCATATTAAACTATAATTATAAAGCGCCGCAATTTACAGATGTAATTATTTTCCTCAAAAACATAGGTTTCGTCTTATTTGATATCTGCGACGAAAGAAGAACGACAAACGAGGTGCTTTATCAGACTGATATGATCTTCGTTAAAGAATCATCTGCTATAAGAAGTTCTGTTGATTTTAAGGATATTCAATAAACAACCCCAACCTCAGGTGGAGGTTGTTTACTGACCCTATCCCTTATGATTTCTTTTTATTATAAACACCCGCAATAACAAATGCAATCCCGCTAAATCCTAAAGCTTCAAACACACTTGTTACTTCGTTGCCTTTATCTCCGTACGGATCAGCTATTGCCCTTGGGATGTGCAACATTATGAGCCAAAGAAAGATCATTACCCCCAGCAGGATAGCAACTAATTTCAGTTTTATTTTCAGAATAATTGCAACGCCGGAACCAATAAGCGCCACACCTGCAAAATAAGTCCAGAAAAGCTGACCGGGGATCCACGCGGGAACTAATTTGGAAACAAATTCAACATACAGGAAATGATCGATCCCAAAAAGGATCATAGTTATTGACAGAAAAATACCGGCAAAAGGGATGAGTTTTTCTAATATCCTTATTAATACCGGCTTTTTTTCACCAGGTAGTTCTTCAACAGGGAATGAACCTGCAACAGCAAAAGCGCCACCCGCTAATACCAGTTCTTTTAATGCATTTGACCATACTCCTAAATGATTACTATAAGGATCGACAATTAATTCAAAAGGGACCTGGGCTAAAAAAAGCAATAACAAAAATACTCCGCCCAAATAAAGCGACGCTTCTCTTGCCCTTTTCTCAATAATAATGGCAACACCTGCAGCAATAAGCACAGCACTGGTAAGGTAAGCCAAAAAAGCAAGTCCCGGGATTGTGGCAGACCATGGCGGAAATATTACCGGCCTGGAGTCAGCATAAAATAGTTGCTGAATGCCAAGGCATGCTATCATAATACCATAAAATATACGGCCTGCTTTTATCAATTTTTCCATTTGTTTAGTTTTGTTTATATCGCTCTAATTTCGCAGACAGGATAACAGAAAGCAATTCATAGCCTGTACATGTTGAAACAAGTTTGTACAAGGTAGAAATTAAGGAAAGTAGTACTACTTATTTAATTTTAATTGATCCCGCATTTAATAGCGGTATCCGGGAAATCGCTTTTAAACTCAATGGCAATTAGGGGGCTCCTATGGAGCCATTACTTATATCCATTTATGCTATAAACAGGTGACTCCGCTGGAGTCCTTTATCAAGACCGGCAATAGTTCCAGAGGAACTCCCTGTTTATAGCTTATAAGATGATGTTTTAACGGCTCCAGCGGAGCCCCCTGTTTTAAAAGCGATTTCCCTGATAGCGGTATTGATTTTGAGGGTATTAATTTTAATTATAAATATATTTGTATTGTGAAAAGAAGACAGCATATTTCTGATGTATTTCCCAAACATTTATTTTGGGACATGGATTATTCTGCGCTTGATTTTCAAAAAGACAGAGATATTATAATTCCACGCGCACTAATCGCATCGACCCCTACCACATTTCAATCTGATATTTCTAAACTGGAAAGCTTTTATAATAGTGAACAGATGGTGAATGAATTAAAAGCAACTAAAGAGCGCGTCAGTAACAGCATTTGCTCGCTGGTTGCAGAACGTTATCATATTGAAAGCTTTTCCCGTTTCAGTAAATGAATGCTGTTTCATCTGAATTACTTGAAGTTATTAGAGAATTACAGCTTTTAAAAAGTTTCAGCAAATTTTCTTTGGGTGGCGGAACTAATCATTTCTTATCTCAGTAATACACCGGATTATCCTTTATCCTCAATTTAAAAAACTTTAACACCTCCACACTCGGGAACCCAAAATCCTGCACTACTTTTCCCTCAATCAGGTAGCAGCCTTTTCCTTTAAAGGGGTAGCCTGGCGTTGCATCGGGGAAATGGGTGGTGTCAAAAAAATCCCCCTGCGCATCCAAAAATGTCCCGAACCACATTAGCTTATTGTTTTTGGTGTGCACCGTTTTTTCGCACACATAATTGCCAACCATCCGCACTATTTTTCCGGTATGGGCTACCAGGTCCTTTGTCATTACATCGCCGCGAAAACTGCTTCTGAGCAGGTCAAACATAGTGAGCGTTACGGGATAGCCCAGCAGTTCCAGTTCATTATAGGCGTCTTCCAGGGCAGTGTTAACCAGCTCGGGCAATTGGCATGCTTTAGCGGGGATATTAAACAGTTCATTAACAGGTTTGGGTGGCGGCTTACTGCCCAGGTAATTATGTACTTCCCAAAGCAATTCCTTTTTGCTGCTGCCGGTAAAACGTAAGGCCCCTACCCTTATCAGGGTAATGCACTGCTCTAAAGTAATACTTGTACGTTTTATAAAATCCTCCAAACCGCAAAAAGGGCCGTTCATGTGTCTTTCTTCGGGGATACTTTCTATAAAGCGGTTTTCTAAACCGGAGATCCCTATCAACCCCAAAAAAGCATCAACACCCTTTATGCCTACAGTGGTTTCGCTGTGATTTACGCAGGGCAACTGTACCCTGGCGCCGGCTTTTTGCAGTTCGTGTACATACAGCCAGCGCGAATAAAAGCCACCGTAGTTATTCAGCACAGCCACCATAAATTCCATAGGGTAATAGGTTTTCAAAAACAGGCTCTGGTAACTCTCCACCGCAAAGCTGGCCGAGTGAGCTTTTGAAAAGCTATAGCCGGCAAAGCTGGATACCTGTCGCCATACTTCGGCGGTAATATCATCCGACCGGCCAAGCGCTTTTGCACCGATAAAAAACTTATCAACCAACTTATCAAACTCAATTTTTGAGCGGTATTTGCCGCTCATGCCCCGGCGCAGGATATCAGCATCCGACCCATCCATGCCGGCAAAGTGAATGCACACCTTTATCACATCTTCCTGGTACACCATTACGCCGTAGGTTTCCTCAAGCTGCTCCTTCATTACCGGGTGCAGGTAAACCACGTTTTCAGGGTTATGAAAATTACGGATATAGGCTTGCATCATGCCTGATTGCGCCACACCCGGCCGGATGATAGAGCTGGCTGCCACCAATGTAAGATAATCTCCGCATTGCAGCTTCCTTAACAATTGCCGCATAGCCGGCGATTCAATATAAAAGCAGCCAATGCTGTCGCTGGTTTTTAGCTGGGTATTTATGACTCCATCACTCTTAAAACGTCTGAAATCATGGATATCTACCTTTTCTCCTTTATTATCTTCAATAAGCTGGGCGGCTTCCTTAATGTGCCCTATCCCCCGCTGACTAAGGATATCAAACTTTTCAAACCCAATAGCCTCGGCCTCGTACATATCCCATTGCACGGTTTGCATCCCTTTGGGCGGCATATCAAGTGCGGTAAAATAGGTAATCGGCTCCTCCGAGATCAGTACCCCGCCTGCATGGATGGATCGCTGGTTTGGCATGTTCTTCATGCGATCATGAACGGCCATTATTTTTTTAAAGGCCGGGTTGTTTTCCCTTTGATCATTTATAGAACGATCAGTAAAGCTATCGATCTCTGCCGGGGGCAAACCCATAACTTTCCCAATTTCGCGGATAACGGAGCGGTCTTTGAATGTGCTCATGGTACCCAGTAAAGCCACATGCTGATAAGTGTATTTATCAAATATATACTGCTGCACCTCTACGCGCTGATCCCAACTGTAGTCGATATCAAAATCAGGCGGTGAAGTACGCGATTTGTTCAGGAACCGCTCAAAATACAGATCAAGCTCCATTGGGTCAACATCCGTTATCCGCAGGCAATAGGCTACCGTGCTATTAGCGCCGGAACCCCGACCTACATGGTAATAGCCCTTTTTCATAAAATGGGTAGTGATATCATGCGTGATCAGGAAGTAAGGCGCAAAGCCCTGGTCGCGGATAACCAGCAATTCTTCTTCTATCTTTTTCAGCGCCTTTTCATGACCGGTGCCAAAACGGTACAGCATCCCCTCCATGGTAAGCTCACGCAGCCTGTCATAATCGCCCTGCATACTACCGGTAAATGTTTTTTTATTTCTTGACTTTTCATCAGGTACTTTTATATCGCAAGCCATCATCACCTTTTCAGTATTACTGATGATGAACGGGTACATAGAAAACTGTCTGCGCAGATCATCCGGCGGCAGAAACATTTCATTTGGCCGGCATTTATAGCTTTCGCCAACTTTGGTGAGCAATGTACTAAGGTCAATGGCGCGCAGGTATTCATGCAGCCGATATTCTATTTTGTCGCTCACTGTTACCGGGCACAGGGCAACCAGTTTGTCTTTTATTTTTGCCAGCGGCCTGCCAAACAGGCTGTTCAATTGCTCATAGCGGATACCGATGTATTCATTTTCTTTTAAAGCGAGATCCGTATCGCCGGTAAACGGATAAATAACATAAGCATTTTGAAAATCCCAGGGCTGATCAGGCAGGGGCTGATGGTTAACATTATGAAACGTTAAAAAATCATTCAACTCCTTAAAACCTTCCCGGTTACGGGCGATACCAATATATAGTAGCTGCTTATCGCGGTGAAACTCCATGCCTGCAATGGGCTTTACTCCTTCCTTTTCAGCCAGCCTCACAAACTCCATTATGCCCGATGAATTATTAATGTCAGTAAGGGCCAGCTGCTCAATACCGCAGGCTTTGGCGCCTTTCACAATGGCTTTAATATCCATAGTGCCATAACGCAAGCTGAACTGGGAGTGTGTGTTAAGATACATCGGATTTAATTTCAAGTTCAGGATTAAACTTAGGCCGGTCTTTAGGATTGGGTTTAAGGGATGATGCCAAAACAATGGCCTTACCCCCAAAGCGGTTTCGGATCTTATCCATGGATTGGTACAGGCTATATTGTTCGGCAGCGGTGTTATACAGGTCTATCTGCTCAAAGCCGCCCACCAGGTGCGAAAACCGGATGCCCACCAGCCGCAGCAGCATCCGGCGGTCATAGGCCTTATCAAACAGTTCTCTTGCCTTTTGGATCAGCAAAAAATCAAGTGAGGTATAGGCAATCTTTTCCTGCCGGGTAACCGTTTCAAAATTGGCATAGCGAATGGTAACAATTATGCAGGCGGTTAGCTTATGCTGCTTGCGCAGCTCGTAAGCAAGTTCTGTTACCATAGTTGCTATCAGCGCCCTGATCCGCTCCACATTAATGGTTTCGACGGTAAAATCACGCTGATCGCTTACTGACTTATTTTCACGGTAGGGTATTACGGGTGCATTATCAATACCATTACCTTTTTGCCACAGGGTGATGCCGTTTTGCCCCATTATCCTAAACATCATTTCGGGCGGGATCTGTACCAGGGTATGGATCTGCCGCACGCCCATCTCACTGAGCCTGATATAAGTTGAATCGCCCACACCGGGGATTTTTTTTATGGATAAAGGATTAAGAAACGGCTGAATATCAGGCCGCGCCACCTGCCCTTCGCCGTTGGGCTTATTTTCATTAGTTACTATTTTACTTACCGTTTTATTAACTGATAAACCAAAAGAAAGCGGCAGACCGGTTTCTTTGATCACTTTTTGGCGCAACTCATGGGCAAATTTCATGGTGCCGAAATATTTGTCCATCCCGGTCATATCCACATAATGTTCATCAATAGCAGCCTTTTCCACCACTGGCGACTGCTCCTTAATGATCTCGGTAACTGTGTGCGAATACTTGCTGTACTCGTCCATATTCCCTTTGATAATTTGCAATTGCGGACAAAGCTGCCTGGCCATACCCGCGGGCATGCCGCCATGAATCCCAAACTTTCTGGCTTCTGAACTGATAGAGGTAAGCACACCCCTGTCAGCATTGCCGCCAACAGCAACTGGCATGCCCTTAAGCTTGTCGTTCTTCATCACCTCAACGGCAACAAAAAAGCAATCCATATCCATGTGTATTATCTGGCGGTCCATCACGTCAGCTTAAAAAACATTCTAAATTAGCTTTCATCAATATTTACAGCAAATATAATGCTAAAAATATTAGCAAACACAAACTACAGGCACTTGTATTTTAATTAAGCCAACTCGTTTACCAAAATTTGATAAATAATGTTTTTTACCTATTTTTGGTAAAACAATAATGAATGAAGGTTATTATTGAAGATGAGTATTTAGCAGAACTTTATAAGAATGGCAAAACCGACGGGAAGCCCCGATTTAATATTGATATTGATATTGAATTAGGGTTTATTAAAAGGATCATTCAGATAGAGCAATCACAAAATACTAATTCTTTGCGTGCATTAAAGTCTTTACATTTTGAAAAGCTATCAGGTAGTCTGGATGGTAAATATTCGATAAGAGTCAACAGGGCTTTTAGAATTATTTTTAGAATTGAAAAAGAAGACAATAATGTAAGGCTCGAGGTTATTTGTATTGAAGAATTGAACAATCATTATTCATAAACATGGCAAATGTATTTGATAAAGATGGCAATGAGTTAAGAACTCCTGTTGCCATTCATCCGGGAGAATTGCTTTTAGAGGAAGTTGAGGAGCGCGAATTAAAGAAAACTGTTTTTGCCCGCCAAATCGGGATGCTGCCCGGCAACCTAAGCGAACTATTTAAAGGTAAACGGCATATTAATGCCCGGCTAGCTGTTAAGTTGGAAATGATTTTAGGCATAAGCGCAGAATATTGGATGGGCTTACAATCTGCCTATGATTTAACTATTGCAAGGGAGATTAAGCACGTTTAGTTCGGCTTCTTCCTTGCAAATCGAACACTGGATGTTATAATTGCAAGGATCAATCATAATAAATCCCACCCAAATATCCCTTTATTGCCATTTTTGAATTAGCTAAAACTAAGTAATCCGGCTGCGGTATACCTTCCATATGATTACAAAGAATGAAAAGATGTACAAAATTAAATCACTTCATTACCGGATAGCAACAGAACAATTGTTATCCTGTAAGTTGTTATTTAGGATTAATGTAAACAGATGATAGCTGGTTACTAGCCGGGTTAGCCACAAAAAGCATAGGGTATTTAGTGGTGGTACCTTTTGCAGACAGCATTACCCAGCCTTGTATAACTTCCATAGGCTTTTTATCGGGGTTGTGAAAGCCCATGGCCTGCTGTAAACCGATGAACTGGTAACCGCTTACCCCATTGCCCGATGCATCGGCGTTTTTAAGCAGGCTAATAATCGATGTAAGATCCAGCCCGGGTTCCATATCCGCAGGCAGCGCATCATAGCGTTTTTGTACAACTGCGGCCATAAAGGCTTTTATTTTAGTGGTAATTTCATTGTCTTTTGCTAAAAGAACTGATTTAAAGTTCATATTATCCGAGGTCATCCCCCCGGCTTTTATTCTTACCTGGAAAAATGAGGGTAATTTAGCCTTGTTGATAGTAAGGATTTGATAAGCAGTATCAGCACAATGGTAAGCAAAGCCTACCAGCATGGTTTTTGAAATAGTGGAGTTTCCGCCAAGGTCGACTACAATTTCTTTTTTGCTGCCGTTAAAACCATTTGTGTTTGCTTCCACCCCATCAATAACGCTAACAGATACCGCTTTGAGCTTCTTTTTTATGATTTCGCTGATCTGCTGGTTACCTTTAAAATCAACGGTACATGCCGAAACAAACAGTAATATAATGAAGGCTGGAATTATCCTTTTCATACCTTTCAATTTAATTGATAATTAATAAAGGTTAATTGAAAGAATTTGTTTTAGGCGGATCTATCGTTTTTTAAATTATTAAACACAACCCAACTGTAGTTTAATTGTCATTAAAAGCTATCTTTATCCCGAGGATTAGAACATGGGATTGCCACTGCGAATAACTTTTAATGACCAGGATTACATCTACCAGATTATAGACAGTAAGATAATTAATCAGTATACTACTGAATTACAGTTACTTGTAAATGGAGAAAAGGTAGCACTGATAAAGAATGACAAAAGGGTTTGGATTCAAAAAGATGAGGAAAAATCTTTAGATCCGGAGCTTATACAGGCGCTTGGCCGGTCGGTATCATTAAGAATGCGGATGTAATTACTGTAATTCTTTTATTCGGGGTTGATATTTTTTACATAGATCTCGTCAACCAGGATCATTACTATTGCCAGCGCAGGCACTGCCATTATTATACCCATTGCGCCACCCAGCACCCCCATAACCAACTGCCCTATAATGGTTAAAGCCGGTGGCATGTTGATCATTTTTTTCTGGATAATTGGCGCTATTATATTTTGCACCAATGTTTGTACCCCAATATAAATAAGGGCCACTATAATAGCGGTATCGGTACTTATGGTAAGGGCCAGCAATACGCCGGGGATCATGGCGATAAACGAGCCAAAGTTTGGCACAATTACCAGGATGGCCGCCAGCAACCCGAGCACCAAAGCAAGCGGGATGCCCATTATGCTTAAGCCAACCGGGATTAAAATAATAAGCATAACCATTGAGATCATTGTCCCTTTTAGCCATCCTTTTAGTGTAAGGCTGGTACGATTTATTATGTTCCGGGTTAAATCCTTATAATCCGGTGGGATCAGCAATATCAATCCATCTTTATAAAGCGAGGGGCTGGCCGTAAAAAAGATCCCTAAAAACAAGATGATATACATATTGCCCAAAACGCCAAAACTGGTGCTAAAAAACTGGCTGGCTGTTGCAAAAAGTTTATCGGAGCTACCACCTGATGTTGCCTGGAGCACCTTACGCCCCAGAGGTGTTTCGTCGAGTTTTAATTTTGCATTTTTGATGGTGCGGGGTAATGTATCGCTCAGGTCCGAGATCTGGGTTTGGATCTTGCTGCCCATAAACCAAAGCAAAAATCCTAAGATAATAAACGAACCTGCGATAGAAACTATCATGCTGACCCGGCGGCTCCATTTTGTTTTACGCTGAATAACATCGCCAAGGCCATGAAAATAAACCGAAATAAGGCAGCCTGCCAGCGCCATCAGCAGCACGCCAAAAGCAACCCGGGCTATTAGTATAAGTATGGCTACTATAGCAACAATACCTACCGTATGCCAAACCTTTTCGGTATAGGTTAGCTCTTTATGTGTTTTTGGAGGTGATGGTTTTTTGTCGGGCATGATAAGATTGCAATCTGCTTTATTATTTAAACTTACAGATTTTACCGCATACTTAACGCCTGTGTTAAGGAAATGTTTAGTGGATGCTAAAAGTATATGGGTATAAAATAACCTTAGCTTAACCTATTAGATGTCTTGCTGGGCAAGGGTAGCCTCTAACGAGGCAATATATTTTGTTATTATGGTTTTTTTACAAAGGGATAGACCCGATGGGCAATGTCATTAAGTTAAGAGAATGTTGGCTATACTAATCACATAACTTCATCCAATAGCCCCACCTAAACGGCATAGCCCTCATGAACGCCCATAAAAAATAAACAACCGTGAATAATCCTCCCCGGTAGGGAGGACTTGAAAAAAATAAACGCGGGCGAAGCTAAAGTCTCTCCTACCGGGGGAGATTTAGAGGGGGCAACCAAGCTCTTGGGGAGAATCACGTTTGTGTTATCTCTTAACTTAATGACACAGACCCGATGAGTCATTATTGATTTCCTATTTCTGCGAAATTTCCAGTCTATACCCCTTTCCATGAATATTTACAAGACGAACCGAGGGATCATGTTGTAATTTTTTCCTGAGCTTTGAAATAAACATATCCAGGCTTCGCCCAACAATAACGCCTTCATCATCCCAAATTTTTAATAACTGTTTTCTTCCCAGTAACTGATTGGGGGCTTCTGCAAACAGGCTCAGCAATTTCGATTCCTTAATAGTAAGTTCCGTATGCAGTTGCTGATTGATCAGCAGCTGGCGGTCGTAATAAAACTGGTAGTTGCCAATGTTTACCGGCTCATCCTGATCCTTTTTTTCCTCCGGCTGAGCGGCAGTTTTTTTCCTCGCAAACAGGAAACCTGAAAACCCCAGGAGGGTAATCACCAGGAATCCGCCGGTATAGGCTGCCGCATTATTAGCGCCCAACAAACTAGCTTCGGGAAAAAGCACATTTATATAATAACATCCTTCAGGCTGCGCCCTGCGGCGGCACGGAACAATATTAGTTTTCTGCTCCTGCGACATGGAAAATCCGTAAACAACTTCGTTATGAGCGCATTCTACTACATTAACAATATAGTTTAACGGAATTTTACCGGCACGCATGCTGTTGTTAATTATCTTAACAAGCGAATCAGGCTCAAAAGTAAACCGGTTTTCAAATTGCACCTGGTATTCATTTGCCGAAAGCTGCTTTATTGGTAACACCCTTGAAGTTGAATCGCCCGCGAATAAAAGGAGTTGGTGCCCCAGCTGTCGCAAGGTGATCTGCTTTGCTGCTTCAGCATAATCAACCTGGTTTTGGCGCTTTCCTATAATTAGCCAGGGAATAAACAGCAGCAAAACGACAGGGGTACAAAAAAGGATCTTCAGTTTCATGCATAAAAATAAGCTATTTGATATAATTTGAGGATAGTTAGCATGCATTTACAAAAAATTTACATTCTGTTACGCTCATTTTACATCTCATTTGCGCCATAAAGCAGGATGGCTGGTTACGTTTGTTCAAACACAAAAACCACTTCATTAACCGTAATCATCATGATAAAAACCAGCTTACTTTTTTCAGTATTAGCCCTTTTGCTGTTAAAAACAATTCAACCGGCCGACCCTGAACCAGCACCTTTAATTTTTAAATTAATGACCAAAGAAAGCCAGTTGATATGGAAGGGGACAAATGTTTTGGGACAAGGCCACAACGGAACTATACAATTTACTTCCGGCAGCCTGGTTTTATCCAAAGAAGATAAAACACAAACAGGTACGTTTAATATTGACATGACGAGCATAACCAGCACAGACCAGGGCCTCTGGAAAGGCAGGAAAGGTCTTGATGAGCACCTTAAAAGCACTGATTTCTTTTCTGTAGCAAAATTCCCAAATGCTACTATGTCAATCAAAAAAGTTGTTCCCGGCAATAAATTATCTCAATTTAATGTAACGGGTGACCTGACGCTTAAAGGAATCAGCAAGCCTGTTAATTTTGCTGCCGTTATTATTCAAACCAAAGGCAAAATTAAAGCGAACGCTGAATTTTCTATTAACCGTACTGATTGGGGAATTTATTATAAATCGGGATGGCTTTTCCCCCTTATTAAAAACGATTTAATTTCCGACAGTATTAAGGTGTCATTAAACCTGTTGTTCTCTAAAAGCCAGGATTAGGTTATTTCGTATTTACTAAAAAATAAAAACCCCCTTACACTCGCTGTTCGGGGGTTTTAACCTAAACCTTATCACAATGCACACGGACGTGTGCTATGAAGCGGCAAAGGTAGGGTTTTAAAATTTTCATTCATTGGGGGATTTTAGCAAAAAGTTGGGGGATTTTGGAGGTAATTGCCAATAATGCCTTCAGTGCGAAGTCTGCAGCCCTGCATCCTCAAAATAAAAAGCAAGCAATATAGTATGGTATTACGATTGATTATTATTTGTAATTAATCTAAATAAGAATAACTTTGCCGCATAAAAAACCCGGTGATCGGTCGGCAAACTTCACACCGGGCAATAACAACGATCTGTTTAACCATTACTATTTGAACAAAACTATGCATTTTACTTTAACTTATTTTTTTGCTGCGCGCTTAAACTATATTTTATCCTTTTCACTCCTCCTCTCCATATCTACCCCGTTATCTGCTCAAAATATTAATGGCTCCGTTAAAGGAACCGTTAAAACATCAGATGGGCAGCCTGCTGAATTTGTAACAGTAACGATCAAAGAAACCGGCCAGGCCACCGGCGTTGGTCAAAACGGGCATTATACTATTCACAATGTTAAGCCGGGTAATTATACAATTTTTGCCAGCTTTGTTTCCCTGAATACGCAAACCAGGCAAATAACCGTAAAATCAGGCCACATCACTGTGGCTGATTTTATTTTGACTGAAAACGAACAGCAATTACAGGGGGTGTATGTTAAAGACTATAAGGCCAACAAGTTCCTAAAAAAAGAGACTGATGATATTTCAAAACTGCCCTTGAAAAACCTGGAAAACCCGCAGGTGTACAGTGTAGTCACCAGCGCACTGATGAAGGAACAAGTGGTTACTAATTTTAATGATGCCTATAAAAGCATCCCGGGTGCCGGTGTTCCCTTAGTATATAATAATGGCCGCAGTTCCTTATTATCGAGGGGTTTTCCCACCGAAAACCTGGTCAGGAACGGCATATCGGGTTTTGATTATAACAGTGTTGACCCTGCCAATATTGAAAAAATAGAAGCGATAAAAGGTCCGTCGGGTACCCTTTTTAACAGCGGGATGATCTCATTTGGCGGCCTTTTTAACCGGGTAACCAAAAAGCCTTTTGATACCTTTAAAGGAGAAGTAGGCTATGCAGCCGGAGGGTTTGACCTGAACAGGCTAACTGCCGATATCAATACGCCTTTAAACGCCGATAAGTCTGCTTTGTTCCGCATAAATACAGCGGTGCATAGCGAACACAGTTTCCAGGACCAGGGCTTCACCCGCAGTATTTTCCTCGCTCCGAGCTTTAGCTACCAGGTTAACGACAAATTATCAATCCAGCTGGATGCGGAGATCAGTAACTACAACGCCACCTCGGCATACCGTTTGGCGCCTTATGCCAATGCTAAAAGCAAGGTTCACAACATTAAGGACCTGGGCATAAACTATAATCTCTCGTTTATCAACAATACCCTTGATTATACCAGCCAACAATTTGATGTGTTCGGGCAGGTTAATTATAAAATATCAAGCACCTGGAAATCACAAACATCATTTGCCCGTACTTTTTCAACTACTAAAGGCTTTGTGACCCAGTTAACCGGGGTGAGCGATTCCACATTAAAGCAAAGCGTGCAAAAAGAAGATTTCCCTTATTATGGTTTAAATGTTCAGCAAAATTTTACCGGCGACTTTAAAATTGGCGGTTTGCGCAACAGGCTGGTTGTTGGTGTTGATGTTTACAGCCAGAAAAGTAACCGGGACTATACCACCGTTACCATGCCGACCATTAACTTTAAGCATCCGGGCGCCGCTTATAATAACTACAATGCAGACAAAGTAAACGCGTTAGCTGCAACCAGTCCTTATATTTATTATCAAACCAACCAGACTACCTATGGTGCATATGCATCGGACGTGCTTAACCTAACGGATAAATTAAGCGTTATGCTGAGCATACGCGCAGACAGGTTTAATAACAAAGGCACCTACTACCCCAATGCAGACTCTACCGTTGGTAAGTATGCACAAACCGCGCTTTCGCCAAAACTCGGGTTAGTTTACCAGCTTATTAAAGACCAGGTATCGCTGTTTGGAAATTACATGAACGGCTTTAGTAATGCTACAGGCACCGATTTTAACGGCAATACCTTTAAACCCCAGCAAGCCAACCAGTGGGAAACAGGTATAAAGCTGGATGCTTGGCAGCATAAGATCAGTTCTACTTTGAGCTATTACCATATCTCCGTTAGCAATGTAACCAGGGATGACCCTGACCATGCCGGGTTTTCTATGCAGGACGGCACGCAGTTAAGCAAGGGTTTTGAGGCTGAGGTAATTGCCAATCCTTTTCCAGGCTTTAATGTTATTGCCGGCTATGCGTACAACTACAGTGTTTTCACCAAAGCAAACGCCTCCGTTCAGGGTTTGCGCCCGGCAGCTTCAGGACCCGACAGGCTGGCCAATTTATGGCTAAGCTATAAGCTAATGAACGGCAAAGCCGAGGGACTCGGTTTTGGTTTGGGTGGCAATTACGGCAGCGCTTCTTATCAAACCAATACCACCACATTTGTTTTCAGGATCCCGTCATACACCATTATTGATGCTACCGCATTTTATGATCAGCCCCGGTACCGGTTCGGTTTAAAACTGGATAATCTTACCAATCAGCAATACTGGTCGTTTCGCCTTGCCCCGCAGAACCCTGCCCGCTTGACAGCCAGTATCAATTTAAAATTTTAAGCACACCCATTAGATGACCACTAAAAAGATCACCTTTAAGTATTTAATCCGCCAGCTGCATCTTATCCTTGGCCTGGCCAGCGGGCTCATTGTTTTTATTGTGGCGGTTACCGGTTCGCTCTATGTTTTTGAGGAAGAAGGCACAGAGCTGTTTCAGCATGATTTTTATCATGTGGAACACCCTGGAAACGCAAGAGTATCCTTTAGCCAAATGGCAGATACGGTTAAAGCGCATTTCCCAAAAGAAAAAACAACCAGTATCCGCTTTAAGGAAAGTAAGGATGCGGCCATTATATTTTACAGCAAAAAGGAGCATGCCATCAGCGTTGATCCTTATACTTCAAAAATAATAGGTGTTAAAAACCTCGATCGTGATTTTTTTACGGTTGTTCAAAAGATCCATACCCACCTTTTATTGGGTGATGTGGGTTCGGCAATCATCAAATGCAATGTGCTTATCTTTTTAATTATGTGCATCAGCGGGCTCATCTTGTGGTGGCCCAAACAAAAACGGTTCTTTAAACGGGCGGTCACCATCAACTTTAAAAGCAAAAACTGGAAACTGGTTAACTGGGAGCTGCATAGCGTATTGGGCTTTTATGCCTTGCTCGTTCTGCTAATTATTTCTGTTACCGGAATTTTCTTTGTGTATGATTCCGCCAAAAGCACACTTGCATTTTTAACCGGGCAGCCTGTCCCTAAAAAGGAAAAAAAGTTAAAATCAAAACCGGTAAAGGGCAGGCATTACAGCCTTGACGAGGCTTATCAATACATGAGCGCCACTAACGGCGGGGCAACGGAAACCTTTTTATCGCCGGCAACAGACAGCGTTGCCCCCATCCGTATCCTGATGCGCTACCCATATGCCATTGTACGGAAACAAAGTACCCTTTACTTTAATCAATATACGGGCAGGGTTTTAAAAGCCGAGCTGTACAAAGATTATACAGCCTATGACAACATTGCCAAAAGCAATTATGATTTCCATACAGGCAGGATCAGGGCGCTGGGCATTGGCAGCAAGATCATTTATTTCCTGTCGGGCTTAACCGCAGCATCGCTCCCGGTTACGGGTTTTATGATCTGGTGGGGTAAAAAACGGAAAAAGAAGCGGGTGCCCAGTGCCCTGGCGTATGCAGATTGAAATTTAGTATGGAGTCTAAAGTCTTGAGTTCTAAGTCAGAAAAATACAAAATTCAACTTCCGGCTTAGAACTTTTGACTTAATACCAGCTATAAATTAAAATAAAAAAAATAATTTTATTATAAGTATACATATTATATAAATAGTTATTATATTTGTCCATATCAAATTTAAAACTATGTGGACAAAATCGTATTCAGTTACAACCAAGGATGTAACAAAAGAGCAAATGTGGAAGCTATTTGCTGATGTAAACAACTGGCCTTCATGGGATGAAGGGATTGAGTTTACCGAATTAAAAGGGAAATTTGAAAAAGGAAATTTCTTTATTTTAAAACCAAAGGGCGGTCCGAAATTAAAAGTGGAGCTGCTGGAAACCGTTACCAATAAAAGTTTTCTTGACGTAACGCCGTTTCCTTTGGCTAAAATGTATGATAACCATACTTTTGAAGAAACTCCGGAAGGCCTGAAAATCACCAATACCATTTCGGTAAAAGGATTGCTGGCGTTTGTATGGGTAAAACTGGTTGCAAGCGACATTGTAAAGGCCTTACCCGGGGATGTTAAAAAACAAATTGAAGCAGCCAGTAAATTGTAGTGTATGAAACAAGCAGATGAAGCGTTCAACGTGAAGAAAGCCGAAGAAAGTCCGGGGTTTTTGCTTTGGCAGGTAACCACCTTGTGGCACCGGGCCATTAAAAAAGCCCTGGACGAAATTGATCTAACGCATCCGCAATTTGTTTTGCTTGCCAGTTTGCTGTGGCTCTCAAAAACAAAGGAAAGTATAACCCAGATCGATCTGTCGCACCACAGCAAGATCGACCCGATGACCACCTCAACCATAATTAAAACCTTATTAAGAAAAGGACTGGTTGAAAGGCGGGAGCATCATACTGATACCAGGGCAAAGTCAGTTACTTTAACTGAGAGTGGTGTTGCTATATCGAGGCAGGCGGTGGAGATCATTAATAAGGTGGATGAGGATTTTTTTACTGGCTTGGGGGCTGGAGTTAAGGATTTTAATGGTAAGCTGGTGAAGTTGATGGATACTAATAAATGATAATAAGTATTAATGAACATTACACATTACGCCCCGGCACATCCGCTTTTAAAGCCGTTTATAGCAGAGATCTATTTACTTGAGCGTCATGAAAAAGAACCGCCGGAGCACTACCTGGCATTTCCGGGTGTCAATCATTTCATAACCATTAACCAATCAGCTGTTTGCCGCGCAACTGATTTCCAGGTCTCGTTAACGCACCAGGCAGGTTGTGACCCATCGGGTTTGCTGATATCTAACTTTGGCGAACCGCATTCATGGTCATACGAAGGGCCAATCCAGGAATGGAACATTTGTTTCAAACCGCTTGGAATAAACCATTTCGTGGACATTAAACCAGGTGATCTTAGCCAGGAAAACGTGTTCGCCGATTTCAATTACTTTGCCGACTTCACAGCTCACATCAACACATTGTATAGTCTTTCTGATAATAATAAAAAGGTGCATTCCATTGAAAATTACTGGCTCTCGAAATTGAGGAATTTCAATCACCCCTTTTTACATTCATTAATGAACGAGATCCTTGAAAACGAAGGTCAAAGGCTGAACTTTAGTAATCTTGCCTTGCGTTTCAAGGTTTCCAGGGATACCCTGCATACCTCATTTAAACGATACGTTGGAACAAGCCCTGCCCGGTTTGAAAAAGTGCTTAGGTTCAGGCATGCCCTGGCAACTTACCGTCTTTCTGGCCAATCAACCTCACTTACCAATGTTTCCGGCCAGGCCGCTTATTTTGACCAGTCGCATATGATCAGGGATTTCAGGTCATTTACCGGCCTTACCCCTAAAGACTTTTACAAAAAGATCGCCTCTTTTCCGAGGGGAGATATCAACTGGATTTTTTCTGATAAGCATACTGCCGCATCTTCATCATGAGCCAGGCCAGCCTTTTGCCCGGGCTTACAATTGTACAATTTTATATTTTAACCAGCTGCTATCTTGCGGCTATGAAATTTTACATCCTGTTACTTTTGTCCGCTGGTTTTTTACTAATAAACCAAACTTTGTTTGCACAAACTACCATTGCGCCGCTAACCTCAACCGAAAAAAAGCAGGTCATTGATTCCACCTGCCACTTGATTAAGGCGTTGTATGTTTTCCCGGAAACCGGGAGCCGCTTAGCAATCTATATTGCTAATAAAGCAAGTTCCGGCGGCTACACCGGGGTGAGCGACCCAAATGCGTTGGCCGATTCGCTTACTGCCGACCTTGTACAATTCAGTAAAGACCGGCACTTCAGAATATTCTATGACCCGGCATGGGTGAGCGATTCAAAGGCATCTGTAAGCCATGCCGACAGCCTTGCGCTGCGAAGCAAAAGGGCGGAAAAGTACCGTGCTGTCAATTATGGATTTAAAGAGATCAGTAACCTGGATGGTAATATCGGGTACCTGAAACTAACCAACTTCGCGGATCCATTAGTGGCGGGCCTCACTGCAGTTGCAGCCATGAATGCGTTAAGTAATTCGGATGCGCTGATCATTGATATCAGGGGTAACTCCGGGGGCTTTAGCACCAGCGTTTCACTGATTGCCAGTTATTTATTTGATGATGATCAGGATTTTAGCCTTGCCTACGTACCTGGCGCCAAGATGCCCAGGATCCCGGTTTACCTCCTCATCGACCACTTCACTTATTCAGCGGCGGAAGGTTTTTCACAGCTCTTGAAGATCCATAAAAGAGCGACCCTGATTGGCGAAACTACCGGTGGCGCCGCTCATGGGATTGAGCGTAAAGCAATTTCTGACCGTTTTTATATAAACATGCCCTTCTCCAGGCCTACCCCTGATTGGGAAGGAACCGGCATTGAACCAGACATTAAAGTAGAGGCTAGTAAGGCATATAACACTGCACTCGTGAGCGCATTACAGGATCTGTCCAAAACTCATCCTGAGAAAAGCCCGGAATACCAATGGCTAATGGAGGATGTGCAGGCACAGCAAATTCCCGTTCTTGTTAATACATCCGTTCTGAAAAATTTCGTTGGTACTTATGGCAATCGTCAATTGTTTATAGCCGACGGTAAGCTTTTCTTTCACCGCGAAGGAGATCAAAAATATGCCCTTGCTCCTCTCGGGCAAGATCTTTTCCGTTTTGTTGACACGGATGATATCCGGCTTAAATTCATTTCAGATCAGGGGAAAATAACTACTTTAAAAATACTTTATAAAGATGGCAGCTCTAAAATAGTTCTTAAAAACAAATGAGTGTATGAGTATGCCTGTCAATTATCTTAAATAATTGACAGGCTCAAAAAAAATGAATGGAAAAATCCGGCTTGTTTAATCGCCTCTAATCTCATTAAAAGCAGGTCGTGATCCCATCTGGATTCGAACCCAAGGCCTACAGATTACAAATCTGCTGTTAATATCTCCCTCACACTCGCCAAATGATGATCATCATGCTCTGCAACAAAGTATGCCAGGTCGATGATCCGCATCGGGGTTCTAAGGCGCGGGTGTAATGAGGAATGTAATAATTGTTCATCATTCAAGCTCAAAAGCTTGTTTACAAATAGTTGCCTTTGTTCCCTGAAACGTTGTAATAGCAATTCCAGGTCTGTCGCATCATGATTTGCAGTATGTGTTTTTTGATTGGTAAGATCGGTAACCCTTAGCTCAACTTCCTTATTTACCAGGTCGTGAAGCCTGCCCAGCCAAAGGGGTTCAAGGTCTGAAAGGTGTCCTATTTCTTCTTTAATTGTCCATTTATCCTTCAGCTTCAGCGTAAGCAATGCCGGTTGCAGATTGCGGGTTATCTCTTCAATCCGTGCGGGGCTTCCGCTTAAACGTTCAATAATTGAAGGCAAAATCCCATTGTCATCTATTACAGGGAACTTTCTGTTGAACCATTCGGTTTTTTGCATCATTATTAATGGTTAAGTTGTTATTAATAATTGTCTGTGCTACTGTTTCGATGCAAGGTAAGAAAAAAAGCAATTTCCCTTCCTGAGAACTAAACAGCAGGGATCTTTGATGTTTTGTATCTTTGAAAATGGCTAATGTAAAATTGCTCGAATATCTCAGTCCATTGATTCCTGATTCAGCGGAAAGTGTGTCCCTGTTAGTAAGCCATTTTGAGCATAAGGTCCTTCAAAAAGGTGATATAGTGCTAAAAGAAGGCGAAATCTGTACTGCTTTTTATTTTGTGGAAAGCGGTCACCTGCGCACCTGCTATAACAAGGAAGGCGTTAAAATTAATATGCACTTCCACCTTGAAGGTTCTATAACTTCAGACCATATAAACGGCAAGGCCGGCATTCCATCGGAATTCACCATAGAAGCAGGCGAAAAAAGCGAAATCTGGGTCTTAAACAGGGAAACATTGGTAGAACTTTGCCATGCTGATCCTAAAATAATGATTTTTGGCAGGCGATTACTAAGCCGCATATTGGTCGATTTAAGCGCACATAGTAACCTGTTCAGGATGTACACCCCCGCAGAGCGTTACCAGTATATCGAGAAAAACAGCCCTCATCTGTTACAACGCGTTTCACTCTCAAACCTTGCCTCCTACCTTGGCATGAACCGCAGAACGCTCACCAGGATCAGGGCGAAAAAATAATTTTGAGACTTTTGTCTCATAACGAACCTTCGGTAATCAGTTAGTTTTGCCCTGAATTGATTAATTAAATCCGATAAAATGCAACAAAACACAGCCCTTTTGGTAATGGACATGCAGTTAACTGTACTTGCCGGTCTTACTGATACAAAAACACTTTTAAGCAATGTAGCTAACGCCATAGCTAATGCACGCAACAAAAACATACCTGTTATATACGTTGTGGTAGGCTTTAGAGCAGGCGCACCTGAGATAAGCCAGAACAATAAAATTTTTGGCGGCGGTAAAGAAAGATATTCGGCTGTAACCCCTGATGAAATGATTAAAGTGCATCCCGACCTGGCGCCTGCAGCTAATGAGGTTACTGTTGTTAAACGCCGCATCAGCGCCTTTACCGGGAGTGATCTTGAAGTTATTTTAAGGGCACAGGAGATTAAGCATATTGTATTAACCGGCTTTGCTACCAGTGGCGTGGTATTATCAACACTGCGGGAGGCGGCCGATAAAGATTATCGCATTACCGTATTAGCAGATTGTTGTGAAGATAGGGACGAGGAAATACACCGCGTGCTCACTACAAAAGTTTTCATGCGCCAGGCAGATGTGATTACATTGGGGGAGTGGAATGAAATGTAAGTCACTTTTTTTGTTCCCTCTGAATCTCTCCAATGCTATTAAGTTAAGGGAAACACAAACAAGATTCTCCCCAAAAGCCTGGTAGCCCCCTCTAAATCTCCCCCGGTAGGGGAGACTTTTGCTTCGCCCACGCTTCTTTTTTTTAAAGTCCTCCCTACCAGGGAGGATTTAGGTGGGGCATTTGGAAGAAGTTATGTGGTTAGTATAGCCAACATTTTCTTAACTTAATAGCATTGGGGGTCTCTCAGAGAGTACCTTGCGCTGAGTTTACAGAAATTTATGGTATAAGAGAATGCCGCATTCTTAGCACGCAGTGCAGGGTTCCTTTCAGGAGAATCTGCGAAGACGGAAACGCGGGAGACTCACGCCTGATGAGAAAAGCTGAAAGGATAAAGCTAAAAGTTGGCTGATAAGTTACTTCACGTAGAGCGACCATACGTCTGCGAAAGACTTTCCATTTGTTAAATAGGTAGGCACTCCATTCTTCCAATACATAGCTATCCGATCACCGTTAGCATCCCCAGTGTCTTTGTTACCTGCTACATAAACATCGTTTCCGAGGACAAAAACAGCCTTGGCTATGGTATAGTTAACTGTAGGCGTTAAAGTGGTAGGCACACCGTTTTTCCAGATCGTTGCAAAATATTCAGTACTGTTTTGGTTACCGCTATCGCCTGCCACATAGACATCGGAGCCGGATACAAATATGCAGTTGCTTTGAGAAGTTGTTAACGTATTTTGAATTTGCAGTCTCGTTAATACCCCATTTTTCCAATAAACTGCCTGCGATCCAAGCTGAGTTGAAGATACAGTACCCGCAATATAAACATCACTGCCAGAAACAACGATTGAATTTGCCGTTGAACCTTCGGAATAGTCAGGTAAATAGTTCACTATGCCATTTTTCCAATATACAGCCTGTGTGCCGATTATACCGGCTACATATACATCACTTCCGGACACGTAGATTGAAAACACAGTAGAAAAAGTTGTTCCGTCGGTCATTTTATAGGCAACACCATTCTTCCAATAGGTAGCAAAGCCATTTTCCCCGAACGTGGCAGGTACATTACTGCTTATTGAACCAGCTGCATATACATCATTTCCTATCACAAAAATGGAGAAACAATAAGCATCCATCGTACCATCGGTCAGATAGTTTATAACTCCGTTCTTCCAATACGCTGCAAGTTCTTTTGTTCCAATGCCAGCATTATACAAACCTCCCGACACATACACATCAGTACCAGAAACAACAACGCATCTGGCTGATGCAAGTGCTGTACCATCACTTAAATGTGTAGTAACGTTATTCTTCCAATAAATTGCTGTATCGTGCGACCCGGGACTGCCATCGAACCCTGCAATATAAATACCAGGATTGCTGGAAATTCCAGTAGAGGTAGCTGGACCCGGTTTATTGTCGCTCTTGGTACAAGCTGCCGTTGCAATAATCAGGCTAAAAATAAAAGGTAAAATTTTTTTCATATGACAGGCCGATACCTAGTCACAAAAATAGTCATTTTGTGATTACAATCTTGGAATTAGGATTTACCATTTTGTAATTCGGCATTCGGGCTACAATGAGGTTGTTTGGGCGGTTTAATTTTTGTCTTCCTATCTGGCGCGATTGAAACAAGGTAAAAGTTTTTTGTTCCCGCAGTCTCTCAGAGAGGACCGTGCATCGGGTTTACAAAAATTTATAGCATGAGAGAATGCCGCATTCTTAGCACGCAGTGCAGGGTTCCTTTCGGAATCTGCTGAGACAGGAAGGAATGACAAAAACGGGTGTCATGCTTCGAGTGCCTCAGGCTGACACCCTTTTTGTTTCCTCAAACACCTATAATACCTCACCAAATGATTTTCCTGTGGGATAGTTTATCAGCGTGTTTTTACCCTTTATAAGCTTTTTGATCCTGTTCTGCAGTTCAATATTACTTTCCATAAGCTTTAATTTTGATTGATATTCAACCTCATCTTTATAAAATGTAATAACCACCAGCAGGTTTTTATCCTGGATAACAGGCAGCGAAGGATAATCATTCGGAGTTAGTTCACTGATCCACAAGGTTGAATTATTAACACCGATAGATTGCAGGTAAGGAGCATATTTACTTTGATATGAGCTGATCAAATGATCAAGCTGCCCTGCATTGGCTGTATAATAATCTATCACAGCTATTCCTTTATGCTTTGCAAAGCTGTTGGTGTTAATGCCGGTATCATTTAAAGGCTTTAGTAAATGCACATCATCGTTATCGTCAATAAGTGCATTGGCGCCCGCTTTAAACTTTTGCCATACCAGGCTTTTGCGGTAAAACTCGGGCAGGTAAACACTTCGTGAACTCATATCATTAAAGCCCCTGAACCACAGGAACCTGTCATCCACATCCTTTATCCTGAATTGCCCTAAAACATACCCGCCTAAAATATTCTGCGAAGTGATAAAATGCTTTTCAAAATAGTTTATAAAATCATCTCTTTTGCCGAACTTCAGAATGTAATTACGCAGCTCCAATACTTTTATGTTTTGGTTTTCGCTAAGCTCAGGATCTTTAGCTTCGCTGCTTGCTTTTTCAAAGTTCATATACCAGTTCCATTCCCAGGTTTTTCCGTTATCGGCAGATAGTGCCTGGCTCCATACTGGCTTATCCGGATTGGTTTTATCCCACTTAAACATAGCAATTACCTTTTTACCTTTGTAGGTATCTTTTGTATAAAATCTCCCTATATTATTTTCAAATGAGCCTACCACCGGTACATCCAGTTTGCCCAAATTGCTATCGGCCCAATAAATACTCCAAAGCTTTGTTTTTGGATCAAAAAGCCGCAGGGTCATTCCTTCAAAGTCCTTCCCGTTTAGGTTGGCATAATACCTGTCGGTGTTGCCAATACCGTTCAGAATTAGTTTTACATCCTGCCTGGCATTAAAGTTTTCCCAATCATTGCTGTTTTGCAGCCTACCTATTAGTTTTTTATTGGCGATGTTCCAGTTACCAGCTAAAAAGTCAAAATCATTTGCGGATGATGTTTTTGAGGGGATCACCTTTAACACGCCGCTTTCAGTAATAGAAGCGTTTACCACTTCATTATTTGGCGCCTTAGGTTTTACCTGGGCATTGGCGGGTAACATTACTGCAGCTAATTGGAATGCAAAATCAAAGATCATAGTTCGTAGGATTAGTCGGGGGTTCATATCAGTTTCTTTTTACAAAGAAAACCATGCACACTGACAACCCTATGGCAGCCTGTTTTAAGAAAATTAATTTTATTTATACCAGGTCAGAAAATCCACCGCCTTAATATGGTCCTTTTTCCGGAAAGGCTGCTTGGTACAGGTTATATTGCTGATCCTTTTTACGATGAAATCCCGATAGTCGTTTCTTTTCCAGCACCAGGCAATCAAATGCCATTCCATATTGTAAAACACCAGCCCGGTCGGCTCAATTTCCCGGGTAGTTTTAACGTTTGCATTATCCGTATAATCAATGGCAATAATAATTTGCTGTGTAATAGATGCCTGGATATCTATCAGGTAGTCATTCTCTGTTTTTGAAGGTTCCGGATTGTAGATGTTGATGTGATCGCTAAAACGATTGGTTTTGTCTTTATCTGATGATTTTAAAACGGCTTTAATTTTTGCAAGCGCGCTGTTGCTGTATTTGGCAATAGACCTGTCGGCAAACTTTTCCGCAAGTGATGCCATTAATATAAGAGAGTTTGCCTCATCGGTAGTAAAGGACAGCGGCGGCAAAAAATACCCCTGCACAATAAAATACCCCTTCGGCTGCTCAAAGCTGACAGGGATGCCCAGTTCCTCCAAAGCTTTAATATCCCTGTATACCGTGCGTACGCTCATCTCATACCTGTCTGCCAGGTATGCAGCCGTAACATGCTTTTTTGATTGCAGGGTAGTGAGGATGCCAAATAATCTGTCGATGCGGTTCATAAAGAGCGAAAATTAGCAAAAAAACTTATTTCGGCAGCTTTTTATGTTCGAAAGATACGTCATCTGAAATATGGAATGATAAAAAATGGGTGTCATGCTGAAGCACTCGAAGCATGCGGGCAAAGGCCTCTACACCATGCTTAGCACGCGGATAGGCCTCTGCGCTCATGTTTCCCTCAGTCTTCGCAGGCTCTCCTGAAAGGGCCCCTGCGCCGTATGCTAAGTATGCGGCATTCTCCTATGTCATAAATTCATGAAAACCCAGCGCAGGGTCCTCTCCGAGAGACCCTGCGGAGACATGAGGTTGCGAAGACATGAGGTTTCAAACCCAGCAAGTTTCAAACCTTTATCTTGTTCAACTCTTCCTGTCGCCTGTCATCATCAGGATCAATCTTAAAAGGCATCATGGATATTTTATGAATATAATCTTCCGGAAGGCCTGCATTTTTAGCCAGGTGAATTACCTTTTTATGATGCCAGTCATAAGGTAACAAATGTGTATTTACAGCGTGTGGTTCCGCAACAAAAACCCTGGCGGTATAAATTTTGTCACTTGCATCAATGCAGTTTACCGTCTCAAGTTTAAAATCAATGCTGTAAGATCCAACGTTATAAAAATTTGGCCATTCCACATCTTCAAGCTTAGTAAGCACACCCCAAACAGAATCATTAGGATCATTAGAAAGCAGAATATTTGCTTTTGACGACAGGTCGTCACCGGTTCTGTTGAATATGAAATTATAACCGGGCAGCCTGGCTATCCCTATCTTTTTTGCAGACGGAACTATCCCGGCAAATTTTTCAACATCCATATTACCTGCAAATGAAAATAATATCATATTGTATAAATGAGGAAAGTTGTGTTTTGTTTTAACGTTTGTGTTTATACCTATATTATAAATAGCATAAGGAACGAGGTTTTATAGCCAATTATGCCCATAATTATAGCTTGTTACTTTTAAATCCCGTTTTAACTTTTTAAATTAGCTTGCAATTAACCACGAGTGGTTTGCCGAAATCGCCTGTTAATTACTAAAACTTAACACCTTATCTATCTATGAGTACCTCAAAAGGCATCCAGGCTTATACTGATTTCGATGCAGACATTAACATTACAGATGTAAAAAATACAAACTGTCCATCATTTCGGGCCTGCCTGTCTACAGACAGGAAACGAAGCAAAATACCTCGCGGGTAAAGAAGCATGCACTTTAGTAATATATGCCGTAGTAAATACCTAAACGTTACAGGGTAAAGTTAAAAATCAATTAACATTATGGAAAAGTTCAAGAAATTAAACAGAGCAGAAATGAAAATGGTTCTAGGGGGAGACTATCCTAACCCATGTAAACAATTTACATGTGGAGACATTAATAATCCCAGTGACTGTTCAAAGAAACCGGGATGTGGGTGCGTTTATGAAGCAAACCCACCGTTCTATGGGGATGTTTGTGTTCCTGCAGTAGCGTAACAGCCAGTTAATTGTTGTGTTCCAAATTAAATACATTTAAAAGTATCTGATTAAAGGATTACGGCCATTACAAACGGCTACATCAAAAAAAATGAAAATAAAATCGCTCTGTTTTTGCGGGGCGATTTTGTTGTCTGCATTTTAGTTTAATAGTATAATAGCTTTTATAAGTTATTAATAGCCTGAACGATAGCCGGGAGTAAATTTGCCCCCTCCCGGAGAAGTTAGGTCCGTTAAAAAAATGTTTTAATTATGGATGCGGTGTGCCCGGGTTGCCGCCGGTTGCCGCAGCTGACGGGAATACAGGTGGGGATGTAGACGGCGATTGGTAAGTTGCGGCTGGTATTCCGGCACAACTAAAACGTGAGAAGTCCCGTGATGCGATAGATGCACTGATAGGCAAACTTAAGGCCGCAATCAGGTCGTTAGCCAGGGCATGGTTGGTTTGATCAATGGAATGCCTTAGCCAAAATTTGAATACAGCCAGGTGCCCGGGATGTGGCTGTATTACCGAAGTAAAATAGGCAGAGATCCGTTGAACGGCTCTTGTTTTATCACTGGCTGATACGTCTGCTGCCACATAATATCCTAATAATGGTACATATTGCTGATAGTTAGAAATCAGGCAGTTTCCAGTTGTTGTATTTTCCTGTATACTATAGCTTTTGTGAAACTCTCTTATAAATGAACTCGTCCATGCGTCTACTTCTGAAGCATTTCCCTGTAATGTACTGCCGGAAATATTCTGCCTTACATGATCAAACTCATGATTTAATGTATAAATAGTGCTGTAGTAATTTCCGCTATTGATAGCCAAGGAACCAAGTACAACATAACTGGTGTTATTATGAAAAAAGGTATAACCGGCATCGTTACTAAGTAATCGCCCTCCTCTTCTTGCAGCCCTGGATGCCAGGTTTTCATCGAAATTTACCTTTGGATTGGAAGCGGTATAAGGCTCCAGATGAGCGGGATCGGGCGTACTGTCGGCACTGCTTTGAGCTGTTCTGTCAACAATAGTTACTGAAGAGCCCACTGCAGATTGGATTAGTGCCGCTTTAAGCGCCGGAGTGTTCGCATTGGTAACTTGTGTGCTCCAATCTGCGGGAGCGCCGGTTGCACCACCATGTTGTACGGATTGCCGCTGAATAGCCGGAGCATTTAAATTATTTTGCTGCAGCGTATGCGTTAATTCATGGGCCAGTAATTTCTTCCCACCCCCGGTATCGGGCCTGTATTGCCCTTGTCCAAACACTATATCATTTTGGTAGGTATAAGCAAAGGCCCCAAGATCCATTGCCGACTGATTAGCTTGTGAATCAGTATGTATTTTCACCTTACTAAAATCATAGCCAAACCTGCTTTCCATAAACGACTGCGTATCTGTATCAATAGAATGGCCAGGAGATTTCAATGTTTCAGATACATTTGCTGATACAAACGGAACCGAACTGCCGGATTCTTTTCTTTGCAAACCACCTTGCTCCTCTTCTTCACAGGATGCACATTTACGTTGAACAACAGGAGTATGGGAATGATTTTTTTGTAAAGGGCTATAGTGGTTCATTTGCACTATTTTTTCCGATACCACTTCAGCTTCCTGTTCATATTTATCCCCGGGACTATTTACCGTCAATTTGGGTTGTATAGTCGGTAGTTTTGGGGGATGAACCGCAATATTGCCAAAACCGGGTGCTAAATTGCCGTTACGCTGTGTAATGCCTAAAGC
Organism: Mucilaginibacter sp. OK098; assembly: GCF_900142915.1. Classification (GTDB taxonomy): domain Bacteria; phylum Bacteroidota; class Bacteroidia; order Sphingobacteriales; family Sphingobacteriaceae; genus Mucilaginibacter. The sequence goes on from NZ_FRCM01000004.1 coordinate 597,384, forward strand.
GGCTGACTTATCAAAGGTGGTGTCGGCGTTATTTGCCTGTTTTTGTTGCTGTATGAACGTGCGCATAATAAATCAATAAGGTGATAGGTGATATTTTGCAAAAAGCACTGAATAAAAAGCTTGTTTTTATTCCCGATTCAAAATTCTGTTCCAGAAAAGTTAAGGTGGAATCAAGTTATGAACAATTATTTAAAGATGCAAGCATTTAAAGCTTAATATTATGCGCTGAGTTTTATGCTTTGAAAAAAAGTATTTCAGGCGATAAAAAAGAAATGTCGCCTGCAAAAATTAAACATAAAAAAAAGCCGTATCGAAATTCAATCCGATACGGCCTCTTATATTATAAGAAATTAAAGCTTGTATTAAACTTTAGCTAATTCCTGAACAAGGTCAATCAATTTGTTTGAATAACCCCATTCGTTATCATACCATGATACTACTTTAACAAAGTGATCATTCAAAGCAATACCTGCTTTTGCATCAAAAATTGATGTGCGTGCATCGCCTTTAAAATCCTCAGAAACCACATCATCCTCAGTGTAGCCTAAAATGCCTTTTAACTCACCTTCTGATGCTGTTTTCATGGCAGCTTTGATCTCTTCGTAGCTAGCGCCTTTTTTCAGACGAACGGTTAAATCAACAACAGAAACGTCGGCAACCGGAACCCGGAATGACATACCTGTTAACTTGCCTTTCAACTCAGGGATAACCAAAGTAACCGCTTTAGCAGCACCTGTTGATGAAGGGATGATGTTCTGGTAAGCGCCGCGGCCACCTCTCCAGTCTTTAGCCGATGGGCTGTCAACTGTTTTTTGAGTAGCTGTAACAGCGTGTACAGTGCTCATTAAGCCTTCTTCAATACCAAAGCTATCATTCAATACCTTAGCGATAGGCGCAAGGCAATTGGTAGTACATGATGCGTTTGATACGATGGTATGCGCAGCTGTTAATAATTTATTGTTAACACCCATTACAAAAGTAGGGGTATCATCCTTTGCAGGGGCGCTCATTACAACTTTTTTAGCGCCGGCATCAATATGTTTTTGGGCTGTTTCAAGGGTTAGGAACAAGCCTGTTGATTCAATAATAATTTCTGCGCCAACTTCATTCCATTTTAAGTTTGCAGGGTCTCTTTCGGCAGTTACACGGATAGTTTTACCGTTTACCACCAAATGACCGCCTTCAACAGCAATAGTGCCTTTGAACGGACCGTGAGTTGAATCGTATTTTAACATGTAAGCCATGTAATCAGGCTCAACAAGGTCATTAATACCAACAACTTCAATGTCGGGTCTTTCAATTGCAGCTCTGAATGCCAGGCGGCCAATACGGCCGAAACCGTTAATTCCTATTTTCATGATTTTTTTAATTTTTACTTGAATAGTACGTTAATAAATTGTTTATGGGTTCTTTAATTATGGTTGCAATTTTAAGATTTGCATCGGCAGCAGCCTCATGTAAAAGATTTTGAAACCCCGCTGCAACAGAGCCCGCAAAATACAAAAAAGCTTCGGGATGTTCATCATGCAGTGGTAATAAATAGGTATGCATCAACTTATCAAAGCCATTTTTTATAATGCTTTTAATATAGCTGTCTTCCTGGTTATCAATATAAAACTCGGTAAATGAGCTTAAGTATACAGCAGGCTGCTTTTGCCTGTAAATTTTTTCGAGCAGGGTTTTACGCTCCGGATCATACCGCTGAACAAACTTTTTCCGGATGTTTTCAGGAAGCGTTTCATTCATATATCCTTTAACCAATTCCCTGCCCAGCCAATTGCCTGATCCTTCATCGGCCAAAATATAACCAAGGCCGTAATTGTTCGGCTTTACCTTTTTGCCGTCGTACCAGGCCGCATTCGAGCCGCTGCCAATTATGCTTATTATCCCGGGCGAGTTTTTACAACAGGCTATAGCCGCTGCAGTAATATCGTGCTCAACGGTTACTTTCCCAAATTTAAAAAATACCGAAAATGCGTTATGCACCGTGTTTTTAAGCTCGGTAGAGAAAGAGCCCGCGCCAAAGAAATAGATCCGTTTTATTTCTTCGGCATGATGAATAAGGTTAATGTTTTTATTTAACAGCTGGATGATCTGTTTTTCATCGTTAAAATAGGGGTTTATGCCACCGGTTTTAAAAGAAGCAATGGTCCTGTCCTTATCGAACAATCGCCATTCGGCATAATTTGATCCGCTATATACAACTGCAGTCATTTATTTTATATAGAAAGTATTTCAGCCATCAGCATCAGATCTTCTTCCAGTTTAAATGTATGTTGATTAAGTGCCTCTTCAAGGCTTGTTATTTTTATGTGGTTAGCTTCAAGGCCAACCATCATTTGCGATTCGCCGCTAAGTAACGCATTTACTGCCGCAAATCCCAACCTGCTTCCCAATATCCTGTCAAATGCCGACGGGCTGCCACCACGCTGCAGGTGGCCTAGTATGGTAACCTTTACATCGTATGTCTTTATTTCTTTCTGTACTTTTTTGGCAATGTCATAAGCGCCACCGTTTTTATCACCCTCGGCAACAATAACTATGCTTGATGATTTTTTATTTAACGAGCCGTTTTTAAGGTTCTCTATCAGGTCGTCAATTGCTGTAGCTTTTTCGGGGAGCATTATAGCTTCTGCACCGCATGAGATGCCTGCGCGCAGGGCAATAGCGCCTGAATCGCGACCCATAACCTCAACAAAAAATAAACGGTCGTGCGCATCTGCCGTATCGCGGATTTTGTCTATTGCTTCAATTACCGTATTGGTGGCCGTATCAAAACCAAGGGTATAGGTTGATCCGTAAAGGTCGTTATCGATAGTTCCGGGTACGCCCATAACGGCAATATCAGGGTACTTTTTCGAAAAACGGAGGGCGCCGGTAAACGTTCCGTCGCCGCCAATAACCACCAAAGCGTCAATTCCGCGCTTTTTTAGGTTCTGATAAGCAGTTTCCATCCCCTCGTCTGACCGGAAAGGCAAACAACGGGCAGTTTTTAAAATGGTGCCGCCTAAATTTAATATATTACTTACCGAGCGGGCCTCCATGTCATACATATCATCCTCAATAAGTCCTTGATAACCACGGCGTATGCCAACAACTTGTAACTTATTATAGATAGCTGTTCGTACTACTGATCGGATACAAGGGTTCATTCCCGGAGCATCACCACCCGATGTTAAAACCGCGAGTTTTGATATTTTATGCATTTTTAGAATTAATTTGGAGGTACGAAGATACTGTGTAAAATTTACACCTTTAAATTTAATTTTTTTTTTTACATTAGCGCTTAACCAATTAACTTTAAAAATTATTCCCTAAAATTTATCAGGTTTGGAAATTACACTGCCTACATTTAATTCAGTATTTTCAATCGATTGCGTAATATTCGGTTTTGAAGCCGGCGAGCTAAAGATATTACTAATTGAGAGAAACCAGGAGCCTTTTAAAGATTGGCTTGCATTACCCGGCTACATTGTTGAGCAGGATGAAAGTATTGACGATGCTGCCGAACGTATTTTGTACGAGCTTACCGGCTTGCGCGATCTGCATATGCAGCAGTTTCACACGTTCGGCGAGGTTAACCGACACCCTCAAGGACGTGTAATAACGGTTGCTTACTATGCTTTGATCCGCATTAACGGGCAAAAGGACTTAAGGCCGATTACGCAATACGCCCGTAAGGCCTTTTGGCACCCGGTTAGTGAGCTGCCTAAGCTGGCATTTGATCACTCCGAGATCTTTGAAACGGGTTTTAATAAGATTCGCCGCCGCTTAAACTATCAGCCTATTGCTTTTGAGCTGCTGCCTGAAAAATTTACGCTTACGCAGCTGCAATCCCTTTACGAAGCGGTTTTAAACAAAAAGCTGGATAAAAGGAATTTCAGAAAGAAAATGCTGAGCTATGGATTTTTAAAAGAGCTTGACGAAAAACAAAAAGGCGTATCATACCGCGCCGCAAAACTCTACAAGTTCGACCGCCGTAAATACGCGAAGATCTTTAATAATGAGTTGAACCTGGATAAGTGAGGGGAAGAGAGAGGCAAGAGGTCAAGAGTCAGGAATCAAGAAGTTAAGAGCTAAGATTGGAAGACTTTTAAAAGGAATAACCAATAAATCTCAAAATTCATAAAAGTAAAAAGCCGAAAAAGTTAATTCTTCTTCGGCTTTCTTTTTATGTCTTGATTCTTGACTTCTTGAATCTTGATTCTTTCCCCAGCTACAACTGATGCGCCATCTCCAAATGGAACTTCACCAGGTTATCTATAGGCGAGCGGATAATGTTACCTACAACCATTCCGTTTTCAATTACCAGTTCTTCCAGTACATTACGGAAGTTGTAACCAACAGAACCGATGCAGTTAAATGAATATTTTTGATAATCGGGATAATGGGTTACCAGGTTGCGGAAGAAATCTTCGAACGAGGTGCGCACCAAATTTCTTGAGTATTCAATATGTACGTTGTTATCGTAAACAAACTTGCTGAAGCTTGCGCAGAAACGATTGGCGCGGGGCTGGGTATAAACCTGCTCGTTCACGTCATCGGGTGTAAGCTTGTAGGTTTCCCAAAACAGGTTGCGCACAGGCTCGGGCATGTAGCCGCGTAAATAATCGGTTAATAGCTTTTTGCCGATGTAGCATCCGCTGCCTTCGTCGCCTAAAATGTAAGCGCCGGAGTCGATGTTCATTATAACATCTTTACCATCATAAATGCAGGTGTTTGTTCCGGTACCCAATATGGCGGCAAAGCCTTCATTGTTACCTAACAGGGCACGGGCTGCTGCAAGCAGGTCATGGCCTATATTAACCTTTGATTTGGTAAAAACCGCCTGCATGGCTTCTTTAACAATGTTGCGCATCTCATCGGTTGAGCAACCTGCGCCATAATAGTTAACTTCGGTTATCAGGTCTTTTTCAAGATCTGTTGGCAGGCTTTCGTTTAATGATTGGATAATGTACTCCTTACTTGAAAAATAAGGGTTGTAACCTTCTGTGTTAAAGTATACTTTTTTTCCTTCTTCGGTAACCAGACACCAGTTTGTTTTAGTAGAGCCACCGTCCGCAATTATGATCATAAATAAGTTTATTTTAGAAAAATCGGTTAAAAGTATGATTTACTTATTGTAAATAAAACACTTTACCTTTTTAAAAAGTAAAAATGTTCATTTTAAATTAACGTTGTGTTCTTTTTACAATTTCCGGACATGTTATTGCCCCCGTAAATCAGTACAAATAATAAGTACGTTTATTAAATCAGCTACTTGTTTTAAAATATAAATGTATTGCTTTATGAGGCAATTGGTTTATAATTGTTTGCAATTATATATATAATTTAACAAATATTAGTAAGCAATGGTTTGATTATTAATGTAAATGACAAATTAATATTGTTATGCTATATATAAGATGGATTAAATTGGAGTTTAAAAAGTTTTGAAACACACACTGTGCAAAACTGTATATAATTAAGAAAATGTTCCATTTGATTTTTCAGGCAGTTTTTTGCATATTTGCACCGCGAAATCGTAATAACCGCATGCAGGAGGTTCGAAACTCCGTTATGAAACTTATGAAATTGCAGATGGTCCTATAGCTCAGCTGGATAGAGCAACAGATTTCTAATCTGTAGGTCTCTGGTTCGAATCCAGATGGGATCACGTTAAAGAAGCAAGTCAGTTACGGCTTGCTTTTTTTATGGCATGTTGAATTGAAAAAATAGGATTTCATGCTATAGCAAGATTGAAATTGCTAAATAATAAAGACTATTTCTTTCTATCACTTTTAGGAAAAATAAATTATATTTAACCATTAAACCTTATCACGGACAATCCGGCCTATAATCCTAAAATCACATAATCTATAAATAAAATGAGTCACGTATTCAGAGCGTCGTACCAGGAATCCTCAAAAAACACCTCGGAGGAGGAATTAAAAAAAATTCTTGATCAGCCAAAATGGCAAACGGTTGATATTAAAATTACCCATGAAGACCTGCTTGAAAATATAGCGTTTTTAAACGATGCAGTTGTTTTACGGCAAAGCTCCGCAGGCGTCCCTTTAATGACTACTACGGCTATTTACGGACCTATTCGCCCAAGCACCAAAGTAGCTTTAACGCCAGGCGATGGCACCGGTGTCCGGCTGGTTAAAGAAAATTGTGTAGACGGATCATTGATTAAACAACTGGTGGATTTGGAAAGCCAGGCTCCGGAACCCAAAAAAAGCAACGCCATAACCGTTCACGCCAACTGGGTGAGCAGCAAAGATGGTGGAACTCTACCGAACCTGGACAGCGCGGCTAACGTATTTGGCAGCACCGGTTCTTTATATGTAAATGAAAAGGCTGTGGTTTTACCCGTGCTGGATGTAGATCATCCCGACTATCATCAAACGCTTGCCTTTTACGGGGCCAAACTCCTAATGCCGGAGGAAGAATTTTGTATGGGTTTCAACAAAATACTGTTTGGTGTGGAGTACAAAACCACTTTTCCGGATTATATAACTGATTACGCAATGTCGCCTTCGGGTGGGGGCGGCTTGTTTGTTGAGCATCATCCATTCCCACACATTTTTTTACCCAGGCCAACCGAAGACGGCCAGGTATTTTGTGAGGCTAAAGTTACATTAGGGCACAAGGTTATCAATCCCGCCGATAATATTCCTAAAATTATATTTACTACTTTCAGGGTCCCTTCAGACGGGTCGGCCCTGGCTATTAAGCCGTCAACAATTCATAATGATAGTTTTACAAATGGCAGATTAGCTGTTTTTGTTGCAAATACGGCAGCTGATACGGTGGCTTTCAGGGAAACTTCGCCATTTACCAATATAAGTGTAATGGACAATGAATGAATTTTGGCGGAAACCTGTAATTTTTATTGCTTTTTTTACCAACCAGTTCTAACAAAATCCAATTGGGATCATGGAAAGAAGCAAGTCGATATGGCTTGCTTTTTTGGTATATTGCGTTTATATAATTAAACAGTTTTTCATGGAAGTATTTTTTATTAAGTATCGAAAGATGCTGCTCTTTGGAAGTGTTTTTATGCTTTTGTATTTCTTTTATGAAATGTACAAGGGAATTGAGAGTATAAATTCAAGCAATAAAGGTGAAGGCATCGGGACGTTAGCTGATGCTTGCATTGCTCTTTTTGTATCAGTTTACTTTTTTATAAATGTTCGTAAAGCAAAAAGGGCCTTCAAAGAAGAAAATGCTGCTGCAGAAACAAATAGCGATACAAATCAAAAGTACGACAGGTAGGATAATTTAATTACTTTAAATTTGTAACCCTTTTAATTACATTATAATACGGTGTAAACAATCCAAACATTGTTTGAAACTTCAGCGGCGCCAAACCTAATGGACTTGCCTCGTTCTGTTATTTCATATATGGTTATATTGTAGTTGAGACCCCGAACTGGTTCATTTGCAGTAAATTTATCGCCTGTGGCTCTCCATTTGAAATCCCAGATATTCACGCCCTCTATTTCATATCGTTCACCGTCAGCGATAGTCGCACAACCATTCCAATTTATGTTTACATCCATATTCTGTTAATTGTCGCAATTTAAAAAAAAGTCAGTAAAGGATTGACGTGACAAGCAAACCCCCTTATTCTGTCTCAAGCTTTAGGATAGCATTACGGTCTCCATCATTATAATAAGTTATTTTAACATATAGGTTTTGCCGTATAACTCCACCGTACAAAAATGTCTGATGATAGCCTGATCGCCCTTCTTCGAAATGAGAGTAATGAAATAAAATGCCTTGCACTGTAAATTCCTCACCATGTCCCTCCTTCGACTCGGGATAATAATCTTTAATAGTTCCCGCCACCGTCTTAAGTTCCCTGCTGTTGCTATTTAGTAAAGTTTTATCATGCTGATAGACATCGATCTTAAGTTTCTCAGTATTTAAGTAGAAAAAGGAGAAGATTACAACTGGAGGTATTGCAGCCAGAAAAGGATTTACCTTAAGTCCACCTCTGAGTGTCATTTTCAAGTTTCTTCCTATTCCAAAATACATGGCGATACAAAAACAGACAAACAATACCAGAAAAATATAGCCCATAGTCAAAGACGATGTGCTGGGCGGGTTATCTAAAGTATTATATACAGTATATAAGGGAGGCATTCTAAAAACTTATATTCCAAAGTTACAAATCTTAAGCAGTATTAGAACGCTTTCCGTCTCTGCAGGATCTTCTGAAAGGGATCCTGCGCCGCGTGCTAAGAATGCTTCATTCTCTTATACCAGCGGTTGTGCACGGTGTACGGTTGCCCTCCGCTAGCCAGCGGATCGCAATGACATACCAGTATAGCCCATAGACTAATTACATCAACTCCCCGTCCTTTTTTATGTGATAGGTTTTGTAGGCGAGGTAATAAAAGAATAGAGAGATAATTACATTAAGCCCCACCCGGCTATAATTAACCATAGGGTATGTGGTAACAGCCTGGTAAATTGCCAGGCCCAGGGCAAGCGTTGCGGCAACTATGTAAAGGACAAGATATTTAGGATTCATACTGTTGAGTTTAAATTTCTTTAGAAACCGGCCGTTTGCCAATATGTTTTTAATATAAAAAAGAGCCTAAAAAGCAATCAGCTTTTAACTGAGCCCGATTATGGTCAATTAAAAGCTGATCAGGCTCTCAAATATATACTTTACTTAATAGTATTTTAAAATTATTGATACGATTTCACTTTGCTGGTTTTCATTGAAACACCTTCTTCAGCTGGGTACGTTTTGTAGGCCAGGAAAAAGAAGATCATATCTGAAAAAGAAATTAACAACACTCTGAGCGGGTTAATATCCGGGTAAGCAAGAAAAGCATCGTACGCAAGAAACAATAATCCTGCAAAAGCTATCATCAGGTACAAAGAACGATATTTTGGATTCATAATGTGTAAATTGACTGTTTTTAAGATTCAATACTACTGTTACGTTAACCCGTTAAAAAAGGTTTTATTCGATATAATTAAGTTTTTAACATTTTACCTGTTACTTCTTCAATTCGTATTTAGGGGGCACAATAGCCGCTTTTTTAAATACAACTGCCCCTAACGGTGGTACAGCAATACTAATTGAATTATCTCTGCCATGCCAGTTAACTACCTCGGTAGCAATCGGTTCGTTATTTTCGACCCCACTGCCCCAATAAGCCTTAGCATCCGAATTAAAGATCTCGGTCCACTTACCTTTTGACGGCATGCCAATCCTGTAGCCCTGGTGGGTTATTGGGGTCATGTTTAGCACAATAACAAGGTCATTTACCACATCGTGCCCTTTGCGGTTATAAACCAGGATTGAATCGTTTGAGTTACCGCCATCAATCCATTCAAAGCTGCTCCATTCAAAGCCCTTCTCGTACAATGCAGGCTCATCCCTGTATAGGTGATTCAATGCTTTAATTGTTTCTTTTATACCCTGGTGATTAGGATACTCCAGTAAATACCAGTCTAACGAGTTTTGGAAGTTCCATTCAGTTCCCTGCCCAAATTCGCCACCCATAAACAACAGCTTTGTGCCGGGATGGGTAAACATATAGCTGTAGAGCAGGCGCAGGTTTGCAAATTGCTGCCACTCATCGCCAGGCATTTTGCGCAGCATTGATCCTTTGCCATATACCACCTCATCATGCGAAAAAGGCAACATAAAGTTTTCGGTAAAGGCATAGATCAGGCTAAATGTGATCTGGTTGTGGTGATATTTGCGATACAGCGGATCAGTTGAAAAATACTTGATCGAATCGTGCATCCAGCCCATCATCCATTTCATACCAAAACCAAGGCCACCTGTATAAACCGGGCGACTAACCCCCGTAAATGCGGTAGATTCTTCGGCAATAGTTTGTGTATCAGGGAAATTGCTGTAAACAGCTTCGTTAAATTCTTTTAAAAACGATATAGCCTCCAGGTTTTCATTGCCGCCATACATATTGGTTTCCCACTCGCCATGGTTGCGTGAGTAGTCAAGGTACAGCATTGATGCAACAGCATCAACACGCAAGCCATCGGCATGATACCTGTCGAGCCAAAAAATGGCATTGCTTATTAAAAATGCGCGAACCTCGTTACGTCCGTAGTTAAATATGTATGATTTCCAGTCGGGGTGAAAGCCCTTGCGTACATCTGCATGTTCGTACAGGTGCGTACCGTCAAATTTATAAAGCGCATGGATATCGCCGGGGAAGTGCGAAGGTACCCAATCCAGTATAACCCCCACCCCCGCCAGGTGTAATTGCTCAACCAGGTACATCAGTTGCTGAGGTGTACCATACCTTGATGAAGCGGCAAAAAAGCCCGTGATCTGGTATCCCCAGCTTGGGTAATACGGGTGCTCCATTATCGGCATAAACTCTACATGCGTAAAGCCCATTTCCTTTATGTAAGGTACCAGCTTATCAGCAAGCTGATCATAGGTTAAAAACTCATCGGGGCTTTCATGATTCCTGGCCCATGAGCCTGTGTGCATCTCGTAAACCGAGTATGGCCTGTTTAGTCCGTTATGTCCCTCACGGGTGGCCATCCAGTCAGCATCTTTCCACTCATAAAAAGTATCGGCAACTATTGAAGCTGTTTTTGGGGCCACTTCCCAGCGCAATGCAAAAGGGTCGCTTTTCTCCAGGTCCTCGCTGGTTGATGATTTGATGTAATATTTGTAAGTTTCGCCAACACCTATATTCGGAATAAAGCCCTCCCAGATCCCTGACCCATCCCAGCGTACATATAAAGGGTGTGAGCCACGATCCCAGCCATTAAAATTTGCAATTAATGAAACATATTGCGCATTTGGCGCCCAAACGGCAAAATAAGTTCCAACAACACCATTAAACTCAACCACATGCGAGCCAAATTTTTCATACAGCTTATAATGCTTACCTGATTTAAACAGCCCAATATCAAAATCAGTAAAACGACTATATACTTCAACAGCCTTTAAAACAGGAATTTCCGTTGCCGAAACACTCTTTTTAGCAGCCACTTTTGTTTTTGAGGCAGCGGTTATTGCTGCTTTTACAGCTGGCTTAGCTTTCGCCTTTGGCGCAGCCTCTTTCACCGGGGCCTCAGCCTTTGGCTTAACCGTTTTTTTTGCAGGAGCAGATTTAGCTGCGGGTTTTGCAGGTTCCGTTGTATCGATTTTTTTTGCCATAGTATAGAGAGGCCATGAAGGCTGTTAGATAATTTAAGTGTTGGTAGCTAATTGGTTGATCAAATATAGTGATTTTTAGTCCGAAAGACGGAAAGTCCGGAAGTCCGGAAGATAATATATTAAGGCCAAATAAAACGGATAATAAACTTACGAAGTTTCGAAAACTTCGTAAGTTTTCTTATAATTTCCGCGTTCAACTAATCTCTAATCTCCAGCCTCTAAAACCTACTTTCTGTCTTCGCAGGGTCTCTGTAAGGGACCCTGCGCCGTGTGCTAAGTATCCAGCATTTTCTTATGTCATAAATTTCAGCAAACCCAATGCAGGGTCCTCTCTGAGAGACCCTGCGAGGATAGAACAAACTTACGAAGTTTTGAAAACTTCGTAAGTTTTCTCACCATCAAACTCCTTCTTTCGGACTTCCGGACTTTCCGTCTTTCGGACTTCCCCCCCCTATTTCACAATCTCTATCTGCTTAAAGTTCTTTGTGAATTTAAATTCAACGCATTTGTTTTCGTCAATGCTGTAAGGTACATCTTTACCGTCGGCTAATATTTTGGTTGGTGCAAATGGCAAACCAATAACATTGAAGTGATAGCTTTCATAGCGTGGCGTATAAAGCCCCTCCATTGACTGCTGAACGGTAAAAATGGTGCTTTTACCAGTCACCACAAACTTTTTCTCCAGGTAAATATCTTGTTCGTAGGCAAACGTTTCGCCGTAATCTTCAAACAAAAAGGAGTTAACTTCATAATTACTGTAGTAAATATTCAGCTTTACTTCTTCAATTTCTTTTTCGCCTACATATTGCATTACCGGGTATTCGGGAATAACAGAACCGGCCTTTACAAACACCGGAATAGTTTCCAATGGTGTTGGCACTAATACTTCTTTTCCGCCATCAACCATTTCATACGTCCAGAAGTTATACCATTTGCCTTTAGGCAGATAAACCTTGCGGCTTTGCTGACCAGGCTCAAGTACCGGGCAGATCAAAATTTTATCACCATAGGTAAACTCATCCTGGCGGAAATGGTTGCTGATCTCGTCCTGTTCCTGCATTACTATCGGCCTCAGGATAGGGAAACCATAACGGTGATGCTCCCAAAAGGTGGAGTACAAATAAGGCAGCATGCGGTAACGCAGTTCAATAAATTTGCGGTTGATATCCGTAAATGGCGCACCGAAGCTCCACGGCTCGCGCTCTTTGGTATCACCCGCAGAGTGTGCCCGCATAAATGGCGAGAAGGTGCCCATCTGGATCCAGCGGGTAAACAGCTCGCCATCAGGCTCGCCGCTAAAGCCGCCAATATCCGTTCCGCAAAAAGAGATGCCGGATACTGATAAACGCTGGCATTGGATATTACCCAGCTTTAAGTGTTCCCATGATGCCACGTTATCACCCGTCCATACGGAAGAGTAACGTTGTACGCCTGAGTAACCCGCCCTGGTAATGGTAAAAGGGCGTTTATTCTTCATTAATTTGCGCAAGCCCTCATAGGTAGCGCGTACCATTTGCATCCCGTAAATATTATGTGCCTTACGGTGCGATCCGCGGAAACCATCATATTGGTGGCGAACATCATCAGGAAAAGTACCTGCACCAAATACGGCCGGCTCGTTCATATCGTTCCAAACACCTGCTACACCCAGCTGCACCAGCTCGTCAAACAAACCACCCCACCACTCCCTTACTTCGGGATTGGTATAATCAGGAAACTGGCAGCGGCCTGGCCATACATGGCCCTCCATAAAGTAATCATCGCAACGGCGGCAGAAATACCTATTCTCTTTACCCTCTTTAAATACCGAATAATTATCATCCACGCGGATGCCCGGATCAATGATCACTACCGTTTTAAAACCGTCGGCAGCTAATTCCTTGATCATTTTTTTAGGATCAGGGAAATATTTGCGGTTCCAGGTAAAGCAGCGGTAGCCGTCCATATAATCTATGTCGAGGTAGATCCCATCGCACGGAATTTTATTTTCGCGGAAGCCGTTTGCTATTTTCTTAACCTTTGCTTCGGGATAATAGCTCCACCTGCATTGGTGATAGCCCAGCGCCCAAAGCGGCGGCATAGGGTGTGTACCGGTTAATAAATGGTAGCTTTTTACCACGTCCATCATATGCGGACCATGGATATAGTAATATTGCAACTCGCCACCATCAGCCCAAAAACTTGTTTTGGTTGCATCTTCGGCCCCAAAATCAAAATGCGCTTTAAAAGTATTGTCAAAGAAAATACCGTGTGCTATCCCTTCATTTAAACTGATATAAAAGGGGATGCTGCGGTAAAGCGGATCCTGGTTCCAGGCAAATGAGTAGGCATCGGTATTCCAGTTCTTTAATCGTTTACCGCGCAGGTTAAGCTCCGTAGGCTTATCTCCAAGGCCGAAAAAGCTTTCTTCGGCATGGCAGGTTTTCGTACAATAAACATAATAACCGCCAAATTTTACGTTTTCTTCCCAGTGCATCGGCACAGCATCAGTACTGGTGATGTGGTTCTGGCTATCAGAAAATGATATAAAGAAATCATCCTTGCGGATATGGCAATTTACAATGCTGGTTGAAACGCGAAACTCGTTTTCATCCTCGTGCAGGGCAAAAACAGTTGCTTTTTGCTCTAATTTAGGTACGGCGTATGAAAACTCCTCCAAAAAAACGCCATGAGGCGCTAACCTTACCCGGATAATTTCATCGGTAACCACTGTAACCTCAACTTTTGCATCACCGTCTGTAAAATAAAATTTATTTTCCAGCTGATCTACATGATTTGGCACGCCAAGGTATTTTTTGATGATGGGTTTTATTCCATCAGCAGGATTATTAAGGTGATGAAACTCTTCTTCCTCGTCTTCAATCAATCTATTAGCTAACAGCTCCTGGTTAAGTATATTATCTTCCATTAAAAATTATTAGTCTCTATCCCCAAATATGCGCATTGTGTATGTTGTACGCAATATACAATAATACACTTTTTTACAAAACCATTAACCGTGCCAATTACAGTTTTTTTGTATTGTTTTTTTTGTTGCCCTCGTAATTTTTAAGTTTAAATACTAAGGCCAAATTTCATTAGTAAAATATTATGGGCGTTCCCGCTGATAGAAGCGGTCGTGCTATCCGTTCATACTGCTCAGGCGTTAGCCACGAGGCCGGTATCCACTACTATCACTAACGCAATTTTCTTAGTTATCCATAGGGGTAATCCCGCAGAAATGACTAACCCAAGCAGGGTTCAATGCTGGTAGAAAAAACCAAAAGTAAATTTCTTCGTGTCATCGGCACGAAACCTATGCGATTTACTATTACAGACTGGGGAACATCGCCTCACCATCTGGCGTACATGCAGGTCGTACAGGTGTTGCCCCTATAGGGCAAAAAATCCTTTCTTTTGTTTTTCTACCAATATCGCGCTCCTAAAGGAGCCACCTGTTATGCGATAAAAAGGAACGTTTACCACAAAATGACTCACAACCAAAACATCATATTTTTACTATGATTTCATTTTTTTTACCATCCTTTACGTATAAAACAGATATGGCTGCCAGCAACATAAATACACCGGCCATAATTATAGCATACACCGAATGTTCATTAAACAAATGCTTCACAATTACACTTCCCGTAAGGCTGCTTACAATTTGGGGAAAAGTGATAAAGAAATTGAAGATCCCCATATAAACACCCATCTTTTTTGCGGGTATTGAGCTGGATAGTATGGCATAAGGCATTGAAAGGATACTTCCCCATGCCAAACCAATGCCAACCATTGACAATATAAGCCAGTTTGGATCAGTAATAAACCAAATGGAGATAAGGCCAAGTCCCCCCATTGTTAAAGAAAATGCATGCGCAATTTTTCTGCTTGTAGCTTTAGCTATTTTTGGCAGCAACAAAGCATAAATAGCTGAGATGCCATTGTAGATCCCAAATAAAACGCCTACCCAGTTACCGGCGTCGTTATAAGCTACAGATGTGGTATCACCTGCTTTTACGTGATAGATATGCTCAGCAAGTGCAGGAGTTGTGAAAACCCACATGGTGAATAATGCAAACCATGAAAAAAATTGCACAAGGCCAAGTTGCTTCATGGTTTTAGGCATATTGGCCATATCAGTAAAGATCTGGCCGAAACCTGTTTTCTTTGGACTTACCGCAACAGGCTCCTCTTCATGAAATTGCGCATGCTCTTCGGGCGAGTATTCCTTTGTACGGATAACAGTCCACACTATTGACCCAATAAGCACTGCCGCGCCTATATAAAAGGAATACAGCAGGTTAGCCGGCACATGACCGGCTTCGGCAGTTTTTGAAATATGGAAATACTCGGCAAAAACATAAGGCAATAATGACCCAGCTACAGCGCCGATACCGATCAGAAACGTTTGCATAGAAAACCCGGTGCTATATTGGCTTTCAGGTAAATTATCTGCTACTAATGCCCTGAATGGTTCCATCGCGACATTAAAAGAAGCATCCATCATCATAAAGATTCCTGCGCCCACAACAATTGGAGGGATAATAGCTACCAGCAGGGATGAATTTGGTAAGATCAATAAAGCAAAACCCGATAAAATAGCACCTGTAAGAAAATAAGGTTTACGACGTCCAAAACGATTCCAGGTACCATCACTATAATGACCTATAATGGGTTGAATAATCATCCCGGTAAGCGGGGCGGCAAGCCAGAACCATGATAAATTACCGGTATCGGCGCCAAAGGTTTGAAGGATCCTGCTGGCGAAGCCTGTTTGCAGGGCAAAGCCAAACTGAATCCCTAAAAATCCGAAACTCATGTTCCAGATCTGCCAAAAACTCATTTTTGGTTTTTGCAAAATGCCGCGTGTTGCCATGTTATTTAGTTGTCATTGGTCATTAAGTCATTGGTCATTAGTGACACGATTAAGGGATTATCCGGATTTACTGGATTCAGTTATAATTTCCCAATCCTTTTAAATCGCTCAAATCCCTAAATCCCGGTCAGAATTCCAGCAACAAGCCGCTTGTGGCGGGTAATGTTAGGGTGATTCCGTTGTTTATATTGTTTGTATTATAATTGGTTCCGGTTAACAAATCTTTAAATTCCCTGCTTCCGCTTAAATTTAATTTTTGAAGCAGGTCATCAGGCAATTTAACTGTTATTGTTTGCTCTGTTCGGTTAAAATTGGTTATTACTAATATACGCTGTTTGGCAGTATACCTGGCATATATATACATGCGGGTATTAAAGCCGGGCTGGTGCTCATTGGCTACCATCAGCTCATAAAACTCCCCGGTTCTTAACGCTTCGCTTTTGTGTACCGTGCTTAACAGGCTGCTGTAAAAGCTGCGGAGTTTTTTTTGATCAGCAGATAACTGCCCACCGTCAAATTTGCCGTTGTTGATCCATTTTTGATGCTCAGGCACGCCCCAATAATCAAAGATGCTGCTGCGGCCATCATCGCCACTAAAACCTTCGGTACCGGCAGCGGGTTCGCCTGTTTCCTGTCCGAAATAAACCATCACCGGGCCGGTTGATAAGGTAGCGGTAACTATCATTCCGGGTACTGCAAGCCAGGGGTTGCCTGCGAAATCGCGGGAGGCAATGCGCTGCTCGTCATGGTTTTCCATAAAACGGAGCATGTGGCTGTCAATACCGTTACTGTCGTTATGCCAAACATGGTTTATGTCCCAGGTGGTGGCGTTTGGTTCGTTGCGGGTTAAGCGTTTTATGGCATCGTAAAGGCCAACCTTATCGTACAGGTAATCGAATTTACCGGTGGTAATATATTTAGTATAAAGTGTGCTGTTATAGGCTTCGCCGATAAAAACAAGATCAGGATATTCTGCTTTCAGTTTTGGGATCACCCAGCCCCAAAATTCAAAAGGCACCATCTCCACCATATCGCAACGGAATCCATCAATTCCTTTTGCCGCCCAAAAATGCAGGATATCGTACATTTTATTCCACAGCGGTGGGATCGGGTCAAAATGCGGGGTGCGGTTATTTTGATAATCAACCCCATAATTCAGCTTCATGGTTTCGAACCAGTCGTTGATTGATGGCGATGCGCTGAATACATCGTTGCCGGTTGCTTTTGCGGGATGCTCATCAAATTTACCATCCTTTAGCGGGCTCTTAAGTTCATCGCCACCGGGGTTATATCCGGCAGGAACAGTAAAATGCTGTGCCGGGATGTAATAGAAATCATTTTTAGGGCTGAATGCCTGCGTGGTATCATCGTCCTGACCAAAATCCCTTACACCTGCCGGTTTTACATCCGAGCCATAGGTGCGGGCCACATGGTTGGGCACACAGTCCATTATAACTTTCAGTCCATTAGTATGGGTGCGTTTTATCAAAGCCTCATACTCGGTCATGCGATGTTTTACATCAACTGCCAGGTCGGGGTCGACATCATAATAATCTTTTATGGCATAGGGTGAGCCGGCGCGGCCTTTTACAATGTCCGGATCATCAGCCTTTATACCAACGGAAGAATAATCCGTCATGGTGGCATGCTCAATTACCCCAGTAAACCAAACATGGGTAAAACCCATGTTCTTTATTTCCTGTAAAGCCTTATCGCTGATGTCATTAAACTTGCCCGAGCCATTTTCATCAATTGAACCATTGGGCTTATTAACCGTTTTGGTATTACCAAACAAACGGGGAAGCACTTGATAAATTATAAGCTTATTATCGGTTGATGGTTGTTCCATTCTTTTTGTTCGTGCCGGATGCTTTGATTGCGAAAATGTGTTAAATGGTATTAATGCTACCAACGTTAAACATACAAATTTTCCAATCTTATCATTCAGCATGCGCTTTATTATTTATGCCTCAACCAATAACTCGTCATTTGCCTTTACCACCTGTTCTTTATCATAAACCAAAACAGTGGTTTCAGTGCCCGACAGGTTTTTTATCTGCACGCCTTCCTTACTTACTTTTATATTAAGCACAGCACCGCGGAAACCGATATGGAAGGAAAAGGACCGCCATTTACCCGGAAGAAACGGCTGGAACGACAGCTTGCCATTAATTACACGCATCCCGCCAAAACCTTCAATTACCGACATCCATGTACCTGCCATCGAAGTAATATGACAGCCATCTTCGGTATCATTGTTATAATCGTCAAGGTCCAAACGGGCAGTGCGTAGGTAAAACTCATACGCACGGGCCTCATCACCCAATTTTGCAGCTAAAATTGCATGCACACATGGAGACAATGACGACTCGTGTACTGTACGCGGCTCGTAAAAATCAAAATTGCGGCGGATGGTTTCTATATCGTACTGATCTTCAAAAAAGTAGATCCCCTGTAAAACATCCGCCTGTTTTATATAGCATGAGCGCAGGATCCTGTCCCAGCTCCATTTTTGATTGATGGGGCGATCAACTGCAGGCAGGTCTTTAACCAATATTTGTTCTTTATCCAAATAACCGTCCTGCTGTAAAAACACCTGCTGCTTTTCATCATACGGATAGTACATTTTTGAAATGATGTCAGTAAAACGGGCAGTTTCTTCCTCCTCTTTAAAGCTGATCTTATTTACCAGTGCGGTATATTTTGCAGGTTCGGATGCCTTTACTTTTTCAACAACCTCTATGGTATATTTCATGCACCAGGTAGCCAGCGTGCTGGTGTACCAGTTGTTGTTTACATTGTTCTCGTACTCATTTGGCCCGGTTACACCCAGCATTACATACTGCTGCTTATCATCAGACCAGTTAACCCTTTGCGACCAAAAACGCGCAATAGCTATCAGTACTTCCAAACCATAATCGGCCAGGTAAGCTTCATCGGCAGTGTAACGCACATAATTAAATATGGCATAAGCAATAGCGCCATTCCGGTGGATCTCTTCAAAAGTGATCTCCCACTCGTTATGGCATTCGGTACCATCCATAGTTACCATTGGATATAGGGCAGCGCCATTGTTAAAGCCAAGCAGCTTTGCATTGTCAATAGCTTTGCCCAGTTGCTTGTACCTGTATAGCAGCAGATTCCGGGTAACTTTTTGATCGGCAGTCGATAGATAAAAAGGCACACAATAAGCTTCGGTATCCCAATAAGTTGAGCCGCCGTATTTTTCGCCGGTAAAACCTTTGGGACCAATGTTTAAGCGATCGTCTTCACCTGTATAAGTTTGATTAAGCTGGAAAATATTAAAGCGAATAGCCTGCTGTGCCGAGGCATCGCCTTCAATAATAATATCATTCATTTTCCACTTTTCGGCCCATGCATCTGCCTGTTCCTGCAATATAACATCAAAACCCTTTTTGCTGATGCGCGTTAGGGTCTCTTTCAAATTAGCCGCCAGGTCTGCAGCTGCATAGTTCTGCGATGACAGGTTAGCGGCATATTTTATAATAGTGGTGCTTTGCCCTTCGGCTGCCTGCAATTTAAATTTTGCAGCTATGTATTTTTCTTTGGTTACGGCTTGTGTGTGAAGCTTTACGGGTTCATTGTTTTGTAGTGCGCTCACCAGCATGCCGGTTGCTACTTCAAAGCCCGTTTTTTTGGTACGCATTTGCAGGAAACCGCCATCGTTCCAGCTCTCCTTTTTTATTTCATCCCAAAATTTCTCATCGTAGTTGGAGTCTTTATTAACTACATCGCCATCAATAAAGGGGGTGATGGTTAGCCAGCCGGTAAAGTTTACCGGTGTAATGGTATATTTAATAGCTCCCGCTTCATCATCAGCCATGCTGCAAAAGCGCAGAGCTTCAACCTTAATAATTTTTCCGGTAGCGGTTTTTGCGGTGAAATTTCTTTTCAGGTACCCTTCCTGCATGTTAAGCTCCCGCTTAAACTGCAACACTTCGCATTTGGCAAGGTCAAGCTGCTCGCCGTCAATGTTAATATCAATACCCACCCAGTTGGCGGCGTTAAGTACTTTGGCGAAATATTCAGGATAGCCGTTTTTCCACCAGCCCACGCGGGTTTTATCCGGATAGTAAACACCAGCCACGTAATTACCCTGCAGTGTTTCGCCGCTGTATGCTTCCTCAAAGTTAGCCCGCTGACCCATCCGGCCATTTCCCAGGCTAAAAATACTTTCGGATACTTTATTATGATGCGGGTTAAAGCCTTGTTCTATAATCTTCCACTCATCAACTTCAATGTAGTCCTTCATTCTTTATTGTAATTGTGTATTTCAGTTCCTTTTAAAATTATCCTTCAAGCCCCTCTAAATCTCCTCCGCTGGTTAGCGGAGAGACTTTAGCTTCGCGCTTTGTGAGCTATTTTGTGATTGCTATCGCGACACCCGCACGCCATGCATAACCGCCAATGCAAGTTCTACACTTTTATATTCGCTCAGTATAGTATGCGGTTGCTTCGTTCCTCGCAATGACATAGCGGTTAAAGCGCATTCAACTTCTCCAAACTCATTTTATCCAACCCGCTCACTACCAGGTCAGCTTTATTAAGTACATCCGGTGAACCTATGCCCACTACCTTCATGCCGCCGTTTATGGCTGCTTCAACTCCTGCAATGGCATCCTCAAAAACCACGCATTCAGCAGGGATAACACCAAGAGCTTCGGCGCCTTTTAAAAATACTTCAGGATCAGGTTTAGCTTTACTTACATGGTTGCCATCAACAATGGCACCAAACAGGTGGGCCATATTTATTTTATCTAATATGGTGCCTGAATTTTTACTTGCCGAGCCTAATGCCGTTTTTATGCCGGCAGCTCTGCAGGTTTCTAAAAACTCCTTTGCACCGGGCAATATTTCGGCCGGCGTCATCCGGTTTATCATTTCAACATACCAGGTATTTTTACGGGTAGCTAATTCCTGCTGCTCCGCTTCGGTTTTTGTAACACCGCCCAGTTCTAATATTATCTCAAGGGAGCGTACACGGCTTACACCTTTCAGCCTTTCATTGTCATGTTCTGTAAAATTAATCCCCAGTTCGTCGGCTAAACGTTTCCAGGCTTTAAAGTGATAAACAGCTGTGTCAACAATAACGCCATCTAAATCAAAAATACAGGCTTTAATACTACTCATTTTATTTGTTAGCAAATTTAATTAATTAGGGCTTAGTTAATTACGGATTACCGTACAGCAATCATTTTTATGAATTCCCTAATTAATTATTCAAAAATCATCCTTCAATTATCAAATCCTAAATTACTTACTATCAGTAAACTCCAAAACCAATGTAGATTTTGCGCCGATAGTTAATTTCGAAAGGTCCTGGTTTTCACCTGTAATTATATTCTTTGCATTTTTAATGCCTTTTATCCTTTCATAATAACGGTCGGTTGTAGTAGTTTGCGCTGTATCAGCACTATTGTATACCACCATCACCGTTTTTTTATCATCGTACCTAAAGTACACATAGATACCATTCTGCGGAAGGTACTGCATCATTTTACCGGTTTGCAAGGTAGCTGTGTTTTTGCGATAATTAGCCAGCTTGCGCACATAGTTAAATGCATCGTTTTCTTTATCATCACGGCCACCGGCAGTAAATTTATTCTTTTTATCGCCATCCCAACCACCCGGGAAATCTTCACGCACCAAACCATCGGGATTACTCAGGTTTTTCATCAGGATCTCATCTCCATAATACATTTGCGGCACACCGCGCAGGGTCATCAGCATAGCCATGGCCGATTTATATTTATTAAGATCCTCCCCAACAACTGACAGAACGCGGCTCATATCATGGTTATCTAAAAATATGGTGTTGCGGGTAACATCCTGGTATAAAAAGTCCTGCGCCAGTATATCATACAGGTGGGTAACCCCGCTATCCCAGCCATCATTACCGTTCAGCGCCTCATAAATCGCTTCTTTTACAGCAGCATCTGTTACAGCGGGTAAATGGGTATCAAATCCCCGGTTCACTGTATTGCCCTGGGTAAAGTAAGCCTGTGTAAAAGGCAGTGGTGTAAGCACTTCGCCAAAAATAGTCATACGTGGAAACTCGGCTTTAACATCCACGGCCCATTTGGCCATATAAGCAGGGTCGTTATAAGGATAAGTATCCAGCCTTAACCCGTCAACACCTGCATATTCAATCCACCAGATATGATTTTGGGTTAGAAAATTCTGCAGGTAAGGGTTATTTTGGTTCATATCGGCCATTCTATGGTCAAACCAGCCATCAAGCATCTGCTTGCGGTCTGCTACCGAAGCATGCGGATCCATTACTGCTTCGTATTTAAAGTTCGACCGGGTATATTTTGGCCATTGGTGTACCCAGCTTTTCATCGGCATATCCTGTATGGTATAGCCTTCGGTGCCGGCATGGTTGTGAACAAGGTCCATCACCATCTTCATGCCCATACTATGGCATTTTTCAACAAACTTTTTATACAGCTCATTGGTACCATAACGCGCATCAATTTTATAATGATCAGTTACGGCGTAACCATGATAGGATGCCTTGGGCTCATCATTTTCAACTGCCGGGGTTAACCAGATGGCGGTAATGCCCAGGTCTTTCAGATAATCCAGGTGGTTCATAATACCCTGCAAATCACCACCGTGACGGCCGAACATAGAATCGCGCTGAATTCCCTGCTCACGCATGTTTGAAAATGAGTCATTTGTTTTATCGCCATTTGAGAAACGGTCTGGCATGATCAGGTAGATCAAATCTTTACTGGTTACCCCCTGCACACGGTCAGGAGAATGGTCGCGGGCTTTGAGCGCATAACTATAAATTAAGGGCTTTTCACCGGCTTTAATAAATTTTATCGGGAACGTTCCCGGTGTGGTGCCTGAAAAAATGCGCAGATCGAGGAATAAGTAATTAGGATTTTCGACCTTATGCACCGCAACCAGCTTTACACCGGGGTAGTTCAGCTCTACTTTTCGGGCTGCAATATTGTTGCCATGCACTATCAATTGCAGGTTAGGATTATGCATACCAACCCACCAAAACATGGGTTCTACGCGTTCAAGCGCAGGAATTTGCGCCGATGAGCCCAATGCCAGAGCCAGGCAGCAGGTTGTAAAAAACAGTAATTTTTTCATATCAGGTTTAACCGGATTATCATTGGGCGATTTGATAGTTTTTTCAATCAACCGCGTTTCAAATTTAAAATAAAAATGATTGGTTATATGAAAAAGTGAAATTTTGTTTGGGGGAGGAATTGGGGGAGGATTTTACTATTAATTAAATGGGATCTTGGGGTATAACAATGCGTTTGTACAGAACTATGCCTTATGCCCGTATCACTACCATTAAATCGTATCTTTTAATTCTTTTAACTCTTTTTGTTTAACTAAGCCCTCGGGTATATTAGGATAGAATTTATTTAGGATATGCTTTATTACAGAAATACTTTCTATTGACTGGTAAGGGGGTATAGAAAGACCATCAATCAGTTCAGAGATCTGTTTAGCTTTCAATGCCTCATACTGATCAACCATTATAGATAACGTATTATTAGTTCTATGTAACGATATCATTTCATCAGTTTTCTTGATGTTTTCGATAAGCTCTTTTAAATGATGGTTTCGCTTCATGATTAACAAATTTAAACAATAATTTCAAGAAATCCTTTCGGAATGCTTTTGTACCTTTTATCCGGTTTGGTTTTATCAAATTGATTTACCCAGTAAGCATAGTCCGCCTGGTAGATAAAATGTAATTTATGATCTTCGGGATAAATTACAATTATATAACCATCGAGTCCATAATTCGCTAAACTTGCAGGATAGATAAATTCCTTTAACTCCCTTTCTTTAAGCTTTGCTGTCTCAAAATCAACAAAAGTTACCAGATCAATATCAGAAGGTTTTGGTTTTTTTGTAACAAATGAGCCATCAATCCATTGCTTTAGTTCAGTTTTTCCACAAAGTTCCTTTAATTCATCCTTATAACTTAAGTACTGATTAAAAAGTGTCCTTCGAATATCTTCCGGACTATCAACAGAAAAATATCCTTCAAATTCCTGAAGAGTAGCGTTAATGATTTTTGAAGGTACGAGTACGCCAGCGGTATTAAATTCAAACATTGGGGTAAAGATACTCATTCAAAATATCTAATAAAAAGCTTCAGAATGATCTGATTTATTGAAAAGTCTTCAAATACGCCTCTTCCGTCTCTATACCCATTTTTTTTCGCAAGGCGTTAACCTGCTTTGGGTACTTTAATTTCCATGGACTTGACTTATGCGTTTTAGGATCTGTGTAGATTTGTGTGCCATAGATCTGCTTTTGCTTTTTATTCATCAAAACACGATCAGTTAAATAAGCGAAATTCCTTTTGCTGGCGTTATTTTTTGTTATCTCAATTTTTAAGAGCCTTAATACCTTTTCCTGGAAAGGAATGTCATCATCACAATGCTGAATGATCCAAAAAAAGGTGTCGGACTTCTCCCCTGCCAAACTATAGCCCGGGTAACCATATTTATTGATAATGGCTTTTGCCTTTACCTCGTTTATGCTGTCGCCCTCAGCCCATTTTTTCTCTATAGTTTCCTGATCGTATTGGGATGGTTGTTTTTTCATCACCTTAGTATATTCCTTGCGCCAAAACTGGTCGTCCTTAAACATGGAATCTATTTTTTGGATCAGCAATGTATCGTGCTTTGCAGTTTGGGCTGATAGTTTGGCGATAAAAATCACGCAGTAAAATAAAATTAAGGTTATAGCTTTCATAGGATGCTTTTTAAAACTAAATATATAGTTATTAATTAGCTTGCCCAAATAAATAAAAAAATAATTTGCGTAGAAGTTCATGGTTTATAGTTGATAGTAAAAAGAATAAATCGCAGCTACTTAACTATCAACCGGATACTACACCTCCGGCTATGAACTATGAACCATCAACAATGAACTTCCCTAAAAAATCATTTCCAATCCGCCGCTAAACGCCCTATCTTTAAACTCTATTTTAAAATATGGCTACAGAAGTTAAATGCCCCAACTGCGGGGTCCCGTTCCCGATTGAAGAAGTGATGGCCGAAGAGTATAAAAAGGATCTTCGGGTTAAGATGCAGGAGTACACGCAGCAAAAGGAAGAGGAATACCGCAAAAAGGAAAGTGATTTTATAACCCGTGAAAAACAGCAGGCTCAGTTGTATGAGCAGCGCCTTATAGAAGAAAAAAAGCAATTGCAGCTAACCGTTGAGCAAAGTCTGCGTAAATCAATAGCTACCGATTTTGAGAATCAAATGCTGATGCTGCAAAACAGTGTTACCGAAAAAGACGAAAAGTTAAAGCTGGGCCGCCAAAAAGAGCTTGAATTTTTACAAAAGGAAAAAGCCCTGCTGGACAAAGAAGCTGAGCTTGAACTTGCACTACAGCGCAAACTGCAAGAACAGCGTAACGAGCTTACCGAACAGATCCGCAAACAGGAAACCGAAAAATTTAACCTTAAGGATACCGACTACCAATTAAAGGTAAAAGAGCTTGAAAAACAACTTGACGACCAGAAAAAACTGGCCGAAGAAATGAAGCGTAAAGCCGAACAAGGCTCCATGCAGCTCCAGGGCGAAGCGCAGGAACTGATCCTGGAGGATTTGTTACGTGTCAATTTCCCATTTGACCTGATCAGTGAGGTTGGCAAGGGTGTGCGCGGCGCCGACTGCGTGCAAACCGTGCGCAACCAGTTTGGCCAGGAATGCGGTCGCATTATTTATGAGAGCAAGCGTACCAAAGATTTCGGTGCAGACTGGATTGAGAAACTTAAAAAAGATATGCGCGGCATCGGGGTGGATGTTGCCGTGATAGTAAGCCAGTGCTACCCCAAAGGCATGGACTGCTTTGGCGAAAAAGATGGTGTTTGGATCTGTTCCTTTGATGAGGTAAGGGCAGTCGCTTATATTTTACGCGATGGTATTCTTAAGCTCAGCAATCTTGCCAAATCACAGGATAATAAGGGCGACAAGATGCACCTATTGTATGACTACCTGATCAGCAGCGAATTCAGCGAACAGTGGAAAGCTATCCGCGAGGGATTTTTAAGTATGCGTATGAGCATTCAGAAAGAGCGCGATGCCATGGAAAAATTATGGAAAGCCCGTGAAAAACAGCTGGAAAAAGTACTGCTCAATGCTGCCCATATCCAGGGATCGATTGAAGGCATTGCCGGTAATGATGTGATCCAGCTGAGTTTAACAGATGACGAGGATGCATTGTTGCTGGACTAGGGACCGGGATTGACCGGAATTAAGTGATTTTAGGGATTAGGGGGATAGTGATTAAAGGATGGAGAAGATCTTAAATGGCAAACACCCAGATATTGCTTGATAGAAGCAAAGCTATTGAATAGTCAATTATCCTGCTGAAAGAAGGTATAAAAAGAGGAAATTCCTACAGATGTAGGATTAAAACAGGTAAATGAGCTTTTAAAAAACGAGGTAATAAAACATAGGATAAGTAAGAAATAACCTATTCCGAAATTAAAGACCTGATCGCGTTTATATTCAGTTTTTTGCTTAATTACCTTCGCCACCCTACAATATATGGCTAATTTATATGTTTAGTATAACCACAATAATAAAAAACAATTACCAAATATGTATTATTGTAGCTTGCTCAAGATTAGTACAGAATTAATTTTTAACTTTAATCCTAATTTAATACTCCTAAAATAATTTGACTATGTTTTTTCGCGCTTTTATTTTACAACATGAAGATCTGTCACAGGTAATTTTCTATGCGTTAATAATTACTTCATTATGGTTAGCTGAATGTTTAATAGGGGCAATAAAACCTAAAGCAAAGCTGGCCCATACATTTTTAAATGCTTCATTTATTTTTACTGCATTACCACTCCAACTGTTATTAACCATTTTTATAATTCTTATTATGAATTGGGCAAATGCTAACCATTGGGGCCTAATATATTATATACCTTACCATAGTAATAAGTGGGTATATTATATCAGTTTGTTTGTGCTGCTTGACCTGGGCGAGTACGTTTATCATGTTATTATGCATAAAATAGATGTTTTATGGAAATTTCATTTAGTACACCATAGTGATCTGAAGGTTGATGTTTCAACAACTGTAAGGGAGCACCCAGGCGAAACCTGTATCCGTACCTGTTTTTTAATGTTATGGGTTTTTCTGTTAGGTCCGGGCATTGTGGTGTTGATGATTAGACAGGTGTTTCAAACCTTTTTTAACATTCTGGCCCATACCGAATTCCGGTTGCCGCATAAATTACACATGGTAGTTGGGGCAGTATTCATTACGCCAAACCTTCACCATGTGCATCATCATCACGAGTTGCCTTATACCGATTGTAATTATGGCGATGTATTATCCATTTGGGATCGTTTATTTGGCACCTACCAGGAGCTATCCGAAAATGAAACTCATTTTGGGATTGATACCCACCCTGACCCTGCCGTTAATGCGCGTTTTGTAAATATTTTAAAAATACCTTTTCAAAAGCTGGAACGGAAATAGTTGATCCTAAGGGAATTTATACAGAATAGTGTGCGTAAATACAGCTTATTTATTTTACTGGTTTTATTAACAAGCAGGGCCTTTTCTCAAACAGACAGCGCTCAAACAGAAGGTGTTACCTCAAGGTTTTACTTCCCGGGTATGGTTGGTGTTAACCTGCACCTTTATGATCAGCACCAGCATTATAAGCGGGGTTTCGTGTTAAATACGGGAATAGAATACCGGCCCGATAATAACCCCTGGTTTTTCCGCTTTAATTATGATGCAGTAAGCAGCAACTATAAAAGCGATGCAGGGCTTTACCAGCAAACCAATGTACAAAACGGCACCCTGCACGTTAATTATTTTATAGCGGGCCCGGGGTACAGAAAAAGAATTAAAGAGATAGGCTGGTATTTTTTGGCACAAACAGGACTGGAGCAACGCAATTATGATCGGGTATCTGGCAATGCTTCGGGTTACGTAATTACCCAGGTAAGTAAAACACAATTAGCATTCAAATTGGCCGGTGGGTTTGAATATTACCTCGCAAAGCATTTTGCATTGGTAGCTGAGCCCGCGTTTTATCCAAATCTTACCAGTCATCATGGTTCATCATCAAATGGGAATTTAACGATGAGCGTTGGTTTTACTACTACACTTTTTTGAAAAGATCAATCCTGCCAGTTACTTTTTAAAACTTTATATTCTTCTCGTTCCTCGAATGATAATGACTCCAAAACGTTTATAGATTTCCCATTAAGCCCATTGATCACATAATTGCTTTTTACAAGTGTGTCAAAGAATTGGATCTTATAATTATCCTTCAGTTTTTCATTATCTTTTATGATCTCCCCAAACCTGGTCACGAAATTTTCTTTTTTAAGTGCCGATGCCGGAGTTGGATTTTTGACTGCCATTAATATTTAATTTAAAATAAAAACTATTTGTTGTTAAGTTAACAAAATTTAATGGTAATAGTTATACTATTGGTAAAATAAGACAGTAAGTTAACATAACATCCCCTTTCCGGCAGGTTAATTTTCGTTCCTGCAGCTAAATATTCCATCACGAAAGATGGTCTCACGAAGATTTGAAGCGTTTGACACCCGTTGATAATTTTTGAGTCATTTTTGAACGCGCATCTTTATAAATTAGCTTTAATTTCCTATTTTTAGGTTTTAAAACCGGCTTGGGTTCTGGCCTTGATCTGTGCGTTATCGGCAAGCATCTATGTCACAAACCATTGTAATGGCGTATGAGGCGATCTACAATTACGCTATTCGAGCAGAAGCACTTCTCCAAATTTTATTAACTACCAAAATAAAAACAAATGAGCAAAATCACAGTAAAAGACGGAACAGAAATTTATTACAAGGACTGGGGAACCGGGCAGCCGCTTGTGTTTCACCATGGCTGGCCATTATCCGGTGATGACTGGGACGCGCAGATGATGTTTTTCCTTAAAGAGGGATACAGGGTTATTGCCCATGACCGCCGCGGACACGGAAGGTCAAGCCAAACTTCGGGCGGGCATGATATGGATACCTATGCAGCTGACGTGGCTGAGTTAACCAAGGCTCTTGACCTGAAAGATGCAGTACATATTGGCCACTCCACAGGCGGTGGTGAAGCGATCCATTATGCTGCTAAATACGGAAAAGAGCGTGTAGCCAAAGTTGTGCTGATTAGCGCGGTTACTCCGCTTATGGTACAAACAGAAAACAACCCGGATGGTGTTCCTATGGCTATATTTGATGAGATCCGCGAAGGTACAGCATTTAACCGGGCACAATATTTCCAGGATTTTACCATACCGTTTTATGGGTATAACCGTGAGGGAGCCAAAATATCGCAGGGGATAAGGGACAACTGGTGGCGCCAGGGAATGATGGGCGGAGTGAAAGCGCATGTTGAGGGGATCAAGGCTTTTTCGGAAACCGATTTTTCAGATGACCTTAAAAGTGTGGAGATCCCGGTATTGGTATTACATGGTGAAGACGACCAGATCGTTCCGTTCCCGATTAGCGGAGCAAAGGCCATAAAGCTTTTGAAAAACGGAAAATTGATCTCTTACCCGGGTTTCCCCCACGGAATGCCAGCTACAGAAGCTGCAACTATTAACAAGGATCTGCTGGCTTTTATTAAATCGTAAATAAAAGTTATTTCATCCTGCTTAGGAAAGAAAAAGCTGTCAACTCTTAGGGTTGGCAGCTTTTTTTATTTCGGTCCCCGCAGGGTCTCGCATCGCGGACCCTGCGTTGCATAGTGCCAATGGTGTGTAATAACCCTTTGTCTATCCATTCAAATAATCCATTTCTGATGAATACCTGGCAGGCGACGCAGGATCCCTTTCAGGAGATCCTGCGAGGACGGAAGAGAACTCATGTTAAAGCCCGGTTTTCCTCCTTAACGTCGAACTTTCGACTTCCCCCTTCCGACTTCCCTCCCTTTCCCTCTGTTAAATTATGTTAAAAACCACAATTAACCTACAAATAATTTTGCACCTACAAAATTATTTGTAGGTTTGTATTATGGAAGCGATAAATCCCGAAGACAACAAGAAAATAGAGCCCACCAAATCGGAGCTGGAAATATTGCAGGTGTTGTGGCAGCATGGCCCCTCACCTGTTCGGTTTGTGATGGGCGAGTTGAATAAGATCCGCGAACTAAACTATACGGCCACCCTGAAGCTGATGCAGCTAATGGTTGATAAAGGGATTTTAAAACGCGACGAGAGCCGGATGCAACATATTTACCATGTGGTGGAAGATGAGCAGAAAACAAAGGAGCATCTGCTGGATAAATTTTTGGATACGCTTTACCAGGGTTCGGCTGGGAGCCTGATGATGCAACTGGCGGGGAACAAAAAAACCACCAAAGAGGATCTGGAAAAAATGAAAGCCCTGCTTAACAAGCTTGAAAATGAGCAACAATAATTTAAGATAATGG
Source organism: Mucilaginibacter sp. OK098 (assembly GCF_900142915.1). Taxonomy (GTDB): domain Bacteria; phylum Bacteroidota; class Bacteroidia; order Sphingobacteriales; family Sphingobacteriaceae; genus Mucilaginibacter. Next base: position 627,848 of record NZ_FRCM01000004.1, read on the forward strand.
AACAGCGCCTTCAACACTTTTTGCCGGGCAATATTTCGCAGGCCCTTTGCCAAACGCTGGTGCACTCGCTGTGGCAGGGTACATTGCTTGCTTTGCTTGCCGGTTTTGTTATGGTGCTAACTAAAAGATCGGGTGCTGCATTGCGCTATCGCCTGCTTACGGGCTTGTTATTGCTTTTTACTCTATGTTTATTTTGCACCCTATTTTTTGAGCTGCAAGCTCCGCCGCTTACCGGCAACCAAATCCCGGAAGCTTTGGAGCATGGTAATTTGTGGGCGGTTTTGCTATCCGATCTCGGCTCCGGTTTAAAATATATAAATGAACATGCCGCAGCCGTTTCCGTTTTTTGGCTGGCGATTGTTGTTTTGAAAGCATTGCGACTGCTCTTTGGCTTTTATACTCTTAACCGGCTAAAAAAAGTTAAAGTTCACCAGGTTACCGCGTTTTGGGAGGCACAGCTAACCCGGCTCGCTAAAACAATGGACATAAAACGGGCATTAATCCTTCTTGAATCGGGCATTGCAAAGGTACCGGTGGTGATCGGCTATTTAAAACCGGTGATCCTGCTGCCGATAGGCCTGATCAATTCGCTGGAGCAGCGTGAGGTAGAGGCGATTTTGCTGCATGAACTGGCGCATATCCGCAGAAATGATCACCTGGTAAATTTGCTGCAAAGCCTGCTGGAAACATTGCTGTTTTTTAACCCGGCGGTGCTTTGGCTCTCTCATTTAATTCGTGCCGAACGGGAAAATTGCTGTGATGATATGGTGCTCTATCACACCCAAAACAAGGTTGGCTATATTAAGGCTTTGGTTAGGTTTGAAGAACACCGGGTAACCACGCTGCAACCCGCCCTGGCATTTACCGGGCAAAACGGCGGCATGGTGCAGCGGCTGGAACGGATGGTGAACAACCGCAACAGCACCCTTAACAAACTGGAAGTAATGGGGCTTGCTTTGTTATTGGTGATTACTTCGCTTTTCGTGGTGCTGAGTCCGGCAAATAGTATCAGGTCGGTAATTAAAAGTCCACAGGGTGCGGTAAAACCGGATTTCAACAGGTCGGAACAAGCTGCCCGTGAAAGGGAATTGAAAAAGAAGGCGGAAGTTGATGCTTCGAAACGGAGAGGGCAGCAGGATAATAGTCCGTAAGGGAATAAGGGTTAGGTTAAGGAGAGCGCTTACCCTCATTACGCGTAGCGAAGAGAGGGTCGCCCAGCGCAGCGTCGGCGGGGTGAGTCTATACGTCGTGCATTGACGCAAATGCACTTGCGTGAATATCGCGCGTAGATTTACCCACCCGGTCATTGCTTCGCTCGACCACCCTCCCTTCGCTGACGCGGAAGGAGGGTAAGAAAGACTTTTTACTTAATATTAGTTCTTAACCAGTACTGCCCCTCCAAATACCAACAATTTATTAACCAAATTTTTGCATACCAAAATGGTGTCCCTGGGTTGCCTTTGGGTAAATTTTTCAAAATCAAATAGTAAAACCATGTTCAGCAATTATTTAAAAATAGCCATCCGGAACATCCGGAAAAACATTGCCTTCTCCGTCATCAACATTGCAGGGTTAAGCATCGGCCTGGCCTGCTGCATCATCATTTTGCTGTACATAAGGGACGAGATCAGCTTTGATGGTTTCCATGCCCAAAAGGACCACATCTACCAACTCACCTGCCTGCGTACCGAACAGGATGGCAGCAGTAAAAAATTTGCCATTGCCGCGCTGGTGCAGGGCCCGGCTTTCAAACAGCAGGTTCCGGAGATTGAGGAGTTTACCCGTGTTAATCCAAAGGATGTGGTAATAAAACTGGATAACAACATTTTCAGCGAGCAGGTAACCTGGGTTGACCGGAATTTTTTAAGCGTTTTTACCTTTCCATTAATTTATGGCGATGCTAAAACGGTATTGAATGATCAGCACTCGATGGTGCTGAGCGAGGATGGCGCGCTTAAATATTTCGGCACTACACAAGCGGTCGGAAAAACCCTGCGACTGGAGATCAATGGAAAGTTTGAGCCTTTTACCGTGAGCGGCGTGGCCAAAAATGCACCGCAAAACTCAAGCATCAGGTTTAATGTGCTGCTGCCCTTTGCTTACTATGAGCTGGCCAATCCTGATAATGGCTGGATGTGGGTGTCTTTCCCAACTTATTTTCTGCTTTCGCCAAAGGCAAACCTTAAAGACATCGCCCACAAAATGGACCAGGTATACCACACCCGCGCCAAAGAAGAGATTGACCTGAACAACCTGGCTGGCTACGGAAACAAGTTTGAATGGGGCCTGCATCCCATATCCGGGATGCATTTAAATACGGAATATGAAGGTACACCCGGCGCCAGCGACCCCATCTATTCGTATATTTTAAGCGGGGTGGCTGTTTTTATATTGCTGATAGCCTGTATAAACTTTGTGAACCTCACCGTGGCGCAATCGCTTAAAAGAAGCAAGGAGATTGGCATAAGAAAAGTAATTGGCAGCAAACGCAGTCAGCTCACCCTCCAATTTTTAAGCGAGTCGATTGTGATATGTTTTGTGGCTTTTATGCTGTCGCTTTTGCTTGCGGGGTTGGCATTGCCGGTTTTTAATGAGCTGGCCAATAAAAAAATAAGCTTATTTTATTTGCTGGACTGGAAGCTGGTGACAGGTTTTTTTCTGCTGTTTTTGCTCACAGGCTTTGCCGCCGGTTTTTACCCGGCATTGGTGCTCTCGGGGTTTAATCCGATAGCGGCACTTTCGGGCAAGGCGGGGATTGGCGGGAGGAATTTTTTGGCGAAAAGCCTGGTGGTGGTGCAGTTTGCGCTGGCTACTTTTCTTATCATCTCAACGCTTTTTATTTATGCCCAGTTTAATTTGCTTACCCAAACCGATGTGGGCTATCCTGATAAAAACCTTCTGGGCTTTACAGTTAGCCAGGGAATAAGGAGCAAAACGGTGATGGATGTTTACCGGTCCGAGCTTTCAAAAGTGCCCGGTGTGGTAAGCGTTGCCTATAAAAACATTGGTCATTTTGGCGGCAAGACCCAAGTTGGCAAAAAAGAGTTTACGGCTACCTATGAGCATATTGATGAAAATTACCTGCCTGCTCTTGGCGTAAAAATAATAGCCGGGCGCAATTTTTCGGGTGCTTTCCCTGGTGATTCTGTTGCCTCGGTGCTGGTTAACCAAACGCTGGTTAATGTTACCGGCCTGACTGATCCGGTAGGGAAAACCATTGACTATATGAACCTGCCGGGATGGGGTAGTCGCAGGATAACCATTGTTGGCGTGGTTAAGGACTATCATAACGAATCGCTTAAAGAAAAGATCCAGCCAATGGTTTTCACAGGAGAACCATCGTTACCGCTTGGGGAGATGATCATTCGCATCAGCAACGGGCATACTGCTGCTACGCTGCTGGCCCTCGAAAAAGCTTATCACCGCCTTAACCCCGATCATCCTTTTCAGTATGAATTTAAGGATGAAGCCAACCGCAACAGCTATGAGGCGGAAAACAGGTGGAAGCAGATCATCACCTTAGGGGCGGTTATCACCATTTTTATTTCGGGGATAGGTTTGTTCGGACTGGCTATGCTGTCTGCCAAAAAAAGAGAAAAAGAGATCGGTGTGCGTAAGGTTTTAGGTGCATCGGTAGCTGAACTGGTTGCTATGCTGATCAAAGATTTTGCCCGCCTGGTAATGATCGCTTTTTTGATCGCCATCCCCCTGGGCTGGCTGGTGATGCACCACTGGCTGCAGGGTTTTGCTTACCGGGTTGATCTGTCGTGGTGGCGTTTTTTTATAGCAGGGCTTATTGCCTTGCTGGTGGCCGTGCTAACGGTTAGCTACCAGGCCATAAAAGCGGCGCTGGCTAATCCTGTAAACTCTCTTCACAACGAATAATTAACAAGTTCAATAAATCAATTTAAAAACAAATCGTAAAAATCATGAAAAAAGGAATCGTATTAGGCCTGTTGATCCTGGGATTAACCGGCATGCGCGCCATGGCGCAAACAGAAGCTCAAGCTAAAGAAGCTGAAGCAAAAGAAGCCGAAGCTAAGGCTGCCCTACCCGTTAAAACAGGCAATGAATGGCAAATGCCAAAAGACGTGCTGACGCGTTCAAAAAACTTTACAGAAAACCTGCAGAAAAAACTCAGCCTTGACGATGCCACAACAAAAAAGGTATTCAACGCTTATTTGGGCAACGTCAAATCTGTTGATGAAATAAGGGTTTCTACAAAATCTGAAAAAGAAATGAAAGAGGCACTGGCTGCTAACCATGCAGAATTTAACCAGGTATTAAAGGGTATTTTATCGCCTGCGCAATTTGAAGGGTATTTGAGGGAGGAGAAGAGTAAGAAGATGAGGTAATGCCTTTTCCTGTCCCTGCTAACCTCCTCCAATAGGGCTTTGCAGGGACGGGAAAATGGGTATTATCCTATTTAAATTCCTGAGGAATCAAAAGGGGGAATGACAAGGGTGGGATGTCATGGTGAGCTTGTCGAACCACGACGTGGGCAAAGGCCTAAGCACCATGCTTAGCACACGGATAGGCCACTGCGCACGTCGCCCTTCGACAGGCTCAGGGTGACACCCAATTACACCATGCGGGGACAGAAACTAGTCTCAGATCACTCAGCTTTGAGACTCTTCACCGGGTTCATCAACGCTGCTTTTATGGATTGAAAACTTACTGTGATCAGTGCGATCAATATTGCAGCAAGGCCTGCCGCAGCAAAAATCCACCACTGTACCGGCGTGTGGTAAACAAATCCCTGCAGCCATTTGTTCATGGCCCACCAGGCTATCGGCGAGGCGATGAGGATGGCCAGGGCTACCAGTTTTAAAAAATCAATAGAAAGCAACCTGGTAATGCCCCTTACACTTGCGCCCAGCACTTTGCGGATCCCGATCTCCTTGCTGCGCTGCTCGGCCATAAAGGCCGAAAGGGCAAACAGGCCCAAACAGGCGATGATAATAGCCAGTATGGCAAACGTTGTGAAAATATGGCCCATGCGCTGCACATCGGCATACATATTGGCGAAGCTTTCGTCCATAAAAGTGTAGCGGATAGGCTGATTAGGCGCAAACTGTTTCCAGGTGGCGGCAATGGATTGCAGGGCATTTTTCATGTCTCCGCCCTTAACTTTTATGCTAACCAGTGATGGGCTTAGGCCGAAATACAATACCAAAGGGTCAATTTCGCGATGCATGGAATCAAAATTAAAATCCGCCACCACGCCTATTACAGTACCTGCATTGCCGTCAGAAATGCGTGCGCCAATGGGATGTTTAAGGTTGAGCCTTTTTGCCATCGTTTGGTTGATAATGACGTTTTTGCGCGCGGTATCGTCAGACATATCGTACGAGAAATTACGACCCTCAACCAGTTTCATCCCCAATGTTTTAAGGTAGGTATCGTCTATCTGCCACAATTGGCCCTGCACGTGTGCGTCGAGTTTTTCTCTTCCCGCGATAGTAAAACCATCGCCGTTGCGTTTGCTGCCGGCTTCAATTGGCAGGTAGTCGCTGATTGAGGCGCTTTTTACCGAAGCCAGTTTTTGCAGTTCGGTTTTAAAGCTACGTACGTTTTTATAGCCCAGCGTATTAGCGCCCTGTACAATTACCACCTGGTCCTTATCAAACCCAACCTTTTGGTTAAGGATGTAATGCATCTGGTTATAAATAACCATAGTGCCGATGATAAGCATAATGGATGCGGTAAACTGGAACACCACCAGGCTGTTGCGCAATAACGAACCTTTACTGCCGGTGCTGAGCGTACCCTTTAAAACCTGCACGGGTTTAAAGCCAGACAGGTAAAAGGCTGGATATAAACCAGCGACGATGCCGACAACAGCAGCCGAAACCAGCACAACCGGCAATAACCACCACTCGCCCCATGGCATGGTTAGCGATTTGGAAGCAAGCGAGTTAAAATAAGGCAGCAACAGCCAGGCCAGCAATAAACCGATGATGAAAGAAAGGAAACTATACAGCAACGACTCGGTTAAAAACTGTTTGATCAGTCCGTTGCGATTGGATCCAACTACTTTACGCAAACCAACCTCTTTGGCCCGGTTAGCTGATTTTGCAGTGGCGAGGTTAACAAAATTGATGCAGGCAATGATGAGGATAAACGCCGCAACGCCGCCAAACAGCCAGGTAAAGCGGATGTCGCCATGCTGAAGGCCATCCCTTATATCGTATGAGTACAGATTGATATCAGTAACCGGTTGCAGCGTTATATGAATCTTAGCGGCTTCCTGTGCGGGATTTTTTGCGCCGCCTTTTATGATGTTCGGCAGGAAATACTTTTTAACAATTTCGGCCGTAATTTTCTGCTCAAAAGCTTTTGCATCTATGCCCTGTTTAAGCAGCACATAGGTGGGATAATTAAAATTACCCCAGTTATTTTGCTCGCCCTGCCAAAACTCCTTTCCTGTTAGGGTTACCATAAAATCATATTGCAGGTGCGAGGTGGCTGGAAAGTTTTCCATCACTCCGCCAACAGTGTAAGCTTGGCTATTATCGTTATTAAAGTACATCAACTTACCCACCGGGTTTTGCCCGGGGAAGTATTTGTCGGCCTTCCTTCTCGACATCACCACCGTGTGTGGACTAGCCAGCGCCTGGGCACGATCGCCATAAACCATCGGTAATTTTAGTATGTCCAGCATACTTTGATCGGCAAAGGTGATGCCTTCCTCGTAGGTGTTCTGTACCTGGTCGGCGCGGCGCAATTCGGCTGTACCGGCGCCCATCAGGGTATTGGGCATCAGGCGGCCGGCAAATTCAACTTGCGGGAAATCTTTTTTCAGCGTTTTAGCCAGCGGCGCCGGCCATTCCGGGCCTTTGCCAACGGTGCCGTTATCGGTATATACCATCACCACGCGGAAAATGCGGTTTGCGTTGGGGTACGACCTATCGTAACTCAACTCATTATGAATATATAAGGCAATTAACAAACAGGCCGCGATGCTGAAAGCAAAGCCCCCTATCTTAATGGCCGCGTACATTTTTTGTCTGCGGAGTTGTCGTACAGCGATCTTGAAATAATTTCTAAACATATAGTTGCGGGTTAAATTTCCGGAAGACCATTTAGAAGTGGCTTCGTGATTCGAAATTACCGCTGCAAACCGGGGATAGCGCCCCATGTTATAAGATGGTCGCTCTTTTTTCAGGTCGTTTTTATACTCCGCAGGGCTTTTCCCGGTGATTTGTTTAAATGTGCGGTTATACGTGGTTTTGGAATTGAATCCCGATTCAAATGCAATGCCCAAAAGGGTGATATGATCATAAGCCGGGTCCTGCATTTTGCGGACTATATCCGCAACGCGAAACTCATTGATAAAATCATTAAAACTTTTTTTAAGCACCGTATTGATGATCCGGGATAATTCATGGGGACCAAGCTCAAGCTTTTCAGCCAGTGCGCTTAAGCAGAGCTCCGGATTCTGGTAATACAGGTTGGTTTTGACAATTTTCTTCAGCCAAATACCTTTTTGCTTCAACTCAGCCGGCGGTGATAGCTTTAAAAACGAAGGCAGAATAGGCGACATGCTAACTTCCTGTTTTAAAAAGGCCGAGGCCGCTATCCAAATCATCATTATCGCTAAAAGCAGGTACAAAGGATAATAAGCATGGATGCCTAACTGGTTGTGGTAATAAAAATAAGATACAGCTACGAAGGGTACCCACAATAGCCATAACAAGCCGAAACCTATAAGTAGGTTATGCAGCCATCGCAATTCGTAGCGGTACCGATCGCTCACATTATTAAATTTCAACTGTTGGTAAAAACGTTCTATTAGCTTGAAAGACCAATACAAGTAGGTGATGACCGAAATAAACGCCGCCAAGTGCAATACCGGGCTTAGCTGCTGAAAAGTCAGCGTATCATAAGTAGCCGCGCCCGTCCTGATGCTCTCCTTAATCTCCAATACCAGAATGCCCTGCTGCAGCAACAAGGGGCTGAAATGCAGCAGATCCTTCCAACGGAGTTTATATTCAGGCCGGGTGATTTTAAGCACATAAAAATAGATAAGGGGGCCAAGTGTCAGCGAAAATTGCAGTGGCAGCCAGCTCCAGCGGGGAAAGTAGGTCCCCAGCCGGATGTCAATGCACAATACCCAGGCCATCCACAAAACGATGGTTGCCAGCGCCAGGCCAAGAAAGCGGTTTGCGGCCCGGTTAATCCTTTTAGTGAATCCTAAAAGCAGCGCAAAACCAAGCCCGATAAATATCGTTCCCAGGAAGGCCAGGTCATAAAGGGTGATATGGAATGTATATGAATTCAAGTAGTTTATTACGTCAATCGCTGTTCCAAATTGTTATTTTGCTGAAATATAGCAAATTGCACTTTTATTTACACTGATTATTGTAACGATACTGAACATTAGGCTGTTCGGTTTTGAATTGTATATAACATTGTTGACGCTCTGAACCTGTTAAGATACTGTTTCGACCTGCCCTCCTTCCGCAAGCAGTAAAGAGGGCTAAAGAATCTTTTTATTTTTTTATTTTCCTCACCTCTTTCCGCCGCAGGTGAAGAGAGGTCGACCAGCGAAGCGTTGTCGGGTGAGTCAACTGTACGCCTTGCATGGCGTTAAAGCACTGGCGTGAATATCGCGCATAGAGTTGACTCACCCGACAACGCTTCGCTGGTCGACCTCTCTTCCGCAAGCGGTAAAGAGGGCGGAAGAATCTTTTTATTTTTTTATTTTCTTCACCTCTTTCCACCGCAGGTGAAGAGAGGTCGACCAGCGAAGCGTTGTCGGGTGAGTAAACTGTACGCCTTGCATGGCGTTAAAGCACTGGCGTGAATATCGCGCATAGAGTTGACTCATCCGGTCATTGCTTCGCTCGACCTGCCCTCTCTTCCGCAAGCGGTAAAGAGGGCTAAGAAGTTTAACTTAATGACATTGCTCTGCGGGAACGGAAAATCCTTAAACGCTTGTTTTTAAAAACAATTTAGCTAAATTTATTTCAAATAAACCTTGTCGTGAAAAAACTGATCCTTATCCCCATCCTGGCGTTGTTTGGTTTAAATCTAATGGCCGAAACGTCTGCGTTAAAACCTGATACCGTGATTGATGCTTACCTTGAGGGTAACAGAAAAGAAAAATCTGCCGCAATAAGCGATATAATTGTTGTTGATGTTGCGCACATAAACGGACTCCTGACCGCACAAAACGGTATAAAACAAGTCAGGCTTTTTCTCAATGGCATTGAGATTGAAGGATCTGTTCCGGTTGGCTGGTATTTGCAGGGAGATGGCGCCGAGCTTAAATTTTTGCTTCAGCGCACCGCTGCTAATAATAAAACATGGAATATGCTGCTCGGCTATCCAGAGTTTGGCAGCCAGTTTTTCAATCTGCCGCTAAGTATCAGTATAGGCCTCACCGGGCAAAGTTCCCAGGCAACCAAAATCAGTTCTTTCCAGTTTTTACGCATCGAACATGTTTGGTTTTGGATCTGCATAGTAGTACTGCTCGTTTATTTTGGGGTGCTGTTCAGATATGCTAAGACGACACCCATGCTTCGCGATACGCCTGCGGACCTTACACCACTGGGCATTCCGGGCTTAGCGGCCGGCAATTCTCCCTACAGCCTTGGGAAGGTGCAGATGGCTTTTTGGTTTTCTATCATTTTGGCTTCCTATATTTTTATCTGGCTGATAACTGACAATTACGAGCTGATAACCACCGGAATCCTGGTGCTGATTGGCATAGGCGCCGGTACCGGGCTGGGTGCTGTCAGCATTAACAATAACAAGGCCGATAAGACGATAAAGCAGGTGCAGGATTTACAGGCACAGCAGGCAGACCTAAGGCAAGCAACAGATTTGCTGAAAGCCGCGCTACCGGCTGCCGGAATAGAGGCAAAGATAGGGTACAATAATTTCCTGGATTGCCAGCTGACATCAAACATCAACAACCTGATAGATGGCCTGAAGACCGGTAAAGATAATTTTATCAATGACATACTTACCGACGAAAACGGTGTGAGCTTTCACCGGCTGCAAATGGCTGTTTTTACAATGGTATTGGGGTTTGTTTTTATCTATACCGCCTGGGCAACGCTAACTATGCCTGATTTTTCGGCAACGTTACTGACCATGCAGGGGATAACGGCGGGAACTTACCTTGGTTTTAAGATACCGGAGAAACAGGGGTAATGGGGTGGGAAGGCGTTTGTAGTTAACATGGGGCTCGTGGGCCTAATACATTGCTGAGTACCCTCCGCGGACGGAAAGGAAACCAATTAATCATTGATTTGATTAGGTTTAAAAACAGCATCCTGTTTTTTGGTTGCTACCTGTTGCATGAGGTTTCTCAATCCTTCAGGTATGAACAGGGTATTCTCAGGAGATATTATCAAATATTCTTCCTGTTGTAAATCGTCATCATCAATAGTGCAGATGCCCAATGTAAATTCCATGTTAATTGAACAATAAAGATGTAAGTTGTTATTCTCCCGGTCATATTCATCAAAGGATATTATGGCACAGTCCTCAGTATCTTTGCTGCCAATACCAATAATAATTTCATCGCCCTCAAGCTTTTTAAGGATCAATTTTTCTAATAAATGAAGATATTTAAGATTGTTGGATAAGATTGTTTCGAGACTCATAAGATATTTAGATTATTATTAAAATGGTATTGGAAATTTATCTAGTTATGGTTGTGAGCACTTGCGTTCATCTTCATTTGGCTAATTAATTTAAGGGTAAACACTTAAATTTTAAATTTGTAGTTGCAAGCCTTACAGGTATGATCTTTATTGTTTTTGAATCCATTAAAAATACATAAGGCACCCAAAATGAAGAAAGAAATTGTTATTATTAAATGGGCAGAAAAAAAATAATAGAAGAAAAGAGCGCTAATTATACATCCAAAACCAAACTTAATAGCCCCTGATTTAAAGCTTTCAATTTTATAACTTTTACATTCTGGGCATTGGGTTTGTTTTTCCATAATTTATCTATTTTTAACCCAAAGTCTTCTATGAAAGACGCTGCGTGGATAAAAGGGGTTTATTCCGGAACTGCTAATCCTCTAATCTTTTGATATAGTGTTTTCAAATGATGGTCAGATATATCAAGTAAAGGCTCATACATAAAGGAGTTTAAATGAATGTTCTCCGAAGTCATAATATTTACCTGTTCTAATAACTTAATAATTATGATTTCATTCGGGAACCTTTCCTTAAAATGTCTTAACAATTTTGCTGTTTGATTCTTTTCAATCGAATCTGTTAATCTATCGTCATCTATTTTTGACTTCATAAACCCCTCTGCCTGGAGTCTTATGCCAATTGATAAGACCAACTTATTTTCCAGATTCATCTGTTCCTCCGATTGATTAAATATTTCTTCGGATAAACTCATGATTACTTTAAAAACTGATCTGGAATTATCTTTTAAAGCTTTGGTTGTTTTAAAAACCTCATTAAATATATCTTCTAAGTCCTTAACTAAAATATTAAGGCTGCTTTTTGTAATGATATCATCTTTCTTTTTTTCTGATTTTACATGAAGTAAAGCAGTTAATATATTATAATGTTGCGAACTTGTACCAACGGTATATTCTATAAGATTTCGAACAAAAGGTATACATGCAATAAGCAAAAGATCATCTTCATGATATCGTTTCTTCAAATTACTAAAAACATCAATTTTATCTTTACCACAAATCAGTTTAATTTCTGTGCCATTTTTAACCGATATGTGGCTGTTATGCCATTTGTCAATCTCTAATCTGCTAAGTATAGTTCTGAAAAAGTCGAAATTATGGGTAAGGATAATTACTTTAAATTTATCAGACTCCAATATGTCTTTTAAATATTCAACTATTGCATACTTATTTTTATAATCGAAAGAATCAGCTATATCATCTATAATTAGCAGTGTTTTTTCCTCATTATTTTTTCTTACTTCGATTTCAAAAATTATATTCAATAGGTATAACGCCCTTTGCTCCCCTGTGCTAAGAATTTTTATTAAATCACTCCCTCCAATTTCTTTAAATTCATCACCATCAATATATTCAAATACAATATTTGGAGAAACCCCCTTTAGAATAACATCATCCTGATTTTTCACTAATACTCTATAAGGCACCGAAAATCTTCTATTAAAGATTTCAACAACCTTTTTCCATACAGTTTCCTCTTTTTTAGCTTGATTAATTATAATCTTAATTTCATCCTTACCTTTTCGGTATAATTCTAATAATTCATTATATGTATCTAAAGTGGATTTGAGATATGTACACCATAATTTCTTACTGAGGCTGCTCAGATCATTGATTTCTGTAAGTATTATTAAATTATTTTCTAAGTAGCTTCGAAATTCCCGAAGATCGCTGTTTTTAATAATCGCATCATCTATGGCTTTAAATTTCTTAGCTAAACCTTCATCATTCAGTATTTTACTTTTTTCATTATTAATTTCCAGATCTAATTCCTCTTGACTTATTAATTCTTTTCTATTTGTCCCGTTATTTAGAGAAACAGAATGTTTGGCATCAAAAAAACCGTTAGTTTTTAACGTCTTACTTACTGTATCTGCGTTATTATGATTAAAAACTCCTTTCTTAAAATAAGTTGAATTTGAAACCAACTGATCATACACTTTCATGTATTCAGCCAGCTTTGTTTTTACATCCTTACTATTAAGAAAGGCTATTACCTTATCATTGAAAATAGCATCATATCTTACATTTTCAAGTATGGGTTCAGATTCATTAATTACTTTATGCTCTAAAAGCTCTAAGCATGGCAAAAAGTCCTCCAGAGACATATTGAAAACCTTTGTAAATTCTGCAATCAAATTATTTTTAATGCCACTTTGTGATTGGAGAGACTTAACCAACTCACTTTCCTTCTCATTAATTGAAGTTAAAATGTCGACATAGGCTTGTTTCAGCGTTTGATTGACCAATAAAGTAGTAATTTTCTCAGACCGGAAATTTTCTTTATACCTATCAATAACAAATATGTGATCAGGATTTAATTGATTTGTATCATCACAAGTAATAACTGTTGTCGTACTTCTTTCTGAAAAAACTCTGTCCTTCGGTTCCTGTTTTTTACTTATGTCATCAAATATTTTTGCAAACGATGATTTCATAGCACCATTTGGAGCATAAACCACATGTGCACATTCTTTACTAAAATCAAAGCAATGTTCTAATTTTTTTATACCATAGCAATTTTCGAAGTTGACAGTCAACTTTTCCATAAGTCAAAAACAAAAAAGTGTGTATTATACTTAACTATATAATCCCCAATCTCTTACTACTATCCAATTAGGGGTCCAGTTTACATAGTCCTTAGGTTCAAATGGTATTTCTATTATTTCAAGACCATGAAGTTGCTCTGGTAAAATTGACAAATTATGTTTACCATCAGGGCTATCTAAATCGTAAAAATGGAATCGATCTAAACCATCTTTATATCTTCTACTTTGTCCAAAATCAAATGGGATACAAATTCTTTCAATAATTCCTTTTTCCTTAGAGTCGAATGTAATTTTGACTTGTTTCATTCCATGAATTGCGGAAATGAAAATTTCATAATGATTTGCCATTGCTTTAAAATTTAGGTTTATAATTCATTTCTAAAGGTATGCTTTAATAATTGATTAAATGTTTTATTAATTCACCGCCACTACCGCAAGCATGTTGTTGGGAAACACACTAGAAAATCAGTTAGAACACTGTTGGAATTCTTCAATCAATTATTTCCTTCACAGCGAAAGCCATCAATCATATTATTTTCTAAGTAACCTATTGATTATATCTCAATGTCCGTTCGAACATTTGACACATATTCAAATATTACCTATCTTTAAACTGTATCCTATCCAGTATCACCTTATGAGTAAGTCAATTACAGTCGTTGAAGAGAGTAGTGAATCAATATTGTTGATTAGTCCGGAAAAAGAGTATGACTCAATAAGAGAAGAATCATTGAAACTTATGGAATTTCAACACAAAACACTTACTATTCAATTAACAATCGTAGGTGTATTTTTTGGATTTGGATTCGGTAAAGATGCTATTCTTTTTTTAGTGGTTCCACCATTTGTCTTGCTATTATCCATTATTTATCAGAATTACAAATACAAACGCTTTCGCATTGCTGCTTTTATAAGAAATAAATATGAGTTTAAAGATTCATCTTTAAGTTGGGAAACATATATTCATCATCAATCAATGGATAAAAAAATTAACATCACGAAAATTTTCTTAAAGTTTGGCATTATGGGCTTGTTTCTTATCACCTCATTTTTGGGCCTCGTTATAGGAATTATAAATAATGAAAACTCACCCAATGTAATAGTTTTGGTAATTGTTGATATTATCTCTATAGTATGTATTGTCTTGATTTTTTCAATATTTAACACAAAACAAATGAGAAGAAATATTGAGATATATAATTCCAAGCAAATAGTTAGGTAATTATTCCGCTGCCGCCAATTTCTTTTTTCTCAGCTATCGAAAGGTACAGCATCAGCCTAAAGAAGTGGCAAGCTACAGCCATGTGCTCGGCGCCAAAATGTTGTCATAAAAATAACTTCACCTACTATGTTGTTTTTCCACTTCAATAACTCTCCCGTTCCCGCAGGGTCTCGCATCGCGGACCCTGCGATGTATCGCGCCAATGGTGTGTAATAGCCCGCTGACCAGTCACCAAGTGGCAATATAATGCAACAATTCCCATATATTTACGAATGATCAGAACCCGGCACAACCTAACCGAAAAGACCTGGTTTATAACCTTTACTTGTTTTGAATGGATCTCCCTGTTCGAAATAACCAACTCGTATCACCTGGTTTATAACTGGCTAAATGTTATCGACCAAAAATACCAGATCAAAACTTTGGCATTTGTTATAATGCCAAACCATGTACATGCCATATTACAATTACCGGAGTCGGTTAAAAGCCTGAATACGATAATGGCTAATGGCAAACGTTTTATGGCATATGACCTGGTTGAGCAATTAACAAACATGGGGCAGCATGAAATATTAAACCAGCTCTCTGCAGCTTGTACGGATAAAGAAATAGCCAAAGGACAGAAGCATAAAGTATTTGAGCCTTCGTTTGATGCGAAGCCGGTTTATACGCTCCCTTTCCTTCATCAAAAACTGGACTATATTCATCACAATCCCGTTAGCGGCAAATGGAATCTTTGCACAGAGTTTACCGATTATCCCCATAGCAGCGCTGCTTTTTACCACGATGATAAACCGCATCCGTTTGTAACTATTATCGATTACAGGGAGGTTTGGGGGTGATATTGCCACAGGGATTGTGCTTCGCGTGGGCTTCATACAGCGCAGGGTCCCTTTCAGGAGACCCTGCGGGGACGAAAACTATTACTGATTACAGGGAGTTTTGGGGGTGACATTGCTGCCGGGTTTATCCTTCGAATTAGCTTCATACAGCGCAGGGTCCCTTTCAGAAGACCCTGCGGGGACGGAAAAAAAAGTTTAGGCTCCCGTTCCCGCAGGGTCTCGCATCGCGGACCCTGCGATGTATCGCGCCAATGGTATGTAATAAGCCAGCCATCCGGTTGTACTATTACCGATTACAGGGAGTTTGGGGGTGATGTTGCCACAGGGATTGTACTTCGCATGGGCTTCATACAGCGCAGGGTCCCTTTCAGGAGACCCTGCGGGAACGAAAGTGACATAAATGCCGGGCTTATCCTCCGAATTTGCTTCATACAGCGCAGGGTCCCTTTCAGGAGACCCTGCGGGGACGGAAAAAAAGTTTAGGTTCCCGTCTCCGCAGGGTCTCGCATCGCGGACCCTGCGATGTATAGCGCCAATGGTTTGTAATAACCCGCTGACCAGCCATCCGGTTTTTACTATTACCGATTACAGGGAGTTTGGAGGTGAAATTGCCATATGGATTGTACTTCGTGTGGGCTTCATACAGCGCAGGGTCCGCGATGCGAGACCCTGCGGAGACGGAAAAATCTTTTTTCACTATATGCCTGGCGGTCAGTATTATCCTTCAGCATATATCTTCTCATTCTGCAAAAAGCTTATTTATTTAGAATTAATTGTAGCATTCCTGTTACAAAACGCGTAATACAAATAACGTCCTGCAGAACAACGCGTGGTTTTTCAGTTGTTACCTAAAGTCGACTATTAGGGCCATTAAAGATCCCCGGAAAACGTATCCCGGGATCCTTTTTTAACAACCATTTAAATACAAATTAGAAACATGAAAAATAAATTTATTGCATCAATCCTGGTGCTGGCTACTGCATTGGCAGCATGCAAAAAGAACAGTGATAATACATCTTTACCCGTAATATTAAACGACAAATTTGACACTTCAACTCAAGGTTGGACAGGTGATTTTGCGGATTATCCCTCAGATAGCGCCCCAGAATTTTATAAATTAAGTTTTAGCTCGGCGCAGCTCCCTGCACCGCTGGATCAAACTAAAAAAGGCATTCGTATTTCGGGCATTAATCATAGCGATGACCTGTTTATGTTTATGAAAAAGAAAATAACCGGGTTAAAACCCAACCAGGTTTATAATGTAAAGTTTCAAATCAACTTTGCATCAAATGCGCCGGCTAATCAAGTCGGGGTTGGCGGCGCGCCGGGAGAAAGTGTTTATTTGGGAGCAGGTTTTAGTTTAGCAGAACCTCAAAAAGTAATAAATACCCAGGATAAATACTACAGAATGAATATTAAAAAAATAAATCAGGGCCAAAATGGCGAACAGATGCGCGTGATTGGAAATATAGCAAACGGCACTGAAAAAGCTGATTACAAATTAATTCAAAGGACCGGTGAGTTTAACGGCAAAACAGACCCGAAGGGTGAAGTATGGATTATTATAGGAACTGACTCTGGTTATGAGGCTGAAACTACATTATACTATACCAGTATAAAGGCAACTTTTAGCGAAACCAAGTAGCAGATTATTCCGTCCCCGCAGGGTCTCGCATCGCGGACCCTGCAATGTATCGCGCTAATGGTGCGTAAGAGCCCGCCGTCCAGTCACAATGCAATCTAATTTTCGCACGAATACTTAGCACGCGGCGCAGGGTCCCTTTCAGGAGACCCTGCGAGGACGGAGGACGGGATATCCCCCAATTCCCATTATTTTAATCCAATTATTCCCCCGAAGTTTGTATTAACAAACACTTATCAAAAACACTATGGAAAATTCAAAACCTGCTCCTGTTGCAATAGGAGCAAATGAGGGGCAAAGCCTGTCGGTTGCCGGTGGTAATTACCGCATATTGGTGTCCGGTAAAGAAACCGGCGGCGCATTCGCCACTATTGATATGCTGATCCCGCCCGGCAGTGGTCCGGGGCCGCACGCGCACCCTGATTTCCAGGAATCCTTTTACGTACTTGACGGCGAGGTTGAGGTTAAAAGTGAAGCCGGGACTTATATTGCCAAAAAGGGCGCTTTTGTAAGCATCCCCAAAGGCGGCATTGTGCATTGCTTTAAAAACAAAACGGATACCCTGGCGCATTTGCTTTGCATGGTTGTTCCGTCGGGCCTGGAAGAAATGTTTTTAGAAATAGGCAAGCCTGTTGAAACAGGCACTTTCCTGCCCCCGCCGCCAATGGACCCGGAAGGCCTGAAAAAGATCCAGGCCCTTGCCGAAAAATATGGGCAAAAACTTTACCCGCCTGACTTTTTGGGGTAATGGATCAATCAAGATCCCTTCCGTCCCCGCAGGGTCTCTCATAGAGGCTCCTGCGATGTATAGCGCCGATGGTGTGTAACAACCCGCCATCCGGCCACCATGCAACCTGTTTTCCGCACGAATACTTAGCACGCGGCGCAGGGTCTCTTTCAGGAAACTGCGGAGACGGGAGGGTAAATATTTTTTATTTCTGTCTTATTCTTTCTTCTCATCATCCAAACACTGGTGAATTTGCTCGATATCAGTTGGTTCCTTCATTTCTTCCAGCTCTTTATCTGCTTTAGTATTAATGCCAAGTTTTTGGTGTATTTCGTGCACCATGTTCAAGATCTTGGTTACTTCGTCTTCAGCCCTCACATTTACTTCAAACTCCACCTGCTGCTGTATTTTATCCATCCGGCCCTGTCGATTTTGGTTAATTAATACGGAAACTGAAAGGATAATAGCAAACAATGACACGGCCATTTCCAATATTGGAAACGGAAACGGATCAAAAGGTTTTAGGGGATGAAAGAAGTTTAAGTTCCAGCAGATCCATAAAGCAAAAATCAGCATGCATATTAAAAGAAATGTAATACTCCCCAATATATTGATCAGGAAAACGGCAAACTTGTCTGCATTTGATTTTGTAAAATCAAGCGATGATTTTAGTCCTGCGTCTGCCACCTGCTTTTTCAGCCGGGTTTTCGGGGTATCTTTCTGTGCCATAAGCTAATTGTATCAAACTCATGAACAATTAAATACAATAAATGTTATCAGTAATTCTTTCCTGTTTATTATTATCACTTTACCCTGCCTCATGAAAATACTTTTTACCTTTTTATTCCTTTCAGTTGCTGCCTGCTTATTTGGGCAAAGTAAAATCCCCGCCGTATCTAAAGGAGCTATTGCCCACGGGCAGTCAAAAAAAGCCTCTAAGGATACCGTTATCGAGTCTGACACCTCAAAGGAAAATAAAGAGCCCCGCTATTTTTATGCTACTGCAGGCGCCAATATTTTTGTAAACACAAAGGGTGGCGCCGCTAAAAGGTTCTCGCCTTCAATAGAATTGGGTCGTACCTATGGAATATTTGATATTGGCCTAGCAACTGGAAGAATAAACTCGCTTAGCTCCGGCAGCGACACCACCAGGTTTATTGAATTCAGGCCAACCATTAATATCTTTTCGAAGGGCCGGTTTTCTGAGGCATTGTGCCTGGGCGGCGGTTATGTATTTAAGGCCAAACAGGGGCTTATGACCGAGATCTGTAACAGCATTAACTTTAACGTCTCCGAAAAAGTGGCAATAGCCGTAGTACAGGGCTATTATTTTTTTGATGGAACAAATAATAGTCGTAGCACGCAGTACATGGGGTTTAACCTTACCTATAATTTTTTGAAGAACCATAGTGTAAACAAACAACGCAAGAAAGCGGCAATTGTAAGTGATAAATAAGGAGTGTTGTAAGTTGCTTTCCGGAGATGCAAACTTACCGGCTGCAATGCGTAGAATTTCCATTCCGAATCACAATAGGATGCCGAAATAAATCCGATACGACGTGGTTTTGAGGAGCTGCTTTACTGGCTGCCGCTCCCCCCCGCTGCCCCTGATTTCCCACTGCCACCTGCCAACTCAAAACTGCCAACTTTCTTCCTTGTTCCATCTGTTCCACTTGTTCCATGCTGTTCCAAACCGCTTTTTTTGTTCCGTTTGTTTCACTTGTGCACATCGTTCCGTGGAACAAGCTGTTTTTGATAAGAAAATCATTATAATTTCCCTTTCTAATATCCCTCTCTTTTACTTACCTTGCCTCAATAAACTTATCCCGTATGAAGTTTGTTAAAGCTATCCTATCCATATTAGTTACCGCATTTTTGATCTGGGCCTTAGAAACAAAGTTTGGCGATATCCCTGCCATCGGTGTATTCCTGAACCCTTCGACCGGTTTCTGGCAAAATGCCGAAAGCAAAAACATCCTGCCAACCGAAAACTTAAAGCTTACGGACCTGCAGGATGAGGTGACCATCCGGTACGACGAGAACCGCATTCCGCATATCTTCGCCAAAAACGACCATGACCTTTATTATGCCCAAGGCTACGTAACAGCACGCGACCGCTTGTGGCAAATGGATATTCAAACCCGCAGCGCCGCCGGCAGACTGGCGGAAGTTGTTGGTGCCAAGGCATTGGAGATTGACCGTTACCACCGCCGCATGGGCATGGTTTATGGCGCCGAAAATGGGCTAAAGGGGATTATGAAAGACCCGAAAACTAAAATAATGGTAACCGCCTACACCGAAGGGGTAAACAGCTATATCCACGGCCTTGCGCCAAAAGATTACCCGCTTGAGTTCAAGCTGCTGGACTATGCGCCAGAAGAGTGGAAACCCATTAACTGTATATTTTTGCTAAAGCTGATGTCGGAAACGCTGGCTGGTGGATCAGACCAGTTTGCCATGACCAATAACCTCCGGCTTTTTGGCCCGGCGGCAGTGAATGAGCTATTTCCTGATTATCCGTTCAATGAATCGCCGATCATCCCGGTAGGGACCAAATGGGACTTTAAGCCATTGCCCATCCCCAAACCATCTGCAGATTATGTAGCACGGATGACTGAGAACATAAAACCCCGCGAAAAAGTGGATGGAATAGGCAGCAATAACTGGGCAATTACAGGGAGTAAGTCGGCTACCGGCTACCCTATTTTGGCAAATGATCCGCATTTGAATTTAACTTTCCCGGCTATCTGGTACCAAATTCAGTTGTCGTCACCAACGGTAAACGTTAACGGGGTATCGCTGCCGGGTGCACCTTGTGTCATCATAGGTTATAATCAAAAGATCAGCTGGGGCGTTACCAATGTTGATGCCGATGTGCTGGACTGGTACCAGGTAAAATTCAAGGATAAATCAAAAAATGAGTACTGGTATAACAACAAATGGAACACGGTTAAAAAACGAATTGAGGTAATCAAGATCCTTGGTGCACAACCGGAAACTGATACCGTGCTGTATACCCATCACGGCCCGGTTGTTTATGAAACCGCAGTTAAAAAGCCAAAGGATGATTTTGAAAACATCCCGGTTGGCGATGCTTTACGTTGGATAGCGCATGATGAGTCGAACGAGTTTTTGTGCTTTTACAACTTAAACCGTGGAAAGAACTATACCGATTATCGCGAAGCGCTTACCCATTTTACCGCGCCTGCCCAAAACTTCATTTTCGCAAGTAATGATAACGATATCGCCATTACCCCCAACGGAAAGTTCCCGTTGAAATTCAAGGAGCAGGGCAAATACATAATGGATGGCAGCGACCCGGCAAACGACTGGCACGGCTGGATCCCGGCGGAGCAAAATCCTACGGTTAAAAACCCATCGAGGGGCTTTGTAAGCTCAGCCAATCAATCATCAACCGATCCTACTTATCCGTATTATATCAACTGGCGGTTTGAGCAGTACTATCGCGGTAAACGCATAAACGACAGGCTCTCAGCAATGCAAAAAGCAACCGTTGATAGTATGCGCATAATGCAAAGTGATAACTATAGCATATTAGCCCAGGATGTTTTATCCACCATGCTAAAATACATTGACCCAACTAAATTAAGCGAAGACCAGGTAAAGGCGTTGACGATCATAAAAAAATGGGATAAGCATTATGTGGCAAACTCAATTGGCGCCAGTATTTTTGATAGCTGGTGGTATAATTTTTACAATTTGGTTTGGGGTGATAAATTTAAGGTTAAAGGCACTTACCTGAAATACCCGTCGTATGATGAAACTGAAAAGTTGTTATTAACAGACCCAGGGTCAAAATGGTTTGACAATACAAAAACCCCTTTAAAAGAAACATGTGGAGATATGCTAAGCCATTCGTTCTACACAGCTGTAGATGAACTGGTACAAAAACATGGCAAACCCGGCGAAAAATGGCAATGGGGACAGGTAAAGGAAACCTTTATAAACCACATGGCTAATCTGCCCGGATTTGGCACCGGCAAGTTTATTGCAGGTGGCAAAGGCGGTGTAATTAATGCCTTGCGCAATAATAATGGCCCGTCATGGCGCATGGTGGTGCAAATGGGGCCTACAGTAAAAGGTTATGGCGTTTTCCCCGGCGGTGAATCAGGTAATCCAGGCAGCTTCTTTTACCAGAATATGTTTAACACCTGGAAAGATGGCAAGCTGAACGAATTGCTGTTTTTAAATTCGGCAGATGAAACTTCAGGGAGAATAAAGTCAACACTGAAGTTAGAGAAGAAATAGAGGTTAGGGATCAGAGATTAGTTAAAAAATTAAACAACAACATTATGCTATTTTTCATCATACTGATATTAACATTTGGCAGTGGGTACTTTTTACCCTGGTGGGTAGTGGCAATAGCTGCCTTTTTGCCTGCATTATTTATAGGTAAAACACCGGCAAAATCGTTTTGGTCGGGATTTGGAGGTGTGTTTATTGTGTGGACGATATTGGCGCTTTTCAAAACAGTACCCAATGATAATATGCTGGCAAAGCATGTGGCAACACTTTTCCAACTCCCAAACTGGATCTTTTTGTTATTAGTGACCGCCTTAATTGGCGGTATTGTTGGTGGGATGTCAGCATTATCAGGTGTGCTGCTAAAAAGAGCATTTGCAAAAACAGAATAAATATAAAAACAAAGCCCCGGTGGTTTTGGGGCTTTGCTATAAGATGTGAAGTGGGCTACTTAAAAACCCTTAACCTTTATCCTTTCGCCTTTAACCTCTTTACAAAGCTACCAACGATGCCTTCAGCGTTTTTACAGCTTCTGAACCATTTTTGTCCATATCGAAAATCTCCTTTGAGGTTAAATCATTACCATAAAAATTGGCATTGGCGGTTTTATCAATTGCTAGGTTTGATCCGTTTATGCTGATCCCCGCAAATAAACCGCGACTGCGTGAATAGGAATAGATCTCTGCATCCAGCTTGTAATCGGTATTAGCCGAAGTGCTCCTGCCAACCGGTCCTGCAGCTGCCGAAGCATCACCGCCAACGGTAAAGTCGCCATTCTTAACTTTGGCAAGCACCCCTTTATGGCGGAACACCAAAACCAAATCGACAGATTGCACCCCAATTTGTGCGCCTATGCTGCCACCTGTTAACGTAACAAAAACAGGATCGCTCCATTTTCCATCGTCCATCTTTACCATAGCCACCCCCCTGCCGCGTTTACCGCCAACAATAAATCCAGCGTTTATTAATTTGGGGATAATAACAATACCCTGGCACTCTGATATCAGATCATGAGGAATGCTTTCATTCATCTTTCCAAAGTCCTTTATTACATTAGAAGCGCCGTGCACACGTTCTGTTTCCTTACTTCCATCGGTAAATGCTGAACCAATTATAAAAAAGATGCTCAGCATAAATGGAAGCAACACTAATTTTAGAGTTTTCATAAGTCGTTTTTATCGTAGATAATTATAAAATAATGCAAATGTTAATTTTATAACCCTAAAAGCTATGCCTTGTTTGTATAATTTCTGCAATCTTTTTATCCGGGTCTTTCAATCCTACATATAAAACAGCAGGCTTGTGCATTACGTGCGTGAAGGTATTTTACATCTGCATGCTGCTCAAATATCTCTCCTATCAACTCATCAACATCCGCATCGCCCACTAATTGGGTAAACGCCATTTGCTGCTCATCATTGTATCCGATAAGGGATAATGGAAAACTTTTTTTGTCGGCTTTTATTTCCGGTGGAAAGCGGTAAACATCGGCATACTCCTCAACATCTGCTCCGTTTATAAAAACGGGTCCGGGCTGGTTATAGGCATTATCAACTTCAAATGGGCTGTGTGTTAATAAGATCCGCGTATCAACACCTTTATTAAACGGTTTAAGCGAAATCCTGCATGGCCCAGCTCCTGTGGCAACCTTTTCGGTAAGCTTGTGGCCAAAATCATCCTGCATTTTTAACCTGATCTTTTGTGCGTAAGCTTTTGAAAGCGGTACAATTTTAAACTTGTTCATATTGTAAGAATTTTATAAAACAAAACTCCGCATAGCATCATTCCCAACAAACCCGAAACTTGCTAACCTTAATTCATTTTCAAATCATCAAATTCACAAATCATCAAATCATTATCTTTGCCCCAATGAATAAGCAGCAGGTATTTTCAATAAACAATGAGCAAGCCTTTAATGATGCTGCGTTACAGATCTTCAAGCACCAGGCCGAAAACTGCAGGGTTTATCATGATTTTATTTCGGGCTTAAATATTGATCCGGCTACAGTTCACAACATACAACAGATTCCTTTTCTACCTGTTGAGTTCTTTAAATCGCATGCAGTGATAAGTTCAAATGCTGATGCCGAAGTAACTTTTACCAGTTCTGGCACTACCGGGATGATTACCAGCAGGCATTTTGTAACTGATGTTAGCTGGTATACAGAAAGCTTCCGTGCCGCCTTTAAATTATTTTATGGCGATATTGAAGATTATACCATCCTTGCTTTGCTCCCGGCCTACCTGGAACGAGAGGGCTCATCGTTGATCTATATGGCCGATGACCTGATCAAGCAATCGAAAAACGCAGACAGCGGCTTTTATTTATATAACCATGACGAGCTATATCATCAGCTTAAAAAACAACAGGAAGCTCAAAAGCCAACCCTTTTAATAGGCGTCACCTTTGCACTGCTTGACTTTGTGGAACAGTATACCATAAACTTTCCGCAACTAATAGTGATGGAAACCGGGGGAATGAAAGGCCGCCGCAAGGAAATGATCCGCGAGGAACTGCACCAGCAATTATGCGATGGGTTTGGGGTTAAAACAATTCACTCTGAATATGGAATGACGGAACTATTATCACAAGCCTATTCAAAAGGCGAAGGCATTTTCAATTGCCCGCCATGGATGAAGATCATTACCCGAGACCCCAATGACCCGTTGGAGCTTTTACAAAACAACAAAGCTGGCGGGATAAACATTATCGACCTCGCAAATATCAATTCCTGTTCTTTTATTGCTACGCAGGATTTGGGTAAAGTTTATACTGATGGGTCATTCGAGGTTTTAGGCCGGTTTGATAATTCCGACATCAGGGGCTGTAATTTGCTGATTGCTTAAAACGTTGTCACGCCTCACCCTGTCCTCTCCAAAGGAGAGGGTTCCAAAAAAGCGCGAAGTTCAAGTCCTCTCTTTTGGAGAGGATTTAGGTGAGGCGCGTAATAAAACTTAACTTGCTACTAACATAATATTATTATTTTTGCACCGTACTAATTAAAGTATTGAAATGATCGAGAAATTTTTGAACGAAGAACAGGATCCAAAAGCAGTTGAAAAAATATACCTGCGCCTTGCCGACCTGCTTACAACCGGCGAAGAAATATTATACATTGCGGTTCAAAAAAAGCCAATAGTAAACTTGTTTCCCGATTGCGTTGCCTTAACCAATAAGCGAATTTTGTTTTTCACACCCGCCAACCTTGGCCTTACTATAAAGTTTGTTGATTTTGTTTGGAAAGATATTATTGACGTTTATACCAAAGAAGAGATAATTGGCGCTATTTTCAGTGTAAAAACTACCAACGGCGCCGAAATGGGTGTTGATTACCTGCCTAAAGTACAGGCCCGTAAATTATACCAATACGCACAGGAGCGCAAAGAATCAGAACGCGAAGCCCGCCGCTTACGTGATTTAGAAGATAAACGCGCCGAATCGGGAGCTATCCAGTTTGAAAACGCATCGCGTTTAGCATCGCAACACCCGGTTACCCCGGTTTTAGCAACGCCTGACTCGGAACCCGTTCAGGCTCCGCAGCCGGCACCAGTTGTCGCGCCTATTGTACACGAAGCTCCAAAACCTGATGAGCTTACAGAAAAACTTAAAAAGTTAAGAATGCTGTTTGACAATGGATTGATCTCGCAGGAGGAGTATAACCATAAAAAGCTGGATTTGCTGAGCGATTTATAGACCCTATAATTCATTAGAGGTTAAGTAATAGTCTATTTATTAATCCACCGCAATCAATGACCCATAGGGTCTACCCCTTTGTAGAAAAACAATCGCGGGGTTCTTTTGAGGCTGTCTCAAAAGTAAAATTATAAAAGCTTGTGCAAAATTTAATTTGGAGCATAAAAAACTCAGTGTACTCTGTGCCTTCTTCGTGCCCTTTGTGATTGAAAAATTAACCACAGAGATCACCAAGAAGGCACGGTGATCACAGAGACCAAATATTATTTTGAGCACTTTTCAGATTTATGTCTTTTGATACAGCCTCATTCAGAATTTCAGGGATTCTTTGAATAAAAGAGATTAAAGTTATTCCTGATTTAGCATATCCCTGATTCCTATATATGGCGTCAATTTCCCATCTTCGGCTTGCTGTAACGATTCTCTTACACCTTCAATAACATGTTCGGGGTAATCTTCATCATCAGCGGCAGAAATAGGTTCATTAATTTTCACAGCCTTCATTGATCAAATCATTCAGCAACAATTAAAAAATAATTTTTCTTCCCTTTTTGAGCTACTAAATATTTGCCACTTATTAAAGTATCAGGTTTGTAAATATCATCAACAGAATTGACCTTCAACTTATTGATAGCAGCGCCACCACCCTGGATCATTTTCTTTGCCTCGCCTTTTGAAGGAAAAACTGAAGTATGAGCCGCTAAAAGATCTACCACATTTATCCCCTGTTGCAATTCATTCAGGCTGATGTTAAAATTAGGCACACCTTCAAACAAAGCCAATACCTCTTCATCATTCAGCTCGCTTAAAAACTCAATACCAATATTGCCAAATAAAAACTCGGATGATTTAATGGCCTTTTCATAAGCAGCTTCACCATGTACCCTAACAGTAATATCTTTTGCCAAAGCTTTTTGCAGTACCCTTAAATGCGGGGCAGCATTCTGTTCAACTTCCAAAGCTTCTATTGTTTCTTTATCAAACAAGGTAAAGATCCTGATATAGGTTTTGGCATCAGCATCACTGGTATTTAACCAAAACTGGTAAAATTTATAAGGCGAAGTTTTTTCGGCGTCAAGCCAGATGTTGCCGCCTTCGGTTTTACCAAATTTAGTTCCGTCTGATTTTTTTATTAACTGGGTGGTAAGCGCAAAGGCTTCCCCTGCACCTTTACGGCGCACCAATTCAGTACCGGTAACTATATTACCCCATTGATCTGATCCGCCCATCTGTAAGGCACAATTATGATTTTTCCATAAATAGTAAAAATCATAACCCTGCACCAGTTGGTAGGTAAACTCTGTAAATGACATACCCGTTTCACCGTCAAGCCTTTTCTTTACAGAATCTTTGGCCATCATATAATTTACGGTGATGTGCTTGCCAACTTCGCGAATGAAATCTAAAAATGTAAACTCCTTAAACCAGTCGTAATTATTTACCATTTGAGCACTGTTGGCCCCGCAATCAAAATCTAAAAACTTTTCAAGCTGACCTTTTATACCCGCTAAGTTCAATTGCAACACATCTTCCGACAGTAAATTACGTTCCTGCGATTTACCAGATGGATCGCCAACCATACCTGTAGCGCCGCCAATCAATGCAAAAGGCTTATGCCCTGCACGCTGAAAGTGGATCATGGTCATGATCTGCGCCAGGCTGCCTACATGCAGCGAATCGGCAGTTGGGTCAAAACCTATATAACCTGATACCATGCCTTTATTTAACAGGTCCTCAGTTCCGGGCATGATATCATGCAGCATACCCCGCCAGCGTAATTCTTCAACAAAGTTCATTATGTGTTCAATTCAAAAGGGGCAAATATAATAATTGATTTCAACGATGGTTAAATGATTTCACCGATTGATTCAAGATTACACTGATTACTTATACAAGTGATTAGAAAAACCCCGTTATATCTCATAAATCTTTTTAGCATCATCAAAATCACATTTTTATTAAATCAGTGTAATCAAATCTTAAAATCGGCGGAATCCAGTTTTAAAATCAGTGAAATCATAAAAAAATTGTATTTTGGGTTTGAAGGATCAATGCAGAGGAGCTACTATGAATTTTTTATCTCATTTTTATTTTGACAGGGAATCTGATAATTGTTACCATATACTGGGAACAATACTGCCTGATCTTTTAAAAAATGCAGATAAAACAATTGTACTTCATCCCGAAAAACTGCATCACACCGATGACGCTGTAAACTCATTAATAAAAGGATGGAATAAACACCTTGAGGTTGACCGTTATTTTCATTCGGCCGATTTTTTTCTTCATCACTCGCATGAATTGAAAAAATTATTACTCCCTGCAATTGAGGGATCACCGGTAAAACCCTTCTTTTTAGGACATATTGCGCTTGAACTGATTCTGGATAATCTGTTGCTTACCACGCAAAAAATTACAGTTGATGATTTTTATGATCACCTTGATGGATGCGAGATCATGGTAATAGATGAGTTCTTAACCTTTGCAGGATTAAAAGACAATACCCGGTTCTTTAAATTTTATGAGGAATTTAAAAAACACCGCTATTTATATACTTATGCCGAAACGCAACAAATAGCCTACGCCTTAAAAAGAATTTGCATGCGGATTTGGAAAGATCCGTTTACCCCGCAGCATGAAGCGGCGATCAATAAAGTGCTGGTAAGCTATCGTGAAACTTTGATGAGTAATTATATGTCTGTTTTTGAGGAGATAGAAGGTAAATTAAAAGAGGAGTAACTTTTAATATTATAATGTAAGCAATCATTATTGATTTTATATTTGATAGTTCAAGACTTATTAATATCAAATGAAAAAAAATCTACTACTCCTGGTACTCTTTTTAACCTCCATATTTAGTTCTTGTAAGAAAGATACAGCATCGAAACCTACTATATCTATTGCAGGCAAATGGCATTGGGTTGAGCAAACCTATGATAGTTACACTAATGATAAGCTAACTTCGCACGAAGATTATACTACCATCCTTGATCCGCTTAGTTATTTTGAATTTGATGCAGATGGCACATTTATTGAAAATCCGCAAGACCGCAATACTCAGTTCAATTACGGAAAGTACCATATAACAGATAATGTACTATATATTAAAAGAGATATTGATACTGAAGAATGGCATTACACAATCAAAAAGCTCACTTCTTCGAGTTTGATAATACACAGTACAAGCGGTGAGGCTCCGTACCGTGGCGAAACTGAATATACCATGAAACGATAAGGGATTCATGCACTATCATTCTTATTGCAAAATATACAGTTGCCCATAATTCTTTACTAAAATGGAGGCTTACAAATGATATTAGGATCACAAAAATCTAAAATTCTTGTTTCTTCTATACAAAACGCTTAAAAATCAGCATTTAACATTAAAATATTCTTTTCTAAATAAAATTAATATACCTACCTTTGCAATCCCAATTAAGAAATTGGGAAAAGGAGAAAATTTATTTAATGGCAAAAAAACAGGAAGCAGAAAAAGAATTAAAAGCTAAAGAAGCTGAACTGGACACGATTACGTCGTCTGGTGAAAAAGAAACTATTGAGTCAGAAGCTGATTCAATTTCGATCGAAGAGATCAAATCAAAAATCACTGTTGCAAACGAAGATTTCGATTGGGACGCTGATGAGAAAAAGTTTGGCAATTACAGCGACACTGATCGTGAGAAATTCGAGAAAATGTATGATGGAACATTCAGTTCAATCACCAAAGGCGAAATCATCACAGGTACAGTTGTAAATGTTAACAACAAAGATGTGGTATTAAACATCGGATTTAAATCTGACGGTTTGGTATCAGTATCTGAATTCCGTGATACACCTGATCTGAAGATCGGTGACACAGTTGAAGTTTTTGTTGAGTCGCAGGAAGATGCTAACGGACAGTTAGTATTATCACGCAAACGTGCAAAAACTCAAAAATCATGGGAACGTATTAATTCTGCACTAGACAATGATGAGATCATCACTGGTTTTGTTAAGAGCAGAACTAAGGGCGGTTTGATTGTAGATATTATGGGCGTTGAAGCCTTTTTACCAGGTTCACAAATCGACATTAAACCTATCAGGGATTATGACGTTTATGTGGGTAAAACAATGGAGTTCAAAGTTGTTAAGATCAACCACGAGTTTAAAAACGTAGTGGTATCGCACAAAGTGCTGATCGAAGACGATTTAGAAAACCAAAAAACTGAAATTGTTGCCCGTCTTGAAAAAGGACAGGTACTTGAAGGAACTGTTAAAAACATTACCGACTTTGGTGTATTCATTGACCTTGGTGGTGTTGACGGTTTATTACACATTACAGATATTTCATGGGGCCGCATAGAGCATCCACGCGAAATCTTAGCATTAGATCAGAAGATCAACGTTGTTGTTCTTGATTTTGATGATGAGAAAAAACGTATCGCTTTAGGCTTAAAACAACTTACTCCACACCCTTGGCAGTCATTAGATGAAAATCTACAGATCGGCTCAAAGGTTAAAGGTAAAATTGTTACTGTTGCTGATTACGGCGCATTCCTTGAGATCATCCCTGGTGTTGAAGGCTTGATCCACGTATCAGAAATGTCATGGTCACAAAACTTACGTAACCCTCAGGAATTCCTGAAAGTTGGTGACGAAGTTGAAGCACAAGTGTTAACACTTGACCGCGACGAGCGCAAAATGAGCTTAGGTATTAAGCAATTAACACCTGATCCATGGCAAAATGCTGCTGAGCGCTACGCAGTTGGCACCCAGCACATCGCTACAGTTAAAAACATGACCAACTTTGGTGTGTTTGTTGAACTGGAAGACGGAATTGACGGATTGATCCACATCAGCGACCTTTCATGGTCTAAAAAAGTAAATCACCCTAATGAATTCACTAAAGTTGGTGAAAAATTAGACGTGATAGTTCTTGAGCTTGATGTTGAGAACCGTAAATTAAGTTTAGGCCACAAACAACTTGAAGAAAACCCTTGGGATACTTTTGAAACCATCTTCACTATTGATTCAATACATGAAGGTACCGTATTAAAAGTAACTGAAAAAGGTGCAATTGTTGCTTTACCTTACGGTGTTGAAGGCTTTGCGCCTACCAAACACCTGGTTAAAGAAGATGGCAAGAGCTTAAAAGCTGAAGAAGCTGCTGAGTTCAAGATCATTGAATTTAACAAGGAAAACAAACGCATCGTTATCTCTCACTCACGCATTTGGGAAGAAGCCCGTGCCGAGCAACGTGTTCAGGAATTTGAAACCCGTAAAAAGGAAGCAAAATCTGCAAGCAACGCTGTGAAAAAAGTGAAAGAATCAGTTGAGAAATCAACTTTAGGTGATTTGAGCGTATTAGCACAGTTGAAAGAGCAGATGGAAGGTGCTGAAAACAAAGCACGCAAAGCTACTACTACAACAAAGAAAGCTTCTGAAGAAGAAGCTGCTGAATAAGTTTTAAATAAATTTTAATTCCTTTAAGCCCCTGGTAGCAATACCGGGGGCTTTTTTTGTTAATATAAATGGCTATTATCGCAGGGCGTTGCCCTGCGCTGATGAGTTGGCCCCTTTCAGGGCCAGGAAAAGTCGAAAAGAAAACATACCAAGCCCTGAAAGGGCGAAACACGTCAGCGCAGGTCGAAGGCCTGCGATAATGAGTTGGCCCCTTTCAGGGCCAGGGAAATCGAAAAGAAAACATACCAAGCCCTGAAAGGGCGAAACACGTCAGCGCAGGTCGAAGGCCTGCGCGAGAAGATATTGAAAAGGTAAAAAACATCAACATTATGCCCGGAGAAAAAGACCTCAAAGCACTGTTAAAAACCATGAGCCCTAAGCTAAACGAAGGCGAATATGTATTTTGCACTACAACCACATTAGATGGTATCGATCCGAATGAAATAATTGGTTTATTTAAAGAAGATGAAGGCTGGACGGTGATAGTTAATAAAGACCTTGCTGATAAATTAAGCCTCAGCTACTCCTATATTGCAGCCTGGATCACACTAACAATCCATTCATCGTTAGAAGCCGTGGGGCTTACAGCAGCTTTCGCAACCGCTCTTGGAAACAAAGGAATAAGCTGTAACGTTGTAGCAGCGTTTTATCACGATCACATTTTTGTTGCCAAAAAAGATGCGGAGAAAGCGATAGAGGCGTTAACCAATCTATCAAAGGGAGTAATGTAGAGACGCAATGCTTTGCGTCTCCCACATGCTAATTATTGAATTGGTTGATTGAGATGCGAAGTTTGAGACGCGAAGCATCGCGTCTCTACAATCCGGAATGCAAATCCCCCTACTTAAACGCCGGGAAAAGCCTCCCGCCATCAAAAATACTTTTCTCGGCAACTGTTTTTTCAACATCCTGCCATTTGCGTGGCGCATCAATTGATAATACAGTACCCTCGGTTTTACCTATCAGCACATCATCTTCAATCCGTACACCTATGTTCCACCATTTTTTATCACACGGACTTCCAGCAGGGATATAAATGCCCGGCTCAACGGTAATTACCATTCCCGCTTTTAAATTACCCCCATACTCGCCTTTATCATGCACATCCAAACCTAAATGGTGCGATACGCCATGCGGATAATATTTACCTACATCTTTGGCATCTTTAATAATACCCAACTGGATCAGGCGGGAGGAAAGGATTTCGCGGGTTTTGGTTTCCAGGTCGCCGTATTTTATACCATCCTTACATAGTTTAAACACCTCTTCCTGGGCATCATAAACTATCTGGTATATGGCTTTTTGCTCTTCGGTAAATTTACCATTAGATGGAAAAGTACGGGTAACATCGGCGCTGTAACCATGGTATTCGGCGCCAACGTCCATCAGCACCAGTTGGTTGTCAACCTTTGTAGCGCTGTTTTCTTCGTAGTGCAAAATGCAGCCATTAGCTCCGGCACCTACAATTGGCGGGTACCCTTCGTCCTCGGCACCATAATGCTTATGCACATACAGCATAATACCTTCCAACTCCTGTTCACCCATTTGGGGTTTTACCGCGCGCATAGCTTCGGCGTGTGCAATGCTCGAGATCTCTACAGATTTTTTCAACAACACCAATTCTTCCGGGGTCTTAACACCACGCAGTTCAGTTGTAAATTTTTCAAAAAGCGATAAGCCCGACGGACTGGCATCAATTTTGGCTTTCACATCCATCAGCGTAGCCGAGTCGGGTTTATTAACCAGCTCCTGTATCAATGCATTATTTTTATAAGCATCCTGGCTTATGCGTGGTTTTATATAAGCTATTATCCGGTCAATATTTTTTGGGGTGCCATACCTGCTGATCAGGTTCAAATCATTCACTAACCCTTTATCAACATCCTGGATCTCGCCTTTTGTTTTAAAAGTGCTCAGCAATTCTTTAAGGCTCCCTGCCCCACCGCCGCCTACATCATCCGGCAGGTCATCATATATTATAGTTTTGATTTTTTTTAGGTCGATAGGGAATTTTGCAAACTCATCGCTGTTGTAAACCCTTTTAAAGCCAAGCTTTGTTTTCACACCGGAAACCCCAAGCCGCCTGCCTGTCCATGATTCGCGCTGCGGATCGCGGTGACGGACAAAAAATAGTTCATTGTAGCTGCTGTCGCCATCTGCCTGAACCTCTTTAAATACCAGTAAAACGGCATCCGGCTCTTTATACCCTGAAAAATAATACAGATCGGGGTTTTGGTGATAAACATAGTTAACATCTTTAGAGAAAACTCGTTCCGGGTAGGCAAAAATAACAGCTACTGAGTTTGCGGGCATCATATCCCTAAGTGCTTGCCTGCGGCCCGCATGAAATGATGGGGTCAAATAATCGGTTGGTAAGTTTTGGGGGGCGTTATCGGCCTGCGAAAAGGCCTGTACGGATGCGCAGCAAACCAAAGCCGCTGCCAAAAAGCTTTTGTTGAAAAGGTTCATAAATTAGGTCAGTTATGTTATCGGTTAAAACGTGTTCAAATTACGATTATATTTTATACAAGTATAAATTTAACTTTCAAAAAGCTTATCACCCTTTAAGGGTGAGATCTTCACTTCATATCCTTCCACCTTCCGGACTAAAACAACTAATCACTAATCACCATTTCCAACTAATTGCTAAAATCACTACCTTTGCCCAAATCCACCCTTACGATGCAAAATCTTACACTGCTCGACGGTCAAAAATTTCAAATAACATTACAGCGTTTATGTCGTCAGTTAATAGAAAATCATAATGATTTTTCTGAATCTGTGCTTATCGGGATTCAGCCCCGGGGCATTTATCTTGCTAAACGCATAGCCGAAGAACTCCGCAAAATTTTGCCCGGCAAAACAATTTTGCAAGGCGACCTTGATATTACCTTTTACCGGGACGATTTTCGCCGCCGCGACCAGCTGGTACCCAATCAAACAAAAATAGATTTCATTATAGAAGGCAAAAAAGTGATCATGATGGATGATGTACTTTGGACAGGCCGCACAATCCGCGCAGCAATGGATGCCCTGCAGGCATTTGGCCGCCCGGAAAAAATTGAGCTGCTGGCACTGGTTGATCGCCGTTATTCAAGACACATCCCTGTTGAAGCCGATTATGTAGGCATTGAAGTGGATTCCATCGCATCGCAAAAGGTTGTGGTAAGCTGGATTGAAACAGACGGAGAAGATAGAATAGTGCTTTTATCGGAAGCAAAATAAAAATCCCACCCGTGGTTTGTGTCCTCACAAACCATTGTATGCATCCGGCTGTGAGGACACAGCCGCAGGGTGTTAGGATAAACAATAAAGTTAAAACATAAATAAGAACGGAATATCCGAAATACAAAAAATGGCAGGACTCAGCACACGACATCTTTTAGGAATTAAGGACTTAAACCCGGCAGACATTCAATTAATTTTTG
Source organism: Mucilaginibacter sp. OK098 (assembly GCF_900142915.1). Classification (GTDB taxonomy): domain Bacteria; phylum Bacteroidota; class Bacteroidia; order Sphingobacteriales; family Sphingobacteriaceae; genus Mucilaginibacter. The sequence continues at coordinate 662,338 of NZ_FRCM01000004.1, forward strand.
AAACTGCGGATAATTTTAAGACTGTTTTAAACAGGCCGATAAAAAAGGTTCCTTCCCTGCGCGATGTAACTATTGCTAATATATTTTTTGAGAACTCAACCCGTACACGCCTGTCGTTCGAGCTGGCTGAAAAACGACTTTCTGCGGATGTGGTAAACTTTGCGGCATCTTCATCATCAGTAAGCAAAGGCGAAACGCTTATAGACACAGTAAACAACATCCTGGCTATGAAGGTTGATATGGTGGTAATGCGCCACCCTTATGCCGGAGCGGGTATCTTCCTTTCAAAACACGTAAAGGCCCAGATAGTAAACGCTGGTGATGGCGCACATGAGCACCCTACCCAAGCCTTGCTTGATGCCTTCTCTATCCGTGAAAAACTGGGCGATGTAGCCGGTAAAAAAGTAGTTATTGTGGGTGATATCCTGCACTCGCGCGTGGCTTTGTCAAACATATTATGCCTTAAACACCTTGGCGCCGAGGTTATGGTTTGCGGTCCAACAACGCTGATTCCCAAATACATTGGTTCGTTAGGTGTAAAGGTTGAACACAATTTACTAAAGGCTCTTAACTGGTGCGATGTCGCCAACATGCTGCGCATCCAGCTGGAACGCCAGGATATTAAATACTTCCCATCCCTAAGGGAATACACCATGCTTTACGGCTTAAATAAACAGATTCTTGACTCACTGGATAAAGAGATTATCGTGATGCACCCAGGTCCTATTAACCGCGGCGTGGAAATCACCAGCGATGTAGCCGACAGCAAACAGTCTATTATACTTGACCAGGTAGAAAATGGCGTGGCTATCCGGATGGCTGTACTGTTTTTATTGGCCGGACAAACACCGTAAAATACATTATCGGTTACTTCTTACGTTATAGTGCGGAATTCTAAATATGAGATCAGCAATCATCATTCTTTTATTTTTTGCTATGTCAATTACCGCATCAGCCCAAACCCTGCAACAGCGAAGAGTGGATTCTGTCTTTGCGCTGGTTAAAAAATACTTTAATGAAAAGAATGCAGACGCTGTTTATAACCTTACAGGCGATGCGTTTCAAAAAGAGATCAGCATCATTGGATGGGCCGATGTAGCAGCTAAACAGCTTTTCCCGCTGGGCGAAATGAAAGAAACGGCGCTGATCAGCTTTGTAAATAACAGCATGGCTACCTATAAAACTGCATTCAATAGCGTAACACTGCAGATATTTATCAGCCTCGATCAAAAAAACAAGTTAGAGACCTTTATTTTTAAGCCATATACCGAGCCCGCTAATAATAAAACTGCGCTGGTACCCACATCTAACCCAATGCTATCCGATATGGATAAGCAGGTGGATACGGTTGCGCGCACCTATATTCAAAAAGCAAATACCGTTGGCTTATGCATAGGTATAATTAAAGATGGTAAAACCCATATCTACCAATATGGCGAAACAAAAAGAGGCAACGGTAAACTGCCCAATGCGGATAGCTTTTTCGAGATCGGCTCTATCACCAAAACCTTTACAGCAACCCTGCTGGCCTGGTATGTAAACGAAGGAAAGGTTAAATTAACCGATCCGATAACCATGTACCTCCCGGATTCTGTTGCTGTTAACCAGTCGCTTAAAGATATTACATTACAGAATTTGATTAATCATACCTCAGGACTGGTAAGTGTTCCGGATAATTTGAATGATAGTATGACAGATCCGTTTAATCCTTACAAGGATTATACAAAGCAGTTAATGTACAGCTATTTAAGAACCTGCAGACTTAACAGCAAGCCTGGCGAAAAATATGCTTACTCAAATTTGGGGGTGGGTTTGCTGGGCGTAATTCTGCAATATGTAAGCGGGAAACCATTCGAACAAATGGTTTCCGAAATAATAACCAGGCCCCTTGGCATGCTCAGCACGGCACAGTATTTAAATCCGCTGATCTCGCCGCGTTTTGTATCCGTTTACAATTCCGACGGAAACCCAACCATTGCCTGGGATTTTGACGTTCTGGCTCCCTGCGGCGCCTTAAGATCAACTGTAAACGACTTACTGCGTTATGCCAAAGCCAACATGCACCCCGGCGCTGATTCGCTTTCAAAGGCCATTGAGTTAACTCATCATATTACCTTTACTAAAGATGTAAAAATTGGCCTGGGCTGGCACGTGATCCCGGTTAACGGGATAAGCTATTACTTCCACAACGGCGGCACCTATGGCAGCAACAGTTTTTTAGCTTTTAATGCTGAAAAGAATATTGCTATTGTTGTGCTTTCAAATGCTTATGAACCTACTGACGCAGTTGCAGCAGGAATCTTGCGAAAATTGCAATAGCGTAGTTGTCTGAACCGGGATTTATAGGATTTAAGGATTTTCCTGATTTCTTATCAGCATGCAGGCATCATGGTAATCCTCAAATCAGGCGAATCATGGTTCAAAAACCAATATGCCGCAACGCATAATTAATAAAATTACCAGTCAGCCCGTAATCCTCCGTCCCTTTGCGGCGAATGAAAAAGAAATCGCGGGTTATCTTCAAACCTTCAATAGGTACTTCAACCAGGTCGCCTTCCCTTAGCTCGCGGATGATGGATGGGCGGGGCATAAAGCCGAGGCATTGATCAGCCAGCAGGAAGTTTTTCAATGCTTCTGTTCCACCCAAACGAATCTTTACGGACAGGTCTGCCGGTTTTATATGCAGGCCGGATAATGATTTTAGTAAAGCATTTAACGTTCCCGAACCACGCTCGCGCAGGGCAAGCGGCGTTTTTACAAACTGCTTTAATGTTAATGACTTCCCCGCCAGCGGACTCTTAGCCGAGCAAACCGGGATCACCTCATCACTCATAAATGGTTTGTATGATACCGTGGTCAGCTTGTTATCAACCTCAATAATGCCAATGTCCACCTCGTGGTTTAGCAGCGCATTTAAAATATACTCCGAATTCCGGTTAACCAGCTGCACATCAACATTGGCATACTCCCGCTGAAAACCGGATAATATGGACGGCAAAATATACAATGCAATGGTAGTACTGGCGCCCAGTCGCAAATGCCCGGCAGCCTGTGATAAGCTGCTCAATACTGACAGGTCATATTCCACTTTCCGTTCAATCTCGGTGGCTTGCTGCAGGTATTCATTGAGTTTTTGGCCGGCCTCGGTGAGCGAAATACTATTTCCCTTCCGCTCAAACAAAGGTACTTTATACTGATCTTCCAGCGCCTTAATATGCTTGCTGATGGCAGGCTGTGTTACAAACAATACCTGAGCCGCCTTCGAAAAACTCAAATTGGCAGCAACTTCCATAAAAACACGGTGAGCAAAGGAGATCATGGTTTCAAAGATAGTGAAACAGTATAAAAGAAAGTTATAATGATGATTTGATTATATGTATTGATCGTTGTAGAGACACAATACTTTGTGTCTCTCGCATGCAAATCACGTTGACTGGACCGTTGTCGTGTTAGCACAGTTAGACGCAAAGTATTGCGTCTCTACGGTAGTTGCGATTTTAATTTTTAAAAATACTCCAGGCTTGTTTATCTGAACAGATTCAAATGGTTTCATTTAAAATATCCATAAATAAAAATAGGGATAATCTCCCGATCATCCCTATAATTTATATTTCAATAAACTGAGTCAAAACTTAATCCAACTCAATCAACCTAATCAACTAAGCTTCTACAGCAGCCCCAATCAAATGCTTGGCAGCCAAATACTCCGCTATCTGCACGGCATTGGTAGCAGCGCCTTTGCGCAGGTTGTCTGAAACTATCCAGCAGTTCAGCGTTTTTTCCTGGCTTTCGTCGCGGCGGATGCGGCCTACAAAAACTTCGTCTTTGTCGTGCGCATCAAGCGGCATCGGGTATTTCAAATTTGCAATATCATCAACCACAACAATGCCTGGTGATTTTGCCAATAGCTCACGTACCTCGCCCAGATCAAAATCATGCAAAAACTCAATGTTTACTGATTCTGAGTGACCACCCATAACCGGGATGCGTACCGTAGTAGCAGTTACCTGGATGCTGTCATCGCCCATGATCTTTTTGGTCTCCAGGATCATTTTCATCTCCTCTTTAGTGTAACCATTTTCGGTAAACACATCAATTTGGGGGATCACGTTAAGGTCGATAGGGTAAGGATAAACCTTAGGGCCATCTATTCCCTTGCGCTCGTTAAATAATTGCTCTACGGCCTTTACACCGGTACCTGTTACAGATTGGTAGGTTGATACCACTACCCTTTTAATTTTATATTTATCGTGTAGCGGTTTTAAGGCCACTACCATTTGTATGGTTGAACAATTCGGGTTTGCTATGATCTTGTCTTCGGCAGTTAAAACATCGGCATTAACTTCGGGCACTACCAGTTTTTTGGTAGGGTCCATGCGCCATGCTGATGAATTATCAATAACGGTTGTTCCGGCTGCTGCAAAAAGCGGCGCCTGGCTTAATGATGTGCTGCCCCCTGCTGAAAATATAGCAACATCGGGCTTCTGTTTTATCGCATCCTCAACAGAAACCACCTTATACTGCTTACCCTTAAAAGTGATTTCTTTACCAACACTTTTCTCGGAAGCTACCGGAATTAATTCTGAAACGGGGAAGTTGCGTTCTTCAAGAACCTGCAACATTTTAGTGCCTACCAGCCCGGTGGCACCTACTACTGCGACTTTCATTTGTTTGTTTAAATTGTTATTAATTAAAAAATTAGCCAAAGATGCGATTTTTTTTTGACTTGATAATCCTGTTGGTCTACCTTTTTAGTGGGGATGGTTGATTGAGTTAGATTAAGTTGACTAAGTTGGATTAAGTTTTTTGCAATAATCATTTTACACGTTCAACTACTCACTTAATCAACTTAATCCAACCTAATCAACTTCTAAATTCACACAAATTTTTACCTTTGCCGTCTAACTGACAAATGTATGAGTGAAAAGATCCTGATCATTGGGGCAAACGGGCAAATTGGCACCGAGTTGGTAAAGGCGTTAAGAAATATCCACGGGGCCGAAGCCGTAATAGCTTCGGACATTAAAAGTCCGGCTTATGCCATCCGCAACAGCGGTCCGCATGAAATTGCCAATGTACTCGACAGGGACAACCTTCATCATATCTTCGATAAGCACCGCCCTACCCAGGTTTATCTGCTGGCAGCCATACTATCTGCCGTAGGCGAACAAAAACCCAAAATAGCCTGGGATCTTAACATGACTGGCCTGCTATCTGTGCTTGATTTTGCAGTTGAGTTTAAAGTAGCCAAAGTTTTCTGGCCAAGCTCTATAGCGGTTTTCGGACCGCATTCTCCACAGCATGATACACCACAGTATTGCGTAATGGACCCTAACACCGTTTATGGTTTCAGCAAACTGGCAGGCGAACGCTGGTGCGAATATTATTTTGAAAAATACGGGCTGGATGTGCGGAGCATCCGTTATCCGGGACTGATCGGCTGGCGTGCTAACCCAGGCGGCGGCACTACGGATTATGCCGTACATATATTTCACGAAGCCTTAAAAACTGGCAAATACCAAAGCTTTCTATCAGCAGGCACAGCATTGCCTATGATGTATATGGATGATGCCATAAGGGCGACCATTAACCTGATGGATGCGCCTGCTGATACACTAAGCATCCGCTCATCATACAACCTGGCAGGGATCAGCTTCACCCCTGTTCAGCTGGCAGAAGAAATTAAAAAACATATTCCTGATTTTGAAATAAGCTATGTTGACAGCGACCCGCGACAAGCAATTGCCAATAGCTGGCCAAAATCTATAGACGACAGCTATGCGCAAAAAGACTGGAGCTGGCAACTGGAATATGATTTGGCTAAGATGACGGAGGATATGCTGGTGAATTTGAAGACAATTATTTGAGATGAAGCTAAAAGCTGAAAGGTTAAAGCAGAAAGCAAAAAACCGAACGAGGCTAAAGGTTTAAAAAACAAATATTATATTCGCTAACGATAACCAATATAGGCAGATGGCCATGAACTATGAACCATCAACTATGAACTAAAAAAATGGGAAGAGCATTCGAATTCCGTAAAGAGAGAAAATTTAAGCGCTGGGCCAAAATGGCGGTGCAGTTTACCCGTTTGGGGAAAGAAATTGTAATGGCTGTAAAAGCCGGTGGTGGCGATATCAATACCAACTCGCGTTTACGTACTGCGGTACAAAACTCGAAGGCAGTAAACATGCCTAAAGATCGTGTTGAGGCCGCTATAAAACGTGCTATCAGCCGAGATGAAAAGGATTATGAAGAGTTAGTATATGAAGGCTATGCACCTTACGGTGTCGCCGTTTTAGTTGAAACTGCTACAGATAACACCAATCGTACAGTTGCCAACGTGCGCAGCTATTTCACAAAGTACGGCGGAGCTTTAGGTAAAACCGGCTCGCTTGATTTTATTTTCAGCCGTAAATCTGTTTTTACCTTTGAGCCAGGCGATCGCGATTTGGAAGAACTTGAGTTTGAACTGATTGATGCCGGCCTGGAAGACCTGTTTGTTGAAGCAGACGAAAATGGCAGTGATATTGCCGTGATCCATACTGCTTTTGAAGATTTTGGCAAGATGCAGAAAATGCTGGAAGAAATTGGCATCGAAGTAAAATCGGCCAAGCTGGAGCGTGTGCCGCAATCATTCCACGAAGTTACTGAAGAACAGGTTGTTGATATTATGAAACTGATTGACCGCTTGGAAGAGGATGATGACGTGCAGGCAGTGTATCATAATATGGCGGAGTAGGGTTGATTTCGGAAGTTGCGTGTCCGTGCGTCATTGCGAGGAACGAAGCAAACTCTGAATTTGCAAATCATGAAGTAATTATACTGTAGCGACCAAAAAGCGACCTTAAGGTTCATCCAACATTACGGTCCGTTGATTGTCCTTCGCGGAGGTTGCTTCGTTCCTCGCAATGACGGTTGAAATAAAATAAAAAAACATGCCACTATTCACCTCACGTAAGCAAGAAAAAAAAGTTAAAGTAACCTTTAGCAATGGTTTGCTTTTAGTTGAAAAGGACAATGGCAAACAGCAGGTTTTTCCGCTGGATTTTTTCCCAAAGCTGCTGAATGCTACCGATGAAGAGCGTGAAGACTGGACGCAAACTAATAAGGGCATCCATTTTAATAAGTTGGATACAGATGTATCATTTTAGCCAATTGTCATTGCGAGGTACGAAGCAATCGCATGCTATACAGAGCGGCTGTAAAGGTGCAGAACTTGCATAGTTAGCGATTGCTTCGTACCTCGCAATGACATATTTTTTAACTCTCAAATCAACAACATGACATTCGATGAGTTTTTCAAAAAGAAAAGAGTTGACCTGGTTGCCTTAGAAAAGGCAGAGCCGGCGCTATTTTCTGAATTTAAGACCCATTATGAACAAATGGGTGAGAAAAGCTTTGATCACACAAAAAAATACTGGTTCAATAAAACAAGGCGGCAATTCCCGCTGGCTGTTGAAGTTAAAACCGAAAAACCGCATATAGCAAATCCGTTAGCCGAGCAAACGATAACTGAAAGCTTAAGCGAAGCCTCTCCTGTTTCTTCTGCTCCTAAAACGGGATTTGTGCCAAGGTTCAGAGCTGCGTCTACCCCCCCTCCTCCCGAGGATAAAAAGGAAGAATTGCCAACAGCTGAACCAACTTCACCACCGCCAAAAATTGGCTTTACGCCCAAATTCAGGGCATCTGCTCCTCCAAAACCCGTTACGGAAGATAAAAAGGACGAATTACCTGCAGCAAGTGAACCTGTTACCCCACCTACCGAAAATATTGCAGCTAAACCTGCCGGTTTTGTGCCGAGATTTAAAATGAAGCCAAAGGCTGAGGCAGAAGAAAGTATACCTCCGGCAAATGATACACCGCCGCAAGCTCCTGAAAACACAGAAGCAAAACCGGCTTACAAACCACGGTTTGTTCCGCCCAAACCTAAGGAATAGTTACTATCTTTTCTAAAAATTGTCATTGCTAGCGCAGCGTGGCAACCGCACGCCGTACATAACCGCTAATGCCCGCTCTGTACAGTTCACGATTGCTTTTTTCCTCGCAATGACAAAGTGGCTTACTTCTTATGCGAAAACAACCATGGGATCAGTAATGGCTCCCTGAAAGCATCGTCCCAGCTGTTATGGTCATCGTTGGGATAAAGGGTATATAAAGGCTCGCCTCCCGCATCTTTTATAGCCGCTACAATAGCCTCGGAATGTTCATAGGGAACAACACTGTCCTTTTGACCATGAAAGATCCATAGCGGAACTTTTTTGGCATATTTTTTTACGTTATTGGTATTATCGCCACCGCAAATGGCAAATGCTGCGGCAAAAACTTTGGGTCGCCGGCCAATTATTTCATATGTGCCCATTCCGCCCATTGAAAGTCCGCCAATGTATACCTGGTGTTTACTTACGTACGGCTTATCTAAAAATTGATCTATCAAACCCAATAAGCTTTTCATGGCTTTGGTAGGCGGTGCGCCAACCAGGAAAACAAATTTCGTTTTATGGGTCACTGAATCCTCCTCAAATTTATTATTGGCCCACCACCCGTTTGCAGGGCATTGCGGGTAAATAACAATAGCAGCATATTTTTGGCGAATGGTGTCCTTTAAAAATAGCTTGGTGCCATATAACAACTGTGATTCGTTGTTGTTACCCCTTTCACCGGCGCCGTGCAGCACTACGATTAAAGGATATTTTTTTACAGGGTCAAAATCCTGAGGAAACAGGATACGGTAAGGTAGGGTATCTCCTTTCGCAATATATGAGCCACGATCAAAAGATGAGCTATTCTGCGCTTTTAAGAAAACCGGGGATAACAGGCAGATAAACAGCAGTACAGGTAGAAATATTGCTTTTTTCATAGGTATCAAACTTTAAAACCATTAATTAATTGCAGGTCAATATGCCAAATTTAATAATAGGTTTGATAAAACTTGTTTTTTAAGTCTAATGATGTCCGATAATTAGGCCTTTGTTAGAGTTGTCTCCAACAAAACGCAATGCCCATGGTCTGTGCCATTTTACGTATTATGTCCTGCTGCTTTTTGTATGCATTTGGCATCATCCTGCTTGTTGGAGACAACTCCAACAAGGGCATCAACAAGAGCATTATACGAAGCGAAATTTATTCCTAATCTCTAATCACAGATCTCTAATCTCTAATATTCATTCCACCTTCACAACCTTTGTCCGCTCAGATACACCATTCTCATTAATGGCTACTATCTGGAAGTAATAAGGTTTCTCTTTATCCATCGCCTTAAAATAATATTCATTGGCGGTATGTACCATTATGCAGTTGTAAAGCTTATCGGGTGCTGTGCCGGTGTAAATGTTATAGGCGAAAGCATTATCAACTGTCTGCCATTTTATCCAGGCGCTGCGTTTATCTTTTTCGGTACGTAATACAATAAAGCTTTTAACTGTATCAGGCTTGCTCCCGCCGCCGTTGCCAAAAACACGCAGACCGCTGATAGCAAATTTCCCGGTTGGCATGTGTACATTTTCCAGTTTAATATAACGCGCTTTTACGGGAAATGGCAGCTCGATATAATCATGCGGCACATCGGTTTTATTTTTGCTTTTGTCGGTCAGTACTTTCCATTTCTTATTGTCGGACGAGTAATACAGCTTGTATTGAGTATAGGTATCTGTTGCTTTGCCTAATATGGTTGCATCCTGGTCGGCATAGTTTATTTGGATAGCGTTTACAGTACTTTCATTACCCAGGTCGGTTGCTATCCATTCACCGGCATCACCGGTTTTGGCGCTCCAGTAGGTTTTTATACTTTCGTCAACCGCATTGTTGGGCAGGTAGCCACCCAGGGTTGACGATACCCAAACCGGTTTATTATAGTTTAGCAACATCCAGCCGGTAAAGCGGCTTTTCAGGTGATCTTCTTTTCCATCAGGCAAATAAGTTGGATAATCGCCAAAAGCTGTATTACTGTACATCACACCATCTTTATCAAAACCGGTAGGCCAAATTCCCAACCTGCGTTCAAAGCTATTTTTAACCCCGATGACTATAGTTGCTATGTGCCAGTAATTACCCCAGGTGTCGGTATAAGTGCTGCCATGGCCGGCACCGCGGGCAAAACCGCCGGGTTTATAGCTAAACGGCATGCTCTGCGGCGTAAACGGCCCCAGCGGACTATCGCCAACCACTACCCCATCTGCATATCCGCTAAATTCAGTACCGGGTGCGCCATATTGCAGGTAGTATTTACCATTGTTTTTTGTCATCCAGGCACCTTCAATAAACGGATCAAGGGAAGTATCATCCAAATATTCACCAAAACGCTGCCAGCCGTAGCGGAACGGCTGCAGGAAATACATTTCTTTACGATAGGCTTTTAAATGAAACGTTTTAGGGTCTATCTCGGCGCCATACAACGGGTAGGTATTGCTGCTGCCATTATACATGTACAGCTTACCATCATCATCACTAAAAAAATCGGGGTCCCAGCCGCCGGGTTCAAATTCATGGATGGCTTCTTTCCATTCATTTGCCTTTGGATTGGTGCTCATCCAGATCGGGAAATTTGCCGAATAGGTTGAGCCAAACACCATCAGCGTATCACCCCGTACCCACGCGGCCGGAGCGCACAAATCGTCATAAACTTTATGCTCCGGCCTTAAAAAATGACGCGGGATAAAATTCCAGTGGTACATGTCATGGCTCCACCAATAACCCCATTGATTGGTTGAAAACAGGTAATAATCACCCTTGTACATGGTTATTACCGGGTCGGCTGTAGCGCGGTGCCTGCCTTCGGTTGCAAAATTGGGGATAGGCGTGTAACCGTAATCAATATTTATGGGGTTGCAATAAGTTTTTTGTTTTTGCTGGGCGATGGAAGCTTCAGATAAAAATAAGCTTACAAACAAGCAAATAATGATACACCTTTTCATTGTTTTATATAGATTGTTGTATTCTTTTGGGTGTTCCCGCTGATAGAAGCGGGCGCGCTATCCGTTCATACTGCACAGGCCTTAGCCACGGGCCGGTATCCACTGCTATCGCTAACACAGGCTCATCCCATTTCCGTCATGCCAAATTTATTCATAATTAACTATCCCCCGCGGGCTGTGTCCTCACAGCACGCCGCCATGCATTCGCGCTTTGCAGGTATAAACCTTATCATTTCGCCCTGCATAGTTCGCGGTTGCCCTCCGCTATCCAGCGGATCGCAATGACATGATTTTTTAATTCAGCGCCGGGCTCTGGAAGTTCAGTTTCTTCAAACCGTTCTTCACTTCGGGGCAGCTCATAAACAGGTTCCAGATCAGGCCGCTGCGGTAATTTTCAATCATTACCACAATGGGTCCCTCATCTATCGCAAGATACGACTTTGCATACCAATTATGCGATTCGCTGAAAGCATCTGTAAAGCCATAATCGCCCCAGATCTTATCGCCCATGTCATAATAAAAATGACGAAGCGCCTTCATAGAATATTCAGGTGTATAAGGGAATGCCGATAATGCAGCAGTTGGTGTTATTACGCCCAGGTCGTTATTTGGTGCATGGGCATTATAGCCTTCAAAGTTATCGCTTGCGGTAAGTCCCCAGCAGTTTTCACCATAGCCTTTAAACTTTTTAGGGTTATCAACGCAATAATCATGATTAATGAGGGTATGGTTTAAATTCTGCTCCCAGTAATCGGCATATTGATCCTTCAAACCTTTAGGATTAAGCGCCTGGAAAGTATATTGCGAAAAGAAAAGCGGGCCGCCATAAGGGAATCCTAATGGCAATTTATGACCGTAATAAGTTTTACCATTCTTAAAAAAATCGCCTTGCGCCCATCCGTCGTGATAAACACTCGCGCTAACGGGGTACCTGTCTGCAGATGCCGCCAAAACGTAAGTGATCAGACATTCGTTAAAACCACGAATAGCAAAATTCATAGCCCAGCCATTATTTGGCGACCAATGCCAGTACAAGTTTGGCCTACCTTCATGGGTAAACCAGTTCCATTCCATCTCACTCCATAAACCGTTTATTATATCGCGGATGTGCTTCTCCTTTTGGTTATCAGCATTAAAATATTGCCGGGCGCATAACAGCCCTTCAAACAGGTAGGATGTTTCTACAATATCGGCTCCATCATCCTTACGGCCAAAAGGGATCACCTTGCCGGTTGCGCCATTAAGCCAATGTGGAAACGCACCATGAAAAGAATCGGCCTTGTTTAAAAATAGCAACATCTTCAGCATCCGGTTAACCGCCTGCTCATGGCTGATCCACTTGCGGTGATCGGCAACTATCATGGCCATAATGCCAAAGCCCGAGCCACCTGTGGTAACTACCTCGGGTCCGTAATCAAATGCTATATTACTTCGTTCGCGGGCAAGGCCGCTGATCGGATGGCCAAAATCCCAGAAATAACGAAAAGTTTGCCGCTGTACCACATCAAGCAAAGCACTATCCGTAAGGTTTTTAATTATTCCTACAGGTTTAATGCTATCTTCTTTTGTGGCAACAGGTTGCGCCGCAGCATAAGCGGACAATAATATTAAAAAGGGAAATAGTAGTTTCTTCATTAGTTTAATTGTTCAGTTTGTGTTAACCATGGGCATTTATTCGCCTCACCTAAATCCTCTCCAAGGGAGGGGGCTTTAACTTCGCCCGTTTTGACTTCATCTTCTCATCCGCACATCAGCATATTCGCACATCCGCACATTGTTATAATTTCGGGCTGGTAAATCCCAAACCCTTCATTCCTGTTTTTATTTCGGGGCAGCTCATAAATAAGTTCCATAATAAGCCGCTCCTGTAGTTCTCTGTCATTACAATAATTGGCCCTTCATCAATAGCAAGGTATGAATCGGCAAACCAAACATTGGTTAAATTAAAGGCGTCATAAAATCCATATTGTCCCCAGGTTTTATCGCCCAGCTTGTAATAAAAGAATTTTAAAGCCTGCATTGATTGTACGGGAGTATACGGCAACGATGCAATTGCGGCGGTTGGTGCAATTACGCCCACATCATTAGTTGGCGAGCTTGCAGTATAGCCGTCCTGGATATCGCTGGCAGTAAGTCCCCAGCAATCAGCGCTGTAACCATTATAGGTTTTAGGATTGGCTACGCAATAGTTATAGTTTATCATGGTGTGCGCCTTGTTCTGCACATCATAGCTTGCGTAGGCATCTGCCAAACTGTTAGGATCTATCCCCAAAAATGAATACTGCGCAAAAAACAGCGGACCACCCAGTGCCGGGCCTAGCGGCAGTTTAACGCCATAGTACGTATTTCCGTTTTTTATGCCGCCGTTAAGCGCCCAGCCATTATCGTAAACATTTTTTGGGATAGCATGCGTGGTTGATGATGCAGCCAAAACATACGTTATCAACGCTTCGTCCCATCCGTTAACCTGCATATTGGTTGACCATGCGTAATTAGGGCTCCAATGCCAGAACAGCGTATTCTGGTTATTTTGCCTGAACCAATCCCACTCTACATTGCTCCAAAGGGTATTAATATCAGTTCTTAAACCAGTCTCGGCAGCGCTTGCTCCATTAAAATATTGGCGTGCGGTTAAAAGCCCCTGCGTCAGGTAAGCTGTTTCAACCAAATCGGCGCCATCGTCCTGTGCGCTAAAGGGAACAACTGCCCCGGTAGCACCGTTCATCCAATGGGGGAACGCCCCATGAAAGCTTTGTGCCGTATTTTTCAGGAAGGATACCATCTTTTGCATCCGCGCCAAACCATCGGCCCTGGTTATAAAATTACGATTGATTCCGGCAACAATAGCCATAACGCCAAAGCCTGTGCCCCCAGTGGTTACTACATCACCGGAGGTATTGCGCTCGCGCGCCAGGCCGCTTGTGGGATGTCCAAAATCCCAGAAATATTTTAGCGTTTGTTTCTCTACAAGATCGAGTAACTGATCGTCAGAAACTACCGGAAATTTATTGGTTGAATCAATAGCGGTGGTTAGCTGCACAGTTATTGCCGATTGCAATGATCCGTTTTTTGATGATTGCAGATCTGTTGAAATCGCCAGTGCATATTGTGTTATCGGCTGCAATGAAATCGGGCTGATAACAATTGTACTGTCGTTATTCTCATAGGTAGCGCTATAGGTAGTTATCACACCTGTTTTAGTTTTTAAGCTAACACCATTTGCTACTGAAGTGTGGTTTACAGGTGCAGTGAATGAAATTTTTATAACCGGCTTGATATTTACATTGGTGTAATTAAACCCATTATAAAGGCCGTTAACTTTTAGTGAGTTATAGCTAAATGATGCCGGAGGATTTGTACTTGACAGCGATGGTGCAGGCTGATTTTGTTTACCACACGATATAAATATCATCAACATCACAATTCCCCAATAAATTTTAATATACCGCATGCCTGGATCAAATACCTGATGGCTTTTTGTTAAAGTTTAAAATAGAGGCTGCCCGGATTACCCGGACAACCTCACAATCAATCAACTGTTTATCTTCCGGCATTTTCAAGGCTGTACAGCGCAGAGACGTTGCCAGCCGACAACGCACTGTTATAAACCCTAACCTGGTCTGTCCCTCCTGTATTGAAACTTGCCCAACCCTGTGCATCGCTGCCTTTTGTCTGGCTCGGAGTTGTCATAAACTGTACACAACCAAATACCACTTTACCTACATTTTGAAATGTCAGCGGTCCGGTCAATTTATTTACAGTAGCCGCCGTATTTAAATTTCCATTCACATACAATGAACACTTTCCATCAGTTTCGTTATATGAAACAGCTATATTAACCCATTTGTTAAATAAATTGGGTACATTATCAACAGCGAAAGTAAAGTCACCACCATTTTGAGACATGTGAACCCGCACTTTACCATTGGTGTTATCGCTTCCGTTTTCAAAAAACATATCGATATTTCCCCAGAAATTCATTGTATTAGCAAGGCTAAAAAAACCAATAATTCCAACCGATGGCGGAGGTGTATTAACCCATGTGCTAATGGTAAAGCTATGCAGGTTTGCCAAAGCAGGCGATGCATCACTTAATACATAACCGTTCAGTGCGCCTTTTAAACCTTTTCCTTTTGCAATACCATCGCCAAATGACGTACTGGTTGCAACGCCTACCGTACCTGAAACGCTGTCAATAAGCGAATTATTGAAAGCCCAGTAAGCTACCAGGTTTGTAGGGTTAATATCCTTTGATTTACTGTACCCATTATAGCTTGGCAGAGGTTTTACCGGCGCGTATGATTTTGCATCAAAACCTTTTTGGCATGAGGATATGGTGAAAACTACAGCAGCTGCCGTAGCACCTGCTATAAATATATTTTTTATTGTTCTCATCTCTTTATATTTTTTAATAATAATTAATAGTTAGGATTTTGAACTAAGGTACCTGCGCTTAAATCAATTTCATTTTGCGGCAAAGGCCAAACCTCGTTCTTGCCTGCCGTAAATCCTCTTGGGCCAAAAACTTCTACGCCTCTTCCCTGGCGGATCACATCAAAGTAACGATCAAACTCTAAAGCCAGCTCCACTCTTCTTTCGTTATAAATTGCAGTACGCAATGCTGCCGGATCAGTAGTAGTTACCTTTGGCAATATTGCATTGTTACCAGCCCTTGCACGCGCCCTAACCTGCTCTAAGGGTATAAGTGCAGCGGCCGCATTACCCAGCTCATTATTAGCTTCTGCATTCATTAATAATACATCGGCATAACGCAGGGCAATTTTGTTTTGCTGACAACCTTCGTTATAACCAGAAACATATAAGCTAAAAGGCACATATGATTTTTGATTGTACATACTACTATTCCCGTTTGATGGTATAACATCACCTTCAGGAGTGGTTTCGCCCCTGAAAATTATAGTTGCGTCTTTTCGTGGGTCGCCCGTTTCATAAGCAGCAACAAGGCTTGCACTGGGAACGTTAAAGCCCCAGCCGCCCCCGGTTGACCCATCAACACCCTGTACCTGTGAGTATTGCGAGTTTGATGCGTTGGGGTTGTTTGGAACCAGCGCACACTGAATTTCAAATACCGACTCCGAATTATTTTTGTTGTTGGTTCTGAACAGCTGTTCATAGTTTGGAAACAATGAATAACCTAAACCCATTACCAAGTTGGTGTAGTTTAGTACATCGCTCCATTTTTTCTGGTACATAGCCGCTTTGGCATGCAGCGCTAATGCAGCTCCTTTGGTAACTCTACCGATATCGGCAGCAGCGTACGATTGTGGCAATACTGCGGCAGCATCAGTCAGATCCGTTTCAATTGCAGCCCATACCTGTGCTTTAGGTGTACGCGGAATATTATATTCGGATGCGCCTTTTGGAACATGTAAACGCAATGGTACATCCCCAAAAGCCCTTACTAACCTGAAATAGGCCCATGCTCTCACAAATTTTGCCTCTGCAAGGTATCTTGCTTTTAACGTAGCGTCCATGCTGATGCCTGGTACATTGTCTAAAACCTGGTTGGCAAAATTGATAGTTTTATACTCGCCACCCCAAAAATCAGAGATCTGGCCCTCGCCTGAATTTGCTGTAAAATTGTGAAAATCGTTCATAAATGACGCATCAACAGCGGTACTGCCTTTTAACACATCGTCTGATCCCATGCTTTCAACTGCTATGGGCGCAAAAGCAATATTGGTCCATTCATGCAGGTTGGCATACATAGCACTAACTGCTTTGGTAGCGTCATCCTGGGTTTTCCAAAATTGTGAAGCTGCCGTATTACCTGCGGGGTTTACGTCCAAAAAGCTCTTTTTACAGCCCTGGAATATTATTATCGATACAAGAAAGCTTATCCCAAGTGCTTTCTGCAATATTTTCTTACTATTCTTCATCGTTATTCAAATTAAAAAGTAACGTTAACACCAAAATTATAAGTAGCAAACAATGGATATACATCTGCATCTATACCCTTATTACCTACCGCGCCGCCAATTTCAGGCGTAAAACCTTTATACCCAAATATGTTTATTGCGTTTTGGGCATTTGCGTAAAACCTTATTTTTTGCACTCCATATTTTTTTAACGAATTGCCCGGTAAAGTATAGCCTAACTGGGCATTTCTCACCCGGAAATAAGCTCCGCTTTCAACAAAAAATGTATTTGGTTTTGAATTATCGTTTGAACCAATGTTTGTTGAAGGATAAGTATTGGAGGTACCGGCACCATGCCAGCGATGATCGTAAAAATCTTGTGTGAAGTTTTCATTTGCAAAGCGGTAACCAATATTGGCATTATATACATCAACATCGGCAACACCCTGCAGATCTATTGCCAAATCAAACTGCTTGTAGGTAAACGCGGTATTAAATCCGTAACTGATCTTTGGGTTAGGGTTACCTATTACAGTTCTGTCGCGGGTATCAATTGAATGATCTCCATTCAGATCCTGGTAAATAAAATCTCCCGGTTGCGCATTTTTTTGGTTTGAAGCGGCAACTTCAGCTGCTGTTTGAAAAACTCCGGTAACCTTATAGCCATAAAACTCACCTATTGGCTCACCAACAACAGTCCGGGTAGCTAAATTACCGTTAACAATGCCGGTACCGCCACTGTATATTGGGTTTTTACCACTTAGCACGCTAAGTACTTTATTAGTGTTTACACCTAAATTACCACTAAATGAGTATGAAAAATCTCTAGTCGGCTGATCTTTCCAGCTCAATACAAACTCAAAGCCTTTATTTTGGATGGTGGCCTGGTTACCGATAATTGAACCGCTGTTTGTACCTACTGATGCCAGGATGGGAATTGCAAATATAGCATCCTCTGTTTTCCTGTTGTAGTAATCGGCTTCAAATGATAACCTGTTGTGTAAAAATGCGCCCTCGATACCAAAATCGCTTGATACTCCTTTTTCCCAAACAATAAAGGGTGGTACAACAGTATTTATACTTGCGCCCTGGGTAGGTACCTGCGGATTACCAAAAATTGCTGTAAGGTATGGATCGGCAGATACGGTTTGAATTGATGGATTTATCGGCACTACTGAGTTACCAACTTTACCCCAGCTTCCGCGCAGCTTTAAGTTATCAAAAATATGCTGATCTTTCATAAACTGCTCGTTGGTTATTACCCAGCCGCCGCCTATTGAAGGGAACCAACCATAAGGATTAGGGAAAAACTGCGAAGCTCCGTCACGGCGGATGGAAGCATTCAATAAATACTTATCCTGGAAAGAATAATTTATTCGTCCGAATTGCGATAATGTACGTGTATGGATCTGATCACCAGGTGTAGGTATAAAAGCTACTGCTGCTCCATCAGGAAATGCCGTATGCAAATTACCGCTTGAAGTGTAAGGCACGTTATCAGCTGCTGCTTTATTCTGGAAATTGCGCGTATTTTGAGCGCTGTAGCCAACCAATGCAGTTAACTTATGATCTTTAATCTTATAATCGTAAGTAAGTGTATTTTCCCAGATCCAGTTACGGGTATCGTTATGAGTAATGCCTAAATTTGAGACGGTTCTGTTTTGGGCAATAGTTGCTTTATAGACCGGTAGGTAAACCCTTGCTTCCGTCTGGCCAATATCACCGCCAAAACTTGTTCTGAATTTTAAGTTTTTCAAGATGGCCAGCTCAGCATGTACATCGCCTGTTAAACGATGGTTTGTTGTTTTTGAGTTGGTGAAATCTAAAGTGGCTTCGGGATTAAAGTTATTTCCATTACCTGTGCCATAATCAGCAGGATCGCCATAAGTGCCGTCCTTATAAAATACAGGCAATGTTGGGGCTGCTGCATACAACTGGTGAAAAATACCGCCCGGGATGTCATTCGATTTGCTGAACAACCCGTTTGCGCTATAGCCAATTTTAAGCGCCTTTACCGGTGTAAAGTCATTGGCAAAGTGAAGTGTATAACGCTTATAATTATTATTGCGAACAAGTCCGTCCTGGTCTAAGTAACCAAACGAGTAATCATAAGTTACTTTATCAGTGCCACCACTTAATGAAACCTGGTGGTTAGTAACAAATGCATTTCTTAAGATCTGGCCATACCAGTCGGTTCCTTTTCCAAAGCTGGCAGGGTTATCAAATAAAGGCGGCTTAACATCGCCTGGCGCAACACCATGGTTACTGTAGCCAACCAGTTCATTAACAGCAGTTGCATATTCAGTAGCATCGGCCATTTTCACCCCGTTGGTAGCTGCCTGCCAACCGGCGTAACCGTTATAGTTTACAACGGGTCTTCCTTTTACGCCATGTTTTGTGGTAATAAGCACCACGCCATTTGCAGCACGTACGCCATAAATAGCAGTACTTGATGCATCTTTTAATATAGTAACGTTTTCAATATCATTATTATTTAAAAAGCTGATATCGCTGTACCAGGTTCCGTCAACAACAAACAGAGGGCTTACATTACCATATATTGTACCCAAACCGCGGATACTGATCAGTGGTGATGAACCCGGTGTACCGTTATTGGTAATATTTACTCCAGAAACCTTACCCTGCAATGCGCTTAATGCATTGGTTGATGCCTGTTTCGAAACTTCGACACCTTTTACTGAAGATACTGAACCGGTATTATCAAGCTTACGCTGGGTACCATAGCCAATTACTACAACCTGCTGCAGTTCGCTGGCTTGAGCCAGTAATTTAACGTTTAATTCGGTTTGTCCATTTACCGCAATTTGTTGGGTTGCATACCCAATGTATGTAAATGTTAATGTTGATCCGGAAGGCGCTGCCAGGGTGTAGGCTCCGTTTACGTCGGTTTGAGTACCTGTTGATGTTCCTTTAACTGATACGCTAACACCTATAAGTGTTTCGCCTGTGGTTGCATCGGTAACTTTACCTTTTATAGTAGAGTTTTGTGCAAACGCTGTATTAATAAAAAAGAAAAATAACAGTACTAACCCTGAGATTGTAAAAATTCTCTTCATAGTGGTTAATTAAATTTTAAGAAAGTAGGATTAAAAAAATTGGTTTTTTTGTAGGTCGAAGTTGGTGAGATAATACAGTTTTAACAAAAAATATAACTCTACATTATTACATCACACTAAAAAATACCTGCTCATTAAAATTATTAATTCTTTATAAATAACTTATAATCAATAATTTATGCTAATGTAGTGTATTATTTACATACTACACCCGGGCATTGACTACTACTACATTCAAAATAAGGTATGAGAGGTAATGATGTAGTGTTACAACTCGATGAGAAACTCAACAAGGTTTTTATCATGCTCCGGATTAAGCTTTTTGCTCAATCTGTAGCGGCGGAACCCGACACTGCGAAGGGAATTTTACAAGAGAGTTATAAAGCTATATTTTATAGTGTGGTTTTAACCTACCCGTTATGCTTTGAAACTTGAGCATAGCTTTTCCTTTCAAATCAATTATTAAAATTTTCCCATATAGATTTATTGGGATCAAGTGTTATATATTTCCCCTCACCAACCTGTTTTTTACTTTCCATAATTTTAGCAACAAAATCAGGGTTGTAAGGGCTTCCTTCTTTTTCTGAATTAACTTTCACTGCTGCAGTTAATTTCGTTTTACTTTTAAAATGCATAATCGGTGTTCTTAAATAAATTCCATCATAGCTCTATCAAAAACTCAACAAGGTTTTTATCATGTTCCAGATTCAGCTTTTTGCGCAGCCTGTAGCGGCGGATCTCGACCCCGCGAAGAGAAATATTTAATAGTGATGCCATTTCCTTACTACTCATATTCATCCTTAAGTAAGCGCAAAGCTTAAGGTCATTTGGTACCAGGTCCGGGTGGTCTGATTTTAGTTTTTTGAAGAAGTTTTCGTGGGCTTCATTAAAGCTGCTTTCAAATATGTTCCAGTCGCGTTCATCATTCATCCCCTCGTCAATAACCTTCTGGATGCGGCGCAGCTGCTCATCAGCAAGCTGTTTACCTGTGCTATCTTTAAGGTGGCCCATTTCTTCGCTTATTTTCTGCAGCAACTCGTTCTTGTACACAATGTTCATGGCTGAGTTGGCCAGCTCCCTGCTTTTACTCGCAAGGTCAGCCTGTAATTGCTCGTTCTTGATCTTTACAATCTCCTGCTCGTTTATTATTGCTTCCTGCTTTAAAAATTCTTCTTTTTCCTTTTGCAATTTTTCATGAATACGATGCTGATGCCTTTTCAGTTTTAGCCGGTAATACTTTGTTGCAGCAAAATAGGCTAAAACAACAAGCAGCACATAGCAAAATACAGCTATTTTGCCTGCGTACCATGGCGAAAGGATTATAAATGAAAGTGTGGTCACCGGCGAAATATTCTCCTCATTTATTTTGGCTCTGATCTTAAAATTATAGGCACCCTGGTTTAGATTCGTAAATTCCTTTTGGGTTTGGGTGCTCCAGTCGCTCCATTGTTTTGAATAACCCTCCAGGTAATACTGAAATTTAACCTTTTCCTGCCGGTAAAAAGGCAGGGAGTAGGAGATCCGGATATTGTTTTGTGTATAAGGAATCTCAATATCGTTCTGGTCGCCGTTGTCCGTTATCGGGGTTATTCGATCGGTTATATTTTCAATCCGCCTTACCAGCACCATTGGCAGTTTTGTCCTGGTTTGCTGCAGCGCATCCTCGTCATTCAATATTACAAAGCCATCATCAACGCTTATTAAATAAATGGAGCTGTTTATACGGCTGATATTCTCATAATCTTTAACCATCCTCCCGTCAAGGATACTAAACCGGTTGGAGTCTATGCTTAGTTTGCCGGGGCTTGAAAGATCGGCCAATGCCACTCTGCCATGGTTTATAAACCAATATTTTTTTCCAAGCGCAGGTATTATTTTGTTTGATGACGAGAAAGAACCCAACATTTTATTTAGCTGCTGATACTTTGAAAAGTGGTCGCTTATATCGTCATAAACATAAAAACCCGAGTCGGATGAGAATACGATCCGGTTATCAAGATTAAACACGTTTATATTATAGCTCCCCGGCAAACCTGAACGCTTATCATAATATTTAACGGAGGCTGCTTTTTTCAGATCATTGGTTAAGGCTACCTTGTAAATCCCCTTATAGGCATGGCTTACCCAGATTTGCCCTTTATTATCCTGCTCTACATAACGCGAGGGCTCGCCAAAACCTTCCAGCTTATGATCAAAAGCCCAGTTGTCTGCATTATCTTTTTTATAGAATACAAGGCCGGTATAGGTCCCTTGTATCAGTTGGTTTTCATTTAGTTTTTTTATTGTCCACCCGCCGCTAATGCCTGTTATTTTTGATATGGTGTTGCCGTTAACCTGGAATGTACCTGTGTTATGACCACAAAGCAATTTGCCATCCTGCAATGATAACTCCCAAACCTGTCCCTGCGAACCCGGGATCAGCTGAAAATCAAATGACTGAAAAAGCCTTTTATTGCCATTTTCAACCCAATCGCTATAAAACAAACCCTGGTTGGTACCCAGGTAGATCTTGTTATTAAAAATAATGCTGGAATAAACTGTGCCGAAACGGCCGCTTTTATCGAAATAAAAGTATAGTGGTGAACTTACCTCTATACGGTCGATACCATTATCAAGCCCTGTCCATAAGTTTTGTTCGCCATCAATAAATAAGCTTAAAACCGTATTGTTTTGTAATCCGCTTGATTTGTTGATGTGCTGCACCACATTGCCTGCGGTATCAATTATAATAACTCCATCTAATATAGTACCATACGCGATGTATTTACCTGAAAATAAAACACCGTTATTAAGCTGATAGGTTTTTAAAAAATCATTAGCCTGGTTGCGCCACGCTGTAATTTGCTTACCATCATAAATAAACAAACCATTGCGCGCGGTACCGATAAGGAACTTATTGCCGGGCAGGGATAGCAAGGATAAAACCCCGCTGTTACCCATTTTATCGCTCCCTTCAATATAGCTAAGTTGATTGTTCTTTAGCTCAAACAGCCCCTTATTTACTTCTTCAACAAAACACCTGCCCCCGGTTTTATATAAAAACAAAAAAGGATTTGCGCCCTTTATTACATTGATCTTCCCCTTGCTATAAATATAAATAGAGCCGAACGACTGGAAGATAATTTGCCCCTTATCTATATAGATCTTCCAGATCTCCTCGTTAACAGGCTGATATTTTTTCGGAACTAACTGTGTAAGGGAATGATATTTAAGCGATCCGTTTTTATTGGTTTCCCAATACCCAAATTCGCCAAAGCCGCCTGAGTATACTTTGCCTTTGCCATCTGCGGCTACCGAACGCACAATAAGTCCGTTAGGCATGGGGTACGATTGCCAGTACTTGCCATCGAAAGTGAGCAGACCTTCAGAATTACCAAAATACATTATGCCATGCTCATCCCTGGTTATTGACCAGTTTTGATTGCCCGACTGGTATAATGCCTTGGTATAGTTTTGTACGTAAGGAACGCCAATGCTTTTAATATCGGCAGCATTAGCGCTTACGACATTTATAAATATTGAAATAAATATTAGCAGGGCTTTACGCATAGGGTTACATGAAACAACACGGTAAATTAGCAAGGCGTCATTGCGAGGAACGAAGCAAACTCTGCACATGCAAATCAGGGAGTAATAAGCCAAGTGGCTACCAATCCACCGGTTTTATGGTCACCAAAATATATTGGTAGCTGATTGTCCTAAGCAGGGGTTGCTTCGTTCCTCGCAATGACGATGTGAAGATAGAAAATTAACACAATTTATTCAGCCAACTGGACCTTTGCTTTCTTACTGGTATTTACCGGCTGCGGGATCTTTACATAGTAACCTGTACCGTCATAAACCCTTTTGCGGGGATGTTCTTTACAGGCAACGCTGCAACAGCCTTCCAGAGCTGTGCCGCACTCATCACATTGGGTAAAATGCTCATTACACTCAGGATTGGCGCAATTGATCATTTTTGGCGTTGTTTTACCACAGTTAAAGCAGGTGGAGATCACAACCGGATTCACGGTGTTTACATCAACAGAAAGGCGGTTATCAAACACATAACATTTACCTTCAAAATCTTCGCCGCCTGCTTCCTTGCCATATTTTATAATGCCGCCATGCAGCTGGTATACATCGGTAAAGCCTTCGTGCAATAACAAGGCTGATGCTTTTTCGCATTTGATACCGCCGGTGCAGTAGGTAACCACCTTTTTATCTTTGTATTGAGCCAGCTGATTGATCATTTCCGGAAAATCCCTGAAATTCTCAATGTCCAGCGTGAGGGCGTTTTTAAACTTGCCCAGGTTATGCTCATAGTTTGAGCGCACATCAAGTATTACCACATCTTCGGCATCCTTCATCGCCAAAAACTCCTTCGGCTCTAAATGTTTCCCGGTTTTTTGTTGTGGATTGATAATATTCGGGTCGCGCAGACCTGAATGCACAATTTCGGATTTATAGCGCACGTGCATTTTCACAAATGATGGCGTATCAACCTCATCAATTTTAAAATCGATCCCCACAAAACGCGGCTCTGCATGCAAAGTATCCATATAAATCTTACAGGATTCAGGCGAACCGGAAACGGTGCCGTTCAATCCCTCTTCCGCCACAATTATGCGACCGGCCAAATCCAGGCTTTTACAGAATTTTAAATGATCGGCAGCAAACTGCTCCGCATCGGCTATTGTTGAATAACAATAGTATAGTAGTGTGTTGTATTTTGCCATAACATTCATTGATACCGCTGCAAACGGTGTTAAATGAGGTGCAAAAGTACGAAAAGAAGGTGAAAGGTAAAAGGATAAAGGTGAAAGGTTTTTGGGAAGTCGGAAAGTCCGAAAGATGAATCTCGATTTAATAATTATAGGATTCTAAACACATCCTATTTAATCCCTAAATCTCCTTAATCCCGGTTCAGAAAATAAACAAATCCGAAATGGAAATTCCGAAATCCGAAATAATAGGATAATTTTGCACTCTCAAAAACTGACTCATTATGTATAACACATTACAACCGGTATTACAACAGGAACTAACCGATATTGAAA
Source organism: Mucilaginibacter sp. OK098 (assembly GCF_900142915.1). GTDB lineage: Bacteria > Bacteroidota > Bacteroidia > Sphingobacteriales > Sphingobacteriaceae > Mucilaginibacter. The sequence continues at coordinate 687,243 of NZ_FRCM01000004.1, forward strand.
ATGCCGGTTTATATAAAAGGGAACGGATAATAACATCGCCCCAGGGCGCCGATATTACTGTACAGGGTGGTAAAGAGGTCATAAATTTTTGCGCCAACAATTACCTGGGCTTATCAAACAACCCGAAAGTTATTGCGGCGGCAAAAACGGCTATGGATACTCATGGCTACGGACTATCGTCTGTTCGTTTTATTTGCGGCACCCAGGATATCCATAAAACACTTGAAAAAAAGATAGCTGAGTTTTTGGGAACTGAGGACACCATTTTATACGCTGCTGCTTTTGATGCCAACGGCGGTGTTTTTGAGCCCCTGTTTAATGAACAGGATGCTATTATTTCTGATGAATTAAACCATGCCTCCATTATTGATGGCGTACGTTTATGCAAGGCCCAGCGCCAGCGTTACAAACACGATGATATGGCCGACCTGGAAGAAAAGCTTAAAGCCAGTGCCGGTTGCCGTCATAGAATTATAGTTACCGATGGTGCTTTCAGCATGGATGGAACTATTGCACAGCTTGATAAAATTTGCGCATTAGCCGAACAATATAACGCTTTGGTAATGATTGACGAGAGCCATTGCTCGGGCTTTATGGGTAAAACAGGACGTGGTACACACGAGCATCACGGTGTGATGGGTAAGATAGATATTATTACAGGTACACTGGGTAAGGCTTTGGGTGGCGCTTCGGGAGGTTTTACAAGCGGACGTAAAGAAATTATTGATATGCTGCGCCAGCGTTCAAGGCCTTATTTATTTTCAAATACACTTGCACCATCAATTACAGGCGCATCAATAGCTGTGTTGGATATGCTGAGCGAAACTACTGACCTGCGCGATAAGCTGGAAAGCAACACCCAATACTTCCGCCAAAAAATGACCGAAGCAGGTTTTGATATTAAACCGGGTGTACACCCTATTGTGCCGGTTATGCTGTATGAAGCAAAGCTTGCACAGGAATTTGCTGCAAAAATGCTTGAGGAGGGTATTTATGTAATCGGTTTTTACTACCCTGTAGTTCCACAGGGGAAAGCACGCATCAGGGTGCAAATCTCGGCAGGACATAATCCGGAGCATTTGGATAAAGCTATTGCAGCATTTACCAAGGTTGGAAAAGAATTGGGTGTGATAAAATAACTTCGCTCTATACAACGACATGTCATTGCGAGCGATAGCGCGGCAACCGCGAACTTTACAGAGCAAATAGAACGGTAAAGAATTTGTATGTTGGTTGTGTACAGTTCGCGATTGCTTCGTACCTCGCAATGACAATTTGAAATTTTACCTTAAATTTGTAGTTCAATTTTTTATAATGCAAGCCCAAATAGATCAATATACCGCCGAGATAAACGCTTTTTCACCTGCTAATGCAGATGAACTGGAAACATTCCGGATAAAATTTTTAGGCACTAAGGGAATTATTAAGGACCTGTTTGAACAATTCAAAACTGTTGGTCCTGAAGAGAAACGCACATTTGGTAAAGTGCTTAACCAGTTTAAGCAGCTTGCTGAAGCAAAATACAATGAGTTACAGGAGAGTCTTAAATCCGAAATCGTAAATGCGAAATCCGAAATCGACCTAACTTTACCTGGCGATGGTTTTGCTGTGGGTTCACGCCATCCCCTATCGCTCATTCGTACCGAGATCATCGATATATTTAAACGTTTAGGCTTTGTTGTGGCTGAAGGGCCGGAGATTGAAGACGACTGGCATAACTTCTCCGCATTGAACTTCCCTGAGGAACATCCGGCAAGGGATATGCAGGACACCTTCTTTATCAAGAAAAATCATGGTAAGGATGATATTGCTTTGCGTACCCATACCTCATCGGTGCAGGTTAGGATGATGGAAAACGGCAAACCACCGTTCCGCGCTATTATGCCGGGCAGGGTTTACCGTAATGAGGCCATTTCAGCGCGTGCACACTGTTTTTTTCACCAGGTTGAGGGTTTATATATTGATAAAAATGTTTCGTTCTCCGATCTTAAACAAACCCTTTACCACTTTGTGCAGGAGCTTTATGGCGAAGGCACAAAAGTACGTTTCCGTCCGTCATATTTCCCATTCACCGAGCCATCGGCCGAGATGGATATCTCCTGCACCATTTGCGGAGGATCGGGCTGTAATATGTGCAAGTATACCGGTTGGGTAGAAATTTTAGGATGCGGCATGGTTGACCCTAACGTTTTGGAAAATTGCGGTATCGACAGTGCCAAATTTACCGGCTTCGCATTCGGCATGGGGATAGAAAGAATTGCCAACTTAAAATATGTTATACGTGATCTGCGTTTATTCTCTGAAAACGATGTTCGTTTTTTAAAGCAATTCCAGGCAGACATTATATAATATGAAGAAATTATTACTGTTATTGGTTGTCCCGTTAGCATTTTTATCATGCGGCAAACAGGGTGATGTTATACCAAGTGTCCCGGTAAATTTCCAGGCATCATTAACAGATCCGCGCTTAGCCCCATTAAACGCAAGCGGAGGGTATGTTGTAATAACCGGGTACGGAGTTGCAGGGCTTATTTTATACAGAACACCCGACAGAAGTTACGTTGCTTACGATCGCTGCAGCAGCTATCAGCCTGAAAAAAAATGTGCTGTAACTGTTGATGCATCGGGCTTTACAGCTACTGACCCATGCAGCGGATCGAAGTTTTCATTAACCGATGGTACCCCCGTAAAAGCACCTGCTACCAAATCCTTACGGTCATATATCGTAAATGTCAGTAATTTTGAGATATTTGTATCTAATTGATACATGGAAGCCGATAAAATAAAAGAAAGCATTAAGCGGGCAGCGCAGGAGTTGTTCCGGAAATTCGGTTATCATAAAACCAGTGTAAACGAAATTGCCAAGCGGGCTAAGATAGCCAAAGCTACTATTTACAAGTATTTTAACAGCAAGGAAGATGTTTTACACTCCCTGCTGATGGATTATATTAAGCTGAGCGTTGATGACCTGATCCACCATGATACCCCGGGCATGGATGAGGAAGCCCATTTAAATATCCTGATCATGAAAACCTGCCGGCTTAGCTACACCGTGTGTAATGAGTTTATAGGCTGGGATTTTATCCGCGAATCAACCAATTCGCAGGATTTTCTGAAGAACTTGTCGAACGAGCTGGAAGAAATGTTGGTAAGCGTTTTTTCGCAGCTAACCGAGCTGCGCAGGCAGGAAAATTACCTGCAACGCCTTCGTTTTTTAATCAAATGCAGCAAAAGCATTGTATTCAGCTTTGCCTTTACCTCAGTAAGCGATAGCGACGTACGTAAAAACTTTGTTTCATTTCAAAAAGAGATTCTGCCTTATTTGGTTAAGGCGGCGATTACTATTTAAGGAATTTCTGAATTCGGATTTTCGATTTCGGAAGTCCTGAAGCCCTTGTTGGTGTTGTCACCAACAAGCGAAAAGTGCTTGTGGTTAGACTATAAAGTTGACTTTCCAAATTCTGATTTAGCCCTAGTTGGCGTTGTCACCAACAGGCGGAAAGTGCTTGTGATTTGGATTATACATTTGCCAGATCATATTCAGCTTGCACTACAGCCAGCTATCGAAGACGGTTTGCAGTTAAAAGATAGATATCTATATTTGATTATAGCTTATCATTTTAAATTACCAAACCACGTCACTTAAACAATGGCAGATATTAACTTTGACCATCATCCCCATTTTTTCACTGCGACTATACTAGAATGGAAACATTTATTGAAAGAAGATGAGTTTAAGGATATTATCATCAATAGCTTGCTGTTTTTAAAGAAAGAAAAAAGTATTATAGTATATGGTTTTGTAATAATGCCAAACCATATCCACCTGATATGGCAAATACAGGATGGATTTAAACGAGAAAACATACAAATGCGCTTTCTTAAATTCACTGCACAACAAATGAAATTCAGGCTCATAGATACAAATGACTCCCGCTTATCAGATTTTCAGGTAAATACTAGTGACAGGCAATACCAATTTTGGGAACGAAATGCTTTGAGCGTTGAGCTTTGGAGTCCAAGGGTGTTTATGCAAAAACTGGAATATATCCACTACAATCCTTTACAGGACAAATGGAAATTGGTTTTGTACCCTGAAGATTATAGATACTCATCAGCCAGGTTTTATGAAACTGGTGTTGATGAATTTGGCTTGTTAACACACTATAATGGCTAAATCTTATCATCATCCTATGTATAATCACAATATCTTCTTTAAAGCATTCCACGGCTTAGTACATACCCAGGGCATCATCTGTTGTTGGTGACAACACCAACAACGGCGGAGAAGTTATAGAATAATCAAATCCGAAATCGAACATCCGAAATCCGAAATAAAATTTGCACAATCAAATAATTATCATTTACTTTGAACAACAAAGTACTTTTAAGTGAAAGAAAAAGAAATTCAAGATGAGCTGGCCTCCATCCGCAGCCTGATGGAGCGATCCTCAAAATTCATATCCCTCAGTGGCCTTTCGGGGATCTTGGCAGGTGTGTATGCGTTGATAGCTGCAGGTTTAGCCTACAGTATAGTTTACAGCGGAAGCTCAAGAATTTACACAACCTTAAATCTTCATACAGATCCGGTCCCGCTTTACAATTTAATAGCTATAGGTGCATTTACTTTATTACTATCAGTAGTTACCGGGGTGATATTAACAACCAAAAAGGCAAAACGAAAGGGCCAGTCGGTTTGGGGAAAAACAAGCCAGGCTTTATTATTTCACATGGCAACACCTTTGGTAACAGGCGGAGTGGTTATACTTATTTTTCTTTTCCGTGGTTATTATGGAATAGTTGGCCCATCATCACTCATCTTTTACGGCCTCTCATTAGTAAGTGCAAGCAACTTCACTTTCACGCTGGTTAAATACCTGGGTATTTGCGAAATAATTTTAGGGCTTATTGCCGCTTGCTTACCCGGGTATGGTTTGTTATTTTGGGCCATTGGTTTTGGTGTGCTGCATATTGTTTACGGCAGCATGATGTACTTTAAATACGACAGGTGAAAGTCCCTTTTGAAAAACTTGATAAAGCATTTGAGAACCGCCTGAGGTTACAGATCATGAGCGTGCTGATGGTGAATGACCGGTATGACTTTAACTCGCTTAAAGAACTGCTGGACACCACCGATGGTAACCTTGCATCGCACCTGAAAGCGCTGGAGAAGGAAGAATATATTGTGGTGCATAAGGCATTTTTAGGCCGCAAGCCAAACACAACCTATGAATCGACAGAAAAAGGAAAAAAAGCTTTCCGGATGCATTTGGATGCTTTGGAGCAATTAATAAAACAACAGAAAACTAAATAATTTTTTATCACTAAAACGAATGATCATGCAGAACAAAAATTCAGCCTTTTTGATACGTTTTGCCGCCATCAGCGGTAACATCCTGTTTATTTTATGGGTTACCTATAATGGGATCAATGAAGGGTTTAGGGGTACCCTGCCGGAAAAGATCTCATACATTGGGATGATGTGCCTTTTGATTTTAAACTCATATCTTATTGTGACCGGATCAAAGCAAAAACAAATTATTGAACAATAAAAAACTATTTTTTTATCCATTTACTTTGAAATACAAAGTACTTTAAAATAAACAATCATGACAGAACAAATTGAAGAAAAACGAGGCTTTATGCATTGGTTAAAGGAATCAGTAACCGTGAAGCTGGCCTTTATTGGGTTTCTTATCCTGGTGCTCCTGATCCCGTCATCACTGGTAGAGAACCTGATCAGGGAACGGGCAACGCGACAAGATGAAATGATGAAGGATGTATCAGATAAATGGTCTGCCAGTCAGTTGATCCGCGGACCAGTATTAACCATCCCTTATAAAAAGCATGTTAAATACATGGACGATTCGCAAAAAGAAGCAGAGAAAGATGTGATGGAGAATTTATACGTATTACCTGATAACCTGCATATTAAAGCGGAGCTAAAGACAGAGATCCTCCATCGCGGAATATTTGACGTAGTGGTTTACAACACCATTGTAAAGGTTTCAGGAAATTTTGCGCCGGCTGATCTGAACGCGCTTAATTTGTTACCTACCCAGTTGCTCCCTGAAAAGGCGCGCATCGCGTTTAGCATTTCTGATTTGAAAGGTTTAAAAACAAATCCTGTGATAAACGTAGCAGGCCAGGCATCACAGGCAGAGCCTATTTTTGACAGCCACTCCCCTTTTAGCAGTGGCTTGCAGGCCAATGTTAACTTAACAGCTAAAACAGGTGAGATCCCTTTTGATTTTACGCTCGATTTAAAAGGCAGCCAGGAATTGAGCTTTTTACATCTTGGAAAAACAACCGATGTTGAAGCAAAAGGAAACTGGAGCAGTCCAAGTTTTGACGGCCGTTATTTGCCTGATACCCGCGTGGTTGATAGCAGCGGGTTCTCGGCAAAATGGCGAATGCTCTACTATAACAGGCCCTACCCGCAGCAATGGGTTGGTAACGATACTTTATTAAGTGATGATAAAAAGGAGGCTGATGCATCATTTGGCGTAAAGCTGCGTTTACCGGTTGATCAGTATCAGAAAACTACGCGCACCAGCAAGTATGCTTTACTGATAATAATGCTGACGTTCATCTCGCTTTTTCTTACCGAGGTTATCCGCAAACAAAAGGTCCATGTATTTAATTACCTGCTGATAGGCGCCGCAATGATCATCTATTATTCGCTTTTGCTCTCATTTTCAGAGCAGATTGGTTTTAACCCGGCTTACCTGGTGGCATCGGTTGCAACGGTGGGACTTATCACCACGTTTATTGGCTCCCTGCTTAAAAACAGGAATGCGGCTCTGCTTTTTGGTTTTATTTTATCAGTGTTTTATGTTTTCATTTTTGTGATCATCCAGTTGGAAGATTTTGCACTGATTATTGGCAGCGTGGCCTTATTTATAATTGTGGGGATGCTGATGTATTTCTCGCGTAAGATCAATTGGGACAGGCAGTAATTCATCTCAACTCCGCGATCTCCGTGCCTTCTTAGTGTTCACTGTGGTTAATTTTTAACGCAGAGGCCGCAAAGGAGGCACAGAGAACACGGAAAATTAAGGGCCTCTAATATTGATGACAAACAAATTGATATACAACCTAAAAGTATGGATAGCCAGCGTAGTAGTTTCGCCGGGCATTTTACTTAATCATTAACCATTTTACTCGTGGGCAAGGTATCGTAAAAAAATTTTATTAAAAAACATAATACCAATTTGGTTTTTGGTATATAATTATCGTAATTTACAATACTAAAGCAATTAATATGAGTCGGGAGCTTCTTGAATTTTCAGACATGATTGATGCGCAATTTGACATTACACCCGTTGAGCCTGATGATTTTTGGCAAATGATAGTGAATATGTTTATTTGATTGCGCTCTTTTTCTCTTCCCTGTTGATAGTAGATTTACGGTCAACCATAATTTATTGTGCTTTAATTACGCTGGATGTTTATGCAGATCTGTCCTAAAGAAGTCTGTGAGGACACAGACTTCAGGGGGGGATTTTATCGCAGGGCGTTGCCCTGCGCTGATGGATTAGACCCTTTCCTTTGGTCTGGGAAGATTAACCCGGATATTTACGCAGACTTGTCCTAAAGAAGTCTGTGGGAACACAGACTTCGGGGGGGGATGTTTCTATCGCAGTGCGTTGCCGTGCGCTGATATGTTAGCCCCTTTCAGGGGCAGAAAATTCTTATTAAGCCCTGAAAGGGTGACATCCACCAGCGCAGGGCGAAGCCCTGCGATACAGATACAGTAAAGAAGTAGCTTCAACATTTACAACAACTCCAACCCTTACAACACTTACAACTTTTACAACCCTTTACAACCTCCAACAAAACCCCTACCTTTGCAGCCTGATGAATCAAGTTGCTAAAAAGAAGTTTTTTGAAGACGTTACCATTATTGACATTGCCGAAGAAGGTAAAGGTGTAGGCAAAGCTGATGACTTTGTGCTTTTTGTTGACAAAGCCGTACCAGGTGATATTGTTGACGTACAGGTTTATAAAAGTAAAAAGAGCTTTGGCGAAGGCAAAATAACCGAGTTAAAAAAGGCATCGGAGTACCGCACACAACCATTCTGTGAGCATTTTGGTACCTGCGGTGGCTGCAAATGGCAGCACATGACCTACGAGGCGCAGCTAAAATTTAAACAAAAATCGGTTGCGGATGCACTTACCCGGTTAGCTAAAATAGACGTTACCGGAATGGACGCCATTGTGCCCTCCCCTGCTGATAAATATTACCGCAACAAGCTGGAATACACTTTCAGCAACAAACGCTGGCTGTATGACGGCGAGAGCCGCGACAACGAAGAACTGAACATGAATGCGCTGGGCTTTCACATCCCCGGCAGGTTTGATAAGATCCTGGATGTAAACCATTGCTGGTTGCAAGCCGAACCATCCAACACACTACGCAACAGCATCCGCGAGTTTGTGATCCGCGAAGGTTATACTTTTTATAATCTGAAAGGTCATGAAGGCGCATTACGCAATTTGATCGTGCGTACCTCATCAACCGGCGAGGTTATGGTGATCGTGGTTTTTGCTTATGTGGATGAAGAGCAGGTAAATAAGCTAATGAGTTATATCGACAGCAATTTTCCGGAGATTACTTCGCTGCTGTACATCATCAATCAAAAAAAGAACGATACCATTTTTGACCAGGAAGTAGTTGCATTTAAAGGCCCGGAATATATCCACGAGGAGATGAACGGCATAAAATTCCGCATCGGGCCAAAATCATTTTATCAAACCAACTCGATCCAGGCATTAAAGCTTTATGAAATAACACGTGATTTTGCAGGGTTTACCGGTAATGAGTTAGTGTACGACCTTTATACCGGCGCCGGCACCATTGCCAACTTTATTGCAGGCAGTGTACGAGAAGTTGTAGGGGTTGAATATGTGCCATCGGCCATTGAGGATGCAAAGATTAATTCGGCTATCAATAATATCACCAATACTAAATTTTTTGCAGGCGATATGAAAGATGTGCTGGTGGCAGATTTTGTGGCTGAGCATGGCAAGCCGGATGTGATCATCACAGATCCGCCACGCGCAGGTATGCACCCTGATGTGGTTGCCCGCCTCATGGAAATTGAAGCACCAAAAATTGTTTACGTAAGCTGCAACGCCGCAACCCAAGCCCGCGATCTGCTGGTATTGAAGGAGAAATATGATACCGTAAAGATTCAGCCGGTTGATATGTTCCCGCATACACAGCATGTGGAGAATGTAGTGTTGCTTTTGTTGAGGTAGTTCATGGTTGATGGTTCATAGCCGTTAGTCCATAGACAATGGACCATGGAAGGAAAAATTTAACAGGTAAATTATTTAATCAAGAAATCCACGAATCATGTAAATCATGGTTCAGACAAATAATATGGAACCGGAAGAACTTTTAAACGAAAATAGAGATAACGGCGGGGAGCCAAAGAAAGAAAGTCCGCTGCTGAGTTTGGAGAAGGATTTGAAATTTTTTAATGAATCTATCCGCGAGGTTGCTGTAGAAATTATGGTGGAGGGGTTATCCAGCTACCCGATATTTATAGCGCACCAGCACGAGTTGGCTCTAGGCGAGCTGATCCTCGATCGCTTTGACCTGAACACCGAATGGAGCATTCACGCCTCAACACTTGAAGAGTTTGTGGAGAAAGGTGTGATAAAGGAGATCCTGAAAGAGCGCTTTATCAGCAGCTATAAAAACCCGCACGATTATATGTGTGTATTTGTGGTGGTGCCAGAGGGAGCAAATTTTGTATATGTGCCGTATTTGAAAGGATAAATTTATAGATTTGTTACGTGCGACATCTTCTACCCGGAAGAAGCAATATGGGTTTTTGTAATAAAAAGATCCTGCCATCGCACCAAATACAAGTTCAAAAGTAAACCATGTCAAACAAACACCTCCTTATATTAAACCAGCAGCAGATCCAGCAAAAGATCGACAGGATTGCTTACCAGATCCTGGAAGATAATTTTGATGAAGAAGAGATCCTGATTGCAGGCATTTTGCCCAGCGGCGATAAAATTGCCAAAAGAATAAAAAGTATTTTGGATGATATTGCTCCTTTTAAAAGCAAAATGATAGGCATTGAGCTTGATAAGCAAAGCACCAGCCTTAAAGCTACCATTGATTTTGATGTGCAGGATTGCAGCAACAAGGTGGTTATTTTGGTTGATGATGTATTGAACAGCGGCAAAACGCTGGCTTATGGCTTCGGTGTTTTCCGCGATGTACCGCTAAAAAAACTCCGCACCGCTGTACTGATAGACCGCAACCACAAAAAATTCCCAATGACCACCGACTTTGCCGGGATTGCCTTATCAACTGTTTTAAAAGAGTTTGTTGATGTTGTTTTGGATGAGGAAGGTGAAGAGGATGGGGTTTATTTGAGGTAAGAAACCTTACCAGACTTACGAAGTTTTGAAACTTCGTAAATCTGACCTGAGTGCTATTTTTTAACCGGATACTCCTGATTAAACTCATTAAAAGCAGCCACAATAGCATCCGCTTCCTGCTGCTTGAACGTGGTTTTTTTGGCTCTTGCTATCATCTTGGCCATAAGTCCTTTGCCCGATGATGTTGGTTCATTTCCGTAAGCGCCATCTTCGTATTTCTTCATTATATCCGGAGCATCTTTTAAATAATCTTTAATGCCGTCGTTTAGTATATCATGATATTTTCCGTCGTTATCTTTCCTTGCTAAAACTTTATAGCCAGCCAGCAACTCATGGGTTTTCCGTTTCTCATAATCTTCGTATGAACCAGTGAAAGTGTCCATATCGGGCGGATAAGAATAATAGCGATATGATGCAATTCTTCCGGCAGTCAGCCGTTCCAGCATATGGTCATTTGACCCTAAAATTCTAAAGTGAAGGTCAGAGCTTTCAACAAAATGTACTTTATCAAATTTACGGTCGCCAACCTGGTAATATTTAATGTCGCCCGTTTTATACTTTTTGGGCTTAACATCTCCATTGGGATTAGCTGCAACTGCTACAGAATCTTTTAAAAAGATATGCTGCTGATTGAGCCATGGTGAATTTGCATACAAAATAATTGTACCGCTTACCCGTGTGCCATCATTCTGTATAACGTAACCGGGCTGGTAAACATCCTGGGCTTTTAAAACAGAAAAGCTGCACAAAAGCAATAAACAAAAAGCAATAAAGTAAGATCTCTTCATGATAATAGTAAGGTTGTAATAAAATATAATGATGTGATTTGCGGGGTATGCAAAGATATACGGTTGTCTTTAAGATAATGTTACATTAATAAACAATTTGTCTGTCTATTATTTCAGCAATGTTTCCACTTTCTCAGCGGTCAAACTCAACCCATTGACAACTATAGTAGCCTGCTTATAAAAAGGTTCCCTCTCCGTTAATTTTTCATCGATAAAATCAATAAGCGCATCGCCGTGTTTATCATGCAGCAGGGGGCGGGTAACTTTTTCATGTTCAAGCCTGTCGGCAAGGGTTTTAGGGGATAGTTGGATATAGACTGATCTGCCGTGCGCATTTATCCATTGCATATTATCAAAAAAACAGGGCAAGCCTCCACCTGTGGAGATAACCGCATGTTCAGGATAATTAGTTTGCTTTAAAACTTCAGATTCCAGCTTGCGAAAGGCATTTTCTCCATGGGTGCCGAAATATTCGGCTATGGTGATGCCGGCCTGTGTTTCAAGGACGTGGTCAAGATCCATAAACTCATAGCCCAGCCTGGCTGCCAGCTTACGCCCCAGAGTAGTTTTGCCGCAGCCCATAAAGCCAATGAGGAATATCAGGCCTAAACCTTTTGTAGCTGAACTATTATCTTCTAAACTATTCATTAATATTATCTTTTCTGCCATAGACCATCATCTATCGACTTCCTGCCATGAACCATCAACTATGAACCATGAACTACGAAAGCTTCACCCTCGGATCAACCCAAACATAAACCATATCAACCACAATATTTATCACCACAAAAATAAAGGCAATAAATAATATAGAGCCCATCACCACAGGGAAATCCGACATTTCAAGGGCATCAACTGTGGTTTTGCCGAGGCCATTATAGCCAAACACATATTCTACAAAGAAAGAGCCTGCCAGCAACGACGCAAACCAGTTGGCTATTGCTGTAATAACCGGGTTTAGGGCGTTTTTTAAGGCATGGCGATATATTATGGCATTATTGCTTAATCCCTTTGCTTTTGCGGTACGGATGTAGTCCTGCCCCAAAACATCAAGCATAGCATTGCGGGTAAGCTGCACAATAATAGCCAGCGGGCGCAGGCCCAGGGTAACCATAGGCAATATCAAATTTTTCCAGGTAATTACTTCACCCTTAAACGGATCATAGCTGTATAAACTGCCCGACATATTCAAGCCGGTATACTTGCTCAGCTCAAAGCCAAATACCCAGGCGATGATGATCCCCGCAAAGAACGAAGGAGCGGAAACGCCTAATGTTGAAAAGCCAATGGCCAGCTTATCAATCCAGGTATTTTGATTTACAGCGCTTATCACCCCTAAAAAAACACCGATGATGATAGCGAAGATCATAGCGGTTGTAGCCAGCACCAGTGTGTTAGGAATCACCTCCAGCAGCAATACGGCAACTTCTTTATGCGTTTGATAGGAACGGCGCAGATATGGCCATTTTAGGGCGACTACCTTATCACCCGATACACTAAACAGTTTTGCATAATGATACCGCCGCTGCTCTTCTTTATTATTCAAATGAATGCCTATTGGCGAAAGATCATTCAAGTAATAAGCAAACTGCATAGGCACAGGCTTATCCAGCCCAAACTCCTTGCGGATGGCTTGTAATGATTGTACGTCGGCGCGCTGGCCTTGGGTCATCCGGGCGGGGTCTACAGGTAAAATATTGAACAGGAAAAACACTACCACCACAATGCCGAGCATTACAGCAAGTCCGTAAAATAGTTTTCGGATGAGGTAGCTGATCATCTGTTTTATTCCTGAAAATATTTTTTCACCAGGTCGTCATATTTTGGCATTGAATGGTAATGCCATTTGTTTACAACCGTTCCGTTCTTCAGTAACAGGATCCCTGGGTTAGCACGTACCATGGTTTTTAACGGCACCCCATCGGCATAAAAGATCTCGAACATTAAATGGTGTTGCTTGCTATAGGCCTCGGTAAACTGGTGCGAGTTTGAGGTAAGCATTACCGTGCGGGTGTTAAAGTTTTGCGCAAGATTTACCGCCATCGCATTTAAGCGGCCAATGGCTTCATCATCAGTTTTATTCAAGTCGTAAGCTACAATAACCAGGTTGTTATAGGGGTTTGATAACAGCTCTTTGGTGTAATCATTTCCCTGCGCATCCTGGATGGCAAGATCACGGATCTTGGGCGTAAAACCCTTTTTCACCAATTTACTTTCCGGCTGACCAACAACCTCCCAGTTATTGTCTTTCCAAATATTGGTTTTCAAATAATCAGTATTGGTCATTACCTTTTTTTCGCCCGTCTTTTTATTTTTCAGGTTATAGGTAAGCTCATACTCATCGGGTTTTGCACCCGGTGGGGTTACCATTTCAGCAGGAATGTTTGCGCCAATTTTATAGGGCAGAAAATCAATTACCGGCGAAAAGTTATAAGTATACAAACCAAAGCCTATTGATATTACTGTAATTGCTATTAATAAGTTATCGCCTGTTTTAGGGGTAAATAAAGGCTGGATATTTTTCCGATTACTAAACAGTACGATTATCAATAACAATAAAACCAAATCTTTACTAAATGATTGCCACGGGGTTAAGGGGATAGCATCGCCAAAGCAGCCGCAAGTTTGCACTACCTCGAAGTAAGCCGAATAAAAGGTTAAAAAGGCAAAGAAAATGATCAGCAGCAGCAAGCCCCAGGCAACGGATTTGGCGCGTACGCCAATCAGCAACGCAAAACCTAAAATAATTTCGAGCGAGCACAGGATTATTGACAAGCTAAGCGTCAGGCTGTTTAAAAAAGTGATATGGAAAACCTCGAAATATTCTTCCAGCTTGTAAGAAAAGCCAAGCGGGTCATTAATTTTTATTAGTCCCGAAAATATAAAAAGCAGGCCAACCAGGATGCGGGCTACCCATACTAATGGTGATGTAGATTTGTTGTCTTTCATTTGTTATAAATGTTGTAAAAGTTGTAGTTGTTGAAAAGGTTAACCAATTTTAACCCTTCATAACTTTTACAACGTTTTCAACTTTTGGAATGGCTAAAGATACATTTTTTCATAAAAAGGTAACGGTAAATGCAGGGGGTAAACTTATTGATTTAAGCAAGCCAAAAGTAATGGGGATTATTAACCTTACTCCCGATTCTTTTTACGCCGGGAGCCGGAGACCGGGGACTGACGCGGCCCTGCTGCAAGCTGAAAAAATGCTGACCGAGGGCGCCGACTTTTTGGATCTTGGCGCTTATTCCTCACGCCCGGGAGCTGATGATATTTCTGTACAGGAAGAAACCGACCGCCTGCTGCCCGTTGTTGAAGCCATTGTAAACCGGTATCCGGATGCTGTTTTATCGATAGATACCTTTCGCGCACAGGTTGCCGAGGCTGCCGTTGAAGCCGGAGCGCACATTATAAACGATATCAGCGGTGGGCAACTGGATGCGGATATGTTTGCAACGGTGGCTCGTTTACAGGTACCCTATATTTTGATGCACATGAAAGGCAACCCTAAAACCATGAACCAACTGGCTGTTTATGACGATGTATTTGCCGAGGTGTATGATTATTTTGCTGAGAAATACTATCAGTTAAAACAACTTGGGGTGCACGATGTAATTATTGACCCGGGGTTTGGCTTTGCAAAAAAGCCGGAGCACGGCTATGCGTTGATGAAACGGTTACAGGATTTTAACATGCTTGGTTTACCCGTATTGGTTGGCATCTCCCGCAAAAAAATGATCTATAGTGAACTGGGGATTGATGCATCCGATGCTTTAAATGGCACAACTGCATTAAACACCATTTCTTTAACAAAAGGCGCAAATATATTACGGGTTCATGATGTTAAGGAAGCAGTTGAGGCGGTGAAGATTTTGGAGATGTGCCAATAAACTATAAAGATGGAGATCCTCATAGCTACTATAATCGATATTGAAGAACTTACCAAAGTAGAGATTGAAAGCAAGCTGGAATCATTTGATAATAATGAAACAGTTGCTATTGATTACGATACCCGCCTTTACCGGTGGAACACTTATTTTAACAGGCAATCTCCTGCAAGTGCAAAACCTGAAAGAATAGTGTTTAAAGCTGTAATTGATGATGATATAATTGGCTACATAGCCGGTCATCTTACCAGCAGGTATGAAAAAGATGCCGAGATCGAGTCGTTTTATGTACTTAAACAGCAACAGCGTAAAGGAACCGGAAGCAAATTGCTCGAAAGTTTTTCAAACTGGCTTATTACTCAAAATGCCAAAAGCGTTTGCGTCGGCATTGCGGCTGATAACCCCTACCAGCAGTTTTATCTAAAACATGGCGGCCAGTATTTGAATCAGCACTGGATCTGTTGGGATGACGTTAATGCCCTGCGCAATAAAATTTCAGTGTGAATTCCATTACTTTTTCCTTATATAAGTAAAATCATAAGATGGCGTAAAGGTTTTGCCGTCATCGGTTGATGTTTCGAAGTATTGCCGCACGGTATCTTTATCAATATTATAAAACCTGAAATTACCTTTTACTTTATCCCCCTTGGGGTTTGTAGATTCAGAGGTAAAACTCATGGCGCCGTTTTTATATTCGCCGTTATAAAAGCGTTGCCTGTCTGCAGGACCTCCTGATCCCAGCCAATCCTGTTCCCATTTGCCTGCGGTTGGGTCATAATAATTAAAGCTTTTACCGGAGTTTGAGCCTGTGGAGGTCCAGTTTTCTAATATGGCACAACTGCCGGCTATGCTTTGTACGCTGCTATAGCCAACCTGGTAGTTGGTGCCGGTTTTGTAAACAGTCCACTCTCCAATCCAAAAATCAAAGTCGTGTGTACGTGGTTCGGCAGTGCAGGGGTACACCGCTTCATAAACCCGTTTTTTAATATCGTTATAGTTTGCTGCGAGCCTTACGTTCTTAAAATCGGCAACAGTATCAATATCAGGCAGTAAATTATACCCGGTAGCTGCAGCTTGAACAAGCCGGTCGGCGGCATCGGCAGTTTTATTTTGGAGCGAATAAATGCGGGCCATTCGGATCGAAGCAGAACCCCTTACAGGTGGTGAAGGCTTATTGGCAAGTACTGTTTGGTAGTTTTTTAATGCCTCGTTATACAAACCAAGGTTTTGGTTACAATAGCCCAGGCGGTTCCAGCCAATGCAGTTCGCTGAAGTATCTTTCAGATAACTTTCATACAGTGGCTTTGCAGCCTTCCAGTTTTTTAAGGCGAATAATGAATCTGCCGTTTGCAGCATACCAGCCGCTTTGTTTTGTGCATTGCTGTTTGAACAAATAAAAAGCAGCAAGAAGCAAAGGAAGATGAGGGCAGAAAATCTATGTGGTTTTTTCATTGTGCCGGCAGGGGATTGGGTTCAATCAAATATAGCCGGCACAATGCTTTTATTTATCACCCTAAAAGGGGCATTTTCGGGGTGCCGGTAACCGGCTATTTTTTTTGCCTTACATAAAGTGAAGTTACCCCATCCGGATAAGTATTTCCAATGGTCAGCGAGTCTGCTTTAAGTACTATGAAATTCGGGTCCCCATTTCCGTTAAAATACATGGCATCATATTTTACTCCGCCCCAATCAACGCCCTTTTTAACTACTTTAAAGCTGCCCTGGTTATCTTGTTTAAAATCGGTAAATCTTTTAAAGGTGCTGTCCGCATTTAGCTGGATCAGCTTACCGTTACCGGCGGGAAAGTCCTTTGAAACCCCTGCAATAGTTCCCGAATAATGCCTTAGCTCCCAGGTGCCAACCAAACCCGATTCGCCCGATGGCCCAAGGTCACCTTTTTTACAGCCGGCAATAGCTGCCGAAACACAAATGATAAATAAAAATACTTTCATAACGGTTTATTTACAGCCAATACGGGGAGATAACAAACAACGCTACAGGAAGTTATAAATATTACAATCAAAACCATCACATTTTAAATGATTTGGATACGGGATAAAAAATGATTTTATTTACGGGAAGCAACAGATATTATACACAAACATTATGAAAAAGAAAAATCCAATCATTTCCGCTTGCTTTTTTGGGGCTTTTGTAGCGATGCTTTTTATAATTAAATATGGTTTATTAATTGGGTTAACGGCTATGATTGCTGCAGGATTACTTTTTTGGGCCGGCATCTACTTTTTTGTAAACTCCAAAGTTGTAAAAGAACAAACGCAAATTGATGGGGATGATTCAATAATACTTGCAGGCCCGGCAAATCATTTTTTAAATAACGAAGGCGTTGGCGGTAAACTGTATTTGCTTAATGATAAAATTCATTTTAAGTCTCACAGATTTAATGCTCAAAATCATGAATTTAAAATTGATTTAAACATGATTAAGGAAGTAAAGCTTTATAATGTATTGGGTATTATCCCTAATGGCATGGAGATACAAACCACAACCGGTAGCACAGAAAAATTTGTTGTTAACAACAGGGATAAGTGGAAAATGGCTATTGCGAGGATAAAGGGAGAGTAGAAATAGATTCGACAATTATATAAATATAAGGGGGCTCCTGTGGAGCCCGCGGATAGAGCTTAGGTTTTCTATAAACAGGATACTCCTAACGGAGTGAATATAAACCATCGCAAATAAACAATGTATTTTTAATGCGTACGCACCGATAAAACCTTTACAACAACGTCAACAATTGCAACCTCTTCAACCAATCCCTATCCCACCAACTCCATCACCTTCAAGATCTCATCGATATATTCCCGGTTGTTGGCCAGGCGCGGTACTTTATGCTGACCGCCTAATTTGCCTTTTTCCTTCATCCAGTTAAAGAAGGTTCCTTTGGGGGCTTTGCGCACGAATGGGCGGCGCAGGGCGAGGTCCTTGAAACGCTTGGCATCGTAATCAGAATTTATGCGGCGCAGGGTTTCATCAAGCAGGTCAACAAAGCGGTCAAACTCAGCGGGTTTTTTCTCGAACTCTATTATCCACTCGTGGGCGCCGCACTCATCGCCATTAAAATATATGGGCGCTGCGGTATAGTCGCGGATAATGGCGCCGGTTTGCTGACAAGCTTCTTCCAGCGCGCGTTCGGCATTATCTATTATCAATTCTTCGCCAAAGGCATTTATAAAATGTTTGGTACGCCCGGTGATCTGGATGCGGAACGGCGAAAGCGAAGTAAATTTTATAGTATCACCTATCATATACCGCCAAAGGCCTGCATTGGTGCTGATGATGAGCGCATAATTTTTATCCAGTACAACTTCATCCAATGTGAGTGTTTCCGGGTTTTCATCATGCAGGTGCTCTAATGGTAAAAACTCGTAAAAGATACCATAGTCAAGCATCAGCAGCATTTCGCCGGGTTCGCGGGTATCCTGGATGCCAAAGAAGCCTTCAGATGCGTTGTAGTTCTCCAGGTAGTACATGTCATCCTTGGGGATCAGCTTTTTAAACTGCTCGCGGTAAGGCGCAAAATTTACTGCTCCATGAAAATAAAGCTCCAGGTTGGGCCACACTTCCAGCAGGTTCTTTTTACCGGTTATCTCCAATATCCGCTTAAATAAAAGAATATTCCAGGTAGGCACACCGCTCAGGCTGGTTACGTTTACATCCTTGGTGGCATAGGCCATTTTCTCTATCTTTTCTTCAAAATTCTCCAGCAGGGCAATGTCCATATGCGGGGTACGGTGCAATTCGGCCCACAGGGGTAGATTTTTCATCAGCACCGCCGAAAGATCGCCAAAGGAAGTATCGGCGCTTAACTGGCTCACCTGGTAGCTGCCGCCAAGCGTAAGGATTTTACCAGTAAACATCCGGGCATTAGGGTTGTTATTAAAGTAAATGGTTAGCAGGTCTTTACCGCCTTTAAAGTGGCACTCTTCCAGCGATTCTTCGCTTACAGGGATAAACTTACTTCGGTCGCTTGTAGTGCCGGATGATTTAGCAAACCAGCGGATCTCTGAAGGCCAGAGCACATTTTGCTCGCCCTTTAACATCCGCTCAATGTATGGCTTTAGCGTATCGTAGGTTTGAATGGGTACCCGTTCTTTAAACTGGGCCAGGTGGATGATGCTTTTATAATCATACTTGCGCCCCCATTCGGTATTCTCGGCCCCTGAGATCAATTGCTCAAACCACTCCTCCTGTACTTCATTCGGGTATTTCATAAAAAGCTCGATCTGGTGGATCCGCTTTTTCATGAACCAGGTAAAAACAGAGTTAAAAATGGTCATGTTTGGTGAGTGGTGAATTGAGAGTGGTGAATGGTTAATGAAATATCTATATGGTATTATCTATTCAATATTATAAGATTTCAACTATTGAAGTTCCCTACTCACCATTCCCTACTCACTACTCACCTTATTCACATCAAAATTGAATACTTTTCTTTTCAATACAAAATTTGCACCCAGGTAAACCTTGCGCACCATCTCGTTAGCTGCCAGTACTTCGGGCACACCTGATTCTAATAGCTTACCCTCAAAAAGCAGGTAGGCCCTATCGGTAATGGAAAGTGTTTCCTGCACATTGTGGTCGGTTATCAGGATGCCGATATTGCGGGTTTTTAATTTAGCCACCATTGCCTGGATCTCTTCTACCGCAATAGGGTCAACGCCTGCAAAAGGTTCATCAAGCAAAATAAAATTGGGCTCGGCAGCCAGTGCCCGGGCAATTTCCGTACGCCTGCGCTCGCCGCCTGATAGCAGGTCGCCACGGTTTCTGCGCACTTTATGCAGGCTAAACTCATCTATCAGTTCTTCCAGCTTATCTTTTTGGCGATCTTTGGGCATGGTGCCCATTTCTAAAACGGCCTTTATATTATCCTCGACAGAAAGCTTTCTGAATATAGATGCCTCCTGGGCAAGGTAACCTATGCCTTTTTGCGCACGACGGTACATTGGGTCGCCGGTTATATCTTCATCATCTAAAAAGATCCTGCCCTCATTAGGTTTTATCAAGCCTACGATCATGTAAAACGATGTAGTTTTACCGGCGCCGTTAGGCCCCAGCAAGCCTACAATTTCGCCCTGTGAAACGTTAAAGCTCACATCATTTACAACAGTTCGCTGCTTGTATTTTTTTAATATATTTTCTGCTCTTAGATTCATTATCGCTGATTATAGCTGATTTTTATGATTACACTGATGTTTTTGAACCATGATTGTTTTTGAACCATGATTTACTTGATTAAAGGATTACATGATCTTTTCAGGCGGATATTAAACTTCTATTTTCCCTCACTATGGACTATCGACCATTGTCTATGGACTTTTTTACTATAAACTTCCCCCAAACCTTATCCCTTTCACATTTAACTGGATCGTTCTTCGTTCTTTCCAAACATTTTCTTCAATGGTATAGCACATATCAAAAGGCATGTCTTTTAGCAGCTGGGGCAAATATTCGCCTTGGTTAAATGCAATGCAATCAAAAATAGCTGAATCGTCCTGCATTACCGTCATTTTTATATGATTGCTACCCACTAAACCTGCATAACCGCTAACATACACATTTTTACTTATGAATACCGGCGCCATGTTCTCCGGCCCGAAGGGCGCAAACTGGTTCAGGATCCTGAAAAACTTTGGTTCTACCTGGCTTAAACGTAATTCTGCGTCAATCTGTATCTGCTGGATCAATTGTTCGGGTTTTATAGTAGCGCTTACCACTTCCTCAAACCTGGCTACAAAGGCTTCCACATTCTCGGGGAGCATAGTTAGCCCCGCCGCGTATTTATGGCCACCAAACTGGATCAGCAGGTCGCTGCAACCACAGAGCGCCTCGTACAGATCGTATCCCAAAACAGAACGTGCCGAGCCTGCCACATGTCCGTTTGAGCGGGTAAGCACAATGGTTGGGCGGTAATATTTTTCTGTAAGGCGTGATGCCACAATGCCAATAACGCCCTTGTGCCAGTTTTCATTAAACAAAACAGTTGATTTTTTACTAATGAGCATTTCATCCCTGTCAATCATCCCCAGTGCTTCATCGGTTATTGATAAATCATGCCCTTTGCGTTCCGTATTTCTTACATTGATAAGCTCGCTTTTTTCTTTGGCAATATTTCCCTCACTTGCAATCAGCAATTCAACCGCGTGTTTGGCATCATCAATTCGTCCGGCGGCATTTATCCTCGGGCCGAGTAAAAACACCACATCAGATATGGTGTAATAGTTCCCCCTACCGGCAACCTCCATCAGGGTTTTAACGCCCATACAAGGGTTATTATTTATTTTTTGCAGGCCCATGTGGGCCAACACCCGGTTTTCGCCGGTTATGTGTACAATATCACAGGCTATGCTAATGGCCACCAAATCAAGATAGCAATCAACCTCGCTAAACGGGATGTCGTTTTTTTCGGCATAAGCCTGGATCAGCTTAAACCCAATGCCGCAGCCCGATAGTTCTTTATATGGATAATTGCAATGCAGTTGTTTTGGGTCGAGGATGGCAGCGGCGGCAGGCAATTCATCGCCCGGCAGGTGATGATCGCAAATAATAAAGTCGACACCCTTTGTATTGGCATATGCAATTTTATCTACCGATTTAATACCGCAATCAAGCGCTATTATCAGCTTAAAATCATGTTCGGCGGCGTAGTCAATACCTTTTGTTGAGATGCCATACCCTTCCAGGTAACGATCGGGAATATAGTATTCCAGCTTATCGTAATATTTTCTGAAAAAACTGTATACTAAAGATACTGCGGTAGTACCGTCAACATCATAATCACCATAGATCAAGATCTTTTCACCGGCAGCCATAGCAGCTTCAATCCGCAATATGGCCTGCTCCATACCGGCCATCAGGAAGGGATCGTGCAGGTGCCGGTTATCGGGCCTGAAAAACAGGCGGGCTTCATCGTAGCTTTTAATACCCCTGTGTATCAGCAAGGTACTTAAAACAGGATCAATACTTAATGCGGCAGCTAAATTTCGTACTTCTTCATCGTCAGCATTATCGCGTACTGCCCACCGTTTATTCATATCTTTGTAGCTTAAAAAAAGGTAAAGATAGGGATTAGTGATCAGAGGTTGGCGGTTAGAGATTAGGAAAATTCTTAATAAAAATAACAAACAGCGAATTTTGAACCAGGACAATTTTAACATGCCGGATATTTCAACAATAAATGATCAAATGGTAGAAATACCGGGCGGAAAAATTGAGTTGAGAGATGATAGAATAAAACATAACTGGAGCGTTGAAATAGAACCATTTTTGCTTGCCCGGTTTCCTGTTACCCAGGAGCTATATTTTGAAATCACAAAAGAATCTCCCGCTTCATTTAAAGGTGATAAAAAGCCGGTGGAAACGGTATCATGGAAAGACGCGGTGATATTTTGTAATTTATTCTCTGAAAAAGCGGGATTACAACCTTGTTATTATTTGAGCGCTGATAGCACAGAAATAACATTTGACCCAAAAGCCAACGGTTACCGGCTTCCCACTGAAGCTGAATGGGAATATGCCTGTAAAGCCGGTACAACAGGAAGCAGGTATGGGGAGATTGATACCATTGCCTGGTACAAGGACAATTCAGAAGGAATGACACATGATGTAGCAATGAAGACGCCTAATTCATGGGGATTGTATGATATGCTGGGTAATGTTTGGGAGTGGTGCTCGGATATTTATGATGAAACTGTTTATGGTTCCTACCGGATATTCCGGGGCGGTGGCTGGTGTGATGAAGTAAGAGGTTGCCTGGCTACTAACCGCAGACGCAGCCATCCATCATCATTTAAAATTGATGACCTTGGATTTCGGGTAGCAAGAAATTTGAAGGACAAATAAAAAAGCAATCGTTCAAATGTGGACGTATGAACGGGCGTGCAGGTGGGTTTAAAACAATGGTATTTTGAAATTATTCTTTACACGCAGGGCGTTACCCTGCGCTGGCATATTAGGCCCTTTCAGGGTCAGGGAATTTTGAAGTTCTATTACAATCTCAAGGCCCTGAAAGGGAGAAGTATTGCGAAGATGGAACGCGAATACGATAATAAACATCAGTCCTAAAAGACATTTAGAACATTCAAGGTTTAAAACCTTATAGTATTATAAAAAACACAAAATGAAAATATTCACATTAAGCGAGGGCTCTTACTCTGTTGATGCAACCAAAAAGTTTATCCCTTTTAATCCCGAAACGGATAGCCCGAAGGACAGGCCAGCGTCTTTATTTATCCACGTTAACCCCTTTTTAGTGCAAACCGATACCGATCTTATTCTTCTGGATACAGGCCTCGGCTATAAAGACACCCGTGATGAGCTTTTTGTTCATCAGCATATTCGTAATGCCGGTTTTGATCCGGATGAGGTAAGCCTTGTAATTATGTCGCACCTGCATTATGACCACTCTGGCGGGCTGGTAGTTGAGCGGAACGGCAAACTGCTACCCAGCTTTCCGAAAGCGCAGCATGTTATTCAGAAACAGGAATGGGAAACCGGGCTGTCAGGCGCTTCATCATCTTATCATAAAGAAATTTTCGAGGCATTACAAGGCAATGTCAACCTAACCCTTGTTGAGGGCAGCGGAACGTTTAAACCAGGAATCAGGTATGAACTATCAGGCGGGCATGCCCCTTACCATATGGTAATATGGATTGAAAGTGAAGGCGACAAATGCTTTTTTGGAGGCGATGAACTACCCGAACCGGAGCAATTGATCAGAAAGTTTATAGCGAAGTATGATTATGATGGCCGTAAAGCGATGCAGCTTAGGGAAGATTATGGCAAAATAGCGGCAGCAGAAGGTTGGACTTGTTTATTTTACCATGCAAAATCGTTATGTGTGGGGAAGGTTATTTATAACGAAGATCATTTTAGGGTAATGCCCGCTTAAGCAGTATCTTCAACTTTAAAAAGTTCAACTATTTTTTCAACGTTCAGTGGCTTCGAAATAAAATCTTTTACAAGGGGGTATGAGCGCGCCTTATTAATATCATTACTAAACACAGATGATGAAATGATATAAATTTTGCATTTGCCTGCCGGATCAATATTTAAGCGTTTAAACTCATCTAAAAACTCCCACCCATTCATAATAGGCATATTTATATCCAGCAAAATATAATCAGGTAATTTTTCCGGATTTGCTTTCTGGATCTCAACCAACTGATCAATAGCATATTTCCCGTTAAGGCAGGCCATGATCTCGGTATTCATAAGCGCTTTCTTTATTAGCTTGATGGAGATGAAGTTGTTTATTTCGTCATCATCAACAAGTAAAATACTAACGGATCTGCTATTAAACTCCATATGGATAAATTATGATATGCTTTATACGCAACAAAAATTTAAAAGGTTATATTCCTTTTGAGAAAAATTAAATAGATTTATAGTTAATAGTTTAACGATAGATATTATAATCGATTGCTCAATCCGGTAGATTATTGGGTAATATTGATTAAAATTAATATTTTAGGCTGAACATTCCAAAAGCTTATAATGAAAAAAATTTACCTGCTTGTTATATTATCAATTAATTTATTAACAATTGCAAAAGCGCAAAAGCCCGGCGACTTTGAATCGAAGACAAAAGGATTAACTAAATACACCGGTTATTTTAATTTTTACTGGGATGAAAATACCGGCCGGGTCTTACTGGAAATAGATAAGCTTAATACCGAATTTTTGTATGTTAACTCCCTCCCCGCCGGCGTAGGGTCAAACGATTTAGGTTTAGATCGCGGACAAATTGGCGAGAGCCGGATAGTTAAATTTATTAAAAGCGGGCCAAAGGTCCTGCTAATTCAACCCAATTATGCTTACAGGGCAGTTAGCAATAATGCCGATGAAAGAAAATCGGTTGAAGAGGCATTTGCGCAATCGGTTATATGGGGGTTTAAAGCCGAGGCACAGGATGGAGACAAAATATTGATAGATTTTACACCCTTTTTGCTGCGCGATAGTCATCATCTTGCCGACCGCTTAGGCGGCAGCGACCAGGGAAATTTTAATTTAGATGAATCCCGCTCAGCCATTTATTTGCCCAATACAAAAGGATTTCCTGAGAACTCTGAATTTGAGGCTACCATAACAATAGACGGAAAAGGTAAAGGCAGTGAAATAAGCTCCGTAACACCTGATCCTAATTCAGTTACCGTAAGGATGCACCACTCGTTCATCAAACTGCCTGATGATAATTATAAAGTGCGCAAGTTTGATCCCCGTTCTGGTTTTTATGACATGAGTTACATGGATTATGCCACGCCGATAGACCAGCCGATTGTTAAGCACCTGCTTACCCGTCATCGCCTGCAAAAAAAGGATCCAACAGCAGCAATGAGCGAAGCCGTAAAACCTATTGTTTATTATGTAGACCGTGGTGCGCCCGAACCTGTACGCACTGCATTGATGGAAGGTGCAGCATGGTGGAACCAGGCATTTGAAATAGCCGGGTATAAAGATGCCTTCCAGGTAAAATTATTACCCGAGGATGCCGACCCGATGGACATCCGTTATAATATCATTCAGTGGATCCACCGATCAACCCGGGGCTGGTCATACGGTGCATCTATTGATGATCCACGCACCGGGGAGATCATTAAAGGACAGGTATCTTTAGGATCATTGCGCGACAGGCAGGACTTTTTAATTGCCGAAGGCTTGTTACAACCCTACGAAGATGGCAAACCTACCAGCGATAAAATGTTAAAGATGGCCATTGCCCGCCTGCATCAGCTTGCGGCACACGAGGTTGGCCATACGCTTGGTCTGCAGCATAATTTTGCAGCCAGTACAAATAACAGGGCATCGGTAATGGATTATCCACCGCCAGCTTTTACCTTAAACGCAGATGGCACAATTGATCTGTCAAATGCCTACACCACTGAAATTGGTACCTGGGACAAGCGCGCTATACTTTATGGTTACCAGGATTTCCCTGCCGGCACTAATGAGGATGAAGCCCTAAAAGGCATCTTAACTGAAACATTAAAACAGGGGCAGCTATTTATTACTGACGAAGATGCCCGGCCCGAAGGTAGCGCCCATCCCCTTGCCCATCTATGGGACAATGGCAAAAACGCAGCCGATGAACTAAACAGGCTGATGGACATCCGCAAGCATTTGCTGGATAACTTTTCTGAAAAAGCTATCAGGCAGGACGCACCTATGGCAACTATTGAAGAGGCCCTGGTGCCCATTTACCTGCTGCACCGTTACCAGGTGGAAGCAGCCTCAAAAATGCTTGGCGGTTTGTATTATACCTATGCCGTTAAAAACGATGGTCAGCCAACAACCCGCTTTATCCCGCCTGCCGAACAATGGAAAGCTTTTAATGCGCTAATGTTAACCATCAGCCCGAATGCGCTGGCGCTGCCTGAAAAACTAATAGAAAAAATTCCGCCAAGGCCTGATGGTTATCCAAGAACAAGGGAGCTGTTTAAATCGCGCACAGGGCTTACATTCGATCCGATGGCTGCTGCTGAATCTGCTGCCGCAACTACTTTATCATTTATGCTGCAGCCCGAGCGTGCGGCAAGGCTGGTTGAATATAACTCGCGCGATGTTACCCAGCCGGGATTGATAGCTGTAGTTGATAAGTTAATTGCTTTAACGTGGAAAACCCCGCAACAGGGAGGCTATAAAGGCGAACTGCAACGCCTGGTAAACAATTTAACATTAAGACAGTTATTAGTCCTGGCAGCTAACGGGAAAGCACCCGAAAGTGTGAGGGGGATTGCCCTGATGGAAATAGATGAATTGAAGAAATGGATGATCATCAGCGTTAGTTCAGCCAGTGGCAATACGAAGGCAAACCTTATCTTCGGCCTTTCGCAGATCAGCACGTTTGAAAAAGACCCGGCGCAGTTTAAACCGGCTGCCGTGGTTGCAATGCCAGATGGAAGCCCGATTGGAGAGAATTGATATCGGATGTTCGATTTCGGATTTAAGTTAATTTAAAGAATTATGTCAAAACCAATAATAACAGGCCTTATGGCCTATGGAATGTCGGGCCGTATCTTTCACGCGCCGTTTTTAGCCACCAATCCAGGGTTTAAGTTTAAGGCTGTGGTTGAGCGGAGCGAGAAAAAGGCTGCTGCCCGCTACCCGAATGTTATCAGCTATGCTTCAATTGATGAATTGCTGGCCGATGATGAAATTGAACTGGTGGTTATTAATACGCCCAACAACACCCATTTTGATTTCACCTTGCATGCCCTTAATGCCGGTAAACATGTATTACTCGAAAAACCTGCAGCGGCAACAAGCGCCGAAGTGAAAATCATGTTCGACCTTGCACATAAGAAGAACCTGCACCTGATGCTGTACCAAAACCGCCGGTATGATAGCGGCTTTATGCTGATAAAAGATGTAATTGAGAGCGGGCGGCTTGGTGAGCTGATAGAAGTCCATATGCGTTTCGACAGGTATAAGGCTGCGCTTGGCACAAAATTATTTAAAGAGAAAAAAGAAAATGCTGCCAATGGTTTGGTTTATGACCTCGGGCCGCACCTGATTGACAATATAATAGCCCTGTTCGGCAAGCCATTGAGCTTTACCAAAACAACAGGCATCTATCGCGAAGGATCAGAAGTGGCGGATTATTTTAATTATCACCTTAAATACCCGAACCAGCTGAATGTATACTTAACTGCAGGCTTGTTATTAGCAGAGGTATTGCCCGGCTTTGCTGTTTACGGGACACTCGGCAGTCTGGCAAAAGAGCGCTGCGATACCCAGGAGGCCCAGCTTGACAACGGCATGCTGCCAACCGATTCTGGCTTTGGCATTGAACCCGAAGGCAGCGACGGAAAACTGGTAATTATGGGGCTGGACAACCAAAAGAATATAGAGTATCTATCGCCGCCAAAAGGAAATTATAATGGTTTATTTGATGCCGTTTATCATACAATCCGTAATAATGCGTTATTCCCCGTAACGGAAGAGCATGTTGCCTGGCAATTAGAATTGCTTGAAAAGTAAAAATATCGTATATATGTCCCCTGATAATTTGCAATTAAAAACAATGAAGAAATTAGTATTTTTTTTATGCCTTATAGCAGCAGTTAGCTGTAGCAGTGCACAAACCTTTACCCCGCCGCCCGCTATCCCTCCTTACAAAATATTAACTTCCGACAGCGTAAATATAACCCCGGCTAATCTTAAAAAGGATAAAGCTACTATGATCATCTATTTTGCGCCGGATTGCAGTCATTGTCAGCATTTAATGTTCGAGCTTAAGCCGCATATGAAAGAGCTTAAAAACGTGCAGGTAATAATGATAACTTTTGTACAGCAAATTAAAGCAATCCAGGTTTTTGCCCGTGATTTTGATCTGAAGAAATACCCCAACTGGACAGTTGGCACCGAAGGGTACACCTATAAAGTGCAACAATATTATCATGTAGCTACTACCCCATACATCGCTATCTATGATAAAATTGGGAAGCCGGTTAAGTATATTGATAAAGACCCTAAAGTTGAAGATATTTTAGCAGCAACTAAAAAGCTATAGAGAATCACAATAAAACCTTTCAATCCTGTGCTCTATGCGTACCTCTCATTGACCTTTGTGGTTTATTTTTAACTGCAAAAATCACTGAGAAGGAATTGAGTTTACAGAGATTAAATTTAAAATAGCACTCCGTAACCAAAAAATTACCAATAAATATCAACAAAGTTACAAGCATTATTGCCGTACAAAATGTAAAAAGGTGATTTTTGCGGCATGAATCCGAAATTAATAAAAACAATCTTTTTTTCGCTTTGCATATTTTCTTTTATCACCGTTAATGCCCAGCAAACCCCGGCTGGTGGTACTATATCAGGCAAATTGGTAGATGCGGCTAATAACCAGCCGCTTGAGCTTGCTACCGTATCGCTTGTACGCAAATCAGATAATCACGTAGTAAAAAACATGCAGACCGATCTGCAGGGCAATTTCTCCCTTACCGGGGTCGACGATGGCCGCTACTTGCTACGCGCAACCTATGTAAGCTATTTAACTTTCATCAAAGACAGCATCAACATAACACCAAATAAACGCGCTATCGACCTTGGCAATATAAAGCTGCGCCAGGGTAAGGGCCTGCTAAAGGAAGTAACTGTAACTGCACAGAAAAGCCAGATCCAGCTGGGTATTGATAAAAAGTCCTTTAATGTGGAGCAAAGCCTGGTTAGCCAGGGTGGATCGGCCACTGATCTGCTGGCCAATGTGCCATCGGTACAGGTTGACGTGGATGGTAATCTTAGCCTGCGCGGATCAACCAGCGTGCGCGTTTTAATAAACGGCAAGCCATCGGCCTTAACCGGTGGTAATATTGCCGACATCCTGCAATCCATCCCTGCCAGTTCCATCGAAACTATTGAGGTAATTACTAACCCATCGTCAAAATACGATGCGGAGGGACAATCAGGGATAATCAATATCGTGCTAAAAAAGAACGTGCAAAAGGGCTTTACGGGCTCGGCATCGGCATCGGTAGGTACGCAAAACACCTATAACGGCAACTTTAACATTGCTTACCAAAACAGCAAGGTGAACGTTTATGCCAATTACAGCTATCGCAAAGGCACAAGAATTGGCGATGGCTTTTCAGATAAAACCGCTATTGCAGATACCATTAATCAAACCCAGAATCAAACCCAAAATCAGAGCTTTACCTTTACCGGGCAAAACATCCGGGGAGGCATCGATATCAATCTGGATCCCAAAACCACCCTGGGCTTCTCAACCAATGTCAACATCCGAGATCGCGACCGCTTTCAGAACGGCGCTACGCTGATCACCAAAAACGGCACGCTGCTACAGCGAATCAACCAAAACAATAGCTCAACCGGCAGCGGTACCAATTTGGATTTCAATATAGATTTCGATCATAAATATAAAAAGAAGGGCGAAGAGCTTACCGCAAACATCAATTACGGAACAGACAAGAACAACAATTTCGACAACCTGTTTAGCGAGTATTACGATTACAGCGCCCCCTCATACCTCCGCACCCAGCAGAACAATACGACTATTGGCACCGGAAAAAACTGGAACATCCAGGCAGATTACACCCTGCCGCTAGCCAACGGCAAGCTGGAAGCCGGTGTACGCAGCAACATCAACAATAGCGATGGCAACTATGTGGTTGATACCCTCAACAACACCAGCGGCGGCTTTGATTATAACCCCTTCCTGAGCAACCGGTTTATTTATAAGGAAAACATAAATGCGGCCTACACCAACTACCAGCACCAGTTTGGCAATTTTGGCCTGCAGGTTGGCTTGCGTTTGGAAGATTCGCACATCCGCACATCGCTGATAGACAGCGTTACCGTGCCGCATAAGCAAGACTATTTCCGCATTTACCCAAGCATATTTTTAACGGATAAACTATCTGAAAATCAGACACTACAGTTGAGCTACAGCCGCCGCGTATCGCGCCCGCGCGACAGGCAACTCTCCCCTTTCATTGACCAAAGTGATAAGCTAAACTACCAGCAGGGTAACCCTGACCTGCGCCCCGAGGATACCCACTCGTTCGAGCTGAGCTATATCAACTATTGGAAAAGCCTTACGCTAACCTCATCGCTGTATTACAGGCTCACAAACGGTGCTATCCAGCGCATAACCACGCCGCTTACCCCTACCAATATTGACACTACGCTAACAACTTTCGAGAACATAAAGAGCGCCTCAAACGCCGGGTACGAGCTGATTGCCAAGGTTAGCCCCAGCGCAGCTATCGACGTTACCGCCAACCTGAACGTGTATTACCGCCATATTGACGGCGACCCTGCTCTTGGTTTAACCACCACATCAGGCTATGCATGGAACGGCAACTTAACCGCCAACCTGAAACCCTTCAAAAAGCTGGGTATCCAGCTCCGGGGCGACTACCAGGGTCCGCAGGTGATCCCGCAGGGTAAGATGAGGGCAATGTACGGGGTTGACGGTGGTGTTAAATACGACCTCACCAAAACACTGAGCCTGAGCGGCAACGTGCGCGACATCTTCAATACCCGCAGGTTCCGTTCGGACATCAACATCAATACGCCATATTTTGCCTCAAACCAGGTATCTGAAAGGCGATTCTCGACCCGTACCGCCATCTTCACCCTGTCGTACCGCTTTGGCAACAACGGTATCCCGCAAAAACGCAAGGACAAAAAGGACAACCAACAACAACAAGACCAGGACAACACTCCCGACGATAACGGCGGACAGCCAGGCACCGGCACCGCACAACCGCCTGTGAAGTCGAAAGGATAAGTTGGTCATATGATATTCTAATCCGCCCTGTACAAGAAGATCCGCCCCGGCGGGTCTTTTTTTGTTTAATACCCCATCGGCCCACACCTCAAAAAGCATGTTCCACAGGCACATTGTGCTAACAACGGGAACAAATGGAACAAAAAAACCGCTTTGAAACAGCATGGAACAAGTGGAACAGCGGAAAAAGTTGGCAGTTTTGAGTAAGCAGTAAAATACAATAACTATGGTTACCCAAAAAGCTTCCCCGTCAGCAGATAAGCTTCGGCAAAAATCCGTCAAAACTGATGGCCTAAAGCGCAGGCAAGGGGCATAGGAAATTTTTGCATACAAGGTCTACGCGGGACAGGGTAGCACGGCAAAAAGATTCCAGCCCGTGGTTTTTTCGCGGTTTGTTTATTTTTTTAAGGCGCTCAAGAGGGCTATGCCGTTTTTCGGATTGGTGCGTGAAAGGCCTCGTGCGCAAAGAAGCATTTCTGCTGACTTGATTTATTCACCGGTTGTTTGTTTTTTAAGGCGTTCATGAGATCGCTACGCTTAGTTTTTGGTTACTTTTTTATCAAGAAAAAAGTAACAGCCCCCGCGGCAATTGAGCGGGAGGATGTCTAAGTTCATGAATAAAGCTAATTCGAAGCCTTAATCAGCGCAATTCAATATCCCCCCAGCAATGAACTATTAAACCCTATACTGACAAAACACTGTCAGCACTTTCCCCAAACCCAATCCCGATATTAGCACCATTCTCCACCACCTCCCCAATTCCTCAATGACTAATGACTAATGACTAATGACTAATGACTAATGACTAATGACTAATGACTAAACCCACCCCACCCCCCTTTACCCCATTTGTACGCCCCCGCGAAATCGAGAGCATCAGGAACGATACGCGCGCCAGCCTGGTCAATGATGACGAATTTATGCCAGTTTCCGCTGCAAATGAGGAAGAAGAAGAAGAAGAAGAAGATGCATACCTGGATGACGACGATAATGACGAAGCCCTCCCCGATGATGAGTATGAATACGATCCCCACGGCGCATTCATTATCCGCACCGGCGAAGACTGGCAGCATGACGACCGGGAGATCCCCGAATCCGCCATGCTGTTCGGCGAATTCTGGCATCAAAACGAGCTTTGCATCCTGTTTGCCGATACCAACGTGGGCAAATCCGTCCTCGCCGTACAAATAGCCGACAGCATCAGCCGCGGCCAGTCCATAGGGCACCTGCAAATGGATGCCCCCGCAGTCCCCGTGCTGTATTTCGACTTTGAGCTGAGCGACCAGCAGTTCCGTCGCCGCTACAGCAGCCCCGCCGAAGGCAAACATCCCTTCACCAAAAACTTTTGCCGCGCCACGCTCAACCCTTTTTCCGACAAGCAAAACAGGTTCAAAACCTACGAGGAATTTATAAATAACGAGATCGAGAACGCCCTGCTGGCCTATAAGGCAAAGGTGCTTATTATTGATAACATCACCTGCCTGCGCTATGGCACCCAGTCGGCCGCCGGCGCACAAAACCTCATGCAGTACCTACAAAACATCAAGCTCAGGTACCAGATCTCTATCCTGGTGTTGGCGCATACCCCAAAACGCAACACCACCAAACCCCTGTCGCGCAATGACCTACAGGGCAGCAAAATGCTCATCAACTTTGCCGACAGCGCCTTCGCCATCGGCGAAAGCCAGCAGTCGCCCGGGCTGCGTTACCTCAAGCAGATCAAGCAGCGCAACAATGCAGAGGTCTATGGCGCCGCAAACATCTGCACCGGCGCCATAGCCAAACCCGGCAACTTCCTGCACTTTCAGTTCGGCAGCCAGGGTTACGAAACCGACCACCTTACCCCCTATACCGAACAATACCGCAAAAACACCCAAACCCGCATAGCCCAGCTAAACCAACAAGGCCAAACCATCCGCCAGATCGCCGCCCACCTCGGCCTCGCCCCCACCACCGTTTTCCGCACCCTCAAACGACTGGAAGGATGTGCGGATGAGGCAGGATGTGCGGATATGCAGATGAGGGATGAAAAAATAAATGAGCGCCCAGATGTCCAGGTAAGAAAAAGCGCGCCCGGTCTCATCCTGAGCCTGTCGAAGGACGACGTGCGCAAAGGCCCTGACAATGTCCATGTGCCGACAAACCAGGGGTGTATTATGGAGGATGCTGAGCGCAAAGGCCCTGAAGATCCTATTCCACAGCCCAACGCCCCCACCCTTACACCCCCACCCAGTTCCGACACCTCCATGCACATAACCGGCAATAACTTTGGATTGTATAAACAATACCAAAAAGAACTGGCCTTGCTGAAAGCCGACGAACGCGCCAACGAACGCCGCCGCAAAAAGGCTGCAAAGGCGGAGGGGACATAGAGGGAATTGTAAGATCAATTAAAAATTTGCCACAGGTAACGTACCCCACCCGCTAAGCCCCCATTCCCCCCAATAACAAATGACCAATGACGAATGACTAATGACTAATGACTAATGACCAATCCCAAATGAACCACAAAAAAACCTTGTATTACAATTGTTACTTAAATAAAATGCGTAATCTTGCGCAAATTTTCAGGGGTACTCCGTTGCCTGCTTAAATCTTATTCATGAAATATATCCGCTTAATACAAAGCTCTCGCATTTATTTGCTTTTACAGCCATTCGCAAACATCCTTTCCTCTGCTCAATAGTAATGTTGCAGACTGAAGCACTATGCTTGAAATTTATTCATTATAACCTGATCACTAATTCCAAAACACATAAACATGAAACACTTTTTAATCACGATCATCACGTTTTTATCATTTACAATAACTTGTAGCGCGCAGTGGACAACATCCGGAAGCAGCATTATTCCAATTCCTGCATACGTTGGCTTTAATGTTGGCATCGGAACCGCTACTCCTGCGGCATCATCACTCCTGCAGGTACAGAAAAACACGAACGGACCCACAATTTCAACGGTAGTGAACAACGACCCGGGCGCAAATGCAAAAGCGTCCTTTATTGTTGGGTCAGTACCGGGAACAGGATTACCTGGTGGTACTTTCGG
>NZ_FRCM01000009.1 GCF_900142915.1 Mucilaginibacter sp. OK098
CTCGTATTGCCCAGGTTATCGCCCAGGTAATACTGATAATCATACCCTGCTCCGTTTGGTACCGCCTTGCCTTCCTCGGTCTGGATAAAGGTCAACGCCGGGGTTGTCGTTCCGTCATACTGGATGCCACTGATATAGTCGGTATTGCCGGTTGCCGGGCTTACCCTTCGCAGCTTATTTCCGGCTGCATCATACGTGTAGGTAATGGTTTTGCCACCTGTTATGCTTTGCGGCAGGTTGAGCAGGTTGTAGCCTATGGTTATGCTCGTTGTGGCTTTTGTCGGGTCTGTTTTCAGGTTACCGTTGCCATCATAGGTATAAGCCCAGGTACCATGCTTTAAGCCTAAATCACTTGTGGTGGCATCCGTAATGCTTTGCAATTGGTTAGTGCCGCTATAAGTGTAGGTAAGGTTATCAATCAAGGTGCCGGCCTGGTAACGTTGCAGGGTTGTAATATTGCCCATTGCATCATAGGCAATCCCTGTTTCGTTATCATTACTAACCGATGTTCCACTGGTAAGCCGGTTCAGCTTATCATAGGTATAGGTAAAAGTATTGGTATTTGGCGCGGCTGCTGTTCCCCATTGCTGGTAGGCTATGTTGCCGTTGTATTGCTTATTGGTACCGGTATTGTATAACAATTGCATCTGGAACAGGCTTGCGCTGCTGGTTTGTAGCCAGCCCCGTTCGTTATAGGTATAGTTTACAGGCTGCAAAAACGTGGTGCTATCCGTACTGTGCAGCATTTTGGTTTTTACCTGGCCAATTTCGTTATAGTCTGTTTTGCTCAGCAGCGTTTTGGTGGTTGGGGTGCTGCTGCCGTTCTGGATCTGTTCCCAGCTTTTTAGCTTACGCCCGACATGATCATAAATATAGGTATTGGTTATGGTTAACAGTGGTACGGTTGCGCTGGTGGTGTTCCAGTGTTTGCGCGTTGTAGTTGTTGCTGCGCCTGTGAAATCATAAGTGGCGCTTAATGCATCAAAATTACCGGCATTAAGCGTGCCGCCAAGGTAATGCTGTGCGTAACCGGTCAGGCTTCGTCCCCAGTAATCATAATAGTGGGTGCTCCATAACATATTCGCAGGGGTATTTAATACCGCTGTTTTTGAGGCTACCAATTGGCCTCGGGTGGCTAAGTCGGCACCGGCAGGTGCCGTATACTGTGCCGGCAGGCTTGGCGCATTGCTATAGCTGTCGTAATAGTTAATGGCAAGCGGCGTGGTTGTGCCAGTGGTTGGCCAGGCCACATTGGTATAGCCGCTGGTGGTTGCCGCAGGCGACTCGTAAAAGTTTGAGTTGATAGCGGTAAGTATGCCCTGCAATGCCGGGCGGGTATCTGTACCCGGGTTAATCCACGTACCGGTAATGGCAACCCTGCCCTGCGCGTCGTATTCCGTATAGATCCATTGCTTGGTAAGCCGCTGCAGGCTGTCTTGCGTGGCAACGGGCTGGTCCATATTATTGTATACGGTATAGTCCCATCCTTTGCCGGGGATCCTTTTCTGCACCATCCGTCCCAGTCCGTCGTACATGTACTGGTAGCAGTAATTGTTCAGTGTGGTTGTGCTGATGGCTGCCGCAGCATCCGGGTTGGCTCCCGGTGGCAGCACAAAGGCTAACTGGCCTTTATCATCATAAACATAATAAGTGCTGAGCTGCTGTAACTGGCCGCCGGTGTAATTATAGGTCCGTTTTAATATCACGTGCCCGTCAATATCCTTATATTCTTCCACGGTGCCTGCCCTGCCGCTTGTCCAGTTCTCATCTTTAGCAATGGTTAAGGTAAGCTGGCCTACGGCATAAGTGGCTGTATTGCCTGTTCTGTTTAGTGTTTGCCCCCCGCTGCTGCTAATGGTTGTGGTATAAAGCGCCACCTGTCTGCCGTTTACCGAGTCGGTTGCGAAGGCGGTTGCATTGTTCGAGGCATAATCCATTTTTACGGTATGGCCGCCCGGCTGCCAGGCAGCGCCGGTAGCGCCCTGTTCAACAGGCCTGTTTAGCGGCGAGTTATCAAACAGGGTTTGTGCATAAGCATTGGCAATTGCGCTTACGCCCGCAGGCGGGGTAGTATAAAAAGCCTGCTGCTCAGTACTTACTGCATTGAGCCGGTAGCTGCCTGCCGTGCCGGTTGCCGGGGTGTAAGGCAGGTATTTGGTAACTTCTCTTCCATACTGGTCATAGGCCTGCGGCTGGATCATGTCATTTCCAAACGGACTGGCCATTACCTGTACGGTTTGGATGGGCCGTCCAAGGCCGTCAGCATATTGGATGCTTTGCATCAGCTGGCAGCTGCCCAGCCCGGTAAGCTGGCTCTCGTCTGTAAAGCCGGAGATCCGAGGGGTGTTACTGATCACATAGTTACCCGTAAGCGTTGGCGCCGTGGTAAGTGTTAAGCAGTCAAAGGGCTGGATAGTTGCGGTAAATGGGCCCGTTGTTGTAAAGCCTGTGCTCAGCGTTACCCTCACGTTGCTGCTGTAATTACCCGTTGTATTTGGCGATGATAAAATTAGCGGCCCGTTTACCGTTTGTGCCAGGGTATTGGTAAAGCACAAAAGCAGCGTTATGGCAGCCAGGATAGTTTTATAGGTCAGGTTTTTGTTTTTTTGCATTGCCTTAGTGGTTAAACCAGGTTATCATTTGGTTAGTTTATGCTCAATGTTAAATCAGAGCTGCCTGTTGCTATTATTACCGTGCTAAAGCTGGCGCTGTGCCCGCTTATGGGTGTTCGCGTCCCCATGGTAAAGGTTGCAGTAAATGAGCCAAACGGGTTTATGCTCACCGTTGCATAGGTGCCCGCCGGAACGCTTACTACAGTGCTGCCCGTTGCCGGGAAGTTATACGGTGTTGCAATGCCGGTAAATGTAGCCTGATAGCCCGCGTTCCCCGTATTGTTGGTTAGCGTAACGGAGATGTTTTGTACCGGGCAGCTACAAACCGTATTGGCTTTTATCTGCCCCTTGGTGTTCAGGTCATACATTGCTTCTGCATTGGCATCGGCTGTGGTTGCCCCATAATACCTGTTGGCCGGCACCGAGTACGTAGTTGAAGTTGGCGAAGTGCCCGCAGGGCAGTTATTGCGCGTAAAGGAGGTTGCACCTATGGCCGCATTTCCCACTACCTGGTCGTACATATGGTAGCCATAATTTTTTACAATATTACCTGCCCAATCTTTAACGTTCCTTAAACGTGAAAAGGCGTCGTAATCAAAATGGCTGATGGAGCCTTTGGTATCGGCTATATTTATAATACCGCTAGGATTGTATGCATAGGTGGTCATCTGTGCAGCAGCAGGGTACAGCCGCAGCTCATCAATAGCAGCGGTTCCGCTTACGGTAACACTGCTGTTGCCGACCGGCACCTGGTATTCGTAATAGGTCCAGTTATTGCTTGTCCGTAAGGGCGTACCGGAAAGGCTGCTGCCTGCGGTAACCGTTGGCGCGCCGTTGTTGCTCCATAACGAGAGCACATACGCTTTTGCAGCATCCATAGCAGGCGAAGTAACAGCCCCCAGATTTAGGGCGTATACCATGTTGCCTGTTGGCGCAGTAGGGTCAGTTACCGGCGCACCTGCGTAATACCATCCGCCGTTACGCGGCGCCTCAAAGCTGGTATAGGCCACCTGTGATATACTGGTAGCATTTTTTATTTGGGCCACAGGCAGTTCATAATTGTAATCCCACAGCAAGGAAACAGGGGTGGAATTACGGGGGGTATACTGAACAATATTATTCTGAGGGTCGTAGTTATCAAAACTGATCATTTGGGTGTACCGGGCATCTTTGGTTAAGCTGACTCCACTTACACCTGATGCAACAAAATCTGTAACAGGAGCAGGAATATTGAGGATAGAGACTGTAGCAGGTACAATACTTCCTGTTAAATTTCCTGTTTTGAACTGGTTAAGCTGGCCACTGATTATTGCATTAACCGAGGTGGTTACGTTCTTCAGGGTATCATACTTCTCAATGGCCTCTGCCTGCATATTGCGCGTTTTCATACTGTCGATCACCGCGTTGCCCGCCAGATAATCTGCGGGGTATTTGCTCCGGGTAATTAAAGTATTGCCTTTGCTATCGGTATGATAGGTGCGGGTTACCTGCTGGTGGGCGATGTTGTCATATTTATAGCTCACCGTGGATAGCGTAGCTTTCGTCGTATCGTTCATGTCATATAGCTTCGTCGTCGTGCCTGTCAGGTAATTGTCGTCGGAGGTGATATAATAATAAATAGGGGTATAAGAATTAGCATCGTCAGGACTTGCCGTACCTGGTTCGATCGGATTTCCTGCTGACCCTTCGTTATAATTCTGTTTCCTTACGGCTAATCCAACATCATCATAATTTGTATAAGGAAAAGCGGTATAGCTGTTGGTGG
Organism: Mucilaginibacter sp. OK098; assembly: GCF_900142915.1. Classification (GTDB taxonomy): domain Bacteria; phylum Bacteroidota; class Bacteroidia; order Sphingobacteriales; family Sphingobacteriaceae; genus Mucilaginibacter. The sequence goes on from NZ_FRCM01000009.1 coordinate 4,378, forward strand.
TAAGTTTCACCGGCTGGTAGCTGCCATCTGTTTTATGAATATATTCCTTTTTGGAAAGCAAATGCCCCCTGACATAAAATGAACTTAGGTAGACCAGGTTGCCTGCCATCGAAGCATCCGATATGGCATCACGTTGATCAGTAAAAGTATAATCTGTCCGGCCTATATTAGTGCCCGGTGTTCCTATATATTCAGTAACCGACGGATAAACCACTGTGGCCCCATCATAGGCCTCCAGATCACAATGCGGGTTACTCGAATAACTGCGCACGGTCTCTGAGCCGTCTAATAATGGGTTAGCTGTCCCGCGCGAAGGACTGAAGTGACGGTGGGTCTGAGATGTTGAGAAATAAGCGTAATCAAGCAAAAAGTTCTTTCTGGCGCTGTTGTAAACGTAGGTCTTCACAGTAGGCGTCGGGTTGACACCATCATAGCTACTAATCGTTTTTATGCGCAGCCCCCCTGCCTGGTAAAGTGTTCCTGCATCCGTATATTGATTGGTTTGATAGGTAAATGCGCTGTAGCCACCCGAGGGATAATGGATGCCTGTAAGAACGAAGGCCTGCATGTAAGTGGAATCCGGATTGCGGTTGGCCTGGCCGATAGTCACATTGGTTGAACCCAAGCCGTTCGCGCTGTAAGATATGGTCTGTCGAGGGGTAAGCATCGTGTTATGTAGGCCTGTATTAATGTCATACCCATTATTATAATAACCCCAGTAATCCTGTAGATAGGAAGGATAGTCGGGTAAGGAAATAGAAGTGTTGTAATCAAAGCGGTAATGCTGCATGATACTTCCTGCTTTATCCAGCACCTGGATGGAATCCAGCCGCAGCCGCCTAGCACTCGTGGGGTTGAAATAAGATTTATAAAACACAATGGTCTTTTGCAGTTCCATTGTTTTAGTCCCATAATTATATCTATAGATCTTTATATCGTTCAGGCCATAAGCATGATTGCCACCGACTCCGTCAACATCTGCTCTTCGGGCGGCGTCCAGTTCAAAAACAACTTTACCGTTCTTGAAATTGATCTGTTGAGGCAGTAGCTCGTTTGTAATATTAGTAATACCCGTATTGTTAGGTGCGAGGCTGTAAGATGCGTTGCTGTAAACACCTGGCGCAATGTTATTAATACCGTCAATGACTGTGTAAACCTCATTGTCTGCCGAGGGATAATCGATTTGGTCCTGCTGGTAAGTAAAAGATATTGTGTCACGCCGGTTCTGAGAGATCATGCTGTTGATTTTCCATGCAGATGCGATCCAATTAGTGAGTGCTCCCCCTAATGTCGAATAGGTTGACTCCGTTCCTCCTGTGTCTCCAAACGAATAATTATTACCGTGCTCATCCGCGATATTGAATTTGCTTATTGATCCCGTCTTGCTGATTTTTAACGGCGAGAACGGTAACATCCTTACCGCATAATTTTTACCAACCGAACCGTCAAAGAAGAATTTTCCTCCATGGCCAGGAAAATCGTAAGAATAAATATCAGGCCTGGAGTCATAAATCCCTGTCGCTACATTCTCCAGGTAATCAACATTAGCTATTGTATTAGCGCTAAATGTGCCAGGCTGCCACATATAGCCATTCAAGTATCCATAAGCTACGTCATCCGGCAGTCCCATTGTTTTCCTTGTGACTTGCCCCCCGGATGAAACAGACCAGCCAAGACCGGCCCAACTAGCTACATCGGTCACTTTTATGCCAGAGGCATGATAGGATAGAGTTATTGGCACCTGAAACCCTCCTGCCTCAACAGTGTATAAAGGAATAGAAATGTCCGGCACCCCTGTAAATTCATTTACCTGGTAGGTGCCATATTTCTCCAGCGCAGTAGCTGTTGGTGACCGGGGAAATGGCTGGGGAACAAAATACTGTGTCTGAGAGCCTGATTGCGCTTTTACACTTATGTGCATCGCCGCAATATTTAAAATAATGCAAAGGGTAAATAATATTTTTTTCATCATTATTTATTTTTTAACTGATCTATTTCCTTTTGTTGCGCTTTTACAGTTTTGGTTAATTCAGCCGTAGTTCTATTTAATTCCATCAAATACAACGTCAACTCCTCCACCTTTTGTACCAACACCTTGTTCATTTCGCCCAGGTTAAGGCCGTTCTTTTCAACTTCGGCTGCTGATGGCACATCAGGTAGATGGTGGTTTTTGTCGATGTAGGTTTTTACATCGGTTAAAGTGGGTAACTTATATGTTGGGTTGAAAACATAATCTGGAAAGATATTTGCATCAACTACAACAGATTTGGAGTGAATGGTTCCATTTACAGTGAGTGCCTGATCCGGAGAGGTGGTCCCAATGCCAACATTACCGGCATTATTAATAATCATCCTTTGCACATCATTTGATAAAAAATTAATTATTCCTTTAGCCTGAAGATTAATGTTGCCGCCGCCACTGTAACCATAAGAGCGTACCAGCATATTTCCAGGCCTTACGCCCGTTGTCCATCCAATTTCGGGAACATTTGTACCATCGCTGGTAATATGAAACTCAGACATGGGTGTCCATCCTCCATAAGGAGTTGCATTTTCCAATACTACATAAGGGGCATTTGTAGTATTACCGCTTCCTCCCATGTGAATGGTTGCAGGTGTAAAAGCATAAATATTCATTGCTGCGCCAATATTTATTAACCCCTGTACATCAAGCTTTGATGCAGGTGTTGTGGTTCCAATGCCTACATTATTTGTTATAGTTGTTGGATAAATGTTACTACCGGATAAGGTCCATTGTGCCTTGCTAGTTATTGTAAAAACTAAAAATGCAATTGTTGTTATTAAAAAAGTTTTCATTTTATGAGGCTTTTGCGTTGTTAATTGTGAGTTTTATGATTCAGATTATCAAGACTTTTCTTCAGTTCATCAATTTGCTTTTGTTGTGATTTTAGAAGATCAGACTGCTGCTTAACAACTTGATTTATCTTCTGCTGATCTGCCAATTGCCTGTCCTTCTCTATCAAATACAGCGTTAACTCCTCCACCTTTTTCAACAGCACCATGTTCATTTCGCCGAGGTTAATGCCGTTAAATTCACGGCCTGCTTTCCCGCGCTATCAATTGCCATTTTATTCAAATGATTGCTATAAAATAATTAGGCGCTGAAAAAAGGTGGGGTTGAAATTTTATCCATGTGAAAAAAGCAAGGTTTAATAAATACTGTTTTTTGTGTTAGGGGTATTACACAATATTCCGGCAAACATTTTTAACCAATAAAAACATCTTGCCGAACTACCACTAAAATAGTTACACTACATGATAATCTCATCCATCAGTAAAAATAAATAAACCCTGAAAATCAGCATTTTATAACATTTTTCCAGCAAGGCCTTCTTTCATAAAGGACGCTGCGCTGTGATTTGCAGAAATTTTGTAGGCGGCGGGTAGTAATAATGTTTACAAAGCCCGTCAACCATAAACCCCGCTGATTTATGGTTGACATATTTTCAGGTTAATTCTATTCTTTTTTGTCTTTCCCTGCTGCGGCATCTGCTGCTGCCTGGGCTTTTTTAACTGAATCCTGCTGGGCCTTTTTCTTCTTTTTGTTGAAGAATCCTTTTAATAGGAAGTTGCTTTGTGCTGCTTTAAGGTCGGTATTTAGTGTGGTGGTGGTAGCATGCACATTCTTCATGGTGGTTTTGGCTTGCTGAACGGTTCCTTCAAGGTCTTTTGAGAGCTTGTCGCTGTTTAATAACCGGCCAATGCTGCCCTTGCCGCTGTTTACTTTATTTACAATAGCTGCCAGGTCGCCGGTAAGATCCGCGGCGTTATCAGCCACTTTTGTTAGTTTGCCAATTATCCTGTCTACATCAAACGGCGGAATTGATGCCAGCTGGCCGCCATCCTGTACGGGCTGTGTACTGGTTATGCCACCGGGGACAATAACTATCAGTTTATCGCCCATTAGGCCATCGCTGCCTATGCTTATTTTCGAATCGGTTTTAATAAACTTTTTAACGTTGTTGTTCAAGGTAAGGTCAACCCTTACCGCACTGTCTGTTACTATGGTTATGTTTTGAACCACACCTACGTTTATCCCGGCAAAGCGCACATTGTTGCCCACCTGCAGGCCATTTACGTTTTTAAAGGTCCCGTGAACGCGATATGTTGAGCTGAAAAGGTTTTTTTGGTTGCCGATAAAAAAAATGACCAGCACCAGTACCGTTAAGCCGACAAAGGTAAACAGGCCTATTTTTATTTTTTGAGCGGATGTCGTTTTCATAATATATCTTTAAAATATGATCCCACAAGTTTTTCTTTTGATTTGTGAAGCTCGTCGAAAGAGCCTTCAGCTATGTATTCGCCATCGTCCATAATAACTACCCTGTCAGATGCTATGCGTGCGCATTCCATATCGTGGGTGATGATGATGGATGACGTTTTTTGTTTCTTTTGGATAGATAAGATCAGATCGCTGATCTCGCGCGAGGTTATCGGGTCAAGCCCGGTAGTTGGTTCATCATACAATATGATCTCGGGCTCAACTATTATGGTGCGCGCCAGCCCCGCCCTTTTTCGCATCCCGCCCGATAGGTCTGCCGGCATTTTATCAATGGCATCAAGCAAGCCAACGCTATCCAGGGCTGCTTCAACCCGCTTATCAATTTCTGCGCGGTCCTTTAATTTTAACACCCTGGTGAGGGGGAACTCCAGGTTTTCGCGCACTGTCATTGAATCATACAACGCGCCGCTCTGAAATAAAAAACCAATCTTTATTCTCAACGCTTTCAGCTCTTTATCATCCATTTCGGCCACCTCATCGCCAAACACCCTAACAGAGCCGCCATCGGGTTTTAACATCCCTACAATACATTGAATGGTTACCGATTTACCGGTACCTGAGCGGCCCAGGATAACTACATTTTCACCCCTGTGCAGCTGGAGGTTTATATTTTTTAATACATGCTTAGTACCAAAGGATTTTTTAAGCCCTTTTATAGCAATAACAACCTCTTGCTTTTTGGGCGCCTGCTGCTTATGTCCGGTTTTTTCTTTTTCTGCTTCCATCCCTATTTATAAAACAACAAACTGGTTATCTGAACAGCAATGGCATCAATAACAAAGATCCACAGCGATGCGGTTACCACCGCCGAATTGGCTGCAATACCCACACTCTCGGTGCCTTTGTTGGAGTGAAAGCCTTTATAGCAGCCTACAAAGCCAATGGCAAAACCAAAAAAAATGGTTTTTATAAAAGCAGGCAAAAAGTCGGTAAAATCAAGTGCGGCAATTACTTTGGTAAAGTATAGCTGAAAGCTTATGCTATCGCGGATGTTCAATGCCAGGAAACCGCCGAAAAGACCTATCGCATCTCCAATAACAGATAATATGGGCACCATTATAGTTGTTGCAATAATGCGGGTAACCACCAGGTATTGAATAGGATTAGCTCCGGATACTTCCATAGCGTCCAGCTGCTCCGTTACCTTCATACTGCCCAGCTCTGCGCCAATGCTCGATGCTATTTTACCGGCGCAAATAATGGCGATAATAACCGGGCCAATTTCGCGGATAAAGGAAACCGAGAGCGTTTTTGGCAACATGCTTGCCGCACCGAACGTTACCAGTGTTGGCCTCAGCTGTACGATGAGCACCACGCCCATTATAAACGAGGTAATGCCAACCAGCATCATTGAGCGGTAGCCAATTTCGTAACACTGCCGCACAAACTCCGACCATTCAAAACCACCTGCAAAAATGTTTTTGAAAAATTTAAAGAAAAAGCCAACGTGGTCGCCAATGTTTTCGAACCACCGCTTCCATGCCGGCATTGTAACATCTTCTGTCATAGATATTTATGTTTTTATATTAAAGCAATAGTTCGCTTTTTTGTTTTTAGCGCTATCAAATAAATTTAACCCTGGTGTTAATTCGGGACCGGCTATAATACTAAGAGGGTATCTGCTACAGGCAAGCGGATTGCGCCATTTTTTAATAATTGAGTTGATGTATAAACAAGGCAGCTAGGGTTTTGTTTGAATGGGGGTTTTAAGGGAGCAATGAGGTGTGCTTTTGGGGTTGCCTGCGGCCGGGCTTTACGCTCATACGCCTGCAGGCCTTAGGCGCGAAAGGCCGGTATCCACTGCAATCCATAACCCGGAGGAAGGTTCTGTGCGTTTATGCCTGGTTGTGTAACATTAAAATAGCCTGCAGGTTGTTTGTCCTGCAGGCTACTTTAATTGTTGGTTACCTGTCCTGCGGGCCAGCCGGGGACGCTTGCGGCAGCGACAGTAATGGCTACTCGTGCCCGGATGAGCTTTTGGTTTACATTACCTCCGGCTCAATTAAAAGGATGTCTATTAATCCTTGCAATCCATAATAATCTCTTGCGCTACTATACAGATAATCCTTTCCTGATCCTTGAATTTATATTTGACACTCATTAGCAATAAAAATACCGCATTGCTGGTTACTTAGAAAGCGGTATTTTGTTTTTAAAAATCATGTTACAACATAGCACTTTGGCTACCTAAACGCGGGGCACGAGTAGCCTTTGCGCTTAAGCCAGGTTCGTCATACTCACGCGCCAGAATGGGAGGAGATTGATGTACTAGCTATCTCCCCAGTGTACATTCATTAATATATATAATGAAATCGGGATAATTAGGGATAAAATAACGAGAATCCCCTTATAAAATCTTTTGTTGGTGTTTTCGTCTTTCCAGTAAAAACGATATTTATTATAAGAATTTTTATATTTTTTGTTGTTAATTAAGAAAAGTGCGACAAAAATAATTGCCCCGAACCATCCAATGAATTTGGAGTAGTGAGCCAACTCCTCTTTTGTTAAGAAATTTTTAATAATTGGGTTGATTATAAGTTCTAAAAAAAATGCTTGTGATAATGACATAAAAATTAGAGCGGTCACCCCAGTTCTACCATCTCGTTTAAACATAAATTGAGTAATTCTGTAGAATATATAATCAAAGAAAAAATTCATATATTAAGGATAAAAAATAATTAAAACACGATAAATTACCTAATATTGTCGACAGCATCTCCGATTCGATCTGTTAGAGATCTGTTACTAAATATGGTAAACCCAAGATCAACAACGCCATAGACTAAACCAAATTCTGGAAATATTACCCCTAGGGTTCCGATGGTGGACTTAACGAAAGTCCCTTTTGTAAAACCTTGAGGCCTATTACTATCCTCTACAATTGTTGCGAGAACCGAAGCCGCTCCTAAAACCCTACCCGTTTTTGTGAGAATTCTATAATTCTTTATTGCTTGGGCTCTTTGAGCCCAATACCCTACTTTTGCTCCAGGAGCCAAAATTTCGCCGATCAAACCAGATTGTGTGCTTGCCACGCTAGCGATCCAAGATTTGCTGCTTAAATCAGTTGTTGTTTCAGTATCCCAAGAACCGGACACACCATGCCAGCTCTCACCTTTCTCATTAGCGCCTCCTGAAAAATTAGTAGCCATAAAACTTCCACTTACACCATTGACAGTTGTCGGACTTCCATCAGATAAATGATAGTAGCCCCCGGTAACAGTGTTGGCATCCAAATTGGCTGTTCCCCAATTTAATAAATCATTCCCTGCTATGGCAGAGGCAATACGCCCATTATCGCCATTTTGCTGGTATTGGTTATCTAAACCTGCTATGCTAAATCTGTTCAACGTAACGTTTACAGTAGTATTTTGATTCAAATAATCGAGCGTAGCGCCCAGTATGGCCCCTATAAAGCCGCCGCCGCCGCCACCGCTATTAGAAGATCCGTTACCCATCTCATCTATCGTTTCAAAAGGGTTGGTGACGCCATGTAATTCTCTGGTTACCATATCTACAAAAGCTGCATTACTTTGCAGCGGTGATTGATTCCCCATTGGGTCGTTATTCATTATCGGGTTATTGCCTGCATAATGGTAAACGCTTAGGTTCTCTGCCCCTTCCGCCATCGGATCGACACCAACAAACCTTGCCAATGCGGCATCGTAGTTACGGTAAAATGTCTGCTGGTAATCCGGTAAATTACTAAAATCATTCTGCCACTCGCTACCGCCGTTATACAATTGCTTGTTGGGTGTTGTTGGCAAAGCCATAGCGCTTGCCATGCTCATGCCAAAGCCGTAGTAGCTGTTCTCCTGTTTCACAACAGCTGCATTGCTGCCATTGTTCTGGAAACTAACACGGGCATTGCCCTGCTGGTCGGTTATAACAAATTCCTGTACCAGCGTACTGCTGTTGTTCAACACACGCCCTTCGGGTATGGCAAAATAGCTTAAGATATTGTCTATAAATACAAATCCGTCAACGTAATCGGTAGTATGCTGTAATGCTCCGTTATCATACTGCCGTTTGCGCAGTAACGTGCCATTGGCATTGTAGGTATAATCAATGTAACGGTTAGTTGCATTGGTTATGGTTATCTTATCCGTTCTGTTCAAATCATCATACCCGATAGATAAATGCTTATAAGGGTCGGTAGTCAGGTTGCCATTGCCATCGTATAAATAATTGCCCGTTCCGCCCGAGAAACCGGCAGTAGTTCCTGCATCCGCAACAGATAATAGCTGGTTTGGGATAGTAGTGCTGTAAGTATAGCTCAAATTATCAATGGTGGATACGGCCCCCCCGTTAACAGTAGAGGTGTTCCGGTTCAGATGAGAAATATCGCCGCCTGCGTCATAAACTATACCATATTCGTCAAAACCACCTGCATTATTGCTAAAACTGCCGATACCCGCGGCAGCCCGCTCGCCATAGTTTTCAGCCGTATACTGATCAAGGTCGTTGTAGGTAAACTTATAGCTGCGTTCTTTGGTAGCAATGCCCGATCCGTCTTTGCTCATCCATTTAACCCCGGTTAGCTTACCGTTAAACCTGGGGGCATTTAATAAGCCCGCATCCTGTTGATCATACAGCAGCTCCATACCAAACACATCATTGGTATCATCGTTGGTTCTATTGGTGCTCATGTCGTTGGTAAGCGTGCTGTTGTTTATGGTAAGCAGCTGCCCGCGTATGTTATAGCGGTAATTTACCGATTGCAGGTAGTTGGTTACAATTTGCGCGGTAAATGTTGACCCCAAAGGTACGCTGAAGCCGGGATTCATGGAAATGCTGCTTGTAGCCAATATGGTATTGGTACCACTGTAGGTAGTGTTCAAACTTTGCGTTGCCGGGATCGCGGCTGCTGAAACATAGCCCAATCCTTTCTTTATTACCTGCCCAATTTCATTGTAAGTATAAGCTGCAACAGGCTGCATGGTACCAGCATTATATTTCTGGCTTACCTGGGTAACGCGGTTCATAGCATCGTAAGTAAAGGCTGTATATACGGTTGTTGTTACACTTGCGGAGCTTTTCTTTAAAACCTTTGTAGCTTGCGGAACTCCTGTAAAATCGTTTACAATAGTTTTGGCATCGGTAAGGGTATATGCCGCGCTGTAAAACACCTGGTTGTTACTAAGCTCCTGGATGAGGGAGCCGCGCTTATCGTAAAAAAACGCCCGGGTTATCCATACGCCGGTTAATCCGTTGCCAACGCTTGCCTTGCTTACCATAGTTGGTACGCCGCGCAGTGCCGCCGCTGTAGCGCTTTCCTCGTTGGGCAGGTTCGGGTCGCTTTGCGTTGCGTAGTTAAAATCCGGAACACCGTCAAGGGTAAGGTCGTAATCGTCGTAATAGGCAAAAGATAGTGCAGTCCCGGTGGTTGGGAATGCGTTGTTGGTATAATACCCGCCATTTATAGGCGAGCCGTTGCGGCTTTCGTACCAGATGGTGGTAAAACCATTCACATAAGTCTGCATGGCGCTTTGCCCTAAATGGGTTCCGTCAGCATAAATACCTTGGCTTATAACCCTTCCTTTAGCATCATATTTTATATAGTTCCACCGGTTGTTTTCCTTTAATTTTGCATTCTGCATTAAAACCGGGCGGTTCCAATTATCATAAACAATATACATCACGCCCTGTGCGGGTACTGTTCTGCTTATTACGCGCGCCCGTGCATCATAGGTATAATGGAATACTATGTTCATCAGTGGGGCAGTGGCGAGGTTGTAATTATTTGTGACCAGCAACGCAACAGCCTTTGGCGGTATTACATAGCTTACCATACCTGCAGCATTATAAATATAATAGGTATCTAAATTACCCCCGCTGTGTATTTGCCTTTTCAGTATAGTATGACCTTCAAGATCTGTAAAAACAAAGGTTTCCACACCATCCTCATCCTTACCGTCTGTTACGGAAAGGCTGTTAGCCGTATAAGAACTACCGGTATAAGTACCATTAAGGCCCCAGATCAATATATTCCCATCGGCGCTGGTATTTGGGCGGTAGCTCACTGTTTTCCAATGGTTGCCGCCAACCCCGGGCTGAAAGCCTGTTCCCACCATGCCTGTGCTAAGCAAACGCTGTAAAGGGCTGTTCTCAAAAACCTGTTGGTTATAGGGTATCCCATCTGTAGCTACCAGGTTAAGCGGTTGCCCGGCAGAGCTGTAAAAGGCCGTTTGATCGGTACTAATGGCATTAGGGCGATAGCTGCCTGTTGCATCGGTGCTTTTACCTGCATACGGCAGGTATCCTGTGGTTTGCCTGCCCAGGTTATCATAGGCCGCGGGCTGTATCAGGTCATTCCCGGCTGGGCTTGCCTGCAGGGCTACGGTTTGAATGGGGCGGCCCAGTCCGTCGTAATAACTTATTACGGTTTGCTTCTGGACGGTTGTAAGCCCGTAAACCTGGCCGTCAGAAGTAATATTCGGAACCTTTATGATTTCATCCTGAACAAAGCCGGGTTGCTGGGCTTTTGCCTGCTGCGCAAGGAGTAAAACAAAACAGCTTAACAAACCACAGATTAGTTTTTTATGATATAGATTGCACATCTTCTTTGGTTTAGGGGTTAACAGTGAATAACGAAACTGGCAATATTGGATGTGCCGCTTTGCTGGCCTGGAGCACTAACTATGCACCTTACCTGGTACGCTACAGGCGGAGATGCGATTTCCATTGAAAACTGAGTGGTATTAGTGCCAGCGTTTGTCCAGGTAGCGCCGCCGTCATAACTGATTTGCCATTGGTAAGAAAGCGTCGCAAATCCCGAGTTTATTACCGAAGTGACGGTATAATAACTGTTCAGGTCATCATGCGGATTTGTGCCACAGGTTACAGCAGGCAAGGGTATCTGGTTACAACTGTTCCACCCTGGCGCGCCAGACTGGCATATCGAAGGGATCAGCGGCGGCCGCACCGAAACCGGGGTGGATGACGATACCGTGGCAAAGGCTGGGTTTGTGGCGGTTACGGTTATGGTATAATCTCCGTTGGCGCTGTAGGTATGTGCCTGCGTGTTCCCGTCCAAGGCAATTACAACCGGCGTGCCGTCCCCAAAGTTCCAGGCATAGGTAGTGCCGGTTATGCATGGCGTGGTAGCAACAATAAAAGTTTTGGGAATTGTTGTCGATATCAGGTCTGTATAGCTAATGGCGGGGGTAACCAGGCCGGCAGTATTTTGAGAGGGTGTTATATAGGTTCTCTTTTCAATGATGTTCTTATCCTGGTCTAATTTAAATAACAACCGTCCCCATTTGTCGCTGGTATAATAGGTGGATACACCATTAGTATTGGTTTCAGCAATTTTATGGTGCGTAAACGACTCGTATGCTACCGTAGCTGCTTCGGCCACATCAGGATAAAACAGGATATCATCTATACTTATGTTTTGATTGGATGTAAAGCTGACAGTAAAACTGGAAGGTAAAGTTGCCGCAGGTATCTTTACCTCATAATATTGCCAGCCGGACGATGGATAATTAATAACCGGATGGGTACTTATACCACTTAACGATAAGGTAAGCGTACCTGCCAGATTAGCATTGATCCATATAGAGAATATATAATTTTTTGCTGCCGTATTTTTTGAAAGTGTACCCGAAGCAACGGTTTGGGTACCGGCATACAGCCCGGCGGCATTACCGGCATGACTGCCCACAGGTGTGTATGCACCTGTACCGGTAATGGAAAACGTGCTTACCGGGGGGGCAACCATGCTGTCAAAATCATTAAAGGCGACTTCATTATAATTAGCGTTTTTGAACGCTGTTGTAACCTGGTTCGTCAGGTAATCATGAATGGTGGTCTGTATATGCTTATTGGCATCATCAACCGTTAAAGGGAAACCGGTATTGTCATAGGTATCGTAATTAGCCACCGGGAAATAACCTGCGTCTTTTGTAAGCGTTTGCCCGCTTATAGAAAGGGGAGTAAAAACCCCACCGTCCGGTTGTACCCATTTAAGTTGCTGTGAGGGCATATAGTGGGTAATGGCCCCGATGGTACTGGCGCTGTATAGGGTTAAATTTGCGCTTGTTGTTGCTGTACCCCCCCCATTTGTCACCTGCCGGTATGTTTCCACCGGTATATTGATATTTTGTTGCTCCAGGTAATAAATAGCGTTAACATTTGGATTGGCGCCTGCCGCTGCCGCATAATCCTTAGTATAGGTAATGCGGGTGGTTACCGTATTATTATCGCTGTTGGTAACGGATTGCTGTGTCAGCAGTTTGTGATTTGTACTTCCGTAAGTATAACTAACCGTACTGGTTTGTGCCTGGCTCAACGTTGGCGAGTCGAACACTTTTTTAGCCACAGTAGCTGTCAGTTCACTGGTGTTATAGTAAATAGTGTATTTATTGTAGGATTTTACCAGCAAAGCGCCGCTGGGGTTATCATCATACTTCAAGGCGGTTATAACCGATGGCGCATACGACCGCTGATAGGTGTAATTTTCTTCACTTACCTCAGTACCTGCATCATTGTAGTTAGTGACTTTTTGAAGTATGCCCCTTTCAAAATCGTAATTGGCATTAGGAATGAAGGGATAGGAATATACATCGTTTTTAACAGGTCCATATGTCGAGCTGCAATTGTTGCGCGCGATATAGCTGGTTGTTGGCGCCCACTCTGTTGTTGTGCAGCCGCTGCATGAAGGGCTTGCCGAAACATCCCATGCAGTAGCCGGAATATTATAATTGTAAACAGTGCTTCCGGCACTTGTCTGGCTTACCTTAGTGCTCGTGTACATGATGGTATGGTCGTCAGCCGAAAGGTCGTCAGCCGAAAGTGCGGTGCCGTCCGTCCAAAGGCTTTGTCCGGTCGCTGTTCCGCTGTAGGGTATGGTAAATGCGAATTGCGGCAGCGATAGCGGTTTCCCGCTGGAAACTCCTGAGGAGTTGAGGTATGAATAATTACGGATGATGCTTGTATTGGTTATATTGTCTTTATCAACAATTTGGTTTACCCGTATGCCGCCGCCCTTTACTACAGTTCCCGAAGGCGCATCAAAATAATCGTTGGATTCATAGGTGATGGACGAGCTGCCACCCTGGGCGTAGGTAATACTGCTTAATGAGCCGGTCATTACATTTGTTGGATCGGCAGCCCTGTTATTGCCCGAAAGCGTATAGGAATAACCGGTACCCGGAGAAGCCGACTCTTTAATGAGGTAACGCGGATAAGAAGCGACCGAAGGGGCGGGGTTAACGTATACCGATGGCATTAAATTACCCCCTGTAGCCGTAGCGGAATAATACCCCCAGTAATCCAGGAGTGTGGAAGCCGAATCAGGTAGCGCATTCGGACTGTTATAATTAAACTGGTAATTAACCGGAGTACTACAATCCGGATCGCTAAAGCTTGCAAGAAATTTTCTGTGATATGCAACAGTTCCAACGCTGTAACCTATAGAATTGTAATTGAATTGAAAGCCTCTTCCCATACCAGTGATAGAAGATACTACCGTTTGCCCTGTATTCCCGGCATCCAAAGTAGAGGGGAGGTTCCAGCCAAAAATAAACCAGGTAACCGGCGTCGGCTGGTTAATGTTCGTCGTCCCTATTGTGTTAAGGGTTTGAGGGGTCACAGCCTGCAGTATTTTGTATTGCAAAACGTTTGTGGTTGATCCGTTCAGGTACAGGATCACCGGGTTGGTGCTATTTCTTACCTGAGCTGCTATATAAGTGAAAACAACCCCATTTCCGTTGGCATCTGTAATGCCGGTCAAATTCCAGCTGTCGGAGTAATTAATGCCGTTTTGATATTGTTTATATTGGGTTGCAAAATAATTGCCTGTTCCTGTGCCCAACTGTGTGATTTGGGTAACAGATTCGGGGGCTGCAAACACATATTTTATCCCTTTATCGGTTGTTATAGTAAAGGTGGTGATGCTGTTAGCATTATTACCTGTACCGCCGGCTGTGGTATAGGTGATTACGAAATCCTGGTAGTTAACCGGGTGAAATTTGGCATCGCTCCTGTCATAAACCAATTGGCAGGATAAACCAGGGGCGCTTACATAAAACATATCCGGCTCGGTATCGTAATTATAGGAAAAATGGCTGTTGATATACGTGATATCTGGTGTTTCGTTAGCGCAGGTGCTCCCATTATTTAATATACCAAATCCGCTTATAGCATTGGCGGCTGTATTGGAGGTACTCATCCAGCCAGGCATGCTAGCTCCTGAATTATCTTTGTAACAATCATCCGGAAGACCACGAACCAGCCTGCTGATCTGTCCGCCTGCGTTCAGTTGCCAGCCCATACCCGCAGTGCCTTCCACATCTTTTGGTTTAACGCCAGTTGCCTGGTAGGTAAGGGATATAGGCACGGATATCTCGCCGCTGTTTATCGTATAAATAGGTATCATTACATTAGCTGTGCCGGTAAGCGGGTTAGCGTTAACTACGCTTTGTGCATGCGTCCCGTAGCAGCAAAAAATAAAAATTGCGCAAATTAAGGGAATTAGTTTTTTATTCATCTGGAATTCAGGGGTAACAGGTATAAAGTTTGGTTGAAAATCATTTCGCTTTCAAAGCGGAAGGGGTTGTTTTAATCGGGGATTGCTTGGTAGTTTATGTGATGGTTCAAGTGTTAAGTATTTAGAAGTCCAAGGTAAAAAACAATCGCGACAATTAAAAATTTTTCTAAGTTCATAGAGCGGCAGAAGGTGTCCTTAAACTATTAAACCCACGATAGTTGCTAGTAAAAGCGTTTTCCTTTTTTTTATATTTCTGGCTATTTAGTTTTTTTATGATTCAGATCATTAAACCCTTTTTTCAGCTCATCGAGTTGCTTTTGCTGTGATTGATTTACTTTGTATTGATCCGATAGGTTTGTATTTTGTTTTATCAGTTGTTTATTTAGTTCTGCCACTTGCTTATTCTGCTGAATCAAATACAGCGTAAGTTCCTCCACCTTTTGCACCAGTACCTTGTTCATCTCGCCCAGGTTAAGGCCGTTCTTTTCTACTTCTGCCGCTGATGGCATATCGGGTAAATGGTGATTTTGTGCGATATAGGCTTTTACTTCGGTTAAAGAAGGCAAACGGTACGTTGGGGTGAATACATAGTCCGGGAAAATATTCGCATCAACCACCACTGATTTGGAGTGAATAGTTCCATTTACTGTGAGTAGTTGATCAGGGGCTGATGTACCAATGCCTACGTTGCCATTTGCAAGAATACGCATACGCAAGTTTGTATCGTCCGTAGGAGTAACAGCACCCATAATAAAATCCATATTGTAAGCCTGGGCCTGTAAAGTAAGGCTTGCGCTCCCAGAAACTATAAGCCCCTGTCTTGTATTGGAAGAGGCTACCCGTTGCCCAACATAGCCACCAAAAGCTGCTAGTCCGCTGCTTTGAATAATTGCAATTGTCTGATCAATTGAATTGTTAGCTGATGTAGTGGCGACAGCAAGCTTAGATGCCGGGCTTGTTGTTCCAATACCAACATTACCACTATTATCAATAACCATCCTTTGAATATCATTTGATAAAAAATTGAGTATTCCTTTTGCCTGCAAATTAATATTGCCACCACCGCTGGTACCATATGACCGTACCAGCATGTTTCCGGGCCGGTTGCCGGTTGTCCATCCAATTTCAGGAACATTTGTACCATCGCTGGTAATATGAAACTCAGACATGGGTGTCCATCCTCCGTAAGGAGTAGCATTTTCCATTACTACATAAGGGGCATTTGTAGTACTACCGCTTCCGCCTGTGTGAATGGTTGCAGGGGTAAATGCAGAAATATTCATTGGCGCACCAACATTTATTAATCCCTGTACATCAAGCTTTGATGCAGGTGTTGTTGTTCCAATGCCAACTGAATTGGTTGTTGTAATAATGCCGGTTCCTTGAGTCCATTGTGCTTTACAGGTTATTGTAAATGCTAAAAATGCGATGGTTGTGATTAAACGGGTTTTCATGCTATGTTTTTTAGTTATTATGATTCGAGTTATTACGACTTTTTTTCAGGTCACCAATTTGCTTTTGCTGATCTATTAATTGTTTACTCTGTTCTGCTAACTGTTTGTTTTGCTCTATCAAATACAGCGTAAGCTCCTCCACCTTTTGCACCAGCACCCTGTTCATTTCACCCAGGTTAAGGCCGTTTTTTTCAACTTCTGCGGCTGATGGTACATCGGGTAAATGGTGGTTTTGATCGATATAGGTTTTTACTTCGGTTAAAGAAGGCAGGGCATAGTCCTTATTGAATACATAGTCCGGGAAAATATTCGCATCAACTACTACCGATTTGGAGTGAATGGTTCCATTTACAGTTAGTAGTTGATCGGGATTGACAGTGCCTATGCCTACGTTGCCGTTTAATGTGTTTATAAACATTCGTGGGGTACCGCTGTTGCTGTTGAACTGGAAACCATAATCGCCGGGATAATCGCGCGGAGCGGTAAAAATCATCCCCCCGGTGCCGTTATAAAATGATGATGTTATGGAGCCATCGTAGGTAGTGCCTGAGTACGGAGTACGAAAAACTATACCTGATTGTGCTCCGGCACCTAAAGTAGACACGAGTACCAGCTGATCAAGTCCGGTTGTAGACGTATTACTAATAGTGAGTTTTGCCGCAAGGGACGATGTTCCAATACCCACGTTATTACTAATTGTTGTGGGATAAAGATTGTTACCTAAAAGTGTCCATTGTGCCTTACAGGTTATTGTAAATGCTAAAAATGCGACGGTTGTTATTAAAAAAGTTTTCATTTTATGAAGCTTTTGCGTTGTTAATTGTGTTTTTTATGATTCAGTTTATCAAGACTTTTCTTCATCTCATCAATTTGTTTTTGTTGTGATTGATTTGTTTTCTGCTGATCTGCCAAATGCTTGTTCTGTTCAATCAAATACAAAGTCAACTCCTCCACCTTTTGCACTAAAACTTTGTTCATTTCACCCAGGTTAAGTCCGTTCTTTTCAACTTCTGCGGCTGATGGTACATCGGGTAAATGATGGTTTTGATCGATGTAGGTTTTTACTTCGGTTAAAGAAGGCAGGGCATAGTCCTTATTGAATACATAGTCTGGAAAAATATTCGCATCAACCACTACTGATTTGGAGTGAATAGTTCCGTTTACAGTGAGTTTTTGATCGGGGGTGGTTGTCCCGATGCCAACATTTCCCGCTAAATTCAGGTATAAACCCGTGGTGTAGCTTAACGAAGCGTAACTTGTTGTAGCCGGTGCATATTGTATTTGCAAGCCAGAGGCTCCATGGTCTACATCAATTAAAAATTTTATGCCATAGGACGAAGGGGGGCCGTTGTGGTTCACAAATTCTAACGCTGAATTACCATTACCAATTTGCCCCAAACGAACTTGTTCAAAATTATAGGTCCCCGGAATTACTATTTGATTGGACGATGCCCCGCTTAAAAAATCTCCAATTTGAAGTGCAGCAGATGGACTAGTTGTACCAATCCCCACATTGCCGCCAGGTTTAATAAAAAGGCGCCCATTTGCCACACCCACTTCACCAATATTTAAACCATAAGCAAATGCGGCGTCATTTCCGATATTCCACGCCGCAAGTGACCCCGCATCTGTATTTGCAAGTCTAAGTTGGGGGGTATTGCCTGTTCCTGCAATTACAAGTTTTTCAGCAGGACTTGTTGTTCCAATGCCAACTGAGTTGCTGGTTGTGATAACGCCGGTTCCTGGAGTCCACTGTGCGCTACAAGTTATTGAAAATGCTAAAAAAACAATGGTTGTGATTAAAAAAGTTTTCATGTAATGATTTTTTGAGTCTATAATATGGGTGCCTATGATGTGTTTTTGAAATAGCGGGTTAACCTCCATTGCTTCTCTTAAGCAGGAATAAATAACTTTTTGGATAGCTGTAAAAGCTAGTAAATGCCGGTATTGGCACTAAGTGTGTGTTTTCATTGTGAAAGGGTTAGTCATGAGCATCTTTATGCCCACGAAATTTTTGGAGTAAGGTAAAAAGATTTGTTTAATTATAAGTTACAACCAAAAACTTTTGTCCCTTTTGTGTAAGGCTAAGGCCATGTGACATGCACTACAAATATCGATAGCGGAAATAGAGAATGTGCTGACAGTGTTTTGTCAGCATTTGGCTTTACTTGAAAATAAGTGTTACGTCCCTTTATGCGATCAATAATTTATTAAATATAAGACCACCCAAACATTCCATTTTGCGTGTTTAAACACCTATTATTTATCTCCAATTTAATTATGTGTATTTTTGCAAAAAATTGGATGCCAAATGGCTAAAAAGGCAATTATTGTGGGAGCAAGCGGATTAACGGGAAGTTGCCTGTTAGATATTTTACTGCATCAACCCGCCTATGATGAAGTATTGGTGCTGGTGCGGAAAGATTTGCCTGTAAAACACAGTAAGTTAACACAGATGGTTGTTGATTTTGATAAATTGGATGACTATACAGCTAAAATTACTGGTGACGTGCTTTTTTGCTGCTTAGGGTCGACAAAGAAAAAGACGCCGGATCTGAAGGATTACCGACAGGTGGATCATGATTATCCTTTTCACCTGGCACAAATTGCGTTGAATAACGGGATTCATCAGTATCATTTGGTGTCAGCTATTGGTGCGAATATAAAGGCGTCAAACTTTTACTCAAAAATGAAGGGTGAAACAGAAAATGATATAATTAAAGTTGGGTTGCCTTCTCTGCATATTTATCAGCCATCTTTCTTAGCCGGGGATAGGAAAGAAGACCGGCCTTTGGAAAAGTTCTCCGCCGGGTTAATGAATATCATAGATCCACTACTTATAGGCAAGCTTAAAAAATACAAAAGTATTAACGCAACAACAGTTGCCAGCGCCATGTATAAACAATCATTACAAAACAAACCGGGAGTACACATCTACTCCTCTGATAAAATAAAAGAACTATCGTGAGTAATTACATCTCTGCCGAAAATCTCGGCCATTCTTTTCATGATCACTGGCTTTTCAGAAACGTAGCCATTGGTATTAACCGTGGCAGGCGGGTTGCACTTGTAGGCATAAATGGTGCAGGTAAGTCAACCCTGTTAAAATTACTTGCGGGTAGTTTAAAACCCACCGAAGGCAAAGTTGCCCAAATGCGCGATCTCAATATGGGTTATTTAGAACAAGACCCGGGCTTTAAAGATGCGGTTACCATAAGCGATTATATTTTCCATGCCGATGACATACAGCAGCAACTGATCCGCAAATACGAAGAGTTGCTGGAAAATGACCCCGAAAACTCCAAAGCCATTGAAAACGTAATGGAGGAAATGAGCAATGTGGATGCCTGGGAGTATGAATATAAAATAAAGACCATTTTGGGTCGATTGGATATTCATCATTTAAATCAAAAGATAAATACCTTGTCCGGCGGACAGAAAAAGCGTTTAGCCCTTGCCAAGCTGCTAATAGAAGATCCGGACATTTATATTTTAGATGAGCCAACCAACCACCTGGATATTGACACCATTGAGTGGCTGGAGAAATTATTGACCGATGGCTCAAAAACCATCCTGATGGTTACGCACGACAGGTATTTCCTGGATAATGTATGTAATGAGATATTGGAGATTGATAAAGGCAAGATCATCCCCTACGTTGGTAATTATGGTTATTACCTGGAGAAAAAAGCGGAACGCGAAAGTGCTGACGAGGCCTCTTTTCAAAAAAACAGCAATTTACTACGCAAGGAACTGGAATGGATGCGCAGGCAGCCACAAGCCAGGGGCACTAAATCAAAAGCCAGGATAGATGCTTTTTATGATCTGGAAGAAAAAACCAAAAACGGTGGCGCCAAGCAAAAGGTCGAGCTAAGTGTTAAAACTGCCCGCCAGGGGAATAAAATTATGGAGATGAACCATCTCTACAAGTCATTCAGGGATCAAACGTTCATTAATAACTTTAGCTATATATTTAAAAAAGGAGACAGGATTGGTCTTGCCGGAAAGAACGGGAGTGGAAAATCTACCCTGCTTAATTTAATTACAGGCGGATTACAGCCCGATAAGGGAACAATTGATAAGGGGGAAACTACGGTTATCGGTTATTTCCACCAGTCGGGTATAGTATTTAAGGACGATGAACGGGTTATTGATATAGTAAAGAACGTAGCTGAGTTTATAACCATGGCCGATGGCAAGTTGATCTCTGCTTCTGCCCTACTGACTTTATTCCTGTTTCCACCGGCTAAACAGTATGGATTTATCTCTAAACTAAGTGGTGGCGAAAAGAAACGGCTCCAGTTAATGAACATTTTGATGAAGAACCCAAATTTCTTAATCCTGGATGAGCCAACAAACGACCTCGATATTGATACCTTGAATGTGCTTGAAGAATTTCTAACCAATTATTCAGGTGTTTTAATGATGGTCTCGCACGATAGGTATTTGCTGGACAAGCTAACTGATCAGCTTTTTATAATGGAAGAAGGCGGGCATGTGAAAATCTATAATGGAAATTACTCTGCATACCGGGTTGAATTAGAAGAAAACAAACAACAAAGTAAGCGTAATCCGGTTGTTGAAACAGTAAAAACAACTGAAACTAAAAAGAATAAACTGAGTTTTAAGGAACAAAAAGAGCTTGATACATTAGAAGGCGAGATTGCAGCAATTGAAAAACAAATAGAAGAAAAGAATAATACGCTTAATGTAGTGGGTATTGAAGTAGCAAGGTTAAATGAAATACTACAGCAAATAACTGATTTAAACAGTAAACTTGACGAAAAGAGTTTCCGTTGGATAGCTTTGACTGAACTAAAAGAAGCCTAAATGAAGACATCAGACATATTAGCATCAATAGGTGTAATTATTTTATTGATTGCCTTTTTACTAAATTTATATAAAAAACTACCTGCACAAAGCAAAATATATGGGCTTATGAACTTTATTGGTGCTGGCGTTTGTTGTTTTTCATCATATTTAATAAGGTTTTATCCCTTTGTTGTTTTAGAAGGGGTTTGGGGATTTGTTGCTTTACTATCATTATTTAATGTTCCACGTGGAACATCGGAAAGCAATAAGTAATTTTGTGGAATAGGGCCATGTTATATTCCCTGTCAATAACCAACAAATTATGTTCCACGTGGATCATAATAAAAACAAACAACATATTGTTCCACGTGGAACATCCAAGTTAAAATGTTTAAGAGATATAATGTAATAGTTGTGGGAGCTGGCCATGCTGGCTGTGAAGCAGCGGCGGCGGCGGGAAACCTTGGTTCATCTGTACTATTAATAACCATGAATATGGGAGTTATAGCACAAATGAGTTGTAACCCTGCTATGGGCGGTGTTGCAAAAGGGCAAATAGTGCGCGAAATTGATGCAATGGGCGGGTATTCGGGTATAATAACAGATAAAACGTCCCTTCAATTCCGCATGCTAAATAGGTCAAAAGGTCCGGCTATGTGGAGCCCCAGAGCACAAAGCGATAGAATGCGCTTTGCCGAAGAGTGGAGATTATCCCTTGAACGTATCCCCAATGTTGATTTTTGGCAGGATACAGTAACTTCCCTCCTGGTTAAAAACAACACAATAGCAGGCGTAAAAACCTCGTTGGGAATAGAGATCGAAGCCGATGCTGTTGTTTTAACAAATGGAACTTTCTTAAATGGTTTAATTCATATTGGCGAAAAACGCTTTGGTGGAGGCAGAACAGCTGAGAAGGCAGCAACAGGATTAACTGAGCAATTGGTACAGTTAGGCTTTGACTCTGGAAGAATGAAGACTGGAACGCCCCCAAGGGTGGATGGCCGTAGCTTAAATTACAGCTTAATGGAAGAACAATGGGGAGATGAGGAGCGTGGTCGTTTTTCATTTACCGATGTTGAATTAGCTAAAGAACAACGTTGTTGCTGGATAACCTATACAAACAAAAATGTTCACGAAACATTGAAAGAAGGGTTCGAAAAGTCGCCCATGTTTACTGGTAGAATCAAAGGTTTGGGGCCAAGATACTGCCCATCTATTGAAGACAAAATAAACCGTTTTGCTGAACGCGATCGTCACCAGATATTTGTTGAGCCTGAAGGATGGAACACCGTGGAGATCTATGTAAATGGTTTCTCTACCTCCTTGCCAGAAGATATCCAGTATAAAGCATTGATCCAAATTCCCGGTTTTGAGAAAGCGAAAATGTTCAGGCCGGGTTACGCCATTGAATACGATTACTTCCCCCCTACCCAACTGGGTTTAACCCTCGAAACAAAATTGATCAGCAACTTATACTTTGCCGGGCAAATAAACGGAACAACGGGTTATGAAGAAGCCGCATCTCAGGGCTTTATAGCGGGTATTAATGCACATCAAAAGATCCATGATAAACATGAGCTGATCATGAAAAGATCGGAGTCATACATCGGTGTTTTGATTGATGATCTTGTTACAAAGGGTACCGAAGAACCTTACCGTATGTTTACTTCACGGGCTGAACATCGTTTACTTCTGCGCCAGGATAATGCAGATATCCGGCTAAGTCCTATCGGTCACGAGCTTGGTTTGATAAATGATGAACGCCTGGAAAAAGTAAACAACAAAATAAAAAACTCGGATAGCATTGTTGTTTACACCCGTTCCAAATCAATTGACCCAGGAAGTGTTAATGGCTTGCTTGAAGATTTAGGAACAAGTGCGCTTAGCCAAAATGCAAAACTATTTAATTTGCTGAGCCGGCCCCAGGTTGGATTTGAAAATCTGCGGAAAGCAGACGATACATTAAACGACTTACTTTTAAAGTATGATAAAGAAACTATTGAACAAGCTGAAATAAAAATCAAATACGAGAGTTATTTTGAAAAGGAAATGGAAATTGTCGGTCGGATGAAAAAAATGGAAGACAAAGAAATAAATTCAGAATTCAATTATAACCAACTTGTGTCACTTTCAAAAGAAGCCCGTGAAAAATTAATGAAGATAAAACCGCGTACTTTAGGCCAGGCATCACGGATCTCGGGGGTAACACCATCAGATATCTCAGTTTTAATGGTTCACATATCCAGATAGTACTTTAAATAACTGATAATTAATTAGTTATAATAATTTTACATTAGATCAATTATTTTAATTTTTTAATATCCCATATCATTAAAATATAAAAATCGTTTATAGCGTTTAAAAACAATGTTAAATAAAAAAGTCGTTTTTTTTGGATCTCACTTATTCGCTTTTTACATCATTTTGCTGACTTTTGGCTGCGCCAGTCGTCAATTACCCCAGGGTGGGCCGCGGGATCATGATCCGCCGAAATTATTGCTCGCCACTCCTCCAAATATGACCCGTCATTTTAACAGCAAAATAATTAAGCTGGATTTTGATGAGTTTTTTAAACTAACAAATATTTATTCTGAAATAAGTTTAAGTCCAACTCCTGCAAAATTACCGGAATATAAGGCGAATAAAAAAAGCCTTATAATAACGCTTAAAGATACGCTCGAAAAAAATACAACTTATGTTATAAATTTTGGAAAGGCCATTGCGGACGTAAACGAGTCGAACGTTTTGAAAAATTTCACTTATGTGTTTTCGACAGGTGAGCACATCGACTCGTTAAGCATTTCAGGAACCGTAACTAATACAGCAACCCAACTAAAAGAAAAAGATGCAACGGTTATGCTTTTTACCCTAAAGCAGGATTCTCTGTTATTTGGAAAAAAGAAACCAACCGTTTATGCAACCACTGACAGTGCCGGTAGATTTACACTTAACAACCTGCACCCGGATGATTACCGCATTTACGCATTGAAGGAAACAAGCCCAAATAAAATATACGATAACGACAATGAACTGATTGCTTTCAGTAAAAAGACAATTCACTTAACAACGGATACTTCAAACGTTCAGCTAAACCTGTTTAAACAAACACCAACAAAATTCAGAGCTACGGAATATAGATTTGACCTTGACGGGAAAATGTTTTTTACATTTAACAGGAAGCTTGACAAACCGGAATTAAAAATTGTTTACCCGCCCGACTTCGATAAATACAAAATTGTTGATTTCAGTAAAACCCGTGATTCAGCCACTCTATATATGCGGAATATGGATTTTGATTCTATCCGGGTAGCTATTTGGGATAATAATAACCCTCTTGATACTGTAACACGGAAAAAAGGTAGGAAAGAATCTTTTACCAAGAATTTTACAATTGGTTACAATGTTACTGGAGATGGCCGTTTAAGGCCCGGTACAAATTTACTAATCAAAGGCTTCTATCCTATCGAAACATTTGAGCCTTCATTGATCACCTTAAAAGAGGATTCAGCCGAGGTTAGTAATTTCACAGTACAAAAAGATACTGCAAACCCGAAAAACCTGATTGTAAATTACAGATGGAAGCAAAACGATAATTATATACTTACTTTAGAAGGCAACGCTCTGACTGATATTTATGGTGATAAAAATAGACGCGTATTTAAAAAATTTGTTATTGATAAACAGGAAAACTATAGTTTGTTAACCCTGGCAGTAACAATACCTGATACAGGCAAGGCATATATAGTTGAAGTAATTAACGAGCAGAAAGAACTAATGAGGAGTGACGTGATCCGCAAAACAACATCGCTCGTTTATAAAAATTATTTAACCGGAAAATATACAGTACGTGTTATTTACGATGCCAACAATAATGGTAAGTGGGACAGCGGGAATGTAAAACAAAAAGTACAACCAGAAAATATTTGGGTTGATGACACACCAATAACCTTAAGGGCAAACTGGGAACAGGTAACACCAATAACGATTCCGAAAGAACCGGTTACTCCTTAAACCAACCGGAATACATAATATAATTATTAGGCAAACGATCAAGCATTTCCTTCTGTTCAGGAGTAAGTGGCTTGATCTTTTTTGCCGGTATACCAGCATACAAGAATCCTGATTCACAAAATGTTTTTTCGAGCACTACCGCTCCGGCAGCAATAATTACGTATTCTTCTATAACGCAATGATCCATTACGATAGCCCCCATTCCAATTAACACGTTATCCTTAAGTGTACAGCCATGTACAAGCGCATTGTGACCTATAGACACGTTGTTGCCGATATTGGTGGGCGCATACATATACGTAGCATGAATAACAGCCCCATCCTGGATATTCGTATTGTTCCCTATCTTAATATAATGTACATCTCCCCTTATCACTGCATTAAACCAAACAGAACAATTATCACCCATTTCCACATCGCCTACTATAGTTGCATTTGGAGCAATAAAGCAGTCTTTACCAAATGACGGGCTTATATTTTTTACTGGCAGTATTACAGGCATATATTTTTAATTAGTGAATTACCGGGTTAGTTAATTAGTAACTTATTCTTTTATTTAATTAAGTTTGATAAAACCCAAACTTAGATATAAACCCGCCAATTATGATAAAGTTATCGTTAACAATTTTCTTTTTATTGGGATTTACGCTTTGTTACGGGCAAACTTACAATGAGCTTAATAAGGATACAACCCATTATAAAAATGCACCCCTATATATTCTGCAATTACCACTAGCTGACCCAATTGAGGCAACAGGTATTATAATAAGACCTGTTGACATTGACTCGATAAATGTTTTTAAGGATAGCGTCCACACAAAAGAGTATGGCAAAAAAGCCATTAATGGCCTTATATTAATTAAAACAAAGAAATCTCTTAAAATACTAACGCTTAGTCAGTTGCTTATGACATATCATATTACAGAAACAGACTTGCCGGTATTTATTGACAGCGCCATAACCTATAAACCAGGCAAATACTATTTTGAACCGCAAATGGTTAAATCTGCTATAATTGCAAAAGAAAAAGAAACCGGGATGAAGTATGTCAGTATATCTACATTATTTCCTGTTCATCGTTTAAAAAGCGATGAAACATATATTAAATAGCCGATGTGCTTTTTATTTATAAAGAAGGTAATTTTATTATAAATTTGCCGGTAACAATAAGCGGAAATAGCTCAGCTGGTAGAGCATCAGTTTCCCAAACTGAAGGCCGCGGGTTCGAATCCCGTTTTCCGCTCTTATGTCTATAACCTGCTTATCTCAAAATTAAGCTTATTAATATACTGCTCGAAAAAATGAAGGCATAACCTGGTTTCATTTACAATCCATTCACAAATAATCTCTGTATCAGAAACCTCTTTACTTTTTGGTTCACCAAAGTTACTTTCTAAATGTTTACTTATTAAGTCGAGATATTTATGTGCCTCTTCTCCGGCTACAGAAAAGCTAATTGAATTAAACATCTTATAAACGCTATCCTCCCTATGATTCCAATAAGTAGTAGTTAATTCTAAACTAAGCCCGTTTAAAATTTTATGCTCACCCCAGTGGTATACTGTACGGTCGGCAAATAGTTTTTCATTTAGCTCTACACTTTTTGATAAATCTTTTATAGGAGTTCCCCACTTTAAAAATTTATTATCTTCTTCAAATAATATCCCGTTGCCCAACAGCTCAATTGGCGAACTATTATTTATATCAAAATCTAATTTCTTTTTCCGTTTAAAAAAATCAAACAAGCCCATTTAAAAAACATCAACAATTTAACACCATTATTTAAAAATCATTATTACTATATTCATCCTAGCGCCAGGCATCCTTTACTAATCTCTCAAATACCTAAATCCCGGTCAAATACCGATTCAGAATACCGTATCCTCAATAACATCCGCATGCTTAGGATAATCTGTAGTTGAATGCAATCCCCTGCTCTCTTTCCGCATCATGGCCGATTTTACAACCAGGTATGATACCTGTATCAAATTTCTTAACTCACAAAGCTTTACCGATAATTTAGTTTTCTTATAAAAATCTTCAGTTTCTTCATGTAATAAACCCAAACGGCGCATGGCTCTTTCTAATCTGAAATCGGATCTTACAATTCCCACATAATCATTCATCAGTTTTTGCATCTCGCGTACATTATGCGTAACCAGGATATCTTCATTTGAAAGTTGCACGCCTTTTTCATCCCAATCAGGGATATTATCCGGGATTGTAATCGTATCTACCTGATTAATAGCATCTTTATAAATCCTGTGTGCAAAAACCAACGCTTCTAATAACGAATTGGAAGCCAATCGGTTAGCTCCGTGTAAGCCTGTTGAAGAACACTCTCCACATGCATATAAACGCATCAGTGACGATCTGCCTACATGATCAACCAAAACACCACCACACATATAATGGCAGGCAGGCGCCACAGGGATCATATCCCTGGTCATATCAATACCTATATCCAAACACTTGGCATAAATATTTGGGAAATGCGCCAGTATATCTTTTTTACTTCGATGCCTTACATCTAAATAAACAAAATCCTCACCCGATTTTTTTATTTCAGCATCTATAGCCCGGGCAGTAATATCACGCGGAGCTAATGATTTCCGTTCATCATATTCCTGCATAAACTCTTCACCGTTCGTCCGTTTTAACACCCCACCAAACCCGCGAACAGCCTCTGAAATTAAAAATGATGGATATTCGCCAGGATTATATAAAGCTGTAGGATGAAACTGGATAAACTCCATATTTCTAACCTTTCCTTTTGCCCGGTAAACCATGGCAACACCATCACCGGTAGCTATCGTAGGATTAGTAGTTATTGAATATATATGCCCTGCGCCACCCGATGCCATAACTGTAACCTTAGAAAGAATCTTCTCCACACTTTTAGTTTCATTATTAAAGGCATAGATCCCATAACAAGTAATATCAGTGCTTTGCTTATCAACAAATACACCTAAATGATGCTGCGTTATCAGGTCTACAGCAAAATAATGGGTTAAAATTTCAATGTTAGGGTTGCTGTGAATTTCTTCCAATAATGATCTTTCTATCTCATACCCGGTAATATCCTTATAATGCAATACACGGAATTCAGAATGACCTCCCTCTTTTGCAAGATCATAAAAGCCTTCATTCGTTTTATCAAAGTTGGTTCCGTAGTCAATAATCTCACGGATTCGGGCCGGGCCCTCTTTTACAACGGCCTCAACAACTTCTTCATCACAAAGCCCGTCACCACTTATAAGGGTGTCTTCTATATGTTTTTCAAAAGAATCTTCTTTCTTATCAACAACTACAGCAACTCCGCCCTGGGCATACTTAGTGTTTGACTCGTCCTCGTTACTCTTCGTAACTATCAGAACTTTACCATGTTTGGCTGCCTTAAGGGCAAAACTTAATCCTGCTATGCCTGATCCTACTACCAGGAAATCAACAGTTCTGGTCATAATTATATGTACTATTTGTAAATTTATCTATGATGTTAATAACCCGGGTAAAAGATGTTAATTTTGTGTAAGCAAAAACTTAATAAGTAATTGAATAGTTGATAACCCGTGTTTATAGCTCAAAACTCAATAATTTTTAACTTACTTATGAGCCTTATAAGTGCCAAAGCTAACATTTTGAAAAGTAATAAAGTATTAACAAAAATGTTTTAAAAGTAATTTTAGCTATTTACATAAATCTAAAAATGAGTTAAATAGGCACTTAATAATGCACATTAATTGTTAATAAATTATTAAAAAAAACTTTTGTTGCTCTTTTTAAAAGTAGTTTTAAACATAACTAACACACCAATAACAATAGTTTTATTTATATATAAAAAGTAATTGTTATTAATTGAATTGTTGAAATGGATACCTTCGAAGAAATAAATGTGAAAGGTTTTGTAGAGGAAGAGATTGACCCTTCCCTGGACCTGTTTGATGAAATTAAAAAATTAAAAAAGGAAAAAAATGCTGTTATCCTTGCCCATTATTACCAGGAACCCGATATTCAGGATATTGCCGATTATATTGGGGATAGTTTGGGATTATCGCAACAAGCCGCAAAAACGGATGCCGATATTATTGTTTTTGCCGGGGTTCACTTTATGGCCGAAACAGCAAAGATCTTATCTCCATCAAAAAAGGTCTTACTACCCGACTTAAAAGCCGGCTGCTCACTGGCTGATAGCTGTCCGCCGCATTTGTTTAAAAAGTTTAAGGAAAAGTATCCTGATCACCTGGTGATAACTTACGTAAACTGCACAGCTGAGCTAAAAGCCATGAGCGATATAGTTTGCACATCGAGCAACGCAGTAGGGATTGTAGAAAGCCTGCCGAAAGATCAGAAAATAATCTTCGGTCCTGATAAAAACCTGGGGGCTTACGTAGCAAAGAAAACAGGAAGAGATTTGGTTTTATGGAACGGCGCCTGTATGGTGCATGAGATCTTTTCCCGTGAGAAAATAACCAGGCTAAAAGAAAGACACCCTGGTGCAAAATTACTTGCACACCCTGAATGTGAAGATGTTATATTACAACTGGCAGATTATATAGGTTCGACAACAGGTATTTTAAAATATGCGACCAATAACCCGGCTAATGAATTTATTGTAGCAACCGAAGCTGGTATTTTACACCAAATGCAAAAGGAAAACCCGGATAAAACATTTATCCCGGCCCCGCCAAATAACAATTGCGCTTGTAATGACTGCCCGCATATGAAAAGGAATACATTGGAAAAGTTGTACCTGTGCTTAAAAAACGGATATCCTGAAGTAACCGTACCAATGGATATTATTGAGAAAGCTGTAAAGCCTATTGAAAGGATGCTGGAGATATCAGCTAAGTTAGGGTTATGATTTTTTAACGTTCCCTTATGTCATTGCGAGCGTAGCGCGGCAATCGCGAACTATACAGAGCGAACAGAAAGGTGTAAAACTTTGTATAGCAGACTTGCCTAGTTAGCGATTGCTTAGTACCTCGCAATGACATAGAGAGATCCCCTAAAAACCAAAAAATTTTTCCCGCCTCCGGCGGATATTATGCTGACAGGTTGCGCGATTTTTAAAAAAGCGATGTGGAAAAGTGAATAAAAAATTCCACCGATCATCTCCTCGACAATCGGTGGAATAAAAAAATCAGTGTAATCTAAAAATAAAAACTATTGCGCTTTAGCCAGCCACAAAGATGCATTTAAGTGAAAAGCCGGATGTGAAGTAAACCCTGAAGGTGCATCGCCAGACCATCCATTAAATAAGCTATCGCCGGTATCTCCAGTGCCATCATCAGCATCTGAACTGTCGCCGATAAACACAACACGACCTGAGCCATAAGTAGAGAGCAAAGCCATTACGCCGGTGTTGCCACCATTAGTAAAGCTTGTGCGCCAGAAAAGGCCCTGTACATTCGCGTTGTCAGCCGGGAAAAGTGTAGCGGTGGTGCCATTATAAAAAGCCAGTTTTGAAGCTGTACCTGCCGCGCCGGTCAACACTTTTTGTGCATTAGCATTGGTGCCGGTGTAAACGTTGCTTGATGGCTGATCGTTAATGTCGATATAATCAATATTAAAGCCGAAGGGATGGGTATTGTTGATCCCGTTGTTGGTCATTAAATCATTCCAAACACGGGGTGAATCAAAGCCGTCGCCATCCCTGTCACTTGGGTTATAACCATTTGCATCGGTGCCGCTTGTAGTGGCCGCAGTATGGTCTGCAACCATCATCAGGCCGCCACCGTTTGATACAAAGTTCATAATGGCGGTTTTTTCAGCAGTAGTAAATAAGCGGTTTGGCTCAACAACAACGTATACATCGTAATTACTTAAGTCCTGTGGGTTGCTGCTGTTACCATAAGTAATGGCAGCGCCAACAGGCAGTGTTTCAACCAGTTCACCATCTTTAACAAGCGCAACCGCCCATGAAGAAAGTGCGCCCTTCCAATACGTTTCGGCAGTGGTTGAAGTTATACCTGTGTATGATGGGGTTGGTATGCGTTGTGCCTTGGTTTCAACAGTAGTTCCGCCGGTGTAAATAGGAACATTTTCAGTGCCGTCTGCATCAATTTGCCAGTCGGCGCTGCCTGCGTTTTCATATTTTGTTGCGTCAAAAAGGAATTTTTTCCCGGTTAAAACAGTGCCGCCACCGCCTCCTCCTCCACTTCCGTTGTCATTTATAGTAATATCATCAATATCTATCCTGTTTGTACCGCCTGTAAGTTTACGGATCTCTAAACGGGCGCTTCCGGTAACATTTATGGTAAATGATTGTGTTTGCAGTGTTGTTGTGGTAGTTATATTACTTCCGCTCTGAGTCCAGGTACTGCCGCCATTTATTGAATACCATAAACCCCAGGTACTTGCGCCATCGCTTCCGTAAGTACCATGTTTAATGGTTACGATACCAATTCCGGTAGTAACATCAAAAAGCATGGTTATTTTTCCCGTATTGCGGATACGGCCGGCCCATGAGCCATTTTTAAGGTCGCCGCTTAAATTACCAATAAGTGCATCGTACATGTTCCATGAATTACCCTGCAGGGTAACATTGTCGCCGCTGCTTGATCCTGTTGGCGAAACATCATAAGCAGTTTTTGGACTGGTGGTGCCAACCTCAAAATCTTCAGTTAATGAAATAGCATCCAAATGTAGTTTGCTTGTTACGCTTGCTGTTGTTTCTGTTTGGGGCGTTTTTGATTGAAAATCATTTCCCTTTTTACAGCTGGTAAAAAATGAACCCGATATTGCAATAGCAATTGCGGGATAAAGTAGATGTTTAGAAATTTTCATAAGCAATGGTTTATTTTTGTTTATCTAAAAGTCAATATTATTATCTAATATATTGTTTATTAATTATTATGTTAATATTAAGATAATAGGCTGTAACATAAGACAAGTGACAATCTGTAGATTGCGGCAGCTGTTTTACAGTAAATAAGGTAATTGGATTAAGCTTTCGTATTTTTGAAGAAAATTAAACTTCGTCATTGCGAGGATTTAGATGGGAGGCCTCTAAATCCAAAAATTTTTCCCGCCTCCGGCGGATATAATGTTGACAGGTTGCGCGATTTTTAAAAAAGAGTTAATCGCCTACAGAAAAAAAATCAGTGAAATCACCATTCAAAATCGGTGAAATCATTAAATAAAAAAACATGTTTGATAATAAAGAAAGAACAAATATTGAAGAATTAGGTGAGTTTGGGTTGATAAACTATCTAACAAAAAATATAAAGCTAACCCAAAAAAGCACCACAAAAGGCGTTGGTGACGATGCTGCTGTGCTTGATTTTGAAGGAAAGAAAACACTGATCTCCACTGATCTGCTGCTGGAAGGCATCCATTTCGACCTGGCATATACGCCTTTAAAGCATTTAGGTTATAAAGCTATCCAGGTAAATCTGAGTGATATTTACGCTATGAACGGTACCGCATCGCAGGTTACGGTTTCTATCGGCATCAGCAGCAAATTTCCGCTGGAAGCAGTTGAGGAGCTATACGAAGGCATTTACCTGGCTTGCGATAAATATAATGTTGATTTGGTAGGCGGCGATACTTCCTCGTCAAAGCAGGGATTGGTTATAAGCGTAACTTCAATTGGTTATGCCGATGAAAAGGACGTGGTTTACCGCACCGGCGCCGAAGAGGGCGACCTGGTGTGTGTATCCGGGGACCTTGGCGGGGCATATATAGGGTTACAATTGCTGGAGCGTGAAAAGCGGATCTACCTGGAAAACCCAAACATTCAGCCCGACCTGGAAGGGAAGGATTACATAGTTGAACGGCAGCTAAAACCCGAAGCCCGCAGAGATATTGTGGACCTGTTGAAAGAAATTGAAGTAAAACCCACGTCGATGATCGATATTTCAGATGGTTTGGCATCTGAACTTTTGCACATCTGCAAGCAAAGTGATAAAGGCTGTAACTTATACGAGGAAAAGATCCCGCTTGACCCGATGACCTTTGATACCGCCCGCGAATTTAACCTCGACCCAACTGTATGCGCCCTGAGCGGTGGCGAAGATTATGAACTCCTCTTCACCGTTAAACAAGCCGACTACGAAAAGATCAAGTTTAAAATGGACATCACCATCATCGGCTACATCACTGAGCCCTCAGCAGGCTGTAATTTAGTCACGAAGGCAGGAGCAGTACATGCGTTGACTGCGCAGGGGTGGAATGCGTTTAAGAGCGGGGTTTAATTGACAGACAAGCCATGTAATTATCCTTGTCTTTTGAACCATGATTCGCTTGATTTTAAGATGTCTTGATTTTTTTGGAAAAAGAAATTGATTTACATCATTCATCCTTTAATCCTAAAATCAAGCGAATCATGGTTCAGAAAAATTTCGCATTATTGCTTGTTAATTTACAACGCATCAGCCAGCATCAATAAAAAAGGCATTGCTTTGCTATAACCCAGTTCATCATAAAAAACACAAAGGCGGTTCAGGTTTTTATAGTATTGGGTTACATTATTATAATAATTCAATTCGCTTTGCAGGTACCAGGCCTTACTACCCAGTTTTTCGGCTATAAACCATTTTTCAAGCAGCCTGCCAACGCGCCCGTTGCCATCCTCAAACGGGTGAATATTTACAAGTGCCAAATGGATGAAAGGGCAAAATAAAACACCTCCGGGCAGGAAAGGACTTGTTTTTTAGCAGTTCTATATCGCCACAAAGTAAATAAAAAAGCGCGGTTACCCGGCTTACAGGTGCTGCTTCAAACGGGATCCGCCGATATTGTGCTCCAATACAACCATATTGCCAGGCGCAATTTTCCCCGTTTTGCAGGAGGCAGTAAATGAGTAGCTATTATTTTATGGGATTGAAAAAAAATTTGATGCTTTTAACTCATTTTGCTGGGCAAACAGATAGGCCCGGTACAAATCATCGGGTTTTTGTACCAGGTCGGGCAAGTATTCAATACCCAGCATTTTATGTTTCACATAGCTGTCAATCTCCATCTGCTCATCCTCAATCCGCGACGATGTAATTGCTGATATCGACGTATAAAAACTAAAAGTATCCGTTGAGATCTCCGCATCCTTTAAATTATCAAAGGAGACTTGAAGATCCCGGTTCACCTGTTGGATGAATACCTCCAACAGGTGAATGGGTATTATCTTTAATTTTTCGGCCATATTTTATATCAATACAAAATAGCACGAATTAATTATCTTTAAGAAATTTATAATTAATGAAGCCACCTCTTCTATTTATCCTTGTTTTCTTAATATTCGGTCAGCTTAAGGCGCAGCAAAGTATTTTGTTCAAGATTAAATATGTGCCTGCTCTTTCCTATGACACAAATATTTCCATGGAAATGAACATGACCGGTGATGCCGCGGACATGGAAAAAATTAAAGCCAGTGGCACAAAGATGCCAGTGACAATGACGACTTCAACAAAAATGACGACAAGTGTTCAGACAGGGACTGTTAATGCAGCAAGCGAGTTCCCAATAATTTTTACTTTTAAAGACATTAAGTCGACAAAAGCCGTTAATGGTACCGAAACATCAAGTCCTGCAAACCCGATTATCGGGGTAAAAATATACGGCACTTATACAACCGAGGGAAAGATAACTTTGGATTCGATACCAGGTAAAGCATTAAATGAAAGCATAAAAACGGTCATTTCATCAATGTTAAGCAGCTTGATAAATCAATTACGTTTTCCGGAAAAGGCACTAAGTCCCGGCGAGTCTTTTACACAGGAAGTACCATTCAACCTTCCTGTTGCAGGTTTTAATATGGCGTCGACAATAAAAATTGTGTACAAACTTATATCAATAGAAAACAACAGCGCTTTTTTCGACATGGATCAATCAATGAATTTTGATATGAATATGGAAAAGGACGGCGTTAAAATGACAGGAAAAGGTATTGGAAAAGGCGGCGGAAAACTTGTTTATGATATTGCACACAATTTCCCGACAACAATGAGCAATGGCCTGGATTTTAATTATCAAATGCAAATAAAAACAATGACAATGACGGGGAAGGCAAAAATCACATCTGTTCATGAAACAAAAATAACGCCGGCAACTAAGTAGGAATAAATTACCTTTATTTGCCTTAGCATGCCCCAGTCTAAAACGGCACAAATAGTTTAAACGGTTTCCTTCTCAGTTGACAGGAAGTCCTCACCATCATTTATATATTTCTGATCTATCTGCTTATTGGCCTTTGCCCCAAGACTTTTAATTTTCTCGGCAGTTTTTGTCAAATTCCCATTCCCGTCAACCAGCTTATTAAACGCGCTGTCATAAGCATTCTGGCTCAGCTTTATGTTTTTGCCAATGCCTTCCATATCCCCAACAAAACCAACAAACTTATCATACATCACCCCGCTTAACCGGGCAATTTCAAGAACGTTGCGGTTTTGGCGCTCCTGCTTCCAGATGCTGGCTATGGTGCGCAACGTTGCCAGTAAGGTAGACGGGCTTACAATCACCACCCGCTTATCCCAGGCATCGCTAAAAAGCTCCGCATCTATCTGTACAGCAAAGCTGAAAGAGGATTCTATCGGCACAAAAAGCAAAACAAAATCCGGCGAATTGATCTGGTACAGATCGTGGTAGTTTTTTGATGATAAATTATTTACGTGCGCACGGATTGATTCCACATGCCCCTTTGAATATAGCCTGCGTTCCTCTTCGGTTTCGGCATTTACCAGGCGCTCATAAGCAACCAGGGAAACTTTGGAGTCGATAACCAGGTGTTTATCATCCGGCAGGTCAATAATGGCATCCGGCTGTAACCGCATTCCATCCAAACCAACAATACTGGCCTGCAGGCGGTATTCCCTATCTTTAGCCAGTCCCGAGCGCTCCAGCACTTTTTCAAGGATCACTTCGCCCCAATTTCCCTGCTTTTTATTATCGCCCTTTAGGGCTTTTGTTAAATTTTGCGCCTCGCTGCTGATCAGTTTATTCAGGTCCATCAGCTGGGTGATGACACCTTTAAGCGTATTGCGCTCGGCAGCTTCCATGTTATAAACCTTTTCCACCTTCTCTTCAAAGGCTTTTATATTTTCTTTAAGCGGATTTAAAAGTATATCAAGATTGGTGCGGTTGGTTTCAATAAACTTCTGCGATTTTTCATCCAACAGTTTATTGGCTATATTTTGAAATTCCAGCTGGAAATCCTTGCGGATCTGGTCAACCTCAATTTTTTGTTCCTGGATCTTTTCCTGCTGCGATTTATAATAAGCCCGCGCACTCTCCAGTGATTGATTGGCAGCCGCCAGTTGCGAACGCTCGTCTATCAGTTCATCCAGTAACCGGTTCTTTTCTTCTTTAAGCAGGCTGGTGATGCTGTCTTTTTCGGAGATCAGCCCAATGGCATATTGTTCCGCTTTGGCCAACTCAATATTAAGCGATTGATTTTCATTTTTTAAACGCAGTAGCTCCTCCGCAGAAACGGCAGTAGCCGGTTTCTTCAAAAATAAAAAAACAGCAATTAAAAGAATAACGATAGACGCCACTAAAATATAAACACTCATTTTGATAAAAATATTAGCAAAATTAAGGTAAATAATTTAAACTAAGATTTTTAGGATTTGAGGATGCCTAAGATTAATTAACACGTTTCAGGATCCTATAATCTTTGAATCCTACTAATCTTAGTTTGCTTTCTCCACCCTCACTCCAACATCGCTCACCTCCCGCAACGGGTTATCGCGCATATTTTGTTCAATAACAAAGGTATAGGTACCTTTTACCGGAAATTTATAATCAATAAGGAAAGGAACCTGGTAGCTGTATAAATTACCTGATCCTTTACCCAGCCATTCGCCATCCTTATTGGCCAGCTTCATTTCGTAGCGCTTTGGGGCAGTTTTTTTATCGGGCCCAGTTTGCGAGATCAGCACAAACAGGTTTGAATATTTATAATCACCGGTTACCCTTAGGTTCATATAAACAGTGTAAGCCTGTTTTTCATTATCAATTTTAACCGGGAACCTGAACCGGTTAAGGTAGGTCCAGTTATGATCGGGCACTTCCGTGTTCTGATCAATAACTGCGTTTTTATCGGTGCAGCCGGCAAGCAATAACAGGCTTGCTGACAATATTAAATAAAAGAGCTTCAACCTTTTTTTCATTCCTTTTTACCTGGCTGATCTCCCTTGTTCCTGTCCCGGTTACCATCGGGACCCGGATTGCCGGGGCGGTTTTGATTGTTTCTGTTCGGACGGAAGTTTTTATTCCGGTTAGGATTTCCACCTTCAGGCCTTCCTTCTTGCGTACGTGCTGCCTGGGGTGCCGCGCCCTGAGCTGCGTTATCCGGGCGGGGCGCACCGCCTCCTTCACCCTGTCCGCCGGGGCGTTGGTTTTTATTCCGGTTCTTATTTTTCTTTTTGTTGTTTTGGTTTCTGCGCTCGTCAAGGCGGGTTAAACTATCCTGGCCAACCACGTTTTCATAATCTAAAACTTTTACCGGCTTGGTTTCAACTTCAACCACTTCACCCAGGTCTGCCGGAATAACGCCGTCTTTGTTCATTTGCTGAATTTCCTTTACACGGCTAAGCGGCAATGGGATCCACGATTCTTCCCGCGGATAGCTAAACCACATCAGCTTTTTAAATATATCCGTTTTTTGCAGGCGCGCATCCCCTTTTTCGGTACGCAGCACGTTTACATTATCAGGGATATATTTCAGGGCATCCATGTAAGTATCCAGCTCGTAATTGAGGCAGCATTTAAGCTTGCCGCACTGGCCTGCCAGTTTCAAAGTATTGAGCGAAAGGTTTTGATACCGCGCAGCGGAGGTTGATACCGTTTTAAAATCAGTAAGCCAGGTTGAGCAGCACAACTCGCGCCCGCATGATCCGATGCCTCCAAGTCTGCTTGCCTCCTGGCGCATCCCGATCTGCCGCATTTCAATACGGATGCGGAAGGTTTCAGCCATTTTTTTGATCAGTTCCCTGAAATCAACCCGGCCTTCGGCCGTATAATAAAAGGTGGCTTTGGTTTTATCGCCCTGGTAATCCACATCACTTAACTTCATTGATAGGTTAAGCTCCAGCGCAAGGGTGCGCGATTTATGCATGGTTTCCCATTCAAGCTCTTTGGCCGCTTTCCATTTATCCACATCGGCAACGGTAGCTTTGCGATAGATCTTTTTTGCAACATCTTCTTCTTTAACCCGGCGCTTCACCATTTGCATCCTAACCAGCTCGCCGGTTACAGAAACATGGCCCACGTCATAACCACCTGTAGCGGCTTCAACCACCACCAGTTCGCCGGCTTCAAGATAAATGTTATCGGCATTAAGAAAAAACTCTTTCCTCGAACCTTTAAATTTTACTTCGATAATGCCAAAAGGCTTATAGTTAGTTGGCATGTCCATATGCGACAGCCAATCGTAAACATCTAATTTGCTGCAACCATTAGTAAGGCATGAGCCATTACTTTTGCAGCCGGCCGGCGAGCATCCGCCCCCCGTTGAACAACTTCCGCATCCCATAATTAATTCGGTATATAATGTGTCCCCTGCGGGATCGTTTTAAAGCTAAGTATTTTTATAATTTGTAAAGATACATCTAAAAATAAAATTTTAGGGTTCCCATTTCTTTCCACATGATAATGCGCCTTTTCCAGCTCGGTAACAATTGCCTGCGCCATAGGCACATTCATTACATTGGTCATTTTTTGTGCCGTTTCCAACTCATGTGCCGGTAAATGCACCAGGCTGCCAGCGCCGGATAGCAGCAGGCAGCATTCCCGTAAAAAGTTTATCCCGTAACGTAAAAAGTTCTTCTGGTTTTCGCGCCCCATTTTCGATGCCTGGTCAACAAAGCTCATTACCTCCAGCCCTTTATTGGCAAAACACAGGCGCAGCCATTGCACAAACTGCCCGTGATAACCCTTGTTGTCATATTCAAGCATGGTCAGGGCTTCGGTTAAGCTGCCATTGCTTAAGTATGCAATTTCGGTAGCGGCATCAACCGTTTGATT
This sequence comes from Mucilaginibacter sp. OK098, assembly GCF_900142915.1. Lineage (GTDB taxonomy): Bacteria > Bacteroidota > Bacteroidia > Sphingobacteriales > Sphingobacteriaceae > Mucilaginibacter. The sequence continues at coordinate 43,406 of NZ_FRCM01000009.1, forward strand.
ATGCTGGCTTATCAAATGATTTTTTATTTCATCAAAGCCTAAAGGCGGAATTTTTATTAGCTGCGTACGGCTCAAAATGGTATTCAGGATCTGGTCCTGGTTTTGGGCCACCAGCAAAAACAAAGTGTTTGGCTGTGGTTCCTCAATAATTTTTAGCAGGGCATTGCCCTCTTTATCCAAATATTCAGGCAGCCAGAGGATTAAAATTTTATAAGGCGATTCAAACGGCTTAAAGCTCAGTTTTTTGATGATCTGGTGGCACTCGGCAATGTTGATGTTTGCCTGTTTGTTTTCGGCATCCAGGTATCCGCGCCAGGTATCGAGGCTTAAATATGGGTTTGCTATAAATGCATCGCGCCATTGTTCAATAAAAGATATCGCAGTATCGTCCTTATGCTTGGCGAAGAATGGATAAGAGAAATGCAGGTCAGGGTGCATCAGTTTCTGGTACTTGCGGCATGACGAACACTCGCCGCAGGAATCATCTTCCAGCTTGTTTTCGCACGACAAATATTGTGCATATGCAACCGCCAACGGCAAGCTCCCCGATCCGCCCGGCCCCAAAAACAACTGCGCGTGACTAACCCGGTTCTCTTTTACCGAGGTAATTAACCGTTGCTTTATAGCATCCTGTCCAACTATTTGCTTAAACTGCATTGGTGCAAAATAGGAATTAGATATGAGATGTGAGATAGGTGATGTAAGATTTTACAATAGACCCGAGATATGAGATGTGAGATCTGGGAAAAAGGAGCAGTTTTTTTGACGAAAATTAACAATCCTTATACATCAGATGATGTGATGATTGGTTTTAAATCGCTTCTTATTACCAAAAGCGAATATCCTACTAATTCAACTTATCTTTGCTCCCATGCGCTTCTTAATCTCATACCTCACACCCCATATCTCACATCTATGAGAGTTATGGCCTTTGATTACGGTACCAAGCGCATCGGCATTGCGGTAACCGACCCCATGCAGATCATCGCTACCGGACTGGACACCATCCATCCGCTCCATATTATAGATTATCTTAAAAAATACTTCCAAACAGAACAGGTGGAACGCTTTATAGTAGGCGAACCCAAGCAGATGGATAACACACCATCCCAGTCGGCCATCCATGTAAAAGGATTTGTGAACCTCCTCAACAAGACTTTCCCCGAAATTCCGATTGAAATGCTGGATGAGCGCTTTACTTCCAAAATGGCTTCAGCAACCATCGCGCAAAGCGGCATGAATAAAAAACACCGGCAGAATAAGGAATTGGTGGATACGATATCAGCGGTAATATTATTGCAGTCTTTTATGGAGAAGAGGAGGTTCTGATTTTTTTTGAACCATGATTTGCTTGATTAGTGGATGGAGGGATGCTTGTATGTTGGGTGTTTGCGGCTGTCAGTGCTTTTGCCGCTTTGTATCATGAGAATCTTTTAATCATGGTTCAAAAACAGCAAACAGGCATCCCAAATTTCCATTAAAATAAAATTCCTTACTTTTGCCCCATGGAAATTTTGGATCACACACTCCAAACATACCTTGATGAGCATTGCGAGCCGGAGCCGGAAGCGCTGCAAAACATCAACAGGGAAACCTACCTGAAGGTATTGCGTCCGCACATGTTATCGGGCCATTACCAGGGGCGGGTGCTTAGTTTTCTGAGCAAAATGATCCAGCCGAAACGCATTTTGGAGGTGGGTACTTTTACCGGCTATGCCACCATTTGCCTTGCCGAGGGACTAACGGAAGATGGCCTGATCCACACTATTGAAGTGAACCGCGAGCTGAAGCCAATGTTGAATTCACATTTTAACTCAACAAATGTTGGCAAAAAAATAAAGCTGCATTTTGGCGAGGCTACGGCAATAATTCCCGGTTTAGACGTTGATAATTGGGATTTGGTGTTTATTGATGCTGATAAAAAGAATAATTATACATACTTTCAACTTGTATTTGACAAAGTAAGGTCCGGAGGATTAATAATAATTGATAATGTTTTGTGGAAAGGAAAGGTGTATGGCGAAGAAAATGATGCCGACACTGAGAACATCCGCAAGCTAAATGACCAGGTTTCCGCAGACAGCCGCGTAGAAAAAATGATTCTGCCCGTGCGTGATGGATTACTGATCATCAGAAAAAAATAAATTATGAAGAAACTCGTACTGGTTACATTATTGCTGGCCTCAACCCTTTTGGCCTCAGCACAAAAAAACACCGCCAAATCATATATTGAACAATTTAAGGACGATGCCATTAAAATAATGCATCAAACCGGAGTTCCCGCAAGTATAGTGTTAGGCGTGGCAATGCACGAGTCGGGTTGCGGAAACAGCACCCTGGCACAAAATTTAAACAATCAGTTTGGTGTAAAGGGCGGCGGCGGCGCTGTTTTTTACAAGCACAACAAAAAAGTGCATTCAAAATATAAACGGTATGAATCGGTATATGACTCCTTCCAGGATTTTGCCCGCATTATGACCGAACGCAGCGAATTTAGCGGCCTTGCGGATAAATTTACCCATTTTGATTATACAGGTTGGGCGCACGGTATCCAGAAACATGGTTATGCCAGCAGCCACAAATGGTCGGCGCAGGTGTTGGGGTTGATAAAAAAATATCAGCTTTATAACTTCGACGAGAACCCGGCAGAGAAGGAAAACACTGCAAATCAGGATCAAATGGCGCAAAATAATTAAAAAAAGAGCGTTAATCTATCCCCTAAACGAAACTTACAGCTCAAAACCTACGTTATAAGTCATAATTCTGGCCGGGACACACCTGGCCGGTGATATTGATTTGTTATTGAAATGAGAAAATTCGTATATTTATTTATGGGGATGGTTTTTGTTACCGCCTGCTCTGCCCGTAAGGGAACAGTATCAGACAGGCTGGCCCGCAAGAACAACAAAAGCGTTCAAAAAACCAATAGCGCAAGCCTTGCCAACTATACCCCGCTTACTTCTTTGCAATATATTGACAAGTATAAGGCCATCGCTGTCCAGGAGATGAATTTGTACGGCATCCCGGCAAGTATAACGCTGGCGCAGGGCCTGTTTGAGTCAGGCAGCGGCAATGGCAGCCTGGCCCGCATAGCCAATAACCACTTCGGCATAAAAAGCGGGAGTTCATGGCAGGGAAAGGTTTACTATAAGGATGATGATAACGCTAACGACAGCTTCAGGGTATATGATAAGCCGGAAGACTCGTTCCGTGATCACTCCATATTTTTGCAAAAGAAAAACTATGCCCATTTGTTCGAGCTGGATAAAAACGACTACCAGGGCTGGGCTTACGGACTAAAAAAAGCCGGCTATGCCACCAACCCGAAGTATCCGCAGCTGCTGATAGGCATCATCCAGAAATATAACCTTAACCAGTACGACAGCCCCGAAGGAACCGAGGTTGCCAAAATAAAACGGGTTGACCGCGTATTTACGCAGATTGACAAAAAAGAAGACAAAGCCGCAAAAGACTCTATTCAAAGCCCGCCTGTTGATAAAACGTACACCATTAAGCAGGGCGACACACTATATAACATATCCAAACGTTTTGGAATAGCTGTTGACAGCCTGAAGGCGCTAAACAATATTGGCGATAATAATATTAAAATTGGCCAGAAAATTGTAGTTACCCGGTGATGTTGTTAATTTTTGTTAAATAGTACGCTTATGATTAAGCGAAAGCCGTAGTTTTAGTGCTGCAATGAAGTGGGGTTTGGTATTATGTTTTTTGTTTCTAACGGTTAAGTGTTTTTCGCAGGATAAAACAGTTGACGGTATTGTGTTTGAAAAAGAAAGCAAAGACCGTGTAGCAACCGTAAGCATCCATAATATCACTACCGGAATTTCGGCCTATAACAATTTAAAAGGCGAATTTGCTATAGCTGCCAAACCCGGTGATCAGCTTGTTTTCACGAAAGCCGAATATCACCCCGATACCATCAAAATTATTAGCAATGCCCCCCTTGCCATTTACCTGGAGCGCCTGGCTATCCAGCTAAACCTGGTTACGGTGCATGATACGGTGCTTAGTCCGTTGATGCGGCTCCGTGCAAGCCAGCGCGATTTTAGTAAGGCATACGGCTCATTGGCCTATAGCGATTTTTTAACCAGTCCATCAAGCGGCGGGGCCGGTTTAAGCATTGATGCCCTGTGGAATGCTTTTAGCAGGGAAGGCCGGAATGCCGCACATCTGCGCGAAACCATACAGCGCGACTTTGAGCAAAACAGCATAGATTTCCGCTTTAACCCCACCTATGTAGGCAACATTACCGGGCTAAAGGGCGAAAAACTAGCCTCATTTATGCTCAGGTACCGCCCCGGCTATTACACCACGCAAACCGCCAGCGAATATGAATTTGTTGCCATGATAAGAGCCAACTTCCGCCGATATATGCGCAACCAGCGCACCTACGCACTCCCGGCCCTGGTTACCCCATCGGTAATCAATTAAGATTTTTAGCTCTCTTTACTGCTTGTGGAAGAAGCTTGGCGCAGAGTTGACTCACCCGACGACTCCGCTAGCCAGCGGCTGGTCGACCTCTCTTCGTCTGCGACGGAAAGAGGTGAGGAAAAGAAAAAATGAAAGTTTTTTTTAGCCCTCTTTCCCGCTTGCGGAAGAGAGGGCAGGTCGAGCGAAGCAATGACCGGGGGAGTAGATTCTGCGCGCGATATTCACGCCAATGCACAGCGGAACAGCCCCTCCCATGCAATCACCCACCGCCACTAAAAAGAAAACTTCAGGTAGTTAATGTTTTTATTATGCTTCAAATATTTTTTCTCGTAATAGGTTTTGATGCTGAGCACCTCATTGGCATGTTCTGAATGATAAAGATCTTCGGTTCTTACATGCAGGTTTAGGGCTGTGTCGGCAATTTTTTCGACGGTGTAGGCATGCAGGTCGTCGTTATCGGTTTTGAGGTTTACAAAGCCGCCGGGTTTTAATATTACGCGGTACATATCCAAAAAGCGGGTTGAGGTAAGTCGTTTCTTCTCCCGGCTCAGCTGCGGTTGCGGATCGGGGAAGGTGACCCAGATCTCGTCGACCTCGCCGGGGGCAAAATATTCTATCAGCGTTTCAATCTGGATGCGTAAAAAGCCAACATTGCCAACCCCATCTTCCAGCGCGGTTTTGGCGCCACGCCAGATGCGGTTCCCTTTATAATCAATCCCGATAAAGTTTTTACCGGGGAACAGGGTAGCCAGGTTAACCGTGTATTCGCCTTTACCACAGGCCAGCTCGAGCACAACCGGGTTGCTGTTTTTAAAAAAACCGGTGTTCCATTGCCCTTTAAAAGGCTTGCCGGCATCTAACTGTAAAACGTTGCTGAAAGTATCGATCTCTGCAAAACGCCTTAATTTATCTTTTCCCACTTAAAATATTTAAAACGCAAAAATAGGGTTTTCGGGAATTTAATTTAGGGTGATTTGAATTGGGGGTTTGTTAGCGTAAAATCCCGGCTTTAGGTTGAGCCTGCAAGTGTTCGTCCGTTTGGGGGATGGAGTGGTGGCGGACAGGCGGACGGTGTGATTTGATCCTTTTCAAAATCAAAATTGTACGCGGTTACCATAACATGTGGACCACAAGGGCGGACCCTTGCAGCAGCGAGCGCCGGGTGTGGGTTGACACTTTTGGATGGCTAAAAATAAAGGCCGGAATTTCTTCCGGCCTTTATTTTATTCTTTTCATCAATTCCTATTTTTTCAAGTGCTCTGGTAGCGGATGCTTGTGCAAAAACGCTTTAGCCTCTTCCGCTTTTTTTACGAAGTAAGGATCATTACTGCGATCCTTAACTTTATCACTTATAATGGCATTATCGTAAAAACTATTTTCTTTTTCTGATTTCTTAACTGCGGGCATAACAACTCCTTTCCTTATTCCTATATTCAAATATATTGCTTTATTTCCTTTTTACCAAAAACGCTTCATAATTTGCGTTCTTTTTAAATGGCTGCCAATTCCCATCCTTAAAACCCAATACTTCAAAATCTATGCTTATTTCATTGAATAATCCGGAGATGCTTATTTGATTAAGCCGGGTTCTCGCAGGTGTACTTCCGGTTGCAAAAACATAGTGATTACCATGAATATTCGTAAAATCAATAACAGTTTTAGCTACTGTTGCCAGCACTATATCCCTATCATTATTGTTGCTTACTATACTATCGTCAATAGCATCCGTTTTTTCTGAAACGTCACCAAATCCCAGGTTATAGAATATAGGCTCCTCATCATTGATTTTGGTAAATCGTACCGCCTTTTTTATGCGACCGTTCGGCCCTTCGCTATAAAACTCGTAATCATGAAAATTATTTTTTACTAAATAAGGATAACGCTCTAAATTCATTCAACCGGAATTATTTAATGATTGCTTATTGTACGCATCCCAAACCTAATAATTATTATTTTCAGTAGTGCTTGAGAAATGAAGATAAAAACTAACTCAATATTTTTTTATTTACGTCCTCTTAGCATCAATCACGGTGGTGTGCTATGTCTTGTCCCCCCTCCGTTCCAAATACCTTTCGCGGGCATGGCCCGGGCCGTATTTGTGGTTGTAAATAGCCATGGTTAGCTTGTTGTAATTATCATACCAGGCTTCATTAAAGGCTACCGACTGATCATCCTTAAACTCAATAGCAAAGTTTTGAGAAAAACCTTTTCGCGTTCTGTAAGTGCCCATCCGGGTGATCTCCGCATAAGGAATAATTACCTGCTTTTTAAAAACAACATCGTACACAATTATTTCGGTGGCGGTTACCGTGATCCTTTTCCATGATCTTGAAAAGAAATAATAATAAACCCAAAGCACGCCACATAAAAGCAGCGTAATTATATAAGCAGCCATGGGGGGTGCCGGGTTACCCAACAGGCAAGCATACAGCATTCTCCCGGTGAGCACAACAAATACAACGGCACCACCTATCGCCCTGTTGTAATAGGCGGTATCGAAATTGGAGATTATGAGTTCATCCATGGGGTTGTTGTTTGTTGAAGTGGGTGGGTTAGGGGATAAATGTATTGAAAAATTTTGATGGGATGATTGTTGTGCTGAACAGGTGTTTGTTTGGTCAGGGGAATGGGGTGGCGGCGGACAGATGTTACCATAAGCTTTATTCAACATAGCATTATGGCTACCTGAACGCGGACCACAAGGGAGGACCCTTGCGGGAGCGGGGGACAAATCTATTTGAAAACAATTAATTAGATTAGAGGACTAAATTTAAATCACAATGGAAATGCCAACTCATAAAGAGAAACATTATTATCGAGGTTTTTTATTAGCGCAGTTCGCTGCCTTAGAAACAACTATAGATGTTTATATAGCTTCATATTTTATAGATTCAGACAAAAAATATGATTTAATGAATATTATTTTGAATAGGCTAACATTTGAGGCTAAGAGAACTGCGCTAAAAACGATATTGGATAGAAAAACGCCTGATTTTATAAAAACTAAAAACAATACTTGGCCGAGTAGTAAATTTATAGAAGAACTACGATTATTGAATAATGAGCGTAATATCTTCGCTCATTATGTCGACACATTCAAGGAAAGCGAAACAGCAATAATTTCTTTGATGGAGTTTAGGGATAAATCAAAAATTGTAGAATATGATTGGTCTAAATATGAATTAATAGTAAAAAGGATATTATCGGCTCTAAAAAAACTACAAGAAGACAATATTATAAAATCGAATTAAGCCCCCCGCTACCACAACAGTCCACCCTTGTGGTCCACATGCCCAGCAGTAAAATGCCTTTAAGAAGCACCTGCATTGCTGCCCTTGCCGCACTAATAGCATCTTACTCCATTGATCTGCATAGCTCAGAGTTTGCTTTGTTCCTCGCAATTGACGAGATGGTAAAGCTCTTCTACCTTTCGCCTTTAACCTCCTCTCCGCTACCGCAAGGGTCCACCCTTGTGGTCCGCATGCTCAGTAGTAAAATGCCTTTAAGAAGCACCTGCATTGCTGCCCTGCAGCAACAATAGCGTCTACCTCCATTGATCTGCACAGCTCAGCGTTTGCTTTCCCGAATAAATCCGGGACAGGCTGTTCCTCGCAATGACGAGATGGTAAAGTTCTTCTACCTTTCGCCTTTAACCTCCCCCTTCCCAAACCGTCCGTCCGTTCTCCTCCCCATCCCCAAAAGAACACCCCGGACGCTTTACCAGGATGTGCGCTGTTTTATAAACTGTGCCACTTTTGGGTCAACAATAATATCCTGGTGGCGGATCTGTTTTTTTAACACAATGCCCTCTAAGGAGGTACACCTGCTTAGTGCCACATAGGTTTGGCCGTGGGCAAATGCGCCGGTGCCTAAGTCAATTATTACCTTATCATACGTTTGGCCCTGGCTTTTGTGTATGGTTATTGCCCACGCCGGTTTTAGGGGGTATTGCTTAAACGAACCGGTTACCACAGCCTCAATTTTCTTGCTCCTGGTATTGTATTGGTACGCTATCACTTCCCATTCGGCCCGGTCAATGGTGTAGCTTATATCGTTTAATTTAACGGTTACGCTGTTATCGCTAAGGCTTTCAACAATGCCAATGCTGCCGTTTACCCAGCGTTTCAGGCTGTCGTTTTTTAGCATTATTACCTGTGCGCCTTCTTTTAAAACAAGGTTTGGGTCGGCGGGGTATGCCGAGGGTTCAAATTTGCCTTTTATAATAGCCGGGTAGGTAAATTCCGGGGCTTGCAGGCTTTGCATCCTGCTTTTGTTGGCATCATCAGCAATTTGATTGGTAGTTGTAAGGGTGAGGCTTACATCGGTGGCAGCGGGGGTATAACCGGGCAGGTATTGTTTGTTTAGTTGCTGCAATTGCCCGTTGGTAATGTTATTTGCGCGGATGCTGTTCAGCAGATCTTTAAACGCGGCATCCTTTTGCCTGAATATGGTTTGCAGCTCAATATATTCAAGGTTCACCCCGGCTAAAACGGTGGCGTTAAAAAAATACGGACCGCCAAAGCGCCTGTCGAGGTAAGCAGCGGTTTCTTTACCTGCAACTACGGGCGCAAGCTGGTACACATCGCCCAAAAACACCATCTGCACACCACCAAACGGACTGTAATCATTGCGGTTTATCTTTAAGGCATAATCAATACAATCCAGCACATCGGCCCGCACCATTGATATTTCGTCAATAATAATCATGTCCAGCTGCCTGAAAAGCTGGTGCCTGCTGTGGTCTTTAACAATGGTTTCTTTTTTTGAAAGCTGCGGCGCAAACCTGAAGAATGAATGGATGGTAGCGCCTTCAGCATTTAAAGCGGCTATGCCTGTAGGTGCCAGCACCACTACATTTTTGCTGGTATTTTGCCTGAAAAACTTTAGCAGGGTTGATTTGCCTGTGCCCGCCTTACCGGTAATATAGACGCAATCATCAGTATACTCCATTTGCTGAAATGCGGCTGCAAACTCATCGGTTATAAGCAGGTTGTCGGGTAATTTATTTTTCGGTTCAAATTTTTTAGCTGATTTATTGGCGCTACTGGTGTTGTTAAACCAGTTGTGATAGGTTGTCATTTGTTGGCTGTTAAGGTTATTGATTATTAAATTGATTACTTGCCCTTGCTGCGTTCTAATTCCTTTTCCAGCTCCCATTCTAACAGCTTTTCATCAATCCATTTATCGGCAATGTCTATTCCGCTCAAGCGATCCTGGTCGCTTGCGTTGTGCAGCAGGCGTTCATCAACCACAAAAGTTGCCGAGGGGATGCGGGCGTTAAGTTCGCGGGCTTTGCTATGCCATTTGGCATAGCCGTTAATGTCGGGATACAGGCGCACGGTGCGGTCTTTTAACACCTGGCATTTGTCAACACTTAAGCCTTCTAAACTGCCGGCTGCCAGCCAAATGTAATTAGGGTAGTAAACGCTGGCTATAATGGCGGTTTTCTCGCTTTCGGTAATAGCCACCGTTTTAAAAGGCTCAAGGGAGAGTAGGTGCTCGCCAAATAAGCATTGCTTTAGCTGATAATCGGAAGCCTGGGGCAGGTAATCTAACTTTACTGCGGAGAGCTGGCCCTTGTCTGGCTTTGCCCGCAACAGCCGGTGCACCCATGCAATATGGTTAAAGGGTTGTTTTATACGGCGGCAATCTTTACCGCCATACAACATTACCTTGCCGGTGCGTACTTTATCGTTTGCATCAATCTGCCAAAATACGGTTGCGCCGGGCCAGTGTTTTGCGCAGCCTATCTTGTATTTTTCTATTAAGGCGATGGCTTGTTCAGCGCCAAACATTTCGGCCAAAAACATGGTGAAAACGTTTTTATCGTACCCGCGCATGGTGCCTTCAACAATTGATGGCGGGATGGTATCAAAGTATTTAGTTGTTGGCAGCATATTAAAAGAGTTGTTGTTTGATGGTTTATAAGCGCCGGGGTTGGCTTTAAAAAAGTCGCGGGGCTTGTAGTGATAGCCGCATTGGTCAAGGCGGTCGCATTTGCCAACGTGGTCGGCAAGGTGATCGCCTGTTTGGGTATCAATATAACGGGTAAACGTGCGCGAGCGCTGGTTACATTCAGGGCAATGGTAGCGGGTTTTGCTACCGCGATAGGGTTCGAGGGTGTAGCGGTGTGGGGTGGTCATTGGTCATTGTGTCATTAGTCATTGGTCATTGGTCATTTCGCGGTGCTGTCATTGGGTCATTTCAGGTCATCGTCTGCAAGGCAATGACTAATGACACAATGACCAATGACTTTCCTACCCCGTCCGTCCGTTCTCTTACCTGTGGGTTCCCGAACGGACGGACGGATTCAGGCATTTCGTTTTTCGGCAGCTTTTATCAGCCTGTCAACCTTCTGGTAACCTATGCCCATTTGTTTGGCAATATCGCGTAAGCTTAACCCTTCAAGCCTTAGCTTAACTGCCTTTTCCATATCATCGCTGTTAAGGCGGTCGCCCGGCTTTTTAATATGGTCAAACTCGTTGCCGTAGCCTGCAAATTCATATTGCAAAAAGTTAAAAGGCTTGGTTATGCGGCACAGGCAAATATTGGTGTAACCGTATACCTGGTTGGTGTTGCGCTGCTTTATCTGTTTTAAATAGCGCATGTCTTTTTCGGCGCTGCTTTCGCCTATGGTAAAGGCGCTGTCGCAAAAGTTCATCAGCATTTTACTGCCTTGTAAATCGTTAAGCGTTATTTGCTGGGTTAAATCGCGTTTAGGCGTGTGAGCCAGCACCAGTAACGACAGATTGTACTTGTTTTTAAGCTTTTTTAACTGCTTCATTAACGGCAGGGCATCTTTAGCCTGCTCGGTTTCATTACGCAGGTAGGTAAGGTTATCAACTATAACAACCCTGGCCTTATTTTGCACAATGGTGCGCTCAAGCGCTGCAATAAGGTATTCGTCAAAATCTTTAAACCCTTCGGGGATCACCGAATCGGGGTTTAACTCCGACCGGTAAAAATCACTTTTAAAAGGGTAATGATTCTCGTAATTATCAGAGTACCGGGCCTCAAACTGTTTTTCGGTTAATTCAAAATCGCAATACAGGGTTGGCTGTACTTCGCTTTCCAGCTGGAACGGCTCCATTGCTTTACCGGTATTTATACAATTGGCTATCTGCACCCCCAGTATGGATTTGCCCAGGTTGCTATCGGCAAATAAAATACAGATCTCGCCCTCGTACCAAAACTTACCGAATAACATTTTGGGAATAGCCTTTTTGCTTGCCGACTTTAACCAATGCCCAGCAGAATGGGTGGTGAGCAAATCGGTAGATGGTTCAGGTTGGGGGATAACTTTTTCCAGGAAGGAATCCATCTGGTCAGGCTTGGTGTAGTAAGTGCTTTTTGAGCTTTCATTGTTGGTGTTCATATAATTTTATTATTTGTTGCAGGCTGGTTATTTCCAGTTGATAGGGTATGCGGCTGCTTTTTTACTGGAAAAAAAATGAGTTTTTTAGATAATACTCCTCCTATAACCCTTTTTATAAAGGGCCTGATCTTCTATTTAATAAGAAGACCTGAGTGCTATGATTTTAGGGTGTTCGTTTGTCCGGGGACTAAGGGGTCAGCGGACGAACGGACGCTTTTGAAGCTTGAAATAGCTGGAGGCTTATGTTCAATACAAATATACAGAAAATTATTTAACAATCAAGAATAATCTGTAATATTTATTTGGAGATCTTGTTGGTGTTATCACCACAGGTGTCTGGAGGCTATTAATTTGTCATCCTGGAGCGCGGACGAAGGATCTTCTACGCGGGATAGGAACGCAGGACAAGTATAGCGACGACTTATCAGTTAGATAAGATCCTTCACTGCGTTCAGGATGACAAAAAGGCTAATTTAACCTGTTTTGATTCTTCCGCCCCCCAGGTAACAACAATGGCATAATCCCCCTCCTTCTATGGACCATCGACCCTTCCGGCTATGAACTATGAACCATCATCTATGAACCATCAACCATGAACTCCCCCATACCAACTCCCATCTAAATTTCTTACCTTAACACCATCGCCCCACACGGTGCAAGCCAAGCTTTAAACAATGATCTTCCACAAAAACATCAACAATAACGCCATAGCCATCCTGGGCACCTGGGACCCGCTTTTACCCCGCCACAGGGCCATATTTAAAAAGCTGCTCACCTACAGTAAAACCAAAGGCTTAAACCCATATATAATTATTGTTTATCCAAACCCGGCAATCTTTACCTATGGCAAGCTTTATAAAGACTATTTCGATCTGCCTGCCAGGATCGAGCTTTTTAAACATTTAGGGATCAATAACATACTGGTGCTCGACATTGGCAGCGACGACCTGAGTGCGGGCGCCGAAGGTGTTTTTAATGAATTAGCTAAAGACAGCACGATAACCCTAAAGGAACTCTGGATAGGCGAAAACCAATACTTTGGCATTGGCGAAACGGGCTCAACCTCAACTATTGAGTATGAATGCGCGCTAAGAAATATTAAGCTGCGGACACTGAAAGACTCCTTCAGGGTGGTAATAGACAAGAGCGATGTAACCCGCAACTTCAAGGCCGGCCAATTTGACGAGGCTGCAGCGGTGGTAGGCCAATACCCAACCTACCGCCTGAAAGATGACCCTCACATAAAAATGTACAACGGCATATACGATGCCCGGTTAAGAACAAGTCCGTTTGATAAAACCAACGAGATCCCCCTTACCGTTAAAATAGCAAATGAGCAATTGGAGGAAATTGAAAAAGTTGATGGTTACCAGTGGCTGGTGCTTTTGGGGGTTCATAGTTGAGGAGAATGTCGATGGTCAATAGTCGATGGTCCATGGAAAGAAAGGAAGTGGCAGTAGGAAGAATCGCGCAGGGCGGATACTTTTGGGAAAGTTGTTGGTTACCTAAAATTTCTCCTACTTGTCAGCAGACATCCTCCAAAAAAGCAGGTGCCTGAATAAAGAATGAAGCCCAATCCGATCCAAAAACAAAAGCGGGCAAGGGCACGACAGAAAAGCGGGCCTGGGAGTCTGGCCTGCAGCGCGGAAGCTTTTTTCTGTCTTGATTTTTTTTGGTCCTTTTTTGTATCAAGACAAAAAAGGACTAAGCCTCCGCGGCTATGAGCGGGAAGATGCTTAAGTTCTAAGAGGGAATATAGCTTCGAAGCAACCAGCAGGCTTTACTCATACCCACAGCATCCCCAAGCCCCGCGCTCATGCTTCGAGAGCCTCAGCATGACACCCCTTTTTTGCATTCCTCACTGCCAACTGCCTACTCAAAACGGCCAACTGACCACCTTTCCGGCTATGAACTATGAACCATCAACTATGTATCCTCCTCACAAAACCAATTCTCCCCAACCCTTCCTATACTCGCGTTTAATATACTGGTTAGCAGCATCAAAATTGGTGATCTTCATATTTTCACCATCCCATTTAAGACTGGTATAGCGGCCGCTGAATTTGTAGCCTTCCATATTGCCATAAACCGGATCGGTGCGTTTTATTTTTTCGCGGAGGTTAAAGGTGCGCAGCAGCAGGTTGCCCATCAGCACCGTTTCGGTAAGCGGCCCGGCATACCCCACAAACGGCGAGTCGACCTCCATTTTACCATAGCCAGCAATACTTGCATCAACCCATTGCCACCAATGGCCATCCATGCCACCCTGTATCCGCGGATACTTTTCGGGCACATGCACATCCTTGTTCAACGCCAGCGGCAACAACCGCGGGTGACTGCCGCCCCAGCCGCAGCTAGCCTTACCCTTGGTGCCAATAAACAGCGTACAACCCTCAAAATCATTTTCAGACGAGATATCGCCCAGGGCTGCGTTCATATTTACATCCGGGTCCAATTCAGCAAGGCGTTCGGGAGTTATACCGCCATCCATCCAGTAAAGGTCAAGCGGTTTGCCGTTCTTTTGGGTAAAGTTAAACTTAATAGAGCTTGATACAGGGCCACTTTCAGGGTAAATGCCTTCCTTAAAAATCCCCTGGTACACCGTGCTTGCACTGCCCGATACCTCGGTGGGGTAACCCAGCCCCAGCAATTTGAACGGCGGCCCCATTATATGGCAGCCCATATCGCCCAGTGCGCCGGTGCCAAACTCCCACCAGCCACGCCAGTTAAAAGGCACCAGGTTATCAATATAATTAGTTTCCCTGGCCGTGCCCAGCCACAGGTCCCACTTCAGCTCCTTAGGCACCGGCGGACTCGTCTTAGGCCACGAGATCCCTTGCGGCCAAACAGGGCGGTCGGTCCAGCAATATACTTTCTCAATATCGCCAATCAGGCCGGCTTCAAACCATTCGCGCAGGGTGCGCATGCCGTCGCAGCTGGCGCCCTGGTCGCCCATTTGGGTAACCACCTGGTATTTTTTGCTGGCTTCGGTTAATATCCGGGCCTCGTAAATATCATGGGTAAGCGGCTTTTGCAGGTATAAATGTTTCTTCAGCCGCATGGCGCTCAACCCCACCAGCGCATGGTTATGATCGGGGATGGCAACCGTAACGGCGTCAAAGTTTTTGCTTTCTTTCTCAAACATTTCGCGCCAGTCGTGGTAAAACTTTGCTTTGGGGAATTCCTTGCGGCGTGGTGCTGCCATGCGGTCGTCCACATCGCACAAAAAAGCCATTTCGGCATTCTTCTTTGGCGCAGTAGCAAAATGGTGAATATCATTCTCGGCCTCGCCGCCGCAGCCAACGGCCGCAATGTACAGCTTATCGCTTGGCGCGGTATAGCCCCTGCCGCCCAACACATAGCGGGGCACAATATAAAACCCGGCGGTAGCAATGGCCGCTTTTTTAATAAAGTCGCCACGGGTTATGCCGCTTTTGGCAGCGTTTTTTTTATTTTCTTCCATGGCTGTTTATTTTTTTAACGGTTTAACAGAAACTTCCTTAAAGAAAACTATATCATCATTCCCATGGTTTTGCAACCCTATATATCCTTCATTTGGCCTTAAGCCCCTATATGGCTCAAAATCAAATTTACGTTTTGGGGTTGGCTGGCCTTCGGTATAGTCGGTAACCTTTTGGCCGTTCACCGTAACAATGGTGCGCGGGCCATCAAGCGTAATATCCATCGTGTTCCATTCCGGACCGGGCTTGCCGGGCTTAGCCAATGGTTTGGTCAGCGAGTATAAAGTGCCGGTTACATGGTAATCATCCTCCTTTGAGGTTTCCGGGTGATTATCTATCTGTACCTCGTAGCCATAAAACACAGGCATCCATTCCTCGCGCGGTTCCAGCGGAATGCGAATAAACACGCCCGAATTGCTGTTAAACTTTTGCATTTTATAAACAACCCGGATAGTGCAATTGCTGAATTTTTCTTTGGTCCAGTACAGTAAACCCATGCCGCCATGGCTGCCGGTTAAGCCATCCTTAACATACCTGCTGCCCTTGCCCACCTGTTTCCAGCCGTTAAGGTCTTTACCGTTAAAAAGCTGTCGCCAGCCGTCGTTATTCTGCGCGTTTGCATTGGTAAATGCCAATAAAAATAACAGGGAAAAGCTTACAAATAAGCCTTTAGCAAATCGTTTTTTGATCGTTGTCATAGTTAGGATAGTAAATGGTTTATAATTGGAGAATCTAATGTAGATAGATTTTTTTGATCCAACAACTGTGGCGGCATATCGCATACGCCCTATTACAATTGTTACAAACGCGGGGACAGACAATACTTTACAGCCAACTGCCCGCTCCAAACTGCCAACTTTTTCAACAATGGCGTTACCCCGGTGATAGAACCGGGGCCCGCGCTATCCGCTCATACGCCTGCAGGCCTTAGGCGCGAAGGGCCGGTATCCGCTACTATCGCTAACGCAGGTCAGCGTGAATGCATTGGCGTTAATATCGCGAGCAGATTTTACTCACCCGGTCATCGCTTCGCTGGACCTGCCCTCTCTTCGCTGCGCGTAAAGAGGGCTAAAGAATCTTTTTGTTTTTTCTTTCCCCCACCTCTTTCCGTCGCAGACGAAGAGAGGTCGACCAGCGAAGCGTCGTCGGGGGAGTAAACTCACTACCATTCATTAAAAATTATCCCTTCCTTGCCATTATATTTGTAAAGCTTGTAACACAAATGGAAAACGCCTCTGCTCAAAATCACCGTAAGATCATCCATATTGATATGGACGCATTTTACGCATCTGTTGAGCAGCGCGACAATCCTGAATACCGTGGCAAGCCCCTTGTTGTAGGCGGCCCGCCCGAAGGCAGGGGCGGTGTGGTTGCTACGGCCAGTTACGAGGCCCGTAAGTTCGGGATCCGCTCGGCCATGTCATCAAAACAAGCGTTGCAGCTTTGTCCGCATGCGTTGTTTGTAAGGCCCCGGTTTGCCGCCTATAAAGAGGTTTCGCAACAGATCCGCGAGATCTTCAGCCGCTATACCGATCTGATCGAACCCCTTTCGCTGGATGAAGCTTACCTTGATGTAACCAGCGATAAGCTGAACATCGGTTCGGCCATTGAGATAGCGCAGCAAATAAAACAGGCCATAAAAGATGAGTTGCAGCTAACGGCGTCTGCCGGGGTATCTATCAATAAATTTGTGGCCAAAATAGCGTCGGATATTAATAAGCCCGATGGTTTGAAGTTTATAGGCCCATCGGCAATTGAAAGCTTTATGGAAAAACTGCCTGTCGAAAAGTTTTTTGGCGTAGGCAAGGTTACCGCACAAAAAATGAAGAACATGGGCCTGCACACCGGCGATGATCTTAAAAAACTTACCGAGGCAGAGCTTTCCAAACACTTTGGCAAAGTTGGCAGGTTTTATTTTAACATAGTGCGCGGCATTGATAACCGCGAGGTACAACCCCATCGCGAAACAAAATCATTAGCCGCTGAAGATACCTTTGCTTACGACCTTACCACCATTGAAGAAATGGAAGCCGAGCTTGACAAAATTGCCGTCACCGTATGCAACCGCTTGCAGCATTACCAGTTAAAAGGCCGCACCATCACCCTCAAAATAAAATACCACGATTTTAAACAGATCACCCGCAACCAATCGTTCCCCGCAGGTTTAAACGACCTCGAAACCATATGCTTAACAGCAAAAAAGCTGCTTGCCGCAACTGAGCCGGAGGATAAGCGGATCAGGCTGCTGGGCATCTCCCTCTCAAATTTTGGAGAGGTTCCCGTGAAGCAGAAAGAAGAAAAACCCACCGATCAGCTCAGGCTGTTCCCTTTTAAATAAATCGTTACAGGCATCTTACTTCTCCGCAATAACTACCCTGAATTTGTTTTTATAAACCACGTGCCCGTTACTTTGAATATAGGGCTGCATTGATTGCAAAACCACATCCTGCACCTTTTGCTGTCCGCTGTTCTCTATAGCACGGGCAGCTGGACCGGACGAACACAGGCCTTTCAAAGCGATGTCGGTATCCGGGTAGTCCCAAACCGTATCAATATCTTTCTGGTTAATTATTTTAAACCCGCCTTCGCCCAATATTTTTTCGAGTAGATGGTTCTCGGTAAGGGCAAATGGCCCGGGAGCGCCGGGCGGTGGCGGTGGCAGCAGGCTGCCTATAGCCGCCAGGTTGCTTGCCGCTTCGCAGTCTTCTTTATTTCCCCAAATCATCACAACTATTTTACCACCGGGCTTTAGCACGCGGCGGGCTTCGGCAAATGCATTGCCGGTACTGGCTGCATATTGAAAGGAGTTAAAGCCGCAAACCACATCAAAGGTATTATCGGCAAAGGGGAGCTCTTCCATTTCACCGGTGCTGAAATGGGCCGTGGTGTTACGTAGCCAGGCCTGCTCAATCAGGGCTTCGCTGGCATCTATGCCAGTTACATAGGCCCCTGTGGCGCTTGCAATGCCGCTGAAAAGGCCCGATCCGCAGCCAACATCAAGCAGCTTATCTGCCGGGTTAAGGTTTAATGAATTTAGTGCATAAGCATAACCCGCATTGCCGGTTTGCTCCTGTATAGTGGCCCAGTCTTTTGGCTGTTTTCCCCAAAGCGGCCCCTGTATAGCGGCTGATCCCATAAGCGTTTAGATTTGGAGCAAGTTAGGGATTAATTTGGAATTGCATTAATCCCGATTGATGGAAAATCATTCCTGGCTAATCCCTAATCTCTGGCCTCTCTATCAACCCAAAACCTCCTTCTATCTTTCGGACTTTACTGACTTTTCCGTCTTTCGGACTCCCCCCCTCTATCAACCCAAAACCATCTTCTATCTTTCGGACTTCCGGACTTTCCGACTTCCGGACTCACCCCCCTCTGTCAACCCAAAACCACTTTCTATCTTTCCGACTTCCGGACTTTCCGTCTTTCGGACTATAAACCTATCTTTGCCAAACTATGTCTGATAAAAAAGTTAGAGTAAGGTTTGCACCAAGTCCTACAGGTGGTTTACACCTGGGGGGTGTACGTACAGTGTTGTTTAATTATCTTTTCGCCAAAAAAAATGGTGGCGATTTTGTTTTAAGGATAGAAGATACCGACCAAAGCCGCTATGTGGAAGGCGCAGAACAATATATTTTAGATTGCCTGGAATGGTGCGGATTAACTCCCGATGAAAGCCCGGTAGCCGGTGGCCCGTTTGCTCCCTACCGTCAAAGCGAGCGCAAATCGCTTTATAGAGAATACGCCGAAAAGCTGGTAAGAGAAGGGCACGCTTATTATGCCTTTGATACCACAGAAGAGCTGGAACAAAACCGTAAAGAGATCCCTAACTTTCAATATGGGCAAGCTTATCGCAATAGCTTGCGTAACTCATTATCATTAAAAGAGCATGAGGTTGACCAGTTGCTTGATGCCCATACCCCGCATGTTATCCGCATAAAAATGCCTGCCGATGACAGGGTGAGCTTTAACGATATGATCCGCGGCCATGTAAGTTTTGAAACCAACCAGGTTGATGACAAGGTTTTATTAAAGGCCGATGGAATGCCTACCTATCATTTAGCTGTAGTGGTTGATGATTACCTGATGAAAATTACACACGCCTTTCGTGGCGAGGAATGGCTGCCATCTGCACCCGTGCACTTATTGTTATGGGAATATTTGGGCTGGAAAGCTGATATGCCGAAATGGGCGCACCTACCCCTGATATTAAAACCCGATGGCCATGGCAAGCTAAGCAAACGCGATGGCGCACGCCTGGGTTTCCCGGTTTATGCCATGAACTGGTTTGATGCCAAAACAGGCGAGCTTACCCCCGGTTTCCGCGAGTTGGGCTTTTTACCCGAGGCATTTTTAAACCTGCTGGCTACTTTAGGCTGGAACGATGGCACCGATCAGGAGATCTTTTCGCTGGATGAGCTGGTTGAAAAATTCTCATTAGATCGCGTTAGCAAAGCAGGTGCAAAGTTCGATTTTGAAAAAGCCAAATGGTTCAATGCCGAGTGGATTAAGAAGTCGGAAGCGGAAAGTTTAAAGCCGAAAGTAAAGGCCGTTTTAGCGGATAAGGGTGTTGTTATTACTAATGATGATTACCTGTTACAGGTTATTGATAAGGTAAAAGACCGTTGCGTATTGCTCGCTGATTTTTACCAGCAGTCTGCCTACTTTTTTGAGCAGCCAAAGGAATACGACGTTAACTCCGTTAAACCAAAATGGACGGATGCCAAAACAGAATTTTTCAATGCTTTTATCAATACAATAAATACTACCGAAGCATTTGAACCTGTTGAGCTGGAAGCGGCATTTAAGGCCCTGGCCGAAGAAAAAGCTATTAAAGCGGGCGAGTTGATGCTGCCATTCCGTATTATGCTGGTTGGCGGCAAATTTGGTCCGCATGTGTTTGATATTGCCGTGCTGCTGGGCAAGGATGAAACCATTAAGCGGATTGAGAAGGCGTTGATTGTGTTTGGTAGTTAATACCGAGCCATTGTTGATTTTCTGTGTGATTTATATTTAATAGGTGTGTCCCCACAAAGATGTGGACACACCGTATGTTTGTGAGAAGGGCTGATTAACATTAAAAACGACTTTGCCGTCAATTGCAAAAGCCCAAAACTGAAGCCCATTTCAGTATTTACAAGCCTCTCCGATTTTCAGACTACAAAAATTACCCTTACCTTCACATTAAAACCACTATCCACATGTCTCGCCGATTAGATAAATACGAAAAGCTGCCTGTGTACCAAAAGGCGCAGGAATTATTTGACCTTGCGGAAGTAATTGCCGATGCGCTTAAGGAAGATGAGATGAAGGAACATTTGGCAGCGCAAATGTTTAGCAATGCAGCATTGATCCAGGCCAAAATAGCAGGCGCCGAAGGCGGCGGATTATATACATTACGGATGCAAAACGCCGTATTGATAAAACTGGCAACGCAGGATATGTTTAATGCCGTGTCATTCGCATCAATGGTGGAGATAAATGAGGAAGACTATGTAGACCTGATGCGTGACAAAATTGATGAGTTCAGGCTGGTTTTTAATGAATGGGTACGGGGCTTCGATAAAACCTATGATATCCCGGATAACTGGGCAATCCGCTTTGATACCAGCACCCCGGAACAGGAAAAACTGGAAGAGCTGATGTTTGATGAAGACCGGTTTTTTGATGAGTTTGATGATGATGAGGGCGAAGAAAATACAGAAGAAGAGTAGCCGGAACGTTTAACGCGTCCCTGCATTGTGTAAATATCCTTACTATCCACTAAATAAACAACTCCATCACTAATGCCCAATGACACAATGCCCAATACCTAAAACCCCCCGCTAGATCCTCCACCGCCAAAATCACCGCCGCCAAATTTTACGCCTTCATCTGTTGGGACTGCCGGTGCATGTGAAAATGTTTCGGCAACTATCAGCGATTCAACTTTAAGGTGATCCATCAGGTTCTCCTCATCAGATTCCGTGTAGGTGAAGCCATGTTTGGGTGTTTTTAGGTATCTCACTACTGCATAAACCACAGCAAGTATTACAGTTCCGGCAATGGTAAGGGCAACATCAACAGGTAGTACATGATAGTAGGTGCGAAAGGTTAACGCGGCAGCAGTTATCAGCAACAAGCCAACCCGCAGGAGGATCACATCTTTACGTTTTATACCAAGGCCTATGTAAGCAAAGGGCATTAATATGGTCCAGGTCCAAAAGATCGCCCCAAAAGGAACCGGGCCGGTTTTGCCCATCATTTCGCTGCTTAGCGTTTGGATAACATAATAATTACCGGATGCATATAACGCCGTAAGGCTTACAACTTTAGCCACAATAAGGCAGTTGTTATAATTAATGAATTCTTTGCGGCTATTATAAACACACGCTATCCAGTAGATCCCGCCCGAAACCAGCATCATAATAAAAGGCGCTGTTGATAAACCGGCTGGCACTATTTTTATCCAGGCAAAAAATATAAAAGCTAAAAACGCAACACAGCATATGGTAGCCGCAAGCATATCGGCAAAGCGAATACTTAACCAAAGCGTCAGTAAAAAGATCAGGCCTGATAATGGGGGGTAATGTGTGCCATAATTATTGTTTGATAACATCATAGTAAAGCCGGTGGCAAATAAACATCCGGATATAAACAAAAGCGCATCATCAACACCCGACCGGTAATGATGGCTGGCATTAATCATGACCTCTAATCCAGCATAAGCTAAAGCACCCAGGAAAAACAACCAGAAGGCGCTTTCGATCAGCCCCCGGCTACTTGCTGCCATTAGTGTTAACAAGCCATCGCCAAATGCCATAATAACGCAGGTAAGTATAAATAAGCCAATGCGCACAAACAAATTAGGGGTGTAAAAGTCAACCGGGTATTTTTGTGCGATACCATTAAACTCCGCATTGCTGATGTTGCTTTGTTGCACCTCTTTTTTAACCTCATCCTGCAAGCGCAGGTTAGTCAGCCAGGTTTTATTATAAGCTATCATGATGCTTTAAGTTTTTTATTAAGGTTGATCAGCAAAAGTATAAAGCCAATGCCCGACCCAATGAAGTAAAATGCAATAAGCTCAATCATAGCGCCATCATTAATGGAGAGCAAAAACCGCATTACCAAACTGCTTAAAGCGATATAGCTATACAATATCACCAGCAATAAAAAGTAAAACGATTTGTTTTTAAAGGCATCCTGATACATTAAAAAAGATAAGATTAAGATGCCCAGCATCCAGGCAGCAGCTGTTGCAGAATCATAATAATGAAAGTACCCGGCTAACAAGGCAATATAAGCAACATGGATCCCATAATGAAGGTAGCTGAACTTAAAATGCTTTTTATAATTAAAGCGCTGTGTGGCATAACCGCCTGCAATTAACAGGATCCCTAAAAGCAGGTAAGTATAAATAATGGTTTCGCTGTTAAAATCACTGTTGAGCAATAACTGTTTGGGGGTAACGGATACGCCCATCCAAAGGGCAAGGTTGGCAATAGCCATGCTCAGGATGCCCAGGTGATCAAAGTAGTAGGCAATAAAAAACAATGCAAGCATGGGTATTAAGGTGGCCATGCCATAGTTTGTGCCAAATACTTTGTACTCAAATTGCAGGTAGCCCACAAAAATTAACAAGCTTGTGCTGGCCAAAAGCAAAATATAATCGAAAAATGAATTGGGCGATAGCACCCTTTCTTTACTAAAAGGCAATTTATTTTTAAAGCAATAATAAAAGCAGCCTATACAGATGGCCGCTATCAGCATCAAAACAAACTCATGCCCTATTGTGTCAATGTTTTCGTAGATCAGCAGGCCTAAGCCACCGGTAAGCAGCAGCACACCTACATAAAGCAGGGTTTTTATTTCCCAGTGAACAGAAAAAAGTAATGGTTTTTCTTCCTTTAGCCTGATCTTCCCGAGCGATTCATCGCTTATCAGGCCTTCAGAATGAAGCGTGCTATACAAATTATTATTCATCCGGGTTTAAGCAGGTTGGTTGATCAAGTATAGTAAAGTTTCTCGGGATTTGTGCAAATGCAGAAAGATAACCCGCATTTACCAATTAACTAATAACACTAATGAACCAATAAACAAATATGCTAAAACTTCAAATTTTCTTTTAGCCAGTGCTGTACCTGCTCCTGTTTGGTAATATCTTCAGGTAATTTATCATGGATGAGTTTTTCCATTTTGTTGCCGGTGTTGGCAAAGCGGTAATCCCAAAATATCATTAGCTTATTTATCAGGTAAACAACTTCATTACCCTCTTCCTTATTAAAAAGCGTGTCATCAGGCTTGCCATTAACGCGGGGATCGTTCTGTACGTAGACAGTCCATTTATAATCGGAATAATGTAAGTTTCTTCTTGAGAACAAGATCATGAGTGCGGTGATTTCTATAAAGATACTTATAATTAGTTGTAAAGGTTGTAAGCGTTGTAATAAGTTGATTAAGTTGGATTGAGTTAGATTAGGTTGATTGAGTTGAATTACCTGTTTTGTGACAATATTTAATAATCGATTACCCTTATAACCACTACAACTTCAATTAACCAGATTTTCTACAGGATATTATCAAGCTTTCTACAGAATGAGTTTTTATACTTGATTAAAACAAAAAATCATGAAAAGCAGATTATTAATAGGAGGAGCACTTATTGCATTGGCAAGCGGCAACCTCAAAGCACAGGATCTAAAAGCATCAGCCGTACCTGCTGTAGTGAAAGAGGCATTGGCTAAAAAGTATCCCGAAGCTACAAAAGTTAGCTGGGAGAAAGAAAAAGGCAATTACGAGGCCAATTGGGGTGGAAAGTCCGGCGAAGACAACTCTGTTCAGTTTACGCCAACAGGTACATTTATTGAAATTGTTAAAGCCATTCCCATAACTGATTTGCCTAAAAATGTCGCCCCTTATGTTAGTGCGCACTACAAAGGTGCAAAAATAAAAGAGGCCGGTAAAGTAACCAATGCCGCAGGCAAAACCATGTACGAGGCCGAAATAAAGGGTAAAGACCTTATTTTTGATGAGAACGGGAATTTTATTAAAAAGGATTAAGAAGAGTATTTCAAAAGATGTCATGCTGAACTTGTTTCAGCACCCTATATGCTAAGTGACCAACATAAAGGTGACCTATCTTGTGGGGTGCCGAAATAAATTCGGCATGACGTGCGGGCGAAGGCAGCACACCAACCTACCAGCCTTTTACCTCCTTTATATAAGCCGTTAGTTCATCAGCTATCAGCTTGTGCTCATCCAAATCCGGATGCCCACCGCAACCGTTGTGGTATTGTTTGGAGAAAAAGTATTTATGTATCTTTTTATCGCCGTTGGCATTCATATAAGCCGTAATACCAATTAAGTATCGTTTTAATACCGGCAATAGTGTATTATCAGCCATAGGGCTGGTTAAACAAATAATATCGGCTTTGGGATAATGCTGCCGCATGGATGTGATGAGCTTTACATAGGTACTGCAAAACAGGGTTGAATCCTGCGGACCGTCATTTTGCCCTATGCAAATGGTAACCACATCCGGCTGGTAATTTTTAAAGCCCCAGCTAACGGAATCGGCTGCCAGGAAAACTTTATCGTAGATCTGCGGGAGCACCACTTTCATATTGCAGCAGCTGTGCAGCAGGCCAACACCTGCAAGGGCGCTAAGTTGCCAGTCGGCATTTAAATTGCGCGAGGTGCGTGCGCCATAGCTCATATAAGCATTATGCTGGTCGTACCATTGCCCTTTATCACATGCAATTACCGATTGGTCCATCCCCGTGCCGCTGGTAATAGAATCGCCAAAATATTCAATTTTACGTTTGGGTGGGGTGGGTAAGGGCAAAAGTTGTTCACACCTCAGGCCAATAAAATCAATATAGCCGATGTTTGATTCGGTATCCTTGCAGATGAGGATAGTATGCTCTGTATCTGATAACCCACCCGGTACTTTTATTACATTTTCTTTACCGGTTGTTTGAACGCGGTAAGGTTTATCGCCATCAATCACTATCTCCAGGTAGTTAAGATTATGACCGCCGGCATTTTCGTCGTTCAAAATAATTTCGCAATACGGGCCCTTGAATTTTGCTTTTATATAAACACCGGGCGCCCAGATGCGGGGTTTTAACCTGTCTGAAAAGTCAACCCTGCCAACATAACGGATCTTACGGTCATCAGCCTTAAAAAACTTTAGTCCGTCGTTTTTATGGGATGCAAAAGACAAAAAGGTATTTGAAAGGATAATAAGGAACAGGCAGGGAAGGCGTTTCATCATAGTTTAAAGTTAAGCTGTAAAAAGGCTAATTTAAGTAATCCGGCGGCTTGCAGGGTAATACTATTATATCAATTAATTAAGCCCAATAAAAAAGGTGATCCGCAATAACAGATCACCT
Organism: Mucilaginibacter sp. OK098; assembly: GCF_900142915.1. Lineage (GTDB taxonomy): Bacteria > Bacteroidota > Bacteroidia > Sphingobacteriales > Sphingobacteriaceae > Mucilaginibacter. The sequence goes on from NZ_FRCM01000009.1 coordinate 69,067, forward strand.
TTTAAATAAATTATAAAGCTATTTTAGTTTTATTCCGGCTGTTGTTCTTCCGATGGCAGGCCTACAATTTTATAGGTTTTGTTGCCATTGGCATCTGTTAGTTCCTGGTAGTAAACACCATCAGGAGAAACATACAGTTTTTCGCCGTTAACCTTTATCTTCCTGCAATCAGCTGGTAGCTGACCAACTATGTCACCCATTTGAGGGCCCTGGTACTGGTCGTCCTGTACATTTGAATTGGTGTTCAGCTCGCCATCCTTACCTGCAACCTGGTAAACAACCGAGCCATCATCTTTAGTAACCGCCTGGTAGTATACACCGTTCAATTCATAATACTGCTGACCGTTTATCACAATTGACTGTGCTTTTTCAGGCAGCTCTTTTACTTCGGCGCCAACCGGTGGTTCAACAACGGTATATTGACTGTTATCATATTGATAGAACAACCCGTCGCTGTAGTAATATTGGAAATCGCCATAGTAAAAAGGATAGTAGCCATAAGGCAGTATGCCAATTGAAAACCCAAGGCGTGGTGAATAATACGAATTATAGTACCCGCGGTTATAATGATAATAATTATGATTTCCCCAGTAACCGCCACGGCCATATCCAATTTGCGGAGAGCTCCGGTAGCTACCGGTAGCCGGCCTGTGGTTAACATCATAAGTACGCGGAGCGTAACCATAGTTTCCTCTTGCACTGGTAGCAGGGCGTGGATTAAAGCCATAATTGTTGCGCTGAGACACCCCTACCCGTGGCGAGTAACCGCTATTGCTGCGCTGAGAAAAAGCAGGGCGCGCTCCGCCTTGCTGCCCACCTGATTGCCCGGGAGCTATCGATGGCCTTGAAACACCAACACTGCCGCTTGAGCGTGGCTGACTAACAGATGGAGCCGGGCTGCTGCTGGCAGCAGGTCTTGAAGGGGCTGGGCTGCTATTGCCGCCACCACCACCACCGCCGCCACCACTTGTAGATGGCCTGTGCTGTGCACTTACCGAAGTTGCTAAAAACGCACATACAAGTGTGCCTAAAGCAGTGTTTAATAAATTTTTATATGCAGTTTTCATGATGAAATATTATTATTTGCGAATTAAGTAAATCGGGTTTTAGTCGGTTTATCATAGATAGACTAAAATTTTGATAAACGGTTTAATGCGCAATAAACTATTTTGTAATTATAATCAAAAAACGAGCCGGGTTTTAAATAAAGCAATAATATTACAAATAGCTTTTAACCAGGTAAGTTAACATTGGCTTATTACTGTAAACATACGGAATTTACAGGGAAAACGATACACCGGAATAACGGGCAGTGGTAAAAATTGATTAAAAATTTATAACTCCTCGGAGATAAATAAAAAAGGCGTATCAAAATGCAGGCTAAACAGGCCATCTTTTATTGTTTTATACAAATTATCGCCGATTTTTTCCAGTCCTTCTGCCCGGAGTTCTTTTGCCTGTGTTAATAGTTCAATGGTTTCTCCTGCCGGTTTCCACTTGCTGAACCCGGGATTTACGGGATATATTTTTTTACCAGCATTAAAAATAACCAGGTTTATTTTGGTGGCATAGGGTTCATAATCTGTTAGGTTTAATTCATCGGTTACAATGTTTACCGCGGGGAAGCCGTTGAGGGTAAGTTGTTTTAAAGCGGCGCTTATTAAATCATCATCATTAGCTGGCATCAGCTTTACATCCGATTGTAAAACCTCATCAGTATTATTGGTAATTATCCAATCTATTTTTATCCCGTAAGTATTCAGTTTTTCGGCAGTTTGCGGGGAGGTAATAACGGTTGGGCTCCATTCCAGCAACTGGCCCAGCAATTCATCTGTAAAACTATCAAGCCCAAGCACCAGCAATGCGGGTTCCTGTTTTTCGCGAACTACGTGGTGTGATGACATGGAGGGGGAATTAGAAACAAGATACAAGAAGTCAAGATTCAAGAAAGAACAGAAACAAATTTGGTTTAAAGATATCATTTTTAACACGACATCTTAAATCCTGACTCTTGACTTCTTGCATCTTGCTTCTCAAATCAATAGATCTTTTGATAAAACGCTTTCAATGCCCTGCCGGCATCAACTGCCAGGTTAACTGCCGCCGATACAGCTATGCCGTAAACCCCGGTTTTTATAAGTAGATCAACGTCTTCAATATGGATGCCACCGACCGCTATAACCGGGATGGTTATTTCAGGATGCTTTTCCAGCTGCCGGTAGCCTTCAAAACCAAGCAGTGGATAATTATTTGCTTTGGTATTGGTAAGCGCAAAAGGCCCGTATCCGCAATAATCAACAACACCGGTATTTTGAACCGCAAGTAAGCGACTGATATTTGTTGCCGACGCACCTAATGTTTTATCATCTCCGATACTTTTACGGATCGCTTTAAAATCAGCATCAAAATCCTCAATATGTACGCCCTGCGCATCAACTTTATCAAGCAGGTGGTAATGATTGGTAAGGATGAGCGTAGTACCCCAATCATCGCAAAGCGCCGCAATTTCATTTATCTCCTCAATCAATTCCTCATCTGGCTTGGTTAAACAGCGATACTGGATCCAGTTAGCCCCGGCCTCGCAGGCAATCGTAGCCTGCTTCAGGTGGCTTCGTGTACGCAGATCCTGCGTTAGGTAATGAAATTTGGAAATGTATTTCTTCATGTTATTAGTCCGAAAGTCAGTAAAGACCGAAAGTCCGGAAGATGATTTTGTTTGCTTTATAAAAACTAGGTCCTTTAACTTTTTTCGTCTTTCGGACTTCCCGACTTTACTGACTTCCTTTAAGCACCTCACTTATCGGGTGCCCTATGCTGCCGTTTGGCGCCTGTATATGCAATAAAGCGGCAATGGTGGCTGCAATGTCTGTCATGTGTGTTTCGCGGGTAAGGCTGCCGTGCTTAACGCCCCAGCCCATAAATACCAGCGGGATATGATTGTCATACGGGTTCCAGGTGCCGTGTGTGGTGCCGGTAGGTCCGCTATCGCCAGAGCCATGGCCGGTAAAGTATGCCGGCTTCAGGATGATCTGTATTACGCCGCTATGCTCAGCGCTATACCCATTTATAATGCGGATGCGCAATGCTTCAGGAATATTGGCTGTTTGCGCTTTTTTCATATCCACAGCAAATGCAACCGCCGGATCTTTTTCAAGGAAAGTTATACAATCCTGTTTTAGCACGTCCTCATCCAGGTGCAGGTATCGCACATCTTTATAATTAAAACTAACCTGGTAATTAGTAAGTCCTAATACTAAATGATCGGCTTTGTACCTATCCTGTAAATATTGATTTAAGTTTTTCAAAACCACTCCATCATCCCAAACATCAGCAGGAATTCCGTGGTCCTGCAAAAATTGGGTGTTGTGTGCTGCACCATGATCGGCGGTTAAAAAAACGGTGTAGTTTCCTTTGCCAACTTTTGCATCAAGGTAAGTGAAAAATGTTGCAAAATCACGATCCAGCCTCAGGTAGGTATCTTCAATTTCAACAGCATTTACACCAAACTGGTGGCCAACGTAATCGGTTGATGAAAAGCTGACAGCCAAAAAATCGGTTACTGAATGCTGGCCCAGTTGTTCACCGTTAATGGCGGCAACGGCTAGGTCGAGTGTTAGTGTATTGCCATAAGGCGTAGAGCGGATCAGCCCTAAGTTATTTTTATACATGGCCGACGTTTTAACCGGCAGTGTGGGCGCATTCATACCTTTAAATTTGCCTTCGTATTTATTGCTGTCGGCGGTGCTTTGCAGGTAAGTATCTATAGGGTAAAGGGAGGTCCAGTCCTGTTTTAGATAGGTTTCAGGCAGCTTTTGATCATTAAAATCTTTTACCCATTGTGGCAGTTCCTGCATGTAATAAGTACTGGTGATCCAGTGGCCGCTTTTATCATCAAACCAATAAGCAGCATTGGCGGTATGGCCTGCAGGAAGAATCCCCCCGCGGTCTTTTAAAGCAATGCCGATAACTTTTGAACGGAAATTGGTAGCCAGCCGCAGCTCATCAGTAACCGTAGTTGTTAGCATGTTGCGCGGCGACATTTTTCCGGCAGTTGAAGTGCTGCCAACCGTTTGTACAGTGGTATCTTCGGCGCAATACATTGACCTGCCGGTAGCCTGGATAATAAAATCATTACCCGCAATACCATGGATAGCTGGTACCGAGCCTGTATAAATACAGGTATGGCCGGGGCCGGTAAAAGTTGGGATATAATCAATCTGCGTATTTTCGCAGGTAAAGCCTTCATTTAATAAACGCTTAAAGCCGTTGTTTGAGTAACGATTATAATAGCGGTACAAATAATCCCAGCGCATTTGGTCTACCACTATGCCAACCACCAATTTTGGGCGGGGCAGTTCGGGAGAAGCAGCAGGAACAACTACAGGAACAGGAATAGGTGATGTTTTTTTCTTTCTTGTTTGTGCCGATACCGAAACAGTAGCAAAAGCCAGTAATAATAAGGGCAGATGTTTAATTCTCATCTTAAAAAATTGTTAAGTAGCGCAAATATCAACAATGCAATTAAAATTCTATGTGATATTTCTGTTATGAATCACTGATGTTTGCTGATTATTTCGATGAAGCTGATATTATTGATTCAGCAATACAGGCAAGTAGTTAACTCCAAATCAATCAGCTTCATCAAAATAATCAGCCTGAATCAGTGTTCAATGGCTAACAAAGCATGCTGACTTGCCGTATGCAGATCGCGCCATGCCCTGTTAATTTCAGTTTCAGTGCTTGCCGCAGTTAAGCCGCATAACGGATAAAGCGTGTCAACACTTTGCCTGCTTAAATGTGCAAGTTTGCGGCTGGTGATACTTACCTGGTTTAGCGTCTCGTCAGGGATCTTGTTGTTATTTTGAATGGCATCCCATGAGTTCCCAACCGCGTCATAAAAATATTTTCTTACCAGGTCAAGTTCGTTTTTTAGCTTCATTAGCTTGTTTACTAAAAACGTTCTTTGTGCGTCCGTAAGTCTTGGCTGTTTTACTTTTTCATGAAAGAGGTCTTCGCACAGATCCATAAAATGAATAGCTATGCCTGATAGATTAACGGCAATAGTAGCCTCTGCCAGTTGCAAAAAAGGATACAGGTATAATGGATCAGGGATAATTGCAGCTGCCGGGTCTATTTTGAATTGCCGGTTTGAGGATACTTCCAGTCCTTTAACTTCAAAAGAATCGCTGCCTGTAGCTATCATGCCAATATATTTCCACGCGGGTAAAATATTTACATCCTTTTTATCAAATATAAAAGGCAATACCAGTGGCTCTCCACCATCTTTTAAAACAGGTTCGCCATTTTTTTGGATACTGCAATTGGCCGTTATATGCGTAGTATGATGCACACCGCTGGCATATTTCCAGGTGCCGTTTACAAGATATCCGTTGGCGGTTATTTCGGCAGTACCACATACTGCGCCGCTGCCAGCCAGGCAAACCTTAGGGTCAATGAAGATCTCATGAGCAATTTCAGGAGCAATAAAACCACCGAACCAGCCAGCACCGTTACACAGGGTAACAACCCAGCCGGTGCTGCCATCGGCCCAGCTTACGGCTTCCTGCAGTTGCAACAGGCTGAGCAAGGTTACCTGCTGCCCGGTATAAACCCGGGGCACCAGTAGCTTAAACCAATGGTTTTTATAAATAACCTTTAATTGTTCCGGGTGAAGCATGCCTAGCTTTTCAGCCTCAGCTGCGGTATTTCTTATAATGTTTACATCCTCAGTATCAATAAAAACTGAAGGATGCTGGTTTGTGTTTTCCATGTTATTTAAGTTAGTAATGTGTTTTCAGCAGCCTTTTCTTTTTTCCAGATGGCGAGCCATTCAAAAAAACCGAAAAAGGCCACTACAAATAAAAACAGGGTAAGCGCCGAAAACATGATCAGGTTTTTATAGCACAGCAACGGGATGGCAAACAGGTTGGATACATTCAGCAAGATCCAGTTTTCCAGCTTGCGCTTTGCCAGCAGCCACATTCCGGCCCAGGCTGTTGAAGCTACCCAGGCATCCCATATTGGGACGTTTGATGTGGTAAAATTTTTGAGGATCACATAAAGGATAGGCCATCCGGCAAATACAATCAGCAGTGTAATTATCCATTCCCTGCGGGTTGACCAGGTTATTTTTACAGGTGGTCCGTTCCGTTTTTTTATCCAGTGGTACCAGCCGTAAATGCTCATCACCAAATAATAAACATTCAGCGCCGACTCCGCATACAGCCCGGCAATCAGCAAAATATAAATGCCGATAAATGTACCGGCTATCCCGGTTGGGTAAAGCCAGATGTTATTTACTTTAGCCAGTAATACCTCGATTACGCCAAACAGCACCGCCAGCCATTCCCAGATTGTAGTTTGGTTAATTTGATCGATAAAAAGTTGGATCCAATGATGTAAATTCATATTGTGCTATTTTATCATAAAATGGGGATCTCATTTAGTTAAAAGATCCTTTTTTAGCCCTCTTTCCGCGCAGCGAAGAGAGGGCCGACCAGCGTAGCGTTGTCGGGGTGAGTCTATACGTCATGCATTGGCGCTAATGCATTGGCGTAGATGCCGCCCGCAGATTTACCCACCCGGTCATTGCTTCGCTCGACCTCCCTCCCTTCGCTGCGCGGAAGGAGGGAAAGAAGGATCCTTTTCTAAAACTTCAAATTCAGCGATGCCAAAAAGTTAACCGGCGCCTGCGGATAGAAGTAATTATAGTTCGCTACCTTCCCGCTTTCAATATCCGGGTAGGTTGCCCCATCCGACTGGTATTTTTTGCTGAACACGTTGTTTACCAATAAACCCACACCTATATTCTTAAGCCCTTTTATGCTGAAATTATAATTCAGGCGCACATCATTTACAAAATAACCATCAATTGAGCGGCTTTGGGTTGATGTATTATCAAGGTATTGCCTGCTTACATATTTGCTGATAAAAGCTATTTCGCCATTTTTTATAGGATGGTAGCTGATGGTACTTGACCCGGTAAGGTTTGGCGAGTATGCTATATCTGATTTCTTGTACTGCGTTGCATCCAGCGTACCGGTATCATAGTTCTGCAGGTATTGGGTAAAGTTTTTTACCTTATTGGTACTTACCGTAGCGTTTACAAACCAGCTTAATTGTTGCGCTATTTTTACCCGTACGCTGGCTTCAACCCCGGCGCGATAGCTGTCTTTTATATTGGTGCGGATAGCTCCGCCAACATCGTCAAGCGAGCCGGTTAACACCAGCTGGTTTTTGTAAAGCATGTAAAAACCGTTGATGCTGCCGCTAAAAGCTGATTCATTGATCCGGTAGCCCGCCTCAAAATCTGTTAAGTGCTCAGCCTTCGGGCGGCTCTGCGGCGACGAATTTGTAAAATCGTTACGGTTAGGCTCATGGTTACCAACAGCTACAGACCCATATACATTACTATTTGAATTGATCTGGTAGGTAATGCCTGCTTTTGGATTGAAAAAGTCAAGCTCTACCTGTTGCTGCACATTTTTAAGGTCTTGATCAAACCCTAAAAACGAATAAGAAATATGGCGGTATTGCACATCGCCATAAAACAGCACCTTGCCCAAACGATATTCGGCCCGGCTAAAAATATTGAAGTCGGTTTTTTTAGCGTGATTGCGCGAATATTCATAATCGGGCGGAATGGTGGTGCTTTGCTGCGTCCACTCAATATTATTATAGTGGTCGCCTCTATATTCGTTATATGCGCCGCCAAGGATCATATTCAGATCGTTGTTGGGTTTGTAAGTTAAATTATAGGTTGCTCCGTAAAAGTAATTGCTCAGCCAAAGCCGCCTCACCAAATCAGTATTTGCCAAAGTATCGGTACCTATAATTACGGGCTTTAAACCATATGCCGAAACCGGCTCATTGTTTTTATATTCCTCATAATAACCATACCCCCTGGTAAGGTGCAATGCGCCGCTAAATGAAAGCTTATCAGTAAGCTGTTGATTATAAAGTAGCTGGTAATAGTTTTGGGTATAGTTGTCGGTTTGGTTTTTGTAAAAGCTGTTTGTTGAGTTGATGTAGCCAAGCTCATTATACCTGCGGTTGCCAAATTTAACGCTGTCTTCTGGCACACCATCCCAGGCCTGGTAGGTTTTCTCGTAGCCCGAAAATACGTTCAGCCGCAGCACGCTTTTTTTTCCATAATAAGCACCACTTAAAAAGAAGGATTTAAGATCGGATGATGCACGGTCGATATAGCCATCAGAAACCATCCGTGATAAACGACCGTCAAAGCTGAAATGATCGCCAAGCAAACCGGTTCCGAAGCTTACGGTGTTTTTTAGTGTTCCGTATGATCCTGCCGAATTATTCAGCTCGGCATACGCGGTATCGCGCCGGGTAGTAGTTTGAATGTTGATGCTGGCGCCAAAGGCTCCTGCGCCATTGGTTGATGTACCCACACCACGCTGCACCTGGATGTTATCAACAGATGAAGCCAGGTCAGGCAGATCCACAAAATAAACACCCTGATCCTCCGCATCATTCAGCGGGATCCCGTTAAGTGTTACGTTGGTTCGTGTAGCATCCGATCCACGGATGCGGATACTGGTATAGCCAACACCTGCCCCTGCATTTGAGGTAACCACTGTTGATGGTGTTTGCTCCAGCAAATACTCAAACCCGCGACCCGAATTGTTTTTTTCGATATCCTTTTTATTCAGATTGGTGAAAGCCGTAGGCGATTTTTCAGTTGCCCGGGTAGCGCTTACCGTAACTTCTTCGGTAAATAATGTGCTCCGGCTTAATGCAAAGTTGTTTACCGCATCGGTATTTAATGTGATGTTTTTTGAAGTGTTTTGATAGCCAATAAACGATACTTTTAAAGTATACGCACCGCTTTTCAGGTTATCGAGGTGGTACTTACCGTTAACATCTGAAACTGCGTTGACCGCTGAGTTGGATAACGTAATGGTAGCTCCGGGCAGTGCTTCGCCGGTTTGCTTGTCTGTGATCTTCCCGGTAACGGAAAGCTGGGCCGCCGCCATAACAGGCAACAGCAGGGCAATAAATACCGCAAATAAATTTTTCAAAATGATTAATAAATAAAATTAGTTAAACCATCTCCGTATCAGGGCGACTACGCAGTACACTTAACTTGTTACCTCTCCCTACGCCGGCATTACCCGGATCAGGTGTATGTGGGAAGTCATTGGTCATTGTGTCATTGGTCATTGGTCTGCTTTTACAGATTTAAGACTTTTGACTTAAGACTTTGTACTTAACACAACGGGTTTGATCTCAGCCTGTCTTTCAGTTTGGTAAAATACGCTGTAGCATATTTTGCGACCAAAGCAAGGCACCCCTTGAGAATTATGAGGCAAATGTAAGAATGATTTCGGAATTCGGATGTTCGATTTCGGAATTGTTATTTGAACCATGATTTAGGGGATTAAAGGATTTTCATGATGCCTTTCTGCTGTTTCAATCCTAAAATCCAATAATCGAGTGGTCATGGTTCAAAAAAATGCTAAATTTGATTAAACCTTATACACATGAAAGAAGAAGAAATTTATCATTTAAGTCCCGAAGAATTGCCTTTATCTTCTTCTTTTCTCACTTTCGGACTTCCGGACTTTCCGACTTTCGGACTAAAACCCTACTTTTGCAGACTTTTTAAAACACAATCATGTTAAGAACACATACTTGCGGCGAATTAAATATCAGTCATTTAGGTGAAACGGTAACTTTATGCGGTTGGGTCCAAAAATCACGCGACCTTGGCGGAACAACATTTATTGACGTTCGCGACCGTTATGGATTAACCCAATTGGTTTTTAATACCGATAGTGATGATTCTTTGCGTGAATTAAGCAGGAGCCTTGGTCGTGAGTTTGTGATCAGGGTTACCGGCAAGGTGCTGGAGCGTACCAGCAAGAATGCTAAAATGGCAACCGGCGATATTGAAATTGGAGTAACCGATATAGAGATCCTGAATGCGGCAAAAATTCCTCCGTTTATGATTGAGGATGAAACTGATGGCGGCGAAGAGCTTCGTGCAAAATACCGCTATCTTGACTTGCGCCGTAACCCTATCCGTAACAACCTGATGCTGCGCCACAAAATGGCACAGGAGGTTCGTAAATACCTGGATGGCCGTGATTTTATAGAAGTGGAAACCCCGGTGTTGATCAAGTCGACCCCGGAAGGTGCACGTGACTTTGTGGTGCCAAGCCGCATGAACCCGGGTGAGTTTTACGCTTTGCCGCAATCGCCCCAAACATTTAAGCAATTACTGATGGTAAGTGGTTTCGACCGTTATTTCCAGATCGTAAAATGTTTCAGGGATGAGGATTTACGGGCCGACCGTCAGCCGGAATTTACGCAGATCGACTGCGAGATGGCTTTTATTACCCAGGAAGATATCTTAAACATATTTGAAGGGCTTACCCATCATTTATTTAAAACAGTGAAAGGTATTAACCTGCCTGCTATCCCAAGGATGCAGTATGCTGATGCGATGCGTTTATATGGTTCTGATAAACCGGATATCCGTTTCGGGATGGAGTTTGTGGAATTGAATGATGTGGTTAAAGGCAAAGGGTTCAGCATTTTTGATAATGCCGAGCTGGTTGTTGGGATCAACGCAAAAGGCTGCGCAGATTATACCCGCAAGCAAATTGATGAATTGACCGAATGGTTAAAACGGCCGCAAATTGGCGTTACCGGCATGATCTATTGCCGTTATAACACTGATGGCACTTTAAAATCATCAGTTGATAAATTTTATAATGAAGACGAACTAACCAACTGGGCCGCTGCTTTCAATGCCGAGCCTGGTGATTTAATATTGGTATTAGCCGGACAAACAGACAAAGTACGCAAGCAACTAAACGAGCTGCGCCTGGAAATGGGCTCCCGTTTAGGCTTACGCGATAAAAATACTTTTGCCGCATTATGGGTGCTTGACTTCCCGTTATTAGAATGGGACGAAGAAAGCGGCCGTTACCATGCCATGCACCACCCGTTCACTTCGCCAAAACCAGAGGATATTGCCATGCTGGATACCGCGCCGGGCGATGTTAGGGCAAACGCATATGACCTTGTAATTAACGGCACCGAAATTGGCGGCGGATCGATCAGGATCCATGATCGTGCTTTACAGTCCTTAATGTTTAAGCATTTAGGCTTTTCGCCAGAAGAAGCACAAAAACAATTTGGCTTCCTGATGGATGCCTTTGAATACGGTGCACCTCCACACGGTGGTATTGCGTTCGGTTTCGACAGGCTATGTTCAATCTTTGCCGGGCTGGATTCTATCCGTGATGTGATCGCGTTCCCTAAAAACAACTCCGGCCGCGATGTAATGATTGACACGCCATCAACCATTGCCGAGACGCAGATGAATGAGCTGAAGATTAAGACAGTTTTATAGTTTTGAACCATGATTTGCTTGATTTGAAGATTTCTTGATCTCTTGCAGTGAATAGTATCCCTAAATCCTCTAATCAAGCAAATCATGGTTCAGAAAAAGGATGGCTTTAAAATATGCCATCCTTTTTTTATATTAGGTGAAAATCCCTGATATGAAAAAATTATACTTGTTTCTCCTTCTCGTTTCTTCCATATCCGCATTCGCACAAACCAAATCAGTTAAAGAGGATGTCAGCAAAAAAGCCGATGCCCTTCAAGACCAGATCATTGCCTGGCGCCGCGATTTCCATGAACACCCCGAGTTAGGCAACCATGAAGTTCGCACTTCAGGTATAATCGCTAAATATTTACAGTCGCTTGGGCTTGAAGTAAAAACAGGCGTAGCAACAACGGGTGTTGTAGCCATATTGCGTGGTGGCAAACCCGGGCCTGTTGTGGCCCTTCGTGCCGATATGGATGCGCTGCCTGTTACGGAACGTACCCCTGTACCTTTCGCATCAAAAGTAAAAACCATGTACAACGGGCAGGAAGTTGGCGTAATGCATGCCTGCGGTCATGATTCGCACATGGCTATCCTGATGGCTACAGCAGAGGTTTTAACGTCGATGAAAAAAGACCTGCACGGAACGGTCAAATTTATTTTTCAGCCAGCCGAAGAAGGATTGCCGGCAGGTGAAAAAGGCGGCGCCGAAGAAATGGTGAAGGAAGGGGTAATGGAAAATCCGCATGTTGATGCCGTATTTGGTTTACACATTCAATCCTATCAGCCTGCCGGTACAATAACTTATCGCCCCGGCGGAGATATGGCTGCAGTAAACCCAATGAAGATTGTTGTAACCGGTAAACAGGCGCATGGGGCTTATCCATGGTCGAGCGTTGACCCTATCGTAACATCGGCACAGATCATCAACGCCCTACAAACTATTGTAAGTCGCAACCTGCAGGTTACACGCAATGGCGCAGTAGTAACTATTGGCGCTATTAATGGCGGCAACCGGTCAAATATTATTCCCGAAACAGTAACTATGTTAGGTACTATTCGCACCCTGAACGATGATGATGAAAAAATGATCATTGAAAGGGTTAGAACCATAGTTACTAAAACAGCCGAAGCCGCAGGCGCTACTGCGGAAGTCACCATCCCTTTTGAACATCATTACCCGATAACTTATAACAATCCCGAACTGGTTGCTCAAATGCTGCCCACTTTGCAGGCAACCGCGGGAACAGAAAATGTTTCGCTACGCAACGCTGAAACGGGTGCCGAAGATTTTAGTTTCTACGAGCAAAAAGCTCCCGGAATTTTTATCCACTTAGGCGGGATGCCGAAAGGCGGCGACCCGGTAAAAGCACCGGCACACCACACACCCGACTTTTTTATTGACGAAAGCGGGTTTACCCTTGGTGTAAAAGCTTTATGCAATTTAACGTTAGACTATATGAAAGCGAATAGTAAATAAACTAAAAATACAGCCCCATGGGTGCCCCCGCAAAAGCATAAAGCCGGAAACATAAGCATATGATATCCATACAAACATATATCCCCAAAACACTAACGCATCTTATCAAATCATTTTGGTATATGGAGGTGGGCTTTGATGATAATGTTTACCAGGAAGAAATTATCCCCGACGGGCACAATGAGGTTATTTTTTACCTGAATAACAATAGCAAGTGGAAATCGCCCTGTAATGACGAGTGGATAACCGAGCCTAGTGCTTTTATTGCCGGACAAACATTAAAGAAACACGAAATTAAAATGTTTGCCGGCGCACGTTTGTATGGCATCCGCTTTTACCCGCACACCTTATATCCTTTTTTTAAAATTCCGCTTCATGCCATTAATTCCAGAATCTTGCCTTTGAGCGATATAATGGATCCGGAGGGAATCTGGAGCTGTATTACAGATCAGCCCGAACAAACGTTCGAAAACATGGAGTGCTATTTGCTGGAGATGATCTCTTTTCAAACACTTAACAGCCAGGGTTATCAATATGTAAACCGGGTAATGAATTCTATTTTAAAAACCAATGGCATGCCGGGCATTAATACGATAAGGGAAGGCGGAGGGCTCTCTGCCAAATATTGTGGCGACCTGTTCAGGAAATATGTGGGTATAACGCCAAAATGCCTGTGCAATATTTTAAAGATCAATCAATTTATCTCCAATAAAATAAACTATCCCGAATTAAGCTTTACAGAATTAACATATGAATCCGGTTACTATGATCAGTCGCACCTGATCAAATCGTTCCATCAATTTACAGATACGTCACCGCGCAAGTACTTTGAAAATGGCCATCATATAAGCAATATATTTTCAGCGTTGTAAATAGTTCATTTTTTTACAATTTCCTTTTTATGGCATCAATTAGTTTTGCCTTAAAAAGGAAACATATGAAATGGATAACAATTATTTTTTTGCTATGCAGCAGCATTGTGCAGGCACAGGATCATGGAGTTGCACATTTTTCTGTCTGGAACCCAAAACCGGGACAGGCGGCAAGCTTTGAAGGCGGCTATAAACATCACCTTTTGTGGCATAAAGCCAATAAAGATACCTGGAACTGGTATGGCTGGTACATTATTTCAGGCTGGCGTACCGGCCAGTTTATTGATATTACGGTTGGACATTTATGGGCCGATTTTGACAATGAGGTAAACCCGGCAGGAGACGAGGCGGATAACCAGTTACATACTGAGCCTTTTGCCGACTATTTAAGAGCATACAAAGGGTCACTAATGCCATTTTCGGATACTGATTATAAACAATCGCTCACCGCGAAAATGGTAAGGATGCTTACCGTTGATGTCAGCGATATAATCCAGGGCGCAAAAATTATTGAAAAAGTAATAGCGGATTATAAACTAAAAAACGAACCAGGAAAATTTGTGGTGTTTAATGTGATTGACGGAGGAGATGTTAAGCAGTATATTATTTTGATCCCGCTTAATAACATGGCCGAAATGGGAAAAACCATGAACATTAATACCCAACTAACCAATTCAAATAACGTGATTACCGGGATAACTTCCGAAACATTACTTTTTCAGCCTGAGATGAGTATAAATATAAAATGACCGGTACCCGCAGGGCAAGGATAAGGGCGCTGCGGGTATAATGTTCACTTGTTTTTCAAACTTGCATAAGCCCGTACCGGAAACGTGCCGGCACCTTCAATTTTTGGCGGCACAGCGTTGAAAAGGTAGCCACTATCGGGCAGAAGCTCAAGATTGCAAAGGTGCTCAACTATCAATATTTCCGCACCCAGTAGCGTAGTATGTACCGGCCTTGTTTTACCCGTGGTATTATCAATATTATGGCTGTCAATTCCTACCAGTTTAACCTGGCAGTCCTTTAAATAAACAGCCGCTTCCTCTGTAAGATAAGGGTGGCCCTCAAAGTAATCAGCGGTGTTCCAATGTTTTGCCCAGCCTGTATAAACAAGTACCGCTTTATTCCTGATCTCTTTTCCAACAAAATAATCTTTGCCTATTGCTGTAGCATCTTTTGCGTTAATGGTGATGGCATCCAGTTCTGCACATTGTTCCAGGGCTATCTGCGAAAGATCTTTACCATGCTCAAACCTGTGGAACGGGCAATCGAGATAGGTACCAGTATTGGTAACCATTTCAATCTTACCTATCTGGAACTCGGTACCTTCTTCATAAAACTCTTTTGATCTTTCACGGCTTAGGTAATCGCAGATTATTGGGGCGGGCAAACCCTTGTAGGTTACCAGGCCATCAAAAACAGTATGGCTCAGGTCAATCAGCTGCTCATCTGATGACGCATCAACAGGTTTACGTTTATGCTTTTCTTCAATATAATATTTGTTCAGGATCTTTACTTCGCCTACCATCAGCAATTGCATGTCCTGCACAATGTAATCGGCTAATTCCTTATCATTAATAGTATCCCCATCAATATCCAGCCGGAAATCCTGGCCCTGGATGCCGCCGCCGTTGGTAAAGGCGATATCAAAATCAAAAACAACTCTTTTATCAGGCATAATTATTAGGGTTGAAGCATTAGACAGTACATGATGGTGGTACTTAATTTAAAATATAAATTTGTTATTGTCTGGCAAACCTAAGCAGATCTACCAATTATGAGAAACAAAGTGTCAACTTTTTTATGGTGTTTAGCAATCGTTTGGTGTTTTTTAATAGCGGGCAATGCAAACGCCCAAAACGCGAACCAGGCAGTTAAAAAGAAATATGATGTAGCCGCATTTCTATACCCTGCATATATCAGCAATGAGCCCCGGATCCGTCCTTTTTGGCCGTTGGGAATAGGGGAATGGGAAACCGTTACCAATATGCAGCAACGATACCCGGGGCATTACTGGAACCGTAAACCTTTGTGGGGAACGGTAAATGAAGCCGACCCTGCCGTAATGTCGATGGAAATTAACGAGGCGACAAAGCATGGCGTTAATGTTTTTATTTTCGACTGGTATTGGTATGATGGCCGGCCATTTATGGAGACGACGTTAGACAGCGGCTTTTTAAAGGCCGATAACGTTAATAAAATGAAATTTTATTTAATGTGGGCCAATCACGATGTGGTGAACACCTGGGACACCCGGCTTAATAAGATTAATGATGACAACGTAATATGGACAGGAAAAGTGAGCCGGGACGAGTTTGAAAAAATTTGTAAACGAAATATTGAAATGTATTTTAAGTTGCCGCAATATTACAAGATAGACGGAAAGCCGGTGTTTATGATTTACGATGTGCCCCAGTTGATAACAGGCCTTGGCGGAATAGAACAAACAGTCGCGGCCCTGAAGTGGTTTAAAGAGGAAACTATAAAGGCGGGTTTCCCGGGACTGGAACTGCAATTGACCATGTGGTCCATAAACGTTAACTATAGCGGGTTTGATGGCAGCAAAACTAAAAACCCCGAAAATGCATTTGTGAAAAAGCTGGGCTTTACCAGCGCAACGCATTACCAGTTTGTGCACTTTACCAATGTGAACGATGATTACCTGAACATTATCGACCGCGCAAAAAAGGAATGGGCGCGCATTGATACTGCATTTACCTTAAAATATTACCCCCACGTAAGCATTGGGTGGGACAACAGTCCGCGTACTGGGCAAAGCGCGGTAGTTAAAAACAACACCCCGGCAAATTTTGCAAAAGCATTGCAAATGGCAAAAGATTACGTTGATGCCCATCCTCATCAAGCCCCGCTAATAACCATAAACAGCTGGAATGAATGGACCGAAACCAGCTACCTTGAACCGGATAATGTGTATGGATACGGGTATTTGGATGCGGTGAAAAGTGTGTTTGGAGGAGAGCAGTAAGTATAGCCACACCCGTCATGTCATTGCGAGCGCAGCGTGGCAACCGCATACTATGCAGAGCGAACAGAAAGATATTGAACTTTGCACAGTAGACTTGCATAGTTCGCGATTGCTTCGTACCTCGCAATGACAAGTTTTTTTATTTTTCTACACCCCCACAACTTCCCCAATATCACTCAACAAAACAACGGCCTGGTCAATACTATGCACCCCTTCAATGCTTAACCGCAGGGTGTTTTTAACCTCTTTTAAGTTAGTACGCCGCGGGTTGGCCTGCACAAAATTTAACACATTCCTGAATGCTTCTGTTTCAAAATAGGGTGATTGCTGGTTGGTTAGGAAATAACCACGCAGCACATTCTTTTTAAGCGAAATCTTTTCAAAACCTATTGATTTGCCCAGCCACTGCAGGCGCATGGTGTTCAGCAGATCGTTTACCTGTGGCGGGATCGGGCCAAAGCGGTCATGCAGCTGCTGCTGGAAGGCTTGTAGTGTTACTTCGTTTTCCAGTTTGGAAAGCTCTGTATATAAGTTATAGCGTTCAGCTATGCTTGTCACATATTCATCCGGGATCAGGATCTCCTGGTCGGTATCAATCTGGGTGAAGGAGATAAAAGGCCTTGGCTTATCATCAGGGAACACGCCTTTAAATTCGTCTTCTTTCAACTCCTGGATAGCCTCATCCAATATCTTATGATACATCTCGAAACCTATCTCGGCAATAAACCCGCTTTGCTCGGCACCAAGCAGGTTCCCGCTGCCGCGGATGTCCAGATCGCGCATGGCAACGTTAAAACCGCTGCCCAGGTCGCTGAACTCTTCAATGGCACTCAGCCGCTTGCGTGCCTCGCTGGTAAGCGTTGAAAGCGGGGGGCTCAGTAAATAGCAATATGCCTTTTTGTTGCTCCGCCCAACGCGGCCACGCATCTGGTGAAGATCGCTCAATCCGAACATATGGGCGTAATTGATAATGATGGTATTGGCATTAGGGATATCCAAACCGGCCTCAATAATGGTTGTAGCCACCAGTACATCATACTCATGATTTACAAACTTAAGCATCACGTCTTCCAGGGCATCACCCTCCAGCTGACCGTGTGCTATGCCTATCCTCGCCTTTGGCACCAGCTTATGGATCATCCCGCCAAGCTGCGGCAGGTCGGCAACACGGTTATGGATAAAGAAGATCTGTCCGCCGCGGTCAATTTCGTGCTCAACGGCTTCTTTTATCAGCGTGTCATTAAAAACATGCAACTCGGTAACTACCGGTTGCCTGTTTGGCGGCGGGGTTGAGATAATGGAAAGGTCCCTTGCGCCCATCAGCGAAAAATGCAGGGTACGCGGAATTGGCGTTGCTGTTAACGTAAGCGTATCCACATTGGCGCGCATCTGTTTCAGCTTTTCTTTGGTTGATACGCCGAATTTTTGCTCCTCGTCAATGATCATCAGCCCAAGGTCCTTAAACTTCACGTCTTTGCTCACCAGGCGATGGGTGCCGATAATGATATCAACCTTGCCCTCTTTAAGCTTCTCCAATGTTTCTTTGATCTGCTTGCTGCTTTTAAAGCGATTCACATAATCAATATTGGCAGGGAAGCCTTTCAGCCGGTCGGAGAATGTTTTATAGTGCTGGGCCGCTAAAATGGTGGTTGGTACTAATATGGCAACCTGCTTGCTATCGGCTACAGCTTTAAACGCTGCACGGATGGCAACCTCTGTTTTGCCGAACCCTACATCGCCGCAAATAAGGCGGTCCATCGGATGCGGCGATTCCATATCTTTTTTCAGATCGCTGGTTGCTTTTTCCTGGTCGGGGGTGTCTTCGTAAATAAAAGAGGCTTCCAGCTCGGTTTGCAAGTAGCTGTCCGGACTAAATGCATTACCCACCTGCGTTTTCCTGATGGCATAAAGCTTGATCAGATCGCGGGCGATATCTTTAACTTTTTTTTTTGTTGTTTTCTTCAGCTTTTCCCAGGTATCGGTACCAAGCTTGTTCATCCGCGGAACTGCACCCTCTTTGCCGCTGTATTTACTGATGCGGTTCAGCGAGTTGATGTTTACATACAGCAAATCGTTATCAGCATATACCAGGCGGATCATCTCCTGCATTTTGCCATTCACCTCAACCTTTTCAAGCCCGGCGTACTTGCCAATGCCATGATCAATATGGGTTACATAATCACCGGCTTTCAACTCGCGAAGCTCCTTTAATGTGATAGCCTGCGAGCGCTGGTAACCCTTTTTTAGCTTGTATTTATAATAACGGTCAAAGATCTGGTGATCGGTATAACAGGCTAAATGCTGTTCCTTATCAACAAACCCTTCGCGGATGGAGATGCTGATCGGCGTAAACTTTACGGTTTTATCAAGGTCATCCAGGATGGCGTAAAGGCGCTCAACCTGCCGGGCAGAATCAGTAAGGATAAAATTCTCTATCTTCTCCGCCTCGTTAGCTTTAAAATTATGGATCAGCAGGCTAAAATCTTTATTGAACGATGGCTGGGGGCGCATCTCAAAATTGAATTTCAAATCAGTCTGATAAAAAAACTGCTTCCCAAACTCAACCAGCGGAAAATCATGAAGCTGATCGGCTATTAGCTTTTCATCGGTAAAACTAAATTTGGGGTCTATCCAATCAGGGTTCTGGTTTTTTTCATCAGCAGATAATGCCTTCCAAAGTGCGGTTGCTTTTTTATAGCCGCTTTGAATAATATCCAGCGTAAACTGTACGTCCTTTATCCAGATCTGTGTATCGGGCTCAACATATTCAAGCAACGAAATGTTGCTCTCGGTTAAGAACTTTGATTGTACATTGGGCACAATGGTAATGCTTTTTACCTGCTCAACCGAAAGCTGGCTTTCTATTTCAAAGGTACGGATCGATTCTATCAGGTCGCCAAAAAACTCAACCCGGTAAGGCAGCTCGTGCGAGAAGGAGAAGATATCAACTATGCCGCCGCGGATAGAGAACTGACCCGGCTCATACACAAAATCAACCCGGTCAAAATCATACTCCACTAAAAACTCGTTGATAAAATCAATCCCAAGCTTATTATTAACTGAAATTTCGAGCGTGTTTTTCTCCAGGGATGCACGGTCGATCACCTTTTCCGCAAGCGCTTCGGGATAGGTAACTATAAGTTGCCCAAACTCCGAGGAATGGCTAAGCTCGTTCAGCACTTCGGCACGGGCCAAAACATTGCTGCTGTCGGGCTGAGTAAATTCAAATGGTTTTCGGTATGATGAGGGGAAAAGTAAAACCTCCTTGCCGGTAAGGCTCTCCAGGTCGGCCTGGAAATACCCGGCTTCTTCACGGTCGGGCAGCACAAAAACCATGTGCTTATGCTGCAAAAAATACAAAGCTACCGCAATGGCCGCATCACTTGATCCGACTAAACCTCGCAGCTGAGCTCTTGGGTTTTTTGAAGCGTTAAGCGCTTGTGCCAATGCTGTTACCCGTTCATCAGCTTTGTATCTTTCTAAAATATCACGGATGTTCAAACTGCCGCAAATATATGCAAAAAAGGCTTTTTAATTTGACCCTGGTAAAACATGAAAAATTATCGCAAACAATATTGCAGTATAATTACTTTAATTAGTAAATTTATGTATGAATCAGAGATTAGATGTCAGAGACCGGAGATTAGGTAACTAACCTCTGATCTCCGGCCACTGACCTCTCCAACAAACCAACCAAAACCATAAACTATGAAGAATGCAATTATTTCCGGCCTTTTTATTGGTGTTTTAAGCGGCACATGGATGTTTGTTATGCATGCGCTTGGCTATTCGCCGCAAAGCAGCACCCTTGCGCCTATTGAATATGTATCGGTATTTATCCCCCTCATAGTGTTATACTTCGGCGTGCGCAGTTACCGTGCCCATGAATGCGGCGGGCATATGGGCTTTTTAGAGGCCCTGATGCAATGCTTTAAGATTTTAATTGTCGGCGGCATAATAACGGTTGCTGCGTCAATAATTTTTATAGATGAGTTTGCCAAAGAAAGTAACCTTATGGATTTTTCGAGCCGCATTTTCGGCGCGTTATTATTGGGGATCCTGTTTTCATTAGGCATCTCGGTATTGTTAACCACCAAACCCAATAAGGTTGATTAAAACAATATTTGCCAAATACTTTGAGCTTGCTTTTTGGATAGCCGGCCTGGTATCGTTGGCATTAACCAACTCGGATAATCAATCGCATTTTTCCTTATGTCCGCTAAAAATGCTGGGCATAACCTGGTGCCCCGGTTGCGGACTGGGGCATTCTATCTCATTTTTATTTCATGGCGATATTAAAAGCTCCCTGCATGCGCACTGGCTGGGTATCCCGGCTTTGATAGTTATTTTATATCGTATTTATGTTTTAGGGAGGATGAGGCTGTTACCTGCCTTTCCCGGAAAAACATCCCCGGCAGAATAATAACATACAGATTTATTCTTTACCAGTGGATGCAACATGTCATTAAGTTAAAGGAACATTGGCTATAAACTAACCACATAGCAATGTACAATAGCCCTACCTAAATCCTCCCCGGCTGGGAGGACTTGAAAAAAATAAACGCAGGCGAAGCCAAAGTCTCCCCTACCGGGGGAGATTTAGAGGGGGCTAAAAGGCTTTTGGGGAGAATCACGTTTGTGATATCCCTTAACTTAATGACATGAGGGCTATGTTGTTTAGAGGAGTCTTCACCGCCCTAATCACCTGTTTTGCCGACAACTTTAAATAATCAGCCAACTTTGCATTGCCAAAAATTTAATTCTATCTTAGTTTTATATCACAATAAAAAATCACTTTAAAAAATTAAGACAATGGACATGTATCAAAATCCTCACATGGCGTTTCCCGGGATAACACCAGAGGAAATGGGTTTCTTACAACAGGGAACTGCAGACCTTGATGAAGAGCAGAAAAAATATTTTTATATGGTTTATTCCAGCAAAAGAAAAAATCCGCAGGACCTGTTATTATTTACGCTGTTGGGCTTTGTAGTTGTTGCCGGCGTTCAAAGGTTTGTTATAGGGCAGGTGGGCATGGGCCTTTTATACCTGTTTACCGGTGGTTTTTGTTTGATTGGGACCATAGTTGACCTTATCAATAATAAAACCCTTGCGAACGACTTTAACAGGCAAATGGCCTATGAAAGCTATCAAATGGCAAAAATGAGAAGCTAAAAAAGTTAATCCCTTTATAAAAGATTAAAACGGGCGTAAGCATTGGCAAAATTGCCAAAGAAAATATTACCTGCCGTTTTAATCTTTTTTTATGGAATTTCAATTTTAAGAAGGGATATTAACGTGTACGAATGGGTTGGGTCAAATTAATGCATGTAATTTATATTCAAAAATTGAATTCGTGAAATTCGAATCAATTCGTGAAATTCGTGTCAATTATGAAATTATCCCAACTCACCACCTATCTCGAAAGCCTTGCCCCCCTGGCTTACCAGGAAGATTATGATAATGCCGGACTGATAGTTGGCCAACCGGAGCAGGAGATCTACCAGGCGCTCATCTCGCTTGATTGTACCGAAGCCGTGGTTGATGAAGCTATTGCTACCAATTGCCAGGTAATAGTTTCGCATCATCCTATCGTTTTTCGCGGGTTAAAAAAATTCAACGGCAAAACCTATGTGGAGCGAGTGGTTGAAAAAGCCATTCGCAACAACATTGCTATCTACGCCATTCACACCAACCTGGATAACATAATGGCAGGTGTTAATGCAAAGATCTGCGAAACACTTGGCCTAAAAAATTGCCGCATCCTGGCGCCTAAACATAATTTACTAAAAAAGCTGGTTACTTATGTACCGCAGAGCCATGCAGACGAGGTCCGCAATGCCCTGTTTAGTGCCGGTGCGGGCAACATTGGCAATTACAGCGAAACCAGCTTTAATACCGATGGTATCGGTACGTTTAAAGGAAACGACAATACCAACCCTTATGTGGGCGAGCCCGGCAAACGCCACCTGGAAAATGAGGTGCGCATTGAAACCATTTATCCCGCCATACTGGAAAGTAAGATTTTGATGGCCCTGGTTTTGGCCCATCCTTATGAAGAGGTTGCTTATGATCTTTATAATCTTACCAACCAAAATCAGCAGGTAGGTTCGGGAATGATAGGGGAATTGGAAACATCGCTTGATGAAGAGTCATTTTTATATCATATAAAAGAAAAAATGCACTGCCATGTAATAAGGCATACTGCGCATACCGGGAAGCACGTTAAAAAGGTGGCGGTTTGCGGTGGTGCCGGCGGCTTTTTATTAAAGCAGGCCATAGCCGCCGGGGCCGATATTTTTATAACTGCTGATTATAAATATCACGAGTTTTTTGATGCCGACGGAAAGATCCTGATTGCCGACATCGGACATTTTGAAAGTGAGCAATTTACGCAGCAATTATTGTATGAAATTATTACAAAAAAATTTACTAACTTTGCCGTCCGTTTAACAGAAGTAAATACAAACCCCGTCAAATATTTTATTTAATGGAACAAACCGTAGAACAAAAGCTTAAAGCTTTATACGAACTACAAACTATCCACACCAAAATTGATAAAATTCGCCAGGTTAGAGGTGAATTACCTATGGAGGTTGCCGACCTTGAAGATGATGTTGCAGGTCTTGAAACCCGTATACAAAAAATTAAAGCCGAGCTGGATGATTTGGAAGATGATATAGTTACCCGCAAAAACCTGATAAAGGATGCGCAGGCTAATATCAAAAAATACGAAACCCAGCTTAACGAGGTTAAAAATAACCGCGAGTTTGAGGCTATTTCAAAAGAAGTTGAAATACAGGGATTAGATATACAGGTAAGTGAGAAAAAAATCAGGGAGTATGGTTTTGAAATAGCTTCAAAAACCGCTATCTATGAAAAAGCCCTTGCCGACCTTGAAGCACGTAAAAGTGACCTTGACGCTAAAAAAGCCGAATTAGGTACTATTACTGCTGAAACGCAGAAAGAGGAAAACGAGTTAACTGTACTTGCTGATAAAGCAACAGTTAACATTGATGAGCGTTTACTGATAGCTTATAGCCGCCTGCGCCAGAATGCAAAAAATGGCCTTGCAGTTGTAACCATTCAGCGCGATTCATGTTCAGGATGCTTTAACCAGATCCCGCCTCAGCGCCAGTCAGATATCCGTCAGCGTAAAAAGATCATCGTTTGCGAACATTGCGGCCGTATTTTGGTTGACGAGCAAATGGCTTTAGAAGCAGAAACTGTTTAAGCCCCCAGCTCCCTGAAGGGGAGTGGAGATAAGATTATAAAAGGCACTCATTATTGGGTGCCTTTTTTGTGTTCTGTTGTCATTGCGAGGTACGAAGCAACCGCACGCAGTACACAACCGCGAGTGCAAACTCTACGCCTTCTATTCGCTCTGTATAGCATACGATTGCCACGCTGCGCTCGCAATGACAATCGTTAGGAATCGTATCTTTGGAAAACATCACAATGCGAAAGTCACACCTAGCTTATTTCACACTCATCCTCACCATCATTATTCTGGGCCTGCTATCCCGTCATATAAACGGCAGCCCTCTATTTATTGGTGATATTTTATGGGGATTGATGGTTTACTTTATAGTAAGGTTCATGTTAATCAACCAAAGTATAAAATGGGTTAGCATTGCAAGCCTGTTGTTTTGCTATTCGATAGAGTTCAGCCAGCTTTACCAGGCTACATGGATCAATAGCATCAGGCACACGGTAATTGGCGGATTAATATTAGGCGAAACATTTGTTTGGGGCGATTTGCTTTGTTATACCGTTGGGGTAGGGATTGGAATGTTAGTCAACAGATGGTTAGATAAGCGCGGATCCGGTCACCCGGATCTATCGTAGAGGTTTCGTACCTACGGCACGGACATCTCTCGGATTCTTTTTTCTACCAATATTTGACCCCGATGGGGTCGTCTTTAGACTGGTGGTCGAACATTTTCCGGAGTTCCTGCCTACAGAACAGATTTCCCCCGAATCCTTTTTTACGAGTATTTAACCCTGATAGGATAGGCTTTGCATAAGTAACCTAGCGTTTTCTAACAGCTTTTCCGCTCACCCCCCCCCCAATAAATCATCCAAAATGGCACCATAGGTGCCCAATATTGGTAGAAAAAACAATTAATAATATATAGCGTGCCATAGGTACGAAACCTATAAAAGCGATATACCCTATGCTAACCACTCACCTAATCAACCCAATCTAACCACTCACTAAAACATACTCGTCTGCTTTCCATTCTTCGGCACAAATAAACTATAATCAAATTCAGGCATCTCTCTGTCGGCCATAAAGCGGTTACAGGCCATTTTAAACATTTGGTGAATAGATTCTGCTATTTTTCCCTCGCCGCTCATCCGGCGGCCAAAATCACTGTCATTCAGCTTGCCGTCATGGCATGACTTTATCATATTCAAAACCTTTTCGGCCCTATCCGGGAAGGCCTTGTTTATCCAGTCGGTAAAAATCTCTCCTATACTACCATTCAGACGAACAATGGTAAAGCCGGCAGATAGTGCGCCCCTGTCGGCAGCCGCTTTTATAATTGCGGGCACCTCGTTGCTGTTAAGTCCGGGGATGATGGGTGCAGCCATTACCCTGCAAGGGATGCCCTTTTCTGTTAATTTTTGAATTACGGCCAGCCGTCCAGTAGCTGTTACTGTGCGCGGCTCCAGCTTTTGCCGCAGCTGTTCATTTAGTGATGTTATTGATACATTAACGTGTACTAATGACATTGCCGCTAACTCTGTAAGGATATCCAGGTCGCGCAATATCACGTTGTTTTTGGTGATGATGCTAACCGGGTTTTTATATTTAAGAAAAAGCTGTAAAAGCGACCGTGTTATTTTTAACCTGCGCTCAACAGGCTGGTAACAATCCGTATTGCCCGAAAGCAGAATGCATACGGGTTTGTAGTTTTTTTTATTAAAGTATTGTTCTAAAAGTTCGGGGGCGTTTCGCTTTACAATTATTTTGCGTTCAAAATCAAGGCCGGCGCTAAAGCCATAATATTCATGGGTGTTGCGGGCATAACAGTAAATGCAGCCGTGTTCACAACCCTGGTAGGGGTTTATAGAATACATATGGCTAAGGTCAGGACTGTTTGATTCGCTTACAATCTTTTTAGGGGTTTCTTCAAAAAGCTGGGTAGCGGTATTTTCAAGCAATGGCTCGTCAAGCCCCTCAATATGCTCTAATACGTACTTGTTCTTTAAAAACTTATTATGCGTATTTACCTGTGCGCCGCGCCCTTTAAAAAACTCCTCATTATCCTCATGTCCCATGAAGACAAATTTGCTAATAATTTTAGCAAATTACAACTCTATCAGCTTGTTTTTTATGGCGTATAACACAAGGCCGATCCGGCTTTTAACCCCTAACTTTTCAAATAACTGATCGCGATACCCATCAACAGTACGAATGCTGATACACATTTGTGTAGCAATTTCTTTATACGTAAGCTCAGATGCGGCCAGCTTTATAAACTCAAGCTCGCGCATTTGTAAGGTAATCTGATCAAGCTGCTCATTGAACGAATTAATTAACAGGCGGGTAACAAATTCGGGATAATAAACTTCGCCAACAGATACCTTTTGCAGGGCTTGTTCAAACTCATGCGGTTCCGAATCTTTAAGCATATATCCTTTTGCACCAAACTTAAGCATGGTGAGCACCTTTTCCGGGTCTTCAAGCATTGATAAAACTATAATCCGGATTTCGGGATAATTTTCTTTCAGCCATAATGCTGTTGATGTACCGTCCATCACTGGCATATGAATATCAAGCAATACAATATCGGGCTTTAGTTTTGAAGAAATTTTGCGCACCATTTCCTCCCCGTTGCTTGCCTCAAAAAGTATGTTGAATCCTTTAAAATTATTAATTAATGATGCAATCCCGCTTCTGAAAAGGCGATGATCATCAACTAACGCGATCTGGATGGCTTCCATTAATTGTATATTCTTTGTTGTAAAAGGTTTAAGGTAATTTTAACACTACAGCCATTTCCCGGCGAACTCTTAATAGTTGCTACAGCTCCAATAACTGTTGCTCTGTTTTCAATATTTGTTAAACCAGAACCTGTATTATGGTCCAATGAATCAGTTAAAAAACCAGCTCCATCGTCTTCGACTGTTAAATTAAACATTTCGGGAACATATTGCAAGCTAATTTTTAAAAGGCTTGCACCTGAATGTTTAATGGCATTATTTAATGCTTCCTGAAAAATACGGAAAAGCACTAATTCGCTTTGTTCTCCCAATGGATATATATCCCCTTGTACTAAAAGGCTTGCATTAATAATCCCGCTTTTGTTAAGTTTATTTACTTCGTTTTCAATAGTTTTTACCAGGCCAAGCTTTGAAATATGTTCAAAGCTAAGGCTTTTGGAAAGATCGCGCAGGTCGGTAATTACCTGCGCGATCAAATCCCGGTTTTCGTTTATCTTTACCTGCTGTGTGCTATCCACATTGCTTATCATTGCCAGGTTAAGCTTTACAAATGATAGTACCTGGTTAACATTATCATGCAGCTCGCGGCTTACGTGAGCAAATGTTTGTTCCTGCATCTCTAAGCGGGCTTTAAGAAACTCCTGCCTAAAGTTTGCCTGCATAACATCGCGCTCTGTTTTATTTTGCCCCTGCCGTTTTTGGTATAACAATATAAAATAAATAATAAAACCCGTGAGGAATACAAAAAATACGGTTGTTGAAAAAATTACAACATATAGTTCGCTGGCATTTGGAGCAACATTACCCATTAATAAATTCCGTTATGTTTTCTTTTTTATTATCCATCAATATTGAAATGCCAATTACAATATAAAATATAAAATTAACTGCTAAAGCAAAGTAAGCAAGTGGTATAACATCAAGTTTGTTTTGTATAAAATAACTCAATAATGCAAAATCAAGAAACATGGTTGTTGCGTAAAATAACACATTTATATTAAACCAAAACAGGCTTTGCTTAAATAAACTTTGCTCAGCGGGAAACAAAAGCATTTGACGAAACAATAGCAGTGAATAAACAACATAAACAATATGTGAAGCCTCAAGGATTAGTGAAGGAAACTGCGTTATCTTCTCAAAAAACAATACGTTTACAATTTCCAGGATAAGCATAGCAATTATTGAAACAATAATTGCTTTTTTTACCAGCTTGTTTGTTAACAAATAAAAGTAGGTTAAAGAAAAGAATGCATATTCAATTACTGCCCAAATGTGAGCCACCGGCATATTATTGTGATAAATTTTACCATATACTTTTTTTATGCTTTCGCTTATTAAAGTACATAGAATTAACACCGTTAAAATTTTGAAGGCCTTTGAAAGCTTTTTATAACGTATTAAGCCAGCAATGGTTACTAATAATAACAGTGTTAAATATACGGCATATATGTAGTCACCATTCATATCAATCTATTATAGAAGGTCTGTACAAAATGGCGGACAAGGCATTATCTGGTCCCAGGTTTCGTATCGGCCTACATAAGGCGCAGCTCCGTTTACTTCCGGATAGTCAGGATTTGCCTCAGCCCCGGTAAGTATCAGTGTAAAAATATTGGCGGTTGATCCTATATGATCAGGGTGTTTTGCAAAATGCACACTCACCCCAGCATTATTAGGGTCGCTAAGCATTGCATCTAAACTTCTGCGGCTAATAAAAAAACCATTTAGAAATTGCCCGTCAGGTGTTACCAACGCCGGTCCGCCGGTGCCTGAATTTTGAGTCTGGTAGTTGTTAATTAAACTTTTTGCTAAGGTTTTGTCGATTACTGATGACATAATAAATTGATTAAAGGTTAGTTAATGAGGCATGAAGATAAGGTTTGCCCTTACAAATTTGCCCCCGTTAAATAACGGTATTTTTACCGTATTTTAACGCATAAAATACCGTTATTTAACGGGGTGAAAATTCAGAATAAATTACTTATATAGGGTTTTGCCCTAAATACGGGAATAGGTAATTAAACAAAACCCGGTTATCAACGTTAACCTGCTGATGCGTAAATTTTTACAAGGTATTTTCACAAAGCCGGTAGTAGCACTTGCAAACCGGATTTCATCAAAGCCGGATAAAAAAAGGGTTGATAAAGCATTAAGCGATCTTTACAATCAAATTAAAGCAAATAAGGCCAGGAAGGGTTTGATGCTGCCTTTTAATGCTGCCGCAGATAAATTCATCATCCTGTCTGACCAGCATAAGGGTGCCCGCGACGGAGCCGATGTTTTTGCCAAAGCCGCTAAAAATTACCTGGCGGCGTTAGAATATTACAATAAAAACCACTTTTTTTATATAAACCTGGGCGACAGTGAGGAGCTTTGGGAAAACCTTTTTATTACTGTAAAACGGCATAACAAGGCAACCTTTGAGGCCGAGAAGCTATTTATAGCCCGCAAGGCTTTTATCAAGATCTATGGCAACCATGATCTTTATTGGGATAATGATCCGCTTGCGGCGGTTGGCCTTCAAAGTATCTACGGGCAAAAGGTTGAGATTTATGAAGGTGCAATACTTAAAACCACTGTTAAAGGTAAGCCTTTCGAAATTTATATGACCCACGGCCACCAGGGCGATCTGCAAAGCGACGGTAACTGGTTCAGCAAGTGGTTCGTATCAGATATTTGGGGGCCATTCCAGGCATATTTAAGAATAAACCCTAATACACCGGCTAATAACAACGAGTTAAAAAGTGATCATAACCGCATGATGTACGAATGGAGCTCAAAAAGGGAGAACATAATTTTAATAACGGGGCATACGCATCAGCCGGTTTTCAGATCATTAACCCAGCTCGAAGCATTGTTTGAAAAGTTAGGCATTGCAAAACACAATAATAACACTGCTGAAGTTGCCGCGCTGCAAAATAAAATTGATAAGCTGCATCTTAAACCCTTTAGACCACCTGATTTTAAAGGCTACTTAGATACTTATTTTAACAGCGGCTGCTGTTGCTTTGACGACGGTGATATAACTGGTATTGAAGTAGCAGATGGCTGTATAAGGCTTATAAAATGGCAATACGGAAAAGGAAAAACCTCCGAACGGCTGGTACTGGAAGAAAGTAAGCTGGAAGATTTGAAATTGCGCGATTAAGATACAAGAGTCAAGAAATCAAGAATCAAGAATCAAGAATCAAGATCAAAACAATGAACGATCAATATGTAAAGTACGCGGGCATCTTGACTCCTGTTTCTTGCAATCCTTAATCTCTCTTCCCTATCCATCTAGCAAAAACACAAACAATTCCTTAGGCCCGTGTGCGCCTAAAACCAGCGTTTTTTCAATGTCGGCTGTGCGGCTGGGGCCTGTAACGTTGCTGATCATTGACGGTAGGTTGTTGCCGTATTTTTCTTTTATCAACTTAAAGCCATCCTTAAGATCAAGCACCAATTGCGATGTGTAGGCTAATACAATGTGCACCGGCGGATAAATACTTAACCGGCGACCGGCCATATTGGCGTTTGAAAGTAAAATGCTCCCATTGCGCGCAATTAATGCTTCGCAAAGTGTAAAACCGACATCTGCGTGCTCAAAATCTTTATCGGTTTCGTAAAAGGGATATTCAAAGCGGGTTAATACTTCCTGCAGTGCAGGCTCCCAGCAATAGATTTTGTGCCATTTGCGCTCTTCGGCAAGTTCGAGTAAATTTTCAATAAAATTGACCTCGTCCTCACAAAAAACAAACTGGCCCGATATAGAAGTAAACTGCTCGGCAAACAACACCTCGTTTAGCTCGTCAGACGGCGGGTAATGCGGCAAATCCTCCAGATTTGGATAAGGGTTATCCCTTTTCTCCAAAAGCGCCTTACGGATCTTTTTTAGCAGTTTTTCTTTCGGTGTTGTTATGTCCCTCATTTTTAAGCAGAAAGCGAAAAGACTAAAGCAGGAAGCCGATTTGCTTTTGTCTTTAGATGTAGAATTTAAAATTAATTATTACAAGCTTAAAACAAAAAGTCCAAAGCTAAAAGATATTTTTCTTTTCTGCTTTGGACTTTAAGCTTTCTGCTTTGCGCTTATTCTTTAGAATTTGCTTCTTTTTCTTCAGGATTTCTTTCAAAAGTACCTGAATGGTCTGCAACGCCTTCGGGTATTAAAGCTTTAGCAGCAGGTGTTTGGTCAGCTTCCGGGCCGTTTACAAATTCATCATAAGTAGTACGGTTATCAAAAGGACGCTTGCCCAGGATCTCTTCCAGGTCTGATTGGAAAAGGATCTCTTTTTCTAAAAGCTTATCAGCCAATTTGATCAGGCCTTCTCTTTTATCAAGCAACAGCTTTTTGGTCATTTCATAAACCTCGGCAATCTGGTTGCGTACTTCCACGTCAATCAACTCAGAAGTTTTTTCAGAGTATGGCTTATTAAACTGGTACTCGCCCTGGGTATCGTTAAATGATACATTGCCCACCTTATCATTCATACCATAAATGGTAACCATGGCATAAGCAAGCTTGGTAATCCGTTCAAGGTCATTTTGTGCACCGGTAGAGATCTTTCCGAAGGTAATATCTTCAGCAACACGACCACCCAGCGTCATACACATCCCGTCAATTAATTGTTCGGTAGTGTATAAAAACTGTTCTTTTGGCAGGTATTGGGCATAGCCCAAAGCGGCAACACCACGCGGAACAATTGAAACCTTAACCAGCGGGTCGGCATGTTCCAAAAACCAACCGGCAATTGCATGCCCGGCTTCGTGGTAGGCAACAATGCGTTTTTCTTCCGGAGATATGATCTTGTTCTTTTTCTCCAAACCACCAATAACACGGTCAATAGCATCCTGGAAATCCTGCATGTCAACTGCCTCTTTATTTTTACGGGCAGCTATCAAAGCGGCTTCGTTACATACGTTGGCAATTTCGGCGCCTGCAAAACCAGGAGTTTGTGCCGATAGTTTTTTAGCATCAACACCTTCGGCCAGTTTAACCGGTTTTAAGTGGACTTTAAAGATCTGTTCGCGGCCGATCAAATCAGGTTTATCGATAGATACCTGTCGGTCAAAACGACCTGGACGTAATAATGCCGAATCCAGTACATCCGGGCGGTTGGTTGCAGCAAGGATAATGATCCCTGAATCGGTACCGAAACCATCCATTTCAACCAGCAACTGGTTCAGGGTGTTTTCGCGCTCATCATTACCGCCAACAATATTGTTTTTACCACGGGCACGGCCAATGGCATCAATCTCATCAATAAATATGATACATGGGGCTTTGTCTTTTGCCTGGCGGAACAGGTCACGTACACGTGATGCACCCACACCAACAAACATTTCAACAAAGTCTGATCCTGACAGGGAGAAGAAGGGCACCTGCGCTTCGCCGGCAACGGCTTTGGCCAGCAAGGTTTTACCCGTACCCGGCGCACCTATCAACAAGGCGCCTTTTGGTATTTTACCCCCAAGATTGGTGTATTTTTTAGGATTTTTAAGGAAATCCACAATTTCCATTACTTCCTGCTTGGCCTCTTCCAAACCGGCAACATCATTAAATGTTACCGAAACCTGGGCTTCTTTATCAAACAGGGTAGCCTTTGATTTGCCAATGTTAAAGATCTGCCCGCCCGGGCCGCCACCTGCGCCACCGCTCATGCGGCGCATAATAAATAACCATACCGCTACCAGCAACACGGCCATTATTATACATTGTACAAACCAGTTTGATAAAAGGCTTTCATGGCCAGGTTCAATGCTCACGGCAATTTTCTGATCTTCAGTAAAGCCAAAATCCTTTTCGGCATTGTTTATTGATTGCTTTATCCCTTCATAGGTAGCATCAGAAAATGTGTACTGAGGCCCCTCGGCACTACCCATGCTTAACGGGCGCGTATCTTTTTTGGCATCAGCATATTCCTGCTTGTTTAAGCTTTCTTTTTTAATGTAAACTTCGGCTACAAACAAATCGCCGCTACGGTAGGCCACAACTTTTTCTACGTCGTGCTGCTTAAGCATTTCACCAAACTTTTGAAAAGTTATGGGATTTGAAGTAGTAGTATTTAATAACGTAGCTACAACCAGCAATACCACAACAATAATGGCATAAAACCACATAATGTTTGGTTTTGGTGGTTTGGGAGTGATTTTTTTATTCGGTATTTTCCGGATCGGTTTTGGATTTTCCAATTTATTATCTTTCATTTCTTTACAAGCTCAAACTTACAATCTTTTAATTTAATAATTTACGGTATGATGATGACGCGTATTTAAACGCAATTGTTGCGGATGCTTAGGCGCTTTTATACATTTTAATTTCAGCATCGCCCCAAAGATCTTCCATTCCATAAAATTCACGTTTATCGGTCCTGAAAACGTGTACTACAACATCTATATAATCCAGCAGTATCCATTCGCCATACTCCAGCCCTTCTTTTCTGTAAGGGTCCTGCTGAGTGGCTTTATAAATCTCATCTTCAATGCTATTTGCTATGGCTTTTACCTGGGTGGTTGAATCGGCATGGCATATCACAAAATAATCAGCCACCGAACTAAATATATTACGAAGGTCTAACCTGATAATATCATTTCCTTTTTTTTCCTGGATGCCGTGTATGGCTAACTCAGAAATATAAGCAGATTCACTTAACGCTTTGTTTTTTACCATCAAAAAGAATTAGTTTTGAACGATTTCGTATCTAAAAATATTATACTTTGCAAAATAACATATTTTCGGGGTTATTTGTTGGACAAAATTTTATAACAATTAAACAAGTTGATTCAACAAATAACTTTCTTAAAGATTTAGCGTCAAATTCCAAGCCATTGATTGAAGGAACAGTCATTATGGCAGAAAACCAGTATGCAGGCAGAGGGCAGCAACAAAACGGCTGGCATGCCGAACCCGGTAAAAATTTAACATTCAGTATTTTATTAAAACCAACCTTTTTACCCGTTACTGATCAGTTTGACCTTGTTCGCGCTGTGAGTCTGGGTGTTTTTGATGCTTTGGCGCCCCTGCTCGGCGATAAATTAAAGATAAAATGGCCTAACGACATTTATTACGCCGACCAAAAACTGGGCGGGATGCTAATTGAAAATATGATACAGGGCGGACAAATAAAAAACGCCATTGTTGGCATTGGCCTAAATATAAACCAGGAAACGTTCCCTAACCACCTGCCAAATGCTATATCATTAAAGCAAATCTTACATCAGGATTATGATTTAAATGGTTTATTATCCGAAATTTGCAGGCATATTGAGGCATATTATCTGAATTTAAAAGCCGGTAAAATTTCTTTTGTAAGGAATACTTATTTAAAACGACTATACTGGTTAAACGAAAAGAAAAGTTTCAGATCAAAAGAAGGCATGTTTGACGGTATTATTAACAACGTAAAAGATAATGGAATGCTGGTTGTTAAAAATAATAAGAACGAAGAATTAGAGTTTAGCCTGAAGGAAATTACATTTGTTCAATAGTTCACTGGTTCATTGGGCCTGTATAAGAGACCTGAATGGTGCACGGCGTTAACCGCCATACATCAATGAACTAATGAACAATTGAGCTAATGAACAAAATAAGGAACTAATAAACAAAACTATAAAATGAAGAAAGTACTATTGGCAGCAGTTGCCCTGGTTTTAAGCCTGGGTGCGAAAGCCCAGATCGAATCGCATGTAAAATGGTCATACGCGGCCAAAAAAATAAGCGCTACCGAAGCAGTGATGTTTTTAAAGGCTACTATTGATGATAAATGGCATATTTATGGATTAGATGTGAAAGATGGCGGCCCTATCAAAACGTCGTTCACTTTTGCTCCCTCAAAAGAATATAGTTTAGTTGGCAAGCCCATACAACCAACTCCAATCAAAAAATATGAGTCCACGTTTAAAATGGACGTTACCTATTTTGAAAAATCAGTAGTGTTTCAGCAAAAAATTAAGCTGAAATCTGCCAATGCAACAGCCGTTAAGGGCCAGTTGGAATACATGACCTGTAACGATCAAAAATGCCTTCCTCCTGAAGATATTGATTTCTCTATTCCATTAGGTAAATAATTTACGGCAACAGAAATGAAATCATTCAAAAGCCGTTCTGCAAAAACCGGGTTGTTTTTACTGTTTACAGTTGTTGCTTTTTTTATTGCAGGCTTAAACCCGGTTAAGGCCCTTCAAAATAAAAAAGCCGACACAGCTGTATCCACCGGCGACGTTCAGTTTACTGACATTCCTACAGCGGCGGATAGCCTGGCGGCGGCCAAAAAGAAACAACAACAAGTTGCAAATGCGCAGCCTGTTTCAAAAACCCCAACCAAAAGTAGTAAAGAAACACCCAGAACATTGTGGCAGATCTTTCTTGCCGGTTTTTTGGGCGGCTTTGCGGCCTTCCTGTTGCCTTGCGTTTATCCAATGCTGCCGCTTACCGTTAGCTTTTTTACCAAAAGGGGCGGCACAAGGGCTAATGCCATATTCCAATCGCTTCTATATGGCCTGTCAATTATATTTATTTATGTAGTTTTTGGCTTAATTATTACCATTGCCTTTGGGCCGGCGGCTTTAAACGGATTGGCTACTAACGGCATATTTAACTTTTTCTTTTTTTTATTGCTGATTGTTTTCGGGGTCTCGTTTCTTGGAGCATTTGAAATTACCCTGCCCAGCTCTTTCGCAAATAAGCTCGACGAAAATTCAGACAAAGGCGGGCTGGTTGGGATCTTTTTTATGGCGGCAACGCTGGTTGTAGTTTCTTTTTCCTGCACGGGGCCTGCTATTGGTTTGGTGCTGGTAGATGCAGTTACCAAAGGCGAAAGGCTTGCCCCCGCAGTTGTTATGCTTGGCTTTTCGCTGGCTATAGCATTGCCGTTCACTTTGTTTGCCATGTTCCCTTCTGCGTTAAAAAGCCTGCCAAAATCAGGCGGATGGCTTAACAGCGTTAAAGTGATACTGGGCTTTATTGAAATAGGTTTTGCATTAAAGTTTTTATCAAATGTTGACCTGGCCTATCACTGGAACTGGTTCGACAGGGAAATATTTTTATCGTTATGGATTGGCATCGGCATTTTAATGGTATTGTACCTTATCGGTAAGATCAAATTCTCGCATGATAGCGATCTGCCTTACATGTCAGTACCACGAACCTTTATAACGCTTATTATATTGGCATTTGTGGTTTACATGATCCCTGGCCTATGGGGCGCGCCGTTAAAATCAATCAGCGCATTTTTGCCGCCGCTAAGTACCCAGGATTTTGATTTATCACAGGGTGTTGGCGCTGCCGCCCCTTCTGCCGTTAATAGTTCATCTATAAAAACAAAAAAATACGAAGATCTTTTTAAACGCCTGCCAAAGGTTAAAGGGATAGATGACTGGTATGATTATGACCAGGCTGTTGAGGTTGCAAAGCAATTGCACAGACCTATTATGATAGATTTTACGGGCTGGAATTGCGTAAACTGCCGTAAAATGGAATCAACAGTATTGCCTAATCCGGAAGTTTTAAAACGATTGCAGGACGATTTTGTGGTACTGCAATTGGTTATTGATGATAAAACTGGGCTTCCGGTGGCCGAGCAAACAAAATCAGCCTATAACGGTAAAACCATAAGCACCTTAGGCGGCAAATGGCTCGACCTGGAGATCACAAAATACAATTCAAACGCACAGCCTTATTATGTTTTGATAAATGAAAAAGGCGAAGCGCTTGTAACGCCGCAAGGCTCAAGCAGTACGGCTGATTTTATAAAATATTTAGACAACGGAATAGCAGCCTATAAAAACAGTAAATAAAAGAATCAGGGACAGGAATCAGGATAGAAGAAATGTGATAAAATCCAATCAGTCACATAATTTCTATCTTGATTCCTGCCTCTTATCTCTTGCCTCTTTTCTGCTCTCTTTTACAAAAACACTCGGCTCTCCCGAAAAAATAGTGTAAATTCGCGGAACTTTTAAAAGAGTAGCGGTTTTTTATCGTTATATCTTGATAAAAGCATTAATTCAGATACTTTTTTCAGTGCGAAGCAGCGCCAATCATAAAATGACGCAAATAAAAAACATAGGACTTTTTACATCGGGCGGCGATTCGCCGGGAATGAATGCTGCCATAAGGGCGGTAGTGCGGTCAGCCATTTATTATGGTATTGAAGTAACGGGCATTCGCCGTGGCTACGAAGGGATGATAAAGGGAGATTTGTTCCCAATGGACCGGAAATCCGTTTCAAACATTATCCAACGTGGCGGTACCATATTAAAAACAGCGCGCAGTGAGCAATTCAGGACCCCCGAAGGCCGTAAGGAAGCTTATGAGCAATTGAAAAAGCATAACGTTGATGCCCTGGTTGCCATAGGCGGCGACGGAACCTTTAGAGGCGCAAAGGCTTTTAGCGAAGAGTTTGACATCCCTGTTATTGGCTTGCCCGGAACTATTGATAATGACCTTTGCGGCACTGATTTTACCATTGGATATGATACGGCAATTAATACCGTAGTTGATGCGGTTGATAAGATAAGGGATACGGCAGAATCGCACGACAGACTGTTTATTGTTGAGGTAATGGGCCGCGACTCGGGTTTGATAGCCTTGCGTACAGGTATTGCTGCAGGCGCCGAAACTATTTTGATCCCCGAAAGCCCAACCGATATTAACGCAGTATTTGATAAGCTTGAAAAAGGCCGTAAAGACAAATCATCAAAAATAATTATGCTTGCCGAAAACGGCGAAGCGGGTGATGCTTTTGAAGTGGGCAGGCAGATAAAAGAAAAATTTCCTAATTATGACACCCGCGTTTCGGTATTGGGTCACATTCAGCGTGGCGGCAGGCCTTCATGTATGGACCGGGTGCTGGCAAGCCGTGTTGGTGTTGCAGCAGTAGAAGCTTTAATGGCCGGTCACCGTAACGAAATGATAGGATTGATCCATAACGATATTGCTTATACCCCGTTTGAGCATGCAACCAAACATATTGCAGAGATTAACCCCGACTTTTTAAAGATAGTGGAGATACTGGCGATATAGCGTAGAACACCAACGCTTTGCGAATAAGATGACAAATTATGCCACCTTTGGCTGCCAGAAAACAGTAACCTTTTGAATGTCAACCTTTTTACGTGCTTGCGCAAGGTCGTAGTTTTCCTGGGCGTGAAGCCAAAACTCTGGTGTTGTATTAAATGCCTTACTTAAACGCAAAGCCATTTCGGGGCTTATGCCTTGTTTTCCATTAATAATTGCCGACAGTGTTTTGCGGGTTGTGCCTAATCCGGCTGCTACCTGCTCAACGGTTAATTTCTGCCCGGTTTCTTCTTTTAAACCATCCAGCGTTTCGCGGATCAATTCACCAGGGTGGGCGGGGTCAAACATCATCTGCATTTTTCTAATCCTCCTTTAATGATAATCTAAATAATCTACTTCGTGAACATCTTCGGCAATGAATTGAAATATGATCCGATAGTTCTTATCAATTTTAACAGCCCAAAAACCTTTAAGTTCGCCACTTAATTGATGTAAGCCATATCCTGGTATATTCATATCACTAATAGCTTTGGCTGATTGTAAACGGGTTAAGATCAACCTTATTTTACTAATATGCTGAGGTTGAAGCTTAGAAGCATCTCCTTTTTCAAAATAAAGTCTTAATCCTTTATGCCGAATGCTTAAAATCATTATACAAATGTAACGCGAAACGTGTCGGGTGTCAAATTTATTTTTAAATCCTTAATAAGTATAATGATTTGGGATTTCAAACACCACAATAACATAGTATTTTGGTATTTGGCAGTCTATACGGAGTAACACAGACCTTTTATTATTTAAGATAGCTTTGCTAAGTTCTCCATAGCTAAATCATCACGGTGCCTGGTATTTACCTGGTAAATGATCCATAAAGGTTTTATCAACTATTAAACGGATCACCTCGTCAATTTCATTGCCAACGGTTAGCAGGTGTTCAATAATTTCTTTATTATCGGGATTAAAGAAATTCCTTCTGTCCATAATGGCAATTAATCCCAGCATGCTTGCTACAGGGCGGCGCAGCTCGTGCGATGTTAATGATGCAATATGGCGCAGGCGTTCATTTTGATCAATAATAGCTTTTTCGGATTTAAGCCTTTGGGTAATATTACGGGCAAAACAACCAATCCCGGTAATTTCGCCTTTTTCATTATAAATGGGGTTAAAGTTTATTTCGAACGAGAGCAGCTCTTTTGTATCAGGATCAATACTTTCATTTACTACCGTGTATATTTCTCCGGAAAGCGCACGGCTGTAATAGCTGTTCCAGGTTTTAATGATCTGTTCATCGTAGCCGGCATGCAGGTACGAATAATCGCCCTCTTTGGGCTCAATGCCGGTTAAGTGCGCAATTTTGTTGCGGTAGGCCTGGTTCATATAAACATAGCGGGTTTCTTTATCAACCGACCAGATCTGATCTTCCGTATTGTTGATCAGTGCTTCAAGGCTGCTTTTGGTCCACTCAAGCTCTTGCTCCTTAAGTTTCGCCTCTTCCTGGTACCGGATTTTCTCGCTTACATCGGTGGCAACCACAATCCGGCAGGCAGCAGCTTTAAAGGTTATATCGTGACTTGAAATTTCGGCATAAATAAGGTTGCCGCTTTTGCTTTTATGCTTCCAAATACCCGCATGAACTATTCCCTTTAAATCAAGCGTGTTTTCAGCCAGGTAACTATCAAGCGCATTGAGTTCGGAAGGGTCACGTAAATCGCGGAGCGTAAGCGTCAAAAATTCAGCTTCGGCGTAACCGTAGCTCTCAGTAGCCGCTTTATTTACCTTTAGTA
Organism: Mucilaginibacter sp. OK098; assembly: GCF_900142915.1. Lineage (GTDB taxonomy): Bacteria > Bacteroidota > Bacteroidia > Sphingobacteriales > Sphingobacteriaceae > Mucilaginibacter. The sequence continues at coordinate 108,504 of NZ_FRCM01000009.1, forward strand.
TCAGCAATGACGATATTTCATAAACCCACATAGGGTTAGGGTTGTCATCAAAAAAGAACCCAAGTCCGTTAAGAGGCAGATCCGGCATATGTTAAATTAAGTGCTTGGGTCATAACTGTAAAATTAACGATTGTTTTTAATAAAATGCGTTTCCTGCATAGCAGGCCATAAACTTTGCACTCATTTATTTTGCGATAGTACTCATATCCGTTGATTTTTTAAAGAAAATTTTGAGAAAAGTCCGAAAGTCGGGAAAGGCCGGAAGGCCGAAAGCAAGGTTGGATCAATATAAAAATCAAAAGATAGATTGCGAAACGGTAAATTATTAGAAGGCTTACTATTGAATGATCTGGTTTAAATATTATTGCCCCCTAACCGAATTTTGGGCATTTTAAGTTAATACACGGTGCCGTAAGCCACTAATCTTTCGGCCTTCCGGCCTTTCCCGACTTTCGGCCTTAAAAAATCATTTCCAATTAATAAATAAAATACCTACCTTTGCATCCCCGCAGAAAGAACTCCGGGGACAATGTTGAATACATAAAATAAAAAAATGGCAACTAAAATCAGATTGCAAAGACACGGTAAAAAAGGAAAACCTTTTTATTATATCGTAGTAGCCGATGCGCGCGCGCCGCGTGACGGACGTTTTATTGAGCGTTTAGGCTCATACAACCCAAACACTAACCCTGCAACTATCGACATTAACTTCGATAAAACCCTTGATTGGGTTAACAGTGGTGCACAGCCAACAGATACTTGTCGTGCAATCCTGTCGTACAAAGGCGTTTTATACAAAAAACACTTACAGGGCGGTCTTAAAAAAGGTGCTTTAACCGAAGAACAGGTTGAAACAAAATTCCAGGAATGGCTTGATACCAAAGACGGAAAGATCACCGGTAAAAAAACCAACTTAGTATCTGCGAAAGACGAAGCACGTAAAGCTGCTTTGGCTGCCGAGGCTAAAAAGAAGGAAGCAAAAGCTGCTGCAATTGTTGCTAAAAACACACCTGCGGTTGAAGAAGTTGAAGCTCCTGCGGTTGAAGAAGAAGTATCTGAAACTCCTGAGGCTGCTGCTGACGAAACTCCAGCTGCTGAATAATTCCTGTAACAGACACAAGAAGCAAGACTATAAGAGTCAGGAAAGTCTTCTAAATAATATAATGGCGAAGATCCTAACAGGATTTTCGCCATTGTTATTTTAACCTTGTCGCTATAAGCGAAGAAACCAAACATTGTACCATGACAACCGAAGATTGTTTCAGAATAGGCAGCACGATAAAAACCAAGGGATTGAAGGGCGAGCTGCATATTTATACCGATTTTGACGGCATTGAGGCCATAAAGTTCAATTCGCTGTTTATTGAAATAGCCGGTAAGCTAGTGCCATATTTTGTAAGCTCGATAAAATACCTACAGAAAAATGCGGCGTATTTAATTTTGGAGGATGTGGACACCATTGAAAAAGCAGCGCATCTTGCAAAGAAGGACCTTTACCTGCCCAATAAATTAAAGCCAAAAAAGGCGGAAGCCGAATTTACGCTGTTCGACCTGGTTGGCTTTACCGCCATTGACGACTACGAGGGCGAGCTCGGTAAGATCACCAATGTGCAGGAGTACCCTCAGCAGATCCTTGCAACCCTTACCTACAAAAACTGTGAAGTGCTTTTCCCGCTAAATGAAGAAGTAATTAAAGGCATTGATGTGGTTAAAGAAATTGTAAGGGTTGATTTGCCGGATGGCTTGCTGGATATTTATTTGGATTAAGGTTTGGGCACATACACATTAAATTAAAAAAGAACTCATGGAAAATTTCGATCAGGAAATTAAGCAAATACAATTAAACAACCCAAGTGAAATAAATGGGGAGTTAAATAACTACTTCTCTATTATTACCAGGGCCGACGGAAGATATAAGGTTATTTGGGGGAAACCCATTTCAACCCATATTCGTCATAAAGTTGAAGCATTGGTAAAAAAGCATTTTGTCCCGCCTGCATTATAGTTAATTTTATTTGACATTCTGTAAAGTTTATTTTACATTTGGTAAACCAAGCTTTACAAACATGAAATCTCGTTTTCTATTTCCCTATTGGTGCCATTACCTGGGCTGGGGATTGGCAATTGCACATGTTCCGATATCTATTATAGGCAGAATGAATGGAATGTTCAATATCCTTGATGATCAGTCCCGTAATTTGAGTCTGTTTACCGGCGAACACCTGTTTTTTATGTGCACCGCATTGCTAATGACCCTTGGGTTATTTTTAGTTGCTTTTGCCAAAGAAAAAATCGAGGATGAACAGATCTGGCAAATTCGTCTTGATTCCCTGCGCTGGTCTATCTATATCAATTACCTCATCCTGATCATTAGCCTGGTTTTTATTAATGATACCGGGCATATTTTAGAATTGAATTTATGGGTTCCGCTTATATTTTTTATCGTTCGTTTCCGGTGGGTTATTTTCAGGCTTAACCAATCATTAAGCCGGGAGGTATAATTATGAAAAATAATATTCGTGTAGAGCGCGCCATTAAAAATATAAGCCAGGGAGACCTGGCCGGACAGGTTGGCGTATCCCGCCAAACCATTAATTCTATTGAAAGTAATAAATATGTACCTTCAACGGTGCTGGCATTAAAAATTTCAAGAGTGTTTGGTAAAGCGCTTGAGGAGGTTTTTATGCTGGAAGAGGGGGATTGAAGGGAGAATCAAGAAATCAGGAGTCAGGAATCAAGAGAAAAAACAGATGAAAACCAAAACAACCTTTACACCTCAGCTGGTTATTCCAAATGGGGTAACTGACATCAGCTTTTATACCAAAGCTTTTAATGCCATTGAATTATGGTGCCTTAATAATGATGATGGGTCTATACATGTGGCCGGCCTTACAATTGACGGTGCACTGTTTCACCTGCATGAACAAACACAGCATTCCAATGCTTTTAGTCCTGCTATGCATAACGGCACAACGGTAACCATTGGATTGATGGTTGAAGATGTGCACGCTGTGGTGGCACAAGCGGCGGCGGCTGGCGCCCGGGTCACATCGCCGGTGCAGGATTATGATTACGGTTACAGGCAGGGCAATGTTGTTGACCCTTTTGGTCATCACTGGATGATTGAAAAGATAATTAACCCGGATATATTAACAAAGCAAAACTATGGCAAATAACCCGGCAGATGATTTTGAAACCGCTATAAGGCCAACCTTATCGGTTAGTAATGGAGTGGCAGCAGTTGAGTTTTACAAAAAGGCCTTTAATGCAGCCGAACTGATGCGGGTTGAAGCCCCTGACGGTGCAATTGTGGCGGAGCTATCTATTAACGGCGCCCGCTTTTTCGTTGCCGACAAATCGTCAGATGATCTGATCACTGGCAGATCCGGCAATGTTCCTATCCGGATGGGGCTGATCGTAGCCAATCCCGATGCTTTTGCAGCAAGCGCCATAGCTGCCGGTGCTACGGAAGTTTATCCAGTTGCCGACCAGGATTATGGCTATCGGCTTGGACATATTATTGACCCTTACGGGCATCATTGGGAAATTTGCAGGCCTTTGTAAAAGATGCAAGAATCAAGAAGTCAAGAATCAAGATAAAACTTATTTTAACTATGTGTCTCTTAATTCCCAATCCCATCCTGAATCTTAGTTCCATTTTATTCTAACACCTCTTGACTTCTTGAATCTTGCCTTCTTGAATCTTGACTCTATTTCCTCTCTTAATTCTATTCCCCTATCTTTGCCCTATGCGTTTTGATATCATTTCCGTTTTGCCCAACCTGCTCGAGAGTCCTTTTGCACATTCTATATTACAGCGTGCACAAAAAAAAGGGATCGCTGAGATTGTTGTGCATAACCTGCGCGACTATTCAACCAGCAAGCAAAAAAGCGTTGATGATTATCCTTATGGCGGTGGCAGCGGCATGGTGATGACCATACCGCCATTTGCAGCCTGCATTGAAAAGCTAAAGGCCGAACGTGATTATGATGAGGTGATTTTTATGTCGCCCGATGGCGAGACGCTGAACCAGGCAATAGCCAACCAGCTATCCATCAAAAAAAATATTATTATACTTTGCGGGCATTATAAAGGCATTGACCAGCGGATCCGCGATATTTTTGTTACCCGTGAAATTTCCATAGGTGATTATGTTTTATCAGGCGGTGAGTTGCCGGCAGCTGTTTTGGTTGATGCGGTAGTAAGGTTGATTCCAGGTGTTTTATCTGATGAAACATCCGCCCTTTCTGATTCTTTCCAGGATGGCCTGCTTGATGCGCCTGTTTATACCCGACCGGCCGACTGGAACGGCCACCAGGTGCCTGACATCCTTTTGAGCGGCAATACCCCCGAAATAGAAAAATGGCGCTTTGAGCAGGCCGTGGAGCGGACGAGGGTGAGAAGGCCGGATCTGCTGGATGAATAGGTTAATTTAACCGTAGGGGCGTATCGCATACGCCCTATACAATTTCTACAGGTATAGGGCGTATGCGATGCGCCCCTACAGCGGGATTCCCTCTTCAACATAAAATCCCTAAATTAGATTGCAACCAAAACGCCATACCTGCATTATAGCGTTGCAACCATGAACCCCGAACAGGAAAAAGAACTGATACAGCAATGCCGCAACGACCCTGCCGCTTTTGGGCAGGTGTTTGATCTGTGGTATAAACCGGTTTTTGGGTATATTATGCGTCGTACGGCTGAATATGACCTGTCGAAGGATATTGCTGCCGAAACTTTTCTAAAAGCTTTTCTAAAAATAAACACATTTCAATGGCGGGGCATCAGCCTTTCGTCCTGGCTGTTTCGGATTGCCACTAACGAGCTTAACCAATATTACCGCAGCAGCAGGTATAAGCCGCAATCGTTACAGCAATTGCTGGAAAACCCTCAAATGGAAAAATTGCTACACCAGCAAGACGATGATGAGCGCGAAGCGATAGAAAAGGAATTGCAGGCTTTTAACGATTATAACCTGATCCGCACAAACCTGCTTAAGCTGGATATTAAATACCAGGAAGTAATAGCGCTGCGCTATTTTGAACAAAAAACAAACCGCGAAATAAGCGACATATTGGATAAAAATGAGGGGACTGTAAAATCCCTGCTATCACGCGGCCTGGAAAAATTAAGAAATATGCTTTAACACTGCAACCAAATACAGGCTTTGCATTATAAGGGTAATTAACATGAAAGATAAAGACGAATTTTTAAAGAAAATGGAAAACTTACAGTTACCGGAAATTGATCCGCGCGAACATCCCAAAATGGTAAAAATGGCCATTATGAATGCAGAGCGCTCGGCTGCGTTTGGGGTATGGCTTATTGTTGTGCCCTGCTATTTTTTATTGTGTGTGCTTATGTATTATGGGTTTCACATCAGGGCCGGGTGGTTTGGTTCCATGTTTGCGCTTATAATGGGCCTTGAGAAAACCCGGGGCATGGGCTTTTTGGCGCCGGTATTGTTTTTTCTCCTGCCCTTAATCTGCGTCATCATTAATATACTGGGCATAACACATATAAGCCATCAAAAGATTGATCCCGTACGAAGCAAGGTGCGCGAGTTCAACATCAGCCTGAGAATTAAACTTTGGAACATCGTGCTTATATTAATAAGCCTGGCCATATTATTTGCTTTTATAAGTTTTGTAATGACTGAATCAATATCCATTAAAAATTAATGCTATGAAATTAAACTGGTTTACACGTAAAGGAATTATTTATTGGCCGGCATCGGTAATTGGCTGGGTAATATTGGTTATAGCAGCAGCATTTGCAATATATACATTTATTGATATTGACAGCCGTTCACATTCAGTAAGCGATACCCTTACAAATTTTGTGTTCAACCTGTTGCTGATCGGGTTGGTTTATACCATTATTGCCTATTTTACGGAGGCGGGGAAGAAGGTTGATTGAGTTGGATTAGGTTGATTGAGTTTTTGTAATCCATCCTTGCTTTTTCTTTCGGACTTTACTGACTTTCGACTTTACCCGATCCAACCCTAATTTTGTTAACAAAATACAAAATGTGGAAATTTTTAATATCCTCTTTTATATTCAAAAAAATATCCCTATACTTGCAATCCGATTTTTACGGGCTAAAAATCGCTTTAAGAGCTAAAAATCATGGATTTAGTAAAATTTGTTGAAGAACAATCAGTAGTAGTAAGACAACTTCCAACCTTTAAGGCTGGTGATACAGTAAGTGTACATTATAAAATCAGAGAAGGAAATAAAGAACGTATCCAGGTTTACCAGGGCGTTGTTATTCAGCGCAACAGTACCGGCAATACCGAAACCTTTACCGTTCGTAAAGTATCAAACGGCATTGGCGTTGAGCGTATATTCCCTATCAACTCACCAAACATTGATAAAATTGAAGTAAACAGCCACGGTAAAGTACGTCGTGCTAAACTTTATTACTTACGTGCGCTTACAGGTAAAGCAGCCCGTATCAAGTCAAAAAGAGTTTAAGTTCCCTAACCCCTTAAAGGGTGAATGGATTGATATATTAAAAAGCCTTTCTGGATTTTCCGGAAGGGCTTTTTTGTAAATTTTATTTTTGCCTGTAAATTAAATAGCAATACTGTACCCAACTTTTACCTTATCCATTACTACGTGGGTATAAAAGTGTTTTACATTGGGGTTATCCATCAGCCATTTTTTTGTGAATTCCTCGTATTGCTGCATAGATAGCGTATTTACTATCATTATAAAATCATAAGTTCCTGTAACATAATAGCATTGCATTACTTCGCTTAGCTGCTGCATTGCCAATTTGAATTTTTCGATCATCTGCGAGCTGCCCCGTTCCAGGATCACATCAACAATACAGGTTACTTCAATTCCGCCGGCCTTTGGCGAAACGATGGAAACATCCGCTTCAATTATCTTCTCCTCCCTTAATCTTTTCAAGCGTCGTTGAACGGCAGATGGGCTGAGACCGACCATATCGGCTAGTTCCTCGGCGGTAAGCCTGTTGTTCTGTTGTACCAGGCGAAGGATATGTTTATCAAACTGATCTGTTTTCATGCAGATTTAACGCGTTTATAGGGTCAAAAACACCTTTAAAACCCACTTAGCGGATGTATTTGCGGGATTTCAACACGATAGTACAGGTAATTTTGGACATAAAGAAATTCAATCTAAAAACAAAAATGAAATCATTTTTTTCAGCAGAAGCGCCTAAAGCAATAGGCCCTTACTCGCAGGCCATTCAAACCGGTAACTTATTATATTGTTCAGGCCAAACACCGGTTGACCCGGTTACAATGAAGATCGAATCGCCGGATATAGAAGGTCAAACACAAAGAGCGCTTAAAAATCTTGAACTGGTTTTAATTGCCGCAGGTTTATCACTCTCAGATCTGGTAAAGGTAAATGTGTTTATTACCGACATGGAACATTTTCCGAAAATGAATGCGGTTTATGCCAAAATGCTGGGAGATCATCGCCCGGCACGATCTACCATAGCGGTAAAAGGGCTGCCCTACAACGCCCTGGTAGAGATTGAATGTATTGCAGAGCTTAAAATTGACGTAATTATTTAAACCATTTTTATGAAAACAGGTAACGAAAACCTATCCGGGGCTAACCAGCCTTTTACTGACGAAGAAATTCTCTCGTTCAGACAAGAAACCGAAGGCTGTTCAAATGTAATCCACCTCAACAACGCCGGGGCCGGCCTGATGCCCGACCCGGTAACCCAATCAATAATTGATCACATTAAACTAGAGGCTGCCATTGGTGGTTATGAGGCGTCGGCTCTTAAAGCCGAATCGATAAACGGGTTTTATACCCAGGCGGCAAAATTGATCAACTGCAAGCCTGTTAACATTGCTTTTACTGCGAGCGCTACAGATTCATATACACGTGCACTGTCGTCCATTCCGTTTAATAAAGGCGATGTGATCCTTACCTCTAATGATGATTTTATTTCGAACCAGATCCAGTTCCTCTCCTGCCAAAAAAGGTTTGGAGTTAGGATAGAAAGGGTTAAAAATGCACCGGAAGGGGGGATTGACCTTAATGATCTTGACCATAAGCTTAAAACGCTTAAGCCACGTTTGCTCTCGGTTACGCATATCCCAACCAACTCCGGCCTGGTTCAACCTGTTAAACAGATTGGGGAAATAGCATCAAATTACGATACCCTTTACCTGCTTGATGCCTGCCAGTCGATCGGGCAAATGAAGCTTGACCTGGAAGAGCTGAAATGCGATTTTTTAAGTGTAACCAGCAGAAAGTTTTTGAGAGGGCCGCGGGGATCGGGATTCTTGTATGTGTCAGACAAGGTGCTGGCCGATGGATTGGAGCCCCTGTTTATTGACATGCGTGGCGCCCAATGGATAGAGAAAGATATTTACAAGCAAGCAGATGATGCTAAACGGTTTGAGGACTGGGAGTTTGCATACGCGCTTGTATTGGGAAACCGCTATGCTATTGAATATTGCCTGAAGGTAGGTGAAGACAGGATTTGGCAGCGCGTTAAAACATTATCGGCCTATATGCGTCAAAAATTAGCTTTGATTGATAAAGTAAGGGTGTTAGACCGCGGACTGGAATTGGGCGGACTGGTTACATTTAATGTTGCCGGATCAGACCCGGTCTATTTAGCAGGGGAGCTGCTTAAACGAAAAATAAACGTGGTGCCCAGCTACAGGAACTTTGCTGTTATTGATTTTGACGAGAAAAATGTAAAGTGGGCCATCCGTGCTTCCCCGCATTATTACAACACTGTTGATGAGATAGATCAATTTATTGAAGCCGTAAAAGAAATAACTATAACATAGTAAATTTGATTTTCTGGCATGTAACTTATAAGGGAAATTAAAAACACCCCGGCCTTTCCTGATTTTCGGGAAAGGCTGTTTTGTGTTGCGTTTGGCTTGTTTTTATAAAACATATAGGACTGTTTTTGGTTAACAGATTACAGCAAATAGTATGATAGCACAAGAATCCGGTCAATTGAAAAAAAAAGAATCGCCAGCTGCATCTAATCAGCTTGCAGGGCAGCTTTTTGATAGTTTACCAATTGCAATTTATACGTGCGATAAACAAGGTTTTATTACTTCATTTAACCAGGTTGCCGTAAAGCTATGGGGCCGTACACCCGAAATTGGCAAGGACCTCTGGTGTGGGTCATGGAAAATATTTCAGCTTAATGGCGAACCGCTGAACCTGGATAGCTGCCCTATGGCGCGCACCTTAAAAGAAGGCGTTGCCGTTGAAGGTGAAGAGATAATTATACAACGGCCCGACGGAGCCAGGCTTAACGTGCTGCCATACCCGGTACCAACCTTTAATGATGCGGGCGAATTGATTGGCGCAGTAAATACGCTGATAGACGTAACCGAACAAAGAAACAGCGAGGGCAAACAAGCCATGCTTGCCACCATCATCGAATCGTCAGAAGATGCGATAGTAAGTAAAACGCTTAACGGGATAATAACCACCTGGAATAACTCGGCAGAGCGGATGTTTGGCTACAGTGAGCAGGAGGTTATAGGAAAACATATTACGCTTATAATTCCAAATAACCGCAGGAAGGAAGAAGAAGAAATAATTGAGAAAATAAGGCAGGGCAAAAAGGTGGAACATTATGAAACATACCGGTTAACCAAGGCCGGGACGGAGATCCCGCTTTCGCTAACCATATCACCTATCCTGAACACAAAAGGGCAGGTTATAGGGGCCTCAAAAATTGCGCGTGATATAACCAGGCAAAAAATTGCCGAAGAAAATCTGCAGCGCTATGCTAACAACCTTGAAACACTGAATATTGTTGGCAAAATGATTTCGGAGCGATTGGCTGTACATGACATTTTACAACAGGTTACCGATGTTACCACACAGGTTACCGGTGCTGCTTTCGGAGCTTTCTTCTATAATAAGTTTGATGAACACGGTGAATCGTACATGCTGTATACCTTATCGGGAGCACCCAGGGAAGCTTTTGAAAAATTTGGGATGCCCCGCAATACCGCTGTTTTTAGCCCTACTTTTAATGGTGAGGGTACAGTAAGGGTTGATGATATAACAAAGGACCCGCGTTACGGCAAAAACAGCCCGTATTTTGGGATGCCCAAAGGGCATTTACCGGTGGTAAGCTACCTGGCTGTGCCCGTAATTTCAAAAGCAGGGCCGGTAATAGGCGGCTTATTTTATGGGCACCCCGAAGCCGGGAAGTTTACCAGCCATCATGAGGTTATTATTGAAAGCGTGGCAACCCAGGCAGCTATTGCGTTAGAAAACGCAAAGCTATACGAAGAGATTAAAAAGCTTAATGATAAAAAGGATGAGTTTATAGGCCTTGCCAGCCATGAGTTAAAAACCCCGGTAACCAGCCTGAGCGGCTATTTGCAGATCATAAACCGGCGCCTGGCCGTTGACGATGTAAATAAAAGTTTTATTGAAAAAGCCCTGGCGCAGATAAATAAACTATCGGACCTGATTTCAGACCTGCTGGATGTATCAAAAATTGAAACCGGGCAGCTCCCCTTTTCTTTCACCGGGTTCGACCTGTTGCAACTGTTGCACGAAGCTACCGAGATAATGCAGTATTCAACCAAAACACACAGGCTGGTATTAACTTCGGAGCTTGATAAAATAATGGTTACGGCGGATAAGCAAAGAATTGAACAGGTGATCATCAACCTGTTGTCGAACGCTGTCAAATACTCACCGGGGGCTGACCTTGTTAACATCTCCGTATCAATGGCTGAAAATAAAGCGGTTGTTGCAGTGCAGGATTTTGGGCTTGGGATAAGTAAGGAGCAGCAGGAACGGATCTTTACGAGGTTTTACCGCGTTGAAGACATGGCTAATCATATCTCAGGCCTTGGAATTGGCTTATTCATCAGCAAAGAGATCATCAGCAGGCATAAAGGGAGGCTGTGGATAGAGAGCGGAAAGGGCAAAGGTTCCACTTTCTTTTTCGAGATCCCGGTAGAACAGGATTTAACTTAAAAGTCCAAAACCTATTTAAATTTCTTCTGGATCCCGAAGTATTCATCGTTCAGGACTCCCTCGCCGTCAAAATCAATCAGGCCATTAAAGGTAGCATGGTCATTGCTGATCTTTACCTGCACTTTTAATATGTTTTTGTCGGGTTTTAACTGTGTCATCGTAAGGGAATCTCCTTTTATGTTCCATGTTCCCGATGGCCGCCTAACCAGGCTGTCCTTCTTGTTCCTGTATTCCGAATAATAAGTGCCATCCTCCATAAAATGCGTGCGGATTGGTTTAATGCCAAGCCTGGCTTCCCAATTGGTACTATCGGCTTCCATGGTTGCAGCAGGTTTGTTTTTGTTATGGATGATGATTTTTACATACACATTCCGCCATTCGCCAATAAGCCGGCTGGTTAAGCTGTCCTGAACCGGCTTCCTGATTTTTGATATCGACGTAAATGCAATAAAACAAATTACTAACCCGGTAATGAGGTACAATATATTTTTCATGGCTGAATAGTTAAGTGTAACCTAAATATCGTAAAATTTTTAAACTATTAAGCGCCAATATTTATTGCTGTAAATATTGGCGCTTAATAACGGATTTATACCCAGCAGGTCCCTTGCGGGTTTAAGCTAATCCATGAATTTGAAACAGGTGTTACTCTCTGCTAATAAAGCAATTTACCTCAGCCCCTTCCCTTCCAGGTATTTTATTAAAGCGGGTGGGTTATCTGTTTGCAAACCCTTTAAGCCTATGGCAATTGCCTTATCCCAAACCGCTGGCCCTTCCATCGGACCTTGGGCATCGGGCCAAACAGGTAGATTAACCGAGGCCGCAAACGCAAGCATATCGCTTGTGTAGGTATTATAATTTCCGTCGAGCACATCCGGGTGATATGCATCAATAAACTTTTTCATGGCTCCGGCATCCTTAACACTATCGGGTGTGCTCAGCATCAACGGCATGGTTGGGTCGGTTTTACGCCAGTCGGTAATCTGCGAAGCCTTATTGATATAAACCAGCACCTGTTTTTCCATATGGTATTGTTTTAATAAGTTAAGGGTTGCCGTTGCATCAGCGTCCTTAAAATCTATATAGATATAAATTTTATCCTTGCATAGCTCCAGGATATGCTCAAAAGTGGGAATACGGTAAGTAGCCGTATCTGGCTTGCTTTTAACCCTTATTTTAAGCTCCTTTACCTGCTGCAGGGTAAGGTCTTTGATCAACCCTTTGTTATCCGTCATCCGGTTTATGCTGGCATCATGAAGGCTGATGAGCTTTCCATCGCTGGTGGTTCGAAGGTCTATTTCAATATAGTCGGCGCCGTCTTTAATGGTTGCGGTATAGCCTTCCAGCGTGTTTTCAGGATAAACAGTATGATCGCCCCGGTGAGCAACAACAATATATTTATGCCTTGCTTTTGGTACAGGGTTGGATTGGCAATCAGCTTTAATTACCAGGAATAACAGGGCTAAAACTATGGTTATTAATTTCATGATTTATTTTAGTGTGATGTAGGTTATCCCTTCTTTATCGCTGTTAAACTTTGAGTTGATGAGAGTAGAGTCAGCCCCCCTGTAAAGTTCCTGCCAGCGGAAGGCGTCAAGTGTAACAATTACTATATTTTGAGTTTTGGTGTTTTGTGCGTTTAGCTGCAGAAACATACCAATTGCGATTATAAGCAGGCTTAATTTTTTCATAGAAGTATATAAAAAGTTTGTAAACAAAGAAGCCACCCGGTTTTGGCGGATGGCTTCCTGTAAAAGTGCAATTATTTTATCAACCACATTGATTGGTAAATATCGTCAGAACCACCGTATTGGCTTGTTACTGCTGCATTATAATTTTTCGAATTTGCAGATCTTTCATTTACAGGGTACTGGTATCTTAAAGGTATCTTACCATTTACGGTGTTACCAGGGCCAATATCAAACGCTGGCACACCGGTACGGCGCCACTGATAGTACGCCTCCAAACCTGAGTTACGGGCAAAAGCAAGATATTTTTGTATTAATATTTGGTTTAAACCAGCAGCATTATTTCCGGCATATTTAACGACCGACTGATTATAATATCCATTATAACTAAAGTGCACTGTATAGGTAATATCATCATATAAAATTCCAAAATAACTTTTCTGGAAAGTAATGGAATTGGCGCCGTCTTTAACACCATAGAAACCTAGATCGGCATTGATACCGTTTTTATACCATGCTTCAGCATCGCCTGCTGCCCAGCCACGGTTTAAACCTTCAGCAATATTGAAGCACATTTCAGGATAACTTATGATGAACGTATTTTCGCCGGTTAGGGTTTCATAATAACGATGGCGGCCTATCAATGAAATTTTTTGCTGCTGTATTAATTGAGCCATAGCACTCAATGCCTGGCCTGACGCACCACCAACAAATGAGCTATAAGAAGTATCGGCAAAACCCAAACCGCGGGCAGGTTCAGCAACTTCCAGCGCACGCAAATCGTTCAGCGAAGCCAGGGTGTTCAGGTAAGTTGCAGCCATGTTATCGCGTGTTGCATCATTACCATAGTTCCTGGGGCTATTTGGATAGATAGAGAACACGCCGTCGTAAACATGCTGCAAGTTGTCACCCATCGATGACATCAGAGGATATTTAGAAGGATTTGACAATATTGCGGAAAACTGCGAAGCAACATTCAAATCAGCATCGGTGCTAACCTTTTTGCTTAAAGCAATTAGTACCCTTAACCTGAATGCGTTAACTGCTTTTTGCCATTTTGTTAAGTCGCCTGCGAAGTAGATGTCGTAAGTAGCAGGAATCGAGTAAGTACCGCTGGTTAATGCATTAACTGAATTCATATCCCCAAAATCAGTGTTTGCTGATTCAAGCAATGCCAAAGCGTTTATGAATATTTGTTTCTGCTTATCATATGCAGGCGTTGGGTTTTTTAAACCTTGCAATGCCTCGGTCATCGGCACATCGCCAACCTTAAGGCTCATGCTTACAAAATAATAGGCCCTGAAAAATTTAGCCAAGGCCTGGTATGGTTTTGAAAGGGTAGCACTTAGTTTGCCCGCTTCAGTTTCCATCGCAACAACATTATTCAATGTAGTGTAATTAAAACCCGCGCTGCCTGTCCAATATTGGTTGCTACCGTAATAGGTATAGTTAATTGCTGTGAACTGGCTCGCTTTTTCTTCGTCGCCAAACGGGGCTACAAACATATCCTGTTCTATATTCGGTAATAATAAGCTTGGTGAAATACCCGTTATTGGCAGGTTTTTGTTCACAACATCCGCATCGAATTCCTTTTTACAACCCGATACTGCTACCAGGAATGCTAAGGAAGCTATGGTTAATTTTAATGTTTTCATTTTAATGTTTTTTTAGTCGTTAAAAAATATTTAAACCGCTTAATAAACAACGTTTATGTTAAAGCCAACACTCCTGGTTGTAGGGCTTTGCAGGTTATATTCAAGGTGAGCGTTACCTAGTTGATCGCGGCCGGGATACTGATCAACATCAATATCTTTATATCCTGAGTGGAAGAAATAAAGCAGGTTACGTCCAACTAAGGAAAAATCTATTTTTGCGAGGTGTAATTTTTGCACCATAGATTTTGGCAGTGAATAGCCGATCACAACTTCTCTTAATTTAGCATAAGTCCTGCTGATTACTGTATGTTCAGGGTCGTTATAAAAGCTGCTTACATAATCCTGAACATATTTAACAGGGGTAGTATTCGGAGAAAATTGCAACTGACCTAAGTTTGTTATAACACCGGTAGTAGGATCATATTTAATAGCCGTGCTGCCTGCAGAAAGCGTAACACCATCATGACCTAAAATTGGTGTACCATCGGCATAAACCGCACCTCTAAATCCGGGATCACCCCAATGCTGCGACTCGTACAAACGGGCAGCGCCTATTACACCTTCATCGGTATTTGCGCCACGGCCACCTTCAACCAGTTTACGATATACACGGTCCTGAATTTTACCACCTACTGCACCGTCAAACTGGAAGGAAAGGCTAAATTGCTTATATTTAAATTTGTTGTTAATACCCCAGCTAAAATCAGGGTCGGCATTCCCTAAGTATTGGGCAACAGGTAAATACATTGGCAAACCTGATGAATCATGAATAACCCTGCCATCAGGAGATTTTGCTTCTTGCGCACCATATAATTTATCTACACGGTCGCCGATATGGAAGAATTGGGCATATGTACCATTTAACTGGCTTGGAAATTGATCGTATACTTCTTTATAAGTTCCTACGTTCACTAACACATCCCACCTAAAATCAGTAGAAAGGACTGGATTACCGCTTACAGAAAACTCGAAACCTGTTCTTTTTGTAGCAAACCCGTTGGTTACAAAGCTTTGTGCACTACCGTTAGTTTCAGAACTTGAGGCCGTAAATATTTTCGGACCGTCTTTATAGATGAAATAAGTACTTGATAAACCAATACGATCTCTCAGGAAGCGTATATCAAAACCAGCTTCGTAGTTTGAACGGGTAGATGGTTTCAAACTTGGGTCAATTGCATAAGTAGGGGCGGTAGCAATGGTGACGTTATTGCTCGACTTGCCTAAGTTATATGCAGGAGGGGATGAAACATAAGCAGGGCCACCATAGTTAGTCTGGTAGTCAGTTCCGTAACCGGCAGCGTTACCTGCCTGGCCGATATATGCAGAAGTACCGCCTTCTTTTACGTTAGCATAACTTGCCCTTACTTTTAAGAAAGATACAGCTTCAGGAAGTTTAACGTAATCAGATATCGGTGTGCTTGCGCTTACAGATGGATAAAAATATGACTGGTTTTGCAA
Organism: Mucilaginibacter sp. OK098; assembly: GCF_900142915.1. Classification (GTDB taxonomy): domain Bacteria; phylum Bacteroidota; class Bacteroidia; order Sphingobacteriales; family Sphingobacteriaceae; genus Mucilaginibacter. The sequence continues at coordinate 124,280 of NZ_FRCM01000009.1, forward strand.
CGCCGACGATTTTTCGTTACGGGCTGTAGCAGTAATAGTAAAATATTTTTTGAACGTAATGTCGGCAGAGGCATACTCGCTCAGCGTAATCATATTCGAGTCAAAATTATAGACCTTTAACGGGTTTATTGAGTTTTGGAAAGTATAAACGTCATGGATCAATAACTGGTCGGTTGAAGTGTACAATGAAGTGTATTTCAAGTTGCGCAAGGTAGAACCTGCTAATGCATAGATGCTAAATCCACTTTTTGCAATGTTATTAAAGTTATATTTTAACAACAGGTCTGTGTTATTATCAAACAGGTCTCTGCGGTCTTCCCGGTAGTTCCCATGGTTATGCTCATCTCCGTAAGGGTGCGCAGAAAATGGTTCTTTTTCAGTCCTTAAAACATTGTAAGTACTAACGTTTGAACGGATGGTTATATCAAAATCTTTGTTTGGGCTATAAGTAAAAGCTGCCCAGCCATACACATCGTTTTTATAATGACCTCTCAGCCACTCGTAGCTTTGGAAAAACGGGTTATGGTAACGCTTGTATTCCACGAAGTAGGATTGAATGCCTTCTTTTCCGGGCTGCCAGTAGTTCCGCACATCGTTTAGCCCCCAATCGGCGCCGGTCCAGATATCAATGTTATAGATAATACTGTTCGGGCCGTAAACAACATCGGGAATATTGTCGGTAAACTGACGGTTATAATTCAGGTTACCTTCAACTTTAAACTTTTTGCTGAAGTTATAGCTGGCAAGAATGTTAAAGTTAACAGTATTTAATTTTGTATTTGGTGTGATACCTGTTTGATGGCCATCAGTAATCGACATCCGAACATTCGACTTATCGGTTGTCGCAGAAAAAGCGACGTTATTGCTGGTTAAAACACCTGTTTGCAAAAAGTTTTGCAAGTTGTTTGCGCCTCTTGTTATCCACGGGATTGGCTTATAATGGCCAGTAAATTTCGACCCGTCTTTGAAGGTGGTAGTATAAGTTTGGGTTGGGTCATAAGGGCTGTTATATTGAGGAAGTAACAATCCGGAGTTTAACCGCGGGCCCCAAACGTCATAATCACCATCGTTAACACCACCACCGGCGCCATCGCCAAATGCATACTTGTCATAGTCACCACCACCGTAATTGGTTTGAACCTTTGGGATGGTAAGAAAACCTGCAGTTAATTGCGTGCTCGAATTAAATTCAATTGTAAAGCCCTTGCTGTCTTTTTTGGCTCTTTTTGTGGTAATTAAAATAGCACCGTTAATGCCACGGCTACCATAAATTGCAGCAGCAGTAGGGCCTTTTAGTATGGTATAGGTTTCTATATCGTCCGGGCTTATATTTTGCGTATCGGTATTGATTGGAATACCATCAACAACATAAAAGTTTAAAGGTGATCCCCGGAGTAATACAGTTGGGGCAGCTAAGAGCTCCTGGTTGATACCTACGTTTAAACCGGAAATTTTACCTGTTAAACCATTAATGGCGTTAGGCTCACGCGCTTTGGTAACTTCTGCTCCATTAAGTTCCTGAACTGAGTAACCTAATCTTTTGGTTTCTCTTTTAATACCTAAAGCTGTTACTACAACTTCATTTAATATTCTGGAATCATCAGCCATCGTCACGTTGTAATTGGTCTGGTCGCCTATGGTTATTTCCTGTGTTACAAAGCCCAGGAATTTAAACACAAGCACCTGGCCTTTTTCAGCGGTGAACAGGAAACTGCCGTTAATGTCTGTTACTGTACCTTTTGTGGTGCCTTTAAGCGCAACGCTCACACCCGGCAAAGGCTGTTTTTTGTCATCGGTTACAGTACCACCGATTTTTGATTGCCCGAATAAAAGTACCGGGGCAAGACAGAATAACAAGACCGTTATTATGGTCTTAAATTGCATGTAAATCTGTTTCATCTGTTAAGTTTTAATAGTGATGGGAATGAAGTTTTCATGCAGCAATACTAAACTTTGTTTATTATTAGTAAACTAAATTAGTATTAAGCAATGCTTAACAATAGATGTAGAAAATGTTAAATGGGTGGAATTGTGTAACAAGGACGTTACTTATAGCTTACAAATATTTAATATTGACAAATATTAAATATTTGGTTTAGAGATTAGTTCTTTGGGGTCCGAAAGTCGGGAAAGTCCGTAAGTCCGAAAGAAAGAGTTCGTATGGTACCAGACTCAACAGAGGCTTTCCGTTCTCGCAGGGGCTCTTTAAAAAAGGACCCCTGCGCCGCGTGCTAAGTATGCAACTATGCCTGGTCATTTTCCAGGCCGCAATATGGATTTGTTTTACAGGAGCATTGTAGAAAAGATTTATAAAGTTTAACTCGGTTTATTTATTTTCCGTTCCCGCAGGGTCTCTTTGAAAAAGGACCCTGCGCCGCCTGCTAAGTATGTAACTATGCCTGCTCATTTTCCAGGCCGGCCCTCATTGAGAACCCTTCCGGAAACTGATCTCTAACCTCTAACCACTGGTCTCTAATAACTAACCATCCAGGTGCGCTAAGGCAAGCTCCTTCAAATGAACTACGTTGTCAACCGGAACATTCATTTCCTTTGCCATATCGTCCCAATAGCGGAGCCTGATTATTAAATCGGCATCGGGATTCAGCTCAAATTCATCCGCTTCTTCTTTGCTCATTCTGCCACCCTGGAATTCCAGCGTTGTCTTGCTCGCTTCCGAGAGTTTATTATAATATTCAGGATACTTATAAGTAAGATATCTTTTAGCCAGTACATGGCCCTGTACCAAATTGGCCACCCGTTCAGAAAAACCGCGCTCCAACAAATAATCGGCACCCAGTTTTTCATGATCCACATTACCCATACCATCCATACTTTCAGCTTCACCTTCTTCGGCACATAAATGGCCAATGTCATGAAAAAATGCAGCAAGGATCACTTCATCATCATAACCTTCCTCTTGAGCAAGCGCCGCTGCCTGCGACATGTGTTCCAGCTGAGAAACCGGTTCGCCTATGTAATCCTCATCCCCAAATTTTTCATACAATGAAAAAACTTCGTTCACTATGGCCTTGTGATTATTTGCTGCGGATCTCATCTGGGTAATTTTAAGTGCAAATTAAATAAATGAATGTTATGGTTGTGTTAAGCGTTGATTATTGTCTGAATCAGAATTCACAGAATGTAAATTTGATGGAGTTATTAAATCTTATCCTGGTAATTTAAAAATTCTGATTCAGACAAAAATTATCTTACAATCTTTTAATCCTAAAAACCCTAGTTTAACTTTTCTTAACAAAAACATTATTTCCCGGCATTTGCTTTATTAGTTACTTTGCGCTGCAAACTTTTTAACATTAATGGAAGAAGACATCCTGATCCAGATCAGCAATCGTATAAAAGACCGGAGGCGCGAAAAAAACATAACGGTGCAGGAACTTGCCATTAGGGCAAATGTAAGCAAAGGACTAATCTCCCAGATTGAGAACAGCCGCACTATTCCCTCATTAATGGTATTGATAGAGATCATCAAGGCCCTTGAGATTGACCTTAACGAGTTTTTTAAAGACATCCGCTCAAAAAGTAATGAGCTTCCCATCCTGGTAAAAAGAAAGAATGACTACGAGCATTTTGAAAAAGAGCATGCCACAGGTTTTCATTACCAGCGCATCTTTACAAAATCTATCAATCCCAGCACCATTGATATTGTTATTCTTGAGCTTGAGCCTGATGCTAGCCGGCCCCTGGTTGAAACCGATGCTTTTGAATATAAATATATATTAGCAGGCGAGATAGAATACCAAATTAACGAGAAAAAGATAACCCTGAAACAAGGCGATTCTATGCTGTTTGACGGACGCATCCCCCACACCCCCAAAAACCTTGGCACAACACCCGCCAGCATGCTGGTGATTTATTTTTTTGAAGAGAAGGGGAAGTGAGTGATCAGAGTCTAGAGACCAGAGATTGGAGAAAAAGCTTGCCATTGCAAATATAAGGAGCTTCTTTCGGACTCTCCCCAAAACTAATCCCTAACCCCTGGTCTCTAATCTCTTAATCAAACCTTAACACTAATTTAGTTTAGTTTTAATGAACTATGTTTAGTATTGCTCAACAATTATTGAGCAATTATGTCCATAAAATTAGTAGTATTTGATATAGCCGGCACAACGGTTAAAGATGATCATGACGTAAGTAAAGCATTCCAGGCTGCTTTACTAAAATCCGGGTATGAAGTTCCCATCGACCTTATCAACCCTTTAATGGGTTATGAAAAAAACCTTGCCATCAAGCAGATCCTTCGCCTGCATGAGCATAACGATGCCAAAATAACTACCGAGCTGGTAACCGGAATCCATAAGGAATTTGTACAGCAAATGATAGCTCATTATAAAACAGCCCCCGGCATTGAGCCTTTACCAAACGTTGAGGAAACTTTTGCCGCATTACGTGCAAAGGGTGTGCAGGTGGGTATAAATACAGGTTTTTCGCGCGATATTGCCGACACCATTGTTAACCGTTTGCAATGGGTTGAAAAAGAACTGATTGACCATGTAGTTGGCTCAGACGAGGTAGAACTTGGTCGCCCCCACCCTTACATGATCCAAAAGATGATGATTGATGGTAAAATTGACAGGGCAAGGGAAGTTGCTAAGGTTGGCGATACCGAAGTTGATGTACGCGAAGGCCAGAATGCAGGCTGTAAGTATATTATTGGCGTTACTACCGGCACCTTTTCCCGCCAGGAACTCGAGGCATACAATCCTACGCACATTATTGATGATATAGCCGAGGTATTAACTATCATAAGCAAATAGCTATGATTGCAATGGATCGCCTGCGTGCTAAGGTTGCCAAATGGCCATATTCTCTGATCTCTTTATTAGCAGCAGTTTCGGCTTTTGGTACCTATACTTCTATGTATGCCTTTCGCAAAGGTTTTGCCGCAGGTACTTTTACAGGCGAACAATATTTTCATATTGATTACAAGGTATGGCTTGTTATAGCACAGGTTATTGGGTATACTTTAAGTAAATTTTACGGTATTAAATTTATTGCCGAGTTAAAGCCGGGGCAACGCGCAAAAAGCATTTTCGTTTTAATAGGCGCCGCCTGGGGTGCTTTACTTCTCTTCGCCATTATCCCGGCACCTTATAATATTATTTGCCTTTTTCTTAACGGATTTCCCCTTGGGATGATCTGGGGACTGGTTTTTAGTTACCTGGAGGGCCGGAGATCAACGGAGTTTATGGCAGCTGTTTTATCTATCAGCCTTATTTTTGCCTCCGGTTTTGTAAAAACCATCGCACGTACCATACGCGGCACTTTTCATATAAGCGAATATACCATGCCGTTTATTACAGGGGCATTGTTTGTGGTTCCGCTGATATTTTTTGTTTTTTGCCTTGAGCTGATGCCCCCGCCATCTGAAGAAGATATCAGCCTGCGTACAAAACGTGCGCCCATGAATGCAGCAGAACGCCAGCAGTTTTTAAAACGGTTTTTACCAGGCATTATCCTTACGCTGATAATTTATGTACTGCTTACCATAATGCGTGATATCCGCGATAATTTTGAAGTAGAGATCTGGGCCAGTCTTGGTAATAAAGACAACACTATTTATACTAAAATAGATACCATTATCTCTGTTATTGTATTGGTGGCCATGAGCCTGCTGATATTGGTTAGAAAGAACCTGAAAGCTTTCAGAGTGATTCATTTGATGATAATAGGCGGCTGTGTACTTATAGCTGCGGGCACCATACTTTATGAGCTAAAAATTATTGGCCCAATGGAATGGATGACGGTAGCCGGGCTGGGCCTTTACATGGGCTATGTTCCTTATAATGCTATTTTCTTTGAACGGATGATAGCCACCTTCAATTACCGCAGTAATGTGGGTTTCCTTATTTATGTTTCAGATTCTATGGGATATTTGGGTAGCGTAACTATACTGATGGTTAAGGAATTAGGCCGACCATCTATCAGCTGGGCCGCCTTTTTTAAAGAGGGCGTTTTAATTGTGGGCATCGTAGGCGGTATATGTGCTATACTATCCCTTATTTATTTTTCACAAAGCGCCCGCAAGAGCAATAAAAGCGAAGAATCACAAAGTGAACTAAACATACAAGCTGTATGAAGCAAACATCTTCAAACTCCTCCTTTAGGGGGATGGGGGGCTCTGCCATAATTATAGGGGCAGGTATTGTAGGGCTGGCTACCGCGAGGGCGCTTGCCCTGCGGGGTTATAAGGTAACCATATTTGAGCGCAATGAACATGCAGTAGGCGCATCTATCCGCAATTTTGGGATGATCTGGCCCATTGGGCAGGCAACAGGGCCGCTGTTTGAACGGGCAATGCTGTCGCGCAGGATCTGGAAAGAGATCTGTACCGAAGCCAGCATCTGGCATGATGAGGTTGGGTCCCTGCACCTGGCTTATCATGATGATGAATTACAGGTAATAGCTGAATATGTTGAAGCTAACCAGCATTTTCGCGATTGCAGCTTATTATCGCCCAAGCAAACCTTACAAAAATCACCGGCAGTAAATCCCAAAGGCCTTAAAGGCGCCTTATGGAGCGGCGAAGAAATGATAGTGGAATCAAGAGTTGGCATCAGGCAGGTAGCCAAATACCTTACTGAAAAGTATGATGTGGAGTTTTACTGGAATACCGCAATCAGCAGCATTGATCATCCAAAAGTTACTTCCGGCAACCTTTCCTGGGAAGCCGATGAGATCTTTATTTGCAGCGGGGCCGATTTTGAAACCCTGTATCCCGATTTGTTTTTAGATACACAGATAACCAAATGCAAGCTGCAAATGATGCGCCTGGTTACCCAGCCTAACGAATGGCGCATTGGCCCGTCATTATGTGGTGGCCTGTCCATGATCCATTACCCCGGTTTCCAGGCCGCAGCTTCCTTACCCGCTCTGCGTAAACGTTATGAAGAACAATATGCCGAATACCTTAAATGGGGCATTCACGTTATGGTATCGCAAAACGACAATGGTGAGCTAACCATTGGCGATTCGCACGAATATGGCCTGGTCCACGATCCCTTCGACAAGGGATTTATTAATGAAATGATAACCTCATACTTACAAACTTTTGCCACCTTTAAGAACTGGAAATTACTACAATCATGGCACGGCATCTACCCCAAAATGACCAATGGTGCAACCGAGCTGATAGTTGATATTGAACCAGGTGTAACCATAATAAACGGGATGGGTGGCAATGGGATGACCTTATCGTTTGGCTTATGCGAGGAGATTGTTGGGAAGAGGGGTTCATAGTTGATGGTTCATAGTTCATAGCCGGAAGAAAAGTTAACTGTAAATGGCGAATAGTCTGCAGTCGCCATGATCTATTAACTATGCCCATGAACTAACAGAAAATATTACATTTGAAATTACACTAATAAATTGTTTGTAGTTATGACGAGTGGCTTTTTGCAGCTACTATGAACCATCAACTATGAACCATGAACTAAAACAACATGGATACCAGGAGAGATTTTATAAAAAAGGCTGCAATGTTAACTGGCGCGGCTGGCTTATCAGGTTTAATACCGGCTTCAATTCAAATGGCTATGGCCATTAACCCGGCGCCGGGCAGCACTTATATGGATGCAGAACATATTGTTATCCTGATGCAGGAAAACCGTTCGTTTGATCACGTGTACGGAACGCTTAAGGGTGTAAGGGGATACAATGATCCGCGCGCTATTGATCTGCCAAATAAAAATAAAGTATGGCTGCAATCAAACAAAAAGGGGGAAACTTATGCGCCTTTTCATTTAGATATAAAAAACACCAAATCAACCTGGATGAGCTCGCTTCCGCATTCATGGCGCAACCAGGTAAATGCCCGTAACGACGGCAAATTTGATAAGTGGCTTGATAATAAGCGCAACGGCAATAAAGAGTATGCAGATATGCCGCTTACCCTGGGTTACCACACCCGCCAGGATATCCCTTTTTACTATGCTTTGGCTGATGCCTTTACCGTTTGCGATCAGAACTTTTGCTCGGCATTAACGGGCACTAATCCTAACAGGCTTTACTTTTGGAGCGGCACCATCCGCGAGGAGCAAAATGAGGATTCTCGGGCTCACGTTTGGAACGAGGACATGGATTATGGTACGCTTAAATGGGCTACCTTTCCCGAGCGTTTGGAAGAGAACGGCATCTCATGGAACTGCTACCAGAACGAAGTTGCAATAGATACCGGTTTTGAAGGCGAGGAAGATCCGTGGTTATCAAACTTCCAGGATAATCCGCTTGAGTTTTTTGCGCAGTACAATATTCACTTGCACGAGCCGCACATCATCGCCATGGAAAAAAGGGCGAAAGAACTGCCCGCCATGATAAATGACCTGCAAAAGAAAATTGATACACTTCCTGCCGGCGATGCACACATCAGCCATCTTAAAAAACAATTAAGGGAGATGAAAGGCTACCTTGATTCAGTTAATAAAGAACGTGAAGTTTACAAGCTGGGCATGTTTGATAAGCTGTCAGACAAAGAAAAAAGCCTGCATAACAAAGCCTTCAGCAATAATAAAAACGACCCGGATTATCGTACGCTTGTCGACTTAAAATACAATGACGACGGTACCCAGCGTGAGCTGAAAGTACCAAAGGGCGACGTGTTGCACCAGTTTAGGGAAGATGTAAAAACAGGCAAGCTGCCAACCGTATCATGGGTAACTGCTCCGGAGAATTTTTCCGATCACCCAAGTGCAGCCTGGTTTGGGGCTTGGTATGTATCAGAGGTGATGGATATCCTAACTCAAAACCCCGAAGTATGGAAAAAAACCATCTTCATATTAGCTTATGATGAAAACGATGGTTATTTTGACCATGTGCCGCCATTTACCGCGCCACATTCGCATAAAGCGGGTACCGGGAAGGTATCTGAGGGGATTGATACCCGCGTTGAATTTATAACGCTTGAGCAAGAGCTTGCCCGGAAAGATTTCCCTGAAAAATATGATAAGGAAAACGCTATTGGCTTAGGCTTCCGTGTGCCGCTGGTAATAGCCTCGCCATGGAGCAAAGGCGGCTGGGTTAACTCCGAGGTGTTTGACCATACCTCAACCCTGCAGTTTTTAGAAACATTCCTGAGCAAAAAAACCGGCAAAAAAATAATTGAGCCAAACATCAGTGAATGGCGTCGTACCATTTGTGGTGATCTGACCTCTGTATTCCGCCCGTACAACGGTGAGGTTATTCCTAAACCGGAGTTTTTGCCGAAAGATGCATTTGTAGAAGGCATTCATAAAGCACAGTTTAAAAAACTGCCGGATGATTATAAACTGTTAACTGCCGATGAAATAGCGCTTATCAATAAAGCGCCTTACAAATCGCCGTACATGCCGAAGCAGGAAAAAGGCATCAAACCATCATGCGCCCTGCCCTATCAGTTGTATGCCGATGGTAAATTAAGCGCTGATAAGAAATCATTTAGCGTGAAGTTTACGGCAAGCAACAAAGTTTTTGGCAGCGCTGCATCGGGTTCGCCATTTAACGTTTATGCACCCGGCAAGTATATTGAAGAGAATTTGCGGACCTGGGCCTACACCACTAGGGCTGGCGACACCCTTGCCGATGAATGGCCTTTAAGTGATTTTGAAAACAGCCATTACCACCTGCGGGTTTACGGACCGAACGGGTTTTTCCGCGAATTTAAAGGTAACGCAAATGACCCTGAATTGGATATTGTATGCGATTACCAGCTTGATCATATAGATGCCAAAAAGCTTACCGGTAATATTGAATTGAGCCTGCTCAACGCCGACAGTCATCAGCAAACCGTTCAGATAACCGATCATGCTTACAAAACCAACAACCATGTAGTAACGCTTAAACCTGCAGGTAAATCGTCAGTGGCGCTTAACCTCATCAACAGCCATGGCTGGTATGATTTCAGCGTTAAAGTAAACGGCACCCAAACCTTTGAAAAAAGATATGCAGGCAGGGTTGAAACCGGTAAATCAAGCTTTAGCGACCCACAAATGGGGGACGTGTAGGAAAACAAAAAACGGATCAATTGCCTCGCAGGCCCTGAAGAATAGCAAACACGTAAAAAAAGCATCGCCTCAAAAAAGAAGCGATGCTTTATAGTATAAGGGGTTTAATCAATTATTCCTGAACAATAAATGTTTTGGTTTTACCTTCGTCATAAACGTGGATGCTCTTTTTAACAATTTGTTTGTTTGAAGTAACTTCCATGGTGTAATCGCCGTTTTCAAGGGTGGTTAAAATATAGCCTTTTGAATGGTTGCTTGCCAATACATCTTTACGCAGTACATTTTTATCCTGGTCGTAAATCATTACGATTGATTTTGCATCGGCGGCTTTTACAGCAATTCCTTTATTTGATGGCAGTGTAGAAATGGTTGCTGAAGGTGCAGTTACCTTTACAACTTTAGCAGGAACCGCCGCAAACAAACCTGTTGTTGCCAATAGAAATAGTGCTGTTAATTTGATTGAATTCTTCATGATCTTAATTTTTTTAATGTATATGAATGTTTTTGTTATCGTTTTACAATTCAAAGGAACAACAACTTTAAACACCAAAAAAACTTAATAGACCAGCACCTTTTACAAGTAGACCAAAGGTGAATTACGCTCTATAAATGCTTATAAAGCGCTAATAATGTGAATAATACGATTTTATAGATTGATTAGCGGTGTTCATCGGTGTATTTTAGCCGCTTGTAGGGAACTACAGATATTATTAATAAAATTTAATCTTTCCCCACCTCTTTCCGCCGCAGGAGAAGAGGTCGAGCAGCGAAGCGTCGTAGAGTGAGTAAACGCTGCGCTGTGCATTGGCGTTAATATCGCGCGCAGAGCTACTCACCCGGTCATTGCTTCGCTCGACCTGCCCTCTCTTCCGCGAGCGGTAAAGAGGGCTAAAAAATCTTTTCATTTTTTCTTCCCCCCCCCACCTCTTTCCGTCGCAGACGAAGAGAGGTCGACCAGCGCAGCGTCGTCGGGTGAGTCAACGCTACGCCAAGCTTTTACGCAAATGCCCTGGTATCTGTTAAAGTCATCATCAGCATTTTACAAAGTTTGTATTGAAGGGTCGGGTAATACGGTTAACCAGTGGGTTATTATCGGGGCTAAGGAGACTAAGTAATTTCCCCTCACATCATTGCAATTACGTATGCACTCAGTCCTGCTTCAATGCTTCTCTTATCTTATCCATTGTAGCTTCCAGTTGCTCAGGGGTAAAGGAGAGTTTTGGACGGGAGAAATTCATGTCGTCAACCCTGTTCATCGGGATCAGGTGAATATGCGCATGCGGCACTTCGAGGCCGATAACTGCTACCCCAACCTTGATACAGGGAATGGCTTTTTTAATACCGCCGGCAACAATTTTTGCAAAGATCTGCAAACCGGCATAAAGGTCATCCTCCATGTCGAAGAGGTAATCAACTTCCTGCTTAGGGATCACCAGCACATGCCCTTCGGCAAGCGGGTTAATATCCAGGAATGCCAAAAAATCAATAGTTTCGGCTACTTTATAAGCTGGGATCTCGCCTGATATTATTTTTGAAAAGATGGTCATGTTGAGTTGATTGGGTTAATTAAGTTGGATTGAGTTGATTAGGTTAGTCCTTTACCCTCGTTGCCTGAGTTATCGCAGACATCTTTTTTCTTTAGCAGGGTGGCTGTGAGGACACAGCCACCGCGTTTGCTTGTATTTTTTAAATCCGATATCGAAACTCCGACTTCCGAAATTACCTCGAAATCTCCATTATTTCAAATTCCATATTACCGGCCGGTACGGTTATTTCAATAGTTTCGCCAACCTTTTTGCCTAATAAGCCCTTGGCAATAGGCGACGCTACCGAAATTTTACCCGATTTAAGGTCGGCCTCATTTTCTGATACCAGCTGATAGCTCATAACAGCACCGTTCTTTACATTCTTTATTTTAACAATAGATAATGCCAGTACTTTTGAAGCATCCAATTTCGACTCATCAAGCAGGCGGGCATTTGCAAGCATTTCGCCCATTTTTGAAATTTTTGCCTCATGCAATCCCTGCGCCTCTTTGGCAGCATCGTATTCCGCATTTTCAGACAGATCACCTTTGTCGCGGGCCTCTGCAATTGCTTTACTGATGTTGGTTCGGCCCGTAGTTTTTAACTGATGTAACTCGTTCTTTAAATTTTCTAAACCTTCTTTGGTATAATATGCTACCTCTGCCATAACGCACAAATTAAATTTTTAATAATATTAAGTTCTATGGTCGCCAAAAAAAACCGCCCTTCTGTTTTAAGAAGGACGCAATGACGTTCTTTTAAAAAACAAACAAGACTATATCGGCCACGCCTACATAGTCTTGCTTTTTGTATAAAACGAAGATAAGTGATTTAAGTTTTAATATCCAAATATTTTTTAGTTCATAGCTGATGTCGTTCATGGATCATAGTTCATGGTTCATGGCAAGAAGGAAGTAGCGGTAGTTTACGAATTGACTTGTATAACATCTTATCATTTAGCATAAGGCTAAAAATGCCATGAACTGTTTCTCTTTGTCAACCCACCGCCATGAACTATGAACCATCAACTATGAACTAATATTTTTCTCTACCTTTGCCCCATGATAATTGAAGTATTAAAATCCAAGCTTCACCGTGCAAAGGTAACACAGGCCGAATTGAACTATGTAGGCAGTATTACTATTGATGAAGATTTGATGGATGCGGCTAATATTATAGCTAATGAAAAGGTGCAGATTGTAAATAATAACAACGGCGCCCGTTTTGAAACCTACGTTATCCGCGGTGAACGTGGCACAGGCACTATTTGCTTAAACGGTGCAACAGCCCGGCTGGCCCAAGTGGGCGATATTGTGATCATTATGTCATACGCCTATATGGAAGTTGATGAGGCGCGTAAATATGAACCGATATTGATTTTCCCGGATAGCGATAATAAATTATTAAAGTAAATTAGAGCAGCTCAAAAGCCGGTTTGCTAAATGAAATTTTTATCAACTTTAATTGCTCTTCTTTTTACCACTCTTTGCTTTGCCCAGCGACAAAATGTTTATTTTTTAAAAAACAACGGCAAATATGTAGCCGTGCGCGATAGCGCCGATTATATACGGGTTGTACGGGAGCCGGATTCCGCATCTGTCATGTACAACGTATTTGAGTTTTATCTTAGCGGCAAGCGTAAGCTGGTTGGAAAATCAAAATCTATCGATCCGCCAACGTTCGAAGGACAATGCCTGGGTTATTATGCAAACGGGGCAAAAAAAAGTATTACCAATTATAAAGACGGCGTAAAAGTTGGGCCTGAATATGAATTTTACCCGAGCGGGAAACCATATTTGGTGACAGAATATATTGCCGATGGCAAACTTGACAGTTATTTCAGGAATTACATTATAACAGCTAATTACGACTCCTTAGGTACCCCGCTGGTTGAAAACGGTAAAGGCCATTGCAAACTCTACGACAGTAACTTTAAATATATTGAGGAAGAAGGTAATGTAAGTGATGGTAAAAGAGATGGCGTTTGGAAGGGTAGCTCCACTAAGCCACAAACATCATTTACAGAAAACTATAAAAATGGCGAGCTTATTTCTGGTACGGCTACGTTTGCTGATGGAGCAACTGCAAGTTATACCAAATCAAGAGGTACCGAGCCCCTGTTTAAAGGCGGGATTGCGGGTTTTGTGGCATACCTTGGCAATAACATACAATACCCGGACTATGAACGCAGCAATAATATACAGGGAGAGGTGGTTCTATCTTTTGTAGTTGAAAAGGATGGCAGTGTAACGGAAGTTAAGGTAGACGAGTCGTTGAGCAAAGGCCTGGATAAAGAAGCGCTGAGGGTTGTTAAAAAATCACCGCACTGGATACCCGGGACAATGTTTACCCGGCCGGTAAGAGTAGTGTACAGTGTTCCGGTGAATTTTTCTTTAAAGGACTAATTCGACGGATAAGCGCCAACCCCCAATACCAGGTGCAGGCTGGCGTCGGTGCTAATGTGGTTGCGCAGCTTGTAAACCATTTTTATCCTTACCTGCGACTCACGCATCCGCTGATCTAAAAAGGTAGAATTATCAATATCCAAAACCAGGCCGTTGCCAACCCCGGCGGTAATATCTGTGCGCGAGGCTACCAAAACCTCTTCGCTGCCATCCGCCTTTGCCATGTAAACTTTTACTAATGATAAATTACCCAGGTTAAAATCGGAGGGGTCTTTTGATTCCAGTTTTGCCGAGATCATCCGCACCTCGCTTATTTTGGAGCCATTATTTCCACCCTTCTTAAAATCCTGATCAAAGCTGGTGGCCATACCCGTTACTGAAAGCTCCTCGCCCGTTTTTGACGATTGAGGGATGGTAACAGTAGTTGTATAAGGGAAAGTTGATTTTACAATAGATTGCATCATAGCACAGCTTCCGAAAACCAACGGCAAAATAAGTGAAATAAATAAAACGTTCCTTCTCATAATTATATCTCTCCCTGGTTTATTTAGGTTATGGCGAAGCAGTATGTAAATTTAATGTAATATTGAGTTAAAATTTGGCATTTTCAACAAATTAGCAATTAAAATTTCATAAGATCATTAAAATTCCATCTTTGATAATGTTCAGGATATTTCTTCACGCCCTTGTTGGTGTTGTCACCAACAAGCGGAAAGCGCTTATGGTTTGGACTATACGTTTGCCATATCAGAATTCCACGCCCTTGGTGGTGACAACACCAACAAGGGCCTTAAGGAGTAGGAAAGGCAATATTGCAACTCAATCAATCTTTTGGAGTCCTAATATGTAACCCAATAAAAAATTTGCAACAATTAATTTATTGCTTTACATTTATTCCAATTCTCATCAACCTAAAACCCTCACCATGAACACACTTTCAAACGGATCAAGCGGCGGCGAAGTAACCATGCTGCAACGCGCGCTTTCACTATTAGGTTATAACTGCACTGTTGACGGAAGCTTTGGCCCGGGGACACAAGCCGCTGTAGAACAATTTCAAACCGCCCAGGGCTTCACTGCCGATGGCGTAGCCGGCCCTACAACATGGGGTGCGCTGGATAACCTGGCCCCGCAGGGGATGGATATTTCACATAATAACGGAACTATCGGGTGGAGCAGCTTATCGCCCCACATCCAATTTGTTTACAGCAAATACAGCCAGGGAGCCACTTATAAAGACCCTATGTTTAGCACCAACCTCCCCTCCATCAAACAAAAAGGACTTTTATACGGGGGCTATCATTTTCTCACATTCCAGGATTCGGCGCAGGACCAGGCGGATAATTTTTTAGCCTGCTGGCCTTCTTTTTCAGATCCGGGAGCACTGCCGCCGGCGCTGGATGTGGAGTGGCAGGTTGGCAGCGATGACGCAGAAACCAACCAGCTTAACGCTTACATTACCAACAATAAGAATACTTGTGTGCAAATAATAACCGACTGGCTGAGTATAGTAACAGCACAAACCGGGCGCACACCTGTGATTTATACCGCGAAAGGTTTTTGGAGCGAATACTTTAGCGGGATCACCCAGTTTGGCAATAACCCGCTGTGGATCCCGGCTTACCAGCAGCAGCCTCCCGGCCTGCCCCAGGGCTGGACTAAATACGCCATATGGCAATATTCAGAAAACCTGGCCATCCCCGGCGTAAGCGGCGGCGGTTTGGATGTGGATATTTTTAACGGGGATTTTGCTGCGCTGAAAAGCCTTTGATCAGGAGAGCTTGCGGGGACAAGCGTTCCATTTTTCCACACGGAACAAGCGGAACGCTGTGAAACATGTTGATTATAAGAGCGTTACGCTTTTTAGTCTTTGTAATCTATTCATAATCAGCATATTCCACTTTTGGGTTGATTGAAATTTGATGGTTTTCATGCTTTAATTAACCGATATAGATGCAATTTATGACCGCAGACCCGGCAAAGCGTTCCATTTTTGTACACGGAACACCCGGAAGACTGTGAAACATGTTGATTATAAGGCCATTGCGTTTTTTGATGCTTGTAATTTGCTCATAATCAGCGTGTTTCAGTTTTTGAGTTAATTGAAATTGATGCTTTTGCCTGCTTTAACTGAACAATGCGGCAGCAGGAAAATGCTTGCGGATTTTTATTAGGTGCGCTAAACTGTTAATAATCAGTATATTTAATAAATGTTCCATATCCTTAACCGTTTAAAATAGCCTTGACATGAAAAAAACGATAATTAAATCGGCAGGCCTGATGCTTCTGTTTACGCTCATTCTATCTGCGAAATCTGCTCTGGGCATAGAAAATATTAAACCAGCCTCGCCCTCACCCGGATTTAAACATCAATACGCGCAGGTTAACGGGGTTAGGATCCACTATGTTATTGGCGGGAAGGGTGAGCCCCTATTACTGGTTCATGGCTTCGGACAAAATTGGTATATGTGGAACCGGCTATTGCCCGAGCTTTCAAAGCATTTTACCGTGATTGCACCTGATATGAGGGGCGTTGGCGAATCCGGTAAACCCACGGGCGGATACGACAAAAAAAACATGGCGGTTGACCTGCATGACCTGATGAAGCAATTGGGTTACAAGCATATTAACCTTGCCGGGCATGATATCGGTTTAATGGTTGCCTATGCTTATGCAGCACAATTTCAGAGTGATGTAAAAAAGATCGCGCTGATGGACGCCCTATTGCCGGGCGTAGAGCCGGTATGGAGCCAGGTGCGTGCGCAGGCCTGGTGGTTTGGCTTTTTCGCGATGCCTAACTCCGGGGAAATTGTGGCGGGGAAGGCCGGCCTTTTTTTGAAGGGATTTTGGCCTGTAGTTGGCTATGTGAAAAATCCCTTTACCAAAACCGAGGAAAATGAATTCATCAGGGCCTATTCGGTACCCGGCGCTACTACCGGGGCTTTCCACTGGTTTGGCGAATTTAACCACGATGCAAAGGACAACCTGGAATTAATGAAAACCAAACTCCGGATGCCCTTGCTTTCATTGGGGGCTGACCACTCTGCTGGCTCATACCTCGCGGCTCACTCGCGCCTGGTGGCGATAAACGTAAAGGAAGTGATTATTAAAGGCTCGGGTCACTGGGTTGTACAGGAACAAACCGCACAAGTGCAAAAAGCGTTGTTGGATTTCTTTTTGGATTAAATAATCGTGTTTCGTTGGGTAATGGCTATATAAATGATTTCATATTCATTTTGCATGTATACGACTATGTCCCGTATTTGTTTTTGTGCCACTCCACATACCGGCGCAGCTTGGTAAACGCTATTAACTCATCTCTTTCGGGAATTGAAGGTAGGCTTTCCACCTCCACATAGCCGATATCCAACGCACACGAGTGCTCTCCTAATAAGCAATCCAATGCTAAATAAGCAGCGGTTAAAAAATCCTTTTTGAGGTTGGGGTCATATCCCTCTGCATATATTCTTACCCCAAGTTGCGTTGACGCTTTATTGCTGAGTGGGATAAAATACATTTCTTCCGGATTAAGCTTAATGCCGTTATATTCGGTAACGAAACCTGTCATAACGGGTTTAAAGGCAATTACGTTCCAATGTTCCATCTGTGGAGCCTCGTTTACTAAAGCTTCAACTTTATCAAAAAAAGCAACATCACCTTCGGCTGTAATAATCAGATCTTGTTTTTCATCCGGATGGCCGCCTATTTCAAAAAACAGTTTGTCGCAATAGCTGTGTAAATGCTCCAGGAAATCATCTAAAAGCCTTTCTTTTTCGTTAACATCATTCACCTGGCCGAGAAAAAAATATTTTCCTTCATTCTTTATAAACCAATCCCAGAATTGTTGTTCCTTCGACATATTAGCGTGCATTGTAAATGATAGCACCAAAGATATAATTTTCATTATATGCGAGGTTGCGTATAGCCGATTTGCTTCGCGTTTCCTCAGAGTCTCTCGCAGAGGACCCTGCGATGGTTTGCAGCGATACATGAATGGAGTGTGATCTTGTGCATACCAGGCAAGCGGCGCAGGGCCCTCTTCAGGGATCTGCGGGGGCGAAAGGACGGGAATACACTAAAATAAGAAAAAGATGAGTAACATAGATTTGATACCCAATGTATCAGTGGGACAGTTAAAATTTGGAGAAAGCATTAAGAAGTACTTAAAGTATGAACACACTTATTTTAAAAAGGATGTAAATGATATTTACATGGAAGATAATTATGAATTTATAGATCCACCTATTATTGTCTTTGTAAACAGTAGTAATAAAATTTCATCCATTACTTGTAACGTTGGGTGTTTTTGGAAGGGTGAAAATTTGATCGGGTTCCCAATAAATGAATTTATAAAATTGTCAGGCATAGAACCGGATAGAAAAGAAAAACTTTATGTAATGACAGCTTATAATAAAGGACAAAGACAGGATGTTTATGATTTTGAATCACTAGGATTGCAAATTTGGGTTTGGAAGAATAAGATTGTTACAGTAGGTTGTACAAATTATGATTTGGATTAATTAATCATATAAGAAACAAGTTGATTTTGTGTCATTTCTGTCTCCGCCGGGTCTCGCCCGCTGCCGCCCCGATTTATCAGGGTGGCCCGCTGATAAGCAACGCGCAGATAAGTATTAGGGCTGCAAAATTCCATATCCCCCCCGAGAGTGCAACACGCCATAGCAGTGGGGCTACTTAAACGCGGGCCACCTGATAAATCGGGGCGGCTGCGGAAAAACGCTTGTGGTAGCAGGGGCAGAATACATTTGAAAATCCCGCCATTAATAGTAATTTCACCTTTCGTTAAACCTGTCCATTTTGTTAGCAAAGCCACGTTTTATGGATGATTGGAAGAAAATACAAGAGCAACTAAAAAATTTCCGGGATGAGCGCGACTGGGCGCAGTTTCATAATGGTAAAGATTTAGCCTTAGCGTTATCTATAGAAGCTGCTGAGTTGAATGAATTATTTCTCTGGAAAAATGCTGACGACGCAAACGTAGAAAAAATTAAAGACGAACTTGCCGATGTGTTAGGTTATGCCCTATTAATTGCTGAAAAATACAATCTTGATATTAACGAGATAGTAAAAAATAAAATAGCCAAAAACGCGGAAAAATATCCGATTGAAAAAGCGAAGGGTTCAGCTAAAAAATATAACACTTTTTAAACCATGCGGATTCCTGACAATATAAACAAGCAACATTTGCTCAAGGCAATCCAAAAAATAAAAAGTGAGAGGGTTCCGAAAGGAGCAGACTCCCAATACTATGATGTTATATTCGAAGATGATTTGTACCGTCAAAGCTAATAGTTTCTTATGCAATTTATTTGTAAATGGAACAACTTTAGATAGAGATTCATTTGCTGGTGGCCTAAATACCCCTACATTTAAGTTATAAAAAAAATGGGGTTAAAATTGCCCGAAAACCTAATACCGGAGGGATGAAAAAAATTAAACTGTATGACGTTCATGGGGTAAGTGCGACTTCAAATTATAAGTCACTTATTACCGATGATGAGCAATATTTTTATTGGGATAATAAACGATTTATCAACTACCTGCCCGGCGACGTCGTTTTTTGGATAAACCGACTAGACAAGGAGGTTTTATATACCGAGATCGACAAAACCGATGTTGTGCCAACCTTCAAAGATGGTAGAAATTTAGTTATAGACGGCGACTATCATGTTTTTGCGAAAGCACAAACCGAAAGTCAGTTTGAAGTATTTTATAGATTTAAAATTCTAAAAAAAATAAAAATTATTGACGGTTGGAGCTATACTGATACTGGAACTTTTTCCGCCCAATTAATGGCATATATCCTTTATGAAGATGGCGTTGGAGATGCAGCCAAACGGATCAGTAAAATAGATGACCTTATTAAATTGTTCACAAATGGTCCGGCATTTGAGTTGTTAAATGCCGCTAAAAATCTTCTTTTAGAAAAGAAAACAGGAAGTAAGTCTTTAATGAAAGAGCCCATTTCAAGGGTAGTTGCTTTTTCGCCAAAAGAAATTGTTGATCATATACACGAATATTTAAACAACAGGGGCTTTAAATATCATTACGAAGAAATCGCTAATTTCTTTTTGGCTTTGAAAACCAAACCGTTTATTATTCTCGCTGGTATTTCTGGAACTGGAAAAACACAACTTCCTCGAATGTTTGCACAAGCAATCGGGATGAAAGCTAATATAATTCAAGTGCCGGTAAGGCCAGACTGGACTGATGGCAGCGATCTTTTAGGTTACACTTCTTTAGATGGTAAATTTGTTCCGAAGAACTTGACTATTGCAATAGAGAAAGCCAATTTAAAACCTAACGAACCGCACTTCTTCATCTTAGATGAAATGAACTTGGCTCGTGTCGAACATTATTTTAGTGATTTTTTAAGCATTATTGAGACTCGAGAATGGACGGATAAAAAGGGTTCTAATATTGTAACCGATTCTATACTATCTGAAGAAGTTTTCCAAAACGGCAAGAACAGCGAGGGTTTTAAAAAATTGGGGTGGCCTAAAAACCTATATTTAATTGGAACTGTAAATATGGATGAAACCACTCATGCATTTTCAAGAAAAGTGTTGGATAGGGCTAACTCTATTGAAATGAACGATATCGATTTAGACTGGATTATACCGTCATCTTCTGTTGTGAATAATCTATCCGACGTTACTAATTCCTTCTTGGAAGCAGAGTATTTGATGTCAATAGATTTATCAGGTGATGATAGAAAGTCTATTGATGATGAAATTAATATTTTGAAAAAAGTAAATAAAATACTACAAACTGCAGATATGCAGTTTGCTTATCGCGTTCGGGACGAAATAGCATTTTATTTGATTTTGAATAAAAAATACAACTTGATTAATGATAACGCCGCTTTAGATTTTCAACTCGTTCAAAAAATATTACCAAGAATTCATGGCAGTTCGGAAAGAATTCAAAGAGTACTTATTGATCTTTTGAACCTATTAGAAGGTAAAGCGTTTAAAAGTGAGACCTTTAGTTATTTAGAAATTGAAAAGACTTTTGATGATGGCGATTTAAAATACAGAAGATCAATTAAAAAGATTTTATTCATGTTAAAACGTTTTGATGAAGACCGCTTTACATCATTTTGGCTTTGAGCGATATCCTGACATATAGTTTTTCAGCCGATGGTCGCGGTCTATTGGATTTACAATTAGATAAACCCAATAAGCAGGTATATAATGATTCGCTGCCAAAATTTAAATCTTATAAAATTGAGGGACTTCATTCACAAGTACCTTTAGACTCTTTATGCTTTTTTGAATGGCAAAAAATTCAATACACCTATATTATCGAAGAAGGCCATAATTTTATAGCCCCTTTCGAATTAATTATAAATAGCCGGAGAGAAAAGACATCCATAAAAAAAGAAAACCTTCATTTGTTAATAGGAACATTTGCCTTTAATGATCAAGTCGGCGATACAAGGATTGAAATAAAGGATGCCGCAAACCGCTTGATTTTCGGACTGGAAGCCGAAGTGTTTCCGCAGAAGATGGATTATAAATCGGACTACAAGGCAATGATGTCCGAAATCGCCCTGATTATCCAAAATTTGGCTTTCGATTCTTTGAAAGATACTTTTAAGAGAAGCAGAGCGAGAGTGACTGGAGTCGCCACAAAAAACGAATGGTGGAATATACTTGATGCCTTATTTGAACAAATTGTTCAAAACATCTACGTAATAAAACGGCAGCCAAAACATGAAATAAGAACACGGGAAGTTGTGTTGCCCATTGAAAAAATAAAGCAAGCTTCAAAAAAGAATGTCGAGTGGTTTCGAAAGAACGCAAAACACTCTAATGATAAAGGAGTTGGATTTAAAATCAGTTCTGAGAACGCATATTCACGAGCTTTATCTGCAAAAAAATATGTGACTTATGACACGTACGAAAATCGGTTTATTAAATGGGCGGTAAAGAATATTATTGAACAGATAAGACGATATAAAAAACATATAGGGGAATCTTCAGAAAAATCAGATTACAGCCCGTTAATAACGCGGATGAATTACTATCAGAGTAGGCTTCAATCTTTTCTTCATGAAAGTCCTTTTAGTGAAGTCTCCGAATTCGAAAAACGGTCATATTTTTCAACTTCTTTAACTCATGGCGCGGGATATAGAGATTTAATGCACGTCTATTTATTATTGCTACGAGGCTTGGAAATAGCCGAAAACGAAATTTTTAAAATAGAGCAAAAAAATATTTCTACACTATATGAATATTGGTGCTTTCTAAAATTGGTTCAGCTTTTAAAAGAACAAACAGGTTCAGAAATGGAATACCAAAACCTCATTCAAATAAAAGCTAACAAATTTGTTATAGAGTTAAAAAAAGGTGACGAGTCTAAAGTGAAGTTCAGAAACCCACACAGTAAAACAGTCACATCTATTTACTTTAACAAAGAGTTCGGCAAAGCAGGCAGACACGTTTTTACATTTAATCAAAGACCAGATTATTCTATAGAATTTAAAAAAGACGGATACAAAAATTCTTTTTGGTACCTGTTTGATGCAAAATATCGCTTTGATGAAAGGACGGAAGGAGGAGATCAAAACTACAGCGTACCTCAAGATGCGATAGGTCAGTTACACCGGTACAGGGACGCTATTTTACATAGTAAACTTACTGAAACGCCGTATAGGAAAGCCATCAAAAACTTAGGCGGAATCATTTTATATCCTTACCCGCTTTCAGAAGAGGCCTTTTTAACAAATAATTATTTTCATAGCATAAAAGAAGTAAATATTGGCGCCATGCCGTTTTTGCCAAGTAAAACCGGACTGGTAAATAATTTGTTAAATGAACTGATAACTAAACTACCCGAAGAACATTTTGAAAATTTTATCGAAATGGATAGGTCGGAATATGAAGAAAATCAAAGCAAATGGAACGAATGGATTACTATAGGAACGATTCCCAAAACAAACATTGAACAGAGGCGATCATTTATTAATGATAAAAATATTTACCATATCCCTTTTGTAAGAAATACTAATTCAAGGCTGTATTTATCTAAGTCAATTCTTTTGTATGATTCTATATCACAAACCGCGGAGTTATGTAAAATCAAAGATTGGGAAATCTGCACGAATGTTGAACTAGAGCAAAAAGGTGTCACCTGGCAATTAAATCATTCAAAATATATAATATTTAATTTAACAGAACGCCACTTGATTGAGATTCCGGGAAAGATTGGTTCAATTCGGGGCTACCAGTATACTACCCCTTTGGGCTTAGAAAAGTATAGAAAAACCAAGAATAAAAATTATTTCTATATCACTAATCCCGACGCTGCAAGATTGCTTAACGAATTATCATCTACGGGAACAGCATGTGATATCGCCTGGAAGAATGATTTAAATGATCCCTCATTAATCCAATTTGCAGTCGGAAGCTTAAAAATTTTATCGTCTAATATTTTTAAGCCTTTGCATTTTGAAGTAAATGGCGTCCAGGTTTCACTAAGTGAGGTTCTAAATATTGCACAATCTCGAGATTTAAGTAATTGATTGCTTGTTATAACTATGGTTTTACGACAGCCTATAGCGAAAAGATTAACATTAGTGATGGCAGTGGATATTAGCCTCCGCGCTTAATGCCACGATGGGATCGGCACAAGCCTCACAGGCGTATAAACCCCGTTACCGCAAGCGGTTTTCCGCTGCCGCAAGGCTCCTACCTTGTGGCCCGCGTTTAGGTAGCACACATACTATGCAGCAAAATGCTTAGGGTACGCAAAAGCTTAATAGTTTATGGTTACCAAAAAATTACGTTAGCGATAGAAACGGATACCGGCCTGAGCCTAATGCCTGCAGCCGTATGAGCAGAAAGCGCGCCCTCGCTTCCATCACCAACGGAAAAACCACCCAAATCCCCCTCCCAAAACCTACTCAACTCATTCAACCCAATCAACTAAACCAACTAATTCAAAAAAATATAACAACATGTTCTTACAAAACGTATCTTTGCACCCCGACAAGAAGATTACCCGAATTGCGGAATGCAGGATACACAATTTCGGAAGTTTTAAGTTGGCATTTCGCACCAGGCGGTTTTCTTGAATAAAAAAAGAACATGCCCAAAGACACCTCCATAAAATCCGTTTTAATTATTGGTTCAGGCCCTATTATTATAGGCCAGGCCTGCGAGTTTGATTATGCCGGTTCGCAAGCCGCCCTCTCCTTAAAAGAAGAAGGGATAACCGTATCTATCATTAACAGCAACCCTGCTACCATAATGACAGACAAGGTTATAGCCGACCATGTTTACCTGTTGCCCCTAACCAGCGACAGCATTGAAAAGATCCTTAAAGAACAACAGATTGACGCCGTGCTGCCAACAATGGGCGGCCAAACTGCGCTTAACCTTTGTATTGAGGTTGCCGAACGCGGCATCTGGGAAAAATACGGGGTAAAGATTGTAGGCGTTGATTTAGCCGCAATTGAAAAAACCGAAAACCGCGAGGCTTTCCGCCAGTTGATGGTTGATATTGGCGTAGGTGTTGCGACCTCGAAAATTGCCAACTCGTTTTTAGAAGGTAAAGAAGCTGCGCAGGAAATTGGTTTCCCGCTGGTTATTCGCCCAAGCTATACACTGGGTGGTAAAGGCGCCGGCTTTGTACATAAAAAAGAAGATTTTGATGCGGCGCTAAGTCGTGGTTTACAGGCATCGCCAACGCATGAGGTTTTGGTGGAGCAGGCCGTGTTGGGCTGGAAGGAATATGAGCTGGAATTGCTGCGTGATAGCAATGATAATGTGATCATCATCTGTTCTATTGAGAACTTCGATCCGATGGGCATCCATACCGGCGACTCAATCACCGTTGCCCCGGCAATGACCCTGAGCGACCGATGCTATCAGGATATGCGTAACCAGGCCATCCGCATGATGCGCGCCATTGGTAACTTTGCCGGCGGCTGTAACGTACAGTTCTCGGTAAACCCCGCCGACGAGGCAATCATCGCCATAGAAATTAATCCGCGGGTATCACGTTCATCAGCCCTGGCATCAAAAGCTACAGGTTACCCTATCGCTAAAATAGCTGCAAAGCTGGCCATAGGTTACAACCTTGATGAAATAGAAAACCAGATCACCAAAACAACCTCGGCTTATTTTGAGCCAACGCTTGATTACGTGATCGTAAAGATCCCCCGCTGGAACTTTGATAAATTTAAAGGCGCTAACCGCGAGCTTGGCCTGCAGATGAAATCTGTTGGTGAGGTAATGGGCATAGGCCGCAGCTTTATTGAGGCTTTACAGAAGGCTTGTCAGAGTTTGGAGATCGGCCGCGCCGGTCTTGGTGCCGATGGCCGCCAGAGCCGCAACCTGGAAGAAATTATGCACAGCCTGGAGCACCCAAGCTGGGATAGGTTGTTCCATATTTATGATGCGCTAAGCCTGGGTGTGCCGATTGAATCAGTAAGAAAAGCTACTAAAATTGACCGCTGGTTTTTAAACCAGATTGCCGATGTGGTGAATTTAGAGAACGAGCTTCGGAGATATTCATTAAATAACATCCCTGAAGAGTTTCTTTTCACCCTGAAACAAAAAGGATTTTCGGATACCCAGATAGCTTATATATTGGGCAACGTAACCGAGGAAGATGTTTACCAGCGCCGCAAAGCATTGGGGATGCACCGGGTTTACAAAATGGTGGATACCTGCGCGGCTGAGTTCCCCGCAAAAACACCTTACTACTACTCAACCTACGAGGGCGAGAACGAATCCATCGCATCAGACAAGAAAAAGATAATTGTATTAGGCTCGGGCCCTAACCGCATAGGCCAGGGTATTGAGTTTGATTACAGCTGCGTGCATGGCTTGCTTGCCGCAAAAGAATCAGGCTTCGAAGCGATCATGATCAACTGTAACCCTGAAACAGTATCAACCGACTTTAACATGGCCGACAAGCTATATTTTGAGCCGGTTTACTGGGAGCATGTGCGCGAGATCATCGAGCTTGAAAAACCTTACGGGGTAATTGTTCAGCTTGGCGGACAAACAGCCTTAAAGATGGCTGAAAAAATGCATGAGCATGGCATCCGGATAATAGGCACATCATTTAATAATATGGATATTGCCGAAGACCGCGGTCGTTTCAGCGATCTTTTAAAAGAGCTTGATATTCCATACCCTAAATATGGTGTTGCCGAAAGCGCTGAAGAAGCCATTGAAGTCGCACATGAGGTAGGTTACCCGGTACTGGTTCGCCCAAGCTATGTATTAGGCGGGCAGGGTATGAGCATTGTTATTAATGATGAAGACCTTGAAAAAGCGGTGGTTGGTTTATTAAAGAATTTACCCGGCAACCGTGTGCTGATCGATCATTTCCTTGACCGTGCCGCCGAAGCAGAGTCTGACTCGATAAGCGATGGTGATGATGTGCACATTGTAGGTATTATGGAGCACATAGAACCCGCAGGCATCCACTCAGGCGATTCATTTGCCGTGCTGCCACCGTTCGACCTGTCAGACAATGTAATAGCCCAGATAGAAGAATACACCATTAAAATAGCAAACGCCCTTAATGTGATAGGTCTGCTTAACATCCAGTTTGCCGTTAAAAACGATAAGGTCTATGTGATAGAGGCTAACCCGCGTGCATCACGTACGGTACCGTTTATTGCAAAAGCATACGATGTGCCTTACATAAACATTGCCGCCAAAGTGATGCTGGGTGTAAATAAATTAAAAGACTTTACGATAGAACGCAAATTATGGGGTTATGCCATAAAAGAACCTGTGTTCTCCTTTGATAAATTCCCGGAAGTAAATAAGGAGCTTGGCCCCGAAATGAAGTCAACCGGCGAGGCTATCCGTTTTATACCAAACCTGCAGGACCCCTACTTCAGGCATCTGTATAAAGAAAAATCAATGTACTTAAGCAGATAGCAGCTTATTAAGCTATTCGATTAAAGTTTACCGGTGTTGTTTTGGCGCCGGTAAGCTATGGTTTCATTTAGTGAATTAGTTTTGAAAGTTAACTCTAAAAATAACAACCCGGTCTTCAATTTAAACACTGTTGATCCGGAAGATATGGATGATGTGCTGAGGAAGATCCAGAATTCATTTGATATCAGGCTTGTAAATGAAGACCTCAGGGAGGTTAAAACATTTGGCAGCCTTTGCGATACCATAGTTGAAAAAGTGAAGCATAAAAACGGGGATGGCTGCACCACACAGCAGGCGTTTTACAAGCTCAGGAATGCTATTAACGCCACAATTACTGCCGATAAGGAGCTGATAAAGCCGCAAACCCGCTTGTCTGACATTTTCCCGAGGGATACCCGTTTACAGGTTATTGCCGAAATTGAAAAGGAAATGGGCTTTAAAATGAACCTGTTAAAACCAAAAGGGTCTGTGGTATTCGCATTTTCACTGATCCTGGGTGTATCAATCATCGGGTTGTTCTTTTACCCGGCAATAAGTGGCGTCGGCCTTATAATAGCTGCCGCGGGCTTAATCCTGGCCGGCAAGTTTGGTAAAGAAATGCCCGTAAAAACCTTGGGCGACCTTGCCGAAAAAATTGCCCGGGAACATTACCGTAACTGCCGCCGCACCGCATCAACCGTAAACCGTACTGAAGTTAACGAAAAGGTAAAAGCACTTTTTGTACATGATTTGTACCTTGAACCTTCCGTATTAACCCGGGACTCGAAGTTCAACTAACGACAAGTGCAGAGTATTTTAATAAGCATGTCATAGAGTAATAAATCTCTGTGACATGCCGGTTAACCCTCCTATTGATTTAGCTATTTCTTAAAAACCTTTTACCCCATTCACCCTTCACCTTTCGCCTTTCAGCTTTCACCTTTCCCTCTCCTTATTCCACCATCAGCCCTTTTACCTCAAAAGTAAGTCTTCGTTTAGGATTCGTTTTAACAGCGTGCTGCTTTTTCCCGGAAGTGGTATCGCCTGCAAAGTGCTGCAAGTCATCGGCAATAAATTGTTTTTCAGCTATGCCTTCGGCAACTATACATTTACCTTTTAATGCGGCAGGGATGGTAATGTTATAAATTTTAAAATGGGCTGCTATAACTTTTCCATTACCTGCATCAATGGTAAACCAGCCGCCCTTTTGTTTGGTAACATTTAATACCCGCCCCTTAACCGTTGTGCTGATCCGCGTTTTTTTACCCATAAAAGCTTCCAGCTTTGCAGCATCCAGCATAGCGCCGGTATCGGGCTTTGTGCCGTAGACCGTCCCATGGGGCAGCGGTGTTTGTTTTTGTGCGAATGCGGACAAGGAAAACAGCAGGCCAAAAAACAAGGATAATAATTTCATGATATTAATATTTTAGGGACTATGTGTACAACAATAAGAACGCAGGGTGGTTTTATAAAAAATGAGCTGTATATCCAAAAATCGATAGCATGCTTGTTTCTCCATGGAAGAAGTAAATCGTGCAGTACGATTTAGGACAGATCTCCGTGTTAATATTTGTTAAATTTTCCCCCATTTATAATATGAATGATATAATTGCAGTTGATTAATAAAACAATTAGCGCAAGCTGCATGAATTAAACTTTACATCCTTATCTATTTATTTGCATGAAAACCCCCTATTTCCGCAAAATCTTTTTGCCTGCACTATTTTTATCCCTTGTATTTTTAGCTAATAGCTGTAAAAAGAGCGATACCACCACTACTACTGCCGGAGCTGCACCAACTATTACCACCGCAGGGTTGATCATCAACCTAACATCAACAACGGCACAAAGCGGCGGAACAATTACCGACGAAGGCGGCAGTTCGCTAACGGCAAACGGTGTGTGCTACAGCGCAACCAATAAAACACCTACCATAACCGACAGCAAAACGACCGAAACGCTTAGCACCAGCGGCTCACTCCCCATTATATTTACGAGTAACCTGTCGGGTTTAACGGCCGGCACTACTTATTATCTAAGGGCTTACGCCAGT
This sequence comes from Mucilaginibacter sp. OK098, assembly GCF_900142915.1. Classification (GTDB taxonomy): domain Bacteria; phylum Bacteroidota; class Bacteroidia; order Sphingobacteriales; family Sphingobacteriaceae; genus Mucilaginibacter. The sequence goes on from NZ_FRCM01000009.1 coordinate 153,170, forward strand.
AACAGCAACGGCACGGCATATGGCAGCGTTGTGCAGTTTACCACAAGCACAGGCCTTAGCGGCATAGTAACCGCAGTAAGCACGCTGGCAGGCAACGGAACAGCCGGCTATGCTGATGCCTCCGGTTTAAGCGCCCAGTTCAATAACCCGCAGGGCATTACGGTTGATGCATCCGGGAAAATTTATTTGTCTGATTCCTACAATAACCGCATCCGCACAGTTACCGCCGCAGGTTTGGCAAGTACCCTTGCAGGCAACGGAACAATTGGTTATAATGAAGGCAGTGCCTTAAGCGCTGAATTTTATGGCCCTAACGGGATAGCGGTTGACGGACAGGGAAATGTTTATATAGCTGATTTGGGAAACAATGTTATCCGCAAGATCACCGCGGGAGGTATAGTGAGCACTTTTGCAGGTAACGGCACTGCCGGATTTGTAAACGGCACGGGTACATCAAGCGAGTTTAACAACCCTGCAGGCATTGCTATTGATGCATCAGGAAATATCTATGTGGCCGACCATGGCAATAACGCTATCCGCAAAATTACTTCGGCAGGCGTGGTAACCACCCTTGCCGGCTTTAAAACGGGAGGGTATATAAACGCTACAGGAACAGCAGCCGCATTTGATAACCCGAATGGCGTGGCTGTAGACGCTACAGGCAACGTTTATGTGGCCGACCAGGGAAATTCTGCCATCCGAAAAATCACTTCGGCAGGCGTGGTAACAACCATAGCCGGTGGGCCAACACAAACCGACCTGATCAATTACCCGGCAGGCATAGCGCTTGATGCGCAGGGCAATATTTACATTGCTGATGAAGGTGGCCGCATAATGGAATGTACCACCACCAACGTGCTGTATATTTTAGCAGGAAGCTTAAATACGCCCGGATTTGTAAATGGGGCAGGTACAGCGGCCTTGTTCAATAACCCGCAGGCAATAACCGTTGACGCATCAGGAAATATTTACGTTGCCGACCAGGGTAATAATTGTATCCGTAAGCTAACGGTTGTGAAAACACCGTAACAGAGGTGAAAGCAAAAAGACCAAAGCAGAAAGCTTTTTAAGCTTTGGTCTTTTTGTTTCATACAGTAAGAGAGATGTGAAAGCAGGGGCTTTTTAAGCTTTGGTCTTTCAGCTTCACACCGTAAGAGAGGAAGTTTTTAAAACTTCGTAATTCTTTCTTCAGAAATTTATAGTTAATGATAGCTGGTGAATATAAACGCTGCCCGTTTGTTGACGAGTCTGTTGCTTATAAACTCCGTCGCTTAACAAATAATGCCAGGTTTCTTTTGTATCCGGATCAATAATAATATACTCCGCAACGCCATTGCGTTCATATAGTTCCAGCTTTCTTTTTTTATCGTGCTGGATATTTGTTGATAAAATCTCAATAAGCAGATTAGGCGCGCCATAGATGCCTTTTCTTTGGATCATAGAAGACTTTTCGGCGCTGATGAAAATAATATCCGGTTCAACTACACTCTGCTCACTATCAAGATAAACATCACATGGGGCTACAAAAACTTCGCCTATTGGTTTTTTGTTAATTAATGATTTAATTTCAAAAGTTATATTAAGTAATATCCTTTGATGATCGGTTGTAGGTGAGGGCGACATATATAATACATTATCAATTACTTCGCACAAAGTTCCCTCAGGGAGCATATTGAATACTTCCATCGCTGTACGAGGTATGTCGAGTACGTTTTTCATATCAATACTAATATACAATTAACTATATTAATAGCAAAAAGTTAGCCTAAAAATAAGTTTGACCGTTCTAACCTTTCATCCTTTATCTTTAACCTTTCAGCTTAGCCAGCGCATAAAACAGCCCGGTGCAATGCAGTGCCTGGGCTATTTTATTATCGGCCAGCAGCTGCTTAACTTCATCAATGGTAAAGGTTTCAACAATAAGGTCTTCATGTTCGTCAAATTGCTGGTCCTGCACTTTTTTGCCGCCGCGGGCAAGGTAGCACGATGTTTGGTTGTTGGCGGTTGATGGATTGGCATATACGGTGCACAGCAGCTCAAAATCATCAAACTGGTAACCGGTTTCTTCCAGCAATTCACGGCGCAAGGCGGTTACGTCAGATTCTCCCTCTTCAATTACCCCTCCAGGGATTTCGAGCGAAACAATGCCGGCGGCATGGCGGTACTGGTGTACCATTAAGATCTTATTGTCGTCAGTAAGGGCAACGGCATTTACCCAGTTAGGATATTCTAAAACGTAATAATCTTCAACAATACGGCCGTCGGGCATTTCACAACGGTCTGATCGCAGTGTGGCCCAGGGGCCTTTATGGATATAGTGGGATGAAAGTTTTTTCCAGGTAAGTTGATGGTTCATTGTTCATTGTTCATTGTAGAACGGGGCGAATGTAAGAAATAGCCCCTTTAGTTCATAGCAATTGGTTCATAGTTCATGGCCGGAAAGGGTATCGTGATTAGTTCATGGTTGATAGCCGAAGGAAAAGTGCAGCTACCTTGATCTATGAGCCATCAACCATGAACCCTTCCGCAACCGCAGCTACTATGATCCATGAACCATCAACTATGAACCCTTCTTCACCAACTCCCGCTTGATCCGCCGCCGCCAAAATCGCCGCCGCCAAATCCGCCGAAACCACCACCGCTGTCGCCGCCCGATGAACCGCCGCCAAAGCCCCCGCCACCATCAGAGAAACCACCCCATCCGCCGCTGCCCCGGCCAAGCATAGCGCCGCCAAGGAACCACCAGAACGGACTTGCACCGCCACGGCCACCAATAATGTGCCCGCCACCACCACCGCGCCTGCTGAATACGATAATGAGGATCACCACCACAATAATTACAATAAACCCAATGGGGCTGCCATCATCACTGGTTTGTTTAGGCTTTTTACTTGCCTTATACTCGCCCTTCATGTATTGCATCAGCTTGGAGGTACCGTCATCAAGTCCGCCATAATAATCGCCTTGCTTAAAGCGCGGGGTAATATCGTTTTCAATTATTTGGTGTGTAGTAATATCCGGTACAGCGCCTTCAGCGCCATAACCTGTTGATATGGCTACCTTACGGTCGCCTATAGCCACCAGCACCAGGATGCCGTTATTTTTGCCCTTTTCGCCAATGCCCCATGCCCGGCCAAGTTTCTGACCAAACTCATTAATATCATAAGCACCAACTGATTTAATAATAACAATGGCAATCTGGGTTGATGTAGAATCATTAAACTGTGCCAGCTTGGCTTCCAGAAGGCCCCTTTGCTCATCAGTAAGCGTTTGGGTATAGTCGGTAACCAACGTGGTTGATTTTGCCGGCAGCTCCTGTCCAAAGGCTATAAAGCCCATCAGCAGCAGGTTAATAAATAAAATGAGTTTTTTTAACATGGGTTTATGTTTATTCGCCATCCATAAAGGCTACATCGTCTGATAGTTCATTATTGCTGTCGGCCAGGTGCGGAAAGAATTTTTGCAGATGCCCGCCGGATATTTCAAGCCCGGTAACAATGCCGTCAACCAGGTTGCCATACTTAAAATTTTCCAGCATCTTTTCTTTGGTATCGTCCCAAAAGTTAGCGGGCACCACTTTATTTATACCGGCATCGCCAATAATGGCAAACTTACGGTCTACAGTGGCCACATAAATAAGCACGCCGTTACGCAGCTTGGTTTTATGCATGTCAAGCTGGTGAAAGTATTTGGCAGCACGGTCAAGCACATCTTCACTGCAGGTTTTCTCAATACAAACGCGGATCTGCCCCGAAGTATGCTTCTCGGCATTTTCAATTGCGGTGCGGATGCGTTGCTGCTCCTCTTCGGTAAATACTGCCATACTGTTTATGATTACACTGATTTTTTGAGAATGATTACACCGATATAGTAATATGATTACACTGGTTTTAGGATGATTACACTGATTTACGCAATCGGTGTAATCATTTCCCTGATCGGTGTAATCACAAAATCATTAAAAAGCTACTTTAGGCGCCTTATCTGCTCCGGCTTCTGCGGTAAAGCTTCCCTTTTCGTTAAAGCCGAATAGTTTGGCAGTTATAACAGCCGGGAATGAACGGATAGACGTGTTGTAATCCTGTACGGCGCTGTTAAAATCAAGCCGGGCAACGTTTATCCGGTTCTCTGTACCTTCCAGCTGGGTTTGCAGCCCTATAAAGTTTTCGTTTGATTTTAAGGTTGGGTAGTTTTCCGATGCAACCAGCAAGCGGCCCAAAGCCTGGCTTAACTGTCCCTGTGCGGCCTGGTATTTCTGAATAGTTTCAGGGTTCAGCTTTGAAGCGTCAACCTGTATGGAGGTAGCCTTTGCGCGGGCCTCGGTAACATCAACCAATGTGCTTTTCTCAAAGTTGGCAGCGCCCTTTACGGTAGCAACCAGGTTAGGGATCAGATCGCTGCGGCGTTGGTATTGCGATTGTACATTACCCCATTTTGCCTTTACAACTTCGTCTTTGGTTACCATGCCGTTATAACTGCATGACCCAACCAAACAGATCACAATAATGATCCCTAATACTATTAATAAATTCTTCATGTTTTGTCTTTTTTAGGATTTAGTAGTGTGAATTTACAAATTTAGATAACAAACCACATACCGTTGTTACAAAATCTGTTTTACATGCCAACGTGGCAACATCGTGTTTTGGTAAATGTAACGAAAAGTTACCGCTGATTAGTTTGATTTTGGGATTGCGTTGATTATTCTTTGTAACGCCTGGAATCCCCCATTACAATCATTACACGCGTAACAGTGAAAATCAGATAATCCTTTAATCAAGCAAATCAAGGTTCAAAAACAACAAATCCCGCACAATTTATACTTAAGTACAAACTATGCGGGACATTGAATTATAATTCTAAAACGATACGAATCCTAAAATCCTATCAATCTTAAAAATCTTAGTTGTTTACCACTTGTTACCCCAGGGGTCCTGGATATTATATTGCTTAAGCACATCGGCGGGTACGCCGTCCCATTTGCCGGGGGCGTTGCCTACATAGCCCAGGTCTTCGATGCCCATTTTGGTGGTGAAGAAGCCAGATGCGGTTAAATCGCGCATGCGGTTAAAAAAGGATACGCCCTGTGCCATTTCGGGTTTTGCTTTTTTTGGATAGGCAATTGCCGTTACCATCTCTATCTGCTGGGTACTGCTTGCATCAACAAATGTTTTGCCGTAACGGTTTAAGCATTGCAGGTCAAGCCAGCGCAGGCCACCACGCATAGGCGTTTGATGCTCAGGCATATCTTTTACAATAAACTCTATAAAAGCAGGCACCTTGGCGTCTGATGCACTGCCTGAGCGGGCATCTTTGGGGATAATAATATCGCCAAGCACGGTAATGGTAGCCATCTCATGGTCGTTAAAAAACTTGTCGGCATTAAGCTTTTTATCGCGTTCAACCTCAAATGGCTGGCGGCCGGCCTCATCGGCGGCAGGGGCAGCTTTATCGGTATTTTCTTCGGCTAATTTATTGCTGTTTGGCTTACAGGCTTCTAATAACATCCCTGTTGAAAGGGTGCCGAAGCCTATAGCCTTTAGTGTGTCGCGTCTGTTCATGTTGTTATAACTGATTAAACGTTTGTTTTTTTACGTTGAGATAAAATGTATTCGGCAGTACGCATGCTCAGGGCAAGGATTGTCCAGGTGGCGTTTTTATCGCCCTGCTGTACAAACGGACCGGCATCAACCACAAAAAGATTTTTACAATCATGCGCCTGGCACCATTTGTTCAAGGCTGATTTTTTTGGATCATCGCCCATCCGCACAGTACCCACCTCGTGGATGATCATCCCCGGGGCCTCCAAGCCATAATTGCTTTCTTTACCTGCCGGCGGACCATAAATGGCACCGCCCATATTATGCATTATCTCCTGGAAAGTATCCTGCATGTGCTTGGCCTGCTGGATCTCGTAATCGCTCCATTTATAGTTGAAACGCAATACCGGGATCCCGAACTTATCCACCACATTCGGGTCAATTTCGCAATAGTTATCATAGCGTGCAATAGCGGTTCCACGACCAGCCATTCCAAAGCCTGTTCCGTAAAAACGACGGTAATCATTCTTTAAATCAGCGCCAAAGCCACCGGCTTCCTTCATTTTACCATCTTTGCCCGGCACAGCGCCGTTCATGTTCTGGATACCGCCGCTAAAGCCATAACCCGGCATGTGTAAGCCACCGCCAAATTCAATATGGTATCCGCGCGGGAAATTCAATTTTTTATTGTCATAAACCCATGGGCCGTAAATGTGCACACTGCCTACGCCATCTTCATTGTAGCGTTTACGGTCCATCAGTTCAGGCAGCCAACCACCTGCGCTTGATCCGGTTGAGTCATGCAGGTAACGGCCTACCACGCCGCTGCTGTTTGCAAGCCCGCCGGGATGCCGGGCTGATTTTGAGTTAAGCAGCAACCGTGCAGATTCGCCCGCACTGGCACCTAAAATTACGATACCTGCCTTTACCTGGTACTCCTGCATATCCTCCTTGCTGATGTATGATACCCCTGTTGCAAGGCCATTATCATCAGTCAGTACTTCACGCACCATCGCATTAGGAATAACTTTTAAGTTGCCTGTTTTTATAGCCGGGATAACCAGGCATGATGATGACGAGAAATCGCCATAAATTTTACAGCTGCGTCCGCATTGCCCGCAAAAAAAGCAAGCGCCACGGTCTTTATTACCCGGCAAAGCCTCGGTAAGTACTGAACCACGCCCTGCAATTACCTTTACACCGGCTTTTGCCGCGCCTTTTTTAATAAACAGCTCGTTAAGCCTTGGCTTTGGCGGCGGAAGAAAGATCCCGTCAGGCTCATTTGGCAAACCTTCAACAGTGCCGTAAACCCCAATCATGCGGTCTACCTTATCGTAATAAGGTTTTACCTCGTCGTAGGTTATTGGCCAGTCGTCGGTTAGTCCGTCAATATGATGGCCTTTAAAATCATCAGGCCCCATGCGTAACGAGATGCGCCCCCAGTGATTGGTGCGGCCACCCAGCATGCGCGAGCGGAACCAGTGAAATTCTGTTTTATCTTTAGTAGTATAAGGTTCGCCTTCAATTTCCCAGCCACCGTAAGCAGCGTCAAAATCGCCAAAGTAGCGGGTAGTCCCTGCCCCTCTGCGGGCCGACTCATACGGCCATTTAAGCTGTGCTGAATCTTTAGCCGGGTCAAAGAACGGGCCAGCTTCCAGCATCAAAACCTTTAAACCGGCATTAGCCAATACATAACCTGCCATGCCACCGCCGGCACCCGAACCTACAACTATTGCATCATATACGGTTGACGACTTTTTTATTTGTATATCGTTATTCATTTTGTTTAGTCAATTAGTCATTGGGCATTAGTCATTGGGCATTGGTGCATCGGTATTCCTACTAATGACTAATGACCATTGACTAATGACTTTTTTAAAGTTCTTTGATCGAAATGTCTTTAAAGCTAACTACTGCGCCATGATCCTGCAGGGCTATGTGGCCTTTAGGATAGGTGGCAAAGCTTTTCCAGGTTTTAAACTTACTATTATTTATTAATTCCTGCCACTCAGGGCTGCCAATTTTTACATCAACTGTTTTTGTGCCATTCATCCAAAAGGTAAGCTGGCCATTATCCTTACGGATCTTTATTGCATTCCACTCGCCGGCAGGTTTGGCGGCGCTTGAAGGAGCTTTCAGATCGTATAATGAACCGGCAAGGTGGGTTGCTTTTTTATTATCCGAAGCTTTTTTATCATCCAGTACCTGCATTTCAATGCCTGTTAAATAAGTTTCATTAAATGACGGATCTTCATGAATGCCGAAAATTATCCCGCTGTTGCCACCTTCGGCAATTTTCCAGGTTACTGAAAGTTCATAGTTTTCATATTCCTTATCAGTAACAAGGTCGCCCTGGCCTTCTGCTTTCGGATCAAGCTGTAAGGCGCCGTCAACCACTTTCCATGCACCCGGCCCGGTTTTTAAATAGCTGTGCCAGCCGGTAGTGGTTTTACCATCAAATAATTTTGTGGTTTGCGCCATAAGTGAACAATTTACAGCAGTAAATGCCAGGATACTTAACAGAACTTTTTTCATGTTGTTAATTTAGTTTGGTTTTTGTTAGGTGTATTGCTGTAATACATACATTTATTATCCAAAGAAACGGAATACAATGATAGGTATTACAATGGGTAGTAAAATTATAATAATTTTCTGTTTGATGAAAAAACAGCGGGAATATTGTTACAGAGGAGTCGGAAAAGTCCGGAAGTCCGGAAAGTCCGAAAGAAGGAAAGGTCTGGAAGAAGGAGTTATGGATTGGTTGAAGATTTGCGGCGAGGCCTGTTTATGTAAAAACAGTCATTGAGTTCAACCTCTTCCTACGAAACAATTGTTTTAAAAAGCTTATTTACAGGCATTTATTTTTCTTTCGGTCTTTACTGACTTTCCCGGCTTCCGGACTAAAAATAATCACACTCTTTGGTAGGCCTTTAACTCCTCCTGGGTTATTAAGCGATAACGGTCTTTCAAACACTTGGCGCAGAAATATCTTTTAATGGGAAGAAAGAACAAAAAATTGCGCCCTATCCAATTACGTTTTTTTTCAAAATGATAGGGGGCTGAACATTTAGAACATCTTAGTATCTTTTTTTGCATCGGCTTTATTTATATTGCACGGGCTATAGTAATATTAGTTTAAAGGGTCGCGAAAATACACTTAATCTCCAAAAAAATATATAAGTAATGCAATTTTTACAATTGCCTATCAGATAGCACCTTAACGCTAACGAATGGTTTTATATTCAAAGCCATACTAATTCAGGTAAATAATTTCATTTTTCTTTAATGCTTATTGTTAATATCATTTATTATATTTGATAAGCCCTATTCGCCAATTGATTACCAGATTGTTATGAAAAAAGTATCCAACATCCTAGCCCGTAAGGGTAGCAGCGTGATTGCCATTGATGGCGGCACCACTGTTTTAGACGCATTGAAGCTAATGGCCGAGAAAAATATAGGATCGGTGGTTATTACGGAAGACGGAGCCTACGCCGGCCTGCTTACCGAACGTGATTATGCCCGCAAGGTAATACTGCAGGGAAAATCATCGCTCGAAACACAGGTAAGGGAAATTATGAGCACGGAGTTTCCAAAGATGATCCCCGAGAATTCGGTGGAAACCTGTATGCATGTAATGAGCGAGAACAACCTCCGTTACCTGCCTATTTTCAGGGATAACACGATGTGCGGCATTATTTCCATCAGCGATGTGGTTACAGAAACCATCCTCTCGCACGAGGAAACTATTGAGCAATTGAAGAGTTATATCCAATCATAAATATATCCGTTCCATCAGCCCTGGATCAAAGTATATTTTATTGACCTATAATGGCTGATTTAACCGAGGGCAAATTAAACAACCGTTTTTTTTATTTCGACCTTCTTAGGGCGCTGGCAATTTTTGCGGTAATAATCCTGCATAACTCTGCCGATGCGGCCGGTCAATATGGCAAAATATCAAATTCCGACTGGCTTTCGGCAGCCTTTTATAACGGGCTAACCCGTTTTTGCGTGCCCATGTTTGTGCTGCTGAGCGGATCTTTATTGTTGAAGCAAAACAAGGATGTATCTATTAAAGAATTATTCAGCAAGCGTTTGCCCCGGTTAGTAATTCCGCTGTTGGTGTGGAGCGTTATTTATGAGCTGTTTCAATTTTATACCGATAAAGGCTATGGCAACTTTAACCTTATTACAGCGCTGAAAACCTTTTACCAGGGTCCGCTGGTTTTTCATTTTTGGTTTTTATATATGATGATAGGCATCTACCTCATATATCCCATATTAAATGCATTTATCCGTGGTGCAACAAAAAGCAAGGTGCAATACTTTATTGCTGTATGGTTTATTGTTAACTGTATTTGCGGAGCTATCGGGCTCGTCTCCGGGTTAAGCATTGGCATTGAACTATATAGCTTTACGGGCTACGCTGGCTATTTTGTGTTAGGCTATTATTTAAACAGCCAAAGTTTTACAAAGCGGCAGTTAAATTTTATTTATATAGCATGTGCAGCTGCATTTATTACATCCATAGCCGGCATTATACTGCTGCAAACCGCCCACGAAAAAGGCTTTAACGACCTTATTGAAAGTGATTTTACCCCCGATATTCCCTTTGCATTGGCAGGGCTGTTCCTTTTAGTAAAAAATCATGTTTTCACGCCGCAACAAACTTGGTTTAAAGGCTTGGTAACCCAAATAAGTAAAGAAAGCTACGGTATTTATATTGTGCATGTACTGTTTGTGCGCCTGTTGTTTGATAAATTATACCTCCACATTGATTTTAAAAACCTGAGCCTGCTTTGGGTGATCCCGATAAAAGCTATAGCAGTACTTATCCTGTCTTATGGGTTAACAAAGCTGATAAGGATAGTGCCGGGATTGCGAATGACGGTGTGATCCCGCTTCGTTTGCAGGCGAAAAAGTTAACCACAGAGTTAACAGAGGAAGCACAGAGGCCGCAGAGAAATTCACTCAAACCTCCGTGTACTTTGCGCCCCCTCCGCGGTAAAAATCAAAAAGCTTTTAAATCCGAAATGTCAATCTCATAAATACTCCTCATCCCGTTTTTGGTGGAGTGCATCAATTTGTTAATTGCATCGGCTGTTACTTTACCATCTTTATATACTGGCCTGTCAGTAATTTCTCTAAAGGATGTAAAATACAGGGTTTTATTATCGCGTGATAATCCCGGTGCGCCGTCATTGCCCTGGGTATTTATTTTCGACCCCATGTTGATGGGGGCTGTCCAGGTGGTATCTTTCTTGAAGGATACCCACAAATCACCTGAACCTACTCCTCCATTGCGGTTGGGGCTGCAAAAGATGATAAAGCTTTCATCGCCGGCAATAACCGGGTCAAAATCAATATACTTTTTATCGTTGAACGGCAGCTTTTCGGGCGGCAGGTATTGCCCATCCTTAAGCTTACAAACATAAATATCCGCATCAGCAATGCCATCTGATGAAAAGAAATAAGCATTCCCATTATCAGCAAGCGACAGGTAAGTGGGCTTAATCTCAGGCGGTACCGGCAAAATGAACGGAATGGGATCTGAAACTACCTTGTCACCATCCAGTTCCACATAATAATAATGATACGCGTAATCTTTAAAAGGCGCGCCTTTAAATGGCCTGTCTGATGCAAAATACAGCCGCTTGCCATCAGCAGATACAAAGGGGTCGGTATCGCGGTAGGTGCCGGTAAAGCCTACGGGTTTGGGAGCAGTCCACCCATGCTCCGCCTGGGTAGCGCTAAAAATGACGATGTACCCGAAATTTATGCTAGCCTTGCTAAAATATACAGTTTTACTATCAGGTGTAAAAGAAGCATTAAAAACAAAATCACCTGTAGAGATGATACCCTTGCCAAAGATCCGTGCGGAATCCTTAAGTGTAATAGTTTTAACATCCTGTGCATAGGTTGTGATATAGGTTAGTAACAATAAGATAAATAAGATCCTTTTCATGAGCTTTTTGGCAAATGAAAGAAGTGCTGCATTATTAAGGAAATTTATTCAATGGATGAGGGCTGATTTTTAATGGATTGCTTACTCCCAACATTTTTTGCTACCTTGCATACCTCATCACCCTACAAAGTATAGTGACATTCAAGGAATTCAATTTTAACAACGATTTATTCGAAGGCATCGAGAGCATGGGGTTCACCACGCCAACCCCAATCCAGGAGATGGCCATCCCGATCATATCCGGCGGACAAGACATTATTGCCTGTGCGCAAACAGGTACCGGCAAAACCGGTGCTTACCTGCTGCCCGTGCTTGACCATATTGGCAAGACCAATAAGCACCATACCAGCACGCTTATTTTAGCGCCAACGCGTGAGCTTGCCCAGCAGATTGATCAGCAGGTAGAAGGGCTGGCTTATTTTACGGGCATCAGCTCAATCGCCGTTTTTGGCGGTGGCGATGGCAGCGCGTACGAGCAGCAACGCCGGGGGATTCAAAATAATGTAAACATTATTATTGCTACTCCGGGCAGGCTGATCGCTCACCTTACCTCAGGCGTATTAAAGCTTAACCATTTAACGCACCTGGTGCTTGATGAAGCCGACCGCATGCTTGACATGGGTTTCTCGGACGATATTATGAAGATCATCAGCTACCTGCCTAAAACCAGGCAAACGCTGTTGTTTTCGGCTACCATGCCGGGTCGCATCCGTGCGCTGGCAAAAAAGATCCTGAACAACCCCGAGCAGATCAATATTGCGCTTTCACAACCCGCAGTAGGGATTGATCAACAGATCTACCGCGTGCACGATCAGCAAAAAACACCGCTGCTGCAACTGATCCTAAAAAATGGATCGTACACAAGTGTTATTATTTTTTGCTCAAGAAAGGAAATTGTAAAATCATTAACCAAAGAGTTAAAACAAGCCCGGGTTAATGTTAGCGCTTTTCACTCGGACCTGGAGCAAAAGGAACGGGAAGAAATTTTGCTGAGCTTTAAAAACAAACAGTTGCCCGTTATAATCGGTACCGACGCCCTTTCGCGCGGGATTGATGTGGAGGGGATTGACCTGGTGATCAATTATGATGTTCCCGGCGATCCGGAAGATTACATCCACCGTATTGGCCGTACAGCCCGTGCTGAAACTACCGGCACAGCCATCACCTTTGTAAACCACCGCGATGAGCGCAAGCTGAAAAGCATTGAACAACTGATAGAAAAACCTATCCGGCTGATTGATGTGCCTGATGAGCTAAAATCCATCGAAATGGTTAAGCAGGAGCACTCGCCCAATAAAAGGCCACAGCAAAGGCGCTGGGGTAATAAAAGCAATCCACGTAAATAACATTTTTTATACAGCATGATGAAAAGCATGTATCTGGGAGTAGCTAAAAATATTTTTATAGTTGCATTGGTATCGCTGAGTACTATCGCGTTAGCACAAAAAAAAGAATCCTCCGGCAACCCCATATTTAAAGGCTGGTATGCCGACCCTGAAGCAAAGATCTTTGATAAAACTTATTGGGTATACCCTACCTACTCGGCCAAATACAACGAGCAGGTTTTTATGGATGCCTTTTCATCAACCGACCTGGTACACTGGACAAAGCACGGGCATGTGATTGACAGCAGCTCGGTTAAATGGGTTAAAAAAGCCTTATGGGCGCCGGCTGTTACCGAAAAGGCTGGCAAATACTACCTGTTTTTCGGTGCGAATGACATTCATGACGATCAAAAAGAAATTGGCGGTATAGGCGTTGCAGTAGCTGATAATCCCGGAGGGCCATTTAAAGATTATTTAGGCAAACCCCTCATCGGTAAAATTTACAATAAGGCACAACCTATTGATCAGTTTGTTTATAAAGACGATGACGGACAATATTATATGATCTACGGGGGCTGGGGTCAATGTAACATAGCTAAGCTGAATCAGGACTTTACCGGCTTTATCCCTTTTAAAGACGGTGAGACCTTTAAACTAATTACCCCCCAAGATTATGTTGAAGGCCCGGTTATGTTTAAACGCAAGGGCAAATACTATTTAATGTGGAGCGAAGGCGGCTGGACCGGCCCCGATTACCGCGTGGCCTATGCCATCGGCAATACGCCTGTCGGTCCGTTTAAGCGGATAGCCACCATATTAAAACAGGATGTAAATATTGCAACGGGGGCCGGGCACCACTCGGTTATAAATGTGCCGGGTACTAATGAATGGTACATTGTATATCACCGCCGCCCGCTTGGCGAAACTGATGGCAATCACCGTGTAACCTGCATTGATAAGATGTATTTTGATGCCAATGGTTTTATAAAACCCGTTAAGATCACCAATGAAGGTGTACAGGCACGGGTAATAAAGTAAAACAGGCGTAATCGCAATTAAAAAAACAGTGTCTTGTCATATGTGCCTTAACACTACCTCCACCCGCCGCCAAGGGCCCTGTATAAATTAACAACAGCCTGTAGTTGCTGTAACCTGTCATTAACGCCGTCAAGCTGGGCGGCTAACAGGTTTTGCTCGGAAGTTAGGACATCAGTGTAATTGGTTGCCGAGCTGTAGCGCAACAGTTCTTGGGTATAATCAACCGCTTTAATAAGGGCAGCTATCTGTTTGCTACGGGCATCGGTTTTTTCTATAGCTGTTTGATAAGAGTAAAGAGCGTTTGAAACTTCCTGTCCTGCCACTAGCAGGCTTTGCTGAAAATTGTATAAGGCTTCCAGTTGCTGCGCTTGTGCCGTTTTTAACCGTGCTTTGTTAATGCCCTGGTTAAATATAGGCTGGGTTAAACCTGCCGCCAGGTTGTAAAATACCGATCCTACAAAAAAGTCCTTCAACTGCAAATTCGACCACCCGCCGCTGGCTGTAATGGTTAGCGAGGGATAAAAATAAGTGCGTGCCAGGTTGGTATTTTCAAAAGCACTGTGGAAAGCGTACTCCGCCTGCTGCACATCCGGGCGATTTTTTAATAATTGGGATGGGATGCCCGTTTGCAGGCTATCTATTTGTTTCTGTGCATCAAGCTTCGACCTGTTTAATGCACCGGGAGAACGGCCAACCAGTATATCAATAGCGTTCTCCGTTTCGCGGATGCTTCTTTTTATATCAGGGATGGCAACTTCGGCAGCATAACGGTTGGCCTCGCTTTGTACAACTGCGGCCCCGTTTACAACTGCCCCCTCTTTAAGCGATTTCATAGTTTCAACATCCTTGATCCGGTTTTGCAGGGTTTGGGATGTAATTTCAAGTTCCTTATCAAGCGCAAGTAAAGTATAGTAGTTATTGGCAATATCGGCTATTAGCTGAGTTTGCACGGCTCTTTTAGCTGCGTCGGTTTGCAAAAGGGTATTAAATGCAGCCCTTTTTGCGCTGCTTAGCTTACCCCAAACGTCAGCTTCCCATGATGTACTTAGACCCAGCTGGTATGAGGTGGTCAAAGTACTAATGGTAGTACCCGGTGGATAATTCAGGCTTGCTGCCGATAGCTTTGACCGTGTTGCATTTGCGTTGGCGCTAAGGTTTGGCAATAATGCAGCTTTGCTTTGTACTAATGCCGCCTGTGCCTCGTAGATCTTTTGAACAGCTACTTTTAAGTTCAAATTATTATAAAGGCCTTCGTGGATCAATGCTTTTAAAACGGTATCGGCAAACATCCTTTCCCATGGCATAGACGCAATGGTTGTGGTATCAGTGGTTTGCTGGTTCCGATAAAGGTCCGTAGTATTAAGGTCGGGCCGCTGGTAAGTTTTCGTTATCTTACAGCTCAGCGCCGTGCTTAACAAAGCGAACGTTAAAAAAGTATATTTTAAATAGGTTCTGTTCATTGTTTAAATCTCTTAACTGGTCTCCATTCAGGGGACTCCGCTGGAGTCCGTAAACTATTTTTATTCTTTCTATAAACAGGAGGCTCCGATGGAGTCGCTGACACGATTAATTTATTTGTTTTGCTCCATAGGAGCACCCTGTTTATAGAATCGTGACCTATGGCCTGTGTCATCAAGTTAAAGGATAACACAATCGTGATTCTCTCCCAAAGCCTTTTAGCCCCCTCTAAATCTCCTCCGCTGGTTAGCGGAGAGACTTTAGCTTCGCCCGCGTTTATTTTTTCAAGTCCTCCCTACCGGGGAGGATTTAGGTGGGGCTATTGGACGCTGCTATGTGGCTGGTTTATGGCCAACATTCTCTTAACTTAATAACATTGAGCAGCCTCCTCTTGATGCAGTACAGTTATTAATTATTATTTAGCCGGTATAACTGCATCATCGTCCTCATCCTCTTCCAGGTTTCGTAAATGGCGCGGACCACTTATCTTTTCCTGCAAATGCTGGAAGATCATAAATAGCACCGGTATGGCGAATACCCCCAGTAAAGTACCAATAAACATCCCGCCAACAGCACCCGTACCAATTGAACGGTTGCCTATGGCGCCTGCACCTGTTGAGAACATCAATGGCATTATACCAAAGATGAATGCAAAGGAGGTCATTAATATCGGCCTTAAACGGGCCTCGGCGCCTTCAATAGCAGCCTGTAAAAGCGGCATTCCGGCACGTCTGCGTTCGAGAGCAAATTCCACTATCAGGATAGCATTTTTTGATAACAGGCCGATGAGCATAATAAGCGAGATCTGTACATAAATATTGCTATCGATCCCTGCTATCCTTGCAAATACGTAAGTGCCTGTTAAGCCTATTGGCAACGAAAGTAGTACGGCAAATGGCAAAATGTAGCTTTCATATTGTGCGCTTAGTAAAAAGTAAACAAATACCAGGCAAAGCAAAAATATGTAAACGGATTGCGTACCGCTGGAGATCTCTTCGCGGGTTAACCCCGAAAATTCATAACCATAACCTGCTGGCAGCTTCTCGGTAGCAACAGCCTTTATAGCGGCAATAGCATCACCAGAGCTATACCCCGCATTTGGCTGTCCCTGGACAGATATTGATGTAAATAAGTTAAAGCGGGAGATAGATTCAGGACCGAATACTTTGCTAAGCGTAATAAATTCAGTTATAGGCGCCATGATACCACTGCTGTTGCGTACAAAAATTTTATTCAAACCTTCGGGGTTGTTGCGGTATGCATAATCTGCCTGTACCATTACCCGGTATTGTTTACCAAACTGGTTGAAGTTTGATGCATACAACCCACCGTAATACCCTTGCAGGGTATTGATAACGGAGGTTACCTCAATCCCCGCTTCTTTACATTTAGCAACATTTACATCAACCTGGAATTGCGGAAAATTGGGGTTAAACGCCGTATTTGCGTTTTGAATTTCTTTGCGTTTGTTCAGCGCCTCTAAAAAGTCGGTGCTTACTTTGTACATTTCGGCTGATGTATGGCCTCCCTTATCCTGCAGCTCGAACGAAAAACCATTTCCCGATCCAAATCCCTGGATAGTAGGTGGTGAAAAAATGAAGATGCTGGCTCCATGAATGTTGCCAATTTTTCCATAAAGCTGCTGAATAACTTTTTGGATGCCATCATTTTTGCGCTGATCCCATTTTTTCAGCTTGATGATATCCATACTATAAGCGCTTCCGCTTCCGGCTGTAAAGCTAAACCCAATAATTTGCAGCGTGTTGCTTACCGATGGGAAGGTATGGGCAATACTATCTATATGTTTGGTTATGGCGCTGGTGCGCTGCATGCCTGATGCCGGGGGCAGGCTCACGCTTACAAATATAGTACCCTGGTCTTCACTTGGCACAAAACTGGATGGCGTAGTTTTTATTAGGATGGTGAGCGATACGCCAAATATCACAATTGCAGCTACCACTATCCATTTTTTTGCCGCAAGCCAGGTTACCGACTTTTCATATTTTTTGGTTACCGTGTAAAAAGCCTTGTCAAACCTGGTATAAAACCAGTTGAAAAACCGTTTCTTTTTATGCTCCTCCGAATGTGGTTTTAGAAATATGGCACACAATGCCGGACTAAGCGTTAATGCGTTTACTGCCGAAAGCAGGATGGCCACTGCCAGTGTAATACCAAATTGTTTGTAAAATACACCGGTTGAACCCGAAATGAATGTTACCGGTAAAAACACTGCCGACATTACCAGCGTAATAGAAATAATAGCTCCTGAAATCTCCTTCATCGCATCAACGGATGCTTTGCGGGCTGATTTATAACCTTTATCGAGCTTGGCGTGCACAGCCTCCACTACCACAATGGCGTCATCAACCACAATACCTATGGCCAAAACCATGGCAAATAAGGTTAACAGGTTTATGGTAAAGCCAAACAGGTTTAAAAAGAAGAAGGTACCTACAATTGCAACCGGAACCGCAATGGCCGGGATAAGCGTTGACCGAAAATCCTGCAGAAAAACAAACACCACAATAAAAACCAGTATAAAAGCTTCGATCAGGGTGCTGATCACTTTCTCGATAGAGGCATTCAGGTATTCATTGGCATCAACCAGGTAAGTAAGCTTAATTCCTTTTGGAAATGATTCAGCGGCAGTTTCAAGGATCTTTTTCGTATTGTTGATCACATCGCGGGCGTTTGAGCCGGATGCCTGGGTAATCCCAACACCTATTGATGGCAGGCCGTTGGTTTTTAAATCAGCAGAGTAATCAAGGGCTCCAAGCTCAATGCGTGCAACATCTTTTAAATGCAACAACTGGCCCTTGCCAACTGACTTTATAATGATATCTCCAAATTGCTGAGTGGTTTTAAGACGGCCCGTATATTTTATTACATATTGAAAAGACTCGTTACTGTTCTCGCCAAACTTACCGGGGGCAGCTTCAATGTTCTGTTCGTTTAACGCATTGGTAATATCATCGGGTACAAGGCTGTAGCTGGCCATCACATCCGGCTTTAACCAAATGCGCATAGAGTAATCTTTTGAAGTAAAGATCTGGGTATTACCAACGCCGTTAACCCGCTGTATGGCAGGCACCAGGTTTATCTGGCAATAGTTCTGCAAAAAGGTATCGTCATAATCCTTGTTTTCGCTGTACAAAGAAAATATCAGCAGGTTGCTGTTCTGGCTTTTTGCCACGGTAACCCCTGCCTGGGTAACAACTTGCGGCAACAAACTTACTGCCCTTGATACCCTGTTTTGAACGTTTACCGCAGCCAAATCAGGGTTGGTGCCTACCTTAAAGAAAATAGTTATCTGGGCCGAACCATCGTTACCTGCGCTGGAGGTCATGTAGGTCATGTTCTCCACACCGTTTATTTGCTCCTCAAGCGGTACAATAACACTTTTAAGCACCACATCGGCATTGGCGCCGCTGTAATTAGCAGATACGAATACGGTTGGCGGCGCAATATCAGGGTATTGTGAAATAGGAAGATTTATCAACCCGATAACACCCAATATAACCAGCAGTACCGAAATAACCGTTGAAAGTACAGGACGCTCTATGAATTTTTTTAACATATTATTTTTATGTAGAGACGCAATACTTTGCGTCTCATGGATATAATTGTGTTCAGGGCCATCTGGTAACAGCAGAGGGAGTAAGCATTACGCCCCTGCGAGTTTATTGCCGGGTTTATTTTAAATCCTTATAAACAACATCAGCATTAACCTCGGCAGGTTTTATCTCTGTGCCGTCCTTTAAATTATTTACACTTTCGGCAATAACCTTATCGCCGCTTTTTACACCGCCGGTAACAATATAAAACTGGCCCGGGGTGTTCTCCATGGTTGTTATGGCTGCGTTCTTAACCTTGTTCTGTGCATCTATCAAATAAACAAAGCGCTTATCCTGCAATTCATAAGTAATACTTTGGGGAACCAAAATAGCCGACTTTACTAATTCAGGAACGCGAACCGTAGCGCTGCTGCCACTCCGCAGCAAGCCTTTAGGGTTAACAAATGCTGCCCTGAAGTTTGCAGAGCCTGTATTGGTGTTAATGAGGCCATTCACGGTTTCTACCTTGCCCGGGTGCTCATAAGTTGTTCCGTCAGACAGGATCAGCGAAACTTTGGGCATGTTATTTAATTTCGATTTGATGGAGGTGCCCGTACTGTCGCGGCTAAAATCAAGCAGGTGCTTTTCGTTCATGGCAAAGTAGGCATAAACAGTTGCCGTATTGTAAACCGTTGTTAACGGATCGGTAGTGGTGCTGCTTACCAGGCTGCCCAGCTTGTAGGGTAATGAGCCTATAACCCCATCAACCGGGCTGGTAATTGTGGTATAGCCCACATTAATTTTAGCATTCGCCAATGCTGCTTTGGCCTGTGCCAATGCAGCCTGCTTGGTTTGTAAGGTGTTTTGTGCCGATTCAAGCTCGTAATGGCTGATAATATCTTTTTCAACCAGCGGCTTTACTTTATTTACCTGCAGGGTGGCTGTGTTTACATCAGCCTGCGCGGTTTGGATCCCGGCTTCGGCAGTGCGTACATCCTGCTCATATTGCGGGGCCTTTATTTTAAAAAGCAGCTGTCCTTTTTTTACCAGTGTACCCTCATCAACATAAATACCTTCAACAAACCCATCAACTTTAGGTCGGATCTCTATGTTTTGAAGCCCCTGGATGCTGGCCGGATAATCGTTATTTAAGGTAGCTGAGCGCGGTTGCAAAGTAAGTACCTTATAAACAGCCGGACCTGCGGGGCCTTGTGCATCATTTTTTCTCTTATCGCCGCAACCAAACAGCAACAGTGAAAGCGGGACAGCCAATAACACTGTTTTTAGCAATTGGTTAAAAGAACGGGCTGTTAAGGACTTGTATAAATTGTTGTTATTGTTCATTTTGTGACAGAAAAAATAGGGTGGCTTTTTAAGCGCGCAAATATAATAGCATTAATTAAGAGTCGGGAACCAGGAGTCAAGAAACAAGACGGATAATTCCCGAATACTAACTTGTATAATTTATTCTTAAAAGTTTATCTCCATGTTACGGGTTCGTATAAAAATTTTCAGCTTTTCTTCTTGTCGTTTGATTCTTGTTTCCTGAATCTAACTTAATAAGCTGTAAACATTGTTTTTATTAGGGGGGAGAGAAAATTATTTCAATCCAATGGGTTTTATTTTAAACAGTTTGCCCTGTTATTTAAATGAACCCGGGTAGGTATGACGCATAAAAGGCAGATCTGTTACAAATCTTTTATTCTTTTTGTAGCGCTTATTTTAGTTTTTTTTAAAAAATTAAAATAAAATATAGCGTTATTTTATTTATTGATCATAAACTAAAATAACAATAAAGAGTATTTTAGATTTAAATAAATGCGCACTATTTCCAACCAAACTACACCCACTTACTCAAAAACTGGCTGAAAGGTTCTTTATACTGATCACCAACTGTGATATTGACTTTGCCGATCTGCAATGCATTGCGGGTAATGGAATTGATCTTATCCAGCGAAACAATGAACGAACGGTGCACCCGCATAAAACGTTTGGATGGCAACTTTTCTTCCAGTGATTTCAGGCTGGTGAGCGATAAAACAGGTTTTTCGGCGCTTTGCAGCCAAACCTTTACATAATCTTTCAATCCTTCAATATAAAGGATGTCATTAAGCGCCAGCCGCACAAGCTGATACTCCACCTTTAAAAACAGGTATTCATCCTCAATTCGCTCTTCGGAAGCAACAGGTGCCTGAATAGCTGCGGCAGGAATAGCATTTGATTTTTCAACCAGCTGACTATAAGCCAATGCTTTGTGTGCGGCATGCAAAAACTCTTCGTAATTAAATGGTTTAAGCAGGTAATCGAGCGCATCAACGCGGTAGCCCTCAAGGGCAAACTGGTTGTAGGCGGTAGTAAAAATTATGCGGGGCTTGTTGGTTTTGCTGTTATCAAGCACGCGGGCCAGCTCAATTCCGTTCAAATCGGGCATCTGGATATCTAAAAATAACACATCCACTTTTTGCGCATGGATGGCTCTTAACGCTTCAACTGCGCTTGAGTAGCGGCCAACCAGGTTTAAAAACGGCGTTTGCTCAATAAAGGAGCATACCAGGCCAAGCGCCAGGGGCTCGTCATCAACAGCTATACAATTAATTATCATGCCAGGTTGAGTGTTAAGTGAACCAGATAAATACTTTCAGTAGTGCTTTCATTTATAACTAAAGTGTGCTTGCCGGGGTATAAAAGATCAAGCCGGCGTTTGGTATTGTTGAGGCCTATGCCACTGCCTTCCTCTAAGTTATTACTTTGTTCTTTAATTATAGTATTAACCACACTTAATTCAATCAAAGTATCATTTTGGCTAACTGTTATGCCAATGTGACTCGGTTGTGTAGCGCTAACCCCGTGCTTAAACGCGTTCTCAATAAACGGTAAAAATATCATAGGCGCAATGGCCAGGTCTTTTAATGCGGTTGGCGAAGTAAAGTCTATTTTAACCACATCCGTTAAACGCAGCTCCATCAGGCTGATATAATCTTTTATAAAAGCAATTTCCTGGCTTAACATGGTGGTGCTGTTTTGTGTATCGTACAATACGTAACGCATCATGCGTGAGAGCTGGTGGATTGCCTTACGGGAGACCTCGGCATTTACATGAGTTAAGGCGTAGATATTATTGAGGGTATTAAAAAAGAAATGCGGGTTGATCTGCGCTTTAAGAAATGATAGCTCAGAGCTTACCCTGTCCTGTTCCAAATCCTGGTGCAGTTGTTTATCCTTTTGCCATTTTTGGATAGTAGTAATACTGGTACTGATGCCTAAAACCAGGGCAATGGTTGCTATCATCGCGAGGTCCCAATTATAATCTCTTCCTTTATGATGTTTGGGCGGACCGCTTTTATGAAACGCCGCTTCCATTAACTGATGAAGATTAAGCCATTTATCTACATAAACATTAAGTATTACAATTACCGTAACAGTTACTAAAACGAAGAGAAAGTAAATACCCGTGTTGTTTTTTAACAGGAATTTTGGAACCAGGATGAATGAGTTCAGATAAAATGCAGTTATTAATAACCCCCATATAATGATCTGTTTTATCCACAACTGGTACGGCAACGTAATGCTCAATAGTAAAGGCTGTGAAAAATAGATTAATCCCAATATCCCCCATATTAAAATATGGATGATTATAGTTATCAGTGTGCTTTTTGATTTTGGTATCATCATCTCTTAAAAGTTTTATAATCAAACGTTTATAACGCCGATTTATAACAACAATATTACAAAGCAAACCGGTATAAACCCAATCAAAATCTATGAGCAGCCAAAGTTTACCGATGGAAAGGCAATAGTAGTCTTTAAAAACATGATTTAGCGTACTGCCCGATAAAATGAGCTTTTATAGGTTAAAAACGAGGTTTAGTCTACTTTTAATTTGCCCCCGTCTATTCTGTTTTTGAGTGCTGTTGCTTTGATATTTATTTGCAGTATCTAAAAAAGAACATGATTATGAAACCAATATACTTTTTTATTGCTGCCCTGCTTTTAACGAGCGTTACCGGCTTTGCCCAAACGGGAAGGGACGTACGTGGAACCGTGATCGACTCCACTAAAGCTACCCTGCCCGGGTCTAGCGTTAAGCTGATAACCGATAAAGACAGCGTTACAACCATAACCGACTCAAAGGGAGCTTTTATTTTTAACGGGATAAAGGCAACCCAGTTTAGTATGGTTGTACAATCAATAGGTTACGAGCCTATCCGTCGCCGGATTAATTTGGATAACACCAACAATACGGTATTTTTAAAGCCCATCACACTAAAACCGTCAACCATTGTATTAAATGGCGTTACCATAACCGATGTGATCCCGGTTAAAATAAAAGAAGATACGGTTGAATTTAATACCGCAGCTTATAAGGTAAGGGATGGCGCACCTGTTGAGGACGTAATAAAAAAGATTCCAGGCGCTGACGTGGATAAGGATGGGAACATTACCTTTCGCGGAAAAAGCGTTACTAAAGTGAGGGTAAATGGAAAAGACTTTTTTGGAGGCGATTTAAAAACAGCCACTCAAAACCTGCCTGCTGATGCCGTACAAAACGTGCAGATGGTAAATGACTACGGCGACCAGGCCAACCTTACCGGTATAAAAACCGGCGACCCCGAAACTATTTTGAACATCAACATAAAGCCAAGCCGTAACCACGGCTATTTCGGGCAGGCCAGCATTGGCGAAGGCCGTGATGCCATTCCACAAATAGACGGTGCAAAAGATGGTAACCGGTACATAGCACAGGCTAACTTATTCAATTTTGATGGTGCCAGGCAGATAGCCGTGCTGGGCAATTTGAATAATACTAATACCAGCCTGTTTAATTTTGGCGGTCCCGGCGGCAGGCAGGGCGGCGGCGGTGGCCCTCCGGGAAGCAACACGGGTTCAAGCGGCATTACTACCGCGCGTTCATTAGGCTTCAACTACCGCGATAGCTGGGGTAAAAAAATAACTGTTTATGGAAGCTACAGCTATTCAGGCCCTACCACCAATACTATCAGCTCAACCATTCAGAATAACATTTCGCTGGTAAACCCAAGTACTAATTCGCAAACCAGTACCCGTAATGACGAGCTAAGGAACCATCGCCTTACCTTCAATATGGAGTACAAACCTGATACTGTTAACTATTTTAAAATTAGTCCATCATATTCTTACGCTGGTGTTAATACCGTTCAAAATGGCACCAATCTTTTGGTTAGGGACTCAAGCGTGGTATCAAACTATAACTTTAAATCGTTAAGCCATTCATCGGCGCCAAATTATGGCATTAACGTATTGTATAACCATAGGTTTAATAAACATGGCCGTAACTTTAGCATAAATATTGGTACAGGCCGCACTTCAAGCAGGCAATATCAAAACCCGGTTTATGATTATATTGCCGGTGCTGCCAATGCCCCGCTTGATCAGTTTATAAATACTGACAGCCATACCGATACCATTGGTACAACATTATCATACATTGAGCCTTTAGCAAAAAAATCATACCTGGAAATCAACTACAATTTCCGCCATTCATATACCGCAGCAGATAAGGAGACCGATACCCTTGCAAGTAATGGTACTGATGTTAACAACTACGCACTGTTAAGCAATAATTATAATTTCACTTTTATAACCAATCGTTTTGGGTTAAACTACCGGTTTGTTGAAAAGAAATATAATTATGTGTTGGGGATAACTGCACAGCCATCGGTTTTAAAAGGATACTCACAAACTACCGGCTTGCCAACTAATTCAACCGCGTTTAATGTTTCGCCAAATGCGCACTTTATTTATAATTTTTCGCGGTCACAATCATTCAGCGCCAATTATACCGGGTACAGCAGCCAGCCCACCTACTCTGAATTACAACCGGTTACTGATTTTTCAAGCGCATTATACCCTATAACAGGTAACCCTGATTTAAAGCCGGAGTATAACAACAAGATAGATTTCAGGTACAACAATTTCAGCTTTGAAACAGGTAACATATTTTTCAGCAATTTCTCCTTCACAAAAACCAGTGATAAAATTGTATCGAACACCATTACCTATCCAAAAGTGTATACGCCAAACAGCAAGCTTGCCGGTACCATTGAAACACAATACAAAAATACTGACGGTTACTCGCAGGCACAAGCCTTTTTTGTATTCAACAAGCCCTGGGAAAAACGCAAATACAACCTGTTTTTACAGGGTAATATATCATACATAAACAATATATCGTACATAACTAATGTTGATGCTACCACTTATAACTTTACAACAGAAAAAAACTTAGCAAAAACACTGGTGCTTGCACCGGGCGTACGTTTCAGGGTTGATATTACCGATATAATTGATGCCGAGGCCAACACTACTTACACGGTTAATTCATCAAAAAATTCAATAAATCAACCGGGTATAAATGATAATTTCCGCACCTGGCAATTGGGCCTAAACGGTAAAAATTATCTGTGGAAGAACTGGACGGTAAGCTATGATTATACCAAATATTTATACTACGGTTATACCGGCGCCAATAATCCCAATATTTTTAATACCTATATTGAACGCAGGTTTCTGAAAGGTAATATGGCTACCATACGTGCCGGAGTTTATGATGTATTCAATGAAAACACAGGCTATACCAGTACACAAAACGGAAGCTTTGTAACGCAAACAAATGCCAATAAGCTGGGCAGGTATTACCTGCTAACATTTACCTACAGGTTCACTAAAATGGCGGGCAAGGCCCCGGGCATGGGCGGCCCTGGTGGTCCCGGTGGGCCGGGCAGAGGCTTTGGTGGCCCGCCTCCGGGAGGCGGTGGTCCCGGTGGCCCGTTGGCAGATTAATTTTTGATTGAGCAACAAAGAATATTTTAAACAGTTATAAATTCAAACCAAACCAAAATGAAAAAGATTAACCTATTACTTGCTGTTTTATTAACAGGCAGCACGTTATTTGCCCAAACAAAATGGAATGTTGACAAAGCTCATGCAAAAGTTGGCTTCACGGTAACGCACATGATGATATCCGATGTTGACGGTAGCTTTAAGAGCTTTGAGGCCAGCATAACCTCTTCAAAAGCGGATTTTAGTGATGCTGTTTTTGATTTATCTATTGATGTCCCTTCAGTAAATACGGATAACGATATGCGCGATAACGATTTGAAGAGCGATCATTTTTTTGATGTAGCAAAATATCCTAAAATCACCTTTAAAAGTACGTCAATAAGTAAGGTTGATGATAAAACGTATAAACTAACTGGTAATTTAACCATGCACGGCGTAACAAAACCAATTGTATTAGACCTTACCTTAAAAGGTATAGGGCAAAACATGAGGTCGCATAAACCGGTGGCTGGTTTTAAAGTTTCTGGAATAATTGACAGAACAGATTTTGGTGTAGGTACGGCACCCGCTACAATGGTTAGCACCAAAATTGAGCTCAGGGCAAACGGCGAATTTGGGCAGGAGTAAAAAAAAGCCTAATAGAGGCTTGTAAGGCCTTTTTGTTTGTAACACTGTTGCAGTTGATGCGTCATATCCGTATAGTGATAAAAAAAAGAAATTAATAAATATAGAAGAGCTTATAGATCTTAAATGATCATGAGAAAAGGTACGGACGTGAGATACCCGGCCTGGATTTAGTTGATTGTTATTGATTTTATTAGTAACAAAGCGCCCTGAGGTGAGATCCGGGGCGCTCTTTTTTTTCCTGGTTTTAGGATTACGTGATAAAGGGTTAAACCTAATCCTTTCCGTTTATCCATTCCTTTAAAAACACCTCCACATTATCCCCTTCGCTTTTATCAATTACCTTTCGCATTTCTGCTTTTATGGGTAATTTGTGTGTGCCATCGCCCAATGCCATAAACGAGCTCCGGAACGGATAACCATCAACTGTGCCCTGCACCTTTACCAATCCTTTTGTTTTAAAAAACGCGACAGATTCAGGCCATTTTACATAGGTCCAACCACCTTTATTGGGGCTTTTTTGCAGCGTTGCTGTAAATTGTTTGTTTAATGCGGTCATATCAATATCGGTTAAATTTGATTTCTATCTCCAAATGCTGATAATAATTGTGATCAGTATGATCCGTGCCAGCCCGTCTCCGGCGTGGATGGCGGCAAGCCTCCACGGCACCTGGTCGTGTATTACAGAACCGGCGAGAATTATGGCGTAAAAGCCAACCCAGATCCACAAGGCAAGATTTATTGCACCCAAAATGCTGTTAACCCCTAAAAGTGTAACAAAGTAAGCAAGCACAACGGCAATAATAAGCACACGCGCTATTTCGCCGATCATCTTTCCAGCCGGCATTTTTTGCTTGTTAAGTGTGTTGGGGTCTATGCCACGCAACGCAAGCCATTGCCTGCCAAATAACAGCGGACTGTACCATAAGCCACTAACCACAAATGCTGTAAAGGCAGCCGTTATAATTGCTAAAAAATTTCCGCCGTTCATAATGACCCTCCTGGTTTTGTAAGTTGATATACAAAGATACTTTCAGGAAAAAAGAAAGACAGGTGTCATTAATGACAATATAAGGGGGCGATAGTGACAGATGCTTTTGATCTGTAAAATGTGTGCACCCATGAATTTTTCATGAAACATGCCTCTCAACGATAGGATCAGAAAAATCGCTTAATCCTAAAAATCATGGTTCAGAAATTAAATCATTCTGCAATCGGCATTCCGACTTCCGCATTCAAACAAATCCGAAATCGAACTTCCGACATCCGAAATAAAACTTACCCGTTAATAGGAAAACACACAATAAACTCTGTGTGCCCCGGTACTGATTTTACTTTTATGGATCCCTTATGCTGGTTCACAATGCGTTGCACCACTTCAAGGCCCATGCCGGTGCCTTTGCCCATTTCTTTTGTGGTAAAAAACGGATCAAATACCCGTGACCTGATATCTTCAGGAATCCCCGGACCGTCATCAATAATTGATACCTGTACAAACTCCCTGTCCCTTTCGGTTTTTATGGTTAGTATGCCTTTCCCGTTCTGGTCCATGGCATCAAAAGCGTTATCAATAAGGTTGGTCCACACCTGGTTAAGCTCACCAATCAATGCTTTTACAGGTGGCAGGTTAAGGTCAAAATCTTCAACCAGGGTTACATTGCCTTTTTTCTTCCGGTAGCCAAGCATGGTGAGCGTATTGCGGATGCCAATATGGATATCGGCATATTGCTTATCAGCCCCGCGATCCATGTGGGTAAATGTTTTAACAGATTTCACCAGTTCGGCAATCCGGCGTGACGATTCCTGGATATCTTCCACCATTTTTTCGGTAACCAGTAACGTGTTTATCCAACCAAAAACGGGTGATAAAAAAGCATCCGGAATATGTTTTTTGAAATTTTCAAGGTCGGCAACCTTAAAGTTAAAATCCACAAAGTTTTCGGCCATTTCGTAGGAATCTTCAATGTCCAGCGCATCAAACCAATCACCAAGTTCTTCTTCGCGTTTGGTTTTTTCCTTTAATGTTAATCTTGGCCTGTCTGTTTCGTCCAGCACACGGAATAGCTCGTCATTAACGGCATCCACCTGTGTGTTGTCCATTTTTATGGCGATCATTTTTTTAAAGGTCTCCGGTTCAAGACGCAAATGCTCCCTTAGTGAAATAGAATCCCGCACAATGGCTGATGCCGGGTTATTAAGCTCGTGGGTAAGCCCTGCTGAGAGCTTTCCAAGCGCCATCATCTTTTCGTTTTGCTGCTGAAAGGCGGTGAACTCGCGCACACGGCTAGTCATTACATGTACAAGGGCTTGCGTAAGCTCAAACTGGTCCCTTATCATTTCCCTGATCCGTTCGGTTGGGAATGTGAGAAGGCGCACTTCATGCCTTGCTTTCATGTAAACGCTTGCCATTTTGCCCCTTGAAAAAGGCAGGTAGCCTGTAATATGCCCGGCGCCAAATGTACCCAGTTCGCGTTTACTGCCATTCTGCATAACAAACGCAATAAATTCGCCGTCAATTATAAAGTGCGGGCCTGCTATCGGCACATCTGGTTTTATAAAAACAGAACCTTCCGGCAATATTACTTCTTCACAACTCTCTATCAGCCATTGCAGTTGTTCGTCAGGAACGCTTTTTAAGGCTTCGAAAGTTTTAAGGGTGGCAACTGTTACGGGTTCCATAATATTGATTAAAGATCAGTATTCGCTCTGAAAGTCCGAATGTAATTCATTCTTTATAAAAAAACTAATCTCCGGTCTCTTACCCCCAATCTCTATTCAAAATATCGTAGTTTTATGACATAAATAGGAAGTTTTCGCCCATGAACTATCAACCATTAACTAAACACATGCAGGTACAAAATAAAAACGATGGCAAACGCGGCGCCTTCTTTATTGAAGATGAAGGTAAAGAAGTAGCATTTATGCATTATATTTTCTCGGGAGAAAGTAAGCTTGTTATTGACCACACGGTAGTTGATGAAGCTTACGAAGGGAAAGGACTGGGCCGTCAGCTAGTGAAAGCCGGCGTGGAGTATGCCCGCGAGCATAAAATGAAGATTCTGCCCTATTGCCCGTTCGCCAAAAAGATCTTTGCAATTACACCTGCTTTTGCAGATGTTCTTTTTTAGTTCATGGTTCATAGCCGGAAGATGGCGCAATAGATATTTGAATTGTTGAAACAGTAAATAGTGGAGAATGGAATACATATTAGAACACCCGGTAGTAGCCAGTATAGGCACTGAAAAATACAAGTGTACAGTTGAATGGCGCAACGGCAAGTTTATTTCGGATGAGCCAGCGTTCGCTGGAGGAAAAGATACCGGGCCTGATCCTTATACGTTGCTTTTATCATCATTGGGTGCCTGCACTATAACAACGCTGCGCATGTACATTGACCGTAAAGGCTGGGACATCCCTCAAATAGCGATTGCCGTTAACATGTATTTTAAACTGGAGGGAGAAAAACGGATCACCGTTATTGACCGCGATCTTAACTTTTTATCACCCATAACCGATGAACAACGCGAGCGCCTGGTACAAATAGCCAAAGTTTGCCCTGTTTCAAAAATTCTGGAAGGCGGGATCCAGGTGCGTACGTTTGCCTATACCGGTGCGGATACCGAAAACACACACAGCTATACTAATGGTGATGTTACTGTTGAATGGCGGCCCGAGCTTTGCAAACACGCCGCAAGGTGTGCTACCCAACTGCCGCAGGTATTTAACCCGGCGGCAAAACCATGGATAAACATGGATGGGGCTACCAGTAAGGAAATTGCGGAACAAGTTGCTAAGTGCCCGACAGGGGCGTTAAAGATGGGGGAGAAATGAATGGCTATTTGTTATAATCAAGTAGTAAATAAATGTTTAAACTGATCTTCAAATTCCTCATATCGAAGAACTGAAATTTGAGGAAAGAGGTTGTTTTTTATCTGATGTATGTGCTTGTCATTACTAACAATATAATCAGATTGGCTGGCAATATAACAATCAACAAACTTATTGTCATCTTTATCATTTTCTACCAATTGCCATAAAAAGGAAGGGTTTTTAAGAAAAACATTTGGAAGTAGGAGAAGGTAATCTAATGATGCATCTGTAAAATCAAGTCCATATCTTAAAGAAATTTGCTCCTGGTACTCTGTTATAATTTCATTTGATACTACAAGATTATATTTGTTTTGGATAAGTGATTGATATATCCAATGATACTTATAGTTTGGTGCAAGCGAAACCAGGAAGATATTTGTGTCTAAGATGAAGCGTAGATTATTCATTAATCCAACGATCAAGATCTTCTTCAGTGATGTTTTTTTCTTTTATAGCTTTTTGAATATTCTTTTGAAGTTTGCCTGAAAAGTATTTGGCTAATAGTTGTTTAATTGCCAACAGATCTTCTTCTTTTGGCTGAAAAGAATAGATGTTTAACAATTCTAGTTGTAAAGCACTTAATTTTTGACTTTGCATAATGATATTGCTTTTAACAAAAATACACATTTTTTAAAATAAATAAATTCGATATGAAGTTGATTACTGTCTGTTCAAATGTAAACACTTGAATAGGCGTCAGGGAGTTTTTTTGCCATCTTTCAAAAACTAATCTCCAATCACTAGCTTCTAATCACTGATCCTAATCTTCACCACCGCCTTATTCATCACCCTATAAAAAAACACCCCGCCAATAATATAAAGCAGCACATCAATCCAGTCGGCAGTATAGGTTTTGGAGAAAAGGGGCAACAGGCCTTCAAATATTAATGATACATAGGCTACAATAAAAACAACGTGCCATTTTGATAGCACATAGTAATTGTTTTTAATAATAACTACTCTTTGAAACCACAGGCCCAGGTTGGCAATAACAGGTATAGCAATGGCATCGTCAATATAACCGTTAATAAGGGGCAGCGGGTGACCCAGCTTGCGGGAGGTGATCACAATAAGCCAAATCAGGCAGCTTGCAATAAACCATTTATTAAGCAGTGTTTTCATTTAGCCGGGGATCAGGCTAATTAACACGATTATTATAGTAACAAATACAAAAAATGCTACCTGCAAGCTTATTACCAGCCAGCGCAGGCTATTTAAAAAGTTTTTGCAGAAGCGCTTAAAGGGACCATCGGTTGGGTTTATAAAAAAATAGTCGTTTTCTTTTCGTACCTCACCCCGGATCTTTTTCTCCACCTCGCGCGAGAAACGACGCGACTCCAGGAAGCTATCGCAATACAGGCACCGGTCGTCAATATCCCCGGCCCATAAAGTCCATTTGCCGCATTGCGGGCATTTTATTTCTCTAATCTGGCTCATTGGTATTTGCAGTTAACCAAATATAAAAAAATAGGGTCGCTAACACCAGCATAAAATAAAAAAGGACAGCCACCGGCCGTCCTTCAAATTTTTTAAGCGGTTGTTATACCTTATTTACTCACTGCTTTTTTTGCAGGGAACAATGGTAATACGATAACAGCTAACAAGGCAACAACTTCTAATACAACTAACATGTCTTTTTGATTTAAATATTTATTTATTAAACGATTAATAGCTTTCAGAAAACAAATTCTTTTCTGTACCAGGGAAGCGACACAAAACATGCCATGTTTAATAAAATATTTTTTACCCGGAAAACCCGGAAAATTAAATTTATTAAATTTTAAAATTCACTTAAAAAACAGGTGTATTTTTAGTTTTTGCTGATATTTTGAGGCTCTCCATCAAAAAAAAACGTGTAATCTCAGATATTTGACTGTTTTTTATACCGATGTAACAAATAAGTCTGAAAAATATCAATAATATGATTCGATATTAACTTCAGGATAAAAAATTAATTAGGGTGATTTAAGCTTTAGCCGTTTGATTTAATGCCACCCGCAATTTGCCATATTTTTGTAAAAAAGGCTCTTGAAATGAAGGGTGGGGTGACCGCTTAGCTATTTAAAATATTTTTTTGACAATTTGTCAGCCAGCATGACAAG
Organism: Mucilaginibacter sp. OK098; assembly: GCF_900142915.1. Taxonomy (GTDB): domain Bacteria; phylum Bacteroidota; class Bacteroidia; order Sphingobacteriales; family Sphingobacteriaceae; genus Mucilaginibacter. Next base: position 185,468 of record NZ_FRCM01000009.1, read on the forward strand.
GGCTTGGATTTTTAAAAAATCATCAAAATTTTTCATGACACGATGCTGCCAAAATGGCCATTATGATAACTAAAAGCCTGTAAAACCTGGGCAATCATTTCCCTTTAGCTGTTTGGTATCAATAGTAGCTATGCCAATATTTTTATTGTACGGTAACAACGGCTGCGCTGCCTGCCGGTACATTAACTATAAAACTGGTTTTATTAGGCGTATAATTTTCAGTTGCTGACGGACTAAATGTGCCATCAGCGTTTACCTTGCTTCCGCCAAATGTAACATCTGTAGCTGAAGTAATTGAAGGTGCGGTAAGCCTGCTTACTGCTATGGATGAAATATTTTTACCCCTTACTATATTAAAGTCAAAGCTTTTATTGAGGTTTTTATTTATAAGGGTTAAGGAATAGGTGCCGTTGGTAAGGCTGGTGTGTGCACTGCAGTAGTCGGCTTCATCAATTTTGGTTGAAATAGATCTTCCGTTTATACTGCCATATTTAAAGGCCAGCATGGCATAGTACTCCGGCTTTGCCTTAAGCACACCATTTTCCTTCATAACAGGCGAATAGTACAGACCAATGCCTGTATGAAAATTAATCCCCTGGCAGCCATTGTCAGCTAAGATCCACATTGCATCAAGCGCCCACAGCGCTGAGGCAAATACATCGCTTACACCGGGCTTGCCCCCTCCATAAACATTATTGCATTCCGTAACGCGGAAAGGCGGCTGATTTTTAGATGTAGAAGCTTTGAATGATTGAAGCAGTCCGGCAAGCTTTAAACTGTGCCCTAAAATGGAATGATAATCAATGCCAGGGTTACTTGCGGGCCCTGTTTCATAGTAATGCCCATCCTGGAGTTTTACATTTACATCAGTGCTTTCGTTGTCTGTAAAGGCTGTTATCCAGTAGGTATTAAAAGCAATATCGGGGCCGGCAAAATTGGCTCCGGGCACTGCCTTTTGTACGGCAGATTGGTATCCCCTCCATTCAGAAAGAAAATCATTGAACGAATATCCCGGGTTGCGGTGGTGTGTATAGGGCCCAAAGGCATCCGGTTCATTACCCGATTGAAAGGCATACAGGCTACTCCCTAAGCTTTGGTAAACGTACGCTGCTTCACTTGCGGCTACCCCGGAATCATTATTAGCTAAATTTAAACCAAACAAAACCGGCCAGCCCGTAACCTTTGCAAAAGCAGATAAACGATCAATGTCAGTTGTGGTGATTGAATTCGGTGGAGTATCTCCATTACGTTCAGTTCCTGTCCATGTTATAAAGTCGCTGGTGGCGCCGCCCATTCTTAAAACACCGGGGCCAACATTTTTTAGCAGTTGAATAAGTACTTTGTTATTTGCATTTAAAAAGTTTATATCCTGTTCTAAAATGCCGGTTTCAAAACTAAGGCCTTCAAACGTTGCCGGGATTAAATTGCCGGGGTGGCTTTCATCAAAAGTTACATTGGCTGTGTGATCATTAATTATAAGGTCTTCCGGATGATCCTTGTGGCAGGAAACCAGCACCACAGCCAGTAAAATTATAAGCCAAAATTTATTCATGTGAAAAGGTACGATACCGTTATAAAGATATATAAATATCCGGTTTGTAACATAAACATTACGTTGCATATTAAATAAGTGTAACAGGCTTTAAATAATATAATACCAATAAGTATTTGTCTGCTCTTTTTGGCTTTTCATCTATATTTCTGAGCCTCTTATCTATTACTATATTTAGTAATAATTTATATATTTACTTTTAATTGTGTCAAACAAACACAATGGTATAATAAGACCTCATCATACTATAACCTGTTAAATACACTTAATTTATTTAAACCAATTGTTGTACTTAATTATGAAGAAAAATCTGCGTATCCCTGTCGCGCTTTGCCTTTTGGGCGCATCGTCATTAGTAATATTAGGCGCCATGACCGCCGGTACATCTATCACCCTGGTAAAAAAACAAGCAGTTGCCGATAGTTCGGGAATTGTTTTGGTGAAAAATATAAACGGGCCAACGCTGGGCTATTCACCAGCATCGGGTGTAAAAATATTGACGGTTGATGGCTTATCTTTTAAGGACCTGAATAAAAATGGCAAGCTTGATAAATATGAAGACTGGCGCTTACCGGTTGATGAACGCGCAAAGGACCTGGCATCCAAAATGTCTGTAGAACAAATTGCCGGGTTAATGCTGTACAGTATTCACCAGGCTATCCCGGCATTGGCCGGTCCGTTTGGGCGGGGTACCTATAACGGTAAGCTTTTTAAGGATGGTGGAGTTGATCCGTCATGGGTAACAGATCAGCAAAAAGATTTTTTAATAAAAGATAATTTAAGGCATGTGCTGGTTACCTCGGTTCAAAGTCCGGAAGTAGCTGCTAAATGGAACAATAATGTACAGGCTCTGGTTGAAGGGGCTGGTTTAGGCATCCCGGCAAATAATAGCTCCGATCCGCGGCACAGCGCCTTTTCGGGTGTGGAATACACTGCCGGGGCAGGTGGCAAGATCTCACAATGGCCAGATCAGCTTGGTTTGGCGGCTACATTTGATCCGGCTGTAACGGAACAATTTGGGTCGATAGCGGCAAAAGAGTATCGCGCTTTAGGCATTACAACCGCATTATCGCCACAGATTGACCTTGGTTCCGAGCCGCGCTGGGTTCGCATTAACGGCACTTTTGGCGAAGACCCGCAATTGGCGGCTGATATGGCGCGCGCCTATGTTGATGGTTTTCAAACTTCAACAGGCAGCAGCGAAATAAGGGATGGCTGGGGGTTTAACAGCGTAAACGCCATGATGAAACACTGGCCGGGCGGCGGCCCCGAAGAGGGTGGCAGGGATGCGCATTATGCTTATGGCAAATATGCGGTTTATCCCGGCAATAACTTTGATGAACACCTGGTATCGTTTGTTGATGGCGGCTTAAAGCTAAATGGCAAAACAAAAATGGTGGCAGCCGTAATGCCCTACTATACCATATCATATGGCCGCGATGTAAAGAACAAGGAAAACGATGGCAACAGCTATAGCAAATATTTAATAACCGATCTGCTCCGTAAAAAATATGGGTTTGACGGGGTTGTTTGTACCGATTGGCTGGTAACTGCCGATGAAGCAAAAACCCCGGATGTTTTCCTGGCGGGTAAATCATGGGGGATGGAAGATAAAACCGTTGCGGAACGACATTATAAAATTTTAATGGCGGGTGTGGACCAGTTTGGTGGTAATAACGATGCTGGCCCGGTGATAGAAGCCTATAAAATGGGTATTAAAGAGCATGGCGAGGCATTTATGCGGACCCGGTTTGAGCAGTCGGCAGTGAGGTTGCTGCGCAATATTTTCAGGGTTGGGCTGTTTGAAAATCCTTATTTAAATACTGAAAATTCTAAGCAAACGGTGGGCAATCCTGATTTTATGACAGTTGGATACAATGCGCAGTTAAAATCAATCGTGCTGCTAAAGAACCATAGCAACGTACTGCCACTTCAAAAGGGCAAAACTGTTTATATCCCTAAAAAGTACATTGCGGCCAATAAAAGCATTTTCGGCGATGTAACCCCCGAGAAATGGGAGGATGCCGTTAATCCTGAATTGCTGAAAAGATATTTTAATGTAACGGATGATCCTGCAAAAGCAGATTATGCCATTGTGTTTGTAAACAGCCCCATTGGCGGACCGGGATATGATATTGCGGATACGAAGAAAGGAGGCAACGGGTATTTCCCTATCAGCCTGCAATATGGTGCATATACCGCAGCTGATGCCAGGGAACACAGCATTGCAGCCGGAGACCCAACAGAGCCGGGGATTACCAACCGCTCCTACAAAAACAAAAGCATTACAGCCGCCAATGCTATGGATCTGAAAATTATTGAGGATACAAAAGTCGCTATGAAAGGCAAGCCGGTAATAGTTAGCATAGCCCTGGCAAAACCTATGGTGCCTGCTGAGTTTGAAAAAGATGCCAGCGCTATTGTAGGCAGCTTTGGTGTACAGAACCAGGCTATATTGGACATTTTATCGGGCACAGCCGAGCCAAGCGGCTTATTGCCTTTCCAGATGCCTGCCGATATGCAAACCGTTGAATTACAGAACGAGGATATCCCGCATGATATGCTTTGCTATATTGATGCCGACGCGCATACCTATGATTTTGGTTTCGGGATGAACTGGAAAGGGGTAATTAATGATGCCCGGACAGCAAAATATGTAAATAGGGTTGCCAGGCCGGCCATCAGCATAAAAGGAAATACGGTTACCATTACCAGTCCGGCGGCCGGTACCAAAGTTTACTATACTACCAATGGCGCTACCCCTGCTTTTGTTAAAGAAAATGAATATTCAAAACCATTTACCGTAAGCAAAGGTTTAACTATAAAAGCCATAGCGAAGGTTTATGGCGTTGATAATAGCGGGATGGCGGTGTATAAAGTTATAGAGAAATAAAAAAAAATAAAATATGTCATTGCGAGCGCAGCGCGGCAATCGCGTACTATACAGGGCGAACATAAAAGTATATAACTTGCATAGCGGTTGTGCACGGCGTGCGATTGCTGCGCTCGCAATGACAAAACCATTCGTCGCAATACTTTTGGAAGCAGTATTTATAGTTACTGCGGATGCACAAGGCAACAGGCAATTAGTAGCTTGAAGTAACTTTTTGGAGCATGATTAATAGGATTTAAAGATTTCTTGATTCAATGACTCCCTGATTTCCTATCTTTATTTTCAAATCCCTGTTCAATCATGATCAAGCAAATAAAAACCTTCATCGTATTGTTATTGCTGCCAGCCGCTTTGTGGGCACAAACCGAACCCATGGTTATCCCGCTTTGGGCCAAAGGTGCACCGGGGTTTGAAAGCCGCCGCAACGAGCCTGAGCAGGCTAAAGATTACTGGGTGAAAAATATCCATAATCCATCCCTTACCGTGTTTTTGCCGCCAAAGGATAAAGCTACGGGTGCTGCCGTAATTGTTTGCCCGGGTGGTGGGCACAGGTTGTTGGTTTATACAGCCGAAGGGATTGATCCGGCTAAATTTTTGAATAATCTTGGTGTAGCAGTATTTGTGCTGAAATACCGCCTGGGCCGCGATACGCTTTCGCCCTATAAAATTGATGTACATGCAAAACAGGACGGATTCAGAGCTTTGCGGCTTGTTCGAAGCAGGGCTGCTAAATTTGGGATTGATACCAACCGCATTGGTCTGATGGGCTTTTCGGCCGGTGGTGAGGTGGTTGATATGGTAGCTTTTGATAAAGGAAAAGGCGATCCAAAAGCGGCTGATCCTATCGATCGTCAAAGTTCCAAGCCTGCATTTGTGATCCAGATCTACCCGGGGCCACTTTATATCCCGGATGTTATTCCGGCTGATGCACCACCCGCATTTTTGCTGGCTGCCAATGACGATCCCTGTTGCTCCATATCGGTAATGCAGCTGCTGCAACGCTATCGGGACGCCAAAGTGCCTGTTGAAGCACATTTGTTTACACAAGGGGCGCATGGTTTTAATATGGGACAGCGATCAAAACTAAAATCAATCAATACATGGCCTCAACGTTTGGCTGATTGGCTGTCTGATAATAATATTTTGCAGCCGGTGAGTAATGTAAGGCCGAAAGTGATGCATTAGGGGGCGAGCTTCGCTTAACTGATCGTCATTGCGAGGAACGAAGCACGCTTTGAGCTATGAAAATCAGAGAGCAATAGTATTGTGGTAACTAAACAGCGGCTTTTGGGTCTATCCCGGCATAAAGGTTCGTTGATTGTCCTTCGCAGAGTTTGCTTCGTTCCTCGCAATGACGTGATATTTTTAATTCCGAAATTGAAATTCCGACTTCCGAAATCCTTTTGTTTCCTTACCGTAATTTTCCTTAAAAAATAAACCTTATGCCTTATAAAAGTGTTACCTTGTTATAAACCTCAAAAGATTATGGCAAATTTCCAGGAGATAATAGCATCAGATAAACCGGTATTGGTTGATTTTTCGGCAGAGTGGTGCGGACCGTGCAAGATGATGCCACCCATATTAAAACAGGTAAAGGATGCCTTAGGCGATAAAGTAACCATCATTAAAATTGATATCGACAAAAATCCTTCGGCAGCAAACGCTTATAAAGTGCAAAGCGTACCCACGCTTATGATCTTTAAAAACAGCCAAACCAAATGGCGCCAAAGCGGTGTGGTACAGGCCTCGCAGCTGCAGCAGGTTATCCAACAGTTTGTGTAAGGGAAGGAGAAATAAGATTGGAGGAGGCCGGTCTGCTACCCAAACAATGCACTGCTTAAATACCTGTCTCCTCTATCGCAGCAAATAAATACAATGGTGCCTTCGGTTAGCTCTTGTGCAACTTTTATAGCCGCAGCCATTGCGCCGCCGCTGCTCATTCCTGCAAAAATACCTTCTTCTTTTGCCAGCTTGCGGGCCATTATTACAGATTCTGCTTCAGATATGTCTATTACCCTGTCTACACGTTCAGGTTCAAATATTTTAGGCAGGTACTCTACCGGCCAGCGCCTGATGCCCGGGATAGATGATCCTTCCGTTGGTTGGCAGCCTATTATCCGGATAGCCGGGTTTATATCTTTAAAATATCTTGAATTACCCATAATGGTGCCGGTGGTTCCCATTGCGCTTACAAAATGGGTGATCTGCCCTTCCGTATCGCGCCAAATCTCGGGTCCGGTAGTTTTGTAGTGTGCCATATAATTATCGGGGTTGGCAAACTGGTTTAGTAAAAAGTATTCGCCGCCGGCGCCTTTTTCTTCGGCATAATCACGGCAAAGCTCAATGCCTTCAAGCAAGGTTACTTTAGCGCCAAAAGCCTCCATGGTAAGCGTGCGCTCGCGGGTGGAGTTTGATGGCATTACCAGTTCAATTTCCAACCCAAACAAACTGGCTATCATAGCTAATGCTATCCCGGTATTACCGCTGGTAGCTTCAACCAATTTGGTGCCTTTTTTTATATCGCCGCGTTCCAAAGCGCTTCTTATCATATTAAGCGCGGCCCTGTCTTTTACACTTCCCCCGGGATTATTCCCTTCCAATTTTGCAAAAATGCGAACGTTAGGGTTGGGATTCAGTCTTTTTATTTCGGCCATAGGCGTATTGCCTATCAGATCAATTATACCAGCCATAATTTCAATCTTTATTTTTGTTTAGTACGATGAGTGCCGGCTTATGATAAACCGTTGAATTGGGCCTAACGCTTTTGGTGAGCCAAACATTACCACCAATTACGCTGTGATGCCCTATAACCGTTTCCCCGCCAAGTATAGTAGCGCCCGAATAGATCACCACATGGTCTTCAACCGTAGGGTGCCTTTTGGTATTCGCCATGTTTTTTGCAACACTTAAAGCGCCTAAAGTAACCCCCTGGTACAGTTTTACATGCTTGCCAATTATGCAGCTTTCGCCTATAACAATGCCTGTGCCATGGTCTATATGAAAATATTCGCCAATCTCAGCAGCCGGGTGAATATCAATCCCGGTTTTTGAGTGGGCATATTCCGTTAATATTCGGGGCAGCAATGGCACATTATGCTTGTATAAAATATGGGCAAGGCGGTAGAATGATATAGCAAAAAAGCCGGGATATGTCCTTATCACTTCAAATTCAGTACGGGCAGCAGGGTCGCCTTCAAAAATCTCGCGGATATCGGTATTCAGCAACTGGTACAATAAAGGCAGCTGTTCAAAAACAGATCGCGACAGTTGTTCATTATTGCAGTTTTCACAGGCTTTAGTAGCATCCATTACCAGGCAAAGCTCATTTTCAAGTTTCTTAAACTCGGCCTTTAGTTGGTCTACCCCATTAAACTCCTGTTTGGATTGTTCCGGAAATAATAAACGGATAAGCTGCAAGGCCCAGGCGGTAATTTCCCTGTTAGACGGCACTGCCTCAACATGCTGGTGTTTATCAAATAATTGCCTGTAAAATTGCTCGTCCATCTTATGAATTAAAGTCTTTAGTCAAAAGTTTATTGCTCTAAGTCGGTAATTGTAATTATTGTTAACAAATAAAGGTTTTGACTTATAGCTACAAGTTTATGTAAAATAATGTTGTTGATTTGTAAAAAGTTACGCAGACGCTGTTGAAGCCTCTCAGGATTGCTATAATCCAATAGCAACAAGCTTGTTTTTAATATATTTTATCCAATTAAACGGCGTTTTCCAGCATCGTCAAATACGCTGCCCTGCTAATCATCCTTGCCCCCATTGATGCTAAGTGATCAGTATGTACCTGGCAATCTATCAAACTAAATAAACCGCTGCTGCACAAATAAATAAGTGCAGTTTTTGAAGCGTTGCTCACCAGGCTGAACATGCTTTCGCCGCAAAAAACACGGCCAACCTGCACGCCATACAACCCGCCCGCCAAATTATCATCCAGCCATACTTCTACCGAATGCGCATAACCTTTTTGGTGAAGCTCAATATAAGCCGCCTGCATATCGGCTGTTATCCAGGTGCCCTCCTGTCCTTCGCGTTCCATTTGGGAGCAGGCTGCTATTACTTTTTCAAAGCATTGATCAGTAGTAACCTTAAACATTCCTGAATTTAAAACCCGCCGCATAGATTTGGAGATCTTCAGCTCTTCAGGATAAAGCACAAACCTTTCATGCGGCGAAAACCACAGGATAGGTTCATCATCACTATACCACGGGAAGATGCCGCTTTGATAGGCCAGCAGCAAACGATCTGTACACAGATCGCCGCCTACAGCTAAAAGCCCATCCTCTTCGGCAAGCTCCGGATCGGGAAACAGTATACGTTCATCAAGCCTGAATATCATCAGGGCAAATTTATGCCTTATGTTTTATCACCAGCTTTTTATTTTGCGCTTTAACAACAGCATCCATGTATTGCTGTAACTCGGTATATTTTGCAGCCGGGATAACCTGGTTGGTTAACTTAAAGTTTGCCTTGCTGGTAACCTGGTTCTTCGTAGCATCGTATGTGTAATTTATTTCATAAGTACCATATGTAAATTTTAAGCTTTGGTTTGCCGGCAGGGTTTCCACTTCAAAACCTGCAGGAAGGTCTATTGTGGTTATACACGATTTTTGCATCGGGTGCTCAAAGTAGTAATCTGATTTTCTTTTATCCAATACAGGTACCGTTACTCCCCACAAGTCAAATACTTTTGGGCGGTAAAACTGCTTGTCCCCTGCTGCCACATCACAAAATTTATCATATTCCAGCTCCATATTCAATTCTTTAACGCCATCCTTATCTACGGATGGTTTAATTTCAAAGACGGTGGGTTGTTTTATATTAAGTACCCGCTGAAAAAACTCCTTTTGTTCATCAGCTTTTAAAGATTCTACACCAAAATACTCAGACCGGTACTCTCCTGTTCCTAAAATTTTAACTTTTGCTTTTGCCCCGCCATCAGCATCAAGGGTAATGTGCACCTCGCTGTTAAACTGGTTGTCTTCAATAGAGCTGCGCGGTGTATTAACCAATCTGCCCCCGGTTTCGGTAATAAGTAAAGCCGTCCGGTTTTCTGTAGCAATACCAAGCTTTCCAAATGGCTGCTTATTGCTGGTACATTCTAACCAGGTAGTGTCTCCCTTAAATGGTATGCATAATATTACATGGTTAAAGGGATCGTAGGGAAATGAGGGATCTGCCGGCTCCCGGTCTGACTCTGCATTGATCATTGCGTAATAGGAGGGAATATTTACCGCTTTAAGCAGTGCGCTCATATAATTGGAAAGCGCCTTACAATCGCCATATTTTTTTTGATCAACAAAGGTTGCCGGGAAAGGCTTTAAACCGCCAATTCCTAATTGTATACTTACGTATCGCATGTTTTGCTGCATATATTTATATAAAAACGCAGCTTTCCCCTTATCCGTTTTAATACTGTCAGTCATTTTCCTTATCTCTGCTTCACGTTGCGGGCTCAAAGAACAAACATCTGCGTTTAATGCCCTTTGCCAATTACCATAGTTTTGCCAGGTCTTAAAATCACCCGGTACGCCATAAAACTCAAACTGATTCGCAGCAAAATATATCCCGGGGAAAACCTTCCACCACATTGATCCTTTTTCCGGCTTTATTGCCTTTAAATTTGAAGCATGCCATATATAGGTATCTGTTTTATCAGCATTGTTTTTTTGAGGCTTAATAGATGTATTCCTTGCCTGGAAGCGAAAGCCGGCATCAGTGCTTATTGAAAGCCGGTAATATGAATTTTGTACGGATTGTTCGGATTGCTGAATTTGCCAATTATCAATATTAATTGAACTATTGTTATCTAACTCAAATACCATTTCAACTGTGGTTGGGTAATTGACAACCGTATGGCTTATATACATTGACCGTTCATCAGAAACAAGCGTTGCATCGTCGTCAGTGGCATGCTCATACATATCACTTTTATGATATTTTTTTAATTGCTTACCCGTAGCATCGTAAATAATCATTTCAAATGAACTTACAGCACTGTACTTCTTGTTATAAGGCAGGTTGGTCCTGGCCTCGCGGTTCGCTTTTTCATTCAAGATAGTAACTATGGTATGTATTTTCATAACAAAATGGCTGGGGCTTTTAACAGTCACATCTTGCATACTGTATCGCACCACCGAGTTGGCATCTTCTCTTAATGAATCAGGAATACCTGATGCTACATATAGTTCTTTGGGGATCTCTTTTTCCTGTCCGTAAGCTGCCGCCATCGTCAAAAAAGAAGTAAATGCGACGCAGATCAGGCCTTTCAAACATTTATAAACACTCATTTTATTTACGATTTCTTCAAAACAATTACTTCATTCAGCATTTCATGCATTTTCTTAAAAAAGGCAAAAAAGTCTGCATAACTTTCTTTGGAGTACTCGGCCACGTTATAGCTAACGCTGTAACGCACTATTATTGAGCCATCCTGCTCCGCTATTATTCGTTTAAAGCCAAAGCTTTTATCGGGCATCGTCATGCTAATGCTTTTTGGTAATGCGTCGGCCTTATAACCTGCCGGTATCTTGTAAATGCCGTTTATTGAATAGTTGCGGCTATAGCCAAAGTCAATATCTGTCATCCGGTTTTCGCTTAAAAACGGATTTAATTTTAGTGGAGTGAACAGGTTTGGGTTAAGGTAGATGTACGTTTCGTCTGATCCAGCAAGCTCCAGGTTAAAGTCAAGCTTTTGCATTAGCGGCAGCGAATCCACCTCCATGTTTTCGATCTTAAGCGAAGCAACTTTTAAGTTGTTGTCATCATTTCGCAAAAAATCGATATACTTTTTTTCGCCATCCTTTTTGTAGCGTTCAACCGCATTAATTTTGTTGTAGCTGCTGCTGCTTATCTGGGCGGTGCCTTCCAGCTTTCCACCGGCTTTAATGTCCGCAGTTATAAACACTGATTCGCGGGCAGGCGCTGCCTTTTTCAAAAGCACCATATCATATATGTTTTTTGCCTTATCAATATACAGTCCGGATGAGTTAAGCAGTTCTTCGGGTGTTTCATTATACATATTGTATTTGCCTGTAGCATCAAGTATATAATTTGTTACCGTATCAACAGGTATATAAACTACCCCCCGGTTAAACTGAACCAATGAGGTATAAAAAGGCTGTACCTTGCCATGCTGACGCGTGCTTACCACCATTGGATACGCTTCAATGCCCGATTGTTTTAGCAAGTGGTAAAGTATAAGATTGATCTCGGTTGAGTTACCTGTTTTATTTTCCCAGGCACGATAGGTTCCGTCATTCGTGTACCATCTGTCATCCCCGTTCCATTTCATAGCAGTTTTTACCGCGTTAAAAAGATAGGCTATTCTTTCATCGGTTGATTTTATGGCTTTGGCTTTTGTTATAATAACTTCTTCACCGTTTACCTTTCTTTTAAGCTGACCACCAAAATCTTCATCATCAATAAGTCTGCCGCCAACTTTAGCCCAGGTATCGGAAAGTGATTTTACAAATCCTCCCATCGGCTTTATGGATACCAGCTGAAAACGGATAGCTTGTACATTGTCATGGTATGATGACATAAAAGGCTCGTCGGGCAATGAATGAATATTGGCAATTCCCCGCACATCGTTTTCAACATTATACGAGTAGGTCTGGCTTCCGTCCAACAAACTCCTGCTGTCAGTTGTGTTGCTACGTGTAGCCAGTGGCGCAGTAATGTGCGTATTGGCTCTGAAATAAAAAACATCAGGTATTGAAGTTTTGAGCTCACTGTACCGCACCGGTATTTTTTCCTGGAAGTCCCAGTCGGGAAAATCGGTAAACGAGTTAGCATTTAAATTATACTTATACTCTATTACACAGCCCGGCTTTACATTTGGCAGGGTGAAGCTTACTTCACTCCAGCGTTTATCAATAATTTTTGTATAGATTAGCTTTTTATCAAGTTTGATGATCTCTGGTTTGCCGCCAACAAGGTTAATCGTTTCAGCCTGGATCCCGGTAATATATTCAAGGCGGTCGCCGCTGTAGAACTTTAAGTGTACATCAGCTTCACTCTTTCCATTGTCATTAAAGATCTTAACCCGTTTATGGATCTCTTCGGTAATTGTTAGCAGATCAGCACCAAAATAAACATTGCCCTTTTCAAAAAGCACTTCCGCATTAGCATCCTTTTCAAAATCGCAGGCTTTAAGCTCAAGGTCGGCATTATCAATTTTGCCGAATGGCTGGGTTGTTGTGACTGTTGCCGCAGGCGTTTGTGCTTTAACAGAAAAACAAAGTGCGCAAAGCACAAATACGGGTAAAAATTTATTCATTGTGATATAATTGGGTATGGTAATATAATAGTTAGGTTGATGTGTTGCTTATTAGGTTTTTATGAATAGTTGAGATATATAATGATTGGAGGCACCGTATTATTAAATAATATAGCGGCATTAATTTTCCTTTCAAAATCGCAGGGGGTTAACTTCAGGTCGGCAGTGCCGATCATGTCATAAGTTTGGGTTTGCCCTTTCTGGCTTATTACCGCACAACACAGCAATAAGAGCACAAATAGTATTTTCAATTAACAGGGTTTGTAACCCGAATGTAATCATATTTTAACTATTAAAATAAGTTAATAATAAATTGGTTAAACCATCTGCAAAAACAAGGGTCATAGCATATATACCCTTATTATGGATAATGTAAAGCAGATAAAGCATTTATATGCGCGGGCCGGTTTTGGTTTGCGTTTTGAAGATAGAGCGTCTGCCGGAAATTTATCTGTGAAACAGGCTGTAGCCTCACTTTTCAACTCCTCTGAAAATAACGAGCCAATTACCAGCGTACAAGGCAATACTGATTATGCCATGCTTGTTAAGGGTGATAAGGGCGCCAAAAAGCAATTTTTACAACAGCAAAGGCAAGAGGAAAAAGAGCTGAATGAAGCCTGGATGAACAGAATGAGCACTACAGATGCTGTATTGCGTGAGAAGATGACCCTGTTTTGGCATAACCACTTCGCCTGCCGCACTAAAGATTCCCTTTTTGCACAGCAACTAAACAATATTCAGCGCAGCCATGCTTTGGGTAACTTTCGTGATCTTTTGCTGGAAGTATCCAAATCTCCGGCTATGCTGCAGTTTTTAAATAATCAGCAAAACCATAAAGGACGCCCCAATGAAAACTTTGCGCGCGAGCTGATGGAGCTTTTTACCATAGGCCGCGGCAATTATACCGAACAGGATGTTAAAGAATCGGCACGGGCATTCACCGGCTGGGGCTTTAGCAAAACCGGCGAATTTATTATGCGTCCCTTTTTGCATGATGCCTGGCAAAAAACCTTTATGGGCAAAACCGGCAATTTAACCGGCGAAGATATTATTAACCGCCTGCTGGAACAAAAGCAAACGGCAAGATTCATAAGCACCAAACTTTATAAGTATTTAGTTAATGAAACGCCCAACCTTGCGCATGTTACTGCAATGGCCAATGTGTTTTACCACAATAATTATGAGATAAAACCCCTGCTTGATTATGTTTTTACGTCACCCTGGTTTTATGATGAGCAAAATATTGGTAACCTGGTAAAAGCGCCGGTTGAGTTTTTGGTTGGTTTGAACAGGCAATTTTATATTACTTATCAACGCCCCGAAGTGCAGCTTCAAATTCAGAAGGCGCTTGGGCAGGTATTATTTTATCCGCCCAATGTAGCCGGCTGGCCCTGTGGACGCAACTGGATTGACAGCTCATCATTAATGTTCAGGCTAAAGATCCCGTCGACCCTGCTAAACGGAGGCTTGATTGACTTTAATGGCAAAGCCGACCCGGAAGAGGAGGCCTATATTGCCACTATCCGCAATCAGCAGCAATTTGTAAACGCAAAGGTGCAAACGCAGCCGGATTGGCCCCGGTATTTAAAAAATATTCCCAAAAACGCATCAAAAACTGATATAGCACAATTTATGCTTGAACCAAAACTAAGTAATACACTTATAAATAATATAAACAGCGCAACAGATATAAAAGCAATGGTGGTTGAACTGGTTTCAACACCGGAGTACCAATTGGCTTAGCCCCTAACCCCCTGAAGGGGGAACCGGGATGGCCTTAATAAATATTAAGTATAAAAAATTCCCCCTTTAGGGGGTTAGGGGGCAAAATGAATAATTCAAGACATATTAAGCATTTGTATGCAAGGGCGGGCTTCGGAATTCGTTTTGAAGACCTGCATGATCATCAAAACTGGTCGATAAAGAAATCAGTGCGGAAACTTTTCAAGGCTTCTGAAAAACAGGAACCCATAAATGTGCTCACCGAAAATATAGATCTCAGGCCTCATCCCGCAATACAAACCGACGAGGAAAAAAAGATGGTGCAGGAGGAGCGTAATAAGCAGGAAAAAGCACTGAATAATGCATGGATAAAACAATTAGGTGAAACGGATGCGCAGTTGCGGGAGAAGATGACCCTTTTTTGGCATAATCATTTTGCCTGTAATATAGGCAACGCCTATTACGAGCAGCAGCTTAATAATATTGAACGGGCCAACGCATTGGGTAATTTTAAAACGCTATTGCTGCAGGTTTCACAATCGCCGGCAATGCTGCAGTTTTTAAATAACCAGCAAAACCAAAAAGGGCACCCGAATGAGAACTTTGCCCGTGAACTGATGGAGCTTTTTACGCTTGGTCGCGGGCATTATACTGAGCATGATATTAAGGAGTCGGCGCGGTCATTTACGGGCTGGAGCTATGATGGCAAAACAGGAACTTATGCTTTCAGGCCAAAGGTACATGATGATGGCCCGAAAACTTTTATGGGCAATACCGCCAACTATTGCGGCGAAGATAT
Source organism: Mucilaginibacter sp. OK098 (assembly GCF_900142915.1). Classification (GTDB taxonomy): domain Bacteria; phylum Bacteroidota; class Bacteroidia; order Sphingobacteriales; family Sphingobacteriaceae; genus Mucilaginibacter. The sequence continues at coordinate 200,724 of NZ_FRCM01000009.1, forward strand.
TATTGATATAATAGTGGCCAACAAACAAACGGCAATATTTATCAGCACTAAATTATACCGCTATTTGGTGAATGATATTCCGGATAATGCCCATATCAATCAAATGGCGGATGTGTTTTACAAATCAAACTATGAGATTAAACCGCTGCTGGAGTTTGTATTCCTTTCCGATTGGTTTTATGATGATAAGAATATAGGCAACCTGGTAAAATCGCCCGTTGAATTGTTAACCGGCCTTAACCGGCAATTTTACATCAGCTATCAAAACCCTGATGTGCTGCTGCAATTTCAACGGACCCTTGGACAAGTACTATTTCGTCCCCCAAATGTTGCCGGCTGGCCCGGAGGCAGAAACTGGATAGACAGCTCATCGTTAATGTACAGGATGAAGATCCCGTCAACCATTTTAAATGCCGGCTATATTGATTTTACAGGCAAAGCTAATCCGGAGGATGAAGCGTACCTTGCATCAGTGCGTAAGCAGCAATTGAATGTTATAAAAAAGGTACAGGCGCAACCCAACTGGGATAAGTTTATGCAGGAGATTCCGCAGGATGCGACAAAGGTACAGGTAGCTGAATTTATGCTGGAGCCCTCATTAAATAAAACGGTTACCGATGAGGTTAACACCGCGCCGGATCTGAAAACAAGCATTATACAAATAGTATCAACACCTGAATATCAATTATGTTAAGCCCCCGCCCCCTAAAGGGGAGCTACGGAGCGGATAGGAATAAATTAACTGCAAAAAATGCCCCCTTTAGGGGATAGGAGGTTATATGGACAGAAGAAATTTTTTAAAAAATACAGCGCTTGCATCGGGTGCATTTTTGATCCCATCTTTTTTGAAGCCGCTTGAGGCAATGGCCATGGGGAGCATTAGCGGGTATAAAAACCTGGTTATTATTCAGCTTTCAGGCGGTAATGATGGTTTAAATACCATTATCCCTTATGGCAATGATATTTATTATCAAAAACGCAAAACCATCGCCATAAATAAACCTGATATTATTAAGCTGAATGAAATGCAGGGCCTGAACCCTAATTTGTCGGCATTAAAAGATATTTACGACCAGGGATGGATGAGCATAATAAACTCCGTTGGCTACCCCAATCCCGACAGGTCACATTTTCGCTCAATGGATATCTGGCAAACCGGGAGCGAGGCTAACCAGTTTTTAACAACCGGATGGATAGGGCGATACCTTGATTCAAATTGCCAAAGCTGTAAAAATCCTTACACAGCTGTTGAGGTTGATGATACCTTATCGCTTGCTATGAAGGGCGAAAAGATGAAAGGCATTGCCGTACAGGACCCGAACAAATTATATCAAACCACCCGCGAACCATTTTTTAAAGACCTGGTGCATGATCATGGCGATACCAACCTGAATGAGGATAATTTGGGTTACCTGTATAAAACCATGATAGAAACTTATTCGTCTGCAAATTATATTCAAAAAACTTCCAAAACATATAATGTTACCTGTGAATATCCTTTAACAGGCCTGGGTAACCAGCTTAAAACAGTATCTAAATTTATAAACTCCGGCCTGCAAACCCGGGTTTACTATGTTTCATTAAGCGGATTTGATACCCATGTAGGCCAGCAAAATCAGCAGGGGCGGCAATTAAAAATTTATGGTGATGCTGTGGCGGCCTTTATGTATGACCTGAAACAATCAGGCAAGCTGGATGATACCCTGGTGATGACCTTCTCGGAATTTGGCCGCCGTGTTGAGCAAAATGCCAGCAATGGCACCGATCACGGTACAGCCAACAACATCTTGCTGTTTGGCGGCAAGTTAAAAAAGGCGGGGATTTATAATGATGCGCCTGACCTGGCTCAATTAGATAACGGGGATTTGAAGTACGCGGTAGACTTTAGAGATGTGTATGCCACCCTGCTCGATAAATGGCTTGATGTAAATAATAGCCAGGTACTGGGGAAGGGCTTTAAAGGGTTAGATGTAATTTGATTTGAAGATTTGAAAATGATGCTTTTCATTTTCAAATCTTCAAATCAGCACATCATCAAATTACTTCGGCGATACATAAATTCTAAATTCCGAAATCGAACATCCGAAATCCGAAATTACTTCGGCATTCTCCGCATCATGTTAGCCATGGCTGCGGGATTGCTCATCTGCTTCATCACCTTACGCATATCTTCAAACTGTTTTATCAGGCGGTTTACTTCGGTAAGGTTAGTGCCTGAGCCTTGTGCTATCCGGTTACGGCGGCTTTGGTTAATACTGTCGGGATTGCCTTTCTCGTATGGCGTCATTGATTGGATAATGGCCTCAATGGCTTTGAAGGCATTATCATCCACCTCAACATCCTTCATCATTTTGCCAACGCCGGGGATCATGCCCATCAGGTCTTTCATGTTACCCATTTTCTTGATCTGCTGGATCTGGCTGAAAAAGTCGTTAAAGTCGAACTTGTTTTTGCGGATCTTCTTCTGAAGCTCGGCAGCCTCCTTTTCATCAAACTGCTGTTGCGCGCGTTCAACCAATGAGATCACGTCACCCATGCCCAGGATCCTGGATGCCATACGATCAGGGTGGAAAACGTCAAGCGCTTCCATCTTTTCGCCGGTACCAATAAATTTGATCGGCTTATTAACCACCGATTTTATGGAAAGGGCCGCACCACCGCGGGTATCGCCATCAAGTTTGGTTAATACAACGCCTGTAAAATCCAGGCGATCATTAAATACCTTAGCAGTATTTACAGCATCCTGGCCAGTCATGGAATCAACCACAAACAAAATTTCCTGTGGCTTAACGGCAGCTTTTACATTTTCAATCTCCACCATCATGGCCTCGTCAATTGACAAGCGACCAGCGGTATCAATTATCACCACATTACTGCCGTTTTGTTTTGCTAACGCGATACCTTCACGGGCAATAGCAATCGGATCTTTTGACTCCAGGTTAGCATAAACCGGTACATCAATCTGCTGGCCTAAAACCTGCAGCTGCTCAATAGCCGCCGGACGGTAAACGTCATCGGCAACCAGTAATACTTTTTTGTTTTTGCTGGTTTTTAAGTAATGGGCCAGCTTGCCTGTAAACGTGGTTTTACCAGCGCCGTTTAAACCGGCAATTAATATAATGGTAGGGTTAGCTGTAAGATTAAGTTCTGCCGTGCTGCCACCCATCAGCTCGGTAAGCTCATCGTTCATGATCTTGGTGAGCAACTGGCCGGGAGAAATTGAGGTCAATACATTTTGACCGATGGCTTTTTGTCTTACTTCATCAGTAAAGGTTTTAGCCGTTTTATAGTTAACGTCAGCATCCAGAAGGGCCTTGCGGATCTCCTTCATGGTTTCGGCAACGTTTATTTCAGTTATAGTTCCCTGTCCTTTTAATACTTTAAAGGCTCTGTCGAGTTTATCCGAAAGATTTTCAAACATTATACTTATCTAATTTTGAGGATACAAAGGTAGGATTTTGAAACAAATTGGATGAATGAAAAATCAGAATCAAATGGTAAGAAACAAGATCCGGAAAAAAGTGGCAGAAACTTACCGATAAGCACTTTTATTATCCTGATTCCTGAGCTTTGTGTTTGAATTCCCGTTAATAATAAACTAGTACTTCCTCTTTGCTTTTTCTTTTTATATCAGGCACCATAACGTCAGTAGCGGGGTAACCAACCGGGATCAATAAAAACGGCTTTTCATTTTCAGGCCGGTTTAATACTTTTATTAGAAAATTCATGGGGCTTGGGGTATGCGTTAAAGCAACCAGACCGCATTGATGGATAGCCTGGAGCAAGTAACCGCAAGCCAACCCTACCGACTCAGTTGTGTAATAGTTGTTTTTCTTTTTACCGTTAACCAAATCATACGATTTTTTAAATACGATGATCAAAGCAGGGGCATCTTCTAAAAAAGGTTTGTGCCAGTCGGTTCCTAAATAGCTCAGATCATCCAGCCATTCCTGCGGCATGCGGCCATGATAATTGGTATACTCCTCCTTTTCAGCCTCAACCCTTATCTTTGATTTCAATTCGGGGTTGATGACTATGCAAAACGTCCAGGGTTGTTTATTTGCACCCGATGGAGCAGTTGAAGCAGCCATTACCAGGTTTTCTATAACCTCAACCGAAACCGGCTCGGTCGAAAACTCACGAACCGTTCTTCTGCTCTCCATAAAGTGATAATGCTTTATGCTTTCCTTCAACAACTCTTCGCCCTTCAAAAGCGGGCGGTTATAGGGTATAAATTTAGCTTTCATATAATCAGTACTGTACGTTTTATTAATTTACAAACTCTAACATTAGAGCTGACCCTGGTTCTGCCGCATACCTTTTTGAGGGATTTAAAATAATTTCCATCCCGTTTTTCCAACTTGTTGCAAGTTAATAATTCCTTATATGCTGTGCCTTTTTTTGTCTCAGCAGATGATCCACAATGCTATTAAGTTAAGAGAATGTGGTCTATAACTAGCCACATAACTTCGTCTAATAGCCCCACCTAAATCCTCCCCGGTAGGGAGGACTTAAAAAAGTGCGAAGCTAAAGTCTCCCCTACCGGGGGAGATTTAGAGGGGGCAACCAGGCTTTGGGAGTGAATCGCGTTTGTGTTTCCCCTTAATTTAATAGCATTGAAATGCCTCCTGCGGAGACATTCAATTTTTTATCATCTGTCATTATAACATTATTACCGATATTATAATAAATTTGCCACTTAACTGTTAATGCCTGTAAGTGAAAGCACTTTATACCTTTCTCTTTAAGCTTTTAGCCCAAATACGCTTTTATTATGTTTAAAACCGGTACCCCGCTGTTTTTCTTATTTTTATTTGGTATTGCCATTTCGGCTAAAGCACAAAAAAACGATTCTTTAAAAGTTGACACCAACCAGTTAAATAAATACCGCATTGAACCGGGCAAAAATGCGCTGCCATTTCGCTTTATACCCATCCAGATCCACCAGGAACAGATCCCGGTAACTATGCTTGATTACCGTGTAAGCTACTGGCATAAGGCCATACTGTTCGGCCTTAACTTTAGCCAGTCGGCATTCAGCAATAATTACAGCGCAGGTGGTATCAGCGCTATTGCCCTGGGTGGAAACTTTGATTATAAGGTTGAATATAACAAATCTCCCTTCGATTTTACATCAGACCTGAACCTGATTTACGGCATCTCAAAAAATAAAGGCCAGGGAAAGCGTAAAACTAACGACCGGATCTTTTGGGATAATAAAATAGCCTCGCAAATGTCAAAGCACTGGTTCTTTTTCGGATCGCTAACCTTCGAGTCTCAGTTTGACAAGGGTTTTAATTATGCCAATCCTGATGGCAGCGTGGCACAGAATCCTTACTTGATCTCCAATTTTATGTCGCCGGGGTATTTAACAGAATCGGTAGGTTTTGAATATAAGCCCGTAAAATATTTCGACCTTAGGCTTGGTACCGGTACTGCCCGCCAAACCTTTGTTTTAGATACCACCATTCATAACAACCAGCCCAGCAATTACGGTGTGCCAGTAGGTCATAGAGTTTACAACGAACTGGCCTTCCAGGTAGTTGCCACCCTTGATAAGGACCTTTCAAAAACTGTGCACATAAACGCCCGCTATGCCCTGTTTGTGCCCTACCAGCAGGCCCTGGCCTATACCAGCCACCGTGTAGACATGGTGCTAACTTCAAAAGTGAGCCGCCTGATTGCCTTTACCCTTAACGGAACCTTCCTGTACGACAAAAACACCTCTTCAAGCGTACAAGGAACGGAGGGATTGGCTTTAGGAGTGGTGTATAAGTTTCCTTAAACTGGTAGTATAGTTTCATTATTTCACTTCATTACGGAAAGCACTTGCGATGCCGGCAAATAGGGTGCAAAAAGTTTCTTCATTAAATTGCTAAAGAAAATCATCGTTTTTTTTTAAAGCGTTAATAACCTCGTCGGTGTTCAAAACGGTTGCAAATTCATCATTTAGCATTGCCAAAGCGGTTAAATGGATGGTTTCCGCATCGTAATGTTCGCCCTTGATCCCTGTTTTTGCAAAGGCAGCGGTAGCATCGGCTACTACAAACGTGTTGTATCCAAAATTGCCGGCCATCCTGGCTGTGGTTGATACGCAATGTTCAGTTGTAAGGCCCACTATAACTACGGTATCAATGTTTGCGGCATCCAGTTGCTGTTGCAGATCGGTGCCGATAAAAGAGCTGTTTACCGATTTTTTTATCACCGGCTCTCCGGGTAAAGGTTTTACAATTTCTTTGTGGGCATTGCCGGGGTTGCTTTCTGCCAGTAAGGAGTTGGGATTGGTTGAGCAATGCTGAATGTGAAACAGCGGCAGGTTGTTTGCCCGCCAGTGGTTGAGCAGTTTGCGTGCGTTTGCTTCTGCATCGGGATTATTGCGTTCGCCGCCCCAGTACGGGATGTTATCAAAACCCTGCTGTATATCAACTAATATCAGCGCCGGGTTGGTGTTTTCTAATGTTTTCATACCTCAAAATTGCAGCTTTAGAAGGGCTGGAATTTTGCTGTGAGGCTTTATTTGTTTGTTTAATAGCAGATGTTAACGGATTAAAAATGATATTAACGTAGAGACGCAATACTTTGCGTCTCTGAATCAAATAACCAGGAGTGCATTTATTGATTATTTGTATACTTGAGACGCAAAGTATTGCGTCTCTACATTTAAAAATCTTTCAAATAATATATTGTTAAATGCATTTATCTACTTTTCATAACACCAGCTCGCTCCTTGCACTCTTTGGCGATGCGCCAAACCTTTGCTTATAAACTTTTGAAAAATGCGAGATATTTTCGAACCCGCTGCTATAAGCCACTAACGATACCGGATCATTCGAAGTCTTTAACTGATACTCGGCATATTCCAGCCTGCGGTTTATCTGCCATTTTACCGGCGTGGTATTAAAACGTTCGGTAAACTCCTTTTTAAAAGCGCTTACACTTCGCCCCGTAAGCTTAGCCATATCAGGGATTGAAAGCTGCCTGTTAAAATTAGTTTCCATAAAGTAAGCAAGGTCAACCTTTTTATCGCTAACCAGGTCTTTCAAAAATGAAACAAAAGTTTTTGATCCATCGCCAGCCAGGATCTGCAATAATACCTGGTGGGCCACAAATTTCACAATGCACCTGGAATACTCCTGCTGGTGTAAAATATGCTGTATAGCCTGAGTTATGTTAGCTTTTATAAACTCAGAGGTTTTAAAGGTGAATGGCGGCAGGTCGGCATTCAGTTTTTCCTGCTTAAACTCCGGAACATGGCTCTCCAAAAAGTAATCTACAAACTCGTTTTCCATAAAAATAAGCAGGCTGGTATAATCGTCCGACGGAAACAACTGGTAATTACCCCGTCTCCTGAATTGGATATCTCCGGCCATAAGGTGTTGCACATAGCTGCCATACCTAACATCAATTGAGCCTGTCAAAATTACCTCGAGGCAATGCGCAGTTTGCAGGGTATCATCGCATCTGAAGGGTCGCTTTTTATCAATGACAAAGCCATACATATCTGACAATCGTAACCTGATATGCGCATGGTGATCAAGCAGGTCTTTAGGAATTTGTATCATCTTAAAAGATTAAGTTCCACTAAGCTACATTTTGTAATGCTGTCTTTTTAACTTTTTGATGAATTGTAACAAATCCATGATAAAAACCACCGCTACTTAGTGTATGGGCTATTTTTAATATATTAGGGACAACTAACTGACAAAATTAATTCAAATGAAAAAACTTTTACTTTTTGGCTGCGTTATGCTGTTTGCCCTGCTAACAAGGGCGCAGCAAACATTCCCGGTAAACGGCGCCTGGGATATCCGCCCCGGCCAGTACGCCTTCACCAATGCCAGCATTGTTGTAAGTGCCGATCAAACCATTACCAACGGTGTTTTGCTGGTTAAAGACCGGCAGATAGAAGCCGTTGGCGCTGACGTTAAGATCCCCAAAGGTTATGTTACAGTTGATTTGAAAGGGAAATATATTTATCCCGGTCTTATTGATGCGTATACCACCTATGGCATTCCCGAAGCGTCAAGACAGGCATTTGCACAGGGTGGCTTTGGCAGGGTAGCCGTACCGGTATCAACCAAACCGGGCGCTTACGGCTGGAATGAATCTATCAAGCCCGAGATGAACGTTAAGGCGGTATTTCATGGCGATGCCTCAAAAGCCGAGGATTATAAAAAGAACGGCTTCGGAGCGGTACACACATTGATCCACGATGGTATTGCACGCGGTACATCGGCAGTAGTTTCTTTAGGCGATGAACGCGATAACTTTGTAATGCTTAATGGCGAAGCTGCTGCCAATTACTCATTCAGTAAGGGTACTGCGGCAACTAATTATCCATCATCATTAATGGGAAGCATTGCGCTGCTGCGTCAAACCTATTACGATGCCCAATGGTATAAAAATCAGAAAGAGGAATATAATATCTCGCTTGATGAGTTTAACCGCACGCAGGCTATCCCGCAAATTTTTGAAGTGTCAGACCCGCTGAGCGTTTTGCGCGCCAATAAAATAGGTAAGGAGTTTGGCAAACAATATATTTTTAAAACCGACGGACAGGAGTACCGCCGCATTGACGCCATGAAGGCTACAGGCGGTAGCTTTATTATTCCGCTTACCTTCCCCGAGGCATTTGATGTGGAAGACCCGCTTGATGCCCGCAATGTAAGCTATACCCAAATGAAAGATTGGGAGCTGGCCCCAACCAATCCCGCTGTTTTGGAAAAGGCAGGGATAAAGTTTGCCATCACCTCGTACGGGTTAACCAATGCACGTGATTTTTGGACAAATCTGCGCACCGCCATTGATAACGGCTTGAGCGAAAAACAGGCTTTAATTTCCCTTACAACCGCACCTGCCGAAATGCTTGGCGTGGCTGATAAGGTTGGTACACTTGCCAAAGGTAAAATGGCCAACTTTATTATCACATCAGATGATCTGTTTAAAAAAGACAATGTAATTTATGAGAACTGGATAGAAGGCCACCAGTATGTGGTTAGCCGCATGAATGTAACCGACCTGCGTGGTAACTATAACTTCGCCAGCGATGCTTTACCGGGTGTGATCCTCAAAATAAGCGGCACACCAGGCGCTTATGATGTTAACCTGGAACGTAATACCGCCGACAGCACCCATGCAAAAGGAACCATTACCCGCACCGGCGATATGGTAAGCATCTATTTCGATCTTAAAAACAAACCAAGCGGCAACGTAAGGCTGAACGGTTATATCACCAAAACCTCTCCCTTAACCTTTAACGGCAGTGGGATCTTGCCTGATGGATCAGAAATGAAATGGTCTGCCACTTATACCGGCCCCGCATCTGCAGAAAAAGCAAAACCTGAGTCGGCTAAACAACCAATTAATGATGGCCCTGTAATTTATCCGTTTGTAGCCTACGGCAATACCGAGTTGCCAAAAGCTGAAAGCGTATTGTTTAAAAACGCTACCGTTTGGACAAGCGACAAAGACGGCATCCTGCAAAATACTGATGTGTTGATTGAAAATGGCAAGATAAAGGCTATAGGCAAGGGCATAGCTCCGGGCAGCGCCAAAGTTATTGACGCTACTGGTAAACACCTGTCGCCGGGTATTGTTGATGAGCACTCGCACATTGCAGGCAGCGGCAGCATAAACGAAGGCACGCAGGCTGTTAGCGCCGAGGTGAGGATAGCTGACATTTTAAATTCGGAAGACATAAATATTTATCGCCAGCTGGCGGGTGGGGTTACCACATCGCACATTCTGCATGGCTCGGCTAACCCAATTGGCGGCCAAACCCAGCTGATAAAACACCGCTGGGGTGTATTGCCCGATGAAATGAAGGTTGAAGGCGCAGACGGTTTTATAAAATTCGCTCTTGGCGAAAACGTTAAAGGCAGCAATAACGGTGCTGTAATCGGAGCTGCCCGTTTCCCGCAAACCCGCATGGGTGTTGAGGAGGTTTATATTGATGAATTTACCCGCGCTAAAGAATACAAGGCTGCACGTGCTGTAAAAGGCAGCAATGTGCGCCGCGATATTGAACTGGATGCCATTGTTGAGATATTGGATGGCAAACGTTTTATCACCTGTCACTCTTATGTACAATCGGAAATAAATATGCTGATGCATGTTGCCGATTCAATGGGCTTTAAAATAAACACCTTTACTCACATTTTGGAAGGCTACAAAATGGCCGATAAAATGAAAGCGCATAATATTGCAGGTTCAACTTTCTCCGACTGGTGGGCTTACAAAAATGAGGTTGCCGAGGCTATCCCGTATAATGGTAAGCTGATGCATGATGTTGGAGTGTTAACTGCCTTTAATTCGGATGATGAAGAGATGGCCCGCCGCCTTAACCAGGAAGCTGCTAAATCTGTTGCCTATGGGCACATGAGCGAAGAAGAAGCCTTAAAACTGGTTACCATTAACCCGGCAACCATGCTGCATGTTGAAAAACATATCGGCAGTATAAAAGTAGGCAAGGATGCCGATTTAGTGCTATGGTCTGCTGATCCGCTTTCTATTTACGCAGTTGCTGAGAAAACCTATGTTGACGGCATCCCTTACTGGGATATTGACAAGGATGCGGCCAATCAAAAAACAATGAAGACCGACGAAGCAAGGATCATCCAAAAAATGATTGCCGCTAAAAACAAAGGAGCGGTAACACAACGCCCGGCAGGCAGGCGTCCGCGTAATAATGAGGCTGACGAAGATGATGAGTTTGTATCAGGGGATGGCGTAGGACAAAGTAATTCAAACGGAAAATAATTAACAGATGTGCGGATGTGCAGATATGAAAATGTGCGGATGCTATATCTGGTTAACTAATTAAAGAGGCATAAAAAATGAACAAGATATTTTTAATTTTTGGAGGATTATTGCTAAGCACTATCCTTGCAAACGGCCAGGCAACTATATCGCCTGCCAAGGCACAATCAAAACCGGTTATTATAAAAGGCGGTACTATCCATGTGGGTAACGGGCAGGTGATCAATAATGGCTATGTAGCTTTTGATAAAGGCAAAATAACTGCCATTGGCGAAGGCGCTGCAGCCAATACCGCAGGCGCCGATGTTATTGACGCTACCGGCAAACAGATCTACCCGGGCTTTATTTGCCCCATAACCACTCTGGGCCTTATTGAAATAGGTGAAGGTGCCCGCGGTACGGTAGATGATGAAGAAACAGGCGACCTGAACCCTAACGTGCGCTCAATTGTAGCTTATAATACCGACTCGAAGGTGATCCCAACGGTACGCTCAAACGGGATCCTGCTTGCTCAGCCAACACCAAATGGAGGCACCATTTCAGGACAATCGTCAGTTGTGCAACTTGATGCCTGGAACTGGCAGGATGCTGCATATAAAACAGATATAGGCATTCATTTAACATGGCCGGTTGCAAGGGTGCAGAACCGCAGAAGAGGCGTTCCAACTCCGGGCGTTCCGCAGGAATCTCCGGCAGAAAAAGCTCAAAAAGCCATTGACGAAATAGAAAACCTGTTTAATGAAGCTAAAGCCTATGCTGATATTGCAAAACCAGAGGTGACTAACATTCGCCTGGAGGCAATGAAGGGATTGTTTAACGGCGCCAAAAAACTATTTGTCAATGCCGATGGCGCCAAAGAAATAGTACAGGCGGTAAACTTTGGTAAAAAAATGGGCATCCAGGTGGTAATTGTTGGCGGCAACGAATCATACCTTGTTACTGAGGTATTGAAAGACAACAATATACCTGTGATATTAAAGGAAACGCAAAGGCTTCCTGATAAAGATGAGGACGATGTTTACCTGCCGTATAAGCTGCCTAAAATGCTGCAGGATGCCGGCGTATTATACGGCTTAACCGGCATAGGTTTCTGGCGTCAGCGCAACCTGCCATTTGAAGCTGGTGAAGCGGTTGGCTATGGCTTAACAAAAGAGCAGGCTATCTCTATGATCACCATTAACAATGCAAAGATCCTGGGTATTGATAAAACCACCGGAACGCTTGAAGTTGGTAAAGATGCAAACCTGTTTATCTCTAAGGGTGATGCGCTGGATATGATCAGCATTGATGTTGACAACGCATTTATACAAGGCAGGAATATTAATTTGGATAACCTGCATAAACAGCTATACAGGAAGTTTGCAGATAAGTATGGCGTAAAGGCCGATTTGTAACCGCTTTTATAGATCATAAAATAGCGATGGGTATAATACTCATCGCTATTTTTTTTGACATGGTAAGTGAAATATACGCCCTGATAGTCATAACACTATCACACAAAACTCTTTCTTTCGGACTTCCGGACTCCCCTCTACCTCACCAAAGTTCCGATTGCTTCTCCTTCAGCAATCTTCATAAAGTTGCCGGGTTTATTCATATCAAAAACGATGATTGGGAGGTTGTTTTCCTGGCAAAGGGTAATGGCGGTCATATCCATCACGTTGAGGCCTTTGTCATAGACTTCCTGGAAGCTTATTTCGTCGTAGCGGGTTGCAGAAGGGTCTTTCTCCGGGTCGGCGGTGTAAATGCCATCAACGCGGGTACCTTTTAGTACCACATCGGCTTTTATCTCGATAGCACGCAGGGAAGCGGCTGTATCGGTAGTAAAATATGGGTTACCGGTACCGGCGCCAAAGATCACAATTTTGCCAACTTCCAAGTGGTGCATAGCACGGCGGCGGATGTAAGGCTCGCAGATCTGTTCCATTTTTATGGCTGATTGCAAGCGGGTTTCAACGCCTATGCTTTCAAGGGCATTTTGCAGGGCCATACAGTTAATTACGGTGGCAAGCATCCCCATATAATCGGCCTGTGCACGTTCCATGCCCGATTTTTCGGCACTTAAGCCACGGAAAATATTACCGCCGCCAACAACAATGGCTATCTCAATGCCTTTGTCATAAACATTTTTAATGTCTTGTGCATATTGTAAAACCTGGTTATTGTCAATGCCGTATTGCTTATCGCCCATCAGCGACTCGCCGCTAAGTTTTAGTAGGATTCTTTTATATGCCATGAGGTAGTTAAATTGGTCAAAAATATAGAAATATAATCAGTGTTAAAATTTTATGAAGAAATAGACACTAATTCCACGAATTTTTTCGAATTTCACGAATTAGGAAAAAAGTAATTCGCTTTAATTAATGTGAATTCGTGCTTGTCAAAAATCAATTCGTGTAATTCGCCTTAATTCGTGCCATTCGTGTTTATTAATTCACCCTTAAACACAGTCCCCTGCACTTCAAAATCAGCATTAAAAACAATCAGGTCGGCATCAAAGCCTGCGGCAACCTTTCCCTTTTTAGGGAGCCCTGCCAGCTGGGCTGGGTATAACGATGCCATGTTAATAGCTTCGGCAAGCTCAATACCCACCTTCTCTACGCAGTTCTGTACTGCTTTAAGCATGGTAAGGCACGAACCTGATAATGTACCGTCGGGCATTACATAACGGTCGCCGGTAAATTGGTGCTGATAGGTGCCTTCGGTAGCGGCTGTAACGGCATCGGTAATTAAAAATAGCTTATCACCCAGTTCGCGTTTAGCAAGGCGTACCATTGCGAAATCAACATGGATGCCATCGGCAACAATGCTGGCATATGGGCGCTCTTCAAATATAGCGGGGATATAACCCGGCTCGCGGTGATGCATTTGCGGCATGGCATTAAACAGGTGCGTTACCGCCGGGATTGGTTTATTTAAAAATGCTTTCCCTTCCGCATAAGTAGCGTTGCTATGTCCGCTGGACAATATCACACCATGCGCATGCAGGTAATCAATCACCTCATGGTCCTGGAGTTCTGGGGCAATGGTCATCATTTTAATAACGCCATCGGCTTTTTCAACCCAGCGCTTTACTTCGGCAAGGGCAGCCTTTTTGATCAGGCTGGCCGGATGTGCGCCTTTTTTTATTGGGTTCAGATAAGGCCCTTCCAGGTGCAATCCCCAAAAGTTTCCTTTACAACGTTCGCGGTAGATCTTAGCCGATTCAATCCCTTTTTCAACAATATCATTGGTATTGGTGCCGATGGTAGCAAAAAAGCCAATGGTTCCCTGGCTCAGCAGGTCGGTTTCCATGCGTTCCAGTGCTTCCACTTCGGGAGTTCCTGCAAATAGCTTGCCACCGCTGCCATAAATCTGGAGGTCAATTAAACCGGGAGCAAGGTATGCACCTTTAAGGTCGATCTTTTGAACGCCATCAGGCATGGCGCTTTCATCTGTAATGGCAATTATCTGGGTGCCGGTAATTAAAACCACTTTGCCACCGGTAATGTGGCCATCAGAGATGAGCTGGAGGTTGTGGAGGGCTGTTATCATGATATTTACAATTTTCCCTATTTGTCATTGCGAGCGTAGCGCGGCAACCTCGTCGAACGCTTGGCAACCATGCAGGTTGTACACCGTTCTATTCGCCCTGCATAGCTACGAGGTTGCCGCGCTACGCTCGCAATGACAGAGCGAAGAAGTTAATTTTATTATAACAAAAAAAATCCCCTTCGTTTTAGCGAAGGGGATTAAATATTTAAGCTCCTAAAGCAACCCGCTTAAAGGCGGTAACTGTTAAACCTTTTTCAACAGTGCTCAGGAATTGAGCAACGCTTTTTGAAGGATCCTTAACAAACTCCTGGTTTAATAAGGTTGAATCTTTATAAAATTTGTTCAACTTGCCTAAAGAGATCTTTTCAACCATTTCTTCAGGTTTGCCTTCTGCACGGATCTGCTCTTTTGCAATTTCAAGCTCGCGCTCAATTGTTGTAGCATCAACACCGTCTTTATCAATAGCAACAGGGTTCATAGCTGCAATTTGCATGGCAACGTCTTTACCTGCTTCGTCAGCACCGGCAGCGTTAGCGCTTAAGCCAACCAATACACCTAAACGGTAGTTACCGTGGATGTAAGCAACAACTTTTTCGCCTTCAACAACAGCATATTTAGATACACCGATCTTTTCGCCGATCTTACCTGTTTTGTCAATGATAACTTCACCAATTTTAGCAGTGGTAGCGTCAACATCAATAGTAAGGTCATAAAGTGCTTCAATAGTTGCAGGTTTTTCCTCAACAGCTTTGTTAGCTATCAGGTTAGCAAATGCAATAAACTCAGCGTTTTTAGCTACGAAATCAGTTTCGCAGTTAAGCTCAATGATCACACCAAATTTGCCATCAGCAGATGAACGTGCAATAACCACACCTTCGTTTGATTCCCTGTCCTGGCGGCTTGCGGCAACTTTAGCGCCTTTTTTTCTTAAAAAATCAATAGCAGATTCAAAATCGCCATTGGTTTCAGTTAAAGCTTTTTTGCAATCCATCATACCGGCACCAGTTTGCTGGCGCAGTTTGTTTACGTCGGCTGCAGATATAGTTACTGTAGACATTTCTTTGTTTTTTATATGTTAAAAATCGTAAGCCCTAAGTCCAAAGTCACTCGGTACTTTCGACTTAAGACTTACGACTAAATTTTATTATTCCTCTGTTGATTCAGCAGTTGGAGTAGCATCTTCAACCGCAGCATCAGCTTCAACAGCTACTTTGCGGTTTCTTTTGCCTTCGGCAGCAGGTGCACGGTCAACAACCGCAACTTCCGGAGCATCAGCTTTCGCTTTAGCAACGGCTGCTTCTTTTTCAGCTTCGTCTTCTTTCTCGCGTTTGCGCTCATCCAAACCTTCAACAATTGCCTGTATAATAATACCGGTAATTAATGAGATTGATTTGGTTGCATCATCATTCGCAGGGATAGGGAAATCGATGTTTGAAGGATCAGAGTTGGTATCAACCATAGCAAATGTAGGGATGTTCAACTTTAATGCTTCTGAAACTGCGATGTGCTCTTTCTTAACGTCAATCAGGAACAATGCAGCAGGTAAACGGTTTAAGTCCGCAATACCGCCTAACAAAGTTTCTAATTTAATACGCTCACGCTGTATCATCAGTCTTTCTTTTTTAGAAAGGTTGCTGTAAGTACCGTCTTTAGTCAATTTATCGATGTTTGACATCTTTTTGATCGACTTGCGTACAGTAGCAAAGTTAGTTAACATACCACCTAACCAACGTTCGGTTATGAAAGGCATGTTTACTGTTTTTGCATATTCAGCAACAATATCTTTCGCTTGTTTCTTTGTAGCTACGAATAATACCTTACGTCCTGATTTTACAATTTGTTTTATAGCTGCAGCAGCTTCTTCAACCTTAGTTAAGGTTTTATTTAAATCTATAATATGGATACCGTTACGCTCCATGAAAATGTACTGTGACATTTTCGGATCCCATTTGCGGGTAAGGTGACCAAAGTGTACACCTGCATCCAGTAAGTCCTGATATGTTGTTCTTGCCATTTTGTTGTCCTCCTTAAATTATCGTTTACTGAATTGGAATCTCTTACGTGCTTTCTTGCGTCCTGGTTTTTTACGCTCAACCATACGGTCATCACGTGTCATTATACCTTTAGCACGAAGTGAAGGTTTCTTTTCAGGATCGAGTTCAACAATAGCTTTCGCAATAGCTAAACGAACGGCCTCAGCCTGTCCTTTAACACCACCACCAGCAACATTTACCTTAACATCAAATTTTCCGGTTGAACCAGAAACCTCAGTGCTCTGAGTAACGATGTATTGCAATGGCAATGTTGGGAAGTATTCTTTGTAATCTTTACCGTTTACGATAATTGCACCGCTACCATCTGTTAGGTAGATGCGTGCAACAGCTGTTTTTCTTCTGCCAGAAGTGTTTGTTGTTGTTGGCATTTTTTCTTTTCTCCTAAATTAAAAGTTAAATGGTTGTTGGGTTTTGTGCTTCATGAGGATGCTCAGCGCCTGCATATACATGCAAATTGCCAAACAATGCTTTGCCCAAACGATTTTTAGGTAACATACCACGCACCGCTTTTTCAATTACGCGTGTCGGATGCTTTGCCATTAACTCCTTAGGAGAAATGAAACGCTGACCACCTGGGTAACCAGTGTAAGAAACATAGCGCTTGTCGCTGAATTTGTTTCCGGTCAGTTTTACCTTGTCTGCATTGATAACTATAACATTATCGCCGCAGTCTACGTTCGGGGTGAAATCAGGCTTGGTTTTTCCACGGATGATCATTGCGATCTTCGTAGACAAGCGCCCCAAAATCTCGCCTTGTGCGTCAACAACAACCCATTGTTTGTTAACGGTTTTTTTGTTGGCTGAGACAGTTTTGTAACTTAACGTATTCACTTGCTTTAAATTAAATTTATTAAACGTTTATTATACCCCGCATTTTCGGGACTGCAAAGATACGCTTAATTGTTTTATTTGCAAGGGGTTTTTGCGATTAGTTGATTGAGTTAGATTGGGTTGATTAAGTGAGTGGGTTTTTGAGGGGAAAGTTGGAAGGTTTTAAGGTTGGACTGTGTGAGGATGTTGTGGATGAATTTGGTAGAGACGCGATGCTTCGCGTCTGACGGCGGAAAGGTTAACGATATGTTCGCGATTCGTGTTTGTAATGTTTTTTGTAGGAATGCAATGCTTCGCGTCTGACGGCGAATTATCTGAACCGGGATTAAGCGGATTTCAGGATTTACCGGATTGTGGCTCGATAATCTTTAATAAATTGCCAAATCTCCCAGCATCTGAAAAATCCGCTTAATCTGTTTAATCCCGGTTCAGATACATGGGCGTTCCCGCTGATAGTAGCGGGCGGGCCATACGTTCATACGCCCGCAGGCCTTAGGCGCGAAGGCAGGTATCCACTTCTGTCCCTAACGCAAGGTTGTCTGAACCATGATTCGTAGGATTTGCGGATTACAGGATGTCGGTTTAAGAGAATGTTGGGAGTTACTGCCTACTACCCACTCATAACTGCCCACTGATTTAAACCCTTAAGGCACACCCAGAACCGACTTAATTCGAACGCTTTAAGCATTTGCTTTTCAAAAACCTTTTTTTATATTTAGTGAAAATTACCTAAACCGTAATTCAGCATCATTTAAATTGATTGCTTGTTCACGTTAACCTGATTCACTAGTTATTTTGCCCGATTTTCATGAATTATACCTGTCACGATAACTCCGCAATAAATACCACTGAACCAATAAAATTCCGGGCAAACCGGCAAACCAATATTTAAGATCTA
The DNA here is from genome assembly GCF_900142915.1 of Mucilaginibacter sp. OK098. Taxonomy (GTDB): domain Bacteria; phylum Bacteroidota; class Bacteroidia; order Sphingobacteriales; family Sphingobacteriaceae; genus Mucilaginibacter. The sequence continues at coordinate 218,799 of NZ_FRCM01000009.1, forward strand.
AAATATGAAACGATTTTTACTTGTTTTCGCGGCAGCGGCTGTAGCTGTGGCATTATCTGGTTGCGATCACGCTAAGACCTATGATGGTCACGACATACAAGCGTATTTCGTTATAGGCGTTATCCTGTTGTTATCTATCGGACTTGGTATGTATACCAATATGCTTCGCGACGAGATAAGCGACTGTGACCAGTTTGATGAAGAAGTTTCAAAAGTGCAGCGCCGCACAAAAACTAAACTACTGAATAAAAAAAGTCCTTTCAGTTTGGCAAAAACACAGTTTGCCGCGTGGACGGTGATCATAGCTTCGTCGTACATTTATTTGTCGTTAACCAAGGGCGACTGCGCGGATGGCGCCATCAATAAAACCGCCCTGGTATTAATGGGCATCGGTACCGGCATCCTGACGGCAGCTGCAATTATTGATAAACGCGAAGCGCTTGATAACAGGCCGCGGCATCAAAATCGTCCCTCGAAGGGTTTTTTCTCCGATATTTTATCAGACCACAACGGGGTGAGCATCCACCGGTTCCAGAATTTTGTGTGGACCTCCATCGCCATGATTGTGTATATAATGAAGGTGGCCCACGTGCAGAGCGGCTGCGTAATGCCCGAACTGAGCGATACTTTACTGGCCTTAACCGGGATAAGCGGCGTTACCTTTTTAACCATGCGGGCTTCCGAAAATAAGCCGGTTGTTGAAAATGCGACGGAAGATGCTGCCGCCGTAAATGTTGTTGCCCCTGCCGGCAGTCCGGTTGATGTTGTCAGCACCACTACTGTTTCTGTAAGTAATAATCCGGTAACCGGGCCGTGATCAGTGGGCGTACTTACAATGATGTTTTACTATTGGGCATACAGGGCACCGGTACGTCTCCTCTTTGGGCCGGCGTGCACACTAGTGCCAGAGGATGAGTGAATCCTGTTGCAGTAACTAATAAAATGGTTGTTTTTAATTTTTCAATCTTATCATGAGTCTAGACGAAGCCTTATTTAGAATAACTGAAATCAAAAAAAAACGTACAGATAAATTGGATTTAAGTGGTCTTGGATTGACACATTTTTCCTTCAGTAAAGAACTTCTAGAAGTTAGTGATTACTTAACAGAACTAAATATTTCCAATAATCGATTTGGGTATGAAGGAGCGTTGGAAATCGGTAAGTATCTAAAAAATTTGTCCGTTTTAAATATTAGTTTTAACAATATCGGTTTTGGCGGGACGGCAGAAATTAGCAGGAACCTGAAAAACTTATTATATTTAAATATTAGTGATAATAATATTGGATACAAAGGATCGGAAGAAATCAGTAAATTCCTCAAAAAATTGTCGTACTTAGACATCAGCGCAAACAACATTGGAGATGATGGAGTCACGGAAATTAGCAGGTATCTTAAAAACTTATCATATCTGAAAATTAGTTCTAACAATGTTGGATATTCTGGAGCATCAGAAATAGGCAATACTCTCAAAAATTTATCCTACCTAGATATCAGTGACAACAGTGTTGGTGTAGATGGAACAGCAGAAATTAGCAAATCCCTCGAAAATTTGATATACCTAAATATCAATTCTAATAACATAGGCAGTGCGGGAGTTTATGAAATCAACCGACACCTCAAAAATTTATCGTATTTAAACATCGGTGCGAACAACATTGGGGATGATGGCGCAGCAAAAATCGCTGAAATTGTAAAAAACTTATCTTACTTAAATATAAGCTCCAACGATATTGGAGATGATGGCGCGGTGAAAATCAGCACGATGTTTAATAATTTATTTTCCTTAAATATTGCATCTAATAACATCGCTGATATGGGAGTTTCGGGAATCAGTAAGTCCCGTAATAATTTATTCTATTTAGACATCAGTAACAACAACATTGAAGATCATGGTGCAGGCGAAATTGGTGAATATCTGAAAAGTTTGTCCTATTTGGACATTAGCTTTAACAAGATTGGGGACGATGGGGCTGCGAAAATCAGTAATTCTTTAAAAACTTTGTCTTATTTAAACATTAGTAGCAATAATATTGGAGATAACGGTATAAATACCATTTATATAGCTTATAAAGATATTACTCATACCTCTATTCTTCTAAGTAATAATAAAACTAGTCCTGTTCTAACATCTGCCACAACAAGTTGGGATGGGTTACGACAATATTTTGACAGTATAAGCATTAAGGAAAAGAACGTGACGCTGCGAGCTCTAAATATATTATTGTTGGGAAATACTTTCTCGGGAAAAAGTTCCCTACAGCAATTCTATTTAAATGGTGGAAAAGTGTTTGAAGAAATAAAAAAAGAGGATCGTACTTGGGGTATTACCCATAATACAATTGAGAGTCCTTTGCTAAATAATTTAAGGCTTTCATTCTGGGATTTCGGCGGACAGGAATATTTTCATGGAACACATCGGCTATTTATCGGTGGTCGAAATTGCTTATACCTTGTTTTATGGGAAGCGGAATACGAAACAATGCAGACTGGTGAACTGGATGAAAAACCACTCAGAAACGAAAATAACGATGAATGTTACCCTGCGGCTTATTGGTTAGGCACCATTCACCATTTTGAACAAAATAAAGATGTAGGGGAAAGAATCATGGTATTACAGTCGAGAATGGATGTGCAAAAAGTTAAAAAGGATGCACAAAAAACACATACTGAGTCATGGCCTTCTTTCTTAAATAAACAGAAATTTGGGTTACAACCAGAAAACAGCGTAGGGGTTAGTATAAAAGGAGCTTCATCAATTGGTGAAACACATACTCGAAGATATTATGAAGCTCGTTGGAACGTATTTAAAATTCGTTTCGAACAATTAATAAAAAAATATAAAAGCGAGTATCAGTTCAATGAAGATATGTTTAAAATATTGGGTGAAGACGGTTTGCTTAAGTGGCGCACTCAATATCCTTTAGCTTTAAATAAACAGGCTTTTTTAAATTTATGCCACGCGTTTTATGCCAAAGGAGATGACTTTATCATCCCATATCTGGAAAATAGTGGCGATATCTTGACGTTTAAAGACAATCCGATCCTAAGCGATGCAGTATTTTTAAACCCAGAAGGTTTGCTTAATAGTATTTATGGTATTTTGAATCAGAATGTAAAACAAAAGGGAGGTGTATTCTTAAAAAAAGATGTAAAAAATGAAGTTTTATTAAACGTTATGATAGAAATGGACTTGGTTTTTGAAAATCCGCAAAAACCTGGCGAATTTATCGCGCCGCAGTTTATGAATGAAAATGCCGAGATTTCGAAATTGCTTAGCCATTTACGAAAACTTCTAAAAATTGCATTTTCCCTTCGTTTTCCTGATTTTATGCCGAGGGGCATGGTGACCCGTTTTATTTCGAAAAAAGGGAAACGTTCAGTTGATGGTGTCTTTTGGAAATATGGAGTGATGTACCATTATTCTGGCTTCGCAGGAAACGATATAAAAGTTTTAGTTGAAGCCGATGAAAATAACCGTTTTATTCGCGTTTACGCAGATGACAAACCTGGAAGATATAATGCCTTAATCGAAGTTTATGATTGGTTTGCGATGCAAAAAGACTTTGATGAATCCAAACGAGAAACTCAGCGAAGCACGGATAAAAATTCACAGGAACTTAAAGAGCGAAAATTCGATGATAAGAGACTGGGCGGTGATTTGGAGTTATCTATTGATGGTCAAAACTATGCGGATATTGAAGAAATTAACAACGCGATCGATCAAAGCGCTCTTAAAGTACGAGATACTACTGGTGGTTACATGTCGATCGATAGTATGTTTTACGTATTACTAAACAAAACTACAGTTATGCCAAAAAAGATTTTTTTTTCCTATTCGAGGTACGACAAAGGATATCGCGAAGAGCTTGATGTGCATTTTGCCACATTGAAACGACAGGGCCTTATAGCAACATGGTATGATGGCGAAATCGAGGCTGGGATGGATGCTAACGCAAAAATCAAAACAGAACTTGAAAACGCTGACATCGTTCTTTTTTTATTGAGTCCGCACTTTATTGCTAATGATTATATTGTAAACATTGAAATGAAAATTGCTAAGGAACAGCACAAAACGGTTGTCCCAATCACCATCCGCGCATGCGACTACAAGAAGTTTTTCGCAGAATATTTTGAGGAGGACAAACAGGGTTTCCTGACCGAGAAACAGTTTTATAAAGGTCAAGGCAATTGTGAAACTAGGGAGCGAGATATTATCTGGATAGCCTCAGAACAGCATGCAGCCAAGCGCGACGAATATTATAATTTTATTGTTGAAGGGGTGAAAAGAATTATCGAAAGATAAGATTATATATCTATTTGACATAAGACCAAGATCTCATTACTTAATCTCTAGCTACCGCAAGGCTCTAGCCTTGTGGCCCGCTGACAGGTAACAAAGCGACAGGTAACCAATCTACTAATCAACAATAATCTTAAAAGTATTTTTTTGTATTAAAATGGCGCTTTATTAGTGAAGCGGGCTACCTATACGCGGACCACAAGGCTGGACCTTGCGGGAGCGAGGAATTACCTGTGGTACCCGGAATATATTGCCTTCCCACCCAAAATTACTTCCGCATACCCTCCTTAATTTTTTCCCGGTGCTGCTCGCCCCAGGCACTTAGTTCAGCTATTATGTTTTTTAAAGTGTGGCTATAACCGGTGGCTTCATAAACAATGCTGACCGGGGTGGTTGGGTATACGTTACGTGTGATAAGGTCATTCAGTTCCAAATCTTTTAGTTCCTTAGCTAATACCTTGGCGGATATGCCGGTGACCTCATGCTGGATCTCGTTAAAACGCTTTGACGATTGTATCAGGGAAAGGATCAACGCCAGCTTCCATTTTCCGTTCAAAACATATAACGCATCGAGGATGTTTTTGAGCGAGCCTGCACATTCTTTCCTGTCCGGAAGGGGTTCATTTTTAATCACTTTCATAGTTGCAAAGGTACTCACTTACCTCAATGTAACCGCTTTCCTTTAGGTAAGTACTAACTTTTTACCACTTGCTAACCATAGTTTTGCCTTTGAAAATTAATCAAGCAAATTCTATGAAACGCATACTTCATTTAAAATCGAGCATCCAGGGCGCAGCATCGTACAGCATTAAGCTGGGTAACCATATCGTCGAAAAGATCCGGGACAAGTATCCGGGCAGTACGGTAGAAGAATTAAACCTGGCCGACATCGAAATTCCGCATCTTAACGCTGACGTTCTTCGTACATTCTTTATTCCCGCGGATCAGCTGACCAGCGAGGAAAAAGAATCAATCCGGCTTTCTGACGAGCTGGTTAAAACCTTATTCGCTGCAGACATCATCGTGATTGGCGCACCGCTGATCAACTTTACCATCCATTCTGCGCTAAAGGCCTGGATAGATCATATTACCAGGGCCGGAATAACTTTTGGGTATGGTGCAAATGGCCCCATCGGGTTGGTGACAGGAAAAAAAGTTTATGTAGCCATGTCTTCCGGTGGTGTTTATTCTGAAGGCCCGGGTAAAGCAAACGACTTTGTAGCTCCTTATTTAAAAGCTTTCCTTGGCTTTTTAGGCATGACAGATCTTACGGTATTCCGTGCCGAAGGATTAAAAGTGCCGGGCGTAAAAGAACACGCACTGGAAAGGACGATTGATAGTATAATGATAGATTAAATTTTTTATCGACTGCAATTTCCTTTTCCCGGCGCGTGTGTAGCTCCGCCCAAAGAGATGGAGCACTCATAACACCGATAATAAGGATTGAATTACCCTCACCCACCCAGCAACACTACCATCCATGTTTTGCGATAGCATTATACCATACCCCCCTTGCGCAGCAAGGGGCTTTTATGCACACTTACTTAATAGCCGGCCTTAATAACAACGAGGTGGTAGTGCCTAATAAGGCCCCGCCGAAAACATCGCTGGGGTAGTGTACGCCCAGGTACATCCGCGAGTAGCTTACCGAACCCGCCCATAAATACGAAGGAACTATCACATACCATTTTGGATATGCCCTTGATAACGCCGTTGCTACCGCAAAGCTTGTTGATGCATGCCCCGAAGGGAACGAGGTGCTGCCGGCATTATAAACCGCTACGATTTTTAAATTTTGCACAAATGGCCGGCGGCGCTTAAATACAGTTTTCATTAACAAGGTAACACCCAAAGTTATGGCTGCGCTGCTGCCAACATATAAGGCGTTCTGGCGCATCTGGCTATCGTGCCGTACAATGCCGCCTGCCATTAGTGCGACGGGTATGCCATAGGCAACATACCCCAGTGAATTTGATAAAAACAGCATTTTTTTTGTTTCGCCATCATTACGCTCCAAAGCCAGGTCGATTAAAAATCTGTCATCAAATCGCTGAACAAAGTTATTCACCTGCGCTGCCTGGACCTTTACTTGTGTTGTGGTTTTTGTTTGCTCCGGCGTTTTGGGTTGCTCTTCTGTTTTTACCTGCCCAAAAACATTCCCCGCAAAGGGTACAGCTATCAATACTTGTAGCACAAATAAGGCATTGATTAACCTTGTACACTTGCTTATTTTCATAATAATGTTAGTATGATGTATATTATATTGCTCAATTAGAGGCATTTGCCTTAACGCAACACCGGTTTAACAATAAAAGGTTCAAATTGTTAAAATTTATCCGCTATTAATCATATCTATTATTAAAACTCACTAAAGCAGGTGAGCGACAATGCACCTCTGGCACGAGTGTGTAGCGCCGGCCAAAAGAGGTAGGGCACTCGTGACTCCGCTAATAGGTTGAACTATTCCCCCTATCCTCAAAAACTTTTCTCCCCAAAAAATTCTCTCCCCAATAATTATTACCTATCTTTATAGTTATATCACTATATTTATAGTTGGCATTGATTTAATACAATCATATCTCCTGAAATAACACCATGATAAAAAGCAATCTAACACGTACGGTTTACCTCGTCTTATTACTGATTACCTGTTCCGCAGGGCAGGTTTTAGCCCAAATTCCTGTTCGTACCGGTCCCGCACCTGCCGACGAAATAAAAAAAGCCCGGCTTGCCCTTGATACCAACATGAACAACATGGCAGCACATAAAACTTATATCTACGCCATGGGCATAAATACGCAGCAGGTTGTTGATCAGTATAGAGAATGGATGAAAAAATACCCGGAAAATGTGACTGTCCCATTGTCTATCGGTACGGTTTATTATAATGCTGAAATGCCGCAGTCGGGAGAGTTTTTGTTAAGAGTAGCCGCAATGGAACCCGGAAACGCTAAAATATGGTCGATGCTTGCGGGAGATGCATTTACAAGGGGGGAAAAAGATCTGTCGACTGAATATCTGAGAAAGGCAACACTGGCAGACCCTTCAAATGCCAATTATGCGGTATCTTACCTGAGGTCTTTTGAGGACGGCGATCCGGATGCGTATAAGCAAAAAGTTTTTGATTTTTTAAAGCGTTTCCCCGAAAATGAAGCCGGCGCCATGGCACTATGGGAGCTTGGCGAACGCGCCGTAAACCGTACCGACAAGATTAATTATTTCGAAGAGCTCCGTAAATTATATCCTCCGCAAAAATTTAACTGGTCGGCGTCCGGGATGGTAGGATTAGCTGATATTTATCTGCAAACAGCCCCGGAAAAGGCGTTAGCGTTAATTAACGAAATGGGCGATGAGAAAAATTGGAAGATGAGGAAACAAGCGGCTGAATCACTAATACAGATCAATAAATTAGAGCAAAACCAAAACTATAAAGAAGCCCTGATTGAACTTGACCAGGTAAAACTCCCGCGGTTTAATTACATGAACGACTTTATCATATTGAAAAAAGCAGCTTTGCTGGAAAAATCCGGTAACGTTAAAACCGCCTATGACAGCCTGGCTATAAGATTTGCAAAATCACCCACCGACGAGATTCATAACCTGCTTGCATTGTATGGAAATAAAATTGGTAAGGATAAAGAGCACATTATGAAAGATATTGAGACCATGAGGAATAGCACGGCAGTTGCCGCTTATCCATTTGATTTGGGCCTTTATACCAGTAATGGCAAACTGAATTTGAAAGATCTTAAGGGTAAAGTAGTATTGCTTACGTTCTGGTTCCCAGCTTGTAGCCCCTGCAGAGCGGAATTTCCGCACTTTGAGGCTGTGCTCAATAAATTTAAAGGGGATAATGTAGTATATGTCGGCATTGATGTATCGCCTCTTCAGGATGGGTACGTGATCCCCTTGCTGAAAAATGGCAAATATTCATTTATCCCGCTACGCGGCAATTCAGATTTTGCTGCTAAAAACTATGGCGTACAGGGTGAGCCTGAAAACTTTCTGATAGACAAAGACGGAAAGATTGTTTTTAGCGGTTTCCGAATCGATAGCACCAATCACCACACACTGGAACTGATGATAGCTTCATTATTGCAAAAAGGCGGGAAAAGTAATTGATCCTTTTAAATGTGATTATTATGAAAAGAATAATATTGGCCGTTTTTATGTCATTGTCTATTTTATCAGCAACACATGCCCAGGTATTGAAGCCTGTAAGGTGGAGCTATGCAGCAAAAAGACTGAGTAAAACAGAAGCAGTGCTTTTTATAAAGGCTGCTATTGATGAGGACTGGCACCTCTATTCGCAAACAGTGCCGGAACGCGGACCTACCAGGACCTCTTTTGCCTTTTCGTCCTCAAAAACATATACGCTTATTGGCACACCGCAGGAACCTAAGCCATTATCAAGATTTGAGAAAGTATTTGGCGTAGAGGTGCCTTATTTTGAGAACAGTGTAATATTTCAGCAAAAAGTGAAACTCAATGTTAACGGCCCGGTAACCGTTAAGGGCAGCATAGCGTATATGACCTGCAATGATGTAAAATGTTTACCTCCCGAAACAGTGCCATTTTCGTTTATAATTAAATAAATAGGCATATCAAATAAGATAGGTTTTGTATATACAAGAATTGAAGGATGGCCTTGTCGGTCTTGTACGGCTATAGGTTTAAATAGATAAAGCCTGATAATCCGACACTTCCCTTCCGGCGCAACGCTGCCGGGCAACAGCTAGCGCACAAACCCGAAAACATCAATTTTATAGCGCTTGATTATCAGTAGCTTACATTTGTTTAACCATTGGTGAAAAGTTAAACACGCTGATAGTTAGCATGTTATACTTTGTGCCAGGTGTTCCGTTTGTAAAAATGGAACGCTTTGCCGGAATATAATCCAATCTCTCTCTACCCCCTTCATCCCGCCTCACACTTTCAAAATTGCATTATAAAAAATAAAACATTATTTTTATAAACACCAAACCCGGCGGGCAAACAAATACCGAATGTACCGTTTCCCGGCAACAAATAAATAACCTGTAACCTTTTATCACATGGCGCATCAATGCAAAATTTCTATCAGCAATACCAATAATCAATATGCGCTTACTTTACAAAGCCTAACGGCTGAAGGCAGTTTCAGTGACGTGGTCCCGGCCGGTACAAGCATCCAAAACGGGGTACAGATCCCTGCCGGCGAAACACTGAGTTTTGTATTAACCGGCGGCATTATCGAATCGGCGGAGGCTACCATGGTGTGGTTAACCGGTGCTGCAGAAAACAATACGCAGGCCGAAATTACCATGAAGTTTGCAAACAAAAGCATCCTGTTCTTAGGCAATAAAGTTGATTTAAGTGTGGCCCCGGCAAGTGCGAGCTCGTCGTTGGCTTTGCCTGCTTATGGTGTTTCCTATTTTTACGCTTCGGAGGGTAATAGCAGCCCCATGGGCCGCGATCATATCAATAATGCGGGGGCTCATTCGCCGGTTAATGTAAATTACGCCGTGGTAGCCAATAATTTTGTTGCCGAAGCCCCTCCAACCCCGTTTTTGCCGGGAATAACCAACGTAGTGATGCTGATGATGGAGAACCGTTCGCTGGATAATTTATTAGGGGGAATCTACGCCACATCAAACCCGGCCCATGTTTATCCCGCATGCAGCGCTCCGGCGTATGACGGTCTGCCGCCCTCGTTCAGCAATACTGACGGGGATACCACGCTGGTGGTAAACCCCGTTCCGGCCGGTGAGTGGGAAGTTCCAAATCCCGATCCCGGGGAGCCGTGGTACGATGTGAACCAGCAGGTTTTTAACATTGCGCCTACCGGGGATAACCCGTACTCCACCCCGCCGGAAGGCGCAATCCCCAATATGGGTGGTTTCCTGGCAAACTACGCCGCGCAACCCCATAATGGCGGTCCGGCGCAGATCATGCAGTTTTACACGCCGGCCCATCTACCGGTATTAAGCACCCTGGCCACCAGCTATTCAGTGAGCGACGCCTGGTTTTGTTCCGTGCCTTCCCAAACGTTTGCAAACAGGGCTTTTTCCATTGCCGGCACTTCAAACGGGTTTGTAGATAACTATAAAAAATACGGAACCAACCCGTTGGATACCATCCAGCCCAGCATGCGGTCTATCTTCCATGTGTTAAGCAATTGCGGCAATGATGATTGGGGAATTTACTGGCACCAGCATGCGCTGGAACCTATCCCCATTACGGCAGAGATCTTTCCGCAGGTGAGGGACCTGATGATCGAACAGCCTGGCAATTTTCACCGGCTGAAAACATTTTTCGACACCATAGATAACCAGGATACTTTGCCCGCATTTTGTTACCTGGAGCCTGTATTTTACCCGGAGGTGGTGCTGGGCAAAACGCTTGTTTCTGCCAGCGATTATCACCCGCCTTATAACGTTTGCCCGGCCGAGCAGCTGCTTGCCGAAGTTTACAACAAGCTGAGCACCTACAAAAACTGGGATACCACCCTGTTTATTGTAACATTTGATGAACATGGCGGCACTTTAGACCATGTGCCGCCTGGCCCCACCCTTGCGCCTGATGAAATGACCGATTGGTCGGGTTTTACATTTAACCGGCTGGGGGTACGCATCCCAACACTGCTAATCTCGCCGCGGGTAGCTGCAGGCACCGTATTCCGTTCGCCGGATGCGGGCATTCCGTTCGACCATACTTCTTTTGTACGCACTATCCTTGGCTGGCAGGGCATTGATGTAGGCGGCGGCGTAATGGGCGCCCGCGCTGTACAAGCCCCTGATTTTTCGGGCGTGCTTGCAAACAGCCCCATAAACCAGGCCCAGGTACCACTTAACCCACTCAGCTGCACAAATACCGATGCCGACATGCCGCTTAACGATCTGCAAAAATGCCTGCTGGCCATGCTTGGCCGCCACATCAGCGGCGCTGAGCCAGGCAGCGATGAACATAAACTGGCTGTTGACGGATTAGCTTCCTTAAATACGGTTAATGAATTAACAGCATATGTGAAGAAGGCGATGGAGGGAAGGTAAAGGCAGGCGTTTTTGGGACCTGATTGCGCAAGCTAACTATGCCGAAAGAGATCTACCTATTAGGTGCAGCGTGTTACCAGGTTAAGATCGACCAGTCGCCGCCTTATTATCCGGCCGGTACAATGGCAGAGCAATACCACAACATGGCAGATTGGTACAGGCTGGGGGGGGATAAATTGAAGGCGCTGGCTGCAGAAAAAAAAGCCATTAAGTTGTGGGAGAAAGAGGCTAAAGGGAATTTACATTGAGATCAGGCTTTCGATAAATGGTTTCAGGTCATTATTGAACCAGTTTGCTTCCTCATTATGAACCATAAGTTGTTGGGTTTCTTTTTCGTAATTGGCTATTAAGGTCAGTCCCAATTCATTATTTGCATCTAACAAAACCAATTCGTCTACAGCATCGAAATTGTTTTTTAATAACGGGAGCGTGTTGGCATACATCTCCCGGATAATTTGAGGTTTAACAAGATGCCGGCCACTTTCGTGCCGCTCTTTGGCCCGGGTTAAACAAAGGTCTATATCGTCTGTAAAAAAAAGTACTATATGAAGTTTATTTTCAGCCCGGAATTTTTTCGTTGAAAGGATATACTCGTATTGATGAGAATATCCAAGATTTAATTCAAGCGCAAAATCCTCATTCCTGATCAGCATCCGGCGTATTGTATCTCTTACGCGATGGATAGAATACTCGTTATAATCTGCATATCCTTTCGCCTTATACCTAAAGCGCATTTCATCTTCATTCAGGATGTCGAGGTCTGGATTAATAAATTCGTCGCCACTGGTACTTTTGCCTATCCCCGGTGGACCGGCAATAATATAAAGCGTCGACATTTATTTTAACATCTTGGTGCTTCCATCTGCATATTCGGCAATGTAATGCCCATCTTTCTTATAAACCAGTGGCTGACCGATTGAAAAAAGGTACGCCTTCGCCTCTTGTTTCATGCCGCTTAGCCATTTAGTGCGTTCAGCCGGTGACATCAGCCAGGGTTTTTGGATCATTTTACCCTTCTTTAACATTAACTCTAAAGGAATTTCCTGCTCCATTTTATTGAAATTAATACTCAAAAATAATAAAAATAAAGATAGATTTCAGCGCGGGCATTCTTAACAACAACCATTTTATCTTAACAACCCTCCTTCTAATAGTCCTGGAGCAACCTGCACAATCAAAAGCATGGCACCTTGTTCAGCAATCTTTCTCTTATCCTTCCCCCCTTTTGTCATCCCCGCCTAATATTTCAACAAACAGGAACGTTCGTTCCAATAATGAATTACATTTGCGGAACGATTATTCCAAATATAGAAAATTAATCATCAAAACATGAAAAAGTTAGCAAACAAAGTAGCGGTTATAACAGGAGCATCAAAAGGGATTGGGGCTGGCATAGCCAAAAGCCTGGCAGCCGAAGGCGCATCAGTAGTAGTAAATTATTCCTCTGCAAAAGATGGCGCAGATAAGGTAGTGGCAGAGATCGTCAGCAATGGTGGTAAAGCAATTGCCGTGCAGGCCAATGTTTCAAAAACAGCCGATGTGACCCGTTTATTTGAGGAAACCACTAAAGCCTATGGCGCGGTAGACATCCTTGTGAATAATGCCGGCGTTTACAAATTTGGCGCAATAGACCAAATTACCGAAGAAGATTTTCACAGCCAGTTTGATACCAACGTACTTGGCCTGCTGCTTACAACACAGGGCGCATTGAAAAGCTTTAATGAAAATGGCGGCAGCGTTATCAACATAGGTTCTGTTGTGAGCAGCATAGCCCCGATTGGCAGTTCCATTTACACAGCAACAAAGGGGGCGGTTGATGCCATTACCCATGTATTATCAAAAGAGCTTGGGCCTAAGAAGATCAGGGTGAATTCTATCAACCCCGGCATGGTTGAAACCGAAGGCACGCACACTGCAGGGTTTATCGGCAGTGATTTCCAAACTGAAACAGAACGCACAGCACCGCTTGGCCGGATAGGTCAGCCGGAAGATATTGCACTGGTTGCCGTATTCCTGGCATCTGAAGATTCGCGCTGGTTAACAGGCGAAACTTTGCTGGCCGGTGGCGGAGTGAGGTAAGAAGAGAGAGGCAAGATTGTAAGAGACAAGAATCAAGATAGAAAGAGTCAGGAATCAAGAGGTCAGGAGTCAAGATAAAAAATAGAAAAATGCCCATTTGTAGCGTTAAGCAGGCGGATACTCATTTTTCTTAATTCCTGATCTCTTGATTCTTGACTCTTGACCTCTTGCTTCTTATTAAAATTGAATAGCTTTGCTTAAATTACAAGCAAGGCTATTCCTGTTATGGCAAGAACGAAAGATTTTGATGAAAATGAGGTGCTGAACAAAGCGATAGCTATTTTTTGGCACAAAGGATATAACGGCACCTCCATGCAGGACCTGGTGGATGGCCTCGGCATCAGTCGTTCAAGCCTGTATGATACCTATGGCGACAAGCACGCCCTGTTTATCAAAGCATTGGAAAGCTACCAGGCCGCGGGTTCTGCTAAAGTTTGTGCTATTACCGACACTGCCGGATCGGCCAGGGAAACTATAAAAAAGCTATTGGAATTGATTGCTGGTGAATTACTGGACGACCAAAAGCATAAAGGCTGTTTTATGGTAAATGCCGAAGTTGAAATTGGCCCGCACGACCCGGAAGTTAGCAAGATGGTATGCGAAAGTGACCAACACATGGAAGATGCCCTTTACCTGGTGATCAAAAAAGGGCAGGAGAGTGGTGAGATAGCCAACAAGCAGGATGCAAGGGCCCTGGCCCGGTTTACGTTTAATACGGTGAAAGGCATCCGCGTAACTGCAAAGTCAATTACAGATAAATCGGTGTTTGACGATATCATTAAACTGGCACTAGCCACACTTGATTAGGCCTGTTGAACGCAGGTTGCCAACTGCAGATTACGAAGCCCTAAACCTTGTTTCTCTTTTTTCTGATCTTTTCAAAAAAAACGTAACTTGCCTAACCACGATATAAATCAGCATGACCACAATTGTAACAAAGCGTAATTACGGCCTTGATATATTAAGAGTAATTGCCTGTTATATGGTGATCCAGGCACATGCCGGCGAGTTTTATTATATCCGTACCGACGGTACTGTTTCAAATATAGTTGATGCTTATTGGGTTGGCTGGTATAATCCAATCTGTATCATCTCGGTTCCGTTGTTTGTAATGATCTCGGGGATCTTTCTTTTCCCGATAAATGATGTGCCGGCCTTTTTTAAAAAGCGATTCAGCCGTGTCTTGATTCCCTTTGTTTTTTGGTGTATATTTTATGCCCTCTATCTTTATTTAAGGGGTTACGACAGTTTAAATACCACCCTTCTCCATATTATTAATATTCCGATAAATTTCGGAGCGCAGGTAGGTCACCTTTGGTTTGTTTATATGCTGCTGGGTATTTACCTGTTTGCGCCCATCCTTTCGCCATGGATCCAAACGGCCAGCCGTAAAAGCATGGAGTTTTACCTGGCATTGTGGGCCGTTTCGCTTACTATTCCCTATATCCATTTAGTAATTCCCGAAATTTGGGGCGAAACCTTTTGGAACCATACGCCAATGCTGTATTACTTTTCGGGCTTTTTAGGCTATGTGGTACTGGCCGTTTATATTAAACGTTTCCATATGGAGCCCCGGCGATGGAATTACGTTGCCGGCATTGCCCTTATAGTGGTTGGCTACGCAATAACAACCTATGGGTTTTTATATCGCCTGCCTACCGAAAAGGTGGTAAGCAAGCTTGTGCTTACCTGGAGTTTTGAAACCATTAACATCGCAATGATGACCACCGGGGCGTTCCTGATGGCCAAAAATATTAAAATAAAAAACCCTGATTCGGCCATTATGAGGCTGGTGAGTGATATTTCCGCAAAAAGTTATGGCATTTACCTGGCCCATATTCTTGTTTTAAATGGAGTCCATTCCTTACTGGATAACCGCATTGCCAGTGCTGCCGTTAAAATTCCGGTGATGGGGGTATGCGCTTTAATCATTACATTCATCATTGTTAAAATCTTATCTTTTCTTCCGAAGAGTAAATGGCTTATCGGGTAATCTGAGCCGGGATTAATGGATTAAATGGATTAGGGGGGATGCTTGGCGACTTACACCATGTCCATCATGGACATTCTTTAATCCTTTAGTCAGGGTTCAAAAAATGAAAGCGTTAAGACTTACGAGGTTTTCAAAACTTCGTAAGTCTGCAAAAAACTGTAAACTGAAATTTCGCAATTTCAGCCAGTTTGCTATTTTTACAAACCAATTGCATCAATCACCAACAAACATTACTTACATGATAATTATAAGAAACCACGCCGAATTTGAAACGCATCTTGGAAACGAGATTGGTACTTCTGGCTGGCATACCATAACCCAGGACCAAATCAATAAATTTGCCGAGGCCACTATTGATCACCAGTGGATTCACACTGACCCGGAACGCGCAAAAAATGAAGGTCCGTTTGGAGCGACCATAGCGCATGGCTATTTAACTGTATCGCTGCTGCCATACTTCTGGCACCAGATTGCCGATGTGCAAAACCTTAAAATGCAGATCAACTACAGCATTGAAAATATAAAGTTTGCCCAGCCGGTAAAGGTGGACAGCCATGTAAGGCTGATAGCAACGCTTGTTGCCATAGTTAACTTAAGGGGCATTACCAAAGCTACCATTGGTGTTACCATGGAAATTGACGGTGAGAAAAAACCGGCCTATACTGGCGCGGTTGTTTTTCTGTATCATTTTAATGCCTGATTAAAAGGCAATTCCAGACAATAATTGAATATTGTAGTTATTAATTACTATCTTATCGCATTGAACTACGGAATAAGAAAATTATGAAAACATACCTGCTCGCAATTGTTACAGCAGCATTATTTGCAAGCGGTTGTTCATCAAAAAAGAACGAGCCTAAGCCCGCTGCTGATTCAACAAACGCCAACAGCTATTTACCGGTTGCCCCAGGTAATACATGGACATATAACGATGCCGTACCATCGTATGGAACTAGCATCGAAACCACCAAAATGGTTGGAGGAACCTTAGCTATTAATAGCAAAAATTATTACACACAGCAAAATGATTCTCCGGTGAACGGCATTACTACAAACTATTTTTATGCCGACAATCACACTTATGCAGTGCGCACATCAAACTATCCTACCTCATTAGCTATAGAATTGATATTAGGGAACGACAGCTACCCCGTTGGCTATAGCTGGACGACCACACCTACTGATGATGGTATACTTTTTGGCTACCCTACACACACTGTAAATACAATTAAGGAAAAAAACATTCCGGTAACAGTAAATGGTAAAACCTTTGTTAATGTAATTCATACACAGGTTAGTTTTGAGCAGGATGCCGGCGGCGGATTCAAATCAAAAGGTACTTATGATTTTTATCTTGCAAAAGGCATAGGTTTGATAGAAAAGATCACCCAGCTTAGCTTCCAGCCGTATGAAAAGGAAACACTTATTGATTATACTGTAAAGTAGAAGTAAGTCTGTTCCCCTTAAAGAAAAAACCGGCCTATACAGGCGAAGTTGTTTTTCTGTATCATTTTAATAGTTAGATCATGTCAGTCATGAATTGATGCTTAGTCTTGCGTCAAAAGTCTTGAGTTCTAAGTCAATTTGACTCAAGACTTTCGACTTGAGTCTATTGACTTAATAATCTCATCAGATCTTAAACAAATTCTCTCCGGCTTTTATTGGATAGGTCTTCCCTTTCCAAACAAGCACTCCTGTGGTCTTTTGCGGCAGCATGATCTTAATTTTCCATATAGATTTATCCAGGGCATACTCAACCGCGACCGCTCCGTTAGGATGCGGGATCTCGCCGCTTGCTGTTTTCAGCTCGCCTAAATGGGGTTCGATTTTTATTTTGGCAAATCCGGGGGCATAGCTGTCAATACCTAAAATCGTTCTAAAAAATTCAATGTTAGGGCTGGCGCCCCAGGCATGGCAATCAGAGCGGCTGTTGGGCAAATCACTGATCTCGGCCCAGGTGGTAAGGCCCATTTTTATATTATTGCGCCATACATCAAGCCATTTCATATAATCGTTCCCTAAGCCACCTTTTACCAAAGCCTGGTGCATATAATATTTAAAGTAGATGGTGCATTGGGTTAAAGTGGTATCAGCCAACATCTTTTTGCTGAGCGCAGTAGCATCAGGGCCCTTTATCAACCCGGTTAGTATGGCCAGTGAGTTTGCATGCTGTGAAAAAATGTTTTTGTCTTCGGTATCAGCATACAGCTTTTTAACCGGGTCCCAATATTTGTTTTGGATGGTTTGTTTGAGCTGCGCAGCTTTAGCCCTGTACAAACCGGCGAAAGAGGGCGTCCCCATTTTTGCTTCTATCTCCGCCGCCTGCTGGTAGGCGATCAGCAATTGCAGGTCGAGTATTGACGATCCGCCTTTTGTTCCCTTTGGCGGCATGCCATAGCCCCAGCTTGATGCCCAGTCGACAAACGTCCAGTAAGGTGTGTTTTTTAATGAACCGTCGGCTTGCTGATACTTGCTGAAAAAATCAAGCACGGTGCGAGCACCCTGTAGTTTTTCTTTTACAAAATTGCTGTCGGGCCGGTACATCCAGTAATCGTGCAGCACGCCAATATACCATAACGAGAAGGTAGAAATTACTTGCGGACTATAGGATGGGTGCCTGCTCAGCGTTAGCCCCTCTGCAATGCGCGAGTGGTCCATCAGGTTAATGGCATTGCGGGCCAGCCTGTCGTCGCCACTGTTGTAGTAGGATACCATCATCTGGATGCGCCCGTCGCCAATGTATTGCAGCTGTTCATAATATGGGCAATCCATATAAGTTTCAATAGCATCCATGCGTGCGGTGCGCCAGCCAATCTCCAGCATTTTCTGCATTTCGGGATCATCCGTTTTTAATTTCGCATTTAGCTGAAAGGGGTAGCCCGTTGACGTTCCGTAAATATCATCAATTACCAGTGGTTCATCTTTGGTTTGCACTATTAAACGGATATAGCGGTAAGTGCGCCAGTAAAGTGTAGTAAATGTTTGGCCATCGCTGCCGTCGGCTGTTAGGCTGTCCTTTCTGCCTGCAAAATCCTTATCTTCAACATCATTACGGTTGCCTTTTCGGGAGCGATACTTTTTTAAATTATCAAACATGGCCTCGGCATAAGTAAGGGAGATGCCGGCATCTTTCCCCTTGCTGAAGTTAAGCGTTAAATACGCATTGGTTAAATAGGTTTGATCAAGCAGTATGGTAGCCGTTGTATTGGCAGGAATGGTAACAGCGGTTTTTGTTGCCGGGAATGATGCAGGCACACTAACACCATCAGCTTTACGTAAAACCGGGATGCGCTGATAGGTGCGCTCCATTTGCGGCAGTGATGATGGCACAAGCATCCAGCCAAACGCGTCAGCTATGCCTTTGGGTTTGCCATGGTCCATCATTCCGGCATTTGGCCAGGCGCTGTCGTCAAAACCGGGAGCCATGCAGCCTTTAATAGTTTTGCTTTGGTCAACCATTTCACCGGGACCGGCAACGTAATAAGTTGGATAACCAATACCACCGGTAACCGGCTGATAACCTTTATCGCGGATGCATTTCCAGGTGCTATTGGTATTCAGCACTTCTTCATTGACGGTGCTACCCTGTAATATAAATGCCGTGCGGAGGGAGATCTGCGCCTCGGGGCGTAATTCAGCCTCGTTCCATACAACGGCTGAAACCGTGTTTTTACCTGCAATTAAATATGGCGCCAAGTCAATTTTTTCATAGTTCCAGTAATAGGTATCGCCACGGGCGGGGCCAACGGAAACCAACGTACCGTTAACATATAACTTATACCGGTTATCTGCCGATACATTTACTATAAATGATGCAGGTTTGGCAGCCAGGTCAATACTCTTCCTGAAATAAAATACGCCATAATCCCTGCCCGTCTCATTTTTAGCGTCTATCCAGTAAGCATTCCATTGTTTTGTTAAAATGGTTTGATCTGTAACCTGGGCAAAGCCGGGTTTTATAAGCAGCGAGCTGCAAATAACCAAGGCGGCAGTAAAAAATGATCTCATTATAATTGGTTTATAAAAGACTAAGTTATATGAGTTTGCATGATAACTGTCCTTTACTGTCTGTATATCTTTTGAATAAATTACCTGGATCAGGCCAAATCTTCTATCTTTATTTCAGCAACCTAACACCATGGACATATTAAATGTAATATTATTATTAGTAATTGTTATTATCATCGTAAGCAATAAAACCAGCCTTAACCAAAAGTTCAATGATCTTGAACTCCGGATAATGGAGTTACAAAATTTGCTGAAGAGAAGAGAACAGGAAGCTAAAGCAGCCGAAAAACCGAAAGAGATTAGCATTGTTCAAGAGTCCGTTAAACCGCCTGTTGAAGTTAAACTCCCTGAACCGCCAAAGCCATTAGAAATTAAGCCCGAGCCTGTTATTGAACGGCAAAAAGAGGCAATTGCCGATAGTATGGCAGCCATAAGGAGGCCGGTAAGAACCCGGGAACAACCTGTAACGGAACCGGAAGAACCCAGCCTTTCGTTTTTTGAACGCTACCCCGATCTTGAAAAGTTTATTGGCGAAAACCTTGTAAATAAAATTGGTATTGCCATACTGGTACTGGCCATTGGTTTTTTTGTTAAATACGCAATTGATAATGACTGGGTTGGCCCGGTTGGGCGTGTAGGCATAGGGGTTGTTTGCGGCGGAATCTTGATCGGCTTTGCCCACCGCATGCGTAATAGTTACAAAGCATTCAGTTCGGTACTGGTAGGCGGCGGACTGGCCATATTTTATTTTACCATTACCCTTGCCTACCAGGAGTTTCATTTGTTTAACCAAACTACAGCGCTTATCATCCTTATTGTTATAACCATTTTCGCGGTGATCCTGTCCCTGCTATATGATAAACAGGAGCTGGCAGTGATTGCCCTGATAGGCGGTTTTGCAAGTCCGTTTATGGTGAGCAATGGCACTAATAATTATAACGGGCTTTTTATATACCTGCTAATTTTAAATATAGGCTTGTTAATAATTGCCTATTATAAAGCCTGGCGTATTTTAAATATTTCGGCATTCGCATTGTCAGTATTGGTTTTTGCAACCGTATTATTTACTTTAACAGCACCAACCTATGTTATTGGCTTTAGGTTTGCTACTGTTTTTTACCTGCTGTTCTTCACAATCAATATCATTAATAATGTGCGGGAGAACAAAAAATTCCTCGCTGTAGATTTTACCATCCTGCTAACCAATACAGCTTTATATTTTGCCGCCGGACTTTACCTGTTAACTGTAATGCACCAGGAACAATACCGCGGTTTGTTCAGTGCAGGCCTTGGCGCTTTAAATTTGGTCCTTTCTTATATCCTGTTTCGGAACCGAAAAGTTGATCCTAATATTCTCTATTTGCTTATTGGTATTACCCTTACGTTTATTTCACTTACAGCGCCTATTCAGTTGCATGGCAATAACATCACCTTATTCTGGGCATCAGAAACTGTATTGCTTTACTGGTTATATTTAAAATCAGACATCAAGCTAATGAAACTTACATCACTGCTGATCTGGATGGCTATGTTTATCAGCCTGTTTATGGATCTGGTGGCTGTTTATAGCAATGCTGATCTGCATATAGCTATCCTGGTAAATAAAGGATTTATTACCACACTATTTGCTGCAACAAGCACATACCTGCTATATGTTTTAGTAAAAAAAGACCTGTTGCCGCAAATTTATGGCATTGCAATAGCTAAAGATTTGTACCGGGTTGTGGCTATAGTGTTGCTGTTTGCAAGTGGCCTGCTGGAACTAAACCACCAATTTGAATTCTACTATCCGCATACAGGCACGAATATTTTATACCTTATGGTGTATGTTCCTGTTTTTGTATATGTGTTTAATGTGATATCGGCCAAAGTAAACAATGCCCGGTTTAACGGACAATTGGGTATGTATTTAATGGCATTTACTATAGTTATTTACCTGGCACTTAGCCCTGTTTTTTTTGATGTAGTACGGGACATGCTGGAAAACAAAAAGATCGCGGTATCGCATTTTGCTGCGCACGCGGTAAGCGCCATATTTATCGGCTTGATTTTTTATCCGTTTATCCGTTTATGCCAGGAGCGCCTTGACGAGGACATGAAGAATTCGGCAAGCTGGATAATTTCATCAGCCATTGTTCTTTTTTTAAGCCTGGAAATATGCTTAATTAGCGAGCTGCTGTTTTACTCGCGGGCTAACTCGATTGATCTTATCCAAACGGTATATATAAAAACCGGGCTGCCCGTATTGTGGGGCATATTATCATTTATATTAATGTGGATGGGTATGCGTAACAAACAACGCACACTGCGTATTATTTCATTAAGCCTGTTTTTAATTACACTTATCAAACTCTTCATGTTCGATATTAATAATATCCCCGTTGCGGGCAAAATAGCAGCTTTCTTTTGTTTGGGGATCTTGCTGCTTATAATTTCATTCATGTATCAAAAGGTTAAAAAAATAATTGTTGACGATGAGGCAAAGCCAAAAGAATAAAGCAGGATTTTTACTGACAGCGTTCTGCGCGGTGGTTTTTTGTGCATCAGCTCAAAAAACTTTTAAGTACCAGGCGCCATTGTATAAGGTAGATTCTGGCGGATTTTATAAAATAAGCCTCCAGCCGGATTTCGTTGCAAAAAGCAATGAGGGCTTAACCGATATAAGGTTGATGGATCAAAAGGGTCATTTTGTTCCTTATATCACCGCTGATAATTTACCACGAACAGATAACGAAAAGTTTATTGTTTTTCCGGAAGTAACTATTAAAACTCAAACAGATACAGGTACAACTTTTATAATTGAAAGCAAAGAAACAGCGCCGGTAAACAAGCTTTGGTTAAAGCTTAAAAGCACCGCTGTAAAGCGTACAGTAAATTTATCCGGTAGCGATGATTTACAGCGCTGGTTTGCTATTGAAGAAGACATTCCATTACAGGAAGCTGTTTTGGATAACAATGGAAGCTATCTGCAATCCATATCGTTCCCGGCAAGTAATTATCATTATCTAAAATTATTAGTGAACGATAAAAATAAGGCCCC
This sequence comes from Mucilaginibacter sp. OK098, assembly GCF_900142915.1. Classification (GTDB taxonomy): domain Bacteria; phylum Bacteroidota; class Bacteroidia; order Sphingobacteriales; family Sphingobacteriaceae; genus Mucilaginibacter. The sequence goes on from NZ_FRCM01000009.1 coordinate 241,251, forward strand.
GGTTAAATTTTTACAGGCGGGTATTTATACTGAGCAATCGGTCGCAAACCGGTATTTCCCTATCCCTAACACGAAATTTGTAAAAAAGGATACTAATAAGGTTACTTATATCAATATTCAATTAAATGATAACTACCTGGTAAATCAACTGGATCTAAATATTTCTGGCCCTAAATATTATAAAAGAGATGTTTCAGTTTATCAAATTGACAAACAAGGCAAACATCTGATTACAAATGCCGAGTTAAACTCCGGCAAAAAAGGAGTTCTTTTAATAACTGCAAAAACAAATAGGCTTGAACTACAAATTGAGAATGGCGATAATTTACCGCTTGATATTGAAGGGGTAACTGCATCACAAGCAGATCAATTTATTACTGCGTACCTGGAATCAGGGCAATCCTATAAAATTTTAACAGGAGACAAGAATGCAGTTGCGCCTGTATATGATTTGAAATTTTTTGCCGATAGTATTCATAATTATATTCCCGAAGTTACCCATGATCAGGTTACAAAAAACATAGTATTTGAAACGCCCGGGATAAAAGCACCCCGACATGATTATACTATTGTTGTATGGATAGCGATAGTAATTGCTTTAGTTTTGCTCACTTTGCTTACATTAAAAATGACCAAGGAGGTAAATAAAAAGAACAATGCTGAATAGGCCCCACTGTTTAGCTTTTTTGTTTTCGATGTCCTTTCTTTAGTACTTTATTCGCAATCTAGTTACATCTGATGCCCTTAAAGCAATTGGAATACTAAATCACCATGTTTTTCAATTATTTTCGCAACGGAATTGAATTAAAAGGAGTCATAATGAGAAAAGTTTATTTATACCTGTTAATAGGCATAATTGCAATAGTATTGATGACGGTAATTGTGTTTAACTACGACCCAAAGACCGAAACCTGGAGCGGCCTGCTGTTAGGCGCATTGTTTGGGTTTTTATTTTACAGGACGATAAAAAGCAGAAGACAAAAAGACGTTAAATAAAACCTTTCATGTTTTTCAATTTCAGGTACCCCGTTATACTTTTTATACTGAGCCTTGCCGGCTTTATGATAGGTGTAGCTTTTAAAGTAATGCACTGGCCCGGCGGTCTGTTAATAACGGGCAGTATGATTATGGTACAGGTAATTGCTATAATATGGCTGATCATTATTATCGTAAAGTCGCCTAAATCGTGAAGAAGACGAAAGTTTTCATTCTTCGAGCTTTCAATAAATCTAATCAGATGGTTAACGATTGAGCCATGGCTTTTGGCGACAATTTGAATTACATCCTATTTTGACTTTCGTTTAATATTGTCGTATTATTGGTCTATGAACCTAAATGGACCTGAAGACAATCTGTCCGTCGCCTTAGAAAGTGATAAAGCAGACCAGGAAGTTGCATATCCCAACATAAAAGCCACTTTAGTATTGTTTTTCATTTTACTTTTAAATTCCCTTATTGTTGCAATACCCATTGTTATAATTGATATTAACCTGCCTAATAATTTACCAATATTAAAGTCACTAATAAAATTAGTGTCGTATATCATCCCTCTTTTACTTACTATAAATTATGCTGTCCGGAAGAGCAAAAAGCCGCAAGGTTATCCTTTAAGCATTAATTTTAATAAAATACAAGGATGGCTTGTTCCTGTAATTATTATTGGCGCATTAGCCATGATTATTCCTTTAGCACAGTCCGCCGCCTGGATACCAATGCCCGAATCTGTCCGGAAGTTTTTTGAGAGAACTTTTACAAAAGATATATTTTCTATTGTCACGGCTGTTATCGCGGCTCCAATCCTGGAAGAGATAATATGCCGCGGAATTATTTTGAAGGGGCTATTAAAAAACTATCCACCCTACAAAGCAATCCTGATTTCGGCAATATTTTTTAGTGTAGTACACTTTAATCCTTGGCAAGCTATCCCGGCATTTTTTTATGGTTTGTTTTTAGGTTGGATCTATTACAAAACTCAATCTGTTATTCCCGGAATGATCATTCATGCGACAATTAATGTTACCGCAATGGCGCTTTTATTTTTGCCGGGCCATTATAGGGATTTTTTAGGCCTTTTGGGTTTGCCTTATTACCAGATCGCATTCGTGGCCTCGTTGCTTATGTTTATTGTAACCTGCATTATCGTTCATAAAAAAGCTTTAATTATTCCCAAGCCCATTATGTAGATTATTTTCTGTCTTCGCAGATCTCTTTTACTTTGTTAGGTTCGGAAGGATATTAATCAGAAAAGCCACAGCTCCATCTTTTATTAAAACCCCCTCTTCCGTGTAACCCCCAACTTCCGGACTTTCGGACTTTTCCGGCTTTCGGACTCTTCTGACTTCTCCCACACCTCATCTGCACCATATTGCCTTGCCATTTTGGCTATCCGCTCTTCCAGTGTTTCGGTGATTAATTTTTCGCGGCCCAAGCTGTCAACCATAATTGGGAAAGCGAAAGGCGTAGGGCGCTCAATGGTTTTTAAGATGATATTTTGTTTGATGATTCGCTGCAGGGCCATCCGCAACCTGAATTCTTCCAGCTGAAATGCCAGCGCTTCATTATAAGCCTGCCTTACCAGCAGGTTATCCGGCTCGTACTCGCTGAATACATCAAACAGCAATGAGGTTGAAGCCTGCAAGTGTTTGTTTTTTACCTGCTGACCTGGATAACCGGTAAACACCAGTCCGCCGATATGGGCAATATCCCTGAATCTTCTCCGGGCCATTTCATTGGCATTTAAACTGTGTTGAATATCATCCAGCAGATTATCTATCGAAAAAAATGAAGCATCTTCCAAAGCCTGCTCAATAGGGATCTCCTCATCGGTTAACAGCTCAAATCCATAATCATTCATGGCAATGGAAAAGCTGGCGGGTTTTATTTTGCTGATGCGATAAGCTAGCAGGGAGGCCATGCCTTCATGCACCAGCCGCCCTTCAAAAGGATAAAATAAAAGGTGATGCCCCTCGCGGGATTTAAACGATTCTATCAAAAACTCATGGCTCTGCGGCAGGTGCGACAGCTGTGCCTGCAGATCGAACAAAGGCTTTAACGCAATTACTTCTTCATCCTTTTCAATGCCATGGGCAACCTCATCAAGTTTGTCTCTAAACACCGCAGATAGTTGTGACGATAAAGGCATGCGCCCGCCATTCCAGCTGGGGATCATACCCTTTTTTGCATTTGATTTTTTTACATAGGCCGACATCTCCTTTATGCGTACAAACTCCAAACTGCGCCCGGCAAACCAAAAAGTGTTCCCCGGTTTTAGTTTTGAAATAAAGGATTCTTCAATAGTACCCAAACTGCCCCCGCTGAGCCACTTAACCCTAATACTTAATTCGCTGGTAATGGTGCCAATGCTTAGCCTGTGCCGCATGGCTACCCGGCGGTTGTTCACCTTAAACAGGCCGTTCTCAACCTCAACCTTTAAAAATTCATCGTATTGGGCAAGGGTTTTGCCGCCGCTGGTAATAAAATCTAAAAGCTCGTTAAACTCATTTCGGGTAAGGTCGGCAAAGGCGTAGGTGCTTTTTACCTCTTTAAACAATTCATCAGCACGGAAACCGTCAGATACGGCCAGCGTTACCATGTATTGGATCAGCACATCCATGGTGAGCAGCATTGGGTCGCGGCTTTCAAAAATGCCCGCCTTTATGCCTTGTTTTAATGCCGCTCCCTCCAGCAATTCCAACGAGTGGGTTGGTACAAAATAAGCTCTCGAAACCTCACCCGGCGCATGCCCGCTCCGGCCGGCCCGCTGCATAAACCGGGCAACACCTTTGGGGCTGCCAACCTGCACAACTGTATCAACCGGGCGAAAATCAACACCTAAGTCTAAGCTTGATGTGCATACTACCACCTTTAACGCTTCGGCATGCAGGGCCTGTTCAACCCAGTTGCGTAGCTCATTATCCAGCGAGCCATGGTGCATGGCCATTATGCCGGCATACTCCGGGTAGTTATCTAAAATAGCATGATACCAGATCTCTGATTGCGAACGGGTATTGGTGAATATCAGCGTGGTTTTGCTTCGGGCCACTATTTCCATCACCTGAGGCAGCAGCTTTAAGCCAATATGTCCCGCCCATGAGTAGTTCTCAATATTATCAGGGATGATCGACTTTATCAGCAGCTTTTTATTAAGATTGGCGCGCACCATTTTAACCTTATCCGGCGGAAAATCATTGCCCAAAAGCACCTCCGCAGCCTGCTCGAGATTGCCGATGGTTGCGCTGATACCCCATATTTTGAGATTTGAGATTTGAGACGTGAGATTTGAGATTTTTTCGTCCCCCAAAACTTTCAATTTAGAAAGGCCTAACTCCACCTGCACTCCCCGCTTAGTTCCCAACAGCTCATGCCATTCGTCAATTACTACTACCTGCAGGCTGCTGAACAGTTTGGGGTATTCCTTTTGGGCCAGCATCAGGTGCAGGCTTTCGGGCGTGGTGAGCAAAACTTCGGGGAGCTTTCTTTTCAGGGAAGCCTTATCAGCGGCAGAGGTATCGCCGGTGCGGGTCATTATGCGCCAGGGCAGTTCAAGCTCATCGCAGACTTCCTGCATGGCTTTTTTAATATCGTTGGTTAAGGCCCGCAACGGGGTTATCCAAAGCATTAATAAGCCATTATTGGTTTGGGAGGTATAGGAATCGGGGTGTTTATTGATAAAATCAGCCAAAAAAGGCAGGAACAGTGCAAAAGTTTTACCGCTGCCGGTAGGCGCATTCAGTAAGCCGGAAAAGCCATCCAAATAAGCTGATTCCATTTCGCGCTGAAAAGCGAACTGTTCCCAGTTTTTTTCCTGGTACCAATCCCTGATGACTTGCTGCCCCTTTGTAATCATGCCAATAATATACAATGGAAATTGCAATAAGTTATATGCGGAGATAAAAATTAAATAAAATCTCATAAAATCCGAAAGCAAAATGCAAAGCATAAATAAAATTGTCATTGCGATCCGCTGGCTAGCGGAGGGCAACCGCACGCCGTACACAACCGCCAGTGCAAGTTCTACACCTTCCTGTTCGCTCTGTAACGTTCGCGATTGCTTCGTACCTCGCAATGACAATGGTGTTATTTTTTAGTCAAAAGGACAAAAATATCAGCTTGCCAATTCCTCGCTCAATTCATAACTTTTTATCGCCCGTTCCCTATCCAGTGTATTATACAAACGTTCCGGGATCTCGCCAAGAGTTGATGTATGAACCTTATCGCTCAGGCTATAAAACTGCTGAAAGCTCATAATTAACGGCTTCCATTTATCCGGATCAACCCGGTTGCTTTGGCCATCCATCAGGATAGATTCCTCCAAATAAACTTTTTGAATGCGCAGTTCAAAAGTTACTATTTTACCGCGCTGGTCGGGGTCGCCTTCGGCTAGACCGTGCACCGCCTCAACAACGGCTTCCATTTGCACCGGGCACTCTTTTACCCGGGGTGCGTTTACTGTTTCTGCATCCTGTTTGGTTAATCCGGCTATAAAAAACTTATCTTCTTCGTGCCGGTATCCTTTTAATAGCTTCCCATCAGGAACAGGGTTTGAGCCGGTTGTTTTGGCTAGCAGGTTTACAGCCCTTACCTCATTTACCGATGGTAAATTTAAAACGCATTGCCTGTTACGCATCAGGTTTTGCGTTGTTTTGGAGGCCGCAGCCAAGCCAATTACACAACGCCATCCCAACCAGAAGATGGACGACATGGGTGCCAGGTTATCAGTGCCGTTTTCATTTTTTGTGCCGATAAGAACTACCGGGGTACCGAAATATAAAATCGAAGGTTCGCTTGTGATATGCATGATAGAATAATTAATGTTGTGATTTAATACAACAAAACTACCTGTCTTGAATAGGGTGGAGAACCTGTTTCTTGCGCAGTTTGTTTAATGTGAAAGTTTTATATTTTTTATAGTTTGTGATTATGTAATTAAATCCAGGAACTTCTTCGGCCCTCTTTACCGCTTGCGGAAGAGAGGGCAGGTCCAGCGAAGCGTTGACCGGGTGAGTAAAATCTGCGCTCGATAGTAACGCCAGTGCATAACATTAAGGCTCTTATGTTTCCTATGGCTTGCTGCTATTTCCTTAAAGCTTCTTTATCGTTTCCGTTACATGCGCCAAATGGTGCTTGCTGTGCCATGCATATAAAGCAAGTGCCTTTTTTAATTGCATGGTTTCGCCTGATGCGGGGTGTAAAAAAGTACGCGTCCATTCATCTTCGGTGAAGCTTTCAAGCAATGCAACCCAGTGCAGGTGCAAGCCTTCAAGTAATTTCAGGGATGGTTCAACCGGCAGGCGATAGTCTGGCAGCAGGGCCCAATCGCCTTCTTCGTATGGTTTTATTACAGGGTTTTCTTCGGTTAATGCCCATTTAAAACGCATTAAACAGTTCATGTGGCTGTCGGCAACATGGTGAACTACCTGCCGTAAACTCCATCCGCCGGTACGGTATTGGGTATCAAGCTGTTTTTCATTCAGGTTGATGATTGCCTGGCGCAATCTTCCCGGAAATTCTTTAATGGTAGTGGTCCACTTACGGAGGTCTTCAGCTGTGTAAGATACCGGGGCCCTGAATTTCCCGATCGGGTATTTTATTTCTTCGTCTGTCATTGGTCTTAAAAAAAATTTAAATTAGGTATATTTTTAATCTTCAACAAGGTTTTGCCCTAATTTAGCGTTTTGTACAAGTTATTTACACCCCTATGATAAAACGGCTCATCATTTTATTACTCCTTTTCAACAGCTCTTTTCTTTATGCACAAACCATTAAAACCGATGTACTGGTTGTTGGCAGCAGTGCCAGCGGGATTGCCGCAGCTATTCAGTGCGGCCGCAGTAAAGTAAAAACGGTACTGGCTGATGATGGCTTTAAGGTTGGCGGCGGCACAATTGAAGGCCAGAAGCTTGTTCTGGATGCCGGGAACAATATCCGGTCAGGCATTTGGGGGGAATTCCGCAAACATGTACAGGAGCTTTACAGCAAGACCGCCGGGTATGATACCTCGCAAAATGCTATCTTAAAATTTGAGCCAGGCGCAGGAACAGCCATCCTAAAAAAAATTACCGATACCGTAAAAAACCTCACCGTGTACCAAAGCGCCCTGTTCAGTGCCATTAAAAAGGATGGCGACCGCTGGGAAGTAAGCTTAACACAAAACAGGAAAATAATTACAGTTAAAGCAAGGGTGGTTATTGATGCCACCGAAGCCGGGACCGTTGCCACAAAAGCAGGGGCTAAGTTTTATGAGAGTTTTGACAATCATACAGATAACAGCAGCACAAAACTATACCGGACATCAATTGCCACAGGTGAAGCCTTACCCGGGCAGTTGTATAATGATGCCACTGCACCGAAAAATAATTATCCGCAATATCCCGCATTTTGCATCCCTGTAAATGCGGTATTGGTAAAGGATGCGGATAATATATTGGTTACAGAAAAGGTACTTTCCGGCGATAAAAACATCCAGTATTTACCCCTGCAGCTTCAGTTGGGGCAGGGCGTTGGCACCGTGGCCGCCTTTTGCGCCTTTTTTAAAACCACTACCAAACATTTAAACGTAAGAATAATACAAGGCGAACTTTTGGACTTTAAAGGATACCTGTTACCTTTTACCGATGTCAGTCAAAATGATGCTGCTTGGCGGCCAGTACAGCAGGTTTGTGCGACGGGTATGTTGCGGGGCAGGCAGCAAAATGCAGCTTTTGTTTTTATGCCCGATTCAGCCGTTACCACCGCCGAAGTAAAGCCTGTTTTAACGGAGATCTACACCCGCGCCTTTTTATGGTTCAATAAAGAAAAACCGGGCGAAAAATTTACCGTAGGCAACGCTATATCATTCATCAGCGATTATACCCTTACTGAACCGCAGTTATTGATTAGGAGCATGCAAAAAGCATGGAAAACGCAATATAAATTCAAAACAGATTTTGATATTAACCGCCCCATTTCGCGTGTGGAATTTGCTGTACTGGCAAACCGTTTTTTAAATCCTTTTGCCAGGACGGTGGATTTAGCAGGGAGATTGGTGAATTAATTTTATCAAAGATTTGTGAAGTCTATCTCATTATGGTATTGCGAGCGCAGCGTGGCAACCGCACGCATGCTAAGCGGCCATACAAGTTCTACACTTTTCTATTCGCTCTGTAAAGTACGCGATTGCCCTCCGCTAGCCAGCGGATCGCAATGACAAGTGGTTTAATTATGCACTACCGGCACAAACTCCGGCAACTCGCTTTGCAGCCCTTGCTGCTCAAATACAACCTGTAGCGCTATTTTTTTATCAGTTAATTGCTCCGCAGGAAGCTGGGCTTTTTCTAAAGCAGCAATTACTGGTGCGGGGTCAAAATCAAATACTACATTCCGGTTTTGCTGATCAATTGCTGTATGGATTGATGCCAGCTCATATTCCATTATCTTTTCCAGGTAAGGAACATTAAAATCATTTGCGATGATATAGGCTGAAAACTGCTCAGCCAAAACAACCGGCAGCAATTCGGGAAAGGCATTATTGAAAAAATCGTTTATATAAATATTAAAGATCTCCTCGCCAACAGAAAGTCTTAATAAGCGGGTGGTAAGCTTTAACATAGAGATCAGTAGCGATCCGCGGAAATTGAAAACAAGGTCTTTAACTATAGCTATCCCTTTATCCTTAAGCAGTTCATCAGCCAATGGGGTTTCAGGGTTTTTGCCCAAAATAAGATTGCCAACCGTATGCTCCCATTCTTTTACTGGGATACTGTCGTCAAAAACATGGTCCCTGCTTCTAAGCGGAACCCTCCAGCTTTTATAATGACTTCCCTTTTTATCCCAGATCCTCCGCATTTTCACCAGTTGACCTCTTATCTCTGCTTCGGGAACCTTCATAAAGTAATCGGGGGTAATTTCAAACATCAGCGCCTTCAGGTTTGGCAGCTTGCCAACCACGTATTCAAGTATTCCCATCAGTTCATCGTCTGATGCGCCGCTGTGTGCATCAAGGTAATAGTCTTTATAATAGATGCCGCTGGCTACATGCAGTTCAATAACGCGTTCGTAATCCAGGTATTCTAAAAACTCTTTTACGCTTTGCCTGCCATTTCTCTGGTTGGTAAGAATATTGTGAAGATCGAGCAGGATATGACAATCGGCCGCTTCGGCAATCCGGTTTACAAATAAACCATCAGGGATTTCGTTTCTGCGGGGTTGCAGGTAATTAACACCGGTTTCAAAAGCAAAGGGCCGGTTCATTTGCGCCCGGTAATTCTGAATATTGGCAACAGCGGTTTTAATGCCTTCTGCTGATTGTATGGGCGGAAGCAGAAATCCTGCATTTACATCGCGGCAGTCCTCTTTAAAAAAATTAAAGCTCAGGTGTTCACTAACCCATTTTGGGTTCAGTTCGGCTGCTTGTTGGCGCAGGGTATTAAAATGTTCCGGCGGAGGCAAAAATGTTCCGCCAATAGGATACCCTACCCCATGAAACAGCTTAGGCCGATCATATGACCTTAAGAAATCTGTTACTTCGGGGTTGTACTTAAATGCATTGCACTCATCATTTTTATCATACCAGAATGTTTGTGGCTCAATCTCAACAACATCTATTAATGACGAGTGCAATGCAAGAAAATCTTCAAACCCCTGGAAGTAGATCAATCCAACGCCGAGTTCATCCAGGTTGTTCAAAGCAATTAAAAGCTGGGGCCAACATTTATCCCTTTAGCATCAATGCGGGCGGTTATCATTTCAATTTCATCAATAAACTGGAAATGAAACCCTGAATAACATCCGGGACAGCCAACAAGGCCTAAAATTTTTTTTGTCACCTCGTGAGTTTGCTCAAGCGACATTTTTGACGGCACCGATACATAAATAGGTGTAGCCTTTGAAAATTTTCTTTCAGTTGCCATAATATTAGTATTTGTAATTGCCTGCCTACTCTGTTTACCCTTTTCGGCTTTCGGGTTGCTGATGTGTTTTTACATAGGTAGATGTAAATGCCTTCAGCTAATTATAGAATTACATGAACGCCCTGCTGTTCAGTACAATAATTTATGCTTATTTATCATTGGTAAAAGTAGTGCAGGATGAAACCGTAATCAAGCGTACTACCACCTGATTATGAAAGGGTTATTACGCTATTGTGTTGAGTATAAATACGTTTGATAAGGGATGTTTTTACGTTGTCGCATATGTTATCACAGGCCTGCGACCTGTGCTGATAGGTTTCGCCCCTTCAGGGCTTTGGTTTTTCCTGATTTCCTGGCCCCGAAGGGGTCTAATATGTCAGCGCAGGTCGAAGGCCTGCGGATAATATGGCATATGAATTAAGAAGGAATCACCCACTTCACCAACCCATAAACATGCTCATCCAAAATCACCCCGTATTTAATGATGGCGCTTTTCAAAATGCCTTCTTTTACAAAATCGGCTTTTTCCAATACCCGCATTGATCGTGGATTATTACTAAATACCCCTGCCTGCAGGCGTACAATATCCATATGGGTAAATGCATAATTAACCATTAGTTTTACTGCTTGCGGCATTATACCACTACCCCAGTAGGTTTCGCCAAGCCAGTAGCCTATTAATGGCGCTTTTTGGTAAATATCATTCCGCATATCAATCCCGATAACACCCGCTAACTCGCCATCAACATCAATAACAAAATTGAGCAGCGGATCCTGTTTCATCATACGGCTTATCCATTCAACGGCATTACCCATAGTGTAGGGGTGCGGAAATCTGTTAAAGAGGTACGAGGAAACATTAATGTTATCGGCATGCTTCTGCAATGACGCAGCATCGTCAATCCTCCATCCACGAAGCGAAAAACCTTGTCCTTTAATTTCCATTTTTGTAACAAAACAATGCTAAAAATACGAATGATTAGGGAAACTGTTTATATTGTGGGGTTGATTAGGTTTATTAAGGGTAACACTATTTTATCACGATAAGCTGATCTGTTAATAATAAACTGACCCAATATGAAAAAAATAATTACCCTTTTTTTATTACCTATCTGTACAGGTGTATTTGCCCAGAAGCTTGGCACCTTATCTATTGAAAAAATAATGCGCGACCCAAAATGGATCGGCATATCGCCTTCAAACATCCGCTGGAGCGATGACAGCAAAAAGATTTTTTTTAAATGGAACCCGGATAATGCAGACCGCGAGCAACTATTTGCAATAACACCAACAAATATTAAACCCGGAAAAGTTAGTATTGATGAGCAAAAAGCCCTGATGCCAGAATATGGCGAATGGAATAAGAAACGCACCTTGAAAGTTTTTGAAAAAGACGGCGATATCTGGCTCTCAGACCTTAAAACGGGTAAGATCCAACAGTTAACCAACACCGTTGACCGGGAGAACAGCCCTTCTTTTAGTGGTGATGAAAGTAAAATAATATTTACAAAAGGCGATAACCTGTATTCGCTCCGGATCAATGGCGGGGAGTTGGCGCAGCTAACCAATTTTACACGTTCAGCAGCAGCAACCCCGGCAGCACAGCCTGCAAGCCGAAGGGGCGCCGGCACCCGCAAAGCAGTTGATGATAAGGCCGCAGGCAACCAGCAGGAACGCTGGCTTAAAAGTGAGCAGCTTGAATTGTTTGATATTATAAAAGTAAGGGATAAAGACAGGAAGCTTGACTCGATTGAGCGCAAGGAGTTTGAAACAAAAAAATTAAAGGAGATAACTACTGACGACCGCTCTGTTGGCGGGATTCAGCTTAGTCCGGATGGTCGCTATATTACTTATCGCCTTGCCAAAAACCCCGATGGCGTAAAAAATGCCATTGTGCCTGATTATGTAACGGCATCAGGCTTTACCGAGGATATTCCTAACCGCACTAAGGTGGGCGGGCCGCAAACTACTTTTGAATCCTTTGTTTTTGATACGCAAAGAGATACCGTTTACAAAATTGTAATCTCAAATATCCCGGGGATAAAGGACCTGCCCGACTATGTAAAAGATTACCCCAAAGAACTGGAAAAGCGCACCAAAAGCAACGAGGACAGGCAGGTGGTGATCCGCGGAACTTACTGGAGCGAAGATGGCAAAAATGCTATTGTTGAAGTAAGCGCCCAGGATAATAAGGATAAGTGGGTAATGAAGCTTGACCCAGCAACAGGAAGCCTGAGTTTAATGGACCGCGAGCATAATGACGCATGGGTTGGCGGCCCCGGACAGGGCAATGCTGGCTGGAGCGATAATACCCACTTTTATTTTGAAAGTGAAGCCAGCGGATATGCGCACATTTACCTGCTGGATGTAACAAACGGAACAAAAAAGCAACTCACCAGTGGTAAGTGGGAAGTGCAAACCCTACTGCTATCAAACGATAAAAAAACATTTTATTTTACCGCCAATGCGGAGCATCCGGGCATTACGCATTTTTACCGCATCCCGGTAAGCGGCGGCGAGCCTGTTAAAATCACCACCATGAAAGGTGGTAATGAAGTAACCCTTTCGCCTGATGAAAAATGGCTGGCGATCCGTTACTCCTACTCAAACAAACCGTGGGAACTGTATATACAGCCAAATAAACCGGGTGCAAAAGCTGAGCAGGTTACCAATTCAACAACAGAAGAATTTAAATCATACCAATGGCGCGAACCACAGGTAATCACCTTTAAAAACCGTTATGGCAGCGATGTTTATGCACGCCTTTATGTTCCTGAAAAACAGGACCCGGCGAAACCGGCTGTGGTATTTGTACACGGGGCTGGGTACCTGCAAAACGTACATTACTGGTGGAGCTCCTATTTTCGCGAGTATATGTTTAACAATATGCTGGCCGATAATGGCTATACCGTACTGGATGTTGATTACTCAGGCAGTGCCGGTTATGGTCGCGACTGGCGTACCGCCATTTATCGCCACATGGGCGGTAAAGACCTTACCGACCAGGAAGATGGTGTAAAGATGCTGGTTGATAAATATGGCGTTAACCCTAAGCACGTTGGTTTGTACGGTGGCTCGTACGGTGGGTTTATTACCCTGATGGCCTTGTTCACCGAACCCGATACATGGGCTGCGGGTGGCGCTATCCGCTCTGTTACCGATTGGGCGCATTACAACCACGGCTATACCGATGAAATTTTGAACGAGCCGTATAACGATGAAAAATCCTATCGCCTAAGCTCGCCTATCTATTTTGCCAATGGCCTTAAAGGAAACCTGCTGATGTTGCATGGCATGGTTGACCAGAATGTAAACTACCAGGATATTATTCGTTTAAGTCAGCGATTAATCGAGCTGCACAAAGAAAACTGGGAGCTGGCATCATATCCGGTGGAAGACCACGGTTTTGTACAACCCAGCAGCTGGACTGATGAATATAAACGTATTTTTAAATTGTTTGAAACTACGCTGAAGAAATAAAGCATTATTCCGATACTTGTTTTAAAAGCTTCCCGTGTAACCGGGGAGCTTTTTTTGTGGAAACTTGTTGCGTTATTGAACATCATGTGTACGGTTTTGATACAGCATTTGTATGTTGATTTGTTATTAATGTATTGATAAATAAATAGTTAACGTAGTGGAATGGATTTTATACGAATTGATTCGTACAGTTGTTAACTTTGATCATTACCGCCATGTTAAAAAACTATTTCAAAACCGCCTTTCGCAGCCTTACAAAAAACAAAATGCATTCCCTGCTTAATATTACCGGCTTATCAGCCGGGATGGCGGTGACGCTGTTAATAGGGCTTTGGATTAACGATGAACTGTCTTTTGACAAATATCACCGAAATTATAATAGCATAGCCCAGGTGTTGCAGAACCAAACCTTTAGTGGAGAGACCTCTACACAACCTACCATTCCAATGCCGCTTGGAGAGGAACTGCGAACCACTTATGGGCGTGAATTCAAAAAGGTAGTGATGTCATCAGGCACCGGGAAGCATATATTGGCATCAGAGAATAATCATTTTGTAAAAAACGGAAATTACATGCAGGCGGATGCGCCTTCATTATTTTCATTGAAGATGATAAGCGGGTCGGGCAATGGCTTAAAGGACCCACACACCATCCTGTTATCACATACGGTTGCAACGGCTATTTTTGGCGACAAAGATCCTATAAACAGGCTCATAAAATTTGATAATACAGAGAGCCTTAAAGTTACAGGTGTTTATGAAGACCTGCCAGCGAACACAACCTTACACGATCTTCAATTTATAGTGCCCTGGGAGTTACAGGGGAAGGCAGTAGCAGACAACATTCAAAACTGGAATAATAACAACTGGAAAATTTATGTGCAGATGGCTGATGGAGTTGATGTGGATAAAGCATCTGCAAAAATTAAGGATTCAAAATATCTAAAATCGGATAACGCTGAGAAGAACTTTAAACCGGTTATTTTCCTTCACCCTATGCGTAAATGGCATTTATATGCCGAATTTAAGAGTGGTGTAAATGTTGGCGGCCGGATCCAATATGTATGGTTGTTTGGTGCAATCGGGCTGTTTGTGCTGCTGCTGGCCTGCATCAATTTCATGAACCTGGCCACGGCAAAGAGCGAGAAACGGGCGAAAGAGGTCGGGATCCGAAAGGCTATCGGATCACGACGGGGCCAGCTGATCTACCAGTTTTTTAGTGAATCGTTGCTGATGGCTTTCATGGCGTTTGCACTTTCCCTGCTGCTGGTGGTTTTGTTGCTTCCGGGCTTTAATGAAATAGCAGCTGCAAATATGAATCTGCCGCTGAAGAGTCCTTTGTTTTGGGCTGCCGGCCTTGGCTTTACCCTTGTTGCGGGTTTAATAGCCGGCAGTTATCCAGCGTTTTATCTTTCGTCTTTTCAACCGGTTAAGGTATTAAAAGGCACTTACAAAGCAGGCCGGCTGGCTACTGTGCCGCGTAAGGTGCTGGTGGTTTTGCAGTTTACAGTATCCATAGCAATCATCATCAGCACTATTGTTGTTTTCCGCCAGGTACAATTTGCTAAAGACCGGCCTGTAGGTTATCATAGGGATGGATTGATCACTGTTGAAACCCTTACCTCAAATATTCATACGCAATTCGGTGCTTTTCAGGATGATTTGATCAAAACCGGTGCGGTATCAGGTGTTGCATTGTCCACTACCCCCGTAACAGAGTCGTGGAATTCCCAATCGAACTTTGACTGGGAGGGGAGGGATAAAAACGGCACACAAAATTTTGCAACGGTAGGCATTTCTAAAGAATATGGGAAAACCATTGGCTGGCAGTTTACAGCCGGCAGAGATTACAGATCGGAAACTGGAGGGGCCGATGGGTTTTGTTTCGTGATAAATGAATCGGCTGCTAAAATGATGGGCTTTAAAAATCCCATTGGCCAGATAGTGCACTGGTATGGCTATAATTTTCACATTATAGGCGTGATAAAAGATATGGTGATGAATTCGCCGTTTACCCCGGTTCAACCCGCTGTTTTCTTTATGAACCCTGGGCAGATGAATGTTTTGAATATCAAAATGAAACCAGGAGCAGCTGTTAACGGGGCACTTAAAAAAGTAGCACAGGTTTACGCGCAATATAATCCGGGACAACCTTTTGAATACAAGTTTGCCGATGACGAATACGCCCGGAAGTTTAACATGGAGGAACGCGTTGGGAAACTTGCAGGTTTCTTTGCAGTTCTTGCAATCTTCATTTCGTGCCTCGGGATCTTTGGGATGGCCTCATTTATAGCAGAGCAGCGTGTAAAAGAAATTGGCGTAAGAAAAGTACTTGGCGCTTCGGTATTCAGGCTTTGGCAATTGTTATCGAAAGATTTCGTACTGCTTGTTGTTATTTCATTGCTTATTGCCTCGCCGCTTGCCTTTTATTTGATGCATAAATGGCTGCAGAATTATGAATACAGGGCAGAGATCTCCTGGTGGATCTTCGCAGCAGCCGGTGCAGGGGCAATTTTAATAACGATACTAACGGTAAGCTTCCAGGCCATAAAAGCTGCGATGGCAAACCCGGTGAAGAGTTTGAGAAGCGAATGAGGTGAGCTGGCGGTGAGCAGTAATCTTTCCCGCAATTCAAAACCGAACAGCCTGATGTTTAATATCGTTACAATGAGTTGTTTAAATAAAATACAATGCGTTATATGCCAGAAAGTTAGTAGTTTGGAACAACGGTTGAGATAGTTAATTTACTTGAATACATATACTTTCCATATCACCCCCTATGACGTGGCTTTCCTGGGAACGATATTTATCGGGCTGGGTTTGGCCCTACAGTTGTGGTTTGTCAAAAGGATCAACCAAACTGCTAACCGGTTTTTTGGTTTGGCGCTGGCAATCGTCGTTTTATGGATTGCCTGGATGTTGGGTGTTGACGTCCGGTTGAGTTCCTACTTTCCCCGCTGGAGTTGGCTGCCGCTACAGTTTTCGCTGGCACTTGGCCCCCTGATTTATTTTTATGTGCTTAAACTAACCCGGCCTGAATATAAACTCCGCCTTAAGGATCTGCTGCATTTCAGCCCACTGTGGCTGCAACAGGGCGTTTTGGTGTTTGAAATTAGGGAGAGCATAAGCTCCGGCGCGGCTACTTATGATACACTAACCTTTCAGCAGTTGAACCCGGTATTGCAGTTGTTATCGTTTATTTCGGTCGTCACTTATTTGTATTGGTCTTTCAGGCTGATAGAACGCTTTTATCAACGGGAAAAATTTAATGATGTGAGTGACCGGTACCGGTACGAATTGCGATGGCTGAGTAGCTTGCTAACAGGTTTCGGACTGTTGTGGTTATTGTGGATCCCTTTTACCGCTGTAGATTATTTTTATTACCATTCCCGGTTAGGCATCCATGCTTATTATCCCTTGTATCTGCTTTTAACGATAATGATGATCCGGATTGCAGTCCAGGCTCTTTTCAGGCCGGAAGCCGGAATGGCGACCCAGGCACCTCCTGTTTTTAAACCAACGCTGCCAGCTGAATTAAAGCAAAAAGGTATTTGGCTAAAGAAAGTCGTCAAAACCAACTTGTATTACCAGGATCCGGAACTGAGTTTAGTTTCACTTGCTGAAAAGCTTGAGCTAACAACCCACGAATTATCCCGGATCATCAATACAGTACTTAAAAAAAGCTTCAATGATTTCATAAATGAATATCGTGTTGCGGACGTCGTTCAGAAAATGCAAGACCCCTCATATGATCATCTCACCCTGCTGGGTATTGCATTTGAATCGGGATTTAATTCCAAAACCACTTTTCACCGCATTTTTAAACAAGTGACCGGGAAAAGCCCGGCAGAATATAAGACCGAAGGAAAAAAAGGAATCCCATCTTATAACTTGGAACTCTATTCACGAATGGCACCGGTAATTTCGTACCAGCAAATCGCTCCGAATTGGACGGGCACGAAATTAAACCTCAATTATATGTTTAGCAATTATTTAAAAACTGCCTGGCGCCATATCACACGCCATAAAATGTATACCGCTATTAATGTTATGGGGCTTGCGCTGGGTATTTGCGGGTGCCTGGTTATTTACCTGATAACAAGTTTCGAGTTCAGCTTCGACACCTTTCATCCCGATAAGGAACGCATTTATTGCATAGATGCAAGCGTAGCAGGCAATCCGGACCCGGACCAAGCTCATTGGAATTCGGTGCCAGCACCAATGCCTGATGCTATGCGGAACGAAATGTCGGGCCTTGAGAAAGTAGCGGCTTTTCAGCTTTATAATCCAAAAGTGAAGATTAAGGAGGGCGGCAAAGTCATTAAGGCATTCGACTGGACAGAAGGGATAATTGCTGACGCGAGTTATTTTGACATATTACCCTACACCTGGTTAAGCGGCAGTAAAAAAACATCGCTCAATAACCCCATGACCGTAGTGCTCACCCAAAGCCGCGCGAAAACCTATTTCGGTGACCTGCAGCCTGATGAAATGATAGGGAAAACTATCACTTACGATGATTCGCTCACAGTAACCGTAACAGGGATCTTGAAAGACTGGAATAAAAACTCCGATTTCAACTTTTCCGATTTTATTTCATTCAGCACCATTAACAGTAGTTTTCTAAAACACCAGATCGCATTGGATAACTGGCAAATAGTGAGTCATGGCAGCCAGGAACTGGTGAAATTACCGGTGAGCATTAATCCAGCACAAATAGACAAGCAATTCCCGTCATTCATCAAAAAATACATCGACCCCGATCCGCACACCAAACTACACATACAGCTTCAGCCATTTACCGGCATTCATTTTCACCGGGAATATGGTGGTGAAGGAAGGAAGGCCGACCTGAGAATATTGTATATATTGTCGGCAGTAGCCATATTCATATTATTTATTGCGGCTGTTAATTTTATTAATTTATCAACTGCACAATCCATACAAAGGACTAAAGAAATAGGTATACGAAAGGTGCTGGGCAGCGGAAAAAGCGCTATCCTTTTCCAGTTTTTGACGGAAACGTTTACTTTGGCCTTGCTTGCGGTGGCAATAGCCGTTATTGCTGTAAAGCCTGTGTTGAATTTATTTGCTGCATATATCCCGCGCGGCGTAAAATTCGATTTTACGAAATACACCACATGGATATTCCTTATCTGCGTTGCAGTTTTTACCACATTACTGGCAGGGCTCTATCCCGCAAGACAGTTATCGGTATTTAAGCCTGTGGCCAGCCTTAAAGGCGAAATAAATGAAAAAATGGGTAATAAAGGTTACCTGCGTAAAAGCCTTATCGTTTTCCAGTTTACCATATCCCTTATTTTCATTATCGGCACCATTGGGATCGGCAGGCAGATCAGCTACATGCAAAACCAGGAACTGGGTTTTAAAACCAGTAACATTATCACCCTGCGAAGCTTGTGGAATGATCAAACGGGAAAAATGAAGGTGCTTGCCCAAAAGGTGAAACAATTACCCGGGGTCGACCAGGTTATAACGGAGGCTTTCCCGCCGATGGGCTTTGCGCATAATGGGAATGGGATCAAATTACAGGGAAGGAACAACGACTTTATCAATGCTTCTATACATTCGGGCAATGAAGACTTTGTGCCATTTTACAATATGAAAATAGTTGCAGGCCGCAATTTGCTTCACAGCGACAGTGCAAGGGAGTACCTGCTAAATGAAACCGCGGTAAGGGCGCTGGGATTTAATAATCCTGAAAAGGCCATTGGTAAACTTTTGTTATTTGGTGGTCAGAATAAAGCTTATCCCATAGCCGGTGTGGTAGCCGATTTTTACGAGAATTCGTTCCATCAGCAAATTATGCCGGTAGTTATTGCCAATGACCCCCAAATTCAAAAAGGCATAGCGCTAAAGTTAACTCCTGCCGAATTTCAAAAAGGTGATATACCAAAACTGGTAAACGGAATAGCGAAGGAATGGAAAAAAATTTATCCTGAAGAGCCCTTTGACTATTCTTTCCTTGGCGATTCCATTGCCCGGTTATATGAGAGTGATCAGCAAACACAGTGGCTTATGAGAACGGCAACGCTTATAACCATCTTTATTTCGTGCATGGGTTTGTTCGGTTTGGCGATGTTTACTACCGAAAGGCGGACAAAAGAGATCAGCATCCGGAAAGTGCTGGGTGCGAGTGTAACCAATATATTAACCATGCTTAATAAGGAAGTGGTTGTGCTGATAGCTATTTCGCTGCTGATTTCATCGCCTATAGCGTGGTTTTTTATTCATAAATGGCTGCAGAATTTTGCTTATCATACCAACCTGAGCTTTTGGATATTTATACTGGCAGGCGCAGGGGCCATGTTGATAGCACTTTTGACTATTAGTTTCCGGACGATGAGATCAGCAATGGCGAATCCGGTAACGGGGTTGAGGGATGAATGATTGATTATGAAATGGTTAGTGTAAAAAGGGGGTTCGAAAAGCTTCCCCTACAGGATATGAAGCCGCTTTACGAAGGTAGGGCGGCTTTTTTGCTTTAGTGTAGATGCCCGCCTCCTAATAGTCCAAAACCGAACGGCTCAATGTTCGGTTTTGATACGGCGAGCCTTTTTTATTCTATGTAATTTTTTATATATCAATAAGTTGTAAGTTTGGAATGGCTATTGCGTTTAAATATTTGAATTGAATACATATACATTCCATATTACCCTTTACGACCTGACCTTTTTGGGGATAATCTTTACCGGACTCACTACTGCCTTTTTTTTATGGTTCACCCAAAAAACCAACCAGGCAGCAAACCGTTTATTAGCCCTGGCGCTGATAACCATCGTTTTATGGATAGCCAGGATACTGGGCATCGACATAGGGCTGTCAACTTACATTACTAATTGGAGTTGGCTGCCGCTGCAATTTTCGCTGATACTTGGCCCGCTGATCTATTTTTATGTGCTTCAAATAACCAGGCCCGAATATAAACTCCGCTGGAAAGATCTGTTGCATTTTAGTCCGTTGCTGCTGGAATTTGGGGCGCAGGCATTGGCAATTGGGGATAGTATAAAAACCGGTGCAGCTACTTATGAAACGCAGGCCTTTCATCAACTGAACCCTATATTACACTTGCTGGCTTTTATTTCGGTCGGTACCTACCTGTACGCATCTCACAGGCTGATAAAACGCTTTTACCGGGGTCTGAAATTTAACCAGGGCGACCGGTACCTGCACGAATTGCAGTGGCTGCATAATTCACTTATTGGTTTCGACCTATTATGGCTATTGTGGATACCCTTCAAGGCTGTAGATTACTTTTATTACCATAACCAGTTAGACACATATGCTTATTATCCTTTATATCTTTTTTTAGCGGTAGTGACTATAGGGATGGCGGTCGCAGCTTTTTTAAGACAGGGGACTGGCGTGCCTGTAGAAGCTGCTCCGTTTTTAAAGCCACCGCTTCCTGCTGAGATGAAGCAAAAAGGTATCTGGCTGAAAAAAATCGTTAAAACCAACTGCTATTATGAAGACCCGGAACTGAGTTTAGTTTCACTGGCTGAAAAGCTTGACCTCACCTCCCATGAATTATCCCGGATCATCAATACAGCGCTCAAAAAAAGCTTTAACGATTTTATTAATGAATATCGCGTTGCCGACGTGATCAGGAAAATGCAGGACCCCGCCTACGACCATATCACGCTGATGGGCATCGCCTATGATTCCGGCTTCAACTCTAAAAGTGCCTTTCACCGAATTTTTAAGGAAAAGGCAGGTAAAAGCCCGGCGGAATATAAGGCTGATCTGAAAAAAGAACTCCCATTTTATAACTTAGGACAACATCCCCAATTGGCAACGGTAATTTCGAACCAACAAACCATCCCGAAGTGGTATGCTGAGAAATTAAACCGCAGTTATATGTTCAAAAATTATTTAAGAAACGCCTGGCGCCACATTGCACGCCACAAAACCTATTCTGCCATTAATGTATTAGGGCTTGCGCTGGGGATCTGCGGATGCCTGGTTATTTACCTGGTAGCCAGTTTTGAGTTCAGCTTTGATGCTTTTCATCCCGATAAGGAACGCATTTATTGTGTCGATCTAAGTTCTAACTGGGGTCCTGACGCCACCCTTGCGCATTGGAACTCGGTCCCGGGCACTATGCCCGATGCGATGCGCAATGATATTTCCGGGCTGGAAACGGTGGCAGCTTTTCACCCATATACGCCAAAAGTGACGATAAAAGCGGGCGACAAAGCGGTTAATACATTCGATAAGACAACAGCAGTAATTGCTCAGCCCGATTATTTCGACATATTGCCATATACCTGGCTAAGCGGCAATAAAAATAACTCGCTCGCTAACCCCATGACGGTAGTGCTTACACAAAGCCGTGCCCAAACCTATTTCGGCAACCTTCCGCCCGACCAAATGATAGGCAGAACAATCATCTACGACGATTCGCTTACGGTAACAGTGACCGGGATCCTGCAAGACTGGAATAAAAATTCCGATTTTAATTTTTCCGATTTTATTTCCTACAGCACCATTAAAACCAGTTTTTTAAGACACCGGATCTCATTGGATAACCCGCATGTAATTGATGGCGATAGCCAGGTGCTGGTAAAGTTACCGGCAGGCGTGAATCCCTCACAAATAGATGCCCAATTTCCGGCATTTATAAAAAAATATATCAATACCCTCCCTAATCCGAGAACGCACGCCCGGTTACAACCATTAACCGGTATTCATTTTCACAAAGAATATGGTGGCAGGGGCAATAAAGCCGATTTAAGGGTGCTGTATATTCTTTCGGCAGTGGCCTTATTTATATTATTTATCGCAGCCATTAATTTCATTAATCTATCTACTGCGCAATCCATACAACGCACTAAGGATATAGGCATACTCAAGGTGCTGGGCAGCGGGCGGGGCGGCATACTCATCCAATTTTTAATTGAAACCTTCACGCTGGCATTGCTGGCAATTGGCATAGCCGTTATTGCCGTGCAGCCTTTGCTCAATTTGTTTACCGCATACATCCCGGCGGGCGTAAAGTTCAGTTTTACAGATTATACCACTTGGATGTTTTTGGGCTGCATTGCAATTTTTACTACGCTGCTTGCTGGTTTTTATCCTGCAAGGGTGTTATCGGCATTTAAGGCTGTAGCCAGCCTGAAGGGCGGGACGAGTGACAAAACGGGCAATAAAGGCTACCTGCGTAAAAGCCTCATTGTTTTCCAGTTTACCATATCGCTCATTTTCATTATCGGCACTATAGTAGTTGAGAAGCAGGTTAACTATATGCAAAACATTGACCTGGGCGTTAAAACAAGCAATATCATCACGTTAAGAACCCTGTTTCGCGAACAACCTGGGAAAGTGAAAGTGCTTGCCGAAAACATAAAACGATTGCCCGGCATTGAACAGGTGATAACAGAGGTTACCCCGCCGATAAGCATTAGCCACCTGATAGACGCAATACAATTAAAGGGGAGTAATAAGCAATCTATCGAGTCTTACGCCTATTCTGGCAATGCCGATTTTGTGCCATTTTACCACATAAAAATAGTTGCCGGTCGTAATTTGCTTCATACCGACAGCGTAACCGAATACCTTATAAACGTAACCGCGGCAAAGGCGATGGGGTTTAGCGATCCGCAACAGGCCATTGGCAGGCTTTTAGCGAATACCGCGCGGGATAAAGCCTATCCTATAGTGGGCGTGGTAGCTGATTTTTACGAAGAATCATTTTACCATCAAATTTTGCCGTGCACAATATCCAATAACCCTGACGTACAAAAGACTATTGCTTTAAAGCTAACTCCTGCTGAATTCCAGAAAGGCGATATGCCGTTACTGGTAAGCCACATCGCAAAGGAATGGAAAAAACTTTACCCCCAGGAAGCCTTTGATTATGCCTTTCTGGGCGATTCGCTTGCAAAGCTTTATGAAAGTGAGCAACAAACAG
Source organism: Mucilaginibacter sp. OK098 (assembly GCF_900142915.1). GTDB lineage: Bacteria > Bacteroidota > Bacteroidia > Sphingobacteriales > Sphingobacteriaceae > Mucilaginibacter. The sequence continues at coordinate 264,548 of NZ_FRCM01000009.1, forward strand.
CATGGCTTATGCGGACAGCAACGCTCATCACTATCTTTATTTCGTGCATGGGTTTGTTTGGGTTGGCAATGTTTACTACCGAAAGAAGGACCAAAGAGATCAGTATCAGGAAAGTGCTTGGCGCCAGCATAACCAATATATTAACCATGCTGAATAGGGAAGTGGTTGTGTTGATAGCAATTTCATTGCTGATATCCTCGCCCATCGCCTGGTTCTTTATACACAAGTGGCTGCAGAATTTTGCCTATCATACCAATTTGAGCTTTTGGATATTTATACTGGCAGGTGCAGGGGCTTTGTTAATAGCATTGGCAACTATTAGTTTTAGGACGATGAGGTCAGCGAGGGCAAATCCGGTGAAGGGGTTGAGGAATGAATAGTGATTGCAGAACACGCCGCCGGTTCAGGCGGGGATTATCGGTATATAGTTATTGTTCAACAGTTATTACTATAGCAAAGTTATTACCATCAGTATATATAAATGCATGTTGATGCACATCCTCTATAGTGAACCTTTCATCAGCAGTTGTATCCATTACAAGAGCGTAAGGCGTAGTTCTATTTAACTTTTCAAGATCTGCTGAGAAATCCCCCTTTTTTTTTAGATCCATATCAATTCCCGGGACCCTGGAATATAACTGTCCGTTTTCCCAATATTGGTCGCTTCCATAACTTTCGGGACAAAGCGTTTCAAAAACTGCCATTATGCCATCTTTTGGGAATGAGATATTGTATTTAGAAACATCAACAACTATTCTCTTTTTTTTCTTCGGATTAAAAATCACAACACTATCATTTAGTAATTTTTGATCCGGAAACACATTATCCTTGCTTTTTGTGTAAAGGCCAACCTTAAACGGCCTTTCAATTCCCCGGCTTTCGTCGTTAACAAAGTATTCAATTGTCGTAATAATTCCGGAAATTCCTTTGTCATTAGGAATATATTGAGCGAATATTGAATTTGGATTTGTACGCAAGTGGCTGCTATAAACCTTTTTGACGTCGCCAATTTTCAATTGGCGCTTAGAAGAATTTACAACTACCTCGTTAAGCGCTATATTAACGGCGGACAATTTTATACTGTCCGGATAAGCAAATTTTTTTTCGACGATAACTGCTTTTAATTGATACCCGACACATGATACCTTTAAGGTATCATTTAGGTTTAGATACTTTTTATCGATAGCAATTTGTCCATTGCTATTGGCAATAAAATACCTTTTATTACTAATAGACATTGTGGCTCGGGGTATTTTTTTCCCTGTAAGGGCGTCTGATACCGTAACGTGCCAAAAACTTCCGGTTTCAATTTGTTGGGGAAATGCAACCCGCGGAACAAACAATAAAAGAAAGATCAAATATTTCATCGTTTTCAAGGAATAATTTGAGACTCACTGGACATAATTAATTCAGTGAGTCTCTTACGTAATGTTAATCCCAACCAGCGCCACATACATAAGAAGTAAACCTCGCCGGTTGAGGCGTTGCATGGTAATAAATGTGCGGAATATTTTGTGACATTGCAAAAGAGTTATTGTAAGCGGGACGCTTACATTTGTTTGGGTTCAAGCGGGACGCTTGAACCGGCAGGGTGCATCATCCTCCCTTTGCCCCAGTCGATTAAGTTGCCAGTATTAGTATTTTACTTATAAACCATTAAAGCATTTGTGCTTTAATGGTTTATGGTTTTTTTTAACGATGCGATCAAATGATGAAATTAATAACACTGCTTTTATTATTATCAATCCCCCGGATAGCGAGTTCGCAAAACAATTTGATTATAAATGGTAATGCGCCTTTGATAAAGGATGGCACTAAAATTATAATCAGGCGGGTAATGCCGAGACGATTTTCTGCCAGGAAATCAGAAACGGATAGCGCCTATATTAAGAGTAATCGGTTTGAGTTTAAACTTAAAGACAATAACGGGGAATTTTACTCTTTAACTATTGGCAAACACCGTACGCAGCTTTATTTGCAGCCGGGTATAGCTAACGTTACGCTCTCAGATTCCCTGTTGGCCAACGTAACCATATCCGGTAATTTAATGGCCGATGAATATGATCAGTTTAAGAACCAGGTAAAAAACGATCCTGTTCATTTAGAATACATAAAGGTTAGCCGGGATTATAGTAGCTATGCAAAGAATAAAAAAGCAAATGCAGATACCTTAGCAGCAAAAAGCAAAAAAAGGGACGAACTTACCGAACTTGATGACAAACTATACGAACGGTTAGCTTTAACCTGGATCCAAACACATCCAGGCTCGTATTTAAACCCTTATTTACTGTACAGCGCCTACAATCAACCGGAACAAACTACTACAGAGGCGCAAGTTAAACGCATATTTTCTGCCATGCCTGCAAATATCACGCATAACGTTTGGGGGCAAGAGCTAAAGTATAAAATCGATAGCCTGTTTGTTGGTGGTAAGGCGCCGGATTTTGCACAGGCAGATACCAGTGGTAAACAGGTAAAATTATCTGATTTTAAGGGTAAATACGTGCTAATTGATTTTTGGGCGTCGTGGTGTGTGCCATGCCGGGCCGAAACCCCCAATATTGTTAAAGCCTCGCAGCAGATCGGCAGCCGTAATTTTTCGATTTTAGGGATCTCGCTCGATAGTGAAAAAGCCCCCTGGCTTCGGGCTATCAAACAAGATGGTCTGAATTGGTTCCAGCTATCAGATTTAGGACTTTGGCGTAATAATGTTTCTGTAAAATATTATGTTTATGATATTCCGGCTAATTATCTCATAGACCCAAACGGTATAATCATCGCAAAAAATATAAATGGTGACGAATTATTGCCGACACTCAAAAAATTAATCAAATAACGCTGCTGTTCGTAGTTTATGATTTCGAATAAAATAGGCCTGGAGACTGAGTCTCCAATGTGCGAAATTTATGGTAGCATTTCCCCCTCTGATCTAAGTTTAGCAACGCGTAACTTAGACCTAAAATTTATTAAGCTTTCCTCTTAACCATTGAACCCACATGAGATAGCAGAAGGCATGCACAAATATTTTTTAATCCTTATTTTCGAAAAAAATCATCCCATATGAAAACGCTAACCGAATTTAAAGCATCATTAGGTTCAGAACAGCCCGACAGTGGGCTCTCAGCTCAGTTAAAAAGCCTTTGGTATGATGGCAAAGGCGATTGGCATAAAGCTCATGCACAGGTCGATCATCTTGAAGATAAAGCATCTGCGTGGGTACACGCCTACCTGCACCGTAAGGAAGGTGACAGTTGGAATGCTGATTACTGGTATAACAAAGCACGGCAAACCCGCCCGGACCTGTCTTTGGATGAGGAATGGGAGCAATTAGTACTACAGTTTCTTCACTGAAGCTACGGACAGCGGTAATTTATTCTACCTGATTGTCAGCATGTTGACCATGGGTTAAAGGTAAAGTAGTTGATAATCAGCGCGTTTCATAGCGTTCCACCCGTTCCATGTGCAAAAGTGGAACGCTGGAACACTTTGTAGTCCTTCAGAATCGAATACTTTTAACCCAAAACCGCACACCCCAATGCCCGCTTCCGTTACAGCGCACCTATTTTATTCTGTATACTTTTTTAACTATCAATAAGTTATAAGTTTGGAACAGCTATTGCGTTTAAATATTTCAATTGAATACGTATACCCTCCATATTAATAATTACGATCTCGCTTTCTTCGCGACAATATTTGTCGCGCTCACTTTTATCCTCCTTTTATGGTTCACCAAAAAGACGAACCGGGCAGCAAACCGGTTTTTGGCCCTGGCAATGGTTACCATTGTTTTGTGGATAGCCAGGATCTTGGGCATAGACACCGGACTATCAACCTACATTAATAATTGGAGCCGGCTGCCGCTGCAATTTTCGCTGGCACTTGGCCCACTGATCTATTTTTATGTGCTTAAAATTACCCGGCCGGAATATAAATTCCGATTGAAGGATTTGCTGCATTTTAGTCCGTTGTTGCTGGAGCTGGGTGCGCAGGTATTGGAGGTTATGGATAGTATAAAAACCGGTGCAGCTACTTATGAAACGCACGCTTTTCGGCAACTGAACCCGGCATTGCAACTGCTGGCGTTTATTTCGGTCGTAATTTATCTTTGCCTGTCTCACAGGCTGATAACGTGCTTTTACCAACGGTTAAAATTTAACGGGGGCGACCGGTACCGGCGCGAGTTGCGTTGGCTGCATAACCTGCTTATGGGTTTCGGTGTGGTGTGGTTATTATGGATCCCCTTTATAGCAGCAGGCTACTATTATGAATTAGGCCTACATTTTTATTACCCTTTGTATTTTCTTTTAGGAGTAATAACTATATGGATGGCGGCCAGGGCATTTTCAAGACCGGAAATCAGGCTGCCAGAAGATATGCATTCGTTTTTAAAGCCATCACCGCCGGCGGAGTTGAGACAAAAAGGTATTTGGTTGAAGAAATCCGTCAAAGAAAACCGCTATTACCAGGATCCGGAATTAAGCCTGGGTTCGCTTGCTGAAAAGGTTGACCTTCATACCCATGAATTGTCGCGGATACTCAATACTGTGCTCAAGAAAACTTTCAACGATTTTATTAATGAATACCGCGTTGCGGACGTGGTTCAGAAAATGCAGGACCCTGCTTATGACCATATCACCCTGCTGGGCATTGCATATGAATCGGGTTTTAACTCCCAAAGCACCTTTAACCGCATTTTTAAGCAAATGACAGGGAAAAGCCCGCTGCAATATAAAAATAAACTGGAAAAAGAGCACCCATCTTATAAGTTGGGCAGCCATCCCCAATTTGCGCCGGTAATATTGCATCGTGAAACCGCTCCCGGGTGGTCTCACGAGAAATTAACCCGCAACTATATGTTTAAAAACTATTTCAAAATAGCATGGCGTAATCTTACACGCAATAAAAGTTATGCCGCTATTAATATTACCGGCCTGGCTGTTGGCATTGCCGTTTGTATGGTGATCTTTATCATTATACAATATCAAACAAGCTTCGATAATTTCCACTCAAAGAAGGATCGTACCTATCGTATGCTGACCGAATTTCAGTACGCAGACGGAGGAAATATTTCTTACAAGACAGCTATTCCTTTTCCAATGCCTGTAGGGTTGAAAACGTCTTTTCCGCAAATAGAACAGGTAGCCCCCATCTTTGCCAGCCATGATGATCAGTTGCTGATAGTTGATAATAAAGGCAATACAGAAAAAGATTTTAAAGAACAGCACGGTGTATTTTACATGGACCCCTCATTCTTTAAAATATTCGATTTCCCCTTACTTGCAGGTTCGTATGAATCATTAAAAGATCCCAACAACGTATTGCTTACCAAAGAGATTGCAGAAAAATATTTCGGCGACTGGAAAACGGCTATAGGCAAAACCATTAAACTGCAAATGGGGGGCTATATGTTCGAACATGGTGTCGATGTATTGAAAGTTTCAGGCATTTTGGCAAGCATACCGGCAAATTCAGATTTTCAGCTAAAAGTTGTTGTGTCCTATGGAACGGGCTTTACCGGGGATTACCTTTCAAAATCCACCGATTGGGACGGAAATGTAGGCGGTTTTGGTTGCTATATTTTACTGCCGCCGAACACTTCTGCCGCCAACTTCAACCAGCAATTAACAGCTTACTCACACAAGGTGGAATCGCCGGGCAATACCGACAGGCATATTATACAGCCATTAGGCGCCGTGCATTATGACACCCAGGTTGGCGATTATAGCAACAAAACCATCAGTCATCAACTGCTCAACGTATTGTGGCTCATCGCGGCATTCATCCTGTTAATAGCCTGTGTAAATTTTGTCAACCTCTCCACCGCGCAAGCTGTCAATCGTGCAAAAGAGGTTGGTGTAAGAAAAGTTTTGGGGAGTAGTAAATCCCAATTGCAAACCCAGTTTATTGTCGAAACATTTTTGATAGTTATAAGCGCTGTAACGCTTGCGTCCGTTTTTACAATGCTTGCATTGCCTTCTGTGGGTCGGCTTTTAGAGCTTTCGCTTGCATTCAACATCTTCAACAATTCTGCAATCATTTTATTTCTTCTGGCGGTTACTATTGTTGTAACCGCGCTTGCCGGTTTTTATCCTTCTATTGTTCTATCACGTTTCAATCCTGTTAATGCGCTAAAAAGCAAACTCACATCAAATACCCAGGGAATTTCATTAAGGCGGGGATTGGTCGTATTTCAATTCATCATCGCACAGGCGCTCATCATCGGGACACTCATCATTGTAAAGCAAATGGATTATTTTATGAACCAACCGCTGGGCTTCGATAAAGACGCCATCATCAATGTTCCTTTCCGCGTGGATAGTCTCCGCATCAGCAGGCTGGGTTATTTAAAGAACCAGCTATTGTCAGTAAACGGTGTGCAGGCGGTAACATACAGTTCCAACACACCGGTTGAAAATGGCACTGATTTGTGGAGCATCATCAAATATAATCACGCAGTAAAACAAACAGACTTCCAGGTTATTACCAAATTCGCCGATAATGAGTATGTGTCCACTTATAAATTACCACTGATAGCGGGAAGAAATTTACTGCCATCTGATACCACAAAAGAATTTTTAGTGAACGAATCCCTTGTGAAAAGCTTGGGATTAAAAAACCCTAAAGATATATTGAACAAGCCCATGACCACCTGGCATGATCAGATAAAAGGAACCGTTGTTGGTGTAATGAAGGATTTTAATGACCGGTCTTTCCGCAATGATCTTGCACCATTACTCATCACCACTGACGTCGCCATGTACAACCAGGTAGGGATAAAACTTGCAACTAAAAACATTTCTTCGACAATGCAATCGGTCAAAAAAGTATTTGACAAAACATTCCCCGATTTTGTTTATGAATACAAGTTTCTTGATGATAAAATTGCAAGTTTTTACAAACAGGAAAATCAGTTAGCGGCTTTGTATAAAATTTTTGCAGCAATCGCCATATTCCTTAGCTGCCTTGGGTTGTATGGTTTAGCCTCATTCATGGCAGTGCAGCGGATAAAAGAAGTTGGCATTCGTAAAGTACTTGGCGCTACGGCAGGCAATATCGTTTATTTGTTTTCAAAAGAATTTATCATACTCATTGCAATTGCCTTTGCCATTGCTACACCCATAGCCTGGTATTACATGCACCAATGGTTGCAGGCATATGTTTATCGCATCAATATCAGTTGGTGGTTATTTGTTGCAGGCGGACTTGCTTCAATAGTTATTGCACTTGCAACAATAAGTTTCCAGGCAATAAAAGCAGCAATAGCCAACCCGGTGAAGAGCCTGCGGTCGGAGTAGGCGGTTGACAGTAGGCAGTTAGCAGTAATTGATTCTCCTGTTTTAAAGATCTTAGGTCAGTACATGAGGCCCGGGATTTAGTTTGAATCATTATATGGTGCGTTTCAGGATGAGATCCGGAGCGCATTTTTTATTCAAAATATTTGCCATTAAAATTAAATAAGGTGCAACCTGGTGCCTGGTGATTGCGTCACATAGCATAATTAACCGGACCATAAACTTCAATATTGCTTATCATGCTTAAAAATAATCTTAAAATTGCCTGGCGTAACCTCGTTAAAAATGGCGTTTCGTCTTTTATAAATATTGGCGGCCTGGCCGTTGGCATGGCTGTAGCCATATTGATTGGCTTATGGATCCATGATGAGCTGTCATTTAATAAGTATTTTCAAAATTACAACCGCGTTGCCCAGGTGATGACCAAGTGGAAATTGGCAGACGGTGCACGTACCTCGCAGTCAATGCCCCTGGGTACTGCTTTACGCGCATCATATCAGCAGGATTTTAAATTCGTAGTATTATCAAGCCAGACAGAAGGCCATATTATTGGATGGGGCGATAAAAAACTTAAGCAAAATGGCAAGTTTATACAGCCCGAAGCTACAGAAATATTCAGTCTGAAAATGCTGAGAGGCAATCGCACGGGGTTAAAGGATATCAACTCTGTTTTGATCAGCGAATCATTGGCAAAAAAGCTTTTCGGCGATGCCGATGCAATGGATAAAGTGGTAAAGATGGATAATAATGCAGGCGTAAAGGTTACCGGTGTATTCGAAGATTTTCCGCGCAATACCAGTTTATATGACCTTACTTTTTTTTCGACCTGGGATCTTTTTACCGCATCAAACAGTTGGGTTGCTAATAAGCGTTACGATTGGAACAACGTTTGGGTTAATATTTTTATTCAGCTGGCGCCCAATGCTGATTTTGATAAGGTTTCGGCCAAAATAAAAGATCTTAAAACGCCGCATGTGGGGCCGGAGGAAGCAGCTGCCAAGCCATCTGTTTTTTTGCACCCTATGAGCAAATGGCACTTATATTCGCAGTTTGGCCCCGGCGGCGAGAGCCGGGAAAGCGAAGAGTTACGATCCGTTTGGTTTTATGGCATAATAGGTATTTTTGTATTACTGCTGGCTTGTATTAATTTCATGAACCTGAGCACGGCCCGCTCCGAAAAGCGCGCTAAAGAAGTAGGGATCCGCAAAGCTGTTGGCTCTGTACGCGGGCAATTGATCTTCCAGTTCTTTTCTGAATCGTTACTGGTAACCACATTTTCTTTTATACTGGCTATTTTACTGGTGTTGCTTATTTTGCCATGGTTTAACAGCGTTACCGGTAAAATGTTGGGAATCCTTTGGGCTAACCCGCTATTTTGGATAAGTGGCATAGTATTTACATTTTTTACCGGATTGATAGCAGGCAGCTACCCGGCACTTTATTTATCATCATTCAATCCGGTTAAAGTGTTAAAAGGCACTTTCAAGGCCGGCAGGTTTGCTGCGGTTCCGCGCAAGGTATTGGTTACCCTGCAATTTACCGTTTCAATAACGTTAATAATTGGCACCATAATAGTATATAGACAGATCCAGTTTGCTAAAGACAGGCCGGTGGGCTATACCCGCGATGGCTTGCTTGCTATCCCTGTATCATCTCCCGATAATAAATTACAGGGGCTGCTTGAAAACGAGTTAAAGGGTTCTGGCGCAGTTGTCAATGTTGCCGAATCGGCAAGTGCTGTTACAGGGATAGATTCGGGGAATGGCGGTTTCACATGGGCAGGTAAAGATCCTGCATTCAGGGACCAGTTCGGTACCCTGTCTGTTAGCTATGATTATGGAAAAACCATCGGCTGGAAATTTTTAGATGGCCGGGATTTTTCAAAAGAACTTATTGATTCAACCGGATTTGTGATAAACGAGGCGGCCGTAAAATACATGAACCTCAAAAACCCGGTTGGGCAAACCATTAAATGGGATAGGTACAAGATAAAAAACTTTAAAATTTTAGGGGTGATAAAAGATATGGTCATGGATTCTCCCTTCGAACCGGCCTACCCTACCATCTTCTTTTTATCGCCTGACGATTCAAAAAACTGGATGTTTGTAAAGATCAATCCAAATGTAAGCACGACCAATGCGCTTCCAAAAATAGCATCGGTATTTAAAAATCTTATCCCTTCGGTCCCTTTTGAATATAATTTTGTGGATGAGGTATATGCGGCCAAATTTGCTGCTGAGGAAAGGGTAGGGAAACTGTCGGGCTTTTTTGCCGGGCTGGCTATCCTGATCAGTTGCCTGGGTTTATTCGGATTGGCATCCTTTGTGGCTGAGCAACGCACAAAAGAAATTGGCGTACGAAAAATTTTGGGCGCATCGGTATTAAACCTATGGGGCATGCTGTCAAAAGATTTTGTGATGCTGGTAATCGCCTCATTTGTAATTGCAACGCCCATAGCGTTTTACTTTATGTATAACTGGCTGCAAAAATACCAGTACCGTACAGGCCTTTCCTGGTGGATCTTTGCCGGAGCAGGCGTTGGCGCTATGGTTATAACTTTGCTAACAGTAAGTTTTCAGGCCATTAAAGCAGCTATAGCAAACCCCGTAAAGAGTTTGAGGAGCGAATGAGGTGAATTGGCAGTTGCGAGTTGGTAACAATCGGCTCACGTGAATTTTTCCTTCTTTCAATTCAAAACCGAACAGCCTAATGTTTGGTTTTATAACAATATATATCAAATATCATGTAAATTTATCAATATGTTAGCAATTTGAAACAAAGATTGAGGTAGTTAATTTACTTGAATTCATATACTTTCCATATCACCCCCTATGACCTCGCCTTCCTGGGGACGATATTTATTGGGCTGACTTTTTCGCTGCAGTTATGGTTCACCAAAAAGATCAACCGGGCCGCAAACAGGTTTCTTGGCCTGGCACTGGCAACCATCGTTTTGTGGATGGCCTGGGTACTGGGTATTGACATCCGGCTGGGGACCTACTTTCCCCGTTGGAGCTGGCTGCCGCTGCAATTTTCGCTGACACTTGGCCCGCTGATCTGTTTTTATGTGCTTAAAATAACCTGGCCCGAATATAAACTCCGCTGGAAAGATCTGCTGCATTTCAGCCCATTGTTATTGCAACAAGGCATCCTGATATTGGAGATTAAAGAGAGTATGAGTACAGGCGCTGCTACTTATGATACGCTGACCTTTCAGCAAATGAACCCGATATTACAGCTACTGGCATTTATCTCGGTCGCCACCTATTTATATTGGTCTTTCAGGCTGATAGAACGCTTTTATCAACGGCTCAAATTTAATGATGTGAGTGATAGGTTCCGGTACCAGTTGCGCTGGTTGCATCGCTTACTGACGGGTTTCGGTTTGTTATGGCTATTGTGGATCCCTTTTACAGCCCTGGATTATTTTTATTACCATTACCAATTAAGTATACATGCTTACTATCCTTTGTATCTCCTTTTAGCAGTAATAACTATTTGGATGGCGGCTGTAGCTTTTTTGCGACAAGAGGCTGGCGTGGTGGCCGACGCCCCTTCATTTTTAAAGCCGCAGCTTCCTGCGGGTTTGAAGCAAAAAGGCACATTGCTTAAAAAAGCCGTGAAAGCCGGCCTTTATTACCAGGACCCGGAACTTAGTTTAAACTCGCTGGCTGATAAGCTTGAGCTGACGCCCCATGAATTATCCCGGATTATCAATACAGCGCTCAAAAAAAGCTTCAATGATTTCATTAATGAACACCGCGTTGCGGACCTAATCCGAAAAATGCAGGACCCTGCTTATGACCATATCACCCTGCTGGGTATTGCGTTTGAATCGGGATTCAACTCTCAAAGCACCTTTAACCGCATTTTTAAGCAGATGACCGGGAAAAGTCCACTGGAATATAAAAATGACCTAAAAAAAGAGTACCCATCTTATAACTTGGGAGGCCATTCCCAATTTGCGCCGTTAATTTTGCATCGTGAAACCCCTCCTAAGTGGTCTCATGACAAATTAAACGGCAACTATATGTTTAAAAACTATTTTAAAATCGCTTGGCGGAATATCGTTCGCCATCAAAGCTATTCTGCCATTAATATGGCCGGGCTGACTGTCGGGATTGCAGCCTGCCTGCTTATATTTGTAGTTGTTCAGTATGAACTTAGCTTTGATACCTATCAGCCGGGTTATAAAAGCACATACCGCATTGTTACAAAAAAAGACCGGGAAGGCAACATCAGGTACAGTGCGGGAATATCAACACCGGCTGTCGATGCCTTTCGTCTTTATTTCCCGCAAGCTACTGTTGCAGGTATCAATGCCATTTATGGCAGTCAGATTGTAGCGCCGGCTGCCAACGGCAACCCGGCCAGCGATAAAAAATTTGTAGAAAACACCGGCATTATGTTTGCCGAACCCCAGCTTTTCGATATTTTTTCAGCAACGTGGCTCGTCGGTAGTCCATCGGCTTTAAAGAATCCCAATATGGTGGTGATAGATAAAAGCAGTGCTGTTAAATATTTTGGCGATTGGCAATCTGCCATGGGAAAATCACTCCGGATGGACAACCTGCTGACGTTAAAGGTGGCAGGTGTGATACAGGATGTACCTGCAAATACTGACCTTCCGTTAAAGGTGTTGGTTTCATATATCACCTGGAAACAAAACGCGAAAACCTATAGATATTCGTACACTTGGGACGAAACCAGCAGCGACTGCCAGGTATATATAAAATTTGCTGCAAATATATCGCAAAGCACCATCACCAGGCAAATGCTCAGCTTTTCCGAAAAACAATTTGATAACAATAAACGCACTGCCAAAAAAAGATATGCGATAGCACAACCCTTATCGGAGCTCCATTTTGATACTCGTTATAACGATACACTGGGTGATCATATAACCAACAGGGCCACCCTGCGCACCCTATCGCTTATCGCTGTACTCATCATCATTATGGCATCCATCAATTTCATCAATCTTTCAACAGCGCAATCTGTCGGCCGGTCTAAAGAGGTAGGCATCCGCAAAGTGCTGGGCAGTACCCGCGGGCAATTGATAGGCCTGGTGATGTGCGAAACGATCATTATCGTTCTGTTTTCGGCCTGGCTTGCGGTAGGTGTGGCCGAACTGGCTTTGCCATTACTCAAAAGCATCGCCAGCGTGCCTGATACCATAGGCTTGTTCAATCCGGGCGTATTGCTTTGCCTGGCTTGCGTAATATGCACAGTAGTGCTGCTTTCCGGGGTGTACCCGGCACTCATCGTAGCAGGGTTCAAACCAATCCAGGCATTGAAGAATAAAATCAATTCCACAGCTGCCGGTGGTATATCGCTTAGGCGTGTGCTGGTAGTTACCCAGTTTGCCATCTCGCAGTTGTTGATTATTGGAACGGCTATAGCCGTTAAACAAATGGATTTTGTAAACAACGCCGACCTTGGCTTTAATAAAGAAGCAATACTGGCAATACCATGTCCTGCCGATAGCATCGGTTTATCACGCCTGAACAGTTTTAAACAACAGATACTTACATTACCGGGTGTAAAAGCTGCGAGCTTTTCATCTGATGTACCATCGTCAGCCCATAACAATTCATCCAACTTTTTTTTCAATCATTCAGTAAAAGATCCCGGCTTCGATGCTTTTTTGAAAGTAGCCGATGCCGATTACTTTAAAACCTTCGGCCTCAGGATTATAGCGGGCAAAGGCTACGAACCGAGCGACACCGCCCGCCAGTTGGTAGTTAATGAAACCTTTGTACACAAACTCGGCTTTAAACGCGCGGACGATGTTTTGGGCAAAACCATCACCTTTGATAGTTACGCAAACCTGCCAATAGTTGGCGTGGTAGCCGATTTTAAGACCAATTCGATGCATGAGGAAATTAAACCCCTCGTCATATACCCAACCAAACAATCGGAACAGCAAATAGCGGTAAAAATTGAAGGCCAAAAGCTGACAAAGACGGTGGCTGCAGTACAAAACCTTTGGAAAAACAGCTACCCTGAATATGCCTACACGGGCTTTTTTGTTGATGATAGCATTGCCAAATTTTATAAGCAGGAAAACCAGATGGAGCAGATCTACAAAATATTTGCGCTCATTGCTATTTTTATTTCCTGTCTTGGCTTGTACGGCCTGGTTTCGTTTATGGCGGTACAGCGTACCAGGGAGGTGGGCATACGAAAAGTTTTAGGTGCGTCTATAGGAAGCATTGTGTATTTGTTTTCAAAAGAATTTATAGCACTTATTGCGCTGGCATTTGTAATTGGAGCGCCCGCCGCCTGGTACCTGATGAACGGATGGCTGCAAACGTTCGCCTATCGTATTTCGCCTGACGTATGGGTTTTTGTGGCAGCTATTGCAACCTCGTTATTAATAGGCTGGGCCACTGTAGGTTATAAAGCCGTAAAATCCGCACTGGCAAACCCGGTGAAAAGTTTACGGAGCGAGTAATAGTAAATTTCCGTTCAATCTTTTAATGCGTTCTGTTGTAAAATACAGGCGCATTTGTTATGTTTATTAAATAGATGACACTTAGCCAAAAAATTTTCGCCGCGCGAAATAAAAAAGGAATTACACAGGAAGAACTGGCCGGTTTGATGAAAGTTAGTGTCCGAACCATCCAAAGAATTGAAAGTGGCGAAAGCTCTCCCCGCAAATATACCCTTAAAGCGGTAGCTGAAGCTTTGGATCTGTCGTTTGAAGAACTTTCCCTGGAACCTGCTGATGATGATAGGGAGGAAACCAAACATTTTTTAATACTGCTGTGTGTTTCCTGTTTTTCATACCTGCTATTGCCTTATATCCACTTTTTAATCCCCTCATGGTTATTAAAAAACAGGAAGGAGCAAAATGCAGTCGCACGGCAATTTGCAAGAAAAGTGATCCGGACACAGATTTACTGGATCATTGCCACCATGCTGTTTTTCCTGCTGGTGCTGCTGATTAATTTTCTTCTTCAAGTTTATCTCTCAAACCCGCGCTTTATCAGTTACCTGCTTCCTTTTTTTATTATGTACGTGGCAAATGCAATCATCATTATCTTCAACTTAAGGAGAGTTCAAACGCTTTCCCTTAATTAGCGTGTAAACGTCGTGTAAATGTCGGTCAGAATTCCCGGAAACCGAGCCTACTTTTGACTCAAATTATTTACATCATGCATCAATCAACCATCCTTAAAAGAAAAATATTTTCCGGCATTATTATCTTCTTGGTTTTTTATTTCACAAATACCAACGCCCAAAATGCCCATTCAACCAGTCAATTGCAACTGCCAACTCAGGAGTATAAGGTTAAATTTACCTGGCTTGGCGATACCGTTAATGCAAAATGGGAGCCATATTCGGCCCTGCTTATCCCGGTTCGTCTTCCGGGTTGCCCAAAACAGCTTTATATGCAGTTTGATCTGGGGGCACCGCATTCACTTTTTTATAAAAACACGCTAAGAGCCATCCGGGCAAAATATTTTAATAGCGTGCCTGTTATAGATACCTCGTCAAAGGTACACGATATGGTGTTTCTGTTAGGCAATCAAAAAGTATTAGCTAAAGAGATCGGCTTAAAAGATTTTGGAGATACCGCCATAAGCCGGGATAGCAAAGGCATAACGGTTATAGGCACACTAGGGGTTGATCTTATTGATAATAAAACCGCAATTATAGATTACCCGGGAAAACAGCTTATGATAAGCAATGAAATTCCCGGCATGCTAAAAAGCCGGGTTCCGCTATCCCCCTTTATGTACATACAAGGCAGCATCCTGTTGCCGGCGCTTATCCGTGGTAAGCAATCGCTGCTGTATTTTGATACAGGCTCCAGCGCCTTTGAGCTGCTAACAAGTAAGGAAATTTGCAATGCGCTTGCTATGCCAAATACATCCCCGGTATCCTATCCTGTAAAATCATGGGGTAAAACCCTTACTGCCAATACAGTTGCCACTGCTGACAGCTTGATTCTTGCCTCGCATAAGCTGCCCATTAAATTCGCTACTTATATAGAGGGCGCAAGTGATACGCAGATCCAGCAAATGATGAAGATGGGGATTGGGGGGATGACCGGGAACAAATTATTTTTGAATACCATCCTGGTGCTCGATACCCGGAATAAAAAGTTTGGTGTAGTATCAAAGTAAGATTGTCTGAATCAGAGTTTCTGGCAATTCAAATAATCCCACCCCGCTGGCTGTGTCCCCACAGCCAGCTATTATATTGTGTCCCCGCAGCCAGCTATTATATTGCGTCCTCACAGCAGGCTATCATATAAGGAACAGGCCAGGCAATGGAAAATCCAGACAATTTTCCCGATATTTAACCATGAAAAAATCTGCATGGGTTTTACTGCTGTTTTGCTTTGCCTGCACATCAAAGCCAAAAGCGCCTATTGTACATATCAGCCTTGCTGACAGCAATCGTTCAGTAAAATTTAAGGGAATTGATTACGCAATCATCAGCGAAATAAGTCGCGATTCAATACCCGGTATCTGGGAAAGCCTTTTGCCGGTTTACCGCCTGCCTGCCGATACGGATCTGAAAAACTACCAGCCTGTACAACATGGCCGCTATACCCTGAAGGATAGTGCGGTAATATTTACACCCGACACCGCTTTTGTAAAAGGGCAAACCTACTTTATGCGCTACTACCAGTTTAAAGGCGAAAACATATGGGATTATATTAAAGGAAAAAAAAGACTAGGTAAAACAAGTTATAGTGATTTATTGATTAAGTTATGAGGGGTTGATTAGGTTAGATTTAGTTGCTTAAGTTGTTAAAAAAGCCTCAACCACTCACTTAATCAACCTAATCTAACTCGATCAACTAAAAATACACTTGAAAATTTGAATAAAAATTATTACATTTGCATCTGAATTAAAAAAGAGGGGGCGTTTGTCCCCTCTTTTATTTTATCAATCAAATTATTTGAGAGATAGTGAATATTGAAAAAAGAGTAAAGGAACTGGTAGAAGAGAAAATAGCCGATAAGCCAAACCTGTTTTTAGTGGATATAAAAATGCACAGTAACGGGAAGCTGATGATATTGGTTGATGGCGATAACGGGATAGGCATTGATGATTGTGTGGCCATAAGCAGGCATGTAGGCTTCCATCTGGAAGAGGAAAATGTAATAGAAACTGCTTATAACCTGGAGGTTTCATCGCCGGGGATTGATACGCCGCTAACATCTGCCAGGCAGTATGCAAAAAACATTGGCCGCTCATTAGCTATTAAAATGGCGGATGGCGCCAAACGCGAAGGCAAGCTTACGGGTATTACGGAAGATGCCATTATAGTAGAAGAAATAATAAAAGAAAAAGGGAAAAAGGCCGAGACTGTTGAGAGCGTGATCCCAATTGATAAAATAACAGAAACAAAAGTTTTAATATCATTCAAGTAGGAAAATGAGCAATATTAATTTAATTGATTCTTTTCAGGAATTTAAAGATTTCAAAAACATCGATCGCCCAACGATGATGAGCGTGCTGGAAGACGTTTTCAGAAGCATGATCAGGAAAAAATATGGCACCGACGAAAATTGCGACGTAATTGTTAATACAGATAACGGTGACTTGGAGATCTGGCGTACCCGTAAGGTTATGGAAGATGGCTTTAGCGAGGATGATGACCTGGAAATTGAACTGAAAGAGGCGAAAACACTTGATCCAACCCTTGAGGTTGGTGACGAGCATATCGAACAGATCACACTGGAAAGCTTTGGCCGCCGTGCTATATTAGCAGCACGGCAAACGCTGGTTTCTAAAATTTTAGAACTGGAGAAAGACGAGATCTTTAAAAAATATAAAGACCGCGTGGGCGAAATTGTTACCGGCGAGGTTTACCAGGTTTGGAAAAAAGAAACTTTGGTGCTTGATGATGAAGGCAATGAGCTATTGCTTCCAAAATCAGAGCAGATCCCGGCCGACTACTTTAAAAAGGGCGATAGCGTTAAAGCTGTTGTTGATAAGGTAGATATGCTGAACAGCAACCCCAAGATCATTATATCGCGCACAGCACCTGAGTTTTTACAGCGCTTGTTTGAGCAGGAAGTTCCTGAAATTTTCGACGGGCTGATCACCATTAAAAAAATTGTACGTGAACCGGGCGAAAGGGCTAAGGTAGCGGTTGAATCATACGATGATCGTATTGATCCGGTTGGCGCCTGTGTGGGCATGAAAGGATCACGGATCCATGGTATTGTACGTGAATTGAAAAACGAAAATATTGATGTTATAAACTACACCAATAATTTGCAGTTGTACATTCAGCGCGCATTATCGCCGGCTAAGATCACCTCTATTAAGTTAGACGATGAGAAAAAAACGGCCGCCGTTTATTTAAAACCCGACCAGGTTTCATTAGCAATTGGTCGTGGTGGACACAATATCAAGCTTGCAGGTAAACTTACAGGCTATGAAATTGATGTTTACCGCGAAGCGGACGAAACTGATGAGGATGTGGATATTGAAGAATTTACTGACGAAATTGACAGCTGGATTATTGATGAATTTAAACGAATTGGTTTAGATACAGCAAAATCTGTACTGGCATTAACAGTTGGCGAATTGGTAAAACGCACCGATCTGGAAGAAGAAACTGTAAAAGAAGTACTATCAATTCTGCAAGCTGAGTTTGAATAAACGAAATAAACCAAAATTAAAATCGTATTTTTGCACAAAATAGCAGAGAATTAATTATAATAAATGTCAGAAGACAAATCCATAAAATTATTTACAGCGGCAAAAGAGCTGAATATCGGTACAGGTACTATCGTTGACTTTTTGGCAACGAAGGGGTATAAGGTACAAAAACACCCTACTACCCAGCTTGATGGCGATATGTACAGCGCTCTTTTGAAAGAATTTGCTGTGGATAAAATTATTAAGGAGGAAGCTAAGCAGATCAGTATCGGAAAGATCCGGAAGGAAGAGCCTGCTCCGTTTCCCGAAAAGCCTGTAGATCACCGCCGCTCGCGTGACTTTGAAAATGAAGAGATCCTTATAAAAGGGATCGGCAATCATTACAATGCGCCGCCTGCTGAAAAACCAAAGCCTGTTGAGCCGCCAAAACCCGAAAAGGTTGAAGAGCAGCATAACGAGGTTTTACCTGGTGTAAAAATAGTAGGTAAAATAGACCTTGACAACCTTAACGCCAAACCGCAGCAAGTTGAAAAACCTGTTGTTAAAAAAGAGGAAGAGGTTGTTATACCCGAAGCTGTAGCGCCGGCACCCGTGCCGCAGCCACAGCCTGAACCGGTAAAGGAAGAGCCAAAAGAAGTAATTCCGGAAGCGCCTAAAGCCGAAGAAGTTAAAATAGAAGTTGCACCGGTTGTAACTCCCGCACCTGTTGCTGAACCAGTAGTAGCGGTAGTTGAACCTGTTCCTGCACCTGTACCTGTACCGGAAGTTGTTGCACCAGTTGCTATAGCTGCCGATGAACCGCAGGAACCGGAAGTAATTCGTGCCAAGGCCGAACGCTTAACCGGCCCTAACGTTATTGGAAAGATCCAGTTACCTGTTAATGCGCCAAAACGCAACCCGGTAGCTTCATCATCAAATACCAATAGCGCAGCAGATCATAAACGCAAAAGAAAACGTAAAGATAACCAGGGCCCCGGTCATAATAATAACCAGGGCGGAAATCAGCAGATCAATCCTGCCAACCAGGTGCCTAACCCTCCGGGGTCACAGCAGGCACATGGCGGTAACCGTCCGGACTTCAGGAACAGGGGTAATAACCCTGGCACTGGCGGAGGAGCGCCTCACCAGGGTGGCGGCGGCGGTAATCGTCCGGATTTCAGGAACAACCGTAATACAACACCAAATACAGGTCCGAAGGAAGAACCTTCAGAAAAAGATATCCAGGACCAGATTAAGGCAACATTAGCGCGCCTTAGTGGGGCCGGTAAATCGGGTAAGTTTGCACAGCGTGCTAAATTCCGCCGTCAAAAGCGTGATGATGTAGCTGCAACTGCCGAAGAGCTGGCAATGGAGAATGAACTGCAATCAAAAGTATTAAAGGTTACGGAGTTTGTAACTGCTAATGAACTGGCCAGCATGATGGATGTTTCTGTAACGCAGATCATCTCTACCTGTATGAGCCTTGGCATGTTCGTATCCATCAACCAAAGGCTTGATGCTGAAACGTTGAGCATTGTTGCAGATGAGTTTGGCTACCAGATTGAATTTGTGAAACCACAGGATGAAGAGGGAAGCCTTGACCAGCCTGATGATCCGGAAAACCTGGTACCACGCGCGCCAATTGTAACCATAATGGGCCACGTTGACCATGGTAAAACATCATTGCTTGACTTTATCCGTAAAACAAACGTTATAGGCGGCGAAGCCGGGGGGATTACCCAGCACATTGGCGCATATGAAGTAACCTTACCGGATGACAAAGGAAAAATAACATTTTTGGATACACCGGGCCACGAAGCGTTTACCGCTATGCGTGCCAGGGGTGCCCAGGTAACAGATATAGTAATTATAGTAATTGCAGCTGATGATAGCGTGATGCCGCAAACCCGCGAGGCCATAAACCACGCGCAGGCTGCCGGAGCGCCAATTATCTTCGCCTTCAATAAAATTGACAGGCCGGGTGCAAATGCTGATAAGATTCGCGAACAACTTTCGGCCATGAATATTTTGGTTGAAGAGTGGGGCGGTAAATATCAATCGCAGGAGATCTCAGCCAAAACAGGCTTAAACGTTGATCTGCTGTTAGAAAAAGTATTGCTTGAAGCCGAGTTGCTTGAATTGAAAGCTAACCCTAATAAACGTGCCGTAGGTACAGTTATTGAAGCTGCTTTAGATAAAGGGCGCGGTATTGTTACTACCATATTAGTACAGGCCGGTAACTTAAAAGTTGGTGACCCGATACTTGCAGGCTGTTACAGCGGGCGTGTAAAGGCATTGACAAACGAGCGTGGCCAAAGGGTTGAATCTGCAGGCCCGTCAACACCGGTACAGGTGCTTGGTATGCAGGGTGCACCAACAGCAGGTGATAAATTTAACGTGCTTGAAAGCGAAGTTGAAGCCCGCGAAATTGCAAACAAACGTTTACAATTACAACGCGAACAAGGCTTACGCACACAAAAACACATTACGCTTGATGAAATTGGCCGCCGTTTGGCAGTTGGTAACTTTAAGGAGCTTAACATTATTGTTAAGGGTGACGTGGATGGATCAATCGAAGCATTGTCTGATTCATTGCTGAAACTTTCAACCGAGCAGATCCAGGTAAATATTATCTCGAAAGCCGTAGGGCAGATCTCTGAATCTGACGTATTGCTGGCTTCTGCTTCTGATGCCATCATCATAGGTTTCCAGGTACGCCCTTCAGGCGGTGCACGTAAACTGGCCGAGGCTGAGCAGATAGATATCAGGCTTTACTCCATCATTTACGATGCGATAAATGAAATTAAGGCAGCTATGGAAGGCATGCTTGCACCAACCTTTGAAGAGAAGATCGTTGCAAACGTTGAAATTCGTGAAACATTCAAGATCAGCAAGGTTGGTACAATTGCCGGCTGTATGGTGCTTGATGGTAAAATTACACGTAACAGCAAGATCCGTATCATTCGCGAAGGTGTGGTAATTTACACCGGCGAGCTGGCTTCATTAAAACGCTTTAAGGATGATGTTAAGGAAGTTAGTGCTAACTACGAGTGCGGTTTAAACATCCAGAACTTTAATAACATTGAAGTAGGCGACATTGTTGAAGCATACGAAAACGTAGAAGTTAAGCGCAAGCTGTAACTTTAACAAAATTTAAGTAAAAAGGCTCCCTGGTATTTCCGGGGAGCCTTTTTGCTTTGTTACCTTCCGGCAACCGGACAGAGATGCTTTTTAGCATGACGGTGCATTTTATGATGGTGCTTATGGTAAACCTTTTTATGGTGCGTAACCTGTGCGTTTACAGCACTAAAGCTAAACATAGCCAGCAAACCAATTGCTAATACTTTTAATGATTTCATACTAGTTGGGGTTAATAATGTTGCTAATATTACAGATGTTGCTTAGAAGCAGGAATGGCAGTTTGTAACATTATTAAAACAATTGAGGGTATTTTAAATAAGACAATACTTAATTTAAAACTAAAAAGGCAGTTTTTTTAAAAAATGCTTATACTCACTTGGTTATTAGCATAATCTACCGTAAATTCCATTTTTAACCTTAAAACAGATTTAGCCTAAATTCATGAACAAATATATTTACCTGTTTTCAACAGTGCTTTTGCTTTGCGCATTTTTTTGCCAAAATGCTTTTGCACAAGCAGCACTAAGCGACAGTAGTTCGCAACAAAATGCTCTAAATAACGCGGTAAGCTTATATAATACATCATTAGGTAACCAGGTGCCCATTTATACAGGGCCTGAATATTATTTTTATGATCCGCACATTAAAGGCAATGCTTATTTTAATGAAGTGAACGGTTTTACAAAAGGATCAGTTTATTATGATGGCATAGCATATAACAATATAGCTATGTTGTATGACCTCAACCTTGACCAGGTAGTGGTATTGCTGCCCAGCCACATTTCAAAGTTTTCTTTACTTAAAGAGCGTGTAAAAACTTTCGACTTTTTGGGAAACCATTTTATAAATATCAATGCTGATACAATGGTTAATACCCCCCTCAGCTCAGGTTATTACAACCAGCTTTACAAGGGTAAGTGTGAAATACTGGGTAAATATTCAAAAAGTATCCAAACAACTACAAGCACACTAAGCGGTTTGGAAAATTATTTCGATTATTCAAAAATTTATTATTTAAAGAAAAATAACGTTTACCAAAGCTTTAGCAGCAAGGGATCGCTTCTTGATATTTTAAAAGATAAAAAGAAGGAATTAAAGAAATACATTAAAACTAACAACATAGTATACAAAGACAATCCCGAAGAAGCCATGGTCAAAATCACAGCATGGTATGACCATTTATCAAACTAATATGAGAACATTATACCTTGCATGTTTTTGCTTTCTGGTTTTCTTACAAGCGGTTTCGGCGCAGCAAAATAGCACAAAGTTATTTACCGCAAATTTTCAGCAGGCAACTATCTCACAATTTGTAAACGAGATTGAATCAAAAAGCAACTATCATTTTTACTATGATCCCATGCAGTTTGATAGTTTAAGGGTTACCCTGCAGGTAACAGATAAGCCGCTTGAAACAATATTAGACCTCGCTTTTAAAAAAACAGCTTTTGTTTATGCAATTAACCAGCAGCGGCAAGTGTTTTTAACAAAGGGGCGGCAAATAAAAACTGAATTGGCCACAGGCTATTCGCAGGTGCATTCAAATGCCCCGGTTGTGCAAACGGCCCCCACCGCTGATTACACTGCCGAAGCCGAAAAAAAGGTGACTGAGGCAACAACAGAAAATAAACTGTACGAAATAGGTGTCAAAACCAATAACATAAAAGCAGGAAAGGCAATATTGAGTGGGTATATCCGTGATATTAAATCAGGAGAGGCGGTTACCGGAGCAAGCATTTACGTTGCAAATACAAAAACAGGGGCCGCTACAGACCAGTTTGGCTATTTCTCAATAACCCTGCAGCGCGGCAGGGAAACATTACTGGTTAGAGGGCTGGGCATGCGCGATACCCGGCGCCAGATCATCCTATACTCTGACGGGAAGCTGAATATTGAGATGCAGGAACAAATAAATAGCTTAAAAGAAGTTAAGATCTCTGCTGATAAGGTAGCAAATGTAAGGAGTACGGATTTAGGAGTAACCCGCCTGGATATTAAAAATATAAAGCAGATCCCCACCGCATTCGGCGAGGCTGACGTTTTAAAAGTTGTATTAACATTGCCCGGTGTTACATCAGTAGGTGAAGCTACCACCGGTTTTAACGTTCGCGGCGGTGCGGCCGACCAGAATTTGATTTTACTTGATGGTAATACCATTTATAATCCTGCTCACTTTTTTGGCTTTTTTGCTGCTTTTAACCCTGATATTGTTAAGGATATTGAACTTTATAAAAGCAGCATCCCCGAAAAGTTTGGCGGGCGTTTATCATCTGTATTGGATATTACCAACCGGGAAGGGAATAAAAAGATCTTTACCGGATCGGCCGGTATAGGTTTGTTAACCAGCAGGCTAAATGTTGAAGGCCCGCTTATTAAGGATAAAACATCATTTATATTTGGCGGCCGTACCACTTATTCTGACTGGCTGCTAAAGCTGCTGCCCGAATCATACAAACACAGCCAGGCATCGTTTTATGATTTTAATTTGGGTATAAGCCACCAGGTGAACGAGAAAAATAATCTTTATTTAAGCGGATATCTTAGTAAGGATAAATTTAAATTGAATAGCGATACCGCCTATTCATACAGCAACAAAAATATCAACATTAAATGGAAACACAATTTTAACAACAAATTATACAGCTTAATATCCGCCGGGATTGACAGGTATCAGTATGACGTATCAAGCAGTGCAAACCCTGTAAATGCGTATGACCTTGGGTTCAACATCAACCAATCAAACTTCAAATCAGATTTTACTTATTACCTGAGCAACAAGCATACCATCAACTTTGGCTTAAGCTCTATATTATATAAAATCAATCCCGGTACATTTGTGCCAAACGGGCCGCAATCATTGATAGCGCCTGATGCTATTCCAACTGAAAAAGCGTTGGAAAGCGCATTGTATTTAGGCGATAAATTTGATGTTACCGATAATTTAACAATTAGCGCAGGTGTTAGGTTTAACGTTTATAATTACCTGGGGCCCCAAACAGTTAATAACTATGCACCAAATTTACCAAAGGAACCGGCCAACATACTTGACAGTACGAAATATGGGAGTGGCAAATTTATTAAAACATATAGCGCACCTGATATAAGGATTTCTGCACGTTATTTATTAAGTGATAATTTATCAATAAAGGCAGGTTATAATACATTGCATCAGTACATCCATTTATTATCCAACAGCACTTCAATATCCCCAACTGATGTTTACAAATTGAGTGATCCGAACATTAAGCCCGAGAATGGCGACCAGGTTTCATTAGGACTTTTCAAAAATGCTAAAGCCAATACTATTGAAATGTCTGTAGAGGTATATTATAAAAGGCTAAGGAATTATCTTGATTATAAAAGTGGTGCGGTGCTATTGTTAAACCACCATATTGAGCAGGATGTAATTAATACCCAGGGTAAAGCGTATGGCGCTGAGTTTTTGCTTAAAAAAACAGCCGGTAAATTAAACGGATGGGTAAGCTACACCTACTCACGTACTTTTTTAAGGCAGGATGACCCTTATGCCGGCGAGTTTATAAACGGAGGCAGATATTACCCGGCAAATTATGACAAACCACATTCGGTTAATTTTAATGGTAATTACCGTTTCACCCACCGTTATAGCGTATCATTTGATGTTTCATATAGTACCGGCAGGCCAATCACACTACCAATTGCCAAATATGAATATGCAGGTTCTGAAAGGGTATTTTATTCGGATAGAAATATATACCGGATCCCTGATTATTTCAGGTCTGATTTTTCGATCATTATTGACGGTAATCACCGGGTACATCAGCTAACACATAATTCATGGACCATTGGTGTGTATAATATAACCGGCAGGCAAAATGCTTATTCAACCTTTTTTACCGAACAAAGCGGTGTAATAAGCGGGTATAAGCTCTCCATTTTTGCAGCACCAATACCGTTTATTAACTATAATATAAGGTTTTAATATAATGAATGAACAAATAAATAACCCTAAATTTTTGCCAATAAGAGAGGATATGAGAAACTGGAAAACTTTATTATTTGTAATTATGTTAGCTATTGGATGTAAAAAACCATATAATCCAAAGGTTATAAGCTCACCCAACAGTTACCTCGTTGTTGAGGGCGTAATTAACACCAATGATGTTACAACTATTAAGCTTAGCCGAACGGTTAATCTTTCAAGCGGTGTAACTACAAACCCTATACAGGCCAATCTTGTTATTGAATGTGATAACGGCAGTAATTATGGATTAAACGAGGTTGGCAACGGTGTTTATCAATTAGCGGGCGTTACGCTTGATAATACCAGGAAATTCAGGCTGAGGATAACTACATCAGATAATAACAAGGTATACCTTTCAGATTATGAACAGGCAAAAATCACACCGCCTATTGATAGTGTTGGCTTTATAGCTAACGGCAATAAATTACAACTTTATGCCAACACGCACGATCCTAACAACAACACCCACTATTATCGTTTTGATTATACAGAAACCTGGAAGTTTCATTCGCTGTATTACTCAACTTACCTATCTAACGGAACCGCAATAGTAGCCAGGAATAGTGACCAGCTGATATATTATTGCTTTGCAAATAGCACATCCAGTACCATAATTTTAGGCTCAACTGCCAAACTAACACAGGATTTATTATTTCAGGCCCCTTTAACAGCCATTGAATCCACATCTGAAAAAATAGAATTAAAGTACAGTATTCTTGTTCATGAGTATGCATTAACAGCAGCCGGATACAAATTTTGGGAAAGCCTGAAAACAAATACGGAACAGTTAGGGAGTATTTTTGATGCGGAGCCATCACAACTTATCGGGAATATACATAACATAGCAGATGCAAGTGAACCAGTGATTGGATATATAAGCACCAGCACTATTCAATCCAAAAGAATTTTTATTACCAGTGAGCAATTGCCGCAATCATGGAAGCCAAATTATCCTTATGAGTGCAACCTAGATTCTTTCTTATATGATCGCCCTAAAACACACATCAACGAGGTTGCGCAAACCTTGATCCCGGGGATAGAAATACCTGTTTCAGGCATTTACACGCCAGCAGGTCTGGTGCCTATAGGTTATACAGGATCTGGTGCATTTTGTGTTGATTGCACATTGCGCGGTAGTAAGCAGCAGCCTGATTTTTGGAAATAATGTTGTTAAATATAAATAACCAGCAAAATAAAACGACCGGTTAAATGCTATCCAAATTTAAGAAATACTTGAATAAGCATAATACAAAAGTACCCTTTGAAATAGTAAAATAATATTTGATCATGAAAAATACCATACGGGCAACTAAGATAATGCTGTTGACTTCAGCCTTTTCCATGCTAGTGCTAAGTAGCAGGGCCCAGGCTATTCTACAGGAAGTGCAAAACAGCTTTAACTTATATAAGCAAAGTGTTTTACAGGAAAAAGTATTTGTTCATACTGATAAAAGCACTTATTTGCCTGGTGAGATAATATGGTTTAAAGTTTATTGCGTTGATGGGAATGTTCATAAGCCGTTAAACCTGAGCAAGGTTGTTTATGTTGAAGTTTTGGATAATAGCCAAAACCCGGTAGCGCAGGCTAAAATCTCACTGAAAAATGGCATTGGCGATGGCTCTGTATATGTGCCGGTAACGGTAAATAATGGAAATTATAAATTCAGGGCTTATACCAACTGGATGAAAAATTTTAGTCCGGATTATTATTTTGAAAAAACGATCACCTTTTTAAATCCGTTAAAATCGCCTGACAACATAACAAAGGAAGCCGCAAATAATTATGATATTCAGTTTTTTCCGGAAGGAGGTAATTTAGTTGGCGGTATTACAAGTAAGGTGGCTTTTAAAGCTATAGATAAAAATGGCCTCGGCATTGCTTTTACAGGCGTTATTACTGATCAGCATAATGACACGGTAGCCCGGTTTAAGCCGTTAAAATTTGGCATGGGGAGTTTTCCATTCACCCCTGTGGCAAACAGTACGTACAAAGCTGTTGTAAAATTCAATAACGAAGTTGTTACTAAAAATCTGCCCGACATAAATAGCCAGGGCTATGTAATGAGTATTACTGATAATGGCGCGCAGTTAGCTATAACAGTGAGAGGTACTGATGGAAACATTTATCTTTTTGCGCATACCCGGCAAATGGTAAAAGCTGCCGAAAGCGCAAATATTAGTAACGGAATTGCTCATTTCGCCATAAACAAAAATTTGCTTGGTGACGGAATCTCAAGTATCACCATTTTTAATAATGCCAAACAACCTGTTTGCGAAAGGCTGTATTTTAAACGCCCGGCTCAAAAACTGTTTATTGATGCAAGCGCCGATCAGCCGCAATACGCTTTGCGCAAAAAAGTTAACATAACCGTTTTGGCAAAAGACCAGGCCAGCAACCCTGTACCTGCGAATATGTCAATGGCTGTTTACCGGATTGATTCATTGCAGGATATTGACCACAGCAATATTTTTGATTACTTGTGGCTAAGCTCAGATCTAAAGGGTCGTATTGAATCGCCTGACTACTACTTTAAGAACACCAATGCCGAAACGGATGAAGCGTTAGATAACCTGATGCTTACCCAGGGCTGGCGCAGGTTTCAATGGAGCCAGGTGCTTGAAAACAAGCCCATGGCATTTAACTATCTGCCTGAATATAACGGGCATATTGTTACTGCAAAAATTACAAATACCCAAACCAATACTCCTGCCTCAAATATAATGACCTATATTGGGGTGCCCGGTAAAAGAGTACAGGTATATGTATCGCAGAGCGACTCGTTAGGGCACCTGTTTTACAGCACAAAAGATTTTTATGGACCTGGCGAGATAGTTGCCCAAACCAACAACTCGCTTGACAGTACTTACAGGATAGATATTTTAAGCCCTTTTTCAGAACAATACTCAAAAACGTTGCTGCCAAAATTTGAATTTGCCAATGGTATGCAAAACGCTTTACAGGCACATAGTTTAGGCGTGCAGGTGTTGAATATTTATTCGGCAAATAGCATAAAGCGCTTTTATGATCCAGTGGTTGATAGCAGCGCATTTTACGGCAAGCCTTATAAAACTTATAAGCTTGATGATTTTACCCGCTTCACAACAATGGAAGAGGATTTACGCGAATACGTATCGGAAGATAATATAGTAAGATCAAAGGGGAAATTTCATATTAAAGTGCTTAATGACCGTGGTTTTTTAGATGGTGACCCCCTGGTACTCCTTGACGGCGTTCCTGTTTTTGATGTAAACAAAATTTTTTCTGTTGACCCACTGAAAGTAAAAAAGCTTGAGGTTATCCGCGAACGGTTTTATTATGGCCCATCGGCACAGGAAGGCATCTTTAGCTTTACTACCTACAAAGGAGACTTGGGTGGAGTAGAGCTCGATCCGCACGCTGTAGTAATTGATTACGAAGGGTTACAGTTACACAGGCAATTTTATTCACCTGCGTATAATACTGAGGCGCAAGCTACCGGCAGGGTCCCTGATTTCAGGAATCTGTTGTACTGGGCGCCAACAGTAAACAACCAGGGTAAAATATCCTTTTATACATCAGACCAGGCGGGGAAGTACATAGGTGTTATACAGGGAATTACAACCAATGGCGATGCCGGAAGCCAGCACTTTTCATTTGAAGTTAAATAGTGAGCATATATTTTATGAAAGTGAAATACTTATCAATACTCGTTACAATAATAATAACAAGCCTTGGCCTACCCTGTTTTTCCCAATCCATTTCCTATTTAAAACCGCAGGCGCCATTACTTAATACCATTAAACACAACCGTGATGATGCCGGTAAGCAGTATGAATTTATGGCAGGTAAGCTTGCTCCCGGGCAGTTCCCGAGAAGCTATAACCCGGTAACCGATAAATTTATAGCCAGTAATTCTGGCTGGTGGTGCAGCGGGTTTTATGCCGGCACCTTATTAAATTTATATGAGCTGGGGCATGATGAAGCATTGCTTGCAGAAGCGAGCCGCTCAATGGATAGCTTAGCTAAAGAACAGTATAACACCCACACACACGACCTTGGCTTTATGATGTATTGTAGCTTTGGCAATGCTTACAGGCTAAACCCCAAACCGGAGTACAAGCAGATCCTGGTTAACAGCGCCAAATCATTATCTACCCGTTTTAACCCAAAGGTGGGATGCATCAAATCATGGGATTCAAAGCCTTCTGATTTTTTGGTGATAATTGATAACATGATGAACCTGGAATTATTGTTTTGGGCTACAAAGGAAACAGGGGATTCCAGCTTTTATAAAATTGCGATAACCCATGCCAATACCACCATGAAAAATCATTACCGGGCCGACTATAGCTCCTATCACGTTGTAAACTATAATGCCCAAACCGGCGAAGTGCTGCAGCGCAAAACAGCGCAGGGATATGCCGATGAATCAGCCTGGGCTCGCGGGCAGGTTTGGGGGCTGTACGGCTTTACCGTAATGTACCGCGAAACAAAGGATAAGAAATACCTGGACCAGGCACAGCATATTGCCGAATTTATCCTTAATCACCCTAACCTGCCGGTGGATAAAATTCCATTCTGGGATTTTAATGCTCCAAATATCCCGGGTGCTTTGCGTGATGCATCTGCAGGGGCAATAATGGCATCGGCATTGCTGGAGCTATGCCGCTATGCAGATAAAAAGGATGCAATAACTTATTTTAACACAGCGCAAACCATCATAAAAACTTTGTCATCCCCTGAATACAAGGCAGCTCCTGGAGCTAACGGAGGCTTTATTTTAAAACACAGTGTTGGCCATCTGCCACAAAAAAGCGAAGTAGACGTTCCCTTAACCTATGCAGATTATTATTTTGTGGAGGCGATGGCACGGTATAAGCAGTTTTCGGCGAAATGAGGGAAACTTTATAAACTTATGTCATTGCGAGCGCAGCGTGGTAATCGCACGCATGCAAAGCGGCCAGGTAAGGTTCTAAACCTTTCTATTCGCTCTGCAGAGTTCGCGATTGCTTCGTACCTTTACAGCAATGACAAGTGGGGTTACTTATTCTTCAGCATTGAAGCTGCTGCTTCATCTAAAAACCATTGGATCTGTCCAACAATTGGCTCTATCAGCTGAGCCGGGTATTCTTCAATATCTTCGTCATCTTCCAATACATGATGTACTGCTATGGCTTTTCCCTCGCCATACACTAAAAAGGCAATGTTTTGTGCCTCGTTAATTAATGGCGCATTCAGGGTAATGCGAAAAACCTGCTGATCTTCTAAATAAACATCGCTTACACCGGGTACCCTGTCATGTAAAACAGGCGTATGAGGGAACAATGATGCTGTGTGCGAATTATCGCCCAGGCCAAGCAATATCAGGTCAAAGCTTAGTTCTGTTTCGTCAAAAAATTGTTCTACCTCTTCCTGGTATTTTTTAGCGGCTTCTTTAGGCTCAAGGCTGGTATCAACCGCAAAAATCTGCGCAGGGTCAATCATCAATGGTGCAAATAAGGCGTTCTTTGCCATCAGGTAATTGCTATCCTTATCCGTTTGTGGCACATTGCGTTCATCGCCAAAAAAGAAATAAACCTTCCCCCAATCCAGCTGATCGTGAAATGAATCTGCCAGTAGCTCATAAAGTTTTTTGGGCGAGCTGCCGCCGGAAAGGGCTACCGAAAATTTGCCATTTTTAGCAATGGCCTCGCTGCCTATTATTACAAAATATTCAGCCAGTGCTGTCAGCACTTCATCGGCTGTATTATATATATTTAACATGGTGGTTGTGTTTGTGATCAGAGGTTAAAGAAAACTTACGAAGTTTTTAAAACTTCGTAAGTTTGTTTATCTCCAATCTCTAAAAAACTACTTCTTTCCCCCTTGTACCGGCAAGGTGAACCAATTAAACCCATCGCGGGCAATCAGCGCCTCGGCAGATTCTGGTCCCCAAGAGTCGGCAGAATAGTTAGGGAAATTTAAACTCTTTTTATTTTGCCAGGTGCTCAGGATCGGCATTACCAATTCCCATGCAGCCTCAACCTGGTCGCTGCGCATAAACAAGGTCTGGTCGCCAAGCATGGTATCCAGTATCAGTGTTTCATAAGCTTCAGGAGCCTGGTTGGTATAGGTGCCTTTATAGTCAAACACCATATCAACAGCATTTAAAACCATATCAATACCCGGGCGTTTAGCCTGTACCTGCAAACGAATACTCATTTCGGGCTGGATACTGATGATCAGCCTGTTCTGCTGCCAGCTTTCTGCAGCTTCGGTAGGGAAGATCAAATGCGGCACATCCTTAAACTGGATGGTAATAACCGATGACGACTGGTGCATCCGCTTGCCTGTGCGCAAATAGAACGGAACACCCTGCCAGCGCCAGTTATCTACAAAAAACTTTATAGCGGCAAACGTTTCAGTATTTGATTCAGGATTAACCTTTGGCTCTTCACGGTATCCGGGCACTTCTTTGCCTTTCATCCATCCGCTGCCATACTGGCCCCTAACGGCTGAATTACGCACGTCCTCCGGACCAAACCTGCGCATAGCCTTTAACACATCAACCTTGCGATCGCGCACCTCATCGGCATTAAAGCTTACTGGTGGTTCCATGGCTATGTGGCATAGCAGTTGCAGCAAATGGTTCTGGATCATATCACGCATAGCGCCTGATCCATCATAATAGTCGCCGCGCTCTTCAACGCCCAACTGCTCGGTTACCGAGATCTGCACATGCTCAATATAATTACGGTTCCAGAGCGGTTCCATTATGCTATTGGCGAAGCGGAAAGCCATTATATTCTGAACTGTTTCTTTACCCAGGTAATGGTCGATGCGATAGATCTGGCATTCATCAAAAATACTTGACAATAGTTTGTTCAGATCTTTTGCCGTTTCAAGGTCATGCCCGAACGGTTTTTCAATCACTATCCTTACCTTTTTAGAATCATCAGCCAGTTTAGCCTTTGAAATATTAGAAGCAATTATTGGGAAAAAATTTGGTGACACCGCCAGGTAATAAATTACATTGGCCTTTGTTTTCCAATCGGTATTGTGCTTTTCAACACGCTTGCCAAACTCTTTATAGGTTTCAAAATCATTGATATCCGATACCTGGTAATAAATGCTTTTTTCAAACTCTGCCCACTTTTTTTCATCAGCCTTTCCGCTGCGGGAAAACTGGTTGATATCATTATGCAGATTGGTCCTGAACTGCTCGTCAGTAAACTTGGTACGACCCGTACCGATGATAGAAAACTGTTTTGGCAGCCATCCGTCTAAAAATAAATTATACAAAGCCGGCCCGATTTTACGCGAGGTAAGATCGCCGGTACCACCAAAAATTACAAATATTGTAGGGTCTGAGTGTGTGCTTGTGCTCATTTTATTTAACATTATCAGCTAATAAATTATGATATTAATCCTCGCTTTTAGGAACCCATTGGGTATGGAACACGCCTTCTTTGCCAATCAGCTCGTAAGTGTGTGCGCCAAAATAATCGCGTTGTGCCTGGGTTAAGTTTGATGGCATCCGTTTGCTGCGGAATGCATCAAAGTAACTCAATGACGATGCATAGGCCGGGGTAGCAACACCTGCGGCAACTGTTGCCGAAAGCACTTTTCTTGCACCCGGTACCGCAGCTTTTATCAGTTCTGCAACACTGCTGTCCAGTAATAAATGGGCCAGCTTGGCATCCTTTTGATAGGCATTGAAAATATCGTTCAAAAACTCCGAACGGATGATACAACCACCGCGCCAGATCTTAGCAATGTCGCCTAAGTGCAGGTCATATTTATATTCTGCAGATGCTAATGACAGCAAGTGCATGCCCTGTGCATAGCTAATGATCATATTGAAGTAGAAAGCTTGCTCCAGTGCTGCTAAAAACTCATCTTTATTTACATCAAGCGTGATCTCATCCTTACTGTAAATATCACCGGCTTGTACCCTTAGCGCTTTGTATTTCGACAGATCGCGCATAGCTACAGCAGTATCAACAGTCGGGATTGGCGCCTGAAGGTCCATTGCTACCTGTGAGGTCCATTTACCGGTACCTTTAGCTTTAGCTTCGTCCTTAATATCATCTAATAATAAATGATCTGTACCCGGAGCTTTATATTTGAAAATATCTTTGGTGATATCAAGAAGAAAAGATTTCAACCTGCCATCATTCCATTTGGTAAACACGGTGCCAATAGCGTCATTGTCAAGTTTTAATCCTGTTTTAAGGATCTCGTAAGTTTCAGCTATCAGCTGCATTATACCGTATTCGATACCGTTGTGTACCATTTTAACAAAGTGGCCTGATGCTCCCGGACCAATATAGGTAACACACGGAGCGCCGTCAACATGGGCTGCAATTGCTTCAAATATCGGCTTCATCACGTTATATGCGTCCTTATCGCCACCCGGCATCATGCTCGGGCCGCGGCGGGCGCCTTCTTCACCGCCCGATACACCCATCCCGAAAAAGTGAAGGCCTATAGCTTCCAGTTCTTCAACACGGCGGTTAGTATCGGTAAAGTGTGAGTTTCCGCCATCAATTAAAATATCGCCTTTTTCAAGCAGGGGGGTTAATTCCTCAATAACGCTGTCAACAATTTTACCGGCCGGAACCAGCATCATTATTGCGCGCGGCGTAGTTAAGCTTTGTATAAATTCTTTAGCATCACCAAAACCTTTAACATGGTGATCTTTCCCTTCCTCATTTAACGATGCTACTTTGGTGGCATCTTTATCGTGCCCTGCTACCGCATAGCCATGATCGGCCATGTTAAGCAGCAAGCTGCGGCCCATAGTACCAAGGCCTATCATGCCGAAAGCATATTTTTCTGGTGTTGCACTCATTTTACTTGGGGTTGATTTTCTTTTTTTAAATTTTCTAATATCTCTTTAGTGGTTTCAAAGCTGGTGTGCTGATACGCACGCATGCCCAGCTTTTTAGCTGCAAGTGCAAACATCTTCCTGTCGTCAAAATAAACGCATTCCTGTGGCTGCGCCATAGCTATACCCAGAGCCAGCTTGAATATGGCAGGATCAGGCTTGCGGATGCCTACTTCACACGATGATACAAAGGCATCGAACAGATCATGCAGCTTGAATTTCTTGATCCGGTAATCATTCAGCTCCTTGCCCTCGTTATTGATAGCCATTATTTTAAAACCGCAATCTTTTTTCCACTCTTTTAACCAGGCAAGCGTATTTGGTAACTCCTTTGACTGCTCGAACATGAAATTTTTAAAATCCTCGCGGGTAAACTCGCGGGGATGATTAAAAACTACGGTATCAAGGTATTCTTCAAGGTCAACACCGGCTGCTTCGTACACATTGAAAATAAACGTATGAAGCTCTTTTACCTCGCTATAATCAAGGCCGAATTTTTTGGCGGCTTCCTCACGCGATTCGTGCCCCCATCCATTGGTAAGCAAAACACCCCCAATATCAAAAAACAGGAACTTGACGGATAATGTTTCCACGGTGCTTAAACTTTACTTTTTTGATCTTCAATTGCCTGCAGTAATTTTTCAAAAGGTTTGTTGAATTTCTCAATTCCTTCGTCTTCCAATTGCTGGGTAATGGCATCAATATCAATTCCGGCAGCTTTTAACTTGTCTAATATCGCGGTAGCATTATCCAAACCATCTTCTAAAGTATTGGCTGCAATACCGTGATCGCGGAAGGCCTCAATGGTTTCTAACGGAACAGTATCAACCGTATCAGCACCTATAAGGGCCTCAACATATTTGGTATCTTTAAATGCAGGGTTTTTGCTGCTGGTACTTGCCCAAAGCAAACGCTGCGGCTGTGCGCCTTCTGCTGCCAGTTTTTCCCAACGCGGGCCACTGAACACTCTTTTATAAATTTCGTAAGCTTTTTTTGCTGACGCGATAGCAACTTCGCCTTTTAAATCACCAAGGCCTTTTTCATCAAGCAGAGGGTCAACCAAAACATCAATGCGGCTTAGAAAGAAGCTGGCTACTGATGAAATATGGCCAATTTTATGACCTGCCGCCAGGTGATCTTCCAAACCTGATATGTATGCTTCGGTTACTTCTTCATAACGCGGCAAGCCAAATAGTAGGGTAACGTTAATATTTATTCCTTTGCCAATTGATTTCCTGATAGCCTGTAAGCCGGGTTTTGTACCAGGAATTTTTATCATTACGTTTTTGCGGTCTACCTTTTTCCAAAGCTCTTCTGCCTGTTTAGCAGTGCCTTCGGCGTCTAGTGCTAAAAATGGAGATACCTCTAAACTCACATAACCATCTTCACCTTTTGATTCATCGTAAACGCCTTCAAAAAGCTTGGTAGCATTTTGAATGTCGGTAACGGCTAAGCCAAAAAATATTTCTTCGTTAGTTTTATCGCCTTCAGCCAGTGTGCGGATATCGTTATCGTAATCTGAACTGCTGGTGATTGCTTTTTCAAAAATGGCAGGGTTTGAGGTTACGCCCCTAACGCCGTCCACATCAATCAGGCTTTTTAATTTCCCTGATGAAATAATCGCGCGGTCAATAAAATCAAGCCAGATGCTTTGACCAAAGCTGTGTATTTGTTTTACTTTATTAGTTTCCATGATTTGTTTTTTTTTATTAGTCCGGAAAGTCGGGAAAGTCCGAAAGTCCGGAAGATTGTTTGTACTTTTTGTTTTAACTTAGGGCATTGTGCCCAACTAATCTCTGATCTCTAGCCTCTGGTCTCTAAAAGAGCAACCTTCCCCAGCCTCCGCATATGCCTGTCGGCCCCGGTGAACTCTGCGTTTAAAAAGGCCTCGATATATTCTTCGGCTGCACTGCTGCCGGTAACGCGGCCACCCAGGCAAAGCACATTCAGATCATCGTCCTCAACGCCCTGGTGAGCAGAAAAATGATCGTTAATAAGCGCCGCCCTAACCCCTTTTACCTTGTTGGCTGCTACAGAAGCACCAACACCGCTGCCACAAAGCGCTATACCACGGTCAACTTCTTTATCAGCCACAGCCTCTGCCAATGGGATAATATAATCCGGGTAGTCATCAGTATTATCCAGCTTGTACGCGCCAAAGTCTATTACCTCATGTCCAAGCTTTATCAGCCATGGATGAATGATCTCTTTTAATTTATATCCGCCGTGATCGGCTGCTATTCCTATCTTCATTAGATTTGAGTATTGAGATGTGAGATATGAGACAGAAAATGCGGCCTCATAATGTTCATTTAAGAGACGTGAGACATGAGAAAAAATCTCAAATCCCACGTCTCAAATCTCATATCTATAATAACGCCTTCGCTCTTTTTACAACATTTTCAACCGTAAAGCCAAAGTGCTTGTACAGGTCTTCAGCCGGTGCTGACTCACCAAAGGTGGTCATGCCAAGCATGTCGCCTTCGTCGGTAGTGTATTTATGCCAGCCCATTGGCGATGCCATTTCAACTGCCAAACGTTTTTTGCTTGCTTTAGGGAATACTTTCTCTTTGTAAGCGGCATCCTGTTTTTCAAACAGTTCCCAGCTTGGCATACTTACCACACGGGTTGAAATACCATCAGCTTCCAGTTGTTTCTGTGCTTCCATTATTAAAGCAACTTCAGATCCGGTTGCCATCAGGATCAGATCGGGCCCCTTGCTTCCTTCTGAAAGGATGTACGCGCCTTTTTCCAAACCATCGGCTTTGCCGTATTTATCCTGGTCAAGGATAGGAAGTCCCTGGCGGGTAAATACCAAAACAACCGGGCCATCCTTGTGCTCAACTGCCACTTTCCACGCATATGCGGTTTCATTAGCATCAGCAGGGCGGATAACGGTGATTCTTGGGATAGACCGTAAAGAAGCCAGCTGCTCAATAGGCTGGTGGGTTGTACCATCCTCGCCTAAGCCAATACTATCATGCGTATAAACAAATATCGGGTTTATCTTCATAATGGCTGCCAAACGGATTGGCGGGCGCATATATTCAGAGAACATCAGGAAAGTAGCGCCAAATGGGATAACTCCTTTTGTTAGTGCCATTCCATTTAATGCCGATCCCATTGCATGCTCGCGAATCCCGAAGTGGAAATTGCGGCCTGCCCTGTTTTCTGAGGTAAATGAATCAAATTCCTTTAAGTTAGTTTCTGTTGATGGGGAAAGATCTGCCGCACCACCTATTAAATTAGGGAGCTTGCCTGCAATAGCATTCAATACTTTGCCTGATGCCTGGCGTGTTGCCATTTTAGGGTCAGAGCCTTTAAATACCGGCAATGCATCTTTCCAGCCTTCTGGAAGGCCGCCGCTGCTTAGTAATTCATATTCTGCTGCCAGCTCAGGGAATTTGGCTTTATAATCGGCAAACAGCTTATTCCATTTTTCTTCGGTTTTTTCGCCCCTTGCACCAGCTTTGTGGTAATAATCTAATACCTCTGGCGGTACATTGAATGATTTTTCAGGGTCAAAGCCAAAAAATTCTTTAACCAGCTTTAGTTCATCAGCACCCAACGGAGCACCGTGCGAACCTGCTGTACCTGATTTATTAGGGCTGCCATAGGCAATTAATGAACGCACCCTTATTATGGATGGTTTTTGTGATTCGGCTTTGGCATTTATTATTGCAAGCTCCAATGCGTGGGTATCATTTACATCGTTAACTTCCTGAACATGCCATCCGTAAGATCTGAAACGTGCGCTTACATCTTCGTTAAAGGTAATGTCGGTACTCCCTTCAATTGAGATGTGGTTATCATCGTATAAATAGATCAGGTTGCCCAACTCTAAATGTCCGGCTAATGAAGCTGCCTCAGAAGTTACACCTTCCATCAAATCACCATCACTACAAATAACATAGATCTTGTAGTTGAACAGGTCGAACCCAGGTTTATTGTAGCGGGCAGCCAAATGTTTTTGACCTATTGCAAAGCCAACGCCATTAGCAAAACCCTGACCAAGCGGACCTGTAGTTACCTCAACACCCGGGCATAAGCCATATTCAGGGTGCCCGGCAGTCTTGCTGTTCATTTGGCGGAAGTTCTTTATGTCATCAAGTGAAAGATCGTATCCCGTTAAATACAAAAAAGCATACTGCAGCATACAGGCATGTCCTGCCGAAAGAATAAACCTGTCGCGGTTAGCCCAGTCAGTGCTTTTAGGGTTATAATTCATAAACTTTGACCAAAGCACATGTGCCATTGGTGCCAGCGCCATTGGCGTGCCCGGGTGTCCTGAATTTGCTTTTTGTACTGCGTCGGCAGCTAATACCCTTGCGGTATTAATTCCAAGAGTTTCAATGTCCTGTGTAGTTGCGCTCATTGTTGTTTTGTTTGTTATTTCTTTTGAATTTTTATTGGTTTGATTGTTTGAATTGCACTGCCATTTGCCCACAACCTGGCTCCCCCCTTTATTCCATCCGCGTTCGAAACAATTTTCATGTTCTTATCCAGCTTAAATGTGAGTTTGTCGGAGTTGCCGCCTCCTATATATAAATAATCGTAATTAAATACGGTTTTTAAAACTTCAAAAACTTTCAGCATCCGCTTGTTCCACTTTTTCTCACCCTCTTTTTCAAGTGCAGCCTCACCAATATATTTATCGTATGATTTTACCTTGCCAACAGGCTGATGCGCAAATTCAAGGTGTGGTAATAAATTTCCATCAAGTAAAACTGCAGTGCCAAAGCCGGTTCCAAGGGTTATTACTACCTCAAGCCCTTTGCCATCTACAACACCCAGGCCCTGCATATCAGCATCATTAACCACCTGGGTTTCTGCTCCCAATACTTCTTTCAGCTTATTGGCAAGATCAAAATCTTTCCAAAGTTCGTTACTAAGGTTTGGCGCTGTTTTTATTACACCATGTTTTACATACCCCGGAAAGCCGACTGAAATCTTATTATACTCCGGAAAATCCTTTACCAGCGTTTTTATGGAATTTATAACACTTTCGGGACTTGCCGGAGTGGGTGTTACTACCTTTTCGTATTTTTTTTGCAGCTCACCTTTTTCGTTCAGGATAGTTCCTTTAATGTGCGAGCCTCCAATATCAATGGAGAGGATTTTTAATTGCTGAGGGGTTGATTTCATTAAATTGGGTGGCAGAGATGTATGAATAAATGGACAACGATTTTAGAGCTGTAAATATCAATAATTATATAATATAATGTATTAATATTACGCAGAAATATCAAAGCCAAATAAACAACATTAAGCTTAAGCCATTGTTTTTTTTATGTCATGCTTTCGCGTTTTTTACAAAACCGTTGCAAAAAAAGGATTATTTAATTAAAAAAAGGACCTTTTGAATCCTTTTTTTAATTAAAATCATTATTTTAACACAAAAGTGATAAAATAACCACCAAAAAACATGATAAAAATCATACAATATCCCAATTGGGTATATTATGACTCAAAAACCCTACCTGAATACCAGCATATCAATATCTCTTTCGCCTTTTTTCAATTTTAACCCGAGTGCTGTAAGAGCATCGGTAAGTGAGTCTTTCTTTTCGGGTTGATAATTGAATTCAATATCATATTTAATGTGCGATCCGGTTTCGTCAACAACAGGCATTTTTACCAGTCCGAATCCTTCAAGGTAACCTGCTATTTTACCAAGCGTTACTGCATGCCCGCTAAAAGCGCCACTACTGCCGCCAAAAGTTTCCTCTTTATCTGCTGATTGTTTAAGCCGTTTTACTTTAGCGGTATCAGCAATTTTAAGCAGGTAAACTTCTTTGCTTCGCTTTTCAATTGCAGCCTTTAAATCAAATCTGGAGTGAAGCTCCTTTATGAGTGTGGGCATCAGTTCATTTTCATGGCCTTTTGGTACAATTAAATCAATGCAATAATTTGTTTTATTTTGTTTGATGTTTTCTTTTGGGGTAAGGTCAATAACCCGCCCATAAGGCTGATCATTATAAGCAATGCGGTAAATTGCTTCTAATGGCAGGTTAAACATGGTTATCCGCCTCTTTTTAAAATTACTGTCAGTTGGATACGTTCTCGACATACTGCTTACACCTTTAATTTCCGGCTGGATCAAAAGGCGGCTTTGCACCGTATCAGCAGCGCTAAAATATGATTTTACAGGGTCAGCTACCATATTGTCTTCTTTAAGAGGCAGATTAATGGGTTTCCCGGCTATAACAGCAGTAATGATTTTTGCAGTTACGTTAGCCGGTTCAGTAATAGCTACAATTTTACCACCGCCATCAATCAGTACAGTATGCGGAATAGTATGATAGGGAAAAACCGCACGAAGCTCATCGGCCGTATCAACAGCAAACCAAAGTGTTGAGGGTATGGTGGTAATAAATTGCTTTATCCGTTTCTCTTTTTCAGTGCTTACAGTTATCACCTGCAACTTGCCTTTAAATTGTTTCTGCAATTCCTGCAGATGTGTCATGGCTGTTATACAGGGGCCGCAATAGGTTGCCCAAAATTCAAGTATTACAACTTTGCCTTTAAAATCTTCAATGTTTGTGGTTTTTACCGGGGCGTTTAAAACAGTTTGGAATTTAATAGCCGGTACATTTTGGCCGACCTTTACCTGCGCGGATGCACAAATGCTTAACGCAAGAGTTAATATTGATAAGGTTATTTTTTTCATTTTATAGTGATTTATTTTCATGTCAAACGTATCTTAATTTGAGGGCCGCGAAGGTTAACCAAGGTTAAGAAGGGTTAATTAGTGTTAACGTTTAGCAGGTTTATGCTGATGAACTGCTATTTTGCATCGGCAATGAAAAATAGGATAAACCTGGTGGTAATATCAATGGCTTTTTGCACAACATTTTTGCTGTGCCTGCAGCTTTATTGGAATTACAAGGCATACCAGGGTTCTGTTAAGGCCTTTAAAAGTGAAAGCAACAGCGCGCTTAGTGACGCCGTTGAACATTTAACCAATATACGCAGGGATGAGTTTGCGACTAAATATAAAACATGGCTGGCTGATACCAGTCTGGTTTCAATTACCTGCAAGGTAAATACTACCTATCATTCAACCGTGTTTGCCATTGCAGATAAACACCAAAAAGTAGCAGGGTCAAAATCGATCTCGTTTAGTATCGATACCTTTAAACAACAGCTCAGTGCCATTAGCAACGCTACAAAAGCCTTTATTATCAATTACTTTCTTAAAACCAATGTTTATAACCAGTTAAAATTAAAGGAAGTTTATTTTGTGACCCAAAATTTAGGTGACAGCTTGAACAATGCCTATAAAAGAGATCGTTTAAACCTTGCCCAACTCGATTCTTTATTTAAAGCTGAACTTTTAAAAAGAGACATTAACACCCCCCATCGCTTTTATATCACCAACTTCTCCGTTAAAAAGTTCAGTGAGGGTAATAAACCTGCAAAGGGCTATAGCTTTGCTACGCTGGCTTATAATTACGGTTTTTCTTCATCCCAAAAAACCATCAGCGCATGGTTCCCGGATCCTGATCTTGTTATTTTCGGGCAGATGAAATGGCTGCTGCTAAGTTCCCTGATCCTTATTGCCATTACAGTTTTTTGCTTCACCTACACGGTAAAAACTATTTTGAGGCAAAAGAAACTTGCCGAACTGAAGAACGATTTTGTAAACAACATGACCCATGAGCTGAAAACTCCAGTTGCCACCATTAACATAGCCGCCGAAGCCATCCAGGATTTTAACCTGAGCAAAACGTCGGTTGATGAATACCTGGGTATTATCCGTTACCAGGCGGGCAATCTCACAAACTTGATCGACCAGATCCTGAAAAGCGTAGTATCGGAGCAGGAAAGCGTCAGTCTTAATTTGTCTAAAGTAGATTTTGATCAATTAATAAACGGGATCATACAGGAGTATAAGCCGCAGTCGGATGCTGCAAACGTGACTGTTAATTATAATAATAAAGATGGAATTTTGCCTGCGATGGCTGATGAACCATTATTAAAAAATGCAATAGCCAATTTGCTGGATAATGCCATAAAATATGGCGGATCTGGTACTGTGATCAATATTGCGCAGTATATTGAAAATGGCAGCATCATTATTATGGTAAACGATAATGGCCCGGGCATCCCGGCAGAATACCAGGATAAAGTGTTCGACAGGTTTTTCCGTGTCCCATCCGGCGATATTCATAATGTGAAAGGTTATGGCCTTGGGCTAAGCTATGCCAAAAGTATTATTGAAAAACATAAGGGCACTCTATCGCTGATAAGCACAGAGGGCCGCGGAACAGAATTTATAATCAGCATACCACTTATTTACCATGAAACAAGCCAAAGTTCTGTTGCTTGAGGACGAGCTGCAGCTTGCAAAAATTGTGAGTGAAAGCCTGCAGACGAGGGGTTTTATAGTAACCCATGTGGTTAACGGCGTTTTGGGAACGGAAGCCATTCGCAAAAGTGCTTTTGATATTTGTATTGTTGATGTAATGATGCCCTTTATGGATGGCTTTACCTTTGTTGAGCAGGTTCGCAAAACAGATAAACAGGTGCCCGTTTTGTTTTTAACGGCAAAATCGCAAACGGAGGATGTTATAAAAGGCTATGAAGCCGGCGGCAACGACTACCTGAGAAAGCCCTTCAGCCTGGAAGAGCTGATATTACGGCTGAATGAACTTTTGCGCCGAAAAGCAGCAGGCCAAACACCATCAAGTACTGATATAGGGCAGTATACCTTTGACATGAACAAGCAGGAGCTCTGGTTTAGCGGCCGGCTCACTGGCAAGCTCTCGCACCGGGAAAATGAGCTGCTAACCTTGCTCATTCAGCACAAAAACCTGGTGCTCGACCGTAAAGCGGTACTGTTAAAGCTTTGGGGCGACGATAACTTTTTTAATACCCGCACCATGGATGTTTTTATAACCAAACTCCGCAAGCACCTGCAGCAGGACCCATCAATTGAAATTATTAATATAAGGGGCGTAGGTTATAAGCTTACCGTGTAAATAAAAGAAGCCCGCTATTTTAGTAGCGGGCTTCTTTTATTTTTAGTTGAATAAGTTGATTGGGTTAGATTGAGTTGATTAAGTTAGACTGTTTTAACCTAATCAACCACTCACTTAATCAACCAAATAAACTACTTGGTTACATACATAACTTCCTTAACCGCTTTGATCACTCTTTCAGCGTTTGGAAGGTATTCCTGGATCAGGGTTGGTGCATAAGGCAATGGCACGTCGCCGCCCATAATGCGCAGTACGGGTGCATCTAAATAATCAAATGCATCTTTTTGTACTTTAAATGCAACTTCGGTAGCTATTGAGCCTAAAGGCCAGCTTTCTTCAACAATTACCAAACGGTTTGTTTTTTTAACAGAAGCAATAACAGTATCATAATCAATAGGGCGTACGGTACGTAAGTCGATCACCTCGGCATGGATGCCTTCTTTTTCAAGCTCGGCAGCGGCAGCGTTAACAACCTTCATTATTTTACCAAAACCTACAAGGGTAACATCAGTACCTTGTTTGGTAACATTTGCTTTGCCTAGCGGAATATAATAGGTTTCTTCAGGTACTTCACCTTTATCGCCATACATCAGCTCCGATTCCATAAAAATAACCGGATCGGGATCAATTATAGCTGATTTTAATAAACCTTTTGCATCATAAGGGTTTGAAGGCACTACTACCTTTAAGCCCGGACAGTTGGCATACCAGCTTTCAAAGCACTGGCTGTGCTGCGAGCTAAGCATCCCCGCATTACCGGTTGGGCCACGGAAAACA
This sequence comes from Mucilaginibacter sp. OK098, assembly GCF_900142915.1. Taxonomy (GTDB): domain Bacteria; phylum Bacteroidota; class Bacteroidia; order Sphingobacteriales; family Sphingobacteriaceae; genus Mucilaginibacter. The sequence continues at coordinate 308,208 of NZ_FRCM01000009.1, forward strand.
ATTGGCACCGTGAACTGGCCTCCGCTCATCGACATGATCTTGGCTGCTCCGTTTATGATCTGATCGATAGCAACCAGCGAAAAGTTAAACGTCATGAACTCGATAATGGGGCGTAAACCGTTCATTGCCGAGCCAATACCGATGCCGGCAAAACCACACTCAGAGATTGGCGTATCGATAACACGTTTAGCACCAAACTCGTCCAGCATACCCTGGCTTACTTTATAGGCGCCGTTATATTCAGCAACCTCTTCACCCATCAGGTATATTTTATCATCCTTGCGCATTTCTTCGTTCATTGCTTCCCGAAGCGCTTCTCTGAATTGTATTTCTCTCATCGTATTATTAAAATGATGTTTTTTGCGAACGCAAATATAATCAACAATGTGTTATTTGCAATTAGTGTTATAACTACAACAAGGTTTTTACGGTTCGATGTAAAAAGTTGTTACTTGTGTACAGCAAACCACTGCCCACTGCCGACTACAAACTGCCAACTTCCTTTACTTCCTTTCCCCCTTCATTTTCGAAGCTATCTCCAGCGCTTTATAGGCATTTACTATTCCACCCGTTTTTGAGAGCGAGGCAAAATCGACCTTTTCTTTAGTGCCGGGCTTATTAACCATTTTGCCCACAATAGGCGTTGCACTTTCTAAAATTACTTGTTTCAGCTGTTTTGCGCTAAGGCTTGGATAATATTCCAGGCACAGCGCTGCAATGCCTGCAACTATCGGCGATGAAAAGCTTGTACCGTCGGCTGTGTTAAATTCGGCATCGGTATCTATAGAGGTAACCTTAACACCCGGTGCAAAAACATCAACATGAATTTTGCCGTAGTTAGAAAACGAAGCAGCCAGGCTTGTATCTGGCTTAGGGCCAGATGCACCAACATTGATCACATTATCAGTAGTTGAGCCATCAAGGTAAGTATCATTCGGAAATTCGGGTTTGGCATCAACATCCTGGTTGTCATTGCCCGATGCCATTACCAGCAGCACATCTTTTGCGGCAGCATATTTAAAAGCGTCATCTACCCATTCTTTATGCGGCGAGATCTTTTTGCCAAAGCTCATATTGATGATCTGCGCACCATGGTCAACCGCAAAACGGATCGCGTTAGCAACATCCTTGTCATATTCATCACCATTGGGCACTGCTTTGATAGACATTATCCTTACATTATCTGCCACACCATCAATGCCATAGCCATTATTGCGTACAGCCCCAATTAAACCTGCAACACCGGTGCCGTGCGAAGCATCGGGGTTTTTAAGCACATTATTGCCATAAGGTTTTCCGTCATTCACATCCGGGTCATCACCCACTATACGTGCGCGGGCATCCAGGTCAGGAGTAATGTTGTTGTTTTGTTTGGCAAAATACTCTGTAAGGTCTTTAAGTACCTTGGCATTGTTGGTGTCATCGCCGATTTGCGAAAAAACAGATTCCCAAACCGTTTTGCTCTGGTTTATGGTGTCATTAGCCGTCTTTATTTTCCCAAGGTCGGCCAGGGTAAAAGTTTGGTCCGACTGCAGCTTAAGCTCTCTTTTTATATAATAATTTGTGGCCGATAATACGTTAACCTCCATTGTAAGGTCTTTCACCTCGGCCTGTGATTTGCTCATGGTGCTATCGTAATTGGTCTTTACTTTTTGCCAAAATGCAAACTCCTTTTCCTGGCCTGCAGGTGCAGTGGTGATAGTTGCATATTTACCCTTAAGCTTATGATACTGCCTCACTTCTTCAGTAGTTTCGGTAAAATCAACCTTTCCGCCTTTGCCGCCTAAAAAGTCCCAGCCATGCACATCATCAACAAAACCATCCTTATCGTCATCAATTCCATTGTTTGGGATTTCTTTGGGGTTTACCCACAAAATACTTTTCAAATCGGTTTGCGAAGTATCAATACCACTGTCAATAGTAGTAACTATTACAGTTTTACTTTTTTTGCCTTTTATAAACAGGTAAGCTTGTTTAAGGCTGATACCATAAAAACCATCAGTTTTTAAATCAAGCGTATGCCAATTCTTTGGCGGATCAGGTGCTTGCTTAGGTAGTTGCTGCCCTGTGGCATTCAGACTTAGAAACATTGCTCCGCATACCAGGGAGCCTAAAGCGTACTTACGTAATTTATGCATTTTATATAATTGTAGAAGTTGTAAGGGTTGTAAAAGTTGCAATATTAAAAATTGCAGCGTGTAAAGTATAGTTAATTTTCAACCTTTACAACAACTACAACCCTTACAACCTTCAACCTAATCACAGATCAAATTTAATTCCCTGAGCCAAGGGTAACGTTTTTGAATAGTTTATAGTATTTGTTTGCCTGCGCATATAAACTTTCCAGGCATCTGAGCCCGACTCGCGGCCACCGCCTGTTTCTTTTTCGCCGCCAAATGCGCCGCCTATCTCTGCACCGGATGTGCCTATGTTAACATTCGCAATTCCGCAATCAGAACCGGCGTATGATAAAAATTGTTCCGCATCCTGCAAATTTCCTGTCATTATAGCTGATGATAAGCCTTGTGGTACGCCATTTTGCAGGGCGAGGGCTTCATCCAGCGTTTTATATTTTATTAAATAAAGGATGGGTGCAAAGGTTTCGTGCTGTACAATTTTGTAATGGTTCTCAACCTCGGCTATACAGGGTTTTACATAACAACCTGATGCATATTTATCTCCTTCAAGCTTGCCGCCTTCAACAACAAATTTACCACCTTCAGCTTTGCATTTTTCAATTGAATCAAGGTACAGGCTAACCGCATCTTTATCAATTAGCGGCCCCATGTGGTTATTTTCATCAAGCGGATCGCCAATGCGGATCTGTTTGTAGGCATTTACCAGCTTTTGTTTAAAGGCATCGTAAACACTTTCGTGGATGATGAGCCTGCGGGTACTGGTACAACGCTGCCCGGCCGTGCCCACTGCGCCAAACACCGCACCTATCAATGACATATCCAGGTCGGCATTTTCACTGATGATAATGGCATTGTTGCCGCCAAGCTCCAGCAAACTCCGGCCAAGCCTTGCACCTACAGCAGCACCTATCGACTTGCCCATGCGGGTTGAGCCGGTTGCAGAAATAAGCGGCACACGCGGGTCATTAGCCATTAGCTCACCAATTTCCCTGTCGCCAATAACAAGGCATGATACGCCTTCGTCAATATTATGTTTTTTAAATACTTCCTGTGCAATATGCTGGCAGGCAATAGCCGTTAACGGTGTTTTTTCTGATGGTTTCCAAATGCAAACATCGCCGCAAACCCAGGCCAGCATAGCATTCCAGCTCCACACGGCTACCGGGAAGTTAAATGCAGAGATGATCCCCACAATACCCAACGGATGGTATTGCTCATACATGCGGTGCTGCACACGCTCACTGTGCATGGTAAGGCCATATAGCTGGCGACTAAGGCCAACGGCAAAGTCGGCAATATCAATCATCTCCTGTACTTCGCCGTAACCTTCCTGCAGGCTTTTGCCCATTTCATAGGATACAAGCGCACCCAGGCTTTCCTTGTTAGCACGCAGGGCATTTCCTATTTCGCGCACAATTTCGCCACGTTTTGGTGCGGGTACCGTGCGCCAGTTAATAAATGCTTTTTGCGCTTGCTCAACTGCCTGGTTGTAATTATCTGCCGTAGCAAATTTTACCGATGCTATTTTTTTACCGTCAGTTGGCGATACTATATCTTTTATAGCAGAATCAGGGCTGCTTACCCAGTTACTACCTGTACTAAAGGCATCGTTTATGTCGTTTATATGTAAACGATTAAGAATATCTGAAATATTAAGGCTCATAATTGTTACTTTTGCCAAAGGTAAAAATCTTTAAGGCAAATTATTATCAACCCACGCTTTGCCGGCAAAATGATTCACATTAATTATCAAGGCTTTGCAATTATCCCTGTTAACAATGTTTGGATGTTGATAACTAATTTGTATTATGGATGTTTATTACTTGTAATTTAATCTCGGTTTAGGCCCTAAGAGCGATTTTGAAGGCTTCAACAGAGTATGTGTTCTGAAACAAAATTGAATGGAAGAAGAATTTGAATTTGGTTTTACCGAAGACCCAAAGTTTTCGGTAGAGCGGTACGAAGAGATGATTCGTAATCATGATCAGTACTTTTTTGATGCCCAGGCGTTTGAGAACATTATCGACTACTATATCGAAAAGAACGATCCGCCGAAAGCCTTACAGGTTGCAGAATATGCACGTAACCAGCATCCGTTTGCTGCCGTTTTCCTGATAAAGCAGGCCCAGCTTTTAGTGATAACCAACAAGGTTACCGAGGCATTTGAAGCGCTTGAAAAAGCCGCCATGCTGGAAGCGTCAGACCCTGATATTTATCTTATCCGCGGTAACATGTATGAAAGCATGGAACGCTACGGCGAAGCCTTGGAAAATTATGAAAAAGCGCTTGACCTTGCCGAAGAAACCGACGAGGTGCTGCTGCATATTGCCTACGTGTACCAAAACATGGGCGATTATGAAACATCCATAACCTACCTTAAACTTTGCCTTGAGCAAAATATGGAGAACCAGGATGCTTTGTATGAGCTGGCGTTTTGCTACGATGTGCTTGACAATCAGCAGGAGAGCGTTTTGTTTTACCAGCAATATATTGATAACGAGCCTTACAGCTATGCCGCATGGTATAATTTAGGCAACGCATTTACCAAGCTTAGCTTGTTTGAAAAAGCTATTGATGCTTATGATTATGCCATATTAATTAAGGACAGCTTTGCATCAGCCTATTTTAATAAAGGCAATGCGTTGGTGAACCTTGAAAAATATGCCGAGGCTATTGAAGTATATCGCCACACCTTTGAGTATGAGCAGCCTAATGCCGATACTTATTGTGCCATAGGCGAATGCTACGAAAAGCTGGAGCAGATGGACGATGCGCGTGCTTTCTACAAAAAATCGGTTAAAATGGACCCTAAGCTGGCTGATGCCTGGTTTGGGATAGGCGTTACGCTTGATTTTGAAGAACGATATTTTGAAGCCCTGCACTTCTACAAAAAAGCGCTGGACCTGGACATTGCCAATGCCGATTACTGGTTTGCTATTGCCGACGCCGAATATAAGCTGGGCCACCTGCCCGAAGCCGAACAAGCCTATGAAAAGGTAGTGGAGCTTAACCCTATTGATGTGGATGCGTGGCTTGACTATTCATCAATATTATATGAACAGCAAAGGCTGGTTGATGCCATTGAAGTAATATCACAGGCTATAAAAAACAATCCCGATGCTGCCGAGCTTTACTATCGTATGGTTGCCTATTTATTTGCTAAAGGCGAGTACAACGAAGCCCTAAGCCACCTTGAAATGGCCCTGGCGTCAGACCCGGAAAAACATTACATCCTGTTTGATTATTTACCACAGCTGCAGAAGAACAAAGTGATTGTGGATATTATTAATAGGTATACTAAATAGTGATTAGAGGCTGGAGGTTAGAGATTAGGAAAAAAACTTGATTTCGAATCATCCGGAACAACTAATCTCTGATCACTAACCTCTAATCTCTAAAAAAAGCCAAAATTTCTACCAATTTTGGCTTTTTTTACGACCTTTGCGCCGTTAAAACTTTTAGTTATAGTCTATAACCTGTGAGTATTTTATGAATTATCAGATCAATAATCTTCCCGAACGGGTAGCAAAACCACGTAACAGCGGCATAACCATGGTTATGGATAAAGGGCTTAGCCTGCGCCAGGCTGAAGATTTTGTGGAAGTTGCGGGTACTTATACTGATATGGTTAAACTGGGATGGGCTACATCGTACGTTACCCCTAACCTTACAGAAAAGTTAAAGATATATCGTGATGCCGGGCTTCCTGTTTATTTTGGAGGTACATTATTTGAGGCGATGATAGTAAGGAATCAGTTTGATGATTATTGCCGCCTGCTTGATAAATTTAAAATGGATTACGCCGAGGTATCGGATGGTTCCATCACTTTGGAGCATGATATAAAATGTGAGTATATTCAAAAGCTTTCAAAGCTAACTACTGTAATATCCGAAGTTGGCTCAAAAGATGTGCAAAAGATCTTTGCCCCTTATAAATGGATCAATTTGATGAAGGCCGAAATTGAGGCCGGCTCATGGAAGGTAATTGCCGAGGCACGCGAAAGCGGCAATGTTGGCATCTACCGCGATTCGGGAGAGGTTAGGCAGGGTTTGGTTGATGAGATCCTTACCCAGATCCCCGAAGAGACCATTATCTGGGAGGCTCCCCAAAAAGCGCAGCAGGTTTGGTTCATCAAATTAATTGGCGCCAATGTAAGTTTAGGCAATATAGCCCCTGCTGATGTGATCCCGCTGGAAACGCTTCGCCTTGGCATCAGGAGTGATACTTTTGATCATTTTTTGTAAGATAGAATTGTGCCCGCATATTTATAAAAGGCCTTCTGACCACCTTTCGGCCGTCATCTCCCGGTAATTTTTTAAATAAGTAATTTTTTACAACCAGCAGCTATAAGCTGCTTTTTAATTTCTGCTTCGACTTAAATACAAGATTTACAGTTACTTAAGATTTTGTAGCTGTAAAAAAGCGGAGAAATAAAGATAGCTGAAGTAATAAAGGTGCCAAATGTTTTCACTGAAGCTACTAATCATGTATTTATCTTCGCGCCCTATTAAGCCACTATTTTTGTATGCATCTTAGCAGAAACATGCTGTTGCTGTTTTGTTTTTTCAATCAGGTAGCATTTGCCGGCGTTAAAAAGGCGCCGGTCGATTCGCTGTACAAAACGAAAGATATACAAGATATTATCAGATCTTTTTTTAAGATTAAAAGTTATAGCGATACCGCCCAGTCACATTCTAATCTCTCGCTTCTGCCCTCTGTTGGATACAGCCCAAGTTATGGTTTGGAGTTTGGAATTGTACTCTCCGAAGGCAAAATTTTTGGCGATCCGGCCAACACAACTTTTTCCATTTTCAATACAAATGTCTTTGTTTCAACCAATGGCCTTGCATCGGCCGAGTTTAAACACAATGCTTTTAGCAATCATAACAGGTGGAATTTCCAGGGTGGTTACCAGTTTGGAAGAACAGTTGCTTTGGATTACGGAGTAGGAACCGGCCATGCCCGGCAAAGCGATGATAATTTCGTACTCAATGGATTGCCACTTGATAATAGTCCCGATATTCTATCTATCAAGTTTACCTATGTGAAATTGTATGAAAAGGTGTACCATAAATTATTTGATGATTTTTATGCAGGAATGGGATTCATTGTTGATGGGTATCAAAATATTGATAAACCACCAAAAGGATTTGCAAGAAGGCGCAGCCATAATATCGCGTATAGCGTAAGAAACAATTATCCACTAGGGGGATATTGGGCGAATGGGATATTATTTAACCTGCAGTACAATTCACTGGATCATCCTAACAGGCCTTATAAGGGCATTTATGCGGATGTTGTCCTTCGCATAAATTCAGAAGCGCTGGGGAGCGAACACGGCGCGGCTCAATTGAAAACAGAATTTAAAAAATACTGGTCATTATCAAGCACCAACCCTGAACATGTTTTAGCCTTTTGGCTCTGGGGCAATTACTTGTTAAAAGGATCTATTCCGTATCTTGAATTACCGGGTACCGGTACTGATGCGGAAGAAAGAGGTGGCCGGCCTTATACCATTGGACGATTTAAAGGCACCTCCTTTTATTTTAACGAGCTGGAGTACCGGTACCCGATCACTGAAAATAAATTATTAAGCGGCGTCGTATTTGTAAACATTCAAACCGGCAGTAATCAGCAGAGAATAACCCTATTTGAAAAATGGAACTCAGGGGAAGGACTAGGCCTTCGCCTGTTACTTAACAAGTATACACGTTCAAATATTTGCATAGACTACGGGGTAGGCAACTATGGTGCAAAAGGACTGTTTATAGGGCTAAATGAAGTATTTTGATCGCCCGGGTAATATAAGCCGCAATGATGAAGAACTTTCAGATTATATAATTAAAGAATAACATAAAAACATATACGATGATTAAGCATTTACAACTTTACTATAGAATATTACTTTTACTAATCTTTCTTTCCGTTTCATTCAATTGTTTGGCAAATCCTTTAAAAGAGCAGTTTACCGATAGTATTAAAACAGATTCGCCCTGGTATAAAAAACTTTCTGTTATTGCTGAATATCAGCACTTCATAACAGTGCACCACAGCCATTTTAATGGCGGGTATGCATTTGTGGTGTATAACCCAACAACCAGCTTCTCTATGGGGCTGGGCATTGCTTATGATTATGGCAGATTGCATGTAGATAACGGCTATAACCTCTGGCATATGAAAATATTCCCGGTTCTGGCCGATTTTCGTTACATGCCTTTTCCTAAATGGACCGTATCTCCTTTTGCGGTTGCAGATGTTGGATACTCAACTTTTATAAAGTATGAACAGGAGGACCCTCAGCATATTGAAGCTACCCGTAATGTAACAGATAAGGGCCTTTACACATTTGGCGGATTTGGTTTATTGCTAAAACTGAGCCGCAATGCAAGCTTATATACCAGCACCGGGTTTACCGGTGTGCACATGTCTTTTAATAACGAAGATGTAAACCCCCGTGGTTTAGCTTACCGAATAGGTATGAAGGTGAATTTGAAATAGCTACCTAAAAATTTAAATACTTTGGGCTGTTATCTTTTTCGCATTGACGAAACAATCTGCGTATAGCTGTTCTGGTAATGATGGTCTCCGGGAAGGAAATTAAGAAAAAAGTTCTTCATCATGATATCGGCCAGTGGTTTCGGGTTTTCCAGCTCTCCGTAGAAACAGTAGACCGGGATATTTATTTTTTCCACTTCGTCCTTTACCTTATAGGTCCTGTTGTCATCACCGGTGCTAATCAGATCTGTTAAACGAACCTTAAAATCAGAGGATAAATATGGCGACAGTAACTGAAGCTGGCTGACTTTAATTTTTAAATCAGCAGGGAGCCTGTTATATATAAACGGAACAACATCTGCACCAAAAGAAAAACCGCTCAAAACAATTCTCCTTGACTTCCACTCTTCACTGTATTTTCTGATCACCTGGATAAAATCATTCGCGGTTTCATCCGGGGTTTTTTGATGCCAGAAATACGTCCTGGAGTTAAAACCTACAACATGGTATCCTCTTTTTGTATACTGAACCGCCAGTGTATCATTAAAACCAAGCCAGCCCCCATCGCCAGAAAGCAGCACGATCATTTTTGAGGCCATTGGGTTTGACGGGTGATAAATAATTAGCGGGAGCCCAAATTCTTCTGTTTCAATCCCCCTGTTTGCTACAGTCCTCCTCTTTAGCAAAAGGCCGCAACTGCTAAAAAAAAACAGGATAAACAGGCATGTAAAAATTTCTTTCCACCTATATTTATACACGTTAAGCATAACACGCAAAAGCATTTATAATAATAGGCTTATTTTTGCTATTTCCGGATAGCTTTTTGCATAATGGTGGTCTCCGTTCAAAATAATTACCTTAAAATCAGCTTTTTTGAGTTCACTTAGCGGCTTTTCTTTTTCAAGGTCGCCATAGTAACACGCTACAGGCACATCCATTAATTTAACTTCTGAAGCAATATTCATTGAGCGTACAGAGTTATGTGAGCCAAGTAGGTCCATAACGTGAATTTCAAAATCTGTAAACGAAGAGGGCGAAATTAACTGGATTAAAACTATTTTATTTTTTAAATCATCCGGCAATCGCCTGTAAATAAAAGGAGCAACATCCGCACCAAATGAAAACCCACATATTACAATCTTCTTTTTATGCCATTCGCCTGCATATTTATTCAACAGTTCAGCAATGTCATTAGCAGTTTCCTGGGGAGTTTTCTTTTTCCAGAAATATTTTAAACTGTTCAATCCAATAACATTGAATCCGTTTGAAGCGTAGCAATCAACAAGTTTCTGGCTAAAGGTATTCCACCCGCCATCTCCTGAAATAAAAAGAACCAGTTTATCTTCCTTATCTATTTTGGCTTTAGTAATAATTACCGGAAGATCCGCAATGATCGTTGAGCCATCATGATGTGGAATAATTGCGTTAACGTTACCGGCGCATAATGTCCCGGTTAGCAATAACAGTATTAAGAGTCTTATGCGCTTCATTGAAATTATGGTTTCATTACTTTATTAAGCACATTTGGCAGACTGATAAGATCATAATGATTTTCATAGATCAAATACTTATTTTGCCATGCAGGCAAAAACTTCTCTTTAAAATCTCTAAGCCCCCGGTAGTGTCTGAATTGCTGAAGCTTTTCGTATGCAAACTTTAGCGTTTTTTCAGGCAGGTCTTTTGCCTGGTCAATGCCGGATAAGGGCGCCAAACCCAGGTTAAGGTATTTATAATTATTAAGCCTGCAATAGTCTATTAAGGCTATAATAAGTGCATCGTTTACTCCGCCCGGGGCCTCGCTGCTTTTTCGGATCAGGTCATATGTTGCTTCATTGGGGGCAAAATCAGGGATTATATTTAAAAAGCCAAAAACTTGTTCATCATCATTTTCTACCGTGATAATGGTTTGGTTTTTTAGCTTTTCCCAGTCAAACATTCCTTGTGTAAATACAATTTCTTCACGGTTGGTACTTTTAAGCCAATCGTTAGAAACGTATTCCAGCTTTTGAAGCAAGCCATCCTTGATGGGTGCGTGATAAATATTGGTTTTAAACCCGTTTTTTTGAAGGCTGTTTAAACCATTCCGCATAGACTTTTTATTCTTGCCTTCTAAAGTGAACTTATCAAGATCAACTATAGCTTCCTGTCCAATGATGAGCGATTTTTTTCCAAGGGAATGAAAAAGGCGCAGGCTTTCTTCTTCAACCCTGTAATAGGCTGATCGCACACCCGATTCAATGCAAAACTCTTCAAACTCTTCCAGCAGCGTCATCTCGTCCTGTCTGTTTGCGCAAACCGGCTGCTCCAGTACAACAGCGAAACTACCTGCCATTCGATAGGAGATCAAGCCTTCACGCCGCTTGCCGAAATACAATAGCTTATCTTCATAAGTTTTAAAATAATCTACAGGCGATGATCCCAGCTTTTTGATAAGGCCCTCGGCTTTAATAAAATCTTCATCATCATGTTCAATGCTAATAAAGTATGGTTTAAGCACCGTAAAAAAAATAAGACCGAGTGATAAAGTCCCGCTAATGCGGATGGTACTTAAGAAAACAGAGGCGAATTTTGTTTGGGGAGCCAGGTCCTTTACATCCAGCAAAACAAAATTATAAAAGGTGTGCTTGATTGAGTCCAGAAGATGAAAGTCGATGCCAAAATGCCTCTTATCTAAAAAATAAAAACCGGTAACCCCATAAATAATAATTCCGCTGAATATCAATATAGAGGATTCTATCCCAATGGTTTGCAGGCGGATACTATGCTTTATATAATATTGTTTTTTGGTAAACCATAACACCAGTAACACAATAAGGGCTAGTATTCCCTCTTCGTAATCAAAGGCTTTGGTTATATTACCAATTAATGATAAAACGCAAAGCAAAATAGAAAACCGCCATGCGTTCTTTAATCCTTTAAAAAGAAATGTTGAAGTGATAATAAGAAGCAAGCCTGCTATAAATACCAGGTAATTGGATGCTGAAATGGTATCAGCCGGTAAAAAGGTTTTTAACAACCGTACCCGATACCCCAGAGATGGGGTTAAAACTGAAATAATATTGATCAAGCCTAATCCCAAAAGTAAAAGTGCCGGGATCACCCGAAGTATCATATTTCCTTTTCTGAGAATAAAGCTAACAATGCCTGCAAATACCGGCAGCCAAAACTCAAACAAGCGATAAATAAGCGTTATGGCCAATGCTTCTGAAGTGGAATACCCATAATGTTTTAATATTACGGTAAGAGAAAATTCAATGGCCCCAATTCCTCTTAAAAACGGAGAAATAACAAGTATTAAGGTTGCTATAACATAGCCTATCAGCGCTATCTTCCAGCTTGCATCCGCCCCCATAACCAGCATGGCGATGTAGAGGTGTGCTACACCGGCAAAATCTATTAAGATGGCATAAATGTTCACAAGGGAGAACCATAACTTAAAATCAGGATGATCTTTAAATTCCGTACTTATTTTTGGTATAAACCGGCTTAATAAACGATATACCCACCCTTTTCTAAAAAAAGAAGTTAAGACATAAAGCATTAATATCAGGAGGAAAATAATAATAGCAACTGCCTGGTTAGCCTTTTTCCAGCTATCGCCGCTTAGTGCTAAATAGGTTAAAACCGGAACTGAAAGGATAATTATTGAAACAATACCTGTAAAACCATATATAGTACTTGCAAAATGGATCCGGGTCCGGTTTTCTTCGCTGGTTTCTTTTTGGATATCCTTCGTAAAAAAGGCTAGCGAAGTTATGCTTCCTCCAGGTAAGAAAATACTGATAAGATTTCTTTTTAAGAACAGGACAGTTGATTTCCACAGGCTTAATTTTAGCTGAAGCGCCCGAAAGCTGGCCTGGTACATAAGGGCTTGTAAACAGATATACAAAGCCGTAATTATAATTCCGGTAATAATCCACAAAGGATTACCAGAGCGAATATAATTGCCTACATTTCTAAGCTCCTCTCCCTGGCTTCTGATAAAATAAATAGCAAGAATCAGCAACAGTACACCAGTAATTTCACTCAGGTATAGCCTGGGTTTTATAAAAAGCTTTTTAAACATGTATTCAGAAACGTAACTTTATTTAATGGTTTGAAAGGCCACCTAACCATTCAAAGGCAACCCCTATTTTAAATCTTCCTCAAAATTGGTAAAGTTTTCGTTACATTCATTTAATATAACAACACACAGTGCCTCCACGTAACTTTAAAGGTGAGATTTTACAAACAGATGAAATACATTACGGATAACACGGTGCTTGTGCTACACCTGTAAAAGAGTTTTATGGTTAAAATGCTAATAAGCCTAAATGGGCATGCTTTGGGGCGATATCTTTTATAATCTAAAAATTGGGGCTAATTGCTGGGGTGTCATGCCACATTTCAAAACTTTGATAGAATATTAGAGCCTGTAATATAAAGAAGGCCGTATTAAAAGTTCCGGAACATGTTTTGCTCTTTTGTTTTTAATACAGCCTTTCCTGCCTGCTTATATTTCTCCGCATAGTATTTCCGGACACATATGACGGATGGGAGAACACGGATCACTTGGGCAGCATCTAAAGCACAGTATAGGGGGAGTAATACCACCACCCATAACATTTTTCATTTGCTCTCTTGTAAGCATTTCTCCTTTCTGAAAGGTTGAAGGTTTTAGACTTGGTTTTTTCATTTTTCTTCGGTTTAAAATTTTGTGGTTAATACTGTAATATTAATTACTGAGTTAAATTTCTTAAACAAAAATTACATTTCAAAATATAAACGCCATTATTTAATACCTATAGTTAAATTATAGAATATGCCTGATTAATATTCAATCCTGCAAAAAGGCCCTCAAAGCCTATAAATAAAGGAGCATCTTCAGCAAAAATAGGAGGGTTAAAAAAACAAGCCTTCGAAAATTATTTCACCCTCTTCATCCTTGAAAAAGGATAGCCATTGCAACCTTTCATCGGGTTACCCCTGTCGGCGGCGGCGGTTGCCTCGGCAATAGCATCAGTTGCGGCGTTGTAGGCAGTAAGGCAATAGCCCCACTTCCATGCGCCCATATTATCAAAGGTCATATAATCTATCCGGGTATAAAGATTTCCCTCGCCCGGGTTTTTAGCATCATTTTTTGCAATAAGGTACATTTTCTCCGGGTTCCATTTAATAATGTGAAAACGGGTATTAGGCAATTGCAGCCAAAGCGTATCATTTATTTTATAACGGATCTGGTAATCATCTTCAAAGCTGCCAGTCATGTAGGCAGGAGGTTTAATGGCGGAGGCAGAATGTGCCTGCCCGTAACTTTTTGTAAGGGCAAACACGAATAGTCAAAGGAAGATTGTTTTTTTCATTTGATATAAGTGATAGAGCAATATAGTTATTAATAGCAATGGTGTGCAAACTTCAACCTCTTTGCCATGGAAATGGCTTTCAGAACTTAAACACTCCTTATTACGCAGGTCGAAGGCCTGCGGGAAAGAAAGTACAAAACGGGATAATAAGATAAATCAATAATCATAATTGCCTGTTTTCTTGATATTTTTACATCCTGTTAGATGACAGGCACGTATGATCCTTTCGTCCTTTTCAGAAAACTATTAATGAAAATTGCATAATGGCTTTAGAACCAAAGGCTGACAATCCGGTACAGGTATATTCCGATAATTCAATAGAGGTAGCGGTATTGCTCACGCTTTCCGGCGGATTTCTGGATGTTTTTACTTATGTGGGCCATGGCCGCGTTTTTGCGAACTCCATGACAGGGAACATCGTGTTCCTTGGAATTGATATTGCAACCGGGAACTGGTATCAGAGCATGCGGCATATTCCGGCTATTTTAGCATTCTTAACCGGGGTGTTTATCGCTTACAGAATGCATTTTCCATCTGTTTTGAAACATTTTCCCAAACCCGCACTTACCTGCCTGGGGCTTGAAATTATTGTCCTTATCACCGCCTCGTTTTTATCGGCATCATTTCCTGATATTTTATTAGTGCTGTCAATATCACTGGTTGCTGCCATGCAAAATTCAAGTTTTACCAGGCTGGAATCATGGACTTATAACTCCGTGATGACCACCGGTAACCTGCGCAGGTTTGCGGAAGCATTTTTTAGGGGAACTATGCCGGGTTATGACCCGGTTTCATTTCGCGAAGCCCGTTTATTCGGCCTGGTTTGCCTCAGCTTTTTAACCGGGGCTATTTTAGCAGCTTTAACTACTTTAAAGCTGCATGACTATGCCCTTCTTATCCCAGCCGGTTTGCTAAGCGTAGCGTTTGCTATTTGCTGGCGGAGGCAAAAAGCAAAGGTCCTCTACCTGCCATAACCGGGTATTTTTTTTCTTTTAATGAGTTTTGCCTCTCACTGCTATTTTTCTTGGCTCTTGGTTCTTGACTCTTGATTCGAATTCTTAATATTACAGCATGAAACATTACGGGCTTATCGGCTATCCACTTTCACATTCTTTTTCAAAAAAATACTTTACTGAAAAGTTTGAAAAGGAAAATATCACTGATGCGGTATATGAGCTTTATCCATTTGAAAATATAAAAGATCTGCAGGATCTGTTAGACCTCCATCCCCACATCTGCGGGCTTAATGTTACCGTTCCGCACAAAATAGAGGTGCTCAAATATCTTGACTGGATTGAACATGATGCAAAAAATGCCGGCGCTGTTAACTGTATCCGTATAAGCGCCGAAAGCCCGGTTGAGGCTGCATTTTCAGGTGAGTTAGGCATAAAAGATCATGATTTCAGACTGGAAGGTTTCAATACTGATATTTATGGTTTCGAAATGTCATTAAAGCCGTTATTAAAAGACTCGCATGACCATGCATTGGTTTTGGGTGATGGTGGTGCTGCAAAAGCAGTGAAGTGTGTATTGGAGAACCTTGGTATTAAATATAAAGTGGTTACACGCAAGCCGCTTGGCGACAATCTTTTGTTTAAAGATATTAAACCGCACCATATAAAGCTGCACACCCTTATCATTAATACAACCCCGTTGGGAACTTCGCCTAATGTTAATGAATGCCCCCCTATTCCGTATGAAGCCATAACCGAAGATCATTTACTTTACGACCTGGTGTATAATCCCGAAAAAACCTTATTTTTAAAAAAAGGCGAAGAACAGGGAGCGGCAATAAAAAACGGCTACGAAATGTTAATCCTGCAAGCCGAAAAGAGCTGGGAAATATGGACAGACAAACACATCCATCCATGAAAAAAATTGTATTGCCCATTTTAGCCATCCTGCTTTTTGCCGCTTGTAGTGGTAATCATGATTTTTCGCCAAAGCCAAGGGGATATTACCGCATTGTTTTCCCGGAAAAGGCTTATCAGCCTTATATATCGGGTTGTCCGTTCACTTTTCAATATCCAAAATATGCAGTAATTGAGCCCGATAAAAACCCTAAAGCAAAACCTTGCTGGTTAAATATGCAATTTCCGCAGTTTAAAGGAACGCTGCACCTGAGCTATGAGCATATCCTGTCGAAAAAAGAATTTAATGAACTGGTGGAAGATGCCCATAAGCTAAGCTTTAAGCACACCGTAAAAGCAACAGGTATTGACGAGGGTGTTATCAGTTATCCCGACCGTAAGGTTTACGGCATTTATTATACTATTGATGGCAACGCGGCATCATCCGTACAGTTTTATTTGACTGACAGCACCAAAAATTACATTCGAGGAGCGCTTTATTTTAATTCTGAGCCCCGGCTTGATTCCATCCAGCCTGTGCTTACTTTTGTGAAAAAGGATGTGGATTTGATGATAAAGAGCTTTAAGTGGAAGTGAGGGGTGGAGAGTCCGAAAGTCCGGAAGAAGGAAAGTGGGGTTCTAAAAAGCATGGAGTAGTGCGATTTCCCTCTTGAGAGGGGTGAAGGGGTGTGTTACGCCATTGCATGAAAAGGGATAGCCTTGCGATCACTATTTGATATCAGAATTGTTTAAGATTTTTATATTTAGAATTTAAATATTACCGCCATGTATAAAGCCTTTTTATTTTTTGCTTTTGGATTGATGAGCTGCTTATTAGCCAAGGCACAGACGCCAACTTTTGATGTGCAGCACTACCGCTTCGCTATCCAGCTTAACGATGCCAACGATACCATTAAAGGTCAGGCTAAAGTGCGGATCAAGTTTTTGAAGGATGTAAATTCGTTTCAGCTTGATCTTGTTAAACAAAAGGGCTCCAAAGCTGATTCAGGCGGTAATGCCAGCAGTGAGCATGTAAGAAATAATAAAAAAACAAATAACAACGGTAAAGGCATGCTGGTGTCTTCCGTAACCGAAGATGATAAAGCTGTTCCCTTTATACAGGAGGCTGAAGCTATTACCATTAAGGCAGGCGCGGCAAATAACAGCATCCATAGCTATACAATAGCTTACAGTGGCATTCCTGCCGATGGGCTCATCATCTCAACCAATAAATTTGGGCACCGTACTTTTTTTGGTGATAACTGGCCTAATCGTGCCCATAACTGGCTTCCTTGTGCTGATTATCCGGGCGATAAGGCGCAGGTTGATTTTGTAGTTACCGCGCCAGATCATTATGGTGTTGTTTCAAATGGTTTAAAGGTTGAAGAAACCGTTTTGCCAAACCATTTTAAGCTTACCCACTGGAAAGAAACCGCATTGCTTCCAACCAAAGTAATGGTAATTGGCATCGCGGATTTTGCGATAGATCATCCCGGAGATGCAGATGGCATTCCTGTATACACCTATGTATTCCCGGAAAATAAGGATGCCGGTTTTAAAAACTATGCGGTTGCAACTGAAATTTTGCCTTATTACATAAAGCATGTTGGTCCTTTTGCTTATAAAAAGCTGGCCAACGTGCAGTCAAAAACCATATTTGGCGGTATGGAAAATGCTGGGGCCATCTTCTACTTTGAAAACTCCACCACCACAAAAGGGATTGAAGAGCTAATGGCGCACGAAATTGCCCACCAATGGTTTGGCGATGCTGCCAGCGAAAAAAACTTTGGGCATGTTTGGCTGAGCGAGGGCTTTGCCACCTACATGACCAACCTTTACCTTGAAAACAAATATGGTGCGGACACCTTAAAAAAGCGTTTAGTTGAAGACCGGGAAACTGTTTTCGGCTTCGAAAAGAGGAGACATACGCCTATTGTTGATACTGCCGTAAAAGACAATTACATGCAATTGCTAAACGCCAATAGCTACCAAAAGGGCGGCTGGGTATTACACATGCTCCGCAGAAAATTAGGTGATCAGGCATTTTGGAATGGCATCAGGAACTATTATGCTAAATACAATGGCGGTAACGCTTATACAAGCGGTCTGCAAAAAATAATGGAGCAGGCCGGTGGAAAGGATCTGAAACAGTTTTTTCAACAATGGGTTTACACCCCCGGCCATCCCGATCTGGGGATTAGCTGGAAATACGATGCAACCAAAGGCATGGTTGAACTAATGGTTACTCAAAAGCAGGATTACTTATATGAAGTGCCGATAGAGATTTCCATAGATAAACAGTTGCATACTGTCAGCCTAAAAGACAGGATCACCACAGCTCAGTTTAAAGTTGCTGCAAAGCCGACAGATGTAAACGCAGACCCTAATGTGAATTTGCTGGCAACATTTGCGGTAAGCGAGGGTAATTAGGGTTATGATTTACTTCAGCCCACCTTGCCCGCGATATAACTTTACCGGCTTATCCAGCTTTAGCTTTAAAACCGTCATATACTTATCCTGTACTCCATCGGGCAGGTCTATATATACCAATCCGGGCACAGGGCTCCATGATATTTTACCTACAACTTTATAGGTTAGCTTAGCGCCATTACCTAGAACCGAGATCTCGTCAATTTTACAATCCAGCCCTTTGAGCATCAGTTGTCCGCTTGTTTTGCCCGCTACAAATAAATAAAGCGTGGTTGAATCTTTTGATAAAGTTGTAGGGCCATAAAAATGCCCGGCCGGGATTCCTCCTGTAGTATTAAATATAGCTTCTGCATGCTTTTTATTCCATGCCCCCAGCTCTTTCAACAC
Organism: Mucilaginibacter sp. OK098; assembly: GCF_900142915.1. Taxonomy (GTDB): domain Bacteria; phylum Bacteroidota; class Bacteroidia; order Sphingobacteriales; family Sphingobacteriaceae; genus Mucilaginibacter. The sequence continues at coordinate 326,851 of NZ_FRCM01000009.1, forward strand.
GTTAACTTCCTGGTCGGGAATAGTTCCGTCTTCTTTTGGGCCTATATCTAAAAGCAGGTTCCCACCATTGGCAACCACATCTGCAAAAATGGTTATGATCTCGTAAGGTGTCTTCCAGTTCTGATCTGCCTGCTGATAGCCCCAGTTATCATTAATCGTCATACAAAGCTCCCACCAGTTAAATGGCGGCCGGGTAACGGGGAAATTTTGTTCAGGTGTATTATAATCTCCATAGCCCTGCAAACGGCCATTAATAATTGCAGCGGGGTTTTTAGAAAGTATAATGTGCCGTACTTTTTCCGCCTCCCACTCTTCGGCGCTGTGCTCCCAATCGCCATCAAACCACCACAGATCGGGCTTAAACATATTGTTTATTTCGGTGATCTGCCCCTGGAAAAAGGTTCTGAAATTATTCCATCTGTCATAATCTTTTTGCACTGCATAACGCGAACTATCTTTTAAAAAACCCGGATAGTTGGGATGTGACCAATCAATTAATGAAAAATAGGCGCCGCACTTAATGCCCCGTTTGCGCAATTCCTCGAAAAAAGGTTTTACCATATCCCTGTTAGCGGGCGCAGCCTTTACTATGCTCAAGTTATCCTGTTTCGTATCGTACATAGCTACCCCGTCATGATGTTTGGTAGTAATAACCGCATATCGGGCGCCACTTTCCTTAACCAGGTCAGCCCAACTTGCCGGGTCATATTTTTTGAGTGTGAACCCGCTAAGCTGTTTCATATAATCAGCATAGCTGATCTTTTTATTATGAAAGCTCCATGATTCATCAATACCATTTACCGAATAGATGCCCGCATGAATAAAAATGCCCAATTTGGCATCGGCAAACCATTCCATTTTCTCTTTAATGGCTTTAGGATCAGTTTGCGTTTGAGCTCGGCAATAAACAGATAACCAACAAAAAAGGATCAGCAGCATTGTTTTTTTCATCACGACGGTATTTTGATTCATAAATAGACCATGCAATATTAGTAAGTTTTTATTTATGGGTTCGGATAGAAAATCAGCGAAATCCCTTAATCATTTTTAATCAGCGGTTCTCTTTACACGGCAATGAAAAATAATCGACCAAAATTCCGTACTTTTGTGGGCTTTTTAAACTAGGATTTATGGGATTAATAGGATAGCAGGATTTTAAGATCTGCTTATCGTTTAAGCCAATCATAGTAAAAACAGCAGAATTACCGCAGTCAATAAAATAAGCGGTCAAAATTATGTTAGAGAAATTAGAAGCAATATTTCAACGCTGGAAAGATGTAGAAGCTGAACTGAGCAGCCCTGATGCCATGGCTGATATGAAGCGTTTTGCCCAGTTGAATAAAGAATATAAAGACCTTGCCAAAGTTGTTGATCAGTACAACATCTACCGCAACATCATGAGCAATATTGAAAGCAACAAGGAGATCTTAGCTACCGAAAAGGATGAAGAATTCCGCGAGATGGCTAAGATGGAGCTTGACGAGTTGCTGACTAAGCAGGATGAGATGGAAGAAACCATCCGCCTGATGCTGATCCCGAAAGATCCCGAGGATTCAAAAAATGCAATCATTGAAATTCGTGGTGGCACAGGTGGTGATGAAGCTGCCCTTTTTGCCGGCGACCTTTACCGCATGTATATGCGCTATTGCGAAAGACGCGGCTGGAAAACTGAGCTTGTTGATTATACCGAAGGTACATCAGGCGGTTACAAGGAAATTGTATTCAATGTTAATGCAGAAGACGCTTACGGTAATTTAAAATATGAATCGGGCGTGCACCGCGTACAGCGCGTACCTGATACGGAAACCCAGGGCCGCGTACATACATCGGCAGCTACTGTAGTGGTATTACCGGAAGTGGATGAGTTTGATATCGATCTGCAGGTGAGTGATATTCGTAAGGATCTGTTCTGCGCATCCGGTCCGGGTGGGCAATCGGTAAACACAACGTATTCTGCGGTAAGGTTAACACACATACCATCGGGTATTGTTGCACAGTGCCAGGATCAAAAATCTCAATTGAAAAATTACGATAAGGCATTACAGGTATTGCGTTCAAGAGTTTATGAAATGGAGCTGCAAAAGCACCTGGAAATAACCTCCAAAAAACGTAAAACAATGGTATCAACCGGTGACCGTTCTGCCAAAGTACGTACCTACAATTACCCGCAAGGCCGCTTGACTGAACACCGGATAGGCTTAACCATATATAACCTGGTTGGCGTTATGAACGGCGACTTACAGGACATAATGGAAGCCCTGCAATTTGCTGAAAACGCCGAGAAGCTGAAAGAAGGAACGGTAGCGTAATTTTTGAAGCCATCCGGATTTGTGATGCAACGTTTTTTGTAAATTAAGCGTCTACTACGCAATGAAAAAACTTACATCCCTGCTGTTGATCTCCCTGGCTGCGCTGTGTACTTACGGGCAGATAAATCATAACGACTCTAAATTTTCTGCAACTGAGTTAAAGAGCGATCTCGCGTATTTAAAAAACCAGTTGTACACCGTACATGTTGATCCGTATACGGAATTCAGCAAGGCGCAATACGACCAGCTTTTTGAAGCCATCGATAAAAAACTAGCCGACTCGCTTACAGCGACCGCCTTTTTAAAAATGATTAAGCCGGTTATTGCACGCTTATGTGATGAACACGCGCGGGCTGATTTGCCCGAAAAACTGCTTTGGGCAAGCTATCAGAAGGAGGATGTGTTTTTGCCGATCACTCTTTCAAGACAAGGAAGCGCTTACCGGGTTGAAAAGGTATTATCTACGGGGACCGGGATCAACCCCGGCGACATCATAACCAGAATTGATAATAAACCAATTACAGAGCTGCTTGATCAATGCGCCTTATTCTCTTCGGGTTATGCCGATCAACGCTTGGAAAAGGCATTCCTGCAATTCGGCTACTTGTATACCTGGACATTGCCGGGCATTCAGAGCAGTTATGCTATTAAAACAGCGGCTGGCCGGAACGTTATAGTAGCGGGCGTTTCACTAAAAACCTGGGAGGATGAGCTGAACCGGCAAACAGGCTGGGGCTCAGCCTGCGATGAAAAGATCTCCTATCAAAAAATTGACAACGCCGGTTATATTACCGCGTGCTCATTTAATATCCCGCCAAAACAACTGGATTCTATCCATGCTAAGATTGAAGCGGTGTTTGAACAGGTAAACAAAGACAAGCCCGATTACCTTTTTATCGATATCAGCAAAAACAGCGGCGGGCAGTCTGTTGTAGGCCGGATGTTGATTGATGGATTTAATGATAAACCTTATAGCGGGTTCAGCTCAAATTTTAAGAAGAGCCAGGATTACATTAACCTTTTAAAATCATGGAAGGTTGAGGCGGATGATTATTATAAGGCCGCGCCCGAAGGCAAAGTATTTCACTTTTCGTCAGATACCACATTTCCGCCTGAGCATAACGATAAACGATTTAAGGGAAAAGTGTTTATTATAGTAGGCAACGGTACCTTTAGCAGCGCCATGATGATGGCAACATGGATAAAAGACAACCATTTGGCTGTAATAGCCGGCGAAACACCCAGGATAGGGCACCCAAATGGCTTTGGTGAACTGTATAATACCAAGCTTCCCAACACTAAAATAAACTTACTTTTTGGCGTAAAACAATGGATAAGGCCAAGCGGCGATTTAAAAGACAACCTGCTGAGGCCCGATTTACAGGTTAAGCTAACAGATAACAAACATGAGCTGATAAACAGTGTGCTTGAAAAAGTAAACTAAATAAGTTTCCGTCTCTGCTCTTGTCATCCTTAAGTCTTTTTACTTTATTGTGTGGCATATAATCGCTGTTTTACGATTATCCAAATTGCCATTTCATCTCATTTTCATAAAGCCCCGTTACTTTAGCAACGTAAACTTTAGCCATATTCTGCATTTATCAAACAAAATGCTGTATAAAAGGGGGGTTAGCTGAAGTTATTTTTAATGCTTTTTTAAATTGTAAGCGTATGTTAGCAATAAAGACCATTTCTCATAATTCAATCATTTTTAGGCGTTCAGTGCGGTTGATGGGTGATCAGTTTGAAATTAGTATTGTTGGCAATAACCCATCATGGGCCGAAGATCGTTTTGATGATGCTGTGGCCGAGATCAACAGGATTGAAAAACTATTAAGCGCTTTTGGTGAAGATAGCTGCATTAATGAAATAAACCGCAATGCCGGTATTAAGCCGGTAAAAGCAAACGCCGAAATTTTCAGATTAATTGATCGCTCCCTGCAAATATCTGCACTTACCCACGGGGCATTTGATATTACTTATTACACTGCCGATAAAGACAATTCAAACTTTGATACGGTTCAAAATAGCAATACAGCTGTAAAAGCCGGGGTTAGCAATGTGAACTATAAAAGTGTTGAGCTTAATGCAATTGAACAAACTGTTTTTTTGAAAGAGACAGGTATGCGCATTGGTTTTGCCTCAAACAGTAAAGGATACGCTGCCGACAGGGCAAAATATATATTACAATTACAGGGAGTAAGTAGCGGTGTTATTAATGCCGGCGGCGATTTACTTACCTGGGGTGCTCAGCCCGATAATGAACCCTGGACCATTGCAACAGCTGACCCATCACAGGAAAAACAATCTTTTGCAAACATTGCTATCAGCAATATGGCTGTGGCAACCTCTGTAAATAACGAAAAGTATGTTACTATAATTGATAAAAAACTTTTAGGTTCATTTACGCCTAAAAAAGGCTTTCCGGTAAGCAAAATTAAAAGTGTAAGCATTATAAGCACAACTGCCGAATTGGCGGATGCCATGGCGACGCCTGTGCTGGCAATAGGCATTAATGCAGGCTTATATTTAATAAATCAATTAAACCAAATAGGCGCCGTGATAATTGATGATCATGACCGTGTTTATACCTCAAAAAACATAAACATCAATTAAATTTTGTTTTTCATTTCAGTATGAATAAATAAAAGCTAAATTTAATCCATGTTGGTGTATATTTAACACTCATAATACTATTGAAATAAACCTCAATTATATAATTCCGATCAGTTTAGATTTCGTAGCGCGCAATGCTATTTATTTACTGTCCGCCGGGCAGATAATTAAATGGCCAAAAGTTTAATTGAATACTATTTGAAAAGAATTTTAACATTTCCTACTCTTCAATGATAAAGTGGTTTGCGTATATTGTCCTGTTATTAATATTTGCACCCCGTTTATCGTCTGCTAAAATAAAAAATAACCATTTTGATTTTGTTTGTAATAAATTGGAGATAAGTTTGTCTTTGAATAAGATATTGATTGATACTACCAAAACAAAAAAACAGGAACAGGAAGACAAAAAGAAGATTAAAGAAGTAGCCAAAGCAAAAAAACAGCCGAAGCCAGAGAAAATTGAACCGGGAGACAACCAGGCAACACCTAAAATAAAGCCAAAACGACAACGGAGGCCGGAAGGTTTGGAAAGACCGCCTGAAATACCAAGACGAAATGGCAACTAACAAACTCAACCCTCACATTACTAAACATTAATGAAATACTATTTTGTATTGCTTTTGCTTATAATTGGTACTGCTGTAAATGCGGCTACGCTAAAGCCATTGCTATATAAAGGCCGTGCAACATATGCGGTGGCTGATACTGATACTGTTTTCAGGAAACAGTCTGTTTCTGTTGGGGTTAATTATGGCAGCGATGTGCAGTTTTTCGGGCGTACCGGGCCTATTAAATATCCTTTTATAAGTACTGATTTTGTTTACAATGCAAAATCAGGCTTTTTTGTTTACGGTTCGGCAGTAAAAGTATTAGGGTACAATCCCCTTGTTGATGAATTTGACGTTGGAACAGGCTTTTTTTATAAATACACCAAAAATGTATCCGGTACCCTAAGCTATTCAAGATTCCTGTTTGCAAAAGCTGCAGCCGATGTAATAAAATCAGCCTCCTCAAACGATATAAATTTTAAAAACAGCTTCGATTGGAAAATAGCGAAAACAAGTATTACTTCTGATTATCTTTTTGGCAAATCAAGCGACTTTTTTCTAACCTTCAGTACCTCAAAGTATATTGAGCCCAGCTGGAGCGTTTTTGATGATAAAGACTACCTATCGTTCAATCCTACTATCAGCGCTATATTTGGCACACAGAACTTTGTTCAAAAATTTTCAAGTGATCATCCGGACAGGTTTGCCTTATACGCTATAACCGAATCACTGGAGGGATCGCCTCTGCATCCCTATAATAATGGAAGGTTTAACGCGCTTAATTACAGCATAAAGTTGCCTATTGCTTATAACAGGCCTCATTATACTTTTGAAGCATCGTGGAAGTATTCCATCCCGGTTAATGTGGAGGGTGAATTAAAAAACAGGCACGAGGTTTTTTTTAACCTGACATTTTATTACCTATTTTTTTAAACAAGTATGAATGTTTTGATAATTGAAGATGAAAAGGCGCTGGCAGACGAGTTGGAGATTTTTCTGACCAATTACAACTACATCTGCGAAGTGTGCTTTGACGGAACATCAGGCTCTGAAAAAATTGCTGTTAATCTTTACGATTTTATTTTGATTGATCTTGGCCTGCCGGATTATGATGGCCTTGACCTGCTTAAGGAAGCTAAAAAAAGCAACCCCGAGGCCATATGCATTATCCTGACTGCCAGGGCCGAAGTTTACGACCGCATAAAAGGGTTGGACCTGGGTGCTGACGATTATTTACCAAAACCATTTTCTTTATTAGAACTGCAAAGCCGTATGCAGGCCATAACCCGCAGGCGCTTTGGACTAAATCAAAGCCTTGTTGACCTGGGCGGGTTCTTAATAAATTTAACCGAACGTACCATTACCTATTATAATACCGAGGTAAACACCATAACCAAAAAGGAGTTTGATCTTATAGCTTACTTAATTCTGCATAAAAACCGTACGCTTACACGCTCGCAATTGAGCGAGCATATTTGGGGAAGTATTATAAATGATGATTACGACTCTAACTATATTGATGCGCACATTAAAAATATCCGCAAAAAGCTAAATGCCCATGCTTCGCCCGATTGGCTTGAAACCGTGCGTGGCTTAGGTTATAAAATAAAAATAAACAGTTAGAAAAAGAAGAGAGTCAAGAATCAAGATGTCAAGAGTCAAGAATTTAAAGCGGATATTTTCCGACTCCCATATCTTGATTCCCCATATCTTGATTCTTGACTCTTGATATCTTGCATCTACAATGAAGCTTAAAACCAAACTTACGCTGTTTAATACCATTTCCAAACTGGTAATTGTAACCATTTTTGTGTTGCTTTTGCCCAGTTTGATCAAAAATATTAACCAAACCTACACCGATAGTAAACTTAGGAAACAAAAAGATAAGCTACTTCGGATAGTAGAAACTCAGGGCATAAAAAGTTACATCCAGGCTGGCGAGAGCGATGCCAGTTATTACACTCCGCTTAAAGAAGATTATGTTAGCCTTGATGTTGATTCACTGCCAGGGAATATTGATACTATTAAAAATGAAAAGCGCATACTGCAGGGTGATACTATTGAATACCGCATACTGAGCCACAACTTTAAAGCCGACAATAAAAAATACCTGCTTGAAATTGCCATCAGTGTTGATGCCATTACTGAAACTACCCGGCCGCTGCAAAATATAGCATTCCTGGTTTTATTAGGAATGATATTGTTTACTATTTTGGCCGACCAGCTTTATTCAAATTATGTACTTAAGCCCCTGAGCTTAATTATCAGAACAAAACTGGTAGGCCACAAATTCCCAAATTTTGGCCCCTTTAAAGAGGTAAAAACAACCACTTCCGATTTTCAGCACCTGGATCTCAGTATCCATAAAATGATTGAAACTATTGAAAGCACTTTCCAGAAAGAAAGGGAATTTATTTCAAATGCCTCGCACGAGCTGATGACGCCTATATCTATTCTGCAATCAAAAATTGAGAACATGTTTGAGCAGGAAGATATTGTTGATGAGGTTAAAGCCCGGCTGCTGGAGATGCAAAAGATCCTGAACCGCTTAAAAAGTATCACCAAAACCCTGCTGTTGATCTCGCAAATTGAAAATGAGCAGTTTTTAAAGGAGGATAATATTTCACTATCTGCAATGCTGCAGGATGTTTATGATGAGATCTCTATCCGTTTGCAGGATAAAAATATCAGCTATGAAGCAACCTTGCCTACCGATTGGTATTTAGTTAGCGTAAATAAATTTCTGCTGTTTAACCTTTTCTTTAACCTTATTAATAATGCCATAAAATATAACAATCCCAATGGTCAGATAAAGATAGCTGCTGCCCGAGAGAACAACACTTTCACGGTTAGCATAATTGATACGGGCATCGGGATCAATGCGGAAGATATTCCTTACATTTTTAACCGGTTTAAAAAATTCAGGCAATCCCTTCAACAGGATAGCTTTGGCCTGGGGCTGCCTATTGTAAAATCAATAGCCGCGTTTCATCATATCAGGATAGAGGTGAAGTCGGAAAAAGGAAGCGGCAGCGCGTTTAAACTTATTTTTCCGCCAGGAGCTATTGAAATTAAAGCCTGAAAAGCGTTAGAAAACAGGTAATTAGGAATTTGATTGATTAATGAATATTTTTGATCAATGCATTAAACCATTGCACTGTTTCTTTGTCTAATAATGGTTGAATTTATTTTAAAAGGGCTATATACTTAAAGTAGAAAATTTCTGTTAATTAGTTATAATAAAAATATGAAAAGGTTATATAAATATGCATCCGGTTTGTTTTTAACAGGGATGCTTTCTGTGCTCTTGGTTACTTCAGCCAGCGCACAGCGTGGTGCAAGTCATGGCGGCGGCGGTATCAGGATGAGTGGCGGTGGCGGCGGCGGCTTTCGCAGCGGTAGCTTTGGCGTAACGCGCACGGCTACAGGCTTAAATGGAGCCAGCGTAAGTGCACGCAGTAATATGGCCGCAGTTGGTTACAGGGGCCGTACAGGTAGTTACCTGGGTGGCACAACTGGTTACCATGGAGGCGCATTTTACCGTACCGGCTTAGGTTACTATGGTTATCCGCACCTGGGCTTTTATTTAGGTGTTTTACCTTTTGGTTACTATCCTTTTTACTGGGGATCATCACTATATTATTATTATGGCGGCGTTTTTTACAGCCCTTATGATAATGGCGGCTACCAGGTTACCGAACCTCCGGTTGGCGCAGGTGTTCCTGATTTGCCGAAAGATGCTCAGCCCATAAAAATTGACGGTGTACAGTATTACGAGCTTGATGGCGTTTATTACAAAGAAAGTGCTGATGATAAAGGCAAAAAGATTTATGTAGTAGCCGGTAAAGATGGTGTTTTAAATACAGGTGATGAGGTTACTGATCCAAATGCGGCCGTTACAGCGCCCCAGGTTGGCGATATTGTAAATCAACTGCCTGATGATTGCCGCAAGGTATCATTAAACGGAAAAAAATATTACGTATCTCCTAATAATATTTATTACGAAAAAGTAACCGGTCCTGATGGAAACGTAGCTTACCGGATAGCAAGCTTACCAACTGATGATAAAGGTATTTAACAGCTGATATCTGTATGAAATTTGAAGGCCCTGGTGATTGGGGCCTTTTTTATTTTTGTTATATTCCTGTAAAGTTATTAAGTGTATCAAATATTGGGCGTATTCGATGCTTAATATTCAAATTATTTAGACACCAGCGGGCTGTTCATTAAAAAATATTTCGCCAGAGTAATTAATTTAACCAATAGGGAAACAAACGGATTATTTGTCTCATTTCTTCTTTTTGGCATTTACTTTGCAAGTAGGCACACATATATATAATAAATTATGAAAACTTTAAAAACCAAAATAGCTACATTCAGTATAGCTTTGGCAATGGCAGGCATTTTAGGAGCAGGCTGTAATTCTTTAACTAAAACCCAAAAAGGCGCGGCCATTGGAGCAGGCGGTGGCGGTGTTATAGGTGCTCTGATAGGTAAAGCTGCCGGGAATACCGCATTAGGTGCTATAATTGGCGGTGCAGTAGGCGGTACAGCAGGTGCTTTAATAGGCCATAAGATGGATAAGCAAGCTGCGGAAATTAAAAACACAGTTCCCGGAGCTACTGTTACAAGAGCCGGTGAGGGTATTATTGTAAATTTTAGTTCAGGAATATTGTTTGATACGGATAAGGCCGACGTAAAAGCGGCTGCTCAAACTAACCTGCAAAATCTTGCTAATTCCTTACAAAATAATCCGGAAACCAATATTCTTATTGTTGGCCATACAGATAATACCGGGTCTGATGCCCACAATATGGATCTTTCTATAAGAAGAGCCCAGGCCGTAAAATCAATAATTACTGCTGATAATATAAACGGTTCAAGATTAACTGTACAGGGAAAAGGTGAAACAGAGCCAATTGGCGATAACAACACGGTTGATGGTCGTGCACAAAACCGCCGTGTAGAAATTGTTATTGTAGCTAATGATCAAATGAAAACAGAGGCTAAAACAACCGGTCAATAAGCTGGCGTTTTAGCAATTAATTATAAAATGTAGTAAAACCCTGCCTAAACCCGGCAGGGTTTATTGTTTTATATGGCTTAAAAATGTTTGTAATCAATAAGTTAAACGTTATTTTTGTTTATGATTAAAAGATCAGGCGCATTTATATTAACCCTATTGTATTTAGTTACAGTAACGGGCTTTGCGCTTAATCTGCATTACTGCTTTAATTCTGTATATTCTGTAAATATAAATACACCGGCTAAAAGCTGTAGTAAGCTGTTAGCCGGAAAAATGAGGTGTTGTCATGATAAGCACTTTGAGGTAAAAGTAAAAGATACCCACCAGGCCCAGGCAACTTCTTATTTAGCCAAAACATTCAGCCTGGATCTGCCAATATTACCTTATGCTGGTGCTTACCTTACTGCAAAACAAGGGTCCCTGTCAGATTTAGTATACAAAGATCTGCCCGATCCGCCTTTAAATAATATTCCCACATTTTTAAAGACCTGCAAGCTCTTGATCTGATCAATATTAATGTGCTGCCTTTGCAGCAATGAATAATTAGTTTATAATTTTTAACTTTAATTTTTGATCGACATGAAAACTCTTAAAATATTTATGATCCTGCTGGTGCTTACTACAGGAATTGCCAAAGCTCAATTTACAAAAGCTGAATTACAGGTTAGCGGACTTACCTGTGCATTATGTGCCAAAGCCACTGAAAAAGCTTTAAAAACACTTCCATTTATCGGCGAAATAAAAACTGATCTGATCAGGAATACCTATCTGCTAACCTTTAAAAGCGGCGAACCGGTAAATTTCGACCTGATTAGCAAAAAAGTGCAGGATGCCGGATTCTTTGTGAACAGCCTTAAAGCTACCTTTGATTTTGCCAATGTAAAAGTTGCCGACAATCATTTTAGCTACGGCGGCGATACCTTCCAGGTAATGAACGGAACCAGCAAAGAGCCCGAAGGCCAGGTTGCTGTTACCATAGTCGACAAAGGCTTTGCACCAAAATCAGTATCTAAAAAATACCTTGGCCAAATAGCCGATGTGAATAAATCAACCACAGGCAGGCTTTATCACGTAGCTATATAAGCTTTATAAATAATTTATGAAGCATTTTATATTGACGGCTCTATGCCTTGCAGGCATGGCTTGCCCTGTATTTTCACAGGAGCTGTATGTAAATACCGAACCTGCCAGCAATATGGCAACCCATTCTCTTGGCATCAGGCTGGAGAATCAGGGCTATTTTAATCCTACTTACAAAAACCGGAGTACGCTTGAATTAATGTACGGAGCCAGCAAACACTTAATGGTGCATGGATCATTATATGTTTCTGATTATTACCAAAACCAGCAGCATTTTGAGGGCGGCAGTGTTTATGCCAAATACCGCTTTTTATCTGTCGACTCAGTGCAGAAGCATTTCCGCGGGGCGTTTTTTGCAAAGCTATCAGGCATTAACAACCCGATAGTTAACCAGGAAATTACTTTGGAAGGCGATAATTCTGGTTTGCAGAGCGGTGTGGTTTTTACCCAGCTTTTGCATAAATTGGCGCTTTCTGGCTCAGTAAGTTATTTACATGCATGGGATAACGGAGGGAATAATAATATCCCGGTGGCAAATGCTAAAGATGCAATTGGCTATACCCTTTCATCAGGGTACCTGCTTTTGCCAAAAGCGTATAAAAGCTACAGCCAGACAAACTTAAATCTGTACGCTGAGTTTTTAGGAAAGATAAACCCCGGTTATGGGCAAAGTTACCTGGATGCGGCCCCTGCTGTTCAGCTAATTTTTAACAGTACCATTAGAGTCGACTTTTCATACCGGATTCCCATTTATAATTCAATGGTGCGAAATACAAAGGATATGTACCTGGTAAGGGTGGAGTATAATTTGTTTAATCTGTAAAGGCCTGTAGGGTAACTTTTGTTATCGCAACCTGCTTGTTAACAAAACAACCTTGCAGTTATTAGCTGCAAGGTTGTTTTATTGTTTTTACTTCTTCTCGGGCAGTAAAATAAATTTAATCAAGTTATTACCGCTCAGATATTTGTTGGCGGCATCCTTAGTGCTTTGCGTGGTTATATTGCTAAGGTTGCTAACATGGCGCAATATCGCGTCAGGGTCATCCTGGTTTTGTGATGCGGCACCTAAATATCCGGCCCAAAAAACATTCTCCTTTAATTGTACCTGCGTTGAGCGCGCTTCCTCGGCAACAAATTTGTCAATATCGGCCTGTAAAGCGCCGGTTTGCCTTAATTTATTTATCTCGTCAAGCGCATCGCTTGTTAGTTTATCAACATCAGCAGGTGCGCATTCAAAAGAAATTGTAAAGCTATACCTGCTATTCGGGATCTTTTTATAATTAGCCCTAACACCAGGAGCATAAGTGCCTCCATCTTTTTCACGCAGCCTGTCTAACAACCTGATCTGCAAAATTTCTTCGAGGGCATCTATTTGTATGTTGCTGGCATCATTATAATCATAAGCGCCGCTAAATACTAATTGCACACTGCCTTTTTCGCCAATACCTTTATTTACCGTTTTGGTGATTTGACCAGCCGGAGGAAAAATATTTAAATTTTTATAGGTTTCTTTTCTGTTGGTTGATGGTAAGCTGCCTAAATATGCTTCTATGTAAGGCTTTAATACATTAACGTCAAAATTACCTACAAAAGTGAACACAAATGAGCTGGCATCAGCAAAGCGGTCCTTGTAAAAAGAATAAGCTTTATCCAAACTGGCCTTGTTAAGCCTTTCCGGCGTTACCACCATTTCTCTGAAATTATGATTATTTAGCGTAGAAGAAATTGTATCCTGGAAAACGCTGCCCGGGTTAAGGCCACGGTTAGCCAGCAGGGCATTTGTTTGGCTAATATTTGCCTGCCACACGTCAGCATCTTTGCGAGGTTGCGTAAAGTACAGGTAAATTAATTGCATTGCAGTTTCAAAATCTTTTGGTGTTGTGCCTGCAGTTATCCCTTGTGCAACATTGCTGATATATGGTGAAACGCTTACATTTTTGCCGCTTAAGATCTTATTTAACTGGATCTGCGTAAAATCAGCTATACCGCTGCTCCCTATAATGCCGCCTGCAAGTTCTGCCGAAGTATAGTCGTCGTCGCTCGCCAGTGATGTGCCGCCAAAGCTGTAGCCGTTTATCAGCACCTGGTCATTTTTAAACTGGGTTGGCTTTAATATTACTTTTATGCCATTGCTAAGCGTTAATGTAGTAGTCCCGATAAGGCTATCTGCTTTTGAGTCGGTGACCTTGCCTGCAGTTGGCAGCTTATCAAGTAGTGGCTTGTCGCTGGTATTATCAACATATGCAGTTACGCCCTTACCGGCAGAGCCTATCCAATCCAATATAGTTTTTTCATTTGGCAATTTGTCCTTCTCGTTATCTGGTGCTTCAATAATTATAACCCTGTTTTGGTCGCTTACAAATTTACCGGCCAGAGCATTCATCTGTTCAAGGCTGATCTTATTGATATTGTTCACATAAAAATTGTATTCGAATGACAAGCCGGGGATAGCATCGCCTGTTATAAAGTTTTGCTGGTACTCGCCAACAAAATTAGCCGACCTGGTTTTATCTCTTTCGCGGTAAGCATTGTCAATTCCTAATAATGCGCTTTGTTTGGCCCTTTCCAATTCGGTTAAAGTAAAGCCAAAACGGCGTACACGCTCAGTTTCGGCAACTGCGGCTTTAATGGCAGTTTCAAGGCCACCAGGTTTAGCTACTGCAATAGTAGTAAATGCATCCTGCCGGCCAATAAACGCACCGTAGCTGCTTTGCCCATAAACAAATGGAGGTGTTGGTTTTTGAGTTAATTCGCTAATTCGGTCACCCAGCATCTGGTTAAATAGTTGAATGCGAATGCTCTGCATAAAATCAGCCGCCGTTTTAATAGTTGTTTGCGGATGCTTTACAATAATTTCGGCCAGGGTATATGGAAATTCTTTATCTGTTGCAATTTTAACAACCGTGCCTGGTGTAGGAGGAACTGAATAAATAGTCCGAGGTTTTTCGTTAGCAGGGTTTTGCAGCGAAGAAAAGTTCCTTTTGATAAGTTCCACAACACGCTCAGGATCAAAATCACCTACGGCAATTATCGCCTGCAAATCAGGGCGATACCAATCATGATAAAAGCTTTTGATTGTTTCGGGTTTAAAAGTCTTTAATATGTCTTCTTTACCTATCGGGATACGCAACGCATAGCGTGAGTTATTAAGCAATACCGGGTATGTTTGGTTACTTAAACGCTCCTGTGCATTCTTCCCGTTTGCCAGCTTTTCGCCCAATACTACACCGCGTTCGGAGTCGATTTCTTTAGGGTCGAATGTTTGGTAGGCTGCCCAGTTAGCCAGTATGTTAAAGCCTTTTTCAAACACCACAACACTATCTGTGGGCAGAGGAAGCTGATAAACAGTTTCATCAAATGAAGTATAAGCATTCAGATCGGCGCCGAACTTTACTCCTGATTTCTGCAGGTAGCTTACCAGGTCGTTTTTTGGGAAATCGCGCGTACCGTTAAAAGCCATGTGCTCGGTAAAGTGCGCCAGCCCTTGCTGATCATCTGCTTCCAGCACTGAGCCAACCTTGTTTACCAGGTACAATTCAGCCCGGTTTTTGGGCTCTGTATTTTTGCGAACATAGTAGGTTAAGCCGTTGGGGAGCTTGCCGATTATCACTTCAGGGTCAACCGGTAAAACAGCGGCATTGGTATTAACAATATGCTTTTGCTCGGCAGTTCCCGGTTTGTTTTTGGGTGATGGAACGGGCCTTTTTTTGACCTGAGCAAACGCTCCGCCAGATGCCATAAGCAAGGCCAAAGCCGCTACAGAAATTTTATAGTTTAATTTCATCTTCTTTAATCAGGGATATTCTGCTAAGATGCAAAACGAATGCCTTAGTTACAAATTGTAATGGTTGATTATTTTTGGTTACAAGTAGTTTTCGAACCATTTCGTAGATGATTTGAGGGAATTAATTTTAATTGAATTAAAAAACTGCCAAAAGAATTATTCAACGCACTTGTATGTTATATTTTTTATCACCCTTTAAGGGTGATTTTGATATTATAATAACCTGAATTTGTAGTATTTATCTATTTTACTTCGTAGATTTAAAAAAAGAATAGAAGACAGAATAACGTCAGCTTTATAATGATTTTAACCCTCTAAAATCTGAAGCATATGATAAAGATCTCTAATATCGAAAAATGCTACCATACCGATGAGCTGGATATCGTGGCATTAAACAAAATGTCTATCGAAGTTGATGAAGGGGAATTTGTGGCAATCATGGGCCCATCAGGCTGCGGGAAATCAACCCTGCTGAATATCTTAGGATTTCTTGACGATCCCGATAGCGGAAGCTATGTTTTCAACGGCGTTGAAGTAACCCATTTTAATGAGCGTAAACGCGCAGCCCTGCGTAAGCAAAATGTCGGCTTTTTATTCCAGAATTTTAATTTGATCGATGATCTGACCGTATTTGAAAATGTAGAGCTTCCTATGATCTACACCGGTTTATCAACTTCAATACGTGCAAAGAGGACCGAGGAAATATTGGATAAAATGCATATCGATCAGCGCCGGAAAACTTATCCACGGCAATTATCGGGTGGGCAGCAGCAGCGGGTTGCATTGGCAAGGGCCGTGGTGAACAGTCCTAAATTGATACTTGCAGACGAGCCAACAGCAAATTTAGATCATGACAACGGCAAAGAAGTTATGGACTTACTGAACGAGCTGAATAAAGACGGGGCGACTATCATAATGGTTACCCATTCTGAAAATGATGCCAAATATAGTCACCGGGTTATCCGGTTGCCTGATATTCCGGTATCGATAAAAAAACAATAGTCTGCAAAAAAGCGAATAACCAACGGCTATTCGCTTTGGTGCCTTAATGGACGCATCCCGAACCATTTTTCGCAAGATTTAAAGGAGCTCGCAGGTTAATTTGCGATATTTGCTTATAAACCCTAAATTTAAAACGCAGGCATCCCGGTCGCCTCCCTTAAATCAAAATAAATGAAGCTACCTAAAATAATTAATCGCACCATAGCGTTAGGGGCGTTATTTTATATGATATGGGGTATAAGCTCAGCCATGGCCCAGCCACCAACCCGCGACCCGCATGCGCCCGGTTATGTATCGGTCACGGAATTACCGGATGGCGTTAATCCCTCACCCAATTCCAATGGGAATTTTATTATCGGTCCTGCACATGATCCTGCACCAGAATCGACGGTACAGGCTAACGTACCTCAGGGGACTGTATACCGCTTTACCATATATTCAAAGGATAGCAAAATTTATCCCGGTATTGCCCGGGAACCAAATACATTTGGCACTCCGGATCCGGCAAACCCGGCTAAATTAATCGTCACTACAAGCCATCCGTCTCCCTACTCCCGTCAGGTGGCAGTGTATGTTCCAAAACAGTATGTTGCCGGCACCATAGCGCCGTTCATAGTTGGCGCCGATGGGCCTGACAATTTGCTTTTCACTGTATTAGACAACCTGATTGCAGAAGGCAAAGTACCGCCGATGATCGCCATCTCTATCGGTAATGGCAGCGGCGATGCCCAGGGCAGCGAACGGGGCCTGGAATATGATACGATGAGCGGCGTATATGCAGAATTTGTTGAAAATGAAATACTGCCGCTTGTGGAAAGCAAGTGCCAGGTAAAACTAACAAAAGACCCTGCCGGTCGCGCCACCATGGGTGGTAGTTCGGGTGGATCATGCGCCCTGATCATGGCATGGTACCATCCGGAGTTGTATCACCGCGTGCTCAACTATTCAGGTACCTACATAAACCAGCAATGGCCTTATAACCCGAAAACACCGCAAGGCGCCTGGGGATTTCATGAAACTATCATCCCGAAAAGCCGCCCAAAACCATTGCGAATCTGGATGGAAGTGGGTGATCGGGACCTCTTTAATCCAAACGTAATGCGCGACGGCATGCATGATTGGGTGCTTGCAAATGAAAATATGGCAAAGGCGCTTGCTGCTAAAGGCTATCCATACCAGTTTATTTTTGCCCGCAACGCCGGGCACGTTGATAATAAAGTAAGAAAACAAACACTTCCGGAAGCACTGGAATGGCTTTGGAAAGATTATCGCCCGGCGAAGGGTATGAAATGATGGAGCACTTTGCTTAACTAAAGCGTTCCACTTTTCACACGGAACACCCGGAACGCTGTGAAGCACGCTCATTATCAGTATTTTAATTTTGATCGAAATGCAAGTAGCTGATAATCAGGCGATACAAAATTGATGTTTTTGAATTTGTCGATATAATTTATTGATAATCAGTAATTTCATGTTTTCATTGGAACGAATACTATTTTGGAAATTTATTATTTTGAAGAAACTAAAAGCAATCAAATGAGAAATCTAATCTACGCAATCAACACCACCTTAGATGGCTGCTGCGACCATACTAAATTCTATCCCGATGAAGAAACGTTTGCGTATGTTGTACAACTCACGCGGGATGCTGACACATTCCTATACGGGCGTAAAACCTATCAGTTGATGGTTCCCTATTGGCCCGATGTGGCGAACGACCCTTCCGAGCAAGGAAACTCAGATTACGAATTTGCCCAGGCATTTAACGCCGTCGACAAAATTGTTGTTTTCTCACAATCATTAGATAGCCCTGAAGGAGAAAAAACGACAATTGTCCGCACAGGCCTTCAGGATGAAGTGCTTAAATTGAAACAAGGACAAGGCAAAAATATTTTAACCGGTGGTGTAACCATTCCTTCACAACTTGCAGCGCTTGGCCTAATTGATGAATATCATATTCTGGTTCACCCGATAGTTATAGGAGAGGGGAGACGATTGTTTGATGGGATCAACCTGCAAGAGAATTTGCAATTGAAACTTGTTGAGTCAACGGTTTTTAAGTCGGGGTGCGTCGCGCTCAGATATTTGAAAAGTTGAAGAAAAACCTGCAACATACATGATGTTTTTATAATCCGTCCCATCGCTAGCGCACGCGTGTCGCGTGTGCTCTGCGTGCCAGGTTACCATATGCGTATCACGTAATACTCGCTAATTTTTATATTGAGCGACTTGTCTATGTGCACACGCGACACGCGTGCGTTAGCAGAGGGGCGGAGCAATAATTAAATAAAGTAAGAGATTGATAGCTTGTTGTTCATACTACAGAAATAATATGGTTAATAATAATTACCAAATGATTAAAAATCAGCAATACACATTATTTCTGAGTTTGGATTTTTTTAACATCCTTTATTTGGTATGGCATAAATCACGTTGCCTGAAACAGATAAATCGAAGCCATAATTTTCTATAGCAGGAAGTAACAGTTTTTTCCATGTTTTGCCCATGTCAGATGATCGGAATATACCATCTGAGCAACCACATATTAAATATTTACCCATTTGTTTGATTGATGAAATACCCGATGAAGATTTAAGTAAGCCTATTTTTTTCATTAATAAACTACTCCAGGAAGGTTGAAGTTCTTCGCCTATGGCATTCCAGGTTTTTCCACTATCCAGTGAAATGTGTATGCTGTTTGTTTGGGTTATTGTGTTGTAGGCTATAGCAGCAAATCCTCCATCTATACGTTCCACAGCAATGCCAGCACCCCCTTCACTAATCACACGATCCCAGTTTTCACCATCATCGGTCGATCTTAATATTCCCTGTGAGCTGGCAGCCAGGAGTACACCGTTTGACTCTGCCATTTTCATTACCCAGCCTCCAACATGCACATATTTCCAGGTTTTTCCGCTATTAGTGGATTTATAAAGGGCGTTGTTGGAGCCGATAAAAACTGTGCCTCCCGTAGTTTCAAAAAAGCTGGATACTTGTTTTTCTTTATAATTCGTGTACATCCAATCTATCGTTCTGTTAAGGCGTACGGCTTGCTCTTGAAAATTTGTGTACATGGGCGACCAATCACTCTTTCCGTTTATTTTTTGTAAAAATTGCCCCCTGAAATTATATGCAAATATCCCGTTCTTGCCAGGGACAATATTACGCTGTTCACCAGGGAAAATTTCTTTTGTCCAAAAAGGAGTTGTGGAATTTGGTTCACTGTGATAAACCCCATTTCCGGCACGTAAATAGAGCCCACGGTCATTTGCAAATAAACCATCTCTCCACACACCTTCTCTCTGCAATTTTTCAGGCAGTCCTTCGCTAATGTCCTGCCATGTTTGTCCACCATCAGCAGATTTAAAAATGATGTTGACAATCGCCGATGATTTGCCTTCTTTTATTGGTTTCTTTTTTGCTTCCTTTTCTTTTAGCACAAAAGAATTTAGTAGAAATAATCCCACCAGGACGGCTGGAACAAATGCGAATAATCTTTTCATGTTTTTATTTTTTATATCCTGTAAAAATTGATTCAACAAAATTACTTTGATATATTTCAGTGCGGGGAATTTGGATTGTAAATAAAAATGTAAACTTTGTAAATAAAAATTTGACCCGCCTGCCCAAGTGTCTCACTGGGACACGTAATAATTTAAACGTCCCGCTTAAATTAAAAGGCAGGAGTTATTATTCATATGTAATACCAATCAGAAATTCAGCTAAAAGTTATTTATTATTTTAAGCGTAAGTTTTGGCATTCAAACTGCACAAAGGAACGGGCGGTGGATGGAAAGCAAACATTGCCCGAGGCGCTGGAGTGGCTTTGGAAAAATTACCGCCAGGGGAAGGTTCCGCAATGAAGAATATTTGTCAGAAAATCAGGTCTTTTATCACCGCATCAATTAAAGCAAAAACCTCTGAATTTTCGATTCAGAGGTTTTGATACTGATTGGCATCGCTTAAGTCGGGATGGCAGGATTCGAACCTGCGGCCTCCACATCCCAAATGTGGCGCGATACCGGGCTACGCTACATCCCGTAAGGGAGCGCGAAGGTAAGATTTTTTTTGATTTTCACACGATTATAAGATTTTAAAGATTAACATGGTCTGCTTATAAATCATGTTAATCCTACGAATCCTTAAATCGTGTAAGATTTTAAAGATTACCACGATCTGCCTTATGAATCATGTT
This sequence comes from Mucilaginibacter sp. OK098, assembly GCF_900142915.1. Lineage (GTDB taxonomy): Bacteria > Bacteroidota > Bacteroidia > Sphingobacteriales > Sphingobacteriaceae > Mucilaginibacter. The sequence continues at coordinate 347,411 of NZ_FRCM01000009.1, forward strand.
AATCCTTAAAATCCCTTAATCGTGTTAGTAGATATACCTAACAAAAGCCTCCATAGCTTCATATTCAGCCATACCGAGTTTGTCATAAGCCCTGGCAGTTTCTCTTGTACGGTCTTCAGCTCTCACCCAAAACTCCCTGGCATCATCACCCGGGAATACAGGCCTGTCTTTTTGACTTTGGTGTTTGAAGATGGCATTCCTTTTCCTGATCACCTCCTGTGGGGATAACGGTACGGCCATTTCTATTTCATGGGTTTCAAACTCCAGCCAGGCACCCCGGTACATCCACAACCAGCAGTCTTTTACCCAGTCTTCCGTTTCCCTTAGTCTTTTTAAGGCGGCTATAATGATGTTAAAACAAACCAGGTGCGTTCCGTTCGGGTCGGCAAAGTCGCCCGCTGCAAAGATCTGCTGCGGTTTTACTTTTTGCAGCAGCTCAATGGTGAGCTTGATGTCTGCCTCGCCTGCCGTGTTCTTCTTGATCTTGCCGGTTTCATAAAACGGCAGGGCCATAAAGTGGATATGGTCGTCCTGTAATCCGGCATACCTTGCTCCCGAGATCGCTTCTGTCTTTCTTATAAATCCTTTTACATCCCTGATCTCTTTGGTATCTACCTGGTTGGGCTTTTTGGTCGGGATAAAGGCCCGCATCTCTTCATATACCTTTTTTAACTTGGTATTGTCATCGCCTATGCTGTTGTTAAAATCTATTGCAAATTCTACGAATCTTAGCACGTCATCATCCCATACGGCCGTATTGCCCGAGGTTTGGTAAGCTACATGCACATCATGCCCCTGGTCAACTAGCCGGATAAAGGTGCCGCCCATGGAGATCACATCATCATCCGGGTGGGGAGAGAAGATGATCGAGCGTTTCCTTGCAGGCTGTGCTCTTTCCGGTCTTTGGCTGTCATCCGCATCCGGTTTACCTCCCGGCCAGCCGGTAATGGTATGCTGCAGCTGGTTAAAAATATCGATGTTGATATTGTATACCGGGCCCTGCTCTACTGCAAGCTGGGCCATGCCATGGTTGTTATAATCTTCTTCGGTAAGTTTCAGGATCGGTTTGTTCAGGTTATCGGCCAACCAGATCACCGCTTTCTTTTTCAGACCGTTTTCCCATACGCAGTCTTTTACCAGCCATGGGGTATTGAACCGAGTTAATGAACTTGCAGCAGGTTCATCCAACACAAATTCCACATTATCCGAGAGCTGCAGGTAAGTAGCCGGTACATCACCGGAGATCTCGCCTTCTACCGCTTTTTTGATGATCGGCGCTTTCTTCCCGCTCCAGGCCATCAGGATGATCTCTCTAGCTTTGAAGATGGTGCCGATGCCCATGGTGATGGCCTTGGTAGGCACATTCTGTTTACCGCCAAAGTCTCTTGAAGCATCATTCCGGGTCAAATCATCCAGGGTTACCAGCCGGGTACCCGAGTTGGGCGCCGAGCCCGGCTCGTTAAAGCCGATGTGGCCGGTTCGGCCAATCCCTAAGATCTGCAGATCCAGTCCACCCAATGCGGTGATCTTTTTTTCATAATCCAAGCAAAAGGCGGCTACCGCTTCCTGGTCAAGGGTGCCATCAGGGATGTGCACATTATCTTTATCGATATCTACATGCGAGAACAGGTTCTCATTCATGAACGTTACATAGCTTTGTGCCGCATTAGGCTGCATGGGGTAGTATTCGTCCAGGTTAAAGGTGATCACGTTTTTAAAGCTTAAGCCTTCCTGCTGGTGCTGGCGCACCAGCTCGGCATATACCCCTATCGGGGTTACACCAGTGGCTAAGCCCAGCACGGTCTTTTCGCCTTTTGCAGTTTTGCTCTTTATCAGCTTGGCTATTCGCTGGGCTACTGCCAGCGATGCTTCTTTCTGATTGCTGTACACCGTTACCGGCAGCTTCTCGTAACGCGTCTCTTCTAGTAAATTTAATCTCGCCATTGGGTTGGTTGGGTTG
>NZ_FRCM01000003.1:0-62418 GCF_900142915.1 Mucilaginibacter sp. OK098
AGCATTATTCCAATTCCTGCAAACCTTGGCTTTAATGTTGGCATCGGAACCGCTACTCCTGCGGCATCATCACTCCTGCAGGTACAGAAAAACACGAACGGACCCACAATTTCAACGGTAGTGAACAACGACCCGGGCGCAAATGCAAAAGCGTCCTTTATTGTTGGGTCAGTACCGGGAACAGGATTACCTGGTGGTACTTTCGGAAGCCTGGAATACCTGGGAGCCGGCCAGCTTTTAACCGGGCTGTTTGGTCCCGATCGTACAATGGTTCGCGGTTCCGGTGCGGGCGGGCTATTCCTTACCGCTGAAAACACTGCCGGCGTAATATCTTTTGCCACAGGCGGCCCATCTATCGGGAACCAGCGAATGCTGATCAATTCAGCCGGTAATGTTGGGATCGGAACAACGAGCCCCGGAGCAAACCTATCGATTGTTGGAAACACAACAGGAGTTGCAGGGATTGTAGTAGCATCAAACAATGCCAGTGCCGGATATGCAAATGCTGCTGGGATTCAGTTTAACTACAATTCAAATACAACACCATCAACCTTCCGGGTTGCCCGCATAGTTGCAGGGGTAGAATCAGGTGGTGGCGGCGACCTGTATTTTGATACCGCCCCCAGCGCATCAGGCGCGTTTGATACAAAAATGACCATTTTACGAGGTGGCAATGTCGGTATAGGTACAACAATCCCCGACCAGAAGCTGACCGTAAACGGAACCATTCACTCCACTTTAGTTGTAGTTGATCCAACAGTCCCTGCACCGGATTATGTTTTTAATAAAGCCTATAACCTGCAAACACTAGCTGAAATAAAAGCCTACACTGATAAAAACCACCACCTGCCCGGTGTACCTGCCGCTGCCGAAATAGAAAAGAGTGGCATCAACCTGGGCGAAATGAACATGACGCTATTGAAAAAAGTGGAAGAGCTGACGCTGTACTTGATAGAGCAGAATAAGCAACTAGAAGAACAACAACGAGTAAATAAGGAGGTTAACTTAAGACTTGATCTCTTAACGAAACAGCTAAAGGCAGCAAAAAAGTCATCAATAAAATAAGTCCCCAAACAGGTTACCCAATTACATATGCATATGAAGGTTTATGCCAACAGATTACTAGCAATACTTACGCTGCCCCTACTTTCTGTAGCAAGCCCGGCGTTTGCCCAAAGCCAGAACAACTATTCAATAGTCGACAATCTGCATCCCATTACGCCAACCGCTTTTCAGTTCACCAAGTACACGGAGTTGCCGGTAAGTGAGTATACCGGCCTGCCCAACGTTTCAATACCGCTGTACGAAATAGAGGAGGACGGCATTAAAGTCCCCCTTACCTTAACCTACCAGGCTAACGGCATTCGGGTAAACCAGGACGCCAGCTGGGTGGGACTGGGGTGGGACTTGCAGGTAGGCAGCATCATCCAACAGATCAACGACCAGGACGATGGAAACGTACTTAACCGAATGCGCCCCGATTTTCAGACGTCGGGCCTGCCGAGCATATTTCCCTATAAGTACCAGTACTGCAATCCAAACGGGGGTAACCTAATCTGTAACTATGCCTGCAGCGGCACTCTGCCAATAAACCCGGTGGTCATAGGCAACGGCATGTACGTATATACCGCCGATTATGCGCCTTTCAATGGAAACTACATCCAGCCAAGCCCTAATTTCTTCGACGACCACAACTACTTAAGTATTGATTCGGAGCCTGACATCTATACTGCAAGCTTTCCTGGCCACTCCTTCAAGTTTATTTTTGATTGGGATTCAAATCAATTCGTCGCCTTAGACAAAAAAGGATATAAAATAAGCCGCGATGGAGGATTTTTTACCGTGACGGTTCCCTCGGGGGAAATATTTACGTTTGCGGTCAAAAGCACCGTTTCTACATCGTCCTCCTCCCAGGACGTTACCGGATATGGCACCAGTTCCACCTTGCAGCCATCATCCATTACCTGGCTGCTAACCCAAATTACTACCAAAAACAAAAAAGTCATTACGTTCAATTACAACACTCCTCCTACGACACCATCCAGCTGCTATCCGACATTTACCCAAAAGGGGATAATAGCTCCGATGACCGGATCAGCTCAATCTGACCGTGCTGGGGATTGGATCAACTCCTGTTATAATGGGAACCTTGTGGATCGCATTCCCACGAACGGAGTGCTGTACAATGCCTCCTATTCGCAGGAAAGATACTTCTATTTGAACTCGATCGTTTTCCCAAAAGGGGAAGTTGATTTCACCCTTTCAAACAGGAATGACATGCTGGGGGGCATGAAGCTTGACAACATGTCGGTATCAACCTCACAGCAGGTTAAGTCTTACCTATTTAACTATTCTTATTTTGACGCCACTTCAGTCGGGGGCAATACGTTCACCTTTGGCAATTCAACTGATTTTGGCAGTACCCCACTATATAGGTTGCAATTATCGTCGCTTCAGGATAACAGCGGGGCAACGCACACCTTTACCTATAACCCAACTCAGCTTCCGGCCAAAAACAGCTTCGCGACCGACTATTGGGGATTTTACAATGGGCGAACCGCAAATACTACGGCCGTTCCAAACGGCTCCCAATTCGTCAATGCAGCGTTGGGGATAGACAATTCCGCCTGGGGCAACAATGGCGACAACCATTCAGCGAACATTACGTACGCAACGGCAGGCATCCTTCAAAAGATCCAATACCCGACCGGAGGATCGGTTAATTTCTCTTACGAGTTGAACCAGTTCAACAACTACTGGGTGCCGGGCTATTCAAGCAGCAGCAACACCCTATCATCCGGACTAGGCGTCAGAATAGGGTCGGTGACCTTTTTGGATGCAGTTGGCACCCAATTGAAAAAGACCAATTACACGTATTCCGGCGGCCTGGCCATTATGCCGCTGAACTTTTTCCGGACCTACATCTATACCACCATACCTCCCGGAAACGCGAATCCGGGGAATAATGGCTATATGTTTAAGAGCTTTACCGTAAAGGAAAGCAATATGTCAGGATTCTTTTCGGCCAATCCCTTCGCCTCCATAAATGGCGTTGGGTATGACCAGGTGACAAAAACTGACGTTGATGCAAGCAACAATACGAACGGAAAAACGGTAACCAATTATTTCAACAACAAGGATCTTGTGTATGAAAGCGAGAGCACGGTCAACCAAATCAGCCCCACTATGCCTGCCTATAAGAACCGTTCGTATCCTGAAAATGGCTCCATAAAATCTATACAAACGTACGATAGCAACAATGCCTTATTAAAGGGCATATCAAATACCTATTACAACGACAACTCCGCGCTCTATTATGGCGCCCGGGTGTTCGGCTATGCCAGCCTGGTTACCTACAACGGTACAACGTTGGAGCAAACCGGCCGCAACCAGGCTATGGTCGGCTACTATCCGATCTTTGATTTTGAAACGCTGCTCGGCAGCAGTACGGAAACTGATTATTTCGGCACCGATAGCGTTGCAACAACCACGAGCTATTCTTACGGACAGTATAATTTCCCGGTTACAACCACCAAGACGAATTCAACCTTTAACGAATTCACCCAGTTTTCATACCCTTACAACAATCCAAGCGATCCCGTTTTAGTCGCGATGACCGCCCAGAACCGCCTTTCGGACCCTGTTACCGTGGTCAAGTCAAGCGGCATTCATGGCTCGGCCATCTTTAACTTCACCAGAAGCTACCAGCAGATCGGAAGCCTGTTCGTTCCAAGCCAGGACATAGTATATATACGCAATGGGAACGCGGCACGGCCGACAACCACCAGTTACGACAGCTTTGACCCGGCAAATGGCAACATTTTCCAGTATACAAAAAACACACTGACCGACAGCTACCTATATGACTATAACAAGGAGTATGTCATCGCTGAGGTAAAAAACGCGCCGTACACCTCCGTCGCATACACCTCATTTGAGGCGGATGGAAAAGGCCGGTGGAAGTATTCGGGAAACAACCTGCCTGATAACACGGCCCCAACCGGCAAGAAATCGTACGCGCTAGGCAGCGGCAATATTTACCGGGACAGCTTGAATGCCACGCAAAACTACGTCGTCTCGTACTGGAGCAAGAATGGCGCGCAAAGTGTGAACGGAAGCGCGACTTCCGTTCAGGGCTACACCTACAGTGGATGGACGTACTTTGAGCACGACATTACCAATCCATCGGGAGGCACCATAACAGTATCGGGCACGGGAACCATCGATGAATTGCGGCTGTATCCGTATAACGCCCAGATGACAACGTACACCTACGAGCCATTGGTTGGCATCACCAGCCAAAGCGATGTAGGAGGGAAGATATCCTACTACGAGTATGACGGCTCAAAGCGCCTATTGGACATTAGGGACCAAAGTCGCAATATCCTAAAGGCCTACTGCTACAATTACGCCGGACAGTCTGTAAGTTGCGGTGTTACTGTTATGTATTCCAGCGCGGCCAAATCCGGATCATTTACAAAAGTATGCAGCGGGGGCTATACCGGTTCTACGGTCAATTACAACGTCGCTGCCGGCAAGTACACGTCTACCATGTCGCAGCAAGACGCGGACAACCGGGCCCAGGCCGATGTTGACGCAAACGGGCAAAATTACGCGAATGCAAACGGTACCTGCCTGCAGAATGTAACTTTTAATTTAAGCAACACAACGAACAGCGCATATCAGGTCAGTTTTTCAAGCCCGGGCTATAGCAATACCTATAATTTCCTGGTTCCGGGATCCTCATCAATTTCGATACCTGCTGGCACGTATTCGGTTGACGTGTATACCATTGACGGAACAACTGTGTCCCGTACATTTATACTGGGACTGCGCGCACCGATCGTCGCGCCGCGGGCAACGTTTTCTAACGTAAATGTATCTACAGGAAGCTCTGACCTTAGCCTTTCAATTCAATAATAGAAAGTCATGAAAAAAACAATCAGATCCTCAACAGCCGTTTTCATAAGCATAATGCGAAGCCGCTTCGCAAAGAGCATTGTGCTTTTGCTTTCTTTTTCACTAATCGGAGAATGCACCCTAGCTCAAATTGTAAGAGGCCCCCTTGTACTGTCATCGCCGAACACTACCGGAGACCATGGAAGCGATACCAGGGTAACGCTCAGCCCCGGTTTCAGAAGTACTGCTCCATTCAGCGCTTTTATACAACAGATCGTATCGCCAAGTCAGAGCATGAACTATGTTCTTACCTATTCCCCCCGCGTACCCGTAACCGACCTTAGCACATTGCCGTTAAGCACGACCGCCAATGTAAACAAGTCCATAGCATATTTTGACGGGCTGGGACGCCCTGTTCAGACTGTCGATGTTCAGGCCAGTCCGACACAACGGGATTTGGTGCAGCCGAAGTCGTATGATCAATTTGATAGAGAGTCAACAACGTATTTGCCCTATTCCGTCTTACCAACTGTTTCAAGCGACGGTAGTTTTAAAACTACCGCAATAGCGGATGAAGCCTCTTTTTATGCTAGCCCTTCCAATGTCAGTACATGGAATGCTCCTGGAGTCGTAAGTACTGGATACCCATTTGAAACCACGGGATTTGAAGTATCCCCTTTAAACAGGGCTACTGAGCAAGGCAGCTATGGAGATTCATGGCAGCTCACCGGCACATCAGGCGACCCCCACGCCGGCCACACCGCCAAAATAGCGTATGCATCGAATAACGCTGCTAACTTAACAAGCGGAACAGGTTTTTGGGCAAAAAATTATGGGGTAAATTATGTGTACACTGTTGATGGCAATTATTTATATAAAAATACATTATCAGATTTGGGAAGCTATCCTGCAAACACTCTTTACGTAAGGGTTACAAAAAACCAAAACTGGTCTTCATCCCAAACCAATTTAAAATGGAATACCGTTGAAGAATATAGAGATAAAAGTCAGCAACTCATACTTAAGCGTACCTATAACTACAATACCAGCACCAGTCAGACTGAAATTTCATCCACGTACTATGTATATGATGACTATGGGAATTTGACTTACGTCTTGCCGACAGGGGCAACCCCGGATGACGGTGTTACTCAAGCAGATCTAGATACTTGGTGTTATCAGTACAGGTACGACGGGCGAAATCGGTTAATTGGAAAAAAATCGCCGAGCAAAGGTTGGGAGTTGACCCTTTATAATAAGCTAGATCAGGTGGTTGCCACGCAGGATTCCGTTCAGCGTACGAAAAGCCCACAGGAGTGGACGATAATTAAATACGACGGGGTTGGAAGGTCAATTCTTTCAGGTATTTACCAATACGCCGGAAGCGTTCCTGGAACTGATTATAGGTTAACGCTGCAAAATTTAGTCGATGCTCAAACCAATCAGTGGGAAACTCCAACGACGAGCGGAAATGGCTATTCTGCGACAACTTGGCCCACCTCATGGTCTTCTACCCTATATTTAAATTATTACGACAATTATGTGAATAACCCGGTTCTACCGTACACCTATTCGTCTGGCAGCACGATGACCCGGGGATTGCAAACCGCAAGCAAAACATCAATATTAAGCTCCGCGACGGACGCACTATGGACGCAAAATTACTATGACGATCAAAACAGGATTAACAAATCCTTCCAGCAGCATTACCTGGGAGGGATAGTAAGCGTTAATAACTACGATGAAATAACCGACAGATATGATTTTACCGGAAACGTTCTTTCATCAACACGGAAGCAATACAGTAATGGGACCGGCAATGTTTTGACGTTAAATGTCACCGTCAGGGATAGTTTTAAATATGACCACATCGGTCGAAAAACCAAGTCTTTTATGCAGGTGGATGCAGGGGTGAACGTCCTATTAGCCAATTACATTTACAATGAGGTCGGGCAATCTTATTTAAAGAAATTACATTCTGAAGATGGTGGATCAAACTTTATTGAGACAGTTACCAGTTCTTACAACCCCAGAGGCTGGATGGCGGAAACCTCCTCGGCTAATTTTGATGAGAAATTATACTTTGACACACCATCGGGCGCTATTACCGGGGCCGTCGGGACATTTACCGGCGCTATAGCGGAGGCCTGGTATAATTCTGCAAACGTTGCCAATAAAGGATTTTCATATTTATATGATAACAGCAATAGGTTGATTTCTTCAAAGTATTACCAGGGAACTAATTATATAGGCAACCTTGATGAAACGATAAATTACGATCCATCAGGAAATATTTTAAGCCTTCAAAGAGGAAACAACGGTGCGCTTCCTTACGTTTATAGCGGAACATTTAACTACAGCAGCTACACGGGCAATCAGCTAAATACCGTAAGCAACAATGGCTCTGCCTACAGATCTTTTGCGTATGACGCTAACGGAAATACAACGTCAAGTGGGTCTTATAGCTTTGATTATAACTTGCTCAATCTTCCAAACCACGCAATGCAAAACGGCACGGCATTTAATACTTATGTTTACGATTCATATGGAAATAAACTAAGGAAAATAAGCGCATTGTCCGGGACTACAGACTACATTTCAGGGATACAATATAAAAATGGAGTGATCGACTTTATCGCAACAGATGAAGGCCGGTATGTTAACAACGGCGCCCCATCTTACCAATATGACCTAAAAGACCACCTTGGTAACATAAGGGTAGTGATACAAAAGAAAACTGCCACCTCTGCTACCAATATACAGGATCAGGAATATTATGCATTCGGCCTGAATGTAACTAACTATGATAATTCCTCAAATAATAAGTATTTATATAATGGAAAGGAAATACAGGACGAAAGCAATTTAAACCAGTATGATTACGGAGCCCGTTTCTATGATCCGGTAATTGCAAGGTGGACCAGCCCTGACCTTTTGTCTGATGACTATGATTCTGTTTCTCCCTATGGCTACGCAGAAAACAATCCGGTGCTTAACACCGATCCCTATGGGCTATGGACCCAGACGTACAGCGGATGGACTACCAATGACCCTGACGAGATTCAGGACTTTTACAATTATTTAAAGTACACGCATGATAGGAATGTCCACGTAAGCGATGGGCAGGATGGGTCGGGTGAAGACAATGAAGCCTTTAGGCTGTTCGGAGCCAGTCGGACACATGATTATATATTTATCTTCTACAACAGGAATAACCAGGCTGCGGCAAAAAGGAACGTAGAGCATGCTAAGGCGACAATGGCAGGCGGATCGGCTTTTGCCATGACTGCCATGGCTGACACGAAAGGACCTTTCGTGGAGGTTGGCGCTTTTATTGGCTCGGTGGCGTTTATTCTTACTGCAGATGCGGCACTGAATGATTTGGTAAAGCATCATTCTGATCAATTCTCGCCCCAGGACATTCAATTACCCTTACCTTCGCGTCAAGAAGCCTTAAGACGAGCGAAAGACCATGCCCAAGTGTCAAGAAAAACAGGACAAGATCTTCCGATGGATGTAACAAGACCAAGTAGCCGAGGGCGAAACTGGGAAGAGATGAAAGCAAGAGGAGCAAACAAAGTCGGTCGCCAAGATACAATTGGCGGAAATTTTTGGAGAGACGATCCTGATGGCCATCCAGATTCATTAGAAGATGGTATCCCAGATTATCATAAATATCCACATATTCATTCCACTAACCGTCAAGGTGAAGAACGGGTCTTCCCTTATGATAATAACTAATATATGAAACCAACTATTTACACATGTCGTGAAGACAACGAACTTTGGATAAAAGAAAAGTTCGAAGTTCCTATTGATTATAATATAAATGATTTTGTATGGAGATTGCCGGATAGATCCTTAGGATTCAATAATGGTGAAATGGCCTTGGTCTTCGTAAAAACTTTACTGCAAAATTCATTCACAATATTGTTCCCGAGTTTAGTTTATGTAGATAACGACATAGAAAAGCATATTCATAATTTAAAAGGAATAACATTTTTTGATAACATTGAGGAATTAAAAAATGAATATGACGCCCTCGTTTTATTTAAAGAAAAGGAGAAAAAAAACCTCCTTCTTCAAAGATATAACAAGCCTATTGAAACACTGACAGAACCTGTTATTAAGAAATGGTTTAATTCTAATTCGGGAATGTATACTAAAGAGTTTACAGATTATTGTATCTCTAAAAACTTAAAGTTTATAGTTTGGGCATATTCTGATTGGAATATATATTTTTATAGTTTTGAAACTTTCAATGAAATAAATGAAATTGTCAGGAGCGCTGCAGATAAGCTTGAAATTGAATTAAAAAAAGTGAATGATGTAACTAAAATGCCTTACCATTGAAGCTTTGGAAATTTATCATTTCCCCCCTTGTATGAATATCAAGATGGAAATATAAATAGAAGTCGTATTGATGAAAAACTTTTTTTTAGCACTCGCTCTCAGCATGTTGAACGTAGGTTTATGCTTGGGTCAACAAATCAAATATGATATAAGACCTGATATAACGATTCGTGGTACAAAATACGCTAAGCTTTTTAAGAAGACTAACGAAACTGAAGAGTGCAACGATCAAAAAAGCGGTTCAGTAATTGACAAAAACAAATTATCGTCTTGCTTCAGGCTCGTAAAAACCATCAGCTCTACTGATAGCAGGAAGATCGTTGGGATTTTACGGTCAAAAGGCACTTATGGCTTTTTAAAATACGACTGCTTTTCTACCGACTACGCGATAGTGCTTTTTAGCAAAAGTGATGCTGTAATTGGCTATGTGAATTTTAGCTTTACGTGCGGGAATTTGTATTCAAATCCGGTAATTGACGAGCAGAAATCCTTATCTCCCAAGAATTACAGCCTCGTGGGATTCTCAAAAAATGGAAAAAGTCAATTATTGAAAATACTACGGCTTTCCAAATTAAATCTAAATAAAGACAGTAATTCAAATTTAACACAGTAAAGAAATAGCTTGTGGAAAAAAATCGAATGAAATGCCTATAGTTTCGCACCGCGCATAGCGCCCCTGTTTCTGCAATTCTGGTTTTCGCTGAACTTTGCTCTGACGATTTCCTTGCCCCATATCTTGCGTCCCGCGCGCTTGGGATTGGCCTTGAAGTCCCGGTTGCGGGCGTCAAAATGGAGGCTGATGGCCTGCTTGCACTCGTCAGCGGAATCGTAGTTGCTATTGTGAATGACCGCTTTCGCCATCCCTGCAAAGACCGATTCAATCACATTGAGAAATTGCGTGCAGGCAGGCAGCGGGGCAAGCTTGATCTCCGGCTTGCTGGTCTTGTTGTGGTCCTCAATGTAATTCTTCAGTATCTTGGAATTGTGCCAGCTTACCGCATCCCAGCAAAGGTATAGTCTTGCCTGGTCATGATATTGATTTAGAAGAACATCAATAAGCTTTATCATTTCAAAGGTGTTTTTCTTAGTCGAAAAGAAATGAGTCACCTGGTTGGCAGACAGCTCCAATGCCGCAGTGCATATTAAGAACCCTTTAGCCTTTTGCTTTTCGGGAATAACGTCCTGGCTTTCTCTTTCATGTTTTAACGTGCGGCCTCCCTTGATTTTTATTGACACCGGGCCGTACTCGTCTATGGAAAAGAATTTTTCATTGGGCTGCAGCTTCCGCAGGATAGCCTGTATCTTCTTGATCTTCTCCCGAAACTTTGGATCGGGACTGGTCAGCATCTCTCTTGATTTCTTGTACCCGTATCCCATTTGCGTGACGCAGCGGCAAATTTGCCAATAGTTAACCCTGGGGGTGTAAAGCCTGTTGTAAACAAGCGTCAGCGCCGTGAGGCTCCAGCTGGTCCGGTTCAGACCGTGCAGCTTCGGTGTTTCATGAATCAGCCGAAGCAGCCTTTCCTTCCTTTCCCTGATCAGAGGGACATAGTCCTTGCGCTTGACATGGGCAGCGGTTTCAAACGCTTTCATGCCCTTGGCCTTGTATCCGGCCAGCCACTGGTTCAGCGTCTTGTATATGGTCTCCACTTTTTCGATGATTTCCTTTCGGGACGCGCCCTGCTGCGCCATTTCAAGGGACTTGGCAATCTGCCAGTGCCGGTGATCGTTCGAGTTGCGCCATTTTGTTAGCACGATTAAGTCTTCCGCTGCAATGTGATCAAGCAGTTTCCGGGGCGTTGGTGTGACGTGCTCCCTGACCCACCTTACAAAGACGGCTTTAAAGGTGCGCCAGGTATAGCGGTCTGAGCTCAGCGACAGGTATTTTTTGAAGATCGAGCTTGTTTGCAGCGTCGGGGTCTGCTCGTCGGCAAGCAAGGCCGGTAGGATCAAGGCGAGTTGCCGGTACTTTGGCGTCTCCCAGTGGGGCCGCGGCGGTTCGCCCGGGTAAAACCCGAAGTCGTTCAGACGGTCCGGATATTCGGCCCTTATGCGCTCAAATTCGCGCTTGTACCGCCATGTCGTAATGGTAGATACCCGAAGTTCCTTGGCGAGCAGCCAGGAGTGGTATTCGCCATCAATAAACCGCCGACGCAGGATGTCAGCCTTGTCAATGGAAAGCTGGTAACGGTGCATATGAATGATAGTTACGCTTCAACTAAACGAATCAGCGTATAAAATGTTTAGTATTAAACACATGGCCAGTTACAAATTCAAAAAAATTAGACTTGTAATCTTTCACTCGAAGCATTATTACGTATCAGCATATAAAAATACCGCCCAATGAGCGGTATTGCTTGTTACGCCACCGCCAGCACGTTTTTTTGCTGCGGTGCGCGCTTGTACTTGAGTTGCTTGAAGGTGTGGTACTTGTTTCGTTCCTCAACGTACTCAAACATTTCAGAGCAACTCTTGATAAACCAATCAGTTTTGACACAATCCTCGATATCAATGCCAGCTTTCTCCTTAGCGGTTTCTTTGTATAGTACCCGCAAGAAGGTCGATGTTATCAGGCCGAGGTCGGGTGATTTGTCGACATGCTCGATGCCAAAGTGGATGGTCATACCGGCTTCCGGGGAACAGTCCAGCCGCAAGTAAAGCAAGGGGGTGATCAGCTCGTGTATCACGGCGTTGGGCTTCCTGCTCCGCTCCGTGCGTTCCAGGGTAAAGCGCAGCTCCTCCTGCTCCAGGGAGGCGAGGAGCTGCTTTGCGTCTTTCAGGATTCTTCCATAGGCCTGGTGTACCGCGACATTGTAGGCGGAAAGGCTAGGTGTTGCTGTTTCTTTCATATTAATGGAGTTTGGATTTTAACGAATTCAGGAAGCGATTCCCACCGCGCGAGGATGAGGGATTGCCTGTGGGGCGACGGGGTATTGCGCTTCAGTTCCCAGGCCCACACCGTTGTGGCATGGACGGCGAAGAGTTCCCCGCATTCCTCATAGGATAGCCCCATGCAATAGCGCAGCTGCTTTAGTTTGCCTGCAATGCTTTCCGTTTCGTGGGCGAAGGGATAGTATCCCAAAAACAGGATGATGGAGCGGTAGTGCTGGACTTGGGGCTTGGCCCGGTCATTTTCCCAGTACGTTACCGAATCCTCCGACACATTGACTATATTCGCCACGTCCCTTTGCAGGAGCCCCCGTTGAAGCCGCGCGCGGCGGATATGGTCTCCGAGGGTATTAAGTAATTTCGGCAATGGTATACGCGGCGGCTTCTGGACAACCTTGCGGTATGGGAGAATACTTCTCACCACCATGTCCTTGTGGTTATTTTAACCATCCGGAGAAGGACTGCATTTGTCCGCCGGGAGTAGTACAAAAATATTTAAGCAAAATTTCCGGGCCGCTGTTAGACCGTATCGACCTGCATGTGGAGGTAACACCCGTAAACTTTACCGAGCTGGCCTCTGATCGTCTTGCTGAAAAAAGTGAGTTTATCCGTGATCGTGTGATAAAGGCCCGCGATGTACAGGCTGAACGTTTCGGCAACAAACCCGAATTGCATGCCAACGCGCAAATGAGCCCCCAAATGGTGCGCGACATTTGCAAAATAAGTGAAGCCGGGCAGGCCTTACTAAAAAGGGCAATGGAGAAACTGGGTTTATCTGCACGGGCATATGATCGCATCCTGAAAGTATCGCGCACTATTGCCGACCTGGCAGGGAGCGAGGAAATAGCACTTGAGCATTTGGCAGAGGCAATAAACTTCAGGAGCTTGGACAGAGAGGGATGGGCTGGATAAGATTGTAGGTGCAAAAAGTTTAACATTCGTTAATCAATTTTATCTAAGTATATGGGAAGCTTTTAGCTTTCAATTTTTGTAAAATTCAGTATAACTATGCAGTTGAAAACTGTATCAATGCATACCCGTGAGCTAAGAGCTTGCGGCAGAAATTAAACTACATAAAACATGAAAGTATCCGGATTTACCTTTATAAGAAACGCTGTTAAAAACGACTACCCCATTGTAGAAGCCATCACTTCAATTTTGCCATTATGTGATGAATTTGTTGTAGCTGTTGGAAATTCGGAAGATGATACAAGGCAATTAATTGAGGGGATCAATTCGCCAAAAATCAGAATTATTGATACGGTTTGGGATGATTCACTAAGAGCAGGCGGGAAAGTATTTGCGATTGAAACCAACAAGGCATTGGATGCCATTGCAGCAGATTCAGACTGGGCCTTCTATATCCAGGGCGATGAGGTGATTCATGAAAAATATCTTCCGCTTATAAGAAAGGAGATGGAGGACAATTTGAGGAGCCCTAAAATAGAAGGGCTTTTATTTAAATACGTGCACTTTTACGGATCATACGATTATTATGGTGATACAAGGCGCTGGTACCGGCGTGAAATAAGATTGGTAAAGAATATTAAGGGGACACGGTCGTACAAAGATGCACAGGGCTTTAGGATAGACGACAGAAAGCCAAACGTTAAGCTTATTGACGCTTATGTATATCACTACGGCTGGGCCAAACCACCACAAGGGCTAACTAACAAGGCAAGAAATTATAATAAATTTTACCACGACGAGGCATGGAATGCCGCCCACATGACCGACACCTTTGAATTTGATTATGGAAACGCCGACCGCATTAATCGCTTTAAAGACACCCACCCTGCAGTGATGCTAAAAAGAATAGAACAAACAAACTGGGAACTTGATTTTAGCAACAAGCCGCTTCAAAAACACTATACACTGAGAAGAAGATTTCTGCAAACAATTTTAGACCTTACAGGCTGGAGCATTGGTGAATACCGCAATTATAAAATTGTAAAAAGGTAATTATTCCTGAAAGGTGTACTCTTTTCTATTCACTTATTCGCTGGTTAGTATCATTTAACTGCAAAAGCTTAACTTGTTATCAAGCTTTTAAATCGGGCTGTAATCTGCCCTCCTGGTGTTTAAATGCTAATTTATTAGTTTTCAACCAATTACTGGAATGCATTTTGCAGGTTGTTCATTCCCTAATCCACTTAAATACCACGGAAATGATTAACTTTCTAATGATAGACGACAATCCGATTGAGCACATTATAATGCAAAAGATGTTTGACAAATTCCACTTGTTCCCTGCTGCTTCACACAGTTTAGACGCGCGACAAAGCATGGATCTTTTTGAACGCCATTACTTAATACCCGATTTATTGCCCGATGTTGTTTTTCTTGATCTGAATATGCCGGGTTTTAGCGGCTGGGACTTTCTCAATAGCTTTGAACGGATCTATAAACAAATAAAAAAAGCTATAGATATATATATTATTTCTTCCTCAATTGATCCTAAAGACAGGCTGCTTCCAAAAAAATATGCTTTTGTAAAGGCTTGTATCTGTAAACCTGTAAAAATGGAAACTTTGCTTAACCTGCACACTTTATATCAATCAATAAAGCGGGATGCAAGTTGAATGCAGATATCAGCATCCAATAGATCAAGGGTCGGGAACCAGGATAAGAAGATACTTAAATCTATTATATAGCTGCTCCTGATTTTAAGATTTGTATTTAATTTGCTGTAGCATACCGGCTCAATACTTCGTATTGTTCATATATCAGATTAGCTTTGCCATTTTTAATCAGGTCTTAAACCATGAAAAGTAAATTAACCTTTGTTTTAATATCTTTTATTGCATTTGCAGTCTGTATTTCAGCATGCAAAAAAGGCACTGACAATACAAGCAGGCAAATGGTACTGGCTGATGATACCGAAAATGGTAAAACCATAAATGTATCTGCAGGGCAGTCTTTAAAGTTAACCCTGGGTAACCCCGGCGATGGCGGGTATACTTTTGATAATCCGCAATATAATTCGGCAGTGTTAAGTCTTATCAATCATGTACACATAGCGCCAATATCAGGCGCACTGGGCGATTTTGGTAAAGATGCATGGGAATTTAAAGCCCTGAAAAGCGGAAGCAGTACATTAAGCGTAACCGCTACCAGGCCATTCGATAAAGCAAACCCTGTAGTTATGTTTTCGGGAAATGTTGCTGTGAATTAAATAAACAACCCTGTTAGGGATAAAACCAGGGTAATACTAAACATATTATACCCCTGGCCCTGCTTATAATTGGCCTCATTTTCATCACATTTCAGATCGCATCCCGCTATTAAAACATGCCCTCCATACGCTTCAACCCCATATAAACAGGTTGTTTAGCGATCTAAAAGGCATCCCCGAATAACCTATTTATAAATTTAATTTATTAATAAGAAAATGCTTGTTTTTATTGGTAGGAATATATAGCTTCACACAGCACTAAGCTCATGGATAACCGCGACAAAAAGATTATTATTTTTGATGATGATGAAGATATTCTTTCTATCTGTAGTTTTATTTTAGAAGAACAGGGTTGGAAAGTAACCGCTTTTGCCGATTGTAATAATATAATTGAAAAAGTTTCGAATATTATGCCTGATGTGATCCTGATGGATAATTGGATCCCTGATGATGGTGGTATTATCGCAACTCAAAAGCTCAAACAAAACGAAAGCCTGAAAGGCATTCCTATTATTTATTTTTCGGCTAACAGTGATATTGAGTTACTGGCTACTCACGCCGGCGCTGAAACTTACCTGGCCAAACCCTTTGATCTGGAAGAGCTTGAACGCGTTATTAATACGGTATTGATATAGATAAAGAGGCAAGAAATCAAGAGTCAGGAATCAAGAAGATAAAGTAAAGAGACAAGAAATCAAGAGCCAGGAATCAAGAAACAACAAGATTTTGAATAATAAAGAAGCCGGTTAACTTAAATTTAACCGGCTTCTTTACTTTCCTGACTCTTGCTTCTTGATTCCTGACTCTTATTTTCTTGCCTCTGCCTTCCCGGCTCTTTACTCAGGGCCGTTACCCGGACCACCGCCCGGAGGGCCACCGCCACCATCACGATGACCGCCACCATCGCCTCTAAATCCGCGTGAAGCCGGGTCGCCCTGCAACGGTGATTTACCTGCAAATTTTTGTAAGCGCAGGGTAAATGTTGCCAGGTAGTAGCGCGACAATTTATTAGTTTGTGTTTGTGTAATGGCACTTGCGGTTGTGGTTGATGAATAAGCTGCATTTTCATTAAACAAGTCAAAGGCCGATAAACGAATAGCTCCACGATGATCTTTCATAAACCTTCGTTCAACATACATGTTTAAAATATTTGGATTGGTTACTTTAATATTAGAAGCATAGCCATAATTAACTGCTCTGCTAAAATCGTAGCTAATGGTCCAGTCGCCGAAGTAATTCTTACCGGTTATGCCGCTATTCCAGGTCCTTACATTCGAGGTGCCGTTTGTAAAGTTGTTTTGTACCGAGTTGCTTGTTCGGTTAATAACATAGTTAGTGAGGATCTGCGCATCAATGTGATCTGTAATATCAACCCTGAATGCTATTGAAGGCGTAAACTGCAAGTTTTTGGCAATATTTTTTTGCATATCCTGGGCAAAAGTTACGGAATCAACATTAGTTAAGTAGCCAATATTGTTGTTGTATGCCAATACACCTGCAAGCGTTAATGTATACTTACGGTTTTCCCAGGGTTTTGAATAGGTTACCCGGCCGTTAACCGTATAATAACCATCTGCGTTTAAATATTGGGTTAATATAGTATTTTGGAATCTTTTATCCGGCGCGTATTTTGAAGGGTAAGTAATTGTATTCGTTACCACCTGGTTTTGAATAGATGAGGCGCTTAAGTTCACAAAAAACACATCACCGGTGGCAAAGCTGAAATTATTATACCTGATAGAGAAGTTATTGGTGAATTGCGGCTTCAAATTAGGGTTACCTTCAGTAGGGTAAAGCGCGTTTGAAAAATCAACAACAGGCTGCAACTGCGTAAAGCTTGGTTGACTGCTTGATCCGTTGTAATTTACGCTGAATGCCTTGCTTCTTGAGAAGTTATACGCAAACCTTGCTGAGGGAACAATATTAAATGTTGATTCATGTGTAGAAATGCCAGTTATCAGTGCTATTCCATCTAAAACAGACGGTTGTATGCCTACACCCAGGGTATAATTATATTTCTTTTCGATAAAACGATAGTTTACGCCAACCTTGTTTGTTGTAAAATTGTAATTATAACGGGTGCTTAATGCGCTATCGCTTCTAAAAAGATAGTTTACAGGGTCGTATAAAGTATCTGTTGCCTTGTTATTATTGGTATTGGTACGGTTAAAGGCATAGTTTAACTCCAGGTACGAGCGCTTACCCAATGGTTCAAGATAAGAGAAGTTTATGCCATAACTTGTTGTATGGCTATCGGTATTTATAATCTGGTTAGCCGGGGCGGTTGGAAACCCTGCGGTAAAATCATATATAGGATTTTGAAAGGCATTGCTTTTACCCGCGCTGAACGTTGCATTCACGCTTAAATTACGGCGATGTTTAAACCTGTGATTGTATAAAGCGATAAGGCCATATGTTGGCGCCTGCGAGTTGCCGGTTGTAGTTGATGTATAGGCTGATGTAGTTACGTTATTTCTTAAAAAATTAGAATTTTCAAATTCATTGGTATTGGTACCTGCGTATGAAAATGTTGGCGTAATCTTTAAATAATTAATGGTATCCGGCTTGTACTCCATATTCCAGGTAAAGCGGTGATTAATATTCCGGTCGGTCTCGTCTGTTTGCTGCTGTTGCAGGGTAGGTCTTACCGGCGATGTATTTTGCTGCAAATTATTCGTCAGGGTATTTATAGTATTATCGCCAAAACTATAGCTGCCATAAACAGATAATGCTTTTCCCCACTGATCGCGAAAGTTGGCTCCTATAGAATGTGCAGTAGTGGTACCAAGTTGCGAAGTAGTAAGGCTCCCGGTATTTCCACCGCCACCACCACCGCCTCTGCCTGCGTTTCCACGACCGCCACCGCCGCCAAAACCACCGCCACCACCGGCCGGAGTGCCAAAAGAAAAGGTATTTACATTTGTATTATTAATACTTCCCAAAACGGCAATCTGCTGATTTCCGCTAAATTTAAAAATGTTAACAGAGCCTAAATAACGATTCTTATCAGGAATGCCCTGGTCTTTAGGCAATACATCTTCCCCGTCGCCGGCTGTTGCCTGGCCAAAATAGCCATAGTTTTTATCCTTGCGGATGGTAATGTTCATGATTTTATCAGGCTCACCGGTTTTAACGCCTGTGAGGTTGGCCTGATCGCCATAATCATCAATCATTTGGATATTTTCGATAACATCTGCAGGAAGGTTCTTGGTGGCGCTTTGCACATCGCCGCCCATAAAATCCTTTCCGTTTATCCTTACCTTGGTAACTTGTTTTCCCTGCGTTGTGATATTCCCGTTAACATCCACATCAACACCCGGCAATTTTTTGATCAGGTCTTCTGCAGGTGCATTTTCACGCACTTTATAAGCGCTTGCCTGGTATTGAACTGTATCTTCTTTTAATGTAACAGGAACAACGCCAACAATGGTGACCTCGTTCAGCATTTTTGATTCGGTTTTTAAAATGATGGTGCCTAAATCAGATGGTGTATTGGTGTTATCCAACGTATAATGCCGCTTAAGACTTTGATAGCCAATTGAAGTTATCGTGATGGTTAATTTAGTGCCCTTAATGCCCTGAAAAGTAAATTTTCCATTTACATCAGCAATAGATATTGTACTGTCACCTTTATCAGATATTAATTTAATATTGGCCGATGGAACAGATAGTTTTGTTGAATCAATAATGGTTCCATGCACCTCGCGCCCGCTTTGAGCAAAGGAGTAAGTAATTGTAAAAAAGGTAATTGTTAATGCAAATAATAAAGATTTCATTTTAATTTTAATGGACATCAGGGGTTAATAATATCTAAATAATACCTTAAGACACTAATTGAATACAAATGTTCGATTAAAATTGCTAAATAATTAATAATCATATCATTGTTACATATAAGCAGAAAAAGCCCCCTGATTACCAGGGAGCTTTATATTTGCCGAATATGAATTATTTAAATATAAACTTAGTTTGATAAATGCAATGCTGATGCTACTTCGTTAAAGTTTTTCACATTAAGGTGAGGGTTGGTTGCATTTAATGTGGTAATTGCGGTACCGGGAATTACTACTACCCTGAAATCAATTCCGGATGTTTGGGTAAAGTTAGCCTTAAGGTCAATATATCCTACACCGTAATCATTGAAGTTAATAGTATGGCCGGCTTCAGAATATGGTAACGAGTACCAGCCAGAAGATGACCCTGTGTTGCGCAAGTAAACCAATACAGTTCCTGAATCAACTATAGCCTGTGTAATTGCAGGTATGGTAAACTTTGTTAAGCCCGCCACAACAACACCTTTATCTATCAGCAGAAAATTCTGAACGTCGGCATTGCCTGTATCACCTTTGTCGCCTTTTGGTCCCTGTGGACCAGTAGCTCCGGTGGCACCTGTTGCGCCTGCGGCTCCGGTAGCTCCTGTTGCGCCCGCGGCTCCGGTAGCTCCGGTAGCGCCAGCGGCACCTGTATCGCCTTTAGCACCAGTAGCCCCTGTTGCACCTGTAGCGCCTGTTGCTCCTATCGGGCCTTGTGCACCAGTTGGTCCCTGTGCACCAGTGGCGCCAGTTGCTCCTGTTGCACCCGTTGCTCCTGCCGGGCCGGTTGCTCCTATTGCTCCTGCCGGGCCGGTTGCTCCTGTAGCTCCTTGTGCACCTGCTGCACCGGTATCGCCTTTTGGTCCTTGCGGCCCTACTGGTCCGCCCGCTGGTCCTGCCGGCCCTTGTGGTCCATCAGCGCCTTGTGCGCCGGTTGCACCCTGTGCGCCGGTTGCGCCCGTTGCGCCGGCTGGTCCTGACGTTTTATCTTTTTTACAAGCTGTAATGCTAAAAAGGCATATAAATAAAATTGGCAATAAAAGTCTAAGTGGTTTCATATTCAAGTATGATAATTGTTTGTTAATATCACTTTCTACGTAACTATTTCAAATTAGTTACAATTGTTGTTTAATGAACAAAAATTGCTTGCAATTTTATAAATTAAACAATACTGATTTGTGCCGCAACGCCCAACAAGTGTTTAAAAGTAATATGGTACCGGGGTAACAATGTGGCACGATTTTCGTTAAAGATAAAAAAACATTAACCTATGACTAATATTAATGGCTCTCTGCACTCAAAAGTGCACAATTGGATTGATGTGATCGGTTTCCGGCTAAATGGGTCGCAAACCAATAAAAACAACATCACAACCAATCATTATTTTTTCGAAACTTTTAATTTTTTTGAAAGAGCCAAGAACAATGACTTGAAAAATTCGAAATTTTTATGCTTCGACGCGTATGGCGAATCAATAAATGTAAAATCGCTTCTTGATTTGCAAACAGCTTTTTTTGAGAACATCAGTCAATTGTAGTGATTGGAGACCAGAGATCAGAGGTTAGTTAAAAGGTTATTTTACATTACATATCACGCTTACTCAAGCTACTAAATAAAGAAACCCTGTCTGTTTTACCAGACGGGGTTTCTTTTTAGTATACAATTTATTTTTTAAATCGCTGTTGGGGCAGTTTAATAGTTTTCTAAATCACTTTTAACAGGCAAATCTTCATTTAAACCACGTCCACCCACTGCAGCAGGGAAATTCACAACTGCCCTTGTTGGGTTTAAAGCTTCTTTTATCCGTTGATGCAAATCAATATAATGAGCATCTGTAATTGCATCCCCTCCTTTTGGCAATTTTGAGTCAATTGTTTTTAATTCGGCGCGCACCATTGGCCTTATATCAGACAAGGCCATGTTTATAGGCGTTAAGCCAAAGTTAGCCAATGCCGCAGCCGATACGCCGGGAAAGCCCTTGAAATCATCATTTAGCAGGCTTTTCAAATTTTCAATATAACCGCGTTGCAGGTTACGCTTAAATGCGTCCGGGCGACCGGCTGTAAAGATTCCGCCGCGTAAATCGGTAAGCAGTTCAGCTACAGTGTATGCCTTACTTCCGTTCCTTGTTTCATTATCATACATGCGCGCCAGTCTTGAAGGCGAAAGCACATTTCCTAATGTGCCAACCTGTACACTTTTAATCCGGTTAAGCATTACACCGTTATCAAATTTACCAAGTTCCTGGCTATCTATCATCCACAATGGCGTTGTAAATAATTCCTTATTAAAAAACAGTACCGCGTCGCGTTGAAGCCCTTTGGCAACAAAGTCATAAACCGGGCCTTTTTGGTCGTACGTTTTAAAGTTCTCGTTCATACCGCCAATGTTTGTTGCAACATGCCCCATATATCGGTAAAACTGGGTTAAAACTTCACCGTAAAGGCTCTGCAAATCGTCATAGTCTTCACCCTGCTGGTAAGTCCATTTTTCAATATTTGGTAAAATACGTTTCAGGTTCGCTATACCGTAAGTACTGGCTTTCATCGCATTATCGCCAAGGTCTTCGTTTTGCAGGCGTGGGTCAATGCTTGTTCCTTGTCGCCCGTAGAAATAAAGCGGGTTACCTGCCTTCTCTTTTGTCCAAACGTCAAGGATCTCTTTTTCCTGGTGAGAAGATTTTTTACCTGGGAACCAGGTATAGCCCCATTTAATTGCCCACATATCATATTCGCCTATTTGAGGGTATAAATGTGTTACACCGTCGCCGGGCTGGGCAATGTAATTAAAACGGGCATAATCCATAATTGACGGTGCTGTACCATGCTTATCGGTAAATGATTTTGAACGTAATGAATCAACCGGATAAGCATAGCTTGAGCCGAAGTTATGCGGCAGGCCAAGTGTATGACCAATTTCATGTGATGAAACAAAACGGATCAGCTCGCCCATTTGCTCGTCAGTAAATTTAGCTTTACGCGCTTCGGGGTTTACCGCCGCTGTTTGTACAAAATACCAATCGCGCAATAGCTGCATAACGTTGTGGTACCAGCCCACATGGCTTTCCAGTATTTCACCAGTTCGCGGGTCAGATATATGCGGCCCGTAAGCATTCTCAATATTTGAGGCAAAGTATCTTACCACACTGTAACGGGCATCTTCTGTGCTAAAATCAGGATCTTCCTTTGCGGTTGGGGCAGCCTTGCCAATAATAGCATTTTTAAACCCGGCTGCTTCAAAAGCCTTTTGCCAATCGTTTATTCCCTGTATTAAATATGGCACCCATTTTTTTGGTGTGGCAGGATCTATATAAAAAACTATCTGTTTTTTGGGCTCAACAAGCTCTCCCCTGGCATAGGCCGCCTCGTCCTTAGGCTCCAGTTGCCACCTGTGGATGTATGATGTTACCTCGGCTTTTTGTGCATCTGTTCCGTAATCAGTTTGGCTTTGTCCAAAAAAGCCTACCCTGTCATCACGCAAACGCGCTTTCATTGGCGTTTTTGGCAATAACAACATGGAAGTATTTAATTCAAATGTTATAGCTGCATTAGTATTATCTGTTGGCGATTCTGTAGACCGGTATGTTTTTAAAGCCCGGGCTTCTGTATTTATCGGGAAGCTTTTTATAGTATCAATAAATGACCTTGAATTATCTAAAGCAGAAATTTTATAGGCTTTCTTTACATCGTCTGTGATCCCTATTGCAGCTATGTCGCCATTATAAAAATCGGTTACATCAATTACAACCCCAGTGGTATCCTTATTATATGCCTTTATATCAAATGATGCCAGCACCACATCAAGGTTTGAGTTTTTTACTGACCGGTACATATCGCTTGTGCTATCAGCCCTTACAGAGTAGCTGGGCACCCTGATAAATATTTGCTTATCATGGCGTTCCCATTTCCACACCTGGTCGTTTGTTTCTTCACCTCCATATTGCTGGTTTGATACCTTTATATTAGTAGGCGTTTTAGCAAGCCGGGTAACAACCAGCATTTCGCGGTTCAATAATGAATCGGGGATCACATAATAATATTTACCATCAACTTTATAAGTATTAAAAAGACCACTATCACCCTTGGTTTTAGGCGGGATCAAATCGCCGAATTTTTTAATTCCTTCTTTTTTAGCAGGGCTAATTGTAGCTGTAGCGCTTGATCCTGCAGCAGTGGCTGTAGTTTTAATAGTTACTGTTTGCGCTGTTGCATCCTTTTTTGTTTTACAGGAACCTGCAATTATGGCAATAACAATTGTGGTTAGGCATAAGTAAGTGTTTGTGCGTATTAATTTGGTCATATATATAAATTAATAATTTAAATAATCGGGGCTAAAATGTAAACTTATGCAAAATACAATCCATTTAGCAATAGCAACATTTTTGTTACAATTTAACAGGTAAATTCACCCTTATAGGGGGATATTAAAGGCGTGGTTAATAAGCGCCAGGTGTTGGGAAGAGTTCAATAATCAATATCCGGATTATTATATCCGTCGCTTTAAAGTTAATATCACATTATCTTTCTTGTTATCATGATAGATCTCCAGCAGCAGGCTGCGGTCGGGCTGTGACTTAAAAATAGCGTCAATTTGTTCGAGGGTCATTTTTACAACAGGTTTCAAATTTATAGCCAGTATTTCATCGTCTTTTTCCAATCCAACCGCGTCCCCGGGCGAGCCCGGCTCAACCCTGCTTATAATTATGTGGTTAAATTCATCTCCGACGCTATAATATTCCAAACCGCTCATATCGTGCTCAAAAGGAGCCTTAAAATCTAGTCCTTCCTTTAAATACAAAGCGCTGTCAGGATAATCAATAATAACTGCAAATCGTTTCAGTATCCCAATACCAAGGTTGCCATCGCGTTTTATCGACAGTGATTTATATTGTTCGCCTTCCGGAAAAGAAGTTATCACATCCTTTATTTTAAACTTCCCAATATCAATCTCTTTTATCCTGCTTAAAAAGCCGTTTACCGGCCCCGTTAGCCCCACCCCCAAATTGGCTCTTACAAATTTTTCAGGAAGGCCGTGTGCCTCAATAGCATTTTCAAGTGATAAAGAGTGCCCGGCACCAAGATCAAGTATCAGTTTATTATCGGTTTTAGCCCCGTCAGCATAAAGTATCTTCGTATGTATGTATGGTTTCCGGTCTTCAATTGTGAGAGGTATCTTATTCGCCTTTCTAAAAAGCTTCATATTCACAGGCCTTGAAACGGATAAGGTACTATCCGAAAAATCTATCTTAACTGCCAGGTTATTAAAAAATTCATACCCCAACAAGCCATGAATAGGAATTCCTGCATAATTTGAAAGGCCAAAATGATCGGTCTTTAATATAGCCGAAGCAACGTCATAGCTAACCAGGCCGTGGATCTGTACGTTTAAGGCCGAGGTAACATAGGCCTCATAAGCATCGCCCTCGCCAATTCCGGATATTTTTAAAGTGCGTTTACTAACTATGTTTATGGAGTCGACCAGCTTTGGGTCGGTTATCAGCATAAGGCCAACCCCGGTGTCTAAAATAAAATTAAAAGGGCCTTTATTATTTATATTTAGCTGTATAATTATCATGTCCCTTATCATGCGAAAAGGAATGGTGGTACGTTTACTGTTGCCTTGCAGGTCAAAATATTGTGCATTGGCAACCAGGTGACAGCAACATAATAATATTAACAGTACAGCAACACGCAAGTGTTTTGGTATATGAAAAAGTCTAATTAGCAAACGTTTATATTTGGTTACTAAATATACGCATTAATCATATAAAATTAACACCTATGCAACGAAAAGTATATATATTAATAATGGCCGTTTTTAGCCTTTTTATATCTTTTCACAATGCTGATGCGGGTAAAATAAGAAAAAGGAAAATAAAAAAGCTGTTTAAGCATTCACAGATAATGAATGACCATTTTACCGGGTTTGCATTGTATGACCTGGATAATAAAAAAATGATCTATAAGCTTAATGATGATAAATATTTCGCGCCCGCCTCAAACACCAAACTCTTTACCTTTTATACATGCCTCAAAATGCTCGGCGACTCAGTGCCGGCATTAAAATATATTATTCGTAATGATTCCCTGATATTTTGGGGGACCGGCGACCCTTCATTTTTGCACAGCGATTTAAAAGCCACTAATGGCTTAAGCTTTTTAAAGAATAGTGGTAAAAAACTATTCTTTTCGCCAGGCAATTACACCAGTCCCTTTTATGGCGCGGGCTGGGCCTGGGACGATTATAATGATTATTACCAGGCCGAAATAACAGAGTTGCCTATTGAAGATAATGTAGCTGTTTTATATGCTGATAAAAATGACTCGCTGCAAATAAGGCCTGCATACTTTAAAAAATATTTAAAACGCGACAGCAGCTACCGGCCCGGTAAATTCATGGTAAAGCGCGACTTTTCGAGCAACATTTTTGTTTATCCTTTTATGCCGCTGCCGCAAAGCTTTAAACAGGAAATCCCCTGGAAAACAAGCGCTGAATTAACGGCGACTTTATTAATGGATACCTTAAAACAGCCGGTAACGTTAGTACATATGCCTATCTCTGCAGATGTAAAAACAATATACAATGCCAATGCCGATTCTGTTTACAGGCGGATGCTGCAACCCAGCGATAACTTTATAGCCGAGCAACTTTTGCTGGCTTGCTCATCGTTAAAATTCAATAGCCTTAACACCGACTCGGTGATAAATTATTCAAAAGCTCATTTTTTAAATGATTTGCCTGATACACCGCAATGGGTTGATGGTTCCGGCCTTTCACGTTATAACCTTTTTACACCCCGGAGTATAATAGCTCTTTTATGCAAAATTTTGGATGAAGTAAAAAATGAAGCCCTGGTACATAGCCTGTTTCCCACAGGCGGCACAACGGGCTCTATCAAAAGGCTCTACAAAACAGACAAAGGCCAACCATTTGTTTGGGCCAAAACGGGATCATTTTCAAATAATTATAACCAAAGCGGCTACCTTGTTACCAAAAAAGGAAAGCGCCTGGCCTTTTCATTCATGAACAATAATTTTACCCGCCCGGTTACTGAAGTAAGAGATGAGGTGGTGCGGATAATTACTTTTATACATGATGAGTATTAGTTCATAGTTGATGGTTCATGGTTCATAGCTAAAAAAAGTAGTGGGTGATAAATAGAACACGGCACTGCAACTACTATAATCCATGAACTATGAACCATCAACTATGAACTTCCTTTAGCACCTGGCTTCAATGCTCCCTTAAGCTCGGGGTTTTGGGCAGGCAATACGGATACTTCTTTTAAAACTTCGGTTTGCTGAACACTTACGGCATAATCTGCAGGTTCAATATGGCTGCCAATTGCTTCGGCGTAAACCTGCGTAAACTCGGCGCCTATGTATAAAATGGCAGCTGTGTAATAGATCCAGACTAAAATAACAATAATTGAACCCGCTGCACCATAAGCAGAACCTTGTGCTGTGTATTGAATATACAAGCTTATACCATACTGACCCAGCATAAAAAGGAGTGCCGTAAAAATTGACCCCGACCGCACGTCTTTCCACCGGATTTTAACATCAGGCAGAAACTTAAATATTATCCCAAATAATGTTGTAATTACAATAAGCGTAATGCCCAGGTTTACCCCCTTTAATATTGGGCCGGTTATTGCTGGTAAAAAGTGTTCTATTCTTTTCCCCAATGCATCTATAATAAAATTCACCAATAATGATGCTAATAGTAAAAACCCCAGGCTTATAATTAATGAAAATGAGAGAAATCTGTTTTGGACCAATTTTAACCAGCCTTTTTTGGGTTTAGCCTTTACTCTCCAAATAATATTCAATGAATCCTGGATTTCTACAAAAATGCTGCTTGCACCTATTAATAAAACGGCAACCCCAATAATGACGGCAGTGCCTGATTTGCCCGACAGCTGAAGATGCTTTAATATATCTTGCACCTGAAGGGCTGCCTGCGCACCTATATAATGGGCAATTTGCGGGTATAAAGCGTTTGTTGCTGCATCATGCCCCCAAACCAGGCCAGCTATTGAAATAACGAGGATGAGTAAGGGTGCTATTGAAAAAATGGTGTAGTAGGCTAATGAGGCACTTAATTTTAAGCCATTATCACTAATAAAACCCATAAAGGTTGCTACCAATACTCTCCAGAATTCCTTAAAATATGCTATACTGAAAATTTTCATGCCGGTTTTAAATGCCATTGTAAACTAAAATATTGTTTCACCTTATTAACTATCATTTATAACAATATTTAATAACCAAAAATGTTTGCGTGGGGGTTTTAAATCATTTACTATCAAATAGCTGAAAATGGAATATCAAGCAGCGGATAATTTGCCCATCCGTTAAAATCATAGTGCCACCATTCTGTTGCTATAACCTTAAATCCGTGTGCCTGCATTACACTTTTCAGCAGCTCCCGGTTTACAATTTTCTGTTGGGGTAAATCAGGATAGTTGGCACCGGCCTTTCTGCTAAAGCCATCAAAACCTGTTGGCATATCCAACTCTTTACCTGTTTTTAAATCAACAAGGCTCAGATCAATAGCGCAGCCACGGTTGTGTTTGGAACCTTTACGCGGATCGGCAACAAAATTGGTATCGGGGGTTACTTCGTAAAACTTTTCGGTAATAGTATAGGGGCGATAGGCATCATATATTTTTAACCCTAGTCCTCGGGTTTTCAAATCGGCTTCCACATCCTTTAAAGCCATTACAACCGGCAGTCTGGCAAAAGCCCGGGCCTGCGGATACATGCGATGGTGCGTAAAATTATTCGTAGTAGCATATCTTATATCCAATACAATTTCAGGAATGTATTTTTTAATTTCTACCAGGCGCGAATCAGGATGCTCTTTTATTTCCTGCTGATAGCTTTTCAGTCCCATTACTTTTGAGCTATCAATATATTTATAGTGCTGCCCTAAAGCCATGTTAAAGATCATTACAAAAAGATTGAACAAAAGACAACGTTTCATATTTAACGATGGGAAACAATAAGCAGGTCGAGGTCTTTGCAGGGAATGGAAAACCGCTCGCCGATATACTTATTGGTCAGTTGTCCTTTATAAATATAAACAGAATCGCGCATGCCCGATTTTGCCCAGATCAAGTCTTTCAAGCTGCCGTGCTCACCGATATCCAGCAAAATAGGTGCAAAAATATTGGTAAGTGCATAAGTAGCCGTACGTGCAACCCGCGATGCTATATTAGGCACACAGTAATGGATAACATCGTGTTTTCTGAAAACGGGGTGAGTATGATTAGTTACCTCTGATGTTTCAAAGCAGCCCCCCTGGTCAATACTTACATCAATGATAACCGAATTAGGCTTCATCCGGCTTACTGTTGCCTCTGATACAATACAAGGACTCCTGCCATCTTCGGCGCGCATAGCGCCTATGGCGACATCGCAGGTGGTTATGGCTTTTTCTAAAACTATAGGCTGCACTACCGAGGTAAATACCCGGCTGCCTATATTATTTTGCAGCCTGCGCAGCTTATAAATTGAAGGATCGAAAACTTTCACCTCGGCTCCCAGCGATATAGCAGCCCGGGCTGCATACTCGCCCACAGTACCCGCGCCCAATATTACAATTTCGGTTGGCGGCACACCTGTTATGCCTCCCAACATTAAACCTTTACCATCAAATATATTGCTCAGATATTCTGCCGCTATTAATATAGATGTAGCGCCAACAATTTCACTCATGGCTCGCACCACGCTTAATGAATTGCCTTCATCACGTAAATGCTCAAAACAAAGCGCGGTGATCTTTTTACTGATCAGTGCGTTAATGGTTTCAGACTTAAGGGTTGATAACTGCAACGCCGAGATCAGCGTTTGACCGGGTTTCATCATCTCAATCTCGCCCTGCGTTGGCGGAGCTATTTTTATGATGATATCCGCTTCGTATAATTTTTTGGTATCGTAAACAATTTGTGCCCCCTGCTCGCTGTAATCCTTATCCGAAAAATTGGCAGCCTGCCCGGCATTGCTTTCCAGCATTACTTCGTGGCCGTTATTTATTAATAGGGCAACAGATAAAGGTGTTAGCGGGATCCTGTTTTCCTGGAAGGAGATCTCCTTGGGAATTCCGATATAAAGTTTATTTTTTTTATTCTTTACCTCCAGCATTGACTCCTGGGGCTGCATCAAAGCTTGCTTCGCAATGTCTGAAAACCCACTATATTTCCCTGAACTCATTATGTATTAATTTCTGGCTGATGAAGTTAAGCAAAAAACGTTTAAGTTAAATTAAATTTGCTTAATAATTATCTGCCGGGAATTATCATCAAGCGCTTTAATGTTAATATTGATATAATGTGCAGGCAGCAAGTCGGGAATCTTTTCGGGCCATTCAATAAAGCAGTAAGCATCCGAATAAAAGTATTCTTCGTAGCCCATATCCAGCGCCTCAGTTTGGTTTTTCAGGCGATAAAAATCAAAATGATAGATCCTGTTTTTTGTGCCGGTATATTCGTTTACTATGGAGAAGGTAGGGCTTGTTACCGGTTCAGTTGTACCCAGGCTTTCGCATAGCGATTTGATGAGCGTGGTTTTGCCTGCGCCCATATCGCCATAAAAAAGAAAGATCCGCGTGTCTTTTGCAAATGAAACTATTTCAGATGCGATGGACGGAAGTTGAGTAAGAGAGCTGGCGGTTAAAAGCATAGGTGTTATTTCTTTGAGCCAGACTTACGAAGTTTTGAAAACTTCGTAAGTCTTATGCCGCTTCATCGCATTATTTTTTTGAACCATGATTTATGGGATTAATGGATTATCATGATCTAAGCAAATCAAGAAATCTTTAAATCAAGTAAATCATGGTTCAGACAACTCGCAATGACAAGTAAGCAGACGATCAAAAATAAAAATAATATTTTACTTAGGCCCGTAAACCGCAATCGGGATCAAAACTTCTTCTAATGAAATGCCCCCGTGTTGGAAAGTTTCATTATAAAAGTTAACAAAATGATTGTAGTTGTTTGGGTAAACAAAATAGCTGTCTTCCTTGGCAAACACAAAGCTTGAGCTTACATGCAGCTTGGGCAGCATAGCATCATGCGGATTACGAACATGGAATACTTCTTTCGGGTTAAAGTTCAGGTTTTTACCTTGTTTGTAACGCAGGTTGGTATTGGTATTCCTGTCGCCCACAATTTTACTTGGATTTTTAACCCGGATAGTGCCGTGATCAGTAGTGATAACAACCCTTACCTGTTTTGCAGCTAAAAACTTAAGCAGGTCAAACAGTGGCGAATGCTCAAACCACGACAGCGTTAATGAACGATAAGCGGCATCATCACTTGCCAGTTCGCGGATCATTTGCATATCCGTACGTGCATGCGATAACATATCAACAAAATTGTAAACCACCACATTCAGCTCATTACTCATCAGGTTACTTACCGACTCATTCAGCGCACGGCCCTCATCAATATTTAAAATTTTATGATAAGAGTGTTTAACATCCCTGCGCATAACACGTTTTAGCTGGTCGGTAATAAAGTTGCCTTCAAATAAATTCTTTCCGCCTTCGTCTTCATCATTCTGCCACATTTCGGGGTAGCGTTTTTCCATATCCAAAGGCATCAGGCCCGAGAAGATGGCATTACGTGCATATTGGGTGGCAGTTGGTAATATGCTGTAATAAGCATCTTCCTCTTCCAGTCTGAAATATTCTGTTAAAATAGGATTGATGATCTTAAACTGATCATAACGTAAATTATCAATCAAAATAAAAAACACCGGCCCTTTTCCGTCAAGCAGCGGAAAAACCTTCTTTTTAAGTAACTGTGACGAGTTGATCGGTGCATTTTCCGGCTCTTTTAACCACCTTAAATAATTACGTTCAATAAATTTGCAGAACTGAACATTGGCCTCAGCTTTTTGCAGGGTCAGGATCTCGTGCATCCCGGCATCTTCAAGTTGTTCCAGTTCCAGTTCCCAGTAAATGAGTTTTTTATAAACGTCAACCCATTCCTGGTAGCTCAGGTTATCATTCAGTGTCATGCCCAGGTTCCTGAAATCCTGCTGGTAAGCCATGGTAGTTTTTTCGGTAACCAGGCGCTTATTTTCAGTAAGTTTTTTTATAGTAAGCTGAATCTGCTTCGGGTTTACCGGCTTAATCAGGTAATCATCAATTTTTGAGCCTATGGCATCCTCCATCAGGTATTCTTCCTCGTTTTTGGTGATCAAAACAATAGGAACATCATTATTGATATTTTTTATTTGCGACAATGTTTCCAAGCCGGTTAAGCCGGGCATATTTTCATCTAAAAAAACAAGATCGAAATGGTTATTTTTGAACGCTTCAACAGCATCGTTGCCATTGGTTACGGTAGTAAGCTTGTAGCCTTTTTCGGTTAAGAAAAGTACATGGGGTTTTAAAAGGTCAATTTCGTCATCAGCCCATAATATGGTGGTATCCTGCATGGTATATATTTTAAGTAGTATGTATGTTTCTGAACCGGGATTAAGGGGATTTATGGATTGACCGGATAGATGAAATTAAGTATTTTAATCTGTAAATCGTTAAAATCTTATAAATCCGGGTTCAGACAAAAATATTAAACCCCAAAGCACGGCTTTTGTTGTAACTTATTAAAGGGATTAACATAAATTAACAAATATAAGACACAGCTATTACCTTTATTTAACATTTTTGCACAGTTTATATCCACATTGAATAAAAAGAAAATAATTAACGATCCTGTTTATGGGTTTATCAGTATCCCTACGGAGCTGATATTTGACCTGATTGAACACCCTTATTTTCAGCGGTTACGGTATATTAAGCAAGTGGGCATGACTCACCTGGTGTATCCCGGCGCGCTGCATACCCGTTTTCATCATGCGTTGGGCGCTATGCACCTGATGAGTATGGCCATTGAAACCTTGCGCAATAAGGGGCAGGAAATTTCGCCTGAGGAGGAAGAAGCTGTTACCATCGCTATACTACTGCATGATATAGGCCATGGCCCGTTTTCGCACGCGCTGGAAGAAAGTATAGTTGAAAATATCTCACACGAAGATATCTCCACCATGATTATGCAAAGGCTTAACCTGCAATTTAACGGCAGGCTTAGCATGGCTATAAATATTTTTGAGGGGAACTATCCGCACCAATTTTTACATCAACTGGTATCAAGTCAGCTTGATATGGACAGGCTGGACTATCTGAATCGTGATAGCTTTTTTACAGGTGTTTCTGAAGGTGTGATCAGTTCTGACAGGATCATCAAAATGCTCAACATAATTGACGACCAGATAGTGGTTGAAGAAAAAGGCATTTATTCTATCGAGAAGTTTTTGATAGCCCGAAGACTAATGTACTGGCAGGTTTACCTGCACAAAACGGTAATAGCGGCAGAACAAACGCTGGTAAAAATATTGAAACGCAGCCGCGAGCTGGCCATGCAGGGAGAAGAAATTTTCACAACACCTGCACTGAGCAAATTCCTGAAAAAGCCTGTCAGCCGCGATGCTTTTATGAATGAGGATCATTACCTGGAAACCTTTGCCAGCCTGGACGATACCGATATTATGGCAGCCGTAAAGATGTGGGAAGGGAATGATGACTTTGTTTTATCAAAATTATGCAAAGACCTTGTTCAGCGCGATTTGTACAAAGTTGACATTACCAACGAGCCGCCTGATAAACAATTTATTGCCAAACTGATAAAGAGAGCGGTTGAAAAGTACAACATCAGCGAGCATGAGGCATCCTACTTTGTATTTGAAGATACCATCCGTAACAAAGCCTATAAACCAGGCGATGGCAATATTTGGATCCTGATGAAAGATGGATCAATAAAAGACATTACGGAAGCCAGCGATAACTCAAATTTGGGAGCATTAGCAAAAACCGTAAAAAAACACATACTTTGTTATAAAAAGGAGTTGATTAGGTTGGATTGAGTTGATTAGGTTGAGTAAGTTATCTATACATAGCTGAGTTCAACAACCCAATCAACCACTCACTTAATCAACCTAATCAACTAATTTTGTTACTATACTATTAACGATTAAATTTGCCCGATGCAATTTACCGCACAGCAATTAGCTTTGATGCTTAATGGAACAGTTGAAGGTGACCCCGCAGTGCAGGTAAATCAACTTGGCAAGATAGAGGAGGCACAGGCAGGTTCACTGTCGTTTTTGGCTAATCCCAAATATGAGCAATACCTGTACACAACAGATGCGTCTGCTGTAATAGTTAATAATGACCAGGCACTTGCCCAGCCGGTTAAAGCAACACTGATACGTGTAGACAATGCTTACAGCGCTATTACCGTGCTTTTGGAGATGTATAACACCCTCAAATTAAACAAAACCGGTATTGAACAGCCCAGCTTTATCCACCCATCAGCAACGATAGGCGAAAATGCTTATATAGGCGCCTTCGCATATATAGGGCCAAATGTTAAAATTGGGAATAACTGCAAAATTTATCCGCAAACCTATATTGCCGATGATGTGGAGCTT
The DNA here is from genome assembly GCF_900142915.1 of Mucilaginibacter sp. OK098. GTDB lineage: Bacteria > Bacteroidota > Bacteroidia > Sphingobacteriales > Sphingobacteriaceae > Mucilaginibacter. The sequence continues at coordinate 33,630 of NZ_FRCM01000003.1, forward strand.
GCCGATAACGTTACCTTATATGCCGGTGTAAAAGTTTATTTTGATTGCAAAATAGGCAACAATGTAATTATTCATTCAGGCACTATAATTGGCGCCGATGGCTTCGGCTTTGCTCCGGTTGGCGATGGCACTTACAGTAAAATAGCCCAGATTGGCAATGTTGTGATTGAGGATGATGTTGAAATAGGTTCCAACACAACTATCGACAGGGCAACTATGGGATCAACCATAATCCGCAAGGGTGTAAAGCTTGATAACCTGATCCAGGTGGCACATAATGTTGAGATCATGTCAAATACGGTTGTTGCTGCTCAAACAGGCATATCAGGAAGTACAAAAGTTGGTGAAAATTGTATTATTGGTGGGCAGGTTGGCATTGTTGGACACATCAGCATAGCTAAAGGCACACAGATTCAGGCACAGTCGGGCATAAGCCGTTCATTAACTGAAGAAGGGAAAAAATGGATGGGTTCACCGGCGCAGCCCTACTCAAATCACATGCGTTCACAAATTGTGATTAACCGCTTACCCGAATTAGAGAAAAAAATTAACGAACTGGAAAAAATAATTACGGAATTGAAGAAAGGTCATTAGTCATTAAGTCATTGGTCATTAGTGAGGATATCCCAGGGCGCTAAGACCAATGACAACTGACTAATGACCAATGACCATAAAACATGAATGTAAAACAAAAAACTATTAAGGCACCGGTTTCGGTTTCAGGCACGGGTTTACATACCGGGCAAAGCGTTACCATGACCTTTAATCCTGCTCCTGAAAATCATGGTTATAAATTCAGGCGGGTTGATATAGAAGGATCGCCTGTTATTGATGCGGATTGCGATAATGTAACAGATACTTCACGCGGAACTACTATTACACAAAATGGCGCAAGCGTGAGCACCATTGAACACGTTTTGGCTGCATTGGTTGGCCTGGAGGTTGATAATGTATTAATTGATATGGATGGCCCTGAAACACCAATTATGGATGGCAGCTCTATCCAGTTTGTTGATGCGATAAAGGACATGGGGCTCGTTGAACAGGAAGCTGACCGCGAATACTATCACATCCCCTATAACATTCACTACTCTGAGCCTGACCGTAAGGTTGAAATGGTGGCAATGCCTTTGGACGATTACCGTTTCACCTGTATGGTTGATTACAACTCGCAGGTTTTAGGCAGCCAGCATGCCAGTATCTCAACTATCTCTGAATTTAATAAAGAGATTGCCTCATGCCGCACTTTTTGCTTTTTGCACGAGCTGGAAATGCTGTTAAAGCACGACCTGATAAAAGGTGGCGACCTTAACAATGCCATTGTAGTGGTTGATAAGGAAGTGGATGAAGAAGAATTAGCGCACCTTGCCAAGATCTTTAACCGTAAAGACATCAAAGTAGCGCCGCAAGGCATCCTGAATAATATTGAACTAAGGCATCAAAATGAACCGGCAAGGCACAAGTTGCTTGATATGATTGGCGATTTGGCGCTGGTAGGTGTTCCGTTACGTGGTCATATTATGGCGGCAAGGCCCGGGCATGCGGCTAACGTAGCCTTTGCTAAAAAAATAAAAACCCTTATAAAAAAGGAAAGAAGCCGTAAGCATATTAAAATTTACGATCCGAATGCAAAGCCTGTGTACGATACCGTTCAGATAATGAACATTTTACCGCACAGGCAGCCTATGTTAATGATAGATAAAATTCTTGAATTAACAAAAAGCCACGTGGTAGGCTTGAAAAATGTAACCATGAACGAAGAGATCTTCAGAGGGCATTTTCCGGGCACACCGTTATTTCCGGGAGTGTTGCAAATTGAGGCAATGGCACAAACAGGAGGCATATTGGTATTAAATACTGTGCCCGATCCTGAAAATTATATTACCTTGTTCCTTAAAATAGAAAATGCCCGGTTTAAGGCGCCCGTTGTGCCTGGCGACACAATCATTTTTCATTGCAACCTGCTTGCCCCTATAAGGCGCGGAATTGCACAAATGAAGGGAATAGGAATGGTTGGCGAACGAGTAGTAGTTGAAGCCGAACTGATGGCACAAATAGTAAAAAGAACAAAAACTGAAGAAGCATGATCCAGCCCCTGGCATACATACATCCGCAGGCTAAAATAGCTGATAATGTGGTAATTGAACCATTTGTTACCATACACAAAGATGTAGAAATTGGTGAAGGTACCTGGATAGGTTCAAACAGCACCATTATGGATGGTGCGCGGATAGGCAAAAACTGCCGCATTTTCCCTGGCGCTGTTATCTCTGCCCCGCCACAAGACCTTAAATATCGCGGCGAACAAAGTACTGTTTCCGTTGGGGACAATACTATTATCCGCGAATGCGTAACCCTAAACCGCGGTACCGCGCTTGATAAAAACACGACCACTATAGGCAGCAATTGCCTGCTTATGGCTTATGTACACGTGGCTCATGATTGTGTTATTGGCGATAATGTGATCATTGCGAACTCAGTACAGCTTGCAGGACATATTAATGTATATGATTATGCCTTTATTGGTGGCACATCTGCGGTACATCAATTTGTTGAAATAGGTGCACACAGTATGATCTCAGGTGGTTCATTAGTACGTAAGGATGTCCCCCCCTATACAAAAGCAGGCCGTGAACCATTATCCTACATCGGGATAAATTCTGTTGGTTTGCGCCGCAGGGGATTTTCGGCAGCAACCATTAACGAGATCCAGGAGATTTACCGTATTATATTCCTTAAAAAATATAACATGACCAAAGCCCTTGATATTATCGAGGCTGAATTTAACCCGACTGTTGAGCGCGACGAGATCATTAATTTTGTTCAGAACTCGCAACGCGGCATTATGAAGGGGTTTGGGAATTCTTAAGAAAGTTCATAGTTGATAGTTCATGTCCGAAAATAGGAGTTGGATAAGCAATAAAAACTTGCAACTACTATGAACCATTAACCATGAACTTTTTACTATCAACCATGAACTATCAACCATGAACTATCAACCATGAACTTCTCCATCTCCCTGCAAAACATTGGCCGCCGTTTTAATCGCGACTGGATCTTCCGGGGGATTGACCATACTTTTACTGATAATAAAACTTACGCCATACTTGGGCCAAATGGTTCTGGTAAATCAACCCTATTGCAGGTATTGAATGGCAGCCTTGCTCCTTCTGCAGGGCGGCTTAATTATTTCTATAACGATACAGAGGTTGAGATCAGCGAGGTTTATCAACATCTTAGTTTGGCGGCGCCCTACCTTGAATTAATTGAAGAATTTACTTTAAGTGAGGTGATAGATTTCCATTTCAAGTTTAAGCCTTATAAAGCCGGGATCGATAAAAATGGAGTAATTGAATTGCTTGCAATGGAAAGCAATAAAAATAAAATGATCAGGTATTTTTCATCCGGAATGAAGCAGCGGCTTAAGCTGGCGCTTGCCTTTTGTTCAGATACCCCCATGCTGATGCTTGATGAACCAACCTCAAACCTGGATACCCAGGGCGTTGACTGGTATTTAAGCCTGGTGCAAAAATTTGCCGCCAATCGCCTAACCATCATTTGCTCAAACCAGGAGCATGAATATAGCTTTTGTGATGAAAGATTGAATATTTCGGATTATAAGCAGAAAGCTTAAAGGCTAAAGCAGAAAGCTTTCTTTTCAATATTTCAAAAAGGCTTTCTGCTTTGCGCTTTTGGCTTTCAGCTCAAATTATATATATGCTTCTCGCAGCTTTATCAGCCTTATCCAATGCATAAATTTCATCACCGGGTAAACCGGATCGAACTCGAACCATTTGGCAGCGAAATTGGCATTGTTAGGGCGTTTGTGGTGATTATTCTGGAACAACTCACCCAGCATAAAGAAATCAAAAGGAGTTGAATTTTTTGACTTATCGCCGTTATCAAAATTGGCATAACCATATTTATGACCACACCAGTTAACTATTGCCCCATGAATAGGCCCCATCATAAAGTGAATGGGCAGTAACAGGAACATCCACCAATGGGTGGCAAAAAACGCGTAAAACACCACGTATAGTACACCAAATGCAATGCGTGATACAAATGTTGAGCCCCAGTAATCAAGCAGGCGCCACTCAGGGTAGTTCCCTTTAAACTGCGCATCAGGTTCTTTCAAACGTTTTTCATAAAGCTTATAGCTTTGTGCTGTACGCCACATCATTTGAAATACATCCCTGAAAAAATAAGGCGAATGCGGATCTTTCTCCGTATCACTGTAAGCATGATGCTCACGGTGCATTATGGCATATGCCCGGGGGTTTAAAAATGATGAACCCTGGCAAATAAAAGTTAACAGGTGAAAAACACGCTCGTTAAATTTATGCGTACTAAACATTTTGTGTGAAGCGTACCGGTGCAAGAAAAATGTTTGAAAAAATAATGACAGAAACCAATGCGCAAGAAAGAATATGAGGATGATCACGAGGATATAATATATTTTGTAAAGGAATTGTTTTTATAACCAACTGCAAAGATACAATTAAAATAATCTGGTAGGTATTTATATTGATATCTAGGTTTAGAGAATTTACGAAAGGATAAGGATTATAGATTTTATGGGCCTGATGAAAAGATAATAATGGAGTGGTTATGTGGAAATTCGTTCTCACAAACAAAATTTTGTCAATTTTTAAAAGTTAGCAAAGCTTGGTTGTAATAAATCCCTTTTAATTAAGCCTGGCTATCGCGCAATGCTTTTATTTGGTTATGTGCTGCTATAATACCCATTTGCTGGCGCTGTACAATTTCTGAAAATTCAGGGGATAAACCGCTATCAGCAGACAGCGCAGTTTGATACGCCCTCTTTATAGCATCTTCGCCGCGTTCACATTCTTCTAAAACGCGTTTACGGTCGTGCCCGCTAAAGGTGGCTTTAACATCAAGCCATATGCGGTGTAAAGCTCCGCTCCCGCTCATGCCCATTTCAACTTCGCCGCCATTTTTATTTATAGTCGTACCAAGCTCATGAACATTTTTGCGACTATCATCTCTCAACTGCATAAAAATAGTCCGCAAATCAAGATCCCTATCATTCAGTTCTTTTGTCGCATGGGTAAAGCCTGCAACACGATCATTATTAATTTCTATCAAGTCGTTTAATATCTCAATTGATTTTTCAATAGTTGCCATAACGATAGTTTTTGCGTGTATGGTTACTAAAACAACTATCCTGCCAATAATTAAATGATTAGAACTTGAGATTGAAGCCGCTTTTCCCTTATAAAAATGATTTAATTAATTATTGCTATGCCACATATGAATTATCATTTAATCTTAAGCCAAAAACAAAATTCACTTATTAAAGACTGTTGACTTAACCCTAATCTCCAGGTACTAACTGCCCGTTTTAACACTTTTTTACATTTACTATGGCTTACAATCTTTAACTTTGTATCAGATGCGCTATAAATTTGTTACAATTATTATGCTTTGCCTCAGCTTTTTGGTTAAGGCACATGCGCAGCAAACATTTGTTGTAAGAGGCGTTATATCAAGGAGTGTAAGTGTTGAAAGGATAGCCCAGGTGCTGATCACCAATTTGCGAAGCCGGGATATTAAAATGAGCGATGAGCTTGGATGGTTTTCTATTGACGCAACCATAGGCGATACCCTTCTTTTCAGCAAACTGAATTATACCGACCAAAAAGTTGTGATCATAGCCAAGGCTGATATCCCTGTTTACATGCAACCTGTTATTGTACTTGACCAGGTAACTATAAACGGACAGACAAAACGCCAGGAGCTAAATGAAGTAATGGGCAATTACAGGAAACAAGGTATTTACTACAACGGAAAGCCACCCGTATTGTCTTTTTTAACATCGCCCTTAACGGGTATATATGAGCTTTTTGGAAAAGGCCCAAGTAATGCACGCCGGTTTGCAAACTTCTCAAAAGGCGAACTTGAATATGCCGAGATTAGAAGAAGATATAGTGTAGCACTGGTAGCGCGGGTAACTAATACCAGTGATACCGTTGCGAAAAAGTTTATGGAATATTATACACCATCCTATGAAGATCTTAAGGGATGGAATGATTACGAGCTGATAAAGCAGATCAGGAAATCGTATGAGTACTACGATAAATCAGCAGATAAAGAAAAGTTGCAGCAGCTAAACCAGCCAACCTTTATTAGGCCGAAACAGGAACAGCCCTGATAAAAATAAGAAATGGTGCAGCTCTTGAACGCCTTTGAAAAACAATATTATTCTGAAAAATTTAATTCAGACAAATAAATCCGACATCGAACATTCGATATCCGAAATAAATCAGATCCCCAGCGTCTCGCAAGCTTTTTCGGCGGCAAGCTTTTCGGCGTTCTTTTTGCTGAATTCTTTTCCCTGTCCCATCACTTCGCCGTCAATCAGGGCCTGAACAGTAAATAGCTTTACGTTTTCTCCCTCTTCATTGCCTACCAGATCGAATGAAATATCCTTGCTATGACGCTGGCACCACTCAATAAGCTTGCTTTTAAAATTGCTTTCGGTTTGCTCAAGTGTATGAATATCCACATGCGATTTGATGATGTGATTCACCAAAAAACTGCGTGTAAAATCATAGCCTTTATCAAGGTATACTGCACCAATCAGCGCTTCAAAAGCATCCCCAAGTAATGAACCCTGTCTTGATGAGTTAAGCATTCGGCTATCATACTCTATCAGCTTATCAAAGCCAAGCTTACGTGCCAGTTGATTAAGGTTATTACGGCTTACAATTTTTGAGCGCAGCTCGGTCAAAAAGCCTTCATCCTCATACGGATAAAGCTTAAAAAGCACTTCGGCAACCACGCTCCCTAATACCGCATCGCCTAAAAACTCCAATCGTTCATTGCTGTTCTTAACTCCCTTTTTTATATTTTGCGCAACAGATTTGTGCCGGAATGCCAGTTTATATAACGACAAATTGCCCGGTACAAAACCGAGCAAATTTTTTAAAATCTTTACGTATTTTCTGTTAGGTGAGAAATATAGCTTGTAAAAACGACTTATAGGCATCAAGGGTCTTATTCTTCGTACTTTTTAAATATTACAGAAGCATTGTGCCCGCCAAAACCAAATCCGTTGCTCTGTGCTATGTTTACAATACGTTTTTGCGCCTTATTGAACGTAAAATTAATTTTCGGATCAAAAGCCGGATCATCAGTAAAGTGATTGATGGTTGGCGGAACAATATCGTTTTTTATAGCTAAGATAGCAGCAATGGCCTCAACAGCACCTGCAGCACCCAATAAGTGCCCGGTCATTGATTTGGTTGAACTGATATTTATCCTGTAAACTTCTTCGCCATAAACATCCTGGATAGCTTTAACCTCTTGCGGGTCGCCAATAGGGGTTGATGTACCATGTACGTTTACATAGTCGATATCTGCCGGTGTAATACCAGCATCCTCTAAAGCATGCCTCATTACAAGGGCAGCTCCTAATCCTTCCGGGTGCGGGGCTGTCATGTGATAAGCATCGGCACTCATGCCACCGCCTATCATTTCGGCATAAATTTTTGCACCGCGCTTTTTGGCATGCTCCAATTCTTCCAGAATAATAGTTCCGGCGCCTTCACCAGCAACAAATCCATCCCTGTCCAGGTCAAACGGACGTGATGCCGTTGCCGGGTCATCATTACGGGTTGACAAAGCATGCATGGCATTAAATCCGCCAATACCGGCTTCATTAATAATAGCTTCAGAACCTCCGCTTATAAACATATTAGCTTTACCCAGGCGGATATAATTAAATGAATCAATAAGCGAATTATTTGATGATGCACAGGCAGATACGGTAGAAAAATTCGGACCGCGCAAACCGTATTTGATAGAGATATGGCCTGGGGCAATATCAGCTATCATTTTAGGAATAAAGAACGGGTTAAAACGAGGTGTACCATCGCCTTTGGCAAAATTAACAACCTCATCTAAAAATGTTTTTAAACCACCTATACCAGATCCCCAGATTACGCCGATACGGTTTGTATCAAGCAAATCAAAATTTAGCCCCGCGTCTTTTATCGCTTCTTCTGTCGAAAACAGGGCATACTGAACAAAGGGATCAAGCTTACGTGCATCTTTACGGCCTAAAAAGGCATCTGCGTCAAAGCCTTTCACTTCGCACGCAAATTTGGTTTTGAACTTTTCTGTGTCAAAACTCTTAATCAAGGCAGCGCCACTCACACCATTAAGCAATGAGTTCCAATATTCAGGAACTGTATTACCAATTGGGGTGAGTGCTCCAAGCCCGGTTACAACAACTCTTTTAAACTCCATTTAATAGCGTTGGGGGAGTTCTTATTTAACGTTTTTTTCAAGGTAAGCAACAGCCTGACCTACAGTTCCGATAGTTTCGGCCTGATCATCAGGAATAGCTACGTTAAATTCTTTTTCGAACTCCATGATTAATTCCACGGTGTCTAACGAGTCAGCACCAAGGTCATTGGTGAAGCTAGCTTCGGGTGTAACTTCACTTTCGTCAACACCTAATTTTTCTACGATAATAGCTTTTACTCTTGAAGCGATATCAGACATAGTCTTATAGTTTAAATGATTAAATAAATTCAGTGCAAAGAAAAATAAATTCTGTTAAATATCAAATCTAAAAACTTTTGCATTATATGCAACAATATTTTATTGCAAGTGTTTCGATTTTGTATTTTTACCGCTGCAAAAGTAATGATTTTGAGCAGGAAATTTTTAAAGTTTGAGATCGATCTTGATTTTGTTCTCATCGCAGTTACAACTTCGTTGAAAGACTATCGTGTTTGTTATTTGATTAACAAGGCTTTAAGCTTTAATTTGGTAAAAAATCCCGACCTGGAAGTTGATATTAATCACGGAACCGAGCCTGTTTTATTCTCAATTTACCACTATAATTGGGAAGCAACAGAGACTGATTTCTACTTTATTGCCAATAAAGGCTCTGATGGCTACCTGATCCCCGAGATGCGAAAGGCAGATTATTTTTTGTTGATAAAAAATTATATTGACGAGAATGACCTTGATAACCTTGTTTCGGCATTAAATAAGGTGCCCGAAATTGTTGCCGCAGTAAAGATTGATCCTAAAAAAATAAAATCACGCGAAAATCTCTTATTTTAGCGCAAATTTTTAAAAGTGTTATAGGTACACTAAAGATAACCTGATAAGCCGCATTAACCAGATAAGTATGAAATTATATTATAACCGAACTAAAATTGTTGCCACAATGGGCCCCGCTTCGGCAAAAAAAGAAGTTTTGTTAGCCATGATACAGGCTGGCGTTAACATTTGCCGACTGAATTTTTCACATGGAAAAGCCCAGGATCATAAAGCAGTGATTGATACCATTCGAGAAATAAATGCAGAATATAAAACCAATGTTGGCATATTAGCCGACCTGCAAGGACCTAAGATCCGCATTGGGTTGGTAAAAGATGGCGGCATTCACCTGGTTAACGGAACCCGCATAAATATTACCACGCATGAGCTTATTGGTGATGATAACCAGATCTACATCACTTACCCAACTTTCCCACAAGACGTACAGCCGGATGAAATTATTTTGCTGGACGATGGAAAGATCCAGATGAGGGTTATTGAAACCAATAAAGTTGATACCGTTGTTTGCGAAATTGTACATGGTGGGATCTTAACATCGCGTAAAGGTGTTAACCTGCCAAATACTAAAGTATCAATCCCAAGCTTAACTGAAGAAGACCTTGAGAACCTTAAATATGCATTGGATTGGGACGTTGATTGGGTTGGCCTTTCATTTGTACGTACCGGCCAGGATATATTGGAATTAAAGAAAATAATTGCTGAAAGCGGTAAAGCTGCCAAAGTAATTGCCAAGGTTGAAAAGCCTGAAGCCATAGATAATATTGACGAAATAATTGCAGCTACAGATGGCGTTATGGTTGCCCGTGGCGATCTTGGCGTTGAAATGCCCCTGGAAGAAGTTCCTCTTTTACAAAAAATGATTGCCCGCAAATGTCGCGAAGCATCAAAGCCTGTAATTGTAGCTACCCAGATGCTTGAATCAATGATCACAACCCCGCGCCCAACCCGCGCCGAGGTGAATGACGTTGCCAACTCTGTACTTGATGGCGCTGATGCAGTGATGCTAAGCGGCGAAACATCAGTTGGTGAATTCCCGGTGATAGTTATTGAAACAATGGCGAAAATTATCCGCAATGTTGAAGACCTGGGCTATCCGTTCAACGCTAATAAAGAAGCTAATACCGATACTAAATCTGTAGATTATTTAAGCGACGCGGTTTGTGGATCGGCTGTTTATTTGGCTGAGCATACCAATGCAGTAGGTATTGTATCAATGACAACATCGGGCTATACAGCCTTTGAAATATCAAGCTACAGGCCAAAAGCAGGTACCTATATTTTTACAGCCAACAAACACCTTTTAAATGCGCTAAGCCTGCTTTGGGGCGTACGTACTTTTTATTACGATCGTGAAGAAAGTACCGACCAAACTATAAGTGATGTAAATGGGATACTTAAAGCGGCAAACCTAGTACAAGCTGGCGAAGTGGTAATTAATACAGCTTCGGTGCCAATTTCAAAAAAGGCCAAAACCAATATGCTTAAGGTTACTGTTATTGAATAATGGTTGATTAAGTGAGTGGTTGATTAAGTTTTAAAAATTTAACTACTCACTTAATTAACCCAATCAACTACTCACTAAATATTAATAAACCTCCGCCTGGCAGGCCTTAACCCGTAACTTATTTAAGTTGGCGAAGTAATAATCCCAGCAAATTCTTAAAGTTTTCATATTGTAACTTTTTTGTTATACATCAATTAGGACTACAATAACGAAGCCAAGGTTTAATTAGTATTATCTTTTTGTAAATATATTATACCTATTGATTCGGAACAAAAAAAAGTATGTCATGCTGTCCGCCAACTGGTCGGATCAGCACTATACATGCAGGCTACCTGTCCTATGGCGAGCTGTGGGGACACAGCTCGCGGGGATGGATCAATATTTATTTCGCTTTATCATAGCTCTTCGGGTCAATTGCTGCAGGCGACCAATCTTTAAAAAAACCCATTACCTTTTCTTTACTGTGCCCCTTGCCTTCTTCCAGGTAGCTTGAGTTTTCGGTATTAAGCCTGTTTCCCTTATCATCAAGCACTACAAATACCGGGAATCCAAAACGCTGCGGATAGCCAAGTTCAGCCAGTAGTTTATCGTTCGTGTTTTCTTTGCTGTAATTTACGTGTACAATAACATAATTATCGCGCACATATTTATTAAGATCAGGATCACGGGTAACCAGGTCGTTAAAGCGGATGCACCAGATACACCAGTTACCGCCAATTTGAAGTAATACATTTTTATGCTCGGCAGATGCCTTTTTTACCGCATTGACAATATCAGACTTGGCATCAGCTTCAGGATGATATAGTTTAGCAGTGTCGGTTAGTTTAACAGGAGTGGCTGCGGTCTGTGCTTTTACGCCAAAACCTATTATGATAAATGATGCAATAAATAATAGCTTTTTCATATTTAGTATGTTAGTGTTATGATCTACTAAATTCTGCAATTTTAATGATTTGCACAAGGCGGGCTAATTTGATTTGTCTCAGCATATCATTTTATGAATTTCACCTCCCCTCGTCTCGCTATTCGGATGGATTTGGGCGAATGCGATTCTCCCCTGCCGTTGCTAAAAAACACTTTTCAACACAATTAATATACTGTGAACTAACTATTTGGCATTAATTGCGCTGTAGAGAGGCCCTTGTTCACACTGTGTGGAAAACTCTGAATTGAATTCCATTGCCATGTATATGTAGCTTTACGTAAAACCCCTTGAGTTTTTTTAACGGCTATTCTGCTTACTACACATGTACTGATATGGGAGACGACATCTACAAAAAAACAACCACCGAAAACAACAAAGGATTAAAAGTTGAAAGGCATTTCACTAAAGAAGGGATCAGCGTTTTTGACTTGTTTAAATATGAAAAACGCTCATCGGTAATCCGCAATCCATCAGGCGACGCCGTATTTGAAATGAACGATGTGGAAGTACCTGCTACATGGAGCCAGGTTGCTACTGATATATTGGCGCAAAAATATTTTAGAAAGGCCGGTGTACCATTACCTGACGGCACCACGGGATCTGAAAAAAGCATTAAACAGGTTGCCAACCGCATGGCTAAATGCTGGAAAGAATGGGGCGTGCGCTACGGCTATTTTGCCACCCCGGCCGATGCTGAGATCTTTTATGATGAAATAGTTTATACCATTACCGGGCAGCTGGCCGCACCAAACTCGCCGCAATGGTTCAATACAGGGCTGCACAACTCATACGGTATAACCGGAAAACCACAGGGACATTATTATGTTGACCCCATAACGGAAGAACTGAGCAAATCAACTTCTGCTTATGAGCGCCCGCAGCCGCATGCCTGCTTTATTCTTTCTGTAGATGATGATCTGGTGAACGAGGGTGGTATTATGGATCTGTGGGTACGTGAAGCTAGGATCTTTAAATACGGATCGGGTGTTGGCACCAATTATTCAAAGATCAGGGGCGATAACGAAAAGCTTTCGGGTGGTGGTTACTCATCTGGATTAATGTCGTTCTTAAAGATAGGCGACAGGGCCGCCGGCGCCATTAAATCAGGCGGAACTACCCGCCGGGCCGCTAAAATGGTTTGCCTGGACCTGGATCATCCCGAAATAGAAGGCTTTGTAAACTGGAAGGTTGAAGAAGAAAAGAAAGTAGCCGCATTGATTGCTGCCGGATATTCGTCTGATTATGAAGGCGAGGCTTATAAAACGGTATCCGGGCAAAACTCAAACAACTCGGTGCGCATTCCTAACAGCTTTTTTAAGGCATTAAAAGATGGCAAGCCCTGGGATTTAACCAGTAGGATGACAGGCAAAGCCATAAAATCAATCTCATCACAAAAATTATGGGACGATATTGCCTTTGCAGCCTGGGCATGTGCTGATCCGGGCGTACAGTTTGATAGTACCATAAACGAATGGCATACCTGCCCCGAAGGTGGACGGATCAATGCATCTAACCCATGTTCGGAATATATGTTTTTGGATAATACTGCCTGCAACCTGGCATCCATCAACCTGGCACATTTTTTTGATACCCAAACACGCATTTTTGATGTAAAGGGCTTTGAACATGCCTGCCGCATCTGGACCATAGTATTAGAGATCTCCGTACTAATGGCTCAGTTCCCATCTAAGGAAGTTGCACAATTATCGTATGATTACCGCACATTGGGTCTTGGTTATGCTAACCTTGGTTCGGCATTAATGGTAAACGGGATTCCTTATGATAGCAGCAAGGCCCGCGCAATAGGTGGCGCAATCACCGCTATTATGACGGGTACGGCCTATGCAACCTCAGCCGAGATGGCGAGAGAGCTGGGCACGTTCAGTCGCTATAATGACAATAAAGAACACATGCTGCGCGTAATGCGCAACCACCGCTACGCGGCCTATAACTCTACAGGCAATTATGAAGGACTTGAGATTGCCCCTCCGGGAATTGAGCAGGCTGATTGTCCCGATTATCTTTTATCTGCCGCCTGTAACGCCTGGGACAAGGCCGTTGAAATGGGTGAGCAATACGGCTATCGCAACGCACAAACTACTGTTATTGCCCCAACAGGTACAATAGGCTTAGTAATGGATTGCGACACTACCGGTATTGAGCCAGATTTTGCATTGGTGAAATTTAAAAAACTATCGGGCGGTGGTTACTTCAAGATCATTAACCAGGCAGTGCCCGAAGCTTTGAGCAATTTGGGCTATGCTGAGCATGAGGTTACCGCCATTGTAAATTATGCAAAAGGCGCAGCTACTTTAAAAGGCGCTCCGTATATTAATATAGACAGTTTAAAAGCAAAAGGCTTTACTGATGATGAGCTGGAGAAACTGGATAAAGGCCTGATGGCTGCATTTGAGATTGGCTTTGCATTTAATATATGGACGATGGGTGAAGACTGTTTTAAACGTCTTGGTTTTAAGCCCGAACAGTACAATGCACCTGATTTTAATGTATTAAGAGCATTAGGCTTTAGTCGCAAAGAAATTGCCGAAGCTAACGAATACGTCTGCGGTACCATGACCATTGAGGGGGCACCTTATTTAAAACAAGAACATTACCCCATATTTGATTGCGCAAACAAATGCGGTGCAAAAGGCGAGCGCTATATCCACTCGCACGGGCATATAAAAATGATGGCAGCAGCACAGCCGTTCCTGTCAGGAGCTATTTCAAAAACCATCAACCTGCCCAATGAGGCTAATGTTGACGAGATAAAAGATTGTTACGAGCTCTCATGGAAATTAGGTTTAAAAGCTAATGCCCTCTATCGCGATGGCTGTAAATTATCGCAGCCGCTATCAACCAAATCAGATACCAAAGAGGAGAAAGAAGCGGTAAGTGATGAAAAGCTGGATACCGTTGAAGAGGTTTTGGGCGAGGCTGCCAATGTGAAGTTAAGCGATTTAACCAGCGAGCAGGTGATAGAAGCGGCTATGGCCATAATGGAAAAATCAAAAGACACCAACTTTATGCGCCAGCTCTCGAGGGTGGTGCAAAAGAAAAGCCTGCCGTTTAAACGCAGGGGCTATACGCAAAAAGCAAGTATTGACGGGCAAACAGTGTTTGTGCGTACCGGTGAGTATGAAGATGGCACTTTGGGCGAAATCTTTGTGGATATGCACAAAGAGGGTGCCACCTTCCGCTCGCTGATGAACTGCTTTGCCATTGCCGTTTCGGTTGGCCTGCAATATGGTGTGCCGTTGGAGGAATATGTAGAGAAATTCACCTTTACCCGTTTTGAGCCTGCAGGTATGGTGGTTGGCCATGCCAATATAAAAAGCGCAACAAGCATAATCGATTATATTTTCCGGATGCTGGGATATGAATATCAGAATCGCACCGACCTTGTTCACGTAATAACGGAACAAAACGGCGTGATCGGTAACCCGCAAATGGACAACAGCGATTTTAATACGGATGAAAGCAATGTTTATCAGCCAGTGACAAGTGGTAATAACAGCAATATTAAAAAACAGTATAGTGTTGATTTGAGCATGGGCGTACAAAGCGATGCCCCGGCCTGCAACACCTGCGGACATACTACTATCCGATCAGGTACCTGTTATAAATGTTTAAATTGCGGTAATTCGATGGGATGCTCATGAGGAGAGGTGAAAGCGAAAAGGTAAAAGGCGAAAGGTAAAGAAGCGAAAGGCAATGACTAATGACGGATGACCACTCACCTTCTAAAACAGGCGTTTTGTGTTCAGTTTTATAGTTTAATTTTAGTTAGCCCCGGAGTAGTTTACCGGGGCTTTTTTTGTGGTTCACCAGGGTATTCTGATGGCTCTTGTTAAATAATGTTAATGTTATTACAGTTAAGCAGTTATACACTAATTTTAGTACATCAATACTTAAATCACAACTTATGCTGCAAAACTACTTTATTATAGCCTGGCGGAACCTTTGGAAAAACAAGGGGTTCTCCATCATTAACATTTTAGGCCTTTCGGTAGGCATTGCATTTACTTTGCTGATAGGCGCCTATGTTTGGGGGGAGCTGCAGGTAAACCAATCTCTTAAAAACGCTGGTAACCAATATATTTTACAGAGCAGATGGAAAGATCCAAATCTCGGCTTTGAGTTGGGCACCATAGCACAGCTACCTAAAACATTAAAGGAGCTTTATCCAACGCTGGTTGCCAATTACTACCATTGGGATGGTGTTACCAGCAATGTATCAAAGGGTGATAAACATTTCCGAGAAGGCATCCAGATAGGCGATAGTACCCTGTTAAATATGTATGGTTTTGCTTTGCAGCGTGGCAATGCCGCAACTGCATTAGTTGATCCTTTTTCGGCTGTAATTACTGAACCGCTGGCTATAAAATATTTTGGCAGCACCGACGTAGTTGGGCAAACGCTTACTATTGAAAATTTTTCAGGCTCAAAACATGATTTTACTATTTCAGGTGTATTGAAAAACATCCCCCGAAATTCTGTAACCAACGTAAACGAAAACAACAACCGCATCTTCCTGCCTGAAAAGGCCTCTTTATTTTTAGGCCGTAACATGCAGGGCTGGAACAATACTAACCTGGTTGGCTACATCGAACTACAGAAAGGCGTAACCCCAAAGCAACTGGAACAGCCCATACGCCATTTAATAAAAGAAAATTCATCACAACAAATAAACGATAACCTAACACCTTACCTGGTACCGCTAAAAACTTACTATCGTGGCGGCGTAAAGCAAATGCTGTACACGCTGTCGCTCATTGCGTTTTTTATTTTGCTGATGGCGGTTATCAACTTTGTAAACATCTGCATAGGGAGGTCATCATCGCGGATGAAAGAAATGGGCATCCGCAAGGTTTTAGGCGGATTAAGAAAACAACTTATCTGGCAGTTTTTAATAGAATCAACTTTGTTAGTATTAATGGCAACGCTGATAGCCCTGGTATTATACTTGTTTGGTCGCCCATATTTAAGCGATGTTTTGGGCAAAGAGATAACAGGCTTATTTGCCTTCCCATTGTATTTTTATTTTATCCCGTTTGTATTCGCCCTGTTTGTAGGTTTACTGGCTGGTATTTACCCGGCGCTGGTGTTATCAGCCCTAAAATCAGTCGACTCGTTAAAAGGCAAGTTAGCTTCCATTAAGGAGGGTGTATTGTTCCGCAAAACACTGGTTACCTTTCAGTTTGGCATGGCGGCCCTGGTTTTTATCAGCGCTATCATCATCTCGCAGCAGGTCGACTTGTTTTTCAGCAAAGACCTTGGCTTCAAAAAGGATTATGTGGTTTATGCGCAGCTGCCCAGAGATTGGTCCAAAAAGGGGGTACAAAAGCTGGAAAGTATTCGCTACCAGATATCGCAGATGCCCGGGGTTAGTAGTGTGGCCTTATCATGGGAGATCCCTGATGGGGGCAATGGCGGCCCGGTACAGTTATATAACCAGGGTACTGACCCAAAAAAGGCGGTAACCATGCAGGGACTTAGCGCAGATAATCAATATGCATTAACTTATAATATCCCGTTAAAGGCCGGATCATTTTTCACCCCGTCATATACCGCCAGCGACTCTGCAAAAATTGTTATAAACGAAACTGCATCAAAAGCGCTTGGTTATAAAAACCCTAATGATGCTATAGGCAAACAGGTTAATTTGGCAGGCGTAACATCACTCTTCACCATTTGCGGCGTAACTAATGATTTTCATTTCGATTCGATGCACGAAACCATTAAGCCGCTTACTTTTTTAAATGTAAACTACACCGTTTATTATCGCTTTTTCTCCTTTAAACTAAAGCCCGGTGATCCTCAAAAAAGTATAACCGCCTTACAGCAAAAATGGAGTACTTTATTACCGGATGCACCTTTTGAATATCATTTTGTGGATGATGCCCTAACACATCTTTACCAAACCGAGATCCAGCTAAAAAAGGCATCATACATAGCAGGATTACTGTCAATTGTTATTGTATTGCTTGGCGTTTTGGGCCTGATCTCATTAAGCATTCAAAAACGGACGAGGGAGATAGGCATCCGCAAAGTGCTGGGGGCATCCGTGCCAGGCATAATCAATCTTTTTTTGAAGGAGTTTTTGGGGATAGTTTTTATAGCGGGGATAATATCATGTCCGCTGGCATATTTAATTATGCATAACTGGCTTAATGGCTATGCTTACCGTATATCAATTACCGGCTACCCGTTTATGTTATCAATTTTACTGTTAACCATATTAACCGTTATATTAATAACACTGCAAACCATTAGAGCAGCAATAAGTAACCCGGTAAAAAGCTTGAGGACGGAATAGCCCCAGCTTTTAAAGAGCGCTTTTGAGTTAAAACGCAATGTTATCACCACTTTTATAATCCGTTTAAACATCAGCAAAAACCAAACAAAAAACCCCGGCGGTTGCCGGGGCTCTTCATTTAACTTGTAGTTAGATTACTGGTCATGCCCATGACCTTTGTCACCATGACCCTTGTCGCCATGATCACCACCATCATGTCCGTGGCCTCTGTCACCATGATCTCCTCCTTCATCTCCACGGCCTCTTCCACCGCGGTCGCCACGCTGGCCATAATGATTTCCATTATCATGCCAATGGTTACGGTAACGATCATCGCGGCTTTCACGAATTATCGCCTGGTCCCTGCGGCCTCTGTAGCCGGCATATCTTTCACGGTAAACATTGTTACGTTCCCACGGGTTACGCTCATTTATTACTGCTTTATAACCGTGATACCTGTCATAATTGCTGTATCGTGCGGGTAAATAAGTGCGGTGTACCCATACATTATTCTCATAATAAACATAACGGTGAGCCGGCACATCATAATATGCGTTAATATCGGGCATGTAATAATAATCGGCATGGTCATACCCTACCGGGCCCCAATCCGGCTGACTGCCAATGTTTATTCCTAAACTAACACTTACCTGTGCATTGGCTATTTTGATTGACAAGCAGCTAAATATTATTGCTGCTATAAAAATTAACTTTTTCATAATAATAACATTGTTTGAATGATAGACAATATTTACCGCGAATAGTTTAGTTTATTTTTAATATATGATAATAAGTGACTGTATAGCAGGGGGATTGGTTGAGAAAAAGGGGGCTTATTAAGAAAGAAAACAAACTTACGAAGTTTTAAAAGCTTCGTAAGTTTTACCGGGGATTATTGGTCGTCAGGATCCGCATCGGCAATTTTTTTAGCGGCCATAGCCAATACTGGTTTGCCTATCACTTTGTAATTGCCTTCGCCTTTAAGGATCTGGGCCATCATATCTTTATCCTGCATCACCTTTACAGCCTGGGCAAGCTCTTTATCATATTTAAAGTTAGCCTCATAACGGCCTTTTTCAAAATAGAAACGCCCGGCTATTTCGTTTTCAAGCACCTGCTTTATTTCGTCTTTATGCAACTGCAGATCATTCTTTTTGCTGGCGACCATTTTGGCTTTCAAGGCGTCATATTCTGTTTGGATCTCACCAAACTGCTTCTCTTTAGTAGCCTCGGTTTTCAGGCTGGCCAATACTTTTTCTGATGCGGTATTGTAGCTGTAGTTCTTACCATCCAAAAATTTCACAAAATCAGCATAATCGGCATCGGTAAAAGTAAACTTTTTACTATTGTCTATGCTCGTATGTGTATTACGGTAACGGTTGGCAAAATCAAATACAAACAATTTACCTACAAGCGCCTGGGTAACATTGGCAAAGCGCTCCTGCTTAACAAAAATATCCGGGTAAATCCCGCTTCCATCATAAACTGAACGACCATTTTTGGTTTTAAACTCGTGGATCAATGAATCGGCAACCTTAACTACGCTGCCATCATCCTTGCGGTGAGTGTAATCAATCTCCTGGATGCAGCGGCCCGACGGAACGTAATACTTAGCAATGGTAATTTTTACCAAGCTGTTATAAGGCAGGTTAAACGTTTGCTGCACCAGGCCTTTGCCATAGCTGCGCTGACCAATAATTATAGCGCGATCCAGGTCCTGTAACGAGCCTGCAACAATCTCAGATGCCGACGCCGAATGTCCGTTTACCAATACAACCAACGGCAAATTAGGCTCAAGTGGTGCGCTTACCGTGTTATAGGTATAGTTCTTTTCTTTTATTTTCCCCTTTTGCGATACCACTTCAACATCTTTTGGTACAAACAGGTTTACAATTTTTACAGCTTCCTGTAAGATGCCGCCGCCGTTTGAACGAAGATCAAGGATGATGCCGCTGGGATTATTCTTTTTTATGGCAGTAAGCGCATTTGTAACTTCATCGGCAGAGTTTTCTAAAAACTTATCCAGTTTAATATACCCCATATTGCCATCAACCATGCCTGAGTAAGATACGTTCGGTTGTTTAATTTCGTCGCGAACCAAATCCTTTTCAACAGGTTTTTCGTCACTTTCACGTTTAACAAGCAACTTTATGGTAGCGCCTTTTGCACCTTTAAGCAGCTGGCTCACCTGGTCGTTATTTTTACCATCCAGAGTAATATCATTTATCTTAACCAGCTGATCGCCGGGGCGGATGTCAGCCTTTTGGGCAGGGAAGCCCGAAAATATATCAGAAACAAACACTT
The DNA here is from genome assembly GCF_900142915.1 of Mucilaginibacter sp. OK098. GTDB lineage: Bacteria > Bacteroidota > Bacteroidia > Sphingobacteriales > Sphingobacteriaceae > Mucilaginibacter. The sequence goes on from NZ_FRCM01000003.1 coordinate 53,766, forward strand.
TTCCGTTCCTTACAAAAATGCCCGCGCCAATGCCGCCATATTGTGTGCTAACATAGTGCAGCTTATAATCCTCAATTTCCGATTCGGGCACAAATTCAGTGTAAGGATCCAAACCATCAAGCATAGCATCTACGCCGGTCTTTATCATTTTTGCTGAATTAATATCATCAACGTAGTTAATATTAACCTCTTTGTATACCGATGCAAACACATCCAGATTTTTTGACAGCTGGAAAAGATCGTCCTTAAAACTCCATGTACACAAAGCCAGCGCCAATATGCCCGCAAAAAACAATTGTCTTTTATATTTATTCACAATCACTTTACCCTTATTCATCCTTAAACCTAATTTTAAAATATAAAGCTACAAAAAAGTACAATAGTTTTTATACCCCGCTGTTTTACAAACGGTTATTGTCTATATTCACTAACGCTTTCTTAAGCGTAAATAGTACATACGGTCTATCGCGGTTAACCAGCTGCATCAGTTTACTTATCAGCCCCTCTTCCTGGCCCTCAGAATATTGTAACTGCTCGTCTGTGAGGTGGTTATATTTACGTTGAATCTTAATTTTAACACGTTCCCACTCTTTATTGGTGATACTGATCTCCGCCATGATTAATTTTATTTTCAACAAAAATATAAAAATAGAACGTGCCAACCACTACTATTTTGGCAAGGCTATTGTTAAGACAATGTAATTATTTATTCAATTAAACGTTTGGTAAATTAATTATGAAAAACAACGGGGCCATGCATACTACCTATGCCGGCTCCAAAACCATCAAACTAAATTAAAATTTATGAAAAAGATCCTATTAAGTGCAGCACTACTGGTAGCGGTATGCATTAGCGCACAAGCACAATTCTCATTAGGTATTAAAGGCGGTGTAAACTTTTCAAAGATCAACACTGATAACCTGAGCTCTTCAACCCGTACCGGCTACCAGGCCGGCATCTTTGCCCGCTTCGGGAGCGCCCTTTACTTACAACCCGAACTTTATTTAAGTGGCACAGGCGGCAATTTCCACTCAAGCGATAACTCAGTAAGTGGCAATGCACATTTTACCAACCTGAATGTTCCGGTATTGATAGGCCATTCATTCGGCGAAAAAAACCTTAATTTCAGGATAATGGCAGGACCGGTTTACACCTCCATACTGAGTAAAAACCTATCGCAAAGCTTAAATGATGCTTATACTGATTTTGGCCACTATAAAAACAGCACGCTGGGTTTCCAGGCCGGCGCAGGTGTTGATATCGGCGCCATTACTGCTGACCTGCGCTACGAAGGCGGCCTTACCAAAATTAATTCAGACTTTGGTCAGCGCCAAAATCTATGGGCATTAAGTGTTGGGTTTAAGCTGTTGTAATTTAATTTTAGTAATTGATAAAAAAGACCATCCCGGCAATGAGATGGTCTTTTTTATGTGTCATTTCAACAAATAAAAAGCTTATATATAAGCAAAGCCCCTGATGGGCAGGGGCCTTTGCTAACCAATTATAAACCTAAATTATGAGAAGAGCTGTAGGAGAAGGAGTCGAACCTCCACGAAGTGGTTATTCTTATTGCTAAGAGTTTCCCATGATCTTCGCCACCGCGACAAGGAGGTGTGTCTGCCAAAAATTTCACCATCCTACAGGGTTGTAATAAGTTTTCAGTTTACGGTATTCAGTTTGCAGTCTTTTACGACTTTGAGCTGAAGACTTTCGACTTCGGACTTAAAAGCTGTTGGGGAAGGAATCGAACCTTCACAGAGTGGTTAGCCCGCTTCGGGTTTCCCATATTCTCCGCCACCGGGACAAGGAGGTGTGTCTGCCTAAAATTTCACCACCCAACAATGTTTTATTATTTTTAAAGAACGCTAAGCTTTTGTCATTTGCTTATTACAAATCTAACAGACCTATCAATTTATTACAAATATTTCAATGAAATATTTTTATTTTTATCGAATTTTAATTATTCTTGTATATTAATAAAGAATTTCAAATTTATGTCCCACAGAAAAGCCCAAAATTTAGAAATTGATAATCTCGATATCCAGATTTTATCAATATTAATGAAGAATGCGACCACTCCATACACCGAGATCGCTAAAGAATTGATCGTTTCCGGCGGAACTATACACGTGAGGATGAAAAAATTGGAGGAGATGGGTGTTATAAAAGGCGCCAGTTTAGAGGTTGATCCGCAAAAACTAGGCTATGATATAACGGCATTCCTGGGCATTTTCCTGGAAAAAGGCTCGCAATACAACGAGGCGGTTAAACAATTAAAAACCGTAAAAGAAATAGTGGAACTGCATTATACTACCGGCGCATGGAGCATTTTTGCCAAAATTGTATGCCATGATACTACGCATTTACGCGAGGTATTGAATGAGCAGATCCAGGGTGTAAAAGGCATCCAGCGCACAGAAACTTTTATATCGCTTGAAGAAAGCATCAGGAGACAGATAACTTTGGAATAAATTTACTTTTAAATATTATGGGTGTAGAGACGCAATACATTGCGTCTCTAGGGGCATTTATCAGAGACGCAAAGTATTGCGTCTCTACGTGTATATATAATGGTGCATTTATAAAGGATTGAAACAGCCTATGCATATTCAAAATGCTCCATCGACAAAAGACTTTCTTCTGCTATTAGTCCGCTTTTACAGAAACCAAGCAAATGAGGACCATCTAACTGTCCATAAAATTCCTGGAGATTCTTATCGCTACCAAACTTACGAATCACCAGTGCATCTTCGCTGATGCTGCTTACCACTGCCCCATATTTTTGCACTAAAGCCCAAAACGAAGCGCTGAAAATCTCTTTCGACAACCGGAAAAACCCAACCTTTTCCAGCCCCGTTTCGCCAGGCATAAAAGCGCTTGCCCTATATACTTCAACAATTTTTTCCAGCTTCCGCAGCAGAGTAGCAAGTCCGGCTTCAGGGACAAGAGCCTCAATAGTGATCAATACAATGTCACTTATGTCTGTACGGGAAACATTAAGACCATTCACTTCATAATTCATCTTGTTAAAAAGGATCAATACCTGTCCTAAAAGCCCTTTTTTGTCTTCCGAATAGATGGCGATCACGTACTGTGTTGATGTTGTCGGTTGCTTTTTCATGATTAAAAATTTGTCAAAAAAAAAGCCCTCCGTTTTGGAGGGCCTGCTGTATAATTTGAAATTTACAAATATGCTCAGTTAACCCTCCATTGGTTTGCAATGACAGTAATAATAATCAGCAGAAGCACAGGTGACCCGCAAAGCGCAGGCAGTGTATTATTAATAGTGCTTATGATCTTACTGGTATTCATGGATTGTTGGCAGGCAAGATAGTAATTATTAGATAGATCGCAAAATTCATTCAAGACTTACGGAGTTTTAAAAACTTCGTAAGTCTTTTCGGCTTAATGCCCTATCTGAATTTATCCTTCAATGCTGCCAGCTTAATAGCAATATCTGTTTCCGGTTGCTGCTCAGGTTTTTTGTTAAATGCAGGTTTTTGAAAATTACGTTGCTGATTTGCAGGTTCGCGTCTTTCTCTTTCCGCAGGCTTTGGCTCATTTTCTTTCATTGAAAGGGCAATCCGTTTGCGGTTAATATCCACATCAGTTACTGTTACCTCAACCTTTTGCTGCACTTTCAGTACTTCGTTGGCATCTTTTATAAAGCGGTTGGTGATTTGGCTTAAATGTACCAAACCATCCTGGTGAACGCCAATATCAACAAAAGCGCCGAAATTGGTTATATTGGTAACAATACCGGGCAGCTTCATGCCAATTTTCAGGTCGCCAATAGCATTTACACCATCTGTAAAGCTAAATGCTTCAAACTGCTCACGCGGGTCGCGGCCGGGTTTTGCCAGCTCGGCCATAATATCGTTCAGCGTTGGCAGGCCTGCATCAGCGGTAATATATTTTTGAAGAGGAATGCTTTTGCGCAGCTTATCATCACTCATCAGGTCTTTTACTGCGCACTTAAGGTCTTTTGCCATTTGCTCGACCAAGGCATATCTTTCCGGGTGAACGCCACTGGTATCCAACGGATCTTTAGCATCGCGGATGCGCAGGAAGCCTGCCGCCTGCTCAAATGCTTTATCACCAAGGCGAGGCACCTTCTTTAATTCATTACGGTGTTTAAAAGCTCCATTGGCATCGCGGTAGGTTACAATGTTCTGTGCCAGCTGCGGCCCAAGACCGGATACATAAGCCAGGATCTGTTTTGATGCTGTATTCAGCTCAACGCCAACAGCGTTTACACAGCTCATAACGGTATCGTCAAGCGAGGTTTGCAATTTGGTTTGGTCTACATCATGCTGGTACTGGCCAACGCCAATTGATTTTGGGTCTATCTTCACCAGCTCAGCTAACGGATCCATTAACCGGCGACCAATTGATACAGCACCTCTTACGGTAACGTCCTTATCCGGGAATTCCTCCCGTGCAACGTCAGATGCCGAATAGATAGATGCCCCGCTTTCATTAACCATTACTATAGCTACACCGGGCAGGTTAAGGTTGCGTACAAACACTTCTGTTTCGCGTCCGGCAGTTCCGTTGCCAATGGCAATAGCTTCAATATTATATTTTTTGAAAAGAAACTCAGTGGTTTTCTCAGCCTCTTTAGCTTGCCCTGCACCGGTATGCGGAAAAATAGCCGTGTATTCCAGCAACTTTCCCTGTTCGTCCAAACAAACCACTTTACAGCCTGTACGGAAACCCGGGTCAATGGCCATGGTACGTTTTTGGCCAAGGGGCGCACTTAACAACAGCTGACGGGCATTCTCCGCAAAAACCCGGATCGCCTCTTCATCAGCCTGCTTTTTAGTGAACAGGCGCACTTCTGTTTCCATCGAAGGTTTCAGCAAGCGTTTATAACCATCTGTAATGGCTTGTTTTACCTGGTCGGCGCTTGGGTTGTTGCCTATGACAAAAGCATCCTCCAGCAGAGCTATTGCCTCTTCTTCCACAGGTTTTATATCCAGCCACAAAATCTCTTCCTTCTCACCACGGCGCATAGCCAGGATGCGGTGTGATGGCGCTGATTTTACAGGCTCAGTCCAGTCGAAATAATCTTTATACTTTATGCCTTCCTGCTCTTTACCTTCAATAACTTTTGATTGAAAGGTGCCTTTCTCTATAAACAGGCTGCGCATCCGGGTACGTACTTCTGCATTTTCACTGATGAACTCCGCAATAATATCCCTTGCTCCTGCCAGCGCTTCTTCAAAACTTTTTACACCTTTTTCTTCATCAATATATTTGGCAGCTTCGGTTTCCGGATCAATCCTTTTTTGCTCCATCAGCAAATCGGCAAGCGGCTGCAAGCCTTTTTCGCGGGCGGTAGTAGCGCGGGTTTTTCGTTTTGGGCGATAAGGAAGGTAAATATCTTCCAATGCAACCATTGTCTCGGCCTCGTTGATCTTCGTTTCCAGTTCGGGTGTAAGCTTGCCCATTTCTGTAAGCGATTTCAGGATAGCTTCCCGGCGTTTATCAAGATCGCGCAATTGCTGCACACGGTCGCGGATGGCGGCCACTTGTACCTCATCTAAAGTACCGGTAACTTCCTTGCGGTAACGCGAAATAAATGGAACGGTGGCGCCCTCATCAAGCAGGGCAACAGTAGCGCTAACCTGTTTTTCGGCAACGGAAAGTTCGGCAGCTATTTTTTTATGGTGCAGTATCATAATCGAATTTGGATTGCGAAGTTGAGCAGAATTGCGGGGATTTTCAAGAAGAGGTTTTCAACAAAGATGGGGAATGACACTACAATAACACGTCATTGCAAGCATAGCTGCTTGCATACAGGTATGAATCAAACTCTAAGCTTTACCAGTATTGAAGTATAAGCAATGTGATTATCAACAAGCGGCTGTAAAATCTCATCAGAATAAAGGTTCATGATTGTCCTGTGCAGTCCGCCAGCTGGCGGATCGTTCCTCGCAAGGACGGTACAACGATCTTTCTCAGGAAACCTGCTCCTTTTTATGTCCTTTATAACCAGTTAAGGTTAAAACTATCGCAACAAGTATCAACACCATCCCTATTAATCCAACAACTATACGCCATGTTTCATGGTGCTTTATACCACTTATAAGCGTAGTTGTATTTATAACCAACACACAGATATAAAAGCAGTATAAATATATTTTGGCGTTTTTATTCATGCTGTAGTTATTTAAACCTTTACCGCCTTATTATTTTTTATAAGATGATACGCAGTAAGCGTTGCAAATGCCACAAAAAACAAACCACCAACAGCTGCCAGTATTATCCTCCAGGTTTCATGCTGATCAATTCCTTTAAACAGACTATTGATACTGATCGCTATAAATCCCAGGAAAGTAATAAAAGGAATCACCAAAGCGGCATTCTTTTTTTGCATAGCAGGTGCTGTAAATTTTGCCATAAAACGAATATAAATATTTACCGCTTAACTTTTAAAGTTCTTTTGTTTCTTTCCTAAAATAAGGGGTTACCATTATAATACCAATAAGGCTCAACGCTATGCCAATGGCCGACATAACAATATGCAAAGTATCATGCTCAGCAATACTTTTACATAGCTTAATTGTACCCATAATTATAAATACCGAAAAGAACCAAACCGGTACCAGCAAACTTCTTTTATTTTTTACCTTTTCCATCTATTTCTTTTTCAAAAAACAGGTTTTTAGCACCACACTCATCCCGTCAACCTTGCAATCTACTTCTTCGTCATTATCTGTAAGACGGATCTTTTTTATGGTGATGCCTTGTTTTAAAGTAGTGGTTGATCCTTTTACTTTTAAACTTTTTATCAGGGTTACTGAGTCGCCGTCAATCAGCGTATTGCCGTTACTGTCTTTTACGTTTGATGTTTCCAATATTACTGGTGTTTATTATTAATTTTTCCTGCGTCCTCTAGTTCGGCATCCATCTGGTCATCATACTTAAAACGGTATAAAACCCATTCGTTCTGGGGCTTGTAAAACATAAAAGTAAACCTTATAGGCTGAATCTCGTGTTTTACCAGGTAACTATAAAAAACCAAACTGTTTGACGCGTTTTTTTGAACGATCAGGTCCTTACCTAAATAGTTGCCTATCCCCTGGCGCAATGAATCTAATTTTGCTTTTAGCTGGCTTATCCCGGCTGTATTTGTAAAATATTTATTGGTGCCAAAAATATAATCAATGGCAGCGCCTGTTCCTTCGTCTTTGTATTTCTTAAAAAAACTGTTAACCAGGTCTGCCGCGCCTTTAACTGCAACCACAGGTGGCTTTGCAGCCGCTGCTGCCGGTTTTGCAGTTGCGGCATCCTGTGCTTTTGCACAAATTGAACAGCATACAATGCAGGCTAATAAAAATGATGTGGTTAAAAAGTGCTTAAAGTTTAAGTGTTTCATAATGTATGTTTTAAAATCAATGCCTATATATTACAGCTCAAGGCTTTCGCCTATTCCGGGTAATTTAATATTTATTCCGGCTTTTATAAATTTTTGTTCGGCTTCTTCTTTATCAATCACTATTACCGGGAAGGTATCATAATGCATCCCGATTACATTTTTGCAGTTAATAAAACCTGTTGCCTTTATAGCATCGTCAACACCCATGGTATAATTATCGCCTATAGGCAGGTAGGCCCAATCAAGGTTTTCATCTGCCAGCAATTTCATGTCATAAGTTAGCGCTGTATCCCCTGCATAATAAATGGTTTTTCCATCGGCATAAATTACAAACCCGGCAGGGTTGCCGCCAGGCGAACCATCAGGCAGGGTACTTGAATGTATGGCATTAACCATTTTTACACGGCCAAAATCAAAATTAAAGCCGCCACCTATGTTCATGCCGTGGGCATTATTTATGCCATGCTTGCCAAGCCAGTTCGCAATTTCAGCAATGCAAATTATAATGGCGTCGCTGCTTTTCTGGATCGCTATCAGGTCGGCTACATGGTCGCCATGCCCGTGGGACACCAGGATATAATCGGGTTTAAGGCTATTGATGTCAATATCCTTAGCCATCGGATTTGGTGTAATGAACGGATCAAATAACAGTTTTTTTCCTCCCGTTTCTATCATAAAGGTCGACTGTCCGTAAAAAGTAGTTTTCATAGGTTTTATTTTTTTTATCGATGGATCGTTTTATTAATACCGAATGCCGGGCTTTGAATGATGAAGTAAAATAAAAATATTTCGATAGCCGAAGTTCGGCATTCATTATTCAATATTCAAATGCCTAAAACAGACCGCCCATGCCGCCAAACATATCTTTGGTTATGGCAGCCATTTCACTTTGGCTTACGCTATCAGCCTGTGCCATTGTCTTGTTTATGGCAATCACTAAAAGTTCTTCCAGTTGTTCCTTATCGCCCTCTTTTAACAATTCATCGTCAATAGTTACCGACTGTACAACTTTACTTGCATTAGCAGTAACCGTAATTTTACCACCCTCGGCAGTGCCGGTTACAGTAATAGCATCTAATTTTTGCTTCATTGCGCCCGCCATTTGCTGGGCCTGCATTAATTTATCGAACATATTTTGTGGATGTGCGAATGTGCAGATATGCGAATGTGCAAATTAAGAAATGTGCAAATAGGCAAACATGCAGCTATTCGGATTTAAAATTTCTATTAATTATCAAATATCCTAATCATAGCTTAATTATCAAGTA